>NZ_CAAHFH010000005.1 GCF_900890705.1 Pontiella sulfatireligans | reverse complement strand
GGATCGTCTGGCCAGCCAGAGCTACTATATTGAAAATGGGTTTTCTACGGTCGCGGTCTGTCAGCCATCCCGGCAGTCGATGTTAACGGGCCGTTATCCCGGAAAGTATGGCGGCAAGGGGTTCTTTCCGATTGGTAAAGAGGTGGAAACCGTTACGGCGAGGCTCAAAAAGCATGGGTATATAACGGCAACGCTGCACAAAGTCCATCATATGCTGCCTGCGGAAAATTTCGCCTGGGATTATACCGCGCAGCAGTTTGGGATCCAGGAAGAGGATATCATCGTTGGTCGATCGCCCGACTTGTTTTACAAGTCGGTAAGCCAGATCGCGGAGCTGTCCAGAGAGCGAGACGCCCCGTTCATCTTTGTGGCGAATTCCGCCGACCCCCATCGTCCGTTCTCCGGGAACGCGAAGGAGGAAAAGAAGTTTATGCCGACCCGTTATCAGGAGATCCCGTCCCCGTCGCGCACCTATTCACCGGAGGAGATCAACGTGCCGACGGTTCTTCCGGATCTGCCGAGAGTACGCCAAGAGCTGGCTTATTATGCAAATTCGGTGCGGCGGCTCGATGATACGGTGGGTGCCTGCATGAAAGCGCTTCGCGATTCGGATGTGGAGGGGCAGACCGTTGTCGTCTTTGTGGCGGATAATGGAATGGCATTTCCGTTCGGGAAGTTTGACTGCTACTTGGACAGCAATAAAACGCCCATTCTTTTTCGGTTTCCCGATGGGTTGGGAGCGGGGAAGAAAAACTCGAACGCCCTCGTTTCGCTGATCGACATAACGCCGACGCTTTTGGAGTTGGCGCAGCTCCCCCCTATGGAAGGGATTGACGGAAACTCTCTGGTTCCAGTTTTTCAGGCCGCTGAAGAAGGCAAGATGTCTAGGTTCAGGGATTACGTTGTTACATTTCGACACGAGGATATCCTCTATGCCAACTATATAAAGATGTTCTCGGAAGGGAATCCTGGCTTTCTCGATGGCGTAAAAGCAAAGGGTTGGCGGTTGCGCCGCGATCACTCGAACCCCGGAACGTATTCGTTGGATCGCAATATGAGAATGATCTTTGATGGGCGTTATTCCTATATCTATAACCATTGGATGATGCATGGCAAGAAGCGGGTAACTCACCCTTCTAATATGACGTTTGGTGCCATGTTGAAGGGCGCAAAGTCCGATCCGGCCCTTGCGGAGCGGGTTGACTCTTACATGCATCGGGCTCCTGAAGAGCTCTACGATTATATGAACGATCGGGCGGCAGAGAACAACCTGATGGGTTCTCCTGAATATCGCGGGGTTTCTGAAAGGTTGAAAAAAGAGCTGCTGGATTGGATGCAGCGCAACGATGATCCGCAGATTGATGATTTTTCCTCCGATGCTGGGTTGATTCGTTAGATCATCATCGCGGTTATTCTGTTCTCGCGATATTCGTTGTCGGAAGAGAAAATGTATGAAATCAAGGATGCGTTGGAAGTGCGGAAAATGGAGCGTAAAATGATGAAGAATAAGTGCTTTAAGTGTTTGTTGGTGGGGCTGGCCGGGATTGCATTCAGCGCGGTTGCGGACAGGCCCAATGTTGTGATCATTCTGGCTGACGATTTCGGGATTGGCGGTGTGAACGCGATCGTGGACAGCGGCGGATTGATTGATACGCCGAACATGGATCGGCTGGTTGCAAACGGAATCAGCTTTACGGATGCGAGCACACCGTCGTCGGTCTGCTCCCCCTCACGGTACGGAATGCTGACGGGCGAATACGCATGGCGTACCCGCCTGAAGTGGGGCGTCGTGGCTGCGGCGGGTTTCAAGAATAACGAGGGGAACTTTGACCTGCTGATTGATACCGAAACAGAGACGATTGCCTCATACCTGAAAAAAGCCGGCTATCACACGGCTCACGTCGGCAAATGGCATCTGGGCTATACGAATGAAGATGTTTTGAAAACGTATGTTCAGCAGCCGCTGGTGCCGGGCCCGAGAAATATCGGATTTGATTATCATTTTGCGGTGCCGCATAATCTGGGCGACGTGGCAAAAGTTTATATCGAAAACGAAGGCGTCTATCAGCTCCGCTCTAAGAAGGTGAAGCAGTACCGAGGGGAGTTTAATAAGCTGTATCACGGATATGATGCGCCGCAGCGCGTCGCCCGCGAGGTGACGCAGAAGATAACCGATAAAGCCTGCGATTGGATGCGGGACGTCTCGGCAGCTTCGCCTGAAGATCCTTTCTTCCTCTATTTTGCTCCGGTTGCCGTTCACAGTCCGATTGTTTCGTCGGTCAAGAACGAGGGCGCAAGCAAGGCGGGGGCGTATGGCGACTTTATTCAGGATCTCGACGATTCGGTCGGACAAATTGTCGATCAGCTGGAATTGCTCGGAAAACTGGAAAACACGCTGCTGATCTTCACGAGCGACAACGGCGCAGACTTTTCGCCCCCTCAGAAACCGCAAGGGATTGCTAAGGCGGCAGGCTTAAAGCTGAACGGCGATCTGCGGGGCGATAAGCATACCATCTTTCAGGGCGGATTCATCGTCCCGTTTATTGTCCACTGGCCGAATGAAATCAAGAGCGCGCGGACAAGCAATCGAACGATCAGTCTGGTCGACATTTTTTCAACCATCAAAGAGCTGGTTCCGGTGAAGGGCGGCGAATCGACCTCCTGTGCTCCCGACTCCGTCAGTTTTGCCTCTTCCATTTTTTCAGCAGATGCGGACGCAGTGGAGCGCGGGCCGTTTGTAACGCATAGCGCGCTTGGATTGTATGCCGTGCGTCACAAGCAATGGAAATACATCGAAGGTCGTTTCCCGGAGTCGGTTCCCCTGGGCAAGAGAAAGAATGCGACCAATCAGGCGGTTCCCCAGCTCTATGACCTGAACGCGGATCCGAAGGAAGAGAACAATCTGTTCGGAACCCATCCGGAAGTGGTTAGTCAGCTACAGGGCATGCTGGATTCGATAAGAGATCGAGAAGCAAAATAACGACACGTCCACGACTTGTCCGTCGACAAACTTGACCAATGGTGAACTCGCCATCACCGTTTGTTTCCCGGATGCGCAACGGAGGGATTAGCCGGCGGCGCGGGTGATCTCTTCGAGCGTCAGGCCGAGGTGCCGAGCCAAAACTGAGTGTGTAAACAAATCAACACACATATTCAACATAACGTTGCTGTTTGAGGCTCAATTTTATTGTTACGTTCTCCCTCTTTAAGCTGAGATAATTTTAAGGAGTTTGAGTTTAATGAATACAGCAATATCCAAGTATCTCGGTCTGATTCTATTTTCTGTGTGTTGTCTCTCGCTTGCGACTCCTTTGGCGATTGCAAAACAACCGAACATCCTCTTCATTTTCGTTGATGATCAGGGGTATTACGACCTCGGCTGCTATGGAGCCACAGAGGTTGAAACACCGCGGATTGATGCATTGGCGAAAAGCGGTGTGCGTTTCACCGATTTTTACTCGGCCGCGCCCATTTGCAGTCCCTCTCGCGCCGGGCTCATCACAGGATGCTATCCGCGACGAACAGGTAACTATGTTTGGGTTCATCGGCCGGATGCGGAGGATGGAATTCCTGCGGAGCGTTTGACCCTCGCGGAGCTTTTTAAGGGCGCGGGATATACGACCGCCTGTATCGGCAAGTGGCACTTGGGTTTTAAGGAAGAATATCTGCCGCTGAATCAGGGCTTTGATCACCACTACGGAATTCTCCACAACATGGATTCGTTTGAGGTTTCGCACTTTGATGACAAAGGCGGAATTCCTTTTCTTTGTGATGGCGAGGTGCTTGAACGTGGTGTGGGCGCGGATCAGCTCACGAAAAGATACACCGACGAAGCTATTGCGTGGATGGAGAAGGTTTCCAGCGAAGGAAAACCCTTCTTTCTTTATCTCCCGCATACCATGTTGCATGACCCATTGGGCGTGAGTCCGGAGTTTGTCGGAACCTCAAATTGGAAAAAATGTCAGGAGTATGGCGACGCCATTCAGGAGATGGATTTTCATACCGGTCGGTTGCTGGATACGCTGAAGCGACTGGGCATTGCGGATGATACGGTGGTGGTTTATACGTCCGATAACGGGCGCGGGCCGGGGCGCAATGCCGATCAGCCGATTCGCGGCAATAAGCTGACGACTTTTGAGGGCGGGTTGCGCGTTCCCTTTATTGCGGCCGGTGCCGGAGTGCGCGAAGGCCATGAGTCAGACGTTGTGGCGCACATGATGGATTGCTATCCGACACTGGCCTCGCTGGCCGGAGTCAAGATTCCGGGAGACGTGATCCTTGACGGTCGCGATTTGAGTGCTCTATTGGCCGGGAAAACCGATGAGATCCCCGCGTTTGATGCCTCCGTTTCTTTGAATGCGGATGTTCCGCTTCGACGTCCATTCCATCTGGGGTATGAGTGGTCGGACTATTTTACGCAGGAGGAGTATTTGAACGCCTTCTTTTATCATGGCTCTCAGGGGGCGCTTGCCGCAGTCCGTTATGGCCCGTGGAAGTTGTATCTGAACCCCACACTGAAATTGTTTAACCTGAATCGTGATCCAGGAGAACGGAATGAGGTGAAGGTGGGGTGGCCGTCAGAAGCTATGATGGAGTCGACGGACCCGGAGGATGTTGAACAGGTGAGGGTTTGGAATGTGAAAACCAAGCTGCGCGGAATGGCGATCCGGTTCCAGGAAGAGATGCATTAATAATCTGATGCCATGCTGACACGATGGACGGGGCTGTTTGGGGTGCAAATCCATGGTGCGTTTCCAGAGCTGGCGGTATCGCAATCAAAGGAATTTTATGACAGGACATTATAGATCAATTCTTTTGGCGGGTCTTTTGGTGGCGTCCCTCGGTTTTTCCGAACGTCCAGTGGATCATCTGAATCTTTTTATTGGCACGGGGTGTGAGAAAACCGGAGCGGTCCAAGTGGACCTGCATGAAAAGTGGAGTTTCCGTCAGGTCGGAACCGCAAAATGGCATCCCGCAACCGTTCCCGGATGCAACTACACCGATCTGCTGGACAACGGTATCATCAACGATCCCTTCTGGCGGCTCAACGAAGTTGACCTTCAATGGGTCGACAAGTTTGACTGGGAGTACAAAACCACCTTTGACGTGGATTCGACGCTGTTGAATCACGACCGTGTAGAGCTCGACTTTGAGGGACTCGACACCCACGCCGACGTCTACTTGAACGGGTCAACGATTCTTTCCGCCGATAATATGTTCCGCAACTGGCAAGTGGATGTAAAAACTCAGCTCAAGCCGGGGCAAAATGAACTCCGGATTCTTTTCCGTTCTCCCCTTGCTGAGGGAATTAAAAAATACGATGAGTTAGACTATATCATTCCAGTTTCCAAAAACGATCGGGCCAAGTTCGGGCAAGTGCCAGGTGGAAAGAAAGTATCTGTCTTCAATCGAAAAGCGCTCTATCACTTCGGATGGGACTGGGGGCCGCGCCTCGTTTCCAGCGGCATCTGGCGCCAGGTAAAACTCAACGCGTGGAATCAATCGCGAATCACAGACCTGCGTATCCTTCAAAACAGTCAGTCGGAAGCATGCGCGCAACTAACCGCGGTGTTTGAAATTGAAGCCGAATCCGCGGGCGCAGCCACTCTTGCGATTCTTGTGGATGAGGGGTCCGTTGCCGAACAAGCCGTGCAACTCAACGCCGGGATCAACACCTGTCGTCTCGACTTTGAAATCCAGAACCCGGAACTCTGGTGGTGCGCCGGGCTGGGCGAGCCCCACCTCTATGACATTGCCGGAACCCTTACACAAGGGGAGCGAATCGATCGCAAATCCCACCGGACGGGCATTCGAACCGTCAAGCTCGTGCGTGAAAAAGACGATATGGGGACCTCGTTCTTCTTCGAAGTCAACGGCATCCCCGTCTTTATGAAAGGCGCGAACTATATTCCAAACGATATTTTGCCGACCCGCGTATCGGACGCCAAATACCGCAAGGTCATTCAGACGGCCGTCGACTCCAATTTTAACATGTTGCGGGTCTGGGGCGGAGGCTTCTATGAAAACGACATCTTCTACGACCTCTGCGACGAAAACGGTATTCTGGTTTGGCAGGACTTTATGTTCGCCTGCGCCATGATCCCCTCAGATGACGACTTTCTCGAAAGCGTTCGTCAGGAAGCCATTGATAACGTAAAACGTCTGCGCAACCACCCCTCGGTTTCCATCTGGTGTGGCAATAACGAAATCTTAACGGCATTGCCGTGGGCGAAACGGCAACTCATAGAACATGGCCTGGGCGGTTCGGATCCTGAAGGCGCGTGGGCTGTCGTCTCCAATGGGTATGAACGGATCTTTCACGACATCCTTCCATCCGTCATCGAGGCGGAAGACCCCGGACGTTTTTATTGGTCGTCCAGCCCCTCCGCCGGACAGGGAGTCAACCCGCGGACGGTAGGTTTGGGACATGGCGACGAACATTACTGGGGCGTCTGGCATCAGAAGAAGCCGTATGAAACCTATTCCACCCACATCGCCCGTTTTATGAGCGAGTATGGATTTCAGTCGTTCCCGGAGCTGCGTACCATCAAAGAATTCGCGCTCCCGGAGGACTACGGACTGTTAACCGACGTCATGAAGCATCACCAACGCTCGCCTGTGGGCAACGAAGCCATTGACCACTATCTGCTTCAAAGCTATCGCAAAACCAAAGACTTCGACTCCTTCCTTCACGTCGGTCAGGTCTTGCAGGCGGAGCTGATTAAATATGCCGTCGAGGCGCATCGCCGGGCGATGCCGTTTTGCATGGGAACGCTCTACTGGCAGCTCAACGACTGCTGGCCGGTCGCGTCCTGGAGTTCCATGGACTCTTCGCTGCGCTGGAAAGCGCAGCAGTATTTTATGAAAAAGGCCTTCGAGCCCATTTTGATTTCTCCGTTTGAAAAAGAGGGGGTTCTCGATCTTCACATCGTCTCCGACAAACTCCAACCGCTCCCCGGAACTCTTCGCCTTCGGGTGATGGACTTCAATGGAAAATTGCTTTGGACAAAAACCCTCGACGCTACCGTCCCGGCGAACACATCAACCGTCATCTGTTCCATTCCGCGTGAGGAGATTCTTGAAGGCATTGACGACACCCAGGCTGTGCTTCTTGCCGAATGGGTCGAAGAGGGCGCCGTGCAGGCTGATGCGCTCTATTACTTCCGCCGCGTCAAAGATCTGGAGCTTCCCGAGGCGACGGTGACGCATAAAATCAAATCGGTCTCTGACGGGTTTGAAATCACCTTAAAAACGGATCAGCTGGCGAAGAATGTTTATCTGACCATTGGCGACGAAGACGGATTCTTCAGCGATAACTATTTTGATTTGCTGCCCGGAACCGAAGTTTCTGTTCACCTCA
>NZ_CAAHFH010000004.1 GCF_900890705.1 Pontiella sulfatireligans | reverse complement strand
CTACAGCCGCCCCGGTAATGCCGGCTACCCCATCCGCGGGATCGTCGGCAAGGATCATCTGTATCTCTACAACTATGAACTCGACCGCTGGCCGACCGGTAACCCGGAACTGGGCTATCTCGACTGCGACGGTTCACCCACTAAAACCTATATTCTCAACATGCGTCGCGAGGGGAAGGATACGAAATACTGGGATATGTCGTTCGGCAAGCGCGCGGTTGCCGAGGAACTGTTTAATATTGCCCACGACCGCGAGTGCATGGATAACTTGGCTCAGAGCGAAAAGGCAGGAATGTTGAAGCGAGAAATGAAAGAGCGGATGGAACGCTGGCTCAAAACGCAAGACGATCCGCGCATGTCTGGCAACGGTGCTGTGTTCGATACCTATGGCTATTCTGAGCCCTGTGGCTGGAATTTCTACGAACGCTTCATGGCCGGTGAATTTAGCCCGAAAAAAACGAGTTGGGTAAATTCAACCGATTACGAAAAAAAAACACTGGATGAGTACGAATTTAGAAAGGGTTTATAAAATGAAACGATTGATAAGCACATGTTTGGTTATGGTGGCCGGTGTTCAGTTTTCGGCGTTTGCAGATAAGCTGGAGCTGAAGGTTCTGGATGGAGAATATTGGTGGGCGGGGCTCAGTTCCAAGGGGCATGAAACCCCGTATGACGCATCGTCAAAGGTTTCATATGATTTATACGGCGATAATCAGGGCAATCAGGCGCAGCCGCTTTTGCTTTCCAGCAAAGGCCGTTATGTCTGGAGCGAACAGCCGATTAAGTATGAATTCAATGCCGGCCAAATTACAGTTACGACGCGCGAAGGGAAGATTGATTCTGGAACACAAGGTGAAACCCTGCGTGATGCGTATGGACATGTGGTGAAATCCTATTTCCCTTCCGATGGAAAGATTCCGGATCCGCTGTTGTTTACCCATCCTCAGTACAACACGTGGATTGAGCTGATGTATGACCAGAATGAAGAAGATATTCTGGCTTATGCTCAGGCCATTATCGACAAGGGATATCCGCCGGGCGTTTTAATGATTGATGACAACTGGCAGGAGGATTACGGAACCTGGGAATTTTCACCGCGCCGCTTCCAGGACCCCAAAGGTATGATGGATAAATTACATGCCATGGGTTTTAAGGTGATGCTTTGGGTCTGTCCATTTGTATCGGCTGATTCAGCCGATTTCCGTCAGCTCGCCCAGGACGGGCTCCTGTTGCTCGATCCGCAGAAGACACAGAATATCCTTTGGGCGAATACAAAGAATAAAGCGGCGGTCATCCGCTGGTGGAACGGGGCCAGTGCCTGTCTCGATCTCAGCAATCCTAAAACGCAGGCCTGGTTCAAAGAGAAGCTGGATTATCTGGTGGCGGAATATGGCGTGGACGGTTTCAAATTCGATGCGGGTGATGCCGGATTCTATGCCAAGGGTGTTGTGTCCTGGAAAAGGGATGTCTCGCCGAACGACCACACGCAGTTCTTTGCAGAGTTCGGGCTGAATTATCCGCTCAATGAATACCGTGCCTCCTGGAAAATGGCAGGCCTTCCGCTAGCGCAGCGTCTGCGCGATAAAGGTCATCGCTGGGAAGATCTCGCGAAACTGATTCCCGATCAGATGTCTCAGAGTGTGATGGGCTACGCCTATACCTGCCCGGATATGATCGGCGGCGGTGAATACCGTAGTTTCCTGAACGGGGCCGTCATTGATGAAGAACTGGTCGTCCGTTCGGCGCAGGTACACGCGCTGATGCCGATGATGCAGTTTTCCGTGGCGCCTTGGCGGATTCTATCTGAAAAAAATGAACAGATGTGCCATGAGATGGCCCAGTTGCATTTAGAGATGGGAGAACACATTCTGGACTTGGCAATGGAGGCTTCAAAAACCGGCGAGCCGATCGTCCAGCCGATGGCTATGGCTTTTCCCAACGGGGAATATGAAATGGTGAAAGATCAGTTTGTTCTCGGGCATGATATCATCGTCGCTCCGGTTGTTGAAAAAGGTGCTCGTTCGCGTTCAGTGATTCTGCCCGCTGGAACATGGAAGGATGAGAGGGGGGACGTCTACACGGGCGGAACGTCCGTAGAAATCGATGTTCCGCTGAAACGTCTGCCCTACTTTGAATTAGTAAAATAAATGTGATTTTAGCCGGGGCAGCATGGCTGGCCCTATCCGATAATTAAACCAAAGGAAAGTACGGATATGACAGGTAGTTTTTTTAAGTCACACAGATCGATTGTACTGCTATTTTTAGTGTTATTATCAACATCAATACATGCTGCCGATAAAGATAGACTGGTCATCCTTGCCGATATGGGTAATGAACCGGATGAAGAACAGCAAATCGCCCATATGCTGATGTGTTCAAATGAGTTTGAAATCGAAGGATTAATTGCCGTAACCGGTAAATATATCCATCCGGGACTGAAAAAACCGTATAAGCAGGTTGTACATCCTGAACTGTTTGTAAAACTTATTGATGCTTACGAAAAGGTGCTTGAAAACCTCAGGCTTCATGCGGAAGGATGGCCGGAACCTGCTCGATTAAGACGTCTGGTTGTTGCGGGACAATCCGGATATGGAATCGCCGATATCGGTGAGGGAAAGTCAAGTCCGGGATCGGATCTGTTGCTGGACCTATTTCTGAAAGATGATCCTCGCCCAATTTGGATCGTGCTGAATGCCGGAGCAAATACATTAGGACAGGCTTTAGATGAATTCAGGAGGGCACATTCCAGAGAGGAGCTCGATCGGATTGTGGCAAAGCTACGCGTTTTTGAAAACGGAGCTCAGGACAATGCGGGCGCATGGATTTGCAGCGAATTTCCTAAAATCCACTGGATACGAAGTAATTTTCAGACCTATGCCTATGGAGGGCCCGGGGGGGCTGACGGTGACATCCATACCAGTGATTTCGATAAGTTAGGCCCCTACTTCTGGCAACCCTATGCCTATACCACGAAGGGGCAGCATGACTGGTTAAAGGAACATGTGATGACGGGGCATGGAGCACTCGGAGAAGTTTATCCGGCCCGGGCATGGGGAAAAAACTATGCGTTCATGGAAGGTGGAGGAACCATTCCGTGGATGGGGTTGGTTAATAAAGGATTATTTGACATTAACCACCCTGGATGGGGTGGGTGGGGTGGCCGCTTCAGTACGGAGAAAGTTTCCTGTTTCTGGTCGCGACATTATGACATTCGCAAGGACGAAGAGAAGACGGCACCGTTCTATGTGTACCGTGAGGTCAGTGATTGTTGGATCAATCCATTGGATAATAAAATGATCAGCGGCGACTATGTTCCGGTTTGGCGATGGCGAGAGAGTATGTTCAGTGATTTCAAGTGCCGTATGGATTGGTGTGTGAAATCATACGCTCAAGCCAATCATCATCCGGTGGCGGCAGTAGGCAATGACAACTCGGATCAAATTATTCACATGACCGCATTGCCGGGTGAAATCCTTTCGTTCAATGCGGCGAACTCTTCGGATCCTGACGGGGATTCAATTAGCTACACATGGTGGCAATATGTTGAAGCGGGAACGTATGCCGGGAACGTGTTGATTTCAGATCCGACGCATCCGGAGACACAGGTTGAGATTCCTAGTGGGGCCGCCGGTTGCCAACTGCATATTATCCTGGAAATTAAGGATGATCATGCGATTGGGTCACTGTTTGATTTCCGGCGCGTTGTCATTGATGTTGATCGCGTTTATGATCACAAAAATCTGTTTGGTCAGAAATAGATCGTTGGCGCCGCCCATCAAGATCACTGTTCCGTTTGTGCGGCTTCCCCGGTTTCCGTTGGTAAAATAATCAGACCGACTATCAGTTCAACGTATGGATATGAAATTGACGTTCCGGCGGTCGTACGTAAAGCATGGTGTGCTAGGTTCGGCTTGGTTTATCTATCACTTTCTAATGAATAATTGTAGGTCGCTCCGTAAAAAGGGATGAGAATATGAAAAAATTGAGTATCACGGTTTTGGTTTGGTTCATAATCACTGGCTGCTGTTTTTCGCTGGATAACCGGGTTGCGCAACTTCCTCCGATGGGATGGAATTCTTGGAACGCGTTTGGAAAAGAAATTGATGAGCAGGTTTTCATAGAAACTGCAGATGTGATGATTAGCTCAGGGTTGGCCGATGCTGGCTATATTTATGTGAATATCGACGCCGGTTGGTGCGGAGACGAAGCGAACGAGGCTTTCGCAGATAAATTTCCCAATGGAATCAAACACCTTGCTGACTACATGCATGGGCGCGGTCTGAAGCTTGGATTATATACCCATTGGCGGTCGATCGGTAAAGAGAACCGGGATGCCCGGAAGTGGGCGGAGTGGGAAATAGACTTAATAAAAAACGATGCGTACAAAACACCGTCCACGAACGCATACTGGGGCACCATGCGGGATGCTTTATCGGCTGCGGAGCGACCCATTCTTCACAGCATTCATTTTAGTGATGAAGAATCGAATCCGACGAATATCAGTGAGATGTGCAATATGTGGCGGATCACCAATGATATCCAAGATTACTATGACCATGAGTCCATACCCGAAGATAAAAAGAACTGGGCGTTTTCCACGCTGGATATTATTGATCGAATGGCCGAGGTTGCACCATTGATCAAATCGGGATGCTGGGCGGATCCCGATATGATGGAAATCGGAAACGGTAACCAAACCGTTGATGAATATAAGACCCAGTTCACCATGTGGTGCCTGCTCCCCGCTCCGCTGATCATGGGGCATGATGTGTGCACCATGACGCTCGAAATACGAGAGATTCTAATCAACAAAGAGGCGATCGCAGTCAATCAGGATGCGGCGGTAATCCCGGCAAAACGTCTCCGGAAATCGGACGAAGTGGAGCTGTGGAGCCGCCCGCTGGCGGACGGCTCGTTATGTGTTGTTCTTTTGCAGAAAACGGATAAACCGAAAGAGGTATCTTTTACCTGGGAGGAAATAGGTATTAAGCCCAACAGAAAGGCCGAGATCCGTGATTTATGGAAGCATGAAGCGGTTGGATCTTTCACCAATAGATTTTCAATACATGTGAATTCGCACGGATGCGCCATGTTGAACCTTAAGCAATAATTTAAAAGGTACAGGAAGTAATAAGCGAATGCACGAATACTGCGGCTTGCCTAACAGTGCTTTGATTGGCGAAAAGGTTGTCGTGCACTGTTTTTTTTAATCGGCCTGTTTAGAATACGGTAGGGCTGAAGTTTTTATAAATATAGTCTCTCCCAAGTTGGAGCGGTTCTCGTTGTATAGGCAAAAAATTAAGAATTGGAGAGTGGATTAAATGAAGTATGGACTACTGATTACGACCATATTGCTGGCATTTGCTGCCGGAATCCAGGCGCAGGAAAAGGAGATCGAATATCCGTATTCGTTTAAGATGGAAGGCAACCCGTTGGTTCGGCACATCAGTTCCACGGACCCGGACGTGAACGTCTGGGACGGAGAGGTATGGGTCTACTGCTCGCAGGATAATCCGCGGCGCCCGGGCGATAAAGGCGGCTATGATGCGATGGATGGCTATCACGCCTTTTCATCAAAGGATTTGATCAACTGGACGGATCACGGGGAAGTGATTCACTCCCGCGATCTTTCCTGGGGGGAAGACGGATGGATGTGGAAATGGGGTCAGTCCTTGAATATTATAAATGGGGTCATAAATGGGTAAATGGGGTCAGTCCTTAAATGGGGTCAGTCCTGAATGGCACTTCCTTAAGGGCTCCTGTCACACACATAAAACCGCAGTTTTAGGGTAAAAACCAATGCTATTATCTTGATATATATCACGAAGAATGCAAGTATCTTGCATGAATAATACAACACCATTCCTGCCTGGACTTCATCTTCAATCGCTCCGTAAAAAACCGCGCTCTACGGCACAAATAATGGCCGATGAAATGATGCATAAAAAAGACAAATCACTGCTGGGTCTAAAAGCTTGTTTCGGACGTTTCATTCCCGAATGTTTTTTGAAAAACAATGTGAAGGGACATCATAGTCGTCACCGTATTTTCAGCAAGGAAACCACTTTCTGGGCGTTCTTTTCTCAGATTATTGATGCCGATGGGGGCTGTGCTGAAGTCGTTAAAAAACTGAAAACATATCTCGCTTTCAATAGTGATCAGTCGCTGTCCGTTTCCACGGGTTCTTACTGCAAGGCGCGAAAAAAACTAGAGGAGACGGATTTGGTCGAAATCCTCAAACACACCTCAGAGTCGTTTCATGTTAACCTCGACGATCAGCCTCTCGCGGGCCGGCGCGTTATTGTTGTTGATGGAACGGGGTTGAGTATGCCTGACACCTCTGAAAATCAAGACGAATGGCCTCAAATTTCCTCTCAAAAAAAAGGGTGCGGTTTCCCGACAATGCGCCTGCTCGGCTGTTTCGATCTCGCGACGGGCGCAATTCTAAGCTATGCAGTCGGAAATAAAAAAAACCATGAACTCCCCTTGCTTCGCCAGCAGGAAGGCACTTTCAAGGAAGGGGATATTTTCCTGGGGGACAAAGGGTTCTGTAGTTTTTATGATGTTGATCGGCTCCGAGAAAAGGGCGTTGACAGTATCATTCCATTAGCGCGTCGAATACCGAAAACGGAACAGACCTGCATCAAAAAGTTGGCGAACAATGATCTCCTGATTCGCTGGGAAAGGCCCGCTTGGTATAAAAAGGCACCCCTCCCGAAAGACGAGTGGAACCAGTTGCCCGAAGAGCTTCTATTGCGTCAAATCAAAGTCGATGTTGAGCAGCCTGGATTCCGAGTGAAAAGCTTTTACATCATCACTACGCTACTCGATCCGCTTATCTATTCAGCAAAGAGTATCGCCGACCTCTACTATCGCAGATGGAGCGTTGAACTCTTTTTTCGCGACCTAAAAACAACCACGAAAATGGATATATTGCGTTGCAAATCCCCCGCGATGATTCGGAAGGAACTGCTCATGTATTTCATCGCCTACAATGCCATTCGTCATTTGATCTATGAGACCGCGCACGCTCATGAAAAAGACCCCATGCGGCTGAGTTATAAAGGCGCACTACAAGCACTCCGGCAGGCGGAAGTATACTTTAATCGAGCCGCGCTTTGCCCATCCGAAATCCTTCGGATACGGGAAAACCTGCTCGATTCGATCCGCACCAATATAATTCCCTTTCGGCCCGGAAGGAGTGAGCCGCGATGCCTTAAAAGAAGACTCAAACCCTATCAACTTTTAACACTGCATCGTCATGAAATGATCGAGATAAAGCATCGGAGTAAATATAATGCCAAAGCAGCTTAAGGAAGTGGCATTCGGGTCAGTCCTTGAATATTAACATTTCCCTTTTCTTGCATAATGGATATGCTTTTTTCTTCGTATGGCACGTAAATGGGGTCAGTCCTTGAATATTAACATTTCCCTTTTCTTGCATAATGGATATGCTTTTTTTTTCGTATGGCACGTAAACCCAGAGTTGAATTTGGGGGCGCGGTATACCATGTGATGTGTCGCGGGAATCGTCAGGAAACAATTTTCAAGACCGATAAGGATTGCGAGATATTTCTTGATACGCTTGAAGAGGCCTGTGACCGGTGTGGCTGGAAAGTCCATGCGTTTGCTCTGATGGGGAATCATTATTTATGTGGAGCTCCACATAATGTTATGTGAAGTAACTGATTATGTGCAGTAGAGGTTTCATTTGGACTGAACTCAGCCGAAAAGAACACGTTTCATCTTAATTTGCTTCACATAATTCGACCTCGGCGGGCTCTATTCCCAAGCCTTATTCCGTTCGTTTTTCCCGAATTTCGCTTAAATAAATCGCAGACGTCACGCAATAGCAGTCACAATCTAAAGGAAATTATGTGCAGCTTTATTTTTTGTTTTCTAGCGCATCTGGGAGACGAGTTTTTGAATGCACTGTTAATTAGCATGACGGAACTCCGAGTTTATAATGTTTGTTCGAGGCCATCCGGATTCCCTCCTGTAAAACTTGAAGCCGCATAGACTGTATTGGTGTCATGGGGCATTTGTAAGTTGTCCAAGGTGAATTGGTTGCGTCGCCTAGAACGTGCCTTGCCCCACGATCCCGCCGAAAGGTGTGTGAAATTAAAATTGGTTTTTATTTATTTCGCCTAGGGAAGTTGTTGTTGGTGCTGCCTGTGAGGTTCAACGCCCGTCAGCGGCGTTTGTAGAAAAGAGTTTCATCACTCCTTGGATCTGGGTCATTGGTGCCGTTGTTCGGTATCTCGTCAGGTCGACCAGAGGCAGCAGAGCGGTAAAAAGGTTGTATTAAAATCCAACTGGGCCGACCGCGTAGTGAAACGTCTTAGAGCTGTTTGACGGAGTTACGTTTAATCAACTCGGAGGAGATGACGAGCTTGCGGAGCGGGGCCTCGCGGTCGCTGATTCTTCTGAGGATGGTTTTAGCACCCTCCACGCCCATCTGTTTGCGGTCGATGTGGATGGTGGTGAGCGGGGGGTGGGTTTCGCGCGAAAATTCAGTGTCGTCGAAGCCGGTAATGCTGACTTGTTCAGGCACATTGATTCCGGCGGCCATCAGCTTGTTCATGATATCGGCGGCCATGTCGTCGTTTACGGTGCAGACGGCGGTGACGGGATTGTCGGTGCCGATGCGGTCGATGATGGTCTGCGTGGCCTCGTCGTTGGTCGCCACCCGTATGACATCGGCCTCGATCCCCAGTCGGCGGGTTTCGGCTTCGAAACCCATGCAACGGGAGATTTCGTTGTAGTTGTCGTACTTGTGCCGGACCATCATCATTTTTCGATGCCCCTTGCTGTGGATATAGCCGACCATGGCGATCATGGCACGGAAGCCGTCGGAGATGACGGAATCGACTGAAACGCCTGAGATATCGGTATCGAGCAGCAGGAAGGGGAGGTTGACTTCGACCACCTTTTGCTTGAAGTCGTCTGGACATCCACCCATCAGGATTACGCCGTCGACGCTGCCTTCTCGAATGAACTTGGGCAGTTCTTCTTGATGGTTGGCGATTGAAATATCATATCCGGCCAGCAGAAGGTTTTGGTTGGCTTCGGTGAGCTGCTCTTCGAGCCCTACCATGATTTCCGAGTAAAAGACGTTATGGAAAATGTGGGCACAAGAGGGGTAGAAGAGGATGCCGATACTTTCGGTCTTTCGGCTGCGCAGGTTGCGTCCGGCTGAACTGGGGAAGTAGTTGAGTTTTTTGCAGGCTTCGCGCACCCGCTTCTGGGTGGCCTTACCGATCCGTCCGCGGTCGTTCAGCACGCAGGATACGGTGGCGATGGAGCACTTTGCTTCGGCGGCGACATCTTTGATGTTGGTGGGTTTTTCGTGCATGTTGGTCCCTATTATCTTCTGATTTTTGGCAATATGAATTGATAAACACTGTTTATCAACGGAAAAAACGCTTTTTCACACATGACGGGCTTGGAAGCCGATATGCCCGCAGTATGATTATTGAAAAAACGGTTGACTAATAGGGTTAAACGTTTAACTTGGTCGCTGATTTTAATGAAAAAGCAAAAGGGTTGGGTTGTGAAGAGTCGTATTGTCAACGGAAAAAAAGTTGAACTTAAAAACGGGCGCTTGTTTGTGGAGGGCGAATATCGCTTCCTTAAAATCGGGAAACCGCTACGAAACTTCAGCAGCCATGATGAGATCGATCAGCTGATTGCTGATTTGGACATCATCAAGTCCAAGAACTACAACTGCCTGGAGCTGAATTGCTACTGGCATCATATGGATCAGGATGGAGACGGTGTGGTTGATGTGGATGTTGAGCCGCTTAACCGCCTGATCGACGAGATCTGTTCCCGCGATATGTTTGTGTCGCTTTCGGTGGAGACTTACGGCGTGGGCGGCGGGCAGATTCCGGATGGGTACTGGGACGTTTACCCTGACAGTGTCGCGGTTGGTATTGATGGGAAGCATGTGTCGGATGTCGAGTTTGGTTATATGTCGAAAGTTCCCTCCCTGTATTCGGAGGATTATCTGCGCGTTTCGCGGGCCTATATTTCCGATCTGGCCTCCAGGCTGGATATGTCAAAGATTCTCTACTGCGAAACCACGGTGGAGCCGCAGTATATGGGCGATTTGGCCATCGATTATTCCCCCGACGCACGCCGGGCCTATGAAAAATGGATGGCGGATAATCACCCGGACGCACAGCCTTTTCCGGATACGTTCCCTGTCCCGCAGGAGTTTGTCTACGATCCGGTTTGGAATCAGTTTCGTGCAGAGTGGCTGGCGGCATGGGTGAGCGGGGATGCAAAGGCATTCCGCGCAGTTGCTGGAGATGATTTCTGGGCGGCATGTGAATATCTCGATGCCGATGAGCCGACGATGATGAACCGCTGCGGCGATCCGATTGTATTCCTGAAGGGGCTTCAGACCATCGACATCATCCAGGTCAACTGGCACTGGCACTATGGCAACCGCGCGCCTAACCTGAAGGCCTACCAGCGGGTTAAGGCGGCGATGGAGCTGACGGGGGCGGACTGGGTTATCACAGAACACATGACCATCAACGGAACAGACTACCATGCGAGGGAAATGAAGGAGTTGCTGATCAATACGATTCGCAACGGCTCCCAGTTTGGATGGGAGTTTGTGGATATTGCCGCGGATCTCGACGATTCGGGGGTGGTCGAAGGGGAAGTGGTTCCGGGCGACTTCAAGCCGGCGCATTTTTCGGTTTATGACAAGGATTGGAATCCCAAACCGGCTATGGCGGTTGTGGATGACAACTGGGATGAGTGGATCGACATGATCTGTCGTGCCACGGGGTTGTGACAGCGTTTTCAGCAATTAAAAGGATGGAGAGATAGGGTTATGAATAATTTGGTGAACATTCCGAAAATTGGGGACATTACGGATCAGTCGGGATTCAAGCTGCTGGAAACCACCAGCAATGGCGAGTTTGCAGTTGGGGTCAATGGCGTGAATGCCATTGCCGCAACGGGCGATGGCAAGGTGGAGTTTGTTTGTTTCGAAGACAAGTCGCTTGCATTTGTTAACTCGGGCATGGGCTATCCGGCCTACTATCCCATTCATGATGTTGAAATGAAAAAGCCGATCAAGGCCGTGCTGATGGATTTGGATGGTACCACCGTTCGATCCGAAGATTTTTGGATTTGGATTATTGAAAAGACGACGGCCAGCCTGCTGGAAAATCCGAAGTTCGAGCTGGAAGAAGCGGATATTCCATTTGTCTCCGGCCACAGTGTTTCCGAGCATCTGACCTACTGCTGTCAAAAATATTGCCCCAACAAAACGGTTGAGGAAGCGCGACATTTCTATTTTGAGCACACCCATTTTGAAATGAACGAAATCATGGAAGGCCGCGGCAAGCCCAACGCGTTCACCCCGACCGAAGGTATTTCCGAGTTCCTCTATAAGCTCAAGGAGCAGGAGATCAAAATTGGATTGGTAACCTCCGGCCTCTACGAAAAAGCATGGCCGGAAATCCTCGATGCCTTCAAGACGCTTGATATGGGCGATCCGAATGATTTCTACGACGCGATCATCACCGCAGGCTTCCCGCTGCGCAAAGGCAGCCCCGGTACGTTGGGCGAGCTATCACCGAAGCCCCATCCGTGGCTCTATGCTGAAACTGCGCGCGTTGGTCTGGGCATTGAATTCGCCGACCGCAACTCGGTTGTCGGAATCGAAGACAGCGGGGCAGGGGTCTGCTCGATCCGGTTGGCCGGCTACCCGACCATCGGCATCGGCGGAGGAAACATTTATGAAAGCGGCACGCAGGAACTCTGCTGCCACTACTGTGAAAGCTTTGAAGAAATCTCAAACGTTATTCTTTAATCAGGAGAAAAGTCATGAGTGATCAACAGAAACCGCAATGCCACTGGATCTCAAACACGCACTGGGACCGCGAGTGGCGCTATTCCATGCAGCGCACCCGCCACATGCTGGTCTACATGCTCGACATGTTGCTCGATATTCTCGAAAAGGAACCGGAATTCCATTCGTTCCACATGGATTCTCAGACCATTCCGTTGCAGGACTATCTTGAAATCCGTCCGGAGCGTCGAAAACAGGTGGTTAAATACGTCACGGAAGGCCGCCTGAACATTGGGCCGTGGTTCGTGCTCCCGGACGAATTCTGCGTGGGCGGAGAGTCGCTCGTTCGAAATCTGCTGCTCGGCCATCGCCAGGCCAAGGAGCTCGGTGCCGTGACCAAGACCGGTTACTCGCCTTTTGGTTGGGGACAGCTCTCGCAGATGCCGCAACTCTATAAAGGATTCGGCATTCCGTTCGCTTCCTTCTACCGCGGTGTAAACACCGAGGTGGCCCCCAACTCGGAGTTCCGCTGGCAGTCGCCCGACGGCACCGAAATCGTAGGGTCACGTCTGGCCTGCCGTCCGCGCTACAACGTTTGGTATGTGGTACAGCGCCCGACTTTCTTCGGCCGAGAAGATGAAAACAACCGCGAAGCATTCTGGAGCAAAGGCAACGGCCCGTTCCGCCTGGCCGATGGCGAGTATAACGAAATCGACATGCGTTACGCCCGCCCCGAATTTAACTACCACGAAGAAAATGTTCCGGCTCGCGCTCTGCAGGCGCTGGAGGAGCAGGATGGCGAGTGGACCACGGAACACCGTTTCTGGTCGGCTGGCCATGATTCGTCCTGCCCGGATATCCGCGAAGTGCAGATGATCAAAGACTGTAAAAAAGCGCTCGAAGGAAAAGCCGACGTCTTCCACGGAAACTTTGCCGACTTCCAGAAGGGTGTGGTTGAAAAAGCCGCCGCCGATCTGCCTTTGACCGTGGGTGAAATGCGCTACTTCTACACCGACGGATCTTCTTCGGTACTCTATGGCTGGATCACTTCCGCCCGCATGGATATCAAGAAGATGAACTATTGTACCGAGCGTCTGCTGGGCAACTATGCCGAACCGATGGCCGCTTTCGCGTCCATGGCCGGTGCGGGCTATCCGCGCGGTTTTCTGGATCAGGCTTGGAACCAGCTGCTGCAGAACCACGGCCACGACTCCATCGGCTGCTGCAGCCGCGATGTCGTTCCGCAAGACATGATCTTCCGCTATCGCCAGGCTAACGAAATCAGCATCTGCGTGATGGAGCAGGCGCTGGCCGATATCGCCGGCTCGATCGATATGTCCGACCGCGGGAAAGAAGATGTTGCGGTGGTGGCATGGAATGCCATTCCGCAGAAGCGTACGGAAGTGACTGAACTCGTGGTGGACATTCCGAAGGAAATGAACGCGTTTGATTTCCGTCTGGCCGATGATGAAGGCAACGAGCTGCCGTACCAGTTGGTGGATTGCGATGACCGCTACACGGTGGTTCAGAATCCGAACGACGCCGCCGATATGATGGCGATGCAGCGCTACCGCTTCTTCACCGAACTGCCGGATCTTCCGGGCGCCGGATACAAAACCTTTTTTGTGAAGCCGCGTCCGAAGTGGACCCCCAACTCGCCGAAAGAACGTACGCTCGTTCGCACGATCGCAGGCAAAAACAACGGCATGGAAAATGAGTTCCTTTCCGTGGTGATCGAGGCAAACGGTACCTTGTCGGTAGCGGACAAGGCGACCGGACGCAACTGGAAGGATCTCGGCTATTTCCGCGATTGTTCTGAAATCGGAAATCCATGGGAACACGTCAGCGTTAAATATGATGAAGTTGTGACCACCCTCGGTGAAAACGCGCGCGTTTCGCGTATCCTCTCCGGTGAGCTGGTCACCACCTATCGCGTTGAACTCGAATGGGAACTTCCGCGAGGCCGTTCGGCCGATGAGAAAACCCGCAGCGCCGACCGCGTGCCGTGCAAGATCATCAACATGGTCTCGCTGCGCAAGGGCCAGCCGTGGGTGGAAATCGAAACCACCATCGAAAACAAAGCCGAAGATCATTACCTGCAGGTATCCTTCCCGACCAACGTGGACACCAAGGACTCCTTCGCTTCGACGCCGTTCGACGTGGTGAAACGCGATGTTAAGCTGCCTGAGCCGGGACGCTACGATGAAGACATCCAGACCGAAAACCCGATGGATCGCTTTGTTGCGGTTGAAGATGGTACGTCCGGCGTGGCGCTGCTTAACGAAGGCTTGAAAGCCTATGAAGCGCATAACGATGAGGATCAGACCCTGAGCCTGACCATGCTCCGTTGTTTTCCGTTGCGCATCTGCATCACCAACCTAGAGCTGACCAACTACAGCAATCAGGATAACGGTTCGCAGTGTCTCGGTACGCATACCTTCAAATATGCCTTCATGCCGTACGAAGGCTCCGTTGATTCCGCTCAGGTCTGGCAGCAGGCCGAACGCTTTAATCACACCGTACGTGCGGCGCAGATCGGGCCGTCTACGGATGGCAAGCTGCCGAAAGCGAAGTCATTCCTCGAACTTGAAAACGCATCGCTGCACGTGAGTGCCGTGAAGCAGAGCGAAAACAGCGAAGGCTGGATCGTTCGTCTGTTCAATCCGACGGAAGGTACGCTGGGAGGAAAGGTTTCCCTTAACGGAGGCATGGTTCCGCCAAGGGTCTACTCTCCGGTGGAACGTCAGGCCGCAAACTTTGCGCTGCCGGCCGATACCGGCAAGACCTGGAGCAAGGCGCGGTTGGTCGATCTGGAAGAACTGGAAACCGAAGTGCTTGCTCTCGATGCCGATGGGGCGGTCACTCTAGATGTTACGAAGAAGAAGATTGTTACGATCGAATTTCTTCCGTAACTCGGAGCCGTATCATGCAGAAACGTTTGTTTATAGTATTATGTTTAGGGTTGGCCTGCTTTGCGCAGGCCGATAAAAAGCCCAATGTGGTGTTTATTATCACCGATGACCAGAGCTGGGATTCAATTGGATTCATGGGCGGGAAAGTGCATACTCCCCGTCTGGACCAAATGGCCAAGGAAGGAATCTATCTGAGCGATTTCAATGTGACCTCCACGGTGTGCTCTCCCTCGCGCTACAGCTTTTTGACCGGTCGCTATGCCGGACGGTGCGAAGGCGAGAAGTTCATGCAGGAACACCCGCCCGGCGACCAGACGCAGGTGGAAAATATTGGTGAGCTCGAGCCGGATCGATGGAACCTGGCCAAGGTTCTCCAGCAGAATGGATACAAAACCGGATTTGTTGGCAAGAGCCATTTGATCAACCACGAGTGGATCAACGGCGATTGGGAAAAGGCGGGACTCGAACCCTATCCGCGGGATGCTGATCCGTCCGTCGATCCGGAAGTGAACGGCAAGATGCAGCGGAACCATCAAAAATGGTGCGAGGTCATGATGCCCTATGGCTTCGACTATGTGGATGGCTACTATTGCGCCAATTTGCGGGAACTTCGCAGTGACGCGTTGTTTGTGCACAACCTTGACTGGAGCGTCAGCAAGGCGTTCAAGTTCATCGACCAATCCAAGGACGAGCCGTTCTTTCTCTATTTTTCCACCACCTTACACCACGGGCCGGGGCCGTGGATGAACAAGTTTTCGCTCGATGCCGATCCGCGAATGACCGGTGAGGGATTTGTGAAGGAGGGCTTCGATGTGCTTCCTTCCCGAAAGGATGTGCTTAAGCGCAACCGCGAGGCGGGCTTCAAGGACAAGGATGCGTACGCACTGTGGCTCGACGACGGCGTCGGTGCGATCCTCGACAAGATCAAGGCGCTCGGACTGGAAAATGACACGCTGGTGTTTTTCGTGCCCGACCACGGATCCTATCGCCACGGCAAGGCGACGCTCTACGACTACGGCATGCGGGTGCCGATGCTGGTGCAGTGGAAGGGTCATATTCAGCCCGGTACGACCTACGGCGGAATCGTTGCCAACATTGATCTTGCGCCGACCCTTTTCGACATTTGCGGCATAACGCCCCCGACGGACTACACGATGGATGGAATCAGTTTCAAGGCGTCGCTGATGGGTAGTCCGAAGCCGATTCGCGAGGTGCTGTTCAGCGAGCTGGGCCATTCCCGCGCCGTGAAGACTAAGGAATGGAAATATGTTGCCGTGCGCTATCCGGCGGATGTACAGGCAAAGATTGAGCGCGGCGAAAAGTTCACTGGATTTGACGGCGAAAAGCTGGATCGTCCATACCTGACGCGCAATAGCCATTTGGGGCACTATGCATCGGCGTCGAATCCTAACTATTTCGTGGCCGATCAGCTATATAATGAAAAGGCGGATCGCGAGGAAACCACAAATGTTTTTGCACAGAACCCGGAAGTGGCGCAACGCATGAAAAAGAAGCTCGCCAAGGAGCTGGAACAGTTTGAAAATCGCCCGTTCGGGGAATTTACAAAATAGATTTAAAATCTGGATGAACACGAAAATGACATTTTATGAAGCAAGGGAATAAAGGTTAGCGCAAAAAATTTGACACTGATATTTTAAGCACGAGGTTAAGGGAGAGACAACGATGACAATGTTTGACTATTTCGGAAAACTGGACTACGCGTTCATGATTTTTTATGTGGTGGTCCTGATCGGGCTTGGATTTTATCTGAAGCGGCAGGCTTCGAAGAGTCTCGATAACTACATCTGCGGCGGCGGCAATATTCCGTGGTGGGCGATGGGTATTTCCGGGATGGCCAGTTTCCTCGATCTGGCCGGAACCGCGGTTATTGTTTCTTTCTTGTTTATGATGGGACCACAGGGTTTGTTTGTGGAATTCCGCGGCGGTGCCGTGTTGATTCTTCCGTTCATGATGCTCTGGACTGGTAAATGGCACCGGCGTTCGGGCTGCCTGACCGGTGCGCAATGGAATATCTTCCGGTTTGGCGATTGCTGGGGCGGCCGTGCTTCACAGCTGATGGGCGTCATTGCCACCGTGCTGACCACGATCGGCATGCTGGCCTATCTCATCGTCGGCGCGGGTATCTTCCTTTCGACCTTCCTTCCCTGGTCTCCGTTCGCCTGTTCGATTGGATTGCTGCTGCTTGCAACGCCCTACACCATGATGTCCGGCTTCTACGGCGTGATCTTCACCGACTTGTTCCAGTCATGCATTATCATTGCCGCGGTTATCTATGTATCGGTCACCGCCTTTATGGGCGTCGGAAGCGCCGAGGAAGTCAGTGCCATTGCGCTATCGGTAACCGGTAATCCAGACTGGATCAGCGGTATTCCTAAATGGAACGTGCATGTTCCTAAGGGATATGAAATGTATAAGCACCTGATCATTTTCTCGTCCTTCTATCTCCTCCGTACGATTGTGGCCGGTATCGGTACCGGTGCGGATCCGCGCTACTTCGGTGCGAAGAACGACCGCGAGTGTGGCAAGCTTTCCATGCTCTGGACGGCTCTGATGAGTGTGCGCTGGCCGCTGATGATCGGTATTGCCGTATTGGGCCTTTATCTGGTCAACGATCTGGTTCCTGAACAGGCGAATATCCAACAGGCGGCGGAAGTGATTCATGGGGAATATCCCGATGCAACCAAGCCGCAATGGGGCGACCTGATTTCCTCCATAGCGAATACGCCCAATAAGCATGAAGCCGCGTTGATTGGCGATCTGAAAGGGGTTCTCGGCGAAGATAAATGGGTTGAGAAAATGAACCTGATCAGCTTCGAGGGAACCGTGAATCCTGAAAAGATCCTTTCACAGGTTCTGCTCATGAAGGTTGCGAGAGGTATGCGGGGTATTCTGGTAATCGCATTGATCGCAGCGGCACTTTCAACCTTCGGCAGCTGGGTGAATCTGGGAACGAGCCAGTTCGTCAACGACTTCTATAAAAAGTGGATCCGCCCGAAGGCTTCCACGAAGGAATTGATTCTTGCCAGCTGGGGCACGGTAATCAGCATTGTCTTCTTAAGCTTTCTGTTTTCCCGAACGTTAGAAAGCATCAATGAAATTTGGGGGTGGATGATGATGGGCTTCGGTGCCGGCTTCCTGGTGCCCAGCTTCCTTCGTCTCTACTGGTGGCGCTTCAATGGTGCAGGTAGCGCGATCGGCACGCTGGTGGGACTGACTGCCGCAATTATTCAGCGCATGCTCTGTCCGGGGCTGAGCGAGGTGTGGCAGTTTGTTTTCGTGCTGACTGTCGGATTTGTCGGCTCCGTTGCCGCGGCGCTGCTCACCAAGCCGACCGACCCTGAAGTGCTTAGGAACATGTATATGAAGACCCGGCCATTCGGCGTGTGGGGACATTTGAAGGATACGCTCTCTCAAGAGGAGCGCGCAAAAACAACGCTGGAACACCGCACCGATCTGATCGCCGTGCCTTTCGCCATGGTTTGGCAGATCTGCATTTTCCTCGGGCCGATGCTCTTCCTGGTCCACAACTGGATCGGATTCAGCGGGGTCTTCATCGTTGGGTTGGTCGCTTTTGTCGGACTTTACTTCCTCTGGTTCCGTAAGCAGCCCGCCGGAAACTTTTATGACAACTAAGATGTAGCAATGTGGAGATTGATTCGATGACAAAACAGATATTAATGACGGTTGGAGCGGTTATTTTGCTGGGCAGTAGCTTTGCCGGCACAGCAGTAAAGCCCGGGGAGAATTTACAGGCTATACTTGATAAGGGTGATGACCTGGTGCTGCAGATGGGAGCGCTGTATCCCGTCACGGAGACCTTGCAGTATAAAAAGCCGGGACAGAAAATCTATACGCAGGATGCGACGTATCCGGCGCAATACGCCACGCTCAAGATCGCCAGCAAAGACGTGATGATGCTGATCAATGCCGGCGGCGTGAAGGGAGCAACGCTGGAGCATGTGATTTGCGATGGTAACCGTTATGAACTTTCCGTGGTTCCGAAACCGAAGATCGGTGGCGGTGGCCAGCCGGCGATGGTTCATTTCGGCGGCGACGGAGGGGATGACCAGATTGTTCGTGAATGCGTATTCATGAGCACCCGCACCTGGTCGACGCTGAAAATGCATGAGGGCGCATCCAATCTTCTCACCGAAAACAACATGATTTTCGGGGCCGGGGTCGACCCTCGCGGCAACGGACGCGATCTGAACGAAGTTCCGTTCGGCTGGGGCGACGCTATTTCTTGTGCCGCGCGTGATTCCATTATTCGCAACAACCTCATTATTGATCCGACCGATGTCGGCGTTGTGTTATACGGCGCACCGGGTACCGTGGTGGAAGATAATGTGATTTCTGCGGTTTCCCGCGAATCGCTAGGCGGAATCAACATGGTTGACGGGCTGGATTATTACGCGATTAACGATGAAAAAACCGAGTTCGATTATCGCGGGGTGAAGGTCCGCAACAACTATATCGACGCCTTCGGCGCGCGTATTCACATGCACATACCGGTGGGTTGCGTTCCGTGGGTACCGCACTGGCGCGGCAAAATCCTCGTTGGCGGGGAAGTAACCGGAAACATCCTGGCCGGCGGAGCGGGCGCCTATGGCATGGTGGCTCACGGGATTAAGGACTGGGAAATCACGGGCAACATCAGCACGGCCTCCTATTCTGGACTTGCCGAATACGGCGACCATAAAAACCCGCCGGACGATCCTGCACCCTACCTGTACGATGCCGCCACCGTAAAGAACTGCGAGCTTCAGCCGGAGTTTGTGAAGAGCACGCGGCACATCGAGCACTTGCTGCGCACCCAGTTTGCTCCGGAGGATGAATACGGTTACCAGATGCACGACTATGGTGACGCGGAGGCGAAAGCCGTCGTTGAAGCCGCCTATCTGGAAATCCTCGGTCGCCCTGTGGGCGAGGTCGGGCTGAAGTCCTCGATCCAGCTGCTTCGCGAGCGCAAACTTAATGCCGATGGACTGCGCAGACGCCTGATGGCCAGCACCGAATTTAAAAATCGATTTGGCTATGTTCCGCCGGAAGATCTGCACCCATACCGTTGCAACGTCTGGTTTGGCATCTGCAACGAACTGATTCGCTCCAACGGAAAGTTCCCGGCGGCTCTGGATCTTTATACGGAAGCAATAGCATCTTTGAATTACCAGAAGCGGGACGTGTTGAAAATTGACCGGGTCGACGAATCAACGTTGATTGGAAAAGTGATGTGCGGTTATCAGGGTTGGTACCGTGCGCCGGGAGACGGCTCCGGTCTTTCCTGGGTGCATTACCGCGATCAGGCCCAACCCGGGGAAGCGGGGGATTTCTGGCAGGGCCGGAGTGGCGTCGACTATTGGCCGGACATGACCGAACTGGGCGAACATGAAAAATTCAAGACTCAGTTCCGGCATGCTGACGGCAGCGCCGCTTATGTCTACAGCTCGCATGTGCGCGATACCACCATCCGTCATTTTAAATGGATGAAAGAGTACGGCATCGACGGCGTGTTCGTGCAACGCTTTATTATGGAAACAACGATTGATGGCGACCAGGAAGCCATTCTGAGCGGCAAGGCCTATAACAAGGTGCTTGAGCACTGTCGTGATGGCGCGAACCAGTACGGTCGCACCTATGCCGTCATGTACGATCTGACCGCGATGCCCGCGAATTATATTGAAAAATTCAAGGACGACTGGCGCCATCTCGTCGATGAAATGAACATTTCCCGCGACCCGTACGACAAGGCCTATCAAAAACACAACGGCAAGCCGATTGTGGGGCTCTGGGGCGTCGGCTTCGACCGCCGCGGGTATGGGGCGAAGGATATCGCCGAGCTGATCGAGTTCTTCAAAAATGATCCGCAGTATGGGGGCTGCTCCATTTTTCTTGGCACCCCCTTCGGCTGGCGGACTGGCGAGCGCGACGGCGGAAACCTCGCGGAATGGATGCCCGTCTATAACGCCGCGGATGTGATCTCCCCCTGGAGCGTGGGCCGCAACCGCAGCGTTGCGGACGTGAAGGCCTATGCCGAAGGCCTCGCCAAGCAGGACCTAGCGTGGTGCACTGAAAATGACAAGGACTTTATGCCGGTGGTATTCCCGGGCTTTTGCTGGGCAAATCTGAAGAAAGAATTTCCGAACGAGAACCCCGGTTCGTTTATCGACCGGCAGGATGGACAGTTCCTCTGGTCGCAGTATGCAGAGCATTTGAAAAACGGCCAGTCGATGATCTATATGGCGATGTTCGATGAACTGGATGAAGGCACCCAGATCTATAAGGTGAGCGACAATCCGCCCAACGGGAAAAGCCAGTTCAAGACCTACAACGGCTTGCCGTCCGATCACTACCTTTGGCTCGTGGGCGAAGCCACAAAGATGGCGCGCGGTACAGCGCCGGTGACGGATCGCATTCCCGAACGGGACGGCCACGCCGAGGTTAATAAGCGCACGGCAGAAGCCTATGAAAATATGAAGTAACTTAAATTTCCGCCTCCGTTAAGCCGCTTTTCAGGTTCCCTCCTCTTTTCCTGTTAAGCGGTGGGGGTGAGTTTTTTGCGCGAAGCGCTCTGGAAAGCGGCATCGGTGATGCCGCTTTCCGAACGCAAAGAGCGCTGACGCCGTCGGCTCACTCCAGAGCGGCTGCGTGGCAAGTTGAAGGAATGAGCATGAAGTATTGGATTATTGTTTTTTGGTTGCTAAGTGGCATGGGTGTTTATGCTGGAAATTCAAAGCCGCTGGAGAAACCCAACGTACTGTTCATCGTTGCGGATGATCTGAATGTGGATATCGCCTGCTACGGGCATCCGATTGTTAAAACGCCGAACATCGATAAGCTGCGGGCGCGGGGCATGGTTTTTGATCGCGCCTATTCCCAGTATCCGCTCTGCAATCCGAGCCGTAATTCTTTCCTGACCGGGCTGTATCCCGGTACCAGCGGTTGCCTCGACAACGGCATGAACATTCGCGAGGCCGTGCCGGATGTGGTAACGCTGCCGCAAGTGTTCAGAAACAACGGATACAAGACCATCACCACGGGTAAAATATTTCATCAGAAAGATCCCGCTTCGTGGACGCATATTTCCAATGTTCGGACCGGCGGCTTGTTGCCGACCGACAAAGAACCCGAATACTATCTCCACGGCTGGAGCGATGAGGGAAAAACCAAAGGCGAGGGGCGGTTCCTTGCGGACGAAACCGTGAAATGGTTTGAGTGGCGCTCGGTCACTGAGGGTGAGGATTTGCTGAAAGACGGCCGGGTGATGCGGGCCTCAAAGAACCGGGCTGATGAAATCCTAGAGGATGGCGCACCGTTTTTCCTCTGCGCCGGTTTCGCGCGCCCGCACGATCCTTACTTCGCGCCGAAGCGATTCTTTGATCTATATCCGCTGGAGTCGCTCACGCTTCCGGTAACGCCCTCCGACGCGAGCGCGATCCCGGATCACGCGTTCTATTCCGTTTTTAAGAAAGCGTTTGAAACGATGGACGAACCCAAAAAGCGCGAAGCCATGCGGGCATACTATGCCGGGATCTCCTACATGGATGAACAGCTCGGGTTGCTCATGGATTACATGGAGGAAAAGGGGCTGCTCGAAAACACCGTCATTGTTTTTATGGGCGACCATGGCTATCAGGTCGGTGAAAAGAACTATTGGAACAAAGGCCTGCTGTTTGAGCGTTCCTGCCGCGCGCCGCTCATTATTGCTGCGCCCGGCATGAAGACCGCTGGTGAAACGTGCGAACGAATCGTGGAGTTTGTGGATATTTATCCGACGCTGACCGGACTCTGTGGCCTCGATGATCTCGAAGGACTCGACGGCACCAGCCTGGTTCCAATACTTGGAAATCCGAACGCCGAGCGTAAAGAAATTGCCTATTCCTACTGCAATGCCGACCGTTCCGTGCGCGATCCGCGCTTTCGTTACATAGTCTGGAAGAGCGGCGGCCACGCGCTTTACGATCATCAGAAAGATCCCGGCGAGCATTATAACCTCGCCGATAATCCCGAATGCGCGCCCGTCGTGAAGCGCATGAAATCCCTGATTGATTCCATGCCTGAGCCTAAAGGGAAATGATGTCATGAAGATTAAGTTAACCTGCCTTGGATTATTATTATCCACAGCCCTTGGCGTAGGAGCGCAGCAACCCAATGTGCTATTTTTCTCGCTGGACGATATGAACGACTGGGTCGGGGCGATGGGATATTCGCAGGCGGTGACACCGAATATGGATCGGCTGGCGAAGAACGGGGTCAATTTCCTGAATGCGCATACCGCCGGCGTATTCTGCGCGCCATCGAGGGCTGCCATCTTTACAGGCCGTCATGCCAGCACCACCGGCTGCTACGCTACGCAGGTCTATTTCCACAACAACCCGGAAATTAATCCGCTCCATAAAGTGCTCAAGGATGGCGGCTATGCCACCTACGGCGCGGGCAAGCTGTTTCATCATACGGCGGGATTCATCGACCAGCGTGGCTGGACCGAATATTACTTCCGCACGGAACAACAGCGGAAAGAGGGTTGGGCCATCAATACGTGGTTGCTCGACGATCCAATTCTGCCTGATCCGTATCCAAACAGTATTTTCAATCATGACCGCGAACCCGCCAACAAGTTTTTCCTCGAGTGGGGAAAAATCAAGAACGAGGACGAGGAAAAGATGGCCGACACCATGCGCACCGAATGGGCGTGTGAGCTGCTCCGACAAAAACACGACAAACCGATCTTTGTGGGGGTGGGGCTTTATGCGACGCATTTTCCAAACTATGCGCCTGAAAAATATTTCGATCTCTACGATGCGGATAAGATTGAGCTGCCTCCCTACAAGGCGGACGACCTCGAAGACCTGCCGCCTGCAGTCAAGAAGGCCAAGACCAGTCGCAGCGCGATCCATAAACGGCTGGAGTCGCTGGATGCGGTGGATGATGCCATACATGGATATTTAGCCTGCATCTCCTATCAGGACGCCATGCTCGGTCGCCTGCTCGAGGCGATTGAGTCGGGGCCGAACGCGGATAATACGATCGTCGTGTTGTGGAGTGATCAGGGATATCACCATGGCGAAAAGTTTGACTGGGGCAAGCATACGCTCTGGGGGCGGACGTCGCATGTGCCGTTCATCTGGGCCGGACCCGGTATCAGCAAAGATGCGATGGTGGACGCGACGGTATCGCTGATGGATATGTTCCCGACGCTGACCGAACTGTGCGGCGTCAAAGATGGTCAGGATCGCGACGGCACCTCACTGGTGCCGGTGCTTAAAGATCCTTCGACCGCCAAAGACCGCGATGTGCTGCTGCCGGGTATGAAGCCGGAGGAATATGCCATCATTAATCAGAGCTGGCGCTATATCCGTTACGCCGACGGCACCGAGGAACTGTACAATGTTAAACAGGATCCCAATGAATGGGAAAACCTGGCGAACAACCCTGAGCTTGAAGAGGTGAAAAAGAAGCTGGCCGCTTCTGCGCCGGAAACCTTTGCGGAGCCCGGTGTATTGAAGCATGAACTGACGCTGGTGATCGAGGGCGACTCCTATAAGTGGGTTAGTAATAAGAAGCCCGCGCCGAAAAAACTGCTGAAGAATGTGAAGGGTGCACTGAAGATGCCTCGGCAAAATTCCGACGAAGCCGGAAAACTTTTGCGGGATGAAATTCCTTTTTCTGAAACGGTTCCATTAAAACCTAAATAAGGTGGGTTCAATGAGCATACGCATATCAAGAAGACAAATTACAAAAGCCGGACTCATGGGGTCGGCACTTACTCTGCTGCCGGGCTGCGCCCGGACACACTTTGTGGGGGCGAATGAAAAAATCAACATGGCCTTCATCGGTATCGGCGGGCGGGGCGACAGCCTGATCCAATCGTTCAATCAACCGGAGCTCGTAAACATGGTCGCGATCTGCGATGTGGATATGGGGAGCAAGTGGACCGCTAAGAGCGAAGCGCTTTTTCCCAATGCCCGGACGTTTAAAGATTTCAGAGTCATGTTCGATAAGATGGAAAAACAGATCGACGCCGTGGTGGTGTGTGTTCCGGACCATTCCCATTTCCCGATCACGATGGCGGCCATGGCACTGGGCAAACATGTCTACGTTGAAAAACCATTGGCTCGCACCTTTAATGAAATCACGCTGATGATGGATGCCGCAGAGCGTCATGGAGTGGCTACGCAGATGGGGAACTATGGGCACTCGGGCGCCAACTATTTCCAGTTCAAGGCTTGGAAGGAAGCGGGTATTATCAAGGATGTAAAGCACGTTGACGCCTATATGAATAAATCGCGGCGTTGGCATCCCTATGGTGATGTAAAAGGATTCCGCACCGGTGAAAAGGTGCCGGAAACGATGGACTGGGATGTGTGGCTGGGCACGGCGCAGTATCATGAGTTCAGCAAAGACCTTCATTATGGAAACTGGCGCGGTTGGTATGATTTCGGAACCGGGTGTTTTGGCGATTGGGGGGCGCACATGCTCGATACGATTCAGCGCTTTCTGGAGCTGGGGCTTCCGGAGCAGCTGACCGCAAAGAAACTCGAAGGAAAGAATCCGTTTATTTATCCCATGGCTTCTACGATCAATTTTAAATTCCCTTCCCGAGGGGATATGCCTTCCATGGATATCGATTGGTACGACGGAGTCGATAACATGCCGCCGCTTCCGGAAGAGTGGGGCGGCAAGGAGCTGACCACGCCGGGCAAGTTTATCTACGGCAAAGACTATGTCTTCCATGGCACCGCTCACGAGAATCCGCTGCAGATTATCCCCTACGAAAAAATGAGGGAGTTGCTGAAGGAAGGAAAGCTGCCGCGCGACTTCGGTAAAAATTCGGATCATTTCCTGAACTTCATTTTGGCCTGTAAAGGCGAAGAGGAAACACGGACGCCTTTTTCGATTTCCGGCCCGCTTTCACAGTTGTTGTCGCTCGGATGTATCTCGCAGCGGTTAGGCGGCACGCTGGAGTTTGATCGGAAAACGAATCGGTTTACGAACAGTTCGGTCGCAAACGAACTGCTCGTGGGTGCGCCGCCGCGCAAGGGCTGGGAGCAATACTATTCGCTCTAATCGCGTGCGCGTTTAAAGCGATTCATTATCGCTCAATGATATGGGTTGGTTTTTGCCGTCCTTTCAATGATTGGAAGGCGCCTTTTGTAATGAAGCCGGTCAGTTGGGCTTCGGCCGTGTCGGCGGTCTGCAGGTGGGTGCCGGCCTGATTAAAGCTGAGGTTGAATGCGTGCAGGGTGCCGCTGAAAAGCTGAAGGCCCTTGCCGTGCCGGTTGGCATGCAGGTTTTGCAACGTGAGGGTGCCGTTGCCGACATCCGCCAGAATGTCGGGGTTGCCCCAGACCATGGAATTGATCAGCGTGGCCTCGGAGTCGAAACCTTCGGAAAGCTTGATGGCGGTTTTATCCTGTGAGGACATGGCAACGAGTTCATTGTTAATCATAAAAATTTCACCATGACCGTATTCAAAGTAGCAGCCGACTTTTGAGCCGTCGGTGCCGTGACCGTGGCTGATGCAATTGATCGCGCCGTGCCCGTTCTGTTCCATAAAATGGATGCCATAGAGGGAACCGAAGACAAAATTCTGGTAGAGGAATTCATTTACGCAATGTCCGACCACGAGGGCATCGAGATTTTCTTTTTGGTATTCCCACAGCAACTTTCCGGTACCACTGGAAACACCGCCCTGGGTCTTGTTGGCATACAGTGAGTTTCTGCGCGGCGCACGCGACCAATAGTGCGGATTAAACTGCATGTTCTGAACAACCCCGTTTTCACTGCCGCCCCCGACTGCAATCCCTACCATCAGAGGCGCACCGGAGGGATAGTCGATGAAATGGTTGTCGCAGCGGTGCGTCATGAAATCCATGAACTTGAACGGATTGGCTGCATTGACGTTAATGATGCAGATATCGCTGCCCCGGCCCTGAATGAGGAAGGGGTATTTTTTAACCTCCTCGATGCGCTGCTCCGGATAGTTGAAGGAAAGTCCTCGCATGCAGCTGCCGGCTTCCATGGTAATGGTCGGATTTTCATCATTCGGGAAAATGTGAAGCACGCTGCCCGCACCCATGGTGTGGTGGGGGACATCGTGAATGCCGCGCAACTCAATGCCGGTCGGGATATTCAGGTGCCCCTTAATCAGATAATCGCCGCTCGGAAGAAAGACAATGCCCCCGCCTTTACGCGCCTGTTCATCGATTGCTGTTTGGATGGCCGGAGTGTCATCACTTCCCGTCGGCGGGATCACGACCATATCAATTCGGGGAGGAACAAAGGTTTTAACAAAGTTTTTGGGATAGTCCGGAATGGGGTTCAGCGGGAGCGGATCGTCTGACTTCTGCAGCACGCTGTCGCTTGCATCATTCCGCACCGCGGGCAGCTTGGAGGGATAGCTGTTGCCGGCGAGCACGGTGCCGGCAACCTGTTTGCCGATCTGAATACGGCTGCTTGTATCCTTCAGGGTCGAGCCCAGTATCGTATGTGCCCCTTTTTCAAGCACAACGTTGCCGCGGGCGATGCGGCATTGATCGAGCATGAGATTGCCGTCGCCATTCGAACGGATGGCTTCCTTGCCGCCAAAAATACAGGTGGAGAAGAGGGCCGCAGAGTTAAATTTTTCATCCAGCAATACCCCGTGTTCAACGCCGTCAAAATAGCACTCGGTGAATACCATGCCGAAGGGGTTGGTCTTTTCCACTTCCATGGCGGTTTGGCAGTCGCGGATAATCAAATGATAAAACTGAGCATTAGCCGCACCGCGTACGCCCTCTGAAATCAGATAGCCGCGCGCATAGCCGTCGATCTCCACATTGGCGACATATTCCCAGTCGGAGCGCAGCATATGGATCGCCGTGCCGTTCTGTTTGATCCAATCGATTTTACGCGGCGCTTTCGGAAGCTTGCTCTGGCACCACCAACGCGGAGAAAAGTAGACCTTTTCCAAACGCCCGATATCCGTAGTGGAATCATACTGAATACCGACTTTGAGCGGGGTGCCGTAGACATTACGAACCAAATGCAGCTCGTTGCCGCCTGGGCCGATCCGGATGCCCTGCCACGGATTAACCAACGTCAGGTTTTCAAAGGTGGCGTTGTCGCCGCCTTTCTGGATCAACGTCCAAGGATAAGGTTCCGGCTTTAGCGAGGATTGGGCCGGGTACCAGATATTCAGATCCATAATGCCGCTGCAATAGTCCACGGAGATAAACGGCGTTCCGTCCGGATCACTTTTTCCGCCCAACGGCATCAGAAGCGTTCCTCGTACACCGGGATCCTCTTTGGACGGCTCTTTCCATTCGCCGCGCAGCGTTACAGAGGGCGGGATCTTAAGACTTCCCTTAAATGCATATTTCCCTTCAGGAACAAAAACCGTTCCGCCGCCGGCTTCCTTCATCGCATTCAGTGCATTCTGAAAGGCCTTGGTGCAGTCTTTCTTGCCGTCGCCCTTCGCGCCAAAGTCCTCCACATTGTATCCGGCAATAACCACATCGGCAGTAGGGTATTTGGTTTTAACAATCTGCCATTCCGGTTGATTCGGCGCAGCATTCAGAACGCCTGTAACGAGGAATGGAATTAAAAGGCAGAATAATTTTGTGGCAGAATAATTTTCCCTGCTGTGTGAATTATTCTGCCTGAAAATTATTCTGCCTAAAGAGTTTTTGTTGCCGGATTTGATAGTCATGTTATTTCAATTCGCGGACTTTGATGTCCTGATAGTAGGTGATGCTTTTTGGATCGTGGCCTTGAAGGGCAAAGGTGCCGGAGCTGAGTTTCCGATCCTTAAATTTTTCCGGTAACTGGAGATCGGCGGGTTCGGTGTATTCATTGACCACTTTTCCATCAATCAGGATGGTGATGGTTTTGCCCTTTACACGGATCAGATAATTGAACCATTCGTTGTCTTTAGACGGCGCATCATTCATGACATCTTTCACGGCATAGATACTGGCGGTCTTGCGCTGATCCTTGTGGGTGGTGTTAACCTGGGCCTCGTAACCTTGTTTCGGCCAGCCCGTTTCCTGATACACCGTGTGAAAGAAAATGCCGCCGTTAGATCCTTTTGTGGTTTTAACCTTCGCGCTGAACTCAAAGTCGGTGAATGTGCCGGGAATGGAGTCGGTGCCCATCCAGAATAGATGCGAGCGCCCGCCCTCGACTTTGAGCGTATCGCCGTCAACGATGCTGAAGCAGCCTTCCTTTTCGCTGGCCTTCCATCCATCGAGGCTGGATCCGTCAAAGAGTGTCTGCCAGTCGCCCGCGAGTGTTGCCGCCGCCGTCGCGAGCAGGATTCCGATTGTTGGGATTATCTTCATTTGGCTTTTCCTTTTTTCTTTTGGATGTTGATGCTTTCCGCCTTCAGGCGGGCGTCGAGGTTGCTCCTTAGTTTCCGGAGTTGTATGGCATATTCGGGGTTCTTGGCCAGATTGGTGAACTGCTTTGGATCTAGCCTCATGTCGTAGAGTTCTTCGGAGTCATCCGTGTAGCGTATGTAGGCGAATTGGTTTTCGCGCAACGCGGTGCCGTTATTGAACGACAGGGCCCCGTCCCGAACGGAGGCATCAGGATTTCCAAGGATTGGAACCAGACTCGTTCCCTGAACGTTTCCGGGGATTGGAAGTCCGGCAAGCTCGGCGAGGGTGGGGTAGATGTCGACCAGCTCGGCAAAGGCGTCGGTTTGAGCGGGCTTAAAGCCGGGCGCGGCAATGATCAGCGGAACCCGCGTTACCTCTTCGTGAAGGTTGCTCTTTTGCCAGAAGGTGTGTTCGCCGAGGTGGTAGCCATGGTCGCTGAGAAAGACGATCGCAGTGCTGTCGCGCAGGCCAAGCCGTTTCAGCTCGCTGATGATGCGCCCGACCTGCTCGTCCATGAAGGTTACGGTGGCATAGTAGGCCGACCACATGCGCTTTTGGTTGTCGGGATATTTTCCGATGAGGTTGGTGGCATTCTTCGTTTTGGCAAGTCCCGCTTTCGGAATGTCGGCGAGATCGTTCTTGGGCACCTCCGGCAGTTCGATCTGCTGCCACGGGTAGGGCGCGAAGTATTGTTCCGGCGCGACGTTCGGGTAATGCGGGCGCACCAGCCCCGCTGCAATGAAGAACGGCTTGTCCTTGTGTTTGCGTAGCAGTTCAATGGTTTTGTCGGCGGTCTTGAAGTCGGGCTGATCGGAGCCGTCGCCTTCGTAGCTGACGGAAACAAACATGCGGTTGGGCATCTTGGTTGACTCGCGCCCCTCCAGCTCGGTGGTGAAAATGTTTTGGTTCAGGCAGGCATAGTCACCCGGGGAGTGCGCTTCCATCCCTTGGGAGTTGAAGCGCTCTGTCCAAGAACTGGGAACGTCGGCGCCATCGGTGCCGTCGATAATGTCGCCGGGCACGCGCATGTGGTAGATCTTGCCGACGCGCGCGCTATACCATCCGTTGTTCTTAAAATGCTCACCTAGATTGACGCCTTTGTCGTCCTTGTAGCGGCTGTACATGAACGACTTCCGCGACGGCGCACACCATACCCCTTGGCAGTAGGCGCGGTTGAATACCATGCCTTCGCTGGCGAGTTTATCAATGTTCGGCGTTTGGCACACCTTGTCGCCATAACATCCCAGCACGCTCGCCTTCAGATCATCGGAAACAATGAAAAGCACATTGCTGATGCTTCCGGCCTGAACAGAAAGCAAGGTGGTCAGTAAGACTATGCTGGTTGGCAACCCCTTCATTTAAAATTTGCGATACGCCTTGGTCAAATACTGGTTGGCATCCTTGTCGTCGGTGCGCATGTTGGCCGAATCCCATTTCAGGTGCTTGCGGGTACGTACGGCCAGGTTGCCGAGCAGCACCATTTCGGTAAGCGGTCCGGAAAAGTCAAAGCTGGCGCCGGGCGTGCCTTCCCCTTTACAGGCCATCAGAAACTCCTTCATATGGCCGGGCGAATTCGGAATCGATTTTTCCGGAGCATTGGGCATGAACTCGCGCATGGAGGTTTCCGGAATCAGGCGCGGACTTTTGCAATAGGTATCGGCCATGATGACCCCCTTGTCGCCGTAGAGCAGCTGTCCGCCGATACCTTCGTTCAGATCGCGACCTTCTTCCAGCGCTTCAGGGCGTTCAGGTTTTTGACCGCCGTCATGCCAGAGCACCTTGATGCCCGGGCGGTTTCCAAGGGCTGGAAATTCATAGGTGACCTTCGACCACGCCGGTGCGACATCGTCGGTTTGCAACGAGGTCTCTGCGGCCACGCTCGTAGGTGCTCCCAGGTCCAATGCCCAGAAGGCGGCATCCATTGCGTGGCAACCGATATCGCCGAGGGCGCCGCAGCCATAGTCCCACCAGCCGCGCCACGCAAAGGGGGCATACGCCGGGTTATAGGCCCGTTGGGGTGCCGTGCCCAGCCACAGGTTCCAGTCGAGTGAGCCGGGTACGGCCGGTTTATCCGTCGGGGTGTAGATGCCTTGCGGCCAAATCGGGCGGTTGGTCCAATAGTGGATTTCACGAACGTCGCCGATGGCTCCGGCAGCGATCCATTCCTTCAACCGGCGCGTCCCGTCGTGCGAGTGCCCCTGGATGCCCATCTGGGTGACCACGTTGTTTCGTTTTGCCGCGGCCATGAGCTGACGGACTTCCCATACGGTATGGGCCATCGGCTTCTGAACAAATACGTGCTTACCCATTTCAATGGCCATCATGGCGGCGGGATAGTGGGTGTGGTCGGGGGTGCTGATGGTTACGGCATCAATCTGCTTGTCGAGCTTTTCAAGCATCCGGCGATAATCTTTAAATTTCGGGACATCGGGATGTTTTTTGAATGTGCTGGCTGCACGGGCGGAATCAACATCGCATAGACCCACGATGTTTTCTCCGGCCACGTCAGCAACATCAGATCGTCCCTTTCCTCCGCAGCCGATACAGGCCACGTTCAGTTTATCCGAGGGCTCTCCAAGAGACTGACTTGCAAGAATTCCGAACGGAGCTATAATCGCTCCTGTTTTAAGGGCGGATCTGCGAGACAAGGTTTTCTCTGTTTCCATGGCTAATCTCCTTGGGGGATTGATGAATGCAACTAAATAGCATTGAAAATTTAAAAACACTATGCTTAAACGTTTATCCGGTGTCAATCGTCTGACGTTGCAAGTTTCCGCCAATTTTTAAAAATGGATTAAATAGGAGAGGAAAAAAATGAAACGTAGACCGTTTATGAAAACCTCGCTTGCTGCGAGTGGGTATTGGTCAATGGTGGAGAAAGCAATGAGCAAGGATGTAGGCAAGCCGATTCCGAAACGTGCGTATAACAAAGAGATCGATCTTTCGATCATCGGTTTTGGCGCCATCGTGCTGATGGGCCAGGAACAGTCAGATGCAAACAACGAGGTCGCAAGAGCCATCGGGCGCGGCATAAACTATTTCGATGTGGCGCCCTCGTACGGCAAGGGCGAGGCGGAACGCAAGCTGGGACCGGCGTTGAAACCCTATCGCGAAGAGGTATTTCTCGCATGTAAAACGGGCGAGCGGGATGCTGAAGGTGCACGGCGGGAATTTGAAAATTCGCTGAAAACGCTACAGACCGACTATTTTGACCTCTATCAGTTGCACAACATGCACAAGCCCGAAGATATCGAGCAGGCGTTCGCTCCGGGTGGCGTGATGGAGCTGCTCGTCAGAGCGCGCGAAGAGGGCAAGGTACGCCATCTCGGTTTTTCTGCACACGACGAGGATGTTGCACTTGAGTTGCTTGATCGCTTTGAATGGGACTCCGTGCTGTTCCCGGTAAACCATGTCTGTTTTGCCACCAGTGGATTCGGCAAACAGCTGCTGGAAAAAGCGAAGAAAAAAGACGTGGCACGACTTGCACTTAAAGCGCTTGCTCACACGCCCTGGGACAACAAAGAGCAAAAGAAAGAGAGCGGTTATACCAAATGTTGGTACCGACCGATTGATGATTTAGAACTCGTCCGGAATGCCCTCTACTTTACCTTGTCGCAGGATTTAACCGCTGCCATTCCACCGGGCGATGAGCGCATCTACCGCATGGCGGAAAACCTGGTAGCCGGGTTCCATCCGCTGACGGATGATGAACAGGTGGCGTTGCTGGCTTCGGTCAGGAACTTGACGCCACTTTTCCCCGTATCGGACTGAGCGGGTTGGAAATTATCTCCATGCGAAACGGATTTCTGAAACTATTGGCGTTGACTCTGGCGTTGCTGCCTTTGTGGTGTGCGGCGGTTGTGCCGTATACGCCGGAGATTGCGGATCCGATGCTGGAGCCGTGGCGCTGGCAGCATGTGGAGTATCTCGATGGTGCAGGGGTACTCTGCATGGATGAAGTTCCGGATGGTACACTCTGGTTCGGGGCCGTCGGTGGTCTGGTTCGGGACGATGGGCAGGAGGTGACACGGATCCCCTTCGACGAAGGACTGCTTCGCCGGATTTCAAGCCAGCGCCCCGTTCCCTGGGCAAGCGCGGTGCTGGTCCTGGGGAAGGAGGATCTGCTGGTTGTGGCAGGCAAGAGCCTGGTGCGATGGCACCAAGGGGAGTGGGCGGTTCTGGTCAAAGCACTGGAACCTGTGAATTTTGATGTCCGTCTTTTTCAGGGTAAGGATGAAACCATCTGGCTGCAGATGCAGCACGCGCTGTGGAGAATTAACGACGACCTGAGCGGGGGCAAGGTGGTTGCGCGAGTTCCTGAAGGCTGCCGGCTTTCAGCATGTGCTGGTGCGACGGGGGATGTTTGGCTCGTTCAGTCATACAAAGACCGGGATGACGAACTGATCCATATTCCGGTGGTAGACGGCGAGGCGCTGCCGGCGGCGGAGTGGGAATATTTTCCGGCAAAGGGCTCTTCCGGATTGCGCAATGTCAGCCTGCTGGCCGGACGGAATGGGCGGATCTGGTTTGCCGATGCCTCGGGGGATCATGGTGTTCTTTATTTTGATGTAAAAGAGGAGGCGTGGCGCGCCGCCGCATCCGCACCGCACAGCAATTCACACTATTCCCTGCTCGAAAGCCGTGATGGCACCCTCTGGGCCGGTGGAGCAGGCGAAATATATTCCCTAGGAGCACGCGGTCCTTCAATCTATCTGCCCTACCAGCTTGGGCTGCCGGTTGTTCCTTTGTACCTGTTCGAGTCGTCCGGCGGAAGAATCTGGGTGCTTACCCAGTTCGGTCGGATTTACAACGTGGATACGGGTAGTCACCAATGGCAGACCTATCCCCAATTACATTTCCAATGCGAATCTGCGGATGGAAGTATCCAATGGTTTTTGACGAAGGATAGCCACGCGGTCAGTCATGACCTGGATTCCGGGCGCTGGCTTCAACATGAGGTTTCCGATGGCATGATCAGCCTGCCCCGAGCGCTTGTGTGCTCCAGCCATGGTTTGGTCTGGGCGGCGGGCAGCCACGGCGAGGCGGCGGGAATCGCGGTTTTCGACGGGAAACAGTGGAAGCATTTCCTGCACCCGGAGTTTGCCGAAGCCATCGCTCCCCGAGCGGTCTTTGAAGCGATGGACGGTACGATGTGGTTCGGGACAGTAAGATACCTGAAACCGATAACGAAGGGGGGTGCTTTGCAGTACGGCGTTTCCGCCGACGGGGATGTCGGGTTGCTGAAGCAGCATGTTCCACCGGTTTTTCCCAAGCAAGTGATATCTGTTTTTGCCCAGCAGGATACGGATTCGCTCTGGCTGGGTGGTGTCCAGACCGATTGCTATCATCTGACCGATCATCGCATGGAGCTCATTACGGCACTGCCTTGGCGTATCACGGACGACATGGCGGTGGATGCCGCCGGGGTGCTTTGGGTTGCCAAAGGAGGCTTCGGCGTATACCGGAAGGAGGGCGACAGTTGGATCCGGTATTCCACGGAAGATGGGGTGGCCAGCAGTCTGGTTTCGGATCTGCTTCCGTTGCGGGACGGCACTTTGCTTGCCGCATCCGGCAGCGGTATCAGCCGGTTTGACGGGAGAAGCTGGACGATGCATGCGTTTCCCCCGACTATTTCGATGACCCGAAACAGCGGCACCATGCATCAAGCACAAGATAACGCGGTGTGGCTGAACTTTGGCGAACGCGACTGGCAGCTTCGGACGCGGGCGCCTACGGCATCGCTCGGAGAGCATACAAAGTTCTGCAGCGTCAGGTACGTTGCGGATGCAGCTCCGCCGGATACCCGCATAACCTATTGCCTAGCAGTCTGTCGGACTTAGCTTGCGAATAATATTTCAATATTCATGAGACTGTGCCAGTCTATGCCTGTCTTAACCAAAAGGAAGTGATGGCCACACGACTCAAGAACCTCGACCGCGACACCCCGATGCTGCTTCCGCCAGACCTGCGCGACTGGATTCCTCAGAAGCACATTGTGCATTTCCTGATCGATGCGGTGGACCGGCTTCCCGCTGGAGACTTCCGCTTCAACCTTCGGGGAACTGGCGACGAGCAGTATCCGCCGCGCATGATGCTGACTCTGCTGATCTATTGCTACGCCACGGGCCGCTTCTCCTCGCGCGGGATCGAGGATGCGACCTGGTCGGACGTCATCGTTCGCTACATCTGCGGCGGCAGCCTGCATCCCGATCACGACACGATCTGTGCCTTTCGCCGCACGAACCGCGAGCTGTTCGAAAAGGCTTTTGTACGGGTGCTGCTCATGGCGCAGGAAACCGCCGGTCTCAAAAAGGTCGGCACCGTGAGCGTCGATGGCACCAAGATCAAAGCCAGTGCCAGCAAGCATTCCGCTGTCAGCTACAAGCATGCCGGCGAGCAGGTCGAACTGCTGCGCAAGGAAGTCGAACAACTCGCCGCCAAAGCCGAGCAGGTCGATAACGTCCCGCTTGATGACGGGCTGAGCATCCCGGACGAAATCGTCCGGCGCGAAGACCGCATCAAGAGCCTGGAGCACGCCCGGGCAGTGATCAAGGCGCGCTACGAAGAGGAGCGCAAACAAAAACAGGCCGAGTACGAAGAGAAGAAAACGGCCTTCGAGGAAAAGCGTAAAAACAAGAAACCGCGGGGAAAAGAACCTAAACCTCCATCCGCAGAGCCGCCGGATAAGAAGCAATACAATTTTACCGACCCCGAAAGCCGCATCATGAAGGCCGGCAACGGCAGCCACTTCGAACAGGCCTACAACGCGCAGGCCGCTGTAGACACCGAAACCTATCTCATCGTTGGTCAGCTCGTCACCGATGCGCCCAATGACAAAGAGCAGCTCAATCCTGTTCTCGCAAGCATTCCTGAGGAAGCGGCCACTCCGGAAAGCGTATTGACCGATACCGGCTACTACAGTGAGAAGGCCGTCAAAGACGCCGAAACCGGTGGCGGGCCGACGGTGTACAGCGCCATGGCCAAAGGCTCGCACCACGTCAGCGTTGCCGACCTCGAGAAGCAACCGCTGCCGACCCCGCCGCCACCTGGCGCACCCATCAAGGAACAGATGGCCTACCGTCTCAAGACCCCCGAAGGGAAGGCGCTCTACAAGCAGCGCAAGCAAACCGTCGAACCCGTTTTCGGGGTTATCAAGGAAGTGCTCGGCTTCCGCCGCTTCTCGATGAGGGGGAAGGAGAAAGCCGAAACCGAATGGAGCCTCGTCTGCCTCAGTTACAATCTAAAGAAAATATTCAAGCTCATGGCGGCGCGTGCCCCGAAACACCCGGCGGCAACCGCAAAACAGCACGCCAATGCACTGTCGGCACATTTTCGGGCGTATTTTCAGACATTTTCTTGCTTCGCCCGGCCTTTGCCTCTTTTACTTGATAAGTTCATGCCGGGATGTCGCCAGTGCGGGGTTCTAACTCCGACAGACTGCTAGAGCGGGTGGCCCAGCCGGGAAACAGCCAGATGGCCTGGGCGGGCCGGGATTCGTGGGACAATACCCCGGAAGAGCTTCTTGAATATTCATGGCGTCTGGACCACGGGGATTGGTCTCGGTATTCCCTCGAAACAGATAGAATGTTCCCGGATCTTCCGCATGGGCGGCATGTACTCGAGGTCCGCGCAAGGGACAGGGACTATAATGTCGATCCAACCCCGGCGGTTGCAGGATTCAGCGTGGTTCCTTCGGTTTGGCTTCAGGCATGGTTTGTAACTATGGTGATTTCTTTTTTAATTCTGGTCGCGATGCTGATCTGGATCATCATCCGCATCCGGGAACGACATCTTATTGAGCAGCAGGTTGAGCGCGAAAAGCATTTAGTGGAGATGGATCGGATCAAGACCGGTTTTTTTACAAACATTTCCCACGAACTCAACACGCCGCTCGCATTGATTAAGGGGCCGCTTGAGAGCATGTTGGAAGCCGGGCCAGACGAAGATGGCGAGCAACTGTTGTCCTTGGCGATGCGCAATGTTGATCGGGTCGCTAACCTGGTTTCGCAGCTGTTGGATTTTAGAAAACTCGAACAGGGCCAGATGCGGATCGAAGCCGAAGAGGGGAATATTTCGAGGCCGGTGAGGGAATGTGTCGACTTGTTGCAGCCGCTGGCGAAACGACACAAGGTGTCCTGCCATCTTGAGATGGTTGAACCGTGCATGGGTTGGTTCGATGCGGACAAGCTCAAAAAAATTGTGCAGAACCTGATCGTTAATGCAATCAAGTACAGTCCTTCCGATGGTGAGGTCAGGGTGCTGCTGGATGCCGTGCCCGGCCAAGGCGGGGGCAGGACGTTGTCGTTGATCGTGGAGGATACCGGCCGCGGTATCGCGCCGAAGCATCTGCACCACATATTCGACCGCTTTTATCGGGTTCCTGAAAAAACGATTGTCGACGGTTCCGGGATAGGGCTCAATCTGACGAAGGAACTGGTGGATTTGTGGGGAGGGGAAATTCGTGCCGAGAGCCCGATCCATCAGGATGTTAAGCGACCCGGCACCCGTTTCCTGGTGCATTTACCGGTTGACTTGGAAAACATTTCCAATAAAGGATCAAGTCATGGCTGACGGAACAGACGATTCAAAGGATCAAGCGAATAGCTCCCCGGATAAGGAACAAGCGAACGACTTGCCACGGGTTCTCGTGGTCGAGGATGATGTCGACTTTCGCTGGTATATTGCTTTTGGGCTGAAGAGCGACTATGACGTGCTTCAAGCGGCCGACGGTCAGGATGGGCTTGATAAAGCACGGGAATATATTCCCGATCTCATCGTGACCGATCTTATGATGCCGGTCATGGATGGAATTTCATTTTGCCGCGAAGTTAAATCAAACCCGGAAACCTCCCATATCCCGGTCATCATGCTGACCGCCAAGACCTCGGTGCAAAGCCAGGTCGAGGGATTGCAGACGGGAGCCGACGACTATGTCACCAAGCCGTTCAATATGGCGCTGCTAGTAGCAAGGATTCACAATCTACTTGAGTCGCGACGAAAGTTGCGCGAGCGCTTCATCCAGGATGTTATGGTGCCCAACCAACCACAGATGGAATTGTCTCCAGATCAGGAATTCCTAAGGAAAATATTTGAGGTGCTTGAAACGCATTGCGCTGATACTGATTTTTCGGTCGAGCTATTCGCGATGAAGCTGAATGTGGGGTTGCGAACGCTGAGTCGGAAACTGAAAGCCTTGACCGGATTAACCCCGGCAAAAATGATTTGGAATGTCCGTCTGAAAAAAGCAGCAGCGCTGCTTGCATCCTCGGAACTGAGAGTTACCGATATCGCATATGACGTGGGGTTTTCGGATGCCGCTCATTTCAGTCGGTATTTCAAGCAATTCTATGGCATGTCACCCTCTGAATACCGTGCAAAACAGACATCGCCTGATACCCAGGAATAGTTGGGGCGCAGGCACCGGACAGGTCTCTAATCGAAATTAAATCCGTATAAAAATCCACCTGATGATAAAACGTTTATTTTTGAGAATAACATCAAAAAATCCATATTTTTGTAAATATTGTCCTTCACAGTCAAGCATTTGTCGGTCAGGTGCAATCTCTTCCCTTTAAATGGTGATACGTTATGCCAATCAAGTCGGGATGGTTCATGGTGAGCCTATTTATAGAGACTGAATAGCAGGAGGTATGAAATGAGAAAGAGATGCTTAACATTAGTAGGAATCTTGGTCGGCTTGGCAGCAGGGGCGCAGGCGGCACTGATTTGTGATCTGGATGCAACCGTTCCGGGCAGTGTGGTCACGAATGCCAGCGGCGTTGCGACGGATTGGGTGGATCAGTCCGGCAATGCAAACAATGCGGGAGATCTGACCAGAGTCGGAGACCCTCTTTTTCCAAGCGCAAGTCTATCGGTATCCGGCCTGTCCGGTGTTGATTTTACAACAGGCAATGCGGGGTATCGGCTTTTTAGTTCGGCCGAGCAGGATAGTTTTCTCGATTTCACCGGTGCAGCATCCGCAAAAAGCGGTTTTGCGGTTTTTGCAGCAGTGAAAGTCGACAGCGTCAATGCTCCCGTCGTTCGAGATCCGGTCTTTGGTAATCATGGCAACGCAACCATTCTAAATAATTTTATTCTGAAATATGAGGGAGGCCAAGTCAGGGCCGTTATGGCGGGCCAAACCTTTTCCAAGAGCGGCGGGACGCCGGTCGCGGCGGGGAATACCCTGATCATAGCCTTCAACTACAATAAGGCAACCGGAGCCTTCGAATTGTGGGATTCCAACAATATGAGTTCACTCAACACCAACGCGGTTGCAAATGGCAACTTTTCCTCCACGCAGACTATGTGGCTTGGCCGGACAGATAACGGCGGACAATTCATTAATGGCGCAATTGGCGAATTCCTGGTCTATGACGAATTTTTGGATGCCTCAGCATTTTCCAACAAATATACCGAGCTGACCGATAAATGGGCGGTTGCCGCAGGTATTAATACGCCTACAGGGGTTTCTGCGGTGGGCTCCGCTTCCTCTGCGGTACTTGACTGGGCAGATGATGGAACGGGATTTCTGGACTTTTACACGGTATACCGGTCGACCATTAGTGGGACAAACAACTATGTTGCGCAGACCAATCTTTCAGCCAGTGCGTATATCGACACCGATGTGACGAACGGAACCCCTTACTTCTATGCGGTTACGGCGACGGATACCAACGGGTTTGAAACCACGTACAGCGACGAAGTGTCCGCAACACCCATCGAACTATCGCCGGATGTGGTCGTCAGCTTCCCGGTTACCGATCCTGTATTGCGGAATTTAATCACGGTGACTCTCGACTACACAGTAGATGGTGCAGGCGTTGTTACGCTGGACGCTTCGACTTCCAATGGCGGTGCAGCTCCCAAGGCGGTTGTGGACGCATGGGACGGAATCGTGGGATCCGTATCGGATTCAGCTATGTATAACACCAGTTTCACGCTTACTGGCATTGCGAAGACCAATGACGTAGCGACTATTAGCCTCAGTACCTGGGCAGACAATCCGGGGCCGGGTTTGGGTGTGAAAACTCCACTTATTAAAGATGCCGGTGCGGAAAAAATCGAGTGGACATTGACGTCGGCGGATGACGTTGTAGTTAACTTTAAGTCCGTTGAATATACCAACCGTGTGGCAAATGGGGACTCGAATCTGACCTTCCTGGACGAAGACTCCCGCGAAGAATATGTTCTGCCGAATAGTTCCTCGGGTGGATCGATTGATCTGATCGGTGAAGGATTTTCACTTTCCGTCGGGGATACCTTTGTGGTGACGACGGATGATTTCAAAGACGACGGAATCACTCCGAGAGCATCCTCCGCAGGTGCATCGCTCTTCGGCTTTGTTTTCGAGGCCGTTCCTTCTCCGCCTCCTCCCGGCATTACTGTGACCTTCCCAAATAGCATTCCTGTTGCTTCGGGAGACCTGAATAAGGTAGATGTGTTGACGTTCGACTTTACCGTCGATGGTTCGGGCAATGTAACGATTGATGCATCAACCACGGCCGCGGAAGCCACGACCATTGCGGCGGTAGATGCATGGGATGGCCCGGCTGGATCCGTCTCCTACACCGGAGCCTACAGCACCGCATTTTCAATGACCTTCTCGGCGCTCGGCAATACAAACACTACATCAAATTTAGGGGTTTCTCTTTCGGATGGTGGACTCGGTGTGTTCGGTAAAAATGCATGGCGTATCGATAGAGCCTCGTCCACCAATATGGAAAGTATTGCAATTGGTCTTTCGATGGCGGCAGGCGGAACGGTCGATTTCCAGAATGTGGGTTGGGTCAATCGGGCCAATAGCACAGTCGACATGCTGCTGAGCACCCCGTCGGTTACGCAGACCAACAATTTGGCGACCAGCGCCGGCACCATGAATCTGACCGGCGTTTCCCTGTTGGATGGGCAGGCTATTTCGTTCAGCAATCCCGACGCAGGCGATGAGAATGACGGGTACACGCTGGCCTCTTTCTCCTTCGATATTCTGGAGCCGATAGCGCTGGTCTATTCTGATTGGGCGACTGGTTTCGGTCTGATAAACGGACCGGATGGCGATGACGACAACGACGGTCTAAGCAACCTTTACGAGTTTGGTGTAGGGGGCAACCCGGTCAATGGAACGGTGGCTCCAGCAAACATGCCCGTATCGACTGTTGTAGATGCAGGTGGATCGTCGAATGTAATTGAATACGTTTATACCCGTCTCGAGCCGGTTCCGTCAGGATTGACTTACTACCTGAACGTATCCACGGCTGGTCTGCTGTTCCCAAACTGGACGGATGGTGGTTATACGGTCGAAGGCGAAGCAAATGCAGCTACAGGCTTCAAGACCGTCACGAACCAAATTCCGGTTGATGCGAATACGGAAAAGTTCATCAAACTAATTGTCGAGCAACAGTAAAAAACTAAGCAACTTATATTCTCGGGAGGCAACGCGCCGCCTGAGAATTTAAAAAAAATGAAAGGGATTATAATGAATAAGATAAGATGCATAATTATGATTGGTCTGCTGACTGGAGTTTTAGCCAGCGTGGCCGATGTGAGTGTTAGTTTTCCGGTTACCGATACCGTGTTACGAAACCTGAATGTATTGACGTTGGAATTCACGGTGGATGGCTCTGGTGACGTGACGCTGGATGCCCAAAGCTCAAATGGGGGTGCGTTACCTCAGGCTGTTGTAAATGCATGGGATGGCGCTGCCGGAACGGTTTCAGCGGTTTCATTGTTCAATACCAGTTTCACACTTACCGGTGTTGCGAAGCTTAATGGAAGTCAGGTTATTAACCTTAGTACCGATGCTAACACACCAGGCCCGGGGCTTGGAGTCATGAATCCGATCCTCAATGGAGCCGGGACGGAAGAAATTGTATGGACGTATTCCGGTACCGGCGGATTAAACTTCAAGGGAGTGGACTATGGCAACCGCGTTGCAAATGGCGACTCTAACTTGACATTCCTCGACAGCGATACCCGCACAGAGTATTTGTTGCCCAATACGTCGACCAGTGGTTCGATTGACCTTGTTGGAGAGGGATTTTCTCTGGCAAACGGGGATAGCTTTATTATGACGACGGACGATTTGCGAAATAATCTATCCGCGAGAGCTGCCTCTGCCGGTGCTTCGGTCACTGGGATGACATTTGAAGTGATTCCGGAGCCGGCCACGTTGGGTCTTATTTCGGCATTCGGCGGAGGTATCCTTTTTATCCGCCGTCGATTCATGATGTAACCCAAATGCGCAGATGAGCTATGGCTGTATGCGAAACCCTGCTTTAAAGCGGGGTTTGGTTTGTCTGGGAAAAAGAGATTTCCAACGTTTTGAAATACCGAATGTCCAACCGGAAAGGAATAGGTATGATGAATCTGAAGACTGCATATTGTGGAATACTGGCGCTGGTGGCAGCCGCAACAACCGCAACGGCGGCGGTTACGTTGGATTTTAATGTGGATCCGGCCTACTCGGGGGCCAACAGGCTTTTTAACGGCACAGGCGGCTCGTTGATATTTTATTTTTCCGTCGATGGAACCGGCGGTGTTACGCTGAGTGCGTCCCCTTCATCGCTTGATGCCAATGTCATTGCCGCGGTGGCCAGTTGGAACGGCAGCGTTGGCACGGTGACGGACAGCGCCCTGTTCAATACCTCCTTTACACTTCAAGCCAAGGCATTCAGGGATGGTTTAAACGGAAATATTGTACTGCAGGGAGACGACACGGGCGTGCTTGCCGGCCAAGGCGAGAACTCGGGGCGTATCGACGGTGCTTCGCTGGCCACGCCGGCTCGTGAAACGATTGACTGGACGGTTGCGAGCGGGGACGTGCAAGTTGATTTCGTATCTTGGGATTGGGGCAACGGAGCGGTCAACAGCGAAATGATGGTGGTCGACAGCAATTCGACCAACAGCTGGAACAGCATGGGCGTGTCGGGAAGCACGAATCTTACCGGTATAATCCTGAGTAGCGGCGAAACGATCTCGTTTACGCAGCCGACAAATTCCGCAAGCGGAGTGGGACTGGCCGGCATCGTGTTTGATGCGGATTTGTCGGTTCTTCTTGAGGAGTCATCGATCCTGCATACAAACAGCAACGGGCGACTGGTTTATCATTCGGATGCTGCGGGCAACTGCCTCGCGGATTTCAGCCATGCGGGCTATCATGGTGGAGATGATCCGATTCCCAGCCTGCCGGTGGTTCTCGAAATCAGCCCGTTGGCGGGCGACAATACCGCCCACATCCAGGCCGCGATTGATTGGGTTGCGGCCATGACTCCCGATGCGAACGGACATCGCGGTGCGATTCTGTTGCGCCAGGGCACTTATAACGTTTCCGGGATTGTAACCATCAATGCGGACGGTATTGTGCTGCGCGGCGAAGGCAACGGAAGCATGGCAGATGATACGATGGTGGTCGGGACTGGAACCGCTCAGATGGCGGAGCTGGGAATTATTTTGATTCAGTCGGAAACGACCGGGGCTATTCAAGAACCCGGCACAAGGCAGAATGTTCTCAATGAATTCCTTCCCACCGGCAGCCGGACCATTGAGGTCGAAAACGGATCCGGTTATTCGGTCGGCGATTATCTGGTCATTCAGCATGATCCGACAGAAGCTTGGCTCGAGGCCATTAATTACGGCAATGTGTATGGCGATGAGGTTCCCTGGGTGCCGGGCCAGACCGACCTGAAGATGTATTTTCATGGAACAGTGACCGCGATTTCAGGAAATAAGGTCAAGCTGGACACCCCAATCTACCATCCGCTGGATCGTTCCCTTTCCCAGTCGGTGGTCTACCGTCACAGCGGAGCGGGGATCATCTCGGAATGTGGTGTGGAAAACATGCGGGTCATCAGCCAAAATGCCGGTGGCACCGACGAGAATCACCGCAGGGACTGTGTTCATTTTATCGACGCGCGCAACTGCTGGGCCAAGCATACCATCTCCAAAGGTTTTGTTGAATCGGGATTCCGGTTCTCCCGGTCCGCGCGTAGCACCGTCCAGAATTGCCAGGCCATTGACCCGGTCTCCATAATAACGGGGGGGCGGCGGTACAATTTTTATGTTGGGGGAAACTGTCATAATGTTTTGTTCAAAGACTGTCTGGCCACCAAAGGTCGGCACTGCTTTGTCGGTAACGGGACGGCGACCACGAGCGGTGCTGTATTCAGCGGATGCGAGTCGCGGAATGCCTATGCGTCATCGGAAAACCACCGGCGCTGGGGTTCGGGATTCCTTTGGGATGATATCGTATGGAGCGACGCGTCGACGGACATGGTGCTCGGCATGTACAACCGCGGGAACGAAGGCACTTCGCACGGCTGGACCGGAACCGGGCTGGTTGCATGGAATCTAGCGGCCGCCGGGAAATCTATTGCCTGCCAGGAGCCGCCGGTCGGTCAGAACTACGCGATTGGTTGCAATGCCACGATCACTCGGGGCAGTTATCCATATGGATTTGTTGAGGGCACCGGCGGGGGGATGTCGATTCCATCGCTTTATGATGCCCAGCTGGCGGAACGGCAAACATATGGCGTCGGACCGGACGCGCCCGCCCGGTTGCGGGTAACGCATTATGTAAATACCGCTTCTCCGTTTGTGGCACTGGAGTGGGACGATCTAGCGCTGGATGAAACGTCGTATGTGCTGGAACGATCAGCCAACGGCGGAGCTTCATATGCGGCCATCGCGAACCTGCCGGCGGATCGGGAATGGTTTACGGACACAACGGCTGCCCAAAGCGGGAGCTATATTTATCGCCTCAAAGCTGTCAATCCGATTGGCTCTTCTGCGTATGGCAATACCGTTGCGGTTAACCTTTCAACGGAGGAATCGCCGGCCCCCGCCACCTGTCAATTTGAAGACTTCAGCGGACAGAGCGGCACGAGCGTGCGGTGGGATCGACATGCTTTTACCGGATTCGGGTATGTCGATATCAACGGTACCAGTACTTGGGTCGAAATGGCGGTCGATGGCGGAATGGGCGGATCGGTTCCGATGATGATCCGCTACGGCGGAGGAGATACCGGGGACCGCGTCTGTGCCATCTCGGTGAATGGCATTCAGCAGGCGACGGCAACGTTTACCTCTCTTGGGTCGTGGGAAGTCTGGGATACGGAACTGGTTCTGGTGGAGCTCGAACGCGGCACGAATATCGTCCGCATTCAGCCGAGCGGACTGATGAACGGGCCGAATCTGGATAAGATGGAGGTGTATGCCACGCCCATACAGTATGCGGCCGGTGAGACCGCTGCGAATGCGGCGGCAAATGCCTTCGACGGAAATGTGAATACGCTTTGGAAACATCATTCCCCCTATGGAAGCTGGATTCAATCTGCCTTGCCGGCGGCGCTGAAGGTCATTGAATATTCCATCACGTCCGGCACCGGGGCGCAGGCCAACGATCCGAAAAACTGGACACTCATGGGCTCCAATGATGGCGGCGCGACGTGGACCATTCTGGATACGCGCAGCAATGAACTGTTCAGCGCACGTAACCAGACCCGGAACTTTACGGCGGCGAGCAGTGGAGATTTTGAACTGTACCGGCTGGAGATTACGGCGGTGCAGGATCCTGCATCGGCCGATTCCGTGCAGTTGGCAGAGCTTCAGCTTACCGACGACTCCCTGCCTCCGACCTTTGACTCTGATCCGGTGGAGGAAAGCAACGGAATGGAATGCTTGGCCTACAGCGGAACGATTGCCGATAACGCAAGCGACCCGGAAGGCGATCCGTTGACGTTCTTGAAACTATTAGGTCCGGAGTGGCTCAACGTGGCTTCCAACGGAACGCTGTCAGGCTCGCCGGGTTCCGGCGATGTGGGGTTGAACACGTTCACCGTGCAGGTCAGTGCCACGGGTGGTGTCGCTGCCGCTGCGCTGGAAATCAGCGTGGATGCGATGCCGGCGCAACTTACGCTGGATTTGCTCAAAACGCCCGGCGGTTTGGCCAATGCGACCCATGTTTGGGTGTTCCAGGCAGATGGCAGCCAGGTTCAGCAGACGTCCGGCGGCAATACCTTCAGCAGTGTAGCCGACGGGCTGGCCGGTTCGCTTGCCGGCGAGGGCGCGGTAGGCTCCTTTACGGTAACGATTTCGTCGGTAGAAAATTTTGATGAAATAAGCTTCACCAACACGTTGAGTGATATTAGCGGCAATAAATGGGCCTACAACAGTGCGGTGGATAACTATGGGACTTTAACAACCACGGATGCCACCATTCAAATCCAGCCCGGCGAGGCGATGCTGATGACGTTCGATCTTAGCAATCTGACGCTTCCGTCTGGAAAACAGCTCTATGTAAACGGCTTTAAGATTCAGAACGGCTCGACGGACATTCCGGGCGGGCAGCGAATCTCCCTCTTGGAAGGCGGCGCCACAAATGCGGTGCAGCTAACGGGAGACAGTGGAGAACGAAATGCCTTGGCCGGCGGAGATGCCGTGATCCAACCCGTCGGGCAGTCGGTCGATACCGGCGACCAGATCGCCATTTGGGCTACAAGCACCTTGGGCCAGAAGCGGTTTGTTGGATTCCGGTTCAGCGTGTGTGGAGAGAACATTGAGCCGCCTTCCGGCTTTGCTGTCTGGGCGGGCCTGTACGGTCTGTCGGGAACACCAACGGATGATGACGACGAAGACACCCTGAATGACTTCGGCGAATACGTTTTCGGCGGCAACCCGACCAACGGATCGCTGGATGACTTGACGAATCCGTCGTTTGACATCAGCGGTAAATACATTTACCTGTTGCGTGGAGATAATTCGTTGACGGTATACGTGCTCACCAATGCCGATCTGGTGGCGGGAAGCTGGGATACCAATGCGACAGTATCTGTCACCTCTGAAAGCGGCAATATGGAGTCCTACACAAACACGATCGGAACCGCTGCCGATCAACTGTTCATCAAGCTGAAGGTTGAGCAGCAGTAAGCCGAACGGTGAAAAATCAATCCGGTCAATACCGGGTTAATAACGAAAAAAAGGTGCATGTGCTTAATTTAAAAACAACGTGGATCGGGCTGATGCTCTGTGCGTCATCGCTGGTGTCAGCGGAGGTGTCGGTGGTGTTTACAAACAGCACGCTGCCGCAGGCTACGACCAATGAGCTGGGAACGCTGACGCTGTCGTTCAATATCAATGGTTCCGGATCGGTCACGCTGGATGCTTCGACCACCAGCGGCGAACAGATCGTGATTGACGCCGTGAACGCCTGGGATGGATTGGTTGGAGCCATCAGCCATACGGGGGCGTTCAGTTCAGTTTTTTCGCTCGTGCTCAATGATGCGGGCGGCTCCGGCCTGAAGCTCACGAGCAATGGCGGCGGCGGACTGGGCGTCGGCGGGCAGAATGCATGGCGGATCGACCGGCCGGGTACCGAATCCATTGTTGCAACCGTCGGGTCGCTCAACGGCAAGGTCAGTTTGAATGCCGTTTCGTGGAACAATCGAGCCAATACGACGGTCGAACTGCTGCTTAACGCGCCTAGTGGCTCGTACAGCAATAGTTTGGGTGCACTGGCCGGAACCTGGAATGTCAGTGGCAACGATGTGTCGCTGTTCAGCGGGCAGCAACTTTCGCTTGGAAATGCCAATCTTGGAGACATCAACGATGGCTATGCACTGGCCGGGATTTCGTTCGACGTGGTCGACGGCACCCCCCCTCCTGCCTTCGCCGACCTGGTTCCGGATGCCGGAGTCTCCGCCGGATCCTATACGACCGAAAGTTTTGATGGCCGCACGGTCTGGGTGCCGGACAATACGGCCACGCAGCTTTTTTTCAATGTGCCAGGTTCCTTCGGGTTTATTCCTGGCCAACCGGTATACATGCGCATTGAATACCATGATGATGGCAGCGGACGACTGTTTGCCGAGTACGATTCAAACCAAAGTGATACTTATAAGAATGCGGAAATCCATGCCCGCTCCAGCCGAGTCGGGCAGGGCGGATTTATCTATTCCTATCAGATGTTTGAGTCTCCGGAATTTGCGGGTGGCCAGACTGGAGGAAACGATTTTAGGTTTAAACTACTGGGAACAGACGGCACCCCGTTGCGCATCGCGGGCGTGCAGATCAGCACGACGCCATATGGCGCTGGCGATTTTCAGTACGCGCTCAGCAAGCCCTGGCTGTTGCCCAACACCGGGCCGGTCAAGGATTTCACCGACAACCAGACGCTGGCTGGCAAGGTAATGACAGGCTACCAAGGCTGGTTCGCCACGCCCAACGATCCAGACGATCTAGGCTGGCGCCACTGGGGACGCTCCTCGAATGTCGATCCATCTCCAACCGAGATCACCATCGATATGTGGCCCCATTTAAACGACTACCAGCCCTCCGATCTTTTTCCGGCCGGTCAGATGATTCATCAGGACGGTCGTCCGGCCTACCTCTTTTCTTCACGAAATCCCGATGTGGTGCAGCGTCACTTCCGATGGATGCGCAAACACAACATCGACGGTGCCTACCTCCAGCGCTTTGTCAGTCAAAACAGCGGGGGGTATAACGGGGGTCCCGAATTCGTTCTCGACAATGTCCGCAAGGCAGCTGCCAGCGAAGGACGAGTCTGGGCCATTGAGTACGATGTCAGCTCACTCGACACCGCGACCGATCCATTCGCCGTCATAACCAATGACTGGAATTTCCTCCTCAACGAATGCGATATTCTCGACGACCCGCGCTATATCCATGAAGATGGGAAACCGGTGCTGTTTATCTGGGGCTTTTCGGTAGACGGTCGCAACTTTACCGTGGCGCAGGCCAACGAGATCGTCGACTGGTTTGCTGCGCAGGGGCTTTACCTCATTGCAGGGGTCAATGACGACTGGCAAAGCAAAACCGCCTGGCATGGCCACTACCAAAAATACGACCAGTTGCTCGGCTGGATGGAGTCCAACCTGGGCAACCTCAACAGCCAGAAAATCCAGCTCAATAGCTGGGGCATGAAAATCCTGCCGCACGCCTGGCCCGGTTTCTCCTGGCACAATCTTAAACAACTTACCTACCCGTCTGCCTACACGGCTCGAAACGGCGGCGATTTTTATTGGGATCGCCTCTACAATGCCGTCAGTTGCGGCGCCGACCAAATTTTCCTGGGCATGTTTGATGAATACGATGAAGGCACGGCCATTATGCCCATGTCGGACAACCATCCCGATCCGCATACGGCGTGGGGGCATTATATCGACAACGCTGGGCGCGATCCCTTCTGGTGGCTTCGGCTGAGCGGAACCGGGCGTGATATGCTCAACGGTTTTCGCGCTCTTAACGGAGCGACCCCGACGGCGGGGTCTGCATCGCCGGTCGCCTATGGCGGCGATGACGCGACGGTATTTCTTGGCACAAACAATGTGGAAGCCGGTCTGATTCATACGCAACCTGGCGACGGGCTTACCGGCGGCACATTTATTGGCAATCAAGACTGCCGCACCAATGCCAATCCCTACGTCTATTTCAACATCGACGACACGTTCTGCAACAGCGTATCCGAAGGACAGGCCGCCACCATTGAACTCGAATACTATGACGATACGGCAGGCACGGTAATTCGCTTGCATTACGACAGCCTCTCCGCCGCCTACACGGTGCATCCGACCATCACAACGACACCAGGAACCGGTGGATGGAAGAACATCCGATGGAATGTAACCGACGGATTTTTCGGCAACCGGCAGAACGGTCCATCCGACTTCCGTATTTCCATACCCGGCGGGAAGGTCGTTGCCATCCACCGCGTCAGTGTGTTCCTACCTGAAGAGCAAGGCGGTGCCGATGATGCTGCATTGGAATTTGTAAACGATGGCCTGGAATGGCCGGTCGAGTACGATGCGGTTGGTTGGCGATTGTCTGAAAGCGATAATCTCGTCAGTAATAACTGGCAGGAAACTTCTTCGATTGTAATTACAAACGGAGTGGTCCGTCACGAAATGACGTATACCAACAGCGCCGGATTCTATCAGCTCCGCCGTCCGGCACGCCAATAGGTCGGCCTAACTAGGCCGTTTATTCGTTTCGGGAATAGCAGTAAAGGAGTGAAACAGCGTCTTACATATTTGTATTTTTCAACTTTTGGTCCGCCGAAATGTTCGACAGACCGTCATCAAAAGCTATTTTGAAGAAATGGATAAAATCATGATGTTTACAGCCACCGGATCCCTGAAAAAAACAAGCTATATATGCATAACACTACTACTGATGATACCTTGTGTTGATGCAGGCAGTTTTAAGATTGAACAATTCACCCCTCCTCCATACACCCACCTCAATACAGCTGAAACAAACGACACTCCACTCTACTTTGGCTTTATTGGTGACCACACCGGAGGTGGAAACCCTGCTTTATGGAAAGAAGGTTTAGAGCTTCTCAACCAGCTTGAACCTGAATTCATTGTGTCAGTTGGAGACCTCATTGCTGGAAAGAGAGACAATGATAAGAATAGAACCGACCCAGCTTATAAACAATTCTACCATGACATGTGGGACGAGTTTGAGCAGCGAAACTCAATTGTCCATGCGCCCTTCTTTTATGCGGCTGGAAATCATGACTACTGGAATATGGAGCAGGCAGAGGTTTGGCAGGAACGATACGGCCCCAGCTACTACTCGTTCATCTATAAGGATGTTCTTTTTGTAATTCTGAACTCGGCGTTCATCATGAAAGATAACTCTGACCCAAAGGGACGACATTTCGATAACGGTGAATATCAGCACCAACTCTATTGGCTCGAGAAAACATTAAAGATGAATAACGACGTACAGTGGACCTTTATTATTACTCATCACCCTTTCTGGCCCAATGCAGGTCGCCTCGATAAGGAAATGATGTGGAAGGAAATCGATAGTGTTCTTCACGAAAACAATCGCCCGTATACGGTTATTTCAGGACATGAACACCGATACATCTATCACGAACGGTTTGGACGGGATTACATTACACTCTCAGGGAGTGGCACAGGTGGAAACGGAACCATCGAAAACGGTGGCTTTAATCACGTGACGACGGTTACCATGAAAAACGGCAAACCTGTTTTCAGAAACGTGCTATACGACGGTCGCATCCTTGACGAACGAAAGCACCACATATCTGACACAGACGATAACGTCCCAACGGCCTCAAGACCTTTTTCTAATCTACCTCCGAGAGCAATACCAACGCCCCCACCCGTCAAAGACCCCGGCAACCTCATCCCCAACTCATCATTTGAATTCGCCGGCTACAAAGAAGACTCGTATCCGGAACGCTGGTTTCTCAGCAACGCGTCCTTCACCCGTTCGAATGAAGAAGCAGCTACTGGACAATGGAGCCTAAAGCTCGAAACAAACAAACCGGAGGCTCCAGCAATTCACCAAGTTTATATAGAGAAAGGGGCAACGTATCAGCTAACAGCATCGGTTAAAACCACACCAGAATCAACCGGCCGAATTATTGTCGATACTTGGGATGAATTTGATTCGACTGCAGAGTTTGCTCACAACGCGTCAAACTCAAGCACATGGAAGAAATACACGGGTACCTTTACCAACAGTAGCCTAGATAGGATGTTCATTCGAATCTTCCCAAATAACTTTTCAGGAATAGCATACGTGGATGACGTAGCGGTTACGCAACTATCGGGTCCTTCTCCTTCCACTGAAGATGCAACCTTCATCTCAGCATCACTGCCTAACGTTATGGCACCAGGGTCGACTCACCGCGTGTCGGTTCAAATGAAAAACACAGGCGCCCGGACTTGGACCGGACAAGATGCACTCTCTCAACAATCTTCAGATGCATTTACTACCTTAGCAGATATCTCGGTAGTGAACCAGGTTGTGCGCCACATGACCTATACGTTCTTTTTTGATCTGACAGCACCAGACCAACCCGGAAGCTATGACATCCAGTGGCAAATGAAAAAAACGGGAGAACCGACTGGCTTTGGTGAATCGACAAAGACGCACACTGTTCTTGTCTCAGATTGATAGGAAATCGCTTTTCAGACGCCTAGGGCACTCGCCCCAAAAAGTCATTCTGGTAAGCGGTTTTATAGCGAAAGGTTTAGCAGGAGGGGTCCGTCACTAGATTCTGTATACCAATAGTGCAGGTTTCTTCCGTCTGGAGCGGCCGGCAAAACAGTAGTATAACCCCGCACAGTTTATGGCTTCAGAAATAACGAGGCCATTAAAGTTACAGGAACATCGGTGTAAATATGAACAGAAAAATAAAGTGGATAGGTGCCGTTCTGGTTGGAGGAGCTTGTGTGGCGCTGGGCGATGTAACGGTAACATTTCCTGTAACCGATACTACGCTTCGGAATATTCCTGATCTCACGCTGACATTCTCGATTGGTGGCAGTGGAACGGTTGCATTGGATGCATCAACAACAAAAACCGTCGCGGCCGTGCAGGCCGTTGTTAATGCCTGGGACTCGGCGAATGTAGGGATGGTTACGAATCCAGCTCTCTTTAACACCAGCTGTTCTCTACTCGGAACGGCGACCGTTTCCGGAGCGGGTAATAATATTTCAACTGTCGCCCCCAAAAAGGGAGTAGGGGTGGCAAACGCCCTCATCACTGGGGCGGGATCAGAGGTCATATCCTGGAAGTTTTCATCTGGGAACGATGCATCGTTTGAACTTAAATCGTTCGCTTATGCAGAACGAGTCGCCACCGGAGATTCGAACTTCCAACTGAGCGACAACGATACCACCACCACTTATCTGCTGCCCCTCACGGCGACCAAAAGCGGAACCGTGAGCGTCAGCGGATTTTCGCTTGAAAACAACCAGACCCTGAGCATTTCAACCGATCCCGCAAAAGCAACGTCCGCTGGCGGCTCGTTTTACGGATTTACGTTTGATGTCCTTCCCTCAACCAATATTTCCGTGGCGATCGGCACCGATCTAACCGATGAAGTGCTTGTGGTGATGGCCGGTTCCTCAACCAACTTCAGTTGGTCGGGTTCTGCGAGCGATACACTGACGATTGGATCGGCGGCCACCATCCTGACGGTGCCCGATGCGGGCGGTACCAGCCCGGTCGAACTGGGCGCATCGGGGCTGTCTCTCGAACTCGGTTCACAATGGATTCTAGATGGTTCAAGCTATTCCAATACCTTTACCGTGGGTGATCGCTTTGAACTGGCCAGCTATGGCTTATTTGCCGGAATCACAATGGGCATACGCTACCGCAACTTTGCATTGCCCGCTGATCGCGATCTCCAGCTGGTCAACACCAGCACCTCGCTTTACTACGAAGTGGTCGCGCAAACCGCTGCGACGGGGCCGAATATTATTGTTGTGAATGTCGACGACATGATCGGCGGACAGCACTTTGCCTTCGAAGGGCGCGACTGTCTTTCTCCGACGCTGGATTCGCTGGCGGCCAACGGAATCCATTTTACAGAGGCGTTCGCTGCATCCACGGTGTGCGGTCCATCGCGCTATGCGCTGATGACGGGGCGCTGGCCTTCGCGCAATACCAGCGCCAACTATATTTCAAAATATCCCCTCGGAACGCTGGGGCGTTTCGGTGTATCTGACACGCAACTGGAGGACGATGGGGAAAATATCGGTGCCTGGCTGCAGCGCGCGGGCTACCGCACCGGCTTTGTCGGGAAAGCCCATTTGATCGATGACGACTTGATCAACACGGTCAACTGGCCCGCGAAAGGGTTGATAACCTACGGGCAGACGGATGATCCAGCGGTGAATCCTGTGGTGAACGGGGCGATGCATCACAACCATCGCGTGCTTTCCCAGCGTATGCGTCCATACGGGTTTGACTTTGTCGGTGGATTCTATCGAGCCAATCTCGCGGAGCTCCGCAACGATGCACTTAATATCCACAATCAGGAGTGGATCACGAAAAATGCCCTCGATTTTATTGATGAAAATCACTCGCAACGCTTCTTCCTCTACATGGCGCCGACCATCAATCATGGGCCGGTTCGCAACGATCTAAGTAAGTCGCTGCTGGCCGACCCGAATTATACGAGTGCGGGCTATCGCCCGAATGAAGACTATTCCTTTATGCCGACGCGTGCCGCAATTGTGAATGAAGTGACCACGGCAGCAAAGGATCTAATTTCCGCACGGGAAACGTGGGTGGACTATTCGATTGTCGCCATCATGAACAAACTGGCCGAGCATGGAATTTCAAGTAATACGCTCGTCATCTTCACCGCGGACCATGGCGAAAAAACCCTGCCCGGTGTGCCGCTGAAATGGGGCAAGTCCTCGCTGTTCGACTCGGGCATGCGTGTGCCGCTGGTGATGCATTGGCCAAACGGGATTAGTTCACCGGGGCGCACATATACCGAGCTTGTTCAACATACTGATTTAGTGCCGACCTTCCTGGAGCTGGCCGGGGCAGCGAATCTTCCCTCCCGTGCAATAGACGGCGCAAGCCTGGTGCCGGTGCTGAATGGCGGCAATGCCGCCTTGCACAACGAAGTGTTCTGCGAGATTGGCTATGCGCGCGGAGTGCGTTCCAAGGATTGGAAATATATTGCCGTGCGCTATACACCAAGTATCTATGCCCAGATCGATAGCGGGTATCTTTGGAATAATTTTAGTACGGGGCTGCCTACCGAACCACGACCCTACTATGTGAACAACAGCAGTTTGGGCTATCTTACCCAGAATACCCATCCGGGCTATTACGATGATGACCAGCTCTACGCGCTGGGCACGGATCCCGATGAACAAAACAACCTGTATGGACAATTCCCGGCTGTCGCCTACGATCTCAAGAAGCGGCTGGCCGGATATATCGGCACCATTCCGAATCGCCCGTTCCGTCAATTCAGCGATGCCTCCACCGAGTTTTCCCCGGCTCCATCAACGGTTCCGGCCGCTCCTGCCAGCGTGCAGATGCAGTTTCAAGGAGTGAATGCGGTTCAACTTGATTGGGCCGATATGGCCAACAATGAACTCGGCTACATCGTGCAGCAGTCTACCAACGGAACAATCTTCGAGATTGTTTCAGAGCTACCGTCCGGCAGCAACTCCACCACCGTAGCGCTGGATGCGGGGGTGGAGGATATTGTGTTGCGGGTTGCCTCGTACAATGTGCTCGGCGATTCTGCCGCCGCTTCGGATGTGGATCTGCTCGCCCCCGAAAATTGGCGCTACCGCACCTTCGGCAGCACCACCAGTTCCAATAGCCAGTGGGTGGTTGATGCCGATAGTGATGGCATCGAAACCATTTGGGAATATGCCTTCGCCACCGATCCGCTCGACTCCAATTCATGGAGCCGGATCAATGGCGAGCTCAACCCGGATGGAACCAATACCTGGCTTCAGATCGTGGTGCCGCGCGACCAGCGTCGCGACGTTACGATTTCCGGCCGCGTTTCAACCAACCTGTCCGACTGGGCGGTTGGTGCACCTGAAACCGAGATCGCCGAGAGCACGGATACCCAGCTCATTCTACGCAGCACGACCCCTGTGGCAGATAAACCCCTACAGTTCATTGCTGCAGGAATAACAATTCCTTAGGAATCACTAAAGCATAGGCAAAAAAGATAAACGGATACCAATCATGGATTAGCCGGGAGTAACAGCACGAGCTTTCGCGGGCTGTAGTCTTCGTAGAGATGATTATCTTGGTTCCGGAGCGGGGGGTGCATGGTCTGCTCTTTGTCGGAAAGATAACGTGAAAAGTTATAGCGGTTGAAAAAGATCATCCAATCGGCTTCCGGATCAAAGGCATCGCCGTTGGCCGTCAGGTCGGCAATCGGCATGGCCATTTCCGCCGTCCATGCGGTGTCGCGGTCCTTCCAGTTATTCAGCGTGCCATCCTGTTGAGACGCGACCCGTAAGCCGCAGGCATAGTTAAAATTACTTTCCAGTCCGCGCCGACCGCGACCGGGCATAAAGAAACTGGTTTTGTTGCCGGCGGGGGTCACATACAGCTCCCAGTACCAGGTTTGATTTTTCGGTTTAAGAAAAACTTCGGCCACATCGCCCAGCTTGTAATGGTGTAGTTGGTTTTCGGTCCCTTCGGCCACCAGATCCGAGTCCTGAAGGTGGAAGGCAAAATAGATGTGGGTCTCATTCCATGCCAGTTGAACGGTTCCGCTTTCCTGGACCCGCTGCCCTTCGCGCGATTTGTTTTTCGGGAGTTCCAGTTGATAGACCGGGGCGGTTTTCCAGATGGGCTCGTTAAGCATGCCGTCAATATTGACCGCGGTGTGGGTGAAATGGGCCTCGGTGGGGGGCGCCGGTTCGGCGTGTGCGGCACAGGAAAACAGCAGGGCGCATGCACCCATCCCTATGGCTTTCGTTTTGTTTTTCATCAGTTTGCTGCCTGTTCCCGCGCATAGGCGGATAGCTCGGAATCGGGCATCCGCTTCCGCTGGATTTTGAAGGAGTCGATGGTGCCGGTAAACCCGCCGAGTTTGGAGAGTTCGTAGGGATCCACCTGAGAGTCGGGATCGCCGCCGAGGGCAATGTCTCCATATTGTTGGATCCAACGGTGCAGCTTGCAGTAGATGGTTTCGGTCTGGACGAGTTTGCCGTTTACGAAAAATTTAACTTCGCTGGTGTGGTTGTCCATGTTCACCAACAGGTGGGTCGGTTCGTTCAGACAGGACACATCGCCATCCAATGCATGGAAACGGTTGCCGCCGCTGAAGCAGAATCCGGGAACGCCGTTTTGAACATAGAACATATATCCGGTGCGCTGCTCGCCATGGGAGAGAATAATGCCGTCGCTCTCCGGCTCGACGATGCATTCGAACACCATGCAGCCAAAGTGCGAATCCAGCTTTTCATTCATCGGGATGGTTTGCACAACGGTACCAGTGCAGGCGAGTCCATCGGGGCCGAACTCTTCATTCACCAGCACGCCGAGCGGGCGGCCTTCGAGATCTTCGGGGTGGGGGCGGGCGACGACGGCCTGGTAGTCCGCTTCCGCCATCACTTGTTTAAGTTCGCGCTCCATTTTCTGTTTGAGCGGTGCCGACTCGGGCAGCAGCGCGAGGTTTTTCATTTCGCCGGGATCGTTGGCAAGATTGTAGAGTTCGTCGATGCTGTCGCCGTCGGGATAGTGAGCATACATTTTATCGATACTGCGGACGGCGGTGATGCGCGGTATGGCGGTGATCAGGTCGCGCCAGTAGGTGAAAAGAAATGAGGTGCGCCAATCTGCGACGGGCAGTTCTTCTGCGAGCGGCAGCAGCGAGCTTCCCTGCATGGCGTCCGGAATCTTTACACCGGCATATTCAAGGAACGTAGGTGCAACATCCAGATTGAGTACAATTTCTTCCACGGTACTGTCGGGCTTCACTCCGGGTCCGCGCATAATGAGCGGGATACGCATCGATTCATTGTAGGCCTGACGTTTGTCGCCCATGCCGTGTTCGCCGTGCATATAGCCGTTGTCGCCGGCAAACACGATCACGGTATTGTCCAGCAGCCCTTTCTTTTCCAAGACCTGGAAAATGCGCCCGACGCCATCATCAACCGCCGGGATACAGCGCAGATAGTTGCGCTGTTGATGGGTGCCGATTTTAGCCGGCCAGGTGCCGAGTCCGCGTTTTTCGGGAACGGGAATCGGATGCTTACGGCGCAGGCGTGTGCCTTGCTCCGGGGGCATCACCATGCGGCGTTGCCACTCCGGCTTGTCGTCCATATTGTCCATCCAGCTCAGCGGTTCAGGTGCGGGCAGTCCGGTATACAGATCTTTGTGGCGGTCGGCGGGGATGAAGGGTTGGTGTACGGCTTTGTGCGAGAGGTAGAGTAGAAACGGCGCGGACCGTTCCTTCTCGATAAAGTCCACGGCATAGTCGGTGAGCACATCCGTCACGTAGCCTTCTTTCACGATTTGCGTGCCGTTAATATTGAGCCGGTTTTTATCGTAGTTACCCTGGCCTTCAAAGCTGCACCAATAGTTCCAGCCGGGCCGCGGATCGTCGAACTCGCCGAGGTGCCACTTTCCAATGTAGCCGGTGTCGTAGCCGGCGTTTTGGAGATATTGTCCGAAGGTCGGGGTCTTGTCGTGATCGAGTTCGCGCCCCTCCTGATTGGTGGTGATCCCGTTCCTGTGCGAATGCATGCCGGTCAGGAAGCCGGCGCGCGACGGGCCGCACAGCGAATGCGTGGTGAAGGCGTTGGCAAAGTGGACGCCCTCGTGCCGGATGCGGTCGAGGTTCGGCGTTTCCAACCACGGGAAGCGGCCGGTGAACCCCATCGCATCGAAGCGTTGGTCGTCCGTGAGGATAAAGATAATGTTCGGGCGTGAGTCGGCCGCTTTGGCGGCCACGGAGCCGCATACGGCAAGACCGAGAAAGATAGAGAGTATCGGTTTCATATTTATCACCAGTTGTGTGTGTTACCAGGCGTAGGCTTGCGGAGCTTCGCCGCCGGGCCCCGGGAAGAGTTTGTCCAGTTTGCGGAGAGTTTCGTCTGACAATACGATTTCCGGAACCGCACTGTTTTCTTTCAGCTGTTCCAAGGTGCGCGGTCCAATGATCGGCGCCGTCACCACCGGATTGTGCAGAAGCCATGCGAGGGCGACGTTGGCGGGAGAATGACCGAGTTCAGAGCATAGCGCTTCATAGGCTTCGATTTGTGGACGCCGCTTTTCCAATTGATCCTGTAGTGCGGCACGCCGTCCTTCGGTCGGTTTGGCAAGCACCCCGCCGAGCAGGCCGCCGGCGAGGGGACTGTAGATGAGCAGGCCCATTCCAAAACGACGGCAGGCCGGAATCACTTCCAGTTCAAGGGCGCGGTTGCTGAGGTTGTAGAGGCTCTGCTCGCTGGCGAGTCCCTGCTTGTGCATCGACTTCGCCGTCCAGCAGCTGTCGGCGATATCCCAGCCGGCATAATTGCAGGAGCCGGTATAGACAATCTTTCCCTGCTTCTCGAGAATGTCCATGCCTTCCCACATTTCCTGATGCGAGCAGGCACGGTCGATGTGATGAATCTGGAGCAGTTCGATATGATCGGTCTGCATCCGCTTCAGCGAACCTTCGCAGTGCTTGATGATTTTGTATTTCGAGAGACCGTCGTTAAAGCTGTTTTCCTCGTACCGTTCATAGTGCGGGCCGCAATGGCCGAATACTTTGGCGGCGATGATGACCGCGTCGCGCCGCCCGTCGCCCTGGGCAAACCAGCGGCCGATCATATTTTCCGTTTCGCCGCGCTCGGAACCATAGGCGTCGGCGGTGTCGAAAAAGTTAATGCCCATATCGAGCGCTTCATCCATCATGCGGAACGCTTCCTGCTCCGTGGTACAGTCGCCAAAATTCATGGTGCCGAGGCAGAGGCGCGAAACCTTCATGCCGTTTTTTCCAAGTGGGCTATATTGCATGGTTGCTCCTTTTTATGCGTTCAACGCATCAGTGATTTGCTGCATCTCTTCGTTGGTGAAGGATGGATTTTCCAAAGCCTGGACGTTTTCTTTAATTTGTTCAGGGCGGCTGGCGCCAATGAGGACGGATGCCACGGGGCTGAAGTCCAGATTCCAGCACAGCGCCATCTGAGCCAGGCTTTGTCTGCGTTCTTCAGCGATCGCATTCAGTGCACCAACTTTTTTGAGCAGCTCGGGGGTGATCCGTTCGGATTCAAGGCAGGTGCCGTCGGTCGCAGCCCGGGACCCCTCAGGAATGCCGTTGAGATAGCGGCCCGAAAGAAGACCCTGCGCCAATGGGCTGAAGGTGATGCATCCGAGGCCATCCTTTTCCAATCCATGGAACTCGCCTGAGTCCGCCGCGTTCTGATCAAACATATTGAAGGGGAGCTGGTTGATCAGGCAGGGGACGCCTTCCTGTTTCAGCAACTGGATCATGTTGCGTGAAGGTGCGCCGTAATAATTGGAAATACCGATATAGAGTGCTTTACCCTGACGGATAATATCGGTCAGCGCGCGCGCCGTTTCCTCGGCTGGGGTTTCGGGATCGGGGCGGTGGTGGTAGAAGATATCGACATAGTCGAGCTGGAGGCGTTTCAGGCTCTGGTCGATGCCGGCGATCAGATGTTTGCGCGAACCCCAGTCGCCGTAAGGCCCGTCCCACATCTGGTGCCCGGCTTTAGAAGAAATAATCAGTTCATCGCGGTGGGTTTTAAACTCGTTCTTCAGGAAGCCGCCGATGTTGACCTCGGCGAATCCGCCGCCATAGTTATCGGCCAGATCAAAGTGGGTAATGCCCAGATCGAAGGCGGTCGTCAGCAAGTCCAGCTGTTTGGATAGATCATCGTCTTTTCCAAAGTTGTGCCACATTCCGAGAGAAATGGCGGGCAGTTTGAGGCCGCTGTTTCCAACACGGTTATAGAGCATGTTGTTGTCGCGTGTTTTTGTCATTGATTGAACTCCTTCAGAGTGGACGCTATTTGCATTGGATGATTGTACTGACCTGGGTGCTGGTTAAACCACGAAATACACGAAAGTACCTGCAGGTTTTATTTTCATGTGGTTCGTGGTTCACAATTTAGATGCGCTCCTTGATTTTGCTCAGCAGGCCTTCGAAGTCCTTGAAGTAGTGTGAACAAAGGCCGCGCGTTCCGGATTGATTGATGTTTCCGCCGCCGATACCCCACGGCTGCATACCGGCCAGCAGGATGGAAACAATACCAGCGCCGCTGTCTTCGATGCCGATGGCGGAGTAGCGCTGGTTGAAGTCCATGCCGAGGCCGACGCGCATTGTTTCGGCGTAGAGCCACGGGTGGGGCTTCGGAGAAAGTTCGCCCAGAGTTCCGGCTTCGCCTTTGCGCAGTGCAAATCCTGCGGTGATGATCGCGTCATAGAAGTAGGCCGGATCGCCCATATCAAGTGTTTTGAAGGCATCAAGGATTTCGGGATAGGCTTTTTCGTAAAGGCCGGAGGTCACCAAACCGAGCTTCATATCCATGTTTTTCAGTTCGAGCAGGAATTCTTTAATGCCGGGTGACGGGCGGAACGCGCCGGGTTTGCCTTTGCCATCAAGGATCAGCTTCATTTCGCGATGGGTGTGCTCGAAATAGAAGTTACGTGCTTCTTCAACCGTTTTGTCGGCGCAGTATTTATTGACGCAGTATTGCAGGTGTTCAGATACCGAGTGGCCGGATACATAGGGGAGGTCGGCGTCTTCCAATTCAAATTTGGGATTGTCCAAAAGGCTGGCGGTACTGAGCTGGATAATCCAGATCCAGAATTCCTCGCTATGCACGGTGGTACCGTCGAGATCCATGAGGACCGCTTTAATGGGCTCCTCTTTATCCAGTGCCGGGACCGGGTAGTAGGCCGGATAGCCCAATGCGGAATTCACCAACGCCAGGGTATTATTTTCGAAACCGATGAATTCGACTTTGCCATCGCCGGTTTTGGCCACGGCCTGAACACCGTCTTTTCCAGCGGAAAAACGAAGGTCGGATGTTTTTTCGAGTTCAACGAGTCCAAGCGACTCCGCCGAGTTTCCAAGGTCTGGAAAATGCATGTAATGCTCCAATTAGTTAAAAATGTGCTTGTGAGATAAAACGTTTATCCTATAGTGGCTATTGATTCGTCAATCCTATTTTAACCGAAACTAAAGGAAACGTATTATGTCGAAGAAAACTGCTCTGGTTGTTGCGCACACGCATTGGGACCGTGAATGGCGCTATCCGATCTGGAAAACCCGCTCCCTGCTGTTGGAGTTCATGGATTGGCTGATCGATATTCTGGAAAACGATCCAAGCTATGAGAGCTTTCTGATGGATGGGCAGACGGTCTGTCTGGATGACTATCTGGAAATCCGACCGGAAAACCGCGATCGTATCGCAGCGCTGGTAAAAGCCGGTAAACTGTCCGTAGGGCCTTGGTACACGCTGCCCGACCTTTTTCCAATCTCTGGAGAATGTCTCGTGCGCAACCTGAACAAAGGAATTCGTTTTGCTGAAGATCTCGGTGGATACAATCCGATTGCCTACCACACCTTTGGTTGGGGGCAGACCGCCCAATTCCCTCAGATCTATAGAGACATCGGCATCAACTATGCCGTTGCCGCCAAAAAAGTGTCTGAAGAGCGTGCTCCGCACTGCGAATTTATGTGGACCGCACCGGACGGCTCTGAGCTGCTGACGTCGCGCCTCGGCCACTTTACGCGTCAGAATGGCTATTTTTACCTTCACTTCCCGGTTCGTCTAAACAACATCTACGACGACAACCAGTATAAATGGGACTGGGGCAAAACCGGCGTGGCGTATCATCGCGCCGACGAAAACAACTATCAGAACGACTATTTCCGCATCGACCACGAAGACGGCTACTTCAAGGAAAATGTGAAAGACGCTGCCCAGCGCACCTGGGACAACATGGACAAGACGCTGGTCGACGATTGGCGCCTGCTCATGTGCGGCTGCGATTTCTCTACGCCGAATCCATACCTGCCGCAAATGGTGAAGGACTCCAATGAGGCCATTCCGGAAATCGAATTCCGTATGGGCACGCTGAAAGAATATTTCCAGGGTGTGGAAGAGCGCCTCGACCGTTCCATTGTTCCCGTGGTGCAGGGCGAATTGCGCGACGGTGAACCGAGCCACGCTTCGGCCAATGCGCTGGCAACCCGCATCCATATCAAGCAGCTGAACAAGACCGCGGAAAATTCCATGATTCGCCGCACGGAGCCGTTGGCAGCTACGCTGGCCACGTTGGGGGTAACGCATTCGTCCGGCATGATTTCCAAAGGGTGGAACTATCTGCTCAAAGCGCACCCGCACGATTCCATCAACGGGGTGACGCAGGATAAGACCGTCGACGATAATATCTATCGCCTCAACCAGGCCATTGAAATCAGCGAAACCGTTTATGAAGACTGCATGGCCGGTATGCTGAAAAAACTCGACCTTTCTGCATACGGTCAGACCGATACGCTGTTGCTTCTGCATAACCCGCAGCCTCGTCCGGTTCGTGAAGTGATCCGCGTCGGCATCGATACGCCGCAGGACGACGATGTCTGGACGTTGGGCATCGAAGATGCCGATGGCTCCAGACTTGCCGTACAGGAAATTACCCGCGATGAACACAAACAACCGGTGCACGACATTGAAGCGCGGCCGTGGCCGTTTTATGTCGACCGCCATCAGCTCTATCTCGATACCGGCGAAATTCCGGCGGGTGGATATAAAGTGGTGAAGGTTGTGAATGATCGTAGCTACTGGCGTGAAGAAGAATGGTGGCCGGCGATGCGCAAGAGCGCCGGCGGGTTTATCGGACAGGGTTCCAGTAAACTTGAAAATGATTTCTTGAAAGTGGTCGTCAATTCCGACGGCACCTTTGATCTGACCGACAAGCAGAGCGGGCGTGTGATTGAAGGCATGCATTACTTTGAAGACGAAGGCGACACGGGCGACTACTGGGCCTACTATGCACCGTACGGAAACCAGATTATTACCAGCCGAGGCTTTGGATCACGCATCTGGATGGAAGACAACGGACCGCTGAGCGCCACGATCGGCATTGAAACCACCATGCAGGTTCCGGCACATGCGGAATACCGCAATGTTCGGGTACAGGGTTACGGAAAACGAAGCGAGCGTCTGGTGGAAATGAAGATCACATCGCGCATCATGCTGAACAAAGACAGCAAACACGTGAAGGTGAAAACCTCCATCGATAACACGGCGAAGGACCATCGCGTACGCCTGATGATTCCATCGGATATCCAGACCGACTTTTCCGATGCGGCCGGACACTTCACGGTGGACCGTCGCGGCATGGTTCATGAAATTGATGACGACGGAAAGTTTTACCCGGAAATGGCACTGCGCCCGATGAGTGTGTTCTGCGATGCCTCCGATGGAACCAACGGCGTGGCGGTGCTTAATAACTGTCTGACCGAGTTCCAGCTCGTCGATGATGATCGTCGTACCATCGCACTCACCTTGCTTCGCGCCATGCGCAACCGGATCTGCACCGAATCGCGCGTATCTTCCGAATTCCCTGAGTCGCTCGGCAGCCAGATGCTGCAGACTGTCGATTATGAATATGCCATCTATCCGCACGCGGGCAACTGGGATGAAGGAAAGGTGTATGCCGAGGCCGACAAGCTGAATGCCAAACCGGCCGCAACGCAGATTTCGATGAATCATGGCGGCGATTTGCCGACGGTCGCATCGCACTATGCAATTGATAACGATTCGCTGGTACTCTCCGCTGTTAAAAAAGCGGAAGACCGCGATGCAATCATTGTCCGCCTGTTTAACCCGACCGAAGAAACGCAGGAAGGTATCCTTAAGTTTGGTCTTCCGGTTTCCAAGGCTTGGAAAAACAACATGATTGAAAAGCGCGGCGAAGAGATTTCGTTGAATGATGGCGCGGTTTCCCTATCGGTTCCGAAGGGTAAGATCATTACGATTGAAGTGGCGGAATTGGAGACTGGGGGCGTAAGCCGCCAGCACTCTGTTTCGTCCTAGCCGAGATCCGTCTCCGTTACACTACGACGGGACTACGAAGGAGTGTCTTTGTAGTCTTCTCGGAGCGAAGCGGAGAGGATGAGTTTAACAGGGAAGAATATGATAAATAGACGCTTTTTTACTACACTAACCGCGACCGCCACTTTAGCGGTTCTGCAATCGAAAGCCAAAGCAACGCAGCGCCCGAACCTGCTGTTTATCATGACCGATCAACAGCGGTTCGATGCGCTGAGCCTGGCAGGAAACACCATCCTGAAAACGCCGAACATGGATCGGATTGGCAAAGAGGGCGCCTATTTTTCACTCGCAAATTCTCAGTGTCCGGTTTGCGGTCCCGCCCGTACGAGCCTGATGACGGGCCGCTCGGTTGAAAAGACTCAGGTGCGCACCAATATGGCCACCGATGAGCGGGATATCACCCCGATGCCATGCTACGACGAACTGTTGTCGGATACGGGCTATCGTACGGAATACTATGGCAAGTGGCACGCTCCGCTGGGGCGTGCCTTGAAATACGATAATGCTGTTGCACCCGCCGGGATGCATGAATGGGAGCGCGGGCCTGGTCTCTCGAAGGAATATGAAGGCTATCTCAAGGGTAAGGTCAATCGAATCAAGCTCTACAACAATCCGGAATATGCCAACTCCGGCCTGCAGGAACAAACCTTCGATCATCGCTCCTATAAACCCAATCCGCTCGACACGCGCTATGGCATGGAGCCGGGCATAAAGACGGATGGAAACGGGGATAAGTTGAAAGTGGCTCAGCCGGATCAGCATGGTATCTCGACCGTGCCGAAGGAACATACGATTACGGCCGTTCAGGCCAAGCAGACCCTCGCGGCGCTGGAGCGCCTTGCGAAGAGGGACGAACCGTTTTCGCTGCACTGTTCTTTCCACTGTCCGCATTCGCCGATCACGCCGTCGGAACCCTATGCTTCAATGTATAAGCCGAAGGATATGCCGGTTCCGGAAAGCATTGATGATCCAATGGATAACTCGCCCTACATCAATGAAAACGGGCGCAAGCGCCTATCGCAGTATCGGGATCACGATAAAATAAAATATATGATCGCCAACTATTATGCGTTGGTGAAGGAGATAGACATCTGGCTGGGCGAAATCCTGGATAAAATGGATGAGCTGGGTATTGCGGAAAACACGATGGTCATTTTTACCTCCGACCACGGTGAAATGCTTGGAGCGCACGGCATGCGCGAAAAGAATATATTCTACGAAGAATCGGTCCATGTTCCGCTGATGATCCGCTTCCCGGGCCGAATCAAGGCCGGAACAAAGGTGGATGCGCCGGTTTCTCAGATCGATCTCTATGCGACTATTCAGGATTATCTGGGAATAGAGAAAACCGCGTCCGATGGAGAGAGTCTGCGACGTTATATTGAAGGAACATCGAACGAAAAGGATGCGTGTGCAGTGGCCGAATGGAACTGGCGCGGTCCCGTGCAGCCCAACCTGATGGTCCGTACTAGACAATGGAAATATTTTATTCCCAACACGGCTGATTCCAAGGTGATGAACGTACTCTATGATCTAAAGAATGATCCGCTGGAAATGAATAACCTGCTGGGCAACAACCCCAAGGCGGAGAAAAACAGGAAACAGGCTGAGTTCATGAAAGGCCTGCTCGTCCAATGGTTGGAAAAAACGGATTCACCGCACCTCGCAGGAGTGAAGAAACGAGGCGCCGTTAATGCAGGACAATAGATGAAGAAATTTTTAACTGTTATAGCCATTTCACTAATTACGTTTCATATTTCGGCAAAGCCGAATGTCGTTGTCATACTTACGGATGATCAGGGCTGGGGCGATCTGAGTATCAACGGCAATACGGCCATTGATACGCCCAACGTGGACCGCCTGGCGCGGGACGGTGCAATGTTTGACCGTTTTTATGTCAGTCCAGTCTGTGCGCCGACACGGGCCGAGTTTCTTACGGGGCGGCATCATGTCCGGACCGGGGTTTACGGGGTGACCGCTGGTGGAGAACGGATTAACCCGGACGAAGTTCTGATTTCAGAACTATTCCAACGTTCGGGATATAAAACGGCGGCTTTCGGCAAGTGGCATAGCGGCATGCAGTTTCCCTATCATCCGAATGCGCGGGGGTTTGATGAGTTCTATGGTTTCTGTTCGGGGCATTGGGGCAACTATTACGACACCATGATCGACCATAACGGGGATATCACCACGGGCACCGGTTATGTGAATAACGACTTTACCGAACGTGCTATGGATTATATTGAGACGCATCAGGAGAAACCGTTCTTTGTCTACCTGCCGCTCAATACGCCGCACTCACCCATGCAGGTGCCTGACCGCTGGTGGAACAAGTTTAAGGATTTGGAACTGACACAGGACCACCGCGATAAAAAGAAAGAAAACATCGATCACACCCGTGCCGCGTTGGCGATGTGCGAGAACATCGACTGGAATGTGGGACGGCTGCTCTCGAAACTCGATGAGTTGAAGTTGGCGGAAAATACCATTGTGGTCTACTTCTGCGACAACGGTCCCAACGGCAACCGGTGGAACGGCGACATGCGTGGCAAAAAAGGATCAACGGACGAAGGCGGCGTGCGCTCGCCGTTGTTTATCCGGTGGCCGGGCAAAATAAAACCCGGTACGGAAGTGCTCCCGATCTGTTCCGCTTATGATCTGTTGCCGACGCTTGCCGATTTGACGGATGTTCCAATGTCTGGAACAAAGCCGATCGATGGAACGAGTTTGAAACCTTTACTTTTCGGTGAAGTGAATAACTGGCCGGACCGGACGCTGGCCCATTATTGGCACAAGCTTTCTATTCGCACGCCGGGCTATCGTTTGGATCAGAAAGGCAATCTTTACGATATGGTTACGGATCCCGGACAACGTACAGCGATCAACGATCAGGTTCCGGAAACCGCGGCTTCGTTAAAGGAATATGCCGAGAAATGGCGGGCCGAAATGGTGAGCCGGCACGGTAAGGAATTTGACCATCGTCCTTTTGTGATCGGCCATCCCGGAGCGAAGATGACGCAGATTCCTGCCCGTGATGGTGTGGGCAAGGGCGGCATCAAGCGTTCCTGCAAGCATGCCAACGATTCCTACTTTACGAACTGGACGAGTCTTGAGGATTCGATCGAATGGCATTGCGAAGTAGGGCAGACGGGAAAGTATAAAGTCGAACTGTTCTACACCTGCCCCGATGCTGATGCCGGTTCAACGGTTGAGCTTAGTTTTAACGACGAAAAAATGGTTGGTAAAATTACTAAAGCTCATAATCCGCCACTGTTCGGAATGGAACGCGACCGGGTTGAACGAACCGAGTCGTACAACAAGGATTTTAAACGTGTTACCTTCGGTACGATTATCCTGAAAAAAGGCGAGGGCACACTGAAACTTCAGGCTTTGGAAATCCTCGGTGCACAGGTGATGGACTTTCGGTTGATGCTGCTGACTCGTATCGACTAGCATTCGGACCACTTTAAGAGAAACGAATAGAGTAAATAACTCAGGACGGAGCAAACTGATGAAATTGAATAGACAGGGTTTTTTGAAAGCAGGTGCTGCGGCATCGATTGGTTTTCCGGGGATTGTACGTGCGCGGGGTTTGAACGAGAAACTGCAGGTCGGCTTTGTGGCAGTGGGTGGTAAGGCCAAGACCCATACGCTGGAATGCCATAATCAAGGGCTTCAATGCGTAGCTTTTGCCGATGTGGATGAACGGACGTGGGGAGGGGTGCTGGACAAAGAAGGCTGGAGCGGTGCCGCAGGATATACCGATTGGCGTGAAGTGTTCTCGAAACACGGTAAGGAGATTGATGTGGTTTTTGTGGCCACGCCGGACCATTCCCACTTTGCTCCCAGTATGACTGCTGTTTCCATGGGAATTCATTGTTATACGGAAAAACCGTTGACCTGGTCAGTGCGGGAAGCGCAGTTGCTGACACAAGCCTATGAAAAGAACAAGGACGTTGTCACCCAGATGGGGAATCATGGGCATGCTATGGAAGGGTGGCGTGTGGCCTACGAACTGGTCAAGGGCGGGGCGATCGGAGATGTGAAAGAATTTCATACGTGGACCAATCGTCCAGTCTGGCCGCAGGGTGGGGACAAACCGGACTACACCTCACCGGTGCCGGGTTATCTAAACTGGGATGCCTGGCTGGGGTCTGCCGCATTCAGGGAGTATGTCGGTCCAAATGAGCATTCCCCTCGTGCGAAAGATGGAACTCCGCGAGGGCCGTATCATCCGTGGAACTGGCGCGGTTTTGTTGATTTCGGATCCGGCGCGCTGGGCGATATGGCCTGTCACACCACCGACGGCATCTATGCCTTGATGAATCCCGGGTATGCCGAAACCGCACAACCTTTGGAAATGAATGGTAAAGTGCGGGATCAATATCCGGCCGGCATGGTGGTCAAAAATACGTATCGGGCGACGCAGGAGCGTCCTGGATTTGCGACCTATTGGTACGAGGGCAAGGACAAGAAGGGTAAAGCCTACATGCCGGAAACGCCGGAAGAGCTGATCAAGGACGGGTCAAAACTTCCAAGGACTGGAAACCTGATTGTCGGCAGTAAAGGCAAGATGCTGGTTCAGGGCGACTACTGGAACAGCCCGCGCATTATTCCCGAAGCGAAACGCCGAGAATTCGGGCGTCCGGAAAAGTTGTTGGAGCGTTCTCCGGGGCATCATGCTGAATTCTTGATGGCCTGCCGGGGTGAAAAACCGCGCGAATTCAGCCAGTCAAACTTTTCCTATTCCGGACCGATGACCGCAAATATTCAGCTGGGTAACCTCTGTGCCCGCGCCGGAAAGAAACTGGTATTGAACGAAGCCGGTGAAATTACGAGTGACCCGAAAATTAACGAACTGGCCTGGCGCGAACCACGTAAAGGTTGGGGCCCGCTGAAAAGCATCGCCTGACACCGCCGGCGCATATTCATTGATGAAATATTTATTGTTCCTGATGGCCTGTCTGGGGCGGGTCATGATGACGCCGAATCACAAGGCCTTTAAAAACATGCGCGTTGAAGCTGTGACGCTGGAATCTATCCAATACAACTAAGGTATCCATTATGAATTTATATCCACTCATGTTTAAGCCCGTCTACAAGGACTATCCGTGGGGCAACACGCGACTTCCTTCCCTGTTTGATCGGGAAGCGCCGGAAGGTGTTTATGCCGAATCGTGGGAAATATCCACCCATCCGGATGGGGAAAGCGTGGTTGCGAACGGAGAGCTGGCCGGAAAAACGCTGTCGGAGGTAATAAAGCAATCCGCCGCTGAAATTCTGGGGTCGAACGTTGAGGGCAATGATTTTCCGCTGCTGATTAAGCTGATCGACGCGGCTAAGCCTTTAAGTGTTCAGGTTCATCCAAACAATGGAAATGCTGAAGGGGTGCAGGGAGAACCGAAAACCGAAATGTGGTATTTTTTGAACGACGAGCCTTCGCAGATCTATTGCGGTCTCAAACCGGGAACGACCCGCGATGATTTTATCCGGGCGATGGAAAATGAATCTTTTGAAGAGATCCTCCGTGCGGTGCCGGCTGAAAAGGGCGGGGCGGCTTTTGTGCCGGGCGGCAGGGTGCACGCGATTGATACCGGTTGTCTGATCCTTGAGATCCAGCAAAACTCAAACACCACCTATCGTGTCTATGACTGGGGTCGCGTAGGCAACGACGGAAAACCGCGCGAGATGCATCTGGATAAAGCGCTGCAGGTGATTGATTTTGACGACGCGGATGATCCGGTATGTAAACCGGTTCAGGTTTCTTCCCATGTTCGGAACATCTGCACGTCCGACTTCTTTGTGGTGGATGAGATTACTGTAGAAGATGGAGCGGAGCAAAATACCGAGGGACAAAGTTTCCACGCTTTGTTTTCTGCCGAGGGTGGATTTGAACTGACGTATGGGGATGGACAGGTTGAATCGGTTGCAAAAGGAGAGTCAGTCCTGATTCCTGCCGAGATCGGGGCTTATCAACTTACATCCGTCCAAAAAATAACGATTTTGAAAACATCGATGCCTGAATGAGGAATCCGTTTTCGGACGTTTAATTTTTCGGGGCTGGGTAATACGGTCGTGCATGATTCGAGTGTCTGTGGTATGCGTGTTGTAATGAACTGGAAAGTCATAATTTTAAGTCTGCTGCTCCCGCTGGGGTGTGTTGCCGCTGATTCATATGTTCCTCGGATTGCTGATCCGGTGCTGGAGCCCTGGCGTTGGCAGGAGATGGAAGAGCTCGCGGAGCAGGGCGTGTTCTGCATGGATGAAGCGGCGGACGGATTGCTCTGGTTCGGTTGCATCGGCGGGCTGGCCAGGTATGACGGGCTTGAGGTGGAGCGGATTCCGTTTGATGAGAAACTTCTGTCGGGCATTGCACACAATGAAAACCGCGAACCCTGGGCCATGGGCGTGCTCTGCCTGCAGGATGGAAGCCTCCTTGTCGTACTAGAGTCCGGCCTGGTGCGCTGGATAAACGGGGAATGGAGCGTTGTTATTCCAAACGTTGGAAATCCCTCGTATCAAACCCGGATTGAAAAGGCGGAAGACGGTACGATTTGGTTGCTGGTCGAAAATGCACTTTGGCGTATCAGCGAAGATCTGACGGAGCAGTATATACTGCTCGAAGGCGGGCCTGCAGAACGTTTGACGACGATGTGCCATGATGAGCAGGGGGATATCTGGGTCATCCTGAACTCATTCCAAAAGTCCGCAAAATTAATACATATCCCTTTACTAAAAGTTTCTCCGGAATATGAAGAGGATTGGGAAAGTTATCCGGTTGAACTTGAGAGTACGGGGCGTGAGCCGCGGATATGCCCCGGCCCGGACGGCAAGATCTGGTATGTGGACAACAATGCTAATAACGCGATCTGGTTCTTTGACCCAGCTCTCGGGACCTGGACCGTCGCGGACCTGCCGGACTCTCAGAAGGGTTATTATTCGCTGATAAAGGATAAAAGCGGAACGCTTTGGGCAGGGGGGACAGGCAAGCTCTATTCCATCAAGGCGTCCGGGGGGACCTATTATTCCCCATCCAGACTGGGACTGCCCAGCAGTCCTCTGAGAATTCACGAAACGGCCGCTGGAAAATGGTGGGTGATTGGGCGTGGCGGTTATGTCTATGCCATGGATCCCGGCGATGGGCAGTGGTTGACGTATGAAGACCTTCATTATGAGTGTGACGAACCGGGTGGAAAGCAGTGGTTTCTGACCGGAACCCGTCGTGTGGTTTCGCATAACCCTACGACCGGGGATTGGATATATTATAAGCTGGCTGATGGAGTGATTGATTGGCCCCGGTCTCTGCATGTTTCCAGTCATGGGCTGGTTTGGGCGGCGGGCAGTCATAAAGGGCGTGCGGCCATCGGCGTCTTTGACGGAATGAAATGGACGCGGTTTGAGCATCCGGAATTCGGTATGATGATTGAAGGAGCCGTGCTTGAGAGTGCGGACGGCACCATGTGGTTCGGGGCCATGGGCGACCGATTGGGTCTCCCGGCTAACCGCACCGGGGGAGCGCTGCAATATGAAGTGACTTCGCACGGCAAGGTCCGGTGTTTGAGGCATCATGCATCGAGTGTATTTCCCTATACCATTGCGCGAATGGCGCAAACCCGGGACAAAACCCTCTGGCTCGGGGCTCCTGTGGTTCAGCGTTATGACATAGCGAAGGAAAAGGTCGAAGTTGTACCTCAACTCCCTACGGTTCATACACAGGATATGGTTGTGGACGGTACCGATCATTTGTGGATCGCCAAAGGCTTAACCGGCGTCTATCGGCAAGAGGCGTCCGGATGGAGAAAAATATCCGGTAAAGATGCGCTTGGCGGGAAACTTGTTGTCGATTTGCTTCCGCTGATGGATGGAACACTGCTGGCGGCATCTGATCTTGGGATCAGCCGTTTTGACGGGAAGAGCTGGATGGGAAACATGTTCAGTTCCGACTTCGGAATGTCGACCAGAAGCGGCAGTATGCGACAATCGGCAGACGGTTCTGTCTGGTTCAATTTCACGAGTAAAGATGTGCGGTCATCACAGGTTTCCATGAACATTGATAGCGTGGAACGGTATCGCACCGTTCGGTATGTGAGCGATGATCAGTCTCCGGATACCTTTATTGAAAACCATCTTGAGCACGTGGATTCCGAAGGGAATATCCATATTTCATGGTCCGGGCGGGACGTGTGGTCAAATACCCGGCGCGACCAATTGCAATTTTCCTGGAGAATAGATGACGGGGAGTGGGCTCCGTTTTCTTACGAAGTCAGCAAGACGTTTCTCAATTTAGACAACGGGGAGCATGCGCTGGAAGTGCGCGCGCGCGATCGTGACTTTAATGTCGATGCGACGCCGGCGATAAGCTTTTTTTCGGTAGCGTTGCCGGTCTGGAAAAGGGGCTGGTTTGTCGGCATGGTTCTGATGATGACCATCGTGACCACCGCGTTTGTCGGGGTGCTCATTTATTTCCATGACAAACGGCTAAAAGATCGTGCCCGTCATCTGGTTGAGATTGATCAGATAAAGACCGGGTTTTTCACGAATATATCGCATGAACTCCGTACGCCGCTGACATTGATTTTAAGACCGTTAGAGCGTTTGCTTGAATCGGAAGAAAATCACGAAAAGCGTGAAATGCTTTCCATGGCCCAGCGCAATGCGAGTCGCGTATGGAATCTGGCTTCCCAATTGCTGGATTTTCGAAAACTGGAACAGGGACAAATGCGGGTCGATATCGCCGAAGGGGATATTGTGGTTTGTGTGCGCGATGTGATCGAACGGTTGGAGCAGGCGGCCATCGCAAAACAGATCAGCTGCACGGTGACCAGTCCCGATCAGTGGTGTGGTTGGTTCGATGCGGAGATGGTGAAAAAGATTGTTCAAAATCTGGTTAACAATGCCATCAAATTTACTCCATCAGGCGGCGAGGTTCGGGTGGCACTCAGCAAGCGCATGACTGAAGAAGGGGGCGAGCTGCTTATTTTGGAAGTGGAGGATACGGGGCCGGGGATAGAGCCGGTTCACTTGCAGCGTATTTTTGATCGGTTCTACCGAATTCCCGAAAAGTCGATTGTGGATGGATCCGGTATTGGGCTGAACTTGACCAAAGAGCTCGTGGAACTTCTGGGCGGGACTATCCGGGCTGAAAGTCCGGTTCGTGCTGAGCTGGAGAATCCGGGCACACGCTTTATTGTTTCTTTACCCATTCCCCCGAACAATGCTTCTGGCAAGTTGCCAGCAACAGGAGATTCAATATGATCCGAAAATTTAACGCATCGGCTGACGAAGAGATTGAAAAACCGACGTTGCTGGTTGTTGAAGATGATTCTGATATGCAGCGACTGATTGAGCTGGAATTGATGGATGAATATCAGGTTGTGACCGCCGGGAATGGTCGCGTCGGGCTGGAGAAGGCGTTGGAGTCGATTCCTGATTTAGTGATTACGGATCTGATGATGCCGGTCATGGATGGCGTTGAACTCTGCCGGGAGCTGAAGAGCAACACGCATACTTCACATATTCCGGTCATTATGTTGACCGCAAAGGATTCCGTTGAAAGCCAGATCCAAGGATTGGAAACCGGGGCGGACGATTATGTCACGAAGCCGTTTCACATGGGGTTGCTCAAGGTTCGGATTCATAATTTGCTGGAATCGCGCCGCGTACTCCGGGAACGGTTGGGGGTGGAGTTTTCATCCATGTCCGAGCAAGCGCTTCCGGAAAGTGTTATGGAGCGTGATTTCCTGGCACAGGCTCTCCGTGTGGTGGAAGAGCATATGGGCGAACCGACCTTCAATCCTGATCATTTTGCCGAAGAAATGCACATGAGTGTGAGCACACTGCATCGCAAAATGAAGGCCATCACAAACCACACACCGATGAAGATGATCAATGAGGTGCGGCTGAAAACGGCTGCCCGGCTACTGGCGGAGAGTTCGCTGAATATAACAGAGATTGCTTACGAAGTCGGCGTCGACGGGTCAACCCAGTTTGGTCGTCTCTTTAAGGCGCAGTATGGTGTAACGCCATCGCAGTATCGCGCCGATTCCTCGGCACCTTAGATCGAAGGGCGCCCCGGAAACACTCCGGTAAGACCTGATTCCTGAAAGGTTCACTTTCGGTATGTTTTTCAATGGAGAAAACGTTATCTCTGTTTTATAGGCGAATGCCTAGGGCATAGCCTTCGGTCCATCTCTGCTGTAGTTTTTTTTCACTCTGGGGTACTAACTTCCGTTAATCCATTAAAATACCGCATATTTAGCATAATTGACAGTCTCAGTTGAATTTATGATGCTCAGTGTTGAGTATGATTTTGTTTTTTTTGGTTAATTATTAACTGTAGCTGGGCAAAGGTATGTTTCATGAACGGGTCCAGCTTAATATGTTTATAAATGATGAAACGATTATTTATATCCAGTGGCAGGAAGAAAGCAGATGACGCAAGCTCATCGAATGAATGCAGGACTAATGCATAAAACCAGGAGGATAGAGATGAAAGCCAGGTACACAGCAATAGTAGCGGCCTTAATGGCCACAGCAATCGGCGCGCAGGCGCAAACGACCATTATCGACACCGGTTTCACAAGCGATCCGGGCGACGGTACATATCTCAACGGTGACCTGGTCAACAACGCGGCTTGGGCCGCGGTGGCCAATACCGGCGCCAACGCATTCGATGTCACCGATACCGCAAATGACGGTTTTATAGACACGGCCCCAACGGACGGGGTTGACACCAATACCGGCGACTTTGTTTACCTCACAGGAGCCTCGGCAGGCAATGAAGCGAACGACCAATGGACCAGCGTAGTGGATTTCGAACTCTCGTTGTCCACCGCCAGTGGGTTTGATGACGCGGCTGGGGATATATGGCGGCTGGGCCTTTCCACCGTCATCAATACCAATCTGTCAAGCAGCGTCGATTCCACGAATCAGCTGTTTGTGCGTGTAGCCTCGTTTGATGACGGAAGAGTCGGTTTCAGATCCAATAACGGTAGTGGCGAAAATGGCCTCTTCATGAATATTGATGCCGCGGACGTTGGATGGAACGGCACCAACGACATCACGACCGACAAGCTGCGACTCACATGGGACGTTCGCAAGACCCGCAACGGCACCGGCGAACTGACCGACTACTACACCATGAGTGCTTCTGTGAGCAACATGGTCACCCACACCAACTTTTATGGCAATGAAGTGACGTTGACAAAACCGGAGCTATATGCCTTCGCAACGCCCTACATCTTAATGGGGCAGGTCGAAGCCGCCACCTATTCAAACGATACAGAAGTCGTCGACATCAAAATCGACAACCTGAGTATAATCAAAGAATCAGGTGTAACGGTACCGCTCGCTGCGCCAAACGTCAGCGCTGAATCAGGCAACCAATTCGTTAACCTGAGCTGGGATTATGTCCTTGAGGCTACATCCTATGACGTGAAGCTGATTACCGCAGGCGTCACCAATGTTCTCAGCGGCGGCAGCGCTATTACTACAAACGGCTATGAACATCTTGGCCTCGTGAACGGCACTGAATACACTTATATTGTGACCGCCAATGGCGCCGGCGTACCCTCTGTGGATTCCGCTCCTGTATTGGGCGAACCGAATACGGCTGTCACCGGCCCCATATTTGACACCACCTTTGATTCCTCCGACTATGCGGATGGCAATATTGTAGGTCAAAATAGCTGGATAGCACATGCGGCGCAAGCTGACGATGCCTTCAACGTGGATTCCTCCGGATCCGGATTTGCCGAAACCGCGACCTTTACAGGCAGTTTTAACACGAATGTCGGCAACGCGATAATCTACAACAAAATAATGTCGAATGGCGTCAATGCGGCTTGGAGCGGCACCACGGTGTTCAGCCTGAATGTCGAACCGGAGCCGGGCCTCTATGTAACCAATTCCGATGATGTCGTGGAAAATATCCAGCAGGTGGCCGATCTGGGGAACAATCATATATTCTCATTTGGCGTCACCGACGACAAGGAACTCGATCTTCTGGCGTCAAATGGTGGCGGAGATGCGCTGGTTGCGGTTCGCACGCAAGGCAATGGCGCTGTGCAAGTTGGCTTCAACATGAACAGCTTCAATGATCCTGGAATATCATTACAACGCGGCGATGTCGGTTGGGACCCTGAGTGGCGCGATGACTCTTCCAACGGTGCCCCCAGCTTCGTGACCGAACCGATCACGGTGAACTGGAAAATCCGGAAACTCTCGGTAACCAATGCCTACGTGTTGACGGTCGACGTAGCTGTGAGTTCGAATACATGGGACATTATTCCTCAATATATTTATCCTGGCTCGCTGCAAGGTGGTGACTCCGAGCCCGATAATGTCTGGCCGGCTGATGTCGTGTATTTCGGTATAGTCCATGATGCGCAGGCGCTGGAAGAAGGCTTAGGCGCAGTTAACCCGGTGAATGTATCGATCGACTCGCTTTCGCTCACGCACACGAACAACGGATTCGAGGCATTTGCTCCCATTGAGTTGGGCGCGGCTAACGGCAACCTGGAGCTTGATCTGACGTGGGAAGGTGCCGTTGATGCCGACAGCTTCTCCATCTGGCGTTCCGACGGAACGAATCCGGATGTAGGGCCATACACGGAGATCACCAACATTACGTTCGCCGCTCCTCCGTTCAGCTATACGGACGACGACGAAGGCGCTAAGTTGACCGACAAACGCACGTACTTCTACAAGTTCGTTGCTAATTATCCGGGAAGTGTCGACAGCGAAGACTCGGAAATCCTGATTGCCCGTGCTCTAGGTACGGTTGAAGTCACGGAACTCCGTTGGGGTCCATCTAAAAACATCGTTGGCTCAGATATCGGCTTTACACGTACGCCCGATGCAGTGGTTGGCAATGTGATATTCAGCGAAGGCAATGGAACAGATAATGCGTTAATGCACTCGACCCAGGCAAACTACAGTGAAGCTCCATCTCTGTATGGTGTTCTGCAGATGTCTGTAGGCGCGTCCTTTGATGGCAAGACCGGTATAGATAGCTTCGCGAACCCCTCCGATCGCATTGTACAAGGCGCTACTGCTTTGGCGACAAATACAGCAGTGGTATATATGAAACCAGCGGCACCGCTCGATATGGCGAATAATGTATACAGTGCAGCGTATGCTCGTAGTCTATCGGGTACTCAAATGCGCTTTGCGATCCGGAATGCCGGCACATGGTACATCAGCCAGACTGACTTCGATGGTGCTCAGAACGCGCTTGTCAACCTTACGGATATGGGCAATGCAAACTGGGCGGAAATAGAAATCGCTACCAGTTCTACGACCACCATGATGGCCGATCCTCTTGATCTGACCTATGCCCCGGTGGCAGGCCTCACCGCCGTTGATGCCGTTGGTTACTATGTCTGGGATGTAAGCGGGAAATCTGCGGTCATCGAGATGTCAGTGACAACCGGGTCTGCCGCAAATGACTTCGACAAATGGGCCGACACTGTCAGCCTCTATAACGAGAATGCGGTCCGCACAACCGATCCGGATAACGACGGGTACAACAATGCCTCGGAATGGGGTCTGGGCGGCGATCCGCTGGATGTCAACGACCAAGGCTATACGGAGATGGTTACGTCACTTGAGAACGGTGGTGATACGAACTACTTTGTCGTCCGGCATGCGATGGTGAAAGAGCCGTCGCCGGACCACAATCTGACGGAAACAGATAACCTGCAGTATACGGGTTTCACAGATGTGACCAATGCGGTTGTCAATACCCTCGTTCAATGGGAAGGCGACGATCGCTTCTATACCGTGGTTAACAGGATCCCGACCACGAATACGACTGTGAAGTTTGTTCAGCTGAACATTGAATAGAACGATACGTTGTGGTGGCCGGTTCCGGCCGGTCGCCAACAGGTATATTCAGGTAGTGCGGATCACCCTTTGATTACAAAAAATAAAGGAGAATAATAAATGAAAAAAATAAAATTTGGAATATGTGCAGTGGCATTGATCGGGGCGATGAGTGCTCAGGCGAGTGTTATATTTGAGCTTGACTCAGGCCAGGCTGGGCTAACGCGGCAGTGGGTGGCGACGGATTTAAACAACACCGCGCCTACTGTAACGGGTGATAATACCCCGCAAGCCGGTGGTACGTTTTCGGCCGCGGGTAATATAGATCTTGCGGCGAGCATTACGTTCAATTTTTCCGCGGCCTCAAACTGGAATGCTTCTGCTGCGCAGGCTAATATTACCGCAGGGACATTCGGAACATATATTTCCGGTTTGACTGCTGCTACCGTTGACGGTGGCGGCAATAGTCTCTCTGGAGAACCTATTTTTGGATTTGGGGTAGATAATGGCGATGGGTTGGGGAATGGTTCTACTCTTGAAGCTCAGGGCGAAGTTTTGTTCCTTGAAGTCAAGAATAGCGGTCTTTCTGTGAGTCAGTCAGTTCTTCTTCAGCAGGTTGATTTTAATTTAATGACTGCCGGCGACCGTACTGATTTCTTGGTCTACAACAAGACGGATAATACGATCACGTTCCAAGAGTGGGATATGAAATACAATGGTACTACTGCAGGCAGCCCAATAGATGATGGCGTGGGTGGTAGCTGGGTGCTAAACGATGGCGATATCGTCGTTATGGGAGTTGGTGTGAGTGGTGGGCCTACTGAAAAATGGAGAGCGGCTGACTTTACTTTCGACGTGATTCCGGAACCAGCCACGCTCGGCATGGTGGCAGCCTGTGGTGCGGGTATCCTGTTCATCCGTCGCCGCTTTATGCTTTGAGGTTGAGCCAAGATTGAAGCATGAGAAAACACCCCGCACGCTGGGGTGTTTTTTTGTCGGTATAATGAGGGATATACCATGCTATGCGCATCATTATCCTGATGTGATGCCGGACTCTTACAGATTGGATTAGGCGCTAATTATTCATTTTTAAGGTACTTCGAGAGTCATTGTCGAAAGAATGACGGGGAGCGTTGAGAAAGGTTTTATCATCTTTGGTTTATTATCAGTGTTGGTAAAAGGAAAGGGCGTTGTGTTGTCGAAAAAGATGTGCCGTTAAAAGAAAAGTACGGGCGCACAACATATGTTTAAACAATCCGAATGAAGCACTGTCATCCCATAGATTTTAAATAAAAAGGCTGGCTTGTGAGCTCTAAATCCTCCACTCGGAGGGTATGAAAAAACAGAGACAAAAACACAAACCAGCCGGACATAGGTATACAACCTTGAAGCAATTGTGCAATCTGATTCCCGGACACATGGTCACGAACCTTGCGAAGAAGCATGGCGTCGATGCCCGAAGCCGGACGTACACGCCATGGAGCCATGTGGTTTCGCTGCTTTATGCCCACTTTGCTCATGCGCTCGGGCTTAACGATGTATGCGACGCGCTCCAGATGAATGCGGCGGCGCTCTCCACCATCCGCGGTGCGGTTCCACCGTCCCGCAACAACCTGAGCCATGCGAATCAAGTGCGCGACGCGAACATGGCCGAAGAGCTTTATTGGAGCATGATGAAGCATCTGATGGACACGGTGCCTGGTTTTGCGAAGGGAAAGGTGCGTAGTGGATACCTCCGTCGCTTCAGCAAGGCGATCCATGCGCTCGATTCGACCACGATACAGCTGGTGGCCAATAGCATGGACTGGGCAAAGCACCGCCGCCGCAAGGCCGCCGCGAAGTGCCACATGCGTCTGGACCTGCAAAGCTTCCTTCCACGATGTGCCATTGTCGACACTGCAAAACACCATGACAGCCGCAAGACCTTGAGCTTGTGTGCCGACCTTGAAGCCGGAGAAATCGTTGTATTCGACAAGGCTTATATCAAATTCAAGCATCTCTTTGAGCTAACGGAGCGCGGCATTAATTGGGCGGGTCGAGCGAAAGACAACATGCAGTACACGGTGATGCGCTCCCTCGAAACGACTAAAAACAAGCGCATCCTTCGCGACGAAGTCATCGAGCTGATGCTCGAAAAATCGAAGAAGGCCTACCCGTGCGAGTTGCGCCGCGTTGTAGCCCTCGTGGAGATCAACGGCAAGGATGTCGAAATGGTCTTCCTGACCAACCATCTGGAGTGGAGCGCGTGGACGGTCGCGGAGCTCTACCGCTGCCGGTGGGATATCGAGGTGTTCTTTAAGGAAATCAAACAGACGCTCCAGCTCTCCGACTTTCTCGGCTACAGCGCTAATGCCGTACGCTGGCAGGTATGGACCGGGCTGCTCGTCCATCTGCTGATGCGCTGTCTCAAATTCATGCACGGATGGGATCACAGCTTCAAGCGCCTGTTCACCGTCGTAAGGGTCTCGCTTTGGCGTCGCTGGAACCTGCCCGCCTTGCTGGAATCCTATGGGACAGCCAAACCACCCGGTCGCATCCGAGGAGCACCGGAACAGGCGTATCTGCCGGGGTTCATCTAAATGCTGTGGGACAGCCAACTGTTTAAAACGGGGAATCATCATTACTCTTCAACAAAAAATCGGAATCGACTAAATAAACTAAACATCAGAAACCTTAACAAAAACGGGAGCTGACACTCCGTTAGCGTCCTCTATGGGATGACAGTGCGAATGAAGCGCTGAAAAGCGTATAGGTGCTGGAGATTAATTATGATGAACAGGATGACCACGATTTTGATATTCGGCCTTGTGTTTGCAGGTATGGCTGAAGCGAAGCTGAAAGCACTGATTGTCGATGGGCAGGCCGGTCATCAAGCTTGGCCGCAGACGACGGTTATGATGAGGCAGTATCTGGAGGAGACCGGGCTGTTCGAGGTGGACATTGTGCGATCGAAGTTTACTTGGAATGGAGAAAAACGGGATGGAGAGTGGCTGCCGCTGGCCGGGGTCGGGCCCACGGAGGATCTGCCGGAACCGAAGACCGACCCGGATTTTTCGCCGGATTTCAAAGCCTATGATGTGGTGATTAGCAATTTTGGAAACAAAGCGGCCGACTGGCCGGAGGCGACTCAGCGGGCGTTTGAAGCCTATATGCAGAACGGTGGCGGACTGGTTGTGACCCATGGGGCGAATAACGCGTTTGGGCAGTGGCCAGAGTATAACAAGATGATCGGTCTGGGCGGTTGGGGCGGCCGGAAGCCGGAGGCGGGGCCTTATGTGTACTATACGAATGAAGGCGAGCTGGTCCGGGACCACGAGGATAAGAATAAAAAATGCGGGAAACACGGCCCCCAGCATAATATTCCGGTTACGCTTCGCGTGAAGGATCATCCCATTACCAAAGGCCTGCCGGAACAATGGTTGACCGCGAAGGACGAATGCTATGCATTGCTTCGCGGACCTGCGGAAAATATGACCATTCTGGCGACGGGGAAAGATATGTCCGGCAAGGCCCCGACCGATCGGCATGAGCCGATGCTGATGGTGATCAACTACGGTGAGGGCCGCGCCTTTAACACCGCGCTTGGGCACGACAGCTACTCCCGCGAAGGCGTTGGGTTCATCACCACCTTCACCCGCGGGTGTGAATGGGCCGCAACCGGCAAAGTCAGCATTCCGGTGCCTAAGGATTTCCCGACGGCGGAAAAGAACTCATCACGCGAATTCGTGCTCAATAAATAAAAATTAATACAGGACCATTTAAATGAATCAGCTTAATCGTAGAAACAGCCTCAAGGCCGGTGCATTCGCCGGCGGAACCTTGATCCTTCCCGGGCTTGCACTGGGCAAAACAAAATCGGCCAATTCGAAACTGAATGTGGCTTTGATCGGTGCGGGGGGAATTGCAAAAACCTGTTTCAGGGATTGCGATGAGCAAAATATGATCGCTATCGCAGAGGTCGATTCCGTGCAGGGTGCGGAGGGGCTGAATAAATATCCCAAAGCAGCACACTATACCGATTTTCGAAAGATGCTCGATAAGCACTACAAGGAACTTGATGCGGTAATCGTCTGCACGCCCGACCACACGCATTTTCCGGCAACCTATGCGGCGATGGAGCGGGGCATTGCGGTGCATACCCAGAAACCGCTGACGCATAATATCTGGCAGGCGCGAACCCTTCAGAAGGCCGCGCAAAAATTCAAGGTGCAGACTGTAATGGGCAACCAGGGGCACAACATCGAAGGCATGCGGTTGATTAAGGATTGGTACGACGGAGGGTTGATCGGAAACGTTCGTGAAGTGCATGCCTGGACCGGCCGCTCCACGCCCAATACCGACAATGCCAAAAATCCATTACCCGCCGAGCCGGTTCCCTCTACATTGGACTGGGATCTTTGGACGGGTCCTGCGGCGTTGAAGGATTACAACAGCAAGATCTGTCCGAAAGGCTGGCGCTGGTGGTGGGACTACGGCATCGGCGGTCTTGGGGATATCGGTTGCCATACGCTGGATATTCCAAAATATGTAATGGGACTGGATTATCCCGACTTGGTGTATATGGACAACAGCCTCAACTTCCGCAAGGAGCTGGACGGCAAAAAGCCCAAGACCGGTGCCGGAACCTATGTATATAAATTCAAGGGGGCTGGTAAGCGGCCGCCTGTAACGATCTACTGGTACGAAGGCGGGCATATGCCGCACTTCTCCGATGAGCTGAAGAAAAACTGGGAAATCGACATGGCAGGCGGCTGTCTGCTCGTTGGTGACAAGAACACGATCTATTCCCCCGGCATGCGTCCGAACAGTCCTCGGCTGGAAAAGGACTGGGACCACTGGCGCCGCGGTAATTTGCCTCCAAAAAATACGCCGCGTGCTGTGGGCAATCCGGTCGAAGAGTTGTTCGCTGCTGTCCGGGGTGATATCCCGAAATGCGGCTCCAACTTTATCGACTACGCTGTGCCGCTCACCGAAATGGTGCTCCTCGGCACGATCGCGAACCGCTCGGGCAAGAAGGTTGAATACAATCCAAGGACGATGAACTTCAAGGATTCATCGTTGAACCAATACATCAAAGAACCGGTCCGCAAGGGCTGGGAATACGGGGAAGGTTAATTGATTATGAACTATAAAATTTTAATGGCAATTTCAGGAATCGCTTTGGCCGGGATGGCTGAAGCCGCACCCAACGTGGTGGTTTTCATGGCGGACGATTTTGGGTCAGGATGCATTAATGCATATGGCGCGCCTGCTGCGTTGGTACAGACACCGCACCTGAACCGTCTGGCTGAGTCGGGTATGCGGTTCACCAATGCCAACACCCCGGCGTCCATCTGTTCGCCGACCCGTTATGCACTCCTGACCGGGCGTTATGCCTGGCGCGGTCCATTGCCGTTCGGGGTGGTGAATGTGTTCGATCCGCTGATCGTGGAAACCGATCGCATGACTTTGCCGAAATATCTGAAAGGTATGGGCTATGCGACCGCCCAGATCGGCAAGTGGCATTTGGGGTATGGCGATAAGCGTCCGGCAGACTTTACGGAGAAACTGACGCCGGGTCCCAACGATCTCGGATTCGACTACCACTTCGGGCTTCCGCAGAATCTGGATGACATACACCGGGTCTGGGTTGAAAATGATGGCGTATATGGCCTGCGTTCAAAGAAAACGAGTGCCTATGCAAAAGCATTCTACGGCAAGCCGTATATCGGTTATGACGCGCCGCAGCGAAACCGCGAAGAGGCCAGTGAGTTCTTAACTGAAAAAGCGGTCCAATGGTTGGAAAAACAGGAAAAGGATAAACCCTTCTTCCTCTATTTCGCATCCCCCGCAACGCACCATCCGATTGTTCCTTCCGAGCGCATGCGCGGTAAAAGCAACTGCGGGGCCTATGGCGATTTTATCCAGGATCTGGATTGGTCGTTTGGACAGCTGGTCCAGACCTTGGAAAAAATGGGCGTGATGGACAATACCATCATCCTGTTCACCGCAGACAACGGCAGTGATATTCCTCCTGATAAAACCCGCCCGGAACAACAGGCCATTGAAGCAGGGCTCGCACTCAACAGCATTTACCGCGGTGACAAGCACACAATCTATGAAGGCGGCGGGCGTGTGCCGTTGATGGTGCGCTGGGACGGCAAGGTTAAATCCGGAACGGTAAGTGATCACATGGTCAGTATTGCCGATATTTTTGCGACCGTTGCCGATATGGCAAACGGCCGAATTGTTTCGATTTCCGATGCCGAAGACAGCAGCAGCTTTGCGCTGACCCTGCTGGGCAAGAAACAAGCGGCGCGCAATCCAATGGTCGGAACCAATGCCGCCGGTATTCAGTCGATCCGTTCCGGAGATTGGAAATACACCGACGGCGTCTTTCCCGATGCTGCGCCGGATCAACTGCGCAAGGCGTTCAGGAAAGAGGCGGTCCCAGCACTCTATGACCTGGAAAAAGATCCGTCTGAAGAAAACAACGTGATCGATGAGTATCCGGAAACTGTTCAGCAGATGCAGACGGTGCTCGACAGCTACCGCAGCGGCAAGGGCTCGGGAAGCCAGGCTTCGAGATCTTTGGGTTCCGCCACGACACATCGTTAGGTTTAATGAAAGAGGGGAGCGAATGCTGTGCAGATTAATTGTTTTAATGCCGCTTGTGGCCATGCTGGGTATGGCGCAGGCTCAGATTGTACTCGAAAGTACAAATGGTTCTGAGCAGCCGGTTAAAATATGGACCGTATCCGATCTGAACAGCACTCCTCCCTCTGTATCAACCGCGAACGGAACGGCCGCGGGCACCTTGACCGGAGCAGGAGATTTTACAGGAAGCGAGCAATTCACGCTTACGGCCTCGGCGCGTTACGGTTGGGATACGGCCAATGCGCGGGCCGCCACCAATAGTTTCGGTGCCTATCTCTCTGGGCTCACTGTGGCCGGGATCGGTGCACTAAACGGGCCCCCGGCTGTGTTCGGAGTAGATTCTTCCGCCGCAGCGACGGATGAAAATAATACAGCGTTTACCGGAACATCCGAATTGCTGATCCTGACGGCTGATACGTCCGGTCTTTCTGTAGGAGCAGGTTTGTCGTTAAAGAGTCTTGTTTTCAACATATATGATATCGCTGCCTTTACGGATTTTTTGGTTTACGATGTCAGCGCCAACGCGGTTGTCGAAGCGCAGTGGAATCAGCACTATAGCGCTGAGGCTGTCATCGGAGACTGGACACTCGATGATGGCGATATGGTGCTTATTGCAACCGGAACCGATAACACCTCCACGAAGTGGCGTATAACATCCGTTACGCTTGATGCAATTGCCTCGACCGTCACTGACACCAACGCGCCGACCCCGAATCCAGCTGAATGGGACTCGCTCCCAACTGCCACCGGGCCGTTTGCCATCACGATGACCGCAACGACTGGAATCGATGTTAGCGGCGTGGAATATTTTTTCGCCGAAACCTCCGGCAATTCCGGCGGATCGGACAGCGGTTGGCAGATCAGCTCTTTGTATACCGACACTGGTCTTTCGCCCGCGACGAACTACAGCTATGCCGTCATGATGCGCGATACGGTCGGCAACAGCGGCCCGGTTTCAAGTGTGGAATCCGCAACAACGGCGATGGCACTGCAAGGCCGCACCAACGGACCGCCGAACGTAGTGATTTTCTTTTCCGACGATCTCGGCTATGCGGACATCAGCCACAATGCGTCGCCCGGCAGTCTGGTGCAGACGCCGCACATCGACCGCATCTGCAACGAAGGAATCTATCTTGACAATTACATGACGCACCACGTCTGTTCGCCCAGTCGTGGCGGACTTTTGACCGGCCGTCACTACACTGAAGTCGGCGTGGGTGCACAGACCGGGGGGACGCTGGATAACTCCATTCCAAACATCGCCAAGGATTTCAAGGCGGCCGGCTATGCGACGGGGGCGTTCGGTAAATGGCACAGCAGCTTTCCGCCGGAAACCGACGATGGAAACTGGGAAGAGGTTCCCAATATTGCGGGAATCGATCCGTACGACGGCATTTTGCAACTTACAAGCGACGACACAAACTTCGGCGAAGGGGTCAATGCCTATGGCTTTGACGAGTGGTCGGGTTTCTATGGCGGCGGCCACAGCTACCACGACCGGATCGACGCCCGTGAGTTCGACTGGTGGATCAATTCCACCTGGTCGCCGGATGTGTCCGGCTACAATACCTACATCATCCGCGACAGCGCCCTGAAGTTTATTGATAACCACGCCGACGAACCCTTCTTCCTCTACATCCCCAATGAATGTGTTCATGCACCGTACGAGATTCTCAACACCGATTTGGAAGAGATGTGCAATATCGTGGACGATACGAATCCAACCCTCGCGTGGAGCATCGTCAAGGAACTGGTCAGTCCAACGAGCGGCAAGAAGGTCGAAGAGGTTCTTCAAATGTATTGCAGCGGCGGCGAGGAATTCGATAAGGATGCAATCGATCTGATTCATCCCGGATTTTCGAAGCTCGTCTACTACACCATGATTCACGCGATGGATAAATCGACCGGTGAAATTATCGACCGCCTGGATGTCTATGGACTGACGACCAATACCATCGTGGTCTTTACCAGCGACAATGGCGGTACGCTCAGCGGCGACAACTATCCGTTCCGGGGAAACAAGCATCAGCTGTATGAGGGCGGCGTGCATGTGCCGGCCGCTATCTTGTGGCCCGGGCACCTCGACGCCAACCAGACCCCCTATACACCGGCCGACAATGTCTACACGAATATCGCGCAGTATTTCGACTGGTACCCCACCTTGATCGACATGACCGGACAAACGCTGACCGCTACCGAACTCGATGGCCTCAACCTCTATTCCAATCTGCTCACGCGGACACCGGTTCGAACCGGATATGCCGGCAGCTATTACGGGGTGGATGATCAATGGGCCGCCATTCGCACCCAACGATGGAAGCTCCATTTCAACCGGGTGCCCGGTCCTAATCAGATGCTGGAGCTGTATGACCTTTCTACAGAAATTGCGGAAACCAACAACGTGCAGGCTGTCTATCCGGCGGAGCGCGATACGCTGATTGCGATGATGGACGAGTGGTTTTCATCCGGGAATGTGTCGGGCAGTTACTACCCGTTGATGGGAGCATTGATTCCGCCTTATCTCGATCCCTCCCCCGAAGGCGATATCTTGGAGGTGAAAGCCTCCCAGACCAAATCGCTTTCAAATCCAAACAACGACGGAATCTATGTGCGTTATTCCGATCCGGACTGGGTGCCCGCTGTTCTGCCGTATGATGGATATGTGCATGCCGGCGATATCTTCCAGTACGATATCTATGTGGCGGAGGATTCGGATCAGATCAACGGAATCTACTGTTCGCCGTCCACCGGTCCAAAACCGCGATACAACAGCATACGGGGAATCGATCTGGATGGAATGCTGCTCGTCGAACAGACGCTGCCTAAAGGCCGGTGGATGCGGCGCCTGTGCGGAATGGGCGAAGTCGCTCCCAATACCTCCTATGCGAGCTTCATTGCGCTGCACAACAGCTCGCCCGGATATTATCACTTCTACATCGACAACGTTGTGATTCGTAAGAATGACGGTTCTATCCGCGGCGTGACGTGGAGCGATGCTTCGGACTGGACCACTACAAAATTCTTGAAAAAAGGAACCGCCTACAATTCGCTGGCCGATGTGCCGGACGCTGCCTACAGCAACATCACTCTTAACGTTGCAGATCTAAGCAACCTTCCGGCTCCAACGAATACCGGATCCGCCTATGGTTCGTGGATGGCATCCATCGGCGGCGGGATCGGTGGTTATGACCCGACCGGATCGGGGCCGATCAATGACTGGGCGATCATTATGGAATACGGACTGGGCCGCGATCCAACCACCTACACCGCTGGCTTAACTCGCGGAACCAATGCACCAACCAGCGAACAGCTTGGAACCTATTCGCTCCAGAGCGACTACATGACCATGACATTCGACTTTAACCGGGAAGCAAGCGACATCAAAGTCGTTGTTGCGGAATCCTCCAATCTGGTTGACTGGGTTGAGTCGGTTGTGCTGCAACCGCCGTATACCGATACCAGCATTCTCGCCACGAACGAGCAGGTGGTCGATGTTCAGGATAATCTGAGCGGTTATCCGGTGGATACCACTCGCGTTACCGCCCAAGGAAAGGTTGCGCTTAACGACGCATCCGAAGGCTTCCTTAAACTCGAGGTTCGGCCGGTTGTCGCTGTCCCGGATACGCCGGAAAATCTGACCGCCAGTGTGCATAACGGCATTGTGCTGGAATGGAGCGGAAGCAACGAAAACGGGGAATACATCATTGAACGCTCCGTATCGGGAAGCGGCTCCTTTTTAGAAATAGCACGGACAGAAAGACAACTCTACACCGATGCCACTGCGGTTCTCGGTTCTACCTATGATTACCGCGTGCGCGCCGTCAATGCGGCTGGTGTCACGTCGTGGTCCGGCACCGAAAGCATGACTCGGTAAGTTGGAAAACCTGTCTTTTCATAAAAGTAATTTAGAGGAATGAAAATGAGAAATAGTATTATATGGATTAGTTGTGCACTTGTTTTGATGGGGGCTGTCTCTGCGACGCACGCAGCGGCTCCTTTCGGTGAGACTATTTCGCTCTATTCGGATTTTACAGCTTCATACGTTACTGCAGATGCGGTCGATGGATATCAAATTGAGGCCAAGGACATCTCCTCCGTTGGCATGACTGAACGTTTTGTCGTTGAAGACGCCGGTAGTGGAAACATCCGCCTCAAGGCGGTCGCCAACGATAATTATGTTAAAGTGGATCCCGCAAACGTGAAAAAGATGTTTGCCAACACAACCTCCACAACCGACACTTTGGCTCACTATCAATGGACCGAACTGAGCGGCGGAAAAATCCGGCTGACCAGTATCGGAAACGGTTTGAATGTAAGCCCCGCTGGCGCTACTTTCGTATTAAGAGCGAATACAACGTCCACCGGACCCGAAACAGAGTTCACGTGGGCTATAGATTCCGGCGTCACGCCTGCGTCCGGCTGGCGTGTGGTTCCGGAAGATGTCAACTATCCGACAGATGATATTATTGTTGCGTTTTGCGACGTAACCGATGCCGGATATAATCTGCCTGCTGATCCTGCGAATACAGACTGTACCGTGGCGTTTCAGGTTGCATTGGATGATGCAAGTTCGGCTGGCGGCGGCACGGTGTTTGTTCCGGATGGGGAGTACCGCATTGACGGACCGTTGACGATGGGTGCGAATGTGACGCTGCGCGGGCGCTGGCGAGAAATAACCGCAACCCAGCCGGCATCGGGAACCATCCTGAAACTGTATCAAACCGGAACCAATGCAGTACTGACTCTGGCGGAAAGTTCATCGGGGCTGCGTGATCTGACGTTCTGGCACCCGGATCAGGATCCCGCTGCTATCAACACGAATTATCCGTTTGTAATACAGGGTGAAGCTAATGTGATGACCCTTGAAAACATCACTCTGATCAACGCGGTTAAAGGGATTGATTCCTCAAAAGCCAGTTTTTGCTGTTTTCGCGGAATTTACGGTTCTCCATTGAATCTCGGGCTGACTGCCGATCAGAGTTTTGCGGTGTCGCGTTTTGATTCGATCCATTTTTCGCCGGACTACTGGGCCTGGTCGGGGTTGACCAACAGTCCGGCTGCGGGCGGCGCACACGAAACCTATATCCGTAGCAACGGCTTGGCGGTGAACATCAAGGAGATGGACGGATTTTATTTCCAGAGTTCTGTTATCTCAGGTTATCGCGATGGGGTGCTGTTCGAGCGGGGCATCAGCGGGGATAATCCGCATGGTGACCTTTCCTATCTAACGATCACCAACTGCACGGTTGCTCTCAATGTAGTTTCGGCAAAGTCGTTCAAGGTGCTGGGTTGCACGTTCAGCGGATCAACGTATGGACTCTACACGCAGGATGGGACGGACATGTCGATCAATACCTGCACGATCGAAGGCGGAACCAACGCCATTCGCACCACCTCCGGCGGAGACCTGAACTTGGTAAACTGCACGGTGAACGGGTCGGAAAATCGGTCGGGCGGAACTCTGGTTAAATCCAGCTACGATACCATCATGCCTGCGTACTCTTTTGTGTATGACGCCGTTCGTAAACCGGCCGAAACGAACCTATTTAATGTTAAGGATTATGGAGCGGTGGGCGATCAATCAACCGATGATACGGCCGCCTTCCAGTCGGCGATAGCGGCGGCCACGAATAACGGCGGCGGGATCGTTTTTGTGCCCGATGGTGAATATGTAGTAAACGGCCATCTGGATCTCGGGGTTGGTGTTGAGCTGCGGGGTATATCCGGTGGGCGCCAACAGGCGGATTCCGATACGGAGCTGGGCAGTCTTATTCTGATAAATAATGCAGGCGGCTCGGAAACCGGAACACCCTTTATCAAGCTGGGGGACCACAGCGGGGTGCGTAGCATCAGTTTCCATTATCTCGATCAGGACATCGTTACGTTTGTGCCGCATCCCTGGATGATTCAGGGCAACGGGATGAAAAATTATATCATCGACTGTTTTGCGAGCAACCCGTATCAGGCCGCTGAACTGAACGGCGACGATCATCTGGTGGAATATACCTTCTTCGGCGGAATACGGGCGACCTACCGCGCCAATACCTGTTCCGGTGGCCGCATTCAGAATTGCCACATTAAACCGGACTTCTGGCGGAATATTGAAATCGGAAACTATCCGGCAACCCTTACGGAAGTGCATGAGACGAAGTGGCGCCAGACGCAGCAGGTGGAAATTTTCCATCTGAACGGATGCGACGACTATTCCATTTCCAGTATCTTCAATCATGCTTCGCACCAATTCATGACGGCGGATAATTCCAGTGGTCAGACGCTGATGATTTCTGCTGAGCAGGTGCAGAAGGGCTATGCCATTCGCAATGGAACAAAAACGTTCAACTTCCTCAATTCCTCCTGCAACATTAACAGTGTCGGCGATTATTCAGGAAACTATGGCATCAAAACCGAATCCGGATTCAAAGGAAATGCGCGCTTTTTTGTGAGCAGCATATGGGGGACTTCGGATTCCACCTGGGATGCATCGGACGGAAAGCTTTACCTTCAGCAGTGCTATGTTGCCGGGCCGAGCAACCGGGGCTGCATTAACTTCCGCTGCCGTCCCGGCGGGAACATCAAAGTGGAATCCGGGAATTCATCGATGCGCTTCGGACTGGAGAACGAGGGTGTTTTCACCATGCAGGATTTCGATTTCCGCAATGGGTGCCTCTTCTCTGCAACACGCGATTATGTTGACGATAATCTGATCGATGAAACCTACATCGTGGCAGACGTTAACCAGGATCCTGCTCTCGCTTACGGCATTGCGCTGGACACGAATAACATCGTGATCGAAGACGCGATGATTATGCCGGATTCCGATCCTGCCGATTTAAACGATCAACGCCGGGTGAAAGGTGCGCGTTTGAGCAGTGGCAGCAGTTACAGTCTGGATGTGACCGAACCTGAATTTTCAGACGGGATCCGTTCCGATGTGGATGTTGAGGTCTACATGCTGATCGATACCTTCTGCACGAACGAGGTCTGGTATCACAGTTCCAGTGGAATGAAAAAAGGCAAAACACTGATCTATGACGGATCAACAACGAATGCCGCCTGGAAGACGATAAGTTTCAGAGCAATCGACGCGGAGTTCGGCACGGCCGAAGATATTCGGGTGGATGTCACTGGTGCTTCACCGCTGTTGGCGATGGTGCTGGTCAGTTCCACGGATATTCCGAGCCGCCATATTGGAAATGTGGTGCTCAGTAATGACGACAACAGCAATACGACCTCGAAAACATGGACGGTCTCCAGTCTGAACACCACCAATCCTGTGGTCAGCGGCAGTGCCGCCACAGTGACCGGCTTCTTTACCGCTGACGGAGAGCTTGGCTCTTCTGACAACTTCGCGATCTCGGTTTCAAGCGTGATTGACTGGTCGACCGCCAATGCACAGGCGGCTATTGCCACGAATGGTTTCGCATCCTATCTGGCCAACCTGCCCAATGGAACCGTTGCGGGCTATCAAGGAAACCTAGGGGCAGACTCGGGTCCGGTCTATACCGATGACAATCCTAACCAGCTTGGCAATTCCTTGCTGGAGGCATTGGTTTACACCGTCGATGCGGCAGACCTTCCCTCCGGTGATCTGTATCTCACCGGGGCAAGCTTCCAGCGTTACGCAGGTGATGACCGCACCGATTTCGTCATCTACGATATCAGCGAAAATGCGATCATCGAACAGCAATGGAATGCGAACTACGATGGAGCCGATGTGGTCAGTGGCAGTTGGAAACTGGAAACCGGCGATAAAATCATCATCGGAACCGGCTCGGAAAACGGCGCCAATGACTTCCGTGTTAACGATCTTACGCTCGATATTCTGAAGGCGACGTACATCCCGACAGATTATGATCTGTGGGTTGCATTGCACGGCGGTGCCGGTTTAATTGGTGATGAAACCTTTGACTATGACAGCGACGGTTTGGCCAACCTCGGGGAATATGCACTCGATGGAAATCCGACGAATGAGTTGGATACCGGTGTAGCGCCTTCGTTGGTCAATGCCACGGGTGCCATGTGGTTTATTCATCCGCAACGCTCCGACGATGCCAGCCTGATCTATACCGTCGAAACCTCCACCAATCTGGTTTCCGGGATCTGGACCAACGCGGGCTATACCGTTTCCGCAACCAATGTGACCGGATCGACGCTGAACTATGTGACCAACGCAGTTCCGACCGATTTTGAGCAAACCTATATCCGATTGAAAGTTGAGCGATAACAACCAAGATAAGAGAGGAAAATTATGAAAATGGTTAAAAAAATTATGATGATGCTACTGGCGCTGGCGATGGGGGCTTCCGTGACCCATGCCGCGATGGTTGTCGCTTTGGGAAATGGTGATGACACGCAGATGTCCACCACGTTCACCTTTAGCAATCTGGAGGCAACGTCCGCGTTTAATGGCGGCGCGTTGAATTCCGTGGCCACGCTGGGTGAAAATACGATTTCCGGAGCCAGCGGATCGTTTACAGTTACCTGGACGGCGATCGGTGCTTCGAATATTAATGATGCGGCGACATGGACTTTTGGCGATAGCGTGCCGATTAAGACCATAAACGTCGGGTGGGCAGTCGCCGGAAATTTATTGCGCCTGGAAGCGGATGAAGCAATTTTACTGACCTTTAATACAAATAATTTAACGCTGGATGCCGGGAAAAGTCTGGTTTTTTCGTTGAAAGGCGAGGATGCGGATTCCTGGAACGTTTATAAAAGAACCGGTACGAGTGCCGCTTCTCTGGAAACAACAACATCGGCCGAAAGCCCGGCCATCTACTCTGAAGACGTTACAGTGGATGGGTTGGAATATGCGATTACGGTGAATGATAACACCTCGTTTGGCTCGTTTCGCGTGGATATTGTGGGCGATTCCACGGGCGTGACGGTTCCCGATGTAGTTGATCTCAGCCAGTCGGCCGCACAAACCGCAATCGAAGGCGCCGGGCTGGTGCTCGGTACGGTTACTGATGCCTACAGTGCCACGATCGCCATCTCGAATGTCGTCAGCCAGAGTCCGGTGGCCGGTGCCAATGTGGCATCCAATACGGCGGTTAATCTGGCTCTTTCTATCGGGCCTGATCCGACACCTTCGATGATCCAGCACCTGATTGCTGCGGATACAAATGTTGTGGGCAATCCGGTTACGGAGTGGATCGACCGCTCCGGCTCCGGAAACAATGCTGGAGCAGGTCAGGGCAGTGTAACCTATCCCAGCGCCAGTGTGTCGGGATCCGGGCTTCACGGTTTGGATTTTGGGGCGACGGGTAACTCGCTGGAACTTTTCTCGGCGGCAGATTCGGATGCATGGCTTGAATTTTCGGGTGCTGCTGCGGCCAACAGCGGATTTTGTGTTTTGATGTCGTTCCGGGTGGACGATTGGAATACGGATAACATGGATCTTATCGGAAATTCGACCTTGATTAATCAGGGGTTTTGCATGCGTCTGGGGACGGACGGAACGCTGAAGGCCTGGGTGGAGGGAACCGCCGGCGCGAAGACTGCGCCGGGAAAAGCTGTGCTTCGCGACACCATGGTTGTGGCACTTAACTATAATGCCTCGACCGGTAATGTGGAGTTCTGGGATTCGACCAGCAAGAGTGCGTCCAGCTGGACAGCCGCCGCGATAGATAATTCCATGGGCACTCCCGTTACGGTCGGAATGACGACCGGTGCCAGTCGCTTTTTTATCGGTATGGTCGGTGAGGTCAAAATTTTTGACCGGGTGCTGGATTCCACAGAGCTGAATGCCGAGACCGCGGCCATGGTGGATGACTGGGTCACCGTAACCTCGATCAAAACGCCGGAGCAGTTAACGGCCGTGTCTGACATCGGTTTGGTTGAACTGGACTGGCTCGATGATATCTCCGGAGATCTGTTTGCCAGTTATTCGGTGTACCGTTCAACGGAGAGTGGAACGAACTATGTGGAAATTGCATCGAACCTGACCGACAGTGCGTATACAGACACAACCGGTGACGGGGCTGTGCCGTATTACTATGTGGTGACGGCCATAGACACAAATGACGTTGAGTCGGCGTACAGCAATGAAGCCGAAGGCACGCTGCAGGTTTTGTCCGTTCTGCAGCACTTGGATGCGACCATTGCATCCAGTGTTGTGGTGGCTGGAAATGTGGTCACGCAGTGGCAGGACCAATCTGCCAGCAGCAATGATGCGGTTGCAGCCATTGGAAGTGTGGTCTATCCGAGCACACTGACATCCTCTGCCGGTTTATCCGGTTTAGATTTTGCGGGGGGATTGCACACGCTGGAACTGTTCTCTGCACCTAGTTCCGACAGCTGGCTGGACCAGTCCGGTGCGGGCGATGGATTCTGCGTCATGTTGTCGGTTGTGTGCGATGAATTGGTCCCGGGCGTTGATAATGAGCTCATCGGGAACTCCTCGGACGGCAGCACGGGCTTTCGCATGCTGTATACCGCAACGGGCGAAATCCAGGCGGAACTGGGTGGCTTGCAATTGGTCTCGACCGGTCGGTCGATTGCCGCCGGTGAAACGCTGATCGTCGTGTTGAATTATGATCCGGATACCGGGACGTGTGAGTTGTGGGATTCCAAGAATTATACCGTGGTGAGTAATTCCCTGACAAAAGCTGACTTTTCAACGGCGAATGCCGTGACACTGGGCCGTGCGTCGCCTGGCGGAAACTATTTCAATGGGGTCGTTGGGGAAGTGGTGATTTACGGAGAGAGTCTGCGAGCGGCTCATTTCGAGTCGTTACGGAACCAGTTGATGAACAAATGGGTCAAGCGACCCAATATTGTTATGTTTTTCATGGATGACTGGGCCTGGTACGGATCATCGGTCATCATGGATGAACGGATGGCGAATTCGCATATTCCGGATTTGATCGAGATGCCGAACCTGGATCTGATGGCCGAGAGCGGTATGGTGTTCCGCAATGCATACGGTTCGCCGCAATGCAGTCCGGCGCGTGCGGCTCTGATGACCGGTCAGTCCAACCCGCGCAACGGATTTACCGTTTATATGAACGGCGACGGCGACGATTATTATGAAGTCAATTCAGACGTGCCGGGAGATAACTACTATGGATTCCCGGTGATGCCGAATGGATCGGATGCAACCCTCAGGGCAGATGCCACGTCGATTGCTGAAGCATTGGCTCCGATGGGCTATAAGTCGGCCTTGTTCGGAAAATGGCATCTGCGCGATGATCCGAATAATGAAGGGTTTTACGCACCGGATGGAGATACGGATAACGGCCCGGGCAACAATGCCGGAGATACATTGGATGGTATTGTCGACCCGAAATTGATGACGCACATTACAGACAGCGGCATTGCTTTCATGGAAGAGCAGGTTGCTGCCGGGAAGCCTTTTTATGTGCAGTTCTCGCACTATGCCATGCATGAAGGTCGCGAATGCTTCCCTGCAACGCGGATGCGCTATCAAAATGAGCCGGCGATTGTTGCCTATAATGGCGGCGAAACCGACCCGGCAAACCTCAACCATAAGAACGATCCTGCGGTATGGCTCGGGATGGCTTATGAGCTCGATCAGAAGCTCGGCGAAGTGCGGCAGAAGCTGGTGGATCTGGGTATTGCTGACAACACCTATGTTGTGATGGTAGGAGATAACGGATATCGCCATGAGTTCTTCAGTGACGTCTTTGGTCTGACGCAACCGCAGCATGCGCACAAGTGGTGGGCGTGGCAGGCGGGGATTCGGGTTCCAATGGTGGTTGAGGGACCGGGTGTGGTCAGTAACTCGCGCACCACAGCTAATGTCGTCAATTATGACTTCCTTCCGACCTTTGTCGACTGGGCGGGTGGCAACCCGACGGCTCTGCCGGATCTGGATGGAGTCAGCCTGAAAGGGTTGATGGCCGGTGAGCCGCAGAGTGAGGCATTCCTCAATCGCTCGCTCTATTTCCATTATCCTCACTATCGGACGACGATGCCGCATTCCGTGGTTGTGAAGGGCAGCGATAAGATTGTTTATTTCTACGAAACACCGGTTCGTTTCCCATCATGGGATCCGATTATGTTGTTCGATCTCAACAATGATGTTGGGGAGTATCACAATATCTATATGAACAACCCGGCGCTCGGGGATGCGCTGTATGCCGACATGACCAACTATCTAGACGCGGTCGGTGCCCGCATTCCGCTGGTGCCGCACCCGAACTATGACCAGGCGATCTATGACGGGACGGCCACCAACTACTTCGAAGCCAATTTTGTTGACCCTGCAGATGCGATGAAGAGCAACGCAAAAGATTATGCGTATCGAGTGCTTAGAGGGCCGTTTATCGGAACGCGCGCGCCGGAAGAGGATGAGACTGGTCCGGTCACCTTTATGGAGTATTGGATGAACTCATTCGGTGTCGATTTGGGGGCTGAAACCGATGACTACGATGGTGATGGAGTCGTCAACTGGGCCGAGTATGCCGCAGGGTCCGACCCGACCGATCCCGCCAGCGTCGGAACCGATCCGGTTTTCGAACTAGGTGTAGGCACATGGACCTATAAGTATGAAAAACGGAATGACGATTCGAGCCTGTCGTATACCGTGGAGTCCACCACGAACCTCATCACGGGAGGATGGGCTCCGGTTGCGAGCAACAAGGATGTTATTCCGACGGCTGGCTATCTTGAAGAGGTGACTGAGACGGCACCGATGACCAATCAGCAATCCTTTATCCGTCTGAAAGTGGAGCGCTAGTATATTGTGAGATCATCGATGAGTAGAATCGCTGTAGTAACATTGGTACTTCATTTCTATATGGCCATAACGGTGTCGACGTTTGCAAATCAAACCGGTCGTCCCAATGTTTTAGTCATTATGGTTGATGATTTGGGCTATGGCGACCTGGCGTCATTCGGTGCGAAAGATATGCGGACGCCGCACATCGATCGGCTGATGTCGGAAGGGATGCGGTTCAACGAATTCTATGCCAACTGCTGCGTCTGTTCGCCGACGCGGGCCGCACTGCTGAGTGGTCGGTATCCCGAAATGGTCGGGATACCGGGCGTGGTACGGACGCAGCCGGAAAGCAACTATGGCTATCTGACACCGGACAGTGTGATGCTGCCGGAGCTGTTTCAAAAGGCGGGATATCACACTACGCTGATCGGCAAGTGGCATCTGGGATTGGCCAAGCCAAACCGGCCGAACCAGCGTGGCTTTGATGAGTTCCTTGGATTCCTCGGCGACATGATGGACGACTACTGGACGCATCTGCGCCTTGGTAATAACTACATGCGCCGTAACGAGGAAGTCATTGATCCGGAAGGGCATGCCACCGACCTGTTTACGCAGTGGTCCATCCAATCATTGGAAAAGCGGGAGGCGGATGGCAAACCCTTCTTTCAATACCTGGCCTATAACGCGCCGCACTTTCCCATTCAACCTCCGGAAGATTGGCACGAGCGCGTAAAGGCGCGTGAAAAAAATGCTGATCCGGCTCGCGTAAAGAATATTGCTTTCGTGGAACATTTGGACGATGGAATCGGACAGGTTTTGTCAGCACTGGATAAGTTGGGCCTTTCAGAGAATACCATCGTGGTCTTTACCTCGGACAACGGCGGAAAAATGAAATACGGCGCGAGTAACGGGGCATTGCGTTCCGATAAAACACATGTCTATGAAGGCGGAATAAAAGTGCCGACCTGCGTGCGCTGGCCGGGTAAAATTCGCGCGGGACAGGAAACGTCGTTCACCGCATTGACCATGGATATTCTTCCAACCCTTGGAGATCTCTGCGGGGTACCCCTTGAAACCGAAATCGAAGGGCGTTCCTTTAAACCGGTTTTACTCGAGGGTAAACAAGCCGCTTTTACGGAACCCGTATTCCATATGTGGCTGCAGAACGGTACCAAGGAAGCGATGCGTGAGGGCGATTGGAAGCTGGTTCGCGACAATCCGGGAGATCCGTTCGAATTATACAACCTCAAGAATGATCCGTTTGAAAAAGTAGACCTAGCCAATGAGCAGCCCGAACGCCTTGAGCGCATGGTTCGTGTGCTCATGGTGCATATGGAAAAGGCACAGAAAATTCCATGGAAGCGACCGGAAGCTCAGGCAAACGTAAATCATTAGAGCCCCGGGCGAAGGCTGACATAAAAAGGTATTTTCCAAGCATTGGAACGACAGTAAGAGCATTACGAATATATCGCCATTTTTCCTGATACGATTTTCTAAAAAATTCGTCCGTTTTTATGGTGATAAAACGTTTATTGTTTAGCTGATGGCGAGGGCAGGTGCGATCTGTAACGTATGAATAAAGGGCGAGGATAATGAAAAGAATCTGTTTTTGTGTGGTTGTGCTCTTTTCGGTAATGACCGCGCGGCATGCGGTCGCCGCATCCGAGCGCATGAATGTGTTGCTGCTGATCGTGGATGATCTCAATAGCTGGATGCTGGGAGATACCAACCGGTATGCCGGTAAGGTGGTGGCTCCCAATATCAGAAAGCTGGCCGAGAGCGGTGTAATATTTAACCGCGCTTATACAGCCTGTCCTTATTGCTCTCCGTCCAGGACGGCTTTTTTATCGGGAATCAGCCCCATGAAGTCGGGGGTTTATGATAATGGCGTGGACATGGACAGGAGTTCCGCGCTCCAGCAGTCCACGCCGCTGCCGGAGCTGTTCCGGAAATCGGGCTACTATACGGCATCCTACGGAAAAGTTGCGCACGGCTTCGATCCGAAAGATTCATGGAATGACCGTATCGGGCACCGTCGCGATCCGGTTCCGCCCGGTGCGCCCTTCCTCTCTTTTACGCGGGGAGAGCAGGACTGGGGGCCCATACATCTTGCGGAAGAAGAGATGAACGACACCAAGTATGCGGATGCCGCGATCAAGCAACTGCAGAAGAAACATGATAAGCCGTTCCTGGTTGCCTGCGGTCTTTTTCATCCGCACATGCCGTGGTATGTGCCTCAGAAATACTTCGATCTGTTTCCGCTGAACGAAGTCACCGTTCCGGAACTAATGACCGATGATCTCGATGATGTGCCACCGCTCGGACGGGCAGTTACAAATGGCAAAAGTAAATTTGTTGAACAGGTGCTGGCGCATGGCCTGCACCGAGAGGCCGTCCAGGCCTACCTGGCATCGACGGCCTACTCGGATGCCCAGATGGGGTGTGTGCTGGATGCGCTGGATAAAAGTCCTTATCGGGACAACACTATCGTCGTGATGATGAGCGACAACGGGTTTCATCTGGGCGAAAAAAATCATTGGCAGAAAGCGACGCTCTGGGAGGAGGCGACCCATGTGCTGCTGATGTTCCGGATTCCGGGCATGACGCATGCCGGAGGTGTGAGCGAGCGGTTTGTCTCCTTGCAGGATCTATATCCGACGTTAGCAGAGCTGTGCGGCATCAAGCCGCCGGACGATGTTGATGGCAGCTCTCTCGTACCCCTGCTCAAAAATCCGGATGCAGAATGGAAGAGCACAGCCATCAGTGCGTTGTATGATCGATATGTCAGCATCCGTACGGAACGGTTCCGCTATACGCGTTATGCCGATGATCAGGAGGAATTCTATGACTGCTCGAAAGATCCCCGCGAATGGACCAATGTGATCAATAATCCGGAATATGCCGCTGAAATTAAGAAGCTGCGGGCCTCGGTTCCGACTCAATCGGATATGGCTCTGCCAATACCCTCCAAAAAGGATAAACAATGAAGAATCAAACCATAAAAAAATATGTCCCGACCGCACTTTTGTGTTCCTTGTATTTCGGGTTGATCCCGCTTTCGCAGGCTGCGGCGGAACGCCCGCCGAATATCGTGCTCATCCTTATCGATGATATGCCGTGGTATGGCACCGATGTACGGATGGATCCCGACCTGCCCGGCTCGGCCATGGCCTTTCGCAATATGCCCAACGTTCAAATGCTGGCCAAGCAGGGCATGACCTTTCAGAACGCCTATTCCGGGGCGGGCATGTGTGCGCCCTCGCGCTGCTGCCTCCAGACCGGAATGACGGCCGCGCGCCATCTCTACAGCGGCAACGGCGGGTTCGGGCCGATGACCGATGGAACCGTTGAATACAAGACGAAAAAGGCGGACGCAAAGCGTCCGGTACTTTGTCCCGAGCCGCAGGGTAATATCCGTTTTCCCTCCATCGGCGATGTGCTCAAAGCCGGAGGATATACCACGGCGCACATCGGGAAATGGCATCTCTACGGCGGTGGACCGGAAAAGCACGGCTATGATGTAAGCGATGGCGAGACCGACAACAAAACATTCCGGCCGGCCAAAGATCCAAAAACCGGAAAGAATGCCGACACCGACGCCGACCCCAAGTTTATGTTCAGTATCACCGAGCGCGGTATCGATTTCATGGAATCCGCCGTCAAAGCGCGCAAGCCTTTTTTCCTGCAGCTCTCGCACTACGCGACGCACGCCTTTTATCAGGCCCGCCCGGAGACGTTGGCGAAGGTTGAAAATGATCCGCTATTTAAACACCTCAAGCCGCGCGAAAAAAAAGATGCCGTGATCGGTGCCGCGATGTGCGCTGACCTCGACACCACCATTGGAATGGTGCTCAAAAAGATTGATCAGCTGGGCATTGCGAAAAATACCTATGTGGTTTTTGTTTCCGACAACGGCTACCATTCCTGGAACGAGGACATGGAAACCCTGCGCGGTGCGAAATGGTGGCTCTGGGAGGCCGGCATCCGCGTCCCGATGATCGTGCGCGGCCCTTCCATTCCTGCTGGATCTCGTTGCGATGTCAACGTCGTGAACTATGACTTCCTTCCCACCTTCGCGGATCTGGCGGGGGCGTCTACCCACGTGCCGAAGGAGGTGGATGGCACCAGCTTTAAGACGTTGTTGTTTGGCAAGCCGGTTCTAGCCAGCTATGAGAACCGCCCGCTGTTCTTCCATTATCCACACTACCGCGTTGCGCCGCCCTCTTCGGCGATCATCGCAGGAAACTGGAAGCTCCTGCATTTCTACGAATGGCCGGATCAGGAACTTCTTTTTAACCTGACCGATGATCTCGGCGAGCAAAGCAACCTTGCCGCGGTTCAGCCGGAAAGAAGCTCGCAGATGGTGAAACAGCTCATGAGCCAGATCAAGACAGTCGGGGGTTACTTTCCCAAGCCGAACCCGGACGCTGACCCCAATGCAAAAGTCTACGATCCCAATAAACTTGCGGATAAGGGCGATGCTGGCGATCCCGACTAAGCCGTAGCAGTTTTGATTAAACTTTGACGGGGCGGAGGCCTCACCGCTCAACAGCAATGGTGTGAATTATAAGTGGTGAAAGGAGTATGGATGAAAGTACGAATGAATGTGACGGGCATGATAGCCGTGTATTTCGTGATTGCAGCAGTCGTGTCCGCTGCGGAAACACGACCGAATATCGTTTTCTTTTTCTGCGATGATCTGGGTTATGCCGACCTTAGCTGCTATGGGCATCCGTATGCCAAGACGCCGGCGATTGATCAGCTTGCGAGCGAAGGCACCCGTTTCGAACAGCATTATGTCACGGGCGTGACGTGCAATCCCAGTCGTACCGGGCTGATGTCGGGTTTGTATCCGGCACGCTTTCCCAAATACTGCGCGGACTTTGGTCTGAGCGGCCGTACGGCCATTACGGATCTGCTGAAAAAGCGGGGATACAAAACCGGACACTTCGGCAAATGGCACATGGGGCCGGATTCAATGGCGGAGAATGGAACGTATGGACTCGACGTCGTTGAAACGATCGGCAAGAGCAAAGATAAATCCGCCGGTCGCGATGATGACGTAACCACAGCGGCCATCGACTTCATCAAGGCTAATACCGGCAGTCAGCCGTTCTATGTCAACATCTGGGGCCACAGTACCCATTTTCCGGTGACCGTTCCACCGGAGCTGGCGGCGGAGTTCATGGAAATCAAGGTGAAGCGTTCGGACTTTGCTCCAACGATGCAGCATAAGTTTGATGAGTGCATTCAGATCGGTGGCGATCTTGATGATTCCATGCGTCAGTATTTGGGCGATGTGTATTCGATCGACCGGAATATGGATCGATTGCTGAAGACGATTGATGAACTCGGAATCCGAGATAACACGATCGTTGTTTTTTCCAGCGACCACGGCCCGGCTCCGGTTATTCTGGGAAAAAAGGGCCATCGGGAATTTTCCAACAACATGCTGGGATATGCGGGTCAATTACGTGGCGGGAAACATGAAGAACTGGAAGGAGGAACTCGGGTTCCATTCATAATTCGCTGGCCCGGGCATGTTCCGGCAGGACGGGTTGATTCACAAAACGTTACTTCGTTCATCGACTGGATGCCGACGCTGGCTTCTATTGCCGGTATCAACGAACTTCCGGAACAGATCGATGGCGAAGATATTTCCGACATCTGGTTTGGCCAAAGCCGCGAACGTGAAAATCCATTGTATTGGAAGACGAGTTCGAACGGATCCGCGCCGGTCATGCGCGAGGGGAATTGGAAGCTGCACCAGAATAGAAAGAAAGAGGGTGGCGTTCAGCTGTACGATCTTTCAAAAGACCCGTCTGAAAGCAACAATGTCGCTGATCAACATCCAGACGTGGTGAAGGACCTCAAAGCTAAACTCGATGCCTGGACGGCTGAACTACCCAAATCCTATGAGAAGATTCCGGACGATAAAAAGAAGAAAAATAAAAGCCATTAACTATTAAAGGTCAGTTTATTAAGGGTGATGTGAATGTTAAAAAATCGAAATTTAAAATTGAGTTGTGCTGCAGGGATGGCGCTTTGTCTGCTGAGCAGCGCGTGGTCAAGTCAGGAGACGGAGGATGTGGCACTAACCGTTGACGGTATAGATATACCCATTGTGGTGCTTACGCCGGAACAGGGGAAAGGACCATTTCCGGTAGTGTATCATGTGCATGGTGGCGGCTGGAATGGCGGGACCAAGATGGAAGTTCCGGGCGCCGGGTTGCCTCCGGAATCCAAAGTATTATGTGATGAGCTCGGCATCGTGTATGTGGGACTGGCGTATCGCGGTAAAGCGCAGGGAACGTTTCAGGATGCAATGGACGATTTGCGGGCTTCGATTAAATGGTTCGAGTCGAATAAAAAACGATTTAATGCGGACACTTCCCGCGTTGGATTTAGCGGCGGTTCCGCCGGAACGCCCTTGTCTGCGTTACTGGCGCAGGAGATGTCCTCCTGTAAAACGTATGTCGGCCTTTTCGGGGTCTATAATTTGTTGAGCAATGAGGAATCACTCTTTCCGGATGAAGAGGCGTGCGCCGAATATGATCTTGTTTCTGAACAACAAAAACGTGCGGCCTCTGCCTTCTATCATATCAGGAAAAATCCGCCTGCCACGCTGCTGTTTCATGGCGCGCTGGATATTCTGGTCCACCCGACTCAAAGCGAACGGTTTGCCGAAAAACTGAAGGCCGCGGGGGCGGAGGTTTCCTGTACCATCTATCCGAATGCAAATCATGGGTATTTAAATCCGCGCAACCCGGAAGAATATAAAGATTCGGTACTGAAGATTGCGGATCTGTATACCCAACACCTAACACGGTATTCGTTAGATGTTGACGGACTGAGCGCGCAGCTTGACGAAATGCTTGAACGGTATTTCCCATTGGAAAAAGTAAATCTCGCTGAGGTGGTAGGGCGCTGGAAAGCTAAAAAGGAAACGCTGGAGTTTTCTGCAGATGGAACCGGCACATCCACCAATCAGAAGGGAGAGAGTCGTCCCCTAACGTATACGGTGAATGCCGATAGGATTGATGTCAGCATTGGTCAGAATAAAATGGTCTATTACATGCAGAACGATCGCCGCGCGATTTACAGCATCTATCCGGAAGGGCGGTTTGCTGGGCGGAAGGAACACTATACGCGGCAAAAATAGCGCTCGAAACAAACCGGTTAGCGGAGTAATGGAATGAAGGCAGAGGCGGTCGCTATGATCGAATCAGTGGGGAAGGTAAAGGAAAGAGTCGTACAGGCCTCGCGCAGTGCATTCTGGTATGAACTGGAGGCGTATAAACCCTATTTTGAAACCTTTTTCCAACGGCCGGAATATGCGGGATATGAAAAGAAAGCCTTGAAGGCAGGGAAGTAAATTATGAAAAAGACAACAGGTCTGTTTTTAATACTGCTCATGACTGTGGCATGTACGCTCGCTGAAACAGGTGCCGGACCATTTCTGGCCACGGGCATCAAAATCGGGGAGGTGGATCAGCACTCCGCTATCATCTGGGTACGGCTCACTGAAAACAGTCAGCGGGTCGGTAATGAGGCACCGGTGCCTGAGATGGTTTATCTTGATGAAAAGACCGGGAAATATGCGCCTAAAAAAGGAAGCAGTCGGCCTAACAAAAAACCGAAAGTCATTTATCCCGAGGGTTCGGATATAAACCATATTGAAGGGGCAACCCCGGGGGCTGCCGGACGGGTTAGACTGAAATACAGAAAGTTCGGCGCAACAGAATGGCATCAGGTGAATTGGACGGCGGTTGAGCCCGGGAAAGACTACACGCATCAGTTCAGGATCAAGGGCCTCGGCCCGGGAGCGGTCTATGAGCTCGACGTTCAAGCGGCGGCTTTGAAGGGGGATGCGGTTACGGCGTCCTTGACGGGGACCTTCAAAACCGCCCCCAACAAAGAGACTGAGGCAGCTGTCAATTTTATTGTCACCACCGGCACATCCTATAACGACAAGGATACGGGTGACGGATACCGGTTCTATGGCACGGCCCTTAGGCTGGATCCCGAGTTTTTCGTGCATACCGGCGATATTCTCTATTATGACCATTATGCAAAAACAAAGGAGCTGGCGCTCTGGGGTTGGGCTCGAATGTACAGCCTTCCCAGCCATATCGCGTTTCAACGCCAGATCGCTTCCTTCTTTATCAAGGACGATCATGATACCTGGATGAATGACTGTTATCCCGGGCAGAAAACCAAATTCATGGGCGAGTTTACCTACGAGCAGGGAACGGAAATTTTTCTTAATGAAGTACCCATGGGGGACAAGACCTACCGCACGGTACGTTGGGGCAAAGACCTTCAGATCTGGATGGTGGAAGGCCGCGATTATCGGAGCCCGAACCCCATGAAGGACGGGCCGGATAAAACCATCTGGGGTGCGGCACAGATGGAATGGTTTAAATCTACGGTTGAAGCGTCTGATGCCACGTTCAAAGTGTTGATCAGCCCCACGCCGGTGGTCGGTCCGGATCGGGAAAAGAAAAAGGATAATCATGCCAACGACGGCTTTGCTTACGAAGGCGGAGTTATCCGGAAATTTATCCAGACTCAGGAAAATATGGTGGTGGTGTGCGGCGACCGTCATTGGCAGTACGTCTCCAAGGACCCGGAAACCGGTGTAATGGAGTTCAGTAGCGGACCGGGGTCGGATGCGCATGCCGGTGGATGGAAGCAAGGAGAAGTTTATCCGGAACATCTCTATTTGAATGTTTGTGGCGGTTTTCTCGAGGGCGAGGTGAACCGTAAGGACGGAGTGCCGATGCTGACGTTTAGGCATTATGCGCCCGAGGGTAAACTGCTGAATGAATACGTGTTCAGCGCTGAATAGATTAGGAGAACATTTTGGTAATTCAAAGAATCAGAACCGGCGCCTGCCTGATTATTCTGGCCGCGTGCGTGCATACAGCGTTGGGGGAAGAGAAGAGCATTCCAAAGACTGGAACCCCACTCATGATCGAAGCCAAGAAAAAGCCCCATCAAAAGTGGATTCCAAAGGAAACATACACGATTGAACAGCTGGTCGGCTATAAACAGAAAGCCGATCCTGCAACCAGTCGCTACGGCGGCATGGCTGGCACGAAGTTTCCAATCACTGGATTTTTCTATACGAAAAAAGTGAACAACCGCTGGTGGCTGGTGGATCCGGAAGGACACCTTTTCATCCATAAGGCCATCTGCTGTGTCAAACCCGGCGGGAGTAAAAATTATCAGCAAAATCTAAAAACAAAATATGGTTCCGAAAAGGCTTGGGCCGATTCGACGATGTCGTGGTTTAAGGAGCTCGGCTTTAACGGCACGGCCGCCTGGTCGGATGACGAGTTGCTGAAGACCGCTGAGAGTCGACCGGTTTATACCCGCATGTGGAACTTTATGGCGGCGTATGCCAAGCAACGGGGCACCGCTGAAATGGGCTCGGGCAATCATAAATATGCAGGCAATGTTATTCCGGTGTTTGATCCTGAATTTGAAACCTTTGCCGATGAGTATGCAAAGCAGCTGGCGGATAGCAAAGATGATCCCTATTTGCTCGGCCATTTTTCAGATAATGAAATGCCCTTAAGGACGAATGCGCTCGATCTGTTCCTCCAGTTGGATAAACGCGACCCCGGTTTTCAGGCGGCGCAGGCTTGGCTGAAAGAACACGATGTCAAACCGGATGAAATTACGGGCGAGGATCGCGATGCGTTTTACGGGGTCTATGTGGAACGCTATTTTTCCATCGTTTCCAGCGCAATCAAGAAACACGATCCCAATCATCTCTATCTCGGGATTCGACTGATCGGTGTGAGCGGGAATGAAGCGGCGATGCGGACCTACGGAAAGTATGCCGATGTCTTGAGCATGAATTGGTATGGCGCATGGATACTTGAAAAGGAACGGATGGATAATTGGGCCAAGTGGACGGATAAGCCTTTCATCATTTCGGAATGGTATGCCAAGGGCCACGACGTGCCCGGCCTGACGAACGAATCGGGTGCAGGCTGGTTGGTGAAGACCCAGAAGGAGCGGGGTTATTATTATCAGAACATGGTGCTGAATCTCCTGTCCCGGAAAAACAACGTCGGTTGGCACTGGTTCAAGTATCTCGATAACGATCCGGCCGATCTGACAACCGATCCATCCAACCGGAATTCAAATAAAGGCATTGTTAATGTGAAGTACGAGCCCTATGAGGAACTGACATCTGCCATGCAGGAAATAAACAGACAGGCCTACCGGCTGATTGAGTTCTTTGATGAAACATCCTATGCGGATGCATTCGGCGAATAAATTTATAAGGGAACACAGATGAAGCGTGTAAACAATGCCTTACGGGTACATCAAATCCATGCCGGAGCACTAATGTTTGCGGGCTGCTGGGCTTTAGTGCAGGCGGGGTTTGCCGCCGATGCCGATATACTGAAACCTTACGATGGACCTTCGGTGAAGGGCGTTGATGCGTCGACACTGACCGGAAAGGTTATGACGGGGTATCAGGGGTGGTTTAATTGTGAGGGCGACGGCGCCGGACTCAGTTGGACCCACTGGGCGAAAAAATCGAAAAACCCGGTCGGCCCCGGCAATGTCAGTGTCGATCTTTGGCCGGATACCTCCGAGTATGATGACGATGAACTCTATGACACCGGATTCATCTACGCAGATGGAACGCCCGCCCGGGTGTTCAGTTCCTACAATCGGAAAACCGTGATTCGCCATTTCAAATGGATGGCCGATTACGGAATCGACGGAGCCTTCGTACAACGTTTTGCGAATGGTCTGCGTAATCCGGAGTGGCGGCATCATAAGAATAAGGTTCTTTCGAATGCGCGTGAAGGCGCGAATCGCTATGGTCGCTCCTATGCCGTTATGTACGATCTTACCAATCTTCCGGACAGCAATATCATGAGTACCTTCGAGGACTGGAAGATGCTGTGTGATAGAATGAAGATCACGGAAGATCCGGCCTATCAGCATCACAACGGCAAGCCGCTGGTTTCGATCTGGGGGGTTGGATTTAATGAAAATATCAAGGAACGCAACAGCCTTGCCGCGTGCCGAAAACTTATCCAGGCATTTAAGGATGCAGGCTGCGGCATTATGTTGGGCGTTCCGACCGGGTGGCGCGAACAGGACCGGGATGCGCTTGATGATCCGGATCTTCACGACATGCTGCGTATGGCGGATGTTCTGAGCCCCTGGAGCGTTGGGCGTTTTAAAACGCTTGAGCAGGTCGAGGATCATACAAAGAGACATTGGGCTCCTGATATGAAGTGGGCTGAGAAGAATTCGATGGATTTTATGCCGGTAATTTATCCCGGCTTCAGTTGGCAGAACAACAAAGGCGAGGGGTTCAATCGGGTTCCCCGGCTTCGAGGGAAATTTATGTGGGCGCAGGTGGTGGCCTGTAAAAAAGCAGGCGCTGAAATGCTTTATGTTGCGATGTTCGATGAGGTCGATGAGGGCACGGCCATTTTTAAATGCACCGACACTCCGCCCATCGGTGACGGCGTCCAGTTCCTAACCATGGAAGGGCTGCCCAGCGATTTTTACCTGCGTCTTGCGGGAGAGGCAGGCAAACTGCTACGTGATGAAATTCCGCTAACCACCAACGTTCCTGTAATAATAAAATAAGGGTCTTATAATGAAGCGGTTTCCGAAAAATTTATTAACTGTCCTGCTCGTTGTAGGATCGCTTGATGTCGCTTGGTCTGTTCCTGTGCGCGCGGCAAATAAGGGACAAAACCCGAATGTGGTCATGTTTTCGATGGATGATCTGAACTGTTGGATTAATCCGATGGGATATTCGCAGGCCAAAACGCCAAACCTCGATCGCTTAGCCAAAGCGGGTGTGACGTTTATGGATGCCCATGCGCCGGGAGTTTTTTGCGCGCCCTCACGAACGGCCATCTGGACCGGGCTGCAGGCCTTCACGACCGGATGCTATCAGAACGAGGTTTTCCGCTATGACTACCCGGACATGGTGACCCTGCAAACGGCTTTCAAACAGGGCGGATACAACACCTATGGCGCCGGGAAATTGTATCACCATCGCGGGGGCTATGTGGACCTTCGGGATTGGGATGAATATTTTTCACGAAGTCAGGAGATGCGGGATACGGGCTGGGAAATGAACGGGTACCACATGAACGATGTTCCGCTACCGGATCCGTATCCCTACAGTCCGTATTTTGAGAAATACGGGAATAAGAAAAATTCGTCCGCCGGTCATATGGAGTGGGGCCCCATTGCCAATGATCAGGAAGACAAAATGGTCGACACGATGCGCACCGACTGGATGTGCGAGGTCCTGAAACGCAAGCATGACAAACCGTTCTTCGCCGCCCTTGGGCTTTACACCCCGCATTATCCGAACTATGCACCTCAAAAATATTTTGAACTCTATGACCGTGATAAAATTAAAGTCCCGGACTATAAAGAGGATGATTTGGACGACCTGCCTCTGAAGATTAAAAAGCAGTACACCAACCGCTCAAAACAGCATAAAAATCTCGTGGAGATGGGATTGCTGAAGGATGCCATTCATGCCTATCTGGCTTCTGTTTCGTATGCCGATGCCCTGCTGGGCCGGGTGCTGGATACGCTGGACTCCTCGCCTTATAAAAACAACACGATCATCGTATTCTGGAGTGATCAGGGCTTTCATCATGGCGAAAAAGGAAACTGGGGCAAACATACGCTTTGGGATGTGACGACCCACGTGCCCTTCATCTGGGCCGGGCCGGGCATTCCCAATGGAAAACAGGTGGAAACCACCGTCAGCCTGCTCGACATGTATCCGACTTTTGTTGAGCTTTGTGACCTCCCCGGCAAGTCGGAGCTGGAAGGAGTATCTCTCTCTCCGGTCCTGAAAGATCCATCCAGCGCCAAAGACCGCAATATATATATTCCCCACATGGAACAGGGAAGTTATGCCGTTGTGAACCGCGACTGGCGCTATATCCAGTACGCCGACGGCACCGAAGAACTCTATAGTCGCAAAAAAGATCCAAACGAGTGGGACAACCTGGCCGATGACATCGAATATCGCCCGGTCATAAAGAAGCTGCAGAAAGAGGCCCCGGCGACATTTGCCGCGGAAGCGACCGCCCGGAATGACCTGAATCTTGTTGTTGAGGGGGATACATTCCATTGGGAACCCAAACGCTGAGGGGTATAGCTGGCTGAACATGCACCGGATCTTCCATGGTTTGGAAAACAGCCGGAGCAGATGGATGAATGAGTAATGTTTAAGCGTATCTGTATGCGTAAAAGACACTCAGCGTTGAAAGTTTGAAACCCTGCGTTGAGCCTTTGGAGGCGAATTTTGTTTCACTATGTAGATTGTTAGCTGATGGGTCTGAGAGGTGCGATGCGTGCCCTCAGGCTTCGAGTTGGATCAAACATGTCGGATGCAGGGAGCACATATTGTGAAACCTCTGTCGCTAAGATCGCTCATGCCGGTAGTTAATCAGTAAGGATCATCATGAAACAAATAGTTTATTTATTTGTCCTGGCCGGCCTCACTCTCGCAGAGGCTGCGGTGACTCATGATGCCAGCGTGCCTCCGTTGGTGTTTGCGACGCAGGAAATCAATGAGGCGCTTAAAGAAACGGGGAAAGAAAACCTGCAGGTAATGCTGACGATCAAGTTCGATGCAACAAACCCAGAAGGATTTCAGATTCGGGTTGCTGAAAATACCATTGAGGTGACAGGGGCGGATGCAAACGGCGCAATGTATGGCGGTATCGAAGTGGCTGAAGCGCTCAAGCTGGGACTTCCTCTTGAAAATGTCAGCCGCACACCCCTGGTGAAAAAGCGCGGGATTAAGATGAATATTCCGTGGGACTGTCGAACGCCTTCCTATTGCGATAAGGGCACGGCCGCGCAGAACAACATTGTGAACATCTGGGATTTCGAAGGATTCTGGAAACCGTACTTTGATGATCTGGCGCGCTATCGGTATAACGTGCTGAGTTTGTGGAGCACCCATGGTCATCCGAATCTGGTCCGCGTGCCTGGCTACGAAGACTGCGCCATGGAAGATGTCTGCCGCGTGAAGGAAGAAATTCTGCATCCCAAGTTTGATGGGAAAATCCGGCCGGACCTGGATGCCAATGGGGATGGCGAGGTCACGCCTGAAGACGGAACTATGACGCTGGTTAAACGGATCTCCGTTGATGAAAAGATCGCGCATTGGAAACAGGTTTTCCAATATGCGGAAGATCGCGGCATTGATATCTTCCTGTTCCACTGGGATGTCTATGTGAATGGATCGGAAGGGAAATACGGCATCACGCCGGATCAGACCAATCCCAAAACCATCGCCTATGTGCGCGCCAGCGTGAAAGAGCTGCTGTTGACCTATCCGCAGATTAAAGGGATCGGCATTACCTCTGGTGAAGATGATCGTCGCGAACTGGATAATACGCCGGACTCGACGGAAAATTATATCTTCAAGACCTACGGTAAAGGTATCATGGATGCGCAGGCGGACTCGCGTTGGAAAGATCGCGATTTCCGTTTTATATGGCGCAGGCATGGCTCCGAATATCCATGGGCGAAAGAGGCCATGAAGAATTATACGGGCGGTGTGATGGATACCAGTACAAAGTATTCAGTAGCTCATATGTATTCTTCACGCAGGCCGATGGAGTGGGAAAGCCGCATGGAAGGCGACGGCTGGCTGCAGGATTACAAGGTCTGGCTCAATCTGCGTAACGACGACATTTTCATGCACCGCTGGGGCAGTCCGGATTATGTGCGCGAGTTTATTAAAAACATGCCGCACGAACATATCCGTGGATTTTATATGGGATCAGACGGTTATTTCTGGGGACGCGAATTTATTTCGAAGAATCCCGAGCTGGCGGGGCAACTGGAGATCGACAAACATTGGTACAACTTCCGCATGTTCGGCGAAATGGCCTATAACAACGAGCTGGATGATGACTATTGGAAAGCCGTTCTGAAACATCGCTTCCCATCCGTGGATGCCAACCTTCTTTTCCACGCATGGGAACGTGTGTCAGAAGTCGTTCCGCAGCTGAACCGTTCGGTCTGGGCGTCGACCGATGGGGACTTCGCGCCGGAAATGTCTCAGGGGGATTCGTTCCTGAGCATGGATAATTATTATTTCGACCGCCGGTCGATGAAAATGCGCACGCCTCCGCCAAAGGGCGAACAACCCTGCATTTCTGTGCCGCAATGGGCGGAGAAAATCGTGGCGGGTGAAAATGCGGATCCCAATAACCGACTTACCCCGTTAGAAGTTGCCGATAATCTGGATGGCTATGCGCAGGTTGCACTCGATGCGCTCCCCGCATTGGAAAAACAGGCGGGTGATAACGCGGAATTGAATGACCTGCTGTTAGATATCAGAAGTATGGCGTATCTCGGGCAGTATTATGCCGACAAACAACGCTGCGCCGCTAATCTCAAGGTGTACCGATTAGGGAAACATCAGGAGAAAAAATATCACGATGCCGCTGTAAAGCACATTGAGGATGCTTCCAACCATTGGAAAGACTATGCGGATGTGCTGGAGTCGCATTACAAAACCTCGCTGCATGCCAAGACCGGTTGGTTCCGTTGGTACGATACGCTCGCGCAGGTCGAGGCCGAAGTCGTTCGGATCAAAGGGGAGGGCGCGCTTCCGGTCATTGAATTTGTCGGCCTGCAGGACGGCGACACGTTCAACGTCGGCACCAGCCTTGAAGTGCAGGTCAATGCGACCGCCGCGAACGGGATCGACAAGGTGAAGCTCTACCTCAACGGGCTGGTGCTGAATAGTGGAAAAGGACCGCAGCGTACTATCTGGAGCGGCTCCACGGATGATCTGTTGAAAAACTTGCTGAAAGATTGGTATAGCCTTGAAGCGGTTGCGGTGGATCAGAACGGCTTTGTGACCCGCAAGGAAATTTATATCAATGTGGGGAATGATTCGGCGGAAAAGGATGACTGGAAGTTTGAGACCTATGCCGTGATTCTAAGCGATGGGGAGGAATTCACTGCCGGTCACGGTAGGACGGAAAAGCAGATTCAAAACGATCAGGTAAAAGAAAAATGGAAAAAGTTGGAAGCCTCCTTCCAGTTCGATAACACCGGTAAAATGAAAATCAGGGATGATTTCCTTGGGATCAATCTTTTCAAATCCCGTTCAAAGGTTGATCCCGGCCCGCGGCGTTGCGAGTTCAAGGACGGCGCGGTCTCCACACTTAATCTGGTGGAACCGGTGAGTGTGCTCTGGTCATCCAGAACGTGGGATGCCGATAAGCAGGCCTTCAAACGTAAGGCCCCCGCGGAAAGTGGGTATGATGCACCCTTCGAGTTTGTGGTTACGCGGGGCAAAAAACTGGCAATCACCGGCATGAAAAACGGAACGCGCCAGATTGCCTGGTTTATGGATCCCGACTACGAAGACTGGACGGGTCAGTTCGCACGGAAGATGTCAGCGGTCAAGTCGGCTCCCAAACCAGGACAGCCGCGGGATCAGGAGAGCCTGGAAGATGAATTGAGGGATCTCAGAAGAGACGTCGTTAAAAAATTTAAGAAGAACCCTGACGTGATGGCATTGTGGAATGAATCCACGGCACTCAAGGGGAAGATTGAAGCGGTTAAAGTATCCGGCGACAAAGTCGCGTTGAAGGCTGCAAAGAAGGACTATATGGCGTCGCTGAAGAACGTCGACGACCTCCTCTTTAAACTCGATGCCCCCTACAAAGCTTTCTATGGCGAGGTATACAAAAAATGATGAAGCATATGAAGCAACTCACATTATGGACACTCTGCGGAATAGTTTCCGCTAGCGGTCTGGCCGCACAGACCAAACCGAATATTGTCATGATCTATATCGACGACTGGGCATGGAATGGATCGCCGATCGCGATGAATGAGTCGATGGCGAATTCCAAAATGCCCGCGCTGCAGATGCCGAATCTGGAAAAGCTGGCGAAGCAGGGGATGAAGTTTACCCATGCCTATGGATCGCCGCAGTGTGCGCCGGCCCGCGTGAGTCTGCAAACGGGGCAGTCCTGTCCGCACAGCGGTTACACGGTGGTGCTCGGGAAGGTTAAGGATGAGTACTACGACATGCGTCCGGAATATTCAAAAATGCCGATGCTTCCGAATGTGTCCGATACGCAGCTCGACGAAGAGGCCACGACCATCGCCGAGGCCCTGCAGCCGATGGGGTATGTCAGTGCCCATTTGGGTAAATGGCACATGTACAGCGATCCCGGGAAACACGGCTATGCGGTACATGATGGAGAAACCACCAATAGCGAAGGCAATACGCTGACGACCGGCTTGAAGAAAGGCGAACCGAAGCCGAAGTACCTGCCAAAGGATCTTTCTGATCCCAAACTCATGTTCAGCATAACCGACAAGGCTATGGATTTTATGGAAGACCAGGTGCAGGCGGGTAAGCCATTTTACTGCCAGATATCCCACTATGCCATGCACTCCGGCCGGGAATGCCTCGATGTGACCCGTCAGAAATATCTAAAGGATCCGTTGGTACAGGCGTGGTATAAGAAGAACAATCAGGATCCGGAAAAGATCACACGCAAAAATTGTCCTGCCAACTGGTTGGCGATGGGGGAAGACCTCGATGGACGGATCGGCGCCGTAGTGGACAAGCTGAAAGCACTGGGTGTATATGACAACACCTATATTGTCGTGGTGTCCGACAACGGCTACCGTCACGAAGAACTCCAGCTCCAACCCGGTATGAAGCAACCGTTGCATGCAAGGAAGTGGTGGGCATGGAATGGCGGTATTCGGGTGCCCATGATTGTTAAAGGACCCGGGATCAAAAGCGGTTCCGTCTTTAACGGAAACGTCGTTAACTATGACTTCCTTCCCACGTTTTACGACTGGGCAGGGGGCGATCCTTCCACCTTGCAGGACATCGATGGGGTCAGCCTGGTCGATTACATGAAAGGTAAAAAGCCGGATGAGGACTTCCTGAACCGCAACCTGTATTTCCATTATCCGCATTATCGCGAAGCGGTACCGCATTCGGCCATTGTTTCCGGTTCGTATAAGGTAATGCATTTTTATGAACGCCCCGATATTCCAATGCTGTTCGACCTTTCACAGGATCCCGGAGAAGTGAGCAATATCGCTAAACAGAATCCGGAAACACACAATCGGCTATTCGGCGAAATGATGGATTATCTTAAAGAGGTCGGCGCCCGGTTCCCCAAGGAAAATTCCAACTATGATCCCGCGGCCTACAAAAAAGACAAGAATACGGATAAACGGTTGTTGTGGGGCCCGTTCGAAGGCCAGCGTCCGCTCGAACAGGATGAAATCTAATGATGAATAAAATACCGTGTTTATTACTCGTGCGTGCATGCGCTCTGGGACTTCTTTTTCCCGGCGTTCTCAAGGCTTCGGTTAAGTATGATGCACAGATTCCTCAGGTGGTTTTTGCGGCACAGGAAATTAACGCTGCTTTAAAGGAGGCGGGCAGGGAGAACCTGCCGGTTTCGCTGGTGATTAAGCCGGATGCGGATACTCCGGAAGCATTTCAGATTAAAACCAGCGGGTCAGTCATCGAGGTAACTGGCTCGGATGCCAACGGCGCGATGTATGGCGGAATCGAAGTGGCTAATTATTTAAAGATGGGGCTGCCGATCAAAAATGTATCCCGCCAGCCTTTTGTTGAGAAGCGCGGCATCAAGAGCAATCTGCCGATCGACGTCCGGGCACCATCATACTGCGACAAGGGGACCGCGGCGCAGATCAATATCGTTAACATCTGGGATTATGAAGGCTTTTGGGTTCCCTATCTGGATGACCTTGCCCGCTACCGCTATAACCTGCTCAGCCTGTGGACCACGCATCCTTATGTGCACATGGCCAAAGTGCCGGGGTATGAAGACGCCTCGCTCGACGATGTCTACCGGCTCAAGGAGGAGTACCTCGTTCCCGGCATCTCAAACAAGTTTGAAGACATGGATAAAAACCATGATGGCTACCTCACCATGGAGGACGGAACCATCGAGCTGGTCAAAAAAATAACCATCGACGAAAAGGTCGAGCACTGGAAGAAGGTATTCCAGCATGCGGAGGATCGCGGCATCGAGATCTGCCTGTTCAGCTGGACCGTGTTCGTCAGTGAAGCGAGAGGCAAGTATGGCATCACCGAAGACCAGTCCAATCCCAAGACCATCGACTTCGTGCGAGAGAGTGTTAAAGAGGCGCTGCTGACCTATCCGCAGGTCAAAGGCATTGGCGTCACGTCGGGCGAGAATGATCGACGTGAGCTCGACGGTTCGCCGGATTCGACCGAGTGGTTTATCCGTAAAACCTACGCCCAGGCGGTGCTCGACGCAAAGCAGGACCCGCGCTGGGTTGATCGCGATATCCGGTTTATCTTCCGCCGCCACGGCAGCGAGTGCGAGTGGGTCAACGAGGTCATGGCCGACTATGATGGTGGTGTATTGGATACCAGCGTCAAATATGCGGTGGCACACATGTACTCCTCGCGTCGCCCGCAGGAGTGGGAGAAACGCATGGATGGTGATGGTTGGCTCGAAGCGGGATATAAGGTCTGGCTCAACCTGCGCAATGACGACTTATTTATGCACCGCTTCGGCAGCCCGGATTTCCTGCGCGAGTTGATTCGCAACTTCCCGCACGAGTCTATCCGCGGGTTCTACATGGGCTCGGACGGGTACTTCTGGGGCAAAGAGTTTATCTCTAAAGTGCCTGAACTTTCGGGCCAGCTGGAGATCGAAAAACACTGGTACAATTTCCGCATGCTCGGCGAGATGGCCTATACCCTCGATCTCGATGATAATTACTGGAAAGCCGTGCTGAAACATCGCTATCCAGGTGTCGATGTAGACCTGCTGTTTAACGCATGGGAAACGGTTTCAGAGGTGGTGCCGCAGCTCAACCGTTCGGTATGGGCGCCGACCGACGGTTCGTTTGCACCGGAAATGTGTCAGGAAGGCAAAGCGTTTCTTTCGGTCGATAGCTACTATCTCGCACGACCGCCGATGATCCTGCGTAAGAATCCCCCAGCCGGCGAACAGCACTGCGTATCGGTCAACGACTGGGCCTCCCAGGTGGTGGCTGGCGGGGACGCCGATTTCGGCGACAAGCTCACTCCGCTTGAAGTGGCAGACCAGCTCGATAGCTATGCCGAGGCGGCCCTGACTGCTCTGCTTACTTTGAAAAAGCAAGTCGGCGACGATGCCGAGTTGCGCGACGTACTGCTGGATATGGAGAGCATGGCCCGCCTGGGGCAGTATTATGCGGATAAACAACGCGCCGCCTCTCATTTAAAAGTGTACCGCCTCGGTGGATGGAAGGACAAGAGCCGCCACCAGCTGGCCGTGGATGCCATCGAACAGTCACGCGACCACTGGCAGGCCTATGCTGATGTTCTTGAATCCCACTACAACACCTCGCTACATGCCAAAACCGACTGGTTCCGCTGGTATGAACGTCTGAAAGACGTGGAAGGTGAAGTTGCTGCTATTAAGGGGGAGGGTGCGCTGCCAACCATCGCGTTCACCGGGCTCACCGATGACACAAGCTTCTCTACGGGGCACAACCTCGATGTCGCGCTCGACGTGACTGCGGCGGCCGGTTTACATAGTGTCCGGTTATACTTGAATGGCATTCTCGTTGGAGACGCCGCAACCCAGGCCACGCCGGTCTGGACCGCTGCCGACCACAACGAGCTTAACGGGCTGAAGGAAGACTGGTACAGCCTGCGTGCGGTCGCGGTCGACCAGGAAGGCTTTGTGACGGAGAAAGAGGTCTACGTTCAGGTTGGCAAAAATCCCGGCGACAAGGAGGACTGGAAGCTCGAGCCCTATGCGGTGCTGATGACTGACGGACAGGAGTTTCATTCCGGCAACGGCGAAAACGATGAGGAACGTAAGAAGCAGATTTACCAAAAGTCCTATGATGGCATCGGTGTGACGTTCCAGTTTGATGCGGGTGGCAAGCTTGTTGTACGCGACCACTTCTACGGGGTCTCGATCATCCGCTCCTACTCCAAAGCCGACAAGGTCGGGCAGGGGCCGCGGCGCTGTGAATTCAAGGATGGTGTGGTGACCACGTACAACTTAGTCGAGCCGGTCAGCGTATTGTGGTCGTCGCGCGGTTACGACCGCAATGAACAGGTGCTCAAGGGTTTGCTTCCTTCCGAGAAAGGGTTCAAGGGACCGTACCAGTTTGTCATCACGCGGGATAAGAATTTCGCCATCTATGGCACACGCAACGGCAAGCCGGCTTTGATCTGGTCGGAAAAACCCGACTGGAAGTTCTGGGAAGGGCGTTTTAAAAACCGCCTGCCCTCAAAATAAATCATCTCCATCGAATGCAACAGGTTAGTATAACAAATAGGATAATATGAAAGAAATACAGGGATCATTTTTTGGTGTGCTATGCATGTTGAACCTGCTCTTGCCCGGCTCTCTGTCGGCTTCGGTTCAATATGATTCCAACAATCCGCAACTGGCGTTTGCCGCGCAGGAAATCACGTCGGCCTTAAAAGAGATTGGTCGTGAAGATCTGCGGGTTTCGCTGTCGATTAAACCGGATGGTGCATCGCCGGAAGCATTTCAAATACAGAGAGTTGGATCGGCCGGGATCAAAGTAACCGGTTCGGATGCCAACGGCGCGATGTATGGCGGTATTGAAGTGGCTGAATATCTGAAGCTGGGACTTCCTATCGAAAACGTCAGTCGCGAACCGTTTCTGGAAAAACGCGGAATCAAATTCAACATCCCCTTGGATGTGCGCAATCCCTCCTATGACGATTCGGGCGATGCTGCTCAGGAGAACATTGTAAACATGTGGGATTTTGAAGGTTTCTGGAAACCCTATATCGATGGCTTGGCTCGTTACCGGTATAATACGCTGAGTCTATGGACCTGCCATCCGTATCCTCAAATGGTGAAATTGGCGGATTATCCCGATTGCGCTGCGCAAGATGTATATAAAGCCAAGGCGGGGGCTCTTGATCACGAGTCCAAGGGGCGATATTTCACCAAAATTTTTATGATGAAGAAAGGGCAGCACAACTGGGTTGATGGATGCCTTGATACAAACGGAGATGGGCATCTTACCCCAGAGGACGGCACCATTGAATTGGTCAAAAAGATGACCATCGACGAAAAAATTGCCCACTGGACAAAGGTGTTCAAGCATGCAGGGGATCGCGGGATCCAAGTGACCCTGTTTCACTGGAACGTTAACGTGCATGGCGCGAAAGGCCATTATGGGATTGAGGCGGATCAGACCAATCCGAAGACTATTGCGTATATGCGCGCGGCTGTGAAGGAACTGGTGCTGACCTATCCGGCCATCACGGCCATTGGGGTGGCCGCAGGAGAGACGGATGATGAAGAGTTGAAAGGTGATCTGTCCACCGAGGCGTTTATTTACAAGACGTATGGTCTGGGAGTGATGGATGCACAAAAAGAGCGCCCTGATCGGGAAATTCGTTTTATCTGGCGCAATCACAGCACGGAGATGGAAGATGTCGAGGAACAGTTCACGTCCAAGTACACCGGCGGTCCGGTTGATGTCAGTGTGAAGTATGTTGTGGGCCGCATTCATTCATCGAGGCGGCCGCAGGAATGGGAAAAACGTGCCCTTAAAGCCGGCTGGCTGGGACAAGGCTACCGAATCTGGCTGAATCTCCGCAATGACGACCTGTTCATGCATCGCTGGGGCAGCCCGGACTATGTCCGTCAGTTCATCCGGAATATGCCGCTGGAGCACTCGCCTGGTTTCATGCTGGGTTCAGACGGCTATGTCTGGGGTAAAGTCTTCTATTCCACCGTGCCGGAGTTGCAGGGTCAGCTCGAGCTCGACAAGCATTGGTATAACTTCCGGATGTGGGGTGAGATGGCCTACAACAACGAACTGGGCGATGACTATTGGACGGCTGCCCTGAAGCACCGCTTCAGTCTGAATTCACAAAGCGCTGAGTTGCTTCATGACACCTGGCAGACGATTTCCGAAGTCGTACCGCAGATCAACCGGGCAGTGTATGAAGGCACGGACTACGCGCTGGCTCCGGAAGGGTGCATTTACGGCGGGAAAACCAGGACCGGTTTCCTGACGATCCCCAGCTATTACTACGGTGAAGGGCAGAAGTCGTTAAGGCGTCTGCCGCAGAAGCTGAAGAATCCGCCGCCGGCAGGGGAGAAACCGTGCATCTCCATCCCGGTTTGGGGCAAAGCCTACATGAACGGTAAACATACCTACTTCGGTGATGACAAACTGACGCCCCTCCAGGTTGCAGACAATCTGGACCGTTGGGCTGATGTCGTTGATGCTGCGCTTCCCCGGCTTAAGTCGAAAGTCGGCGGAAATGTCGAATTGCGTGATCTCCTCTGGGACATCGAAAGCATGGCGCTGCTCGGTCGGTATTATGCCGATAAACAACGCTGCGCCGCCAAATACTGGGTTTACCGGGAATCGGATTTCGACAACCAATACAAAGAACTGCACGAAGAATCGATTGACCACATCAAAGCAGCCGAAAGTCATTGGGAAGCCTATGCCGCCGTGCTGGACAAGCATTACAAACCGCAGCTGTTGGCCCGCACCCACTATCTGGATTGGAACAGTACGCTGAACAACGGGGAAGGGTCCGGACGGGATGGACAAGCACTTGGGGTTAAGCAGGAAACTCAGGATATTATCAACAGGAAATACGTTAAGCCTAAGCCTATGGGTAATAAGAAAAAAAACAAAAAGAAATAGTAGGCATCATTAGAAACATAACCATGAAAACGTCATTCATATATCTACCGAGCCTGTTATTCGCCATCGGCTGTTCTCTCCCGGAGAATCTTCCGGCCGCTATTCGGTATGACGCAACGAACCCTAAACTGGTCTTCGCGGCGCAGGAAGTCGCCGCTGCGTTGAAGGAGGCGGGTAACGATCATCTCCAAGTGACACTGTCTATCAAACCGGATGAATCATCACCGGAGGCGTTTGAGCTTCGAACCGATGGGCAAACCCACGTGGAGGTGATCGGCTCGGATGGCAATGGTGCGATGTATGGCGGTCTCGAACTCGCCGACCGTCTGAAACTGAGCCTTCCAATAGAAAATGTGGAGCGGGTACCTTTTGTTAAGAAGCGCGGAATTAAATTTAATATTCCGTGGGATGCCCGCACGCCTTCCTATGACGACACGGGAGACAACGCCCAGAAAAACATTGAGACGATCTGGGATTTTGAAGGCTTCTGGAAACCCTATCTCGATGACCTCGCGCGGTATCGCTACAACGTCCTGAGCTTGTGGAGTACGCATCCATATCCATCCATCATCAAGCTCGACGATTATCCGGAGGTGGCGCTCGATGATGTTTATCGAATTAAAGGCGGCCTGCTGAAACCCGAATATAAAAATAAACTCCAGAATCTGGATCAGAACGGGGATGGTTATTTAACCCCGGAGCATGAAGCCAACGTGTTGGAGCGGGTCAAAATAATAAGCATGGATGAAAAAATCGAACATTGGAAAAAGGTGTTCGATTATGCCGGGGATCGCGGAATTGAGATCTACCTGTTTCATTGGAATGTCTTCACGTTCGGGGCCACGGACAAGCATGGGATCACCGAAGATCAGACCAACGACATCACGATTGATTATCTCCGGAAGTCCGTGCGCCAGACGTTGCTGACCTATCCGAATATAAAGGGGATCGGCGTCACGGCCGGGGAGAATGCGGATAACCAGATCAAGGGGAAGTATTCGATCGAAAACTTTCTCTTCAATACCTATGGCCGCGCCATTATGGATGTGAAAGAACAGCAACCCGACCGCAAGGTTCGTTTTATTTTCCGGCGGCACATGACCGGGCTGGATCCGATCACTGAAGCCTTTTCTGATTTTACGGATGATTTTGACACCAGCTTTAAATATGCGATCGGGCATATGTATGGAATGCGGCAGCCCAAGTTGTTCGATATTCAATTCCGGCGAGAGGTGGAGGAGTTCAAGGTGCCGTGCTGGCTCAACCTGCGGAATGACGACCTGTTTGTCATGCGCTGGGGCAGTCCGGATTATGTGAGCGACTATATCCGAAAAATGCCGCTCGATGTGATGCCCGGGTTTTACATGGGCTCCGACGGCTATGTCTGGGCGCGTGAGACGATTGCCAAAAATCCGAAGATGGCCGGACGGTTGGAGATTGATAAACACTGGTATCGGTTCCGGCAGTGGGGACAGCTGGCCTATAATCCAGACCTTGGAAAAACGTATTGGGTAGCGGTTCTTAAACAACGGTTCCCCGGCGTGGATGGTGGACTGTTGTACGATGCCTGGGCGGCGGTTTCCGAAGTGGTTCCTCAGATGAACAGCGCGGTTTACAAACCGAACGATGCCATGATCGCGCCGGAAGGGTGCATCGATAACAGAGGGTTCATGACGGTCGATAAATATTTTTTCGATTCGGAATGGAATGCGCCGATGCCCCGATCCGGCATTCAATCGGTGATGGACTGGGGCAAGGCTGAAGCTGCCGGGAAAGAGCACGAAGGGAGCACGCCGATGCAGGTGGCCGATAAACTGGACGGCTATGCGGCCGCCGCACAGGATGCGCTTCCGGCCTTGCGCAAACAGGCGGACGGTAATCCAGAGCTTGAAGAAACGCTGAATGATATTGAAGCGATGGCTTATCTGGGCCGCTACTATGCCGACAAAATGCGAGGCGCCGCCAAACTGGCGGCGTTTCGCGAGGACATCGAGCAGAAGCATTTTAATGACGAAGCGGTAGTGCATCTTGAAGAGGCTTCCAAGCATTGGAAGGCCTATGCAGGGATCGCTTCCGACCAATATAACCCACAACTGATGGCTCGTACGCATTACATGGACTGGAATGCCATTCTGAAAGAGGTGGAAAAGGAGGTCGAGACGGTTCGTCGGGAAGGGGATTATCCAGAAGTTCAATTTCTCGGGCTTAAGGGAGGACCGCAGTTTGCCGAAGGGGCTGATCTTGAGATCCAGGTAAAGGCAACCGATGGAGACGGCATTAAGCAGGTTAAACTGTATCTGAACGGTCTGTTGTTGAAAGGAGATTCCAATGTTTGGAACGGTTCAACGGATGAACTGCTTAAATCTCCAAAGGCTGGAAAGTATGAGCTGGTGGCTGTAGCAGAAGATAAAAATGGCATTTTTGGCCGAAAGGCCATTCAGGTTGCGGTGGGTGATGCTTCTGCTTCCAAGGATTGGAAAGATGAGGTTTATCAGATCATCCTGAATGAAGGGGAACGGATTGCGAGTAACGATAAAATCGTTTTCCAACGGTTGGAATGCGATCTGAAGGTGAATGATGACGGCCGGTTGGTGCTCCATGGGGTTAATCGTGGTGGAGTTGGCCCCTGGGTGCTGCTATGGAAAGCGGTGATGCATCGGGATCGCACAACTGGGCCGTATTATGCAGTATTGGAACAGGGACGTTTGACGACCTATCGGGCGGAGCCAGGAAAATCGGAAGTTATCATTTTCCAAACCCCGGAAGTTTCCGGAACGGGTTCATATAAGTTAGGAATAACGAAATCTAAAAAACTGGTCATTTTCCGCCTTGCGGTAAGCGGTGACATGGAAGTGGTCTGGAAAAGTGAGGAATAAAATGACACATATAAAAAGTTTAACCCGTGTGATGATTCTTATAACGATGTTTATCCCTGGCCTGTTGTTCGCCCAGCATCACAAAGAAAAGCTTTCACCAGTGTTGTTTGAGCATCTGCGCATCAATGTGGCGGACAAAGAGGCCACAGCGAAGTGGTATGTTGAGAACGTCGGCCTGGAAATTATCCCTTCGGACAACGACGATGTCGTGTATGTGGCTGATAAGGATCATAACTTCATGTTCGAATTCAGCTCCATTCCCGGCCTCAAGAATGCCTACTCCGATGTGGATCTGAACGCTTATCACTTGGCGTTCGAGGGGCATGCAACCATCGAGGCGGTGGCGGAGAAGATGCTGGAGAACGGCGCGACTCAGCTCGGCGAGATCTATCGGAATAAGGTCGGGGACTATGTGTTTAACCTGCAGGATCCCAATGGATTTGCTGCGCAGCTGATTAACCGCGTAGACGCGTTTTATCCCGATCCCGTAAAAAGCACGATTCGTTTTGAGCACTTTGCATTTAATACTGAAGATCAAATGCTTTCCGCGCTGTGGTATGTGCAGTTCATGGATCTGACCATTCCCTGGTCGAAGGATATCAAAGCTGACAATAACAACTATCGCACCTACCGCGTTCCCTACATCGGTGATGTCGAAGAGCGAATGAGCTTCGAGTTGTTTGGCAAAGATCTGGAGTGCTCCCTGAACAACATGCCTCACGAAGTCATTCACACGGCCTTTTCAACGGATGAACCTGAAAAGCTGGCCAAACGGATGATTCATGGCGGTGCCCGGCAGGTCGGCGAAAAACGCACCGAGCCCAACGGCGACATCATCATTGATCTGTATGATCCGCGTGGGATTCCTCTCCGCTTAATCAAACGAAAACCCCCGATACTATAGGCCCGACGCGGTTTCGCTTCGGAAGGGATGGCAACGAATGAATGGAAAGCAACGAATTTCCCAGCGTAGCAGATTAGTTGCTTTCCATTCATTCGTTGCTGAAAAACCTGCATGATCCCTTTCCGCATAGTAACTTAAGGACCGCATGATGGTAATAAGGTTAAAAGGAAGTACCTAATTATGAAAAACCTATTTACGCTCCACCTATTAATCGCAGCAGTGGTCTGCTCCGCGTTTGCTGATCAAAAACCTAACATTATTTTTATCCTTTCGGATGATCAGGGCTATGGGGATCTCGGTTGTTACGGTTCCGAGAATATAAAAACGCCGAACATAGACTCGATTCGCGAAGAGGGGATTAAGTTTGAGAGTTTCTATGTGCAGAATCGATGCTCTCCAACCCGTGCATCCTTTATGACCGGATGCCATGCCCAGCGGATCGACATGGCCAAAGTGATTTACCACCGAGACCGGAGCGGTTTGAACGCCAATGAAATCACGGTCGCGGAGCTTTTAAGAGACGCGGGCTATGCGACCGGTCTCGTGGGCAAGTGGCATCTGGGTGAATGGCCACAGTTTAATCCGACCTATCATGGATTCGATTATTTCTATGGCTACATTGACCAAGGTGGCGAAGGCCGGGTGATCCTCGAAAACAGAGAAAAAGAGGCGGACGTAGACAAAGAAACTGACCGCTTCAGCTCTAAACGGTTTTTGCCGGCAGGGCTCGAATTTATCCGCAAGAATAAGGATCAGCCCTTCTTCCTCTATTACGCATCGAACATTCCGCATACCAAATGGCTTCCGCATGCTGATTTTGCCGGATCGTCTGAACAGGGGGCTTATGGGGATTGCGTTCAACAACTGGACTGGGAAGTCGGGCAACTGCTGAAGGAACTCGATACGCTTGGCCTTAAAGAAAATACATTGGTCATCTTTGCTTCTGATAACGGGCCTCAGCTCAATACGGAGGGCTACGGCAGCGCCGGCCCGTTACGGGATGGGAAGTGGACGTATTTCGAAGGTGGAGTCCGGGTGCCGTGTGTGATGCGCTGGCCGGGTAAAATTCCTGCGGGTTCGACTAATAGTGAAATCACCGGGATCATCGATATGCTGCCGACGTTTTGTGCGATGGCAGGCGTAGACGTGCCGTCGGACCGGATCATCGACGGGGAAAATATTTTGCCATACATGTTCGTCCAACCATTGGGAAAACCGATTCATGAGACGTTCATCTTTCCGGGGGCGACCATTCGGCACGGCGACTGGAAACTATTTGTGAAAGACCAGAAGCCCGGTGGTGGAATTAAAAAAGGCAAAACGGACCGCGTGCCTGCAAAAGAAGGATCATTGTTTAATCTCAGTAATGATCTTGGCGAAAGCAAAGATGTATCCGGTGCGTATCCCGAAAAGGCGGCGGAGTTGAACGCCATGATGGAGACCTATATGCAGGCCTTTAAACCAACCATCCGGCCCAGAGAAAACGTATCCACAGATTAAAGGGGTCAGTATGAAGATTGGATTTATCGGAATGGGCATTATGGGGCGTCCAATGGCGAATACTCCCGCAAAGCTGATCTTAGCCTTGATCGTTCGGTGAAATGCAAAACGACAACCGCAGCCGTTAGTTCCGTTTTACAGAATGGTCGCATTGGCTTAACGTCATAGCCATAAGATGACGTGTTAGCTGCTTGCCATATTGTTGACAATATGCAATATGTACAGAGTGTTTAATGATTAAGATGATGCAAAGAGGGATGGGCGGTATGTCAGAGAGCCGGTTTCGGTAGCGTCACTTAGTGGGCAAGGGGATCCTTCCCTTGATCTCGGGCCATGCTTTCAAAAGACGGCTTGCAGGAAGAAGTGAGAATATGAAGAGACCTATTTTAACGTCAATGTTGTTTGTCCTGATCGCAGTCTCGACAGCTCTGGGTGGAGAAACCAATGGTTCGGTGGAGTTCACGGTGACAACGAAGCCGACAGAGGGAAAGTACGCACCTCGTCACGTTTTTGCCGTATGGGTAACCGATAGCGAGGGCAATTTTGTCAAGACCCTGAAGGTGCTGGCGAAAAAGCGCCAGAAACACCTCCGAACATGGGCACAGTATTCGCAGAAAAACAGTGTCGATGCCATCACTGGAGCAACACAAAAAATTCATTCCGCCCATGTAGTAAGCTGGGATTGCCGTGATACTGAAGGAAACCTGATGCCTGACGGCGAGTATCAGTTTTACGTGGAATTCGCAGACAAAAACGGGCAGGGGCCGGTAACTCCCCCTGGCCACATTCAGTTTAAAAAAGGTCCAAAGGCCATATCCTTGAAATTTGAGAAGTTGCCTTATTTTGATAATATGACGCTGAATTACAGATTGAAGGAGACGTCATAGAGATTGACGACTAAAGCCTAATTCCCAAACGACCCATGTTTAATTGCAAACGCGTGAATGCTTAAATACTAACTTCAGGAATACCCATGAAGATAATAAAAAATATTATTCTCTCTCTGGCAGCGCTCGCTTCGGTGAGTGGTGCCACAACCAACTTTGTTTCCAGCGGAAGCGCGGATATTGATCGCGCTCGCGCAGAAATAAAAACCTCTCTGACCACTGCGGAAAATTACAGGGAGCGTTCGTTGCTCTTATTTATCTGGCTGGGCAGCTTGCAGCAGCAGGGGGCGAACACCCATTCGTTTTTTGACTCGGATCAGGCATACTATAGCCTGGAGGGCAAGGTGAACCGTGCCAAAGGTCCGGCCAAAGAAAAAGCGATTCTGGAGATGGGCGAAATGCTCAAAAAGGGCTACCAGGACATGGAAGAGATTGCCCGAATCCTGAAAGAAAATGGCCCGATCTATAAACCCTTTGTCGGCAATCCGGAAGGCTTCCCGAAAGGCGGGGATATGGGCGCGGACTGGCCGATGTTTCAGGGCAACAAACACAATACGGGCTATACCAAGGCGCCGGGCCCTAAAACGGGCGAGCTCGCCTGGAAGTTTCCGGTCGGTCTGGGCTGGTACGCCCGTCCGTCCGTGGAAGGCGATCGCGTCTATGTGGCTTCGCCCGGTATGTACACGACCAGTTTCTGCATCGATTTAAATACCGGTAAAAACATTTGGAAATCGACTCAGGAACATCCGCTGCTGGGGATTTACAAATATCCGGCCATCATGTCTACGCCGGTAGTTCTGGAAGATAAGATCATCCTTCGCGAAGTCAACAGCCACGGTGGCAATGAAGGCCAGGCCCGGAATCTGGTCTATATTGACAAGAAGACCGGCAAGACGCTTTCCCGTAAATTCGCCGGTCACATTGATTACCGCACGCAATTGGCCCCGGTGGCGAGCAACGGGAAATACACGGTGTACCCCTTTGGCGTGCACGATATCTACGGCTATCCCGCCGTTTGCCAAAACCTGAACCGCCTCATTTGCGCGGACGTCGACAACAATCACAAAATCTGGGACCTGAATGTCGGAGATATTGATGTCCTCGCGGAGCCGGTGATCACGGAGGACCGGGTCTTTCAGGGAACGTCCGATTCCTACCTCTACGCACTCAATCTGGGCGGCCCTCGCAAGGAGGGCGTCGATAAGAATTTTGACATTTCGGCGAGCGAGCGTGTTGCGTGGAAATTTAAAGCGGACGGTCCGGTGAATACGGCGGTTACCCTTGCGAATGAAAAGGTCTATTTCGGTTCCAATGGCGGTGTTCTCTATTCGTTGAACGAGTCAGACGGTTCTTTGGTTTGGGAAACCCGGATTAAATCGGTTGAAGAGGGGGCCCGCAAGCAGTTCACGGTTCCGGTGGTGGTCGATGGAAAAATGTATGTCGGTTCCGCTAATAAGCACCTCTACTGTCTCGACGAGCTGTCGGGCAAGGTTCTGTGGAAAACGGAACTTTCCGACTGGGTCCGTGCCAAACCGGCCATGACGTCTGAGGGACTGCTGGTGGGTACGGTTGATGGTAAACTTGCCTGCGTTAGTCTGGAAGGCGAACTGAAGTGGAGCAAACAGGTTTCTACGCATCAGATTTACGCCGACCTTGTTGTGGCCGGCGACAGCGTTCTGGTGAACGACAGTGACCTGTGGCTGCGCCGGTTCAGTGCCGCCGGGGAGCTGCTCTGGAAACGAAGCCTTCTCAACGCCTTTGAGAACGAAGAGGGAGGACGCATCTTTACCGATGTGCTGTCGGGCGGAACCTATTATCAGTCCAAACCGACGGCGGCGAAGGGAAAGGTTTACTTCGGCAATGCCGGCGGATTCTTGTTCTGCGTGGATGCGGATACCGGAAAGGAAATCTGGAAGTTTGAAATGGGCGGCGCCATCTCGGTGGGGCCGGCCATCGGCAAGGGTAAAGTATTTGCCGGCCAGCAGGGCGGCGAGCGTTTCTTCTACGCGGTGGACGCGAAAACCGGCAAGCTGGAATGGAAACAGACGATTCCCGGCGGATGGGTCTGGGGCTCGGCGGCCTACGATGACGGCATGGTATATGTGCCGACCGTCAACGGTCATTGCGTTTGTCTGGACGCCAAGACGGGTTATATTGTGTGGGATTATCCGACTGCCAAATCGGTGCCGGCCGAACCCGCCATCGACGGTGATTTGGTCTACTTCGGATCCTGGAGCGGATCGCTCTATGCCTTCGACAAGAAAACCGGCGAGATTGTCTGGAAGGAAAACGGCATCGGCCTGGATTCGGGAACACTGATTGCCTCTGAGGGGAAGATTTACCTGCCCCACCACAGCAATGTGTTCATGTATTTCGATGCGAAGACGGGAGAGATCCTGAGCCACGGGAACACCAACCCGTCGCACACGGGGAACTTCTCCAACTTTAATGCGACGCCCGCCTTCTTTAAAAATCGCGCGTACTATACCGCTCGTATCGGCGTTGGTCTGCGCGGTGTTCCGAGCGCGTCTCGTATTTACTGCGTCGATTCCGCGTCGGCAAAAATCCACTGGACCTTCGAAGACGGCGGCGGCTTGTCCGCGCCGGCCATTGCCAGCGACCGCGTCTATATCGGGTCCGGCAATACGCCGCTGTTCTACTGTCTGGATGCCTTCACCGGAAAACCGCATTGGATTTATAAGCTCGGGCAGCGTGTCGAAGAAGCCACGCTTTGCATCTACCGGGATAAAGTGTATGTCCTCGCCGGTGATGGATATGTACATGCGATCAAATAAGGGAATAGGCATTAGGCACGAGGCATTAGGGTTCAAGATTGTGCATTTCACTAGTGCCTAATGCCTCTTGCCTAGTGCCTCGCAAGTAAAGGAGTCCTGATGAAAATATGGATCATGGCATGGATGGCTGTTGCAGCAACTGGTTGGGCCGGGGAAGCCTTGTTTAATGGGACAGACCTGACCGGGTGGCGCTACCGGGCGCCGACAGAAATCGTTTTTGACGGAAAGTCACAATCACAGGACGGACGGTTCAGCGTTAAGGATGGAATCTTTACGGTCCATCCCGCTAAGGGGATCCAGAAAATATGGACGACGAAAGAATTTGGCGAGGACTTTGTGCTGAAGCTGGAGTTTCGTGCAGGCGTCAATGCCGACAGCGGGATTTATCTCCGCGGACCCCAGCTGCAGTGTCGCGACTATTGGGTGGCGGGGCCCTACAAAGAGCTGAAAAACTATAAGCCGCAGGACTGGAACCAGATCGTCGTGACCGTCAAAGGCCGGACGGCAACCTGCACCTGCAACGGTGAAGCGCTGCTGTTCGATAAGAAATTGCCGGCCCAAGGCCCCATTGGCCTTGAGGCGGATAAAGGGCAGATGGAATACCGGAATATCACCATCGAAGTTTTAAAGTAGCGGACGTCCGGTCAGCGTGCATGACCCAAAATAGAATTCAGGAGCGAACGATGAATCGTAGATGTTTTTCAGGAGTAATGAGCGTCGCAGGCATCAGTGCGTTGAATGCAAAAGGTGCTGTGAAAAGAAAACAACCGAACCTGCTGTTCATCATAACCGACCAGCAGCGCTTCGATGCGATGAGTTGCGCGGGCAACACGGTGTTGGAAACGCCGAACATGGACCGACTTGCGCGGGAGGGGGTCTACTTTAAAAACGCCTATTCAGCCAATCCGGTTTGCGTGCCGGCGCGTGCGGTTTTCCTGACCGGTCTTTCGCCCGCCAATATCCGGGTGGAAGGAAATGGCGATTACACCAGCGAGGATGTTCCCGATGTTCCGACCTTTGACCGCATTATTAAAGAGCAGGGGTATGCTGCTGAATATTATGGGAAATGGCATACGCCTCATCAGTTTACGGCTTGTTATGACAATGACGTGAAAGTGGTCGGCAATGTTAAAGGGGCGCCCAGTCAGATCAAGGCTTATCAGGAATGGTTGGGAAGCAAGGGGGTTAAACGCAAAGAACCCGGCGAGGGCGAGCTGTTTTCCAATAGAAACATGCGTCCGTATAAGCCGATCGAGCTGGACTGGAACCACGCCTCCGCCAACCTGAGTTCAGATCAGAAAAGGAAGGTGAAAGCGGCGCAGGTTTCCCAATATGGGCGCATCGATTTGCCACCGCGCATTTCCTATTCGGCGTACACTGCGGATGAAACGCTGGAGGCGTTGGAACGCCTGAAGGGCGGGCCTTTCACACTGACCTGCTCCTTTGATCCGCCACACCCGCCCATGGTCGTTCAGGAACCCTATTTCAGCATGTATCCGCCGGCAACCATTCCAGTGCCGGGAAACATTGATGACCCGATGGACGAATCACCCTACAAAGCGAAGTCCAAGAAAAAGGATCAGCTGCATTACCGCGACGCAGAACAAATTCAGAATATGCGTTCGATCTATTACGGGATGGTGCGTGAGATCGACGACTGGATCGGCGTAATTCTTAAGAAGCTGGAAGACCTCGGTCTGGCGGACAATACCCTGGTTGTCTTCACTTCTGATCACGGAGAGATGCTGGGGGACCATGGCATGCACTCTAAAGTCATTTTCTACGAGGGCTCGGTTCATGTGCCGCTGCTCATGCGCTTCCCGGGACGTATCAAACCGGGAACCGTGGTGGAGGAGCCCATCTCAAGCATGGATGTTGCTCCGACCCTTCTCGACTACCTGGGCCTCAAAGCTCCCAAGACCGACGGGATCAGCCTGCGGCCGTTTATCGAAGGGAAGCCGGTCGAGCATGACGTCATTTCGTATTCTCTCGGCCGCAGCGAGCCGAATTATATGATCCGCACTGGAAACTTAAAATTAATGATGGCTCAGAATAAAAAGGGCACCGGTTTCGATGCGTTATACGACCTGAAGGCTGATCCATTGGAAATGCGCAACCTGATCGTCTCGCCAATTTCACCGGAAAAAAACCGTGAACAGGCGAGCCGGATGAAAGCACGTCTGGTCCAATGGATGGAAAAGCACGAGCCGCATAAAGTGAATGATCTGCAACAACGCGAATTATTCTAAAGCGGTTTAATCAAAACTGCGACCATCATGTGGAGAGGCGCACGCACCGCGACTGAGCTCGCTGAAGTCTATGCACACGGGCACGCGGCGTCTGCCCCTCCAGCATTTGAGGCAACTCAAATACGCGATTTCTTAATTCGTTATACGCATGGCAACGTAATGATTCCGCTAGATGAGACAGTGAAAAACGTATATATATTTCACGTGTTGCAATGCGCTCGGATTTTGGGGCGGAGTAAATGCGAAACCGACGAGAAAAGCGTTCTGATACCTTTGGCCGACCGCATTCATTATGTGGTGGGCGGAGAAATTTCGGCTGGGAAATAGTTTGATGATCAGAAAAACCACAGTCCTCTTTTGCCTGATCGTCGCCACATGTGCAGCGGAGTTCCAATCCTTGGGAAAACAGGAACTGGAACTTCCGATTACTGAAAAGAAGCGTGTCATCGCACACTATATGCCTGCAGCAGTTTTCTTTAAAGGATGCCGGGTGCCAGATAACTGCATCCCGGCCTACGCTTCGCGAGATGGCGCGGCGGCTGAAATTGGAGGGCTGGTTCAGGCGGTTCCAATGTCTGGGATCTTGCGCCCCGGTGTTTCGCTCGACGAAGCGGTGGAACATGAAATCCGTGCGGCTAAACTGGCGGGCTTGGACGGATTCCAGTTTTTCTATCCCTTTGGCGGGCGCGGCCTGTTGAAACAGTACAACCACACCATCTCTGCCTTCTACCGCGTGGCCGAAGAAAAGTTTCCGGACTTCCGATTGACGCTCTGCCTGTGCTGCAGCGAGTGCAAGCTGGATGAAGCCGAAGCCATCGAGCGCTGGAGCCAGAGCATCCGCGAGCTGCTGGACGAATGCCGCGAATCCCCGGCCTGGCTCAAAACGCCGGATGGTCGTTACCTTTTCTATACCTGGTGTCCCGATGGTCTGGTCGGATCAATTGAAACGCACCATAAAACATTCCGCCAACCAGAGCTGATTGCCGATACGGCGTCAGTATACCGCCGACTGGCCGATGCATGTGGAATTCGCGCGGCCATCATCTACCACCTGCGCAAGCACGAAAACAAGGCGGTGCTGAAGGCAGCTCTGGACCACTTTCCAGCGGTGTGGGGATGGACGGATTCTTACGCTGCAGACGATGGATGGGCTGAGGTGGCGAAGGAGTGCGGACTGCGGAACCGCACCTACACCCAGACCGTCTATCCAGACTACTATACCTCCAAGCTCTACAATCTTGACAGCCACAACATGATCCATCGCCTGCGCGACGTGCTGGAAGTGCCATTCGGTAAACTTGGTCGCGAAACCCAGAACTGCGGCGTCACCCACGTTTATCGCAACCTACTCGACCCTGCGGTCGAGCTGGATCCGCCGCTCATCAACGTGGCCACCTGGAACGACTTTGGCGAAGGTCACCACCTTGCGCCCGAAATCAACCACAACTTTGCTTTCGGCGTTCTCCTGAATCATTACAAGCGGCGGTGGCTCGACCTTCCTGTGGAGGGGGAGTGGACGGCGGTTTTCTATAAAAAATATTCCTCGGATGCCCGACCGACGACGTTTGATTTTCATATCAACGAAAAAAAGAGCTGCGGCGAATCCGAAGACGTTATTGAACTCGTCACGCACTTGAACTCATCCGCCCAGTTAGAACTCAGCGGCCAATCGCTCGGTCGGGTTGACCGCGGTCTGTACGTTAAGCGTGTACCCATCCGATCCGGGTCGGTGTTACTGCAAGTCAAGCGCGCCGGAAAGACTGTCCTCTCGGTGAAGGGTGACGAATGGATCACCGATAAGCCCTACCGAACCGATCGCTTGACCTACGGCAAATCGAGCCTGTTTAACTTCTATTTCAAAACTCTCTACGGCGATGCCGAACCGCCCGTCTCAGACGAATACAATCAAGAAGCACAGTAAACATTGGTAAAACCGGCATCGCGCTGAACATCTCATTTTCGATGCGTTAACGGGCCAATGGTCTGGTGCTTTATGGGAAAGAATAGGACCGGCTCACACCTCGACGGGAAGAGGTGTTGAGAAAGTCGGCGCTTGTATCCTCCAGATCCTTTTTGATGCGGGAGGGGGTGACGATTAATCCGGCGGGCGCGATGTTCGCGCGCATCATAAACGATGCATCCGGCCCCATGTCGAGTGTGGTGGGTTCGGAGATATTACGAATGGAATTTATGATTCGAACATGACCTCCGTTGATGTTGTTGGTCTGAGGATAGTAGAGCTGGTTGGAAAAATTATAAATGTTCACTTGAGACGTGGCGGTTCCGTCCAGTGCCAGCGCCCGGTGACTGGTCCCCCAGGTGCTGAGATTATAGAGGCTGATCGGATCGGCGCACGCTGGCGCCACATAGATGGAACTGATGTTAAGATCGGGATCGTTTTCGCCCACGTCGATAAAGTGCATATTGGCAAAAACCAGGCCGTCATTGGCATGCATGTAGAGGCCGAACTTAGACCAGTCGCACCCGCTGTTGATGATGATTCCGCTAGGGCCTTTTCCCGATGTTTTTCCGGGCAGCAGTTTGAAGCCCTGATTGGAGCAGAAGATGAAGGTGCCGTAGACATCCACATTACGTGACCCCGCAAAGATAAAGGCTTTGGTGTTGGCCTTCATCCAGTTATCCAGTTCCTTCTTGTATCCCTTCTGTTCGACCGTACGTACGATTTTGTTCGGGAAATAGGTCTGGTTCCAATACCAGCTGTTGAAGTGTACATTATCGATCATGCAGTTTTCCGCTTCACCAACAAAAATTCCCTGATCCAGCGGGGCGCCGTTGCAATACCCGATATAGGTATCTTTTGCATCATGGGAATAAAGATCGATAAACCGCCAGGGGTTGGAGGCCGTAACATGTTTAACGTATGAACGATCGCCCTGCATTCGGATGAGCCAACCGTATTCTTCGGTTACCTCTTTGGTTTGAGAATCGAATTCCTGCTCTGGATAATGGAAAAAGAGTCCGTCCAATCCAGCATTTTCCTCCAGTGTAATGGTTGCTGTATCGACTTCATTATGTCCGTGTTCAACGAAGAACAGGGCCCCTTTGGGGGTGCCTTTTTCTGCGTAGTAAGAGTGGAAGGTGGAGTGCTGCCAGGCTTGTACAGGACCGCGTAGCTCCACATTTCTGCGGACGACTAATGAACTTTTAAGGGCATAGAATCCGGGAGACAGTACGATATATCCGCCACCGCTTTTGCTCAGGCCGTCTATGGCAAACTGAATTCTGGCGGTATCATCGGACGTTCCTTTTTCGGGGTGCAGGATCACGGACTCTATGCTGGGCGGTTTGTAGGTCGATATTTTATTTACATCGTAGGTATATTTCGGAGGCTTAATGTAGGGATCGCGTGAGGCGCTGATTTTCACCTTGTCGCCCGCTTGATTATCAATAGTACGGGGGCCTTTAAATCGGCTGTCGGCGATGACGGCATGCGCGGTGTCTTTTCCGATGAATAGATGCTGACCTTCAAAATCAAAATCGCAGTCTACGATGGAGAGGTTGCCTCCCGTCCACTCGATGGGGCTCTTAAAGGTGCAGGCGCTGAACATCAGAGAGAACAGATCATTCTTTTCGGCTTCCCAATGCTGCAGCACAGCGGCCTGGCCGCCTCGCAACTCACAGCCCATGAACATGGCGCATTCTTTGCCATGCATCGGGTTTTCTACAAATACCGCACTGCGCTTGCCTTCCAGCGTGCAGTTGTAGAACTGGGTTCCGTGATTTTTAATATTCGAGATCCAGACCGCGTCATAGCAGTCGGTAATGCTGAAATTTATATAATGACCTTCGTTATCCAGCCATATGTCATCGTTGATCAGGTGACCATCGTTCAGTTGAAATCCTTTATTGTAACCCCGGATGGTTATATTCGCCAGTTCCGAGCCATCGCAACGGTGATAGGTAATACCCGAGGCCTTTTCGAATAGATGGGTTTTTAATTTTTCCCGGTCTATCGGAGAGTGATCCAGTTCCGCTGCCGGCCAGTAGTCGGGGTTGAAATCAATGTCCAGAATGCGCGGAATATCTGCATCCCTCCAGACTTCAATGCCATCGCCAAGCGGCGTGCCGTAAATATTTTTCATCAGATGGATACAGGTTGCCCCTTTCTTCTTACCCAGCTGAATCCCGGTGTAGGCATTCACCAGAAAAAGATTTCTGGAGGATCCGTTCAGCGCTGTTTTCGAAAGTTTTTTATGATGGCGAATGGTCGGCGCGTAGGGAACGATGTGGTCGACCTTCTGTTCCGGATACCAAATTACCAGACCGTCGATGAGGCTGGATCCATCCAGAAAGAAGAGGGGAGGCGCCAGCGCATCCATCTCCCGGCCGTAATAGGCACAGATGATGGTATTTTTTGTCGGATCTACTTTATTAAAACCGGGCGTTACAAAATCCCCCCGCAATGTCGTTCCGGGGCGGATAAATACCGGATGATCGAGGCGATATTTTCCTGCAGGCAAATAGAGTGTTCCGCCCCCCGTATCAAATAGCTTCTTCAGTGCGCTGTTCAGCGCAGCGGAAACGTCGGTCGTTCCGGTACGGTCCAGTTTTTCGCCCGCCAGATCATCGGCATACCAGCCATGAATAATTGAATCATGCGGATGAGTGATCGGTATGGTCTGTAGTTCGGCGGCGAAAAGGGCAGGCGCAATTAAAAGAGTAAAAAGCGAAATGAGAGGACGATGGCTCATTTCCAGTCCGTGCCCAGGAACGCTGCTAGTTTCGGGCTGAAGTTGCCTTCCGTGTCGCCCGTGACCATGACATAGGCCATGCCGCCGTCGGAGGCATCCAATACACCGTGTTTATGCTCGGCCGTTTTTTTCATGCGGGAGTGAACCCAGCGGTATTCGGGGCAGGGGGAATCTTTCAGCCAGTCCACGAGATGCCATTCCATAAACTTGCCGCTGCCGAATTTATCTTTGCCCTGACCGGTGGTGAAGTAGTAGTCGGCTCCCAGAGCCATACAATCTTCTTTGCCATGCTGATCCGGCCATTTGTTGGCGCGTTCATTCATTTCGGAATGGGAGACGAGAATGCAGTATTTCCGCTTAGCAGGATCGGCCTTGAGTAACGCCTGATACGCCACTTCAAAGGGACCCGCCTGTACATACCAGAATTTGCTGTTCTCGCTGCTTTTATTAATTTCTGCCGCCGCATTATCAATGGCCGCCTGCAACTCGGTCTGATTATCAAAAAGTTTGGTTTGGGTGAAACCGAATTGTTTACAGCCTTCCACCATGCTGATGGTTTCTTCTGCGGCTTTATAGTCCTTGTTGCCGTGCAGCCAGTTGTTGTAGTCGATATGCACCAGTCTGTCCTGCCATCCCGCTTTCGCGAAGACCGCCAACGCCATAGCGGTGGCGCCCCAATCATCGGGGTCATTCATATTGCCGTCTGCGCTCCATCCAATCCGGTCATTTTTTCCAGGGATTGGAAGTTTTTCAGCGGCGTCTACGAAAGGGACTACAGAGCCGATGAGCAACAGCGTGAGTATTACATTCCATCTGTTATTCATTACGTATTTCCTTTTGATATGAGCGTGTATTCCGAATTGATTCCTCGCAAAGGCGCTGAGGTCGCGGAGAAGGTCTTCTTTTGCTCTGTGTACTCCGCGTCTCAGCGAGGTATGTGACTGCCCTGAATAGGGTAGGGTTTAAAGCTCGTCTTCTTCCAGCGGGCGTTTGCCTTCGAATGGGCCCCACTTGATGTATTTATTGTAGTTCTTGAGTTTCTTGTACACCTCGGGATCGTAATCCGGGTTTGCCTTCGGAAACCGAGCATCCACATCCTGAAGATAGGTCATCATTTCACCGAAGAGACGTTTGTGCGTTTCAGGATACTGTTTGGCCACGTTGTTCACTTCGCCGGGATCTTTGGAAAGGTCAAACAACATCGGGATATCCGGGCGCTCGTAAAAATGCATTACCTTGTACGAACCGGAGACAATGGCCGAATGCGGCACCTCTTCGCGGTAGTGAGGGACGTGAAAATAAAGGTTGCGGTTCAGGAAGGTCTCATCCGGTTTTTTGCCGGCCATAAAGCCCGCAAGGCTGACCCCGTCAATGTCTTTCAGATCTTTTGGGTCTCCGCCGGCCCAATCGTAGAAGGTCGGCATGAAGTCGTAGTTGATAACGTTGCCCTCGAAAACAGAACCGCCCTTGATGCCCGGCCCCTTAACAATCATCGGCACACGGATGCCGCCCTGCCAGACCCACCATTTGTGTCCGTGCAAGGGCTGTTTTTTGCCGGGAGTGAGTTCCAGCGCCTCGTGCCGGTAGCCATTGTCGGAGACGACAATGACATAGGTGTTTTTTTCGATTCCGAGCTTTTTAATCTCGTCGAGCACCGCACCGATCCGGCCATCCAGATTTTCTCCCATACCCAGCCAGACCGCGGGGTCTTTTTTGCGATTAATGTTGTCGGCTGGTTGGCCTACCTTTTTGTAGTACGCCTGAACCAGCGGATGGCGCGCATATTTCTTGCGGGTTTCTGCGAGACATTCACGGCCTTCATGCATGGCGTAGTAAGAGACCTGCAAATAGAACGGGTTGCCTGCGCCCACCTGATCTTCCATGAATCCGATTGCCTTCTCGGTGGTGCTGAACATGAGTTTTGGATCGGTTAGATCTTCCGGCAATCGTTGCACCTTACCCACCGTGTTTCCTGGATCATTATTGGTGTCCCCGTCATGCAAGACATAGCCTTCCGCCCCGGGATCTGAGTACTGGTGCCATTTTCCTAGGTGGGCACTGGTATAGCCCAACGGTTTTAGAACCTCAGGGATCGTAATGGCATCCGCGTCAAGTGACGCGTCGGAGACGTTGGGGATCAGGGGCAGGTTTTGATACATTGGTCGCGTGTCATAATACTTCCCATTGGGTTTCCCTGAGACGAGGGTGAATCCGGTGCGGGCACCGGATTGGCCGGTCTGTAAGCTGGCTCGCGCAGGTGCACACTGATGCGCTCCGTAGGCATGGGTGAACTTCATTCCCTGGCCGGCCAATTTATCCAGGTTTGGCATTTCCAGGATAGGCATAAAGGAATTTTCCATGGAATCGTTCATGGGGATGGGCGATCCGTTCCAGGCCCAGTCATCGATATACAGCATTACAATGTTGGGTTTATTCTGCGCAGCAAAGCTCGTTGAGAGGAGCAGGCCAAACAGGATACTCATAATGGTTTTATTTAATGTCTTCATAGGTGTTCCTTATTGTTTCATCGCAGCTTTTTGCCTGCGTTATGTCTCTTTACGTTTTATTTAAAAAGGTTTTAACCCGATTCGGTATGTGGTTTTAATCCCCATGCTCATCAAAACAGTTGTGCCGAAAGGGTGGTAAGGTATGGGGTAACCATCCCATGAATAACATCAGAATGCTCAACGCTGATCGTCATTTTTTCAACCCTCACTCTTATCTTCGGAACCCGCTACGATGCCGTCATGGCGCCACACTTAAACTGACCGGGTAGACTGTAAATTAAAATGCCCAACTTTTCTGAGCCAGGTGCGTCTCATGCAGCGATCTCCTGAATGAGCAACTTTTCTGCGTTTTAAAATTCAGTATCTTGCGTGGATAGCGGTTGATCCAGTTCTCGATTTCCCGAATGGCGGTGCGGGTGCATTTGGTTATATCGCTTCCCTTGGGGATGAATCGGCGAATCATCCGGTTGGTATTCTCGTTGCTGCCCCGCTCCCAGGACGAATAGGGATGCGCATAATAGAGATGGGTTCGGGTCGAACGGCCGAATACAGATGCCTCCAATGCCTCGTAATCAAGGAACTCGCTGCCGTTGTCTGCCGTAATGGACTTGAACACGACCTTGAACGCCTCTTTGCCCATGGAGCGTTCTATGCCGTTGATGGCCCGACTCACCGCAGCCTGGGTCTTGTCCTTGATCTTGCGGATGATCAGCTTCCGGCTCTTACGCTCAACGAGCGTGAGCAGGGCGGCGCTTCCTGTTCCTTTTCCGCCGACCACCAGGTCGATCTCCCCGTGCCCGGACTGTTGCCGATCTGCGACCTCCGCCGGTCGCTCGTCGATGCTCCGACCCACAGACGTACCGCGTTTGGCCCGGCGGTGCAGCGACTTATGTTTCTTTCCGCGAGTTCGCTTCTCCCATAACGTTTCATTGCTGACGTCGCAGAAATGGTGCCAGTCCTTGAATATTAACATTTTCCTTTTCTTGCATAATGGATATGCTTTTTGCTTCGTATGGCACGTAAACCCAGAGTTGAATTTGAGGGCGCGGTATACCATGTGATGTGTCGCGGGAATCGTCAGGAAACAATTTTCAAGACCGATAAGGATTGCGAGATATTTCTTGATACGCTTGAAGAGGCCTGTGACCGGTGTGGCTGGAAAGTCCATGCGTTTGCTCTGATGGGGAATCATTATCATTTGCTGATGGAAACGCCTGAAGCCAATCTCGTGGATGGAATGCGATGGTTCCAGGGAACCTATACGCAGCGGTTTAATTCTCTGCATAAGGTTTGGGGCCATCTTTTCCAAGGAAGGTACAATGCTTTGCTGGTGGATTCTGACGGAGACTATTTTTCAGCGGTGGCAACTTATATCCATTTAAACCCCGCTCGTGCACGCTGCTTTGATTTAGAGAACGGTAAGTTGACCGATTATAAATGAACCAGTTATTTAGGTTATCTGCGTTCGTCGAAGCGCCCTCCATGGCTTTTTGTTGACCGGCAAGCCTCATGGCCCGGGGGGCATGTCCCTGCACGTTGCCTATTCAAGAAAAACATCGGTCGATCCTTCCGGTTTTGGCTTTTTTTAATGTCTAACCCTTTTTATTAGGGGTATGTTCTACTGAATTTGATGGCCGCCTGAGATGAGGAGATGGAAGAAGATCACTATTTCTTCTAGTTCTGAAATCAAGGGAAAGAAAACTACTCGTGTGTACTCTCATTCTTTTGGTGCAGGTATTTCTTTTTCTCTTGTCCGGCGGATTACAAAATCTTACAGGATCAACCTGCTGGATTTTGTGTTGGAAAAACCGAAAGGAGAAACAATGAACGACGATCCAGAAAAAATTCAAAACTGGAAGGATCATCTTGTACGACAAGACGAAATCGACCGCTACTTAGATCACGGCAAAGATTTTATTGATGACAACGCGATAGAAGCGGAAATCGGTGCTAACCAGGAAGTATCCCCCGAGCGCGTTCGCGCCATTCTAAAAAAAGCACATGAAATCAATTTGATGTCGTCAAAAGATGCGGCGGCGCTAGTCAATGTCACGGATCCCGCATTACGCAAAGAGGTCTATACCGCGGCTTGTGAAATAAAAAAACATGTTTATGACAACCGCTTGGTGACATTTGCGCCGCTCTATTGCGGAAGTAAATGTGTCAATCGCTGTAAATATTGCGGATTTCGCAGTGATAACAACGAGATGAAACGCCGCGTCCTGACCATGGACGAAATCAAAAAAGAAGCCGAAGTATTGGCGGGTAAAATTGGACACAAGCGATTGGTCATGGTGTACGGGGAACATCCAGAAACCGATGCTCAGTACATTGCGGACAGCATGAAGGCCGTTTACAGTGTGAAAGTCCCCACAAAAAATGGATTCGGACAAATTCGCCGCGTCAATATCAACGCCGCTCCATTGCCCATTGAGGATTTGAAAATTCTTCAAGAAGCAGGTATCGGAACCTATCAAGTGTTCCAAGAAACCTATCACAAAAAAACCTATCGGGAAGTCCACCCCGAAGGAACGCTCAAGGGAAATTACCTGTGGCGGTTGTATGCCCTACATCGCTCCATGGATGCGGGAATCGATGACGTCGCCGTCGGGGTTCTGTTCGGTCTGGCGGACTGGAAATTTGAAGTCATGGGATTGGTGGCTCATGCCGCCGATCTGGAAAAACGCTATGGAATCGGACCGCACTCCGTTTCGGTTCCCCGTCTTGAACCGGCCGAAGGCACTGATTTTTCCTGGGTAAAGCATGGGGTTAGCGATGAGGACTTCAAATATCTGATTGCCGTTTTGCGGGTCGCCATTCCCTATGCGGGCTTTATCGTAACCAACCGTGAAAAGCCTGAAATGCTTGATTCCGTTATTGATATGATCACCCAGCGCGACGCGGATTCCCGCCTTGGAATCGGGGCGTATGCGGATGCGTTCCCGGATGAGAAAACAACTTCTGACGGACACCAGGAAAGCGAACGGCAGCAGTTTGTACTGAACGATATGAGGAGTTTGGATACGGTTGTACAGGAAAGTATAAAACGTGGGCACATCATCTCATTCTGCACGGCGGGCTATCGTTGCGGTCGTACTGGTAATAAAATCATGACCTTGCTCAAAACGGGAAAAGAAGGTCACTTTTGTAAAATGAATGCAATTCTAACCCTTCAAGAATATCTGGATGATTTTGCCAGTCCGGAAACAAAAAAGATGGGGGACGAGCTGATTTCCAAAGAACTCGGTGAAATAGAAGATCGTCCGGCCGACTTTACCGCCGCTCAGGTGGTAGAACTTAAAAAAGCGCGCAAACGAATCCAAAACGGCGAGCGCGATCTTTATTTTTAGGGTCGTTAATCGAGGGGGCGCGCCCACCGGGCGCGCCCCGTTGTGCCTCAACGAAAAGGCTACAGAGCCACATCCCTGCAACCCAATTAATGCAAGAGTTTTCTGACTCAAAATGAACAACCCATTATATGGAAGAACACACTATAAATATAAAAGCTCATATATACATGAGTGTTGCTATATTCTTTTTTGCCATCATCTCACCCGTTGGAAAAATAGTGCTGGATCATATACATCCACTCACTTTGAACACATTAAGACTTTTTGGGGCCGCAGTCTGTTTCTGGATCACCTCTATTTTTGTCAGAGAAACAGTTTCAAAAAAAGATTTGTTTTTCTTATTCTTTGCTGCGGTTTTCGGCACCATGCTAAATCAAGGCCTTTTCATTATTGGACTCAGCAAAACAAACCCTGTGCATTCCAGTTTAATGACTTCCATGGCGCCCCTTTTAACGCTAACCATTTCAGCGATATATCTTAAAGAGAAAATCACATGTTCCAGAATAGCAGGCGTTTTAATCGGTGCTCTTGGGGCTGCTATTTTAATCTTTATGAATAAACAGGCCGGAGATCACCCCAGCAGTATCGGGGGCGATATCTTATGTTTATGTGCACAACTATCTTATGCCATCTACTTGACCTTTTTTCTGAAGTTAATAAAGAAATACAATCCCGTAACGATCAGCAAATGGCTGTTTAGTTTTTCTTTCATATGCTTCTTCTTCATCTCTTTTAGACACATAGAAGCAGATCATATTCTCAGCTTACCTCCGGATATCTGGATACGAATTTTTGTAATCGCAATTTTATGTACCTATGTAACTTTCACGTTATTGATGTCGGCGCAGAAATCTTTAAATCCTACTGTTATTTCAGCATATAATTATTTTTTGCCATTGATTGGAGCCGGAATAAGTGTCGCAGTTGGTTTGGGCACAGTGGATTGTTATACAGTTCTTGCCACGGCATTAATCCTTGTCGGAGTTATGTTTGTAAATAAATGAAAATATTAAGTTGTCTATTTTGTGAGAAATTAAAAGAAAGAAATGAATGCTTTGTCATATATTTCTCTGGAGCCCAGCATCATGCATATAGAAGTTGATAGCCATACCCATACCCTCGCCAGCGGCCACGCCTACAGCACCCTCGCCGAAAACATTACCGCCGCCGCAGGCCGGGGCATTAAACTACTCGCTATTACCGATCATGGGCCCGCCATGCCGGGCGGACCGCACATTTGGTTTTTCATGAATATGAAGGTCCTCCCGCGCATCATGAACGGCGTGGGCGTCCTGCGCGGCATCGAAGCCAATATTATGAATCGAAAAGGTGAGCTGGATATTCAGTTCGATGAACAGTCGCGAATGGACCTCGTGCTCGGCAGCCTGCATGAACCCACCTTCGCACCTCGAAACAAAACCATTCATACGGATACGGTGGTCAACACCATGGCCTCCGGGCGGATTGATGTCTTTGCCCATGGGGGGAACCCGGCATTTCCAATCGATGCGGACGAGGTGGCCAAAGCGGCGGTCGAATATCGAGTCCTCATCGAAATCAACAACTCCTCGTTCACTACGTCTCGGCCGGGCAGCGAGGCGAATTGCAAGGCGCTCGCAGAAGCGGTCGCCATTCATGGCGGCAAACTGACATTGGGCAGCGACGCGCATATCGCAAGCCGAGTCGGAATGTTTGATCAATGCATCCGTTTGGTTCAAAGCATTGATTTCCCGGAGAAACAGATTCTCAGTCGCAACGGCCGCGATTTTTTAAATTTTCTGATCTCCAAAAACAAATCAGCTGATTTGTCAGAACTGAGTACGTTATTTAACGGATAAGCGCCGCAACAAAACAGATTCCTTCCATTGAGTCGGAACGATCCACAGATGATCGCAGATCAACGCAGATGATATGGATTCAGTTTTTTACCCCCCGCTCATTGCACTCGCTGGAGTACGTCAGAGTGAATGGATGAGTTTTTATTATTCGTTCGGCTACTTGTCCTGAGCTTGTCGAAGGGCTCTCTCCTGTGAGTTTGCGAACGGGGGATTGCATGTCTTCAGGTAAGGCGGGCCTCTCCGCATGTCTCGCCATAGCTCACCGAACGACGGCGGGAGCCTAATGGCGACGGCGGGACCCCCGCTGAGGAGGAACCCGACCTCTGGGCGGGTTTTGCTTATGGTCGGGAACCGTGCTCCCGTTTGATTCATTCCCCTTCTTTGCTACAACCGAGCCAATAAAAACTTGAAACGATGCTTCAGGTTCATGCGGTCATTTTTGTATTGGGATCGGGCAGGGGCAGCCGCGAGCGGAAACATGAGTGCTTAGCTACTCTTTTCAAGCTTGGGAAATATGTGGATTGATATTCCAACCCTTTTAAGAAAGGTGTAGAAGTGATTTCAGTATGTCAGAATAGTAACTGATGTTCGGGGAAAGTTGAGGATCATTGGGGAAAGCCAATTAAAAACAGGGGCTCTCGGGATGGTTTTAGGAGTCTGGGAAAATGCATGAATATCAAAATGATGAGTTAGGTTCAAAACTCGCGAGACTTCGGAGCGGACTGCTTGTCGACCATAGCTTTCAGCGACGGCTGAACCCCTTTTTCTGACCCCTTTTTCTTTTACTTTTATGATTAAGGTGTGCGTGCTTGTAGAGCAAGTGTGATTAAAGGGCAAGGGTATGAATGACGAAGTAATGATCAAAGATCCGCAGGCAAAGGTTAAGAAAAAGGCCGTGATTATCACGGTTGCCATCATGGGCTTGCTTGTCATTGTTGCGTTTTGTGTTTTTGGGCATTTACTAAAGGATTTTTTAGTTTTTGATGCGAACAGAATTGAGGCAGCCGGAGAGCTGACTAAACTAAAATCTCGAATAAATGAACAAGAGGAGCAGCTAAGTTTACGAAACAGTGATTTTGAATCACAGATAAACGGAAAGATGAAGCGATTACTGCAGTTGGAAGATAGCATCTCAAAACGTGAGGCCCAAATCGCTTCCCAGCAAAAACTTGTTGATGAGTGTGCCGCCCTAACCGAGAGAGTTTTCTCCATACAAAGAGATTACCAGGTAGCATTGGACGGATTGGAATCCGTCCGCAAAAGCATCGCCACTCAAGAAGGGACGGTATCCGCAATCAAGATCGAAATGGAGGCGCTTTCGGCTCAGAAATTATCACTGCAAGGCGACGCAACTAGACTCGATAAAACTAAAGAAAACACTGAGCAGGTCATTGCTCAACTCGCCTATGAAATTAAGGATCTCGAACAAAAAAAATCAGCGATCCAGACAGAAGTTTCCGAGGTGAAGCAAATATTAATTGACGTCTCTAGTAACCTTAAGGCCACTGAATTGGTCAAGGCAAATGAAAAGTCACATGGAGGAAAAGAGATCGTCATGCCAGTCATCCCGCAGGTGGCGACGCTTAAAAAGGAGTCGGATTATGTAGACCTCATCCTGTGTATGGGTGAAGCAACATTAACTGCTCCTCTCAAAATCAAACGACATCAATTTAACAGAAGTCTCTCAGAAGATCATGCCATTGATTTGTCGGTATCGGCGCATTTGGCTAAAGAAATAGCTTTCCGCAGAGAACGCGTGAAGGACGCATTCTTATTTAAGCGTGCATCAGCCGTTCTGAGTCTATCTGAAGATGTTCGGCAGAAACTCAAGAATGCTGCAAATCGGATCGCAAGACAAAACAACCTACCCTTCCTTGCACAGGTTTTACCGGAGTCCAGCCTCACAGAGGCAAAAGATTCGTTTGCGCAATTTGCAAAGTGTTTTCCGGCCTGGGCAACTACTCTGCTTTCATTATCCAAAGCTTCGCCGTGTATTGCAGGGCTTTTTGACCGGGTAGTCATCGATGAGGCCTCGCAATGTGAAATTCCGCCGATTATTCCCGCTTTGTACCGAGCCAGGGGAGTAACAGTAATCGGTGATCCTACACAGTTTCCGCCAGTTATTACCATGCGCGAAAGTCGGCATGAATATATCCGCTCGATAAAGCACAAGCTTACTGATCCAGCAGATGAGCGGTTTGATTTTCTAAGAAACAACGCGTATGGCCTCATAGTCGCGAGTCCATTGATGCTACGTGAACACTTCCGCTGCCACGAAGACATCGCTGCCTATTTCAATGAAGAATATTATAAGGGAAAATTAAAGGTGAGAACCGATGTCTGCAGACTGAAATTTCCGCAGAACATGGGGTTCAAGCGAGCTTTGGTTTGGCGATCGGTGACTAATTCGTTGGATGGCGAAGTAGATGAAGTCAAAAATCTTTTATCCGAGTTAAAGTGTAATGGTTACGACGGAACAGTGGGAGTGATTTCTCCGTTTAGGAAAGTGGCGGAGAGATTGAAGCAGGAACTTTATGGGTTCCATTCTCTTCTCGATATAGAAAAAGACGTCAACACCGCGAACGGATTCCAAGGAGGAGAGCGGGATCTGATCATTTTTGTTCTAGGTATTACGAGTAATATTTCCCATGGCGAGGATTGGTATGCCGTTGCACCGGAAAATCGCTATATTTACAATGTCGCTGTGAGCCGTGCAAGGGCGTGTCTTATCATTGTCGGAGATAGGGAACAAGCTCGGCAGTCATCCTCAACTGCATTGAAGAATCTAGCAAAAGATATTGATAAACGACCCGCTAGGAAATTATCACAATCTCCCGGGGAGGAAATGCTATGCAAAGCATTGTGCTCAGCGGGTCTTAAACCGGTTCAGCAATATCCCCTTGCAGGCCGTTACTTGGATATGGCTTTAGTGGATGAGAAGATTGATATTGAGGTTGATGGTGAAGCTTTTCATCTAAATAAGTATGGCGAGCGTAAGCAAGATGACATTTACCGCGATTTGCAAGTGCAGTCGAATGGTTGGTGTGTTTGTCGTTTTTGGTACAGGGACGTTCGTGACAATCCCGACGACTGCGTTTCCAAAGTTAAAAAACTTACAAAAAGCTGATGTAAATTCCGGAGAAAAGGGCCAAGAAAAGGATCGGCCCGCCTAATTGCCGTTCCCGTCGGTCTCTTCTTTCTGGGAATACAAAAGCACTTTCGCTTCGCTCAGGTCGTTATTTGCCTATTTCCGTGGCCGGGGGCAGAGTACCAGTATTAATCAACCCTGGCTGGGCCGGCTGTTAGTCCCTAACATCTCAACTTCTTACTATTTTGCGTTCCTTACGCACCCACCATTTACTGCCTGTTCATGAAAAGGTTAGGTAAAATAATTGTGTGGCAGAATGATTTTCCTGCTCTGGGAACTGAAATTATTCTGCCACTAAATCATTCTGCCGATTTTCCTTCTGCTGCGGAGCCGCCTTAAGCTCCTGCTCCCAAATGGTTTTGGCCGTATTCTCCGGGAAATAAGGCGGCTCGGAAGGGCGCTAAGTTCGTTGCAGGGGTGGAATGGTTGAGCTCGCGAGATCTCTCCGTCTTTGTCGCACCGCAAGACGCTGGCGCACAGAGCAGGCTATTCAGTAAACTCACCGTCAAAATGGTGCATAAAATGGGTTGCGATTCACCAAAAGAGGACTACCGTTAGTCTTTGTTCGAGGGATTGACTCCAAACCAGTTGATCCCCGGTGCCGACATGCAGACGCTATAACGAACGCTCAGTATGGAAAAGTCTAACCAGAAAAAGGAATAATAGACATGAGCGAAAAAGGAAAGCGCGGAAAAAAGAAACAACCGCAACACAGCCTGAAAGAAAAACGGCAGATCAAAAAAGATAAAGCGAATCATAAGGAAGACCATCTGATTTCATAAAAATCAGTTTGATTCCAATTTGGTTTACAATGATCGACGAGCCCGACAAATGTTGGGCTCGTCAAGTATTGGGAAAAGAAGACAAGGTCGGCCTTGCGCAAAGTTTTATGAACGATTTTCCAATCGTTGAAAAATGGGAAAGGGGTCTCGGCGTGTCCTTCATCGTTCCTCTGCAAATAACGCGTGAACTTCTGCTTCCCCTAAAACACTTGAATAGCCCTTAACGGAGCTGACTTTCGCCCGGGACACACTCGTTAAAATATTATTTTAAGCGTTGAGTTGGATGGGATGATCATTCGGTAGTACCCTGTTTCGAATGTCTGGGTTTAGTGCGCATCAGAAGCTATGGCCGACAATCAGTTTTGTGATTGTCGGCGACAGGGATTGGTGCTTGTGTGACAGCAGGAAACGACGAAACAAAAAAAGTTTTCAGTCGTTTTTCGACTCAAAAAAACAACTGTAAATACAACAGGAAAAACAATGGGAATGATTAAAACGAAGAAAGAAATTATCGAGATATCCAAAATGGCGGAACGGATCTCCGAGCTGCTGCGGAAAAGCCTTTCATGGGTACGACCGGGGATAACCACCTTCGCCTTGGACGCGCTGATCGAAGCGGAAATAAACCGAATGGGAGTCGTTGGCCCGTGCAAGGGGTATGAAGGGTTTCCTGCCGTCTCCTGCCTTTCGGTCAACGACCAGGTTACGCATGGAGTTCCGGATGATACCTTGCTCAAAGAAGGGGATCTGATCGACATCGATCTCGTGATCGAAAAAAACGGCTACTTCGCGGATTGTTCCAAAACCATTGGAGTCGGAAAAATCTCCAACGAGGCCTCCCGATTGGTATCCGTCACCGAGGAATGCCTGAACCGGGGAATACAAGCCGCCCAACCGGGAAACACCTTGGGAGATATCGGGTTCGCCATACAGTGTCATGCCGAAAGCAATCAGTATTCGGTGGTGAGAGACTATACCGGCCATTTTATCGGCCGGTCCATGCACGAGGAACCCATGGTCGAAAACCGCGGCGTTCCACACCGAGGAATAAAGTTGAAACCTGGAATGATTTTTTGCATCGAGCCGATGATCAATCAGGGAGGCTACGGAGTCGTTACCCGAGGTTGGGATGCTCGGACAAGCGACGGGAAACTATCGTCTCGCTGCGAGCACATGGTTTTGATCACACCCACGGGCAACCAGGTTCTCACCTCTCATTAAATGTTCGCGGATTCTGCGATTTTTTTTGAAAGGGACGGCTGCGCCGAAATAATAACAGGACTATTTATAACCGGACTATTTTACCGCTCCAGAAGGTTGCGCTCTGTTCCGAATAAATCGTCCTGTCAAAAACCTTCCGGCAAACAATTTCTTTTGTTGCGGTTAGATATGCGAGGCGCAAACTCTTCTCCTATCGCAATCCAATGGCGTGAGGAAACGGCGCGGAGCGCCGTTCTACGTAGCACGGTGCTCCGCGCCGTGTTCCGGAGGGAAAAAGCAGCGGTAAAATGTGGGTTTTTCTGGCTATGCCCCAAAGTAACGGAGCTTGGATGAGGGGGGCTGTTACTCGGCGAGGGTCCAGCAGCGGACATAGTCGACTTCCATGTGGGTGGGGAAGCCGTCTTTGACGGATTCTTCCGGCACGGGCGCGCGCCCGTCGTCGCCGGCCCATGCGATGAGTGGCGGGCGAAGCTCCATGGTCAGGGTTACGCTCATGGGCAGGTGCCAGTTGTGGTTGGGGGATTCTGCAACCTTGATGCCGTCGATGTACCACGTAATTTTTTCAGGGGTGTTTTCGCAGGCGTAGAGGTGGAAGTCGTCGCTCGGATTCCAGGGGGCGTTGTAGACGTTGCGGCAAACCTCCGGCCAGTGCTGGGGGCGGCGCCAGGTTTCGACGCCGTCGATCATTTCGCGCGTGTGGAGATTGCAGTCGATATGCTTCGGACCGGTTTTTCTTTTTTGGACGGGGTCGTAGCCCCTTTGGAGCATTTCAACAATGTCGATCTCGCTGTAGGTGATGTGCGGGTGTTCGGGGCTGAGATCCTTGCCGTTGCTGTAGAGCCAGAAGGCGGGGCAGAGGCCGGGGAAGCGCGAACAGCCTTTGATGCGCGCTTCGAAGTAGCCGTAGGTGGTTTTCTGGTTCGATTGCAGAATGCCGAGGGTGTAGAAATATTCATCCCCTTTCTTGGTTGTATGCCGGTCGTATTTGGCTTGGATAAACAGGTGGCCTTTCTTTTGCCAGACATTGTCCGCGCGCCAGGCGCGTTCGCCCCAAGGGTGCAGGTTCCGTGACCATTTTTCCTCGTCGAGTTTTTTTGCGTTGAACTCATCGGAAAAGGTGTTGTTGAGTTTCCACTGTTTGGCAGGATCGGGATCAACAACGAGGGGTTGGGCGGGCGATGACGCATATGCAATTTTGGCAACCAGCCGCAGTTCATCGGCAGAAAGGCCGGTTCCGTAGGTTGCATTCCATTGATTCAGCAGCTCGCGCGAGGAATCGCTAAGGAGGTTCAACCGAATCCGTTGAGGCTTTTTGAAGCTCCGCTGAAGGTACGTCCATTGATCGCCTACATACAGGATTTTGGCCTCAATGGCGCGGCCGGTGGCATCTTCGAGCGAATGGTAATCTGTTTTTCCCTTCAGTGTTGCTTCCTGAGCAAAGGAAATTGCCGTGCTGCACATGACGGCGGTTATGATGAATCTGTGTTTCATTTTTGAATCCTGCGTTTAAGTAGGGTGGAGCATACGCCACTCCTTTATAAAGGATACCTGACTAATAGTGCTATAAGAACGGTGTCCAATAGGTTTTCCGCATATCGACTTTTTGACTAGTAGAACCACTGCCTCGGCACGGTTCATAATGCGCATTTATTGCTCCGTCGGTTAAATGTTGAAGAAGGATGCGTGGCCACGAATGTGCGCAGAGAACACAAAGCGCTAGAGGTTTTACTTTGCTCTCTTTGTGGTCTTTTGTGGCAAAAAAACCGATGTTTTGTCATAATATCGATAGTAATTAAAAAAGGATGTTCAATGAAAACAGTATTAATTACAGGAGCCAATCGGGGCATCGGACTTGGACTGGTTCGTACTATCTGAATGAAGGCTGGCGCGTGGTTGCCTGTTCCCGCCGGAACGCGCCGCCGCTTCAGGAGCTGGCCAGCCGGCATGGTGAACGCTGCATGCCTGTATCGCTTGATGTAAGCGATGAAAGCTCCATTGCTCAGCTGGGCAATCTGTCGGGAAAGGTTGAACTGGACCTGCTGATCAACAATGCCGGCATCTCGGTTGAAGAAAATTGTGGCGAGTGGACCGTCGCCGGGTTTGAGCAGTCTTTTAGGGTGAATGCCGTCGGACCGGCGTTGGTCGCGCAGGCTCTGGCGGCTCTCATGCGAGCGGACGCGACGATTGTTAATGTTACATCCGGCATGGGTTCTTTCGGGCTGCACATTAATCCGGACAACGGACTCGATGCCTATGCCATGAGCAAGGCTGCGTTGAACATGTTCACCCTGCGGATGGCTGGAAAGCCGGAGTTCCATGGGAAGATCGTGGTCTGCATGAATCCCGGATGGATTAAAACCGATATGGGTGGCGATGAGGCTCCCGGCACGGTTGCCTCGGTGGCTGAAGAAATGGCGGGAACGATTGCGCGCCTCCAACCCGGAATGTCGGGGCGGTTTCTTTCGGCGTCCGGGGAGGTGGTTGAGTGGTAATGCTCTGTCGGAGAAGTATTGCTCAGGTGACGAAATGTTGCGATGCAACGGTTTAACGGCTGCCCGTGAAGCGATTATTTCTTCAGGAAATCATCTATTCGGGCGTCCTTCTGTTAAACAGGGAAGCAGCAGGGGCTAAGCGGAACAATCGGCGAGGGGCAGGAGCTTCCAAAGCTTGGAGCCCATCGGCATGAAAGGGTTCCAATGCTTGGAATGCTGGATATATTCGGGTATATCCTCTGGCATCATGGTTAAGGTAGAATTCCATTGTAGACTTCTTGCTGCTTGGCTGACGGCCGTTTTCTTTTGGGTTGGATCGGTGGTGGCCCAGCCGGTCATCGACAGCATTGCGCAGATCCGTCGCCTGTCGCCGGAGGAAGCGGCGAAAAACATTTCCGTTCTTCTGGACGCACAGGTGGTGAGTGTCGGGCCGGAAGGCCGCCACTTTTTTGTCTTCGCTGAAAGCGCGGGGATATATGTCGGGCGTCCCGGCGATATTACAAAACAACCGAAGGTCCATGCCGGGGACTGGATCCGAATCGATGGCATGACCGATCCGGGGGAATTTGCTCCGGTCATTATCGCCCATAGGATTGAGGTACTCCGCTCGGGGCCGTTGCCCGTTGCCCGACCTTACAGGCTTGATGAGATCCATGATCCGGCAAGCGACTGCGACTGGGTTTCGGTAGAGGGCCGATTGACCGCGGTTTCTGACGATACAGGTACGCATGGAAGGGTTCTGTTAACGTTGGAGATGCATGAATCGATTCAGATGGGAGTACATCTTCTTGCGTCGGAAGAGGTCTGGAAAAGACTGCCGAAACTTATGTTTAGCCGTGTCCGCGTTAATGCGTTGGTCGGAACGCTGTATAATAGTCAGCGGCAGCTAACCGGCCATGTCTTTGTGATCAACTCCATCAACGATATTAAACTCCTGGTCGAGGAGGAGGCATCGAAGGAGCCGTTGGCTTTGCCCATTCATTCCCTGATGCGTATTGGGGCGGACCGTCGTCAGGCGGTTCGAACGAAGGGAGTCGTGACCTATGCATCGCCGAACGAAATCTTTTTGCGTGGCGAGGGAGCAAGCCTGAGGGTGGCTGTTCTGGATGGAACCGAGCTGCAGGTCGGACAGGTCGTGGAAGTGGACGGGGTCGTCTGGCCTCAGCCGGTCAGTCCTGCATTCCGGGCCCGGAACGTTGCCGTGCTCGAGGACCCGGATGCGTTGCCTGAGCCGGGAGAAATTATACTGGAGGAGCTGACCAGTTCCGACCGTCCTGAGGATTTGCTCGACCCGAGAATGAACTATGAGCTGGTCAGGATTCGTGCTCAGCTGGTGGAGATCGGAAAGTCATTCAGGCTCTCGCCCAGCGATCTGGGTGATTCCGGACAGCAAAGCCTGTTGTGCCGTTCGGGATCGCACCTGTTCGAAGCCTTGCTGCCTGCGGGCATGCAGGCCGGGAGGCAGTTGAAGTCGGGAGCTTTTCTCGAGTTAACGGGGATCTGCAACCTCGTGCAGAAAAAGAACCTGCAATGGAGGCTCTATCTCGACCGGTTCTGGATTCAAATTCGGAGTGAAGGGGATATTGTTGTTTTACAGCCTGCACCTTGGTGGACGCCGAAACGGATGTTCTGGATTTCCGGAACAGCGTTGGGGTTGTCGATGCTGTTTTTAATCTGGGTTGTCGCCCTGCGTAAAACGGTGGATCGGCAGACGAGAATCATCGGCGAAAAAATCGAGCGGGAATCAATACTGGATGAGCGGCAGCGCATTGCCCGCGAACTGCACGACAATCTAGACCAAGGAATTACCGGCGCGGCCATGCAGTTGCTCGGTTGTCGGAAATTTCTGGAGACCAGCATCACGAAGTCGCTGGAAGCAATTAGAGCCGCTATGGGGCAGTCTGGGAAAGCCACGGGTTCGTTGGAATCGCAATTGAAGGATCAGCTGGACGCAATGGAACGAGACGCGGGGCGCAGCAGCGGGGAGCTCCAGTCGGTGCAGGCCATGCTGGCGCATTGCGGCGAGGAATCGCGCTCCCAGATTCTTGATCTGCGCGACGGCCTGTTGGAACGGATGAATCTTCCGGCGGCATTGCGCGAAACGTTGGCGCCTCTCGCCGATGAGTGCGGTGCTGCGTTGGATGTGATGGTTGCAGGAGAACCCCGTCGCTTAAAACTGGTGGCGGAGCGCAATTTGCTGCTTATCGCCAAGGAGTCTGCAACGAATGCGGTGCGTCATGGCGCTCCATCCCATATCCGCGTAAAGCTTTGTTATGAGGACGCATCCCTTTCGCTCGGCATTGAAGATGATGGTTGCGGATTCCCATTGGATAAGCTTCCGCTAGCGGGACATTTTGGATTGCTGGGCATGCGTGAGCGTGCCAATAAACTGGGGGCGGAGATACGGGTCGACAGCTCTCCGGGGCAGGGCACCTCTGTTAAAGTGGATCTGTCCTCCATCGCTGAATGGGAGCTGGGTTAAGACTGTTGCGCAGTTGTCCAAGGTTGAAGGTTGAAGGGTTGCGCATGCCCGCTTACGGGTGGCTTTAGACCGTTCGACGTTTAGACTTTAGACTCGGGATTTTGATGAAAGGAAGGGAGTTATGGGCAAGAACACGAGAATTTTAATCGTAGATGACAACGCGATGCTGCGCTTTGGGTTGATCGGCGCTATCGGGCATGAGGAGGGGTTGGAGGTCGTCGGCGAGGCCGCCTCCGGTTCCGAAGCTTTTGATCTCTATAAAAAGCTCAAGCCGGATGTCGTTACGATGGACTATAAAATGCCCGGCATGAATGGGGTGGAGTGCACCCGCCAGATTCTGGCTGAATTCCCCGATGCCAGGATCATACTTTTCTCCGTCTTCGAAACTGAAGAGGATATTTGGAAGTCGGTAAAGGCCGGGGTCAAGGGCTACCTCACCAAGAATGCCGGCGCGGTCGAGGACGTCATGGAGGCGATCTATGAAGTGGCCGGTGGCGGAACCTATTTCCCCGCCCTGATTGCCGAGAAAATCGAGGCACGCAAGCTGCAGGAGGAGCTGACCCCGCGGGAGTTGGAGGTGTTGCAGCTGCTGGGCGAGGGGAAAAGCAATAAGGATATTATTGAACACTTTGATATTTCCCTTTCCACTGTGAAGCATCACATCACCAACATTCGCGAAAAACTCGGCGCCACCGACCGCACGCAAGCGGTCGTAATTGCCTATAAAAAAGGCATATTACACGTCGATTAGCCGGAAAACCTGTACATTTGTCCTATATGGTCCTTTTGGCCCATATACACAAAAATAGCGATTCGCTATACCTCTTAATGTTAACTGTCTCGTAGGTGGGTTTTGTCGGATGCAAAACCGCGGGGTTGATAAGGAAATAAGGAGTAGAGTGAGATGAAAAAAACACTAAGATTGTCGGCGTGTTTATTCGCAATGGCATTTACGGTGCACGCTGCGGTTATCTTTGAGGATACCTTCGGCTACCCAGATGGAGACGTAAATGGCTCGAACGGTTGGGTTGCGACAAGCAACGGTGCCACGTTCAATGTGGTCGGTGGCGAGCTGCTGATGGCTAAGGAGAATCAGGGCAATAGACTGATGCTCTCCGGCCCCGGCAATGGAACCAGCATTGTACCCGGTGATTCAATTAAAATCACGATTGATCACCGGCATAGGATTCCCAACGACCGCAAGCATGCGCGCGTCATGACGTTTGGTGTTCAGACCAATGGAGTGACAGCCGATGGTGTAGCTCAATCGGATACGGTTTCCGGATTTAATCATTTTTGGGGGCAAGAGCTGACGCGTCAGTCCGGCGAATTGCGCTATACAGCTGAAGAAGCCTCATGGTGGAGCCAACCTGCCACATACGGGCATTCTAGAAAAGCCCTTGAAGACTGTGGATTTAATCCCTTCGGTTATGACACCAACAGCATGACGGATATTGCTACGGTCGATTCTGATTCCGATACGATTCGTATCATATACACGTTGACCAAATCTCACGTTACCAATCAGTTTGATGCGGCTGTAACGACAAGTAATCTGACTTCGGGAATCAGCTATACCAGCTCGATAACGGGCATGGAACGTACTGGTGCATGGGCGAGCTCAAACTACTGGTTCTTCGTTGGCTCAAATCCGGAAGTCGGTGTTGATTTCACCAATTTGATTGCTAACGTGAAAATGGAAAAACTTCCTCCGGCACTGCTGCCTCCGACCTCCGTGTCTGCATTGGGATTGGATGGCTCGATTTCGCTCAGCTGGACGTTGATGCCCGGAGCAACGACGTATGATGTCTACAGATCAACAACTTCAGGCGTTTTCGTGGATCCACCGGTTTCAGTTTCTACTGAAAGTTATACCGATCCGACCGTTGTGAACGGTACCCCCTACTATTACGCAGTTGTGGCTAATTATTACAATGGCGACTCGATTAAATCCGGTGAAGCTACTGCGACTCCGCAAGCGATCTACGCTGATCAAGCGGTGTTTTTCGCCGATTTCAGTCCCTACGCGCTGGGTGATCTGGCTGCAACGGCTGACTGGAATGCCATTTCCGGAAGCGGCAACAACGCATTTGACGTGATTGACGATGGCGGTACAAAGAAGGCAGACACTGCTTCCGTTGAGGCCGATTTTGATTCCACCGTTGGAAACGCGGTCTATCTGGATCGTCTGATCAGCAACGAGCAGGATGATCAGATTGATGGATATATCGATGTTGTTATCTCCTCGAGTGCCACTGGCGGAGCTGATTCCGATCACGTCAACTGGAGTGTAATGAACTTTGGTCTGAGCGGCAGTACAACTGAAGCTCTGGGTGTTACCAAAAGCATGATGGCCCTGTTCAGGGTATTGGTACGATTCGAAAATAACATCAATCTAATGTTTGCCGCGACTGGGAACGATTCAGACGCTAACCGCCTTGCTTACCTGAGTTGGAGCGAAGCGGGTTGGAATCCAAAACCGATTTTTGCGACTGGCAAACCTTGGATTGGAGACAGTGAAGCGCCGCTTGACCTGGTGACAGACCCGATTCGCATCTCCTGGTCTATTCGCAAGACCCGCGAAGCCGGCGTGTATCAGGCATGGGCTTCGATGTCTAACCTGACCACCAGTGCCGTGAATGACGGTACGCCGACTGAGATCGACTTTGCTACGTACAGTGCAACTGATCTGTATGATGCACCTGCGTCCCTCTTCGTTATGGGTCATGACCCGGAATCCAATGATGGCGTTAAGCTCAGTACGCTGCATGCCACGGTGGGTGAGGTGAGTGTCACGCATGAAAGCGGCGTTCTTCCGGTTGTGATTGCGCCCGTCGTGACCAGTGTCCTGGAAGGCGATCGTCAAGTTTCAATCGGCTGGGATCCGGTCCTGGATGCCCGAAGTTATACCCTGACCGTTGAAACACCGGGCCCCGAGTTCTATACGGTGGTCAGTAGTGAGAATATTACATCGATCACGGATTCGCCGCGTTGGAACGACATTGCCAATACGTATGCGCTAACGGCGAATTTCGATGGCGACCTGGCTCCGAATACCGCCAGCACGAACTTTGTGGCTGCTCCGATTGGATTGGTGCCGGCATTCGCAGTCGATACGTTTGGTACTGCAAATATGGATACGTCTCTGGCGCAGATATCAAACTCGGTTGACTGGGCTACCATCGATGCCATGACCACACCGTTCTTTGAAAATGGAGTGAATGGCTATACAGGTCCTAATCTGTACGGGATGTTCAAAGGCAAGCAGGCTGTGGATGGCGTGACGTTGGCTGCAAAAGTCCAGAGCAATGGCGAAAGTGTCAACTTCGGTCTCGCTCTCGGATGGAAAAGTTGGCCTTACGCTTCCGTACTCGCCTTCATTGAGGCATCGGATATGGGTACCGCATCTTTCGATGCGACTGCGGAAACCCTCAATATCGAGGCGTCCTGGGGAGCCAGTACAACCGGTAATTCAGGAAATACGGATAATGGAGTTCGCATGGCCATTCGCAATGGTTCGACCTGGTATGCATCAGATGAGAACATTCTTGCGACGGACGGAACCGCAGGTCAATCCAAGACCATCATTGTTGCCGATGTTGCCAATGCCGACTGGAGGCCGATTACCGGAATCAATGCCGCTTCGACTTCAGAAATGTGGATTGGAGCTGCGGTATCCGGCAGCACCTTTACAGACGTCACTGCGATTGGATGGTTCCAGACGAGGGGATGGAGCTCAAGTATCTATGGGCTTGAGGTCAAGGTGCAGGGCGCACTGCCTTCATATGAATACTGGGCAGAAAACAGCGGGCTGGTCAGCTCAAATAGTGCGGCCGGTGATGATCCGGACTTCGATGGCCTGGTCAACGAGAAGGAATACGCCTTTGGCGGAGATCCGCTGGCAGCTGATACCGCTATGTTACCGGTGATGGACTTAACCATCCAGCCTGAGCCGGGCACAGGTAATGATACCTTTACCTATGTGTATATGAAACAGCGTGATCCGGAAGCCGGCATTACCTATAACTTGAAGGAAACTGAATATCTGCAGTTTGGCGGCTGGGATCCTGCCAGTTATACAGCCACAGAATCCGTGGTTGATTATTACTGGTCGGTAGTCACCAACTACGTTCCGGTTACGGCTGATACAACCTTCCTGAAGCTGGATATCGAATAAAGTTTCATCTCATGGAGAGTAATCTCCTCAGGGGAATCCCGCTCTCGGGCGGGATTCCCCGAATCACTTTGAAGGCTGAACGATTTTTAATGACCGGATGCAACACGAAAGAAATTTCCAATGATTGGAATGTAAAGGGGCACCACTGCGGTGCCCTTTTTTTCAACGTTCCGGGGATTGGAATGTCGTAGTAGAGGCAGTGGTTAGGCGCGGCTGAAACGCCCGACGAGGGCATCGGGCAACAGCGCCGCGTTCTTTCGCTGTAGGCCGGGTGCCCCTACCCGGCGAAGCATAGCCAGTGATTTATGAATGGTATTATCGTTGCACAAGAGGAGAATATCCAATGTTTGGAAAAAGATCAGTTGGTATAGTATTACTTTATTTGTTTGCAACAGGAGCCATTGCGCAGACCGCCGTGGACATCAATCTGAACGTCCGGCACACCGTGGGTGGCGTGTCGGAGTTTGACCGCGAAAAATATATTGTGCTTCATGCCGGGTTGACGGATGGCGACTGGGATTCCGATGTGCAGCGCGAAAGCTTTCTGAACGGCTATGATGTTTATTTGGGCCGGAATAACGGTTCGATGCCGTGGAACCTGTCCCAGACCACCGAAGATCCGGCCAAGCCCGGTTGGTGCAACCATTCCAGTCTGGCATCGCGCGGCATCACTGCCCGCAACAACTATGCCTTGGAAACCGAAGCCCATGCGTTGGAGTTCCGCGCGAACAAGATGATGCACGGCGGACAGATGTCTATGTATCCCAACGGGATTACGAATAATGTTCAGAAAAACTTCGCTTTTGCTGATGGCGACTATGATGCATTGGGCGATTATTTTGAAAATTACCTGACCGACTTCTTTGGCGCCGGGGGAATGGACGGGCAGCCCAAACCGACCATGGTGGAGGTGGTCAATGAACCTTTTGTGACGGCCACGAAATATAGCACCACCCGCGCCAATATTTCCCGCATGCATACCAATGTAGCGGCGGCGATCAAGAATTCGCACCCGGAGGTGCTGGTCGGCGGATACACGGCCGCGCATCCGCAGTACGAGGGGAACAACAGCAGCTTTTCTCATTGGGAGGCCAACTGGAAAACCTTCATTGATATTGCCGGCACCAACATGGATTTCTTTTCGTTGCATCTCTACGACAACCCGCAGGGGAGCACGAACGTGCTGGATACCATGTACCGCAGCGGGAGCAATGTGGAAGCCTTGCTGGATATGATCGAGCACTACAGCATGCTGAAGCTCGGCGAGGTTAAACCCTTCAATATTTCCGAATACGGGAGCCTGTCCGTCACCAACGGCGCTCCCTATGAACCAAATGATGACTGGGGGGATGTCCGCTCGTTCTCCACCATCATGATGCAGTTGCTGGAACGGCCGGATCGAATTGTTCAGGCTATTCCGTTTGTGATTTTAAAGGCGGAGTGGGGGCGTAAAGACGGCTATCCCTATCCGACGCGCCTGCTCTATGACGTTGATGAGCTGACCGGCAGTCCTAAAGATGACGATGGCCCATGGGCGTATACGCATCGCCTTAAGTTTTTTGAGTTATGGAAAGAGGTGAACGGAACCCGTGTGGAAACGGTTGCCTCCGATCCCGATATTCAGGTGGATGCCTATGTAAACGTGACGAACGCATTTGTCATTGTCAGCAGTCTGGACCACACCGGCCCGCAGACGGTGGACCTGAACGTGCTTGGGGCAGTGGCAGGCCTTCAAAGCATTGAAGTGAAGCATGCCTATGCGGCTCCATCCGGTGAGCCTATGTTCGATAACTATATCACCAATGATCTGCCGTCCATTACACTGCCCGCGTCCTCTACGGCTGTGATTAAATATACCTATGCCCATGCCGTGCAGCAGAATGAACAGGCCACCGAAGAAAAATATTATGCAACGACGTATTTGCAGCCGATCAGTGCGAATACACCGATCATCTTCAGCATCACCAATGTTGCGCATGCGGCACCGTTCGGCGAAGCTGTCCTGCGCCTTGGCCTTGGCCGGAATCACGGCGATTCGCTGCAACCCACGCTGCTGGTCAACGGAACTGCCGTGCCGGTGCCGACAGACTGGCGCGGGTACGATCAGTCCACCCGCAATTCGTTTTATGGTGTACTCGAAATTCCGGTTCCTTATGCGCTGCTGCAGAGCAGTAACACCATATCAGTCGAGTTCAATGATGCTGACGGCGGTTATGTGGCCAGCGTGGCCATGCAGGTATTTGAATTCAGTGCTGATATCCGTAATCCACCGGTTTATATTCCGATCGACTATCACCAGATTGTTGGCTCCGATATTATTTTGGGCTTTACCAATGGGCCGGCGGACAGTTTCTTCTCGCTGCATTCCAAGACCAACCTGATGGATTCTGCTTGGAGCACCACTCAGACTAACCTGCCGATTGATGGGACGGGGGCCGGTTCGGTCACGCATTCGATCATTGCTCCACAGGAATTTTTTCGTCTGGTTGAGGATGTAGTGCTGTCTGCACCGTTTGGGGGACTCATTGAGTTTACCGCTCCAGACTATAGCAACGCTCCCTTGGACGGGCAGCAAAGCTGGAATGCAGAAGCCCAATGGGCCGTCGCTGACGCCGCTGGTTCCGGGCATGCCGCCACTGCGCAAAATAGTGAGATTGCAGTGTTGAACGAGGCCGTCACGTTGGGGCTTGGTCAAACCTACAGTCTTAGCGTCAACTTGGAGTTTGGAGGAACATATTCAACTCCTACGGCTCATGTTTACGCATTCCTGTCCGGCTTGAAGGTCGACAACACCGCCAGCGCGCACGTGGAAACCGGCGATGCGGTTTCTGCCGATGCCAGCATCCAGATTATCTCGGGCACCGATGATTATCGTCTGCTCAATAACTGGGCTCCGCTGGGCAGCCAAATCACTACTGCAACGCTCGATGCTGGGGATATTCTTCAGTACAACTATGAACTCACCCTTGGGTCACATGCCTCCAACACAACCTACACGGTACAGTTGCAGAACCTGACCGATGGAACCGACACCGGCGTGGGCACTGTAGCCGGAGTGCATGCAGACGTTTATGCTGCGCTCACCGGATCCGGTGCCTATGCTTTTGTCCAAAGAATTGCCCCGGGTAACGGTGGCTCTGGTCTCACCGGTTTGCAGGTGAACTCCGTCACCATCTCAAAACCGTAAAGTTGCTATGAGTGGAGCGCTTCCTAATGGTATTCGGTTGACCCGCTTCTAGGTCAGCGTCGCGCCGTGAAACAAACCCGGCCAGCTTGTTCCGGTCCTTTTCCGTATCGGCCATTTGGTCAGGTATCCACGGTTTTCAATTTAATATAGCCTGTCTGCTCCTATAGGAAAAAAGAGCATAACGAGAGTGAAGTGGCGGTTGACAGGTTGATGCGATAACGAATCACGGGCAATGTGTCGCACGGCGCCGGCCATTGAACCTGGAGGAAGAAAATGAATAAACAGTTTTTTGCCATGGGAATGGCGTTTTTAGCGGCGGTTGCCGTGATGGCGGCCGAGCGCCCCAACATGGTCATCATCATGTCGGACGATTCAGGCTATTCGGACCTCGGCTGCTATGGCGGCGAGATTGATACGCCGAACCTGGATAAACTGGCGAAGAAGGGGATGCGCCTGAGCAACTTCTACACCAACGGCCGGTGCAGTCCAACGCGGGCCTCGCTGCTGAGCGGCCTCGACTGCGCCAAGGTGGGCTTTGGCGGCGGCGTCGTGGGCGACTGGAGCCGGGAGATGCCGTATCCTGCACACCGTGCGCGAATGCCTTACGATATCCCGCTGCTGCCCGAGCTGATGAAGGAGGCGGGCTACCGCACCCTGATGTCCGGCAAGTGGCACATGGGCGGCAGCACCATGAAATTCAGTGAAGGATCCCAGAAAGTCTGGAAGCAGTATCATGAAGGCTGGGAGCTGACTCAGGAAGAAATGGAGCAGGATTATCTGGGGCTTCCGATGCAGCGAGGATTCGATGAATATTTCGGCCTGTATGGCGCTCAGAACAGTCTGTTCTTTGTTCCCGGGCAGGCGCACCCGATGATGGAAGGCAACGGCCCGGCCAAGCTGAAGTATGACCGCGAATATAACATGCACTGCTTCTCGAAGCGCAAAGACATGAATTACAACGTGAACCATGGCAAATCCGGCAAAGCGTTTTATGCAACGGACGGCGTAACGGATCGCGCCGTTGAAATGATTGAAGATGCTTCCAAGCTGCAAGAGCCGTTCATGTTGTACGTGGCTTACCGCGCGCCGCATAAGCCGCTCCAGGCACCGGAAGAGCTGGTGCAGAAATATTTGAAGAAATACGGGGATCTGGACGTCATTGGTCCGACCCGGACAGAGAACCTTAAAAAAGAAAAGCTCTATCCTGAAGATGCAAAGCACTTTAAGGCGTGGCTTCCGAAAGAGCGCGATGAGCTGCAGCTGCAGTTTGCAATCCATGCGGCTATGATTGAAAAGATCGATGAAAATGTTGGCCACCTCATACAGACGCTGAAGAAGACCGGTGAGCTGGATAACACTTTGGTCCTCTATTTTTCTGACAATGGTGCAGCGGCACACACCAAGGGGATCCAGAATGCACCTTATAACGGCGTGAAGGCGCTGATGTGGGAAGGCGGAACCAAGTCGCACTTCATTGCCGCCTGGCCGGGCAAGATCAAGCCGGACTCCATCTCCCACGAGCAGGTATGGGTGGGCGACCTGATGCCGACCTGCCTGGAGCTGGCCGGCGCGGCATATCCAAAAACCTTCCGCGGCAAGAAGACCGACGGACTCGACGGCCGCAGCATGCTGCCGGTTTTGGTGGGCAAGAAACGCGAGCCGGCTGAAACGCTGTTTTTCAATGATAAAGGGCAGCAGACGGTGATCTATCAAGGCCGCTGGAAACTGCTGATTGAGCCGGGCTGGTATCTGCAGACCCTCGATGTTCCCGGCATTGCCTATGAACTCTACGATCTCGAAAACGATCCGTCGGAAACCAAAAACCTCGCCGACGCCAAGCCCGAAATGGTGCAGCGCCTCGCCAAGGCTTGTGACAAATGGATCGAAGAGTGCGGCATCGTCGACTATGCTGAGCTCATCAAGCTCCGTCCCAACGATCCTTATTAATCTACAAATCCAACGAAATAATTAATGGCCACAAAGAGGCGCAAAAAACACAAAGAACTCGGAGGAGAAGGTCTTCGTGCCTTTTGTGCCTCTTTGTGGCGATCCTCACAGTAGAAGAGAAGTCATATGAGCAGTAGAGGAACAATCAGCCTGAACGGCGAGTGGAAGTTTTTGAAGGACGACCTTAGGGGTGCCGAAGCGGCCGCCTTTGATGATGCGTCGTGGCGCAGCGTGGTTGTCCCGCACGACTGGAGCGTTGAGGCCTCGTTTAGCAATGAGTTCGAAGGGGCTACGGGTTACCTGCCCGGCGGGATCGGATGGTACCGCAAAACATTCCAGTCGTTGGAAACCGAAACGACCTATCTCCATTTTGACGGTGTCTACAACAATGCCTCCATCTATCTCAACGGAGAAAAACTGGGAGACCACCCGTACGGCTATTCGCCGTTTTGCTTTGATGTTTCGGACAAGGTGCGGCCGGGCGAAAACGTGCTGGCCGTGCGGGTCGACCACTCGCGCTACTGCGACAGTCGCTGGTACACCGGTTCCGGCATCTACCGCAACGTCGAGCTGATCGGAACATCGGACACGCACATACCGGTTTGGGGCACATTTGTCACCACGCCGGAAATCTCTGCCGACAAAGCGACCGTTCAGGTGCAGGTTGAAGTGTCTAATCCCGAAGGGGCCGTGCTTTCGATCGCAATCATTGCACCCGACGGGCAGCAGGTGGCAGTTTCGGAGGACAAGGCCCTTCAAGTTTCAAGTTTCAAGTTTCAGGTTTCAAACCCTCAACTGTGGGATGTTGATGCCCCGAATCTATACAAGGCGGTCACGACGGTTTCCAAGGGTGGGAAAACCGTGGATGAATACACGACCACGTTTGGCATTCGCACCATCCGGTTCGATGCCAACGAAGGTTTTTTCCTGAACGGGAAGCACACCTATATCAAGGGCGTCTGCCTGCACCACGACGGCGGTTGCGTTGGCGCGGCCGTGCCCAAGGACGTTTGGCGCCGCCGCTTTGAAACGCTCAAGGCCGCGGGTGTGAACGCCATCCGCATTGCGCATAATCCCGGTTCCTCCGAATTCCTGGACCTGTGCGATGAAATGGGATTGCTGGTGCAGGACGAGTTTTTCGACGAGTGGGACAACCCGAAAGACAAACGCAAAAACATGAACGAGCAGCACGATGACTATATTTCGCGCGGCTACACTGAACATTTTCAGGAGCATGCCGAGCGCGATTTAAAAGACGTTATGCGTTCGCACCGCAACCATCCGTCCATCTTCCAGTGGAGCATCGGCAACGAGATCGAGTGGACCTATCCGCGCAACGCCGAGGCCACCGGCTTCTTCGATGCCGACTGGAGCGGCAACTATTTCTGGGAGCTGCCTCCGCATTCCAAAGACCAAATCGTTGAGCTGCTCAAAACATTGCCGCGTGGCGAATACGACATTGGCGAAACGGCGCAAAAGCTGGCGAAGTGGACGAAGGAACTTGATACATCGCGTCCCGTTATCGCCAACTGCATTCTGCCTTCGGGCAGCTACGAATCCGGCTATGCCGACGCGCTCGACGTGATCGGCTTCAGCTACCGCCGGGTAATGTATGACTATGGACACGCCAACCGTCCCGACCTCCCGGTGATGGGCACGGAAAATCTGGCGCAGTGGCACGAGTGGAAGGCCATCATTGAACGGCCGTTTGTTTCGGGCACCTTCCTTTGGACCGGCATCGACTACATGGGCGAGTCGAACGGCCAGTGGCCGACAACGACCACCGGGTCGGGGCTGCTCGACCGGGCTGGCTTTGAAAAGGGCTCTTACCACATGATGAAAACCCTGTGGAACGACGAGCCGCATGTTCACCTGACTTCCCAGACGTTGGAAAAATCGCCGTACGTTTTCGACGAAGCCACCGGCTTTATCGGCGAAAAGGATCCGGATGCCTGGAAGAAAAAGCTATGGGTCTGGCACGATGTCAACACGCACTGGAACTATGCCGAGGGCGAAAAGATTGCCGTTGAAGTCTATTCCAATTGCGAAAGCGTCGAGCTGTTTCTCAACGGCGAATCGCTGGGCCTCAAGCAGCTGGCCGACTTTGAAGACCGCATCTACAAATGGGCGGTTCCGTTTGCTTCCGGAAAGCTGGAGGCGAGTGCGGCCGCGGCATCGGACCAACTCGCTACTGCCGGCGAGCCTGCCGCAATCAAATTGACTGCGGATGGATGCCATGTGGTTGCACAGCTCGTCGATGAAAGCGGTAATCCCGTTAAAACCGAAGAGCGTGAAATTGTTTTTGAAGTGGCCGGTGCACGTATTCTCGGAGTCGATACAGGATCTCCGTTTAATACGCAGGATTTTCAATCTGATCGCATCACCACCTCGCAAGGCCGCTGCCTGCTGGTGGTGGAGGGGAAGCCAACAACCGTGAAGGCCGTTGCCGGTGAGCTGGAGTGCTCGATATGAAACTCCGTTGCACATGGGCAGGCGAGACGCCTGCGGTACATAAGCCGTACCGCAGGCGTCTCGCCTGCTTCCTGATCGGCCTGCTGGTTTCGGGGGCACATGCCCAGCCGCTTGAGCTGGTTTCCCTTAAGCAGGATGCCCTGCATCCGCGGATTGAATATAACGATACCACCATCGTCTCCAACCTCGGCAACGGCATTTTGGTGCAGACGGGCGGAAACGAAGATTGGCCGAGTATTACGTTTCGATCAATCGGCAAGCCTTGGGATCTGCGGGGCTGCTATACGGTTAAAGTGGATCTAACCAATGCCGGCAGCGCGCCGCTCAATGTTGGGATTCGCCTAGACAATCCATACGAAAAGAAAGAGGACGCGCCGCAGCACGCGCAGGGCTTTGAGATTCTCGATCCGGCGGAGACCAGAACAGTGAGCATCCGCCTTTCTTCCGAGGACTGGATTTTTGAAGAGCCGCTGAATCTGGTCGGAATGCGCCGTGCACCGGGCATCGAGCTGATGGATCTTTCTCAGATTGACCGCATTCAGATTTTTGTGGGCAACACCTCTCAGCCGCATGCCTTTGTCGTCGGCAATCTGCGCGCAGAAGGTTCCGTTAAGAAGGTTGATGGTTCTGGATTCCTCCCGTTTGTGGACCAGTATGGCCAGTACAAGCATGCGGACTGGAAAGAAAAGATTCATGCGGTCGCGGATTTCAAAAAAGCGGTGGCGTTGGAAAATGAAGATCTAAAAAAACATCCGGGATTCGATAACCTCGGAAAATACGGTGGCTGGAAAAATGGTCCAAAGCGTGAAGCAACCGGTTATTTCCGTGTGGAGCAGGTTGACGGCAAATGGTGGTTCGTTGATCCGGACGGGCTGCTGTTCTGGTCGAACGGCCCAACCTGCATGAGTTCGGATTTTGGCTATACCGGCGTGCAGGGCCGCGAAAACTATTTTGAAAACCTGCCGGCCGATGACGAGCCGCTTGGCCAGTTCTATTCCCGCAGCAGCTGGGCGCCGCACGGTTTTTATGCCGACAAGATTCCGTTTAAGATCCAGCAGACCTACAAAGCCAATCTGTTTCGCAAGTATGGCGAAAGCTGGCATGAACAGTTTGTAGACTTGGCGCATAAGCGCTTGAAAAGCTGGGGCATGAACACCGTCGCAAACTGGGCGGCTCCTGATCTTTATCTGAAGCAGCGCACCCCTTATGTCGCTAATTTTTTCATCGAAGGAAACCGGTCGATGGAAGGTTCGAGCGGTTACTGGAGCAAGTTTCACGATGTGTTTGATCCGTCGTTCCGGGCAGCCATCCAGAAAAACCTGAATGCACGCAAAGTTGAATCCTCGGATCCGTGGTGCATTGGGTTTTATGTGGATAATGAAATGTCGTGGGGCAGCGATCAAATGTCGCTGTCGCTCGAAACGCTGGCCTGCCCGGCGGATCAGCCGGCCAAGGTTGAATTTGTTAAGGACCTGAAAGCGAAGTATGACTCCATTGAAAAGCTCAATATGGCGTGGGGGATCGGGCATCTATCCTGGCAATCGCTGCTGGAGTCGCGCGAGACGCCGGATGTGGTTCGGGCTGGAGAGGATTTGAAAAAGTTTTATGTGAAAACGGCCGATACGTATTTTGGAACCGTGAAAGAAGAATTGAAGACAGCTGCGCCGAACCATCTCTATCTCGGCTGCCGGTTTGCTTGGGTCAACGATGCCTCGGCCATTTCGGCATCTAAATATTGCGATGTCGTCAGCTACAACAAATACCACCACAGCATCCGTAATTTGCGCCTGCCGTATTTTATCGACCGGCCGGTCATTATTGGCGAATACCATTTCGGTTCAACCGAGCGGGGCCATTTCCATCCGGGGCTGCGCGAAGCGGACACGCATGAAAAAAGGGCCGAAAAGTTCAAGGGCTATGTCGTCAGCGCATTGGATAATCCCCAGATGGTGGGGGTGCATTGGTTCCAGTATGTTGACGAGCACATTGCCGGCCGCGCGGACGGGGAAAACTACAACGTCGGGCTGGTCGATATTTGCGATACGCCATATCCGGAAATGGTCGAAGCCATCCGAAAAACCAGTAAAACCATGTATGAATATCGCTTGGGAAGCGGGAATTGAAGGAACATGGGAAAATGCATTGAAGAAACTCTTCTATAAGGTGTATATGTTGTTTTGTTAACTGAAACAAAAAGGGATGCCATGTCTGAAGCACTAGAGCACGAAAAAGAACTCAACAGGGAGGCGACGAAACCCGAGGACCGGGTGCCGTTCGGCCAGAAATTCGCATATTCCATGGGCGTGGTCTCCGACCACTATGCCAATGTCTGTCTGTCAATGTTCATGACGGCCTTTTTTGTCGATTTCCTGAAGCTGGGAGCGGCAATGGTCGGATATGCCATGGGAACGGCGCGTTGCTGGGATGCCTTTACCGACCCCGTGGTAGGTACGCTGTCCGATCGCAGCAAGAGCCGTTTCGGACGACGCAAACCGTTTATTTTTGTCGGTGCAATTCTGACCGGTCTGTTTTTTCCGGTCATCTGGATGGTTCCGGAAGGCTGGGCACCGGCGGCAATCAGCGCCTACCTGTTTATTGCACTGCTGATTTTCTACACATTCTACTCCATTTTCTCCGTTCCCTACGAAGCGCTTGGTGCCGAACTGACGCCGGACTACAAAGAACGAAGCTCGATCTTTGTGGTGCGCTCCGTTGTGCAGCAGGTGTTTAATCTGGGGATCATCTGGATCTTCCCCTTTGCCATGTGGTTGGCCACCAAGGCCTGGATCGGCGGCGAGGTCAACGGGGTTCGCGCGGTCAGCTGGCTGATTGCCGTGATGGTCGTTGTTGCTGGGATCATTCCTGCCCTTGGCTGCGTTGAGCGGTATCGTGAGATCGCCAAGAAACAGGAAAAGACGGAGTTTTGGACCGGGGTCAAAGCGCTTCTCCGGAACAAACCTTATCTCATTATCATTGGTACGATTTGCACCTATTTGTTCTCGATCATCGCCACCATGAACCTGGCCTATTTCGTCAATGTCTACTATGTGTACGGCGGTGAAATTCAGGCTGGCGCCATACTCGGCGGCATTGACGGCACCCTGCGTTTCTTCTTCTCTGTCGCGGCGGCGTGGGGGATCAAGATGCTGGGCGACCGGTATGACAAGCATCACATGCTAATGGGCTGTGTCACGATGCTGATGTTCTCGTTTGTCGGTATCTACTTCACAACCCTGCCGGGCCATCCGTGGCTCACGTTGGTGATGAAGCCCTTCCTGGCGATCGGCGAGGTTGGCTTCTGGGTGCTGGTTTTGTCCATGCGTGCGGATGTGTGCGACTGGGATGAACACCAAACCGGAAAACGCAACGAAGGATTGATCGCGGCATCCATGAACTGGGTCAACAAGATGGCCATCACGATGGCCGTGATTGTGTCCGGGCTCCTGCTCCAGAACGTGGTCAAGTTCGACAGCAACCTGAATGAAAAGGTCGCGTCGCTGGTTTCCATCGAGGAGTTGTCCGTCATTAAAGGGCAGGTTGCTGTTGAAGAGACTCCGGCCTATAAAGCGCTGCTGGCCATCGAAAAGGAGGACGGCGATGCCGTTACCCTGGAGCAACTGGTCGAGAAAATGGAGTTGCAGGCTGTTGAAGGGATTACGGAGCAGCAAGCTATTGACGAGGCTAAAGAGCAGGTGGCCATCAAGGCGGCGGTCTATAAGGCGCTGCTGGCGGCCGACAAGGAAGATGACAAAGACAATGCAAAGGATGGCATCACCCTCGAACGCCTGACCCGGATTGTGGAACTGCAAGCCGTTCTTAAGGAACAGGTTGTTATAAAGGAGCAGATTGCAACTAAAGCTAAAGCCGCTTTCGAGGCGCTGCCTGCAACCGAGAAGGAAGGTAAAGATGCCGTCACTCTCGAAAGCCTGAACCTGACCATGGAGCAGCAAGCCATGACTAAGGCGCTGGCGACCCTAAAGGAGGAGGTCGCCAGTAAAGCACCGGCTGAATTTGCGGCGCTGCCGGCGGCCAAGAAGGAAGGCAAAGAGGCCGTCACTCTCGAAAGCCTGACCGAGAAGATGGAGCAGGAGTCTATGGTCAACCTCAAAGCTCTGATCGCGATCGAAGCGGCGACCGCCTATCAGGCGTTGCCTGCGGCCGAGAAAGAGGGCGAAGAAGCCGTCACGCTGGAGCGTCTGACCAAGACCCTGGAGCAGAAGCAAGTCATGAGAAAGCAGTCGCCCGGCACCATGCAGCGCCTGCGCATCTGCTATACGCTTCCTCCGGTGATTGCACTGGCCATCTGCTTGCTCCTTATGTGGAAGTATCCACTCACCCACGACCGGCTTTCGAAGGTCCGAAAGGAACTTGAAGATCGCCGTGGTAAAACGATCGAAACATAATGGAATCTGGCATGACGATAATGGATGGGATTCGTAGAAATTTGCGCGAAGCGCCTTGGAGTGCGTCCGACTTTGTCGGCGCTTTCAATAGCGGAGACGGGGTCTCCGCACTCCAGAGCGGCTGCGCCGCAATCTTGTTGCTAGCGTCGTGCACGTTTGCCGAAACGGTTGAGATCAAACTCAACCCGGCCTGTGTGCGCGATATCGGCGGCGTAACGCAGTTCGACCGGACCCAGTTCATCACCATCCACGAAGCATTCGGCTCGATCGATATGGACGCTAACGATGTCCATTATCTGGAGGATGTTTTGGAAGCGCGCTATGGACGTGATGGCGGCTTTATCACCTGGATGGCGGGAGAGGTTTCGGCTGATCCGTCCAATCCGGATATGCCGGATATCCAGTCGTTGGAAAAAATCTTGAAAAAATATCGTGCGGAGGTCGAGGACTTCCGCATGACCCCGAAGCATATGCGCGAGGTGGTGTTCTGTGCGCATCCCGACCTGATGCATGGCATGAGCAACAACACCTTCACGGCCTGGGGGCCGCGTACCTACGCCGCCGCTGCGGAATTTACGGCGCAGCTGCTAAAGCTCGGTTTTTCCGACGACGAGCGGCCGCGCTACTTGGAAGTGTTCAACGAGCCGTTTGTGAAGGCCAAAAAGATTCATACAACGGTTGAGGCGTTGTCCGAGCAGCACAATGTGGTGGCGAAGCGGGTGAAGGAGCTGACCCCCGAGGTGCTGGTTGGCGGATACGCCGCGGCGTGGGTCGAAGTGGAAGACCGGAACTTTGGGCATTGGGACAGCTGGCAGAAAACGTTCATGGATATTGCCGGCGAGAACATGGACTTCTTTTCCTACCACATCTACGACGGCGTGAATGTGATGGGCTCGCCGCGCAACCGCACCGGCAGCAACTCGGAGGCGATCATGGATTTGATCGACTCCTACAGCCACATTAAATTCGGCGTGGCCAAGCCGCTCATGATTACTGAATACGGCAAGATCCCTAAAGGCAACATGGGCACGCTGCCGTACAGTGCTGAACGCTCGGCCGGCATGCTTTACTCCGCCATGGGGCAGCTGATGACCTTTCTGGATCATCCGGACCGGTTTATTAAAGTCATTCCGTTTTTCCTCGGCCGCGCCACGTGGACGTATGACATGACCAAGGATCCGGTGCCCGGCGAGGCCAATCCGTTTTTGCTGTGGCGCAAGACGGCCGACGGCGCGTTTGTGGAAACCGACCTGTCGCTTTTCTATCAGTTCTGGAAAGGCGTTGAAGGCGAGTGGCGCAGAAGTGCCAGCTCCAATCCCGATGTGCGGGTTCATGTGCTGGTCGATGGGAAGCGCCTGAATGTTGCCCTGATGAATCTGGATGTCGAAGCCAAGACGATCCATTTGACCGGCCTGAAAAAGCTAGATGCCGCCGCAATATCGTTGCGCACACTGACCACCAACGGAAAGAAACCGGTGCTCGGACAGCGCACCATGGACAAGGCTCCGGCTTCATTGGAGCTCGAATCCGGCGAGGCCGCGTTGCTGATGATTGATCTGAAAAAGAGGTTCGCTCCGAAACGCGGCGTGCGCGAACACCGTATGTATGCCACGGAATATCTGAAGGACATCACTGCAGATGAACCGGTTGCGTTTAAGTTTGTGAATGTGCCGACGGGAAAAGGCTCGGCCGTGCTGCGCGTGTCGCCCGGTCGCGAGCTGGGCAAACAGGTGCTTCCGTCGTCGATTAAGTTTAACGGCAGCGAATTGCCGATTCCGAACAACTGGGCGGGGGATGACCAGGCCGGCCGCAAAAACTTTTTCGGGATGATTGAATTCCCGGTTCCGATGGAAATGGTTCGCGGCGCCAACCAGGTGGAAATCACCTATCCCGACTCCGGCGGCAAGGTGGCCTGCGTGGTGCTGCAGGTCAACCGCATCGAAAAACTTTAAGTCTAGTTCAGGCGGATCACGCCTGTGGTTCATTGGCAATTTATTGGAGAAATCATGAAATACTATCTGTTTGCAGTAGCGTGTGTTGCGTCGGTTGCCGGCTGTGTTGGGAATGAAGCCGCGTCGAAGAATATCGATTGGGCCGCGCCGCATATTGTGGTTGAGCCGCAAACGACCCGCGCGATCGGCGGCGTTTCGGAGGTGGATCGCAAGCGATACTTTTGCGTAAGCGACAACGGCACTGGCTTCGACCAGCGCATGAAGCCGGAGGTGTATGATTATCTGGTGAATGAGCTGGGTATTTCGTTCGGCCGCAGTCTCGGCCCTGTCCAATATGTTGCCACGACGCTGAAGGAGGATCCGAGCCGCCCGGGCTATGCCGATCTGACGCCGCTGAAAAACAAGAAGCATGGCAAGCCGGGCGAGCGTTTTGAAAAGGATTTCGGCCCGAACCTGGATGTCGCGGCGCACGGCAATCACAATGCCTATCCGGTCTACATGGGCAAGCACATGCATGAAGGGGTCGAGTACCACGGTACGCCGGAATGGATTCCGGCCAACATCGATGCCGCCGCCGAGCTGGCGGCGGGCGTGATGAAATACAACTACACCGACTTTGACCGGCCGAAATACTACGAGCCGCTCAACGAGCCGCACTGGAAATATTTTGTCGATCAGCACATGGCGGACTGGCATCTGGCGGTTCAGGAGAAGGTGCATGCGCTGACGCCGGACGTTATGGTGGGCGGCATGTGCCAGTCGGTTTCCTATTTCTTCCGCGACAACTACCAGAATTTCAACGGCTTTAAGGGATTCATCAGCAACACGCAGGGCAAGATGGATTTCTATTCGTTCCACTCCTACGACTATCTGCGCTGGCGCGACGGCGAATTCAAGGGCCGTATTCAGTCGGGCCTCGCGCTGGAAGGGTCGCTCGACCTGATGCAGAACTACACCGTCAACACACTCGGCAAAGAAGTCGACGTGGTGGTCAGCGAGCAGGGCGGATATGTCCATTCGGAGCCCAAAGGCATGTATGACGGAGAGGCGATCGCCGCCGAGATCATGGCGGCGCAGCACCCCGATGCCGATCCCCAAACGTGGGAATACGAGATGCAGAAGCGCTCGATCGTCTGCTTCGGCCATGTGAGCAGCATCCTGGCAAATACGATGGCCTTCATCGACCATCCGCACACCGTGTTGAAATCAGTGCCGTTCCTGTTGCCCAACACGTGGAGCTGGGACACCAAATACTACGCCAACCTCTACGTGCCGAAAAACTACACCGACCAATCGCAATGGGTGGAAACCCACATGCTCGACTTCTATAAGTTTTTCCGCGGCGTCAACGGTCGCCGCGTCAAGGTGCTCTCCAGCGATCCCGACCTGCAGACCCGCGCGTTCGTGGATGGCTCCAAAATGTACCTAGCGGTCAACAACCAGAGCTGGCGTCCGGAATCGGTGTCCCTCTATGGCATCGATGCAAAACAGGTTGAAGTGCGCCGCTTCGGCCGCAACGCCGATTTTACGGCCTATTATACCGAAGAGACCGTGCCCGTGCCGGAAGCGCTGGAGCTGGCCGGCCGCGAGGCCGTCATGATCGTCGCCGACTTCGGCGGGACCATTCAGGAAAAGGGCAAGGTCAACGAAATCGCCTGCTATGGCGACAAGGTCATTGTTCCGATGAAGAAGGCCGAATTTAAGATCAAGGTTCCGGTTGAAAAGCAGATCGACTATGCCGTGCTGCGCGTCGGTCTGACGCGTAAAACGGAATCCAGCAAGGCGGCGGTCATCACACTCAACGGCAAGCCGCTCGATGTCCCGCTCGAAGATTGTGCAGACCGCCTGGCCGACGGCGAATACGGCACCACTAAAATGGTCTATCTGAATATTGCCGACCTGCAGGCTGAAAACACCGTATCGGTTTCATTTCCGGACGGCGACGACGGTGTGGTCGGCACAGCAGTCATTCGCGCCGCGGTGGTTGAATAATCATAAACAGGATTTAAGGGGAAGCGATGAAGAACCAACTTTGTGGATTGGCGTTGCTGCTTGCAATGAGTGCTGCTGCGGAAAAGCAGAAGCCGAATATTCTTTGGATCATCACCGATGACCAGCGCAGCGATACGATCTCGGCCTACAACATGGCGACGACCGGCCAGAAGAACAGCGAGCTGGGCTATGTGGAATCGCCCAACCTCGACCAGCTGGCCGCGGAGGGCGTATTGTTCACGCAGGCCTATTGCAACTCGCTGGCCTGCGCGCCGTCGCGCAGCTCGATGCACACCGGGAAATATCCGCACCGCGCCGGCATGTATGGGTTCCGCAAGGCGCATCAGGCGGCCGACTGCTCCAGCCGCGTCATTCCCGAAGTGATGAAGGAAAACGGCTATCAGCCCTCCATGTTCGGCAAGAGCGGCTACTACATCTTTGATTGGGAAGGCTACCGCCAGTGGGCGCCGCTCGGATACTACCAGCCGTTTATTCATCGCAATGATCTGGAAAAGACCGCCGGCAGCGACTTTTGGTGGAACAAGCCGTGGGGCACGCACAACGGCAAAGGCATGGTGCTGGGCAAGGAAGAGGTGTTCCGCTATGCCGACGGCACGGTCAAGCGCTTCTGGCTGGAGCGCAAGGACCAGCCGCTGACCGATGCCGACAAGGCGCAGCGCGCAGCGGTGGAAAAGGAGCTCGATATTCTCCGTACCTATACCCGTTCGAACCCCGAACTGATTATCGGCGGCGTTTCGCCGGCCTCAACCGGCAATACGCTCGATGGCGCCATCGTGAAAACCATGCAGCGCTATCTGGCCAATGAGGGAAATACATACACGATGGTAAACGGCAAGCCTGCCACCGGTCCCGATGTCTCCAAGCCGCTGTTTATCAACCTCGGGTTTGTATTCCCGCACACGCCGGTGCTGCCGACTCGGGAATTCCGCGATCGCTTTGCCGGCAAAAAATACAAAGTGCCTGAATATAGTGAGAAGGAAGCCGAGCTGATGCCGGGCTCGCTGAAGGATCTGCGCAACGACATGGATTTTTCCCGCATGACCGCCTCCGATAAACAGCAGGCGATCCGCGACTACTATGCCTTCTGCGCGATGGGCGACCATCTGATCGGCGAAGCCGTCGAGTCGTTCAAAGCCTATTGCAAAAAACATGACCAGGAATATGTCATCGTCTATCTGTGCGGCGACCACGGCTGGCATCTCGGCGAGCAGGGCATCGAAGCGAAATTCGGCCCTTGGTTCCAAACCGTGCACGACAGCATCATCGTCGTCTCTTCCGACAAGAAAAAATTTCCTGCCGGCAAGGTGAGCCACGACTGGGTGGAGTATGTGGATCTGGCTCCCACTTTCTACGACATCGCTGGAATCGATGCTTCCACGCATCCGGGACTCGATGGGTTCAGCCTGTGCAAAACCCTCAAGGAAGGGCCGCAGCGCGAATATGTCATTGGCGAAATGAACCAGGTGCGCGGCGATCGCGCGTATCTGCGTTGCAAGGATTTTGCGTTCGCCATGCGCGTCCGCCCGTTCTGGACCAAGCCGGGCGAGGGCTACGAACCCGGTGCGAACATTCGCTGGGGGCTCGATGCTCCGGCAGCAGAAGTCGACCTATCGCTCTACGATCTGCGCGCCGATCCGAAGGAGCAGGTCAACGTGGCCTATCAGCCGCGCTATGCCGAACTCGCCGCCTTCTTCCGTAGCAAGCTCGGCAGCATTGTGCTGGGCGACGGCCGCGTAGAGTGCGACTGGACGCAGGAAAATAAATTTATCATCAGCAACTTTGCGCCCGGCGCGCACGACCGTGTGTTGAACATTCCGGAAAGCATCATCCCGAAAGTGGAAATGTAATAATGTGGAGGGGCATCGTCCTCGATGCCCGGCTGGCGAGGACGCCGGCCCTCCAGAAGAGAGTCATATAATGAAGCAGTGGTTACATGTATTTGTGGTTGGTTTGGTTTTTGTGGCTTCAGCAACCTTGGTTGAGGGATCGAAGCCGAACATCCTGATCATTCTGGCCGATGACCTCGGCTATGGCGATGTGGGCTTCACGGGGTCGAAAGAAATCTTCACACCGCAGCTGGATGCGTTGGCGAAGGGTGGCGTGGTCTGCGAAAACGGCTATGTGACCCATTCCTATTGCGGCCCGTCGCGCGCCGGGCTTTTGACCGGGCGCTGCCAAGCGCGCTTCGGCATGGAAATCAATGCCACCTATTCGCCGTATGACCAGTTCATGGGGCTGCCGATGGATGAAACGACGTTCGGCAAGCGGCTCCAGTCGGCTGGCTACCGTACTGGGATCATCGGAAAGTGGCACGTCGGTGCCGCGCCGAACCACCACCCGAACAGCCGCGGCTTCGACTATTTCTACGGCTTCCTTTCCGGCGGCCATTCCTATTGGCCGGAGAGTGTGTCTACCACAACGCCGCTCCTGCTGGAAAACGGAAAACTAAACTATGGCGCGAACGAGGGTACTATGTTGCCTCTGTTGCGGAACAACAATACGGGTGAGTTTAATGAATACCTCACCACCGCACTCAGTCGCGACGCCGCCCGTTTTGTGAAAGAAACGGATAAGCCGTTCTGTCTCTACCTGGCCTACAACGCGCCGCACAGTCCGCTGGAAGCGCCGAAGGAAACGATCGCGAAATACAAGCACATCAAAGATCGGAAGCGCCGGATTTATGCGGCTATGGTCGACGAAATGGATCGTGGCATCGGCATGGTCGTGGATGCGCTAAAGGAAACCGGTAAGTTTGACAACACGCTGATCTTTTTCCTCTCCGACAACGGCGGCGTGGGAACGCCGCCGTGGAACCCTTATGAAAACTGGGCGAACAACGGGCCGTTCCGTCAGGGCAAGGCCAGCTGGATGGAGGGCGGCATCCACGTTCCGTATCTGGTGCACTGGCCAAAAAGGATTAAAGCGGGAACCTTCGACGGGTTGGTATCAGCGCTTGATATTACGGCCACCGCTGTGGCGCTGGCCGGCGGCGATACCTCCGGCAAGCCGCTCGATGGCGTGAACTTGGTTCCCTATCTGAATGGGCAGCAAAAAGGCTCGCCGCATGCGGCGCTGTATTGGCGCGAACGCAACAGCACCTCGTGGGCGGTGCGCACGCCGACGGCCAAGTTTGTCAAGAATGCTTGGGAAGGCGGGAAGCTCTGTGTCTTCGACATGGTCAACGATCCCTACGAGTCGGAGAACATTATCGACAAGGCGCCGGAAAAGCGCGCGGCGTTGGCCAAACTCTGGAACGATTGGAATGCAGGCAACAAAGCCAACGTGCTGCTGCACGCCTACGACTATCAGAAAGAACGCTTGAACATGTATGAGGAGCTTTACAAAAAACAGCTGGAGAAAGCGGCAAAAACCAAGCCGGTTGTCATTCAGTAGTGTATAAATAATTTTCAGAAGGTTGGAATTCCTGTGCCCGCGGAGGTCCCGCGGGGTTGACTGGTTCTATCCTGATAACGGTGCTTGGATTGCCTATTCCGTAAGTCAGGTTAGCAGGAACGAAAACCTCTGAACGAGCATAACTAAAAGGTGATCAAAGTGGATATGACGAAACAAGATGTAGAGGTGCTGCAGCACCTGGGCCGGAAGGTGGCCGAACTCGCTGCTACGGACGACAACAAGCAAAAGATCGACAAATGGACGCGGCTGACGGATCTCGACAAAAGTGCGGGACCGCTGCAGCTGATTCACCTGTGGCCGCTGGCTTGGGCGGAGGCGCTGCCGGATGAAAAGCATCTGGTTTGCCAGAACGAAGCCGCGCGGAACTATGAACGCGACCTGCGCCAGCGCATTTGGTCGTTTGAAAGCCTCCATGACGATACAGTGATCGAGCCCGTCATCCGCTATCCGCATTTTACAGACATCATAGCGTATCCCGAGCTTCCCGTCATGGCGCACTATGCGTCGGACGACCACGCGAAGACGGGCGCCTTCAAGTTTGAGTCGCCGATCCAGAAGATGGCCGACATCGAAAAGATCGGCGACCCGGACATCAACGTGGACTGGGATGCGCGGAACGCTGCGAAAGCCGAGGCCGAAGAAATCTTCAGCGGCATTCTAGATGTGATTCCGACCGGCATTTATTTCGCCACCAAGGTGGTCGATGAATGGGCCGAGTTGCGCGGCATGGAAAACGTCTACACCGATATGATGGACGAACCGGAATGGACGCACGAAGCCATGCAGCTCATCGCCAATAATTTCGAGAAGCGCTTCAAAACACTCGAAGAGTTGGGGCTTTGGGGGCCGTGGGAAAAATCGGATCCGCTCGGATCCACCGGCCTGCGTTTCAATCCTGACATTCCGAATTATCAGGACACCATGAAGAAGGGTAAATGCGACCTGATGGATACGTGGGCGTTCACCTGCGCTGAAGGATTCAACTGCGTGTCGCCGGGCATGCACGAAGAGTTTGACCTGCCCTACAACGTGCAGCTGATGAAGCTCTTCAAATGGGTCAACGTCGGTTGCTGCGAGGTGCTGCACAACAAGGTGGAGTTTGTGAAAAACGTGCCGAACGCGCGGCGCATTTCGGTCAGCGAATGGTGCGACTTTGAAAAGGCCGGCGCGGAGATTGGCACCGAACTGCTTTACGGCTACAAGCCCTCCGGCGTCCCGTTCCTCGGCGACGGGCTGCACGCAGACCAAGTGCGCAAAGAGTTGCGCCGGGTGCTGGACGCGGCGAAGGATTGCCCGCTGGAAATGATCATGAATATTGGTGGCACGCTCGGTGGCGGCGATGGCGCGGCCAAACTGATTGAATGGACCAAAATTGCAAAAGAGGAAATCGAACAAACCAACGGATAATATATGACCGCGAAGACGCAAAGACACGAAGTTCTATTTTCCCTTTGCGACTTAGCGTCTTTGCGGTCAAAACATTTTTAATAGGAGATTGGGATGAGTGAAGAAAAATATTTGAGTGCGGCAACGAAGCGCGCGATTGAGCGCGGCTATTGGGAAAAAGGCAACGAGTGGTTCTGTGAGTTTAAGATCCACGATCTCAAGGGCGACTTTGCTTTTGAAGAAGGCGTAATCCGCCGCGACCCCAGCGCAGTTCTGAAAGTAGGCGGTCTGTACTATTGCTGGTACACAAAAGGCACAGGCGAAACCGTTGGCTTCGGCAGCGGCGATCCGGAAGCCAAAGTATTTCCATGGGATAAAACCGAAGTATGGTACGCCACTTCTGAAGATGGATGGGACTGGGAGGAGCAGGGCATGGCGGTCGGCCGCGGCCCGGCGGGCGCGTACGACGACCGCGCTTGTTTCACGCCGGAAGTATTGGAGCACGAAGACAAATTTTATCTGGTCTATCAGACCGTGAAAGCGCCTTACACAAACCGCGTTAAAAACCAGATCGGCATGTCGATTGCCGAGTCGCCGGACGGCCCGTGGACCAAGCTGGACGAACCGATCCTTTCCGCCACCGACGACGGCAAGTGGCTGGGCGATGAAGACAACCGTTTCCTCGTGGAAGAAAAGGGCAGCTTCGACAACCACAAGGTGCACGATCCCTGCCTGCTGTTCTTCAACGACAAGTTCTACCTCTACTACAAGGGCGAAACCATGGGCGAGGGCGTGTCCATGGGAGGCCGCGAAATCAAGTGGGGAGTGGCTATTGCCGACCAGATTGAAGGGTCCTATGTGAAGTCGCCCTATAATCCGATATCCAACAGCGGCCACGAAATCTGCATGTGGAACTATAAGGATGGCATCGGCTCCATGTTGATTACGGACGGTCCGGAAAAGAACACCTTCCAGTTTGCAGAGGACGGCATCAACTTCGAAATCATGTCGCACATCAAGTGCGGGCCGGAGGCGGCTGGACTTGTGAAAAGCCTGGATGCAGATGCAGCGCCGCTGGCCGCTTTTGAGTGGGGCGTATGTCATCAATACGATGAATCGTGGAACTGGAACTATATCCGCCGCTTTGAAAAAGTGATTCCTTGGAGCGAACTGGGAGAATTCCATGCGTAAGGACAGTTTAAAGTTTGTAGTGTGCTGTTTGTTGCTAGCCCTTGGTGTGTCTGTTGCTCAGGCTCGTAAACCCAATATTCTGTTCATCATTGCCGACGACGAGTTTCGGGATCACTTCGGTTTTCTGGGCGGAAAGTCGCTGACGCCGCGCATCGACCAGCTGGCGAACGAAGGGATGTATTTCGAAAACGGCTTCGCTTCTTCGAGCGTCTGTTCGCCGAGCCGCTATACCTGCTTGAGCGGCCACTTTGCGAGCCGCTGTCCGCAACCCTATTTTGCGGAAGGAAATACGGAGGAAGGCGTGACGCGTATTTTGTGGAACCTTGGTTTTGCAGAAGGCCAGCCCAATGTCCCAAAGGTGTTGCGGAGCGCAGGCTACAAAACCGGATTTACCGGCAAGTGGCATCTGAATGGAACGATGCATCTGATCACGCCGATCGAAAAGGGCACGGATCCATATAAGCCGGAAGTGCAGAAGCTCATGCGTGAAAACCAGGAAATCATCTGCAACGAGATCAAAAAATTCGGCTTTGATTTTGTGCAGGCGGCTTACGGCGGAAATCCGAATGACGACAAGTCGCTGATTGCCACCGGCTGCAACGTGCATAATCAGGAGTGGAACACCAAGGCGGCCATCGACTTTATTGAGCAGAACAAGGACGAGCCGTGGTATTTCTACTATGCTCCGACCCTGATGCATGTGCCGGACACGTTTGAATCGTTGACCGGCGATCCGCGCAAAAGCGGCATGGGAGTTCTCGATGAACCGATCGCTGGCGTACAGCCGTCGCGGGAATCGGTGCTGGAGCGCACCAAGGTGGCGGGCATCCCCGACCAGAACCGTGCGGCCACCTGGCTCGACGACGGCATTGGCGCCGTTATGGACAAGCTGGTTGAACTGGGGCTTGAGAAGGATACGCTGATTGTCTACTACAACGACAACGGCATGGAATACCACTCCAAGGGCACTTGCTACCAAGGCGGCGTGCGTACGCAGATCATGGCCTATTGGCCGGGCGTCATCGAGCCGGGGGCGCGCCCGCAGGAATTGGTGCAGAATATTGATTTTGCTCCGACCTTCTTTCAAATGGCCGGTGTTGAACCGCCGACGGATATGATGCTCGACGGCGCAAGCCTGACCCCCATTTTCAATGGCGAGTCGCCGAAGGATTGGCGCGAAGCGGTCTATAGTGAAATTGGCTTGGCCCGCGCCGTGACCTCTATGGACTGGAGCTATGTGGCCTTCCGCGTGCCGGACAGCCTGCAGCGGACCAAGGCGGAGCGCGTGGCCGAGGCGAAGGAATACTACTACGGCCCCATGCTCAAAGAACACCCTTGGATGGAGGAGCAGTATCCCTTCCTTGAAGACGCGCCCTATTTTCAGCTGGGCATGAAGCCGGGCGGTTTCGCCTTCGAGCGCTGGCAACTCAAAGATCCGAAGGGCACGCCGTGGGCGCCGAGCTATTTTGATCCCGACCAGCTCTTCAGCCTTCGCAACGATCCGACCGAAACCACCAATCTGGCAACGAGCCCTGAATACAAGGCGCAGCTGGAAAAGATGCAAAAGCTGCTCAAGAGCTATCTCGACGACCTGCCCGGCCCGTATCCCGGTTTCTAGCATGCCTGAATCGCCATGGGCACCCGGCGGAACTGAAAAGGAAGCATTCGAATGAAAAAATGGATTATAGGTTTGATGGCCGGTGCCACCTTGGCGGCCGGCGCGGTGGACATGCGTCCCAATATTGTATTCATCATGGCCGATGATCTTGGGCTGGGCGATGTGAGCCATCATGTTCAGCAGATTCAGAAAAAAACGCCGCTCGTGCCGACGCCCGCGATTGATGAACTGGCGCAGAGCGGCATGTGGTTCACGGATGCGCACTCTTCAACTTCGTTGTGCTCGCCAACGCGCTACTGTGTGATGAGCGGTAACATGAACTACCGCAGCTATGCCCCATGGGGCGTGTGGGGCACCTTCCGTGAAAATGCAATCAAGCCGGGGCAGGCGACGCTGGGCACTGTTGCGCGTGATGCGGGCTACGCGACGGGGTTCATCGGCAAGTGGCATTTGGGCGGTGACTTTCTCAATCGCAAAACCGGCGAGCTCTACCGGGGCGATGACCACAAGAATCCGGACAGTCCGGTAGATCTGGCCAAAATGGTTGGCGGCGGTCCCGTGCAGCTCGGATTCGACTATAGCTTTATGCTTCCGTGCGGCGTGCAGGGCCCGATTTATATGGTCTACGAAAACAACGAGTGGTATCCGCTGGGTAGGGATTCAAAGATTGTTTATCTGGATGAGACGACCGCGAAGGATCCGAAAATTGTATCGGATAAAGGTCCGGGGAAGGGCGACTCGAACTGGGATACGGCCGGCATGGGGCAGCGGCTTTCGGCCAAAGCGGTTGACTTTATTCATGAGAAGGCCGGCAAAGAAGCGTTCTTCCTCTGCTACTGGAGTCCGACGGTGCACATACCGCATTGTCCGCCCGACGAATTCGACGGCGTTAAGATCAAAGGCTCAACGCCGACGCCGCACATGGACATGATTCGCGACCTCGACCTGCAGGTGGCCCGGATCATCAAGGCGCTCAAGGATAAGGGCGTATATGACAACACGCTCATCGTTTTCACGTCCGACAACGGCGGACTGCCCAACGGCGCAAGCATTGACGTCGGGCATAATCCGAACGGGGGATGGCGCGGCCACAAGAATGCGCCGTACGAGGGCGGGCACCGCGTTCCGTTCATTGCTGTGTGGAAAGGAAAGATCGTGCCGGGGTCGGTCAGTGATGAAGCGATCATCAACCACGACATGCTGGCCACCATGGCCACGTTGCTGAAGGTTAAGGTGCCGAAGGATGAGGCGATGGATTCGCTTAACCTGTTGCCGCTGCTGACGGGCAAGTGCGGGTTTGAGCCACGCGAATATCTGATGCTCCAAAGCGGCTGCTATTTCGAGACTATGCTTCGTGATGGCGACTGGAAGCTGATTATGGCCAGCGACTATAACTCCAGTAAGTTTGAGCCTGTTGCACTCTTTAACCTGTCAAAGAATCCGGTTGAGGATGAGACGCAAAACCTCGTCAAGCATCCGGAACAGCAGGAGCGGGTAAAGGCGATTCATAAGAAGTATCTGAGCATTCGCGAAAGCGGAGCGCGCACCACGCCCTCTTTGGATTAGTACAGGCAAAGCATTGGGGTGGAATTCCGAGAATTTCCTTCCGTAAAGAGCGGAGACGGGGGTTGCGTGGCCCAGAGCGACTTCGTGCGGGCTCGTACAGGTCTTGCAGTTGGACAACATGTTGATCAGGGGCACCGGACAGGTGCCCTAATCGGAAATAATCATGGGGCATTCTTTAGCGATAAATGGGTCGACATCGCAGTTCGCATAACGTCACAATATGGACGCAAAATACGTATTTACGAATGGGTGGCATAGGATATTATAAACCCTCATTTATCAGATAAACCATCAATGGAGTTGGGTATGAAGGAATACAAGCTGTTTATTAATGGGGAGTGGGTTGAGTCGAGTTCCGGAAAAGTCGACGAGGTGTTGAGCCCAGCAACAGGCAAGGTCGTGGCCATGATCCAAGACGGCAACGAAGCCGATGCGCAAATCGCCCTTGAAGCCGCCCAAAAGGCGCAGGTTGAATGGAAGAAGCTTCCTCCTCGCCAACGGGCCGACCTGCTTCGCGCCTTCACGGCAGAAATCCAAGCCAACCGCGAGCGCTTGGCCCAGCTGCTTACGAATGAACAAGGCAAGCTGCTTACCGTTGCCCGCTTCGAAGTGGACGTATGCTGCTCGTTCATTGAATACGCCTGCGACTGGGCGCGCCAGATGGACGGCGACATTGTTAAGTCCGACAATCCCAACGAACATATTTGGATCCACAAGATTCCGCGCGGCGTGGTGGTGGCCATAACGGCCTGGAACTTTCCGCTGGCGCTGGCCGGCCGAAAAATCGGTCCCGCGCTGGTGGCCGGCAACACGATCGTCGTCAAGCCGACTTCCGAAACGCCGCTGGCGACGCTGGAGCTGGCCGACCTCGCAAAGAAAGCGGGCATTCCCGACGGCGTGCTGAACATTGTTACCGGCCCCGGCCGCACCCTGGGCGACGCGCTTTGCCGCAACCCCATCACCAACATGGTCACCATGACCGGCAGCACGCCGGCCGGGCAGTCGATCATCAAGGCGACGGCCGACAACATGGCGCATTGCCAGTTGGAGCTGGGAGGCAAGGCCCCGTTCATCGTGCTCGAAGATGCCGACCTCGAACTCGCGGCCAACGCGGCGCTGCACTCGCGCTTCGACAACTGCGGGCAGGTCTGCACCTGCAACGAGCGCATGTATGTTCAGGAATCGGTCTACGATGAATTCATGGCCATCTTCATGCCGAAGGTTGCGGCCATCAAGGTCGGCGATCCGATGGACGAATCGATGGACATGGGGCCGAAGGTCAATGCCAACGAACTTGAAGCGATGAAAAAGCTCGTGAAGATCAGCGTCGAAGAGGGCGCAACGGTTGCATTCGGCGGCAAAGTCGCCGACGTGCCCGGGTTCGAAGGCGGCAACTGGTTCGAGCCGACCATTCTGACGGACGTCACGCAGGACATGACCATTATCCACGAAGAATCGTTCGGCCCGATCCTGCCGGTGGTCAAGTTTTCGACGATGGAGCAAGCCATCGAATATGCCAACGACTGCGACTATGGCCTGGCCTGCATGGTCTGCACCAAGGACATGAAAACCATCCTGCGCCTGACCGACGAGCTGGAGTGCGGCGAAATCTACGTCAACCGCGGCCACGGCGAGCAGCATCAGGGCTTCCATAACGGCTACAAGCTCAGCGGCACCGGCGGCGAAGATGGTAAATACGGTTTCGAGCAATATCTCGAAAAGAAAACCTTCTACGTAAATTATAATTAAACACAAAGGCGCGAAGGACTCTAAGACTCGGCCGGTAGAGACTTTGAGTCCTTGGTGTCTTAAGCGAGTTTACGAGCGGGTGTTTAAATACTCTGAAGAATGGAAAATAGAGCATGAGTAGAATCAAGAAAGTTGAAACGCGCCTCTTCGAGGTGCCGCTGCCGGAGGTGCTGTCGGACGCGAAGCATGGCGACCACACGCACTTTGAGCTGGTGACGGCAACCGTAACCCTCGAAGACGGCAGCGAAGGAACCGGCTATACCTACACCGGAGGCAAGGGCGGCCATGCCATCAAGGCGATGATCGAACACGACCTCGCCCCGGTATTGGTGGGCAAGGATGGAACGGCCATCGAAGAAATCTATGATTTCATGGAATGGCACGTCCACTATGTCGGGCGCGGCGGCATTGCCTCGTTCGCCGTCTCGGCGGTGGACATCGCACTGTGGGACATCCGTTGCAAAAAGGCCGGCGAGCCGCTTTGGAAAATGGCGGGTGGCGCGGGGAACAGTTGCAAGGCCTACTGCGGCGGCATCGACCTCATGTTTCCGCTCGAAAAGCTGCTCAACAATATTCGCGGCTATTTGGCGAGCGGCTTCAATGCCGTGAAAATCAAGATTGGCCGCGAAAACCTCGACGAAGACATCGAACGCATCAAGGCCGTCCGCGAGCTGATTGGCCCCGATGTGATCTTTATGGTGGACGCCAACTATTCGATGAGCGTTGAAAAGGCCATCGAGGCGGCGAAGCGGTTTGCCGAGTGCGACATCACCTGGTTCGAAGAACCGACCATTCCCGACGACTATCTGGGCTACGCCAAGATTGCCGACGCCACCGGCATGCCGCTGGCGATGGGCGAAAACCTGCATACGATCCATGAGTTCGGCTATGCGTTCGAGCAGTCGAAGCTTTCGTTCATTCAGCCCGACGCCTCGAACTGCGGCGGCATCAGCGGGTGGCTGGCGGTGGCTGAGCTTTCGCGGAAATACGATATCCCGGTTTGTTCGCACGGCATGCAGGAGCTGCATGTGAGCCTCGTTTCGGCGCAGTCGAATTCGGGTTGGCTCGAAGTGCATAGCTTCCCGATCGATGAATATACAACCCGTCCGCTGGTGGTCGAAAACCATCGCGCGGTAGCATCCGACGCGCCCGGAACCGGCGTCGTTTTCAACTGGGAGAAGCTGGAGCCTTATGAGGCTCAGAGGTCTTAAGGTCTGAAAGTCGCAAGTCGAAGGTCTGTTAGCCAGATGACATTGGACTTTTGACCTTCCGACTTTCGACCAACAACAGGTTAACAAAGGAAATAATTATGAAAGCAGCATACTATTCAGGAAACCAGAGTTTTACGGTCAGGGATGACCAGCCCAAAGAACCGGCGGCGGGGGAGGTACGCATCAAGATTGCCTATTGCGGCATCTGCGGCACCGACATGCATGTGTTCCACGGGGTGATGGATGCGCGGGTAACCACCAACCGCGTGATCGGCCACGAATGCTCGGCGGTGGTCGATGCCATCGGCGCGGGCGTCGAGGGCTTTGCCGTCGGCGACCAGGTTGTTGTCCGTCCGCTCAGCCACTGCGGCGAATGTGCGGCCTGCAAGAAAGGATACATCCACGTTTGCCAGAATCTGAAGTTTTTGGGGTTGGATACGGAAGGGGCCATGCAGGAAATGTGGACGCTTCCGGCTCATACGCTCCATAAACTGCCGGCCGATATGCGGCTGGACTATGCCGCGCTGATCGAACCGACCGCCGTGGCCTGCCACGATGTGGCGCGCGCCAACATCCAGCCCGGCGAAGACGTGCTCGTGATTGGCGGCGGACCGATCGGGCTCTTGGTTGCGATGGTGGCCAAGCAGGCAGGCGGCAACGTCGTGGTTTCGGAAGTCAGCGACTATCGCTTGAAAGTGGCCGAAAAGCTCGGGTTCAAAACGCTCAATGCGCTGAAGGTAAACGTCGGCGAAGAAATCTGGAAAATGACCGGCGACAAGGGCGCGGAAGTCGTGTTCGAGGTTTCCGCCACGCAACCGGGCGTTGATACCATGACCGAAGCCGCCGCGGTGCGCGGTCGCATCGTGATGGTTGGCATTATCGGCGGGCGGAAGCCGGAAGTTGATCTGTTCAAGTTTTTCTGGCGCGAGCTTCAGCTGCTGGGTGCCCGGGTCTATGAGGCAGCAGACTATGAAAAGGCTATCGAGATGATTGTTTCCGGCGCCATCGACTGCGAAACACTCATCACCGATATTCAGGAATTAGAAGACATCACCAAGGCGTTCCAGGCATTGGACGGCAATGCCACGGCGATGAAGAGTTTGATTAAGTGCAGTTAACGTAATGCGTAATGCGTAATGCGTAAATTTTGAAGGAATGGTTCGTCGGTGCAATTACGCATTACGAATTACTCGTTATTAAACCAACAGGAGAAAATAAAATGAGTGTAATGGATCTGTTCAATCTAGAAGGAAAAGTGGCGCTGGTAACCGGCGGAACGCACGGGATCGGCATGGCGGTCGGCATGGTGCTCGGCCAGGCGGGCGCCAAGGTTTGCGTGAACGACATCGACGAAGAAAAGCTCGAATCCGCGAAGGCAGCATATGCCGCGGCGGGCATCGATGCATATCTACTCAAGTTTAACGTTTGTGACGAAGCGGATGTGGATGCCGGGATTTCCAAAATCGAAGCAGACGTTGGTGAAATCGACATCCTCGTCAACAACGCGGGCATCATTAAGCGCGTTCCAATCCTTGATATGCCGGTTGCGGATTTCGAGCAGGTGATTGATGTTGACCTGATTGCTCCGTTCATCGTGGGCAAGCGCTGTGCGCCGAACATGATCAAGAAGGGCGAAGGCAAGATTATCAACATGTGCTCGATGATGAGCCGCTATGGCCGCAACTCTGTTTCCGCCTACGCTTCCGCCAAGGGCGGCCTGAAAATGCTGACGGCCAACATGTGCTGCGAATGGGCGAAGCATAACGTTCAGATCAACGGCATCGGCCCGGGCTATATTGCTACGGCCCAGACCGCGCCGATCCGCGAAGGCGGCCACCCGTTCAACGATCTGGTGATGATGCGCACGCCGGCCGACCGCTGGGGCGAGCCGGAAGACGTCGGCAACGCCGCGCTCTTCCTGGCATCGAAGGCCAGCCAGTTTGTCAATGGCCATGTCCTTTATGTGGACGGCGGCATCACGGCCAACTTTGGCTACGTTAAAGGCGAAAACGTAGTTTAGGAGTCAGCAGATAGAAGTCGGGAGTCGGAAGGTGGAATTCGGTAGGCGGCAAGCATTGTCCAATACTGAATCTTGGCTTCTGAATCCTGGCTTCTAAAAACAAACCAATCAGGAGAAAGTTATGGAGATGATCGGCGTACTTTGGGCCTTGTTGGCCGGTGTGATGCTCGGGCTGTACGCACTTCCCGAAAAATACACCAAGGATTTCAAGTATGAAAACACGTGGGGGTTGTTTTTCATTCTGACGATGTTCGTGGTTCCGGTCATTGCTTCCATCGTCCTCTTGGGCGGCTTCGACGTTTTCGGCATGGTCGATTCCTCCATTATCTGGAAAATGGCCGTGGCCAGCGTGCTTTGGGGCACCGGCGTCATGATGTGGGGCAAGGCCATCAACCATATCGGTTTGTCGCTCGGTTTTTCGCTCTTCATCGGAACCGTGATCCTGGTGGGTTCGGTCATTCCGTTTTTTGTTGCCGGCCTGCCGGCGACGAACGTATTCGGAACCATTATGGCAGGTCTTGTGGTTGTGCTGGCGGGCGTCGTCATGAACGGAAAAGCCGGGCTCGCTCGTGAACAGGACGAGAAAGATGCGGGCAAGGAACGCGATGAATCCAAGGGCTCCATGCTCAAGGGAATCATCATTGCCGTCGTGGGCGGCTTGCTGGCCACAGGGTTCAGTTTTGCCAATGCCGTTGGCGCTGGCCCGCTCGGCGAAGCGGTGTCCGAACTTGGTTTGGATGCATGGAAAACCGCCGTGGCGGTCATGTTCCCGATCTTCATCAGCGGCGGTATTGTGATGGGGCTCTACTTCATTCAGCAGCTCAGCCAAAAGAAACTGTGGGGCGACTTCAATACGCCGCGCTTGATTCCCAACTTTTTCCTGATCTTCATCATGGCCTTCTTTCACTATGCGGCGTCGGCCATGTTTGCCTTTGCGGCGTCCAAGCTGGGCGCATCGGGCAACACCGTCGGATATGCCATCTTCAACGCCTCCTGCGTCATCACCGCCATCATGAGCGGCATCGTGGTCGGCGAATGGAAGAGCGCTTCTTCCAAAGCCAAAGGATTCCTCTACGCCGGTCTGGCCTGCATGGTCGTCGGCATCGTCATCATTGCGGTCGGCAACGGCCTAGGTTAGGAGATAATAATGAATGTTTCAAAAGCACCATTCGGTTCGATCGACGGCGTTGAAGTCGATCTCTACACCCTCGAAAACGACAACGGCGTCGTTGCCAAGATCACGAACTATGGTGGCATCGTCACCTCGCTGGTTGTTCCCGACAGCCAAGGCGGAAGCGCGGACATCGTCTGCGGCTTCGACACGCTCGACGGCTATTTTGCCGACGCCTACAAGGCCAACTCGCCCTATTTCGGCTGCATCGTCGGCCGCTACGCAGGGCGCATCAAAGACGCCAAGTTTACGGTCGACGGCGTTGAGTATCAGGTTGCCGCCAATGATGGAACGAACCACATACACGGCGGCATCAAGGGGTTCGACAAGTGCGTGTGGGATGCCGAGGTGGTCGATGATTCTCTTACCTTGATGCTTTCAAGCCCGGACGGCGACGAAGGGTATCCGGGAAAGGTTGATGTGACGGTGGTTTATTCTCTGACCAATGACAACGAACTGGCGATCAGCTATTCGGCCACAACGGACAAGGCCACGCCGCTGTCGCTCACCAACCACACCTACTTCAACCTCGGCGGTTTCCAGGACAAGATCCTGAACCACAAGGCCATGATTGTCTCCGACAAGCTGTTGACGGTCGATGAAACCAATGTCCAGCTTGGCGAGGAATTCCCCGTGGCGGGAACGGTCTGGGACTACAATGCGTCCAAACCCTTTGGCGATGTGTTTGAAGAAAAGGCCATGGGATTTGAAACCTATTATATTTTCAGCAAACCCGTTGGATCCTTTGAAAAGGTGGCGGCGTTTTCCGACGAGGCCAGCGGCCGTTCGCTCGAAGTTTTCAGCTCGGAGCCCAGCATGCTGATGTATACTGGATTCTACACCTCCGACGAGCTCAAGCGCGAAAGCGGCGCTCAGTTTGGCCAGTTTAGAGCCTTCTGCTGCGAAACGTCGAAATATCCGAACGGGCCGAACATTGCCGGCGCGCCGGACAGCGTGCTGGAAGCTGGCGCATCCTACAGTTCGAAAACCGTGTTCAAGCTTAGCTGGTAGAACTTGTGGGAAGAACGTCTACCGAGATTGCGCTGCATATCGATTTCAACAGCCACTATTACCGCAACATTGTGCGCGGGGTGGCCCGGTATGCAGCCGTCAGCGGCTGGAAATTCTACACCCACCGCGGCATTCCGGAAATCACCAAGGCAGACCTGATGCAGTGGCAAGGCGCGGGTGTGATTGGCCGGATTACGCCGGAACTCGAAAAAAACCTGAGACAGCGCGGCATCCCGTCGGTCAATGTGAAGGCCGACTATGTGGATTTTCCGGTGGCGTCCGTCCTGATGGATAACGAGCTGATCGGGCGGGAGGCTGCTCGCTACCTCATTGAAAAAGGGTTGCGGCGTTTCGCAACAACGGCTTGGTCGATTCAAGGGGCCAGCGGGCAGCTGAAGGTAGAGGGGTTTATCAAAGCCCTTCAGCAGTATGGCTATGATGCGACGATTCTGGCCACGCAGAAAGAGATTCAGCAGGCGGGCAAGGTGCTGCAGGTGGAAAAAAGCGAACCGGTCGGTTTTTTCGCCGCGGAGGATTTTCTCGGACGCATGGTGATGGACGCTTGCGAGGACGCCGGACTCCGAATTCCCGAAGACATCGCGGTGATCGGGGTGGATAACAGTCCGTTCATTTGCGAAATGCTCTCGCCGACGATGAGCAGCATTGAACTCGGCGCCGAGCGCGTCGGCTATCAGGCGGCTTCGCTGCTGAACCGGCTCATGCAGGGTTGCGCCGTTCCCGATGAACCCATCATGATTGCCCCCGAGCGAATCGTGGGGCGGCATTCCACCGACATCCTAGAAATCCAGGACGAGCTGGTGGCTAGGGCGCTCCGCTTCATCCGGGACCATGCCGCTGAACCCATCACCGTTGCCGAAGTGGTCGACGCCTTGTTCTGCAGCCGGCGCGTGTTGGAGAAAAGGTTCAGAAAAGAGGTCGGTCGTACGTTGCACGAAGAAATCCGTCGCTCCCGCATTGAGCGCGCCTGCGAACTGCTGCGCGATTCCGATATGCTGATCGAAGTGCTTGCTGAAGCCTGCGGCTACAGCCGTCGCGAGCGCTTCAATGCCGCCTTCCTCCAGGAAACCGGAAAGACGCCATCGGCCTATCGCAAGGAGTACCGCTTTGGAAAGAGCTGATTTTTCCGAAAGCAGTTTAATCAATTATCCAACGGCCGATAAAGGTGGCCAGGCCCAGCCCGTTATCCAAATGCCAAGTGACGCCAATACGGTGTCAGGAACCCCGCTTCTCCCTCGTTTGTACTCCTTTTCGGGGGATGGTGGAGTGGAGCGACCATGGCATTCTCCACAACCTGAGTGTCAGGAGCGAAATCGATTTTTTATTTTTGGCTGATATGCAAAGATATGCAGCATTCGTAATGGAAGTAAGATTCAGAAGGAGATAGTCAGATGAAAAAGCGGCCGAATAGGCGCAGTTAACCACACGCGTTGTCAATGTTACGAACCTGAACGGAAGTGTTACGCCGGTTGCGCGGCATCTGGTGCAGAATGGATGGCAGGGCCCCAAGGGCGAAATTTACCCGATGCTGCCTGCCGAGGCCCAGCTTAGTTCGGCCTACGGGGTAAAATAGTTTTTTAGTGTGCAGGGAACTTTCCCGCCGAAGGCTCAGTTATGAACGATGGTTTGTGGACAGGGACGCTTTACGTTGTGGTGCACGTGCTCTTGCAGGTGGCGTTCATTCTTCGGGTGCTGCTTCGGCCGCACCGCGAGCCGGCTTCGCGAATTGCCTGGGTGGTGGTCATTGTTGCGGTCCCGGCGTTGGGCATGCTGGCCTACATTCTCTTTGGCGAAACCAATATTGGCCGTCGGCGAGTGGAGCGCACGCGGGCAGTGATCGCGAAGCTGCCGAAGGTTTCCGATGTGCCGGGGTTGGATGCGATGATGGCTTGGAATGATCTGCCGGAGCGTCATGCCCATCTGTTCCAGATGGGCAAAACGATTAACGGACTCGATCCGGTTGGCGGCAACCGGGCGAAGCTTCTGGAAAACTCAACTGCCACGATCGCTTCCATTGTTGCGGATATAGATGCCGCAAAAGAAACCGTCCACTTGCTTTTCTACATCTGGCTAACGGACGGCAACGGATGCAAGGTGGCCGAGGCGCTGAAGCGCGCCGCCGCTCGAGGCGTAACCTGCCGGGCCATGGCCGACGGCCTTGGTTCGCGCGGCATGATTAAATCCAAGCATTGGAAGTCCATGCGCGAGGCGGGAGTTCATCTGGCCGAAGCCCTGCCGATTGGAAACCCGTTGCTGCGCCCGCTGAAGGGCCGCATCGACCTGCGCAATCACCGCAAGATTGTCGTCATCGACAACCTCATCACCTATTGCGGGAGCCAAAACTGTGCGGATCCCGAGTTTCTCGTCAAAGCCAAGTATGCGCCCTGGGTAGATGTCATGACCCGGCTGGAAGGACCGGTGGTTCGACAGAACCAGGGGCTTTTTGCCAGCGACTGGGAGGCCGGGACCGGAGAAAACATCAACGATCTGCTGACGTTGCCCATGCCCGCGCTGAAAGACGGCTTTGCCGCCCAGGTGGTCGGCACCGGGCCGACCAACCGCTATTCCGCCATGCCGGAAATGTTTGAAACCCTAATGTATGCCGCGCGCCGCAAGCTGGTGATCTCGACGCCATACTATGTGCCCAACGAAGCGATGCAGGCGGGGCTCTGTGCCTGCGCCCGGCGCGGGGTGGACGCCACCATCATTTTTCCGGCCCGGAACGATTCGTGGATTGTCGGCGCAGCCAGCCGCAGCTATTACGCCGGCCTTTTGGCCGCCGGGGTTAAAATTTTTGAGTTCGAGGGCGGGCTTTTGCACGCCAAGACGCTGACGCTCGACGGCGAGGTTGCGCTGATTGGCTCGGCCAACATGGACCGCCGCAGTTTTGAGCTCAACTATGAAAACAATATCCTGCTTTACGATCCGGCGCTGACCTCCGACCTATATGAACGGCAGGAGAGCTTTATCGCCGATTCGCATCCGGTTACGGTAGAAATGGTGGCAGGCTGGAGCCGACGCCATCGCTTATTCAATAATGCGGTGGCGATGTTCGGGCCGGTTCTGTAATAACTTGAATAATAGTAATCCATAAGGAGATGAGATATGTCCCAACTCGATAAAAGCCTTATTAACTGCAATGAAAATGATGAGCTGTATGCCTCTTCGGATCTTTCGGCCAGCATGCCGAAGAAAACATTTCCGCTGAAGGAGCATAACCCACGACATGCTTATGCGGTTGTCCACGATGAATTGATGCTGGACGGCAACTCTCGACAGAATCTGGCTACGTTTTGCCAGACCTGGACGGAGCCGGAAGTCCATGACCTGATGAATGAGTGCATCGACAAAAACATGGTCGATAAAGATGAGTATCCGCAGACGGCTGAAATTGAAGCGCGCTGCGTGAACATGCTGGCCGACCTCTGGAACTCGCCCGCCGAAAATGCGGTGGGCACATCGACCACGGGATCCAGTGAGGCCGCCATGCTTGGCGGCATGGCGCTGAAGCGGCAATGGGAGGCCCGGCAAAAGGCCGCGGGCAAGCCGATTGATAAACCGAATCTGATCACAGGGCCGGTGCAGATTTGCTGGCATAAGTTCACCCGCTACTGGGATGTTGAGCACCGCGAGATTCCGATGGAGAACGGCCGGCTGCTGATGACACCGGAAGAGGTGCTCAAGCTCTGCGACGAAAACACCATCGGCGTCGTGCCCACGTTGGGCGTAACGTTTACCGGCGAATACGAACCTGTTCAGACCGTATCGGATGCGCTTGATCAGCTTGAGAAAGACACCGGAATTGATATCCCGATCCATGTCGACGGGGCGAGCGGCGGCTTTTTGGCGCCCTTCTGTGCGCCCGAGGTGGTTTGGGACTTCCGCCTGCCGCGCGTTAAGTCGATCAACTCGTCGGGGCATAAGTTTGGATTGTCCCCCCTCGGTGTTGGGTGGATCATTTGGCGCGAGGAGCAGGATCTGCCGGAACAGCTGATTTTCTGGGTGAACTATCTCGGCGGCAATATGCGGGACATTGCGCTAAACTTTTCCCGCCCCGGCGGGCAGGTGGTTTGCCAGTATTACAACTTCCTACGGTTGGGGATTGAAGGCTACCGTAAAATCCACACGGCTTGCTACGAAACGGCGCAATACATCGCTGGCGAAATCGAAAAGCTGGGTCCTTTCGAAATGATCTACAGCGGTGCGATGGACGGCGGCATCCCCGCGTTGTGCTGGAAGATTAAAGAGGGAACCGACCCGGGCTTCAGCCTCTATGATGTGGCGGACCGGTTGCGCGCGCGCGGCTGGCAGGTTCCGGCCTACGCCCTGCCGGCCAACTGCAAGGATCTCTCCATTCAACGGATTCTCGTTCGTCACGGCGTCAGCCGGGATTTGGGGTCGCTGCTGGTAGACGATATCAAGGCATCCATGGAACACCTTGACAAGCATCCCGCTCAGACCCCGCTGGATCATAAAGACGGCGGCGGCTTCCACCATTGATGAGACAGAGCTGTTAACCACTGAACACACAGAAAAACACGGGACCCGCATCTAATTAGTTTTTTCGGTGTATTCCGTGTTTTCCGTGGTTCGATTAATACGCAGAGGTTTTTCAGGATGGGTAAACAGGATCTAGCTAAGGCGGAGAGACATGCCCGGAAGCTTATTCCGTTTTCCAAAGATTGGAAACTTATTGAGGCCGAGGGGGCCGGGCCGTTTGTATCCCGGATGGTTCATCGCCGGCCGGATGGTTCGCGCCATACCTGGACTTCCCGGTCGCACCGTAAGAGCAGGGGCCATCGACTTAATATAGGCCTTGGTTGGTGGATCTCTGTCCTCTTTATGGTTGGCTCGGCCTGTTTTGCAATCGGGAGCCTGGCCGGACTGGCGCCTGGTCTTTTCGGGCAGGTGTCTCAAAGCGTGGCGGTGCTCAACGCGGTGTTTTTTATGGGCTCGCTCTTCTTTACCTCCGCCGCTTACCTGCAATTGCTTGAGGCTGCCAATGCCGGCCGGCGGGCGGCGCAGGCGAGGGGAGAAACCGCGGTGAAGCCGTTTTGCTGGTTTGGGTGGCAACCCGGCCAGATTGGCTGGCTGAGTGCCGCCGTTCAGTTTGCGGGCACGCTGCTGTTCAACGTCAACACGGCGGATGCCCTGCTGCCCAGCTTCAATTGGCTGCAGGAAGACCTGTTGATTTGGACGCCGGACGCCGTGGGCTGCATCTGCTTTCTCGTCGCCAGTTGGCTGGCGGTGCTGGAGTGCTGCCATGGAATGGCCTTTTGGAAAATTAAAGGCCTGCCGTGGTGGATTGTGATGATCAACCTGCTCGGCTCCATCGGTTTTGGAATTTCGGGTGTTTTTGCGTTGGTGCTGCCCCGGGCAACCGATGTGCTCGACCTCCAGGCCGTCAATGTATGGACCTTGGCCGGCGCGCTCTGTTTTCTTGCCGGTGCATATCTGCTGATCCCTGAAATGACCAAACAAAAACAATCAGCGAATAACTCCCTCTAAGAAACGGAAAAATGGATATCTCACAATTCAGTTACTGGATCGGCATGGCCGGAATCACGGCCTTTGCGGTTACGGCCGTGCTTGCGCTGGCCACCCGGGGCATCGATCTGTTTAGTGCGGTGGTGCTCGGAATCATTACTGCGGTGGGCGGGGGAACCCTGCGGGACCTGGTTCTTGATGTGCCGGTCTTTTGGGCGGCCGATCTGAATTATATCTGGATTGCGCTGGGAGCAAGCTTCGTTGCTTTTCCTTCATTCGTTGCCACTAAATTCTGCGAAGAACCTTTTATTAGGGATTAGTCTGAATTCTCCCCGGCATGCTCCTAAAGCAAATCCAGCGGGCTCTTCACCGCATCGATGTCCTTGTTCATCACATGCGTGTAGATTTCCGTCGTCTTCACATCCTTGTGGCCCATCAGTTCCTGCACCAAGCGTATGTTGACGCCGTTTTCCAGCAGGTGCGTTGCAAAGCTGTGCCGCATCGTATGGCATCCCGCCCGCTTGACGATTCCCGCATTCCGCACCGCCGCCTTGACCGCCTTCTGCAGCCCCGATTCCATCACATGGTGCCGCATTTCCTTTCCAGACCGCGGATCGATCGAACGGCTCTTCGACGGGAAAACATACTGCCAGCCGGTCTCGCGGCAGGCGTTCGGATATTTCCGCGCCAGCGCATCGGGGATATATACCTCGCCAAACCCTGCACGCAGATCCGTCTCATGAAGCTCCGCCACCTTTTCAACATGTTCCGCCAGCAGCGATCGCACCGACTCCGGCAACACCACCGTCCGGTCTTTCCCGCCCTTACCGCAACGCACGAAAATGCGACCTTGGCCGAAGTCGATATCCTGAATCCTCAGTCGGATGCACTCCATCAGCCTCAAGCCGCATCCATACAGCAGCTGCGCCATCAGCCGATGCGTTCCCTCCATGCTGCGCAGTACCTGCTGAACTTCGTTTTGTGTCAGAACCGTTGGCGGCTTGCGTTGCTTCTTGCTCCGCATCGGCGAGATTTCCCCCAGTTCGATGTCCAGCACCTCGCGATACAAGAAGATGATCGCATTCAACGCCTGCCGCTGCGTCGAGGCCGCCACTTTGCCCTCGCTCGCCAGATGGCTCAGCCAGCGCTCCACCTCTGCCGCGCCCATATCCTTTGGATGTTGCTTCATTCCATAGAATTTTAGAAAACGCTTGATCCAGTCGCAGTAGGTCTGCTCTGTCCGGTAAGCATAATGGTGATATCGCAAAACCTCCCGCACCTGCTCCATGAGCTTAAGATCTGGGTCGGGCTTGAATTTTTTCTTGTTTTCCATGCTTCTCTCCATGAATATGACTCTGTCTAAAAAATACTGATTAAGTATAACATGACTGAGAGAAGAAGAAAGTCCATTTTCCATGTTTGCCCCTTTAATGCGGTCATATGTGGAAAATGTTTTAACCTTGGGTCATATGTGGAAAGCAAAACGGGCTATTTTCCATGTTTACCCCTTTAATACGGTCATATGTGGAAAATGAGTCCATCCCATAAGGGTCATATATGGAAAATTTTCCACTGATGACACTGTTCGATTAAAATATAAATGAAAAAATATTACTTCATCTCGGCGTTAGTTGGATACATCACAGGCTGTATTATGGCTCCTATTACACTGGGGCTTGATGCCGGATTGGCGATAGTCGCGATTGCGGTGGCTCCGATTCATGTTTATTCATCCTTTGCGGAATACAATGGAGGATCTCTTGCGGTTACAACAACTTCCATCGCAATAACTCAACTCATCGCGGTCTGCATAATTGAAAAAATAAAACACCTTCCATGGGTGATCTATATTAGCATATTTATAGCCTTCGCTGTGCCAGCCTATTGGGGCGGAACAGTGATCGTTGATTCAGTATTAAGATAACAAATTCGAACCAATGCGTTCACTCTATCGCTGGCTCCGCAGCTCAGAGTGACGCGAAACGTTGGGCTGAAAAAAGGAATCGAAAAATGATACTTGGCGTGATACTCGGACTACTTGTAACGGTCACACATTTCGCGCTCCTGCGTGGACTCTCCGAGCTTGTGTCCACCGCTTTGGGACCGATTGCTCGGCGAATGATGATCAAGCAAGGGAATGAACCCAGCTTCTGGGACAAGGGCCATCAGTACCTGACATACGCCCAAGTTGTTGTGCAATTCCTTCTGGCCTTCACGGGACTGATTTTTTGGTTTTTTTTCCCGGCTATCTGGAGTAGTTGGGCACACGCATGGTCATCTCCAATACCGTGTTTGATATATCTGCTTCTAGCAGTATTGCTGCTACATAAAACCCTCTCAGGAATTCCATTAGTAAGGCAGGTTATTTTCTTTTATCGGTTTTCAGCTGTTCCAGTTTCCATCCTCCTTTTACTGATATTCTATGTGCCGTCAGTTCGCACAGCAGTTCCTTACACATATGGACTGCTCGTTGCCTACTGCTGTCTTGTCCTCTCAACGGTATTCGGAATTTGGTACAACACTCGCAAGTGGAGCAATTTTGCCGAACTCAATCACCGACATGACCTCATCGTTGAGAAGTTTCCCAAATTACAACGTCTCATTCTAGTCCTTATTCGAAATCCTAGAGATCATGCCGGAAGCTCTACGAAATTGTCGAGATCAGTTGGTGGAGTCTCTCACCACGTTCAAACATGGGGACTTTAAGAGTTACAGTGATCTCATATGTGGATATCAAAATATTCAGAAGCTCAGTCAGCATTGCCAGAGAACGACAGATTTGGTCCAAAGTACAATCAACCGTCGGTGGCACGTACTGAACTTCCCAGAGTGCTGCATTAGTGTGTACGTTCCTAAAACATGTGTGATGCGTGAGGCAGTGCTGGGAGCTATCTGCACTACCACGCCGCCAACATCAGAGCAGACCGTGACAATAGATGGAACCCTCTTGGACCTACAAAAAAACAAAACGATCCGCATTCCTATATCAAGCTCAGATTTTCTGAGTCCCGTCAGCATGGCAGGGGACAAGGATGGTAAAGCTAGATTCACGGTTGCTATTAATTCGGATGACAATGGCACTTCCCAGAGATCTGTATCAGTCTGGATTCGCCCAACAATTCGCGAGATAACTCAACAATCTGCAATCTTGTTGCCTCTATTTGGCGCAGTAGGAACATTTATATTATGGCGCACAGGTCGTACTATAGCCGAGTCAGTACCCCTTGGTGCTCTCATTGGCACCCTGGGCGTTTTCTTCGTTTTGCTAGTAAGAATACTTGCTGGCCGGAAGCAAGCGACCCGCAGCACAACATAATAAAAATACGCCCAACCAGAGCGTTCACCCTATCGCTTGCTCCGCCGCGCTCAGAGTGACGCTTAACGTTCGATAAATAATTATGTTACATGCAAATATAATGAATGAAGGTTGTTGCTACACAAACCTATTGCATGCCCAATGGGTGTCATTAAACATTCTCACAGCAGCCCACCGTTTAGCCAAAGAAACAAGCATTCTCCAATATGCGGACGCCTTAAAGGAAAACCTTGGTGACATCAAAAAAAGTAGCGAGATTACGTGGAACCTTTTGGATATGCATATTCTCGATTCTATTCGTATATGCACGTGTTTTGAGAACTACATGAAAGCTCGGTTGATTGAAAAGCGATTCATAATTCATATGATAATCAAGAATCAACTACCTCAAGCATTCAAACACCTCGCGAATGACCAAGCAAGCAGGCCAATTAAGATCAACGAGATTAAAAATGCTGAAAATTTAAGCCGCAGAAGAGGAAATAATTACAGCTTTAATTCATTGAAACCTAACACCCTCGTTTTATCAAAATTGCTTAATGAACCTTCATATATCGCAGAACACAAACTAAACAGCTCGCTACTCACTACGCTAAACAGGATAAATAAAAGCCGAAACGCCTTACATTATCTTGTTGGAGATTCTGCTTCATATTCAGAATCAATATTAAATGAGTTTATAGCACTGAGAGATTTCGTTAACCGAAAACTGATATCACGTCATGAATTCCTTCGAGTAAAGTTGGGATTTCCAGATGTACATAAACTACAGAAAATTGAACCGGCACCTAGACCCTACGCGGCAAAATGCACAATCTTCATACCAATCCCATAACGTTCGATAGAGAAAATATAATGAAACCAGAAATACTTACTGGAATTGCAGCAATTATATCTGCTGGCACCGCGTTGGTTGCCGTATTTATTGGTCCGCTTGTGACTGCAAAAATAAATCGACAAGATTCGTTGTCTGCAATGCGAGAAAAGTGGATAGCTGATTTGCGGGAAACATTATCAGAGATTATTTCAACGGCAGAAACTGCATCTTCCATTATTGTTCAGTCGAGAGCAATCGAGCCTAATTTCAAAGAAGCTTACAATAAGTTGGTGCTACTTGAAGGCAAAGCCAAAATGATGCTTAACCCAAGAGAAGTAGATCACAACAGTTTGGAGATGATACTCGATTCTATTGTCCAACTTGCAGGGGATGAGAGTATAAAAATCAAAGAGAAAATGCCCCAGATGAGGGAGCTGACAGAATCAGTTATACCTGTTGCCCAAGCAGTACTGAAAGAAGCTTGGGAGCGTACTAAATAAAAATATCGAACAAGCGAAGTCAGCTTATTGGTCGCTCCGCTCCCAAACGCTGCTTCGAGACGTTAGATGCCTTTTCTTTTCTTCTCGTTTTGTCGATTGCCACAAATGGGACACTTGCCTGTTTGAGCAACCAAAGCGCAATCGCAAGCCACGCACCAATGGAGAGAGCGCTTCGCTGTCATAGCCTTCTCTCTGTTTGTTTTGACGTACTCGGCATCTAAAATTATGAAAATACCATCAACAATCGCTGCAATCTTCGCCTTTGCAATAATTGCGTTCGCAGAGAAGGAAGTCCCTTCTGAATTCGAACGCCTTAAAGTGTCGCACGAACATAAGATTAAAAAGATCAATGACGAATATTATCTAGAACTGCTCGACCTGAAATCCAAGTGCGCGAAGAGAGGTGACTTAGAATCTGCGAACTTTATCGCTTCTGTTCTTGAAGAAATGGATCGCGAGTCAGTCAAACCCGCAGAAGTGTATTCGGAAGGAGTAACGTTAGTCTCAAATAATTTTAAACTATAGGAAATGATATGAGCAATGAACTATTGGGAGCACTCGGAACTCTTGTGATAACTCTTCTTGCTCTTAGAAATCAAAAAAGAGTGACACTATCAAGCTGCTCGAGCAAAGAGTTGAAAGCAAAAAAGATGAGGTGGAAAACTTAAAAATATCTCTTTTTGGAAAAAGAGATGAAATCCTGAATGTCAAAGAACCAACGATCGAAAAACCCAATCATTACTCTTTTGAATACCTGAAACAGCAAGCAATGCTCGAGTATGGTCAAGAGTGTGGAGTACTCACGATACAATATGGGTCGAGCAGAACTAATGAGAAATCTATCAACGATATCGATTATTTAGTTTTAGTGCATGGAAACTACTACACCAACGAATCTAAGGCAGAAGTTGATGGCGTAAAGCAATGAAGTGATCTGTACTGAGGCACGAAGGGAACGATCAGCATCATTGTCAGGTTCATGTAAGCTGCGGAGAGGCGGCATGATTAAAGCGTCGGAGACGCGCTTGATCATCCGTGGAGGAAGGGCCCCCCCTTATATATAGGGCAATGCTTAAGCGGCTTTGCCGCTGGTATCGGTTATTCGTTATTCGTTATGAGGAAAAGAGGATGCCCGACGCTGCTGATGACCAACGAGCTCTATGCCGCGCCGGTGCTGTTCGGGTGCACGCTTTACGTGGTGCTGCTGTATTGCCTCCCGGATTATCGATTCGTCAGTGGATTGGCCTGCTGTTTGTTTATCTTTTTCACCCGTGCGGCGGCCATCCATTGGCACCTCTCCGTTCCCTCCTGGTTGATCTCCAAGGTCAAGCCCGAGTGACGGCTTAACCATTCGACTTTCGGGTTGGCGTTATGTGGGCATTTTTTATAAAGTATGTACTAATATAGAGGTTCGTTCCGGAGATATTTATGATCCAGTGGTTTTCAAGAGATTTCAGAATCGCGGTTCTGTTGCTGCTGACGGCGTCGTCATCGATGGTTTGCGCGAGGGATATCGTCGAATATGCACTGGAACCCATGGACCTATCCAGTCCGCGTGCCACATTGGATAATTTTCTGACCACGGCCGATGCCGCGCTGGTATTGATGCGGGATGAATATTGGGAAAACCCGACTCCAGCAGTCGCCGAGCGTCTTCACGCCCAATCAACCGAGGGTGCGCGGGCGCTCGACCTCAGCGAAATTCCTCCCGCCGCACGCTATGAATTCGGGCGCGATGGCTATCTCTATCTTTACGAAGTGCTCTCCCGCATCGAGCTTCCTCCGGAAGAGGAAATCCCCGATGCCTCTGAATATCCCGATCTCGAAGACAACACCGACGGGCTGGATGTCAGCTGGACGATTCCTCATACAGAAATCACATTGATCCGTCAGAAGGACGGGCCCCGCAAAGGCGACTTTTTATTCAGCCCGGCAACCGTTGCCCGGGCTGAAGAGTTTTATAAAAAGACCCGTGCCCTGTCTTACCGCCGCGATGTCCCGGTGGAGAACTATGCGGAAATGCGCACCTATCTGAGCCCCGCCGGCTGGATGGTTTCCACGAAGACCATCAACTCATTTCCCGACTGGCTTAAGCGCGGCGTCTATGATCAGGCGGTGTGGAAGTGGATCGCAGTGCTGCTCCTGCTCGTTGTTAATGTGCTGGTGATTATGGGGGTTCACTGGATCAGCCGGAAACGGTTCGCGGGGTCCTCCGTCAAAACCTATCTGTTCCGGCTGGCCACACCGATTATGCTGGGCTGGCTAACGCCGGTGCTGATCAATTTAGCCATTCGGCAGTTGACCCTTACCGGTAACGTGTCCGGATTTTTTGTGCTGGTGGGCGAGTTTGTCCGCTATTTCTCTTTGGCTTGGATCATCTGGGTGGGTTCCATGGTGGTGGCTGAATTGATCATTGCTTCGCCGAAAATCGGCGATCAGAGCCTGAATGCCCACCTGCTGCGGCTCGTTGCACGTACCTTGGGCATTGTTTCGGTGTTTGTGATCGCCTTTCAGGTGAGCAACCGGCTTGGAGCGCCGCTCTACAGCTTGGTGGCCGGACTCGGCGTCGGCGGCATCGCCATTGCCCTCGCCGCCCAGAATACGATTGAAAACTTTATCGGCAGCCTCAATCTGTTTGCCGACAAGCCGGTGCGGGTCGGCGACTTCTGCCGCTATGGTGAGGATCCTTCCGATCAATGGAAGCGCGCGGGTACGGTCGAGTCCATCGGGTTGCGCTCAACCCGTATCCGGGGCATCGACAACACCGTCACGACCATTCCCAACGGTGAATTTTCCCGAATGCACATCGTGAACTTTAGCCGGAGCAGCCACCGCTTCCTGCTCAACGTTCTCAAGCTGCGGCATGAAACCACCGAAGAGCAGCTGCGGCATGTGCTCGACGAACTGCGCAGCATGCTGAAGGAGCACCCAAGGGTAATGGACGAGGATCCCCGGGTTCGCTTCATCGGGTTTAATGATTATGCGCTGAACGTGGAAATCAGGGCCGATGTCAACACCACCAACTTTATTGAGTTCCGCACGATCCGTGAGGATATATTTATGCGCATCATGAAGATTATAAAGGATGCCGGTACGGGCTTTGCCCGGCCGTCCCGCACGGTCTACAATACCATGGATGCAGGAATCAATAGCGAGTGCTGGCAGGCGGAAAAAGAACCAAACGAAGAATGATAAATTGAAGGAGAATGCAGATGAAGCAGGAGAAAATGACTCAGGGTTGGATGCAGTTGTCGGGACGGGGCGGCGTGCTGGTGCTTGCTGCGTTGCTGTTGGTTGGCGCGGGGCCGGTTGAGGGCGCAGAAGCGGTTGAAGACGCCGCCAAAACGAATCCGTCGGTGACGGAACTCAGCGAGAACTGGCAGTTCAGTGTCTCGGCCTACGGATGGATGCCGTCGATCAAGGCCGATTCCCGGGTGGGACCCGATATTGATATCACCTTGAAGGATATTCTCGATAATCTGGATGGGGTCATCATGTTGAAGGCCGGGGCCCGCAAAGGAAGGTGGAGTCTGTTTCAGGACCTGATCTATCTTGATTTGGAAGACGACGCAACGGTGAAGCTGCCGGAATCCGCCAAGCTAAAGCTTGATCTGACGATGAAATCCTGGATCTCCACGATGGGCGCGGGCTATACCGTTTTTTATAATGACGACTTCAGCGTCAATGTGTTGGGCGGAGCGCGCTTTCTTTACCTTGATTTGGATCTGGATGCAAAGGTGAAGGGGACGGACTATAAAGATAACGTATCCGGTTCTCAAAACGCGTGGAACGGCATTGTCGGGCTTTCCGGCAAGGTCCAGTTCCCGAAACAATGGTATGGCGTGTATTACGCGGATATCGGAACGGGCGATTCCCACCTTACGTATCAGGCTATGGGGGCTGTGGGATACCGGTTTGAAAAATTCGCGGTGTCGGGAGGCTATCGTTATTTGAGGTGGAACTTTCACAAGGATGATGATCTGGGTGCTGCAATGAAAAATCTAAAAGTAGCCGGCCCATTTGTTGCTTTGGACTACAACTTCTAAATCGCTCTGCCGGCACACGCTGTTTACGAACGGTGCAGGCAGGGTGGCGGCTCCTGCCTTTTTTTACGTCCCATCTGCGGTGAATCTGCAACGTAGATGCGACGCCCTCGTCGCGTTGCATGCGCAAGGCCAGATTCTACGGAACGCGACGAGGGCATCGCGTCTACGATCTCAACCATCCGATTGTTTCCCCTCTAGTTGGGGCATAAACCTTTTTTTCATGTGGTTAGGCTTAAAATAGCAAGAGGCTGTAAACATGACTGTTTAACCCCTGTTTATCTCAAGTCTTGAAGCGGTGGTCGGTCGACTTTTGCTGCCGGCACATATCAAACGCCAGCATCTACGATTCGAATGACGGATTCGACGTTCCCTTTACGTTCCATGTGAGCAGTAGGTTTTAGCGGGCCACAGTTGATTGCGAAGCTGGAGCAGAATATCTCCCGCACCCTGACCCTGATCTCTGCAGCGGCCATCCACTGGCACCTTACCGTTCCTTCCTGGCTGATGAGCAAAGTGAAGACCGAGAACTGAAGAACCTCCGCGTTTCCAACCCTTGGAAAAACCGCGCTTTTCCAATCTTTGGAAACAGGAATGACTCCTTAACCTGACGAGCTGGATCGTTGGATGAATGAATTTGGGGCGGCCCCCAGCCGGAAAAGGAACATGGCCGGTGCAGTCGGCCACCAGCCGGAAAAGCAACATGGCCGGATTGTTGAGACCATTCGGGATTCTTTATGATCAGGATCTTTCATTGCATGGGGGGGGAGTAATCTTTACAGTTTCAAGCGTTTTAACTGGTCGTTGCCAAACAGACACTCCGGGGGAAAATGTCCACATTCCGTTCAATGGTATTAGCTGGAATCTGCATAGCGGGTCTGTGTGGTTCGGTGCGGGCGGAGAGCAATACGATGTCGTCCACCGCCATCGAGCTGACCCAGAAGGAAATATCCTGGCTGGAAGCCCATCCAGACATCACGCTGGGTTACACCGATTCGTTGGAGCCCTCCGTCATTGCGGGGCCGAACGGCCAGCATACCGGCATGCTGGTCGACGCGCTGGAGCAGCTGAACCAGCGCCTCGGGACCCGGATAAAATTGCGTTTAGATGATATCCCGACGGCGCTTGAAAACGCGCAGACTAAAAAGGTGGACGGCATTGTTACCCTTCATCCTGAATATGCCGAAAATCTTGGGCTGTTATCAACCGAGGTATTCTGGCCCGACTATCCCGCCGTCTTTGCGCGCCGCGGCACCTCATTCAAGGGCCCTGAGGATTTTTCTGACCAACGAGTCGCTCTCATCGACAAGGTCTACATCACCCAGAAGATGATCGACGAGCACGGCAAGCGGACCACGGTCGTTAAAGTGAAAACCGCATTGGACGGACTGCGGGCCGTCGCCAATGGAGAAGCGGACCTGTTTCTGGGCAGCTCGTACAATTCGTACTATCTCACCAAGTACCAATTGCTGGAGCTTGTCACGGCCCATGTATTTTTAGACACGCCCACATGGCAGTGTGTCGGGGTGCGTTCGGACTGGCCGGAGCTGGTAAGCATTCTCAACAAAGGGCTATCCGGGTTCTCAGAGAGCGACGCACACAACATCATCCGCACGTGGAGCTACCTCCCCGCCGACAAGAAGCGTTTGGAGCTTACTGACGAAGAGCAGGCCTGGCTCGCACAGGAATACACGGTCCGGGTTCATGTTGCGAACAATCCTCCCTTCATGATCACTGGCAACGGCGAACCCTCGGGGATAGCGATCGACTACCTGCGGGCGGCCTCCGAAAACATCGGGATAAACTACGAATGGGTTTACGAACCCGCGTCTGTAGGTCTGGCTCACAACATGGTTGAGGAAGGCAACGGTCCCGACCTGCTCCCAGCCACCATGGCAGACGACAGGTGGGAGAGCTCTGTCTCCTTCACCACCCCGTACATGGTCTCACCCGTCGTCATTTTCACGCGTGAGGACTCTGGTGTCATCCTGGGTATGGACTCTCTTGCCCATCAGCGCGTGTCGGTCGGGCGTAAGACTCCGCTCTCTCTGCACATCATTGAGAACTATCCAGATATTCAACTCGTCCAGTTCGATACTGCCGAGAAAGCGATGCTGGCGCTTGCCTCTGCCGAGGTAACGGCATTTGTTGGAAACATCGCAGTCGGGACCCACATCATCCAGGAGCGCCAGCTGTCGAACGTGAAGGTTGCAGCCCCCGGGCCATTGAGTGACCGTGAATTGGCTTTCGCCGTTCGGAAAGATTGGCCTGAACTTCTTGGTATCCTGCAAAAGGCGCTGGATCACTTGACTGTCGAAGAACACGCAGATATTCACGGCAAGTACCTGGCGGTTCGCTATGAACACGGTATGTCTCCTGGGGAAGCTTCCCGTCGCGTGATTACTGTTGTTTCTGTTGCCTTCCTTATCATTCTGCTGTTCGTGATGTGGAACAAACAGCTGCGGCGGCAGGTTATCGCTCGCACGGCTGAAATTCTTGAAAAGGAATCCCGCTTTCGTCGCCTGGTGGAACAGACTCCGATGGCCATTGAAATCCATGATCTGGAAGGGAAAATCGTCCAGGCCAACCCGGCCTTTGCATCCATGCATAATCTGGAAGGAGAGGCCCTGAACCAGATACTGGAACACTACAATGTCCGCAAAGACGAACAGGCGGAAGAGCTCGGGCTGCAGCCGTACATTGAACGAGTTTATGCCGGCGAAGATGTCATTTTCCCACCGTATAAATATTCAACCGACGAGGCGACGAAGAGTGTCGGGCATGAAACCGCCCCTCATGAACTCTGGACGCAGGTGCGCGGGTTCCCGTTGAAAAACAGTAACGGCCAGGTGATCAACGCCGTCTTTTTTGCGGAAGACATCACGGAACAAAGGGAAGCTCAGCTTGCCTTGAAACAGGAGCGCGAATATACCGATCACCTGATCCAAAGCGCCAACGTGATGATTGTAAGCATGGACACGAAGGGCCTCATCACCAACATGAATCCAGCCGCTGAAACCGTCACGGGTTATCAGGCGGACGAACTCATTGGGCAAAACTGGATGGAGATGCTTATTCCGCCCGAACATTTCCCCGAAACCCATGCGGCGTTACAGGAAGCGCTTTCCGGCACGGTTCCGGAACACTACGAAAACGTGATTTTAACCCAATCGGGTGAAGAGCGGATTATTTCGTGGAGCAATAGTGAAATCAGGCGGCATGATACCGTCATCGGAATCACGTCCATCGGGGTCGATGTCACGGAACAAAAGCAAGCACAGGCATTTCTGGTGGAGAGCGAGGACCGATTGCGCCTGGCCACCGCCGCCGCGCGGGTGGCGATCTGGGACTTTGACCCCCGTTCCAATGCTGTCTTTTTGTCCCCCGAATGGAAGCAGCAGCTAGGCTACGAGGATGACGAATTCGAGAGCCGGATCGAAGAATGGGAATCCCGCCTGCATCCGGACGAGCGGGAAGAGGCCTTCGATATGGTCGAGGACTACCTCGCCGGGCGGATCCCGGAATACGCGAAGGAGTTCCGCCTGCGTCACAAGGACGGTTCCTACCGGTGGATCTACACCCGCGGGGAGAAGCAGTTGGATGACGCCGGCAATCCGGTTCGCATACTGGGCTGTCACGTCGACATCACGGAACGAAAGCTGGCCCAGGCACGTCTGGAGGAGAGCGAATCGCGGTTTCGCGCCACGTTTGAACAGGCGGCCGTGGGCATCGCCCATGTATCCCCGGATGGCCACTTTCTGAGGATCAATCAGAAGTTCTGCGACATCGTCGGCTATTCCCGCGACGAAATGCGGGCACTGACCTTTCAGGACATAACGCACCCCGACGATCTGGACGCCGATGTCGCCGAAGTGCAGCGCCTCCTCGACGGCGAGGGCGATACCTATTCTAAAGACAAACGATACATTCATAAAAACGGATCAATCGTCTGGATCACTCTTATAGTCTCCCTGATTAGAGATGACGACGCTCAACCGAAATGGTTTGCTGCTGTAGTGAAGGACATCACCGAACAAAAACTGGCGGAGATGGCGCTGCAGGAAAGTGAAGAGAAATTTAGAAGTTTTATTGAGCAATCTCCGACTACCTTTGAGCTATATGATACGGATGGAGTTTTAGTTCAGGTCAATCGGGCTTTTGAAAATTTGTGGAATCTTCAAGCGGATGATGTTGTTAATAAATTTAATGTTCTTGAAAGTTCTCAAGTTGAAGAAGTGGGGCTTTTGCCTTATATTAAAAGGGCTTTTGCCGGAGAAGAGATTGGCGCGATTCCTGATGTGGATTTTAATGCTTCTCGAGAAGATGTCGATAATAAGGAAAAAAGCAGAGAAAGATGGTTAAGCAACATAGTGTATCCAGTGAGAGATCTCCAAGGCAACGTGACGCATGTTGTTATGATGCATGAAGATATTACCGAACAAAAGCAGGCCGAGCGAAAGGTACGTGACAGCGAGTCAGAGTTCAGAAGTCTGATTGAGCAGTCACCGATCTCCATCCAGATACTCAACCCCGATGGGAAAATCACCAAAGTCAATCAGGCCTTTCAAAAGTTGTGGGGAATAAGCGATGAGGATCTGGAGGAGGTGATGGATACGTATAACACGTTTGAAGATGCTCAAGTGGAAAAACTTGGGCTGTTGCCTGGGATTCGCAGGGCGTTTGCCGGGGAGGACGTGATTCTTCCGGTGGTGGAATACGATGCCCCCGAAACCATGGAAAACTTGGACTTGGCACATGTCATGTCCAATAAACGGTGGATTCAAGCCCGCCTGTACCCGGTTAAAAATACGGAAGGGGAACTTCTGAATGTGGTGTATATGGAAGAGGACATGACCGAGCCGCGGCTTGCAGATATCCGTCTTCAAGAGTATCAGAAACGTCTCCGAGCACTGGCGTCCGAGCTCACCCTGACGGAAGAACAGGAACGCCGCCGGATTGCGACAGAACTGCACGATGGCGCGGCGCAATCATTGGCGTTGGCTCGCGTCAAACTCGTCTCAGTAAACAAGGCCGTCGAGGATCCGAAAACGACCAACAAACTGGATGATCTCTCCCGGTTGCTGAAGGAATCGCTCCAGCAGATTCGGGGCGTATTGCTCGATCTCAGTTCGCCGGCGTTGAATGAGATCGGCCTGGCTGCGGCGCTGTCGGAATGGCTGGAAGAACAGGCCGGGCGCAGAGAAGGCCTGCACACCTCCTTTTCAAATGATTGTGAAGATATACAACTGAGTGAAGACATGCTCGCCATGCTCTTCCGCAACGCGCGCGAACTGCTTATGAATACGATCAAACACGCGGACGCCAGCCGGATCGCCGTTAAACTACATTGTGTTGATCAGGTGCTGCATATTGAAGTGCAGGATGATGGCAAAGGCTTCAACCCCGACAAACGCCAGAAACAACCGGGGTCCGAAGGGGGATTCGGTTTGTTCAGCGTCTATGAACGCATGGCCGATATGGGCGGAATGCTGGAGATTGAATCCGCCCCCGGCCAAGGGTGCAAGGCCACACTGAAAATGCCCATGCCCCACTGCTGTCAAGGAGAAAAATAATGTCGATATCCATATTGCTGGTTGATGATCATGCCCTGTTCCGCAAAGGGCTTCGTGCCATGCTGGAGGAGGACGACCTGAATGTCGTTGGCGAGGCCGGAGATGGCCTGGAAGCCTACGACAAGGTGAAAGAACTGCAGCCGGATGTGGTGGTCATGGACATCACCATGCCCAACAGCGACGGCATTGAAGCCAGCGGGAAAATTCTTGCGGACTTTCCCGACACCAAAATCATCGCCCTCTCCATCCATGGCGGAAAACGGTTTGTTGAGAACATGCTCCAGACCGGCGCGGTGGGCTATATCCTTAAAGACAGCGCACCCGAAGAACTGGAAACGGCGATCCGAACCGTGCATCAGGGAGGCCAGTATCTCAGCTCGGAAGTCACCGGACTGGTGGTTTCCCAATATATGGAACTGCTTTCCCGCACCCAGACCTCGGCCAGTAAGGCCAAACTCACCAAACTGGAAAAGGAATATATCCTGTTGATTGGCGAAGGATGCGACGCCGATGAAATTGCATCCCGCCATGAACTTGATGCCGATGCGCTGGCCGACCTTGAGGAGCAGATAATCAAGAAGCTGGGCATGTCTTCCAAAGAAGAGTTCATCGAATATGTGGGTGCCCAGAAATGGTTTTCCGGCCATGACGGCGTTGAGCAGTCGTTGAAAAAATCCCTTAAAGAACGTTCAAAGCAGCATGAAACTAAACAGGATGAGCTTATCGAGCCGTTGACCAACCGTGAACTCGACACCTTGGAGTTATTGATGAAACGGCTCTACAACAAAGAGATCGCCGACGAGCTCTCTGTTTCGGTTGAAACCGTAAAAACGCATGTAAAAAATATTTTCCAGAAGCTGGACGTCGGCAATCGGCGCGAAGCGATGCTGAAAGCCGAAGAGCTCGGTCTGGTTTCCAAAGACTGACCGCCATCCGCTCTCTTGTTTTAAACTGCCGCAAAGGAATGTCATACGTATTTATTGAACCACTGAATACACCGAATACACGGAACAAAATCAGGCCGTCTCGCTTTTCCGTGTATTTGGTGTATTCAGTGGTTGGATATTCCTTAGCGTAGTTTCTTAGATAATTCCTTTCTTAACGGACCTCCCCCGTTTCTCCCTCTCTCAGGGGGAGGTGCATTTTTCTCCTGAAGCTAGAGTCTTCGCATCGTTTCAAAGGAGAAGATGCGGAATGAATGAACTGATTGTAGCCGGCTACCCCAGCCCTCATGCGGCACTGCTCGCGGAGAGCACACTTTCCAGACTGCAAACCGAACTGTCGATTTCGTTCAGCGATGTTGCCGTGCTGTCACGGCTGGCGGAAGATCAGACCACCATTCGTGAATCCATCCGCCTGAATAAAAAAAACGGTGGCGACCGGGGGTTCTGGAAACGCTTTGCGGGGCTGCTCTTTCCTTCCCAAGATGAAACGGTTGAGCTCAACTCTATACAGGCGATGCTGAACTCGATCGGAATCGATGAAACCGCGCAGAAGCGGATTGAGGAGGCCCTTCCGATGGGATCCACTGGCGTGCTCGTGTTGACAAGCGATCGTTCAGGGGAGCGGGTCGAAGGAATGCTTTCCGGATTTCAGGGAACCGTTCTCAGGATTCGGCTGCTTGACGAAGACCCAAGGCTCAAACTGCAGGAGTCCCCCTCCCGGAAATCAACTCGCACTCGCTTTGCCGCCGAAAGCTCTGCTGACCGGCAGGGCCACCGCTCTAACCATGGATGAGAATATGAGAATTGGGTACAGATACGAATGCGCAGTGCGGCAAAGGGAGAATACATGATGAACAGTAAATGGAATAAACGGAGGAGACTGCGCGAGCTTCGTCCAGTCAAACGGACTTGCGAGATAGGGAAGATATTCAGAACTCTCTCTCCCCTGCTCACGCTGTTTCTGGTTTACGGCTGCAGCACGGTGGGCCCCGAACACAAGGCTCCCGACCTATCGGTTGCCGAACAATGGAGCGATGCAGAAGACGTCCGCATTGAAGCAGGAGAAATCGATCACAGCGAGTGGTGGAATACCTTTAACGATCCAATCCTCACCGAGCTGATTGAGCTCGCTCACGAACAGAACCTGCCGCTGCGGATTGCCGGCATCCGGATTATGGAATCCCGGGCCCACCTCGGCCGGGCCGTGGGAGCACTCTACCCCACCCAATCCGCCTTCGGCAGCTACAGCCGGATTAAGTTAAACGGAGCCGACAATCCATCGCCGAATTCGGCCCTGCCGAACTCCTCCGATGGCTCCGGCTATTATAACGACTATCAGGCCGGGCTGGGTGCCGCATGGGAGCTGGACTTATGGGGCCGCAACCGCCGCGGAGTGGAGTCTGCCGATGCATCCTATATTGCTTCGATTGCCACCTATGATGACATGCTGGTTTCTCTAACGGCGGATGTGGCGACATCCTACGTGACCCTCCGAATGTTGGAAGAGCGGCTGGCGATTGCCCAGCGAAATGCGGAGCTGCAGCAAACGGGGCTTGAAGTGGCGGAATCCCGGTTTGAAAACGGAGCGGCCGGCGAACTGGATGTTGCGCAGGCCAAGGCGCTTCACGGCTCCACCGTAGTGCTGGTAATCCAACTTAAAACCTCGTTGCAGCATGCCCGGAACGGTCTGGCGATCCTCGTTGGAAAGCAGACGGATGAAGTCCGCTCTATTCTTGGTGAACCGGGTTCGATTCCGGTTGCTCCGGAGTCGGTGGCCATCGGAATCCCGGCCGACCTCATCCGGCGCCGCCCCGATATCCGCCTGGCCGAACTGCAGGCCATGGCCCAGTGCGCGCAGATCGGCATTGCCAAAGCCGGGCTTTTTCCAAGGTTTGGAATCGGTGGTGCCTTCGGTGTGAGTTCCCCCCATTCGGATGGGTTGTTTTCTTCCGACAACCAGACCGGATTTATCAGCCCCTTCTTTTCCTGGAACATTCTGAACTATGGCCGCATTTCAAATCAGATCCGCGCTGAAGATGCGCAATATCAGGCCTTACTGGTTAACTTCCAGCAGACCGTACTCGTGGCGCAGCGCGAAGTTGAAGATGGCGTTTCCGGCTTCCTTGGAGCGCAGAACGGGGTGGATCAGCTTGAAAAAGTGGTGCTTTCGGCAAAACGTGCAGAAGAACTCGCGCTGAACCAATACCGCGAAGGCGGTTCATCCTACTCCCGGGTGCTCGACAGCCAGCGCTTCCTCTCGGTTTGGCAGGATCAGCTCACCGTAAAGAATGCCGATGTATGCATCAACCTCATCAGCATCTACCGCTCCCTCGGCGGCGGATGGCAGCTGAGGGAAGGTAAGCCGCTTATTCCAGATGCAACCAGGGAAGAAATGAAGGAAAGAACCGGATGGGGCGGACTCCTGGCCGAAGCCGAAGAAGCACCTGACCGCGAAACCGAACCCAGCGACAGCGTACGGCTGCCTGACTCACTATTTTAAAAAAGAAACCGGAGATATTAACTATGAAACGTATAGCCCTCAGCCTGATTTGTTTACTGGCCGTCCTGTCGGGATGCAGCCAAAGCGTCGAACCCCCGGAGCGCCCTCCCCGTCCGGTTTCGTATGTTACCCTTAAAACCACAACCCCGGAATCCGCCCGGCGTTTCTCGGGCACCGTTGATGCATGGAAAAGTGCACAGGTCGGATTCGAGGTGGCCGGTCGCGTCGAGTGGGTCATCGATATGGGAACCGAGGTGGCCGGTGAAACCCGCGACATCAGCGGCAAAAGTGTTGCCGCCGGAACAGTTATTGCCCGCCTGGACGACGAGCGCTACCGCATTGCCCTGAAGGACGCGGAAGCAAAACTGGAGGCCTCCCGGGCCCATTTGATCCTTCAGCAGCAGGAGCTCGAACGATACACCAGGATGGTGGCCGAACGGTCGGCCTCCCGCGAAAAACTCGACCAGGTGGAAGCCTCCTGCAAGCAGGCCCAGTCCGAAGTGCATGTGGCCGAAGGTAATGTTGAGAATGCCCGTCTGAACCTGAGAGACTGCACCCTGGTGGCGCCGTTCTCCGGCCAGATTGCCCGTATCCATGTGACGACCGGCACCTTTGCCGTCCGCGCCCAACCGGTGGTTACTGTTCAGATGATTGATCCGGTCAAGGTTCAGTTTGCCGTAGCCTCGCAGGTGGATGCCGACATCGACTATAACGAGGCCATGATGGTCCACGTACCGGGAACCGGGGAATCGCTTTACGGCGAGGTTTATCTCAAGGACACGGCTGCGGATGCCGCCACCCGTACGTTCCTGATTACGGTACTCACCCGGAACAAAAGTATTATTGAAGGTGCAGCCGTCAGGAATGAGGCACAGGCCAGCGGCCTGTTCCGCCTGGAAAAACGCAGCTTCAACGACTCCGGCCCCTGGTTTGCGGAAAACGAGTGCCTGCACGAAGATGAGTTTGGCTTTTATGTATGGGCGGCAAAAGGGCTGCCGGGCAAAGCGGGCCGCGTTACCGCCCGCAAAGTACGTGTTGTTCCGGGAAACGAGCTGCTCGACTTTATCCAGATCTTCACCTATCGCGAACTGAAAAATTTCGGGGACCTGAATCCCGAAACCGACCTGCTGCTGCGCCGCGTTACCGGAGAGGTTAAAGATGGCGATGAAGTCGTGCTGACGCGCAAAAGATGGATGCTGCGCCCGGGTGATGTGGTTCAGGTCAGCCGGGGGGTATCCGACGGTGTTCCCGGAATCTACGTGCCGGAAGAGGCCATTCAGTTTGATGGTAGAAAACACTTTGTGTTCCTGGCCGTAGACCAGGGCGACAACACAGCAACCGCCTCCCGGGTGGACGTGCTTCCCGGCGCAACGGCCGGGGCACTGCAACAGATCTCGCCGCTTGCCGACGGACGCCTGAGCGAAGGTATGCGGCTGGTGGTGGAGGGCGCCTACTACGTTGCCGATGGAGAAAAAATAAACCCGGTTGAAAGCGAGGGGCCTTCATCATGAATCTGTCTCAATTTGCACTGAACCATAAAGCGATCGTCCTGACTGTTACGGTGATCCTGGTTGGGCTCGGGGTATCCACATTTAATAATGCGCCGCGGAAGGAAGACCCGTCGTTTACCATTCGCGATGCCGTCATCATCACCCAGTGGCCGGGGTCTACGGCCGAGGAGATGGAGCAGCTCGTTACCGATCCGCTCGAACTGGCGCTGGCGGGAATCAAGACCACCCGCAAACTCGATTCAACCAGCTATCCGGGACTCTCGGTGATACAGCTCACCACCATCGACGCGGTTACGGATGCACCCGCCGTATGGGACAAGGTGCGGCGCGAGCTGAAGCTGGCGGAACCCGCTCTTCCGCCAGGGGCGGCCAGCCCGATTCTGAGCGACCACATCAGTCAGGCCTCGGTCATGATTCTCTCGCTCTATCAGGATCCGGCGACGCTGGACAAACATCGCTATACCCCGCGTGAACTGGAGGACTTCGCCCGTTTGCTTCGCGACCGGCTGATGGACCTCCGGCCTGGAACCGTCGATGAGCAGGGCCGGTTTATTCCGAACCCAACGGCCGCTTCGTATGTTGAACGGGTGGACCTGTACGGCAACCAGGGGGAGGTCATCTATGTTGAAGCGGACATGGATAAGTGGGCCCAGCTCGGGGTGTCGACCGATGATTTAGGCGCCTATCTGGCCCTGCGCAATGTGGTGGTGCCGGGCGGAACCATCGAGACGGAGACGGCCAGCTTCAATATTCAGATCGGCGGCCGCCTGGATGTGGAAAGCGAGATTGAACGGACCATGATTGGGCGGGTGCCCACTTCACCGGGCGCCGGCGCCCCCGGGGGGCAGACCGTGCCGGTCACCGTGACCGACCTCGACTTGAAAGTCTTCCGCGGCTATGCCGACCCGCAGCAAAACATTACGCGCTACTTTGATGATGAAGGCTCGCACGAAAGCGTGACGCTTTCGTTCACGATGAAAGACGGCGTCAATATTGTTAAACTGAACGAAGCAATCTCGGGTATGCTGGCCACCGCGAACGACACCTTCCTCCCGCCGGACATCAAAATCGCCAAAGCCTCGGATCAACCGGCGGCGGTGGATAAAAAGGTCAGCGAGGTGGTCAGCAATGTAATTTCCTCCATTGTGGCGGTAATTATTGTGCTCATCTTTATGGCCGGAATCCGGACCTCGATTATTGCAACGATTGCCATCCCGGCCATCATGCTGATTACGATGGGCCTGATGACGCTCTTCGGGGTTGTGATTGAACAGATTTCCCTGGCGGCGTTGATTATTGCGCTGGGCATTCTGGTCGATAATACGATTCAGGTTTGCGACAATATCGGCTCCAAATTGAAAAGCGGAATCCCTCGGCGTGAAGCGGCCATTCAGGGTGCCTCCCAGATGGCGTTTCCGCTGCTGATCGCCACCCTGACCATCGTCGGCGTCTTTGTGCCGATGACCATCTTCCTTACCGGCTCATCCCAGGAATTTGTTTTCAGCCTGCCGGTGGTCGTGTCCCTCGCGCTGGGGCTGGGCTGGCTGTTTGCGGTAACCATTACGACCATCATGGCCTTCTACGGCCTGAAGGAGGGCGGCGAAAAGAATCCGGTGGTCGCCCTGATCGAATTCGTGATGCGGCTGTGCGGAAAAAAACCGAAGGAGCCGGTTGCAGGCGAACCCAAAAAGGACAGCCCCTACCTGAAATTATGCTACGTGGCGGTGAAGGCCAAATGGGTGACGCTCATTGTGGCCTATACCATCCTCTTCCTCATCTTGAGCATGCCGTTAAAGTCGTCGTTCTTCCCGCTCTCCGACCGCGACCAGTTTGTGGTCGATGTGTACCTGCCGTCTGGATCGCCCATTGCCCGCACCAGCGAGATAGCGAAAAAGGTCGAGGCCATGGTGGAAAGACTCTCCACAAAAACCTATGCCGACGACAAGCTCGTCGAGCTGCCGGACGGGGGAAAACGCATGCGCTCGATTGCGACCTTTGTCGGGTCCGGCGGTCCGTTTAACTATCCCGCTCTCTTTCCGAAGCCCGATGAGCCGAGCTATGCCTGCCTCTGGGTGAATACGTCGTCCGGCGACGACGTACCCGGCTTTGTGGAGGATTTGCGGCGCGCCACCACAGAAGGGCTCGGGACCCCCGGTGCAACCGATTATCTTCCGCCGCTTGCCGGTGTGCGGGTGGTCCCGCACCAGCTCGTTCTGGGCTCGCCGGTCATGTCGCCTATCGACATCCGGATTCTGGGGCCGCGCCTGGGCGGCGAACAGATTCTCCGCGACACCGGGGCCAAGGTTAAAGAGGTGCTCCGCAAGAGCGGCCTGGCCTGGGACATTCATGACAGCTGGGGCGGTTTCGCCCGCCAACTGGATGTGACCGTGAACGAAGAAAAGGCGATTCTCGCCGGCGTGCCCAACGCCGCGATCTCGCACTCGATGAATGCCTATTACAGCGGAGAGCCCTTGATGCTGTACCGCGAAGGCGATCGAAAGATTCCGGTTATGTTCCGCCTGCCGGCGGCGCAGCGCAAGAATCTGGATGAGTTTCAGAATCTGTACGTCGAGGGCTATTCCGGCAAGGTGCCGCTGGACTCTATTGCCTCCATCGAGCGCTCCTGGGCGCCGGCCAAAATCAACCGCTTCCAGCGCGAACGCAATATGAGCATCCGCTGCGAGCCCGAGACGGACATTCTGTTCAGCGAAGTGCTCGACGCCGTTAAGGGCGATCTCGAACAGATCGCCGCAGAGCTGCCGCCCGGATACCGCCTGGAACAAGGCGGGATCACGGAAGAAGCGGACAAAGGAAACCAGCAGAATACAACGGCTTTGGCGGCGGGAGGCCTGCTGATCTTTGTACTGCTCGTCATTCAGTTCGGTTCCATCATCAAGCCGTTCATGATTTTCCTCACGCTGCCTCTGGCGGCGGGCGGCGGAATCCTCGGGCTGCAGCTCATGCGCATTCCGCTCGGGTTCATGGAGTCGGTCGGATTTCTTGCGCTGTTCGGCATTGTGCTGAGTGCGGCCATCCTGCTGATTGAATTCAGCGGCGTCCTGGTCGGGGAAAAACTGGCCGCCGGAGAGGGGCTCGCTAAAGAAGGTGAAAAATCCTGCAACGGCCTCACACGGCAGGCGTTCCTGCGCTGTCTGGCCGAGGCGGGGCAGATGCGCCTGATGCCGATCCTGATGACGACCCTGACAACGGTGGGCGGCTTGCTCAGCTTAATGTTTGCCGGAGGCCCGCTGTTCAAGGGGCTCTCAACGGTGATTGTGGTCGGCCTTTCGATCGGCACGCTCTTTACGCTGTTTGTACTCCCGGCCATCATTGCCGTATTTGTCGAAAAATTCGGAGTCAACCTGGCCCCAATGCCCAAGGAGGATTGACGCTGACTGGATCGGTGCTGTGGCTAAACATCGGTCCAGACTTCAGATGAAAAACACGACAGAGGAGATCCTTGATGAATATTGTTTTTTTGCAGCAACTAAAAGGTTTAGGTGCCGGGGCGTTATTGCTCGTGCTGGCCGGGTGCGCATCCTATGGCGTGATTGACAACACGCAGCAGGTCATCGATCATCCCGACCCGGACAATTATGACTTAAATTTCAAGGATGAAAGCGAGGATGACAATGCCGTTTGGCTGGCCCTTTCAGGCGGCGGCACCCGGGCGGCCGCACTGGCCTACGGCGTACTTCAGGAACTGAATGAAACCCAATTAAACGACAAAGATGCAACGACCGCACTTGAAGCCGTCGACACGATCAGTTCGGTGTCGGGGGGCAGTTTCACCGCGGCCTACTACGGCCTCTACGGCAACCAAATTTTCGAAAACTTCGAGGATGAGTTTCTGCGGGTGAATATTGAGGGGCGTTTGATCCGCAGAATGTATCTGAATCCATTGCAATGGTTTCGCCGAACCGGGCGCAACGAACAAGCGGTTAAATACTACGACAAAAATATTTTCCATGGTGCCACCTTTGCCGATCTCAAGAAAAAGAACGGGCCGTTGCTGCTGATCAATGCGACCGATCTGGACAATGGGGTCCGCTTCACCTTTATTCAGGAATACTTTGACCTCCTCAGCTCCGACATCGCCACCTTCCCGGTGTCGCGGGCCGTCACCGCATCCTCTGCGGTTCCTGTGCTGTTCGATCCCATCGTGGCGATGAACTATGGCAAAGCGAAAGAGGAGAATAATAAGCCGTCCTGGCTTCAGGGTATCCAGTCGTCCATGCAAAAAGGGGGCTCGCCGCAGCTGCAAATGCTGACCGGCGGGATCAACAGCTATTTTGACCAGGACAACCGCCAGTTTGTCCATTTTGTGGACGGCGGCATTACCGACAATCTTGGGCTGCGGGCCATCCACGACATTTTCGAATTGGGCGGAGGCATAAAAAACACCTATGCTCAGATGAGAGTGAAGCCACCGCGACGCCTGATCCTTATTTCGGTTAACGCCAGCAAAAAGAAGATGCCCAGCATGGGGGGCAGCAACAAACAGCCCTCCTTGGCTCAAACCTTAGGCTCGGTTTCTTCCATTCAGATGAGCCGCTACACCAAGGCCACCGAGGAGCTGATGAAGGAGCGCATGGTCCAGTGGGGCGAGGAGCTTTCCACACCCGACCGCCCCGTTTCGGTGCATATGATCCATGTGCGGTTTGACGATGTTGTGGATGAGGAGGAACGCGAGTTTCTCAATACCATTCCCACCAGCTTCTCGCTCACCGATGAGCAGGTCGATGCCCTGATCAAAGCTGGACGGGAGCTGCTGCGAAACCAGCCCGAGTTCAAGAAGCTGATTCAGGAATTTAATTGAATAGGTTTAAGTTCGAATTAGTATAGAGAACATGAAAAAATTGGATCCATATCACCTGCTCCTCGCTGTTCTTCTTTTATTCATCGGCATTTTGCCGTGGCTTAATCCGGCCTGGAAACACACGGATCTTTTTACGGTCTGCGGGCTGTCCTTGGTGCTGTTGGCTGGATTGAATGTGCTGCGGGAAAGGCAAAAGCTGTTCCGTACCGGCTTAACCATCGCCGTGCTGTTCATAGTAATGAATGGCTATTTGCAATTCAGCGATTTCCCGATTCTGTTTGCATGCTCCTTTGCCCTCTTTTTTATCCTGCTGGTCTCTGTCGTGATCAACATCATCTCCATGCTGGTTTCCAGCATCGAGATCAGAAGCAGTTTTATTTCCGGTTGCATCGCCGGCTATTTAATGATCGGCATCTGCCTTGCTTTCTTTCTGACCGTGGTAGGCAGTTTTGAAACGCAGGTCTTAACGCTGCCCAACGCCGAATTTTGCTTCAACGACTTCCTCTATTTTTCGCTGGTGACGATGACCACCGTCGGGTTCGGCGATATTTCTCCACTCGATCCGGTCGTTAGAACGGCATCGATCATGACCGTGGTGGCCGGTCAGTTTTATATGGCCGTCATCGTCGCCGTTATTGTTGGAAAACTGATGAATAAATCCAATGGCTGAGGATGAACCGCTAATGCGAACGAACGCCGAGTCACTCCCCTCCGGCCATGTGCATGCGGCTGACGGCTTTGAACCGTGGTTCCACTGGGCGGATTCAGCCGAGGCCGGGGTGAGTGCTCATTGGGAAAAGGGGATTGTTTATGAACGGGTTAAAACGATGGATGAAGCTGGCTCTTCTCATGGGGGCAGTCAGCTTGCCCATGGCTTCTGTTTGCGCTCCGAATGATCCGGTTTCGGGCGGGGACATTGTAAATACGGTTGAGGCCGCCCTGAGTCAGCTGGAGGCGGATTCCGGAGTTGATGATTCGACAAAGGATGTGTTGCGTCCGATCTATCAGGAAGCCCTCGAGACGGCGAAAGGGGTGCTGGAGAACACGAAGGCCGCGGCAGGATATCGGGAAACGATGGAGACCGGCCCGGAGACCCTTGAATCGCTGAGGCTCCGGCTTGAAAGCGCAGGCTCAGAGGGGGGACTTCAGGATTTTGAAGAGGTCGATTCTGAGCAGTTGCAAAAAGGAATGGATTCACGGCGGGTAGAGCTCGCAGGGTTGACGGGAGAACTGGGCAAGGTTACGGAGAGTTTGGCACGGTTGGAGGAACGCCCCCTTGAAATCAGCACCCGCCTGCCAGAGATTCAGGTCGATCTGGCTGCGGTTCAAAGCCAGCTGAATTCGCCGGAGTACACCCAAGAGAACTTGTCGCCGGAGCGGATTGCGGATCGCATCCTGTTCGGCGCGAAACTCGCGGAGTTGTTGAGTGAGCGGGAAATGCTGCAGCAGGAGAATTTCAGTCATTCGATCCGACAGGATTTGTTGAGCGCGCAGAAAGAGCTGCTGGATCGGAAGATCGAGTCGTTTCAGAAGATATTGACTGCTCAGAGTGAGCGGTTGGGAGAGCGGCTCACGCAAGAGGCTCGAGAGATGACGGAGGCTGCGGGGCAGACCCTGCCGGACGTGGCCGCAAATGATGAGGCGGGGCAACGGCTGGTCCAGGAGATGGGAGAGCTCGCGCGGGAGTTCGAGGCCGTGGTTCGGAGTTTAAAAGAGGCGACGGCTGATGAAGAGAAAGCGGCCAGCGACCTCGCCCTCCTGACGCAGGAACACGAGTTTATTCGAGAGCAGCTGAAGTTGGGCGGGACGGGAACGGCCATGGCGGATACGATACTTGCCTTGCAGTACGGTCTACCGGGGCGTCAGGTGTTGGCCCATCGCGTAGCGGACGAGAGAGCGCGGGTCGATGAGGCTCGGTTGAGGATGTTGACGGTCGATCAGAAGCTACGCGAGCAGTCTGGGCTGGAACAGACATTTTCTGATCGGGGGAGCGCCTCCTTCATCCCGATCGTTACCACTCGGGGCGAGGTGCTGAATAAGCTGGATGCGCAGTATCGTACGTTGATTCGTACGAGAGCAGCCTGTTATGGCCAAACGTTGGAGTACATCCAGAAGGTGGCGGACGTACGGACGTTTATTTTTGAAAGCCTGTTCGGGATGAGAACCTCCCCGCCCGTCGGAATCCAAACCTTCGCGGCGCTGCCGGACGGGTTCCTATGGTTTTTCAGCCGTGCGCATGGGCGCGAGATGATTCGTGTTTTTACAGGGGCTGCGGGGCGGGCCCCTGGCCGATTGGCCGGATCCTGTTTGCTGCTGGCGGCGCTCTTTTTCTTGCGTCGTCGACTGAGTCAGTTGATCGCAGGAACAGCGATCGCTGCCCGACGCATTTCGACGGACTCGTATCGGCAGACGATGCTGGCGTTGTTGTGTAGTTTGCTCCTCGCCCTGCCGTTGCCCCTGCTCTTGAGATTCATAAGCGAATGGATGGGTCTGGCTCCGGAGCCTTCCGGATGGTTGAGAGGGATCGGTCGCGGATTTCTGACTGCGTCTCGGGTTGGTCTGGTCTTGAGCTTTTTGATTGTGGTGTGCCGAGACGGGGGGATTGGCCGGTCTCATTTTAGATGGAAAGAGGAGATCGTTCAGAAAACCCGGCATATCTTGTGCCTGTTTTCGGTCGTGATTCTTCCGGAGGTGATCCTGCTTTCCGGCACGGTCTTCGGGGGGGGCGGACTTCATTTAGAGAGTTTGGGGCGGATGAGCTTTATCGGGTTGATCCTGTATGTGGAGATTCTGTTATGGCAACTGTTCCGCTTTGATGACAGCGTTTTTTCTTATCTGATTGAAACGTATCCGGATCGATGGTTTGTGCGAATGCGTCATCTGATACTGGCTCTTCTATTATGCGGCCCTTTATTTGCGGCGGGAAGTGCGTGGGCCGGATACCTGTTTGTTGCGGGGGTTGTCATTTTAGACCTGTTGGTCATCCTATGGATCGTCGCGGTCTGTACGGTCATATACTGGCTTCTGCTGCGTGGGTTTATGATCAAAGAGCGACGGCTGGCATTGGCTCAGGCGCTGGAGGCGCGGCGGTTGCGGGCCGAAGAGGCCGAGGCGGATGCGGAAAGCGTAGAGGGCGAGGTGGTCCTGATTGATCCCGAGGAGGAGGAAGGGGCGGATTTGGAGTTCATCGGCGGGCATGCCAGACACCTTCTCCGATCGTGCATGATTGTGCTGGGGTTGATGCTATTGATCATGTTTTGGGATAGTAAGCTCCCGCTTGATCAGCTGCTAGCGAGCGTTCCGGTCTTCGGGAGCCTGAATCTCCTTCAGCTCGTTTGGGTTGTATTTCTTGCGTTCATTTCCGCCATCGCCATCCGAGATCTGCCGAGTGTGTTGGAGCTAATGATCTCCCAGGAAAGCCGTCTTCAGGCGGGGACGCGCTCGGCGATTTCGACCCTCGGTCAGTATACGGCGGGTGCAATCGGGGCGGGCCTTATTTTGCATATTCTGGATGTGGATTGGTCGAAGCTCGGCTGGATTGCGGCGGCATTGAGTGTGGGAGTGGGGTTCGGCCTGCAGGAGGTAGTCGCCAATTTTATTTCCGGACTAATTCTGTTGTTTGAGCGTCCGATTCGAGTGGGGGATGTGGTTACCATCGAAGGGACGACCGGAACGGTGATGAAGATTCGGCTACGAGCCACAACGGTGATGAACTGGGAACGGCAGGAATTGGTTGTCCCGAATAAAGCACTGATCACCAACACGATCCTGAATTGGACCTTAAGTGCCTCGCTGAACCGTGTTCTGATTGCGGTGGGCGTGGCGTATGGAAGCGATACGGAAAAGGCCCGGAAGATTATGCTGGAGGTTGCTTCGAACCATCCGATGGTATTGGACGATCCATCGCCCATGGCGACGTTTGAGGAGTTTGCAGGCAGTTCTCTGACCCTGTGTTTGCGAGCTTATCTTCCGAATATAGAAAGCCGGCTTTCTACGACCACGGAGCTGCACTCGGAGATCAATAAAAAATTCGCACAGGCCGGCATTGTAATTGCATTTCCGCAGCGGGATCTCCACTTGAAAACCGGCTGGGGCGAGAGCCCCTCGACCGGAGAGAAAATGGTCCCATGACAATCCGGTGTCTGCTTCTATGCTTGTTCATCGTTCTGACTGTCCTGCCTGTGGCATGGGCAGGTGAGGCGAATCTTGCTGAACGTCCGGCGCCAACATCGGTTTCGGATGCTCATGGTGCATTTCAAAAATCACTTCATTACGCCGTCTATTCCGAGGTCTTATTTCCTGGTCTGAGAGAATATCTGGAGGAACATGCTCCGGCAATTTCGGGTATGAATGCATCGATTGAACCGCGCTTCTACTATTTTAAGCGCGACAATCCGAACGGAAGCAAGTCCGAAGCCTTTACCGGTGGCGGCCGGGTGCATGTTGATTCCGGCTGGCTCTATGATTCGATTTCTCATCGGGGCAAGCTATTACCGCTCGGATAAAATCAGCGGCGATTCCGATGAGGGGGGAACAGGACTCCTGGCCCCGATACAGAAGAGTTATGATGTGCTTGGCGAAGCCTATGTGGCACTGCGCCACGAAGAGCATAAGATGACCCTCTACCGCCAGATTATTGATCTTCCCTATCTTAATAAATCCGATTCAAGGATGGTTCCGAATACCTTCGAGGCCTATATGCTGAGAGGCCTATTTAGAGATCAGCCCGTCGTCGGTGATGTGGAATATGCCGCCGGCTATGTGGATCAGATAAAACGGAAGACTTCAGATTCATTCATCAGCATGGCTCAAGCGGCGGGCGCGGTGGGCGTGGACCGCGGCCTGTTCACGGCCGGCATAGCCATTCAGCCCACCACAAACTTTCTGATCGGAGCCGTCGACCATTATGTTGATGATGTGTTCAACACCCTCTATCTGGAATCCAACTATACCCGCGAGCTGACCGATGACTTGGACCTGCGCTTTGATACCCAGTTCACCCATCAGCAGAGCGTTGGCGATGAATTGCTGATCGGAGATGACTTCAGCACCTGGATGCTGTCGGGGCGTCTTGCAGCCAGCTGGAAAGGCCTGATGTGTACTGCCGCCGCCGCAAAAATTAATGAGGACGCACGAATCAGAAACCCCTATGGTTCCTATCCCGGTTTTGTGTCGTTGATGCAGTCGGACTTTAACTCTGCCAACGAAGAGTCCTGGTTGCTTGGCGTTTCATATGATTTTGAACGAGTCGGCTTAAAGGGCCTCAGTTCATTTGTCAACTATGCCCGCGGCAACAATGCGCAGACATCATCCGGGGCCGACCTTCCCGATACCGAAGAGGTTAACATTACGGCGGACTACAAGGTGGATGAAGGCATTCTGCGCGGGTTCTGGCTGCGCGTACGCTGGTCCCATCTGGATTTCTCCGGTGATGCCGGCAACAGTGATGAACTCCGCGTCATCCTCAATTATGAGTTTCCGATACTATAGATCCGGCAGATAAATACTGAGATTTAAACGCAACCTAGGGTTGCTCGTGGGATGGAGGGACGATGTCCTCATCGTCTGCGGACAGCGGGGACGCTGTCCCTCCATGAAAAGCAATCCGGACTCATAGTTGTGTAAGCTGATTCACAATATTTAAGTACCGAAGCAATATGATTATATAGGCCGACCGGACATAATTAAACTTCAGCGTTTCCAATCATTGGAAAACCCGCTTTCTTCCAAGGTCTGGAAACGTCCAGGGATTGGAAATCCGGGATGATCCTCCCCCGTTTTTCCCCCTCTCTGGGGGAGGTGTGTTTTTCTCCTGACGCTAGAATCTCCTGCATCGTTTCAAAGGAAAAGATGCGGAATGAATGAACTGATTGTAGCTGGCTACCCCAGCCCTCATGCGGCACTGCTTGCGGAAAGCACACTTTCCAGACTGCAAGCCGAACTGTCGATTTCGTGCAGCGATGTGGCCGTATTATCCCGGGTGACGGAAGATATGACCACCATTCGTGAATCCATCCGCCTGAATAAAAAAAACGGCGGCGACCGCGGGTTTTGGAAACGGTTTGCACGACTGCTCTTTCCGCCGCTGGATGACACCGTTGAGCTCAGCTCCATCCAGGCGAAGCTAAACTCGATCGGGATCGATGAAACCGCGCAGAAGCGGATTGAGGAGGCCCTTCCGATGGGATCCACAGGCGTGCTCGTATTAACAAACGATCGTTCAGGGGAGCGGGTCGCCGGAATGCTTTCCGGATTTCAGGGAACCCTTCTCAGGATTCGGCTGCTTGACGAAGATCCAAGGCTCAAACTACAGGAGACATCCTCCCTGAAAACAACACAAACACCTTTTCCAGCCCCGAATACGGGCTGAACCGGTGCGGATGCCCAGGAGATCAGCAATGGATTCGATAACCTATAGATATGAAGAAACACCCCAACGGAGAAAAAACATGAGAAAACAGACTCAACAATACAAACTGTCGGCAAGACCCCTTTTATTAATTGCACTGCTGGGCGGGTTCTCTGCCTTTGCACACGATGCGGCCACGCACACCAACGCGCCGCCCGCTGGGGCTCAAAACACCTCTTCGGCGGCACACGCGAATCCGGCCGGAAAACCAGCGGCGGCACACGATGCGGCCGAGCTGGCCAAGAAAACCCAAAACCCGGTGGCGAATATGATCAGCCTGCCGGTTCAGTTTAACTTTAACCAGAATGTCGGGCCGAAGAGCGACAGCCAGACCATCATTAATGTGCAGCCCGTTATTCCTCAGGAGCTGAATGAGGATTGGAACTGGATCCACCGTACGATTGTTCCGATTATTGATCAGCCGGCGCCGGTAAACGACAGCGGCATTGGAAATATTTTGTATGAAGGCTTCCTGACGCCGGCCAATCCTAAAAACGGATTAATCTGGGGCGTCGGCCCCGTGCTCTCGTTCCCTACGGTCACCGCTGATTTGGGCAACAAGAAATGGAGTGCCGGGCCGGCGGGGCTTCTGATGAAAATGGAAGGTCCGTGGGTATACGGGGCATTGGCGTACAATATGTGGTCGTATGGCGGTACGGGCGAGAACCAGAACAACATGCTGATCAATTATTTCTGCAACTATAACTTTAAGGAGTTCTACCTCAGCACAGCGCCGAATGTTACGGCGGACTGGGAGGCGGACAGCGATCAGCAGTGGACGGTGCCGGTCGGCTTGACCATCGGAAAAGTATTCAAGCCCAAGAGCGGCCCTCCGGTCAATATCAAGATTGGAGGATACTATAACGTCGTTCATCCGGATCAGGGTGCGGAGTGGCAGCTCCAGTGCCAGGTACAGTTTCTGTTCCTGAAATAATGACCTCGGAACAAGGGAGGAACTACGATGAATAAGTCGATCCAATCATTTCTCTTGATAGGCGCAAGCGTCCTTGCATGTTCTTTAGCGGTTCTCGCGATGGATAATGAGCATGGAAATGAAAAAAAATCGGAAACAGTTGTTTCTGAAAGGAGATCAGATACATGAATAATAATGACCGACTGAAGCGCTTCACCGTTCCCGCGATGGCGGCGGTGACGGCCAGTATTCTTATGAGTACTGGATGCATGGGCCATATGGGCCTCACTCAAAAGGTGAAAAAAGGAAACTTGAGCATCACGGAAAACAGGTATGGACGCGAAGGTGTCTTTCTCGGTTTCCAGATATTCTGGGTTTACCGTGTTTCCACCTTGCTTGATTTGATCGTCTTCAACTCGGTCGAATTCTGGTCGGGCGAAAATCCGCTGACCGACCAGCCCGCACTGGTGAATATCGATAAGGAGACAATCGAAAAAGTATTCGGGGAGCACTCGGTTGATATGGCCCAGATTGAGCGCATCAACGAGACGGAAGCGAAAATGTACATGGCCTTCACCAATGGCGACACGATGACGTTCGATGTTGTCCGTTCGGATGCCGCATACACCGTAAGCTATCAAGGACGGGAGTTCTATACGGGTCAGATCAACGATGCCGCCGGTTTGGTAAAGGAAGAGGTGTAAACCATGAAAATTAAAACGATATCAGGATTGTTGGCTGCAATGATGTTCAGTGGCTGCATGGGGCATAATGCGTTGACCCAAAAAGTGGTTAAGTGGAATCTGGAAACCGCAGAAAGCCGCTGGGGCCGGGAAGGGATCTTCGTTGGCTTGTGGATTACGCTGGTCTATCCAATCTGCGCCTTTCTTGACCTGCTCGTTTTCAACTCGATCGAATTCTGGTCGGGCGAAAACAACTTGAACGGCAAAAGCCCGGTGGTTGACATGCCGAAAGAGGAAGTCCAGAAGCTGGGCCTCCATCAGGTGGATCGTGCGCGGGTTGAACGCCTGACCGATACCTCCGCGAATCTCTACATTGATTTCGAAAATGGCGATTCCGCCACGTTCGACGTGATCCGTACGGGTTCGAGCTACGCCGTCAGCTATCGCGGTGTTGAGTTTTATCAAGGCAAGGTAAGCGACAGCTGACCATGCAGCAGCAGTTGTAATTCAAAGGCTCTCCTTCGGGGGAGCCGGCACCTAGTCCATCAATGACAAGCCAAGACCTGGTGCCCGAGTGAGCTGGAATGGGTGAAATGAAACAAAGAGTAATGGAGGAAGTTCAATGAAGATGCAGTCAAGAATCAGTATGTTGATGGCGGGGGTTCTCGCCGGCGCAGTTGTCGTGGAAGCGGGTGCTTCCAAAGCGCCGGGTAAAACCTATAAAATGACCACAGATATTCCGGTATCGATCACAACCCCCGACAAGGTCGACACTCCTATAGGGACGCTGAAGTTTTTTGATGGTGTGCCGACCGTAGACACCAAGGACAATCTGTACGACTACATGGACCGCGCGCGCGCCGTTCAAGTGTTTGTCGATATGATCCCGGCGGTGTCCACCTACAGCCTGCTTCAGGGCAGCAAAGATATGGGCATGGCGAAAAGCAACCAGATCCTGATTTGGGAGCAGTTAGCCGATTCGAAAGCGCTCGTGCTGACCTTTAATAATACCTCACTCTATACGTGGGGCTTTCTCGACCTGAAAAAAGACGGCCCGACGGTCATTGAGATTCCGCCGGATGTGCTCGGCATTCTTGATGACGGCGATATGCGCTATCTCAGCGACATGGGTGCAGCCGGCCCCGACAAGGGCAAGGGTGGCAAGTACCTCGTGCTGCCTCCGGACTATAAAGGCAAGATTCCCAAGGGTTATTTTGTGGTCAAATCCACCAGCTATGTCGTTTGGAACTTCATGCGTGGCTATGTCCGAGGCGATGCAACCATCCCCGCTAACCTCAAAAAATCCGCAGACAACGTCATGAACAACCTCAAGGTCTATCCTCTGGCGAAGAAAGACAACCCGCCAAAGATGGAGTTCAAGAACATGACGGGCGTGCACTACAACACGGTTCCTCCCACCGACGTTAGCTTTTTTGACCGGCTTAATGATCTGATTCAGTACGAACCGATCAGCTTCCTTGATCCCGAAACCCGCGGTCTAATTGCCAGCATCGGCATCATTAAAGGCAAGCCGTTCGCCCCAGATGCCCGCATGAAAAAACTGCTGACTGAAGCGGCGGCGATCGGCGATGGCTATGCTCGTGCAAACACGGTTTATCCGCGTGATCCAGACGCCCGCATCTACGGCGAAAACAGCGAGTGGGTCATGGGCTACGCCGGCAAAGATTGCTTTTACCTGAAAGACGGAGCGCGTCGCTACGATGCCCGGCTCTGGCTGCATTACAACGCGATCTGCGTGACACCGGCCATGGCGTTGACCAAGCCCGGTGCCGGTTCGGACTACGGCATTGCCGGAATGGACTCGAAGCATCAGCCGCTCGACGGTGCCAAGACCTACAAGCTGCATCTGCCCCCCAATGTGCCGGTCAAGGACAACTGGTCGGTCACCATTTACGACACACAGACCCGTTCCATGCTGCAGACCGATCAGCCGCCCGCTGGCGTCAACAGCCTCAGCGGACAAGTCAAATCCAACGCCGACGGCTCGTTCGACATCCTATTTGCCCCGGAAGCTCCCGAAGGAAAAGAAGGCAACTGGATCCAGACCATCCCCGGAAAAAGCTGGTTCATCATTCTGCGGATGTACGGCCCGCTCGAGCCGTGGCTGAACCAAACCTGGCGTCCGAGTGAACTGGAGTTGGTGAAATAATTTGCTCAAAACGAATCAATGGCGGGGAGAGAACTCTCCTCGCTGGAAACAAAAGGAGATGAAATCATGAAAATAAGATCATTAATGATTATGGCCATTACCGGATTGATGTTGGTCAGCCTCACAACTTCGGTATGCGCCGCACCGCGAAAATACAAAATGACTACCCAAACTCCGGAAGGGGTTCTTATTCCAGATCAGGTGGAAACCCGCCTGGGTACTCTGAAATTCTTTGATGGGGTTCCAACGGCTGAAACCGCTCAAAAGATATGGGATCAGCAAGATTTTTCACGTGCAGTGGAGTGTATGATAATGAACACGCCTGCCGCCTCATTGGTTGGCTTCCGCAGAGGTATCAGAGAATATGGCCCGGATAATGAAACGGCTATTTGGTGGAAAGAACGTTTAGACTCCAAAGGTCTATTGCTAACAGGAAATACAACTGTGATCTATCTGTTTATGTGGTTGGATACACATAAAGGACCTGTTGTTCTTGAAACACCACCAAACGTTTTAGCTATTCTCGATGACTTCTGGTTTCAATATGTAGGCGATATTGGAAATGCGGGCCCTGACCGTGGTAAAGGGGGCAAATACCTGTTGTTGCCTCCGGGATACGAAGGTGCGATTCCTGAAGGATACTTTGTTTTAAAATCGCCAACATACGGTAACTGGTTTGCCTTACGCGCATTTGCGGTTGATGGGTCTTATGATCAGGGCATTGAGAATATTGAAACTAAATTAAAGGTGTATCCATTGGCTGAGAAAAATAATCCCAAGCCGGTTCAATTGCACAACCTTTCCAATAAATACATCAACACCCTGCATTCTCAGGATATTACTTTCTTTGAAGAAGTAAATGAAGTGGTACAGGAAGAAAATCCTGAATCATGGGATATTGAAGTACTGGGTATGTTGGCTTCCATTGGCATCAAAAAAGGTCAGCCTTTTGCTCCTGATGCCCGCATGAAAAAGATTCTTTCTGAAGCAGCAGTGGTAGGTTCAGCCACCCAACGCGCAATTTTATTTCGCAACCGTGCCGACGATGTCGTTATCTGGCCGGGAAGTAAAAGTTGGGAATTAGGTTTTGAAGGTGGCAGCCATGAATTTGAACGCGATGGAGCTCGTTTAATTAATGCACGGGTGCGATTCCATTATTATGCGACTGGAATTACTCCGGTAATGGTTAAGCCTCCGGTTGGAGCGGGTTCTCAATATGTCATTGGCTTACGCGATGCTGATGGTGAAATTTTAAACGGAGCAAATAATTATAAAGTGCATGTGCCTGCCAATGCGCCAGTAAAACGTTTCTGGGAAGTCACCGTGTATGACAATCAAACTCGTTGTATGCTGCAAACAGATCAGCGTTTGCCGGGCGTTACCAGCCTTCAAAAAGATATCGTGCAAAATGCTGATGGTTCATATGACATCTATTTTGGTCCTGAAAAACCAGAAGGCAAAGCGAACTGGGTACAGACCATTCCGAATAAAGGTTGGAACATGCTTTGGCGAGTCTACAGTCCTACCCAAGTCTGGTACGACAAAACCTGGCGTCCGAGTGAAATCGAACTGGTGAAATAGAAAGAATCACCGGCGGGGCAGAACCTGCCTCGCCGGGAAGCAACAGGAGAAGAAAATGAAAAAAATAGTCATGTGTACTGTCGCTGGAGCAACTCTGTTCGGAGCCACCCCGCAGGCCGATGCCTGGGGCAGCAAAACCCGAACCGAAAAAACCTACGTCGGCAAGCTGGAATATCAGGACCAAACCATCACCAAAGAAACTGCCGAGTTGCTGCATCGTCAGATTCTTCTGCAACGTGCATCCCAACTGGTGACGTGGGCCATGCCGATGATGAATTTTGAGACACTTTATCCGGCGATGCTCAGCAACCAGAAGATGACCGAAAACGATGTCTTCTTCAGTTTATGTGACGGCAACGACGGCGTGTATCCCTACATGACCGCCAATGTCACTACGCCCTATACCATCGCGATGTCCGACCTCTCCAAGACGGGGCCGGTAGTTGTAGAGATCCCTCCAGGTGAAATTTTCGGCGTGATCGATGATGCCTGGATGCAACCCATCAAGGAGATTGACGGCAAACCCGGCAAACTCCTGCTGGTGGGCCCCGGGCAGGATGTTCCTAAAAACTTCAAAGGCGAGGTCATTCAGTCCGACACCTTCCTTGTGCTCTACTTTTACCGCGCGCTGGGAACCGGGGATGAAGCTGCCAAGCTGCGGACGGCCGTTAAAGCCTTCAGGCTGTCCGATGCCGCCAAACCGCCTAAGACCAATTTTGTGCGTTATCAGCCGAAACCCGGCGACAAAGTTGCGCTCAACACGCAGCCTCGGGATATGTCTTTCTGGAAACTCGTGAATGATTATGTGCAGCGGGAACCGATGGCCGAAAGAGATCGCTTCTTTTATGCCTGGCTCAAGGACCTCGGCATTGAGAAGGGCAAACCCTTCAAACCGACGGCCGATCAGGCAGCCATACTGCAGCAGGGGCTGGATGTGGGCATGGCGATGTCGCAGGCGATCTCCTTCAATAAAACCAGAGAAATGTTCCCGACCTCCCTCTACGCAAAAGATTCCGGATGGGAAGATGCCATGGCAGGCATGAATCCGAAAATTGATATGGAGACCTACTCCGAGTTTAACGAGCGGGCCTCCTACGGCTTTGAAGCCACCACCACATCGGCGGGCATGGTTTCGCGTGTTGCTGGAAAAGGTTCCGCCTACCTAGGCGCGTACTACGATGCCGACGGCAACGCCCTGCGCGGAGGAAGCACCTACAAAATGACCATCGGCCCCAATCCGCCGGCGGCCAACTTCTGGTCCATCACCGTATACGACATTGAAAATCGCCTGATTATCCGCAACGAAACCAAGCGGTCGGACCGCTCATCCCGCACCGAAGGGCTCATCAAAAATACCGACGGCTCGGTGGATCTGTATTTCGGCCCCGAAGCACCGGAGGGTAAAGACAGCAACTGGATCCAAACCAACAAGGGAGAATCCTTCTTCGTCTATCTGCGGCTCTATGGCCCGGAACAGGCCTACTTCGACCAAACCTTCCCGATGCATAAAATTGAGAAAATAAAATAGAACGATAAGGCGGGGCGGAATCAAATCGCTCCGCCGGATATACTGGATGTTCCAGCATAGCAACGGAGGATGTTGCAGAATGATTATGGGCAGAAAATTTTTGTGGCAGAAAAATCCGAGCATGCGCATAGATTTTTATACCCCTCGATTTTCACCTAAACCACCCCGTAGCAGAAGGAGTGTAGGTAAAATAATTTCAGTTCCAAGAGCGGGGAAAATCATTCTGCCACCCAATTGTTCTGCCTAAAAAATTCGTGTGGTGGGTGGGTGCGTACGGAACGCAGGACAGTGGATGACATGAATTTTGGTAGTCAACACGGAGAATGAGATGAAAAAACAGATTATTGCAGCAACACTGGCCAGCTTGATTGGGGCCGGTGCGCAGGCCGCTGATACAGGCGCAAATAGAAACCTGTTCAAGACGGCGGGGCAGAAGGAAACGGCAAGCGACTTTGCTCCGGCTCCGGAGAAAATTAAAACGGAGTTCGGCACGCTTAAGTTTGAAGGCGGTGCATTTCCCGATGCAAAATCCGCGCAAAAAATCTACGACGAAATGGATCTGCAGCGTGCGACTCAAGCCTACATGGACTTTTTCCCACCTATGTCGCTCTACACCATCGTCAAATCCCAGATTCGGGATTTCGGTTTCAAGTCGGCATCCGATATCGGCGTGATGGCCGATTTCATGACACCGACTGAAAACTATCTCACCGGAAACGACATCACCGTGTATGCGTTTGCCTCCATCGACCTGAAGATCGACGGGGCGACCGTGGTGGAAATTCCGCCGGGCATGTACGGCAATGCAAACGATGCGGCCTTTAAATATTTGACGGATTTCGGTCCGACTGGTCCCGACAAAGGGAAGGGCGGTAAATATCTATTCCTGCCGCCCGGCTATGAAGGGAAGATTCCGAAAGGATATTTTGTGTTTCATTCGCCCGGCTATCGGATCTGGGCCATGATGCGCGGCTTCGGCGAAGTCGGCAACGGCGATCAAGCCGTGAAATGGTTTGAGGACCGCCTTAAAGTTTATCCGTTGGCTTCCGGCCCACGGGAACACAAGGCGGTCAATTGTTCCGGAATAGGCGCGAATACGCTGCCGCCTGAAGACGGATCCTATTACGAAACGCTGAATGAAATCATTCAGTACGAGCCGACCGAACTGTTCAGCCCGGAACTGCTTGGCCGTCTGGCTACGCTCGGCATTGAAAAAGGCAAACCGTTTAATCCGGATGCTCGTATGAAAAATATTTTCGAACAGGCGGCTAAACAGGGTGTCGCGATGTCGCGCACGATTGTCTACGACTGCCGCGATCCCGAGATTAAATATTGGTCGAACCGCCACTGGGAAAAAATGTTCATTCGCAACACCGAGTTCACCGAGAACGGACATACGGATATTGAGGCCCGCACCGTTTGGCACTATCAGGCCATCTGCGTTTCCCCGAACCTGCTCTCCACCACGCCGGGCGTCGGCACATCGTACCTGACCTGCTTCCGAGACAAAGAGGGCGACTACCTGCTCGGCGACAATACGTACCGGCTTAGCGTTCCGGCCAAACCTCCGGTCAAACGCTTCTGGGCCGTCACCGCCTACGATGCGCTCAGCCGCAGCTTGCTCGATTCCGGCGGCAATATTACCGTCGGCAGCATGAGCAAACCCGAGGTCAACGCCGACGGATCGGTCGACATGTATTTCGGCCCCAAATGCCCGGAAGGAAAAGAAAAGAACTGGATCAAGACTGATCCGGCAAAAGGCTTTTTCGTGGTCTTCCGTTTCTACGGACCGGAAGAGGGATATATCAAAAAGACATGGGTGCTCAACGACTTTGAGCGGATCAAATAAAAACCTGATAGTCTAACGAGGCTCGTTGCAGGAGGAATATAGGCAGAATAATTTTGTGGCAGAATAATTTCAGAACTTAGTACAGGAAAAATCATTCTGCCACCCAATCATTCTGCCTGACCTTTTCGTGGTGAGGGTGCGTACGGAACGTAGCACGATAGTTAATAAATTCTGGCAATCAACAAGGAGAATGAGATGAAAACGAAACAAATGCTAACCACCGCGCTCGCAGGCGCAATGATCCTCGGTACTGCACAGGCGGCAAAGCCACCCGTGATGAAAATGACCTCTAAAATTCCGGAGGCCTACACCGCACCGGACAAGGTGAAAACCTCGATCGGCACCCTGAAATATTTTGATGGCGTGCCCTCGGAAAAGAGCACCGAAGCGATTTACGACTATCTCGACACCTCGCGGGCGGTAAACGTTTTTCTCAACTCGATCCCGGCCCTCTCCATGAACGCCCTGCGCGAAGGGCAGGTGGCCATGGGCGCGGATGCCTGCAACAAGATCTGCATCTGGGACAGCCTGATGGACTCGAAGACGATTCTGCTGACCGGCAATACCTCGACGATGTACGCCGTGGGTTTCATGGATCTCCTCAAAGACGGCCCGACCGTCATCGACCTGCCGAAGGGAATGCTCGGCATCCTCGACGACATGGAGTTTCATTATATGACCGACCTCGGCGTCGCGGGGCCCGACAAGGGCAAAGGCGGCAAATATCTTGTGCTGCCTCCCGGCTATAAAGGGGATATTCCTAAGGGCTACTTTGTGGTTCCGTCAAAAACCAGCGGGTTATGGGTCTTCATGCGCGGCTATCTCGATAAGAGCTTGCCGATTGAGCAGGCGATTCCGGCCGCGTCGAAGAACATCCGCAGCACGTTGAAAGTCTACCCGCTGTCGACGGTGAAAAACCCGCCGGCGATGGAATTCATCAACGTGTCCGGCAAAGACATGCATATGATTGTTCCCAACGACTACAGCGCCTTTGAGAAACTGCATGCCCTGATTCAGACCGAGCCGGATGATTATCTCGGCAAAGAGGCCAAAGGAATGATGGCCGCCATCGGCATTGAAAAGGGCAAGGCCTTCAACCCGGACGCCCGCATGAAAAAAATTCTGACCGACGCGGCGGCCATCGGCAACGGCGCCGCCCGTGCGATCAGCTACTTCCCGCGCGATCCCGGCAACCTGACCTTCAAGGACAGCAAGGCCTGGGTTACCGCCTACGCCGACAAGGACACCACCTTCACGCGCAATGGCGCCTATCGCCTCGACCCGCGCGTCCTCTTCCACTTCGGCTACATCTGCGTCTCTCCCGCCATGGCCATGACGGTGGCCGGCAAAGGATCGGACTACTCCATGGGCATGCTCGATTCCGAAGGCAAGGTTATGAATGGTTCCAAGACCTACAAACTGCATATCCCGCCGAACCCGCCGGCCAAGGATTTCTGGGCCATCACCATGTACGACACCCAGACCCGCTCGCAGCTGCAAACCGACCAGCCGTTCCCTACCCTGGGCAGCCAGGATAAAGGAATCAAGACCAACGCGGACGGTTCGATGGACATTTACTTCGCCCCCGAAGCGCCTGAAGGCAAAGAGGGCAATTGGCTCCAGACCGTTCCCGGCAAGAGCTGGTTCATCGCGCTGCGCATCTACGGCCCGGGAAAAGCCTGGATCGACCAAACCTGGCGCCCGGGTGAGATTGAGCTGGTGAAGTAGAAGCGAGGATGGCCAACGCTGTGGTCTGTAGGCCGGGTGCCTCACCCGGCGCGCGTGCGCACCGTTCATTCGCCTGAAGATTGAGCCGGACTAAAAAAACCTTCGGAGTGCTGAACTTTGGTTCAGCTTTTCAAGGCGGGTTGGTCAAGCGAAGCGCTTTGAAAAGCACCCCGCAGCGGCGGGGTGCACTCCAAAACCTTGATCAAGTGAATGGCCTTCTCTTTTAATGTCCGGGCTGCTCACCAAGCCCCTCGAATTCATCACGAATGATTTGCTCGAGGGATGCGACCTCTTCATCGGTGAGGAGTTCGAATTCTTTTTTGCGGCGTTTAGTAGGCAGGGTGCCCTGATTCTGCCGAACAAACAGGATCAGGCTTTGAGCCACTTGATCCGGCATCTCGACAAGATCCGTAATGTGGCGAATCGCCGCGTCGTTTTTTTGTAAATAGTCGATCTCCCCGGGCAAGTCATGCTCGACGGTATGTCGAACGCAGGCGTATAGGAATTCCGCCGCATCCGTACAGTCAAAATAACGATACAGATCCGCCGTCTGGTTCAACCCCTCAACGTTGCCGCTGGCCGTCCCGCGCCACTCGATAAACTCCATTAATGGTCTGGAATGATTTTGCAGTATCTTCTGGTATTCATCAATTCGGTCAAAGATGACGGATGATACCGGGAAAACCATCCCTGGAGGTGTGAACTTCCGGTCGGCCAGAATGTGGTGGAACAGATATCGATGCAGACGGCCATTGCCGTCCTGAAGGGGGTGGATGTATACAAATCCAAAGGCGGTTGCTGCAGCCTGCAGCACCGGATCAAGCCCGTCTCTGCCCATACGTCTGTTGGCATCGAGCAACCCTTCCATCAACTCGCTCAGATTTTCCGGTCGAGCCCCGATGAATTCAGGCAGTGGATTGTTATCGCTGTCCCGTTCACCCAGGAAAACCCCATCGGGGCGCAGCCCAACCTGAACAAAACGCCTATCCTCAATCAAAACACCGTGGAGGCGCGCGATCTCATCCATCGACAAAGCATTCTTGCCGGCCTGGGATACGGCTCGGCCCCACCGTTCCAGACGATTGCGCGGCGGTCGTTCGCCCTCGATTTCAAAACTGGCGCGGCTGTCGGCGAGAAGCATGAAGCTTGCCGCGCGTGCGATGAGGCGGGCCCCGACCTGGCCGATAATTTTTCTTGCCCTATCGGAAAGGCTCAGTCCGACGAACTCCTCCAGGGCTTTTGTTTTTCGAATAACCGGGCAGAATGCTGCTGTGCCCAGCAGGTTGTCCCGCACGCGGTGGCGTTTTGAGAGCGTTGCCTTGCCGGTGAAGTATGCATCTGAAGGGAGAAGGTCGATGGCGGTAAGGTTTCCGGGCGCGTCGGGCAATCTGAGGGGGCGTCCGGTTAGGAATTCATAGAAAAACCAGATGCGCCGCGCCACGGTTCCGGTGGGCGTGGCGCGAACAAGGTCTTCAATAATTGCTGGTGCGACTGCAGCGCATATCCGCTTTAAGATCAGGAGATCCAGTGCTTCATGTCGCAAGGCAAACGTCAAATGACATTCGAAATTATCTCCACTCCAATACCGCTTATCAAATACAACCCAGTTGTTTTCGTTTCTGCGGCTTCCGCTGACATGTTTCTCTGAAACACAGCTGGGGTTTCGAACAGGCGCCTGAATGGAAAGCGCGTGAACCAATGCGGCCCATCCGGCCAGCCGTGTGCCGGGGGGGGCAAGCGTTTCCTGGAAGATCGAAGGTGTCTCTATGTCAAGGTTCATAGTCGAAGATCCTTTCTTGTTCGTCGAAAAACTAACGGTAAAAGTGGGCGTCGTCGAAAAGTTGTATATCGCCATGCTTCGTCGAAATCCATTTGTTTTTGACGAAAAGTTGCCCTTCGCTGTGTTTATCGTCGAAATTTACACCCAGGGAGGGCCCTGCGCACCGCCGGCACCAACGAACCGGCCGGCTTCTACAAGGTGGAAGTCGCGCTGGATGATTCGTGTTTTCACCCGCACCGTAGCACCGCTCGCCCGATGAGGGCATCGGGCCTACACCATTTGCATTTTGACGAATAGATTCTTTCATTTGGACGAATTATAATTTACATATGGACGTGTTCGGATAACTCGCACAACGGGATCACTACGCATGGATGAAGTGCTATACAAAAGATATTCGGCAGATGCATTGAAGGATGCCCTGCAAGATACGCCGGCCATTCTAATCCATGGCTCGCGCCAGTGTGGCAAAACCACCCTTGCTCAACTGATTGGGAAAGAGCGGAACTATCACTACATCAGTTTCGATGACGACAACCAGCTGCAAGCGGCCAAAACCGACCCGGTGGGATTTGTCCACAGTTTGCCCGAACATGTTATTCTCGATGAAATCCAGCGCGTGCCGGAGCTCTTTACCTCCATCAAGGCCAGCATCGATCAAAACCGAGCTCCAGGGCGCTTCATTTTGACTGGATCGGCCAATGTGCTCTTGCTTCCGACCCTGTCGGATTCTTTGGCGGGCCGGATGGAAATCATTCACCTTCGACCACTGGCCCAATGCGAAATAGCCGGACAAAAACCGACGTTCATAGAACAACTATTTAGAGCTGATTTTCGGATGAATGCGAATCTCGGCCCATTACGACGTATGGGCGAATCGCTTGCTGAATTGATCTGCCGCGGCGGCTATCCGGCGGCGATCGCCCGAAAAACCGCCAATCGCCGTGCCATCTGGTATCGGGATTACATCACGACCATGATTCAACGGGACGTGCAGGACATTGCCCGCATCCAACATCTTGAACTTCTTCCGAAACTGTTAACTTTGGCGGCTGGCCAGACCGCCCAGTTGTTTGTCGCGACCGACTTAGCCTCGCCGTTTTCTATCAGCCGTCCAACCATTCGCGAGTATCTGACGCTGCTCGAACAGATCTTTCTCATTGAGCAACTGCAACCCTGGCACACGAACCGCCTCAGCCGTCTGATTAAAACGCCGAAAATGCATTTAACGGACAGTGGGCTCGCCTGTGCGTTACTGCGGATGAATAGCAAAACCCTGTGGCAGGACAAAGCGTTGCTCGGGCGTTTGCTGGAAACCTTCATCTATCAGGAACTCCGAAAGCAGGCCGACTGGTATGATGAAGAACTGAAATTCTACCACTTCCGCAACAAAGACAAAGTGGAGGTGGACATCATCATTGAACAGGGAACTCGCCTCGCCGGTATCGAGGTCAAAGCCGCAGCGACCGTCACGAAAGACGACTTTAAAGGACTAAACAAACTGAAAGAAGCCTGTAGCGAAACCTTCGCAGCCGGTGTCGTCTTTTATGATGGCGAAAATATACTGCCTTTTGGCGATCGTCTGTTTGCCGTCCCCATTAGCCTGCTGACGCCCGGAATTAAACCCTTATAAACAGAAGCCGCCCTCATGGGTTACTGATGATTCAGATTTCATACATGAAGTTCAGCTGGAAAAATTATTTTTCCTAAACGGCGATGAATAGAAATTAAGGAGATTAGGACGATGAACAAACGTGTATTCATGATGCTGCTGGGAGCGGTTGTTGTTGCGGGTTGCTCGACGCAGGAGAGCGCGGTGCCGGAGAATGCCGCGCCGGTGGTTTATACGGTCAACTATCCGCTCGCCTATTTTGCCGAGCGCATTGCCTGCGATGCGGTGGAGGTGGTCTTTCCGGAAATGGAGGGCGACCCGGCCTTCTGGAGTCCGGTTGCGGAACAAATTGCAGCGGATCAAAAAGCGGACCTGATTTTGCTCAACGGGGCCGGGTATGCCAAATGGGTGCAGCAGGTTTCGCTGCCCCCGGCCAAGCTGATCGATACCTCGAAAGGATTTAGGAATCAATTCACTGTCATCCCATAGAGGCCGCTAACGGAGTGTCAGCTCCCGTTTTTGTTAAGGTTTCTGATGTTTAGTTTATTTAGTCGATTCCGATTTTTTGTTGAAGAGTAATGATGATTCCCCGTTTTAAACAGTTGGCTGTCCCACAGCATTTAGATGAACCCCGGCAGATACGCCTGTTCCGGTGCTCCTCGGATGCGACCGGGTGGTTTGGCTGTCCCATAGGATTCCAGCAAGGCGGGCAGGTTCCAGCGACGCCAAAGCGAGACCCTTACGACGGTGAACAGGCGCTTGAAGCTGTGATCCCATCCGTGCATGAATTTGAGACAGCGCATCAGCAGATGGACGAGCAGCCCGGTCCATACCTGCCAGCGTACGGCATTAGCGCTGTAGCCGAGAAAGTCGGAGAGCTGGAGCGTCTGTTTGATTTCCTTAAAGAACACCTCGATATCCCACCGGCAGCGGTAGAGCTCCGCGACCGTCCACGCGCTCCACTCCAGATGGTTGGTCAGGAAGACCATTTCGACATCCTTGCCGTTGATCTCCACGAGGGCTACAACGCGGCGCAACTCGCACGGGTAGGCCTTCTTCGATTTTTCGAGCATCAGCTCGATGACTTCGTCGCGAAGGATGCGCTTGTTTTTAGTCGTTTCGAGGGAGCGCATCACCGTGTACTGCATGTTGTCTTTCGCTCGACCCGCCCAATTAATGCCGCGCTCCGTTAGCTCAAAGAGATGCTTGAATTTGATATAAGCCTTGTCGAATACAACGATTTCTCCGGCTTCAAGGTCGGCACACAAGCTCAAGGTCTTGCGGCTGTCATGGTGTTTTGCAGTGTCGACAATGGCACATCGTGGAAGGAAGCTTTGCAGGTCCAGACGCATGTGGCACTTCGCGGCGGCCTTGCGGCGGCGGTGCTTTGCCCAGTCCATGCTATTGGCCACCAGCTGTATCGTGGTCGAATCGAGCGCATGGATCGCCTTGCTGAAGCGACGGAGGTATCCACTACGCACCTTTCCCTTCGCAAAACCAGGCACCGTGTCCATCAGATGCTTCATCATGCTCCAATAAAGCTCTTCGGCCATGTTCGCGTCGCGCACTTGATTCGCATGGCTCAGGTTGTTGCGGGACGGTGGAACCGCACCGCGGATGGTGGAGAGCGCCGCCGCATTCATCTGGAGCGCGTCGCATACATCGTTAAGCCCGAGCGCATGAGCAAAGTGGGCATAAAGCAGCGAAACCACATGGCTCCATGGCGTGTACGTCCGGCTTCGGGCATCGACGCCATGCTTCTTCGCAAGGTTCGTGACCATGTGTCCGGGAATCAGATTGCACAATTGCTTCAAGGTTGTATACCTATGTCCGGCTGGTTTGTGTTTTTGTCTCTGTTTTTTCATACCCTCCGAGTGGAGGATTTAGAGCTCACAAGCCAGCCTTTTTATTTAAAATCTATGGGATGACAGTGGAATCAATTCATTTCCATCGGCGGAGCGGCGGCCCATGCTCACGGGGCAGGGGAAAAGCATGCCCATGGCGAAATCGCCTTTACCACTTGGCTCGATCCGCAACTGGCGGTACAGCAGGCCAGCGCCATTCGCGATGTTTTTTCCTATCGTTGGAAAGAACATGCGCCAACGTTTGAGGCCAACTGCCAGGCATTGGAAAAGGAGTTGCGCGAGCTCGATGCCCAGTTCGAAGCCGCCTTTTCTGAGATAAAAAACGAACCGTTGATTGGATCGCATCCGGTCTATCAATATCTGACCCAGCGATATGGACTGAACATGAAAAGCGTGCACTGGGAACCGGATGCGCTTCCGGATCAAACTATGGAGCGGGAGCTCGATGACATGCTCGAAGCGCACCCCGCGAAAATCATGCTGTGGGAAGGAGCGCCGCTCCCGACCATCCAGCTCATGGTGGAAAAGAAAGGCCTGCAACCCCGCGTCTTCGATCCCTGTGGCAACCGCCCCGCCCACGGCGACTATTTTACGGTCATGCAGGAAAACCTGCAGAACCTGAAAACGCACTGAGCAATGCCGCCAACTCCGTAAAGCAGTTCTGGCGGGTTAGGTAAAAAATGGAAGGTAAAAAATAGAGCCCGAGGGATGTATGTATCTCTTCCTTAATATTTTACCTTCCATTTTTTACCATATCCTGTTGTTGCACGGTGCCTCTAAACCCTAATGGAACGGACTTAAGGTCGTTTACCACGCGAACAGCCCTGAAAGGGCTTTGTCATAAGCCCAAGGTTGCCAACGGCTACCTTGGGTTGTTCGCAGGAAGGCAATCAACGCTGAAAGCGTTGTGTCCCTTTGGGTTTGGTTTGGACACAACCCCGTTGGGGTTGATGTTTTCTTTGCACCCGCCCCAGGGTTGTTCCAACCCGGGGCTGATGATGAAACACAAACACCTTCGGTGTATGAAAAACTCTTTAATTCATTGCCATTACCTCTAAACCCCGATCATGATTTTGTGGCATATTGGTTCCCTGTCTACGAGGGTGAGCTAAGTTTGTCAGTACCTCGTTTATCCCCCATTGTGGGCGATGGAGACTGGTTGCCCATCGCTTAAATTATAGAGAGCTGGAGGGCGGCGCTTGGTCACCGCTAGGTTCCGACGAAGCGGAACCCTCCATTGGTGTCTGGAGGTTTTTGCTTTTGGGATTAACGGCTTCATTCAATCGGTTCAGTCCGTGCAGTATTAATCAGAATAGAGTTTAGGAAAGCTGCAGGATTTTATAGAAACAGTCAGTCAGACAGACAGATTTGAGTCGGGTGGGCTGTGAACCGAGGGAATGGGACCATGAAAAAAGCATTGGCTGTAATCAAAAAAGAACTGTTGGAGCTGTTGCCGCCCTTTCTGTACTTCCTCGTACTGTTTTATGTGATTATCATCATTCGCTCGTTGATGGTCAACCAGTATGGAATTCCTGCAAAATCATCGGTCGCGGCCCTTATCGGCGCATTAATTGTCGGTAAGTCGATTCTGATTGCTGATCTGCTGCCCATTTCCAACTGGTTCAAAAAAAACCGCCTGGTCTATAATGTCATCTGGCGCAGCCTGCTTTATGCATCGATTGTGCTGGTCTTTCAAATTCTGGAGGAATGGATTCCTCTCATTAAAAAAAGCGGGGGTGCGTGGGAAGCTTTCAAGCACCTCGGCGGAGAGATTCATTGGCACCGGTTTGTCGCAACGCATCTGATTACCGTTCTGTTTTTAATCGTATATAACGCCACCTCAACCCTCGTGGGGGCGCTCGGGCGGGAAAAGGTAGTGTCCATTTTCTTCGGCAAGCGGTCAACTGACGGGTAGGGATGTTGCTGGGACTTTGGGGCTAGTGGTTTGCTTGCCCCGTTTGGAATCAATCAGTAAGTTTTTACAGGCGTTAATAATTAGTTTTCAGGGAGGAACGTCATGTATGAAAATCTAGCGATTCTTGGCGCGTTTGTTTTTTTATACAGCATCGTGAGCGGCGGGCTTGAACGAACGCCGATCAACGGCGCTGTGGTTTTTGCGGCTTTTGGCCTCATCATGGGGCCGATTTGGTTGGATTTGTTGAAGGTGGATGTCAATGCCGAGGAAATGCGCACCTTGGCGGAACTGACTCTGGCGTTGGTGCTTTTCACGGATGCGGCCAACGCCAACCTGGGCATTCTCAAGCGCAGCTCGCAGATTCCGGTGCGCCTTCTGCTCATCGGCCTTCCTCTCACCATCGTACTGGGCTTTGGCGCGGGGATGCTTATGTTCCCCGAGCTGACCTGGCTGGAGGTGGCCATTATAGCCACCATGCTGGCCCCCACCGATGCGGCGCTGGGCAAGGCGGTGGTGACCAACAAATCCGTTCCGGGAAATATCCGCGAAGGGCTGAATGTGGAAAGCGGCCTTAACGACGGCATCTGCGTGCCGATCCTCTTTATCTTCCTGGCGCTCATTCCCCCCGTAACGGGAACGGCTGAGGGTAACACCGAAGCGCTGGCACTTAAACTGGTCGGAGAGCAAATCGGCATCGGCTTGGCCGTGGGCCTTGGCCTGACTTTTCTGGCGGGGCATATCGTCAAGATGGCCGCCCGCCACGGGTGGATTACCGAAAGCTGGAGGCAGTTGCCGGTGCTGGCGCTGGCCTTCACCTGTTATGCCGTTACCCAGCTCCTCGGCGGCAGCGGATTTATTGCCTGCTTCACAGGAGGCCTGCTCGCCGGCGCCCTTGCCAAGCGGCACAAGACTGAATATCTACTGGCGGCTGAGGGCACCGGCGATACGCTGGCCATCATCACCTGGGTGTGCTTTGGCGCCGTGGTCATTGGAAAATCGATCGGCCTGTACAGCTGGTCCATCCTGCTCTATTCCATTCTCAGCCTAACCGTCATCCGGATGCTGCCGGTCTTCCTGGTGCTGACCGGCCTGAAGTTGCGGATCGATCAAAAACTGTTCATGGGCTGGTTCGGGCCGCGCGGGCTGGCCAGCATTGTCTTTGCGGTGATCGTGCTCAACAAGCACCTTCCTCATGCCGAGACCATCACCATGACGGCGGTCTGCACCATTTTGCTGAGTGTCATTGGCCATGGCCTGAGCGCCAACCCGCTGGTTGCCTTGCTCGCTGCGCGGTTGAAGCGCGCGGAGCCGGAAACGGCATAAGCCAAACCAATGATTGATTTTCCCTCCAGAAAAGCAAAAGAGGCGATCAAGACCGCTTTGGCCATGAGCATTGCCTATGGTCTTGCGCTGAGCTGGGGCTGGGAAAAACCGATGTGGGCGGGCTTTGTCGTGGCCTTTTGTAGTCTGGCGACCATCGGGCAGTCGTTCACCAAGGCGGCGTTGCGGATGAGCGGGACCTTGCTGGGCGCGGGCGCGTCCCTGCTGTTTGTTGCGCTCTTTCCGCAGGAGCGCTGGCTTTTCATGGGGATTCTGTCGGTCTTTATCGGTGTATGCACCTACATGATGGCCGGACCGAAGAACCCGTATTTCTGGAACGTGGCTGGCCTTGTCAGCGTGATTGTCTGCATGGATACCGGTCCCGACCCTACCAATGCCTTCAGCATGGCGGTGCTTCGCGCGGAAGAAACCGGACTGGGCATTCTGGTCTACAGCGTGGTGGCGCTGTTGCTTTGGCCGGCCTCTTCCCGCTCGGTTTTTGTGGACTCCGTCCATGCGCAGGCCGAGGCGCACCGGCAGCTGCTCATCGCTTGCTTTGAACGGATAACCCAGCCCGAGGCTGAGAATGAAGTGCCGTCGTTGAAAGCGCAGGTGCTTCAAGGGCAGACCCGCTTTGCGCAGCTGCTGGCGGCCGCGGTGGCCGACACCTATGAGGTGTGGGAAGACCGGCAGGCTTGGCAGGTCTATCGCGGGTTGGTTTTTAAGCTGACGGAAACGGTGGAGCGGTGGAGCCAGAACGTTGCCGAAATTCAGTTGTTGGACCTTGCGCGCCTGCTCCCCAATCTTTCCGCCTTCAGCGCTGAACTAGATCAGCGGTTTGTCCAGATTGAACGTATGCTGAAAGGGGAGGACCCGCCGCAACAGCCCGAAGCCGTTGCGCTGGCGCTGGATCAATCCGAACTAAAAGCGCTTCCGCACTTTCAGCGTGCCGCTGTGGTGGTGGCTTGGAAGCGTCTGAAGGAGCTCGATGGCATCACGCAGTCCATGTTTGAACAGGTCGGCGGCATCAAAGGGTTTGGCCCGCTCACGGTCAGCGAGGTGGCTGCCTCGCGCACCGCTGCTGCATTTGATCCCGACCGGGGACTCGCCGCCTTCCGCGCGATGCTGACGTTGTGGCTGGCCTATCTAGCCTTGATTTATGTGGATTGCATTCCGGGCGGAAGCGGGCTGGTGTCGATGGCGGGGCCTCTGGGCATGATATTCGCAACGAGTCCTCAGCTACGGGTGAATAAGCTGGCCGGTCCGGTAATCTTCGGGGTGATATGCGCCAGTCTTATCTATCTCTGCATTATGCCCCGGCTGTCCAGCTATCAGGAACTCGGCTTGCTGATTTTTGTTGTGGTCTTCGGCTTCTGTTATTTTTTTGCCGCCCCCAAGCAGATGCTGGTCAGAGCCTTCGGACTGGCCATGTTTATTTCGATTGCGTCAATTTCCAATGAACAGAGCTATAGCTTTATGGTGGTGGCCGGCACAGCCTTGATGTTCCCGCTTCTTTTTGTGTTGCTGCTGGTTACGGCGAATATTCCGTTTTTATCCCGGCCGGACCGTGCCATGCTGCGGCTCCTGCGCCGCTTTTTCCGGAGTTATGAATATCTGCTTGCTGCGCCGAAATCGGATTCGTGGATGGCGGGACAGCGTAAAAACTTTCATCTGCACGAGGTGGCCAGCCTGCCGGAAAAAATCGGAAGCTGGGCGCCAGGATTGGACGAAAAGATTCTTGGGGGAACCACGAAGGAGCTGGTTCAGGCGATGCTGGCCAGCGTGCAGTCGCTCAGCTTCCGAATGACAGAACTGCTGGAAGAGCGCAACCAGCTTCAGTCTCCGGCGCTGGAGAAGGAACTCCAGACCGACTTTATCGAATGGCGCAAAGATGTGCAGGACGTTGCGCGGCAGCTGTCGGCCGATCCAGCCTCTGGAGACCACCAGCAGTTTTCTTCCCGTTTGGCTGGAATCCGGGAGCGGTTGGAAGTGCGCATGGCGGCCCTTGCATCGCTGCCGGAGGAGCGTGTCCTTAGCCTTCAGGATGCGGAACGGTTTTATCATTTGCTGGGGGCGTACCGCGGGTTGTCCGAAGCCTTGGTCGACTATGCCGGAAACACGGGCGCAATCAATTGGACGCCCTGGCGCGAAGAACGGTTTTATTGATGGAACAGAGGAATCAGATATGAATCAAATGCCGCATGATTTTGCCGTGGGCGGGGTGTATATGCCGCCGTTAATGGTGGCCGGTTTCCTGGGCGTGCTGGCGGCTGTTGCAACGGCTTGGCTGCTCAACCGCTGCCGGCTTTCCAAATACTTTTTTTATCCCCCGCTGGTCTTTCTGGCGCTGAGTGTCATTTATACCGTTCTGATCGGAACGTTTGTCGTAAAGGTGTAATTCTATGAAAATGAATCCAAAATATATCACAACTGGACTGGTGGTTCTGGTGGCTGTCCTAGCGGTTGCCCTGATGGCCAAAAACCACAGCATCAATCCCCGCACGCGTGACGGACAGGTACGCGCTGAGGTCATTCAGATCACGCCGCGGGTGTCCGGCCCGATCATCAACCTTCCCTTGGTGGACAACCAGTTTGTAGAGGCCGGCGATGTGCTGTTCGAAATTGATCCGCGCACCTTCGAGGCCGATCTCGCGCAGGCCCGGGCGCAGTATGATGAAGCCAAGGACAACTATGTGGCGCTGGAAAAGAAAGTGCTGTCTGCAGAGGCCAACGTAAAATCTGCGGAAGCCTCGGTCGTGCAGGCCGAAGCCGGCATTAAGCAGGTCGATGCCCAGATTGAAAAAGTGAAAGCCGAATATGCGCGGCAGCAGGAAATGCTGCCGCAAAAGGCCACCTCCCAAAAGTCGGTCGAGCGGGCCAAGGCCAACCGCGACGTTTCCATCGAAGAGCGCAAGGGTTCCGTGGCCAGCTTGACCCAGGCCCATGCAGGACTGGCTCAGGCCGAGGCGGCGCTGGCCGAGGCCAAAGCCAACCTCGGCGAACCCGGCGACGCCAACGCCAGCCTGCGCGCGGCGCAGGCGGCGGTGCGCACGGCGGAGCTTAATCTTGAATTCACCAAGGTGCGCGCGCCGGTGGCCGGCTATATCACCAACCTCAATCTGCGCGACGGCAGCCAGGCCGTCGCCAACCAGCCGGTGCTGGCATTGGTGGACGTCAATAGCTACTGGATCGTGGGATTCTTCAAGGAAAACACCATCGAAAACATACGCAGCGGCAACGAGGCCAAGGTCACGCTGATGTCGTATCCGGACAAGCCGATCAAAGGCACGGTCGACAGCCTTGGATGGGGCATTGCCCAGCAGGACGGCAGCACCGGCTTTGAGTTGCTGCCCACCATCAGCCCGACCTTTGAATGGATCCGGTTGGCGCAGCGTGTGCCCGTGCGGATTCATCTCGACAAGCTGCCGGACGGGGTTGAACTGCGCGTGGGCACCACGGCTTCGATTCTGGTGCACACGGGTTCGGGGGAAAAACAGTGAGACGTTTTTCCAAGGATTGGAAAATTGGAGCGGCCGGCCTTTTGCTGGCGTCCGTGCTCGGCGGCTGCGTTGCGGTTGGCCCCGAATACGCCGAGCCCGAGGCAGCTGTAGAAACCGGTTGGAGCGAATTAGAGGCTTCGCTGGTCACCAATGCGCCGCCCACGGATCCCGAATGGTGGAAGACGGCTTTTGCGGATGCCGAGCTTGATCTTTTGGTCGAACAGGCGCTGCAGGAAAACCTGTCGCTTCGGTCGGCGGCCTTGCGCGTGTTGCAGTCGCAGCAGCAGCTGGCCATTGCGTTCGGCAGCCAGTTTCCGCAACAGCAGCAGGCCACCGGCGGAGCCTCGCGCTCGAAAGCGAACGAAATGATTGCGAACAACTACAGCCTCGGCCTGAACATTGCGTGGGAAGCCGATTTGTGGGGGCGCTTCAGCCGTCAGGTGGAGTCGGCTTCTGCGGAGCTGGATGCCAGTGTTGCAAGCTATGACGGCGCACTCGTCTCCCTGATTTCCCAAGTGGCCCAAAATTATATTTTGATCCGGACCTACCAAAGCCGGGTGGAAGTAGCCAAAACCAACATTACGCTGCAGGAGGACAATCTGCGGATTGCCCAGGCCAAGTTTAATGCCGGCGAGGTCAGCGAGCTGGACGTTGATCAGGCCGAAAGCCTGCTGAACAATACCAAGGCCACCATCTCGACCTATGAGGTGTCGCTCCAGCAGTTTAAAAATTCGCTGGCGGTTTTGCTCGGAGAGCCTCCGCAGGCCATGACGCATCTGCTGACCGCCACCAACCAAATTCCCAAGGTGAAGGCCGACATCGCCATCGGCATGCCGCAGGATTTGATCCGCCGGCGTCCGGACATCCGCACCGCCGAGCGGCAGCTGGCAGCGCAGAGCGCCGAGATCGGCTATGCCGTGACGGAGCTCTATCCGCACTTTTCCATCGGCGGCACCGTCGGAACGAGCGGCAGCCAGGAAGGGGAGCTGTTTGAAAGCGACAGCGAAAACTGGAGCCTCTCCGGCATGTTTGAATGGAACATTTTCAACTATGGGCGGCTGCGCAGCAATATCCGGCTACAGGATGCCCTGTTCCAGCAGCAGCTGGTTGATTACCGGAACACGGTGCTAAGTGCGCAGGCCGATGTGGAAAACGCGATTGTGGCCTACCTCAAGTCGCACGACCAACTCGTGTCGTACCAGTTGGCGGCCGACGCCTCTGCACGCGCCGTGAATATTTCGCAGACCCAGTATAAAAACGGCCTGATTCCTTTCAACACCGTAATCTCCACGCTGAGCTCCGACGCCCAGCAGCAGGATCTGCTCGCCACGGCCAAGGGCAATGTTTCCGGAAATCTCGTCAAGCTCTACAAAGCGCTGGGCGGCGGCTGGCAGATTCGCGATAACCGCGATCCGGTCGATCTCCTTCCCGAGTCGGTTAAGGACGAAATGCTGGACCGAACCAAATACTGGAAGCACACGCTTAAATAATTATCTTTATCATCAGGAGAACTCCCATGTCGGAAGAAAATACTATGACAGAAAAAATGCAGTCTATGGTGCTGATGAACACGTTGATCCGTTTCAGTTTAGTCGCTTTCTTGGTGTTTTTATGCGTGCGCATTTTTGCCCCGTTCACGGCGATCATGACTTGGGGGCTGATGCTTGCGGTCATGCTTTATCCAGTGCATCAAATGCTGGCAAAGCGCATGGGCGGAAAACAGGGCCGGGCGTCGACGGTGCTGGTGGTGGTCGGCCTGCTGCTCGTCGGCGGTCCGATGGTCACGCTCGGGGGCTCATTCGTCAGCCACATCAAAACGGCTCATGCAAAGCTGGCCACCGAGCAGCTAAGCATTAAACCGCCGGCACCCTCTGTTGAAGAATGGCCGGTAGTGGGCAAACCAATCTACAAGGCCTGGAACCAGGCCTCCGCGAATTTTTCCGGCTTCTTGGATACGTATAAACCGGAACTAAAAACGCTCTCGATGCGGGCATTCACCTTCGTGAAAAGCTCGGTCAGCTCTGTATTCCTGTTTCTGGGCGCACTGGTTGTTGCCGGAATTATAATGGCATGGGGCGTCCCGGGAACCGGCGCTATGCGGCGCATCTTTATTCGGTTGGCCGGTCCCGTTAAAGGGCCTCAGCTGCAGGGCCTGTCGGTTGCGACGGTTCGTTCGGTGGTTGCCGGCGTGCTGGGCGTGGCCTTTGTCCAAGCGCTGTTGTTGGGCGCGGGATTCTATTTCGCCCAGGTGCCGGCCGCTGGAGTGCTGGCGGTTATTGTTTTGCTGCTCGGGATTATGCAGCTGCCGGCCATGGTCGTGTCCCTGCCGGTGATTGCCTATCTTTGGATGGGCGGGGATCTTTCGATTTTGCTGAGAATCGTTTTCACCCTTTATATCTTGGTGGCCGGGATGGTTGACAATGTGCTCAAGCCCATGTTGCTGGGGAGGGGCGTTGATGTTCCGATGCCGGTCGTGCTGATCGGCGCGTTGGGCGGCATGGTGGTGGGCGGATTCATCGGCCTGTTCCTCGGCGCGGTTTTGCTGGCCGTCGGATATGAAATCTTCATGGACTGGGTCAACTCAGTGGAAGATGTTGTTCCCGTTGCGGAGTGAGGGATTAAGACCAAAACAGGCGCCACGGAAGAGCCCCCCCCCCTAATGGGTGGGAGGTTAAGCATTTTGATGCTGAGTTGCGGCCAACCGCTACGCACCGATAAATGAATGTTGCAACTCCTCTTCTGAAGAGGGAACAGCCTCCTTAACTCGCCATCCTGTCAAGATTTCGCAGAACGCAGGTTGTTTTTTTCTGCGCCGTGTGATAT
>NZ_CAAHFH010000003.1 GCF_900890705.1 Pontiella sulfatireligans | reverse complement strand
GTGGAAGGGGGGAGGGGTGGAAGGGGATGGCCTCTAGGCGGCCATCTCTTGCAATCCAACTCTCCATTCTTTCAAGCATCCAATCTTCCATTTTCTACTTTGCGTGGGCGACGACTTTGTCGATGAGTCCATATTCGGCGGCTTGCGCTGCCGACATGAAGTTATCGCGGTCGGTGTCGCGTTCCAGATCCTCGATGCTGCGGCCGGAGTGATCGGCCAGAATGCCGTTGAGGATCTGCTTGATGCGCATGATTTCCTGCGCCTGGATGTTGATGTCGGTGGCCTGGCCCTGTGCGCCGCCAAGCGGCTGGTGGATCATGATACGCGCGTTGGGCAGCGCATAGCGCTTGTTTTTTGCGCCGGCGGCAAGCAGCACGGCGCCCATGCTGGCGGCTTGGCCGATGCAGTAGGTGGTGATGTCGCACTTTAAAAACTGCATCGTGTCGTAGATGGCCAGTCCGGCTGTGACAACGCCCCCGGGGGAGTTGATGTAGAGGCTGATGTCCTTTTCTGGGTCGTCGCTCTGCAGGAAAAGCATCTGGGCAACAATCAGGTTGGCGACCGTATCATCAATCGCCGTCCCCAGGAAAATGATTCGTTCCTTGAGCAGGCGGGAATAGATGTCGTATGCGCGTTCTCCGCGTCCGGTCTGTTCAATTACTGTAGGAACAAGGTAGTTCGCCGTTTCGTTCATTTCGATTCCTTTGTTGGATTGATAGAATTACGGATTATTGGATCAACGGAGGGTTCCATCAATCCAATAATCCTGTCATCCAGCAATCCGGCTCGATGGAGCCGTTACTTGATTTTTGCGTTCTCAACCATGTAGTCGAGCGCTTTGTTGAAGCGGATCTGCTCGCCTACGCTGGACAAGGAGTCGTTTTCCTCCATCTCCTTGCGGAGCGCCTGCGCATCTTTGCGCTGGCGGATGGCCATCGTCGCGATTTCTTCGTCGATCTCTACTTCACTGGCTTCGTACTCCAATTCTGCCGCAATTCCGAGGCCAATGTAGCGGAGTTTAACGTTTTCCAAGGCGCGCTCTTGCGCTTCTTTCAGGATTTCTTCCTGCTGTTCGGCAATCTGCTCCTGGGTGGCGCCCATCATCATGCGCTGGTTGGCAATGTCGTACATTACGTTGCGGGTCTGTTCCTTGACCACGCTTTCCGGTACGTCGAGCTTGGTCTTTTTGACGAGGTACTGAACGATCTGGTCGTGCTTCTGGCCCAGCGCCATGTTTTCGGCTTGGACTTCGAGCTGCTCGCGGATGGAGCTGCGGAGAGCTTCTTCGGTTTCAACCTGAAGGCGGCTCAAGAAGGTTTCGTCGATTTCCGGCAGGGTTCGCACGCGCACGGCAGTGACTTCAACGTTGTACACGGCTTTAACGCCGGCGAGTTCCTTGACCATGAAATCTTCAGGGAAGGTGACTTCCACTTCCTTCTTGTCGCCAATGTTCAGGCCGACAATGGCTTCGCCCATGCCGGGGATGAAGGCGTGCTCGTCGGCGGAAACCCAGTAGCCTGCGCCGGAACCGATGCCTTTGGCCTCTGGAATGGAGTCCTGCAGGGGCGTGCCGTCAACGGTGGCTTCGTAGGTCAGCTGGCCCATGTCGCCGGCTTCGATGGCTTTGTTTTCCACTTCTTCATAGTTGGCGTGCTGGTTGCGGATGCTGTCGATCTGCTCCTGAACCTGGACGTCGGTCACTTCGGTCTTTTCTTCCTTAACCGGAATATCGGTGTATTTCGGCAGTTTGAACTCGGGTTCTATATCAACGGTTACGTCGAAGGAAACGGGCTCGCCAGCCTTGATTTTGACTTCGGTGGCATCGACTACATTGACGACCTTCAGTTCTGATTCCTGCAACGCTTCGTGGTAGTATTTAGGGAGAACACGTTCCTGCAGGTCCTGGTCGATTTCCTTGGCATATTTTGCCGCCACTACGTGCTTAGGCGCCTTTCCTTTGCGGAATCCGGGAATGTTGGCGAACTTGATGTAGGCCTTGAGGGTGTCTTCGCGCTCCTCGGTGATTTTATCCGCCGGGATTTCAATCGTCATGGTCTTGCGGCAGGTGCCGGCATCCTTCATTGAAACGTTCATAAATCGTTGTACTCCTGTATATTTACCTATTTTGGAATAAAAGGCGGTGACCATACGCACGAACGCCCCTCAGGTCAAGCCTGAGAGGGGCGGTTTTAGGCCTTCTCCTAAAAAGTTCCAAGCATTGGGAAACGGCGTTTCCAATTCCTGGAATATTCAAGAAACCAACAGGTGCTAACGTTTCTTCGCGAACAGGTCCTTCACGCGGTCCATGAAGGTTTCCTCGCAGAAATCCTTGAACTCGCCGGCGTCGAAGAAAGCTCCGTGGCAAGAGGGGCAGGCTTCGAGCTGGATGTGCGGCTGTTCGAGGTCGTGCACCGGCATCATGGGAATATTGCACTTCGGGCAGTTGGCTTCCCAGGTCTTGTTCATTTTCTTGCCGGTTTTGGGATCGCCCGTATCGATCTGGGCGGCGTCTTTGACTTCCACCAACTCCTCGGCTTCGAGCGCATCGAACCACAAACCGCCGCATTCTGAGCATTGTTCATATTCCACGTCTTTGTAGCTGTTGGATTTCATCGTGTTTTTACATTTCGGACATTCCATGGTATTCCCCCAAGGTTATTGTTAATGGTTGTTGGTAGACAGAGTATCAATGTCTTTTTATACTGTCCACTTACATAATGCGATCTTGTGCACTTTAGCCATTACACAATTTCAGGGGAGTTGTAATGGCGCACAAAGAATTAACTGGATTACATTGTTTGCAGTTGCAAGGGGAATGACAATGGACTCACATGAAGTGCTCAAAAAATCGGTCAGCGACCTCGGGGTTAAATCTGTGGCGTCCGACCTCGGCCTCTCGACCTCGCTGATCTACAAATGGTGCCAGCCTTCCGATTCCGAGGATGCCAGCGGGGCGGACAACCCGCTCGACCGCCTGGCCAAGGTCCATGAGCTGACCGGCGATACCGGGCCGATCCGTTGGCTGTGCGAGCAGGCCGGAGGCTACTTTGTGCCCAATGTGCAGGCTGAGGCCGTCGATGCCATCCCGTTGCTGCACATGACGCGCCGCATCGTACGGGAGTTTTCCGATTTGCTCGACGTCCTGACCGAAAGCATCGAGAACGATGGAAAGATCGACCTTCTGGAGGCGGAAAAGATCCGCACCGAGTGGGAACAGCTCAAGTCGTCTGCCGAAAGCTTTGTGAGTGCGTGCGAGGAAGGCATCTACGACAACTAAGACGGGGGAGTTTTATGACGGAATGGTGGGACAGTTTAACGGGCATCACGCAGGTTTTCTATGGAATGGCGGTTTTCTTCAGCGTCTTTTTCCTGTGGCAGATCATAGCGGCCTTTGCCGGCATGACCGGCGACGACATGGATGTGGGGGGAGATGCCGGTGATGTGGGCGACGTCGATATGGATGTCGACTTCGATGCCGATACGCCGGACGATATCGATCATCACGATGTGGTCGAATCTTCGCAGGCCTTCAAGGTTCTCAGCCTGCGCTCGATCATCACCTTCTTCACGCTCTTTTCCTGGGGATGCGCGCTCTATACATCGGAGGGCATGAATGCCGTCAAGGCCATGGGAATTTCCTCCATCTGGGGACTGGTCGGCATGCTTTCCATTGCCCTCATTTTTTGGGGAATGGGCAAGCTGACTGAAACCGGCACGAAGGATGTGGCTACGGCAAAAGGGAAGGTCGGAACCGTTTATCTCGATATTCCTGCAGAAGGATTCGGCGAAGTTAAAATTGCGGTCAGCGGGGCCATGGAGCATATCAAGGCCAAAAGCGCCGATGGCGAAGCGTTGCCGGCGGGTACGGAAGTCCGGGTGGTTCAAATTATAGATCAAACATTGGTTGGGGTTAGGAAGTTAACGAACAAAGGAGAAATGGAATGACCTATTTAGTACTGCTTATCATTGTCGCAATAGGGATCATCGGCACCTTTCTGGCGCTGGTCAGCCGCTACCGCAGGTGTCCGTCTAATAAGATTCTTGTGATCTACGGTAAAACATCCAGCGGCGCGGCCAAGTGTATTCATGGCGGCGCGGCCTTTGTATGGCCGTTGATCCAGGATTTTGCCTACCTCGATCTCGAACCGTTCGTGGTGCCGATCGATCTGAAAAACGCGCTGTCGCAGGAAAACATTCGTGTAACCGTTCCCACGAGCGTTACAGCGGCCATCTCCAACACTAAAGGCGTCATGCAGAATGCGGCCGTCCGCCTGCTCGGACTCACCCGCAAGGAGATCGAAGACCAGGCTCAGGACATTATTCTCGGTCAGATGCGCGCGGTTATCGCCACCATGTTGATTGAAGAAATCAACCGCGACCGGCAGGCCTTCCTCGCGAAGGTGAACGAAGCCGTGTCGGGCGAGCTTGAAAAAATCGGGCTCTACCTCATCAACGTCAACATTCGCGACATTGAAGACGAGTCCGGCTATATCGTCGCCCTCGGACGCCGGGCCGCCGCCGAAGCAATCAACCAAGCGCTCATCGATGTGGCCGAGCAGGAAAAACTAGGACAGACCGGAGTGGCCATCCGCGAACGCGACAAGCGTGTTGCCGTCGCCGCCGCAGTGGCCGAGGCGGAGATCGGAGAGGCTTCTGCCGACCGCGACCGGCGTTCCCAGTCCGCTGGACTCGATGCAGAGGCCGCTTTGGGCGAAACCGAGGCGCGCGCCAAGAAGGCTGCCTATGAAGCCAATCAGTCCGTCGCCGAGGAAGAGGCCCGTAACCGCCGCGAATCCGCGGCGAAAGACGCCGACGGCGCCATCCGCGTTGCTCAGGAAATCGCCGAGAAAAACGCAGAAGAAGCCCGCGCCGAGCGCGAAGCGGCCCGTTTGAACGCGACCATCATTGTTTCCGCCGATGCGGATAAGAAGCAGACGATCATCATGGCCGAGGCGAACAAGGCCAAGACGATCATCGCGGCCGAAGCCTCCAAGCAGCAGCAGATCATCTCGGCTGAAGGCCAGAAGGAAAGTTCCATCCGCATTGCCGAGGGTGAAGCAGAAGGTACGTTGGCTAAGATGACCGCTGAAGGCGCCGGTTTGAAGGCCATTCTCGACGGCAAGGCCAAGGGCTATGAAGCTCTCGTGGGCGCTTGCGATTCGGTGAATGATGTCGCCTCGCTGCTGCTTATCGAAAAACTGGAGAAGATCGCTGGCGTTCAGGCGAAGGCTATTCAGGATCTGCCGATCGAGAAAGTCATCGTATGGGACGGCGGCGGAAAAGAAGGCGGCGGACTCTCCGGTCTTGGCGGCCGGTTGATGGGCGCCTTGCCTCCGATGCACGATCTCGCCAAACAGATCGGCCTCGATCTTCCCGAATTCCTCGGCAGGCTGCAGGACGACAAGCCAAAGACAGCCGAAGAAGCACCGGCTTCTCCGGAACAATAACCAACGGCCAGGTTTCGAACGGACGGATAGGACTATTATGTCCTATTCGTCCTTTTCTTTTCTGTGGGCCATGGTCTAGCCTTCGTTTCATGAAAAAGAAAACGCAATCGCTTAACCGGCGCGAGTTTACGCTCGCGGTTTCATCGCTTGCAGCCGGAGTTGCTGCGGCCGAAAAAGCCTCGTCCGATGCGCTTGGCAAAGTGCTTCCGCGGCGCAGGCTTGGCAAAACGGAAATGATGGTCACCCGCTATTGTCCTGGTGGGATGCACATTGAATGGATGGAGGAAAAGGATTCCGCACGAGCCATTGAACTCTGTATAGAGAACGGAGTTCGTTTCTTCGACACGGCGTATATGTATGGGCGCGGCCGCAGCGAGGAACTCTATGGAAAATATCTCACGCCGAAATACCGCGAACATGTGAACATCATGTCCAAGACAACGGGGAGGGATGCAAAATCAACACGCGAGCAGCTTGAGGGCGGGCTAAGGCGGATGAAGATCGACTGTATCGACCTCTATATGATTCATGCGGTCAATTCGGTGGAGGATGCGCAGGCGCGTCTGAAGGGCGGGGTGCTTGATGAACTGCGCAAGGCGAAGGCCGAAGGCAAGGTTCGGCATATCGGTTTTTCGGGGCACCGCACGCCGACGGCGCACAACTGGCTTTTGAACGAGGGGTTCCCCGATGCCGAAGCGGTACTCCTGCCAATCAACGTTGCCGACCCTTCGTATGACAGCTTCATTCTCAACACGGTCCCGTTGCTGCTGAAAAAAGATGCGGGCATTCTGGCCATGAAAACACTGGGCAATGCCGGCTTGCTGGGCGGAACTCGCGGGGGAACAAGGGGCGATGCGCCCGGAACGGGGAGGGCGGTTATTCCTGAGATTATCAGCGTCCGCGATGCTCACCGTTTTTCGATGTCGCTGCCCGTTGCCGCGATTGTCTCCGGATCGAATGACTTAAGCCAACTGCAGCAGAACCTCGAGACCGCCAGAAATTTCCAGCCTTTGGGAAAGAGCGACCGCGAAGAACTGATCGCCAAATGTGCTGCGCATGGAAAAACCGGTGAGATGGAGTTCTACAAGTGGCCCCGGATGCGGACGCCGAGAACCTAGCCTACTCTTTTTCCAATCGCTCGAACCCTTTGTCGAGCAGCTTGCGCGAAATAGCGGTGCGGGTGGTTTTGTCGGGGCAGCCTAGCACCACCGAAATCACGCGCTTGCCGTTGCGCTCCGCGGTGGCGGTCAGCGAAAATCCGCCCCGGCTATGGTAGCCGGTCTTCAATCCGTCGCATCCCATGTAGCCATCAACCCGTTTGGCCAGCGCATTGCGGGTGGCCAGCATGAATCCGCCGCCGCGGATGTAGGTGAGCTCGGTGCTGGTATAGCGCAGGGTTTCCGGTTGGCGCAGGCTGGCCAGGCTTAGAATAGCAATGTCGTAGGCGGTGCTGATGTCGGGCTGTTCCTTGCTGGGCGGCAAGCCGTGGTCGGTGTGGTAGATGGTGGAGTTCATGCCCAGTTCGCGCGCCTTTTGGTTCATCATGTCCACAAAAGCGTCTTTGCTTCCGGCCACATGCAGGGCCAGCGCGCGTGCGGCGTCGTTGGCGGAGTGCACCATTAGGGCGTAGAGCATGTCGTCGACCGTAAAGTCCGTTTCGCGCGGATCAAGATAGGCCTGCGATCCGCCGACCTTCGAGACTTCAGCCGTAATTTTCACCTTGTCTTTCAGGCTGATCACGCCCGCATCAATCTGCTCCAGCACGATCAGCATCGTCATCAGTTTGGTTATGCTCGCGGGATAGGCGTATACTGCGGCGCGGTCCTCGAAAAGAATCTTGCCGGTGCGCGCATCCACCACGATGGAGCTTTGGTAGGGGTCTCCCACGAGGTTCGGATAGATCTTGGAGGTGCGGCGGTCGGGGCGGTCGGCCCGCAGGTGGCCTGCGCGGCTGCCCGGAACGGCGATGGTTTCGCGGGGCTGGGCCGGTGCCATCTCGACCACTTCCACGGCCATGATCTGTTGCGCCGGCGGGGTCAGGTTGAGTTCAGGCACCTGAAAATCTACAATGGGCTCAAGTTCCAGCGGGGCAGGGGCGGGCTGCGTCGCCACCGTGGCTGGAGCGGGGCGCGCGCTTTCCTTCCTGCGGCTGCTGGTGCTCATTAGCGCCAACAAGATCAGGACGTGAATGGCGATAAGGACGGTGGCGATGAGTGCGACGTTGCTTTTTTTCATGTGAAAATGTACCAATTCCAACTTGCGACGTTGTCGCATATTTTTGATTTCAGATTTTCGAATGCCGATTTATGGGTCTGCGACAGCCTGTTATTAAAGGCCAACGCCGCTTGAGTTCCACAAATCGAAAGTCAAATTTCAAAAATCTGCAATACTAAACGGCTAGGCATCACAAGGAATTCATGGACGACATACAACATCAATTTGTAAAAAACATCCTCGCCGGCACGCAAACCTCCATGCGGGAGTGTGGCTCGGCCTTCGCGCCGTCGAACATCGCCCTCTGCAAATACTGGGGCAAGCGCGACGCCGCGCTCAACCTGCCCGTCAACTCCAGCCTCTCCATCTCGCTCGGCGATCTCGGCACCCGCACCGAGATTCGGCCGTCGGATGCTGACGCGGTTTATCTTAACGGAGAGCCGGTTGCCTTGGACGACGCATTCGCGGTTCGGACCCTGGCCTTTCTTGATCTTTTCCGCTCCGAGTTCGGAAATGCCTCGTTCGTGGTGCGCACGGAAAACAATATTCCAACGGCGGCCGGGCTGGCCTCGTCGGCTTCCGGTTTTGCGGCGCTGGTTTTGGCGTTGGCGGATTTGGGCGGTTGGGGGCTGGGCGGGCGGATGCTCTCGATGCTCGCGCGGCTCGGAAGCGGCAGCGCCTCCCGTTCCCTTTTCGAGGGATTTGTGCAGTGGTATATGGGAACCTGCCCCGATGGGTCCGATTCGTTTGCGGAGCCGGTTTCGAAACCTTGGCCGGAATTCCGCATCGGCATCCTCGAACTCTCCAGCGCGCGCAAGCCGGTCGGTTCGCGCGACGGCATGAACCGCACCGTCGAAACCTCCGAGCTCTATAAAAACTGGCCCGCGCAGGCCACGGCCGACCTCGAAACCATCCGCGGAGCTCTCTTTGCCCGCGATTTCCAGACACTTGGCAAAACAGCCGAGCGCAACGCGCTCTCGATGCACGCGACGATGATGGCCGCCTGGCCGCCGCTAATCTATCTCCAGCCCGAAACCATCGAGCAGATCCACAAGGTGCAGCGCGTTCGCGCCGACGGTCTGGAGGTCTACCTCACCATTGACGCCGGCCCGAACATCAAGCTCCTCTTTCTCGAAGACAACGAGCAGGCCGTTGCCAGCGCCTTCCCTGGCCTTCAAACCATCAATCCGTTTGGATAGATTATGCTGAAGTGCCTGATAGGTTGACCGCTGCGCGTTCAACCTATCGGTGCGGGATGCAAGCTATTGACTGGCCGGTGGAGGCGCTCCGCGCTCCACCTATCCAGCCAATAGAGCCGACTTCGCACGGGTGCCATCCGCAGGCAAGCCTGCTACTGCCTCCCGCGCTAGCGGCTCATCCCGCACCGATATGTGGATTTCTCTTGTGTCTCGCCGTGGTGAGTGTTGCAGAGGACGCCGGCAAGCCTGTGACGCTGGAGCTCGCTGAGCGCCGTCCTCTGGAGCAGGACTGCTATGGCGCCAACTGCCTGTTGATCGGCCGGCCGGTCTGGTACAACCACCCCGATTTTGTTGCGAAGTATAACGAAGCCGGAAAGCCGTTTTTCCGCTTTCCGGGCGGTACGCCGGCGAACTATTACAATCCGGAGACTGGGCTTAGGGACGAGGTTGCCGCTTCGGGGCGCGATTATGCCTTCGGCAATAAAAAGGGATTGAAGGAAACCGCCGGCTGGGGGCAGCGGCCAGACGGCTTCTTCGAATTTGCGAAAACCTCTGGCGCCCGCTACAGCGTTGTGCTGAATGTATGCACGCGGACGGTGGAGCAAAACCGGGAATGGTTGAGCGTCGTGGCGAAGCAGGGGATTGAAATCCCCTGCTTCGAGATCGGCAACGAGCTCTATTTCGGCACCTACGCATGGGCCTTTAAGACGCCTCAGAATTATTTGAAGCGGGCGAAGGAAACCACGGCCATGATTCGACGGATTTTTCCGAAGGCCAAGGTGGGCGTGGTGGTGCCGAGCCACCTCTACACCCACGAATCCTTTTTGGAAGAAAAGCAACCTACTAAGGAAAACCGTCCGCAGGAGTGGATGGACATGCTCGAAGGCGGGCGCTTCTTTGATGCGGTGGTGATCCACCTCTATTCCCAAACCGGCATGGACAGCAAGGTGGAGGCGAAAGACTTTCTTCCGTTTGCTGAATCCTTCGGCAATGCGGTGGATTATGTTGATGAGCATTTGGCTCCGGCATTGGATGCCCTTGAATCGAAGTTTCCCGGGAAGGAAATCTGGATCACGGAATATGGCGTCGGCGGCTTTTCCGGCGATTTGCGGAAATACGGACTGCGTTTCTCGCACCTGGGCGTGCTGCACAGCGACCTTATGCTGCTGCGTTTTTTAAGCCGACCGAGCGTAAAAATTTCGAGCTGGCACTCGTTCAGCCATTTTTTGGAGTACGACGAAAAGAATGGGGGGCTTGGCAAAAAGACCCATCTCTCCTTCCTCCACTTCACCCTGTTTGCGGATGCGGTCCGCAACAGCCAGCTCTATGTGCCCTTGAAGGTTGGCGGTGGCGCGACGGTCGAGGCCGGTGCGTTCATTGGACGGGAAAAGAGCTATGCCGTCGTCATCAACAAGCGCGCCGAAAGCTGTTCCTTTGGCGGGTTGAAGTCGCAGAAACCAATGCGGCTGGCCGGTGCGCTTCAGCTTTCGCCACGCAAGGATCTTCTGCTGGAGGAAGCCCTTCAGGATACGACTTGGATCAGCAAAACGGAACTGACCGGAAAGGCGCTGGATGCGATTCAGTTCCCGCCGTATTCCATCACGCGGTTGGAATTCGTTTGGGAATAGCGGACAACCCCGGTTCCACACCATCGTTTTCATAGGAATGAATCTCTTTCTTGCCGACAGGGCTTTAGTTAATGTCCATGTTTATATACTAATGTTGTTTACGCGTAGGGTTCTCGGGGAGATTCATGGATAGGTTGAGCAGAAGGAAGAGGCTGATCGTTGCGATCAGCTTATTGATGGTGGCCGGTTTTTTGACGACCTCATTGATCAGCTATTATATTGCCCGGGCCTCGATGCGAGAGCAGATTGTTTCCAGCTCGCTGCCGTTGACGAGCGACAACATCTATTCGGAGCTTCAGCGCGATTTGATCCGGCCCATCTTTATCTCGTCGCTGATGGCGCAGGACACGTTTGTGCGCGATTGGATTCTCGATGGCGAGCAGGATGCGTCTCAAATCACGAAATATCTGAGGGAAATCAGGGAAAGCTACGGCACGCATTCATGTTTTCTCGTATCGGAGGCCTCCCGGAAATACTACGCCTACGAAGGGGTCTTGAAAACCGTCCGACCGGAGGTTGAGGCGGATGCGTGGTATTTCCGCGTTAGGGCCATGGACGGAGCGTATGAGACCAATGTCGATCCCGATCTCGCCAATCAGAACACGATGACCATCTTCATCAACTACAAGGTGTTCGACTACGACAACCGCTATATCGGGGCAACGGGCGTTGGCCTGAAGGTGAGCGCCCTGATTGACGTGATGAAAAGCTACAGCGAAAAATACAGCCGCAACGTGTATCTGACGGATCGAACCGGCAACATTGTGCTCTCCAGTTGCGGCGTGTATGAACATATTGCCGAAATCCAGGGCATGGATGCGTTGTGCAGCGAGATCCTTTCGAGCGGCGGCGGCGTTTTTAACTACAAATCCGAGGGGGGATTGGTGTTTCTCAACAGCCGGTTTGTGAAAGAGCTTGGTTGGCATCTTTTGGTTGAAGAGGTGGACGGGGCGGCCACCAAAAGAATTTCCGAAGCGCTTTTCCTAAACCTGTTCATTTGCGGCGTGATTACGCTGGCCATTATTCTCGTTACGGCATTTTCGATAACCACCTACGAGAAGGTGAACAAAGAGCAGGAAGAAACCATTGTTGAGCAGCATGATCAACTCGACGAGCGCAACGGCGAACTGGAGCAGGCCAATCAAAAGAAAAACCTGTTGTTGCATATTCTCTGCCACGATCTGGCCAATCCATTCGGGGCGCTGATTAGTTCTTTGAGTGCACTTGAATCCGATCCTGAAATGCTCTCCGACCTGCTTCCCGAAATTAATGACTCATTGAACAATGGAATGGGCATCATCGAGTCGGTAAGAACCATGCGGGCGGTGGACGAAGGAAAAATCGAACTGCCGATCAAATCGATCCCCTTGCTTGCCTTGATCGAAGAATCCAAGACGATATTGAAAAGCAAATTCGAGGCGAAAAACATTTCGGTGAAGCAAGAGGTAGCCGCCGATGTCACGGTGTCGGTGGAGCAGTATTCGTTCAATAACTCGGTGCTCAACAACCTGCTTACCAATTCGATTAAGTTTTCAGAAAAGAATTCTGAAGTCCGCATTCGTGCGGTTCGCACCGCCGGCGGCAAGGTCGAGTTGACCATTTCCGACGACGGCGTCGGCATGCCTGAGTCGATCCTTAGCGCCCTGTTCAATTTCAATGGAAATATCACGCGGGCCGGAACCGACGGCGAATTGGGGACGGGTTTTGGAATGCCTCTCGTTGAACAATTTGTGCGGGTGTTCGGCGGAGCGATCGAGGTTCGCTCGAGAGATATTGAAGAATTTCCAGATGATCATGGCACCGAAGTGGTGCTCACGTTGAATCCGTAGGATCGGTCTTGCAGGCCGTCCGGCCAAGGCGCGGCCGGCTATCGGTCCTTTAGTCAGCTGCTTTCGGGACTGCAATCCCCTCCGTATTTTTTTTGCCAACGGGGGCGGGGCAGGGCATATTCGGCCCGATTTTTAATTATTCGAAACCTTCAGGAGATCAAAAAATGGAACAGTTGAAGAAGAATGAAGCTTTTAGCGGCCCCGAGGGCCCGGTTGTACTGGTTATCATGGACGGCGTCGGCATCGGCAAGAATCCGGAAAGCGACTATGTTAAAATCGCCAACACGCCGAATCTGGACTGGTTGCGCGAACATGCGGTCTACAACGAAATTCGCGCGCACGGCGTGGCGGTGGGTCTGCCGGACGACGGCGATATGGGCAACTCCGAAGTGGGCCACAATGCCATCGGCTGCGGGCGGGTATTCGAACAGGGCGCGGCGCTGGTGGGCCAGGCCATTGCATCGAACTCCATGTTCGAGGGCGCCGTTTGGACAGAATTGGTCGCTAACGTGAACAGCAAGAATTCGGCGCTGCACTTCATCGGCCTCTTCTCCGACGGCAACGTCCACTCCAACATTAACCATCTCGAAGCCATGCTCAACAAGGCGAAGGCCGAGGGCGTGAAAAAAGCGCGCATCCATCCGTTGATCGACGGGCGCGACGTACCCCCGACCTCCGTGCTCGAATATGTTGAGCGCTTCGACAAGTTTCTCGAAGGCATCAACGCCGACGGTTCGGTCGATTATTGCGTCGCTTCCGGCGGCGGCCGCATGAACATTACGATGGACCGCTACGACGCCGACTGGAGCATGGTTGACCGTGGCTGGAAAGCGCACGTAAAGGCCGAAGGCCGCAACTTTGCCTCCATGCGCGAAGCCATTGAAGTCTTCCGCGGCGAAAAGCCCGGCATCCTCGACCAGGACCTGCCGGCCTTCGTCATCGAGCGTGACGGCGCTCCCGTCGGCCCGATTGTGGACGGCGACAGCGTGATCTTCTTTAACTTCCGCGGCGACCGCTCGCTGGAAATCACCAAAGCGTTCGAAGCCGACGAAATCACCGAATTTGAGCGCGGCCCGAAACCGGACGTGCTCTATGCCGGCATGATGCAGTATGACGGCGACCTCGGCGTTCCTGAAAAATATTTGGTCACCCCGCCGGCGATCGACCGCACGATGAGCGAGTATCTTTCAAACGCGGGTGTGAAGCAGTTTGCCATTTCCGAAACGCAGAAGTTCGGCCACGTCACCTATTTCTTCAACGGCAACAATTCCGGCAAGTTCGAAACGGAAACCTGGATGGAAATCCCGTCCGACGTCTGTCCGTTCGAAAACGCCCCGGTCATGAAGGCCGTCGAGGTGACCGACGAGGTGGTCAAGGCGATCGAAAGCGGCGAATACAAGTTTATCCGTTTGAACTACCCGAACGGCGACATGGTCGGGCACACCGGCGTGGTTGAAGCCGTCAAGGTGGCGGTCGAAGCCGTCGATGCCGGCGTGGGCCGCATTATGGAAGCGCTGAAGAAGGCCAACGGCATCATGGTATGCTCGGCCGACCACGGCAACTCCGACGACATGTGCGAGCTCGACAAAAAGACCGGCGAGCTGAAGCTCGACGACGAGGGCAAATGCAAGCCCAAAACCGCGCACTCGCTCAATCCGGTTCCGGCCATCGTCTACGATCCGGCCGGCACGTCCAAGGCGCGGAAGGCGGATGTTCCTGGTGCGGGCATTGCGAATCTGGCGGCGACGTGCATTACGTTGCTTGGCTACGAGCCTCCGGCCGACTACACGCCCAGCATTGTTGAAGTGGGCTAGGCGGTTAGAGTTCGTCCCGATAGAACGCGAAGGCCGTAAAGATGCAGGGCTGGATTGCTTTGCCCTCTTTACGGCCTTCTGGTAAGAATTCCCTTGGATTCCATGAAGCATTTTATCTTCCATATTCTAGCGTTGCTTTTGGCGTGCTCTTCGGTGCTCGCGAAGAAGGAGGCCAAGCCGGCTCCTGCACCGGCGTCGGCGCTTGATGAACTCATGGAAACCGGCATGGAAGTGTCGGGGGTGCGCGCGCCCTATTACGATGAGCAGGGGAATCTTAAGGCGCAGCTCTACGGCGGCCATGCAAAAGTGCTTGAAGGCGGTGTCGCTGAGGTGACGAACCTGCGGATCGAGGTCTATCAGGACGGCGCAGTTACGATGACGGTTTTTGCGCCGAAGTGCATCACCCAAGTGGTTGAAGAAGATGGACGGAATACGCTCGTGGTTCATTCGGACGGCGACGTATTGATCGATATGGAGCAAATGAGCATCTATGGGAAGGGCTTCCGCTTTTCCTCCGAAAACAACCGCTTCGAAATTCTCAGCGACTCAAAGGTGATTGTGAAGGAAACGGCCAAAAGCATAGAAGGGATGGGGTTGTGATCCGTCTCTTTTCCAGAGTGGCGCTGGGTGCCTGTTTTCTGTTGTCTGCGGCCTGTTCCAAGCAGGAATCCGCTTCTGCCGAAGACGATGCAGAATGGGCCGACATCCAGGCTTTGCCGAACGAAGCAAAAATCATTTCAACGCCGGATGCGCCCAGAGGCATTCTGGTTCCCGAGGTTGGCATGCCGGTGCCGGACAGCGAGTTTGAGGCGCTTGCCCGGAAACTGCAAAAAATCAAGGCTGCCGAGCGTCAGTCCGGCGAGGCGCTGCTGACCGGAAAGACGCTGGTGTTCGACCACGCGAAGCGCTTCGTGCAGCTGAATGAAAATGTCAAGCTGGTGGATGACTACGGCGAGATGGAAACGGGGACGCTGACCGGCCGGTTTTCGGTGTCGAATGAGATCGAGCATATCGAGGCGGAAAACGGGGTGGTCATCCGCAGCGAGGATCGTACGGCTGAGGCGGCGCACGCGGTTTATGATTTCAAGGCGGGGCTTGTGCAGCTCGACGGACAGGCCCGCTTGCTGGAAGGCCGCCGCCGCTTGTCGGGCGAGCGCATCCAGTTTTGGGTCCGGGGCGGCCGGAAGGTGGTCTGCGAACCGAATGTGCTGCTGGAAATGGCCAGCGTTTCTGTAGCGGATCCGTTGGAGGAGCCCTGCCCGGAAAGCCATACAGAGATCCGGGCGGACCGGCTCGTTTATGACGAGGCGTTGAACTTGGCTGAAATGGCAGGAAACGTGCGATTGCGCGATCCGCGCGGCGCCATGAACTGCGAAAAGATTCGTCTCCATTTAAAAGAGGGAAGCGAAATAGATTGGATCGAGGCGCTATACGGGGTAATAATCCAATCAGTGGACAGGAAAGCGCTGGCTGAGCGTGTGACCTACCAAGTGGAGGAAGACAAGTTCACGCTGGAGGGCGAGCCGAAGGTTAAGCAGGGAAAAAATATAATGACGGGCGACCGGATCACATTCTGGCAAAAAACGCGGCGGATGGTGTGCGAACCCAATGCGCGGGCGCTACTGCATCTGGACGAAGAAACCCGCGCCAAATTCCTGAAAAATTTGAACGACTAAAATGGCAACTGAAGATACTTATCTAATCCAGACGCAAAAGCTGGTGAAGTCATACAAGGGCCGCAAGGTCGTGCGGGAGGTCGAGATTAATGTCAAGGCCGGCGAAATCGTCGGGTTGCTTGGCCCCAACGGCGCAGGAAAAACCACCAGCTTCTACATGATTGTCGGCTTGGTGCGCCCAAGCGCCGGCAAGGTTTTTTTCAATGGCAAGAATGTCAGCAACGTTCCGATGTATAAGCGTGCGCGCATGGGCATGGGCTACCTTTCGCAAGAGCCCTCCATCTTCCGGAAGCTCACGGTGCAGGAAAACGTAATGTCGATTCTAGAAACGCTTCCCATCTCTGGGAAGGAGCGCAAGCGACGCTTGAACACGTTGCTGGCGGAGTTGAAAATCGGCCATCTGGCCAAGCAAAGGGCCTACACGCTCAGTGGCGGCGAACGCCGCCGGCTTGAAATCACCCGCGCCCTGGTCACCAACCCTTCGATCATCCTGCTCGACGAGCCCTTCAGCGGCGTCGATCCGCTGGCGGTCCACGATGTGCAGGATATTGTGCGCGACTTAAAGCATAAGGGGCTGGGTGTTTTGATTACCGACCACAACGTGCGCGAGACGCTGGCCGTAGTGGACCGCGCCTATCTGCTGTGCGAGGGGCAGGTGCTGCGCGAAGGAACCAGCGACTTTTTAGTGAATGACGAGGTGAGCCGCGAACTCTATCTAGGGCCGCGGTTCAGTATGTAACATCAACCGAAAGGAGCAATCATGCAAGTTAACATCACAGGACGAAACGTTACCGCAACCGACAACGTCAAAGCGCATGTGAATGATAAGCTGGAACGGTGTCTGGGCGTATTCCCTCGAATAGAAAGTGTGCATGTGATTCTTGATGCGGAAAACCGCGACCGGACCTCTGAAGTCATCATCCAAGGGTCGGACCATATCCGCCTTACGGCGAAGGAAAAATCCGAAAACCTGTTTGATGCCATCGACCGCTCGATCGAGCATGCAGAACGGCAGATGCGCAAGCAACGCGACAAGATTCAGGAACACCATAAGTAGGAATTAAACAGAGAAGTTTTCAGGAGGTGGATTGTGGGCATAATAACCGTTAAAACGTTGTGGGATGAGGGCGCCAAGGCGCTTTCGCTCACGGTGATCGCAGGCGAGCAGTATTTAGATCGGAAACTGCCGGAAACCGCGATGAATCGTCCTGGTTTGGCGCTGACCGGATTTTTCCAGTATTTTGCAAACCAGCGGCTTCAGATTTTTGGTTTGGCTGAATTCACCTACCTGAAAAGCCTCAGTGATAAGGACAAAAACAAACGCTTGACGGAACTGTTCGAGCAGCAGATCCCGGGCGTTGTCGTCACCCGCAACCGCAAGGTGCCCCCGGAAATTATAGACTTGGCGGAGCAATACAAGGTTCCCGTTATGCGGACACCGATGGTGACGATGAATTTCGTGAACGAATGCACGGTGATACTCGAGAAGCTTACTGCGCCGCAGGAACGCATCCAAGGCACGACCATGGAGCTGATGGGCATCGGTGTGTTGCTGCGCGGTGATCCCGGCATTGGAAAAAGCGAAACGGCCCTCTCGCTGATTGAACGGGGCTACAGTCTGGTTTCCGACGATGTAACGGAAGTGCGCCGTACCAGTCGCGGGCGGTTGGTCTCCTGGGCCAGCGAGGTCACCCGCTATCATATGGAAATCCGCGGTCTGGGCATCATCCACGTTCCCAGTTTGTTCGGCGTGGCGGCGATCCGCCGGCAAACCGAACTCGATCTCGTTATCGACCTGAAGAAGCCTACCGGCAACGAGGACCGTACCGGCATCTATCCGGAAATGGTTGAGATTCTGGGCGTTGAGATCCCCTGCATCACGTTGCCGGTCCGGTCCGGCCGCGACATGGCCAATATTGTAGAGGTGGCCGCACTCAATCAAAAGCTCAAGGAACTCGGCCATGACGCCGCCAAGGAGCTGGACGACAAGATCATCGACCGTTTGACCAGAGGGCGGGTGCGCCATGGCTGAGACTGAAATGGTAAAAAAGTTCAAGGTGCTTAACGAATACGGCATTCATGCACGGCCGGCCGCGTTGCTGGTGAAGGCGGCTGGAAAGTACGAATGCGATATTTTCATTGAAAAAGATGGCAACAAGGTCTCTTGCAAGAGCATCATGGGCTTAATGACTATTGAAGGCTATCCCGGCAGCATCATGACGGTGAGCACGTCGGGGGCGGATGCCGCCGAGGCGATGGCCGAAATAGAGGAATTGTTCGTTAATAAATTTTATGAGGATTAGGGTCTATGGGTGAAGTGCATGTAAAACGCGAAGTGGTCCTCAAGGGGATTGGGGTTTCCCCGGGCATCGCGGTTTGCAAAGCCCAGCTGATTTCCCCCCATACGAACACGGCGGTGCAGCGTTCGATTGCCGCGGAAGAGATTCCTAGTGAAATTGCGCGCTTCGAAGAGGCGCTTATTGCCACCCACGAGCAAATCAAGCACATCCAAAAGCAGGTGGCGGAAGTGCTCGGCGACGAGCATGCCAGCATCTTTGATGCGCATATTCTTGTGGTTGATGACCGGAGCTTCATTGAAGATGTCATTCGCTCCGTCAAAAAAGACCTGCTGAACGTTGAGCCGGTGTTGCTGGCCGTGGCCAACCGCTATGCCGACATGCTCGCCAAGATGGAGGATTCCTACCTCTCCGAACGCGCCGCCGACATCCGCGACGTCACCAAGCGCATTCTGGCCAACTTGGCCGGTGAAGCGCTTGATCGGATGGCGGAAATCAAAGAACCCTGCATAGCGGTTGCCCACGATCTGGCTCCTTCCGATACGGCCAGCATCGACAAGGCAAAGGTCATCGCTTTTGTTACAGACCTCGGCAGCTCGACCTCGCATACCGCCATTATGGCCAAGGCGCTGGGCGTGCCTGCGGTCGTCGGCCTGCACAACGTTACCGCGGTGGCCAGCTCGGGCGATACCGTATTGATCGACGGCGGCAAAGGGTTGGTTTTCATTCATCCCACCGAAGCCCGGCTCGAGGAATACCGCAAGCGGGCGCAGGACCAGATGGTGATTCTGTCGGAACTCGACACGTTGCGCGACAAGCCGCCGGAAACCAAGGACGGCTATCTGGTTCCCATTACGGCCAACATCGAACTGCTTGAAGAGCTCGAAGCGGTTGGAGCGCGCGGCGCAAAAGGAATCGGTCTGTTCCGCACGGAATTTTTGTTTCTTGGCGTCAAAACCTTGCCGGATGAAGATGCACAAGCCGCCGCCTACGAGCGGGCGGCCAAGAGCCAATACCCGTCACCGGTGGTTATTCGAACCTTGGACCTGGGCGCTGATAAGCTTCCGGCCGGCTTTGAGGCCAAGGATGAACTCAATCCATTCCTCGGCGACCGGGCCATACGGCTGTGCCTCTCGCACCCCGAGCTTTTCAAAACACAGCTGCGCGCCATTCTGCGGGCGAGCGTTCATGAAAACATCCGGATGATGTATCCGATGGTCTCCTGCGTGCAGGAGGTGATGGATGCCAATACACTGCTTCGCCAATGCATGATGGAGTTGAGCGAGCGGAAGATCCCTTTCAATGAAAACATTCAAATCGGCACCATGATCGAGGTTCCATCTGCAGCGCTTGTTGCAGACATCATCGCGCCGCACGTCAGCTTTTTCAGTCTTGGGACGAACGACCTGATTCAGTATACGATGGCAGTGGACCGCGGAAACGAAAACGTGGCGCACCTCTACAAGCCCACCCACATGGCCATCGTCCGTTTGATCGACCACGTTGTTAAGGTGAGCCACAAGTACGGGCTCTGGACGTGCGTGTGCGGCCAAATGGCCGCCAATCCGAAGCTGGTTCCGCTGCTGATCGGGCTGGGGGTCGATGAATTGAGCGTAAGCCCGTCGCAGGCGCCCATGATTAAAGATGTGGTGCGCAAGCTTTACTATTCCGGCGCGGTCGAACTCGCCCAGCAGGCGCTGGTTTCCCGGTCGGCCGAGCATGTGGACGCGCTTTGCCACAAGTTGATTGAAGAGATTGCGCCCGAGTTGCTCGAATTGTCGGAATAAGGGGTTATTTCAGCGTTTGAACCAGCGATGCCGACCAGTCCCGCGCCAGCAGGATGTATTGGACGGCAAAGCTGTATGCCGCGGTGGTTTCATGTGCGAGCAGGTCGCCAAAGCTCTTGAATTCCGGTCCGCCGACCAGCACCACCCAAACGCCGATCACCAGCACGTTCATGAAGTAGATCACCGCATACGAAAAAATCCGTCCGTGCTCCTGCACATCCGGCTGCCGCTGCGAAAGCATGTGAACCGTAAAGGTGATATGGAACGACCAGGTCAATCCTACTAGCCCCAGCCACCATGCCCGGTACGGCTCCACCTCAACGCTCAGGCCCGCAAGATAATAGGCGGCAATGATCAGAAACGTGTAGAACGGAAAAAAATAGGGGGCGAGGGTGATGACAAAGTTGGTTTTTGAAAGTTCGACGTGGCCACCGCTTTTTCCCACCTTCATTTTTCCCACTCGCCCGCCCATCATCAGCGCCCACAGTGCATGGGTCAGTTCGTGCCCGAACACATAGGTTCGCACCGGTCGAGGCAGCAGAAAAAAGAGAAGCACCCACAGCAGGAAGCCGATCGGCAGCGCCCAGGCCTCCCAGCCGCTCGCCGCCGCCGATCCGACGGACGTCTGATACAACTCGTATACCGCGAACGACGCCGCCCAGCACGCCGGAAGCAGCGCGATGCCGATCAACATTTTCAAGAACTTCCACATACGCTTTATGTAGCATATCCCGCCGTCGGAAGGCAACGGTTCCAATCGGTGGAACTTTGAAGGTGCGCTGGCGTGCATTCCGGCTTTCCGATGGAGGTAAATTTTTGTTTAATGGAGCTTCAAATTTACTTTGGAGCGGACATGGGCAACAGATTCAGCAGGGTGGCGGTTTTAATAGGTGGGATTTCGTCGGAGCGCGAGGTTTCGCTGCGCTCGGGCGCGGCGGTTGTGCAGGGTTTGCGCGCCGGTGGCTACGCGGTTGAAGAAGTTGATGTCGCATCGAAGGCTCTCGCTATTCCCGCCGGGGTTGAAGCAGTGTTCATCGCGTTGCACGGGCAGTTTGGCGAGGACGGAGAAATCCAGCAGCTGCTGACCGATATGCAAATGCCCTTTACCGGATCCGGCGCAGCATCCAGCCGGGTTTCGTTCGACAAAGTGCTCACACGCGAGTGTTTGGAGCGGTGCGGAGTGCCGGTGCCCAAGGGGGAGCTGCTCGAAAAGGCTTCGGATCGGACCATTCAGATTCCGCTGGTGGTCAAGCCGCCGCGGGAGGGCTCGAGCGTGGGGTGCCATTTGGTGTTCAAGGAGTCGGAGTGGGAGGCGGCGTTCGCCGACGCTGTCCGGCACTCTGGTGCGGCGCTCGTCGAGGAATACATTCCCGGCCGGGAGCTGACGGTCGGCGTCGTGGACGGGCAGGTGCTCCCTGTGGTGGAAATCAAGACCGCCTCGCAATGGTACGACTATGAGGCCAAGTATGTCACGGGAGACACCAAATATGTGGTCCCAGCTCCGCTCGAACCTGAAGCCGTGGCCGAGCTTCAGTCGATCGCTCTGAAAACCTTTGACTGTTTGGGTGCCTCCGACTTTGGCCGTGTCGATTTCCGCCTGTCGCCCGAAGGCCGTCCCTACGTGCTTGAACTCAACGCCATACCTGGATTCACCGCCACAAGCTTGCTTCCAAAGGCGGCGCAGGCGGCTGGAATCGGTTTTTCAGAGCTTTGTTGTCGAATCATGGAGTTGGCTCATCTATAGTTTCTCGATTGATTTAAGGATGTAGGGAATGGCCGCACGCAAAAAGACCACAACACGTAAAAAGCCGCAGTATGTAAGGGCGAATAAACGCAAGGGGGCGGACTCGTCCGCGCTGGCGAGGCGCTCGTTTACGGTCTTTTTACTAATCCTGATTGTTGTCGGGGTTGTTTTTGGCGTCAAGGAGGGCTTTGAATGGATCAATCACAAGCTTTTCTCTAAAAATCCGCGGTTTGAAATCCAGCATTTGGAGATTTCGTGCGACGGCAAGTTGACTGAGGACCGCATTCGCGAATACACCGGTCTGCGCGAGGGGACCAATTTGTTTGCCGTGTCGTTTGGCGACATCGAGAAGGAGTTAAGCAAGGTGCCGGTCATTGAGTCGGTTTACCTTGAACGCAAGCTGCCGAACACCTTGATTGTGGGGGTTAAGGAGCGCGTTGCAATTGCCCGGATCGAGGGGCTCAAATCGCGTCGTTTTCCATTCGTGGTCGACCGCTACGGCTATGTGCTTCCCCCGCGCCAAAGCGCCGCCGCGCTGCCGTTGATTAAAGGACTCGATTCGGAGCTTCGGCTGGGCCTGCCCGCGGAGCACAAGGATGTGGAAACGGCGCTGAAGGTGATCGCTCTGTGCGACAGCACCGGCTATTTGCGCGCCTATGTCCGTCTTGAGAGTCTGGACGTTAAGTATTCCGATTTCATCGACATGCGCCTGCAGGGCGGCATCCGAGTGCGCATGCCTCGCTTTTCGCTCAAGCCCAAGCTTCAAAATCTGGCCACGGTCATCAAGATTGCCACTGGGCAGGGGCAGCGCGTGAAGGAAGTTGACCTCACTCTCGATTCGGCCAAAGTGCCCGTCACCTATTATTGATTCCGGGTATAAGCATGGCCATCGAAACAACTGCAGTTTTAGATATTGGCACCGGCACCGTGCGCGTCATGGTGGGGGAATTGCGCGATGACGGAATTGTTTCGGTCATCGGAATCGGCGAGGCGGAATCGCGTGGCATCCGCAAAGGCGAAATCATCAACCGCGACCATGCCATCGGCAGCGTCCGCGCCGCGCTCAAGGCGGCCGAGGACAATCGGCGCAAGCGCATCCATTCCATCATGCTGGTCACTTCCGGCGGTCAGGCGGTCAGCAAAACCAGCACCGGCATCCACAAGCTGGTTGACCCGGAATACAACCAGCTTACTGAAATTGTTGACGAGGATGTTGCCGAAGTGATTGAGGTGGCCCGTAAGGTGGCCTTGCCGGAAACCCGGATCAAGCTGCACACGCTGCAGCAGTATTTCCAAGTTGATGACATGGTCAATGTAACCAGCCCGATCGGTATGGCCGGCGAAGAGCTGATGGTTGACATGCTCACGATTCACGGCAAGCGCAGCACGGTCGACAACTTCCGCAAGATGGTCGATGATGTGCCCATCGAATGCACAGACGCCGTATTCAGCGGCCTGTGCGCCGGCATGGCCGTGGTCAGCAAAGAGCAGAAAAACGCCGGCGTGCTCGTGATCGATATCGGCAGCGGCACCACCGACTTTGTGCTCTACAACGAAGGCTTCATTCATGCCGCCGGTTCGTTTGCCGTAGGCGGCGACCACGTGACCAACGATATCGCCGTAGGACTGCAGATTCCGGCTAACCAAGCGGAAGAGATCAAGGTGAAGGACGGGAGTGCATTGACCAATCTGATGGAGCGTGACCACAATATTCCGCTGCCCGCTTCCCAAGGCTTTTCCGGCCGCATGGTGCGTGCGGTAACCCTCAATACCATCATCAATGCCCGCATGGACGAAATTTTTACGCTGGTCAAGGAGCACATCGAGCGGCACTGCCCGAACGTGCCGTTGAGCGCCGGCGTGCTGCTGACCGGCGGCGGCGCGTTTATGAACGGGGCACGCGATCTGGGGCAGAAAGTATTCAATGCGCCATGCGCCCATGGCAAGCCGTTCGACGTCCAAGGTCTCCCTTCGGCTAAGTCCGGTCCGCTTTATGCAACGCACATTGGCTGCATTCGTTATGCGGCCTCGTTGCGCAAGGTCGAGGAAGAGCGAGGCTTTAGGCAACGGCTGCTGCATGCGTTGTGGGGAGGCAGCCATGAGTGATGTTGCATCAAGCCAGGCGGGAGACATCAAGGTTCCGCGCATGGTGGTGATGGGCGTGGGCGGCAGCGGCGTTCAAGCCGTGGCGGCCATGTCCCGGGTGAACCCTGCGCTGTCTGCTGTCGTGGTCGATACCGACACCAAAATGCTGGAAGCCTGCCCGATGAAGGAGTGCATTCATATCGGCGCGATTGTCACCAATGGCCTGAGCGCGGGCGGCGATGTTGAACTCGGTCGCCAGTCGGTGGAAAAAAACTCGTCCGGCATCCGCAAACAGTTGCGGGAGGTTGACCTGCTCGTAGTTGTAGTGGGCCTCGGCGGCGGCACCGGATCGGGCGCAGTGCCGGTCATTACGCGGCTGGCGCGCGAAGCGGGCGCATTGGTGCTGTGCATGGCGTCGATGCCGTTTAAGTTTGAAGGCCGTAAAATTTCGAATATAGCCGAGGATGCGTTGAAACGCATCCGCACGCATGCCGACGCCATCGTGCGCATTCCAAACGAGCGGCTGCTGGAGCGTGCCGACGCCGATCTGCTGGCCGAGCAAGCCTTTGCCCGAAGCCATCAGGTGATGTGCGACGCCGTTTTTTCGTTGGGCCGGATGCTGCCGCAAACCGGAGTGTGCGGGCTGGATTTTGCCTGCATTCATACCATGCTGCGCAACTGCGACGGCTTTTGCCATTTTGCCAGCGCCGAGGCGGAGGGGAGCGGCCGTGCGGCCAGCGTGGCTGCAGGGCTTGCAAAACATCAGTTGCTCAACAAAGGCAAACTGCTCGCCAGCTCGGCTGGCATGGTGGTTGGGATCACCGGGGGCGCCGATTTGCGCTTGAGCGAGATTGAGACCGTCATGGATGCCGTTCAGGAAAATCTGCGACCGGATGCCTGGGTGAATTTTGGCGTGGTGACCGATCCCTCCTTTGAAGGGCGTTTGGCGGTTTTTGTGCTGGTGGCCGAACAGTGGCGCGAGGCGCTTGTCGATGATGCCAACCGACAGATGGTCTTGTTTGGGAAGCGGTCCGAGCAGGGCGAACTCCCGCTCGAAACAGCGGGAAAAGGGCGCTTCACCAACCTTGATCCAACCATCCACGACAATCAGGATCTTGATGTGCCCACCTACATCCGCCGCGCCATCAAACTGCCCCGTTAGACGGAAAAGGCTGGCGGAGGACACTAAAGGCCGCTTTTCTTTCTGCGGCGCTTTTTCTCTGTAGAGGGATCGTAGTCGGGGTTGGGCTCGGTCGGAACCGGAGCATTGATTTTCTTGCGCCACGTTTGGAGCCTTTGGTGCAGCTCGGCGGCTATCTTTGGTTGTTCTGCAACGAGGTTGTCGGTCTCGCCGATGTTGTCCTTTAAGTTGAACAGCTCCAAGCGCCCGTCCTCGAAATATTCGATGAGCTTGTAGTCGCCTTGGCGGATCGCGCCGGCGGGCGTGGTTTTGCCGAGGTAGCACGGGAAGTGCCAGTAGAGTGCATCGCGTTTCAGTGTTCCTTTGCCGGTCAGCAGCGGAACCAGGCTTTTGCCGTCGAGCACATGGTTCTTTGGCAACGGCGCTCCCGCCAGTTCCAGCATGGTCGGGTAGAAGTCAAAGCTCATTACGGGGACATGACACACCTGCGCAGGTGTGACACATGTTGAACCCCAGATAGTTAGAGGAACGCGGATGCCTCCTTCAAACAGTTGTCCCTTCCCGCCTTTAAGCGGTGCATTGGTTCCCTTCTTCTGACCTAGGTCCCCGCCGTTGTCCGAAAAGAAAAAGATAATGGTGTTCTCGAGCTGCCCGTTCTTTTTCAGGGCATGGAAAATCCGCCCGACGTTTTGGTCGACCGCCTCGACCGTCGCGGCATATTCAACGAGATCGCCGCGCGGGTTGTTCTTTTTCCGTTCATATTTTTTCACCAGCTCCGGTTTCGGTTGATAGGGGCGGTGAACGGCGTGGTAGGCTTGGTAGAGAAAGAACGGTTGGTTATTGGCCTTCTCCATGAACTCGATGCCTTTGTCGGTCAATCGGTCGGTCAGATAGTCGTCTCCCTCGAAATAGTTCAGCGCTGGGCCGCCCGAATTGCGGCTGTCAGAGCCGGGGAGCTGATGCTGGAACCCGAGCTTCTTTGGTTCGATGGCATAGTCGAATCCGCGGGCGAGCGGCATGCTTTCTTTTTCGCGGCTGCGACCGAGGTTCCACATGCCGACGCAAGCACTGGTATAGCCCGCGCTCTTCAGTGCTTCGGCAACGGTTACCGAGTTCGCCGGAAGTCGCTGCGTGTTTTCGATCGGGATCAGCTTGTTGCGGGTGTCGCCGCGTTTGGATTCGCCGACCGTGTAGACGCCGTGGCGCGGCATGTACTGCCCGGTCATGATGCAGGCGCGTGTCGGCGCGCAGTTGGGCGCGTTGCAATAAGCATCGGTAAAGACCATGCCCTCCTTCGCAATGCGGTCAATGTTTGGGGTTTCAATAAAGGTGTTGCCCATAAAGCCGACATCGCCCCAGCCCATGTCGTCGATCAGGATAAAGACAAAGTTGGGTGGAGGGGATTTCCGATTTCCGAATGCCGATGAACCACTCCCTCTGGTCGTTATTTGCTGCCGCAAATTATCTATCGCTTCGCTTTCGGGCTGATTGAATAGCAGGGTTGCACCGGTGGCTGCTAAGAAAGATCTTCGTTTCATTTAGTTCTCCAATGTGGATGTTTCATCTATTTTTTACGGCCCTTTTTGCCCCGATTCATTCCATAGGTGCTGGACCCCCGGTTTTCTGCTTTGAGCTGAATGGTATATTCATGGGTCAGCGCCAGACAGAGATCCGGCGTGCATCCAAAATAGTTCAGCTTTAGCTGGATGGCCTCGACCGGTTTGTTTGCGGTGATGTTGACCCAGAACTGGCGCGGTTGGGTATCGCTGTCGCCTGGCCCCTTTTTTGCAGAGGCTTCAGCTGGTGTGGCCGTGACCCCCTTCGGAAGGGTGAGCGAATATTTCATCGGCGGCGCGAGATTATTCCAATGGGCGTGGTGGATCGGGTCGGGGTAGAATCCCAGAAAGAGACGGCCGGTTCCGGTCTTAAGCAGTTCGGGCGCAGCCTCTGCACGCAGCTTTACATAGTAGGTTTCTTCCGGCTTGGCTGGGATGATCGAGAGAATGGACAGCCCGTCGGGACGGGCCACGCCCAGCTCAGAGTCTTCGTTGATGGCACGGGCTTGTTTCTCAACCTGCGCTAGATCCAGATCGCTGACCTTGGTGGGCTTGGCAACGGGGCCGGCGGCTTTGGCGAGCGCGGTGCGCAGTCCGTCCGCATCCATTTTTGGAGCGGCCCAGACGATCTTTCCATCGGGATCGATCAGATAGATTGAATTCGAACCCGAGCGCAGGCCGATCCGAATGGAGTCGTCGATGGTGTCGGCAATCCACGGTGCTTTGGTGCCCAGTTTTTTGCGGGCTTCGGCGAGTTGCAGCAGACGCTCCCGCATGTTCTGCGCCTGCACGTATCCGTTGAGTTCGGGGTGACGCAGGCTTTTGTAGAAGTAGAAAAACTGGACGTCTTTGGGGGCATAGTCCGCATAGGCCGTCTCAACCCCGGGATAGCTTCTGTGAAATTCCGGGCAGGTCAGGCATCCGGCTTTCAGGACCGTGTATTTTCCTTTACACAGCTCGCGCAGTTTTACGGGATTTCCTTCGGCCGTGAATGCATTCAAATCAGGAAGCGGTCCGCAGCTGAGTACGCCGCCCTGAGGAACCGAACCGGAGCGCTGGGCACTGGTCGAAAGGGCAATGCTTCCAATGATGATCAATAGAATACGGAACTTCATTTCCGGCCGCCTTTTCCCTTCGGGGCCTTGTCCATTTCTTCTTTTGAGATTGCGCCGTCTTTGTTCGTGTCGATTTCATCGAACTTGCGCTTGGTTCGTCCCGCGTCGAGTTCCCCGCCGCGCTTTTCCCTTTCCTGAGCGCATAGTTCTTCGAACGAAACCGAATCGTCGGAATTGCTATCCATGCGGGAGAAGCGGTCGCCACCGGATTGTAGACGGAGCATCTTGCTCCGTTGCGTGGACTCGGTAGTCCGTTCAGGTTTAACGAAGCTGGAAGCATCGTCTACGCTATTGGGCTGCGGGAATTTTTCTTCGGCAGGATCTTTTCGGGCGGGGCGGTTGACGACGTCGGTGATGAGGCCTTTGGGCGTCAGGCCTTTTCCCTTGAGTGCGGGGTGGCCGGCTGCATATCGATAGCAGCGGAAGGCGGAGTTGGCCATGGGGATCATGTCGCCGATGGTTTTGAGCACGCCGAATTCCTTGGTGATCGGATTAATGTATTCCCACACCAGTTTGCACTCGGGCGTCACTTCAAAAAAGTGACCTTCAGTGTCGGAGCAGATCAGCGTATTGCCATTGGGCAGGCGCTGGCATCCCGCGCCAATATGGCTGAAGAAGCCCTGGTTCGATTTAGAGCCGTAGAGCCAGACGAGCTGGTTGGAAAGGTTGCGCGCAACTTTATGCATGTCGGGGTGGTAGGACTGGCGGACATAACCGGCGTCGGGCGGATTGACGTAGCTGGCGCTTTTCGAGCCGTCCGCTTTTCGGTACCCATCGATCTCGTAGATGTACGACTGCGCGGTCTGTTCGAACAGGTATTGCCCGTTGTTGAAGATTAGGAAGTTGCCGGCGCCGGGGAGGCCGGCATCGATCCATTGGATGTCGTGCGCGCCACCGATTTGCTTGTGGCCGGAGGAACCCTTCGTCCAGTTTTCGTTGATGCTGGGACGGTCGCCCTGTTCGTAGCGGGCGGGGTCGCCGAAACGGTAGAGGAAGTCGCCCTTTGGTCCCCTGGCCTCTTCCGTGGTGGTGTTGTGGTTAATCACGTAGAACTCGCCCTGCACGGAGTTGATTGCCACCTGATCGAGTTCGGGATTGTAGTCCATCGAGTTGCAGTGCAGCCAATCGCCGCGCATGCCTTTGCCGGGCAGGTTCATGTTCAGTCGCCCGGGAGCATCGGCAATGTTTTCGATATAGTTCGGTTTGTTCGGATCAAGGTTTTGCACGAGGTGGTCGAAGAAACACCATTCCCAAACCACGCTGCCGTCCATGTCGACTTCCACGATGGCGTCGACCATCGTCTTGCCGCCCTTGGCCAGCCGTCCGCCGCGGTTTCCTTCGCCGCCTTCCGACGGTGCCTTCGCGGGATCAACGCCGATGGCCAGCGCCATTTCGCGGGTGATGGTTTTTCCGGAAATATAGAGCGTGGTCGGTGCGTTCAGCTTTTTGTTGAAAATCCGGACAAAGTCGTGGTGCGGCGCGTGATTGGGACGCTTCTCCTCGTAGGTCCAAACGACGTTGCCGTCCCAGTCCAGTTCTTGGAATCCCTTGAAGGAGCTGGGATCATCCTGCATGGCATCGAGCAGGTTTCCGTTGTCCAAAAAGCGCGGGTTGGTGCCGATGGGCCATTCGTTCACGAACTGGCCCTCCATGTCGATCAGGTAGCTGCGGCCATGGGCCGCGAACAGGGTGTAGCCGTTGAACGCCTTTTCCTTGTTCCAGTAGAGCAGCTCCGTCGGCCCCTGCAACGATTCGTAGGCGGAGACGTTTTGCCACAAAAGAGCGCAAAGTACACAGAGCAGAGCAATAGGAGTTTTCTTTTGCGATCTATGCGTTCTTTGGCGGCTAATATTTTGTCTAGTTGCTTTCATTTTGTTCTCCATCGTAGACGGGGCATCCTGCTCCGTTTTGCATCATCAACGTGTTTGGTTCGATCAAACGGAGCTGGAAGCTCCGTCTACTTTCTCTTTCCACCGCGTTTTCCTCCGCCTCGCTTGTTGTCGTCCGGCTTTTTATCCGCGTGTTCATGATCGGCGCGGACTTCCGGCGATACGGGATTGGGAAGCGGTTCGACGAGCGCATATTTCGGCTTTAGGTTGCGGCCTTTGAAGGCGGCATAGTCGAGCGGGTAACGGTGTACCTTGAAGAGCGCGTTTTGTGCGTGGTAACGGTGGTCGAGCGGGACGGTGTCGCCCTGCTTCAGTACGTGCATGGTGACGGGGTTTACATATTCCCACACGGTTTCGCCTTCGGGCGTCACTTCAAACACCGTGCCGTGGACGCCGGCGTTAATGAGCGTGTTGCCATTGGGCAGGCGCTGCGCGCTGGAGATTTCCTGCGAGAAGAAGGTTTTTGGATCTGGGTCGGTATAGCTCCAGACCGGCTTGTCGGGGCCATACGTTCCACCCTTTGGAAGTTCATAGTTGCCGTCTTTTTTGATCGGCATGACCAGCTCGTCCACACTGGTGTAGCCGCGGCCCAGGCCGTTGTTGAAAACGAGGATATTTCCAGCGCCCGGACAGCCTTCAGCAATCCATTGCGAGTCGTGCTGCTGGAATAGCGTCTGTTTGCCTTCGCGCTGATAGGTGGAAGAATTGCCGTAGCGGTAGAGCAGGTCGCCTTTCGGGCCTTTGGCTTCTGCGACGGTGATGCCGTGGTCGATAATCCAAAACTCGCTGTTGCCGCGGCAGCTGATCACGATCTGGTCGAGGTGCTCGTTGTAGTCGATCGAGTTAAAGTGGTTCCAGAACGCCTTGGCGCGGCGACCGGATCCATTCGGGTCGATTTTGCAGGGGTTGGCGGCGACATCGCCATAGTTGTTTTTGGTTTTGTCGAAGTCTTGAATCAGGTGATCCCACACATGCCACTGCCAGACAATCTTGCCGGACTTGGGGCCGGTCTTTTCAATTTCGACAATGTAGTCGGGGAAGAGCTTGCTGTCCTTCAGCATGTTCGGATTAAAGCCGGACTGCATGGTTTCTTCCATCAACTTATGCTCCACGACCACCGCGAGGATGTTTCCGTTGGGCATCGGGGCAATGTCGTGGTGCATCAGGTTTTTGTTGTCAGAGAGCCAGTATTCCCAAACCAGATTTCCATCCCAGTCATATTCCTCCAGCCGGCCGCCTTCGCCTCCGCCGATGAACGCCTTGTTTTTCGTGAGGCAGCAACGGAGCATGTTGCCGTTTTCCAGCAGGTAAACCGACTGCCCCGGCTCATATTCGCTTGCCCACTCGTTCACGATCATCCCGTTGTTGTCCATCAAGTACGTCTTCGTGAAATGCTTCGGGGCGAAAAGCGTGTATCCCGGGAATGCTTTGTCCGTGTTCTTGATCAGTCCGAGCTGGCGCTTGGTTTCGCCGAACGAATCCTCCGGCGAGCGGTGCGGTTGCTTTTCGATGCCTAGCGTTGCGAGTGCGGTCAAAAGAGTAAGCCCAATCAGTGTTGTTTTCATATGTTGCTCCTTGTTTCAGTTGAGAAGATAACGATCCAGCGGGCGAAAACACAACGGATGTTGCATTACGGTTTGGTAATGGAGAAGGGAACCCGCAGATGACGCAGATGACGCAGATAGACGCAGATGAATATTGGCCACAAGAGGACGCAAGGAACACAAAGGCATGGTGGTGTCGATCTTCGGCTTTAACCTGTTTCTGGGCGGCGCCTGCGGAAGATCCATTAACGCCGCCCTCATGAAAGTGCAGGGAGCAGAGGTCGTCTTTCGTAATTCATCCTTTTTCTTTTTAGCGGCGGTGTTTGTCGCCCGGTTTGAAATGAGAAAAAGACAACAGACTTACAGCTGTGCGATCAACTAAAGAGAAAACACTTAAATCCCAGTACTTGATTTACGTCAAGGTTTTCTCTGCTGATCTGTGCATACTTGGCTCCATCATTTCGAAACGAGTTCATTTCAAGATTACACAGACAGGAGAATGCAATGAGTGAAGGCAAACAAACACCGCCGCTGAAACCACTGGCTCTGATGAATTTCAGAAAGACCGATGAGGAGCTGGCGAAGATTATCGGTAATTTCTGGAAGCTGACGTGGAATAAGGAAAACCCGGCGATTGATCAGAGGACCAAGTACCTCCTTTCTCTTTCCAATGCGGTTGGAGCGCATCGATATCGGCAGGCCACGCGCGAACTGGTTAAAGCCTATGCCGCCGGAACCACGGTGGCGGAGTTGGATGAGCTGTTCAGTCTGTTTGTATGGAATCAGGGCGCTGGCCATTTTGCATCGGAAATCGGGCCGTCGCAGCTGTTTGCCGCGTACCAGTGCGTCAAAACCCTCGAAGATGAAGGGCTTTCCAGAGAACAGGTGTCCGGGAAGCTGAGCGAAAATTTCGGCGAAAAGAATCGCGATGTTGCAACGGGGTATGCTCCCGAGAACTTTAAAAAATAACCCTAAGGAAACTATAGTCATGTTTTGTTATCAATGTCAGGAAACAGCGAAAAATGAAGGCTGCACCATGCGTGGCGTGTGCGGGAAATCCGGTGAAACCTCTGATCTGCAGGATTTGCTGATTTATCTATTAAAGGGCATTTCCATCAAAGGCGAAAAGGCGGAGATGGTTGACCGTAAAGCAGGCCGTTTTATTGCGGAAGGGCTCTTTGCCACCATCACCAATGCCAACTTTGACAACGACCGGTTTGCCGAGTTGATTCAGCAAGCCCTGAAGATCAGGCATGCCATGCCGATGGACGCGGCGGAAAACCTGCATGATTCTGTCACCTGGACGGCGGACGGCATGGATGCTTTTTTGGAGAAAGCAAAAAGCGTTGGTGTTCTCGCGACTGAAAATGAAGATATCCGTTCGCTGCGGGAGCTGGTTGTTTATGGTCTGAAAGGGCTGGCGGCTTATGCCGAACATGCGGCGGTGCTCGATTTTGAAGACGACGTCCTCTATGCCTTCATGATGGAAGCGCTGGCGTCGACCACTCGCGATCTTTCGGTTGATGAACTCGTTGCCTTGACGATGAAGACCGGCGAAATGGGTGTGAAAACCATGGCGATTCTGGATCAGGCCAACACCGAAACCTACGGCAACCCTGAAATGACCGAAGTGAATATCGGCGCGGGCTCTAAACCGGGTATTTTGATTTCCGGCCATGATCTGAAAGATATGGAAGAGCTGCTGGAACAGACCCAGGGAACGGGCGTCGATGTGTACACGCATGGCGAAATGCTGCCGGCAAACTATTATCCCGCCTTTAAAAAGTATGATCATTTCCATGGCAACTATGGAAATGCCTGGTGGAAGCAGGGTGAAGAGTTTACCACGTTCAATGGCCCTATCCTGATGACCACCAACTGCATTGTTCCGGTGAAGGAGGCCTATAAAGACCGCATCTATACCACCAACACTGTGGGCTATCCCGGCGTTGCGCACATTGCGGACCGTCCGGAAGACGGCAAAAAGGATTTCTCTGCAATCGTCGAACAGGCCAAAACCTGTGCGGCTCCTGTAGAAATTGAAACCGGAACGATTACCGGCGGGTTTGCCCATCATCAGGTGATGCAGCTGGCCGATAAAGTCGTTGATGCCGTGAAGAGCGGCGCCATCAAACGGTTTGTGGTCATGGCCGGTTGTGACGGGCGTCATAAAACGCGCGACTACTATAAAGACGTTGCCGAAACCCTGCCGAAGGATACGGTTATCCTGACGGCTGGATGTGCGAAATATCGCTACAACAAACTGGAGCTTGGCGATATTGGCGGCATTCCGCGGGTACTCGACGCCGGTCAGTGCAACGATTCCTATTCGCTGGCCGTGATTGCCATGAAGCTGCAGGAAGTTTTCGGTCTGGACGATATCAATGATCTTCCGATTTCCTATGATATCGCATGGTATGAACAGAAAGCGGTTATCGTATTGCTGGCGCTCCTCTTCCTCGGTGTTAAAGGCATTCGTCTTGGACCGACGCTCCCGGCGTTCCTGTCGGCGAACGTGGTTAAGGTGCTGGTTGATAATTTTGACATCAAACCGATTGGCGAAGTCGAAGCGGATGTCGCCGCCATGATGGAGGGAAAATAATGAAAGCAACGGTAGATAAAGACAGCTGCATCGGCTGCGGAGTCTGTGTACAGATTTGCGACGCGGTCTTTGAAATGGATGGTGATGTGGCTCGGGCAAAAGTGGAACCCGTTCCCGCCGAGGCCGAAGCCGCCTGTCGGGAAGCCGCGGAGGCATGTCCCGTAGAGGCCATATCCATCGCGGAATAGCGGCACCGCAATGATTGCTAAACCGCATCGGCACGCTTGTGCCGATGCGGTTTAGTTCTCATGGAATATGGGGACTGGCTATCCGAATATTCAACAGCGCTTAACATGTGCGTTTATTTGTTTTCCTCCCGGTGGTCGGTGAAACGATCTCCACACTTTCTCCAGAAATCCGTGTTGCTCTGTGTTAATTCGTGGCCATAGAATCACTTCTATGGCTCTGATTGCACGAAAAAGACGGAGTCGCGCGTTTATTAGAAAACTCAGGGAGTCTATCCATGAAAAAAAACTGCATTCTTGCCATACTGGCGCTGACAACATCCGCTGTTTTTGCCCAGCGCCCGGGGCGAAGTTCCGAAGATAACCCGAAACTGGCCGAACTGCTCAAGTTGCGCCCGCAGCTGGATCTGAACCGCGATGGAATCCTGACCGTGGAAGAGGCGCTGAAGGCGCGTGATCGCAGAACCAAGCAACCGCGCACCAACCGGGTTGCCCCGACCTATTCCGACGTGGCCTACGGCAGCCACTCCTCGATGAAGCTTGATTTCTGGAAAGCCGAGTCGGCCGAGCCGGCCGCGCTATTCGTCTGGATTCACGGCGGCGGATTCCGGGGCGGCGACAAAGCGCCCGCAAATGCCCAGCTGCTGGAACCGTTCCTGAAAGCGGGCGTCTCCGTGGCCTCCATCAACTATCGCCTGTCTGGGATCGGCCCCTATCCCATGCAAATGCACGACAGTGCCCGGGCGATCCAGTTCCTGCGCTCCAAAGCGGCGGAATGGAATATCGATCCGGCCCGGATTGCCGTCGGCGGCGGCTCTGCCGGTTCCGGCATTTCCCAGTGGCTGGCCTTTCACGACGATCTAGCCGATCCGAAAAGCAACGATCCGGTTGAACGCCTTTCCACCCGGGTCAGCTGTGCGCTGGCGCTCAGCATGCAGTCCACTCTTGACCCGCGCGTCATCAAGAAAATCATCCCCGGCAATGCTTTTGATGACAGCGCGTTGAAACCATTCTACGGCCTGCCCGCCGACTGGAACTGGGAAACGGCAGAAATCGATGCCAAGCTCGACGCGCTCATCAAGGATGCCTCTCCCATCAACCACCTCACGCCGGACGATCCGCCGGTCTTTATCTTTCATTCGGAACGGACCCGCACCGACGGCAATATTCATCATCCAAACTTTGGAACCTATCTCGAAACCGCCATGAAGAAACAGGGCATCGAATGCATGTGCAAAACCGATGCCGACTACAACTCACCCGCCGCTTCGTACGATGACATGGTTCGGTTTACCCTCCGTCACCTCGTCGCCGCTCCTTTGGAAAATAAGCAGTAGGCCGGACGAGCAATCCATGCCACCGTATGCCTTTAGCGAGGTTCAAGTGTAGAGAACGCTTCTCCCCGCGCTGCGGGGACAGCGTTGTTCTGTCGCAGGGGGTCGTTTTCCTCGCTTCGCAAGGTGAAACGATACTACACTTGCCAACCCCGTGTTCATTGGTGTTGATCTGTGGCCATGCGCCGCACGTTTTTATCTTCCGTGCTGCCACCCGATAGTCTTGCGTATTTTTTGAGCAGGATCGGGTCGGCATTCTGGGGATAATGCAGGGCATGGTGCGAGAGCTGCATGAAGAAGGGCGTATCCGCCGTGGCGTTTTTTTCCATGAAGGCACAGGCGCGTTCGGTGATGCCGAAGATATCGACGGGATTGGGCGGAATGTGCGGAGCCGCATCCTGATTGCTGGTGTCGCCGTCGGATTCGTCGTAGCCATGCTTTTCAGGTCCGCCGCCGGCAAGGTGCCACTTGCCATAGTGCGCGGTGGCGTAACCGGCTGTTTTCAATATTTCAGCGATGGTGGTTTCGTCGGCGGGGATGTTTTTGTTGATGCGCTCCGGAACCAACGGAAAATTGTCAGCGGCCGTGACGGGGTTTGAGGCCTTCGTCCAGTGAAGCGCCGCTGGACTCTTGCCCGTCTGCAAACTGATGCGCGTCGGCGAGCAGACGGGCGCGGGGGCATATGTCGTCGAAAACACGATGCCTTGGCTGGCCAGCTTTTCGAGGTTGGGCGTTTCGATGTAGCGGTTTTTCGAGTTCGGCAGATCGGGGTGCATCTGCACCGAGGTCTCCGTCCAGTCCTGATCGTCGGAGAGGATGAAGATAAAGTTGGGCTGAGACGATTTTTGATTTCCGAGTGCCGAATTTTGATTGAATACCACGGATGCGACTGTGATTTCCCAGATGAAGATTCTTCGTTTCATTATTTTTCCTCTACAGGATCCCACGGAAATTTTTTCATGATGCTGGCGGGCGAGGCAACTTCGCGGACGAGGGTTTCGCCATCCGGACTTTTCATGGTCAGCTTCACCCATGCACCAGCCAGAGAACCTTTGAGGTTGATTTTATCCTGATAGGGCTTGCCGGCCGTGCGCTTGAGGATGGTCACTATGCCCGTGGACATCACTTTAGAATCCTTGGGGTTGATGGGTTTTAGCCGGGCGCTGCCGTCCTTCACTTTGTTTTCGTTCACGGCATTATAGCGCACCCGTTCATCGGTGTCTTTTTCGCCACTCTCTTTGCGCCGCGTTTCATCTTCCGCATCCTTTACCGGCTTTTCTTGCTCGTAGTAGACGCGATATTCGTAGGTCACCTTATTCAGCGGCACCGACCCCTTGTTTTCGATTTGCAGGTCGAATTTGTATTGGGTGTTCTTGTCGGTGGCGATTATTTCGATGCCGTCTCTTTCGCCGCCCCTGCCGGTTTTGATTTTGCTGAGGTCGGCCTCATGATCCTTTTTGAAGCTCTTTACTTCGTTGCGTTTAAGCTCAAGCTTAAGCTTGCCCGGCGCCATAAACTCCAGTGCGGCTTGCCATGCGGCAATGTAGGTTTGGTCTTTTTTTGAAAACGCGGCGCTGGCCACGGTCAGTTTCTTTTTGTCTTCCCTCTGGATTTGCACTTGGCCGGTGGTTCCGTTGTATGCAAGCACCTTGGCCTTGAGTGTGCGCCCATCCTGTGCGGTGAAGGTTCGGTATTCAACCGCGCTAGCGCTTAAGGTGATGAGGGTGAAGAGTAGGATTAGTTTTTTCATTTGCGGCCTCCTTTGCCTTTCGGTGCATTTTCGACTTCTTGCTGGGAAAGCTTTCCGTTTCCATCCTTATCGATTTGTTCAAATTTCTGCCGGGCGCGGGACTCATCCACCTGGCCTTTTTTCTTTTTCTCCTGCGCCACGAATTCCTTTAAGGAAACAGCGCCATCTTTGTTGGAGTCCATTTCGGCAAAACGGTTTCCGCCGCCTTGTGGGCGTGACGATTGAGGCGTGCGGCGTGATTGGTCTTTGGCATCCACTTTTCCGTCGCGGTTTTTGTCGGACTTGTCGAAGAGCTTGGCGGTTTCGTCGAGCATCTCTTTTTGGGTGATGGTGCCGTCGCTGTTGCTGTCGAGCTCTTCGGCGTGCAGCTTGATGAATCCGCCCATGGCCGACTTGGCCATGCCTTTGCCCTTGAGTTCGGATGAGGCCAGTTCGCCATTGTTGTTTTTGTCGTAAAGCTTGAAGGCCTTTTCCGCCTCGTCGAGCATTTCCTTCCGAGCCACGGCACCATCGCCGTTCTCATCCAGCTCTTTGGCGTGTTCGAGCAACCACGGTTTATCCGGCCGGCCCTGCGGGCGTTTTCCCTGTTGGAGGGACGGGCTCTGTCCCGTCCTTTGCGTACGGGTGGACGACACGGAGGTCGTCCCTCCAATATTCATTTGAATTGCGCAAAGATGTGTGCGCGCAGTAATGAACAGGGTGCGGTTGCCTTTGCCACCAAACGTAACGTTGGTGGGGCGGGCGGGCGTTTTTATTTCGCTAATCTGTTCGCCGTCGGGGCTGAAGATGAGCACGGAATCCTGCGTGGCGTAAATGTTTCCTTGCGAGTCGATGGTCATGCCGTCGCTGGAGCAGTCGGCAAAAAAGGTTTTACCGGTCAGCGTGCCGTCGGCGTTGACGGCATACTTCCAAATCTTGGAAGCACCGTGGTCAGCGACATAGAGGGTCTTGCCGTCGGATGTGCCAATGAGGCCGTTGGGGCGGGTAAAATCATCAATGACGCGGATAACCTTCGAGCGGTCGGGCAGGAGATAGTAGACGTGTTCGCCGTCCTGCTTCTTTTCGGTTCGGCCATAGATTGGGTCGGTAAAATAGACGCCACCCTTGGGGTCGATCCACAGGTCGTTGGGTTTGTTGAATCCTTTTCCGTTGTATTCATCGGCCAGCACGGCCACGTCGCCATTGGGCGAGATGGAAGTCAATTTTCCGTTCATGCCTTCGCAGACGAGCAGGTTGCCGTCTCGGTCAAAATAGAGCCCGTTGGCGCCGCCGGAGTTTTCGCGGAAGACCTCCAGTTTCCCAGAGGGTGGGAAAACATGGATGCGGTTGGCGCGGATGTCGGTGAAATAGACATTGCTTTCGCCATCGCTGGCGGGGCCTTCGGTGAATTGGAAGTTGTCGCCCAGGATTTGGAGCTCGCCCGCGATCAGCGGGAGGTCGGCTGCGCTGCGGGCGATGCGCAGGCCAATGTGGTAGTAGGGGTGGTTCGGGTCCTGCGGCCCGCGGAAATAGCCGGGGTTGCGGTTGGAGACGCGCGAGTGGCCCCATTCGCCGTTGAACCAGTTGCCGCTGCGCAGCACATGGTAGTCCTTGCCGTCGGGCATCGGTTTGGCGATGTCTGGATCGGCGGAGCTTTGGGAATAGAGGTCGCTGCACCATTCCCAGACGTTGCCCGCCATATCGTGCAGGCCATAGCCGTTGGAGCCGTCGAGGGTTTGATAGCCGTCATGGTTGGAGCCGTCGTAGTAGCCGACCGGCGTGGTGTAGGGGAGCTTGCCTTTTTCAAAGGGATCGCCGGAGTTGGGCCAGTTGGCGCGGGCGGGATTGTCGTCGTCGCCCCACGGGAAAATGCAGTAGGGGTTATGCCGTCCGCCGCGCCCGGCATATTCCCACTCCTCTTCGGTGGGGAGGCGATAGCGGGGTTCGGCGTTCTGCTGGTCGCTCAGCCAATCGCAATACGCTGCTGCGCCCGCCCAGCGGACTCCGGTCATGGGATGGTTTTCTTTGCCGTCGAGCACCTTGAATTGTTTTCCGTCAAAACCGATCCGGCTGTATTCGGAACTTAGGCGGGTGTCGCAAAGGGGAGCTTTTCCTGTCTTTGGAAAAACCAAGCCGTCGCGGACCACGACCACGGCACCGTTGAGAAATGCGCAGTATTCGGCGGTGGTGACTTCATATTTTCCAATGTGGAAAGGCGCAACCTGCACCGTGCGGATGGGCAGTTCGTCGTTGCGGTGCTCGCGCCCGCCGAGGTCGTGGTGATCGCCCATTTCGAACGAGCCACCGAGGATCAATACGGTTTCGGGGGCCGCCCATGCGGAGGTGGCGATGAGTGCGACTGAGATTAGAGTTTTCATACTGTTCCTTTCCTTTGGTTCAACAAGATAACGGGCGGGCGGCAAATTTATCGAACAGCTTTGAATTACGGTTCCGTAATGTTCCGGGGTGATCGGAACGCAGAACCGGTAAGGCCACCACGATGTGGCAAGTTGGAGTATAAACTGGATAACCCCTGTTTTCCGAGAGAGTATTGAGCGATTGCCACGGATGAAAAAAATACAACTTCTTCATTCCGCCTAACAGCAGATTGGCATCTTTTGCTATTTCAGTAAGCACCGTCAAAGGAACAGGAGAAGACCGTGTGATTATTCGCCGTCATGCCGAATCGCAGGATAAGGAAACAGGCGTGGCGCGACGTGACGTTGCGCAAGCGGTGCGGAATACGATTTTTTGAGTAGACAGCGGGGTGCAGGCTTGCTGTCAATACCACTTTCGGCAAGAGGTGATGAAAGTGAATTTTGACACGATTAAATTGAAGCAGGTGAATGTTGATCGGGTGCGGCATGCATTGAGACAGTCGGAAACCTGCACTAAAAACAGCCTGGCGCAAGAGACCGGGCTGAGTGTTGCGTCGTGCGGCAATATTTTGAGTGAATTGCTTGAGCGAGGTGAAGTGCAGGAGGTGGCGTTGGCCTCATCCACTGGCGGGCGCCCCTCGCGGCGCTTTGCCTATAATGCCCGGCACGCGTTGGTGTTGGTGATCTATCTGCGGCTGGAAGGGAGCATGAAAACCATCTATTCCGCCGTGGTGGATTTGAGGGGCGAGGTGCTGGATGAATCGTTTGCTGAAGTTGCGGAAATTGATGTCGATTCCATTGTTGGGCAAGCAAAGCTGTGGGCAGCGCGCTACGAGCAGGTGGAATCGGTCAGCGTGGGGGTTCCCGGGGTCGTGAATGAAGGCTTGATTGAAGGTTGCGATGTTGAGTCACTCAACGGAGTGGCATTGGCCTCGCACCTGAATGAGATGCTGGATTGCCCGGTAACTGTTGAAAACGATGTGAACGCCACCGCGCTGGGGTTTTATCACCAGCGCACGAACCTCCAGCCTGAGAGTCTGGTGTATATCTATTTTCCAGAGGACGGGATCGCGGGTGCAGGGATTGTGGTGAATGGCCGGGTCATCCGTGGGCGCAACCGGTTTGCCGGTGAGGTTTCTTATATGCCGCTCAGCATTGCTCGGCACGATCAGGCCCAGGCGCAGCAGACCATCGACCGGTTTGCCCGGTTTGCCTCCGAAATGGTGCTTTCGACCGATTGTCTGTTGAACCCTGAATCGATTGTGCTGGCGGGGCAGTGGCTGCGCGATGAGCACAAAGATGCAATCCAACGCGCTGTTTCTTCATCGTCGCTGCCCAACCATGTTCCGGAACTGCATTTCGAATGCGATATTCACGCGAGCTATCTTGCCGGACTCACGTTTTCCGGGTTGCAGCAATTGAGCTGCGGGATTCAAATCATAAAAATTTAATATACGAAGTTTGAACATGATCATTATTCTGCTGCTTCTTGTAATTTACCTTGCCTTCATCAGCCTCGGCCTCCCCGACTCGGTGCTGGGGGTCAGCCTGCCCGCCATGAGCCCCGAGTGGTTGCTTTCGCTTAGCGATGGCAGCCTCGTGTCGGCGGTCATTGTGGGGTGTACGGTCATTTCCAGTTTTGCGAGTGGTCATATCATTAAAAAACTGGGCGCGGGGCGGATTACCTTCATCAGTTGCGTGATCACGGCATCCGCGTTGTTGGGAATCTCGTGGGCGCCCGCCTATGGATGGTTGCTGGCTTTTGCCGTTCCGCTGGGGCTGGGCGCGGGGGCGGTGGATGCCGCGCTGAATAACTATGTGGCGCTTCACTTTAAAGCCAAGCACATGAACTGGCTGCACTCCTTTTGGGGGGTCGGGGCGACTCTCGGTCCGATCATCATGACGTTCAGCATCACTCAGACCGATAGTTGGCGCGCCGGATATCGCTCGATCGCTCTTATCCAGTTTGGTTTGTCGCTGATTCTTTTTCTAACCCTGCCGCTATGGAAAAAGGTTCCTGCGACGCATCGAGAAGACGAGGGGGGAACCGAGAAGACCAAATCCAAAGAAAACCCGTTCCGTTTGAAGGGCGTGAATTATGCCTTTGCGGTCATGGCGCTCTATTGCGCGGTCGAAGCAGGACTGGGGCTGTGGGGCAGCTCGTTTCTGGTGCGCAGCCGCGGCTTTTCGATTGAGCGGGCCGCCTTTTGGATTGCGCTTTATTATGGAGGAATTACAGCCGGCCGCTTTGTTTCCGGCTTCATCTCCATTCGGTTTAATAATGTACAGATGATTCGCGGGGGCATGTTGCTTGCGATTGGTGGCCTTGTGTTGCTGCTTGTGCCCGGCATCTCCTTTTTAAGCGGATTGGCTCTCGTTTTAATTGGGTTGGGTCTGGCTCCTGTTTTCCCCTCGATGCTGCACGAAACTCCCGTGCGCTTCGGGCGTAACAGTTCGCAGATCCTGGTTGGTTATCAGATGGGTTTTGCCTATCTGGGCAACACGTTTTTATCGCCGCTGGCAGGGGTCTTTTTGCAGTACACCTCGGCCAGCCTGCTTCCAGGCGCCATGTTGCTTCTCGCGGTGTCTATGCTGTTTTGTTCAGAACGCCTGATTGCATTAACCACGCACGAATAAATGAAATCCATCGGAGATTAAAATGAACATCGGACACATGGCCGTTTGGTCGCGCGACATCGATCGCCTTCGCACCTTTTACATCACGTATTTTGATGCCCGTTCGAACGACAGGTATATCAATGCCCAAAAAGGATTCTCCTCCTTTTTCTTAAGTTTTGAGTCGGGGGCGCGCCTGGAAATTATGCAAAATGACTCCATTCCAGACACGGCTAATGATCCATTCGCACAAGCGCAGGGGTTGACGCATCTAGCATTTGAAACAGAAAGCGAGAAGCACGTTGACGCTTTAACCGACCGACTTCGCCAGGACGGATACACTGTCGTTGACGGCCCGCGCCGTACCGGTGATGGGTGTTACGAAAGCCTTATCCTCGATCCCGACAACAACCGCATCGAAATCACCGCCTGATTATCCATTGCACGTTCCGGCATCAGTCATTGACTGCTTCCGGCAGGATTAGGCGGAAGGTGGTTATGTCTTCGTTGGATTCCATTAATTCAAGCGTGCCCCTGTGGGCGAGGGCGATTTCGCGGGCGAGGCTTAGGCCGAGGCCGGTGCCGTCGGTCTTGCGGCTGCGGGCTTTGTCGGTGCGGTAAAAGCGGTCGAAGATTTTGCAACGGTCTTCTGCCGGGATGGTTTGGCCGCGGTTTGAAATCATGAACTCAACGCCGGCGTCTTTTTGTTTCAACGACAGCGTGACCGGCGGTTCGCCCTGACTGAACTTGACGGCGTTGCTCGCGAGGTTTTGGATGATTTGTCCAATCAGCCCTGCATCTGCCTCAATGGTGACGCCGGGCTGGATGTCGGCGACCGTTTCCAAATCAGGATTGAGGATGCCGATGTCTTCGACCAGGTTTTCGATCATCTTTGAAAATTCCAAGGGTTGGAAGTTGAGCGGCAGCCGGCCAGCGTCGGCCTGCGCAAGCAGGAGCAGCTTGCGGATGATGGATTTAAGCCGCTGGACTTCGTCGAGCGATTCCTTATAGGTGCGTTGATCAGCCGATCCGTCGGCGGCGGCTTGCAGGGCGTTTTCAAGTTCGCCCTGCAGGATGGTCAGCGGGGTCTTTAGTTCGTGGGCGGCGTCGGCGCTAAAGCGCACAGCCTGCTGGAAGCTGGCTTCGAGCCGGTTGAGCATTTCGTTGATGATGTCGATGAGTTGTCGGAATTCATGATCGGCCTTGGTGGCGGGGATGCGTTCATCCAGATGGAGTGCGGTTACCTTTTTGGCTGTGCGGGCAATGGTGTTGACCGGGCGCAGGGCAAGCTGGGCCAGCAACCACCCGCCGCCGATCATCAGTAGTAGCGCAACCGGCACGGCCAGCAGCAACGCGTTGCGGAAACGGGCGATTTCCGCGTTCAGTGAGTCGAGACTGATCCCGAGTTGTGCTGTGATTTCCGCGTTGCCAACGGTCATGATGCGCCAACTGTTGATGGTGATGAACCTAGCCTCGCCGAGAGGTAGCACTGTAGGAGGGGGGCGGTCACTCTTGCGCTGCCGGCCCGTGCGTTGTTTTTCGGAAGGCCGTTCAGCCGGCGGTGCTTCCGGTGCGGATGGCAGTACGGCGCCAACGAGTTCTTCTTCCCATTGAGCCGATTCAAAAAGAGGCTGGTTCTGCTTATCGCTAATGCGCAAAAGAAATTGTTTGTCCGCGGCTTCGCCAAAGAAGCCGGTCAGCGAGTCGTTAAAGCGGTTCCAGTGGTTGGAAGGCTGGGATTTGCTCATGTCGGCATCAACGAGTGCGCGCAGCTCGCGGTCGGTGCGGTCGATCCCGATCTTGTACGACATTTGGAGAAAGAACAGCCCGAACGCCAAAAGCATCGCACCCGACAGCAGCACGCTAAACAGGGCAATCTTTAGTTTGAAGGAACGGATCATGGTTGGAGTTTTAAGTGGTTAGGTTTTAAGTGTTAAGAATTGTTCCGCCTCACGCCTCACGTTTCGGCTTTATTGAAACGGTAGCCGACGCCGCGGACGGTTTCGATGAATTGGCGGCCGTCGCGGTCGATCTTTTCGCGGATGCGGCGGATGCAGACATCGACGAGGTTGGTTTGCGGATCAAACCCATATCCCCAGACCTGCTCCAGCAGCTGGGTGCGGGTGAAAACGTTGCCGGGGGTGCGCATCAGGTGCTCAAGCAAGCTGAATTCGCGCGGGGCGAAAATAATTTCCTCGTCGCCGTAGCGCGCTTCGCGGGAAATCAGGTTGAGCGTCAGCGGTCCGGCATGGAGCACGCTGGTGCGCCGGGCAACGGCATTGATGCGGGCGAGCAGCTCGTCCATGAAAAAGGGCTTGGTGACATAGTCGTCCGCGCCTAGGTTGAGCCCTCCAACGCGTTCGTTGGCTTCCGACCGCGCGGTCAGCAGGATGACGGGAACCGAATGCTGTTGCTCCCGTAGCTCTTTCAGAATGGAGAGGCCGTCGCGCCCGGGCAGCATGATGTCGAGCAGGACGACATCGTACGCCTGGGATGCCGCTTGGGCAAAGCCGTCGTCGCCGTTGTCGGCCACCGTCACCGAAAACCCCTGCGTCTCGAGCCCCTTGTGGACAAACGACGCAATCTTCTCTTCATCTTCAACCACGAGCACCTTCATGCCGAGTAGGCTAGCAGTTACAACCGCTGGAAAACATTCAATTGTTCATTACGGTTTCGTAATGGGGGCGCGATGTGTATTTTGAACTGCATTATGGATAAGAAGAAAATATTGAAGGCGGTGCAGGCGGAGCTCGAAGAGGAGCTTCGGCGGCAGCTGGCGGCTAACGAGACGGCGTCGGCTGGGGCGACCCATGGCGAGGCGAAGGCCGAGACCAAGTGGGACACCTGCGGGCTGGAGCAGTCGTATCTGGCGCGCGGGCATGCCAAGCAGTTCGAGGCGCTGGCCATGCAGGTGGAAGAGCTTCGGGGTTTTGTTCCTTCGGACTTTTTGGGAAAGCCGATCGGTGTGGGCGCGCTCGTGCAGGCCCGGATGAGCGGCGAACCGCTGTTTTTCTTCCTGCTTAAGTGCGGGGGCGGCGTGGAGGTGCAGAACGACGGGGCCGAGGTAACGGTGATTACGCCGGAATCCCCCGTTGGCGCAGCATTATTGGATAAAAAGCAGGGCGAGGCTTATTCGTTTCGCGCGGGAATGGAAGGAACGATTATAACCGTTGAATAAAGCGCGATACTTCAGCCATCGGCTGTTTAGGGAGGTTGTCCATGATGGGCAGCCGTTTTTTTTGTCTTTATCCGTCTAAAAACTTGAATCGAAGACGTTTAGTGGGTAGAACGAAGCAATTCAAAAAGAGAAATGAAAGAATCACGAAAGGCGTGCGCGATGGTTCAGATGCTGGGCAGGGAAAAGGAAATCCTTCGGATTTTGTCGGAAGACAGCGGGAAAACGGTGACGGAAATCAGCGAAATGCTGGAAGTTTCGGCCGTAACCATCCGTAGCGACCTGAAGACGTTGGCCGACAAAGGGTTGGTGGTTCGTACCCGCGGAGGCGCATTTCCGGCGTTTCATCCGTCCATTCTCGAACGCCAGAAGCACATGGTCGAAGAAAAGGAGCGCATTGCGAAAGCCGCTGCCTCCCATGTGGAGGATGGCGACAACATTATGATTGTTGCCGGAACCACAACGCCGCTGATGGTGAAATATCTCCTCGGCAAGCGCGACATCCACATTGTCACCAACTCGACGCTGATCTATCCGCAGGCGCGCATCAATCCCTCCATCCGCCTGACCGTCGTGGCCGGGGAGTTCCGCCCGTCAGCCGAGGCGATTCTGGGGCCGGAAGCGATTCAGGGTCTCACGCGCTTCCATGTTCAGAAGGCCTTCTTGGGGGCGGATGGCTTTTCGCTGGGCACAGGCATCACGGCCGATTTTGTGGAGGTGGCTGAGATTGTGAAAATGGCCGCCTCTCGGTCGGAGCAAAGCCTGCTCTTGGCGGACTCCTCTAAATATGGCCGCGCCGGTTTTGCACACATCATGGGACTCGACGTTCTCGACGGCATCATCACCGATACCGGACTGCCCTCTTCAGCCAGCAAGGCGCTGGAGGAATTCGGCCTGTCGGTGGAACTGGTTTAGTAAATTGAACAAGCAAACTTAACGTAAAGGAAAACAAAAAATGGGAATGGTAGATTTTACAGGAAAGACTGCGCTGATTACCGGCGCGGCGGGTGCGATCGGAAAACAGGTTGCCGTGGACATGGCCACGTATGGCGCAAAGGTGTTCATCACCGACCTCAAGCAGGACGCGATCGATGTTGCGGCTGCTGAGATTTCTGCCGCAGGGCAGGAATGCAAGGGGCTTGAAGCCAATATCACGAAGGAAGACCAAGTGGTTGCGGTGGTTGAAGCGGCCAAGGAATTCCTCGGCGGCAAGATCGACATCCTCGTCAACGTGGCCGGCAGCGCGGGCGACGGCAACAACATTGAAAACGTCACCGAAGACGAGTGGGAATTCGCGTTTGCGGTCAATTGCAAGGGATCGTTCTTTTTCGTGAAGCATGTTGTGCCGCTGATGAAGGCGAACAACTACGGAAAGATCCTGAACTATTCCTCCAAGTCCGGGAAAACCGGCTCGGCGCTGATGGTTCCGTATTCCGCCGCCAAGGGCGCGATCATTGCCTTCACGCAGGGCCTCGCCTTCGAGCTGGCCAAGAGCAACATCAACGTCAACTGCGTATGCCCAGGCATCACCGACAACTCCGGCGTGTGGGACAAGGTCTCGGCCGACTACATCAAGAACATGGATGCTTCCCGCGAAGAGGTCGTGAAATCCTTCACCGCCAAAGTGCCGCTGGGGCGCCTGGCCTATGTCAGCGACGTTTCAAACCTCACCTGCTACCTCTGCTCCGACGCCGCCGCCTACATGACCGGCCAAGCCGTGAACATTACCGGCGGTAGGGAAATGCATTAGCGGAAACTTGAAACCTGAAATTTGAAACTTGAAGAAACGGAGATTTAAAGAATGAGCAAATACACAGTTGCCGAAGTTGCCTCAAAGATTGATCACGCGGTTTTGAAACCCGACCAAACCGAAGCTGACGTCCGTGAAAACGCGGCGATGTGCATTGAGCGCGGCGTTGCGAGCATGTGCGTTCGCCCGTGCGACGTGAAGCTGACCGCCGAGCTGCTGAAGGATTCGCCCGTCATGGTTTCGTGCGTGCTGAGCTTTCCGCACGGTGCGGATGCCGCGCCGGTCAAGGCGTTCCAAGCCAAGCAGGCGATTGAAGACGGCGTGCAGGAAATCGACATGGTCATGAACATTGGCCAGTTTCTTTCCGGCAACTACGACGCCGTCCGCGAAGACATCAAGGCCGTTGTCGACGTGGCGCATGCCAGCGGCGTGAAAGTGAAGGTTATTCAAGAAAGCGGCTTCCTGACCATGGAACAGATCGCCAAGGCCTGCGAGCTTTCCTATGAAGCCGGCGCCGATTTCGTAAAGACCTCCACCGGATTCAACACCACCCCCGCCACACCGGATATTATCGCTGTCATGATCAAGACCGTGGGCGACAAGATGGAAGTCAAGCCGTCCGGCGGCATCCGCGACTGGGAAACGGCCGTGGCCTATCTGGAGCAGGGTGCCGACCGCCTCGGCGTTGGCTCCACCGTTGCCGTACTCGATGGAGGCACTGCAGATGGCGACTATTAAAGGAGTGGTCTACTACGCGCCCGGCGACATCCGGGTCGAGCAGGTCGCCATGCCGGAAAACGGTGCGGACGAGCTGCTGGTCAAGGTCGATGCCTGCGCCGTATGCGGCACCGACCTCAAGTCGATGATTGTCGGCAATCCGCGCATCCAGGCGCCGCGCATCATGGGGCACGAATTTACCGGCATCATTGAAAATGTCGGAGCGTCCGTCGAAGGTTTTGCCGTCGGCGAGCGCATTGTGATGGCCACGTCGGTTTCTTGCGGCGAATGCTTCTACTGCAAAAAGGGCCACAACAACCTCTGCGCCGAGCTGGCGCCGATGGGTTTTTCCTATGAAGGCGGCATGGCGGAATACATTGTCATTCCGGCCCGCGCCATCCAAAACGGCCACGTCATCAAAGTCCCGGCATCTGTAAAAGCTGAACACGCTGCGCTGGCCGAACCGCTCAGCTGCGCGGTCAACTCGTGCGAAAACTGCAATATCCAGGAAGGCGACTCGGTCGTCGTGATTGGTGCGGGGCCGATGGGCATCCTGAACGCCTGCGCTGCCCGCGAAATGGGCGCCGGGAAAATCATTATGGCGGAAATCAATCCTGCCCGTTTATCGCAGTGCGGCCCGTTCGCCGATCTGCTGGTCAACCCGGCAGAACAGGATCTGGAACAAATCGTGAAGGACGAAACCGATGGCATTGGTGCGGATGTGGTTATCGTGGCCGCTCCGGCGGCGTCGCCTCAGGAACAGGCGCTTTTCTTGGTTCGGAAGCAGGGCACGGTCTGCCTGTTCGCCTCGCTGCCGGTCGGTAAAAGCATGCTGAACATTGACAGCCGCCTTGTCCACTATGGCGAAATCAAACTCGTCGGTTCTAGTGACTCCACACCGGCGCACGTCGCGAAAGCGGTCGAAATGATTGCGGGCGGCACGCTGCGCGCCGATCTGCTCGCCACGCACATGCTGCCGTTGGAGGGAATCTTCGAGGCCTACGAACTAATGAAGAGCGGGGAATCATTGCGCGTTGTGCTGACGCCCTAACGCGTAATTCTTAACGAGTTGCGTAATTTGCTTTAGTTACGAATTACTCGTTGCGTAAAAACAGAGGGAAACGAGATGAAGTTAAATATTAAAAGTAAAACAGCACTTGTCACTGGCGGCTCGCGAGGGATTGGCACCGCTATCTGCCGCGACCTTGCGGAAGAAGGCGTGAACGTTGGGATCAACTACAACAGCAGCGCCGCCGAGGCGGAGGAGTTGGCGAAGGAATTGGCCGAGCAGTTCGGTGTCAAGGCCGTTGCGCTCAAGGGCAACTTGGCCGAGGAGCAGGATATCTTCGACATGATTGCCCAGTGCGAAGAAGCGATTGGCGAAATCGGCATCCTCGTCAACAACGCCGCCTATTGCCCGAGCGGCCCCCTCACCTCCTACACGAAGGAAGAGTGGGAATTTACCTTTTCGGTCAACGTGACGGGGTGTTTCATTATCAGCCGCGAAATGGTTAAGCGTTGGCTGGAACGCGAAGTGAAAGGCAAGATTGTTAATGTGGCTTCGCAGGCCGCCTTCCTCGGTTCGACGTCCGGCCACCTGCCGTACGACAGCTCGAAAGGCGCAATGGTTTCGATGACCCGCGCGATCGCCCGCGAAGTGGCGCCAAAGGGCATCAATGTGAACGCCGTCGCACCGGGTCTGGTGAAGACCGAGATGGTGAAGAAAAACCTCGAAACCAAACTCGATTCCTACCTCGCGCGCATCCCGCTTTACCGGATCGCCGAACCGGAGGAGATTGCATCGATTGTCACATTCCTCGCCTCGGATGCCGCCGCCTACATGACCGGCACCACGCTCGATGCCACGGGCGGCATGATGATGAGGTAGAGGCAGCAGCCGGAAGACCGTGTTCAGAAGAAGGAATCCAGAAAAGGAGCAAGCAATGCCGATAGGAACGAGAATCAAGCTTAGCGCAATGATGTTTTTGCAGTTCATGATGTTTGCTGTGTGGTGGGTGCCGTTGGGCGCATACCTCGACAACATTGGAATTGGCGGAACACAGAAATCAACCATTCTGAGCACCATGGCCTTTGGCTGCATGGCGGCGCCGATTATCGGCATGGTGGCCGACCGGCATTTCAACAGCGAAAAGGTGCTGCTGGTGCTGAACCTCATAAGTGCGGCCTTCCTGTTTCTAGCGGCGAAGACGGCTTCATTCGGGATGCTGTTTACCTTCCTGTTGATTGCCATGCTTTGCTACATGCCGACCTGGGCACTGACCAGTTCGATTGCCATGGCCAACAGTCCGGCGGAACAGTTTCCTCAGATTCGCGTGTTTGGTTCCATTGGCTGGGTGTGCGCAGCGGTCTTCAGCCTCGTTGCCGTGAAGGGCTTGGGGGTCGAAGTGTTCGATGGAACGGCGCTGCCGCTTTATTGCGGAGCCGGAATCGGTTTTGTTGGAGCGTTCATTGCGCTGCTGCTGCCGAAAACCCCGCCGCCGGCCAAGGGAGAAAAGGGTTCGGTCATTGATGCGCTTGGCCTGCGTTCGTTCAGCCTGATGAAGGACAAAAACTTTGCGGTCTTCGTGCTGGTTACCATGCTGGTGATGATTCCGTTTTCGATCTACTGGTCGTACGGCTCCACTTTTCTGCAGGCGATGGGCTTCACGCAGCTGACCGCCACGATGAACCTCGGCCAGTTTGCCGAAATGTTCTTCATGCTCATGGTTACCTTGGCGCTCAAGAAGATGGGTGTGAAATGGGCGATGATGGTGGGGCTGGTTGCGCTGCTTATTCGTTACGTGGCGTTCTATTGCGGCGGCAAGTTCGACATGCCGTGGCTCTACTATGTCGCCATCCTGGTGCACGGCATCATCTTTGGCTTCTTCTTTGTCGGCGGCCAGATCTACATCAACAAGAAAGCCCCGGCGGCACTGCAGGCGCAGGCACAGGGATTCATCTTCCTCGCATCGTTCGGCACCGGCCTATTGATCGGCAACTATTTCAACGGTTGGCTCATCGATAAATACACCACCAAGGCGGCGGAAGCGCTGACGTACAATTGGAACGCCATCTGGGGCGTGACCACTGTCTTTTCGTTCCTGCTGGTCGTGATTTTCCTCGTGCTGTTCCGAGAAAAAATCGAGCCGGAAAGCGGCGAAGAACTGGCGGAAGATTCCGAAACAGCCAAGGATGCCGTTGAGGTTTAGGAGAATCCACCATGTCTAAATATTTATTGGGAATCGACAATGGCGGCACGATGTCGAAAGCCGCGCTGTTCACAACGGCAGGCAAGGAAGTCGCATGTGCTTCCCGCAACGTGCAATCGTTCGAACTTCATCCCGGTTGGTCGGAGCGCGACGCCACCGGCGTATGGGAACGAACGGCGTCCGCCATTCGGGAAGTGGTTGAAAAATCAAATCTTGATCCAAAGGAGATTGCCGCCGTCGCATGCACCGGCCACGGCAACGGGCTTTACCTGATCGATGCTGAAGGCAAACCGGTGCGCAATTCGATCAACTCCACCGATAGCCGCGCCGCGAGCTACATTGAACGCTGGATGGCCGATGGCGTGGATGAAAAGGTGCTGCCCAAAACCACGCAATGCCTCTGGCCGGCGCAGCCTAACGCCTTGCTGGCGTGGCTGCGCGACAACGAACCGGAAACGCTAGCCAAGGCAAGCGCGGTTCAGTTTGCCAAGGACTATATCCGCACGCAGCTGACCGGTGAAATCTGGATGGAGCTGACCGACATGTCGGGCTCTAGCCTGATGAATGTCGTGACCGGCGAATACGACGACGAGGTGCTTGAACTTTTCGGCCTCTCCGACATGAAGCGCCTGCTTCCTCCGCTCAAAAAGTCGCACGATGTTTGCGGCAAGGTGACCGCCGATGCGGCGGCGCTGACCGGTTTGGCTGAAGGCACGCCGGTGGCGGGCGGCATGTTTGATATCGATGCCTGCGGATTGGCGTCGGGGATTGTGGATGCGGGGCAGATGTCGCTCGTAGCAGGCACATGGGGCAACAATCAATATATTGCGAAGGAACCGCTGATCGATAAAGAACTATTCATGACCTCATGCTACAGCATTCCCGGCTGGTACCTGATGCTCGAAGGCAGTCCGACCTCCGCCAGCAACCTGCAATGGTTCGTAAACCGTTTCTTCGACGAACCGGATCTCAAGGCGTGCGACGAGGCGGTGGGCGCGATTGAGCCCGCCGCCAATGAAATTGTTTTCCTGCCCTTCCTCTATGGGACGAACGAAAAATCGGCCGCCAAGTCGAGTTTCCTGGGACTGGAAGGCCGACATACCCGCGAGGATATGATGCGCGCGGTCTACGAAGGCGTTGTTTTTTCGCACAACCACCATCTGCAACGTCTGTTGCAGTTCCGCGACAAGCCGGAATGCATTCGCTTTACCGGCGGCGCGGCGCGCAGCGAGGTGTGGGTGCAAATGTTTGCCGACTGCTTCCAGATTCCGGTCGAGATTCCGGCGGGTACGGAACTCGGCGCCCTCGGCGCGGCCATGGCCGCCGCGGTTGCGGCGGGCGTCTATGAAGATTTCCCGGAAGCGGCGAAGGCGATGACCCGCATCGCCCGCCGCCACGATCCTGATCCGGCCAAAGCCGCGATCTATGCCGAAAAATATGCGCGTTACAAAAAAGCCGTCGAGACCCTCGACGCCATCTGGAGATAAACAATGAAACTAGAATTGAACAAACGTATTTTTTCACCACGGAGTCACGGAGACACGGAGGAATGGAAATTTAATAAACTCTGTGCCTCCGTGCCTCCGTGGTGGAAATCCCTACTGCTGAGCGTGTTTGCAGTTTCCTGCTTTGCGGGGAACATGGATGCGACAAAGCCGAACGTGCTGTTGATCTATTATGATGACATGGGCTATGGCGATTTTGGCGCGAACTTTCCATCGAACCCAAAAAGCCTGACGCCGAACCTTGATTCGTTTGCGGAAGGCGCGCTGCGCTTCACCAACGGCCATTCCGCAGACGGCGTCTGCTCGCCGTCGCGCTATTCGCTGATGACGGGGCACTATTCCTGGCGCACTTCCCTGAAGAAAGGCGTGACCGGCGGCTACAGCAAAACGTTCTTGAGCGCCGACCGGTTTACCATTGGCAAGATGTTCCAGCAGCAGGGATACAAGACGGCTATGGTCGGCAAATGGCACATCGGCATGCAGTTTTTCAGTCCAGACGGAAAGCCGGTGGATCTGGGCAACACGGCGAGCGTGCTGAAAAAAAATCAGATCGATTTTTCAAAGCCTGTTTTGGATACGCCGTATCATCGAGGCGGATTTGACTACTATTTTGGAACCCCGGCCTCGCTCGACATGCCTCCCTATGCCTGGCTTGAATCGAAAAACAACGAGGTACACATGCTGACAAAGGGCGGAATCGTCAAGGACGGCAAAGTCGACTTCAGCCAAGCGCGTATCGCCAAGAATTCCGACTTGGCCGAAGGCAAGCGGCATGGGCGTCCCGGCGTGAACGATCCGACGTTTGTTTTCGCCGACTATCTCCAAGTTCAGGCGCAAAAGGTTTCCGATGTCATCGGTGCGCGGGAAAAGGACGGAAAGCCGTTCTTCATCTATGTGCCGATGCCCGCGCCGCATGCGCCGCATACTGTTCAGAAGCAGTTCGAGGGAAGCGCTGGATGGGTTTACGGCGACTATGTGGTGCAGGCCGACCACTACACCGGCGAAATCCTGAAGGCGCTGGGCGATCCGAACAATCCGAAGAGCCTGGCGGCCAACACAATCGTATTCATCACCAGCGACAACGGCCCGGAAAACGCCGCCTATACTTCCAGCCTCAAAATGAATCACGATGCGAATGGCCCTTGGGCGGGACGCAAACGCGACAGCTACGAGGGCGGCACCCGCGTTCCGTTCATGGTGCGCTGGCCGGGCCAGGTGAAGCCGGGCACGACCGACCATCCCTGCTGGCAGGGCGATTTTGTGGCGACGATGGCAGATGCGCTCGGATACAAACTGGGCGCGGACGAAGCACCCGACGCCGAAAGCTTTATGCCGGTACTGGCCGGCAAGCCGATGCCCGCGGCACGCCGCGCCGGATTCATCCAGCACTCGTCTAAAGGACAGTTTGCAATCGTCGATAAAACTGGAGAATGGAAGCTGATCGATGGAACCGGCGGAGGCGGCAACAGGAAAACCTGCGATGCGGACAATAAAGAAACCCTCACGATCGGTACGCTCCGTGGAACGCCGCGCCAGCTGTTCAATCTGAAAAAAGATCCCGGCGAACGTGTCAACCTGCTGAGCGACCCGTCGCCCAAGTCTCTCAAGAAAGAACAGGAACTCTACCGCTTGTTGAACACCATCCGCGGCAACAAGGAACTGGGCACCGACGGCTCCAGCAATGTGCCGCGCAAATAGAATTGGGGGCAAACATGAAACGACCAAAATCCATCCTAAGTATTATTGCCACGCTGGCCGTGACCAGTTCCGCATTTGCACAGTGCAAGGTTGAGGGGAGTGTGAAGCACCGCTTTCTGCGCGCGGGCTGGCAATCGGGCGGCGTGGAGGTGTTCGACGCCGACGGCAAGTCGGAGTGGAAGGTTCCGTGCAAGGACGAGCTGAGCGACGCATGGGCGCTGCCGGACGGCGGAGCGGTCTACAGTTTTTCGCGCCGCAAGCAGGGTGAAGCCGGCGTCATTCGCATCGACAAAAACCAAAAAGTCGTCTGGACGCATTTGGTTCCGGCGGGGCGCGACAACCATTCCTGCCAGCCGCTGCCGCACGGCGGATTTTTGATGGGCGAGTGCGCGAAGGACGGACTCTGGATGGTTGAGCTGGATAAAAACGGCAAAGAGTTCAAGCGCGTGAAAGTGGCGGAAGAATCCCCGAACTACCACCATGCTTTCCGCCAGGTGCGCAAGTCGCCTGCGGGCACCTATGTCGGTGCGATGATGTGCGAGAACAAAACCTACGAATGGGATGCCGGCGGCAAGCTGCTGCGCACTTTCCCGACCGGGGGCTTTGTGGCGATGCGCCTGCCGAACGGCAACACCTTGACGAGCGGCAAAGGCGACCTGCCGGTTGTGGAGTACGATGCGACCGGCAAAGTCGTCTGGCAGCTGGCGAAGGACGACCTGCCCTTTCATCTGAATATGGTCTGCGGGTTGCAGCGCCTGCCGAACGGCAACACGGTGGTGAGCAATGTCTGGCACGGCAAGCACACGGATAAAACCGCGCCGATGCTTTATGAGACAACCCCCGGCAAGAAGGTGGTTTGGAAGCTCTACACGCCCGGCGGAAACATGGGCAATGTCCAAATTATGGACGTGGGCGGCGACGTATATGCGGGCACGGTTTTAAAATAGGGAAATACATATTATGACTAAAATAATCGCGACATTTTTACTGCTGGCCAGCGTGGGACTTAGCCACGCCGCTAAACCCAATGTTTTATTCATCATGTCGGACGACCACACGTCGCAGGCGGTGGGCGTCTACAACAGCCGACTGGCTAAGCTGAATCCCACGCCGACCATCGATTCCATTGCCAACGAAGGCATGGTGATGGAAAACGCGTTTTGCCAGAATGCGATCTGCACGCCGAGCCGCGCCGCCATCATGACCGGCCAGAGCGCCGCCGTGAACGGCTGCATTACGCTGGGCGAAAAGCTGCCGCCGGAGCGCCAATATCTGTCCATGGAAATGAAAAAAGCGGGCTACCAGACTGCGGTCATTGGAAAATGGCACTTGAAGGAGCGGCCCTCGACGTTCGACTATTACAAGGTGCTGCCGGGACAAGGCTTCTATTTTGATCCCATTTTCTACGAGACGGGGAAAACCGGTACGATTGAGGCTCGAAGAAAGAGTTTTGGCCCGGATGCCGTCCAGATGAAAGGGCATTCCTCAGACTGCATTGCGGACTCGGCGCTGGAATGGTTCAAGACAAAGCGCGACCCGAAGCAGCCGTTTTTCCTGAAGCTGCACTTCAAGGCGCCGCACGACATGTTTGAATATGCGCCGCGCTACGAATCCTATCTCGCCAATGTTGAAATCCCCGAACCGGACAACATGCGCGACCGCAAGAACCACGGTTCGATCGCCACGCGCGGCGACAACGATGAACTGGTTCCCTACATTGGAACCTCCATCGGCCGGCGCAATCCGCGGCGCAACTATACGAAGAGCGGCCTGTGGGTAAAGGATCTGGATCAGAGCAGGAGCGATGAAGAAATTATCGGCGATGCCTACCAAGGCTACATGAAGGCCTACCTGCGCTGCGTCAAGGGCGTGGACGACAACCTCAAGCGCGTTATTGATTATTTGAAAGCCGAAGGGCTCTACGACAACACGGTGATCATGTACACCGGCGACCAGGGCTTCTGGCTCGGCGAGCACGACTATATGGACAAGCGATGGGCGTATGAAGAGTCGATGCGCATGCCGTTCATCGTGCGCTATCCCAAGTCCGTCAAAACCGGCCGCTCCGACGCCATCGTGGAAAACATCGACTATGCCCCGACCATGCTCGACTTTGCCGGCGTCAAGACGCCGGACTACATGCACGGCCAAAGCTTCAAGTCGATTCTCGAAACCGGCAAGGAAGGCACGGGTTCGAAAAAGGCCGCCTACTACCACTACTGGATGCACATGGCGCACCACGACAATCCCGGGCACATCGCGATCCGCACCAAGCGCTACAAACTGATCATGTTCTATGGCACGGGCTGGAAGGGCGAGTCCACCCCCGACACCCCGCCGGGCTGGGAGCTGTATGACTTGAAGAACGATCCAAGCGAAGACAACAATATCTACGACAACCCGGAATATGCCGGCGTGATTGAAAAGCTGAAGAAGCAGCTCAAGGCGCGCCGCGCCGAGCTGGGCGAGGACGATCCGAAGTTTGCGCTCAACAAGGTGATCGACGACTTCTGGGACTACGATGCCAAAGACCGCGCCAAGGCGGTTGAAATTTCCCATGCCATGCGTGCGAAGAAGGAAGGCAAATAAGATGCAGAAGAAGACCGCTTTATCACTGGGACTGGTGGTCATGGCCTGTTCCGCTTTCGGCAACGCCGCGTTCCTCAAGGAGATGGCCGAGGAGCAGAAGGCCGTGTCGGCCTTAACCGAACAGGCCTTTCAGGATGGTGGTGCCGACGGGATGAAGTGGCGCTTTTTTGACATCAATGATCGTAGCTGCCTGATCGACTGCTCGCAGTTCGACAATCCGCAGATCCTCGTTTTGCCCGTGCATCGGGGAAAAAAGACCAACGGAAAATACCATGCCGTCCGCGACGGCAAACTGGGCAACGACTATCGCATGTCGTCCGGCGAATATTCAGTCATCAAGCTTTCCAAGAACATGCTGGACGCGGATGCCATCCAGATCAATTCATGGGCAGGAGGTTTCCAGGTCTGGGTGGCAGAAAAAGAAACGATTAGCAAAATCATCAAGAAATACATCATGCCGGGCATCCAAATCTATTCCGCGAAATGGGTGCCGCTGCTGGAGAAGCACGGGATCACGGCGGACGAGTTTTATTTTGAACTGAAGGCGATGGGCGGCAAGCCGTTCCCGACAACGCCGCAGGCCATGGCCAAGGCCTATGCCAACGCCTGCTCGGCCGGTGCAAAGGATAAGGCCGCCGCCGCCGCGAAAAAGGCCAGAAGCTGGGCGGATGCAGAAAACGTTCGGCAGTTCTACCTTACGGATTGCAGAATGGAAGAACTCAGGGCCCGGATTGAGCGCGTGCACCCCGACCATATAATGCTCGCCCTGAACGATATGAACCGTAAATTCCCGGAGCGCAAGGTGCTCGACAAGCTCGGTCGCCTGGTGCCCAAGTTGGCGGAGCGCAAGGAAGCGGTGCTTGCAAAGATTGCGTCCGGATCGCCGGATGCCGGGCAGGCGGCCGATGCCCTGATGGAGGGCTACCGCCGGCTGTTGCTGGCCAACCCGTTGCTCGACAACATGGAAGTGTTGGCCGTTCAGCGCGAAGTCGGCCACCTCAACCTGCGCGACGAATTCGCGTCGATGCCGTTTCCCGGCCGCATCGGACGTGGCGGTTCCGGCGCGGTGCTCGGGGCGCCGAGCCTCTCCACCCACAGCATCGTGAAGAATATCCAAAGCCCGAACCGCATCGGCTGGAACAGCAGCATCGTCAAGCTGTCCAACCTGCGCGGCGATGTGCAGACCACGCCGCTCTATGCGCCGGACGACGACCAAATGCTGATCAGCAACGCCCGTCTGCATTGGGACGGCGAACGCGTCGCCTTTTCGATGGGCTCGTACGAAGAGCCGATGGCCCTCTTCGAGCTCGATATGAAGTCTGGCGAAACCACGCGGCTCACCCCGGAGTCGAAAGACCACTTTTTCGATCCGTGCTACCTGCCCGACGGCAACATTATCGTGATGTCCACCGCCATCATGACCGGCCTGCCATGCGAGGGCGGTTCGCATATGCTCGCCAACATGTATATGCTCAATCCGGAATCCGGAAAAATCCGGCAGCTGGGCGTCGACCAGGAAAACTCCTACCACGCCACCGTGCAGGAGGATGGCCGCGTGCTCTACATTCGCTATGAATACACCGACGCCGCCCACTATTTCATGCGCATCATGATGAACATGAATCCCGACGGCACCAACCAGCGCGAAATCTACGGCAGCAACTCCGTCTGGCCCACCGCCCTCTTCTATCCGCAGCAAGTGCCCGGCAAGCCCAACCTCTACACCGCCACCGTCGCCGGCCACCATGGGCCCACCCACATGGGTTCGCTCGTCCTTTTCGATGTTTCCAAAGGGCGGCGCGAGGCCGATGGCGCCGTGCAGTTTATCGGCGACAAGGAAAAGCCGGTCGAGGCGGTCATGGTGGACCGGCTCTATGCGAACGACTACCCGAAGTTCATGTATTCCGTGCCGCTCGACGCGGAATACCATATTGCCATGATGAAGCCGGACCGGTATGCGCCGTGGGGGCTCTACCTCGTCGATGTGTTCGACAACAAAACGCTCATCCATCAGCCGCGCGACGGCTTTCTGGCTTGGCCGCAGGTGCTGAAGAAAAAGCCGCTGCCGCCGGTCATCCCGTCCCGCGTTCGCGAGGACTCGAAGACCAGCACCCTCTATGTGCAGGACATCTACGAAGGCCCCGGCCTCCAAGGCATCCCGCGCGGCACCGTGAAGGAGCTGGCGATCTACGCCTTCCACTATGGCTACAAATCGGCGGCGTCGCACCGCTACGTCGGCCATGAAAGCGGCTGGGATGCGCGCTACATGCTCGGCACAGTTCCGGTCAACGAAGACGGCTCGGCCATGTTCACCGTGCCCTCCATGATGCCCATCACATTCCTCGCACTCGACAAGGATGGCATGGCCGTTCAGAAGATGCGCACCTGGATGAACCCGCAGCCCGGGGAAAACCTTTCCTGCATCGGCTGCCACGAAACCGCCGACCAGGCGCCTGTCAACCGCCCGACCCAGGCCTTTACCCAGCGCCCGCACGAAATCAAGCCCTGGCATGGCCCGGCGCGGCCGTATTCCTTCGTGATGGAGGTGCAGCCGCTGCTCGATCAATACTGCATCGCCTGCCACGGCGAAGGGAAGAAAATCGACCTGACCAACAGTTTCTCCGAAGAGGAAATGCTCGATTCCAAGCGCTATTCGCGCTCCTACGAAATCCTGCAGAAATATGTCCGACGCAACGGCCCCGAAAGCAATCCGGAGCTGATGGTGCCGATGGAGTGGCATGCGTCGAGCAGCAAGCTGATCCAGATGCTGGAAAAAGGGCACCACGGCGTTCAGCTCGACGACGAGGCCATGCGGCGCCTGACGATGTGGATCGACCTCAACGTCCCCTTCCACGCGGCGTTCCATCCGGGCCAATACGACGAATACGGCGATCAGGTCAAATGGCGCCGCGACAGCCTGAAAAAATACGCCGGCCTCGACTGGGATCCCGAAAACGAATACAAGGACCTGGTTCGCGAATTCGTTAAGCAACCGGCCATCAAACCCATCAAGCCGAAGAAGCAGAAAAAGCTGAAAATGCCTAAACTGAAAGGCTGGCCGTTCGATGCCAAGGGCGGGCAGAAAACCATGGCCGTCGAATTCGGCACTCCTGGCCGCGAAACCAAGAGCTACGACAGCAACCGCGCCATCACGAAAATGCTGGATGGCAAAGAGCGCATCGAGTTCGTCCGCATTCCCGCTGGCACGTATGTGATGGGCGCCGCCAACGGCTACCCGAACGAAACGCCGCGCGTGGTGGAAATCAAAAAGCCGTTCTGGATGTCGGTGGCCGAGATTTCGAACTCGCAGCTGCAGGCCTTCGATCCGCAGCACGACAGCAAGTTTGCCGACCTTCCGGAAAAGGACCAGTCGAGTCGCGGCGTTCCGCTCTACACCGAGGCCCAGCCCGCCGTACGCGTCAGCCACGGCAAGGCGGCGGCCTTCTGCGACTGGCTCTCCAAAGAGACCGGCAAAAAGGTTTCGCTGCCCACCGAAGAGCAGTGGGAATGGGCCGCGCGCGCCGGCACCGCTTCCGACCTATGGTACGGCGGCCGAGACGACGACTTTGCCGCTTTCGCCAACCTGTCGGACAAGGCCCGCTTCTCCGGGGAGCTGATGCGCCGCAACGCGCCGCTCTACTTCACCTATGTCGAGAACGTGAACGACAAGTTTGATGCCACCGCCCCGGTAAAGAGCTACAAGCCGAACGCCTGGGGCCTGCACGACATGGCCGGCAATGCCGAGGAGTGGACCGCCTCCAAAGGCGGCGAAGGCAAATACATCGTCAAGGGCGGCTCTTGGTCGGACATGCCCAAGGATGCAACCTCGGCCACACGCTGGGGTTATAATGAAAACATCCGCTTGCCGGATCTTGGATTCAGAATCATCATAGAAGAATAAAGGAGACAGGAATGAAGAGAAGAAGCGCAATGCAGGCAGTGGCGGTTGGCGCAGGAGTCGCCGCGCTGGGAACGGCCGTGAAAGCCGAAGCCGGGTTGTTCGGGAAGAAGCTAAAGTTCAAGAACGAGGAGTTCTACACCGCTGACGGCAAGTTCGATGTGGAGAAAGGCAAGGACGCCATCATTAAGCTATGCGAATTCCATGGCTATCCCATTTTCCCGGACTTCCGCAAGAATCTTTGGGTGAGCGACTACAACACCGGAAAATTCACCGAGCTGGGACTCGCGGCCTATATGTTCATGAACCACGAAGAAGACCGCTACATGCTGATGGATCTCTTCCTGCTGCCCGGCCAGATGCTGCCGGAGCACTGGCACCTCGACGGCGAAGGCAATCCAGCCAAGCGCGAAGGCTGGCTCATCCGCTACGGCAAAAGCTATGTCGTCGGCATCGGCGACGAAAACCTGGCCGACTATCCGCAAATCGTGGTTCCCCCGTGCCATATGGGCGGCAAGGTGACCACCAAGCATGTCGTTCCAGCAACTCCGGGCATCTTTGTGCCGGTCGCGGCAGTCAAGACCCGCCATTGGCAGTTTGGCGGAACCGAAGGCGCAATCATCTCCGAAGTCGCCAATGTGCACACCGATTCGGCGGTACGCCATTCCGACAAATCCATCAACGACTTTTTCCTCAAAGGATAGGAGCAGCAATGAAAATATATCAAGTGGTGGCGTCGCTGGCCGTTGTCGCGATGCTCGGCGGATGCACAACCCCGAAAAAAGAATGCAGCGGTGTTTGCAAGCTGGGCGGCGAGCTGCTCAAGCCCGCGGCGCCCATCGTGCTGCCCAACGAGTGGAACAGCCCCGACGGCATGACGGTTGGAAAGGATGGAAACATCTACCTTTCCATCAACAATGTCGGCGACCAGTCCTATCCGGCCAAAATCGGCATCATCGATGCGAACGACAAGGTGAGCGTTTTTTCCGACCTGCCGCCGCATCCGGAAACCGGCAAGGTCAGCCCGCTCGGCATCGTCTTCGGCTCCGACGGCAACCTCTACGTGGCCGACAACCAAACGTTCGTCACCGACAAACCGGGCCTGTCCCGCCTGTTGCGCATCAACATCAAGAACGGCAAAGCCGCCGGCGTTGACGTGGTTGCAACCGGTTTGCAGATGGCCAACGGCGTAACCGCATTCGGCGGCTTCATTGCGGTCAACGACACCAGCATCGACACAACCTACCCGCTCACCTCCGGCACCTACCGCTTCAGCATCGAAGAGCTGGCCAAAGGTCCGGTGCAGGTCAAAGGCCTTGGCGACCCGCATCTGATCGCCACGCTCAAGACCATGAACAAAAAGCACCAGGTGGGCGCCAACGGCGCAGCGTATTCAAAGAGCGGCGAACTGTTTGTCTGCAACTTTGGCGATGCTGAAATCTGGAAGGCCGCCTTCAACAAAGACGGCAGCGTCGAAAGCTGGAAGCTCTTCTCCAAGGGCGAAGGGCTCGACAGCGTCGACGGCCTGCAGATCGATCAGTACGGCAAGCTTTGGACGGCCGACTTCCTTGGCAACGCCATCGCCTGCATTTGCCCGAAGAGCGGCGCGGTCAAAGTGGTCGCCAAGAACGAACCCGGCGACGGCAAGGGCGGCGCCATGGATGCACCGTCCGAGTGCATCCGCCGCGGCAACAAGGTCTATGTGGCCAACATCGACCTGACCTATGGATCCAATACTTCAGATGAGATCCATACGATTTCGGTTTTCGTCCTGCCCTGATGGAATGTGGATATAGTAATTTGCCCTGAAAACGGGTGTTTCCGAGGTGTTTCAGCTTGGAGGGAATAGCCTGAAAAGCTGTAGAAACTATGCTTTACATGGGATGGGGGGCTACGTATAGTCCCGCTCTTACTTTTAGAAGACACAGAGATAAACAAGGAGTCCACACGTGGATCAAGCAGTCAAAGCTGAAGTTAAAAACGAATATAAGCGCAACGAGCAAGACACCGGTTCCGTCGAGGTCCAGGCCGCGTTGCTTACATCGCGCATCAAGGAATTGACGGAGCATCTCAAAATTCACAAGAAGGATCACAGTTCGCGTCGAGGCCTCATCATGATGGTCAACAAACGTCGCAAACTGCTCGTCTATCTTCAGAAGAGAGACGACGCCCGTTACAAAGAGCTGATTGGAAAACTCGGCTTGCGGAAATAATCATCTGTTCAGATGGTCAAAATCCTTATTCGTTCGTAAGCCCTTTATTGCTAAAGGGCTTGCGTTGTTTCTGGAAAGAAGCAGAACGAAAGAAGGTTCCGGCCGGGAATTCCGGCGGAAAACAGTAAAAACAACCAAGGAAAGGTGCGCTCTTCAGAAATTGATAAGGGCGCAATGTTAATTATGAAGGGTACAACCAAAGTAGAATTCGAAGTCGGCGGCAAGTCGATGGTTCTCGAAACCGGCCTTCTGGCCAAACAGGCTCAGGGTTCTGTGACCTGTGCAATCGGTGAAAACATTGTTTTCTCCGCCGTCACCGCAGCCAAAGAACCCCGCGAAGGATGCGACTTCTTTCCCCTGCAGGTGGAATACCGCGAAAAGTTTTATGCGGCCGGCCGTTTCCCGGGCGGCTACATCAAGCGCGAGGCACGTCCTTCTGAGAAGGAAATCCTTACCATGCGTGTTACCGACCGTCCGATCCGGACCCTGTTCCCGGACAACTTCCATCGTGAAGTGCAGATCAACAACATGCTGCTGAGCTGCGACGGCACGTTCGACACCGACGTGCTTAGCGTTAACGCTGCTTCGGCCGCGCTGACTCTGACCGACCTGCCGTTCGACGGCCCGATCGGCGCCGTCCGCATCGTCCGCAACGAAGGCAAGTGGATCGTCAACCCGAACCACGACGAGCTCGCAGCCAGCGACATTGATCTGACCTACTGCGGCGCCCGCGACAAGGTAATGATGATTGAAGGCAGCGCCCATGAAGTTCCGGAAGCGGAATTCATCGAAGGAATGAAAGTTGCACACGCCGAAGTCGTTAAGATTATCGACGGCCAGCTGGAACTCCGCAAGGCCCTCGGCATGCCGGAAAAAGTTTATGCACTGGAAGCCAAAGACACCACGCTGGTTGACAAGGCCCGCGAACTGGTTGGTGAAAAGTTCAAAGAACTGATGAAAATCGGTGGCAAGCTTGAGCGTCAAAACGCCGTTACTGCTCTGAAGGAAGAGCTTAAGTCGCAGATGCAGGAACTCTTCGCAGAAATGACTGAAGATGAGTTCTTCCACGCTTTCCACGAACTGGAAATTGAAACCGTTCGCAAAAACGTTACCGAAGGCGGAACCCGCATCGGTGGACGTGGCATGCTGGAGCTTCGTGATCTTGATATTCAGGTCGGCGTACTCCCCCGCACACACGGTTCGGCCATTTTCGGCCGCGGCGAAACGCAGACCATCTGCATGATTACGCTCGGAACCACTAAAGAATCGCAGCGTTTCGATGCGGTTACCGGCGGCGTTAATGAAAAGAACTTTATCCTGCACTACAACTTCCCTCCTTACTCGGTAGGTGAAGTCGGACGTCTGGGAATGACCGGCCGCCGCGAAATCGGCCATGGCAACTTGGCTGAGCGTTCGCTTGTTCCGGTTATGCCTGATGATTTCCCCTACACCGTACGTGTTGTGTCCGAAGTGATGGGGTCCAACGGATCCTCTTCCATGGCCTCCGCCTGCGGCGGCTGTCTGGCACTGATGGATGCGGGTGTTCCGCTGAAAGCACCGGTTGCCGGTATTTCCGTTGGCCTGTTCACGGATGAAAAGGGTGCATCGATTCAGGTTATCGACATCCTCGGTGTGGAAGACCACTGCGGCGACATGGACTTCAAGGTGGTCGGAACCCGCAAGGGCATCACCGGCTTCCAGGTTGACCTCAAGGTTCACGGACTGAACTGGGACCAGGTGGCTGAAGCCTTCGAAATTGCCCGAAAGGGTCGTTGCGACATTCTCGACCAGATGGAAGCTGTTCTTCCTGAAGCGCGTACTGAGCTCGCTGCAACTGCACCGCGCATCACTACAATTAAAATTGACCCTGAGAAGATCGGTGCCCTTATTGGACCGGGTGGAAAGCACATCCGCGCGATCACCGAAAGCTCAGGCGCTCAGATTGACATTCAGGAAGACGGCACCGTGAATATCTTCGCCGTTGATGCTGATGCAATGGACAGCGCGATCAGCCAGGTCAATGCCCTGACCGCCGAAATCGAAATCGGCCGGATCTACGACGGCAAGGTTATTGCCGTTAAGGACTTCGGTGCTTTCGTCGAGTGCATGCCGGGCAAAGAAGGTCTGGTTCACATTTCCGAAATGGCCAACGAGCGCATCGACAGTGTTGATGCCATCTGCAAGCCCGGCGATGCCATGCGCGTCAAGTGCATTGATATCGACAACCAGGGCCGCGTACGTCTCAGCCGCAAAGCTGCGATGAACGACGATGCCGCTGCTGCGGAATAAGTTTTCCAATCATTGGAAAATGCAAAAGGCGTCCCTCGCGGGGCGCCTTTTTTCTTTGGTACGGCTAGCGCAAGGCCAGCCAGGTTTCGGCGTTTTCGCACGAATCGAAAATCTCAATCTCCACATCGGCATTCCGCGCAAAAGCCTGCCACATTCGAGTAAGGCGGATGGCAAGCAGGCGGGTTGCTATGATTGCGATCACGATGCCCTTTCTTTTTTCTGCGGCGACAACGGTTTTTTTCGCCATATATTCAAGATCCTGCAGGGCAAGTCCAAAGTGTTCAACGCAAAGATAGTCCACGACAACTTTTTTCAGCTTCGGCAGGGTTTCGGGCGCGAAGGCCTTATCCGGCATTGAGCGTGCTTCTTTACTGCTCAGCAGTCCGGTGCAGACAATATCGACGCGGGAGTTCCTATTGGAAAATCGGAGTTCTATGGCCATGTGTTGTTCTCCTGCTCTCGTCGAGCTTTCTTAGCGGGACTGCTGCTGTTGGAGCAACTCTTATTTCGGTTAAATTGGCCCCGGCGATGATTTTTGTGCGCAACACGCAAAAATAGGCAGGGCAAATCCAGAGCTACGCCGGGCGGTCGGCGATGAGGCGGATCGCCTCGAAAATTCTTTTGGCGCAAGTGGCTTTGTCAATGTTTCCCCATTCTTCGAAGCGGGATGCGCCATTGGCCAGAAAGCTGAAGGTGCCGTTCGTTGCGCCTAGTGAAGCGGGGGTGTTGAGTACGATGCCGTCGAGGTTTTTGCTGGCGAGTTTCCGCTTTGCGTTGGTTTCGCCGTCCGAGGTTTGCAGGGCGAAGCCGATGGCGATCTGGTTTGCCTGTTTTGTTGCGCCGAGTGTTTTGGCGATGTCGGGCGTGGGGCGCAGGCGCAGCATCAGCTCGGCGGCGGATTTGGGCATTTTATCATTCAGCTTTTCGACGGGGGCATAGTCGGCTACCGCGGCGGCGAAGATGATGAGGTCTGCAGTAGGGAAAAGGCCGCGCGCACGAGCCAGCATTTCTTCTGCGGATACGACCTTTTCGATTTGTCCGCAACCGCCTAGGGTTGGAAGGTTTTGTTCGGCCACGGGGCCGGTAACAAAATCGATGCGGCAGTCTTGGTTCAATGCCGCTTGAGCGATGGCCTTGCCCATCAGGCCGCTGCTGGCATTGCCGATGAACCGAACAGGGTCGATGTATTCGTGGGTTGGTCCGGAAAGGATGAGGACGCGCTTATTCATCGACGATATAGCTTAAAACACCGAATTGAGAATGATCTGCGCGATAACGGTTGGGGCGCTCATGCGTCCGTAGCCAGAAGTGCCGCAGGCGAGCCTCCCTTTTTCGGGGCCGACCTGGTGCCAGCCCAGCTTTAGCAGTTTGCGGGCGTTGGACGCCACTACCGGCTGCTCCCACATCTGTACATTCATGGCGGGGCAGAAAATGCGCTTGCAGTTGGGTTTCAGCGAGAGTGCGCTGCAACAGATGATGTCGTCGCCAAAGCCGTTGGCCAGTTTGGCGATGGCGTCGGCGGTGGCGGGGAGCACGGCGAATGCATCGGCTTCGGTGGCGGGGTAAAGATGCGGATAGATTACATCCATGCCGCCCGCGCTGCTGTCCGGAAAGATGGAGGTGATCACTTTTTGCTGCGTGAGGGCCGCAAAGGTGAGGGGGGCGATGAATTTGGTGGCCGCCTCGGTCATGATGACCCGCACATCGCAATTGGCTTTGACGAGCTGGCTGACGACCTCTGCACTCTTGTAGGCAGCAATGCCTCCGGTAACCCCTATCAACACTTTCGGCTTCATGGTGTGCCTCGCACGGTTAGTTGTTCATGGCTAATGGCTAACAGATAATATGCCTATTAGCCAGTAACAATTTTAAAATAACCGTTGCTACACTTCCATGATATCTTTTTCTTTAGCGGCGAGCATGGCGTCCATTTTCTTGATGTGCTCGTTGGTGGTTTTTTGAACCTGATCCAGCGCGCCGTCGCGGTCGTCTTCGGTAATGTCGCCGTTCTTTTGCAGGGCCTTGAGCTGTTCGTTGGAGTCGCGTCGGATGTTGCGCACGGAGACGCGCTGCTCTTCGGTGGTGCGGCCGGCCATTTTAACCATGTCTTTGCGGCGTTCTTCGGAAAGCTCCGGAATCGGCACGCGGATGAGGCGTCCGTCGTTCATCGGGGTGATGCCGATGTTGGCGGCGATAATCGCTTTTTCGATCAAGCCCAGCGAAGAAGGATCAAAGGGGCTGATCACGATCAGGCGGGGTTCGGGGGTTGAAATGTTGGAGATGTCGCGCAGGCGTGTGGGGGTTCCGTAATAGTCTACGGTGATGGTGTCCACCAGCGCCGGGTTGGCTTTGCCGGTGCGCAGGCCACTGAGCTCCTGTTGTAGGAACTGCACGGTTTTGTCCATCTTGTCTTCGGTTTCCAGCAGTACGTCGTCAGTCATGTTTCTTTCCTTGTAATTAATGGGTTACCAGCGTGCCGGAGTCTGATCCTGCAAGCACTTCCACCATTCCGTTTTCCTTGAAAAAATCGAACACGACAATAGGAATGTCGTTCTCCATGCACAATGAAAAAGCGGCGGCGTCCATGACCTTGAGCTGGCGTGAGAGCGCGTTTTGATAGGAAATCTGTTCAAATCGCGTCGCGGTAGGGTCGGTGACCGGGTCGGCGGTGTAGATGCCGTCGACCTTGGTGGCCTTCATCAGCACATCGGCGCCGATTTCGGAGGCGCGCAGCGCGGCGGCGCTGTCGGTGGTGAAGTAGGGGTTGCCTGTTCCGGCGCCAAAGATGACGACGCGGCCTTTTTCCAAATGCCGTACGGCTTTGCGGCGGATGAATGGTTCGGCAATGGCCGGCATGGCAATCGCGGTCATTACGCGCGTTTGGATGCCTTCGTTTTCAAGCGCGTTTTGGATCGCCATGGCGTTGATGACCGTGGCCAGCATGCCCATGTAGTCTCCGGTGGTGCGGTCGGTGCCTTTATCGGCTCCGGCGAGGCCTCGGAAAATATTGCCTCCGCCGACCACCACTGCAATCTCTGCTCCCATGTCGAGCATCTGTTTAAACTGCGCCGCCACCATGGCGAGAATATCGGGATCATGGTTCAATCCCTTCGCTTTGTTCTGCAATGCTTCACCGCTGATTTTCAGCACAATACGTTTATATTTCATAAATTCCTTTTATGTAATCGGTTCAAAATATTAGAACATGGACACGGGTGTGTAAATTTCCAATGTCTGGAATCTGCACGTCGAGACGGAAACCTATGAAAAGCTTACGGTTATTTTTGGCAGGATTGATTTTAGTCGCGGCTGCGGCCATTGTATTGGTTGCGGTCTTGCGCTATATCCAGCCTTCCCAGCGTTCGCAGATCCGCGCGCTGTGGGTGACGCGCTTCGACTACGACTCGGCCGAAGATGTCCGCCAAATCATCAAAAACACAGCCGATGCCGGGTTCACGGACGTTTTTTTTCAGATTCGCGGCAACGGAACGGTTTTCTTCCGCAGCCGGATCGAGCCTTGGGCCTACGAGCTCTCGGAGGGAGGCTTGCCCAAGCTTGGAACCGATCCCGGCTGGGATCCGCTGCAACAGTCCATTGAAGCCGCCCGGCCCGTCGGGCTGCGGGTGCATGCCTATATGAACGTGCTTCCCGGCTGGAAGGGCGTGGAGGATCCGCCTCCGGCCGTGGGCCAGCTATGGACCGAGCATCCGGACTGGTTCATGGTGGATTCGCTGGGTCAGAAAATGCTGCCGACCTCCGGATGGTATTCTTTTCTCAATCCGGTGCTGCCTGAAGTGCGGGCGCATCTGCGTGGCATTGTGTCCGAGCTTTGCCGGTATGATCTGGCAGGCATCCACCTCGACTACATCCGCTATCCGCACGACTACCGCCTTGTCGCAAAGCAACGCCACCCCAACGCGACGGACGAGGAAATCCAGCGGCATTCCGAGTTTTCCTACGACCCCGCCTCTCAGGCCGCGCTGTTTGACCAGTATGGCTGGGATGTATCCAAGGAGCAGATCCGTCAGTTTCGCTGTGACTCGGTCACCCGTATTGTGCGCGACATTTCCTACGTCATGCAGAAAGAGAAGCCGAGCGACTGCCTGCTCTCGGCCAGCGTCATGGGGAATCCGGTGGAAGGGAAGCACACGGCCTATCAGGATTCGGGCGACTGGGCGCGCCGGGGGCTGGTCGATTGGGTGGTTCAGATGAATTATGGCACGCGCTCGTTCGACCGCTATCTCCTCGCCATGAAAAAAGCGGCCGGCCGGCGCAAGTTTGCTTCATCGGTGGTGGTCGGCATCTACTGCAAAAACGACGTCGAAGATCTCCTTGCGCAAATCGAAACGGTCAAAAACTCCGGGTGTGCCGGCTTCGCCGTATTTTCCTACTCGTTCCTGTTCGATGAGCAGCACGTCCTAACGGAAAAAGGCGGAACTCTTCTTCCGAAGATTATGCCTTAAGCCTAGAACAGCCCGGTCACTTTGCCGGTCTCGACATCCACGTCGATCTGTCGGAATCCGGGATTGCTTCCTGTGCCTGGAAGCAGCTTGATGTCGCCGGCCACGGGGACCACGAATCCGGCGCCTTTGTAAATCAGCACATCGCGGATCGGCAGGATCCACCCGCTTGGCGCACCCTTGAAGTCGGGATTGTGCGACAAACTGAGATGGGTCTTCACCATGCACATGCCCATTTGCTTAATTTCAGGATCCGCTTCGAACATGGAAATCTTTTTGTCGGCGGCCTCCGACCATTCAACGCCCGATGCACCATAGATCTTGGTAGCGATGGCATGGACGCGATCCTTGAACGGCATGTCGAGGTCGTACAGGTATTCAAAGTGGTTTTCCTCTTCGCAGGCTTCCACAACGGCTTCGGCCAGTTCGACCGCGCCTTCTCCTCCTTTGAGCCAATGTTCAGAAACCGCGCAACGCGCGTCTTGTTCCTTGGCGATGCGGCGGATCAGGTCGTGTTCGGCCTGGGTGTCGGTATAGAACCCGTTGATGCAGACCACTGGGCTGACGCCGCTTTGTTTGACGATGTTGATGTGGGCCGTCAGGTTGGCGCAGCCCTTTTCGAGCAACTTCAGATTTTCTTCCGTGTAGGCCGGATCCAGCGGTTTGCCGGGTTTCACGGATGGGCCGCCTCCATGCATTTTGAGGGCGCGCACCGTGGCCACAATCACGACGGCATCCGGTTTCAGACCGGAGTAGCGGCACTTTAGGTTCCAGAATTTTTCAAAGCCGATATCGGCGGCGAACCCGCTTTCAGTCACCAGATAGTCGCCCATACGGATGCCGAGCATATCGGCGATGACCGAATTTTGGCCGATGGCAATATTAGCGAAGGGGCCGGCATGTACGAGGACGGGGTTGCCTTCGATGGTCTGCACGAGGTTGGGGTTGAGCGCATCGACCATGAGGGCAGTCATGGCGCCATCCACTTCGAGGTCGGCCGTGGTGACTTCTGCGCCGCTGCGGCTGTAGGCCACCACCATTTTGCCGATGCGTTCGCGCATGTCTTTCAGGCTGCTGGCGACGGCGAGGATGGCCATGATTTCGCTGGAGACGGTGATCTGGAAGCCGGACTCCATTTCATAGCCGTCCATTTTGCTGCCTTTGCCGATGGTAATGTTGCGCAGCGACTGCGCGCAGAAATCCATGGCCCATTTAAGCTGAACGCGCTCCGGATCAACATCGAGCCGCTTGATGCCGATCTTGGCCAGACGTTCGTCGTCATAGTTGTTTTCATGCTGCATGCGGGCGGTGAGCGCCACCATGGCGAGGTTGTGTGCGTTGGTGATGGCGTCGAAATCGCCGGTAAGACCGAGCGAGAAGGGGGCGAGGGGAATGCACTGCGCCAGGCCTCCGCCGGCGGCGGAGCCCTTGATGTTGAAGGTGGGGCCGCTGCTAGGCTGGCGGATCGCGCCGATCGGTTTTTTGCCGAGCACGCCGAGGCCTTCGACGAGCCCCATCGTAGTAGTGGTCTTGCCTTCGCCGAGCGGGGTGGGGGTGATGGCGGTTACATCGACATATTTCCCGGTCGGAGCATCTTTGAGGCGCTTCCATGTTTGGGTGTAGTTGATTTTGGCCACGGCAGGGCCCATCGGGATTAGTTCGCCTTCCTGCAATCCGAGCTTTGCGCCGATTTCCTGAATGGGCTTAATATTTTGTTCGGCGGCTTCGGCAATCTGCCAGTCGGCCATCTGGGTTGGGTCGAGCTTCATGGTGAGTCTCCTTTAAAACATTTTTTTTACCACGGAGGCATAGAGGCACTGAGCTTGATCTGAAAACTCCGAGCCTCTGTCGTGGAATTTATTCGGTTGAATGGTCTTCTTGTTTTCTAAGGTAAAGGATCCAGTAGATCGTTCCAACGAATATTGCGCCGCCGATCATATTGCCGAGGGTGACGGGCAGCAGGTTGTCGACCAGGAATCCGGAAAGGGTCAGGTTGGAAAGATCCGTGCCGTTGAGCATGCCGGCAATTTCTGGATTGTGCTTCAGCACGAGTCCGGCCGGAATGAAATACATGTTGGCGATCGAGTGCTCGAAGCCCATGGCCACGAAGGCGGTGATGGGAAAGAGGATGGAGAGAATCTTGTCGGTGACGGAGCGGCTGCTGTAGCACAGCCAGATCGCGAGGCAGACGAGAATGTTGCAGAGCATGCCGCTGCAAAAGGCCTGCTGGAACGTGAGGTTCACCTTGGCGTTGGCAATGGCCAGCGCCTTGGCGCCGACAGCGCCGCCGTTGCCCAGCCAGTGCCCGCTGCAGTGCACCATGGCGACAATCGCCAAAGCCCCGGCCAGGTTCCCGAAAAACACAAAGACCCAGCTGCGCAGCATTTGCCGCACCTTGATCTTGCCGGTAAAGCACCCCATCACCATCAGCGTGTCGCCGGTGAATAGATCCGCGCCGGCAATAATCACCAGCACCAGGCCGAGCGAGAAGGTCATGCCGCCGATCAATTTGGTCAGGCCGACGCCCAGTGCGGAGTCGTGCACCGCGAGGGTAAAAAACGCCGCGCCGAACGCGATGAACGAGCCCGCCTGCACGGCCAGGAAGAAGGCGCTGACAAAATCGCGGTTCGCTTTGCGGATGGCCGAGGCTTCGGCGCGCTTGGCCATTTCCGCCGGCACATAGGCATCTGTTATCGTTTCTTCCATTGCTGCTTTCCCCTTGTTTATCGCGTTATTTCCGGAAACTTTCGCAAAACTCGCCCATGAGTTCGATGGCGTCGTTGGTCTTGTCCAAGTCGCCGTCCATGGCGGCGTAGGCCTCGACGAGCTCGACCAGTTTCGGGTCGGCGGGTTTGGCGCCGAACTTGTGGGCGGCGTTCACGATGCCGGCGTCGAGGCCGCATTCCATGGCTTTCTGGACATAGGCGCGGGCGATGCCGATCCTGCGTCCGGGCAGGTCGCGGCAGCAGTTGCTCACGCCCATTGAAAAGTGCACGCCCTTCATTGCCGGATCGTTTTTGATGGCTTTGATCGTTTCGAATGCGCGGTAGGTGTAGCCCGCCACGCCCGGCTGCATTGGCATATCGATCGCCAGCGGGAAGACGGTAGAGTCGAAGAAGATTTCCTCCGCCTTGAAACCATGCTCCATCGCCTTGCCGAAAATTTCCTTGGCCAGCTCAACCAGATCATCGACGGACTGCATGGTTCCTGCGCTGGCGGCTTCCTCGCTCATGAGCAGGCCGATGAAGGAAAAGTCGTAATCCTTTTTCAGCGGCATCATGTTGTCGGCGGTGTAGGTCTTGATCGAGTTGACCAGCGGCGCTTTGACGGGGGCGTCCGTGTTGTACCATTCCTTTAGCCCGGCAATCAGCACGTCGTCGTTGGAGCTGTCGATGCAAGCCGGAACCATGCCTCCCCATTTGCGGACGAGCTTGACGTATTCCACCATGATTTTCACGGAGAGCTGCGGATCGGAATCGCCAAAGTCATCCACGTTGATGGCGATATAGTCGGCGCCTTCCGCCGCCTGGTTTTCGATCAGTGCGCGGACATAGTCGAGTTGCGGGCTGTCGTTTTCGTAGGCACCCTCGCCGAGGTTGTGGAGTTCGCGCATCACTGCACCATGCTTCGGGATGGAAGCATGGATGTCTTCGCCGATGGTGATGATTGCATTTTTCATGGTGTGATCCTTTCCGAAAAGATAGTTAAGTATTGAGGACGAGTGTTCAAGGGATGCGTTGCGCGGATTGTTGATGGTGGTCCGTAGCCGCGCCAGCCCGCCTTCCTCCGCTTTTGCTGCAAGATAGATTTGTTCTCCACGGCAGACCACCCCTTCTTCGTTGCCGCACGTTCCGTCCGGCTTTGCATCACCGCAGGGGGCGTTGGCCAGTCCCTTTGCGCATCCGCCCATGGTACAGAAGCCAAAGTTTTCCGAAAGGAAACAATCGCCGCATTCTTCGCACTCGAAGGCGGCGTGCTTTGCGATGCGTTCCATGGCGAAGAACGTTTTGGCAACGAGACCCTCCGGGTTTTTTTTCGCTCCGGCCAGCTCCATGGTTTTCTTTAATCCATGGAAGCCTTTGTGGCCGGGGTCGAGCAGGGTTTTGTGCATGAAGCTGAACCAGCGCTGGTGCAGGGTTTTTTTCCCGGCGCCAGCGGAGTGCGGCCGCCTTCCTGATCGTAGAGATAGAAGGTCGCTTCCGGAGGCCGGCAGAGGTTGTCCTGGAACTCGACCCAGCCTTCGCCGATTTCGGCGGCGCGCTGCAGGATGATGCAGAAGGTTTCGTAGTCGTGTATGCCGCCGAGGTCGATGCCGGCATAGTCCATCGCCCTGTACATGGCGATCTGCTGGGCGCAGCGTTCGATGTGCTGCTCTTTGGTTTCCGACTTGAGCGTGGCCAGCAATTCGTCGCTCACATAGCAGCCGGGCAGGTGGCCGCTGTTCATCAACCGCGGCGCAGCGTTGGTGGAGGTGAGGAAGTAGCAGTTGCCCAGCACGGGCAGGTTTAGCTTGGCTTCCTCCATGTAGAATTTGAGTTCGAGCGATTTTTTCCAGTCCCAGCCGACCTGTGTAATGAAGAAGCGCGCACCGCAGGCCGCCTTCTTTTCCATTTTGAAGTATTGCTGCAGCTGCGACGGCTCCGAATATTTGAACGGCGAGACCGCTGCGCCTGAGAAAAACTGAGGGATTTGGCTGAGATCGTCGTGACCGCCTTTCAGGAGTTCCTTGAGGTTCATCTTTGAGATCAGCTGCAGCAGGCCAACGGCTTCGAGTTCAAAAACGCCCTTTGCCGAAACGGGCTTGTCGCCGGTCAGGGCCAGTACGCTCTGGACGCCGCGCTGTTTGTAGCCGACGAGAACGGAGTGCAGCGCCGCCTTGTTGTGGTCCTTGCAGCTCATGTGCGGGATAAAGTCGAGGTCGTCTAGCAAGCCGGTGCCGGAGAGCTGGGCCAGCACATCGGTGGGGTCCAGATTGGAAATGCCTCCCGGATTCTGGGGCAGGGCAATGCTGGCAAAGTCGAACCCTTTTGGAATTTCGCTTCCGCCCGACGCCTTGTGCGCTTCAAGGAACCGGACAATGGGATCCATGCTGTATCCCTGCCCCGAGGTCAGTTCAGCAATTACGGTAAAGTCCGGGCTGTTTAGCAGGCTGTCTTTAAGTCGTCGCATGGGTGGGACCCTTTTTGATGTTCAAAGGCTCTCATGCTCGGGGCTGGTTTCAATAGGAGTTTTTGCATCTGTAATGTTGCAATCTTGCTGTCTAGTGTCGTAAGAGTGTGGTTTAGCTCCTTAGTTATTCTATATTTTGGGAATGTGTTATGTCGATCTTGTCGAAAAGACTGTTTGGCTCGGTGGCCAAGGATTATCGCGTCGCCTATGGTTTGGAGGTTTCTTTAGCCAATGCCGAGGGGCATGTGGTCATGCCGGAAGCTCTGGGGCCGATCATGAACCTTCCATCGCTTTGCCACTTGCGCTGGCATAATTTAAGTGAGTCGGTGCGATGGGGCGAGCCGCAGGTGTTCTTTGCCGCTCCCGGCATCATGAGCTGGATTGTTCCAATGGTGGAGCATACCGAGCTTAAGGGCGGGCTGTGCGGGGGGTATATTCTGCTGGAGGATGATGCGGCCTCCATTAACGTAGCGGTGAACTATTTGGTCGGCGAAGGGGGCAAGCGCAAGGAGGCCCTGCAGTTTGTCCAAGGATTGGAAACCTTCGAGCAGGAGCGCGTTCGCGAGGCGGCGGACAACCTATATGACCTGTTTTACCAATACAGCGGGTGGAATCCGCTGAGCCTCAAACGCAACCGCGACCAAATGCAGCAGCAGCGCCAGATTGCCGAGGAGATCCACCAGCGCAAGGTGGAGCAGAACCGCGCCTATCCCTACGACGATGAGCGCATCCTGCTTTCCCTCATCCGCGTCGGCGACCGTGCCGGCGCGCGCAAAATGTTCAACAAGATGCTGGCCGCCATGTTCCTCTATTCGCCCAAGCCGGTGGTGGTGCGCGCCCGCGCCATCGAAATGATGGGCTACCTCGTCCGCACCGCCGTGGAGGACAGCCCGTTGGCGGAGCCGCTGCTGGAGCGCCACATGCAGTGGATTGAACGGATTGTCGAGACCAATGACTTTGACGACCTCTGCAACGTCTTGAGCGAGGCGCTGGACGACTTCATGAACAGTATCTTTCTGCAAGGGGTCAGTCCCGTCAGTCCGGCAGTCAGCAAAGCGCTCGACTATATTGCGGCCAACTACACCGAGCCGATTGCGCTCGAGGAAATTGCCGCCGCCGCCGGGCTCAGTACGTTCCGCATCGCGCATCTGCTGAAGGCGGCCACGGGAAAAACCGCTCTGCAAAACATTCATTACCTGCGTATTCAAGAAGCGCGTCGCCTGCTTGAAACCAGCGATATGTCGTGCACCGACATTGCCTACGAAACCGGCTTCGGCGACCAGTCCTACTTCATCAAGCAGTTCCGGAAATGGATGGGCATTACGCCGGCGAAATACCGCAAGTCCTGCCGCACCTGATGGTTGCCCGGTGTGGCACTGCTCCTATTTCTTGAGCGGTTTCAGCCATCCGAGAGAAACGAAAAACTGGTCCGTCTCGGCGAGGGTTTCCTTGTATTTTGCCTTGTTGAAAAAGCCGTGGGACTGGTCTTTATAGAGATGAAGGTCGCAGCGTCCGCCATTGGCTTCCATAACCGCTTTATATTCTTCGGCCGTTTCCACGGGGATCAAATCATCCTTGGTGCCAAGGAAGACGATGGTGGGCGGCGCGCCTTTCTTGAGGTTGTGCATGGGCGAAAAATCCTGCCAGTAGGATTCGACGCGGTCATAACCATAGCCCTTTTCCCCATTGTCAAAGACGGGATTGAACAGCGCCAGGGCCTGTGGGCGGCAACTGACGGAAACATCCTCTCCAGGCTCGTCAAACTTTTCAAGCGTGGCGGTGGCGGCGGCCAGATGGCCTCCGGCCGAACCGCCACTCGCGGCAATGCGGTTGGGGTCGATGCCCAGCTGCCCGGCGTGGGCGCGCACCCAGCGCATCGCCGACTTGGCATCCATCACGCAGGCGCGCGGATCAGTGCCGTGCCCTTTCTTGGTGCGGTATTCGGCGGCAATCGCCACCATGCCGCGTTGCGCCAGATGCTTGGACTGTGCATAAAACTGCGACGGGGAACCGCTGTTCCATCCGCCTCCAAAGAAAAACACGATGGCCGGCGCCTTCTTTTTGGGGGTCTGGTTTTTTGGATTGAAAATGTGCAGGCGCAGTTCGCCCTGCGGCGTTTCCTTGTAGGGGATGAGCTGGTCGGGTTTCGGCTTGTCGGCAGCCCATGCGGAGGCGACGGCTAGAAAGCAAATGAGTATGGCAGTTTTTTTCATTTCTTATTAATTCCTATCCAAATAATGGAAATCTGCCCGTCTGGGGCTAATCAATCAACGTTATGCGAATGCAATTTCGGACATGAACCGCTAGACTCCTTGTTTTAACAGGGGTGGTCTCCATGCTTATGACGAATATTCAAGACGTTCTGGTTTCGGCGGGAATTGAAACGAAAACCGCCGGCACCTTGGCCGTTGCAGCGCTGATGCTTCTAATTGCAGCGGGCGCTTATTTGGTTTACTGGGTGCTGCGCAACTATTTATTGAAGCTCATTCACAGTGTCGTCACCAAGACCTCCAACACTTGGGACGATGAGCTGATGGATGCGGGGGTGTTCCAACGCTTCCTTCGCCTCATTCCCCTAACGTTTATAGCGGTCTGCATTGACCGGGCGATGCCTGGCCAGTTTGCCCTGCTGAAACGTATCCTGTTTGCCGTGATCATTTTTGCCGGCGTTCGCGCGGTTGAAGCCTTCATCAGCGCTGCGTCGGACATTTACCACGACGAGAAGAGCAAGAAACGCAAGCCGATCCGGCCCTTGTTTCAAACGTTGACCATTGTCCTTTATCTCCTTTCCGGAATTTTCATTGTTTCGGTGCTGCTCAATAAATCGCCTTGGAACTTGTTCGGCCTTATGGGCGGCCTCACCGCCGTCACCATGCTCGTTTTCAAGGATACCATCCTCGGGTTCGTGGCGGGAATACAGCTCAGCGCCAACGACATGGTGCGCGAGGGCGACTGGATTGAAATGCCCAAATACGGCGCCGACGGCGATGTAATCGAAGTGGCCGTCAATACCGTCAAGGTCCGCAATTGGGACAAGACCATCACCACCATTCCAACGTATGCGCTCATTTCCGACTCGTTCAAAAACTGGCGGGGCATGAGCGAGTCCGGCGGGCGCCGCATTAAGCGCAACATTTGCATCGATATGAACACCGTCCGCTTTGCCGATGAAGAAATGCTCGAAAAGTTCCGAGGCATGGAGCTGCTGAAGGAATATGTTGAAAAGAGGCAGGAAGAGATCAATGCCGCCAACTCGGAGCAGGGGATCGATCTTTCCGCGACGGTGGTCAACGGGCGGCGCCAGACCAACCTCGGCATTTTCCGCGCCTACTTGGTTGAGTACCTGCGCGGCAACCCCAAGATCCATAAAGGCATGACCTTCCTCGTGCGCCATCTGCAGCCCACGCCCCAAGGCTTGCCCATCGAAATCTATGTGTTCAGCTCCGACAAGATCTGGGCAAACTATGAATCCATCCAGGCCGACATCTTCGACCACATCCTCGCGTCCCTCCCCGAATTCGGCCTCCGCGTCTATCAGCAGCCCTCCGGCAACGATGTGCTGTCGTTGAAAAGCATATAGCTCGATCTTTAGGTCCCCACCAGCTGCGCTGGATTTTTCATGAACGGGACTGGAGGGCGAGGCTCTGTCCGAGCCAGCACACGGAATGGCTCCGACGAGCCGAAGCGAAGCGTGGGCAGCCAACTTGAAAAATTGGAGCGGCGTTATGGAGCGGCAACCGTCGCCCTCCACCATAAGTCATGAAGTCCCAAACAAGTTAAGACAATGCACGTAATGGCGTCCGAAGGGGTCAAAGGCCGAGTGCCCGTCAAACTGGGGTTACTTCATAATGTTGTTATTCAAGGACTGGCACCATTTTCGGGGTGGCTGAACTATTTCCGGGTAGGTCTCAGCAAGAAATTGATTCAGGAACTCAACCGCTGGATCATCCGGCGGTTGCGGGTCTTCCTCTGGAAACAGTGGAAACTGCCACGCACGAAAGTGAGGAACCTGAAGGGACTGGGGATCAGCCACAACGATGCCCTGAAACTTGGAAATACCCGGAAAGGGCCATGGGCTGTCAGCGACTATATGCTGATGAACTTTGCCCTGCCGGCTCAATGGTTCGTCAAAAACCACGGATTAATCCGCCTTCGATAGACTCCCGTCTTTCACAGCCGAACCGCCGTATACAGATCTGTATGTCCGTGCGGTGTGGGAGGGCTCCTCAGTGATGGGGAGTCCTATCCCGATCGCTATTGCTATTCACTTTGAGGAGTATTGCAGTTCCAGCATACTGCCAACTCACCATTGACTTCACTATTGCAATTTTTACATATCCAGCTTTCACAGCTATCGACATTTTCCTTCTGCCAGTCATTTAAAACAGTCAGTGCTTTTTCGAAATCTTGGTCGTTAACCCAAACTTCTGGCCAAGCAAATGACAATGATATCATTGGCACTGGAAGCCCATACCCTGCACTGGCAGAACCACGCTCATTTTTAATCATTACCGTTATGCCCTGGAGTTCCAAAAAGGTTTTAAGCATATCACAAGGAACTACACTTGGGTCTGTATATAGTTTTTTCATATATTTGAGCGAACGTCTGCGATGAGGAGCAAAATTGGGCGCTGATTGCTCTGCCTCATCAATTAAATTTTGCCGCCCTATTTTTTAGCCTCAATTGCCTGGTTCGAAAATTTCATTGGCATCCAGAAAATTGTGTAATATTTGCTGCCTCCAATTTCTTGGGTCGAACCAAAAGATTTCATTAAAAATGATTTATTTATCGATCCGGATAAGTTGTTCATATCTGCATCTATATCGATTTCAAAAAGTAACCCGGAAAGCATGTTTATATGCCCAGACATAGCCTTATCAGTGACTGGTTTTCCTTTCTGGTCAAAATTCTGTGTTGATCCTCCTTCTAGGAGTAAGCCCCCAAACAAAGAAACATAATTTACATAACGATAACCATCTGACCTTTTCTGAAGATGTTCTCTTACATGGGCAATGGGAAGAATTGTTCCATGGGCTTCTGCAACAGACAGTGTGGGTTTATCCTTAAAATATTCTATATGCTCAGTTGCGAGACCCTTCTTGCCGATGGATTCTTTTGTTTCACATAATTTGGGATTCAAACAACCGGTCATACATAGAGAAATTGGGATTAGTAGGATTGAAATTTTCATATTCTCCTTTTGTCTTCGAACAGTGTCATCAGTGGAAAATTTTCCATATATGACCCTTATGGGATGGACTCATGTGAACCATTCCTTTCGGTCATTATTTTCGTTCCGAAAATTATCGCGCTCCGCTAGGCCACATATGACCGTATTAAAGGGGCAAACATGGAAAACGGACTTTTTTCTTCTCTCTGTCATGTTATACTTAATCAGTATTAGAGACGGAGCCATAATCATGGAGGGAAGCATGGAAAACAAGAAGAAATTCAAGCCGGATCCAGATCTTAAGCTCATGGATCAGGTTCGCGAGGTTTTGCGCTACCACCATTATGCCTACCGCACGGAGCAGACATATTGGAGAGCCGCTTGCCCCCCGCCGTTGCCGCGATTTGCCATTGGCTCATAGAGCCAACTCTACAACACTCACCGGTGTAGTGTCGGCTCTATGTGCCGATTGCGTCTCGGGCATCTCAACCTTCGTGGCTTTGCGCCTTGAACCACTCGCGTTGCTCGTTATTTCCTTTGGAAATTATCTTTTCGGGCGTGAGTTGAAGTTTTGGGAGGCCCGCACGAAAAAAGCCCCGCACGGGGCGGGGCTTTCTGGACTGGCCGGCTGAAGCCGGAACTACGAACCTTTCACGAATCGTTTACGAACTTTTCTTAATCTTCGTAGCCGTTGGGGTGGGCGCGGTGCCAGTTCCAGGCGCTTTCGACGATCTCGGAGAGGTCGGCGTGCTGCGGATCCCAGCCGAGGACGGTCTTCGCTTTGGTGGCGTCGGCGACGAGCGCGGTGCAGTCGCCGGCGCGGCGCGGCTGCATCTCGGCGGGAATGGCGTGGCCGGTCACTTTGCGGCAAACGTCGATGACTTCTTTCACCGTGTAGCCGTCGCCGTTGCCGAGGTTGAACGCACCGGCGATGCCGGGCTTGAGCGCGAGGATGTGCGCTTGGGCGAGGTCTTTAATATGGATGTAGTCGCGGACGCAGGTGCCGTCGCGGGTTTCGTAGTCTTCGCCGAAGATAAAGATTTTTTCGCGCGTGCCCTGGGCCACTTGCAGCACGAGCGGGATGAGGTGGCTTTCGGGATTGTGCGCTTCGCCGTACTGCTCGGTGGCGCCGCAGGCGTTGAAGTAGCGCAGGAAGACGCATTCGATGCCGTGGATTTTTTCGCCCCACTGGAAGATTTTTTCGCAGAGCAGCTTGGATTCGCCATAGACGGATTCCGGCTTCTGCGGAAGGGTTTCGTCCATCGGAATGCGGTCGGGCGTTCCGTAGGTGGCGCAGGTGGAGGAAAAGATCAGCTTTTTGCAGCCGGAGGCCACCATGGCGGTCATTAGGTTAAGCGAACCGCTGACGTTGTTTTCGAAGAAGGGCATCGGATCAACCATGGATTCGCCGACTTCGATATAGGCGGCAAAGTGAATGACCGCTTCGGGGCGTTCGGCGAGCAGGGCGCTTTTGATGTCTTCTTTGTAGCGCAGGTCGCCCTGCATGAATTTGGCGCGCGGGTCGACGGCGGGCTGGTGGCCGCGCTCAAGGTTGTCGAACACCACCACGTCGTGTCCTGCATCGCAAAGCATCTGGGTGGTAACACTTCCAATATATCCGGCGCCGCCGGCAACGAGTATTTTCATAGCTGAATCTCCGTAATAGGTAACGAGTAATTCGTAACGGGATTACGAATTACGCATTACGGCTTATTTATTTTATAATAGTTGCACCGGCGGAAGGAATGATGGTTTCCGCAGTGGGGTGAAGCCCTTTGGCTTTGCAGGTTTCAATAATCTTACCGCAGATGGCATCGGCGTCTTTCGCGTGTACGAGCGCAACCACGCTGCCGCCCCAGCCCCCGCCGGACAGGCGGGCGCCGAGTGCGCCGGCGTCGCGGGCGGCTTCGACGACCATGTCGAGCTCATCGCACGAGTTTTCGAATGCGGTGCGTGAGGTCTCATGCGAGTCGAACAGGAACTGGCCGAATGCGGCCAGCTTGCCCTCGGCGAGCAGCTTGACGCCTTTTTCGACGCGGGTGATTTCGCCAACGACGTGGGTGGCGCGTTTGGCGGCTTCGGGGTCGATCTTGTCCTTGTTGGCTTCGAACTCTTCCCAGCTGACGTCGCGGAGGGCCTTGACGTCGTGGTCGATCAGGGTGTCGAGCTCGGCGGCGGCCAGTTCGCAGCTGATGCGGCGGGCGTTGTAGGGGGAGTCGGCCAGCGTGTGCTTGATGTGCGGGTTGATCATTAGGAATACGACGTCGTCGGGCAGCTTGACCGGGTAGGTTTCGAGCGTGCGGAAGTCGGAGTGAATGAGGCCGTGGTGTACGCCGTAGATGCTGGAGAACTGGTCGAGCAGGCCGCAGTTGCATCCGGCAAAGTTGTTTTCGGACTTCTGGGCGAGAATGCCGATGTCTTTTTTGTCGAGATCCTTGCCGGCATATTTCAGCACGGCAAAGGCGGTGGCGACTTCCAGCGCGGCGGAGCTGGAAAGGCCGGCGCCCATCGGGATGGAGCCGAGGAAGGTGCAGTCGACGCCGTCAACTTCAACGCCGTGTTCGCGGAGGTAGAAAAAGACGCCCTTGACATAGTTGGCCCACTGGAACTTCTTTTCAAGGCGCTCGTCGGTGGAGGGGTCGAATTCGGTGGTGGAAGGGATGTCGCCGGCGGTCAGGCGGACGCCCGGCTTGCCGGAAGCCGAGATGCAGAAGCAGTGGCCCATGTTGATGGCGGTGGAGAAGGTGGTGCCTTCGTTGTAGTCGGTGTGGTTGCCGAGGACTTCAATGCGTCCGGGGGCGTAGGAAACGGTGGTGGGCGCGGTGCCGTAGGTTTCGGTATGAATGGCGATGGCCTGCTCAACTATTTTTTCATCATACATGGTCATTCCTCTCTGCTGAATATGAATGGATTTATGAGTGTTGAAATGTACGCGGTCAGCGCAACAGAATCCATAGGATAAACCGGCAAAGGCATGGACAAATCGGGCGTCTTGTGCTCTTTTATCAACATGTTGGAATGTATGCACCATACCATAAGCCAAAAGGTCTCTGAAATATTCGACCTCTACACGGAGCTTCACGGCATCCGCATCTCGCTCTTCAGCCCCGACGGGAAACTGATCTATCCCGATGCCGTGGGCCGTCCAAATTGCCCGCATTGCATCATGTTGCGCGAAACGCTGGGCATGGATTCGAAGTGCCGAGACCTTGATCGCAAGATGATGGACAAGGCGCTGGAACGTCAGGAAATGGTTACCTACACCTGTCACGCCGGTATGATGGAGGCTGTTGCCCCGCTGTATGTGGGCGGCGAGTTGGTGGGCTTTGTGATGCCCGGCCAGTTCCGCAGCGGGGCCGCTCCGGATATTTCGCCTTATTCCAGCGACTGGAAAGCCTCGCAGGGCACCGATGCACTGCAGGAAGAATATAAGCGCACGCCGGTCTTTCCGGAAGAGAAGATTGAAACCCTGCTGTCCATGTTCCGGCTGTTGATGGAATTCATTATCAGCAAACAGCTCATTCATCATAAGGACTACGACCTGCTGCAACCCGTCATCCAGCGGATTCACGACCATCCCGAGTTGGAGCTTCCTCTCGAAGAAGCCTCGCGAATGGTCGGGCGGAGCCCGTCGACGGTAACGCGCCTGTTCAAGAAAGTGACCGGCCGGAGCTTTAAGCAATATTTGGTCGGTCACCGGATGGAGCAGGCGGTGGCCCAGCTCAAGGCCCGGCCCAACAGCCCTGTGGCCGAAATTGCACTCGCGGTCGGCTACGACGATCCGCTCTACTTTTCCCGCATCTTCCGCAAGTTTCACGGCATCTCGCCGAGCGAATGCCGAAAGTCCTTAGAGTCCAAAGCGACTGGCGCAGCCGGGAGATAGGGCCGCATAATGGAGGGGCAGAATTATTTTTCCTGCTTCGGAACCTGAAATTATTCTGCCACAAAATTATTTTGCCTATTTCTTCTGCAGCCAAGTCGCGTTAGATTCCCCGCTATGGAAAAAGAACGCATATCAAAAATCATGGCAACGCGGGGCATGTGCTCCCGGCGCGAGGCCGACCGCTACATTGAACGAGGGCTGGTGCTGGTGGACGGCGAAGTCATCTCCGAGCTTGGAAGCAAGATTTTCCCCGACCAGAAAATTGAACTGGCCGAAGAGGGGCTGAAACGCCGCGATGCCCAGGCGACGTTTTTGATCAACAAAACCATCGGCTATGTTTCGGCCCAGCCGGAAGACGGCCATCGGCCGGCTTCCGATCTGCTGACCCGCGAAAACCACTGGAAGGACGACCGCACGCGCCGCACTTTTCATCACGGCATGCTTCGGGGGCTGGCGCCGGCCGGCCGGCTCGACATCGACTCGAACGGCTTGCTCGTGCTCACGCAGGACGGCCGCGTTGCCCGTCGCATCATTGGAGAGGATACGGACGTCGATAAGGAATACCTCGTGCGCGTTCAGGGCGAGCTTTCGGACGAAGATCTCAAACTGCTCAACCATGGGCTGGAGCTCGACGGGAAACCGCTCAAACCCGCGAAGGTGACCTGGCAAAACCAGGATCAGCTGCGTTTTATTCTGCGCGAAGGGAAAAAACGCCAGATTCGCCGCATGTGCGAGCTCGTGGGTTTAAAGGTCGTCGGCCTCAAGCGCATCCGCATCGGCAAGGTTGTTCTTGGCAACCTCCCCGACGGCCAATGGCGCTACCTCGGCGACGGCGAAAAATTCTAAACACAAAGACTCAAAGGGCACGAAGCTTTGTGTTCTTGGTGCCTTGGTGTTTAATATCCATGTATGGCTATTCAGATACTAGATGTGAACGAAGGGCATGCGGATTATCTCTGCGATGAGTCGCGCAGGGTGGGGCATGCCGAGACGATTTGCTTTCCCCGTTCCACAACCGAGGTGGCCCAGGCATTGGAGGCCGCCTCTACGAATGGCTGGCCCGTCACCATCCAAGGCGGGCGTACCGGCATCACCGGCGGCTGTGTGCCCGATGGGGGCCTGATTCTCAACCTGTCGCGCATGAACGCCATCGGCGAAATCAACGGCGACACCATGGCCGTCCAGCCCGGCGCGCTGCTCGCCGATATCCGAAAAGCTGTAGGCGGTGGCGGCGACCCCGCTCTGTTTTTTCCATCCGACCTCACCGAAACCACGGCTTCCATCGGTGGGATGGTGGCGAACAACGCGTCTGGTGCGCGCTCGTTCCGCTACGGCGCCGTCCGGAACTGGATTCAGGCGTTGGAGGTTGTGCTGGCGAATGGCGAAACCATCCACGTTGAGCGCGGCGTCCACAAAGCCGACGGGCTCGGTTTCAAGCTGGGCGGCATTGAGGGCATGTTGCCGGATCTGTCACACCTGCGCAGGTGTGACGGTATTAAGAACGCGGCCGGTTATTTTGTAAAACCGGACATGGATCTGGTCGATCTCTTTATCGGAGCGGAGGGCACGCTGGGCGTCGTCACCGAAATAACGATCAGGCTGCTGCCCGAACCGGGGCAGATGAATGGGCTGACGGCCTTCTTTGCTGCTGAGGAAGAGGCCTTGGAGTTTGTGCGGTTCCTGCGAGGCGCCGGGCCGGGGGCCCGGCCTTCAGCCATCGAGTTTTTCGACTGCCAATCGTTGGCACTGTTGCGCCGGATGAAGGCTGAAAACGCGGCGTTTTCCGATCTGCCGAAGCTGGAGTCCGGATGCCGCACGGCCATCTATTTCGAGTTTGATTGCGAGGTGCCAGATGCCGTTGTTGAAAAGGCGGACGAGGCTGTCGATTGCTGGTTCGCGGAGGGCGCGCACGAAATTGAAGCGCTCAAAAAGTTCCGGCATGCCATTCCCGAGTCGGTCAACATGCTGATCGGGGAGCGCAAGAAAACGATTCCCGAGCTGACCAAGCTCGGCACCGATATGTCGGTGCCGGACGACCGGTTGGAGGATGTGATGCGCATGTATCATGATGGGCTCGCCGAAGCCGGGCTCGAATACGTTATTTTCGGGCACATTGGCAACAACCACGTCCACGTCAACATTCTGCCCCGCAGCATGGCGGAATACGAAGCCGGCAGAGCGCTCTACTTCGATTGGGCAAAGCAGGTCGTTGAGTGGGGGGGCTCCGTCTCCGCCGAGCACGGCATTGGAAAGCTGAAGACCTCTTTTCTGGAGCTTATGTACGGTGAGGAGGGGATTGAGAAAATGCGTGTGCTGAAAACCCTTTTTGATCGTGATGGCCGATTGAATCCGGGAAATCTTTTTATCTGATTTCCGCCGCCCATTCGGTGCCGGAAATGAACAATTTCTTAAAGCCAGGCTTCTTCATTTTTTCGCTGTCGTGACCTAGCAGCAGTGTGAAGCATCGGCCTTTGCCGAATTGGCTGACCAATGCGGTCGGTTCCCAGTTTCCGGTTGTTTCGGAAAAGGATTCGGCGATCACTTCAGCGTCGGGATGCACCAGCGGCCGGAACCACAACTCGTCCGTTGTTTCAAAGTTTTCCAATCCCTGGACTGCCGGATGAGCGGGCGTTGAAATCCGAACTTCAAACTTGTGCGGTTTCCCGTGTCCGGTTTCACCCTTTTTCCATGAGGCACAGCAGATGGCGTGGTAATCATCCCACTTGTCGAAGGAAGACGAGCCGGCATGCACCGCCACATGTCCGCCTCCCTTTCTTACAAAAACGATGTAGGCTTTTTTCAGCTGTTCCGGCCACGGAGCAGGTTTGCTTTTCCCGTAGGCGTTCCAGTTGCTCAAAAGCACGTCATAGTTCGTCAGGAACTCAGCGGTAAGCTGCTCGGGATCTTCAACCACGTCGACATCGAACCGGCCGGAACCTTCCAGAATCGCTTCCAGCACCGGAGTGGTTTCCTTCCACTTGTGGTTGTTTGCTCCGGTAAGGATGACCACTTTACTACTGGTCCAGTTTTCCCAATGCTTGGAAGCCGCTTCTGCAGTCATCGCAACGGGGGCAACCACCAGGCGATAGTGCAGCTTCAGCACTTCACCAGCCTGGATGGTATGCGGGCCGTCGTGAATCACCGCCGGGCTGTAGTAGGGCATGCCCTGTGCGAGATACCATTTGGATGGATAGTTCAGGTTGTCCGGATGATCCATGAACAGCAGACTTCCTCCATTCGGAGATTTAAACTGCATCCATGCAGCTGGTTTCCTATCCGCTCCTTCTTCGCTTTCACTATTCAGAAAAGCACCACCGATCATGTCCTTGTTCATGCGGACGGACCAGCCGGCATAACCGCCGTGTGCTTTGCCTTTTGGTTCGCCGAGGATCGGCGTGCGATCAAGCACAAGATCCTTTTCCAATGCCTGGAACTCGGATGACCAGTCGATCGTGTATGCCCCCGTCTCATCCGGCGGGGAGATGAACAGCGACCGGTGTTCTTTCATCACGACGGCCTTGCTTTCTGTTGGCGCATATTCAAGGTCCAGCTTCAGACGGACTCCCTGTTCGCTTCCCGCCTCGCGTTCAATATTCGTTATACGGGTTTCGCCCTTGGACTTTCCGGTCTCCCGGCTTTCCTCCCAATAGTTCACGCCATTGATGTATTTCCAGGAAAACCACACTCCGCGATGCCAAGGGTGGTCTTTCGGGCGCAGATCAGTGAACGAAGTTCCGTCCGTCGAGGCAAGCGGATGGAAATACGGCTTCCCCTCCGCTGGGTCATGGTTAAACGTCCACAGAACTTTTCCATCCAGTTCTGCTGACACTGAACTTGGCGATTCCTTAATTTCCACTCCGGCTAAAACCGAAGAGGAAACCAAGGCCAGTGAGAGTAGCAGCTTTTTCATTAGGCCATCAGTTTGTCGAAGGGGGCTCGCATATCGCGGTGCATCATCTTAACCGCAGCATCGCTGCCGATAATGGTTTCCTTCACCGGATCCCATCCCAGCGCTTCGCCGGTGCGAACACCGATGTCGCCCATGTGGCAGATGATGTCGGACATGATGGCTGATTCAAGCGGTGCGACCGGTTGCTTGCGCGATAGGACGGAGTCGGCAAAGTTTGCCATATGCCCGCCTGTGCTGGGAGTGAGATGAACTGGGCCGGGATCTATGGCCTTGCGGCGCAGTTCCTCGGACGAGCAAACCATCCCGGCGCGTGAAACGGCGACCCAGTCTTTTTCACCAACAAACATGGTGCAGTTTTTGAATTTGTTCACTTTATCCAATCCGGGAGCATGTTGCTTCTTAAATGCGGTCTGGTTGTCGGTAAACCACAGCTTGATGCCATTTGCATATACGGCTTCCATGTCCCAGTTGGTCAATGTATTGAACAGTCCCTTTGCTGGAATCTTTCCTGTCGTTTTGTATTCAACCGGAATGCCCAAGCCAACTTCGTCCGCCCACCACTGGAGCTGATCAACCGGGTGAGCGCCCCAGCCGGCAATGAAACCAATCGCGTAGTCATAGGTGTGATACACGCCAGAACCTTTCAAACACCGGTCGGTGGAAAATGGTGCATCCGGAGCCGGGCCCAGCCATAGATTCATGTCAAACCCTTCCGGCACCGGTTCGGTGGCCGTTGAACCTCCGCTCGCGCCTTTCGGGGCCCACACGAATATTTCTTTTACATCACCGATATGACCATTCAGCACTAGGTCGATGCCCATGCGCAAGTGCTGCTGGGAGCGCTGCTGTGTGCCGTACTGGAAAACACGGTTGTATTTTTCAACAATCTGCCTCGTTGCCAGATCCTGCTCGATGCACAGCCCCAACGGTTTTTCGCAGTAGACATCCTTTCCTTCCTTTGCCGCTGCGATGGAGATCGGCACATGCCAATAGTCGCCGGTCACCACATGGACAGCATCGAGATCATCGCGGGCAATCATCTCTCGGAAGTCGTTGTAGTGATCTTTAGCACCCCATTCCTGTGCCCGCTTAATCCGCCGTTCAGTATTCGGATCGCATGTGGCAATGATTTCCGATTTTGCATAGCGTGAATATTCCCCGCACGACTGGGAACGCCCGCCGCAACCGATAATGCCCAGAGTGACGCGGTTGCTTGGAGCAACCGTTCCGTTTGCACCTAGGGCTGATGCGGGAATAATGGAAGGGAAGCCGGCGGCTGCACCCAAGAGCGCAGAGGTCTTGAGAAAGTTTTGACGATTCATTTTCTTTTCTCCGTTTAAGCAATCCATTCTTTCAGACGGGCGATGGAGGTTTTCACATTATCTTCCCCGGCAATCTCCAGCGTTGTCGCGCCGTCGAAGCCCACTGCTTTAAGTTCATTAACAATAGCGGGTATGTCAATCACGCCGTCGCCCAATGGGATGATGGCCATGCCGCAGCCAAACTTTTTTCCGCGTTTTTCAATCCATTCCTCAGGCATGTCCTTCCAATGCACATGCTGAATGCGGGAGCCGAAGCGTTTGATATAGTCGATCGGCTCCGCGTCGCCGAGCCAGCTGTTGCCGGTGTCGAGGCAGATGCCGACGGTCTCTTCGTGGCCGAGTTTGGCGAGCAGCGTTTCCATCGCATCCACGCTATCTGTAACCTGGCCGTGCGTTTCGATCAGCAGCTTAACGCCCAGTTCCTCTGCCCAGCGGATCGGCGCATAAAGGCGCTCGGTGATGGCGAAGATCTGTTCCTCGGCGGTCAGGTTTTGGCCGAAATCGGTTTTGGGATCGCCTTCCGTGGTGATGACGTGGTCAATGCCGCAGTCGGCGGCGAGCCGGATGGCCTTGATGATCTGGTTGGTGGAATAGATGTCGGGGGAGGGCGGATCCAGCAGGTTGGCGTGGGCACAAAATGCGGTCAGTTCAACTCCGGCATCGGCGGCCATCTGTTTGATTTTAGACGGATGACTGTCGAGACTGACGGTTTCGGCAAAGCCATATTCGGCCCCCAGACTTCCGCCGTCGTGGTTGTCCGTCACGTCGGCATAATCGACGCCCATTTCTTTGATCAACTTCAGCTGTTCGGTGACGGGCAGGAACGGCTGTACCAGTGCAAAGCATCCAATTTTCATGTATGACTCCTTTTCCAATTGAGTGGACGAAGGTAGCAGGCAATGCGATTCCCGTCGTTCCGATCCGGCCAGTGAAGGATTTTGAACATTTTACTTTTCCAATGGGTGGAAATCCTTACTGTTCATTTTATGGCTCAACAGCATGTCCCAATTTATAAAGAGCAGGGCAAGACCTATCACGCCGACTCGTGCGATCCATTGATTGAGGCGGTTGAAAAAGGCGAGCTGGAGCTGTCGGCAATCGGGCGGGCGACCTATCCGGGTGAACGGGTTCCGGGTCACGTTTTGCCGGGGCTTCAGTCCGTAGGCTACTGGAACGCCAGGCAAGAACAGTCGTGGGGCCTTCCATGGCACCGGAACGAAGGCATTGAACTCTCTTTCCTTGAAACCGGCTCAATGGCCTTTTCGGTGGATGGGCAGGACATCTTCCTCAAGCCGGGGGACCTGGCGATTACCCGCCCGTGGCAGCCGCACAAGCTGGGGCTTCCCAATATTGGAATTGGGCGCCTGCACTGGATCATTATCGATGTCGGGGTCCGCCAGCCCCACCAAGAATGGCAATGGCCGGACTGGCTGGTCATCATGCCCGAGGACCTCGCCGAATTGACTGCCTATCTGCGCGAAAACGAGCAGCCCGTCTGGAATGCGACCGGGGAGATCCATGATTGTTTCCGGCAGATCGGTAAAACGATCAAGGAACAGCAGAGTCCATCCCGCCTTGCGGTCTGCGCCAATGAACTGTTGCTGCACCTGCTTGATCTGTTCCGTGAACAAAAGGTGCCGCGTACAAAATCCCTCACCGATGCTCAGCGCAGTGTGGAACTGTTTTTATCCTCTCTGGAAGCCAGTTATGCGGACGAATGGACACTCGACTCCATGGCCCAAAGCTGCGGACTTGGTGTGACCCGTTTTGTGCATTACTGTAAGAGGATTACCAATCAGACACCGCAGCGGTATCTTAATGCGGTTCGTCTGAATGCGGCCGTGACGAGGTTGAAATCAGAACCGAAAAAGAGCGTCACCGATATCGCGTTCGATTGCGGTTTTTCTACCAGTCAGTATTTCGCAACAGCATTCCGCAAAAATTTCGGAGTCTCTCCGCGTCAGTTTCGTGCCCGGGCTGATTCGGGCGTAAAATGAGTTGCGAATACGGCATCGGGGAAATAAAAACCCAATTCCTGCTGCTCATGTTTGGGGATATGACCCATAAAGGGTTTACCTGCGCCTTGACAGGTATAATAAATATACCATTATGCATCCATGACCTTTGAGTTTGATCCATTAAAGAGCGCAGCCAATAAGCAGAAGCACGGCATCGACTTCGTGGAAGCCCAGCAGTTGTGGGGCGATGGCGACCTCGTTGAGTTGCCTTCGAGGGATCCAAAGGAAGAGCGTTATTTGATGATCGGCATGATGGAAGATAGGCATTGGACGGCGATAGTCACCTATCGGAGTGAAAATATACGGATTATCTCGGTTCGCAGGGCGAGGGTAAAGGAGGTTGAGATCTATGACAGGTGAAGAGCTAGATAAAAAATTTGATGATGGCGAAGATGTGCTTGAGTATTTTGATTTGTCGTCTGCCCGCCGTCCCAACCTGGAGGCGAAGCGGGTAAACGTCGATTTCCCGGCATGGATGGTTAGTGCGCTTGATCAGGAAGCGAAGCGCCTTGGGGTTACGCGCCAGTCGATCATAAAGATGTGGATCGACGAGCGGCTTCACCAGAAGGCGTCATAGTGCTATGAAATATTTTTTGTTCGATATTGGGAACGTGCTGGTCGATTTTAACGCGCAGGATTTCTTGGATGCAATTGCGGCCGAGGCCGGCCGGGAGGTTGAGCCGCTGACGGCGCGCGATTTGGAAAGGATCGATGCGGTTGAAACGGGCCGGCTTAGCGACGCCGGTTTTGTGGACTACCTCAACGAGGCCAAAGGGCTGTCATGGACGGTGGACGATTTAGTCGCGATGTGGTCGAAGATGTTTTCGCTGCACGAAACCGGTCAGGGCCTTTTTCTGGACGCACTGAAGGCGGATGTTCAGATTTACACGCTCAGCAACATTGCCCAGCATCATGTGGATGCCATCGAAAATAATTGGAGCGGGTTTTTTGATAAAATGACCGGGCTGTTCATGTCGTACAAGATGGGCGTTCGCAAACCGGATATGGCCATTTATACGAAGGTGCTGGATCATCTGGGCGCTTTGGGGGAGGAGTGCTTCTTCTTGGACGACAAGCCAGAGAATGTGGAGGTCGCCCGCGAAGCGGGGATTGAGGCCTATCAGTTTGTTCCCGAAAACCACGAGGCCATTCGCAATGCGGCGAATGAGTTCTTTGGACTTTGATAAGCGATGCATCAGGTGATTCAGGAGAGTGGAACCATGATAAGAAAAGGATTATGCATATGTTTCATGGCCATGTTTGGTTTGTTTAGCATGGCCTCCGCCGGCGAGGGGAAAGCGGTCAGGGTGTTGATCGTCGATGGATTCAGCAACCACGATTGGAAGCATACGACGCGATGCCTGCAGGCGTTGCTGGAGCAAACCCCCGGGTTTGATGTTTCGATTTCCACGTTCCCTGCGGATGACGCAGCTTCATGGAACCCCGATTTTGCAGCTTATGAAGTGGTAATCCAAACCTGCAACGATATTGGCGGCGGCCCCCAGTGGCCCCGGTCGGTGGAGCTCGCGCTGGAGCGCTATGTGGATCAGGGCGGTGGGCTTTATGTATTTCATTCCGCCAACAATGCGTTCCCGCATTGGAATGCCTACAACCGGATGATCGGTTTGGGCTGGCGTAAAGCGGATTTTGGCTGGGCGGTCACCATTGATGACGAGGGTCAGGTCGTTCGCGTCCCTGCCGGCGAAGGGGAAAAGACGAGTCACGGGAAACGGGTGGATGCCCATTTGACGCGCTTGGGAGATCATCCGATCCACGCGGGCCTGCCTCGGGAATGGACGGCGGCTGATATTGAAATTTACCGCTATGCGCGCGGTCCCGCAGCAAACCTGACGGTGCTCTCTTATGCCAGGGATGCGAAGACCGGGCTCAATTTTCCGATTGAATGGACGGTGGACTATGGAAAGGGCCGCGTCTACAACTCCACCTTCGGGCATGTGTGGAAAGATCAGCAGGAGCCGAAGGGAATCTGCTGCGCCGGATTCCAAACCCTGCTGCCCCGCACGGTGCAGTGGTTGGCGGGACGGCCAATCGATGCGGCGGTGCCCGCCGATTTCCCGACAGCGGCTTCCGCCAACTTGCGCGCCTATCCGGCGTCAAAATAAGTTGTAGTTTCTTGCATTCCAATTTCTTGTCATTTTGCGTTCCTTGATGGATGACCCTTTACCTGTTCAGCACCAACAGTTAAATCCCCTTCAGATACCGCTTTTCCAAAATAATTATGAGCAAAATAATTTAAAACAGACATCCCTCACAGTAATCATTTTGCTCCAAATCATTTTGCATCAATAAATCTGTTGCGCAGCCGCTTTAGGCCATGTGGCGGAACACTTTCCCGAAGTATTAACTGGAGTCGGGCGCGCCTTAAGTGCAGGTTCCCCCGTTTCCTAAGTAAAACCAGCAAGGATGGATGGATATGAATACGTTTAAAGAACTTGGCATTGCCGAGGGTTATATTAAAGGGCTTGCGGAACTGGGCATCCAGATCCCGACCGATATCCAAGCCAAGACCATTCCCATGCTGCTGGGAAAAACCACCGACTTTGTGGGGCAGGCCCAGACCGGCACCGGCAAAACCGCGGCGTTCGGCCTTCCGCTGCTGGCCAGCGTCGATCCCACGTACCCTAAGATTCAAGGCGTTGTCCTTGCTCCCACCCGCGAGCTGGCGAAGCAGGTGCAGAAGCAACTCTTCAAGTTTACCAAGTACACCGAGCAAATATTTTCCGAAGTCGTCTGCGGCGGCGACAAGATTGACCGGCAGATCGAAGCCCTGAAGCGGCCCACTCAGATTCTGGTGGCGACCCCCGGCCGTCTGATGGACCTGATCCGGCGTAAAGCGGTCGACCTTTCGCACGTTAAAACCCTCGTGCTCGACGAGGCCGACGAAATGCTTAAGCTCGGCTTCCGTGACGATATTGACTCGATCATGACCATGACCCGCGGTTCGCGCCACATCTGGCTGTTTTCGGCCACGATGCCCCTCGGCATTAAAAAGATGATCCACAAGCATTTGGCGGCCGATGCGCCGGTTTTGAAGATCGACAAGAAAAATATCGTGAACCCCAATATCCGGAATGAATACATCCGTTGCAAGGAAGGGGAAAAGCTGGAGCGGATTGTTGGATTCCTGAAGGCCCGAGGCGAGCAACGCGGCCTCATTTTTTGCCGCACCCGCGCGGATACCATTGCTTTCGGGGAAGCGCTGGAGCCGTATGGCTTTTCCAACGTCGTTCTGCACGGCGATCTGATGCAGACCGAGCGCGACAAGGTTATGCGCATGTTCAAGAAGGGGCGCGCGCGCATTCTCATCACCACCGACGTGGCGGCGCGCGGCATCGATGTGGAGGGGCTCTCGTTCGTCATCCATCATCAGTTGCCGGAAAAGAACGAATACTATACGCACCGCAGCGGACGCACGGCCCGTGCCGGCAAGACCGGCATCTCTCTTGCGCTCATTACCCACCACGAAGAAAAGCAGCTGGTCCGCCTCGAGCGCGAGCTCGGCATCACCTTCCGCGAAATCGCCTAGACGAGCGCGTTAAACACAAAGACACGAAGGGCTCGAAGAATATGCGACGGGTTGGCATGTTTCATCCGAGGTCTGTTCTTAAACACTTAAAACCTAATTCATAAAACAGATGCCGGATATCATCCAAATCTACACCGATGGGGCGTGCAAGGGAAATCCTGGGCCGGGGGGCTACGGCGTGGTGCTCATTGCCAACGGCAACAAGCGTGAGCTGTCTGGCGGATTCCGCAAAACCACCAACAACCGCATGGAGCTGCTCGCCTGCATTGAAGGGATCCGCTCGTTGAAGCATCCGTGCGCGGTGGTGCTGACGAGCGACTCAAAATATGTGGTGAACGCCATGGTCAAAGGCTGGGCCAAAAAGTGGCGCTCCAGAGGGTGGATGCTTTCGCCGTCGAAGGCCGCCAAAAACCCCGACCTCTGGACGCAGCTGCTCGATTGCTGCGACGAACATAAAGTTGAATTTAAATGGGTGAAGGGGCATAACGAGCATCCAGAAAACGAGCGGTGCGACGCGCTCGCCGTGGCGGCCTCGCAGGGCAAAAACCTGCCGGCCGACCTCGCGTTTGAAAATCCAGACGCCGCGCTGCCCGAAGGCGACCTGTTCAGCCTGTAGAAACAATAAGGAATACCATGAAAAAGACATTTGAACTGACCCATCCCAAGATTAAGTACGCCCGTTTAGTTGACGGTGCAAAACACGACGTTCGGAAATACATCAAGCGGGAGCGTCGCAAGGAGCTTCCGAAAGGCGTCGATTTCTGGGATTTCGACTGCAAATTCGGCGACACCGAGGTTGAGGCAAAGGTGGTTCATTTGTCGGAGCTCGACAAATGCATCAACGATGTCGAAGCGCGCGGCCTGCTTTCGTTTTACGTGGAAATTCTGGCAAAAGAGGGCGTCCGCGCCAAGCCGGCTGGAGAAGAAGCGGAGCCCGAGGCGGCTGCTCCGGTGGAGCCGCCGAAGCCGGTGCTCCCCAAATTAAAAACCTTCGGCGAGGACTAACTGATAACGGAAGTGCGGCAGAGCGCCGGGTGGGGCACCCGGCCTACACGAACCGTTGAGCATGTAGGCCCGATGCCCTCATCGGGCGTGCGCGGAAACTGACACGGAAGTCCTATGCAAAACAAGAAACCCTTCAAGCAGCCATCCAAAAAATACCATCCCAAGGGGCTGGAGATCCTTTATGAGGATTGGGACATCCTCGTCGTGAACAAGACGAACGGGCTCTTGACGGTCAGCACCGAAACGGAGCGGCAAAAAACGGCGCAGTATCTCCTTAACGAATATGTTCGGAAAGGAAACTCCAAATCAAGCGCCCGGGTATATGTCGTCCACCGCCTGGACCGCGACACCTCCGGGGTTCTCGTCTTTGCCAAGAGCGAGAAGGTCAAGCGCTTCTTTCAGCGCGAATGGACGAACTTCACAAAAATTTACTATGCCGTTGTCTGCGGAACGCTAAAGGAAAAGTCAGGAAAGATTACCTCCTATCTCGTCGAGAACAGCGCCCAGAAAATGTATTCCGTATCCGATCCGGAAAAAGGCAAGCTGGCCCAGACCTTGTATAAGGTCTTAAAGGAGTCTGCCAAGTACAGCCTGCTGGAAGTCCGTCTTTTGACGGGCCGGAAAAACCAGATCCGCGTGCATATGGCCGACCAGGGCTGCCCGGTGGCGGGCGACACAAAATACGGCCGGCAGCGCAACAGCGCCAAACGCCTTTGCCTGCACGCGACGTCCCTTTCCATCGTGCATCCCTTCTCCAAGGAACCGATGACCTTCGAAACCGAAATGCCCGCCTATTTCAACACCTTGATGAAGTAGGCGCGCCTGCTCTTGATTCATGAGAGAGGATTGCCGTGAAGAGGTGCAAGAGGCACGAAGACGGCAGAGGCTCTTGTTGGAGGGGATGCGTTTCATCGCATCCGGCCCTGCGCGGGAATCTCTGTCCACGCAGGCGACGATGAAACGCTGCGCTCCATAAAGGGATTGCCGGGCCGGTTCCGTAGCGCCGGATTGGAATCCGGCGCCACATTTATTGCAGCCGTCGTAACTGCTCAGGAGGAATCTGAAGCACAACGGTTCAGGGCACAGGCAGATAGGCGCTGCTGCGTCGTGTAGGCTCCGGTCCCCCGACCGGGCGTTCGGCGGAGCGGTGTGGAGGACGGCGCGGACGCGCGCCGGGTGGGGCACCCAGCCTACATCAATCGTCACTGGTTAGCGCCTGAGGTAGAGCTTGGCGCAGCCGATGGCGTCGGAGAGGGCTTCGTGGTGCGTGAGGTGGATGCCGAGCCGGTCGCAGCAGCTGTTCAGCTTGTACGGCACGTATCCCTTGGCCTTGTAGATGCGCATGGTGCATTCCCAGCGGTCGGCCAGTCCGAGCTCGCCGTAGTGCAGGTCGTAGTATTCCATCGTGCGCTTTAAGACCGAACGGTCGAACACCTCGTTATGCGCGACGATGGTGCGATTCTGCAAACGACTTTTTATGTTGGGATAGAGCTCTTCAAAGGTCGGAGCATTGATGGTGTTGTGCGGGCGGATGCCGTGCACAGCAATGTTCATGCCGAAGTAGGCGTTTCCCGGTGGCTGGATCAGCGAATAAAACTCTTCGGTGATTGCGCCGTTTTCCACGGTAACTATGCCGACGGCGCACGCGCTGTCGCGCTTGCCGGTGGCGGTTTCAAAATCGATGGCCGTAAAATTCATTGAGTCAATGTATCCGCTTTTCGACTTAGGGGAACAATTTTCTTTGATTTTCACGGAAAGTCCGGTCGACGGCACCTTTTCAGCCGGCGGACATGGACTTGTTTTGGCAGGCATAGAGGCGAGACGGTTGGCGTGTCCGTGCATTCCCGGCAATGTCACAGCGAATCTGCTGGATCGCATCCTGAAAGGTCAGGCTTGTCGTTAACGGTGAATACAACGCCAAAGATGCCGGCAACGATCATCGCCAAGGAGAGGCCCGCGTAATATAGGGTGGATTTCAAGGAAAGCAGAAGGTATGTAGCGGCGGACAGCACGGTCCACGAAAAAAATATGCCGAAGAATATGCCATTCGCTTTTCTGCGCATCTTGAAGTACAGCTTCGGAAGTGTTGCCCCGGGGCCTTCTTCCTGCTTGAATTTTTTCAAGGCCCGCTTGATTTCGATACCTTTCCTGAGCTTCATTCCAGCAAAGCCGCACACGCCTGCGTACAGCGCAAAGAGAATATACGGCACCATTTCTTTTGAGATTCTAACAAGATGTTCGGCCATGGTTTCGTCTTTTCTTTTCGTGTGGAAAATCCACGAGCCGTTTTCGTTGTTCCGTTTCCACAGGTTCTTGAGGTTGTCTTTCGTTGAAGGGTTGGCATTGAAGGTGCCGGCGGCGTGGAGCGCCAGCGGGAAATCTTTGCCGACGGAGCGGACAATGACATTGTATCCGTGGTTTCCCTTTGCATAGGAGCGAACGAGGGTGAATACCTTTCCATCACGGGTGCAGTACAATTCCTCGATTTCGGTCGGATTCAGCACAAGGTTTTTTATAAAGCCTAGTTCTGTTTTTTTCTTTGAGGTCAGCTCCGTATACTGATGTTCTTCTATCTTGGTTCCGATGTCCTTGAACCACTTGGTTCCCATGGCTTGCAGTTTTCCAGTATTGATTTTGCGGTTGGTCTTTATCGAATAGACAAAAACAATCTTGGTTTTGTCGGGGGAGAATGCTTTTAGCTTCCGGAGGGTGGTGGAGACGTTGTCCTGCTCAATCGTCCACGTGTTCGGCAGGCTAATACTGTAATGGTAGTCCTTGTCTGTGATCAGGTTTTCATGGATTTGCGGCGGCGGCGTTTGGGCATATGAAACGTTCAGCAACGGGAGTAAAAGCAGCATTGGGAGCATCGTTCGGTTCATTTTTTCTCCATTTATCAGGCGTTGCGCGCGGACATTTTTCATCCACTGAGGGGGGCTGTCACTTCTTCGGTTTGCGAGACGTTTGCATTCGGACGTAGAGCCCGGTCAGCCCGGGATCCTTTTTGTGCATGTATTCGCGCTCCGCCTTGCGGGCAAGATTCAGGTCTCTCATCAACTGTTTGAATGCGGGATCTGTATTCATCAGGGCCGCCTTTTCCGCTGCGCCCTTGGCATTGGTCCGGAACGCTTTGGGATAGGCGGCTTTAAGATTGGCGTCGATGGCCGCCCGCTTCTGAACCATGGCCCGGAAAGAAGGATCGTTCTCCATCAACTCCATACGCAGCTTCGATTCGCCCGCCCGCCACGCGTCTTTGGGATTCTTGTGCTCGATGCCCGGCCGTTTCGCCTGGGTTTGGGCGAGCTTGATGCGACGCGCGTTCCAGTCGCTGCGCAGCGTGCCTTCCCACACTTTCACATGGTCGAACGAGGCCGAGTCGCCAAGAACCGGGAAGCCGATGCTTGTGCGTTCCTGGTCGATATAGCTGTGCGCACCGAGAATGAAGGCCTGGTCGTCGATACGGGCGAGCATTTCCTTCCCATGGTATTCCACCAGCATCGTGTACCACTTGCCCGGTTCGAAGGTGCAGGTGCATTCGCCGAGGATGGCCGAAAAGTCCGCCGGATCTTTTTTGTTGAGGTCTTTCCTCATGGCGAAGCTGTCCGGAGTGAATACGATGCGCGAGTTATGCCCGCCGTCGTGGTTCATGCTCAGCGAAAATCCCGGACTGCCGTCAAAGCGGAAGTCGAACTGGATAATCACATGCCGCATCGATGCTGCTCTTCGGATCGCCGCCGCATGGTGGTCGTCCGCCCGCTCCACGCCCTTCAGCGCGCCGTTTTCAACCACCCACGTTCCTTTGGCCGAACTCCACACTTGCGGATCGAGCGCGCCCGAAAAATCCTCCGCAAATACTACGGCGCCTTTTTCCAGCATCCACGGCTTCATTTCTTTGGCTTGCGTATTCAAAAGCGCCGCCGAAAAAATAGCCGCCAGCACAAACGTAGTCGATCGCTTCATTTTGTTTCCCCTGTTGCTTTCAAAAGCGACGCGGTGCGCCCATCGATATTGGACAACCCGCGGGCGACACCGCTTTTCGTGCGCAAAGCGCGGTGCCTTCCAGTTCCCGCCGCACTCCATAAAATTACCGCACTCCAGAAAGTCATTCGCCACCTTGTCGCGCCAAAGACTTTTTCTGAACCAATGACTGGCAGAAGTGATTAATGCGGGGTATAATGGCTACTAATTTTGAAGCGTATGTCTTTTAGGGAACGGCTACAGGGGATAGGGGAAATGCAGAAAACATCATTTCATAGGACTGACCCCATTTTCTATTTTGACCCCATTTCCCGGCGAGTCAGGCAAGGTACAAGGCACAGCGGCTGAGCTTTGACGTTAGGCAAATGGAGAATCAATGGAAACGAATGAAACGCCAATTCTGATCGCGAGGTTCCGTTCTGCACACTCTGCAGGGGTACGTGCGCTGAACGACTTCAGCAAGAAGTCTAATCGTCGGCCATTTATTGCGCGGGCAAAGAGCGCCCTTCAGGCGCTTTACGGACTCAAGGCACCCATTGTGCGCAAGTACGTGAAAGCTAACACCATCAAAGGACTGCGTGAGATTACGGAGGATCAATACACGGCGCTGTTCGTGGAATTTGAGCACATCTTGAACTACCTCGAGTTCATATCTGGACAGGAGCTGGCAAACCCAATGTCTCAGCCATCAATCCCACCAGCAGGGAAAAATGTTTTCATCATTCACGGTCATGACGAATTGAATACACACCGTCTTCGATCGCTTCTCCAAGACAATTTTGGTCTCAACCCTGTCGTCATGATGAGCAAGCCCGGCATGAGCCGGGCATTGCTCGATAAATTCGAGCATACGGCATCCGCCTGTGCCCTGGCCTTTGCCCTAATCACGCCAGATGACGAGATTGCTAACCACGCCACCCCCTACCACCAAGCCAGACCCAATGTGATTTTCGAAGCGGGTTGGTTTGTGGGTCGTCTTGGTATTCCCCGTGTCTGTCTCCTCCTCAAGGACGGAGCAACAGTGCAATCGGACATTGATGGAATTTCTAGAATCCAGTTTCAAAACAACATCGAAGAGAAAGTGTTGGAAATCCAAAGGGAACTTGAAGCCATTGGGTTGGCATGAAAACAGGATTGCCTAACCACCATTAAGCGCGTTCACTCTATCGCTGGCTCCGTCGAAGGGGTCAGTCCTTTGATATTGGTGCGAGGAAGAAGTGAAGAGCAAATGACCTCATATCAAAAATGGATCGAAGTGAATAAATGAACAGCAACTCGGAAATCCTTATCTACCAGAATCCCGATGGGAAAATCAGTCTTGATGTGCGCTTGGAGGATGAGACGGTCTGGCTGACGCAGGCGCATATGGCGGTGTTGTTTGACTGTTCCTCTGACAATATTTCGCTGCACCTGAAAAATATATATGAAGAAGGTGAATTGGAGCGTTCGGCAACTACCGAGGATTTCTCGGTAGTTCGTCAGGAAGGGAATCGAGCAGTTAATCGAACCCTGGCGTTTTATAACTTGGATGCGATTCTTTCCGTTGGCTACCGAGTCAAAAGCCAAGTGGCCACCCGGTTCCGTATCTGGGCGACCCAGCGGCTTAAGGAATACATCGTAAAGGGATTTGCGCTAAACGACGACCGGTTTAAGACGGGGCAGTCGATGCTCTACTTCGACGAACTGCAGGAACGCATCCGGGAAATCCGCCTTTCGGAACGGTTTTTCTACCAGAAGATCAAAGACATCTATACGACCAGCATCGACTACGACCCTGCGTCGGATCAGACCCATGAATTTTTCAAGGTGGTTCAGAACAAGCTGCTGTGGGCGATCAGCGAACAAACCGCCGCGGAACTGGTCTATCGGCGTGCGGACGCGGCGCTCCCATTGATGGGTATGAAGTCGTTCGACAAAGCAGATGCGAAAGCCATACGTAAAAGTGATGTCAGCATTGCCAAAAACTATTTAGCGGAAAGTGAAATCAGGCTGTTGGGGTTGCTGGTGGAGCAATACCTTGCCTTTGCCGAAACGATGGCGCAGCAGCATACCCCGATGTACATGAAGGATTGGGCGGATCGGCTGGATTCCATCATTCAGCTCAACGGCCGGGAGCTGCTGGATCATGCGGGAAAAATAAGCCATGCGGTGGCGGTGGAAAAATCTGAACTGGAATACAAGCACTTCAAGGATGAGCAGACGCAGTTGGAGCGTGAAAACAACCTGCGTGAACTTGAAAACGACTTGAAGTCGCTCACGGCGAACAACGCGTCGCAAAATGACGGGCCAGATCCGCATTAGCGGTCTTATGAACGGCGTGGGGCCGGATTGCCATTTCATTGCTTTCGTTCCTCAAGCCTCGGTGAAACGCTCCCGCTGGTCACTATTTGCTTCGCAAATTATTTTCGCTACGCTTAAGCGCGTCCAATCCGGCGCCTTCTGTGCGCAGGGCGCCGGATTGGAATCCGGCCCCACGCTCGTCTCCGTCTTCTTTTTCGCGTGAATTCCGGTTGGCGCTCCTGTAGATTGCGCGCTTCATTTTTGGAGCCGGTGAAACCGGCGGTTAATCGTTAATGGGTATTAGGGATCAGGATTGACTTCTCTGTGCATCGGACGATTAACGAATAACTCTTAACAAATAACTGGTTTTAACTATGGCAAAGCAGAAGAAAACGGCGGTTACGCCGACCCGTGACGAAAACTATCCAGAGTGGTACCAGCAAGTGGTGCGTGCCGCCGAATTGGCGGAAAACAGCGATGTGCGCGGCTGCATGGTGATCAAGCCTTGGGGCTATGCCCTATGGGAAAACATTCAGCGTGGACTGGACAAAATGTTCAAGGATACGGGGCATGTGAATGCCTATTTCCCGCTGTTTATCCCTTTGAGTTATCTGGAAAAGGAAGCGGAGCATGTAGACGGTTTTGCCAAGGAGTGCGCTGTCGTGACGCATCATCGGCTGGAGCAGGGCGACGACGGCAAGCTGCATCCGGCCGGCGAGCTGGAAGAGCCGCTGATTGTACGTCCGACCTCGGAAACGATTATTGGCGCCACCTATGCCAAGTGGGTGGAGAGCTACCGCGATCTGCCGATTCTGATCAACCAGTGGGCCAACGTGGTGCGCTGGGAAATGCGCACGCGCCTGTTCCTGCGTACCGCTGAGTTTCTATGGCAGGAAGGGCACACCGCCCACGAAACCGAAGCGGAAGCATTGGAAGAAACCCGCAAGATGCTCGATGTCTACCAAACCTTCGCCGAAGAATTCATGGCGATGCCGGTGCTGATAGGCGAAAAGACGGCCGGCGAGCGTTTCCCGGGCGCGGTCAACACGCTGTGCATCGAGGCCATGATGCAGGACCGCAAGGCGCTTCAGGCGGGAACGAGCCACTTCCTCGGCCAAAACTTTGCGAAGGCGTCGGGCATTCAATACAGCAACCGCGACGGCGCCAAGGACTATGCATGGACCACGTCGTGGGGCGTTTCGACCCGTTTGATCGGTGGCATGATTATGACGCACGGCGACGACGACGGCATGATTATGCCGCCGCGCTTGGCGCCGAGCCACGTGGTGATTCTGCCGATCATCCGCAACGAAGAGGACCGCGAGTCGATTTTGGCCTACTGCAACGAGCTGGCCTCCAAGCTGCGCGAGAAACGTTTCCACGAACGCGATGTGGAAGTGGTCGTTGACGCCCGCGACATTAATGCCGGTGAAAAGGGCTGGAGTTGGGTCAAAAAGGGCATTCCGGTCCGTGCCGAGGTGGGGCCGCGCGATATGGCGAATAATTCCGTGTTTATGGTGCGCCGCGACACCGGCAAGAAAGAGGGCGTCGATAAGGATGCTTTCGTGGACGGCATTGTCCAGACCTTGGAAGACATCCAGCAGGGACTGCTGCAGCGGGCGCTCGAGCATCGGGCGGCGAATACGAAGGAAATCGACTCTTACGATGAATTTGTGCAGTTTTTTACGCCGGAAAACAAGAATCGCCCGGAGGCGCACGGCGGATTTGCCATGAGCCATTGGTGCGACGCCGCGGAATGTGAAGACAAGATCAACGACGAGCTTTCCGTAACGATCCGAACGGTTCCGTTCGACCGCGCGGAGAGTGGGGCGGGCGAGTGCATCTGCTGCGGCAAGCCGAGTGCCGGACGCGTGGTGTTTGCGAAGAGTTATTAACGAGTGACGATTGAGGCGTGAAACGTGAATGAGTGATCACGCTTCGCGTTTCACGAATCACTTCTTTGGAATTGCCGATTCCGCCGAGGTGCACTAGATTGTCCCGAATTATGCGAATCTCTACTTATTTCTTAATGGCGCTGGTTGCGGTGCTTTCTTTTTCTCCCGTGGCATCGCGTGGCGTGATGGAGCCTTTGAATACCGGTTTAAAGGGCCTGTCTGACGGGAAGAGCTCCCCGCCCGAAAGCGTCTATATGGTTGAAGAGAAGGGGCGCGGCACTTGGCGGGTGATGTTCGACAAGAAAATGGCGACGTCGGCGGAGCAGTGGAAATATGCGCGGGACACGCAGAGCAAAGGCCGGCTGAAAAAGGCGGACCGCCGCATGCTGTATCTCGTGCGCCGCTGGCCGAACAGCCTGGAAGCGCCTTGGGCGGCCCGGGCCCGGGCGGATATGCTCTATGCGCGCGGCAAGGCGAAAGAGGCGTTTGAGGAATACCAGAATCTGATCGATAACTATTCCAGCCGCATGCGCGACTATAGTTCGGTGTTGGAGAATCAGTTTGAGATTGCCGTAAAGATTATGGAGCGCAAGCGTATGCGCTGGCTGTTTGGCGGCTACCGCGCGCCGGAATACGCCGTGGACTATTTTGAAAAGGTGATCCGCAATGGTCCGCAGTGGGTGCGGGCGCCGGAAGCGCAGTTCATGATTGGGCAATGCTATGAGCATGCCGAGGATCTGGAGCTGGCGATTATGTCTTACGGCGTGCTGGGCTATCGTTATCCGGAAAGCAAGCATGCGGAGGAAGGCGCTTGGCGACAGATCAACTGCCTGAAAGAGTTGAGGGAGAGGTATCCCAATAATTTGGATACGCTGGACCGGACGTTGACCGCCACGACGGTGTTTTTGTCGACCTATTCCGATTCTGCCCGGAAGAATGAGATCATTCAGCTGCGCAACCAGTTTTACGAAATCAAGGCCGGCAAGGTGTATCAGGAAGCCCGTTTCTACGCCAAGGTGCCTAAGCAGCCGGCATCCGCCATCATCTATTATAACGCGCTGCAGGAGGAATATCCTTTGAGCGTGCTGGTTCCCGAAGCCCAGGAGCGCATCGGCGAGTTGGAGGCGCTGATGGCTATGCCGGAAGATACCGCTGCCGTCGCGCCGCGTTCGCGGCCGCTGCCATGGTTCGGAAAGGAAGCGGGAAATGAGGAAAGCTAGGCTCACGCTTGTTTTCCTGGTTGTGGCTGGTGCGGCCTCCTTGGCTCTGGCTTCCGGCATCGACCTGCCCGAAACCATTCCCGATGAACCTTTTGACCTGCAAGCCTCCCGGTTGGAGTATACCAATGGAACCATGATTGCCAGTGGCGGCGTGACCGGACGCTTTGAGAACGTGATGCTTAGTGCCGACATGGTATCGGGCAACCCCGACACCGGCGACCTGCACATGGAGGGCGATATCCATTTCGAACGCGACAACGTGGTTTGGCAGGGAACCGAGTTGAACTACAACTACATCACGCAGACCGGTGATTTCGGCCCGTCCGCCTTTGAATTTGATCCGGTCTTGATGAGCGTTGATCACGTTGAACGCGTTTCGACCAATGAATACCTGCTTAAAGGCGCCACCTTCACCACCTGCCCAGAGGAAAAGACGCACTACCATTTGCGGGCCAGAGAGGCCTATTTGGTGGATGAACGCTACATCAAAGCCAAGGGCGTTACGGTCTATCTGGGTAAAGTGCCGGTGTTCTACCTGCCGTACTGGCGCCAGGATCTGGAGAAAAGCATCTTTAGCTATCGGGTGGGCTATGGCTCAGAATGGGGGGCGTTTGCCTTGATCCGCGCCACAGTGCCGGTGAATAAGAATATCGACTCCCTTACCGACGTCAACCTGTATGCGAAAAGAGGCGTGGGGTTGGGGCAGGGCTTTGCTTGGGACTATCCCAATTCGGTCGGTGAGTTTTCTGCGTTCCACCTGTATGACCAAGACCCTTACACAAAGTTTGACTCTGAAGAAGCACGCGACCAGATCGATCGCGACCGGTACCGCTTGAAGCTTGAAGAGCTTTACAACTTTACGGACACGGCCTACCTGAACACCAAATGGAACTACCTCAGCGACCCCGCCGTGCTGGAGGAATTCTTCAAATCGGAATACCGCAAGAATCCGCAGCCCGAAAACTATGCGTCGCTGGTGTATGGAAACAGCTATGTGGGAACAGAGGCTTTTGTCTCCACCCGGCTGAACGATTATTATGACAACCTGAACCGGGTTGAGTATTCCGCCGACCTCTACCGCACCAAGCTCGGCAACTCCCCGTTTTATTTCCAGTCCGAAAACTCCGTGGCCTATCTTGATCGTGTTTACGGGGAAACCAACAACGTCGACAGCGCCTACAACTCGTCGCGCGTCGATTCCTACAATGTTTTGAGCATGCCCCAGACCTTTGGGTTCCTCAGCGTCGTGCCGCGCGCAACCTACCGGGCTACCTATTACTCGGATTCCACCGCGTACAACGGCGGCAGCGAAGAGGTGCGGCAGATTCCGGGCGTAGGAATGGAGGTTTCGTTCCAGGCCAACAAGGTGCTTTCCGATCGCGAGCGGTGGTACGGCAAAGGGCTTCGCCACAAGATGGAGCCTTACGTCGACTACATCTACGCCCAATCCACGACTTCCACCAACCGGTTGCTGCAATTCGACGACGTCGATACGCTGGATGATGAAAACAAACTCAAGATCGGCTTGCGGAACGTGCTGCAGACCAAGCGCGACGGAAAGCTGTCGCGTTTTATTGATCTTGATGTCTTTACCTACTACCTCATCGATAAGAACGGTGCGGAAGATACGTTTTCTCCGCTGTTCCTTAATGCCCGCATGCCGTTGACCAAGCGGACCATGGTTGATCTGGAGGGCGCATACGACTGGAACAAGAACGAATTCCCCTATTTCAATACACGCGCCTCCCATGAGTCGGACGACATTACCTATTCGTTGGAGCATCTCTACCAGCAGGGCGAACGCTCCCTCTGGACTTCAAGGATTGAACTGTTTCCTGAGGCCGACACCTCCTTCGAGGCCTACTGCCGCTACGACCACCACGAAAACGACATCGAAGAAGTTGCCGCCATTGCCTATAAAAACTTTTGCTGCCTGCGCTACGGCCTGGGAGCCCACTTCTATGATGACAATGAATTCCAGGTCATGTTCTCCATCGGCCTCTCTGCTTATCCGGGCATCGGCATCGGAAGCGGTCTTTAGTCTTCCTGTTTTTTGTTATTGTATCTTCTGTTTCAGAAGAGCAGTCGTTTCTCTTTGCTTTTTGGCGAATAATTTCTATTTTCAGCCGTCGCTGTTCAATACGTTCGATTGTTTCGTTTTATTAGGGGTTTCGGGCTCTTTGTTTTTCGTGATTTGTTGTCATATCCGCTTCGATGCATTGAGTTGGTATTTTTATTGACTAAAATCAGATATAAAATAAGGTGCTTTCATATTTGGAGGCAAAAACATGGCTAATGAAATCATGGAAGGCGGGCAGGCGATTATCCGGTGCCTGGAAAGTGAGGGAGTTGAATACATATTCGGCTACTCCGGCGGAGCGGCGATTCCAATTTTCGACGCGCTGGTTACAACCAACACCAAGATTAAGTTTATTCTGGTTCGTCACGAGCAGGGCGCGGCCCATATGGCCGACGGCTATGCGCGCGCCACCGGCAAGCCGGCCGTGGTGCTCGTTACCAGCGGCCCCGGCGCAACCAACACGCTTACGGGCATCATGACCGCCCATATGGATTCGGTTCCAATGATTGTCCTGACCGGGCAGTCGGTTTCGTGGATGCTCGGCAAGGATGCCTTCCAGGAAGCGGATATTTTCGGCATCACCATGCCGGTGGTGAAGCACTCCTATATGGTGAAGGATCCCAACGATATTCCGCGCATTGTCCGCGAGGCGTTTCATGTTTCCACCACCGGCCGTCCCGGTCCGGTGTTGATCGATATTCCAAAGGATATCAGCGGCGGCCCATGTACGGCCGATCTGCACGCCGAAATGGATCTGCCAGGCTATCGTCTCGATTTTAGTGTAGACAACGACATCATTCACGAAATTGCCGAGGCGCTCTCGAAGGCCGAACGTCCGTTGATTCTCGCCGGACACGGCGCGATGATTTCCGGCGCAGACAATATTCTGAAGACGCTGGCTGAAAAGGCGCAGATTCCGGTTACGACCACGCTGCTGGGCAAGGGCGTATTCCCCGAAACCCATGAGCTTGCGCTGGGCATGCTGGGCATGCACGGAACCGCCTATGCCAATAAGGCCGTCTGCGAGTGCGACCTGCTGCTGAACATTGGGTCGCGCTTCGACGACCGTATTCTTGGCCAGCCTGCCGAGTTCTGCAAGAACGCCACCATCATCCACATCGACATCGATGCCACCGAAATCGGCAAGATGATCCAGCCGCAGATCGCCTGCGTGGCCGATGCCAAGACGGCGCTCGAAGAGTTGATCAAGCATGTGCCTGTTCTCGAGACCGCGGTCTGGCGCAAGCATCTCGATGGTTACAAGGCCAAGTATCCGCTGAAGTTCAAGCGGCAGGGCGGCCTCAAGATGCAGCACATCATTGATGAATTCTACAAGCTTACTGACGGCAAGGCCTGCGTGGCGACCGACGTTGGGCAGCATCAGATGTGGGCTGCGCAGTTCTATTTGAACGACAGCCGCTACAACTGGCTCAGCTCCGGCGGTGCCGGCACGATGGGCGTTGGCCTGCCGTACTGCATTGGCGCGGCCTTTGGGCGCCCGAACGACGTCAATGTTTGCTTCGTTGGCGACGGCGGTTTCCAGATGACCTTCTTTGAACTGGCGACGGCGGCGCTGCATAAGCTGCCGATCAAGATCGTGGTTTTGAACAACCATTATCTCGGCATGGTGCGCCAATGGCAGGAGCTGTTCTATGAAGACCGCACCAGCGGGGTGGATCTCGAGGGCAACCCCGACTTCGTCAAGCTGGCTGAATCGTTCGGCATCAAGGGTTTTAACCTGCGCCGCCCCGGCGATGTGAAGCGCGTGCTGCAGAGTGCGCTCGACTACAACGAGGGGCCGTGCCTGATCAACTGCGAAGTTGAGAAGACCGACAACGTGTTCCCGATGATTCCCGCCGGCGCGCCGATCGAGCATATGCTGATCGAGCCGCCGAACCGGAAACTCGAAAAGCCGACAGGATCCACCTAGGCCGTTTGGCGGCCCAGTGGCCGAAGGCCGGACGGTCGAAAGTCGAAGGTCTTTCGATCCGCGGGCGACCTTCGACCTTTGACCATGAGACCTTCGACCCTAAAACGGAGTTTTTAATATGCTGAATTCAGATAAAGCCATGCATACATTGAGTGTCTATGTTTCGAACAAGCCCGGCGCGCTTGCGCGCATTGCGCAGGTTTTTTCGCGCCGCGGGTTCAATATCGAGTCGCTGGTGGTTTCGCCGGCGGTCGATGGCCAGTTTTCGCGGATGACCATCAGCTGCAGCGGCGACCCGGACGGGCTCGACCAAATCATCAAGCAGGTCTTGAAGCTGATTGATGTGCTGCAATGCATCGACCATACCTACGACGAGTCGGTGATGAAGGAGATGGGGCTGATCAAAATTGCCGTCGACAGCGAAGGCCGTTCCGAGGCGCTGCAGATTGCCGAACACTACGGCTGCAAGACGGTCGACCTGACACCGGAATCGATGATTCTGCAGGTGGTGGGCAATCCTGATAAAATCGACGCGCTCGAAGAGATGATTGCCAAGTTTACGATCATCGAGTTCGTCCGCACCGGCAAGGTGGTGATGCAGCGCGGGCAGGAACCGACCTAGGGTTTCCCGCCATTGGAAGAGGTTGCGGGCAGGGGGATTCCCTCCTGCCCTTTTTTCGGCTTTAAGTCGCGTCGCCGCTCTTCATCAGCACCACCTGCTCGCTGGTGGTGTGGAAACGGTGGTCGACGCCCTTGTTTTCGGGCAGGCCGACAATGTTGATCAACTCTTTCATGAGAAACTTAAGGTGCTCGCCGCTGTTGTAGGCCAGATTGAGCATCTCAAGCTGGTCGTTGCTGACGCTGCCGACATAGCCGTGAATCATCATTTCCAGCGAGGCGTTGATTGCGGTGAGCGGCTGCATGAGTTCCTGCGCCACTTCAGAGATGCTGGAGAGCAGTTCTTTCCGGCTCATCACCTGGGCTTGGCCACCGATGGTGCCGGTGTCGCCGAGCTGTTTGGAGAGCGTATCGAGCTTTTCCCGGGTTGAATCGATGGTGTCGTCTAAATTCTCGTTGGCCTGACCGAGCAGATCCTTGAGCTCATTCTCGTTGCCATCCTTCGATTTCATCACGGATTCGAGCTTTTCAAATACGGTGGCCAAGGTGCTGAGTCCAGCGGCTATGGGCGGGTTTGCGCCTGCGTTGACTGCACCGCCGCTATCCACGACGATTTTCCGCCAGTCCGAAGAGGGGAATCCGGTGGTTTCGAGCAGGCTTTCCGCCACCAGAGAGCCGCGGCTTTGCAGGAACGACTGCAGCTGCTGCTTGTTTTCTTCAAGGCATTCGCGGTGTTCAACATATTGCCGTGCGGCCAGTTCAAAGCCGAGGCTTTCGTCCATTTCGCGAATGGCCTGAACGATCTGGCGATCAACCTCCGGGTTGGCTTCGCCAGCGAGGTCTCGCATTTTATCGAGCATGCTTTCCTCCAATAGCAGGAGGGCCTTCTGCAGGTCTGCTACGCCTTCCGTAGTCTGGAAGGCGGGTTGTTTGCGCAAGCCGTCGAAGGTGCGGCGCAGGCACCCGAGAACCACATCGCTGAGCGATTCGCCGGAGAGGGCCGAGGCGGCTTGGCGGATGGCCACCGATTCCATGATCATCTGACCGAGTCGCGCGGGGTCGGAGGCGGCTTCGGTCAGATCGTCGCCGACGGAGCCTTCGTCAGCCTCGATATCGCCTTTGAGGAACGCCACGATCTGCTCGACATGCACCGAACTTTCCTCGCCGGTTCCGGAGGAGGCATTATCCAGGGAATCGTCTTCCAGCACCAGCACGCCGTTACCGTCCATGCCGGCCAACTCGGAGTTGTTGGCCACGCTCTGGTCTTCGTGGACGGCCTTGAAGCTGACGTCTTCCGAGGCGATGTGTGATAGGCCGGACCGCTGCATTTCGTGGGCATACTCGTCGGCGTCGGAGCTCGACAGGATATTGGCGAGGTGGCCCAGCTCATCCTGTGTGGTGCCGCGCGTTATGCGAAGCCCGGTTATGCGCAGGCGGGTCAAGCGCCGCTCCAGCGATTTCAGCAGTGTGCCTTGGGCGAGGACGGGAACCTCATCAATGGTCAGCGCTCCGTTAAAGCTGCCGATGATCACTTTTTTACGTTCTATAAAGAGTTTCTGCATGGCATCGGCGGCGGCGGCCACTGCACGGTCGGCGGCCGGGTGGTTTTTACCATAGGTCGTGATCAGATTGATCGATCGGCCCAGCTCGTTAAGTGCGCTAAGTACGGCGGCATCTTCGATGGGGTTGAACATATGGTCTGCGTGTAGGTTTCCTGGTTGCATAAAGCCCCTGATTCTTGAAATTAGTTTTGATGTTTAAAGTCAAAGCATGAATCATGCCTAAACCGTTTTTCAAGGAAGGAAACGGCGCAAATCTGCGATGGGGGATTTGCATGAAATGCAACGCGTTACTTAAGCCGATTCGAGATCCGTCCAAAGCTCAACGCAGGGATGCTTGCCGAGGGCGATTCCGGCGGGAATGCTGTCGGGGCGAGATAAAAGCGTATTGATGATGCTTCGCTTCGATTCTCCCGTGACGAGCAGAACGATTTTTTCAATCCGCTTAAAAAAAGCAGGGGTTGCGCTGATGCCCTGCATGCCATCGGGCCGGTTGGTGTAGAGCGTTAAAGGCCCCGTATCCATCCGCGCCTGCTCTGGCGTAAACAATCCGGCGGTATGGCCGTCGGCGCCCATGCCGAGGAAGCCGAGATCCCCGGTTTCCATGGGTTGGAGACAGGCCTCGAACTGGCGGGCGGCCTGTTCAATCGGCAAGGAGGTGTCGATCCGGATAAAGCGGTCTTCGCAGGCGAGCGCCTTGAGCATCGGGTCAAGGTTGTGGGCGTTGTTATTTGGAGAATCGGCCGGCTCCATGCGGTCATCGCTGAGGAACAGGCGACGGTTGGGATGTACGGGGCAGGGGGCGGCCGCGAGCCGGTTATAGACGGCGTAGGGCGTTGAGCCGCCGCTGAGCATCAGGTTTCCGGGAGTCGAAAGGGTTTGGCGCAAAAGCTCCAGCATCTGGAGGGTCAGTGTTTCTATGGAGTTAAATCTATGCAACGTGATCATGGGCGGAAAGATAGCTGACTTGCTGTTAGAGTAAAGGACATAAAAAAACCGGCCAGAAGGCCGGTTGCGTGTTCCCGCATGGGGATTCTATTTTTCGGTGAGGTTCAGCTTGTTGCCGGAATCCACCCATTGCTGCAGAATGATCTTGCAGTATTTGCTGACCGAAAGGTGCATCGATTCTGCCCGTTTAGTAAGCTCATCCGCCATTTTCTTATTCATGTTGATGCCGATGGTCTTGTTGGACTCTTGTTTACTGGGTTTTTTGCTCATAATTACAGTCCTTTTAAAGTTCGTTAATCTATGTATAAATTAAATCGGTGATGGATTCAACTCTTTTTGTGAAAGGGATTCACTCGGCCGCATGTCGAATGGTCTCTTATCTTTTCAGAAGATGAACCCAGGAGCCAACCAACAGCAATGGCAGTGCCATCCTGCACAACATGAAGTTAGGTAAAGCGTCTCGGCTATGAACACTCAAGGTTGTAAAAACCCAATCACCGCGAGAACGAAGGACTTGCACGCCATGTCCTTCATCGACGCCCGGTTGCGGTTCTTTCCCGGAGCAAAGTTTGCCTACGCCTCACTGAACACACCAACAGCTTGCCCGCCTCGTACTGCTGTTCCGGTTAACCGCCCGTTTGCAGCCGGTGCAGGTGCTGGGCCGTATTGGGGCACAAATTCGGTAAGGCATGCGACCCTTCCGACGATGTCAGGCAAAACCCTAACCACTCCAGTCGGGATTCACGAGTCACAATTGGAAGGGGAATGGGCAGGAACGGGGGATATTGATGCGAAAGAATAGTGCTATAGAAAACAGAAGTGGTTGGCGCGGAAAGGTGTTGCCGGGCATCTTTGTCGTTACCGGGACGAATTAAGTAGGATTGAATCAGAAAAATCAAAGGATTGAGCGGAAGAGCGAGCAGAAAAAAAGCGATGGCTGGGCCATCGCTTTTTCTCAGGTCCGTCTGGTGGCTTAGACCATCTCGATCGGTGTGCGCTCCAGATGCCATATGTCGTCGCAGTAGTTCTGGATGGAGCGGTCGGACGAGAACCAGCCCATGCGGGCCACATTGAGGATGGCTTTTTCGGCCCACTTCGAAGGTGTTTCGTATAGCTTGTCGACTTTTTTGAAGCACTTGATGTAAGGCTCAAAGTCGGCGAGGTAGAAGTAAAAGTCGCCGTGCTCAGTGATGTCGTTGTAGATATCCTTGAACAGGTCGGGCTGCGTGGGATCGAAGATATTGTCGCGAATGGCTTCGAGCACGTTCTGCAGATCCTTGGACTTGTCCATGTAGGCCCACGGGTTGTAGCCCTTGGTGCGAAGCTCTTCAAGCTCCTCGGTGCGGTGGCCGAAGATGAAGATGTTTTCATCTCCCACATGCTGGGCAATTTCAACATTGGCTCCGTCGAGGGTGCCGACGGTCAGTGCGCCGTTCAACGACAGTTTCATGTTTCCGGTTCCGGAGGCTTCGAGGCCGGCGGTGGAGATCTGCTCGGAAATGTCGGCGGCCGGAATGATCTTTTCGGCCAGCGAGACATTGTAGTCGGGCAGGAAGACCACCTTGAGGCGGCCGGCCACATCCACGTCGTGGTTGATGACATCGGCCATGGAGTTGATCAGCTTGATCACCGATTTGGCAATTAGGTAGGCCGGCGCGGCTTTGGCCGCAAAGATAAAGGTGCTTGCCTGGATCTTGACTTTGGGATTCGCCTTGATCTTTTGGTAGAGGTAGATGATGTGCATTACTTTGAGCAACTGGCGCTTGTACATGTGCAGCCGCTTGATCTGAACATCAAACATTGAGTCGGGGCTGACATGCTCGCCGGTCAGCTCTTTAATGACTTTGCAAAGCTCCACCTTGTTGTCGCGCTTGATTTCCATGAAGCGCTTCTGAATGGCTTTGGTCTTGGCGAAGTCCTCAAACGTTTTAATGAGGGAGAGGTCCTTCTTCCATTCCTCGCCGATTTTATCGGAAATGAGACCGGTCAGTTCCGGGTTGGACTTCAGCAGCCAGCGGCGGTGTGTGATGCCGTTGGTGACATTGCAGAACTTGCCGGGGTAGACTTTGTCGAACTCCGGCATGGTTTTGGTGCGGAGCAGTTCAGAGTGCAGCGCCGAAACGCCGTTGACCTTGCTGCTGCCGACCACGCAAAGATTGGCCATGCGCACCTGCTGGTGAGGGCCTTCTTCAATGAGCGATACCGCGCGCATCAAGTCGCCGTCGCCGGGAAAGTTGATTTCCAGCTTCTGGAGGAAGCGGTGGTTGATTTCGTAGATGATCTGCATGTGGCGCGGAAGTACGCGCTGCAGGAGGTCGACCGTCCATTTTTCCAATGCTTCAGCGAGCAGGGTGTGGTTGGTGTAGCAGAAGGTGTTGACGGTGATATCCCATGCCTTGTCCCACGGCATGGCTTCTTCGTCGTGCAGGACGCGCATCAGCTCGACAATGGCAAGCGTCGGGTGTGTGTCGTTGAGCTGAACCACGTTCTTTTCGGCAAACTTGCTGAAGTCGTTGTGGGTTTTCTTATAGCGGCGGATAATGTCGCGTACGGAGCAGGAGGCCAGGAAGTATTCCTGAATGAGGCGCAGCTCTTTGCCGGCATAGGTGTAGTCGGATGGATACAGCACCTTGGTCACGTTTTCCGCCCAGTTTTTTTCTTCCACCGAACGGACATAGTCGCCTTGGTTGAAGACGTCGAGGCGGAAGCCTTCGGCCGGCTGCGATTTCCACAGGCGGAGCATGTTGACCGTGTTGACGCCGTATCCAATGATCGGAACATCGTAGGGGACGGCTTCGAACATCTGCCAGTCTTCCCAGACATCCACCGAGCCGCGGCCCGGAATAAAGTTTTTCTTCACGCGTCCGTAGACGCAAACCGGCAGCGTGTATTCCGGCCGAATCAGCTCCCATGGGTAGCCGTTGGCCAGCCATTCGTCGGGGCGTTCGCACTGCCAGCCGTTGTCGAACTCCTGCCGGAAGATGCCGTGTTCGTAGCGGATGCCGTAGCCGTAGGCCGGCAGTTCCATGGTGGCGAGCGAGTCAAGGTAGCAGGCGGCCAGACGGCCGAGGCCTCCGTTGCCGAGTCCGGCTTCGACGTCGAGTTCGAGAATTTCTTCAACCGTGATGTCGAGTTTCTTTAGCGCTTCTTTGGAGGTTTCCACGATGCCGAGTGCAACGACGTTGTTCGCCAGCATTTTGCCGATGAGGTATTCCATTGAAAGATAGTTGACGCGGCGGACGTCGTTGTCGAGGTACTTGCGCTGTGTGGCGATGAATCCATCCACGGCCATGTCGCGCACGGCGTGGGAAAAGCAGCTCATTTTATCGAAGGTCGTAGCGGCGCGGAGGTCTTTTCCCCGGCTGTATTTAAGGTGGAAAAGCGCGCGTTCAGCCAACAGGTCGGCGGTTATGCTTTCTTTAAAATGCTTCATTTTTTAAAATTCCTTTAGTTTGTTCACGTAAATCGCCTTTCTACTTAGCCCAGCGGGTAGGGGGATGCAAGCCCTCTTGGCATGAAAAAAAGAGCTTAGTGTTCTGCGTTCAGCAAAAGGCGCTTCCAAGGGAGTCCCGCAGAGAAACCGCCCATGTTTTCGTTCGCACCTACAATTCGGTGGCAAGGGAAGAAAAGCGGCGCTGGATTGCGTCCGCAGGCGTTGGCAACCGCCCGGCAGGCGCGGGGCCGTCCGACCGCCTTAGCGAGCTCGCCATAGGTTTTGGTTTGGCCTTTGGGCGTGTCGGCAATGGCCCGCCAAACCAGTTGCTGGAAACCGGTGCCCTTTAGTTTTACAGCGGGAGGGTTTTTCACGGTGCGTCCGGAAAAGACCGCTTCAATGAAGGCGCCCTCCGGTCCGGCGTCCTTTTCTAGAATGGCGAAGCCTTCGGCGGGTTCTTCTTCGAGAAAGGGCAGCGTGCAGTCCGTCACGGCACCGTCTTCCAGACATACGGTGATGACGCCCCATGTCGTTGTGCAATGGCGTTTGATTTTCATCGGATGGCGCTCGGTTCTATTTTTTAGGAATGACCAGCGTCTGGCCCACGCGCAGGTCGCCCGGCGATTTCATGCGGTCTCGGTTGGCTTCGTAGATTGGCTCCCATTCGTCGTTGCCGTAAAATTTCTGGGCAATCTTAGTGAGGTTGTCGCCGCCTTCAACATGGTAGATCTGGTGGGCGGCTGAATTTGAATTGACGGCTTGCGTTGCGCTTTTGGGGACTGTTTTCGTGACGGTCTGTTGTGCGGGCGTGACGGTTGCCGCGCTTTTCGGCTGCATGCCGGCCAACTGGCGCTTGAGCTCGGCGTTTTCGCGCTGGGCGGCCTGCAGCTGGCTGACGACCCGCTGCACATCCGGCGAGTTTTTGATGATGTTGTAGGCCAGCGCTTGCTCGATCTTTTGTTTCTGGTCGTTGATCAGTCCGGCCTTTTCGGAGTCCGGCCGCAGTTCAAGATAGCGGTCATAGTGATAGATGGCGTGGGCGTAGTCCGGCTTGTGCTGCTGGTAGATCGTGGCCAGCTGCAGATGCGGGCGGGCCATGCGCGGTTCGTTTTCGATGGCCTGCTTGAAGGCGTCTTCGGCTTTATTCCAGTCCTCGATATCCATATACGACTGCCCGGTCTTGACCAGCGGATCGCGCTCTTCTTTTTCGTCGATCGTTTTGGCGTCTTTGCTGCAACCGGCCAGCAACAGGGCCGCTATGAACAGGGGGAGGGGGCAGATTGTGCGCATGGTGTTATTCCTTTTCTTCGTTTAGGCAGGCCGGTCTGCTTCGTTTTCTCGAGCAGTTAATAGTTGGGAATATAGCCTGCGGCCTCGACAAATCCCGAACTAAATTTTTCGAATATTTCCCCGCTGGCGCCACGCGTCAGAAACAGGGCCTCAACATCTGGCTGACGCTCGACCCAGGGCAGGCCTTCGTCCGCGCCCATCACGAAGAGCGCCGTGGCCAAGCCGTCGGCATCCATGCAGTTCGGCGCAGCGACCGTCACGCTGGCCGTGTCCGAAAGCACGGCGCGGCCGGAGCGCGGATCGAGGATGTGGGAATAGACGACGCCGTCTTCAAGGATATAGTTGCGGTAGTCGCCCGAGGTGGCCACGGCGCCGTTGGTTATGTGGACGATGCCCTGCAGCTGTCCCTCTTCCATCGGGTTGGTGGTCGGCTTCTGAATGCCGATCTTCCACGGAACGCCGTCGGGGTTGGTTCCCTGAACCACCACTTCGCCGCCAATTTCAACAAACCAGTTTTCATAGCCGGAATCGGTCAGCGTGCTTGCCAGTTCGTCCACGCCGTAGCCTTTGGCAATGGCGCCGAGAGCGAGTGAGAGTTCGGGGGTGCTTTTTCGGAGGATGGGGCCGTCTTCGGCCGTCAGCTTGCGCCAACCGGTTTGCGCTTTGGCTTTGGCAATTGCGGCGTCGGCCGGAATCTGGCGCTCTGCGCCTTCGCTGCCGAATCCCCATAGATTGAGCAGGGGCTGCAGAGTGGGATCAAATGCACCGCCACTCGAACCCGAAAGCTCCAGCGCGCGCCCGACCACCGCGGCAAATGCATCCGAGCAGCGAAACGGTTCGGTGGAATCCGAATGGTTGAAGCGGGAAATCTCGCTCGCGGCATCCCAGGTCGACATCTGGCGATTGACTTCGGCCAGTTGTTGGTTGATGAGTTGCGTGAGCCGCTTAAGCTCGCGCTGCTTGACCGGGCCGGTAATTTTGACGCTGTACGTCGTGCCCATGGTTTCGCCCCAGTGCGCGGGGTTTTCAATGGTGGGCGAGCGCCAATAGCTGCCGATGCCGAGCACCAGCACCAGCACCAGCCCGGCGATCATTTGGATCACTTTCTTGCGCGTCATCAGACCTTGGCCACCAGCTCGATTTCCACCAAAGCGCCTTTGGGCAGGGCGGCGACTTGTACGGTGGAGCGCGCTGGAGCATTGGCCTCGCTGAAATATTCCGCATAGATGGTGTTGAGTTCGGGGAAGTCGGTCATGTCGGCGAGGAATACGGTGGTTTTGATGACGTCTTCGAGCGTGCTTCCCGCCTCCTCCAAAACCACTTTAAGGTTTTCGAGCACTTGAATCGCCTGTTCGCGGATGCCTCCAGACACCAGCAGGCCGGTGGCGGGGTCGATCGGGATTTGGCCCGAGGTGTAGAGCAGGTGGCCGCTTTTGACGGCTTGATTGTAGGGGCCGATCGGCGCCGGCGCGTTTTCGGTATTGATGATATGCTTCATAGGTGGCTCCTTTTTTTACTGTAGCGGCTAGTGCATGAAAAAGTTGGTGGCGCGTTCAATGCCGACGGTGGTGTCCGGCCCGTGGCCGGGGAAAACGCGTACTTCGTCGGGCAGCTGTTTGAGTTTGTTCAGCGAATCTTTCAGTTGGCGCGGGCTGCCTCCGGGCAGGTCGGTGCGTCCGCAGGAGCCTTTGAACAGCGTGTCGCCGGCAATCATGATGCGTCCTTCGGGAAAGAGGATGCAGCAGGATCCGGGGGTGTGCCCCGGTGTTTCCAGGCATTGGAACTTCAGGTCGGAAAAGGTCCAGTCTTTGGCGCTTTCCAGACGCAGGGCATCTTCGACGTCCGGGCGTCTGGGAACGGGGTAGTGGGGCTCAATCTGGTTCATGTCGCCGAACGCCCACGACCAGTCGCCGGAGTGCATGGCAACGGGGGCGGGGTGCTTGGCGTGCACCTCGGCGAGTGCATTGATGTGGTCGGCGTGGCCGTGCGTGCAGATGTAGGCCTCGACCTCCAAGCCGTGCTTTTCGAGCGCTTGGAAAATGAGCGGGGCGTCCTGGCCGGGATCGAGCACCAGCGCCCGCTTGGCTTTGCCCCAGACGATGTAGCAGATTTCTTGAAAGGCGCCGGTTGTGATTGCGTCGAGGTTCATTTCGCTGCTCTGGTTAGTTCTTTGCCGCGCCCGGCTTTCGGGTATAGGCGCAGTTGATCACCATGTTGCCTTTAAGCTTGCCGGTGCTTTTGCCGACCGGGGTGACGTTGAGGGTGCGCACGTCGTAGCGGACGCCTTGCTGCTGCAGGTCGGCCAGAAAGTTCACCATCGACTCGAGGGTGCCTTCCCAGGTGCAGTTGATGCCAAGTTCGAAGAGGTCGCCGGTCGGCTTTTCGTTGTAGGGTTGGCTGCGGTTGATGACGAGGCCGTGCTTGCTGGAGATCGATTTGATGGTTTTCATCAGCGCTGGGGACACGGATTTTTGTTTGGAGTCGAACGCCCGCAGTTCTTTTTGAAGCGCGTTCAAGTCGTCCAGCCAGTCTTCCTGCATTTTAATGGCGTTCTGGTGCAGGCTGATTTGCTGGTTGAGTTTTGCTATCTCGTTTTTCTTGGTATGCCAAGCATCAATTTTGCTGTCGATGATGTACCACGTTGCGCCGGCGAGCACGCAGGCGAGCGTGGCCACGCCCAGAATCATTTCGCGTTGAGTAATTTTCATTTGTCTTCCTCCTCAGCCGGCAGCACCAGCGTAACCGAAAAGACGGCGCGCCGCACGCCTTTGGTCGTTTTGGTGTTCACCGACTGGTCCTTGAGCCGTTCGAACAGCGTTGACTTGGTGAGTTTGACAAAAAAGTCGTTAACGAGGTCGTCGTTGGCGGCCGTGCCGCGCAGGGTCGCCCCTTTGCCTTTGCTGTAGTTGTAGGAAACAAACTCGATGTCGCCGGACGGTAGCTGGCTTGTGACTTCGCGGAGGCATTCCAGTGCGGAATCAGAGCGGTCGGTGTAGACCTTGAGCGCCTTGAGCTTCTTGCGGTTCTGCAACGCCTGGTTGGCGGCAGGAGCAATGGCGTTGGCGCGGCCCTGCACGCCGGCGAGCTTGAGGTCGCGTGTCTTGTAGATGCCGAAGAAGATGAGCAGGACGAAGATCCAGACGGCGGCGATGGCGGAGGAAATGAGGGTGAACTTTTTGCGCAGCATCACGCGGTTTTCATGGTCGATCCATTCGCGCGGAATCAGTTCGATGTGGCTTTCGGTTTTGAGCGCGCGCTGGATGATGCCTTCGGAGAGTGGCGGCAGGGCGCTGAGTTCGCCGCAGTGGATGGCGAGTCCGGTTTTGGCCGTGAGTTTGGCCTGCAGCGGTTCCGGCACGCCGTTGAAGCTCCAGAACTGAATGGCTTCTGGCGTCTCCAGGACGTGTTCGCCGTCGAGCATCGTGAGCGTGTAGTTTATTTCGTAGGCCAGTTCGTCCACGACGTTCATGTCGTCGAGTTGGGCATGCAGGGCGCGGAACGCCATCGGCAGGCCGTCCGAGAGGACGGCCAGAGAAAAGTCCATGCCGTCGTCTACGATCAGGATTTCGCAGCCGGTCTTGGCCAGTTCGCCGTGTTCGCGGATCAGCTGCATCCATCCGAGGATGCTGGCGTCGATGCTGTGGATGTGGACGCCGTGCCGGCTGAATGTGTCGCCGATGGCGTCGATGCATTCGCGCTTGGCGGCGGCCATGAGCACGGTTGCGCTGTTCTCTGAAAAGTGCAGCACTTCGTGCGCGATGGCGAGCTGGTCGGCGGGGAAGGGGGAGGCCTTGTCGATTTGAAAGCCGACCATGTCGGCAATTTCCTGAGGGTCCGCCGTGGGGAACTCCATGGTTCGCATCAGCAGTTCGGAGGTGCGCATTGCTACGGTGATGTCGCCCTTGAGATGCTCGGCAATATCATCCGGCAACACGAGTTTGTCCAGAATTTCGGCGGCGGAGCCGTCAGGGATCGACAGCGGGAGAGCACCGTGCTGTGCGGGTTCCGGACCGTCCGCCTTGATCTTCAGGCTGGTCCATTCTATGCCGTTCTCAGTACGGCAGGTCGCCGTTATCATCTTCTCGCGTATTCGCATTTTTCTTAACCGGTCCTTCGCTCCAGTAAACCACCATTGAGTCTTTGTTCTGCACCAGGAAGATGCACTCGATTTGATACTGGGTGCCGTATATATCGCCAATAGAAGTTACCTTCACAAACTCACTTTGCAATTTAAATTTATTGGGATCGGCCCCGACGTCGGCCAGACTCTTGATTCCATCGTCGATCGTTCCGTCTTCGCCGTCTTCGCCTTTGCGGGCTTCGAAGACGCTTTCGAGCTCCCAGTCTTCATATTCCGCATAGCTGAGCAGCAGGTCGGCGCTGGCGGTGTTGAGGTTCACCTTGCCGTCGCCCCAAACCGTGAGGATGTCGGCAATCGGGTAGATCTCGTCGCTGTCTTCATCGGCGGGCTTGCCGTAGAGGATGTCCGGTCCCCAGTTTTTGATGAGCAGCAGCTCCTCGATGCTGTCGAGCGGGCCGTTTTTTACGGGATAGCCGCGCTCCTCGTAGAAGGGGTCGTCGGACTCTGCGCCGTTGAGTCCGTGAAGGTCGCTTTCATCGATCCAGTCCTCGAGGCAGTCGATCATGGCATCCCAGTCCGTCGAGGGAATGTTGGCAATTTCAAATATGCCGATCCACTGGTCGCGGGTGAGCGTGTTGACGTTGCGGCCTCCTTCGGCCGATTCGAGGGTGACGGAGAAGGAGCCGTCGCCGAGCTCGATGGTGGAGGTGGTGGAAAGGCCGCGTTTGACAAACAGCGCCGCCTGCATGAAGCCGTCTTTGTCCTCATCGAGGTCTTCGATTTCGAGCTCTTTGGCGTCTTGGCGCTGGTCGAGGATGGCCTTGGCGTATTCCAGCCCGGAAAGCGCCATCATTTCGGCGCGGAATCTTTTGCGTTTATACGAAACCAGCATGGATTCGAGCTTCACCTCGAAGGCGAACGAGCCGACGATCAGCGACAGGATGATCAGCACCCACAGCGCCACGATCAGCGCGGCGCCGTTTTTCTTCGTGTAATCATGATGGGAGGGATGCTTGCTCATCGGTTTTATTTTGCTCCGCCGATTGTGATGCTGTTGTTGCCACCGCCGGAGTTTCCGGTACTTCCGCTGCTTTGATCGGTAGAGGAGGGGCTTCTCAGTTTGGCTTCGACGGACCGGGCAACGGGAATATCGATGACCCGTGCAAACTCTATCGGCTCTTCGTCTTCATCGTCGGATACAACAAAGACCGTCAGCAGGATGCGCTCGGGAACGGAATTCTCCTTTTCCCATTCTTCGGTCCAGTCTTCGGCTTCGTCATCCCAGAAGAGAACTTCCAGTCCTTGGACCGCGCGCGACGCCAACTCGGGCTCGGCGTCGTATTCGTCTTCAAAATCTTCGTCGTTTGCAATGGCCGGCATGGCGATGACGAACAGGGCGGGGTTTCCGCGGTCATCGTCGTCGATGAGCAGCTTGATCCGGTGCGGGCCGTCGGTGAAGGGGGAGTATTCCGGCATAAAGGCGCCACTGGAGGTTACAAAGCTGATCTCGTCGGCCGGCAGTCCGGCGGAGGTGTTTTTTTCAACCTTGAAGGCATAGGTTTTGCGGGGATTGTTGAAGTAGATGGTGGAGTTGATTGCCGAAACAAGCTGGTTCATCGCAAAATCGCCATGCTTCATGCCGTCGATGACTTCGGTGCCGCGCTTCCACGCACGGATCGTGCCGCTGAAGGCTTGGAAGGCCACCGACAGCGCAATCGTCAGCACCACCATCGCCACGATTACTTCCAGCAGCGTGAAGGCTCGCTTTTGTTCTATATTCAGATTTTGAGTTTTGAGTTTCACGGTTCTAGAATTCTTTGCTGATGCTTTCTGCGTCGGGCGCATACTTATAGGTGGTGATTTCCTCAAAGGCGTCGCGGCCGCGCTCCGACCATTGAATGCGCGTGGTTACAAAAAACAGGCCGGGACGCTCCTCTTCATCGACCATTAAAATGTCGCGCATCCAGACATAGCCGTCGACATCCTCGAAATCGCCCGATTCGGACAGTTCTGCCATATCGACGCTTTCAATGGGGTGTTCGATGTCGACGCGCCGGATCAGGCCGCGGGCCACCTCCCGGTTGCGGGCGGTCCGCACCACGGCCAGGCAGCGCGTCATGGCCACCATCATGGAGGTTACGCCTATACTGAGGATCAGCATGGCGACAAGAACCTCGATCAATGTCAGGCCTTTTCGGGATGGGGAAGTGCGTTTCATAATCAGAATTAAACAATCCCAGTTCGCATGGGTTAAATAAAGACAAACATCGCCCGCTTTTTATTGCCTTCAAATATATGTCAGCACAATTTAGGACGGATGTGCTTGAAGATCAATCGATCCTCGCGACCTGTGGGAGGTTGTCGAAGTGCGTGACTCGGGAATAAAGGAGAAGGTCATGCAGGATAGCGAGCGCCGCGATCCAAATATCGTTTGTCGGAAGAGGGGTTCCCTGGAGCTGAAGCTGGGCGAATCGTGTATTGAATGGTTTCTATTCCCTTCATGCATGCATATCAAGAATGCACCGTGGTTTAGTCCAGACTCAGGTCGCCGTGGATGCGCAGGTGGTGGCGCTCGTTGTCGATGTGGAGCGTTTTTCCGGGAAAAGCGAGAGGGAGCTTTTCGCTGAGCAAGGCTTTCACTTTCTCATTCATTTCGCTCGTCAGTTCCAGAGGCACGCGCTGGAGGGTGGACAGGCGGACTTCAACCACATAGCCGGGGCCGAACTTCGAGCCGAAGCCGGCGGAGTAGGAGGCGCCCACATTGAAGAGGCCGTCCATTTCGGGATTGGAGGTGGTGCCCTCGCTGGAGCGGGAGGGGTGCAGGTTAAAGCGGTTGCTGTACTGCTTTTCAAGCTCAGCGTCGATTTCGTCGAAGACGCTTTTGAGCTTCTTTTCCCATGCTTTGGCTTTTTGGTGTCTCATAACGAGTAAAAAAATAGGATCGAGAGGGGAAACTCAAGCCGGATGTTGGGATTTAAATGAAGTCACATCTGATCAAACTATGATTACCCCAATTGTTTCAAAAACGCTTTATGAGTATATCGCAAACCGGGCCGGTTGCATAAGAGTTGCTTGCGATAAAATTTTTACATATTCCTGGTTGTTAGGTGCTTATACTTTGGTTTGCTGATAAAAAGACGAAATGATGCGCGGCATTAAAACCTGTTTCAATGCGACAGGCTCTATCCATGGCCGCATCATACCCTGAACCGTCGCAACGGCTACTGTGGCTATCGCAAAAGGCATCCTTTAGCATAGATTGAGCTAGTTGCCTGTTTTGTTGTCGAAGAAGTGTTGGGAGGAGGGGATAAAAAAGGGTTGCTGTCCAGTTTCCTGAAAGCAACCCTTTCGGAGGACATCCAATCCGGAAGGTTCCGGATTGGATGATTTTCTTAGATTGAAAATTTGCCCGGTTCAATTTCGTCGCCGAAATCAGCCTGGGCTTTTTCAATGGTTGCAATTTCTTTTTCCCAAGCTTCAAAGATGGTGGACGGGCAGTTTGCATCCATTTTCTTGAAGTATGCGGTCGAACGTTGCAGTTTTTCGATCCATTTGGAACAACGGAAGGTGAACTGGTAGGTGTACTCGGGCAGGGTGTAGTCCAGATCGAGGTACTTTTTGAAGAGAACCTTCAAATCCTCGAAAAGGGGAATTTTACCAGTCGGAGTATCGAGGGTTTCATATTCGCCGTGGATTCTTCCTTCCGCCCAGTGCAACCAAACTTTCTTGGCCAGTTTGTCGGTGCAGAATTTACCTTCTTTGGTCCGCAGAAAGTAGTTGGTCGAAAATACCTTCGGAGTCTGATCAACGCTTTTTCCGAAAGCAATGTTGTTCATGGTGTACTCACCCAAAGGATAAGAAACGAAGTCCATATTCGCCATTGGGCTCGGGTTTCTAACGCCTTCTTTTCCGAGGGTGGCCGAGGTGGTTTCGGATTCAAGCGTACATGCTTTAATCAGAATTCCGGCTTCCCAAGAGGCGGATTCTTCAACCGGAACGCAGGTGTCGCTGTCGCGTCCGCCGTAAAGGATGCCGTCGACTTTGACGCCTGTTTTGGCTTCAAAGCCTTTTTTGTCGTAATTCTCGAGGTAGTCGAGTCGCATGGTGTAGCGGGCGTTTCCATGAGCAACTGGAATGACGTTTCCTGCCGCATCGGTCTTGCCTTCTTTCCAGTCGGATCCGGAGTGATTGTCACCTTCATTGGGCGTTTCAAGGCCTGAGCCGAGCCAGTAGGGCTGATTGTCGGGTCCGCGCAGTACGTTGGAGAAAATCAATTCCTGATCGCGCATGAGATTGGCGAAAATGACCGGGTCGTCTTCTGTATTGACGTCTTTGATGATTCCGAAGATGCCCTGTTCAACGTTTACGCCGCGGAATTCACCGTCGATGTTGCGGAAGTAGGCGATGTCATCGCCGACGATCTGTTCGCCGGGAATCATGGCCGTGGATGTTTTTCCGCAAGCGGAAGGATAAGCACCTGCAAAGTAGGTCTTTCTTCCTGCTTCTTCGTTGAGGCAAGCCATGAGGAACATGTGTTCGCAGAGCCAGCCTTCTTGTCCGGCTTTATTGATGGCCAAGCGCATGGAATGTTTTTTCAGGCCGATGGAATTCCCGGCATACTGATCATTCATGGAGTAGACAATGTTGTTCTGCGTGTCCATGTAGATTCTGCGCTGATCGATGTTCTTCGTGCAGTTGCGTTCATCGAGTTCACCCGCAGAGTGGACGAATTTGAAGAATTGTTTATCGTCTGCCGCCATGCTTTTGAAATGCTCATAGGCTGGGCGGTAGAGAATGGATTCGGAGTGGGCAACGTACCAGGAATCGGTGAGCTGAACGCAAGGCATGGTGAATTCAGAGAACGCGGGGCCTTCGCAGAAGAATTTAACGACGACCTCTTTGCCTGCCATGATATTTTTGGAGATGCCCATGATCTCTTCTTGTCCGGCTTCGAATTCCACGGAATTAAGAGATTTCATCTTCTCGAGATTCTCTTTGTAAACCATGTATTTTGTGTTCACTTTATCGCGTGCTTGATCGGCATAGCCATCCCAATGAATGGTTTGGCCGTTTTTCGCGAGCTGGAATTCCTCGCCGAGTTCAAGGGCTTTGGATTTGATGTATTCTTCATCCGTCTTGCTGTCATTGCAAACATAGATGGAGGCAGGGTTGCAGTGGCCTGCGAATAGGCCAACAAAGTCAATGACTTCGTTGTTTCCGAGAGCGATCAGTTTTTCATAGCTCTCAGCATTCATTTTGCTTTTGAGTAATTCTGTATATTTTGAATTCATATTAATCTCCTTTGAGTCAAAATTCATAATGCGGGGCACTGTATTCATATTTTCAGGGCGTCGCAAGAGGAGAAGAGCTTTTTTAGCTAAACTAGTAAATTGAGGTAGACTGAAAATTAAAATGCCCAACTTTTGATAATGGTGGGCATCTCATGCTGCCACCTCCAGAGCGAACAGTTTTTCAGCGGTTTTAAAATTCGGGATCTTGCAAGGATAGTGATTGATCCAGTCCTTGATCTTACGGATACCTATATAAGTAACCTTCCCGATATCGCATCCTTAGGGAATGATCTTGCGAATGATGCGGTTGGCGGTTTCGTTGGGGCCGCGTTCCCAAGACGAATAGGGGTGAGCAGAGTAGAGATTCGGGTTGGTCGATTCTTCACCGATTGCTTCAGATGCTGAGGGTGGGGTTTTGGTGAGAGATAATCTGAAAGCCCGTTCCTGTCCGTGCTGAAGAACGGATTGTTAATTGGAATGTCGGGGGGGGGGTAATGGGGTGGAGGTTAAGCGCATTTCAGGTTCTCCTAGACGGTGTTTTTTGACCGCAAAGACACTAAGGATTCCTGCTCCTTTTTACTCTTTTTCGCTATGAATAAACGGGTGGACAAAAACTATCCATTCTTTTTTTTGTGAGGCGACTTTGCCATCCGCAGGAAACGTTTATTGTGCCTCGGAGAGGGTATGAAAAGCCCTGTCCCATCTTTGCGCCTTCGTGTCTTTGCGGTCATCATTCTGAAGCGCCGAATCCAGCGGGCAACCTCGATCTTTCTATGCCTTGAATATGAAGAGGTTGCGTAGCGAATCGACTGAAAGGCAATGCTTAACCTCCTATCCATTAGGGGGGTTGGAAAATCCTTGGAGTCTCTGTGGTTCCTGCCTTCATTTATTACGGCGTAACAGATCGCAATAAAAATCTCCGCAGCAAGCTATCTCGCTTAGGCTTGCCTTTCGCTTCGCTCAAGCGGGGTTTTTTATAGGCGATCTTTCTGAGTTGTTTTTCGCCGCATGCGGCGAGTATTAGACTCAAGCTGCGCAATAAATTTTGAAAACCTCTGTTTTTTTTAAAGGGCTCCGGATAACCTGGAGCCTGTTTTTTTCAATATTCCAAACCTTTTGCTTTCGAGGTTTTAAGTAGGAAAGATTTGCAACAGCGCAAGATAAGCTATTTCTTCGGCGGGGGTTTGCGAACATTACCAATTCGATCATGAATTTAATGGCTCAAGGTTTGACATCGCTAATCCATTTCTTCATCTTACCGAACCATTTGTTGAATTTCAGTAGATTTAACCTAACAGGAGGAATGCATAATGAGTGCTCCCACAACAAACAAGAAGCTGCTCGACTGGGTAGCTGAAGTAGAAGCAATGTGCACGCCGGATCAAGTCGTCTGGTGTGACGGTTCCAAAGAAGAATATGACCGCCTGATGGCCGAAATGGTCGAATCTGGTGCGGCGATCAAGCTGAACGAAGAAAAGCGTCCGAACAGCTTTGCGTTCAACTCCGATCCGTCCGACGTAGCGCGTGTTGAAAACCGCACCTACATCGCTTCCGTTAAGGAAGAAGATGCCGGTCCTACCAACAACTGGATTGACCCGGAAGAGCTGAAAGAAACCATGCGTGGACTGTATAAGGGCTGCATGAAGGGCCGCACCATGTACATTATCCCGTTCTCCATGGGGCCTGTTGGTTCTCCGATTGCTAAAAACGCGATCGAAATCACTGACTCTGCATACGTTGTCTGCAACATGCACATCATGACCCGCGTAACGACTGAAGTTCTGCGCTTGATCGAAAAGACTGATGACTTCATTCCTTGCCTGCACTCCGTTGGTGCGCCGCTTGAAGAAGGTCAGAAAGACGTACGCTGGCCTTGCGCCCCGATCGAAAAGAAATACATCGCCCACTTCCCGGAAGAAAACCTCATCTGGTCCTTCGGTTCGGGTTACGGCGGAAACGCTCTGCTTGGCAAGAAGTGCCTGGCGCTGCGTATTGCATCTGCCATGGCCGGTCGTGAAGGCTGGATGGCCGAGCACATGCTCATCCTGCGTTTCACCAATCCGGAAGGCAAGAAATTCCACGTTGCTGCGGCATTCCCGTCTGCTTGCGGAAAAACCAACCTGGCCATGCTGCAGTCCACTGTTCCGGGCTGGAAAGTTGAAACCATTGGCGACGACATTGCCTGGATGAAGCCTGGCGCTGACGGACGTCTCTACGCGATCAATCCGGAAGCTGGATTCTTCGGTGTTGCTCCGGGTACTGCGGAATACTCCAACCCGATGGCACTTGCCGCCTGTTCGAAAGACACCATCTTCACCAACGTCGTTGTGACGGAAGACAAAGATGTGTGGTGGGAAGACATGGGCATTGATTGCGCCGGCGGAACCGATTGGAAGAACAATCCGTGGAAGCCGGGCATGAAAGACGCTGATGGCAACACCATCAAAGGCGCTCACCCGAACAGCCGTTTCTCTGCACGTGCCGCCAACTGTCCGGTCATCTGCGCTGATTGGGAAGATCCGGCCGGTGTTCCGATCGATATCTTCGTATTCGGTGGCAAGCGTACTTCGGTTATGCCGCTGGTTCACGAAGCATTTGATTTCGAACAGGGCGTATACATGGGCGCAACGGCTTCTTCCGAGCCGACTGCTGCGGCCCTCGACGTTGGTGCTAAGCTCCGCTTCGACCCCTTTGCGATGACTCCGTTCATCGGATACCACGCTGGCGACTACATGCAGCATTGGTTCGACATGGGCGAAAAGCTCGGCGACAAAGCGCCGCGTTGTTTCTACGTCAACTGGTTCCAGAAAGACGGCAAGAAGTTCCTGTGGCCTGGCTTTGGCGAAAACTCCCGCGTTCTGAAATGGATGTGCGACCGTGTTGAAGGCAAAGTTGAAGCTCGCGAAACTCCGATCGGCCTGATGCCTATCGACGGTGACCTGACCCTCGATGGCCTCGACATCCCGGCTGAAGATTGGGAAAAACTGATGAAGGTAGACACCGAAGCGTTCAAAGCCACTGTGGCTGACGCCAAGGACTATCTGGCTAAGTTTGGCGACAAGCTTCCTGCCAAGATGACTGAGCAGCTCGAAAAACTCGAAGCTCGTCTCGGCTAATTCAATCTTCGGATTGAATGATAAAAAGCGTCCCGTTCGCGGGGCGTTTTTTTTTGTGCCTGCCAAGAAGAGCGCTGGCACTCGCTGTTTCACATCGGAGCAAGACTCCGTCATGCTGTTGGGTGCATGTTGCTTCCGCAAGGAAGTGTTCTCCAGAAAGGTTTCCTTGTATGGCGGGGTCACCAGAGCAAACGATAAGCGCAGTCGTTTTCTCGGACCGTGGCAGCATGTAGACATAAAAAAAGGAGCCACCTTGCGAGGGTGGTTCCTTTGCCGATTGGTTTGTTATGCTCGGTTTATTTGAACTGCTCCATGTATTCCTGGTCTGCTTTTGAAAAGTCTCTGATGTAGAAGTCCTTCTCGTTTCCTTGCTTCTCATCCTTCAAGAAAACCTTGCTTCGGTCTTTCTTGATGTAGATGGCGCGGAAGGTGATTTTTTTGCCTCTCATGCTGATGGTCCAGTCGCGGTATTCCGGTTGCATGTCGTCGCCGCCAACCGTTTTAACTTTAGCCGGCCCCGCCGGTATTCCGCCAGCCGCTTCGCCTTCATTTCCAGGCGCTTTTACAAACGTAGTGGGGATGCCGTCGATGTTGATCCGGTCCGCCGGACCTTTCTTGCCGAGCGGCAGGATGAACGGAATGTCGTTGCCATCTTCGTCGCTTTCGCCGGAGTCCAGCAAAATAGCGCCTTCTTCATAGTCGTAGGGCTCGAACTCGGTTTCGTAGTACCCCATATATTTCGGGGTATTGTCATAAATGATTACGCGGTAGCCACTCTTTTTCAAGTTGCCGCAAAAGGCGTGGTAGTAGGTGTCGCCTACTTTGATCGGTCCAACTTTTCCGACCTTCATTTTTTCTGGGAAATGTTCAGAACCCGCTTCTTTTAGGTCTTTTTCAACGGCGGCTGTGTTTCTTGGCGCATTTTTCTTTTCCGATTTGGCGATAACGCTGGTGGCGATGCCAAACGCCAAAGTCATTGTCATCATGGTTGCGATTGTTTTTTTCATGCTCTCTCTCCTTGGTCGAGTTAGGGTGTGAAGCTCTATCTGGATTAGATCCAATGTGGTGCTAGATATATATGCTTTTGGATGAAATCTCCATATTTTTCCATACTTTTTTAAGTCATGACCGTTTATTTCGCTCGGCGACGGTAAAAACCGCTTGGCAGTCGATTGGGGTTTCTGCATAATGCGCGCCCGTTTTTAAGCTTACAACCAAGGGCTATCTATTATGTACAGTGCATCCGACTTGAAAAAGGGATTGAAAATCGAAATCGATGGCGATCCCTGCATGATTACCAACTTTGAGTTTTCCAAGCCCGGCAAGGGGCAGGCGCTCTATCGTTGCAAAATCAAAAACCTTATAACCGGCAATACCTTCGATAAAACCTACCGTTCCGTCGAAAAAGTGAACCGTTGCGCGCTCCTTTCGCGCGACTACACCTTCTCTTACATAGACGGCGGCAACTATGTGTTTTCGGACAACGAGACCTTTGAAGAGGCGCTCTTGAGCGAAGAACTGCTCGGGGACTTAAAACACTTCATCGTCGATGATATGCAGGTGGAAATCCTTTTCCACAACGAACGCGCACTCGACATCACCCTGCCGAACTTTGTGGAAATGATTGTCGCGGAAACCGAGCCCGGCGCACGCGGAGACACCGCTACCAATGTCATGAAGCCGGCTAAGCTGGAGAACGGATTCGAAATCAATGTGCCGATCTTCATCAACGAAGGCGACACCATCCGTATCGACACCCGTACCGGCACCTATGCCGACCGCGTGGCCAAGGGGTAGGAATGGTTCAAGACAGCATAACGCTGAGAGACGCCTTGATGCGACGCATCCGGGCGTTTTTTTATGAACGTGGCTTTTCGGAGGTCGAAACTCCGATCCGGGTTAAAACGCCTTGCATGGAGCTGCATATCGACGCCGAGCCGAGCGGGGATCATTTTTTGCGCACCTCGCCGGAAATGTTCCACAAGCGGCTGCTGGCGCACGGGCATGAAAAAATCTTTGAAGTGGGGAAGTGCTTCCGAAGCGGCGAGCGCGGCCCGCTGCACCATCCCGAATATACGATGATCGAATGGTACCGCGCCCAGACCGACTATCTCGGTATTCTCGAAGACACCAAGGCGCTGATTGCCACGGTTTGGGAATCTTGTTCGACGGATTGGAAGTTGATTGCGGTTTCCGAAGCCTTTCTTGAGCATGCCGGCTGGGATCCTGCGGGAAACTATGACGAAGACCGGTTCGATATCGATCTCGTCGAAAAGGTCGAGCCCGCCTTAAAGGCCATCGGCGGGCCGGTGGTGCTGATCGACTATCCGGTTGAAGCGGCGGCGCTGTCGCGACGCAAGCCGGGCAATCCGCTTTTGGCCGAGCGGTGGGAGCTATACATCGACGGCATCGAACTGGCCAACGCCTATTCCGAATTGACTGATCCGGCCGAGCAGCGTCTCCGCTTTGAGAAATGCGCGGAACATCGCAAGGCGCTTGGGGCCGCCGTTTATCCCATTGATGAGGCATTTCTCCAAGCGCTGGAAACCATGCCTCCCTCCGGTGGCGTGGCGCTGGGTGTGGACCGGCTGTTGATGCTTATTTCGGGGGCACCTTCGCTGGATCAGGTACTTCCATTTCGTTAAAGGTTGGGATGATCGGCTGTTCCAGCTCTTCCTCCGTATGGTATTTCTTAACCGTCTTGTCGAGGTTGCGCACCTGCTTGGCGACGTCGTTGAGCCGGAACTCGATGGAGTTGAGGATCCAGAACTGGAAATGCTCCACCTTGGTGGCTTTGTGCATCATCCAAATAATTTTGATCGAAACCAGCAGCACCGCGATTTCCAGCGAAAACAGGGAAGGGATCGGGGTGTGGAATTCGAAGATGTGGTGGAGAAAGTCGTTCAGCGCCAGCAATGAGATCGCTCCGATGAAAAAGAAGTTCACCCGCCGGTCGATCTTTTCGGCATGCTTGCCGCCGATCTGGCCCATGAGCTGCCGAATTTTTTCCTTCTCTTTCTTGAACTGATCCAACTCCGCCTTCAGTTTGACTGGGTCTAGTTCTTCCATGATGAAACTCCTGTTTGATTGCATCGGATTATATGGGCATTACCGCTTTCTTCAATATCTATAGATTATGAATCCGCGTCGGGCCTCTTTGATGCCTATTTTAAATTGACGGGTCTGTCGTGCAGAGGTTCTTATAGTCGGCACAGGTAGTGCGTCTTTTTAAACGGAGCTGTTTAAGGCCATGTTGCCCGATCAAATTATGAAGGGACTGATCTTCGCGACCATACTGATTGGTCTGCTGGGATTGCTTTTTAAGCGGAACTTGCTTCTACGCGTTCTTTCGATGGATGTGATGGGCACGGGAGTGATCAGCCTGTTTGTTCTTTATGCCACGCGCCACGGCAGGCGTACTCCAACCGTTTCCGAAGAAGCGGCTGTCGAACCGTATGCCGATCCCGTTCTTCAGGCGGTCATCCTTACAGCGATTGTGATCGGATTCTCTATTGTGGCACTGGTTCTGGTGCAGAGCATGTATATTGCCAAACGGTACCCCACGCTGGAAGTCGATGAAATTGAGGAACACTGGAAGGAGGATGGATGATCCTTCTGGTGGTATTTCTTCCGCTTCTGACCGGCCTGCTTTGCCTGATGTTTCATCGCGGGCTGCGGACCATGCGCCTACCCCCAATCTTCGACCACGGATCGGCGAATTTAAGGTGGAACCTGCGGTTCCCTGTTCCGTGTTCCGGCGGCCAATAAGGCCGCCCCTTTATGATGCCGTCGCTTTGCGGAGCCCGTCCCCGAAGGGGCGGCCCGGAGGGCCGAGGGCGGAGCGAAGCGACGGCATCACTTGCGATCATGTGCTGAGTGCTCCTTCCTTGAATACCTCAACGGGCGTTCGCTTGTCCAGAGCACTGTGCTTTCTCTCGTTATTGTAATACTCAAAATAGCTGCTTAGCCCTTGGTGTAATGAATGTCCGTCGCTATAGGATTGAGGATAAATCTTTTCATATTTCACGGACCACCAGAGTCGTTCGATGAAAACGTTATCCAGCGCCCGTCCGCGCCCATCCATACTGATGGTGATCTCTTTGTCGAGTAATACGCCCGTGAAGCCGCTCGATGTAAATTGTGCCCCCTGATCCGTGTTGAATATCTCAGGCGTTCCTTGCCGCAGAGCGCATTCAAGAGCATCGATACAGAACAGGCTATCCATTGTGCTTGAAAGCTCCCAGGAGAGCACATAGCGGCTGCGCCAGTCGATCACGGCAGCCAAATACATATATCCGTTACGCATTGGGATATAGGTGATGTCCGTACTCCACACCTGATTCACTCGCTCAATCTCCACGTTACGTAATAAATACGGGTATATCTTATGCCCTGACGCGGGTTTGCTCGTGTGCGGCCCGGGGGTAATAGCTTGAAGCCCCATCGTCCGCATCAAACGGGCCACCCGCTTGTAGCTGACCTCATTTTCCTTTTCTCGAAGCCAGTCCGTCATGCGTGGATAACCATATTCAGGATGCAACAGGTATCGCTCATCAATGAGTCGCATTAATCGGAGATTCTCCGCTGTTTCCGGTGCGGGTTGATAGTAGAGGCCCGACCTCGGGACGCCTGCCAGCCGACACTGTCGTCGAACCGAATAATCGGGGCTGGGGGCCACCCAGCTCCGACGTGTTGAAAGCGGCAGGCTCAGAGCTTTTTTTCGAGCCACTTCACATCCATCTTCAGTCGACCGATTTCCTCGTAAAGTGGAGCCGTCAGCTCCTCTTCAGTTTTTGCCTGCTTCTTTTTTCCCGATGCAAAAAGATCTGGAGCATTTGAAAGCAACTGTTTCTTCCAGTCCGAAATCTGGTTCGGATGAACCTGATATTCCGAAGCCAGCTCGTTGAGAGTCTTGATGCCCTTGATCGCTTCAACAGCCACTTTGGCCTTGAACTTGTCCGTGAATGTCCTACGTTTTCTTCCCATATCCATGCGTCCTTTTTTATCATTTTAAGGACGCAGATTCCACTTAAGCCGGTGGTCCTGAAATCGGGGCTAAGCGCACCATTCCTGTTTTTTCCTATCTCGTATCTGCCGCAGTGAGCCTCAGTGTTCTTGTGCAGGATTCCGCGTTGACCATGCATCTGGTCGATAGTTTCGGTGTCTCGCTGGTGCTCGATCAGACTGCGGCTTGGTTTATTCTGCTGAATGCGATTGTATCGATCGCGGTGGCCTGGCATGAGCGGTATAAGGGACGGCATCACTATTTCTTTATTCTGCTGGCGCTGCTGCACGGCTGTGTTAATGCCTGCTTTGTCAGCAACGATCTTTTTAATCTCTATGTCGTCATCGAGCTGACCACCATCTGTGCCTTTCTGCTGATCGGGCAGGGGATGTCGACCCGGCACCTCTGGAATGCGTTGCGCTACATTTTCCTGAGTAATGTCGGCATGCTCTTTTATTTGCTGGGTGTATTGCTGGTCTATGAATCGGCCGGCGACTTTTCGTTTGCCAGTGCAGTCGAGGCGCCGCCCACCGCGCGGGCGATGATTGTTACGGGGCTGCTGGTCAAGGGGGGCGTTTTTCTGCCCGGCCTGTGGCTGCCTCAGGCGCATGCGGAGGCGGATGCCGCGGTTTCCGCGCTCCTTTCCGGGGTGGTGGTAAACATCGGGCTGCTGCCGCTCATCCGGCTGGAGGCCTGTTCTCCCGATGTGGAAACTGTGATCCGGGTGGTGGGCTTCGGCGGCATTTTTACCGGACTGGCGCTGGCCTTTTTTCAGCGGGATATCAAGCGGCTGCTGGCCTGTTCCACCATTTCGCAGGTGGGATTTGTGCTGATTGCTCCTGCAGCGGGGCCGGTGTATGCCTTTGCCCATGGCATTGCCAAGGCCAGCCTGTTTTTATGTGCAGGCCGCCTGCCTGATCGTGATCTGCAGCAACTGAAGGAAAAAGGCGTGGATCGGCCGATTGCCCTGCCGATGGTGCTGGCGGCCTTGTCGATTGCCGGGTGTCCGCTGCTGTTCGGCTTTTTTGCCAAATATTCAGTCGGGGCAATACTGTCGGAGCGGGCCTACGGGCTCGTACTGCTCGCCTCGGTCGGTACGGCTGCAATTCTGACGCCGATTATTCTCATTCCGCAAAAGTCCGCTTCCTGGAGGAAATCGCCCTGGTGGCAGGCTCCGACCCTGCTGGGCGTCGTTTTACTCGTATGCGGATTTTTTTCCGGCCCATATCACCTTTCAGCTTTGCTGAAGTCGGTCGGTGTTCTGGCGGCAGGCATGTTGCTGCACAAAACGCTCCTGCAGCGGCTGTTCGCGTTTACGCTTCCGGGGGGTTGGGAAAAACTTGAACATGTGGTGGGCATGACCTGCGTTGCTCTCATTCTGCTGATCGCGGCGGTGTATCTGCCATGAGCGGCCCTTTCATACTCGCCTTCGGCGTCTGGATGCTGCTTACGGCGGACTTTTCGTGGGCCAATGTTCTGGTGGGGGTGTTTGCTGCGGCTCTGGTTTCGCTGCTGCCCCGGCATCGCTTTTCGGCCTGGCAGCTGGCCCGACTGATCCTGTCTACATTAATCCGGGTGCCGATGGCGCTTTGGGAATCGTTCTGCATTGTCTTTCTTCCCCATCCAAATGAGCGCATTTCGGCCCGCAAGCTGCATGAACCGGAAAACCGGTGGTCGGTGTTCTGCCAGACCTTTATCATTACTTTCACGCCCCGCTCGCTGGTCATCAGCGAAGACGACAAAGAGTTGCGTATTCACTCTTTGGAACGGGAGAAGAGACCATGACCATCCTTCTGGTCGCCATGCTTGTTTCGCTCCTGTTCCCGGTGGTGCATTCGTTCCGTACCGCAAGCATCTGGGAGCGGATGTTGTGCTACACCAGCATATCCACCCGCGCGGCCGTAATTCTGATCATCTTTTCGCGCTACCGTCACGATGTCATGATCGGGCTGGTGGCGGTGATTGTTCTTTGCGTCGGAAATTCAGGACTTCTGCTGCTGGCCCAGCTGATTAAAGGAATGGAGGACGAATGCGATTAATCCTGGCAAGTCTGCTGGCGGGCATCGGCGCATTTCTCTGGATCTGGGGTGCAGTCTGTCTGACTGGAAAGAAGAGCTATTTCTGGAAAATCCATGCGCTGGGTATTTCGGATACGGTCGGCTCGCTCTTCATTCTGTCCGGTGCGCTTGTGCATTCCACCGAATATTGGCCGCATGTTGTGCTGGCCATGGCTTCGGTCGCCTTCTGGGGAACCGCGTTCTCGTTCGTGCTGGCCCGTTTGGGTGGCAACCGCCACGGGGAGGAACAGAAATGAACGGCTGGATTGAAGTTTTCATTGTGGCGCTGCTTCCCCTTACGGCCCTATTTGCCGTACTGCAGACGCAGGCTTACTCTGCGCTGGTTTTGCGCGGAATGATGGGTGTTGTGGCGGTGCTGCTCTACACCGTGCTGGGTGCGCCCGATGTGGCGCTGACCGAAGCGCTGGTGGGTACGCTGCTGACCGTTATTCTCTATGCTGTAACCGTGCGTTCCACGCAGGTGGTGAGGGTGGGGCTGTTGGCCGATCGGGCAGCCGGTGTTGCGATCAAGCAGTTATGCAAAACGCATAAACTGTCGATGCGCAAGGTGGTCTTCCCCGGAGAAAAGGAACTGGTCGAGGCGCTCAAAGCAGGACGTGTTGATGCCGTATGCGTTGAGTTCGGTTTGGCTCCGGCGCTGCACCCGCTGTTTCCTCCGGAGCAACCTGCAGACCGGCTCATCACGGTGTTGGCAGAACACGGAAAGTGGCACGAAAGAAAGCTCAACGCGCTGTCGAGTGAAGACGAGCCGATCGTTCGCCTGAGATATCGGGAGAGAGGGGGGATCCGATGATGCGTTGGGTGTATGTGTGCATTATTTCAATCGTCTTCATCAGGCTGGCCGTGCTGCCCCCGCCAGCGGGCGAGGCCATGCAGACCGGCATTGCCGAGATGGTTGTTCAGGAGGCTCATGTTCCAAACAGCGTGGCAGGAATTCTGTTGCGGAACCGCCTGTACGATACCATTTTTGAGGTCTTTGTTTTCACGCTGGCGGTGCTGGGCGTGCAGTATGCTCTTTCGTTGCATACCACGGAAAAAGACATTTTCTATATGCAGGATCCCTCCATGGTGATTCTTGCGCGAATTGCGGCGATGGTTTCCGCTCTGATTTTTCTAGAGCTCGCCCTGCGCGGGCATCTGGCGCCGGGCGGCGGGTTTGCCGCCGGTGTGGCCGGCGGTTCGGCCATCGGGCTGGTTACCCTCACCGGCAATGTCGATTCGCTGTATGCATTTTATCAGCGGCGGCATATTGCCACCGTCGAAAAGTTTATCGTGCTTCTGATTCTGGGGTTTGGAGTCGCCTTTTTGCTCTATCCGGATGCGCAGCTGCTCGGCCGGCCAATCAGTGCCTCGGCGATTATTATGCTGAATATCCTGATTGCCGCCAAGGTGGCGATCGGCTCCTGGACCATCGTACTGCTTTTTATCCGTCACCGTGGACTGCTTTAGTTTTAAGCCGCCTGCCGGCGCTCTAGGCCGCTTTCATCAACAAATTTGCGTGTCAATCACGAGGGTGCATGCTAGAACCCTCGCTCAATTTTAGAGGGTGGTTTTGAATGGGGAATAAACTGAAGATCGCAATAGCCTGCGGCGGCACGGGGGGGCATATCTTCCCGGGGCTGGCGACGGGGCTGGCATTGATCGAGCGCGGGCATGATGTAACGCTTTGGATGGCCGGTAAGGATGTGGAGCACGATGCGGTTGCAAGCTGGCCGGGCAAAGTGGTGACGATTCCCTCCGAAGGCTTTCAGTTCGGCTTGTCGCTGCGCAGCGTGCGCACGGTGTTCCGGCTCTATAAAGCATACCGCTGCGCACTGCCGGTTATGCGCAAGCAGTCGCCCGACGTGGTACTGGCCATGGGCAGCTATGCGTCGTACGGCCCCGTCAAGGCGGCTTTGAAACTCGGCATTCCCTATGTGTTGCATGAAGCCAACATGGTGCCCGGCCGGGCGGTGTCGTATTTGGCGCGCAAGGCCGCATCCGTGGCCATCAGTTTTGAAAAAACCAACTACTACCTCAAGCACGACAACATTTCCTCAACGGGAATGCCGTTGCGCAAAGAGCTTCAGCAGGCCAGCGCACAGGCGCGCGCCGAATGGAAGGAAGGCACTCCGTTGCGCATTCTGGTGATGGGCGGCAGTCGCGGTGCGCAAGCGCTGAACGCAACCGTTCCCCGCGCCATCGTCGCCGCTTCCGAAAAAGGTGTGCAGTTGGAAATCGAGCATATTGCGGGAATACAGAACGCAGAAGAGGTCGCGGCGGTCTATAAACAGGCCGGCGTAAAAGCGACGGTCCACCATTTTGTGCAGGATATGGAGAGCATTTACCTCAACGTCAACCTCGCGGTCTGTCGTTCCGGCGCGGCGTCGTGCGCCGAGCTGGCCGTTTTCGGCGTGCCCGCGCTGCTGGTTCCCTATCCGTTCGCCGCCAAAAACCACCAAATGAGCAATGCGCGTGCCTTGCAGGATTCCGGCGCGGCCGATGTTGTGGCGCAAGAGGATCTGAGCGGCACGTGGCTGTGCGACTATCTCGTTAGCGTGGCGGAAAAGCCGGAGCGTTTGGAGCGTATGGCTGTGGCCATGAAAAAACGCGCGCAGACCAATGCCGCGGAACAGCTGGCCGTCTTGCTCGAACAGGTGGGCGGAGCATAGCCGTGAATCCGGTCGATCAAGCCGAGCTTTTGATCGGACAGGGCGGACGCGTCCACTTGATGGGCATTGGCGGCATCGGTATGTCTGGCGTGGCTTGGCTTCTAAAGGCTCGCGGATTTTTCGTTAGCGGCTGCGATCTGCAAGGCAACCGCCAAACGCAATGGCTTCTCAAAAACGGAATCTCCATTGCTGCTGGGCATCATGAATCACATGTCGATAAAAACGTCGATTGGCTCATTCGCTCCACGGCGGTTCCCGACTTCCATCCCGAAGTTCGCCGGGCGTTGGAGCTGGGCATCCCTGTTTCGCGCCGTGGCGAAGTGCTGCCGGCGCTTATGCGCGCCCGCACCTGCATCGCCGTGAGCGGCACGCACGGAAAAACCACCACGACAGCGGTACTTGCCCAGGTGCTGGGTTGCGGCTATTGCGTCGGCGGCGAAATCGCCGGCATCGAGGGTGTGGCCCAAGACGGCGAAATCATGGTGGTCGAAGCCGATGAATCCGACGGCACCGTTGCCGGCTACACACCCGACTATGCCGTGATCACCAACATTGAATACGACCACATGGAGCATCACGACTCTGAAGAGGCATTCGTCGGATGTTTCGACCGGCTGATCGCAAATACCAAGCAAACGGTGTTCTACTGCGGCGCTGACCCGATTGCATCAAAGCTGTGCTCCGGCAATCCAAAGTGCAAACCGTATTGTTTTCCCGAATCGCGCCTATCGCTTCCGTTGCCCGGAAACCACAACCAGTGGAATGCTTCCGCTGCCATGGCCGTGGCCAAACTCTGGAAGCCGGAGCAAGAAATTGTGCAAGCTTTGGAAACGCTGAAACCGATTCGCCGGCGTTTTGAAACGGTGTTCGAGTCCGGGGGGGTCCGTATCGTTTCCGACTATGCGCACCATCCGACCGAAATTGCGGCGCTGATCCAAACGGCGCTGGAGCTGAAGCCCAAGCGGTTGCTCGGCGTTTTCCAGCCTCACCGCTATACTAGGACGCTCGCGCTCGGGCCGGATTTCCCTTCAAGTTTCCAAGGGGTGGAAAAACTCTGGCTCGCTCCGGTCTACGCCGCCTCTGAGTCCCCGCTCGAAGGGGGGACTTCGCCGGATTTGGCGCGCCGCTTTCCCTCGGATTGGAACGGCCGCTTGATCGAGTGTCCATCGTTGGGAACCGCTTGGGCCGATATCCAGCTTGAGTTGCGCGAAGGCGACCTGCTTCTCATCATTGGGGCAGGCGACATCGAACAGATAGCGGATTGGGCGCGCGGTTGATCTATTGCGCGCGGAGCTGCTGCTCCTGCTGGGCGGCGGCGCGTTTGGCCTCCATCGGCAGGTTCGGATTGAGCTTGGCCTTTTTATAGGTTTCGATGGCTTCGGCGATGCGGCCTTCGCGCTGGTAGTTGTTCGCGAGCATAAAATAGGTTTCGGGGGTGGCGTTGCCGGTTTCGATGACTTTCTGCAGCACCGACTCGGTTTCGGCGGCGCGTCCGGCCTGACTGAGGAAATACAGGTAGGACGAGGTGTAGTTCCAGTTGCCCGGAACCAACACGGCAGCGCTTTCCAGCCATTGGAAGCCTTCAGGCTTGTTGTCGCGAGCAAGCAGGACGCCGAGGTTGTAGGCGGCCTGCGCCATTTGCGGGTCAGTCTTGAGCGTGGCGCGCAGATGCTTTTCGGCTTCATCGAGTTTGCCGAACTCAGCATCAAGCAGGGCAATGTTAAAGTTGACCATCGGGTTTTCCGGTTCGATTGTTAGTGCTTTCTGGAGCATTTCGTAGGCGTTGGTGCTGTTGCCGGAGCGGGCATGAACCATGGAGGCGTTGATCAAGGGCTGGATAACGTCGTTGCGCAGCTCCATCGATTTTTCGTAGGCGGCGAGCGACTTTTCCGGATCGCCCATGCGGTCGTGGTAGATGCCCTGATTATAGTGGGAGGACCAGCGGTCGGGGAAGATGATGAGCGAATTCCAGTATTCGGCGTGGGCTTTTTCGTAGGCCGCTTGCTCTTCTTTTGAATAACCGGAGAGGTCGCGGTCGAGCAGGGCGCCAGCGGCGCGGATACGCACGGTGCGGTAGCGGTCGGAGGTGGCTTTTAACAGCCCTTTGGTGGTTTCCGGTGCAAGGCAGTATTGCAGCGAGGCTGCGGCGGTGGCACGCACCCATTCATGCTTGTTTTCAAGTTGTTTCCGGATGGCGGGCCATTTTTCGGTGTGGGGGCAGTTGTTGAGCAGGCGCAGGATGGCCACGGCGGAGGGGGAGTCGCATTGGGGGCTGTCGAGGTAGGTCAGAATTTCGGGCAGCTTGTCCCAGTTGCCGACACGGCAAAACTGGATGATGCGGCCCAGTTCAAGAATGGGGGCACCGGAATCGGTGCCGAACCATTCCTTCACATGTTGGTCGGCCCATTCCATATCTTCCTTTTTATGGGCTTTAAAATCCCCCCACATGGCATCCTTGTCGTGGTGGCAAAGGTTGCAGGCGTTGGGCGAGCCAAATTCGAGCGAGGCGGCCGGGGAGGGCGGGCGGAAGGTGTGGTCGGAACGCGACATGAAGGCCTGCGCCGTGACCGGCATGTGGCAATCGATGCAGGTTACGCCGGTTTCCGCAGCATGGTGCGAGTGAAGGTGAATGTTTTCAACGCGCTTTTTATGGCAGGGCAGGCATGCCTGGGTGGGGTTGTCCTTGAAGCGAAACCGCCCGCTGGAGGTGTGGCAGTGAATGCATTCGAGCTCGCCTGCAATGGAACACGAGTTGGCCATCCAGCCGGTCTGCGTATAGTTTTCGCCGAGGTCGCGTCCGTCGGGCCAGAAGTCGCGGTCCTCGTAGGAGGTCAGGTCGTAGTGGTCGAAATAGAGTTCGCCGGGGGTGAAGTCGCGGGTGAGGATGGTGCCTTTGGCGTGGCAGGGGCCGCAAGTGGCGTCGCGCTGGGCCAGATTGAGATCGCCGTGGAAGGTGAGCAGCTTGAGATCTTTCAGTTCTTCGCCTTTTGCTGCGGCTTCTTCGGCGGCTTTAACGTGCGCCTCGGCGGGGCCGTGGCAGGTTTCGCAGTTGATGCCGGGCTCTTTCCAAGTGGTGGTGTAGCTGTCGTCTTCGGGGTTGTAGTTTTTTTCGAGCTGGCTCACATGGCAGTCGTGGCAGGAGGTATTGAAGGTAAGCTGCCGATCCGTCCAATGCAGCGCTTCGTCCTGCGGCTCGCCTTCGAGGAAGTTGCGAACCATGCTTCCCGCGGAATCGTACCATTTGCCTTGGTGGACATAGTAGGCAACGGGAGCCACCTGCAGTTTTCCCTTGTCCATCGGGATCAGGAAATAGCGCACGTTGCGGCCGCCGAACGAAAAGCGCAGGCGCCAGGTCTTTTCTGCGCCGCAGGGTGAAATGCTGCGCAGGATGCCTCCATGCTCATCGAATTCGACAATGAATTTTTCCTCGCCGACCTGGATGGGTTCCTTCATTGGCTCAAGGGTTTTGGCCAGCGACACACTGAACGCTTCCATGGCTTTGCCGTGGTGCGAGGTGCTCCATAATTCATAGAAGCGCTCATGGCAGCCGATGCAGTCGGACGAGCCGAGATATTCGCCTTGGTCGGTGAAGTCAATGGCGTGGGAGGAGAGCCCTGCCGCCAGAATAGAGGACATAAGAAGGAGTTTGGGGAGATTTATATTCATAATGGAGCCATTAAACGATTTGACCCGTGCGATGTACAGCCCTTTTACAATGCCGATGCATATAAATAAGACGAGCGCTTTCTACTGGTTTTGACCGCGGAGGCCGATTATGTTCCAGCCTTTATGAGTGAGAGCAAAACGACCATTTTATTTGATTTCGACGGCACGCTGGCCGAGACGATGATGCTGATTTATAAGGTATTCAACCGTTTGTCCTCCGTCTATGGATACCGCCGCCTGCCCGAAGATGAGATTGAAACGGTGCGGCATCTCAACATGCTTGATTTTATTGCATATACCGGCATTCCGCGTTGGAAGGTTCCGATTATTGCCATCCACGCCCGCCGGTTGATGCACTCCGAGATCCATGCCGTCCACCCGCCGGCCGGATTGGTCGAGGTGTTGACGGAGATTCACGAGAGCGGCGCCTACTGCATGGATATCCTGACCTCGAACCGCAGGAAAAACGTGCTGAAGTTTTTGGCGGAGCATTCGATGGGCTGGTTTGATGAGGTGCATACCACCCGCGCTATTTTGAGCAAGAAGCGCCGGGTTGAAAAATATATCCGCCATAACGGGCTCGATCCCCAGAAGCTCTATTACATTGGCGACACGTCCGTTGATGTGGAGAGCGCGCGCCATGCGGGCGCCAAGGTGATTGCCGTTAGCTGGGGGCTCAATACTGCTGAAGCGCTGGCCCGCTGCAATCCGGACCACTTAGTGGATCATCCTTCGCAGCTGCTAGACATCTTTCCGGCGGGCTGATTAGCGCCCTCCGCCACCGCCTCGTCCGCCGCCGCCTGGGCCTCCGCGTCCGCCGCTAGGCATCCGAATCGAGGTGGCGTCAATGATGTCCTCCACATGGGTGGCGAAATCCTGGGCCTCCTCGCCTTCATAGCCCAAATCCGTGCCGAGCTGCTTGAACATGACGGTGCGTTCTTGAGTCAAGAGCGGGCGGACGTCGTTCATTTCTGTGAAAAGCTCCTTCATGGCCTCTCGGTCCGGTGGCTGCTCCGGATCCTGAAACTGAGCGCTCAGTTCCCACACCCGGGCCATCTTTTCAACGAGCTGTTCGTGGGTGGCCCGTTCCTCTTCCGTCATATTAGAGGTGTCAAGATCCATGAAGGTGGCGGTGCGTTCGGCCAAGTTGTAGCGCATCTGCTGCTGGCGCTCTTCCTTTTTTTGAATCATTTCGGCATAGCCTTCGGGATCCTCATCCTTCATTCGCGCCATCCGGTCTTCGAACGATTCGCGCTCTTTCTTCGGCTCTTCTTCCGCGACGTTCGGCGCGGTCTGCAGAACGACTAGGGCATTGGTGCCGTCAGCGGTTGCCTCAGCCGTTAGGACGGGTTTCGGGGCCGGGGAACGCCGGCGTGGCGCGCGATCTTTTTGTGCGGCCAGTTTTTGCTGCAACGCCTGAATTTCGGCTTCCGCTAGCTTTCGTTGTTTACCGGCTTTTACGGCAAACGAAATGCTCGTTAGCGCGATTAAAACGGATGCGGCAATGATCAATAGGGATGCTCTTTTTTCCATAGTCTGGTCTCCAATATTCTCAAACAACGCAGAACCTCTAGGATTTGTTGTTGAAAATATCATTTTTTAGCCGATGCCGGTTTTTGTTGCGCCATGGCTTCGATGGTTAGGTCTCGCCGCAAAGTTGAAATGCGACGCCGCTGGACGCCCGGTGAAAACCATTTCGCCACAACTCGCCAATGGATCGTACGCCGAAACCGAAACCGGCTACGATGCCAACGGCAACGTCGAATGGGTGAAGGATGCCAGCGGCAACATCTCGATGAGCATCTACGACTACCGCACCCGCGACTACGCTTACGACCGTGTCGGCAACCGCACCAACGTCGTGGAATCCGCCGATGTCCATGCAACCGTTTCCTGCTCTTGCGACGCGCTCAACCGCATCGGAACCATCGTCGAAGGCACCAATACGACCACCTACGGTTACGACCTCAATTCAAAGCCCGTTTACCGCGAATACCCGACGGGGGTCGAGGAAGTGCGCTCGTTCGATCCCATGGGACGCCTGCTCACCATGACCACCACCAATATGAATGTGGCCGACAACGGCTGGTTCTCAATGGCCTACGAATACGACCTCGTTGGTTCCGCGCTCAAGATGGCCCAGACCTCGGCCAATCTTCTCGGCACACAGGATGCCGTCACCACCTGGGAGTACGACGACCGCTGCAGGCTGACGGCAGAAACCGTGGCGCTGGATTCCGATCCGGCGTCTACACGCACAGAATACACCTGGGACAACGCCGACAACCGCCGCTCGATGACCAAGTATGTTGGAGGGTCGTTGGCCTCAACGACCACCTACACCAACAACGCCCTCAACCAGCTGACCGGCTATGTAGCCGAGGCCCCCGGCCTCGCCACTACCAACGTTGTTTTCGCCTATGACGCCAACGGATCACGCACGAATAAATCCGTTAGTATCGCAGGCGGCTCGCCTGCCTCGTCCGCCTGCACCTATGATGAGGACAACCGTTTGGTGGCCGCGGCGCTCAATGGATCGGCGACCACCCACACCTTCGCCTACGACTACCGCTCGCGGCGCTACTACCGTTCCACGCCGACCACGTCGCATATGTTCTGTGTCTTCGACGGCGGCCTCTCCATCCAGGAGCACGAGACCGCCAGTTCGGACTTAACACTTAACCCCCTAACACTTAACACGGTACAAACGGAGTTTGTACGAGGCGAAGGTATGGGCGGCGGCGTTGGCGGCATGGTTTACTCCATCAAACGCTCCGAGGATCCTCAACTCCCAACTCCAAACAACAAACTTCAAACTCCTTTATTCTCGCACGCCAACCACCGCGGTGATGTAATTGCCCGCAGTAACGCAAGTGGTTCTTTGACATCTTTCGCACTGTACGAGGCGTACGGAACACGGCCCTATGAATGGGGCGACGATCCCGACCGCCAGAAAGCCAACACCAAGGAAGAGGAGTCCGATCTACAGTTGCTCAACGAAGGCATGCGCTACCGCGACCTCGAAACCGGTACCTTCCTGACGAGAGACCCGATCGGGTACGCAGATGGCCCCAACGTCTACTGCTACGTGCACTGCAATCCGATTACGCACTTCGATGCGCTTGGATTAGAAGAAGAGGCTGTCTCAGATGACAACTCATTAACTGCAGCAGCAACACAGGATGGAACATTGAGTGCCGTTGATGCCTTGACGGAGGAAACGGCTCCCTCGTTTGTGCCAGAACCACAGACACCTCAATATGGTCCAACTATTGCCGCTGCAGAGGCGCAGTCGAGCAGCCAGCAAGCTGATGGAAGTGTTAGTGGCACTGCATCAGATACTCCGAGGGAAAATGAAAAGCTTTTAAATGAGGCTGGTGTGGGTACCCAAAATCAACAGAGGGAACAACAGATAGATCCAGATGTTTATCTAAATCCCAGAGTGTACCCGCCACCACCTGAAGGCTCTCCGGCTGCTAGAGGTCAGAAACAATTTGACGAGGATCAACTAGCCCAATGGTGGGTGGAAAACCGCATTGTAGACGCGGCAACCGGGGTAACGTATCCGCCACCGACACCCACCGAAACATTCACCACGATTGTTTCAGCCGGTGGTGATGTAATGACCGCATTGGGAGGGGTAAACCCTGTTAATGTTGGGAACGCCGTGGGTGACACGATTACAGGAAATCCTCCGGGCAGTGGAATTATCGGTGTAGCCCGTGGAGCTCAGGAATTTAAGCAAAATGCTGAAACCCAGCAGAGGGTTGGATCAGGAAGCCGTTAGCGAGAAGAATCTTTATAAATTGGAGTTAAATAATGAAACATTGGATTGTTATAGGAATGTTGTTTCTTGGTGTATCCATCGGTGTGGCACATGATCAGGATCAATTGTATATTGATGAAGTGCTGGCCAAACTGAAAAGTGAGAATTACACGAATGCCCTCCAAATGCTTAATAAAAAAATTCAAAACGAAGAATGGCAGCTTCAGTATATGCATGAGCTTCGTGGGGAGAGTTATTTTGGCTTGGAGAGTTATAAAGAAGCACGAGATGAGTATATAAGGGCCCTCCCTCAATCGAACGAAGGTCGTGTCGAACGTAAACTTGGCCAAACTTATGATAAACTAGGTGAGTTCCACACCGCAGTCGAATATTATGATAAATGCATTGAAATGGCGCCCGACGAGGGGTTTCAAGAATATCTTGCACGCTATCATAAGGCTCGGGCACTCGCTTCTCTTGGAAAATACACAGAAGCCCGAATGGAACTAAAGAAAATCAACAATAATACAATATCTGAAGGTTTCATAAAGGATGTGCGGGAGATGATGGATTTTTGCTTAGAGCAAGAAAAGAAGGCAACTGGACAGGCCACTGATAATGGAGGTAGCTCTGAATCATCCGAATCAGGGGTCAGTCCTTGAATATTAACATTTTCTGCTTCAGCGTCCATAACTCACCCTTGGTTGCACTCTCCATTAATTTAATGTTTCTCGAAACACTGCTCGGATGCCCCATCGTTAACAAATCTGATATCCAACTATTTTTAACGCATGTATTTCGGCGGATTAACCAAGCAATTGCCATTTTGTTTTTGGCCCCTTTTGAATGTTAATATTCAAGGACTGGCACCTTTCCACGAGCTGAATATTCGGGAGTTGAGTGGAGCCTAAGCTCCGCTCCGCGAAACTCCCGGATTTCAGGTCGGGGGCCGCAAAAAAAAAAGAGAGACCTCCGTTGTAAGATGAAGATGGTGACACTGAGGTCACCGTTTTCATAATTGATACATACGGAGGTCTCAAAACCATGAAGAACAAAAGCATATTCTCCCGGCAGAATCAAACTATCCTCAAGCTCTTTGAGCAGGCAGGCCATCCCCGGAAAGTGCTCTGCGTTGTACTTGATTACGCGAAGATTACGCATACGGCGCTTTGCTGCAACGGAACCGGCAAGGTGGTTAAGAATCCGTTCCCCGTGAAGAACAATCCGGCCGGACTGGTGCTTTTGCTCGAGACCGTAGACAAGCTTTGCCGGAAGCATCAGATCAACAAGGAACACGTCTTCTTCGGAGGAGAGGATTGCGGAACATTCGCCCTGAATATGATTTACAGTCTAAGAGACCGTGGGTTCCTTGTGGTCGGCGTAAATGCGGCGGATGCGGCGAAGCAACGGGAGAACCATCAGGCCAGTACGGATAAACTCGATCTGCTCGGCATTGCAAATATGCTGATCAATAAGCGGGGAACGCTGGCGGGCGGCAGCATCGGAGTGCAAAGGGCTATGCGAAAAAAGGGGTCAGTCCCGTAATCTAGTAAATTTGGTTGACGATTAGAGCAGAAAACGGCATAAAACCACTATGCCCAGAAAGCCGAGAGTCGAGTTTGAAGGTGCGATCTATCACATCATGAGCCGGGGGAATCGCGGCGATGCGATTTTTCTGGATGATAAGGATTGCGAGACGTTTCTGGATACGCTGGATGAGGCATGCACAAAGACCGGCTGGTTGGTGCATGCCTTTGTTTTGATGGGCAATCATTATCATCTGCTGCTTGAGACGCCGGAGGCGAATCTGGTGGTGGGCATGAAGTGGCTGCAGGGGACGTATACGCAGCGTTTTAACAGTCGGCATAAGCTTTGGGGGCATTTGCTGCAGGGGCGGTACAAGGCGCTGTTGGTGGATGGTTCGGGGGGCGACTATTTTTCGGCGGTGAGCAGCTACATCCATCTGAATCCGGCACGGGCGAAGTGTTTTGATCTGCTGGAGGGTAAGCTGTCGGATTTTCGCTGGAGCAGTTATCCGTTGTATTTGAAGCCTGCAAAGCGTCCGGTTTGGCTGCGGGTGGATCGTACGCTGGGTTGTTTGGGCGTGCAGGACGATACGCGCGGTCGGCGGCGTTTTGCGGACTATATGCGGAAGCGGGTGGGGGAGGTTGCGGGGAGCGCTCAGCCGATGGAGGCTGATGGATCGTGGGCGGGCATACGGCGCGGCTGGTGCCTGGGTTCGGAGCGGTTCCGAGAACAGATGCTGGAGCGGCTCGAAACGCTGTCGGGGAAGCGGGAATCGTTTTCGGGCGAAGAAGTTGGGTTGCATGACGAGGGCGAGGCTGAGCATCTTCTGAAGGCTGGGGTGGCGGTTTTGGGAATGGCAGAGCCGGAACTGGTTGCGTTGCGCAAGGGTGCGGATGAAAAGGCCTTGATTGCTTGGCTGTTGAGGAAGCATTGTGCGGTTTCCAATGCTTGGATTGCTGGACGGTTGGATATGGGACGGGCGGATTGTTTGTCGCGCTATCCGAAGCGGATAGAGCAAACGGAGGATCGGGAACTGATTAATAAACGGGAACAGCTGCGTAAAATTACTAGATTACGGGACTGACCCCTAAGGGTGATTCAATGAAGAAGATTATATGGATTGTTATGGGCGTGGTGTTTTTTGTTGGGCATAAAAAAGAGCTGGAGAGCGTACCGTCCTCCAGTTTGGCCACTGGGATGAACCTGTCGGGGAAGCGGTATTTAATGATTTAGTCAAGGTCGAGGATGTGGTGGACATGCTGCCGGTGCCGGAACAGTCCGCCACAGCTACCAATGTGGTGTCGGATGCGGTGATGACTCTCATCGATCTGGATTCGGCGTATAAAACCCGTCTGGAAGCTATGCGCAAGCTGGGATACGACGTCTCCCCCAGGATGTGACGGCCTTGATGAAATTCCTGAATGCGCCGATGCCGGACGATTCAAAGCTGGGTTCCCGGTCATTCAACTCGATTCGCAATGATGCCCTTGAGATTTTGCTCCGTCAGAAAAAAATGCATGAGGGCATGGGCGAACTGTTAATCAGCGTCTACAACGATCCCAGCCATGACGACATGTGGCGCAACTATTGCGTCCAGTTTATGGAGCCGTTCTATGAAAAGCAGTTTGAAGAGCTAAGTTTGAAGTCTGAGGTTGCGAGTGGAGGAATGCTGTCCTCTGCGTCCTCAGGCAACGGGGACGTTGCCCCTCCAGAACTCCAAGCGATTCAGGATGCCCTTTGGGATGCATTGGGCGAACGCGACAATTCCAACGCCGGTACGGCGCTGCTGGCTCTGGACAAACTCTCCCGAAACCATGCTGAATTCAGCAAGGACGACATCAATGCCGCCATGTTCAATCTTGCTCAGGATAACGATGCCACTTTGGCTAACCGCGTTACAGCACTGCGTCTATGCGGGGAACGGAATAATATCCAGGCTCTAGAAACCGTCCGCGATCTCTCCCGCAATGGCGACACCACCATGCTCCGCTGCGCGGCCATCGCCACCCTTGGCGAAATTGGAACCGAAGAAGACCTCGTCTTGCTCAAGGCGTTTGCTGCTTCGAGAGACAAACGCATTCGGCGCATCGCCGAAAGCGCCCTGAAAAAACAGGATCCAGAGTAGCGCCTTTTTAGCGTGAAAAGATCTCGGGGCGCAAACGCTGGTGATCGTCGAAGGCGATAGGCAGGCTGAGCAGTATGTTGACCATGGCGGCGATCACCATGGCCGTAAAGATGCAGATCATGATGCCGATCTGGTATTTGATGGCCGCCATCGGCATGGCCCCGCCTAGAATTTGGCCGGTCATCATGCCGGGCAGCGAGACGATTCCCATGGTGGCCATAGTGGCGATGGAGGGGTTGACGGCGGCTTTGATGGCGTCGCGCAGATACGGTCGCGTGGCCTCGCGCAGGGTGGCGCCGAGCATGAGGTAGGTCATGAATTCCTGCTCGTTTTTCCGGATGCCGCTGAAGAAGCGTTCCAGGCAAAGCACATTGCTGCGTAGGCAGTTTCCAAGAATCATTCCAATGATTGGAACCATGTAGCGCGCATCATAGAATGGCTCCGGGCGGATGGCCACAAGGATGAACCAGCCGCCGACCAGCAAGGTGCTGCCCGCCACTCCGGCGAGCGACCGCCAGAAAAACAGTCCGCGTTTCAGTCCCGCCTTGTTCAGTATGCTGAGGTTCGCCACCACCAGCATAACGGCCACCCAAAGCAGGCTGATGAAGCTGTTGTTGAGCTGGAAAATATATTTCAAGTAGAGACCGACAAGGATGAGCTGCACCGTCATGCGCACCATGGCAAGCAGCGTATCGCGTATGAGCCCGAGCTGGAGATAGAAGAAGACCGCCAGCGGCAACAGCATCAGCGCATACATTGAAACCATGGCCGAAATCGAGAGGTCAGCCGTCATGCGTTCTCCTCCGTAAGTTGGTGGTTTACAATGCCAACCACCCGGTTGCATTGGCCAATCCAGTCGGGGTCGTGCGAGACCGAGAGCAGGGTGATTTCCGGGCGGAATAGCTCTTCCATGACCGCCGCCTTGCTTGCGGGGTCGAGGGCGGAAGTAACCTCGTCGGCCAGAAAGACGGTTTTATTCAGTAAAAGGGCTCTGGCAATGGCGATGCGCTGCTTTTCGCCACCGGAAATATGTTTGCAGGGCTTCTCCAAAATAGCCGCGGAAAGATGCAAACGCTCCAGCAACGGCAGGATTTGTTCGTCCGTCGGTGCGTTTCCACGATGCGCTTTAAACGTGAACGGAAGCTGCAAAGCCTCGCGAACGCTTTCCGCGCCGAGCACGGGCTCCTGCCCGACGAATGCGATGCGGGCGCGGATCTCGGCCACGGTTGCGGCAGAGAGTTCGAGCCCGTCAAGGCGCACCGAACCGCCCGCAAGCGGGAGCGCTCCGAGGGCGCACTTGAGCAGCGAGCTTTTCCCGCAACCCGACGTCCCGCGCACCACCACCTTTTCGCCTTTGGCAATACACAGGTTCGCACCATCCAGCAGTGTCTGCCGATGCACCTTCAGTGTAATGTTTTTAAATTCAATCATGAGAAATTAGGCAAAATAATTTTGTGGCAGAATAATTATTCCTATGCATGTGAGAAGCAATCATTCTGCCACCAAATTATTCTGCCTATAAACCGATGGCGATGATGATAGGCAGCGTGACGGCGGAGAGCAAGGTGCTCAGCGCAACAATCCGGCCGGCGAGCGGGCCGTCGTTGCCCATCACCTCAGCCATCACATACGACATGCCGGCGGCGGGGCAGGCGAGATAGAACACGGCAATCATTTTTTCCGTTGTCCCGAGGTCGAACAGTCCCGCAATCAGGAACCCGATCGCGGGGGTGACAGCTACCTTGATGAGCGAAGCAATCAGTGTGGGCGATGCCGTTCCTCGAAGTTTTTCGAACTCAAGCGAGGCCCCGGTGCTCAGCAGTATGAGCGAGAGCGCGGAACTGCCAAGGGCGTCGATCGGGCGGTAAAGGAACAAGGGCAGAGCAGTGCCCGTCAGGTTGAGGGCAAGGCCGATGACGCAGGCGAGGATCAGCGGGTTTTTAATCAACTCGGTGAAGAAAGCCAGCACCGATGCGCCGGTGCCGCTCTTGTGCTTGCTGTAGTGCGTGAGGACCGAGACGCCGAGAATGTTGAACAACACCACAACCGGAGCAAGGATGACGGTGCCGAGCATTTCGGCCCGCGGGTCGAGCGAGCCGAGGGAATAGACAATCACGGGCAATCCCACGAATGCGCCGTTGCCCCGGAAGGAACCTTGAATAAACGAACCGGTGGACGGCCCCGGCAGTTTGAGAAAACGCGCCACGACCCAGGCAAAGGCCAAGCTTAGCAGTGTGCCAACGCTGAACAGCAATACAATCTGCGAGATGGTATCGAACTCCAGCTTGGCCGTGCTGATGCTGCTGATGAGCAGCGAAGGCAGCGCGATCCAAAAGACAAACCGGTTCAGCCCCTTAAAAAAGGCCTCCGGCAAAAAGCCCATCGCTTTCAGCCCTTTTCCAAGGGCAATCAGCAAAAAAATCGGGGCGATGCTGTTGATGATAAACATGGCGCAGAGCGTAAATCAATCTGGAGTGCTGTGGCAACCAACTTGTCCGTCGCACCAGGTGGCGCTAAAGCGGGCAGACCGGTCGAGGTGGAATTATTTGATCTCTGTGTAAGATTTCATTCCGGCATGCGTATCCTGTTGTAAGTGCGCGAGATAAAACGCTTATTTCATGGAAGTGTATTTGCTTAAGCGGTACGTTCTCGAACGTGCGTTTCGCAGTAAGGCAACAAGGGGGCTTGTTTGATGATGCTATGCAGGCAATGGCTGGGACTTTTTTTTATCGTTGTGTGCGCCGCCCAGGCGGAGTTCCACATTTGGACGGGGCAAGGCGGCAACGTGGTCGAGGCCGAGTTTGTGTCAGTTGCGGGTGACCGCGTGCTGTCGCTCAAGCGTGATGGCAAGACCGTCAAGGTTCCAAAGTCGAAGCTGTCCGAAGACGACCATCGCTATGTTGAACTCGCCGTTTCCCCGGAATTCGACCTGAAGGTGAAGGTCGATAATAAGACCGGGGAGTTCTTGCCACGGGGAGGCACGGAAGTTATCGAGTGCAAAGTCGCGATCAACAAAAGCTCGGACGCCCCATATCCGGCCCCGCTCGATGTCCATCTGTTTTGCATTGGCGACAACGTAATTTCGGATCAACTACAAATTCTTGATCACAGGAAAAAGACGCTCTGGCGGTTGGGAAAAGGAAGCTTCTCCTGCGAACTGAAAAGCAAATCAATGCACTGCTTTAAGAGCTGTACTGGGCCAATGCAGCGTGTTCCGCTCCATGAGCGCTACGCCCCCGTTATCTTTGACGGTTGCATTTTGTTGATAACCGATGCCAACGGCAAGGCCATTGCCGTGAAGGAAAGCTACCGCGGTCTTCGTAAAAAAGTCGAGGCCGTGCACGGGGCGCTAATATAGGAAAAATTACAACGGTCAAAAACGTTTGGATTGGAGTGCGGAGATCTGTCTCCGCTTTAAGAAGAGGCATTAAAAGAAAACAGGGTGGTTGAAATGAAAATATGCAAGGGGTTGTTGGGATTCGTATTGGGGTTGGGTATTCAGGCAGTGGCTGCAGAGAGTTATGGCCCAATCACGGAATGGGCGGTTGCTTCCGGTGGCAATGGCCATTTTTATCAGGCGGTTGCCGTAACGAATGGCATTACATGGCCGGCGGCGCAGGCGGATGCCGTGGCGAGAGGGGGATATCTGGCAACCACTACCACGGAAGAAGAAAATGAGTTTGTCTTTACACAGGTTGATGACGCCCAGTACTGGCACCAACTTCCTGACCCTAACAATTGTGGCCCTTGGCTCGGTGGTTTTCGTTATGAAGTTGATGGCGATTTCTTTTGGGTGACTGGTGAAGATTTTTCTTATACCGCTTGGTTTGCTGGCACTGGGGAGCCAACTGGGGGCTATTGGTTGGGTCAGCCTGAGAATTATTTGCAGTATTCTTCCGCTAAAGACACAAGAGCTCCCACTTGGAATGATATGATTAACGATGCTCCTGCAGAATACGCAGTCTATGGATATATTATCGAATACCAGATCCATGGTTCCGCAACCGGTGAGTTATTTGTGGCCATTGGTGAAGTTGCCAATGTCTTGGTTGGATACCCGTTGGAGTTAACGGGACAGCTCGATGGCGTTGCAACAATGCTGGTGTGGGAGTTCGCTGATGGATCGTCTGCCACGAACAACCAATTCCCTTCTCATGCATGGAGTGCGCCGGGCGACTATGACGTGGTGCTGACGGCATACAACGGAACCCATGCGGGCGGGGTTGTCGCAACCCAAACGGTCCATGTGATCAATGGCTATTCGGTAACGTTTGATTTGGGAGAATATGGAGCCCGCACTGGCGGTGGCGAACTGATGCAGGCGGTGGAGGTGGGGCAAGGCGCGGCAGCTCCTGCGGTGCTACCGAATGAAGGTTGGCTATTCCAGGGCTGGGATGCGGATTTCAACAATGTTTCCAGCAACACGGCGGTGCAGGCAGTTTATGAATCATATTCAGGTGCTAGTGGAACGGTTGTTTCTTGGGCCGGAAACGAGCACCGTTATCAGGCAATGGTTGCTTCTGACGGAATAACTTGGACGGAAGCGCAGGCCGATGCCATGGCTCGTGGAGGGTATCTGGCAACGGCTGTTTCCGAGTCGGAAAACAACTTCATTTACAGTCTGATTCAATCGGTCAATTATTGGCAGGATTCGGCATGGGGTGCAATTTACGGCCCCTGGATTGGCGGATGGCAACCTGATGGAAGTCCTGAGCCTGGGGGGAATTGGCAGTGGGTTTCCGGAGAACCTTGGGGGTATGAAAAATGGGCATTTGATCAGCCTAACAACAGCGAGGGAGACGAAAGCTGCTTACACTATTGGAAGAACTCCCCTGATTGGAACGATAAGAACTCGGATTATGACGCACGTGGCTATGTAGTCGAATACGATGGTTCTCTTGTTACCTTCGATCTGGGGAGCAATGGCGTTCGCACCGGCGGTGGCCACTTGGTACAGGGGGTGGATGAAGGGCAGTCCGCCGTTGCACCTGCCGTGCTGCCGAATGAAGGATGGTTGTTTGCTGGCTGGGATGCTGACTTCAGTAACGTCACTACCGACTTGGTAGTCAATGCGGTTTACGAGACCTATTCTGGTGCGGATGGCACTACGGTGACATGGAGTGGAAATGACCATCGCTACCAAGTGGTTTCCGCTCCGGATGGTATCACATGGACAGATGCGCAAGCCGATGCTGTGGCACGAGGGGGCTATTTGGCAACAGCCACCTTCGAAGCGGAAAACAATTTTATATATAGCATGGTTCAAGGCACAAACTACTGGAGAGGGGGCAATGGACCATGGCTGGGCGGGTTCCAGCCGTCAGGAAGTTTGGAGCCAAATGGTGGTTGGCAGTGGATTTCCATGGAATCATGGGGGTTTGTGAACTGGAATGCGAACGAACCGAATAATGGTGGAGGGACTGAAGACCGTATCCAGTTGTGGCAGAAATCAACTGTTTGGAACGACAAGTCAGCGAACCAGAATACCTTTGGGTATGTGATTGAATACCAAATCCACGACGGCGCAATCGGCAACGTTGAGGTGGCTATTGGAGGCGATACCAACGTTGTGACTGGATACCCTTTGGATTTGACGGGAATGATCGACGGCGTCGCGACGATGTTGATATGGAATTTTGATGATGGCACATATGTAACAAACAATCATTTTCTGTCGCATGTCTGGAACGTGCAGGGCGATTACGATGTGGTGCTGACGGCATTCAATGGAACCTATCCGGGCGGGGTTTCCGCCACGCAAACAATCCATGTTCTGACGCTGGAGGAATCGACCATATATGTTTCGCCTTCCGGCAACGAGTCCAACGACGGCTCCAGCTGGGCGACCGCCAAGGCGACGATCCAGGCGGGGGTTGATGCGCAGATGTTTGAATATGGGGTGGTGCTCGTAAGCAACGGCACCTATGCCGTGACGAATGAGATTGTGGTGAATAAAGACATCACGGTTCAAAGCGTCAATGGCTCCGATGCAACCATGGTGGATGGAGGCGGGAGCAACCGCTGTTTCAATCTTGGGTCCAGCTCATGCACGATCAGCGGCTTCACCATCACAAACGGCTATGCGACGGTGGATGGCGGTGGGATTTCGTGCGACGACACCACGCCGGCAATCACAAATTGTAGTATTGTCGGTTGCACGGCTGGCGACGAAGGTGGCGGGGTGAACAAGGGAACCATGTACGACTGCACCGTAAGCCATAACGTGGCTTTCAATCATGGCGGCGGCCTGAACAACGGGATTGCCTTTGATTGCACGTTTTCCTCTAACACGGCTTCGAACAATGGGGGGGGTGTTGAATGGTCGGATATTTCTTATTGCCTGATAGAAAATAACATAGCAGGCAATATTGGAGGGGGGGTGAAGAATGGAACTGCGACGAACTGCATTATTCGCGGTAACCATGCCCAAAACCATTCTGGTGGCGTCAACGGCGGAATAGTCATCAATTCCGAAATATGTTTTAACTCCAGTGCCAGATATGGCGGCGGAGCCAATAGTGCGCAGCTGTATGGCTGTAGCATCCACCACAACACGGCGGTGAACAATGGTGGCGGAACGGATGCTTGCTCATTGTACAACTGTACGGTTACAGCAAATGAAGCTGGGGGGAATGGCGGCGGGGTTTGGCTGAACAACAATACAAACTACGTAGTCAGGAACACGGTTGTTTTCGGCAACCGTTCATCGAACAGCAGTTCCATGGATTATGGCGTTACTTCCGGCAATACGCATCCAATGCCAATCGCCCATTCCTGTTCTCCCGACTTGGTTCACGGAGTGGATGGAAACGTCACCAACAATCCAGGCTTGGTTTCGCTTGCCCATCTATTGCCTACTTCTTCCTGTCGTGGTATCGGTGATTCTACATACGCAAGTGGAACCGATATCGATGGCGAAGCGTGGCTGAATCCACCATCGATGGGATGCGACGAATACCACGGTGCTGGTTCCGTGACTGGCTCTCTGGTTGTGGCCATTGGCGGTGACTTCTTTGTTGTGGCAGGCTACCCGTCGGCACGGTATGCCGATATTCAGGGAGCCGTTCTCATGCATACATGGGATTTTGGCGACGGTGCGATGGAACCCAACAATCCTCTTCCGGTGCACGCATGGGATTCCCCGGGCACCTACGAAGTGGTTTTGACGGCTTATAACGAAACCTATCCGGGCGGGATATCCGCAACCCAGTCCGTGCAGGTATTGACGCTGGAGGAAGCGACTGTATATGTGTCGCCAGTGGGAAATGACTCTAACGATGGTGCAAGTTGGGTGTCCGCCAAGGCAACTATCCAGGAGGGGGTCGATACTTGTTTGCCGGGAGGCTGGGTTCAAGTGACGAATGGTACATATACAGCCAGCCCCGAGATCGCGGTCGGTAAATCCATCTTGATTCAGGGTGTTGACGGTCCAAGTGCAACCATTATCGACGGGGGAGGATCGAACCGATGTTTTTATCTGGGATTGAGTGACTGCACCATTAGCGGGTTCACTATTACCAACGGAAACACGGGAGGCAATGGGGGTGGAGTCTATGCCTCATCATTGAGTGCAATTCTTACGAACTGCGTGATAATAGCGAATACGTCTGCCAACAATGGTGGTGGCGTTCAAAAGGGTACTCTTTATGACTGTAGGGTTGCCGATAATATTTCTTCGAACCAGGGAGGAGGAACATATTTTTCCGATGTGTTTAATTCTGTTGTTGAGGGTAATACTGCTGGATCGGTAGGGGGCGGTATTCATAACGGACAGGCTTTCAATTGCCTTGTTGTGAAGAACAAGGCCGTAACTGACGGAGGAGGATGCAGTAGTTGTATGGCGATAAACTGTACCATCGTGGGCAATGAAGCGGGCGGCGTTGGTGGGGGCACTTCGAAGGGTGGCACCCGTGTAGACCGCAACTGCATTGTCTGGCACAACTCTGCACCAACCAATGCCAACGTCCATACCGTTTGGGATGTGATCAACAACTGTGCTCCTGATGTGCCTCATGGGATTGCGGGAAGCATCACCAACAATCCAATGTTCGTAGATCCTCTCGCAGGGGACTACCGGTTGATGTCGAGCTCGCCCTGCATCAACTGGGGCAACAATGCGTTTGCAACCAACTCGGTGGATCTGGATGGAAATCCGCGCATCGTTGAAGAGTATATCGATATGGGTTGCTATGAATACCAAGGCAGCGTTGGGCTGGGCGGTGACCAGAATGACAACGGCTATGACGACTCGTGGGAGCGTGAGTTCTTTGACGGCATGGTGGAAGAAGACGGAGATGCCGACGGCGATGGGCAGTCGAACCGCGATGAATATATCGCGGGCATGGATCCGACCAACGGAGCCTCGGTTTTTGCCGCAAAGCTGGCGCCAACATCGACAGGTGCGGGTGCGCCCGCTCCGTTGAGCGTAGGTTATATGGCGATGGCGGCGGCGGAGGAATCCGAGGGATTGATTATATCGTGGCAGTCGGTGTCGGGGCGTGTGTACAACGTGCTTTGGACGCCGTCGCTGATGGAGCCTTTTCAGCCTCTGGAAATTGGCATCCAGCATCCGCAAAACAGCTATACCGACTCGGTGCATTATGCCGAGTCGTCCGGCTACTACCGCGTGGTCGTTATGCTCGCATCGTACGATGCCGACGGCGACGGGCTGCCGAACGACTGGGAAAGCCAGTACGTCGTGGCGGATGCGTTTGCAGACGGCGACCATGATGGCTACGACAATATGTCCGAATTCATTGCCGGAACCGATCCAACCAATGAAACCTCGTTCTTCACGGCGGGTAATTCGGTGGCCGAAGTAAACAGCACCAACTGCTTCGTGGTGGAATGGATCTCCATCCCCGACCGCCTCTACAGCATCCAGTGGAGCACCAACCTCATGACCGGTTTCCAGACCTTGGAAACCGGAATCGGGCATCCGCAAAACAGCTATACCGATACGGTGCATGCGGCGGAGGATGGCGGGTTTTACAAGGTGGATGTGAAATTAAAATAAGTCGATTTGGAGAGGTTCGATGAGCAGAGGTGTTGGGAGGATGAAATGGATCTTAGGTTTGGTTTTGCTGCTGGGTGCTGTTGCCCCTGCGGAATTCCGCGTGTGGGAAGGCTCTAATGGGAGCGTGGTGGAGGCGGAGCTGGTTTCGGTCAAAGGGGGGCGGGCCGAGCTTCGCAAGCGCGATGGGAAGTCGGTCAAGGTTCCGGTCTCCAAGTTGAGCGCCAAGGATCAAAAATACATTAAGCTGTCCGTGCCTCCGCAGTTCAAGTTCGCGCTGGAAATCCAAGAGGATTCCGAGGGCTCGTTCGAAGCGTTCGAGGCTCGGGGCGGGTCGGGAACCAAGTCGGTGATTCTTGAGCGGACCGATGCCAAGTGCCACGCGGCAATCAAGAAAACCAGCACCGATGCCTTTGGCGGGAAAATAGGCTTTTGGATGCTTCTTTTCGGAAACGATCCCCGCAGTGATACACTCGTATTTTTTAATGAAAAGCATTTGGAGATCGACGGGTTTAAGGCCGGCCACCAAGAACTTGCCTTGGAAACACCGCCCGCTCGCATTGCCGACGGTCAGGTGCCGGAAGGCGTTGTTCCCGTCGAAGGTGAGTCGATACTCGAGTGTGCTGGGGGACTGTTGGTGGCCTACAACGCCCAAGGCCGGATCATCGATTGCAAGGAAACCAAAACGGGGCTCAGGGAACGGGTGGAAGCCCGCTTCGGTTCGCTCGAGGAAAAGGTTCCGCTCAATGCATCGGCGTTGAAGGTGGAACGGTGGGGCGTTCTGAATCAGGAAGGAACTATTGCCAGAGGGGAATTTGGCGAGGTGAAGTACTATGCTTTTGCTCCTCAGATTTTTGGGCACTATCCATGCTCGCCGCTATTGATGGGCGACTTTTCGGTGACATGCAAAGTCGAGGTTCTGGCGGGCGAGCGCATCTGCCCGCGATTGATTCCTCCGAATCATGAGGAGGATCATCGTGACTACTATATCTATGTTGGGCAAGGCGGCGTGCATGAGGTGGAGGTGTCGCGCAATGGCGATGACGTCCGTTTCTTAGTGGACGGCGAGCATGTAATGCATGAAGAATTTCAAGGACTGAGGCTCGATACTGATAAAGCCTGCTTGTTTTCAATGGGGGGCATGAATACCGCATGCAAGGTTTGGGACATCAAGATGGGGAAAGTGCACGCAGATTGAATGCTCTGGCTCCTTTTGGCCTTTCGACGGGATGCCTGTTGACTTGGTGGGGGTGAATTCGTATGGTTTCCTGCCAATTTTTAGGAGAAAACCATGAGCGAAGAACTATCAGGAAACGAATACCGCCAGCAGCGCATCGAAAACATGAACAAGCTCGAAGAGGTCGGGTTTCCAGCCTTTGGAAAAGCGTTCGAGCGCACCGCGCGACTCGATGAACTGCACGCCTCCTTTGAAGAGGGGAAGGTGGTCAAGGCCTGCGGACGCATCGTAGCGATCCGTAAGATGGGCAAGATGGCATTCGCCCATATTTCGGACGGTTCGGAGAAATTCCAACTTATGGTAAAGAAGGATATTCTCGGTGACGAAACGTTTGATGCATTCAAGCTGCTCGACCTCGGCGACATTATCGGCGTTGAAGGCGAACTGTTCATCACCCGCACCGAAGAACAGACCGTCCGCGTTGGCAGCTGGTGCCTGCTCTCCAAGGCGCTGCTGACGCTTCCCGAAAAATTTCACGGCCTCCAAGATGTGGAAACCCGCTACCGTCAGCGCTCGCTTGACCTGATCTCCAACCCGGAAGTGATGGATATCTTCAAGAAGCGCACGCAGGTGATGCGTGAAATCCGCAGCTTCCTCGACAACCGCGACTACAACGAAGTCGAGACCCCGATGCTCCAGCAGATCGCCGGCGGCGCGGCGGCCAAGCCGTTCAAGGCGCACTACAACGCGCTCAACGTCGACGTTTTTATGCGCATCGCGCCCGAGCTTTATCTCAAGCGTCTCATTGTCGGCGGGATGGACCGCGTCTACGAAATGAACCGCAACTTCCGCAACGAAGGGCTCGACCGCACGCACAACCCGGAGTTCACCTGCCTCGAAATCTACGAGGCCTACGGCGATATGCGCACCATGCAGGAGCTGATCCAGAGCCTGTTCACGCATCTGGCTGAAACCATTTTCAAGAAAATGGAATTCGAGTGGATGGGCAACACCATCAACATGCAGACCCCTTGGCGCGAAGTGCCGTACCACGATCTCGTAAAGGAGCATCTCGGCGCCGACTGGTTTGAAAAGACCCTCGACGAAGCCAAGGCCAAGGCCACCGAACTCGAAGTCCACATCGAAGAGGGCGCCGACTTTAAGCAGGTCACCCACGAAATCTACGACAAGACGATCGAAGGCACGCTCATTCAGCCCACCTTCATCACGCGTCTTCCCGCAGAACTCGTTCCGCTCGCCAATCCTTGCGCCGACGATCCCGATTTGGTGGACGTATTTGAGCTGATTATTGGCGGCAAGGAAATCGCGCCGGCCTACAGCGAGCTCAACGACCCGATCGAGCAGCGCAAGCGTTTTGAAGAGCAGGCTGCGGGCGACGGATCGAAGATCGACGAGGATTTCCTCGCCGCGCTTGAATACGGCATGCCTCCGACCGGCGGAATGGGCATCGGCATCGACCGTCTGCTCATGCTGCTCACCGGCTCCGACGCGATCCGCGACGTGATCCTCTTCCCGCAGCTCAAGCCCCGCAGCTAGAGCTTCGTGGCGCCGGATTCCTATCCGGTGTCTCGAACGCAAAGAACACCGGATTGCAGGGGGCTCTTTTTGGTACTCCGTCTAGATAAGCCGGCGTACCAGAAAAGGCCTTGCCATCCCTGCGCCCTTAAGTAGGGTGGCGACTTTCCTGCGCAATCGGCTACGGCGGATTGGAAGGGATCTGTAAAAAATATTCTGAAGGTTTCGTATAACGGAACAGAGGAGACCCCATGGAAAAGCGTCTAGGCTTTGTCGGCCTGATCATTGAAGACCGCGAACATAACGCGGCAAATGTCAATATGTTGCTGTCCGAATTCGGCGACATCATTCTTTCGCGCACCGGCGTTCCGTGCCCTGAGCGCAACTGCTCGGCCATCACCCTCGTCATCGACGCCTCCACCGACCAGCTCGGCTCCCTGACCGGCCGGCTCGGCCGCATTGCCGGCGTCTCCGTTAAATCCATGCTCAGTAAAATGCAGCATGCTTGACCCGCATCAAGGAACCTTTGCCTCCTTCTACGTAATCTGCGCGCTCTCATGAATACACGAACTGAAAAAGATTTTTTAGGTGAAAAGCAAATCCCGGCCGACGCACCGTGGGGCATCCACACGGCGCGGGCGCTAGAAAACTTTCCAATCCCTGGAAGTCCCGTCCCCGTTTTGTTGGTTTCCGCGCTGGCCCAAGTAAAGAAAGCCTGCGCCCTCGCCAACAAGGAGCTGGGCCTGCTGTCCTCGGAAAAGGCCGATGCCATCATTTCCGCCTGCGAAGCATTTCAAGTTTCAGGTTTCAAGTTTCGGCTTTCAGCTCTTCAGGGCGGCGCAGGAACTTCCACCAACATGATGCTCAACGAGTTGATTGCCAATAAAGCGGGCAACGGAATCCACGCCATCGAAGACGTCAATTTGCATCAGTCGACCAACGATGTATATCCGACCGCCGTCAAGGTGGCGGCCATTTATGGCCTGCGCGAACTGGCCGAAAAGGTGGAAGCGCTTCAGGGCGCTTTCCAGCGGTTGGAAAACAGATTCGCGCATATTCCAACGATTGGAAAAACCGAGCTGGTGGACGCTGTTCCGCTGACCCTCGGCGCCGAGTTCGGCGCATTCGCCGAAGCGTTTGCTCGCGACCGCTGGCGCACCTTTAAATGCGAAGAGCGCCTGCGCGTCGTCAATCTGGGCGGCACGGCCGTCGGCACCGGGCTGACCGCGCCGCGCAGCTATATTTTCCTCGTCACCGACAAGCTGCGGGAAGTGACCGGCCTCGGCCTGAGCCGGGGCGAAAACCTCGTCGACCAAACCGCCAACGCCGACGCCTTTGTAGAGGTCTCCGGCATCATGAAGGCGTGCGCCTCCAACCTGCTAAAAATTTGCAACGACCTGCGGCTGCTGCACATGATCAAGAAAATCAAGCTGCCCGCCGTGCAGGCTGGCTCGTCGATCATGCCGGGCAAGGTGAATCCGGTCATCCTCGAAAGCGTCATGCAGATTGGCATCAAAGTGCAGGCCAACGACTTTATCGTCACCGAATGCGCCTCGCGCGGCTCGTTGCAGATCAACGAGTTCATGCCGTTGCTCGCATCCGCATTGCTGGAGTCGATGGAGCTGCTCGGCGCGGCGTCTGAAATGCTGGCCAAGCATGCCGAGGGCATCACGGCCGACGAAGGCGAGTGCGAACGGCAGTTTAATTCATCGGTTGAAATCGTAACCGCCTTTCTTCCGGTAATCGGTTACGACCGTGCAACGGAGTTGGTTGAAAAGTTCAAACAGGCCAACCGAACTGACTTTAAGACCTATTTAATTGAAGAGCTCGGAGAAGAAAGCGTTTTAAAAATCCTTTCTCCGCAAAACCTGATGGCTATGGGGCACAGGGAAACCTGAAACCTGAACAAAACGCAGTACGAAATACGCAATACGAAAAATGAAAACAGCACCAAAGAGTTTAAGACTACACATCGCGTTGTTCGGAAGAACCAACGTGGGGAAATCTAGTTTCCTGAACCTCGTGACGGGGCAGGATGTCTCGATTGTTTCGTCGCAGCCGGGCACTACGACCGACGTCGTGGAAAAGCCGATGGAGCTGCTGCCGATCGGGCCAGTGGTCTTCCTCGATACGGCCGGCATTGACGACACAACGGCGCTGGGCGAAAAACGAGTGAACCGGACCGAGAAAGTTTTCGACCGCGCCGATGTGATCTTGTTGCTGCACGAAGGCGATCAGGTCACCGAGTTTGAAAAGTCGGTGGAAGCGAAAGCAGAAGAAAAGAAGATCCCGGTCATTAAAATTGCCAACAAAGCGGATGTCTTGCCGGTTGGGGCGACATGCATGTCGCCCATACGTTGCAACAGCACAGACCTCGCTTCGCGCGACAAGGTGCTGGCCGCGCTCAAGGCCGAGCTCCTGCGGGTTTGCCCCGACGAGTTCATCACGCCGCCGCCACTCATGAGCGATCTGGTGAAGCCGGGCGGGCTGGCGATGCTGGTGGTTCCGATTGATCTTCAGGCGCCGAAAGGGCGTTTGATCCTTCCACAGGTTTCGACGATCCGCGATGCGCTCGACAACGATGCGGCAACGCTCGTTTGCAAGGAGCGCGAATATGCCCACATGCTTTCGATCTTGAAGCAAAAGCCGGATGTGGCGATCTGCGATTCGCAGATGGTGCTCAAGATGGTGGCCGACACACCGCCGGATATTCCGTGTACGACCTTCTCGATCCTGTTTGCCCGCATCAAAGGCGATTTGCGCAAGTTTGCCATGGGTGCGGCGGCGATCGATCTGCTGGAGCCGGGCGACAAGGTGCTGATTGCCGAGTCGTGCAGCCATCATGCGTTGGAGGATGATATTGGCCGCGTGAAGATTCCGCGTTGGCTTCGGCAGTATGTCGGCGTCGATATGCAGATCGATGTTTATTCCGGGCGCGACTTTCCAGACAACCTTTCTGAATACAAGCTGGCGGTGCAGTGCGGTGGTTGCATGCAGAACCGTCGCGAAGTGCTTTCGAGAATTGAAAAATGCGAAGCGGCCGGCGTGCCGATTACGAACTATGGAATGTGCATTGCCCAAACGCAGGGCGTATTGAAAAGAGTTTTGTCGCCGTTTCCAGCCGCGCTGGATGCTTATGAGAATGCGTGATGAGCGAGCCGTGAAGCGTGACCAAGAAAATCACGCCTCACGTTTTAAACGTCACCCTCTGGAGAAAAAAATGAAACGTGGATTACCCAAAGTGAATGTTGAAGGATTGAAGAGCTTCATTCCTGAAGATGAAATTTTCCAATGGCTGGAAAAAACGAAAAACCCGACGCCGGAGCGCGTGCGGGAAATCATTCAGCGGTCGCTGGATAAAAACCGTCTTGAGCCGGAAGAGATGGCGACGCTGATCAATGCCGATTCGCCGGAAATGGCGGAAGAGATTTTCGAGGGGGCGCGCGAACTGAAGGAGCGCGTCTACGGCAACCGCATTGTGCTGTTCGCGCCGCTGTACATCGGCAACGAGTGCATCAACAACTGCCAGTATTGCGGCTTCCGTTGCTCTAATCAGGAAGTGGCGCGAAAAACGCTGACCATGCCCGAGCTGGACAACGAAATCGAAGCGCTGGTCAACCGCGGCCACAAGCGCTTGATTCTTGTCTATGGCGAGCATCCGAACTATGACGCGCAGTTTATTCACGATTCTGTTAAGGAAGTGTATGCGCAAAAGCATGGCAACGGAGAAATCCGCCGGGTGAACATCAACGCTGCGCCGCTCGACCGCGAAGGCTTTGAACTGGTGAAGTCGGCGGGCATCGGCACTTATCAGATTTTTCAGGAAACCTACCATCAGGCCACCTATAAGCAGCAGCATCCATCGGGGCCGAAGAGCGAATACCTCTGGCGCCTGCACGGGCTCGACCGTGCGCAAGAGGCCGGGATCGACGACGTCGGAATCGGCGCGCTGATGGGCTTGACCGATTGGCGATTTGAAACGATGGCGCTGCTTTACCATACGATTCATTTGGAAGAGCGGTTCAACGTTGGGCCTCACACAATTTCCTTCCCGCGCATCGAACCGGCGATTGGAACGAACACCTCGGACTATCCCGGGGTAAGCGATTACGACTTCAAGCGGCTGGTGGCGATTCTGCGCCTGTCGGTGCCGTACACGGGGCTGATCCTAACGTGCCGCGAATCGGTGGAGCTGCGCAATGAAATCATCAAGTTCGGGGTGTCGCAGATCGATGCTGGGTCGGATATTGGGGTGGGCGCCTATTCTACGCAGGGCGATGAATCCTACAAGAAAAGCCAGTTTGTGTTGAGCGATGGCCGTTCGCTGGACCAAGTGATCCGCGAGCTGTGCGAAGCCGATTTTATTCCGTCGTTCTGCACGGGATGCTATCGCCTAGGCCGAACGGGCGAGCACTTTATGGAGTTTGCGGTTCCGGGATTTGTGAAGCGCTTTTGCACGCCGAACGCCGTGTTGACCTTTCTTGAGTACATGGAGGATTATTCTTCTCCCGAAACCAAGAAAGTCGGTATGAAGCAGATTGAGCGCGAGCTGGATCGCATGCCGGAAGGCGACCAGAAAGACAAGCTGACCGAGCGCATTGAGCAGGTCAAGCAAGGCGCACGCGACTTATATTTTTAATCGGATGGATTGGACTGATATGACAGATGTAATTTTAGCGAAGGCAAAGCGCAAAGAAGAGTTGAGCCTAGAGGAAATCGCGACGCTGCTATCGATCACGGACCCGGACGAACTGCAGGCGTTGTACGACTGCGCCTATTTTTTGAAGGAGCAGTATGTCGGAAAGATCGCCTATTTCCGCGGCATCATCGAGTGCAGCAACTTGTGCATGAAGGATTGCTACTACTGCGGCATTCGCAAGAGCAATACAAACGTTGAGCGTTTCCTGATGAACGAGGATGAAATCTTCAAGGAAGCGGTGTGGGCGTTTGAAGCGGAGTATGGCTCTTGCGTAATCCAGTCGGGCGAGCGCCAGGACGAAGTCTATATTTCGATGATCGAGCGCGTGGTCGGGCGGATCAAGGAAGCGACGAAGGGCGAGTTGGGCATTACGCTTTCGCTGGGCGAGCAGACGGAAGAAACCTACGCCCGCTGGAAAAAGGCCGGCGCTTCCCGCTATCTTTTGCGCATCGAAACCACCAATCCCGAGATTTATGCCCGGATCCATCCGGCCGACCACAGCATGGAGGTGCGCAAGGAATGCCTTGCGGCGTTGCGACGCACCGGCTATCAAGTCGGAACCGGCGTCATGATGGGGCTTCCAGGCCAAACCATGGAGGATTTGGCGAACGATATTCTCTTCCTGAAAGAGATCGATATCGACATGGTCGGCATGGGGCCCTACATCCCGCACGGCGATACGCCGATGGGGCAGGAGATCCCTGCCTATACGGACGAGAAGAAAAAGGAAGCGTTGCAGTTGGGCCTCAAAATGATTGCTGTCACCCGCATCGTGCTCAGGGACATCAACATTGCGGCGGCAACGGCGCTGCAGGCGTTGGAATACACGGGGCGCGAGCAAGGGCTTCTTTGCGGCGCCAACGTCATTATGCCGAATGTGACCGAAACGGACTATCGCTCCAAATACCAGCTCTACGACAACAAGCCGTGTACGGATGAAAATTCGTCGATGTGTCGCGGGTGCCTAAGCGGACGCATCAAGGGGATCGGTGAAACGGTCGGATTCAATGAACGCGGCGATGCGCCGCACTTTTATAAGCGAATGGAAAAGTAGGCGTTATTCGGCTTTTTCCCAGACAATCATGCCCGGAGGAGGTTCGGCTTCCTTTTCTTCCTCTTCGACGGGTGCGCTTTTGGGCTCTGGCTTCTCTTGTGGTTGTGCTTTGGGCTCCAGCAAATGGCTGATGCCGTCAATGGTTATGCCAAGCAAGACGACGATCATGGAGTAGAAGTAGAGGTTGGAGCTGCCCACCGACTCCAAAAGGCGCACTAGAGTGAGCGGGGCAAGGGCGAGTACTAATGCGAGGCGGGTGTACGGAAAGTGTTTGGCCATGCCCGACAGCACCAGCGAAAGGGCGCCGCCGACGGCCACGATCGAAAATACGGCAATAAGACCGCTTAAAAATTCACTGACTAGCTGATCGCTTAAAGATAATTCCATTCTTCTTGCTAATATCTCATAAAATTCGAGTAGAAAATCACCTGAAAAGATTATTGGATAAAGCTTTTTAGGTCGGGGCGGATGACGTCTTTGAGTGAAGGCACGCCTTGGCACATGAAGGTCCAGTTCGTCGTGATTGGTTTGTTTTGAATAATGTTACTCCTGTTGTTTCATGAATTCCAATCTTGTCCCTTTCTGGGATAATCGTCTCTATCAATGGCTGGTTCCAAGGCCGAAAAATCCTGGGGACATCGTATTGCGATTTGCTCGCTATTGCCATGAAGGGAGCAATTGCTTCGCATGAAGTCTGGCATCGCCACGTGGGCATCCCCCGTAATGCGGATGGGTAGCTCGGGGGTATTCCCGCATTGGACGACCAAGCTGAAGCTCTTTGGTGTAGAAACGTTGGTTGTATTGTCTTTGATCGAACCATTTTCTCCGCAACCTGTAAGCAAAACCAACATAATCACAAGCAGACCTGATATAGATTTCATATCTCTCGTCATTTTTATCACCTTAAAATAAAGTGGGCACGGAGCTTTATAAGTGTTTTGGTAGGTGTCGGATCGGATACCCCCATTATTTAGGTCGTCCTTGTTTTTGTTGTGACAAGTCCTTTAGTGATGAGTGTCAATATGGTCTGACCAGAACTGAATAAAATTGCGGTTCTTCTCGGAAGAGCGTTTTCAGAGATGCCGTCTTGTCGATAGGTGGGGCAGATCATAGATCTTCAGATGCAGGTATTTTTCATCTCGGTAGCCGTAGGCCTGTCGGGTTAACCATCCGATCTTATTGTTGAAGCCTTCTTGGCTGGCGCTGGTCAGGCAACCGTGGTTCCAGTAGGCCAACAGGCCTTCTATTCGTTGCCGAATCGTTTTGGCCATGGTTTTCAGGCAGGCGATGCCTGATTCGTCGGCCATGACGCACCATTTCTCGAACGCAAGCTTTGCGATGCTTGCGCCCGGGGCGATCCTGTAGATGTTGCGCAGGTATTCCTTCATGGCCGAAGCCAGGCCGAGATCCTCGAAACGTTCGCGCAACTCTTCAAGCTCCTCCTTCGATTCTTCTGAAAGAGATTCCTCGTTGCGCAGCAACAGGAAGCGCTTGCCCTTAAGCTCCTTTTTCTGGTCGTCCTCCAGGCGGTTCATGGTGCTTCGTCGTAGGGTGTTGAGCTTGTCGTTCATGGATTTGATCACATGGAAGTGGTCGTAGACGATGTCGGCGTCCGGCAGCACCTCGGCGACCCATGCGCTGTAGGAGTTGGCCATATCGATGGCGACGGCCTTGATCTGTTTGGCCTTGCGCTTGATGCGTTTGCGGAACTTTTTGAGCGCGTCGCCGCCTTTGCCTTTGCCGATGAAGAGCACGGCGCCGGAGTCGATGTCGCGCACGACGGTGATGTAGCCGAGCCGTTTCCCGAGGTAGACCTCGTCGATGCCCAGATAGGCGACATCATCGAGACGCACCCGCTTGTATTTCTTTTCCAGCCAGGCTTTTTCGATGTTCTTGACGGTCTCCCAGTGCAAGCCGGTGAACTTCGCAACCGCTGATATCGACATTTCCGTCCGAAGGGCCAGAACGAACCGTGCCGTCCACTTGGTGTAGCGCACGTACGGATCGGGGCAGAACGTGATCGGCTCGTGGCTCGACGCCCCGCAGTCGCGGCAGCGGATGCGACGGACGGCGACGCGCATCAGCGTTTTTTAAAACCGATGCAAAGGCCTCGGATATCACGCGTCTTCCCCGTTTCTACGATCGAGGTGCTCCATGAGCGGCACTGCGGGCAGACGTGTCGCTTCGCCTTGGAGTGCAGGTAGTAGATTTCGGTGCCCTTGGCGCGTTCCGTCTTTTGATAGTTGTAGCCAATGATTCCCTGAGTATGATGGAGCGAGCTGATTAACATAGGTTTCCTTTTGGGTTTGAGAGCTGGGAAGGAAACGTTAATCAGCGCCTCTTTTCAACCATTCGAGACCGAAAAACCCGAGCGGCGGGCCAGAGCGCTCCACTCTGCTCAAGAACGATCTCGGCATAACGCCGCTTCGCTTCGGCCCTTCGGGCACTTATACGAGATGGTTCTTGATCTGCATTCCCCCCTCCGGCGGAGAGTCCGTATCCTTCCTTCGGAAGAAATTGACCATTTCCGACCAGACTCACGAGATCGGTCAGGTCGCTCTTCCGTGAAGAGGCCATTTTTTCCGAATTTTGATATAATGTGCGGCATGGTTTATACGCGTGAAAATTTCAATCAACTGCTCGCCGAAAATGCGAGTCTAAAGAGCGAGGTAAACCTGCTTCAGGAAAAAGTTCAGTGCCTGATGAAGAAGCTATTCGGGCGCAGTTCGGAAAAACTCAGCCCCGATCAGCTGGAACTCGAGCTTGAAGAACTTCGCGAACTGCAAGAGGCTTTGGAGCTGGCCGAAACGAAAGCCGAGTTGGCCGAAGAAGAACAGAAGGAATCAAAACGAGGGAAGCGCAAGGGGCTCGATGCGCGCATTCCCAAAGACCTCCCGACCGAAACCATTATTATTGATCCAGATGAAGTTCTTGCCCATCCGGAGCTGTACAAAAAGATTGCCGAAGTCCGCACCGAAAAACTAGATGTCACGCCGACGCGCTTCTTTCGCACGGTCATCATTCGCAACAAATACAAGAAGCGCGACGACCGTTCCATTGCTCCGCTGATTGCTCCCGCGCCGAAGCAACTGATCGAAAACTCCTACGCTTCCACCGGACTGGTTCTTCATATCATCCTGAGTAAATACTGCGACCACCTCCCGCTTTATCGGCAGGAACAAATTTTTAAGCAACGCTTTGGAGTTGAGATCAGTCGGAAAACGATGGGCGGATGGATGTATCTCGTAGCCCAATGGTTATCTCTGATCTATGAAGCACTTCGAAATGAAATCCGCGCGAGCGGATACATTCAGGCCGACGAGACTTTTATCAAATATCAAGATCCGAAAAAGGACTACTGTCCCAACGGATACCTATGGGCGTATCACACCCCGCAGGTTGGCGTACTCTTTGAATGGTATCCGAGTCGTGCCGCCGAATGCCTTGACACCATGCTTGGAGGGTATAAAGGCCTGCTGCAGTCCGATGGCTATGTCGGCTACACCAGCTGGCTCAATAAAAAGAAACACCGCGCCGAAAAAGCCGCGATCATCCATGCCGCCTGCTGGGCGCATGCCCGCCGCAAGTTCGTCGAAGTCCCCGGCCATCCCGTCGCCCAGACCGTCGTAAAACTCATCGCCAAACTTTACCGGATCGAATCCGCCCTGCGCGACAAACCGGAGCTCGACCGCGCCGCCTACCGCCAGGCACATGCCAAGTCCCATCTCGAACAGATAAAGAAAATCCTCGATCAGGAAAAACCGCGCCAGCTCCCGCAAAGCAACTTCGGTAAAGCGATCAATTACACCATCGAACGTTGGGATGCACTCAATCTTTACCTCGAACATAGCACACTCGAAATCGACAACAACCTTGTCGAGAACGCCATTCGGCCGACCGCCATCGGAAAAAAGAATTTTCTCTTTTTCGGCAGCCCTGACTCCGGCCAGACCAGCGCTGTTATCTATAGCCTCATTGAAACTTGCCGAAAGCTCGATATCAATCCGGCAGTCTACCTTCGTGAAGTCCTTACGGCTTTACCGACCATGAATCAATCCGAAGCGGCCAGTTGGACGCCTGCCCGCTGGAAATCAAACCGCGAAACCACCTGCGAGTAACTCCGTCAAGGGGGACTTCGAAAAGACGCATACGAAAGAACAGGGAGATGCGCTATTTATATCCCTGCCCACAGCAAAAGATGCAAACGATGTTGGTGCCGGCGTGGAAGCCGGTGCCTTTGCAGTGCATGCAGCGGAATTTGAACATCGTGCCGGCGCTGCAGGCGAGTGCGGTGACCAGCAGCAGGCGGGTGATAGTTTTTCTTTTCATGGTCGTACTCCTTATGGGTTTCAAGCAGTTTATTTCTGCATCATCTGCCTAGCTTTTTCTGCTGAAAGCTCCCGGCAGTTACCGCTCTTTTAAACAGGTTCTATGTGAGAACGAATTGATTATTGCGAGGCAGGGACGTAACACTTAAATAAGGCATATTTAGCTATCTAATAAAGAACTGACGACCCGGTATTGAGCCGGACGGTCAACCGTTGAGCTGGCGGGATATGCCGATCAGCTCGGAGATGCTCTTTTCGCGCATCTGCTTCTCTATCTTTCGCCGAAGTATTTCCATCACGGTTGCCTTGGTGGCCTCCCCGGAGCCGGCGACCACCGCCACAACTCCTGCGGTGGTCATTGCGAATCCAGCGAGGGCGATGCCGGCGCCGGCAACGAGCGTTAATAGGCCGGCGGAGATCATTTTCTCGGCCTGCTCCTTTTCGACGTACACCACCGAAAGCATGCCGGTTGCGATCAGTATGCCCCCTATATCGTAGGATACGGAGCCTCTGGTTTCCATGGACAAGGGCTGGATCTTTTCCGATTCGTGGACTTTTTCTTTCTTGCGGGACGTCATGAGTTCGTTCAGCGAAACCGCGGCCTGCTGACCGATCTGCATGCAGTTGAGTGGAATGCTGGATAAAGGCGGGTTGCAGAATTCGCAGATAATCACGTTGTTGTTAATGCCCTTGCGTAAAATTTACTTTTAATCAAAGGAGGGTGTAATTCCCCGACCCTCTGGGTCGCTGCCTTATACCCAACAAAAAGTCAATACCTCGACCCTCTTGGTCGTAGGTGCTTTATTATTTTTATTCATGATATTTAGATAATAATTCATATACATATTCCAGTGTCATCCCATAGAGGGTGTTAGCCGAGTGCTACCGCTTGAGTTTGTTATTTCAAATACTCATCAAAAAAATTATATATCGCTTTTAATGTGTGTGGATTAGACGTTGTCTGATGTTCGTCAAACGGTTCTTGGGTATAGATAAAGGGAACGCTGTTCTCTTTGAGTTTTCGTGACAGTGCTCTTGCCTGCTCTACCCGGTCAGCATCTGCCGCTCCGGTTGATAAAAAGATGGGGGGAGCTTGTGGAGTGACGTAGCTTATGGACGAAAATCGTAAATACAACGCGGGGTTTTGCGTATAGTTACCGAAATTTTCTATCAGACTGTCTTTGTATTTTTCACGTGTAAGCGGATCTCTTACTGCTTGCACCAAGTCAAAGCGAGAGGCGAAAAGCAAAGCAACTTGTATACTCTCATTTTCTTCATAGTAATACCCCCCTTTGTCCGTGGCTTTTTGATGATCAAAGGCTAAAAATGAAACAGAAGAACTCCCTTTGGAAAAACCAAAGGCGCCTATCTTATCCTTGTCGATATGGTACTGGTGGGCATTATGACGCAATACCCTCACTGCGGATTTTATCTTTGCTGAGGGCATAACATCATTCTCCTGGGCGGGATGATCTATTTTTGCCGCAGCGTATCCATGGATTGCAAAACCTTCTATCAGTGCGTCATCATATTTGGTGGATTGCTCATTGGACATCCTTATATCTTTGCTGTGTGATGATTGCATCACCAATGGCACGGCCACCTTGCTCTTGTAGGGATACCAAATGTCCATTGCGTGGCTCCCAGTCTCATTTTTATAATATTCTATATTAAAAGCAATAGTATAGCCCTCCGGTATCACAAATACTCTATCGATATTAAACGCGTAGGTTTTTTGCAGCGTGTTTACAAAATGACGTAGAGCAAGAACATCTTTATTGATAGTGGGTACCTCGGCGTGCTGGTCCTCTTGGTAATCAACAACTGCAACATGACACCCCCCCTCAGTCAGCAAGGTTATTATCTCTTTGTTGTATTCACCACTGTGATGAGGCAAACCTTTTAAATAAAATACCAATGGCGTCTCTTTTTGTGCGGTGTCAGAAACAAATATCTCTACCGGCATTGCACCCTTTATGACACTTTTAAAAGTGGGGGTAGGAGTTGGAGTTGGTTCTGAAATTGCAGATGCGGTTACTCCACAAAAAGAGGACATGGCAATTGAAATCAAAATATGGGTCACCCCAAACTTTAACGCGCCATGCCACTCAGTTGGGAATAAGGTACTAATCGACTTTATAATGCCTTGTTTGTTCATATACTTTGCCTCTATATTGGGATCTGAATACTTTGTGAGGTTATTTCTTACGAATGCCTACCCTTACTTCGCTCAGTCATCCATTAAACGAACGAATGGTCCTTCGATATTTCTTATCCCTGTTTCAGCATTTACGTCTTTCAGAAAATTGCCTAGTTCAATTTCTAATTCTTTTGCAATCTCAGGATTGTCCCTTATAACATTGGTGGTTTCTCCCAAATCATCAGCAATATTGAACAGCTCTACTTTAGGTGTGGTTTTATATTTTGTTTCTTTCGACCAGTATTTAATTAATTTAAAATCTCCCTTGCGAATAGCACTTCGGGGTAATCGATGCGATGATTGGTGATAAATGAAGTACTCGCTATTTCGTTCTACTTTTTCAATACTTTCATCCAGAAGTAATGGAACCATACTACCGCCATCAATTACTTCTGTCATTTCAACCTTTCCGCCTGCCAGTTCGGTAAATGTTGGCAGGAAGTCTAATCCAGACACTGGTATTCTGCTTACTCTATTTTCTTTAATTCCGGGGCCGGCAGCCATAAACGGAACCCGCAAGCCACCTTCATAAAAGGAGTGTTTTCCGTCACGCAGAGGAATATTCCGGTTGTGCTGGGTTGAATAATAAGCTTCAACCAATTTTTTGTTTTCGTCGATTACGGCAATTTGGTTTAACGATAACCTTCCTCCATTGTCCCCCATTAAAAATATATAAGTATCATTTTCTATCCCCTGATCTTTTACAAAATCCATAATCATTCCAACCCCGGTATCCAAATCTTTAAGCATGGCTGCAAATTCAGGATTGGTATGTCGTTCACCCTGTTTTTTGTTTTTGAAATACTCGTAAGTTTCTTTTCGTGAAACCAAAGAAAGGTGTGCCGCGTAATGCGAAAGCTGAACGTAAAAGGGCTTCCCTTCAGCAATACTCTTTTTCATAAAATCTTTTGCACGGCTTGTAATTCCAAAAATATCCTTGGCATTTTTATCGTCCCAATGCCCACTGGGTTTACCCCCGCTTTTACTCTTTGAAGGATTTCCAATATGGTTCTCTTTCATGTATTCATCGGTAGCTTTCGTATACTCTTTAATATTCAAAAATCCATCGCCGAAAATCTCGCCACCGCTGTTAGATGTCATTCCATCGTCGTAATCAAAACCGGCATCTTTGGGATGCATGGCAATGTGCCATTTCCCAAAATGAGCAGTTTTATAATTGGAATCAGCTTTTTTAATGGCTCGTGGAATCGTTAACCAGTCCGCTGTTTTTTTGTACCAATCGGAATCTTTATTGTAGATATGCCTTGCCGCATTTTGCCCGAACATTAAACTATTTCTACTAGGCGCACAGATTGGATTCGGTGCATAACCGTTAATAAACAATACTCCTGACTCAGCCAGTTTATCCATGTTTGGCGTTTCGAAATAATCGCTTTTCGACTCCGGGATATTGGGGTCAGCTCGGTGCGAAGTGTGTGTCCAACCCTGATCATCGGTTAGAATGAAAATAATGTTCGGTTTTTTAGCGGCACGATTGTTTAAGGCCGTACAGGACGCGGCAAATAATATCGTAGTTGAAAAAATCACAGTTTTAATTAAGTGTATTTTGGTCATTTTTTTACGTTTATTTAATAAGGTGCATTATTTCTTCTGGGTAACACTCTTCCAATATTGCTGACTCACCTTCTTGAGATGAACAACGACTTCAGGGTATTCTTCGATCAGATTCTTTGCCTCACCCAGATCGTTAGGAATATCGTAGAGTTCAGTCTTCTTGCCTGTTACAACCAGCTTCCATTTCCCTTCGCGGACGGCCGAGGTCTTTCCTGATTTCCAGTTAAAACTCTTGTGAGCGGAGGGCGCATCCGCAGACTTGATGATTGGCATCAGACTTTTGCCATCAATTTTGTGGTCTGCAGGTGGGAGTTTGCACAGCTCCAGGATCGTCGGATACCAGTCGCAACCCGTAGCCACTTGGTTGCGAACCTTATTTTTGGGCAGATGTCCGGGCCATGAGATGATGGCCGGAATGCGCAGTCCGCCTTCGTAAAGGCTGAATTTTTCACCGCGATGCGGACCGGAGCTTCCGCCGCCACCGTGGGCGCGAACCTCCTTAGATGCTCCGTGATCGGACTGGAATATCACAATGGTATCTTTCGTGAGTCCCAGATCATCAACTTTCTTGAGTAACGCGCCGATTCGCTCGTCGGTAGTTGAGAGAAACGCCGCATAGAGATTGCGCGGATAAGGAAGATCTTTATAGTATTCCAGCCATTCAGGTGTTCCCTGGTAAGGGTAGTGGGGCCCGTTTATCGCGAAGTAGACAAAGAATGGTTTGTCTTTGTTGTTGTCGATAAACTCGCTAGCTTCTTTGACCATGAGGTCTTGGAAGAACTGCCCGGGATAAAAGACTTCCTTGCCGTTACGCCAGAGGTCGTGCTTGTTCGGGCCGTTCCAATAGAAGAAGTGCGAATAGTTATCGATGCACCCGACCAGATGTCCGAAGGCGTGATCGAACCCCTGCCCGTTAGGGACGGTCTGCTCCGAATGCCCGAGATGCCATTTGCCAATCTGGGCCGTGGCATAGCCGGCTTTCTTGAGTTCTTCCGCGATCGTCACTTGGGACGACGGCATACCGACACTGTCGAGGCCCACGTTACCGTTCAGTCCGCCGTGCTGTGGTGTGCGACCGGTCATTAGCCCAACACGCGAAGGCGAGCAGACCGGTGCGGCGGCGTAGAATTGCGTGAAGCGCACGCTGCGTTTAGCCAACGAATCCATATGTGGCGTCGCCAGGTCCTTGGCACCGTAGATGTTCATATCAACCGTGCCCTGGTCATCGGTGAAAATGATGATAACGTTTGGCTTTTCAGCAACACGATTGCTTAAGGCCCTACAGGAAGCGGCGAATAACATCGTAGTTGATAAAACCACAGTTTTAATTAAGTGTATTTTGTTCATGTTTTTTTCCTTTTTTTTATCTTCTTAATTAATCATTTCAGCTTTCGCTCTTCCGCCCCATCCAACAGAGCGCACTGGCGAACCAGGCGATGGTCGCGACGAGCATCAGCGTTTTGTTCAATTCAAGCGTGATCTTTTCCGCATAGAAAAGAAGCGGCGCGACCACGAGCAGCACAAGCGCTAGGTAAGAGATAATTTCCATTATTTTTTTCATTAGGCCTCTCCCTTTTGCTGAAGCTTGCTTAGACCGATGTAGAGCGCCGAGGCAATAAACCAGCCGGGCAGCGAAACAAAGTAAATCTGGAACTGAGGTTTACCGGATAGAACCAACGCGACGCAGATCGTCAATGTGGCGATCCAGGCGATGCCCGCCGCCCAGTTCATCTTCAGACTCCGATGTTCGGCATAGTATTGTTTCAACCCCAGCTTTGGCAAAATCCAGAAATCAGCGAAGATCACGGCACCCATCGGCATGAGGATCAATCCATAGATTGCAACAAAACCAAGCAGCCGCATGGCGATGGCCGGGAACATGCCCGCCAGCGTGGCCAGCAGCCCGGTACCGATCGTGACGGCGAAGCGCGACTTGTTCGGCATGATCGCCTGGAACGCGAGCCCCGCGCGGTAGATCGTTGGGTTGGCCGTCGTCCAGCCCGCAACAATCACGCAGACAAGCCCGGCGACGCCCGCAGCGCGATAGGCCAGCGGACCGGGCAATACGTTGGTGTTCGTTGGATCCATATGCAACTGCAGGGCATACAGGATCGACGCCGCAAGCCACGCCATGAAATGGCCGACATACATGCCCGAGGCAGAGGCGACGCCGTGCCATGATTTTTTAGCAAAGCGCAGCACCGAGAGGTCGGACATGCCGACATGCATCGCCATGTTGCAGAACCAGGCAAAGAAGGTGACGTGCCAGAACGTAAACTTAATCTGACCCGGCAGCGGATCGCCGCCCGTCCAGATCGAGGTCGTGCAGAGTTCCCAAAGGCTGGAAAGCGAGTTTACTTCCGCGCCCGTAACTTCAATAAACTGGCGCAGGCCAATGATGCCAAAGCCGAAGAATACCAGCACCATCCACGGTGCGGCTATGTTGGCCACTTTCGATACGGTATCGTAGCCGCAGGCAGCAACCACGGAGATGATCGTCCCAATGCCGAGCACGGCCAGCACCCAGCCCACACTATTGGGCAGCAAATCGTTCAGTCCCGGCATCGGAAAATTAAACCAGACGCCCAGGGCCGTCGCCGACACCGTGATCATGGATCCGGCCAGGAAGCAAAACATGACGCCATTGGCGAGGTTGTAGAGCGTGACCAGATTGCGACCGCAGATTTTTTCAAGTTGGTAATAGAGCGTCAGCCGCGCGCGCACCGCGATCGGCGCGCAGAGGAACATCCAGCTCAGCACCGCCAGCAGGTTTCCCAGAAACAAACCGCCGAGCACATCGAAGGCGCTCACGCCTGCCGCGACGAAGAGAGGTCCAATCATTAACTCCGTGCCGGCGCAATGCTCGCCGGCATACATGCCCACAAAGGCCTTGAGTCCCCGGGTCTTCGACACAGGAACGGGCTCTCGCTCGAACTCACCATGTTTTTCTTGCTTTTCTTCCGTCATGGTTGACTTCTCTTTTCAGTCGCCGTGTAGGCCTTGTGTCCAGTCGAATTTTTCCCGAGAATCGGGTGAAAGGTGATCGGTATCGCAGCACGATGTTGCTCCAGTACATTTTTCTTTTCCGGATTACCGGCCAGGTTATTCCATTCGTTCGGATCGGCCAGTCGATCGTAGAGTTCTTCGGATCCATCGTTGTAGTGGATGTAGCGATACTCCGTGGAAACGATGGCGACGTTGCCAGGACCGAAACTGCTTCGCGCCGTATGCGGCCATTCTCCACTCGGATTTTCCAGCAACGGTTTCAGCGAATGCCCTTCGAGTTTCGGGTCGGCTTTAAGCCCGGTCAAGTCAAGCAGCGTTGGGTAGATATCAAGCAGTTGTACGGGCTTGCCGCAGATTTTAGCTTTAGCCATTCCCGGGCCGGCTATGATAAGCGGCACACCCGCGCCGTCCTGCCAAAGGGTTCGTTTGGCAAAGCGCTCCTTTTCGCCCAGATGGAACCCATGATCGGTATAGAGCACGACAATGGTGTTGTCCGCATAAGGACTAGCATCCAGCGCATCCAGTACGCGGCCAACCTGATGATCCACAAAGCTAACGCATGCCAGATAGCTCTGCACCAGCGGTTTCCATTGGTTGTTTTCTTTCGCCCATTCCAGGGTTGGGGCAATGTGTTTCAGTCGAGTCAGGTTGATGCCGTACTCAGGCACATCCTCCAGATCGTTTTCACGCACTGCGGGCAGTTGTACGGTTTCGAGCGGATAGAGATCGAACCATTTTTGCGGCGCATACTGCGGCACATGGGGACGATAAAACCCGACCCCCAGCCAAAACGGTTCATTATGTTCCTGCTTCAGCTGCGCTTCGGCCCAGTTCGCAATCTGATGGTCAGGCATCTGCTCGTCGCGCGCGGGAAAGGCACCCCAGTCCCAGAGCGGACTACCAACAAAGGGGCTGAGCTTCTTTTCCGGCAGTGGCCCGAAACCGCCGAAACCACCGCCATAGTTCGGGGTGTAGGCCTCGTTCTGTCTGCCGCTGTGAAACAGCTTCCCGGCTCCCGTCACATGATAGCCCTCGTCCAGAAAACGCTGCGGCATCAATGTGCTTTTCATAATGACCGGCGATTCCGCGGGAGGCGGATTCAGAAAATAGATGCCGCTCGTTTCCGGGTAGAGCCCGCTCATCATGCTGGCGCGCGATGGATTGCATACCGGCGACTGACAGTGGGCATTATTGAAGAGCACGCCGCGCTCGGCCAAGCGGTCAATGTTTGGCGTTATGGCCTGCGGATGCCCGCCCAGACAACCGACCCAATCGTTCAGATCGTCGATGGCGATCAGCACTACATTGGGCGGTTGCTTTGCCTGAGCTACACCGAGAAGCAACAAAACAGTCAAGACAGCAATGAAGCGTTTTACCATGAATTCACCCTCCGTTCTTTGAGCGGATACCAGCCTTCAATAAGCGTGGAGAGATGGCTGACTTTTTCCGAGTTACCACTGGCTAGATTATTTTTTTCGTTTGGATCATTCTTAAGATTGAAGAGTTGCGGGCCAAGCATATTGGCCTTGTGATTACGGTTGTCCCGCCCTTTGCCATCGTAGGTAAGCATCAGTTTCCAGTCGCCTTCAATGACCCAGCGATACAGTAGCGAAGCTTCGGGGTTTTTAATATCCGCAATATCATGAGCAAAGCATTCTCCAAAGATTGCTTTACGTTTAATAGGCTTCTGTTTTTCCATTTCAGGTAGCAGGTTCAATCCCGGAACAGGAATGGCAGGCGGGTTGGCACCGGCCGCAGCGAGGATCGTCGGAAAAATATCGAGGCTGATAATCGGCTCCGGGCGATCCTGCGGCTTGAGTTTGGCTGGCCAGCTGAAAATGGTCGGCTGACGGGCACCGGCTTCGTAGGGTGTGCGTTTGGAGCGTGGCGCATAGCTATTGCTGTTCGTGCGCTGAACCCAGCCGTTGTCGCTGAGATAGACGACCAGGGTGTTTTCCAGAATGCCCTTTTGCTCAAAATAGCTGAGAAGTTCGCCGCAGGTTTCGTCGAACCATTCGCACATAGCGTAGTATTTGGCTACGGACAACGGGTGCTCAGCTTTGTATTTCTTCAGCAGTCGTTCAGGCGGCGTGTGCGGCGAGTGCGGCATAAAGGGTGCATACCACATAAAGAAGGGCTTTTCTTCGGCCAAGGCCATATCGATAAAGTCGGTGCACTCCTGGATTCCTTCACGGCCGATCTTCAGTCCGTCGTCGCCATGACGCCCCCCTTTTTGCGGGAATCCGCGGGTCATGCCGTGGGTAAAACCGCCACGCCTGTAATTGCCTTCCCACCACTTTCCGCTTTGATGCGTCAGGTACCCTTGGCGAACCAGCAGCTCAGGCAGCGTATCGAATTCGTCGATCTTGGATATCAGGGAAGCCTTCGCCTTTCTGTAGGCTTCCGGCGATGTGTTGTAGCGCTCCTTTGAAGGATCATTCCCGGTAATCCCGTTACGGTGACCGTAGTGCCCGGTGACAAGATTCATCAAGGACGGGCGGCACAGCGGTGTCGCGACATACCCCCGACGAAAAAGCACACCGCCTTCGGCCAGTTTATCGATGTGAGGCGTCTTGATGTCCGGATGTCCCATGAATGAATAGTCGGTCCAAGACTGATCATCACTGAGGATGAGCAGGATATTCGGTCGCTCGGCGGCCGGTGCAGCACATACCCCAAACAGCAAAACAGCTGACATCGAACCCATCCATTTATTCCAACTCATAACAATCTCCTTGAGTAGCCTATCGTTTCACCAAAAAACTTCCGTCAAAATATCCCGTCGAATTTCGAATGGCTACATCTCCAACTCAAACTGATAGGCTCCCGCCACTACGGTTTCTGATTTACGATCGCTCGGAAATTCGATGGTGGCTGTGGTGTTGGGCGGTACGACAACCTCCAGCACGACTTTATCGTCCACTTTTTTATTTGGGGCATCTCGGCTCTCTTCACGGCGAATTCCATTTGTTAAATAGTATCTCTAGGCTGAGCCGTTTATCCGACACATCTACCCGTTTACGATCTTTAGTCTTATATAGGACTGTTGACGGGGTTAGAAACCGCGGCCGCTTCTCCTCCCTACACGCCTACTTCCGGCGCATCTACGAAAAGTTCCATGCTTATTACCGCTCCGAAGCGGTCGCCAAGTTCACAGGATTTAAATAGCGGCTAGTCAAGCAGCCTGTTTTGGGCATGGATGGCTTTTAGGCTTGTTGCTGGAATCTTGATGACTTTGCGGTCGTAGGTTATGAGTCCGTTGATTTCCCCTTCGACGTCGGTGGTCTGCGTGTAGACTCCGGCGCCAACGCCTTGTTCTTTCAGCTCGCCCAGCATGCGGATGGACTTCGCGTAGCGCTCCTTGTATTCATCGATCGTTTTCGGCAGGCCGCCATAGCCCCAGTTACGGGTCTGGATATTCCACAGGTGCCCTTTGACTGGCCAGCCGTGTCCCCCAAACTCGCCGACCACTTTAATGTAGTCATCGAATTCCGGATCATCCATCGGGAATATCGGATGGGGATACTCATGATGGTCAGCAATATCCCCCGCCGGGAAAAAGTTTCCGCCACTGGCAATATTGATCGTGCGGGTTGGGTCATAGGCTTCGATCCATTCACCAATTGCCATCGTACGGTGTTGTCCCCAACGTTCGTTAAACGGAACCCATACGACAATGGAAGGGTGGTTATAGAGCTGATCAATCATCCCTTTGAGCTCAGCCATCCATTGTTCATGGGCCCAGTCCGGCCAGTCCTGATCAAGCTTCGTGATCGGAGAGTTGGGTTGGGTGGGTCGTTTCCATTTCGGCCATTCAGCTTTATTTTTTTTGCCACCACCTTGGGCTCCACCGGAAATCTGATCCTGCCAGACCAGCATGCCCATTTTATCGCAATGATAGTAATAGCGGCGGGGTTCAACCTTGATGTGTTTGCGGATCATGTTGAATCCGGCATCCTGGAGATATTTCATATCAAACAGCATGGCTTCTTCCGAGGGCGGCGTCAGCAATCCATCGGGCCACCAACCCTGGTCGAGCGGACCCAAGTGGAAAATTTCTTTGCCGTTCAGCGTCAGGCGCCAGTTGCCGTTTGCATCCTTCTTTTTGCCGACTTCGCGAATGCCGAAATAGGATGTAACCACATCCAAGGTCTTGCCCGAGTCATCGACCAATTCAACCTTAAGGTCATAGAGTGTCGGAGATCCGGGAGACCAGAGCTGTGGAGATTTAACGTTCAGGGTTTCTGTTCCTGAAACAACTTCCTTCCCGTCTAGGTAAGCGGTGGTTTTAATGGTCCCTTTACCTGAAATAGTCGGTTTAATGGAGATGTTTCCGGATATTTTGGTGTCGATTTTCAGGGACTGTATATAACGATGCGGAACTGTTTCAAGCCATACTGTTTGCCAGATTCCGGAGACGGGGGTGTACCAGATGCTTCGGTTCTTCTGTACCTGTTTGCCGCGTAGCTGATAGGTGCCGAGCTGATCGGTGGCATCGAGCACTTTGACGATGAGGGTGTTGTTGCCGGATGTTACCGCATCGGAAATGTCGAAACTGAAGGGCAGACTGCCGCCAATATGTTCTCCGACTTTCTCACCATTCACCCAGGCTTCAGTCTTATAATCGACCGCCTCGAAATGAAGCAGCAGTCGGCTGTTTTTTGAGACGTTGTGTGTAAACAAGCGCTTATACCAAAGAGCTTCAGACGCCTGAAGTTTGCGGCCCACTCCGGAGAGGGGCGCTTCCAGAGCAAAAGGTACAAGAATATCGCCATCCCATGCAGCAGGTTGGGATGCGTCCTTTCCTGCAACGGCATAATCCCAGAACCCATTCAGGTTTTTCCAGTTAACCCGTTCCATCTGTGGGCGGGGATATTCCTGCCAGACATGGTCAGGGTCCAGTTTCTCACCCCACGGGGTGAGCATGGTGTTTTCCGCCGGTTTCCAATCCTTGGAGCCGGCAAATGTAGTTGTGGCCAATAGTAATAAAATCGAGGCAATACGGTGCATGGTTGATATCTCCAATAATTATTTAAAAGCGCAGTTAAGCAGGTAATATCCCGCCTGTCACGTCACCTAAAGTAACTACAGCGCTTATTATTAGTTTTGGTGATATGCCATATTTTCTGTTTCGACGATAGCTTCTAAAGCATGAAGAAAAGAACATATTTGGTCGAGAACCTGCATTTTTGTTTACTGTTTCACTGGCTATGGAGCAGCCCTGTCTGCAGGTGCTTGATCGCGAAGGCAACAAGCTGATTGCGGTTGATCAGTCTGTTGGTTCCTGCAAACCGCATGCCTTCTAGCGCCTCGATCGTGATCCTGGCGAAAAGAACAACCTCGTCAACTCACCCGAATTCCGGAAGGCCATTAATTCTCTGCTGGCCGAGGTAGAAAACGGGGCAGGGGAGCCGCCCGGCAGTGAGGTGGAAATCCTCGACGTCTCCGAACACCGCCCCCGCTGCATGCCCTCAAAGAAGTGGCGCGAGCTCATCAAGAAAGTGAGGGAGGCCGATCCCATGCTATGCCCCAAATGTTCGTGCGAAATGCCATCGTCGCCCTCATCGACGAACGCGAGGTCATTGAACGCATCCTGTGTTACCTGAGCCTGTGGGAAGAGGGTACCCGCCTGAATCCCGCCCGTGCCCCGTCGACGGGCGAGGGGATGATGGAGTTGTTTCCCGAAGATCCATTCCCAGACTATCCCGTGACCACTGTTGTCACGTGGCAGCATGGAACCGGTTATGGACTACGACCTTTGCGCGAACGCCTGAGCGTTCGCGATAGGGGAGGTTTGTCTATAACGAGACTGATTTGCTAGTCACCCGCCGTTCTGTTCCATCCCGGGCATGCCCCGGATGGAGCAGAAGCCAGTCTTGACAAAAAAACAAGTCTCCCACTACATCTTCCTCTATAATATTTCACATGAAACCGACTTTAGGGCGACTTTTTCGGGGGCGTCTCCGAATCGCCTAAAAAGCGATTTCCTATCAATATGATAAAACAAACGAGGTGTGTTATGTTCTTTCGATGGTCCAGCGTGTTGGTTTTGATTACAATGGCGATGCTGTCACGCGCGGAAGTGAGTTTTCAGGACAATTTCGACCGAGCGGACGACAACGATATCGACGCGCTCGCCGATGGCATGGGTGGCCTGGCTGCGCCGATGATCTATAGCGAGACGGATGGAAGCGTGTCGCTCCCCGCGCTCACGCGTGTGTTTGGAAATGAACTGAAATTAGCCGATGGCCCCAACGTCAGCGTGGTAGGGCTGACCTCCTATAATTTCACGAACGCTGCGATATTGGCCGAAGGCGGCGGTGTAGCCGGGTATGGGCCGGAGAGTGTGGCTATCGATTAATATACGCGCGAAGTTAATTTAGGTCAAGAGTATCAGCGTGTCTTTGAATCCTGTCCATGGCTGATTCATGTGGTTTCCTTTGTGATTGAAGGCAACCACTTTGGGGTTTTTGCCGTTACCAACCGGAAGGCGAGTTCGGAGTTGTCTTTGCGCATGGCGGCGATAAATCCGTTGGTGGTTGCCTTGCGGGCGTTGGGTTGGTGCTCGATCCAGTGGCGGGCGAGCGATAGAGCGGTTCGGCGGAACAGGCCGAGGTTGTGGGCGTTGCTCCGTGTCCGGACGCGCGACTTGTCTTCCTGAAGTCGGGAGCAGTCGAGCCGCTGGTGGGCACCGTTTTCGATATCCCAGTAGGCTCGCTTGAACGAGAGCATTTCTTCGGCTCCGAGTCCGCCCCGGCTGGTGAGCAGGTAGACGGTTAGATCGTCCGCTGATTTGGGATCCGCCTTTTTTTCGTCGGTCGCCTGCATGAGCATGGCGGCGTGCCGGGCATGGGGGAAGCAGACCTTCTCGCTTGCCACCTCGAAGGCCGCAGCGGCCCGGGCTTCGATCCGCCCCCGGTTTTTCTCGGTGGTTTGTTTGATGTCGAGCTTAGGGGGAAAAAGATTCGCTGTGCGACTCGAAGGTGGTTTTGAGTCTTTCGCGCAGGGCGGGTTGGTTCTTTTTCACGGTCATGAAGTAATCGACCCCGCACTCCTGAACGCTGGTTCTTGCCAGTTTGTTCTGGGAATGAAGCGCATCGACAAGAAGCATCGCGCCATCTTCGGCGCACTCCTTGATGAGTTCCCGGGCGACAGGGATTTCGTTTGTTTTTTTCTCTACGGCCTGGGCTCCGAGGAAGCGACCGGTTTCTCCGCAGAAGGCGCTGACGAGCTGGAGGCCTTGCGAAGAGCGCAGTTCTTTCCCGTCGATAATGATCAGCCGGGGGGCGGCGGGGCCGAGCAGGTGGTCGAGGCAGGCGAGCAGTTTTTCCTGTAGAGTATCAGGCGGAATGTTCTTCAGCAGGCGGAAGAAGGAGGTCTCGCTCGGCGCGGGGATTTTCCCGGTTTTCCGGTTGCGGCGAAAGCCCAGGGCCCGGAGCTGGCTCTGGGAGAGATCCTGTGCGTATTCAGCGAGATCGCGCTGCCCGGATGCCATGCCGGCAAGGGTTGCACACAGGATCAGAGTCAGCAGACCGGAAATGGTGTAGCTCCAGTTGGCGCCGGTTCGGTAGTCTTCGGTTTCCTCGAAGATGTCGCGGATCGAGCAGAGTTCGGCGCTCTTCGTGCGGCAGCGCACCTTGGGTTCGAGTTCGCCGTCGCACCACGGTTCGGGCATTTGATCCGCGCAAAGGAGTTCGAGGGCGTCCGGGCGCAGCGCCCGGGCATAGAGCTGCTTGGGACTGTTGTGCTCGGTATAGTATTCTTTGCGGGCGCGGGCATAGCCCTTGGTTTCCCCCAATAACGTCCAGCCGCTCGCCTTGTAGGCCGTGCCACGGAAAAGCTGGGGATCGACAAAGCTTTCCGCCACGAGGAGGCCGTGGCCATAGGCCTCGTTCCAGTCGTGGCCGAGCCGCTGCATGCATAGCTTCATGGCGCGGCTGGCCAGATTGGGGCACCCCTTTCCTTCAAGGATCAGGAATCGGCTGTTGTTGGCAACAAACGGAAGGCGGATGCGCCGCTGCGCATCGCTCCATCCGATCCATTTATCCCGATCTGCCAGATGGTAGCTTCCCGCATTCCAGCTGAGCAGTGCCAGCCATTTACCTTCATACTCAACCACGTAGCGAAGCTGTTCGCCTACGAGTTGGGCGCTTTTTAGATAGTGTTGTTCATCGATAAACTGCTCATAGCAATCTTGCTCATCCTTTCGGGTGAGACGAATTTCCAGGCCCTCAAGGATCTGTTGTTCGCGGGAATCCGGCATTTGAATGTTCTTTTTCATGCCGGGAGTAAAAAGAAATGCGCCGGAATTGTCCCGCATAAAATGGTATTTATTTTATTTGCAAGGCGTTACCTCGCCGTGCGCATCAGCCATGAATCCTGTCTTTGAATACAAGGGAGAGTACTATTCGGTTTCAAAACGTGGAGTTCTGTGTAAAGCAGAAGACCCAGATGATCCCTGGAAGCCTACTAATGCAGACGACGTGTTGACAGATATATATGAGCCAGCCTACTATTTATCATGGTTGGTGGAAGATACAGAATCCTCCCTTTATTTGAATGATGCCATTTACAATTATTTGGCATACGACTGGTTCACATACAATGAGCCCCCATACCTTTCACCGGCGTGCACATTCCTGGCCTCGTCGGAGTTTCAAAGACATCCCAATAACCTTAACCCTGGAGTGCCGATACTGTCTATTGGCACCACCGATTCGGCCGGCATACTGGAAGCGACAGGTATATATATCCCTCCTGAACGTATGAATCATACGTCGGTTAACCTGCTTGCCGACGAGGAACTGCTGGAGATATACTTCTATGTCAGCCATGATCCGAGTTATCGTTTCGCTGATATATATCGCATAGTGCTGGATCTCAGCGAAGATGATTTTCAGGATTGGACAGTGGCTATCGACGAAGGATCGGGCGAGTACATGTTCGACATCGTTGTTACTGTTGACCAGATCAACGCTGCCGTAGCGGCTGCTCATCCGGAAGGTGTTGACCCGGTTCTCTACGCTGACCCGAATTCTTTGGGTCAGCCGTCATATTTTGCCGATAACGATGGGAGCGAGTCCCTATTTTACACTTATTACTCAACAGATCTGGGAGGTATTCCAGATAGATCAGAAGGACAGATTTCGGCTATCAGGATATTCCCGAAAATAGCGAATGCGATGATCACATCAGTGAATGTGCAGGGAAGTGCGTTCATTATCACGGGCACCGGAACGGTCGGCGCCGCGTATACGGTGGTCGGATCGACCAACCTCAACCAGTCAGTCGATCTTTGGACAATCATCGAGTCGGACTCGATCAACGAGGCCGGCAGCTTCAGCAATTCCATTCCACTCGATCCGGCCTTTTCACACGGCTATTACCAGCTGACTCTCCCATAGGAACCACCGGGAGAGCCGGGTACTTTAAGTCGGCGGCGGTCCTTGCGTCCGCCGGTTTATGAGTTCTTTGCGCCCCGGTCAGCGCTATAGCGCTCCTGCACGGTATACTTGCCCGTGCGATGGAGTATCCAGCCGCGCCGGATCTCGCGGTGGATGGTACGAGCGGGACGGCCAATACGCATTCCGACTTGAACTGTGGAGAGCCCCACTCGCTGACGTATCTCTCTCTGAATGCGCTCTTCCCAATTCAAATGCTTGTTCTTCCGTGTCTGGTTGATATCTTTAGTTTGCCTCATACCGATGTCCCTTTTCTTTGTTTTTGGTAGATGGAGAAAAGGTTCATTTTGGCATGAGGCTCTTCATTCTCCAATTTCGGACAGTTAGATTTACAGTCTACCAGGCGGTGTAATGTGTTTAGGTGACATGACAAAGACGTCGTCCTCAGTTACTGTTTCTTCAGAACATGAGGAAAGGGTTCTCATGAAGCAGGTATAGTAAACCTAAATAAGGAGAAATAAATGAAAAGATACATCATGATACTCGCGGCAGGCTTGGTGGCCGGTGCCGCTTTGGCGGATACGATCATCACTCCAATTTCCGTGGTACTTACGGATAATGGAAATGACAATGTCATTGAAACAGCCGGCGGAGACGCTTGGTTTGATGGATCGGGTCTGTCTGACGCGACGATTGTTGAAAACGGAGATACAGTCCCCGCTGTTTTACCAACGCATCAATATGGGGAAAACTTTAGTCGTATGGCCAGGATTCGTTATTCGACAGATGGCCTTGCAGAACTCACGTTTGATCTTGGTGGAACCTATGAAGTTGGCGGGATGATTCTTTGGAACTACGGAAACATTGGCTCAACAGTTCGCGGTGTTGAAAACGCAGCAATCTCCTGGTCTTCGGATGGAATTAACTTTTTTTCCGCTGAAACGCTCTCGTTCGCGGAAACCCCGAATGTAATAGCACAAATCGTTGGTCAAGAACAAACGCTCGGCACGAGCCTTCCCGGGGTTACTCATATCCGTATGGCGCTCGACAATTTTGATGCAACGAAGTCTATTGTGGCATTTTCTGAAATCAGAATGGTCGCCGTTCCGGAACCGGCTACACTCGGTCTGCTTGGAGCATTTGGCGGTGCAATTTTATTCATCCGTCGCCGTTTAATGATCTAATCGTATTCTAAGAATATGATGACAACACCGGTTCATTTGAGCCGGTGTTTTTTTTGTTTTCGGTCGGGAGATATCCCGGTTTATTTTCGCGGTGCGTGGAGGGGCCGACGCTGTCTGCCCGGTCGCGCGGCGCGCGACTCTCCGGTTGAATGGTCGGTGGTGCGTGGAGGGCCGGTCAACGGGTTGAATAAAGGCAGTATATGCTCAATCCCTTCATCGTGCTACATTAGCAGGAATTTTATTGAGCGAATAGGGTTGGCAGTGGTCTACGGTATTGTGCTGATTCGGTGTAAATTAGGAAATAGGTATGAATAAAAAAGTATGCATATTGTTCTTCGTGGGTTTGATTGCGGCTATTGCTTCAGCGAATACGATCATCAAGCCGGTCTCGGTCGTGCTGACGCCATCAGGTTCGCAATATCTTCAAAACGATCCCGCAGTACATTGGTTCGATGGATCGGGTCTGTCTGACGCGACGATTGTGGAAAACGGGCATCCGTTCGTACTGCGTCATCGTCGGGTAGATTGCCTTGATGATCATCATTACCCGTTCGACCAGTAACGTACCAACCGCCCCACCGATCAATCATCGGTGTTTGATGCGTGACCGTTAGATTGGCGACGACCAGCCGTATCTTCGTTTTTTCGATATCAAGCTGGAGCACATCGGTTACAGACCCCGAACATTCAGAAACTGGAGGGTGAGGGGACGCTCTTTACCAACGGTCACTGCGCTGGCGGTGTTTGTCAGCCGAGTCGTTATTTTATGCGTAACAACGGGGTGCTTGATCGCGAAGGTAACAAGCTGATTGCGGTTGATCAGTCTGACGGTTCCTGCAAGCCGCATGCCCTCTACCGCCTCGATCGTGATCCTGGCGAAAAGAACAACCTCGTCAACTCACCCGAAGTCCGGAAGGCCATTAATTCTCTGCTTGATCAGGTGAACAGCCTTGGTGGCTTGTCGTTAGTTTGTGTGACAAGATTTACACCAAATTGTATGTTACGCTCTATTCTTTTAGTTGGTGTTTCAATTCAAACAGGAATGAAGGATGACTCTCATGCGTATGTATACCAAAATTCTTTTTGCACTATGGTATGTCTCGTCGGCATTCGGAGCGGATAAGCCCAACATCGTTATTTATCTGGCGGATGATCATGGGCGGGCGGAATGTTCCGTTTATGGAAATTCCGAGGTTCGGACGCCGATGATGGCGTCTTTGGCGAAGGACGGTTTGGTGTTCGAAAACGCGTTTGTGGCATCGCCCGCCTGCGGGCCGATCCGATCGGCCTTGCTGAGTGATCTGATGCCAGTCTTGACAAAAAAACAAGTCTCCCACTACATCTTTCACTATAATTTTCACATGAAACCGACCTTTTCGGGGGTGTCTCCGAATCGCCTAAAAAGCGATTTCCTATCAATATGATAAAACAAACGAGGTGTGTTATGTTCTTTCGATGGTCCAGTGTATTGGTTTTGATTACAATGGCGATGCTGTCACGCGCGGAAGTGAGTTTTCAGGACGATTTCGACCGAGCGGACGACAACGATATCGACGCGCTCGTCAATGGCATGGGTGGCCTGGCTGCGCCGATGACCTATGGCGAGACGGATAGCGCGGGGAGCGACGCGATCACGCGTGTGTTTGGAAATGAACTAAAATTAGCCGATGGCCCCAGCGCCAGCGTGGTAGGGCTGACCTCCTATAATTTCACGAACGCTGCGATATTGGCCGAAGGCGGCTTTAGCATCTCTATGAACATTACCGACAACGGAACCGAAACCGACACTGATCGTTGGTGTGGATTCGGTATCGGTCTTTCCTTCTCCGAAATGGCGCTTCTGGATCTCGATTTCAGCGGCAACAACGGACCGCGTGGAAAGTATTCTGGAAGCACTGCGGGCGTAGCCGATTTTTTTGTGGGCTGGTCTCCAGCAATCGGCGGAAGCATCCAGATATTTACATCCGGGACAGCAGGCGGAGTATCCCACCTGGTTACCGCTCCAGCTGGAGGTTTGCTCCAGACTGATTTTTTCTTTGATGAATTCACCTCCGGTGCGGAGGTTTTGGCGGTGGTCTATTTTGATGGCGCTGAGATTTCCCAGACCCAACTTTCATGGAATGGCACCATGGAAAATTTCGTAGCCTTGAGCAGCCGCCAGGACGGTTCGGGCATCGCGGTCGACAATCTATCCATCGCTTCGCCGATTGGCGATCGACCGATCATTGATGATCGACCGGTCATTGATGGTGCCGACTATTTCCAGGTGCTTGTCGGTTCCGCATCGAATCCGCTCGACATCTTGCGGAACGATGAAGGCGATGGATTAACGTTGCTCTCGATCACGATGCCGACCAACGGCTCTGCCTTTGTGGGAGGTGACAGCGTGGTCTATACCCCGAACGGGGATTTTTCCGGTCTGGACGGATTTCGTTATACAACGGTGGACGGTACTTCGGTAACCAGCTCCTGGGAGGTTGTGGTGGATGTCCGCGAATATCCCAACTTTGTGCTGATCTACACCGATGACCAAGGCTGGACGTCGCTTTCGACCATGACCGATACCAACCGACTCTATTCGAAGAGCGATTATCACCTTACGCCAAATATCGAAAGACTGGCGGCCGAGGGCATGCGCTTTTCGCGCGCATATTCGCCAGCCCCGAATTGCTCGCCGTCGCGATACGCGGTGCAGACCGGCAAAACCTGCACGCATCTCGGTTTTACGGACATCGTAAACCGGAACAACGATCCGACGCCGAATACAGGCTATCTGCTCATTTCCCCCGGAAAACATGTCACGGAAATCCAATCGGAGGAAACCACCATTGCCGAGCTGCTGAAAACCATTTCCGGGGCTGGATATGCCGCTGCGCATTTCGGCAAATGGCATTTAAATGGCGGAGGGCCAGGCGCTCACGGATACGATGCCCATAACGGCGCAACGGGCAACGCGGAAGGGAGCGCGGGGCCGGACAACGTGGCGGTGGAAGATCCAAAGTTGATCTACAGCATGGCCCGTCAAAGCACGGCCTGGATGGAAAGCACGGTTGGAGACCGGGTCCCGTTCCACCTGCAGGTGTCGCACTACGCGGTGCATAGCGACATCCAGTTCTCGCAAGCGGCCTACGATGTCTATGAAGGAATTCCACTTGGCACACGCCACAGTTCACGTACCTATGCGGCTATGGTCACCGATATGGACAATGGTATCGGGCTGGTGCTCGAAAAGATCGACGAACTGGGCATCCGCAACAGCACCTATGTGATCTACCAAGCCGACAACGGTGCGCCTGCGAAGCTTTCCGACAATACACCTTTGCGCGGCCATAAACCGGAGCAATGGGAAGGGGGCACACGCGTGCCCTCCTTCGTACGCGGTCCCGGAATTCCGACGGAATCCCAGTGCGATGTTCCGGTGATGGGAATCGATATTCTGCCCACCATCTGGGAGTGGGCGACCGGTTCCGTTGCAGGCCTTCCGGCCAATATCGACGGCGCAAGCTGGGTGGAAACCATCAACCGGATAAACGCTGGGAATCAGCCATTGCCAATGATTGAGCGCCCAGGGGAAATGGTTATTTATGCGCCGCACTATGTTGTGAATACGGATCCTAAGGACCAGCGTCCGCGCGCCGTGATCCACGACGGCGACTACAAGCTGGTCGTCCAGTTCGAGACCGGTGCCATCGAGCTCTACAACCTGGAAGACCGCATCGAGGAGGATAACGATATTTCTGCCATCGAGGTTGGCAGGAAGTGGGAGCTGTGGCTCCGGTTGCGCGACTATATGAAAGCCAACAACGCCCTCTATGCATTTCCCGATGCCAACAATTGGCCGGGCAGCGACGGCGTTCAAGACGCTGACGTCGACAACGACGGCCTCCCCGATGAGTGGGAAGCAAGCGAGTTGCTGACCTTTGCACTGGATGGTACTGCAGACACAGATCAGGACGGTTTTACCAACGCTGAGGAGCAGGCGAACGGCACCGATCCGCTTATGCCGGAATCCATCACCATTGATCGCGATCTGCATCCCACCAACGGCACGCTGCGGCTGTCCTGGTTTGGTGTGCCGGGGGAATCCTTCATCGTGGAGAAAACCACGAACCTGATATCCGGGGCATGGGTGGCCGACCAGATTGTCTACACGGATGACGGCTTCGATGCCGAAATTAATCTCCCTACTTCCACGGACAAAGCCTTCTTTCGTGTAAAAAGAAGAGTACTTGATTAAAAAAAGGTGTCAGTGAGCACATCCGTACATTTTCTGAAGCTCGCGTTTCCACTTCCTTACCGTGACGTCTTTCGTGTCTTCAACGTTTCGAAACGCACGGCTGACATTCGCGCGACTGCCCATTTCAAGCTCCCCTGCAATCCATTCAAGTCCCATTGGGGTCTTTTTCCGCAGGAACCACGCAACAACCTCCTTGCGCGGATCCTTCTTTTTCAACCGCTCTTTTTCCCCGAGATCCAGCCCAACAACCGCACTAGCCTGCCGGAGCAACCGAACGGCTTCGCTTTCATCATGCATTCGTCGCGGCTCGCCGGTCATCGATTCCCGGTTCAGTTTTTCAAGACTCGCATCCAGTTCATCGCGCAGTTCCGTTTTAAACTCATCGGTTCCGAAACACCAGCCCCGCTGCAAATGTCTATACCGTTCCGCGCGGGCCGCTCCGTCAACCGGATCGCCTTCCTCGGCTACACGCTCCTCCAGAGACCTCAAATATTCCTTCCGAGCCGAATGGCCATGCATCCGCCGCGTCTGCTCCTCCACAATCCTTCCGAGTTTCAACCAGGGTGGATCGCCGCGAGCAGGCCGTCCCAGATACCAGCTGCTCGACCATTTGAAATCCTTCAAACCTGGCCAGCCGGCCCCGCCCGTTAAATGCGCCCGGGGCGGATTCAAATGCACATAATCGCAGGCGATGCGAAAATACCCGGCCTCTTCAGGATCAATCACAACCGATTTGTAGCGACCTTGAAATAAATGGCCCCACTTCTTATTTTGCGCGTTGTACCGCTTCGTGTACGTACCCTGAAACCATTTCATCCCCGCCAACCAGGTTTGCTTCCGGCGTCTCCAGCACCATATGGTAAACGCCTCTTCTTTCACCCCGTAGTCAGCTCCGGCAAAGCCTGATAATTTGTCAGGCATGGATACGAATGAAAACAATGTGTCGGGGCGGGCTTCCTATACGGAGGAAGAACGCCGGGAACTGATCGAGGAGTTTAATTCAGCGGGGCTGACCCAGGCGGCGTTTTGCCGGGAATGGAGCATCAACCCGAAAACGCTGGCCCGTTGGCTGCGAATTGAACGTCAGGAATCTGAGGTTGCTTTTTGCGAGGTGGAAGTTCAGCCCGGACCTCCTGAGATAGATGAACTGAAGATCTTTCTGCCGAACGGGATTGAGGTTCAGCTTCCAATTCCGTCACTGAATGAACTCGGTATGGTTCTGCGGGAGGCTGCCGGATGTTTGGATTAAGTAATTCAATCCGGGTATTTCTGGCGGTTGAGCCGGTGGATCTGCGTAAGAGCTTCAACGGATTGCACTGTGTAGTGCAGGATAGGTTAAATGAAGATCCGTGTTCGGGCACATTGTTTGTGTTTACGAACCGACGGAAAAACCGGATCAAGACGCTGTACTGGGATGGTACCGGCATGTGGGTTGCTATCAAGCGGCTTGAAAAGGGCTGTTTCAGTTGGCCTCAAGGCGTTGGCGCAGATGAAAAGCTTAGTCTTGCTCCGGAAGCGCTGGCCCTGCTGCTCGATGGAGTTGATCTAAAACAAGGCTCGCTCAAACCTTGGTATCAGCGCTGATTTTTTTTGCATTTTCCATCAGGTTGGTGCCGCATTTTCAACGTGTTTTGGTATAATGTACGGCATGAATTTTAACCGGGAAAATTTTGATCTGATGGTAAAGGAGCGGACGTCTCTGAATGCCGAAAACACTCAGCTCAAAACCGAAGTTAAACTGCTTAATGAGAAAGTTCAGTATCTGCTGAAAAAACTGTTCGGGCGCAGTTCCGAAAAGTTAAGCCCGGATCAGATGGAACTACTGCTCGATGAACTGCAGGAAGCCCAAGAGGCTCTGGAAATAGCGGAAGAGGCCGAACAGGATGATTCAGAGCCGGTTGAGTCCCGTCGAGGAAAGCGCAAGCCGCTCAAGGAACGGGTCCCGGAAGACCTGCCGGTTGAGCAGGTGATCATCATTCCCGATGAGGTTCAGGGAAATCCTGGTCGCTATAAAAAAATCGGGGAGGAAAAAGTACGGGAGCTCGACGTTGTTCCGACCCGGTATTTTATCCGTGAAATCATTCGAGAAAAGTTTATTGAGATTGATAACCGTGAAGTGCCGCCGCTGATCGCACCAGCTCCGGCAAGACTGATTCCAAACAGCTATGCTTCTGCCGGTCTGCTCCTACAGATCATTCTGAGCAAATATTGCGACCATCTTCCGCTCTACCGTCAGGAACAGGTTTTAAAATACCGCCACGGCATCGAAATCAGCCGCAAAACCATGGGCAACTGGATGTATCTTATCGCCGACTGGTTAACGTTGATCTACGAAGCACTGAGAAATGAAATCCGGCAAAGTGAGTATATTCAGGCCGACGAAACTTTTATCAAATACCAAGACCCGAAAAAGGACCATTGTCCCAATGGATACCTATGGGCCTATCACAGTCCAGGCGTTGGAGTGCTCTTTGAATGGTTTCCGAGTCGTGCTGCATCATGTCTTGATTCGATGCTGACAGATTACGCCGGTCTTCTGCAAAGCGATGGATACGGTTCTTATCCGTCATGGCTGAACGACCCGGCTCATGAACAGGAAAAGGGAAATATTATTCATGCCTGCTGCTGGGCACATGCCCGGCGTAAATTTCATGAGGCCGGGGATTCAATCAGCCGGAAAATTATCAAACTCATTGCGAAGCTCTATCGCAACGAAACCACGTTGCGCAAACAACCGGAGCTCGACCGGGCAACCTATCGGCAGGAACACTCTGCTCCAGTGCTTAATGAAATAAAAACCATTCTGGATCGTGAACAGAAAAAACAACTGCCCAAAAGCAAGCTCGGAGAAGCTATCAGCTATACCCTCAAACGCTGGGACAGCCTGAACCTGTTTCTTGAGCACGGGAAGCTGGAAATCGACAATAACCTTGTCGAAAATGCCATCAGGCCCACGGCCATCGGCAAGAAAAACTTCCTCTTCTTCGGCAGCCCCCGATCCGGTCAGGATAGCGCCATCATATACAGTCTCATCGAAACCTGCCGAAAACTCGACATCAACCCCGCCGACTATTTGCGGGATGTGCTCGAAGCCCTTCCAACCATGGGACAGAACGAAGCTGCCAGCTGGACTCCGGCTCAATGGAACTCATCCCGCGCACAGTCAGCATAAATGCTGTCAAGTGGGTGAACGAACAGACGCATACACCATATGAATATGGTTGGGCATCAAAACGTACGCGCATACCTTCCAGCCCGTCCGCTCGCATACCTCCCCAAGAGTCTTCAGAAAGATTTTCCTGTCGCCGTCGTTCTCAAAAATATCCTCCCGGCGGTTCCCCCGGCACATCACATGGTATGTCGTTCCGGCATATTCAATTCGCGGTTTCCTTCCCATGAACAAGATCAAAACACCATCAACACGTTCTTGTCACCAAAAAATGTACGGATGTGCTCACTGACACCTTTTTATAGGGGATATCGTCGAAGTCGGCGTGGATGGAGTGGGTAGTCAAAAATCTAAAGTGCAATAGCGTGTGATTAGATCGCCGCATGAAAAAAGGGATCGCCTTGGCGATCCCTTTTCGTTTCCAATAATTGGTAAAATTTAGAACTGGTACCGCCAGCGCCTCGGATCTACTCAATGATCAGCCGAATGAACTGTTGTGTCGCGGTGGTCGGAATGGAATTTGTGACAACATCGAATACGCTCCCGGTGACGTTGGTAGACACGACCGCGTAGCCTGCGTTGGTCCAGCCCGGCCCGTCGACCAGATCTTCTTTGGTTTCGATATAGTAAACCAGATTGGAGTCGTCTGTGCGCTGTGCATAACTATACACAAGTCCAGACCCGACGAATCCAAATACGGGAAGGTTTCCGTCGACGAATCCGTTCGTTGGGTCGCCTCCCATGCCGTATTCATAAAGGTTCGAGAGCCCGTCTTTATCGTCGTCGCCCAACGCCCCTTCAGCTAAAACATGGCTGTAGGACCAGGCAGCAAACCCGTAGTCGAGCACCGGCCTTACGATAAATCCGTGATCGCCCCATAGGAACATCTTACGCGTTTGCTGATCGCTTCCAACGGGATCAGTATTTTCATAGAAAAGCACCCAGGCGTCATCGTGATAATCTGTCGGGATCGAGCCGTTAAAGTACTCGTATTCCGCGTTATACCCTAAGATATCGGTCTTAATCTGAGTGCCTGCAACTGTGTCAATGTCCCATATAGCAACTTCCGCACCGTATCTTCCGCTGACTACGGCCTTGAATCTGGTATCTGACAGGCAAATAAAGTCCATCTCATTCTCACCGCCATTCCAGCCACCGGTGAAAAACCACTGGTCTGTCCAGCTTGAACCAGTCCAGCTCCAACACTGTGATTTGTTGCCGAACTGGGCTACCATATGCGGATTACCCGCTGGGGAAGTCCTGACAATGCCCACACTGACCTGAGTGTAATTAGGGTCACTTTCATCAAGATCATCCGGGTTAGAGTCAAAGACCAATGTATAAGCGTCTGAATCTGCTTTATTCAACGGCATCATCGAGTTCAAATTAACGCCTGCAGCATTTCTCCATTGGCCATCAGCGGTATCGAAAGACATATAGTAAAGATTCTGCTTGTCGCCACCGGATCCGCCTGGATGGTAGTTGTACTGACAGTCAATGATAGTATCGCTGTGTCTTCTCTTTGCAAAGTAGGCATACCATGTTTCGACACTCGTATGAGCCAAAATTCTAACTTCCGAGTCCCATGTAACACCGTTATTGGTAGACATCTGGTAAGTCCAGTCACTTACATGCGAACCGTGCCTGTTAAAGAAGTAGATGTCACCATTAGCAACTTTGACAGGCTGCGAATAGGTGCCATATACAGAAATATCACCTGTATTGTCACCGCCTGGTGCCGGGTTCACCCGTGTCCAATCACTGCTGCTACCAATATCTTCAGACAGATTAGATCTGACATGGATATTCTCACCAGAGCTGTAACCGCCATAACTGTTGCTGCCGGCAAGAGCTGATGTACCACCATGACCACCAAACATTACATGGATATGACCGTCGTCACTAACGACCAGTACAGGTCTGCCATGGTTGTCATTGTCAGACAGCGGATTTGTACCGACCTTTACGGGGCCTTTCCACTGTTTTGTAGAATGGTTGTAACTGCAGATAACCGGATCCATACTATTCATGCCCTGGTAAACAATATAGGTCTTACCATTGAAATAGTGGGCCGACGGATGCTGAGGAGTTAATGTCAGCGGCCTGTTAAAACCAGACGTGTCAAAATAATCATCTCCGACGTCTTGTACATAGAATGAGAATACGTCAGACGTGATATACGGAACTGTTGTGCTAATACTGCTGTCGTAAACCTTGATGTACCAATTGTAATCTGTATCAGCTGATGGAGATATCGATACGGAGGTAACGCTCTGCTTGTTGACAACCTGGGTGGTTGGTGTAGCGCCAGTACCAAAGAATACATCACAGGTTACTGTTGCGCCACCTTCGAGCGGAGACGGTAATGACCATTGAAGCTGGCTGGTAGTATAGGCAGCACTTGACCCATCTGCAGGAGTTGGAGTAAATGCATATGGTCCTACTTCCAATATGGTTTTGAGTAATATTCTGCTATACGAAACGAAAACCATTTCATCAAGACCAGTAGTAATCCATCCATCGTCAATGTATCCCTGCATCTTGTCTTCTATATTACCGTTGAATATTACTGTGCCGTCCAGGAACGCCCAATTAGCTGTAGAGCCGCCCTGTCTCATCGTTATACCGCCACTGTCGATCGTACCGCCGGTCATATTGAAATCAACATCGCCGCCAGCAGTCATACCAATCCAAAGGCCTCTACCCGTCAGCGTTCCGCCTGTCATGTTAAATGTCACGTCGTTGGTGGCGAGATTACCTATGTAATACTTTACATCAACAACATCCAGCGTTCCGCCATTGAGGTTAATAGTAACTGTACCGCCCCCAGCTGCGTTTCCTGCAAACAGCGCGTCCTGAACTGTCACAGTACCGTTATCAATAGTAAGGGTTGCATTTGCAGCGCCTGAGGTACCCTCAGCCAGAGAAATATACTCGGTAGTGTATAGAGTGCCGCTGACAACTGTCACAGCACCTGTTGAGTCACCTGAGCCAACAATTACCCGCTTGGCTGTAGCGCCTGCTGCGGTGATAACAGGACCTGGTGTCATGTTGATATAAGCAGTATGGGCAGTAGTAGGAACTTCGCCAAGGCTCCAGTTCGAATCTGTATGCCAGTTCTGATCTCCACTGGTATTGTTCCAGTAGTTATATGTGCCTGTTATGTCTGTAAGAACAACCGTTGTATAGCTAGGATTTGTGACATTGAAATCCACTACCAGTTGATTAGATGCATCGGTTGTGATCCATTCATCTCTAATGTAATCCTGGATCTTGACTTTATGATTATTACGGAACTTTGCAATACCACCAGTGTAGGACCAATCGGCGTCAGCGCCATTCTGCCTCATTAGGATACCACCACAATCAATGGTGCCGCCGGTCAAGTTGAGGTTACCGCTTCCATTAGCAGCATTGCCAAGCCAGATCGCTTTACCATTTATAGTACCACCGGTCATATTAATCGTTGCGTCGTTGTTGGCGAGATAACCGATGTAATACTTACCATCGACAATATCCAGCGTTCCGCCATTGAGGTTAATAGTAGATGTACCGCCCCCAGCTGCGTTTCCTGCAAACAGCGATCCCTGGACTGTCACGGTACCGTTTTCAATAGTAAGGGTTGCATTTGCAGCACCTGTAGTACCCTCAGCCAGAGAAATGTCCTCGGTAGTGTATAGAATGCCGCCGTCAACTGTCAGAGCACCGGTTGAATCGTCTGAGCCAACAATTACCTGCTTGGCTGTAGCACCTGCTACGGTGATGACAGGACCTGGTATCATGTTGATATAAGCAGTATGGTTAGTAGTAGGAAATACGCCAAGGCTCCAGTTAGCTGGATTAAACCAGTTCTGATCTCCACTGGTATTGTTCCAGGAAATATCAACAGCCTGGACAGTGCCGCCGGTAAAAAACACCAGCATAAACAAAAACAATAAAAACTTTTTACACATAATACCTTTCCTTAATTAGATGCTTTGGATTCATTCCAAAGCATCTGTGTTCACTTGTTTAAAAAAACTAACAGAGGACGACGCCTAAGTCATGTCACCTAAATACACGACGCCGCGCACCTTAAGGTCTTTTGTTTTAGTGGGGTAACGGTGTGGAGTCCATCCAGGATTATGGGGAGGATGGCGGCATACAGCGAGGTCCCGAGCAGTGCACCCTGCGGTCATACCTCCTTGCCGGCATGATTGCCCCAGCAGACCGCAATCTCTTCCAGCTCGTGCGCTACTACGGGTGGTACTCCAACAAAATGCGCGGACAGCGCAGCAAGCAGGCAGGTGAACAGCCGTGGTGGCTTGTCGTTAGTTTATGTGACAAGATTTACACCAAATTGTATGTTACGCTCCGTTCTTTAGTTGGCATTTCAATTCAAACAGGAATGAAGGATGACTCTCATGCGTATGTATACCAAAATTCTTTTTGCACTAGTGTATGTCTCGTCGGTATTCGGAGCGGATAAGCCCAACATCGTTATTTATCTGGCGGATGATCATGGGCGGGCGGAATCTTCCGTTTATGGAAATTCCGAGGTTCGGACGTCGATGATGGCGTCTTTGGCGAAGGACGGTTTGGTGTTCGAAAACGCGTTTGTGGCATCGCCCGCTTGCGGCCCGAGCCGATCGGCATTGCTCAGCGGGCTTATGCCAGCGCGCAACGGGGCGGAAGAAAACCACCAGCACCCGCGCCCGGAAACACAGATTATGGTGAAACAACTGCAGGCTGTGGGTTACGAGGTTGCGGCGTTCGGGAAGGTGGCCCACGGTAAATTCGGTACGGTGTGCGGGTTCGACCACATGGAGGATGCCAAGCGGGAAAAGATTGCTGAAAAGGTGAAGAAATATCTCGACCACCGTACCTCGAAGAAACCGCTCTGCCTGATGGTCGGCGATCACCGTCCACATGTTCCGTGGACGAAGCAGATGGACTATGATCCAGCTAAACTTACTTTGCCGCCTTGGTTTGTCGATACGCCCGAAACGCGCGAGCATTGGGGGCGCTACCTGACCGAGATCGCCGGAATGGACGCTGAAATGGCAAAGATCGATGCGTTGGCGCGCAATTATTTCGGCAACGACGACTATCTATTTATGTACACGGCTGACCATGGCGGACAGTGGCCGTTCGGTAAATGGAATCTCTACGACTCAGGAATCAACGTGCCGATGATTGTTCGTTGGCCGGGGCATGTGTCTGCGGGAGCACGAACGGAGGCCATGATTAGCTGGATCGACATTTTCCCGACGCTCTTCGATCTGGTCGGCGGAACGGTACCCGCCGGCATCGATGGCAAATCGTTCGCCGATGTGCTGCTGGGCAAGTCGGACCACCATCGTGATCTGATCTACACCACGACGACCGCCGATGGGGTCATGAACATCTATCCGATCCGCAGCGTGCGCACGGAGCGGTTCAAATACATCCGCAACATCAATGCGGATTGTTACCACTCCAACCATTCCGATATTCTCCGTAAGGACGGGGCGGGGGGCTACTGGGACTCGTGGGACGCAGCCGCAAAGAAAGATCCTAAGGCCAAGGCCATCATCGCCAAATATTACCAGCGTCCGGCTATTGAATTCTTTGATCTTGAAAAAGATCCTAATGAACAGGTGAATCTGGCGGGCAATCCGGAGTATAAAAAACAGATCGAAAAAATGGCGGGTATGGTGGATGAATGGATGAAGAAACAGGGCGATACCGTACAAATGCAGCGCGATCCTTATCCCCTGAGCGGCCCGACTCCGCATGAGGTTCAACAAAAAACTCAAAAAAGGAAATAAGCGATGAAGATTTTAACACTCATTATCGGTTTTTGTGCCGTACTCGCACAAGCCGCTCAAAAGCCGAATCTGGTCTTTATGATTGCCGACGACTGCACGCACCGTGACATCGGTTGCTATGGGGGACAGGCTTACACCCCCCATATTGATGCGTTGGCACAAGAGGGTATGCGGTTTACCCACTGCTTCCAGACGGCGCCGATGTGTTCGCCGACGCGCCATACTATTTATACAGGGCAGTATCCCGTTAAAAGCGGCGCCTATCCGAATCACACGCATGTGGATGCCGGAACCCCGAGCATAGTCCAATATCTGAGAGACTTAGGTTACCGGGTAGCGCAGAGCGGCAAGACCCATGTGGCACCCAACTCCGTTTTTGCCTGGGAAAAAATACCGGGTGGCAAAAATCCGGAGTTCGATAAAGTCGATGCATTCATGGCCGACTGCAAATCTAAGTCAGAACCGTTCTGTCTGCTCCTTTGTTCGAATGAGCCGCATACTCCTTGGAATAAGGGCGATGCCTCTCGCTATCCGCCTGAGAAGATCAAGCTGCCGCCGTATTTCGTGGATACGCCGGAAACGCGTGAAGGAATGTCGCGCTATCTGGCCGAAGTCACCTACTACGATTCGCAAGTGGGTGAAGCGGTCCAACTATTGGAAAAGAATGGACTCGCAAATAACACCCTGCTGATTGTGGTCAGTGAGCAGGGCAGTTCGATGCCGTTTGCCAAATGGACCTGCTACGACAACGGGTTGCAGTCGGCTTTTATCGCCCGCTGGCCGGGTAAGATTAAGCCCGGCTCTGTGAATCCGGCCCTGATCGAATATGTTGATATCCTGCCGACCTTTATCGGAGTTGCGGGCGGTGAGCCTGCTCCGTTGCTGGATGGCGAAAGCCTGCTTCCGGTTTTCGAGGGGAAGCAGGAGCATAAGAAGTATGTCTATGGCGAAATGACCACCCGTGGCATCTTTAGTGGCTCCAAATACTTTGGCATCCGCTCGGTGCGGTCGGAGCGCTTTAAATATATCTGGAACTTTACGCCAAAGGCCGAATTCAAAAACACCTGCACCGTATCGAAGGCGTTCCGGAGTTGGGAAGCCAGAGCCGACGCAGGTGATGAGCGGGCGAAGAAGTTGGTTCAGGCCTATAAATTCCGTCCGGAGGTCGAACTGTACGACATCGGCAACGATCCGCTCGAAATGAACAATTTGGCCGGCAATCCCGAACACAAAACGGTTATGGCCGAACTGCGCGCGGAACTGGAGCGGTGGATGGCGCATTGTGGCGATGAGGGACAGGCGACTGAAATGAAAGCGCTTGAACGCATGGAAAAAAAGGTAAATCAGAAACCCTCCAAGAAAAATAAATAAGGAATATTTCAATGGTTGGAAAAATAATAATGCCGGGAGGTTTTGTTGCGTTATTGGGAATCTCATCGATCGTGCGCAAGAAGCCGGAATGCCTTTCTATATCAATCTCTGGCCGGACGATGCCCAGGCACCGTTTTTCCCACCTCTGGAAAATGGGGTGATGATCGGCGGGCACTTTATCCGGGTGTGCTTGACGCTATGGATGAACAGTTGGGTCCACTGTTCGATCGTATCGGTGCCAGCCGACGCCGGCGATCCCGGTTTTTAAAAATTAGGATCTGGTTTGCACGCGTTAAATAAGAATATCAAAAATAGGTATTGAACTGGGTAATGAAAACTTATTTTGCTACGACTAACTATCATGATTTTTTTACGTTTCAGTAGATTTTGCCTGATCGGTCTGTTGTTCATCTGCGCTGCCATAACGTCTGATGCGGTGGAATCGGAAATCGTGTCGTTGGGCGATCAAACGTTCCAGATCCGCACCTGGCAGGTGGGTGAAGGTCTGCCGTCCAACCAGGTGCGCGATGTGCTGCAGACCCGCGACGGTTTTATCTGGGTGGCGACTTTGAACGGTGCCGCCCGGTTTGACGGTGTCGAATTTATTCATTATTCGGTCCGCTCCGCACCCGCATTGGCGAACAATCGGATTGCCAAGTTGTTCGAGGATGCTTCAGGAAACCTATTCATGGGCCATGAGACCGGGCATATCTCCGTTCTGTCTGAATCCGGAATCATTGGATTGGCTTGTCCGAAGGACTGGCTGGGCGCGGAAGTGGTCGATTTCCATGAAAAACCGGATGGCTCGGTCTGGGCGGAGAACGTTAACGGTACTTTCCTCCCACTTTCCGATCCCCTCTCCTCTAATGAAGGTGTGGGATCTTTCGAGAAAACGTTGAGCGGATGGCGCGTGGATAATAATCGGGTCATTAAACTGAATGTCGATGGGGTGGAAGAAAATATAGTGCCGAGGCCATGGCTGATTAAGGAGCAGGAAATTGAACTGCTGGAGCGCAGAAATGGGGATCTGGTAGCCGGCTCCACGTACGGCGGCATTTTTATCATGCATGGCGGATCGAGCAACGTGACCCAAATCACCGTGAATGATGGGTTGGCTTCAATCGAAGTGCTTTGCCTTGCCGAAGATGCCGAACAAACCTTGTGGGTCGGTACAGCAGCCGGACTCCAATCCATCCGGGCCATGGGCTACACCTCGGTGCCGGAAGCGCTCTTTCGTTCTGTAGGGTGGCATTTTCGGGCATTTCGTTCGATTACTCCCAGGCTCGCAGGCGGAGTCTGGCTGGGAACAAGCAAAGGCTTTTTGTACTCCTCTGATGGAAAGGGATTGAAAAGAGTTCCGAATCTAACAAAATCCGAAGAGGTTCGCAGGGCCGTTCTGGAAACACCGGAAGGAACCGTTTGGGCCAACAACAATGGTGGATTCCTTCTGCGTAAGGACGGAAATGAGTTTCATGAGGTAAAAGCGGTAAGACGCGGCGTGGATAAAATATGGACCTTGCACCAAGCCGCTGATGGAGGGCTCTGGGCCGGTGGGCGGGAAGGAATATGGAGTAATCCCGATAATAAGGGTTGGAATCTGAAGGTGGGGCGAAGGGAAGGGATTACCGATGTACAGTGCCTGACTTCGGGGCCTGACGGAACACTCTGGGTCGGCATGGAGTCCGGTGGCCTTGCCTCGTGGAAGAACGATCAATTGGTTCGCGGGATCCTTGCTGAAGATCTGCCCAACGCGCATGTGACGGCTCTCTGTGTTGATAAAGATGATGATTCCTTGTGGATCGGTTTCTACGGAAGCGGCCTGGCACTCTTCCGGGATGGGGTGTTTCTGCCCGTGCTGTTTGCTCAGGAAATGATTTCGCATATCACGGACGATGGCGAGGGACGCCTTTGGGTGGTCGGAGAACACGGCATTGCGATTATAGAAAAAAGTGAAGTGGAACGGTCATTCTCCACCGGTCAGCCGATTGAAACCTATGCGCTTTATAACAAGGAAGATGGCTTGAATCCGGCCATCGACATCAGTGCGGGGCTCTCGACCGCCTGCCGTACCCCGGACGGGCGTTTCTGGTACGCATCCGATCGGCAGTTATCCGTTTTTCAGCCATCGGAAATTCAGTTGTGGACCAACCCGGTTCCGCTCGTGATCAACTCGGTACGGGTCAATGACAGGGTCATACATCTCCAGAACACGGATTCGATGATTCTTGATCCGGGCGTGCATCGGTTGGATATCCGCTTTTCCGCGCTCAGTTTTATTTCGCCCAATCGGATGCGTTTTCGCTGTCGTATGGTGGGACTTGGAGAGGAGTGGATCGAACTGGATACGCGTCGTGTTGCGAGCTATCAACGCATTCCGCCGGGAAACTATCGGTTCGAACTTACCGCAGCCAACCGGGATGGAATCTGGAACCATTCGCCGATTGTTTTGAATGTGGTTGTGAATCCGTATATCAGGGAAACGTGGTGGTTCAAGACGGTGCTGTATCTTTTGATTGGCGTACTTGCCACGTTCATATCGCTGGCCATCGCCGATCGGGTCAACCGAAAGAAACTCATCCGCGCGGAGCAACGTCGCGCGGTGGAAGAAGAACGCACGCGTATTTCCATGGACATCCATGATGAAATCGGCTCCGAGCTGACCCGCCTTCAGCTCCTGTGTTACCGTGTCTCCATGCTATTCAATAAATCAGGAAACGAAGCGGGGCAGGACACGGTGGTGGAGATTAATCACGTCACCGATAAACTCGTCCAGGCATTCGACGAAACCGTATGGGTGGTCAGTCCCGGCAACGATAATATGGATAACCTAGTGGGCTATCTGTCGAAATATGTGGCGCAATATCTCCGTGCAACAAACATTTCATGCGATCTCAATGTGCCGCTGAATCTGCCCAACCTGCCGGTGCTGAGCCCGGTTCGCCACAACCTGTTTCTTGCCATCAAAGAAGCGCTCAACAATGCGGTCAAACATGCCGAGGCAACCCAGATCAGCTTTACTGTTTTCGCTGAGGGTCAGGTGCTTAAACTAGCCCTTCATGATAACGGAAAAGGGGTCCAGGTCCAGGAGGCCGAGCGGTTCCATCGCGGGCTGCGCAGTATGCGTCGACGTATGAAGCTTATCGGCGGAACGTTTAATATACACAACAATGAAGAGGGCGGGGCCACCGCGGAGTTTATAGTACCCATACGAGAGGATGTTGAGTGATGAATGAAGCTGTAACGATTGCCATTGTGGACGACCATAAAAGCACGCGGGAACTGATCGCCGACCTGATCCGTGATGAGTCGCGGTTTGAATGTGTTGGTTTATTTCCCGATTTCGATGCTGCCATCAAGGGACTGCCGAACCTCAAGCCTTCCATAGTGCTGATGGATATCAACTTGCCCGGAAGGAACGGGATCGAATGCGTGCGGGAGCTTAAACCGATCATGCCGGATACCGATTTTGTGATTCTGACCGCATTCGACCAGACCGACTACATCTTTAAGGCGCTATCCTCCGGTGCGGTGGGCTATCTGCTCAAACGATCGATTATCTCTGAGCTCATTCCATCCCTGGAAAAAGTTGCCGCTGGGGGCTCCCCGATGGATAGTGACATCGCTCGGAAAGTGGTGCAGTCCTTCCAATGCGGTGGAAATGAAACCTCCCAAAGCGATGAGTTCAGCACGCTGTCTGATCGGGAAATGGAAGTTCTGACACGTCTGGCGCGCGGTCGTTTATGTAAAGAAATCGCCGATGAACTGGATATTTCAGTGAACACGGTAAACACCTACCTTCGCCGTATCTATGAAAAACTCCAGGTTCACTCCCGCGCCGAGGCCGTCGCCAAATATACCGGCATTGAGTAGGCTCATTCGGCCAAAAAGCCGAAATTACTTATGGGTGCGCGGTGTAATGGATTTAGGTGGCATGACAAAAAGAAATCCGACTGTTATCTTATTCATTTACTAAGGACCTGGGTGATATACGCATTTCATTCTCAAGAAGGAGCATCAAAATGAAAAAACTGATTTTAGCCTTGGCAATCGTCGTATTGGCGGCGGGAGTTCAGGCAAAAAAAAATGTGCTCATGATTCTGGTAGACGATCTGAAGCCGGAATTTGGCACCTATGGAGCAGATTTTGTACATTCCCCAAACTTGGATCGGTTGGCTTCCAGGGGTATGCGGTTTGATCGGGCCTATTGCAACCAGGCTGTTTGTGCGCCATCGCGCAATAACCTGATGGTCGGACTACGGTCGACCTCAACCGGCCTGTATGGCCTCAGTCAGGGCTTCCGCAAAGTGGTGCCGGATGCCGTCACGCTGACGCAATATTTCATGCAGAACGGATACACCGCTGAGGGAGTGGGCAAGATTTATCACATTGGCCACGGTAATTATGGCGATGACGCATCGTGGAGCAGTCCCTTCCATCCCGATAAAGTTGTTGATTATGTGCTGGAGGAAAGTACCGGAGGCCAACTGACCCGCGAAGAGGCCTTTTTTGCAAACAAGGAGCTGGATAACATTAACAATCTTCCGCGCGGAGCCGCCTGGGAAAAGGCGGATGTGAAGGACGATGCCTATGCCGACGGACGCATTGCTCTGGAAGGCATCAGGCGGTTGAAAAAATTCAAGGAAAGCGGAGAGCCGTTCTTCTTGGCGCTGGGCTTCACCAAACCGCATCTTCCGTTTTGCGCGCCGACGAAATATTGGAATCTTTACCAAAGCGAGCAGTTTTCCCTGACCGAACGCGATACGCCTCCGGATGGAGCGCCCTCGTATGCGGGAAAACCGAAGGTGCATGAGATGACCGCCTATAAGCCGGTGCCGAAGGATGGGGAACATATTCCGGACGACGTGCAGCGTACGCTGATCCATGGCTACTTTGCCTCGCTCAGCTATATGGATGCGCAGCTTGGACGAGTACTTGCAGAGTTGGATCGTCTGGACATGAAAGACGATACCATTGTCATGCTGTGGGGCGATCATGGTTGGCACTTTGGAGATCATGGGACGTGGACCAAGCATACAAACTATGAGCAGGACAATCGTATCCCACTGATCTTCGTGGCCCCTGGGGTTGCGACGCCGGGATCAAGCACCATGGCTTATGCGGAAACGGTGGATATCTATCCGACGCTGGCGGAGCTGGCCGGACTGCCTGCGCCAAAGGTTTCACAGAAGCTTGATGGAAAAAGTTTGGTGCCTGTGCTTAAGAATCCGAATGCTTCGGTGAGGAATCATGCCTATCATGCCTTCAATCGCGGGTCGCGTATCGGCCGCGCCATCCGCACCGATCGCTACCGCATGGTGGAATGGAAGCGCCCCGGCGCTCCGGAAAGCGAGGCCGAGTATGAACTGTATGATTATAAAACGGATACGCTTGAAAAGAAAAATATCGCGCAATCAAGCCCTGAAGTACTTTTTGACATGAAGGCCATTCTGGCAACACACCCGGAAGCCAAGGCTTCGGGCAATGGAAAGAAAAAGAAGTCGAAGAAAAAATAAACAGGAGAAAATGAAATGAAGAAAAATCTATTGGTTGGAATGCTCGGGTTGGTCGGAATCCTGGCAGGATGCGCCTCGGTCAAGACGGCCGACTTTGATGACATCAAACTCTACACCCTCAAGAACAAAACAGGTACCATGGTCAAAATCACGAACTATGGCGCAACAGTGACTTCCATCGTCACGACCGACCGCGAGGGGCAAATGGCCGACATCGCCTTGGGTTACAATGATGTCTCCGGTTATATGAACGCCGTGGACAAGCCCTACTTTGGATCCATTGTCGGCCGCTATGGCAACCGCATCGCGCTGGGTAGATTCAGCATCGATGGCGAAGAGTACGAACTGGCCACCAACAATAACGCCAATCACCTGCACGGCGGGGTCATCGGTTTTGATAAGGTGGTGTGGGATGCGGAAGTGATCGGAGCCCATGCGCTCAGACTTTCTTATCTGGCGAAAGACGGGGAAGAAGGGTATCCTGGAAACCTTCAGATCGCGGTCACTTACACGCTGACCGAAGACAACGAGCTGAAGCTCGACTATGTAGCAACGACCGATAAAAAGACGCCGGTGAACCTGACCAACCACACCTACTTTAACCTCAAGGGCGAAGGAGAGGGCGATATTCTTGGCCATGAGCTGCTGATCAACGCGAAGGCAACCACCCCGGTCGACAGCGGCCTGATCCCGACCGGTAAAATTATTCCCGTGGCTGGAACTCCATTCGACTTCACTACGGCCAAGGCCATAGGTCGCGATATTGGGAAAAAAGATCAGCAACTGGAGTTCGGCTTGGGCTACGACCATAACTGGGTGCTGGATAAAGGCGATAAGGATGGAAAGATGACCTTGGCCGCAACCGTCTACGAACCAACCACCGGCCGCTTTATGGAAGTCTTTACCCAAGAGCCGGGCATACAATTCTATTGCGGAAACTTCCTTGCGGGCAATCTGAAGGGCAAGGCGGGTAGAACCTATGTGAATCGCGGCGGCTTCTGCCTCGAAACCCAGCACTATCCCGACAGCCCCAATCAGAAAAACTTCCCAAGCACCATTCTGAATCCAGGCGAAGAATACAAAACCATGACTATTTACAGGTTCAGCGCAAAGTGATGTAACGTCGCTTTTCGCATATTGCGGTGTGCCAGATATACCGCTCTTTGTGTGCCACGGGCTACTTCAGGCTTTATCCTGCTTGGTTTTTCGGGCTCTTCACGGATGTGCGTTTTTTGGGATGACAAACCTTTGCGAGTTCTCTTCGGCAGGACACGCACCCACCGGTTGTCTGGCGATCAGACTCGCTTCGCGTCACGGAGAGGCACGTTCTACAGCATTTTGAAGCAAATCCGAGACTCAGACATTGTGTATAGAGCTTCCGCGTCGGCTGGCCTCTGTGCGTTGTAGAACACGGTTCTTCATGAAGTGAAGGCCGTGTTTCGGTGGAGTGGCCTCTGTATATTCCGATCCGCGTTCCGTACGGCGGGAAATAAAGGGGAGCGGAACAGGACATAAGGTGTTTTCTGTCGCTGTATGTATCTACTCAAAAAACGCACATCCGAGAAGAGCCGGTTATTCGGCGAAAAGGCCGAAATTACTTATGGGCGCGCGGTGTAATGTGTTTAGGTGACATGACATAAACGGCGTCCTCGGTTACTGTCTCTTCAGAACGTGGGGAAAGGATTCCCATGAAGCACGCATAGTAAACCATAACAGGAGGAGTACAGAATGAGTAAAATGACAAAAATCATCAAACAGGGTTTGGCCATGTTGACGGTCATCACCTTCCCGCTTGCCGGGCAGGCCACGGTATTGTGGCACGACACATTCGATCGCGCAGCCAACGGCACCGGCAACGGTAGCGGCGCGTTTAGTCTGGATGAATCGGGCGACGGCATGTTAGGTACGCTCGATCTCTACTCTACACTAGGCTCGAACACCTACATAGAGTCGTCTACGGGGGGCTTACCGGTGATCACCACCAACAACACCTTCGCCTGCGAGTTAGGCTTCGCGGCCGTGGGGCTCAACTATGACTTTACCGAGAGCGATCTTGAGACGGTTGCTTCCGGCGAATTCGTGGGGCAATACCACATGCGGGTTTCATTCGACTCGGCTTATTATACGACCGGCGCTATTACCGATCCCTGGGATCGAGCTATCGGCGTCGGTATTGGGTATTCATATCAATCGATCACGGAAATGCTGAACTGGGGCTTAACTGGCCCTGCTTATGCAGACAAGGGACTGCGTGATGGCTATCTCAATAATGCTAGAAACAACAGGGGTGCTATCGGGGCAATGTTCTTCGACCTTAACCCGGAGTTCACGACAGGCAGGCTATTTCCCAAGGTCAACGCCTTTATCAACCAAGTCAGAACTACTGCTGACTGGGGTGGAATGGTCAATGGCGAATCCTCGGTGACGGTTGACTTTTTCTTCGATGGTGCCGTCGATGCCGGTACAGTGGTCACCTACTTCTTTTACATCGAGGGATCGTATGCACCTGAAATCTCTGGCACTTACACGTTGGTAAACAACGAGAACTACGTCGCCTTCGGCACCCGCGGTGCCACCACATTGGGCGCTGGCTTCGATAACTTGAAGATCGAGACCTTCTCCGCCAACCCTCGTCCTCCGATGCTGACCTCCGTCGCGTCCGGCATACAGTTGTTGACCGACACCTGGACGTTGATCAACCCATCTACTAATGTGACAGCTGTCCTCTCGAACCAGTCAGAATCGGGGTACACCGCGTTCCTCCCAGACATCCCCACCAACGAGGCCGCGCGCCATCCCATTGTTCTGCAAGGGTTCGACGATAGAGACATCTCTCAGATTGGGCAGTCGTTCAGTTATGATTTTGATGTGATTGTGGATGACGTCACCGTGCAAGATAACAGCTCTTTCCATGTTTACATCTACGATACCAACAGCAACTACTGTATCAACACTCGGCTTACCTGGGGACCTGCCGGTCCAGACAAGAATTTTCAAGTTAGGATCGGCCCCGTAATGAGCGGTAATGGAGATTACTCCAACGCCAATGTCGTCGCCACGGATTATCTCAGCATGGGAAACATATATACTAACTACATCGCCTCGGGCGACTTCTTTGGTAGAACTATTCCTGGTAACACGGATTCAGGTATGGCCGCATCCCTCTGGGCTGGCTTGAAAGGCGACAATGATCCTGACTTTGTTGGCATCTCGGATAGCACTGTTGTCGTCCATGTATCGGGAAGCATCAGCAGAATCGAGACGAATAAGCTCTTTATGGATATCGCATGGGGAGACAGCGTAACGAACGCGGGGCAGGCTTCATATACACTCCGCGAGGATTGGGGTTTTAACGCGACCTCAAAGGGCGTCATGCAGTTTAAAGATGCGACTACGCCTGCGGGAGGATTCACGAGCTTGAATGGCTTCGGTATTTCGATCGCAGCCGGGGACTCGCCATTCCAACCAGTGTCTTCGGGCAGTTACACGATCACCAATCTGGTGCTGGGCGTCACGAGTAACGTCGACGGATATACTTTCGCCGTAGCGGATCTCGCGGTCGATGGCTCCGGTGACAATCTGTTGACGCTCAGTAGCGGCTCGGGCGTGGTTGACGCGTCGTATGCGGTTATCGCAACAACGGATTTGACTAGCTTGGATCCCTGGGACGAAATTGGCTCGTACGTGGTTGATGGGTCTGGAGTTATGACCATTCCTGCCGCGGACGTCCCGGCAGGCGATCAGGTCTTCTATGCTGTGTCATTGCCGGTTGAAGTTGTTGGGGAGTAGATCGGCCTGATTGAGCCGAAGAGGCGCCTCCCTCAAGAGGCGCTTCTCCCTTAACACACGAATACGCGATAGGCATGAAAAGTTGAAAGGGGGTCCTCTTGGAGCCCTTTTTTTATAATGATGGCGCGATAGCACCAACGGCAAAATACCGAAAATCATTGCTGTTATTTTTTTTATTAGATACATGGGGTTATAAATATGGTCAGGAAACAGAGATTTGTACTTTTAAATATTTTTTCAGTAATTGCAGTAGGCATATTTATCACACAGCCCGGTTTTAGTCTGGCTGCAGAATCTGACGTGGAGTACTTCACGGATAACGGCTATGGCAATCCAACGGATACAATGCAGCACCCCAGCGGTGAATATTTTGAGGGAACTACTTATGTAGCCTACCAGGGTCCTCACGAGGACCCTTATGTGTGTTCCTATGACCATTCAGCGAAGAAATGGGCAGGGCCGTACAAGGCCGGTGTAAGCCTCATGGGGCAGGAATATGATTCGATTGACCGCTCTGGGAAAGTAGACAATCACGGCAGGCCATCGATGATTATTGATGCAAAGGGCTATATCCATCTTGCTTTTGGCGGTCATGGAGGCGTTTCTACTTTAGGTGAAAATTCACAGGGTGCTCAAGGCAGAGGTAAGCAGACCCACGTGGTCTCTAAGCGTCCCGGCGATATTACCGAGTGGGAGGAACTTGATAATATTTCGCCGCTTGGTACCTACAGCCAATGGGTAAAAATGCCTAATGGCGATTTGTATTTATTTTACCGTCACGGTTCACACCAAAGCGACTGGGTATATCAGAAGTCTACGGATGCAGGCCGGACATTCACCACTTCAAAATCGATTCTAAAATCAAAACCCCACACCGGCTATCCGGGCCCGTATGATGCATGGTATGCATGGTTCGCTCCGGGTAAAGGCAATACGATAACGGCCTCTTATGTTTATCACTTGTGTGACAAGTCGGGTGCGGGCCGTCATACAAATGCCCGTTACAATTGTTATTACATGATGATGAATACGGACGATGGTTCATGGCAGAATGTCAAGGGCCAGAAACTGGATATTCCAGTAACAAAGGAGGTCGCTGATAAAAATACAATGATCGTCGATACCAATGAGGAGAGGACTAACCGTGGCGCATGCCGCGTAGATGAAAATGGGTATCCTCACCTTTTCTTCAGGTACGATGTCGGTCACGTTCGTTACACCAGGTGGCTTGGCGATTCCTGGCAAAAACCGGTTAGGATTATTCCCGGCAGTAAACTTCAAGACGGAGACATCCTGATCGACTCACCGTTGAATGTCCGCTTGTTACTGAGTTATAAAGTTGCCGGTGCAGGTACGGTCGGTTATTGGCGAACGACCGATGGCGGGTTGACATGGAAGAAGGATAAGCCCCTGATAACCTCGAAAGAAGCTAACTTTAAATACGTCAGCTCCCTGATGCACAACGCCAATCCTGAGGCCCTGTTGCTATTGAGCGAACACATATACGGTCAGGAGCACCAGTATCGCAAGATGATTTTACTCGGCGATAATGGCCCCGTCACAAGACCTGAAAAGCAAGCCAGCAACCTTGGCGATCGTCTCAAGGAACTCCAAAAGCTTAAAGAGGAAGGCAAACTCGATGATCAACCCAAGGGAAGAAGGGGCAGAACAACACCGCGTGAATAATCGGGTTAAAAACGGACCAAAGATCAATGAACTCGCCTGGCGTGAACCGCGCGAGGGCAGGGGATCATTGGAGCGCATGGTCTAGGCAGGGGGATGGATAGAAAATTCCCGCGCCGAGGCCGTCGCCAAATATACCGGCATTGCGTTGGGTCATTCGGCCAAAAAACCGAAATTATTTATGGGTGCGCGGTGTAATGGATTTCGGTGACATGACACGACCATCGTTCTCTGGCATTCTGTTTTCTCTGCAGTGGGAACATGTCTTCTCATGACGAAAACAGATGAGTGGGGAGTATGTATGAATGGAAAACACGAACGAGCCGCCCCAAAGTCTAAAACATCACCAAGCCCATATATGATAATGAACAATTAGCAAAAGGCAGCACATGAACAAGTTAAATCAAACACGCAAGGATGTAATTTCCATTCTGTTGACGGTCATGACTGGAGTCTTGATTCATACCGGCATGTACCAGACAGCCCACGCAGATCCCGCCAGTTATGTCGATCCGCGTATCGGCAACATTGCCCCCTTCCTGGTACCGACCTACCCGACCTATCAGCAGCCCAATCAGATGCTCCGCATGTATCCCATTCGCAAAGACTATACCTTTGATCAAGTGCAGTATTTTCCACTTCAGGTTATGTGGCATCGCGGCAAAGGCATTTTGAAGATGCGTGTAGCACGCGGCCCGGTCACAGCGGCCAGTTGGAACCGGAAAATGGCCTATGATCACGATCTGGAAGTCGTCCATCCCTGGCGTTTCGAGACTTATTTAATTGAAGATGACATCACCCTCGGTTTTGCACCCGGCAAGAAAACGGCCATCTATCGTTATAACTTCCCCAGAGCAACGCAAAGTCATATATTGATTGAGGGAACGGGCAAAATGACCGCCAAGCTGGTCGAACCACATGCCGTGAACATCACGGAACGCATTACGAAAAAAAGCCGCAATCCGGAATTGGCCCCGGTAACGATGTCAGTCTGGTGTTATGCCGAAGTGACCGATGGGCAAGGTCGGCCTGCCCAAGGCATGAACATCATCATTGATAAGAATACGCTGCGCATCGAATGTGGTAAAAAGGCCCCGAAAACCGTCTTGCTGAAATATGCAATTTCGTATGTCAGTCAGCAGCAGGCTAGGAAAAACTTTGACGCAGAACTATCTCACCAGAACTTTGAAGAACTCAGTGTCAGCGGCAAAGCAGCCTGGGATGGTGAACTCAACAAAATCAGGGTTAAAGGTGGAACGGATGCGCAGAAACGCTCCTTTTATACAGCCCTTTACCGCACACACGAACGCATGATCGACATTACCGAAGACGGTCAATACTACAGCGGTTACGACCAGTCGATCCACAAAACAACCCGTCCCTTCTACGTAGACGACTGGGTATGGGACACCTACCGGGCTCAGCATCCCCTGCGCACCATCCTGGCCCCCCAACAGGCCCAGGACATGTTGCATTCCTATGTGGAAATGTACAAACAAAGCGGGTGGATGCCGACCTTCCCCCAGGTATTCAGAAACCATGCCTGCATGAACAGTTATCACTCGTCCGTTCTTTTCCTGGATGCCTACCGAAAAGGACTCACCGACTTTGATATAGAAGCCGCCTACGAAGGCGTGCGCAAAAATGTCACCCAGGGCAGCTGGATTCCCTGGCGTCAGGGATCCAAAGCCACGGCCCTCGACCAGCGCATGAAAGACCTCGGTTTTATGCCAGGCCTGCATCCGGGGGAAGAAGAAACTGAGCCACTGGTGGATGGATTTGAACGCCGGCAATCAGTTGCTATTTCGCTGGGGCGCAGTTTTGATACCTGGGTGCTGTCTGAATGGGCCAAAGAATTGGGCAAAAAAGAAGATTACGTCAGGTTTGCGGCCATTTCTGACCAGTACAAACGCCTCTGGAGCGAGAAGCATAAAATGTTCATGCCCAAGGACGATAAGGGCGAATGGATCGACATCAATCCCAAGTCCGCGGGCGGCAAGGGCTACCGCGACTATTACGACGAGAACAACGGCTGGACCTATGCCTGGCACGTCCCTCACGCGATTGACGGACTCATCGAATTGCTGGGCGGAAAAGAGCAGGCCCGTAAACGGCTCGACCAGCTCTTCCGTGAACCACTGGGCATGCCACGCATGGCATTCCACGTGAACGGTGCCAATTCAACCGGTATGGTAGGTCAGTTTTCCATGGGCAATGAGCCCTCTTTCCATATCCCTTACTTGTATAACTACTGCGGTGCTCCCTGGCGAACCCAGCAGCGCACCCGCTTCCTGCTCGATGTTTGGTTCAAAGACAACCTATTTGGCATTCCCGGCGACGAAGATGGCGGCGGCATGTCCGCCTGGGTGGTTTTCACGGCCATGGGCTTTTATCCGGTCACGGCGGGTGAACCCGTTTATACCCTCACAAGTCCTGTGTTTACGGAAGTCGCCATAGATGTGCCCGGTGGGCAATTCAAAGTGCTCGCACCAGCATCAAGCAAGGTCAACAAATATATCCAGAAGGCAGAGCTGAATGGAAAACCGCTCAATATGCCGTTCATCACGCACGATCAAATCATGGCAGGCGGGATACTGACACTGGATCTGGGTGACAAGCCGAATCGCAGTTGGGGGATTGATTGAAAAGACATTAAGACACTCGAAATCGATTAACTTTATTTAGCTATTGGTTGTGAATGCCCGTTGGGTTCGGGGCTTGGGTAACAGTAAAAAAGGATTAAGGGAATGAAATTAAAAACAATGCCAATCTTTATGGCCTTTTTGGTGATGGGCGTGGCTGATGCCATGGGGCCGATGTCTGACGCGGTTCGGGAGCAGTATGAGTTGAGCAATGTGATGGCTACCATGCTGTCGTTCTTCGTATTTATCGCGTTTGCGGCATTCAGTGTTCCCGGAGGGTTGCTCGCTTCCCGTATCGGGATGAAGAAGCTCTTGCTGCTGGGACTGGGTTTGAACGCGGTTGCCATGCTGATCCCAAGTCTGATGGTGCCGGGCTTTGCATTGTTGCTGGGTTGTATTTTCGTTCTGGGTATCGGCACCACCTTTCTGCAGGTTGCGGGCAATCCGATCATGCGCGACGTGAGTGGAGAGGGGGCGTACAGCCGCAACCTCAGCTTTGCTCAGGGTATTAAAGGCTTGGGCAGCACGGCGGCCACGTACCTCGTTGGAGCCATTGCTTCCATCGCCCTGTTTTCGCAAATGGGCTGGCGCGGAATCTTTCCGGTTTTCTTTGTTCTGATGGCATTGGCCTTTATTTCTGTTGCTATGTTGAAGATCGAGGAAGGCAAACCGGAAGTGCCCCCGAGTCTCGCATCCAGTCTTGAATTATTGAAAGAGCCGGTTATTGCGTTGGCCGTTCTGGGTATATTTCTCTATGTGGGCGCAGAAGTCTGCATGGCTCGTTTTCTCCTGCCGAATCTGAAAGAAATCGGGTTGGATGAAATCACCGCCATTAAATATGGGCCGACGTTATTCTTTGGCTTATTAACTGTTGGTCGCATCGTCGGCGGGATTGCGCTGTCAAAAATACAACCGCGCCCTGCCTTCCGTATTTCAGCGCTTATGGGAGCCATTGGCGCAGGACTTCTTATGACCGGAAACCAATCCTTGGCGATTGCCGGTGTTGTCCTGGGCGGCCTCGGGTTTGCCAATATTTGGCCGCTGCTCTTCTCCATTACGGTGGAAGAAAAGCCGGAACGCGCCGGTGAACTCAGCGGGTTGATGTGCATGGCTATATCCGGCGGTGCCATTGTTCCGCTACTGATGGGCGGGTTGGTCGATGGCGGCCTGAAGGCTATGGCTTTCGTGGTTCCGTGCGCCTGTTTCGCCTATCTATTCGTACTCTCCCTCAAAGGGGGCGCCAAGCAAGCTGCTTAGGCAATAATTTAACTACTGCGTAAGGATACTACATGAAATATTCAAACGATAATCGAATCGTTCTCACTTTGGATGCCGGAGGCACAAACTTTGTGTTTGAGGCCATTCAGGGAAATCAGAAAATTTGCGAACCCGTATCGCTTCCAGCAGAAGTGAAGGATTTGGGCAAGAGCCTCAAAGTCATCGTTGATGGATTTCGCCAGGTGATGGATTTGATTGATGGAAAGCCATCTGCAATCAGCTTTGCTTTTCCGGGGCCAGCCGACTATCCCAACGGGATCATCGATAATGTGGGCAACCTTCCGGCTTTCGCGGGTGGTGTGGCGCTTGGCCCCTATCTCGAAGCTCAGTTCGACCTGCCTGTATTCATTAATAACGATGGCGACTTGTTCGTATATGGCGAAGCCATTGGAGGCCTGTTGCCGCGCGTTAATAAAATGCTGGAAGCGGCCGGCAGCCCAAAACGCTACCAGACGCTCTTTGGCGTTACGCTTGGAACCGGTTTTGGTGGAGGCCTGGTTCACAAGGGCGAGCTGTTTATCGGCGACAACTCCAATGCCACGGAAATCTGGCTGATGCGCAACAAAGTGAAACCGGACTGTATTGCCGAGATTGGTGCCTGTGCTCGTGCCGTGATTTTCCGCTATGCAGAATTGACGGGTATTCCACTGGATGAGGCTACCGCGCCCGGAACAAAAGAGATTGAAGATATTGCTTTGGGAATTTCAGAAGGGGATCAGGCCGCGGCGGTTGAGGCCTACCGGCAGTTGGGTGAAGTGTTGGGCGATGCGCTCTCAAATGCGATGACCCTCATGGATGGTCTGGTTGTGATGGGCGGTGGCGTCTCTAAAGGACATCGTCTTTTCATGCCGGAATTGATCCGTGAAATGAACGGAATAATTAAGGGCTATAACGACGACGAATTTGATCGAATCGTTCAGAAGGTATTCAATCTCGAGTCCGATTCGGAAATCAAACAGTTCCTCTCCGGTGAACCGAAAGAGATTCCGGTGCCAGAGAGCTCCCGGACTATTTCATATGATCCGCTGAAGCGGATCGGAATAGGCACCTCCGTGCTGGGAACCAGTCGGGCCGTATCTATCGGCGCCTATGCCTTCGCCCTGCATGAAATTGATAAAGCGGAAGCCGCCGTGGTTGAATAGACGTCGGAGTTGGTTCTATAAGATAAGAACCGGGCACCTGTAAATGCAGTTCTTTGTGTGCTAACAACCGTTTTCGTATTTCATCAAAATTTTCTTCAACCAGGAGCAAGGATATAAATGAATAATAAACCAGTAAGGATCTTAATAGCCGTTTCCGTATTTTTTGCCTTATCCGGGCTTTTATACGCTAAGGAAATGGTCGATTATGTTGACCCGATGATCGGTGCGGTCACACTCGGCGCTAATGGTGAGCACTGCAAGTATTTTGGAAGGACATTTCCTGGCGCAGCTACTCCGTTTGGCCTTGTTCAGCTAAGCCCGGATACGATCACAGGCTCCGGGGATCATACTTCAGGTTACAGTTACAATCACGATGTCATCGAGGGTTTCAGTTTTACGCACATGAGTGGAGTGGGCTGGTATGGCGATCTCGGTAATTTTCAGGTAATGCCAACTACCGGCAAGCGACTATTTAATCGCAGGTATATCGTTACCAAAAGGATCAAGGGGACTGATCTCTTTGAAGATTTTCCTGATGCGATGGAAAATGCAGCCTCTGAGTATTCCCATGATCAGGAACATGCGAGTATCGGCTACTACAGTGTAGACTTGCTGAGATATGATATTAAGACAGAAGTGACAGCTGCACCGAAGGCAGGGATTATACGATTTACGTTTCCTGAAAATAAAACAAGCAGGCTGCAGATTGATCTGGCAAGGCGAATCGGGCAGACTCAGCGTTGGCATGAACACAGCACCCAGAATGTCGAAGTTCTGGACGACCAGACTATTCAAGGCTATATGAAGTGCTCAAGCGAGGACGGAGGATGGGGGCATGGCAAGGGAGATGTAAATTACACGTTGCATTATTACGCGAAGTTCAGCAAGCCCTTTAAAGCATTTGGCGTATGGGATAAAGACCAGGTAATGGAAGACAAAAAGAATTACACCGGTACCAATACAGGTTTTTTTGCTGAATATGAAACGGCTAAGGATGAGCAGGTCATGCTAAAAGTCGGGATATCCTTTGTGAGCATTGAAGGGGCGAAGGCGAATTTAAGACATGACATTGCTGGCTGGGACTTTGACGGAGTACGAGATAAATCAAAATCGCTGTGGTCAGATGCGTTTAAAACTATTGATTTTCAGGGCGGTAGTGAAAAACAAAAAACTATTCTGGCAACTTCCCTTTACCATTGCTTTATAGACCCGAGAGTAGCTTCTGATGTTGATGGCTGGTATGTCGGTGCCGATAAGAAAAAACACAAAGCTAATGATTTTTCATACCGTACAGTGTTTAGCGGCTGGGACGCTTTTCGCAGTCACTTTCCATTTCTGACGATTGTCAGGCCGGATATTGTAAATGATGAGATCAGTTCACTGCTTGATATGTCAAAAAAGAGTGGGAATGATTATTTGCCCCGCTGGGAAATGCTGAACTCTTATTCGGGTTGCATGGTAGGAAACCCAGCGGTATCAGTGATCGTTGATGCCTATGAAAAAGGCATAAGAAACTATGATATTGCCGAGGCTTATAAACAATGTAAAAACTCAGTCGATAAGTTTGGAAACCAAGAGCATGGGTTTACACCGGGTAGTATGTCAAAAACGCTTGAGTATGCTTATACCGACTGGTGCGTTGGCCGCTTTGCTGAATCACTGGGAAAAGATCAGGATTCAAAAGAATATTACCAACGCTCTATGGCGTATAAGAATATTTGGGACCCTGGTGTGAAATGGATGCGTACGAAAAATAGTAACGGCAAATGGAGAAAGTGGGACGGAAGAACCGGTTTTGAACAGGGGACAACTGAGAGCAATCCATACCAGCAGGGCTGGTTTGTCCCTCATGACGTTGCCGGCTTTGCTGAATTGATGGGTGAAGATTATTTCGTTCAGGAACTTAAAACATTCTTCAATAAGTCTCCAGATGACTTTTTCTGGAACTCCTATTACAATCACTCAAATGAGCCGGTGCATCATGTTCCGTATATGTTCAATTATGTTGGCCTTCCGTGGCAGACTCAAAAATGGACTCGAGAGATATGCGAAAATGCTTATGGGCTCGGACCTCTTGGGCTGCGGGGCAATGAAGATGTTGGTCAGATGTCGGCTTGGTATGTTTTGTCTGCGATGGGTTTCCATCCGGTCTGTCCCGGCGATAATGTTTACCTGCTGACAAGTCCCGTCTTTGACAAAGTGACAATAACATTGGATCCTGATTATTATAAGGGCGGTAAATTCACGGTGGTCGCAGAAAACAACTCGCCGGAAAATATTTATATACAGTCAGCCAAACTAAACGGTAAGCCATTAGAGCGAGCTTGGATCACGCATCAGGAGATTGTTGCTGGTGGAACCATTGAATATAAGATGGGGCCCAAACCTAATAAGAAATGGGGCAGCGATCCGCAAAACAAGCCTCCATCGCTGTCAAACTGAGTGATTTGGAGGCGGTAGACTGTAAATTAAAATGCCCAACTTTTCTCGATTGCGAGTGCTTCATGCCGCCAGCTCCTGAATGAACATCTCTTCTGCGGTTTTAAAATTCAGGATCTTGCGGGTCTTGCGCGCGGCCGTTTATGTAAAGAAATCGCCGATGAACTGGATATTTCAGTGAACACGGTAAACACCTACCTTCGCCGTATCTATGAAAAACTCTAGGTTCACTCCCGCGCCGAGGCCGTCGCCAAATATACCGGCATTGAGTAGGCTCATTCGGCCAAAAAGCCGAAATTACTTATGGGTGCGCGGTGTCATGGATTTCGGTGACATGACACGACCATCGTTCTCTGGCATTCTGTTTTTCTACCGTGGGAATATGTCTTCTTATAAGGAAATTTAGAATCGAAATCAAACAAGGAGCATTACATGAAACTCGATCGACACCATTTTATCAAAGCGGGGGCCGCGGCAACCGTTGGCTTCCCGTCGATTGTCCGCGCTCAAGGGCTGAATGAAAAACTACAGGTCGCGTTCGTGGCGGTTGGCGGAAAAGCCAAAATTCATACTCAGGAATGCCATGAGGCGGGGCTGCAGTGCGTAGCGTTCGCCGATGTGGATAAACAGACGTGGGACGGTGTTTTGGGCAAAGAGGGCTGGCAAGGCGCGTCGGGCTACACGGACTGGCGGGAGATGTTCACGCGGCACGGCAAGGCGATCGACGTTGTGTTTGTGTCTACGCCGGACCATTCCCATTTCGCGCCCAGCATGACCGCCGTCTCGATGGGCATCCATTGCTATACGGAAAAGCCGCTAACCTGGTCGGTGCGCGAGGCGCAATTGTTGACCGCGGCCTATGAAAAACAGAAGAATGTGGTGACCCAGATGGGTAACCAGGGCCATTCGATGCAGGGCTGGCGTGTCGCGTATGAGCTGATCAAGGGCGGCGCCATCGGCGACGTGAAGGAATTCCACACCTGGACCAACCGACCCATCTGGCCGCAGGGCGGCGACAAACCGAACTATACGGATGCGGTGCCGGATTATTTGAACTGGGACGCGTGGATCGGCCCCGCCGCGATGCGCCCCTTCGCGGGGCCAAACGCAGAAGCTAAACCAAAGAAAAATGGGAAACTGCGCGGGACGTACCATCCGGGTACGTGGCGTGGATTCGTGGACTTCGGTTCCGGCGCGCTGGGAGACATGGCCTGCCATACCACCGACGGCATCTATAGCATCATGAATCCAGGCTACGCCGCGTCCGCCGAGCCGCTCGAAATGACCGGTCCCGTAACCGATCAGTATCCCGCCGGCATGGTGGTAAAAAGCACCTACCGGGCTTCCAACGGCCGCCCCGGCTTCGCGACCTATTGGTACGAGGGTAAGGATAAAAAGGGGAACCCCTACATGCCCGAGACTCCTGAGGAACTGAAGGTGGATGGCGCGAAGCTTCCACAGACCGGCAACCTGATTGTCGGTACCGAGGGCAAGATGCTGGTGCAGGGCGACTACTGGGAGAGCCCGCGCGTCATTCCGGAAGCGAAACGTCGCGCGTTCGGGCGTCCCGAGCAGCTGCTAGAACGTTCGCCGGGCCACCACGCGGAGTTCTTGATGGCCTGCCGCGGCGAAAAACCGCGCGAGTTCAGCCAGTCCAACTTTTCCTATTCCGGCCCCATGACCGCCAATATCCAGCTGGGCAACCTCTGCGCTCGCGCCGGGAAAAAGCTCGTTCTCAACGAAGCCGGCGAGATCGTCAATGACCCGAAGATCAATGAACTCGCCTGGCGTGAACCGCGCGAGGGCTGGGGACCATTGGAAAGCGTTGTCTAGATAAGGTCTATGATATGAAACGAGCTATGTTAGGTACTGTCCTGTCGGCCATGATGCTGGCGACGCTGGCTATTGAAACCATCGCGGTTGCAGCAAAACCCAACGTGTTGTTCATCATGGCCGATGACCTTAACACCGCGTTGAGCGGATATGGGCATCCGCAGTGCAAGACCCCGAATCTAGATAAATTGGCGAAGACCGGTGTTTCATTCACCCGCGCCTATTGCCAGTATCCGATTTGCGGTCCATCGCGTGCGTCGATCATGACTGGGCAATATCCCGAGAAAAACGGTGTATTGGATAACGGCGGCAAGGTGAAGAAGGATCGAATAACCTTACCACGGCTGTTTCGGGACAATGGATATTGGGTAGGCCGTGTCGGCAAGATCTACCATCTGGGCGTCCCTGGTGAAGTGATGGGCGGCTTGTCGGCCTCGGATCATGCGCCGTCCTGGGATTATGTGTACAACCTGCATGCCATGGAATCGCTTACCCCGGGGAAGGCGGAGGATTTGACGGGGGAGGACTCGACCTCCAAATACCCCGAGCTACGCGAGGAGTGGAAGCGGCGCAAGCCCGGCGTAAAAAAGTTGATGATCCCCGGCAACCACCAAGGGAGTGACCAAGTCGTTGTGGAAACCGCCGACGACAACTGCTTGCTCGCCGATGGCATGAGTGCCGATCGGGCAATCGAACTCCTGCGCGAACGCGCCGTGGATAAAAAACCATTCTTTCTAGGTGTTGGTTTCCTCCGGCCTCACACGCCTTATGTCGCTCCAGCGAAGGATTTCGCGCAGTATGACTATCGCGAGATGAAAGCGCCAAGCGTTGCTGAGTACGCCACGGCGGATATCCCCGCGCAAGCGAAGGGCAAAGACATGCAGCCGGATCGAACCAAGCGCCGAAAGATTCGACGCGGTTATTACGGATCTGTTAGCTACATGGATCGTATGCTCGGCCGTGTGTTGGACGAACTGGATCGATTGGGGCTACGGGAAAATACGATCATTGTTTTTGTATCCGACCATGGATATCTCCTCGGTGAACATAACGCGTGGGCAAAGAGTAAGTTGTGGGAGGAATCGACGCGTGTGCCCTTAATCATCTCAGCCCCGGGGCAATCGGCCTCCGCCGTTGAATGCGACCACTTTGTGGAACTGGTTGATCTGTATCCTACGGTTGTAGAGCTGGCGGGGCTGCCTGCCGATACGGGCACGCAGGGTTTGAGCCTCGCGGAATTGCTGAATACGCCTCAAGCGGTTTCCGGGCGACAGGACGCGTTCATTCAGGTCGAGGGCGGCTATGGTCTGCGGAGCGGCAAGTGGGCATACATGTGGTATCCTGCCACGAAGAAATACGAGGAAGGTTTCATGCTCTTTGATATGGATAAGGATCCGAAACAAATCCGTAATCTGGCCGCCAACCCGGAACATGCCGAAACCAGGGAGCGGCTCCATCAGCGCCTGGTAGAGCGAAAAGAGTCGGCAAAGAACTAATAAAAAAAACAAAGGAGTACATCATGTTAAAAAAGGTCATTTTGAGAACAATCGTATTGTGGGGAGCAGGTGCCGCGATGGCGCTTCAAGCTGCACCTGAAAACCGTCCGAACATTCTATGGATCTTTTCGGACGATCACTCCATTCAAACCATCGGCTCTTACGGCGGCCGATTACAGAAATTGAACCCGACGCCGAATCTGGATCGCATTGCAAAGGAAGGCATGCGGTTCGACCGTTGCTATGTCGGGAATTCCATCTGCGCGCCGAGTCGCGCCACGCTGTTGACCGGGAAGCACAGCCATCTCCACGGCAAGATCGATAATCAAGGAGGCTTCAACCACAACCAGCAGCAGTTTCAGAAAATCCTGCAGAAAAACGGCTACCAGACGGCGATGATCGGAAAGATCCATCTGAACGGAAAGATGCAGGGCTTCGACCATTGGGAGGTGCTGCCAGGGCAGGGCGATTATTACCAGCCTAACTTCATCAGTGGCAAGGGCATGTATACGGAAGAGGGCTACGTAACCGACATCATCACCGATAAGGCGCTCAAGTGGCTGGATAGCGGGCGGGACAAGGATAAGCCGTTCATGGTGATGATACACCACAAAGCCGCGCACCGCAGTTGGATGCCTGCGTTGCGTCATGTGGGCATGTACGAGAATCTCTTCATCCCCGAGCCGGATAGCCTGTTCGACGACTATGCCACCCGCGGCGTCGCGGCCCACAGCGCGACCATGACGATCCGCGATGAAATGAGATTGGAATCAGACCTCAAGCTCTACACGCCGAAGTCGTGGGAAAAATACGAAGCGGAAAAGAAAAAGATGATTGCTGCGGGAAAACCCTTCCCTCCGGCCGGCGGCTGGGAATTCGGGGCCTATTTCCGCATGACCCCCGAACAGCGCAAAGTTTGGGATGATGCCCGCGAGGCGAGCAACCAGAAAATCCTTGCGAAGGGAGAGGCCTGGCTGAAAACCCCCGAAGGAGTGAAATGGCGCTATCAGCGCTATATGAAAGACTACCTCGGTTGCATCGCAAGCCTTGATGAAAACATCGGGCGTGTTCTCGACTATCTCGCCGAATCCGGTTTGGATAAAAACACGATCGTGATGTATTCATCGGATCAGGGATTCTATATGGGCGAACACGGCTGGTTCGACAAGCGCTTTATGTACGAGGAATCGTTCCGCACGCCGCTGATCGCCTATTGGCCGGGGCATATCAAACCGGGTTCGGTGAACACCGATCTGGTGCAGAACATCGACTTTGCCGAAACCTTCCTTGATCTGGCCGGTGCGCCCGTTCCGGACGACATGCAAGGAAGGAGCCTAGTTCCCTTGCTTGCGGGAAAGACGCCTAAGGACTGGCGGGAATCGCTCTACTATCACTACTACGAATATCCGGCCATACATAACGTACGACGCCATGAAGGCGTGTTTAACGGCCGCTTCAAACTCATCCGGTTCTACGGAAAGGGTGTTCCCAATGGCGAGGAGTGGGAGCTGTTCGACATCGAAAAAGATCCGGAGGAAATGAACAATGTCTATGGAAACCCGGAATATACCGCCAAGATCGCCGAGCTGAAAAAGGAACTGCAGAGATTGCGTGAGGTTTACGAAGTGCCTGAGGACACCTCGGGGGAATGACCCGTCGCGGTCTCGGCAGGACAGCCATCGGTAATGCAGAAATTCTGCGCCCATCCGGAAAAGGCGGTCGGCGAGCTCTCTGCCCTCCAGATGCAGGTGCTCCAGCTGCTTGCCCGCGACCGGCCGCCAACTTTGCGCTGCCCGCCGATACCGGGAAAACCTGGAGCAAGGCGCGCCTTGTCGATCTCGAAGAACTCGAAACCGAAGAGCTTGCGCTGGATGCCAACGGTGCGGTGAATCTAGACATCACCAAAAAGAAGATCATCACGATCGAATTCTTGCCCTAAACCAGGAGTACGAATATGAAAAAACGACTGCTTACGTGGACATGCATTGGGTTGGTTTCTTTCGCGGTTGCCGCGAAGAAGCCCAACGTTGTCTTCATTCTGACCGACGATCAGAGCTGGGACTCGATTGGCTTCATGGGCGGCAAGGTGCATACGCCGCGCCTCGACCAGATGGCCAAGGACGGACTCTTCCTCTCCGACTTCAACGTCACCTCCACCGTCTGTTCGCCCTCGCGCTATAGCTTCCTGACCGGTCGCTATGCCGGGCGCTGCACGGGCGAACGCTTTATGCACGAGCATCCGTTGGGCGACCAGACGCAAGTGGAAAACATTGGCGAGTTGGAGCCGGATCGCTGGAACCTGCCGAAGGTGTTGCAAAAGAGTGGATACAAAACTGGCTTTGTCGGCAAAAGCCATTTGATCAACCATGAGTGGATCAACGGCAACTGGGAGAAGAACGGGCTCGAACCGTATCCGCAGGATGCCGATCCGAGTGATCCTGATGTGAATGGAAAAATGCAGCGCAACCATCAAAAGTGGTGCGAGGCCATGAAGCCCTACGGCTTCGATTATGTCGATGGGTACTATTGCGCCAACCTAAAGGAGTTGCGAAACGACGCGCTGAACGTGCACAATCTCGACTGGAGCGTAAGCAAGGCATTCCAATTCATGGAGGAGAGCAAGGACGAACCGTTCTTTCTCTATTTCTCCACCACGCTGCACCACGGACCCGCGCCCTGGAAGAACAAGTTTTCCCTCGAAGCCGATCCGCGCATAACCGGCGAAGGCTTCGTGGAGGAGGGTTTCGATGTGCTGCCTTCTCGCGCCGACGTGCTCAAGCGTAATCGCGAGGCGGGCTTTAAGGATAAACAGGCCTATGCCCTCTGGCTCGACGACGGTGTTGGCGCCATCATCGACAAGATCAAGAAGCTCGGCCTCGAAGAGGATACGCTGATTATCTTCGTGTCCGACCACGGTTCCTATCGCCACGGCAAAGCCACGCTGCACGACTATGGCATGCGCGTCCCGATGGTGCTTCAATGGAAAGGGAAGATTAAGTCCAATACAAAATACGACGGCATCGTCGGCAACATCGACTTTACCCCGACGATTCTGGATCTCTGCGGCATCAAGCCGCCGGCCGACTATCAGATGGACGGTGTCAGCATCAAGCCCGTCCTGTTCGGCAGCCAGAAGCCGGTGCGCAATGTCCTTTTCGGCGAAATGGGGCATTCGCGCGGCGTGAAAACCAAGGACTGGAAATATATCGCCGTGCGCTATCCGGAAGAACTCCAGAAAAAAATCGACCGCGGCGTAAAGTTCAAGGGCTTCGAAGGCGCTAAGCTGGATCGTCCCTACCTGACGCGTAACGGGCACCTCGGTCACTATGCCTCGAGCCACAATCCGCACTATTTCGACCCCGACCAGCTCTACAACCTCAAGACCGATCCGGAAGAAAACGACAACATCTACGAACAGAATCCGGAAGTGGCCCAGCGCATGATGAAGGAACTTTCAAAAGCATTGAAGCAGTTTGAGGACCGTCCGTTCGGGGAGTTTACAAAAAAGTGATGAAGAAAGAATTTCATCTCGTTTCGCATGCCCGTCCGCGTTGGTCGGTCATGCGAGATAAGCAGTGGAAGGCGCATCTGAAAAGGGCGAGTTTCGGTTGTATGATCTGACCAAGGATCCGTCGGAATCGAACGACGTGGCGAATCGGCATCCGGAAGTCGCGGAAGACTACCTGCGGCAATTGAAGCAGTGGGATGCATCGCTTCCGAGGAAGAAAAAACAGTAAGGAAATGCAGGGTTGTCAGGAGAAGTATGAAGCAACGAACAATACTGAAGCTGCTGCTCATTGCCCTGGGTTTCGGTTGTGCCCAAAGTCGGGCGACTGAAGATGGACGTTAAGTGGCTCGAAAAAAAAGCGATGAGCCGGCCGCTTTCAACCCGCCGGAGCTGGGTGGAGCCCGGTGCCGATTATTCGGTTCGGCGGCAGTGTAGGCTGGCAGGCGTTCGAAGATCCGGGATCTACTATGATCCCTCCCCGTAGTGTGCGTGCTTCCCGTCTGCGGGAGCACGCTGCGAGGAATGGAGAATCCAGCAGGTATTGGCAATAGGCCCCTATTTTCTGCGCGCCGGCCGTTCGATTACATGGTTAGGTTCCAGTAGAGCGCCCGATGTCTCGAACGGTCCCACGGTAATGACACCGGTCAGTTCGGCCTTGCCGTCCAAGGTGTGGACGTGGTTGCCTTGCTTGTTGAAGGTGAGGTTGGCGGCATACACGTTTCCGCCCTTGAGCAGGATGCCTTTCCCATGCCGATAGGCGCGCATGTTTTGCAGGGTGAGCGTGCCGTTTTCGATTTCGGCCAGCAGGTCGGTGCGGCCCCATACCATGCTGTTGATCAGCGTGGCTTCGGAGTTAAAACCTGCTCCGAGTTTGATGGCGGTTTTGTTCTGTGAGGACATGGCGACGAGTTCGGAATTGATCATATAAATTTCGCCGTGACCATATTCAAAATAGCAACCGATTTTAGAGCCGTCGGTTCCGTGGCCGTGGCTAATACAGTTGATCGCGCCTTTACCGCCCTGCTCGACAAAATGGATGCCGTAGAGCGAGCCGAATACAAAGTTCTGGTAGAGGAACTGGTTTACGGTATCGCCAACCACAAGTGCGTCCATATTTTCTTTCTGATACGTCCAAAACAGGCCGCCGGTTCCGCTTTTGACGCCAGCTTCCGTCTTGTTGGCATAGAGCGGGTTGCGATTCGGGGCCCGGGACCAGTAGTGCGGGTTGAACTGCATGTTTTGCACCACGCCGTTTCGGCTGCCGCCGCCAACGGCAACGCCGATCATGAAAGGTGCGCCGGAGGGATAGTCGATAAAATGGTTATCGCAGCGGTGCGTCATGAAATCGATAAATTTAAAGGGGTTGGACGCATTGACGTTAATGATGCAGATATCGCTGCCACGCCCTTGAATCAGAAAGGGGTATTCCTTTACATCATCAATGCTCTGCTCCGGATAGTTAAAGGAGAGTCCACGCATGCAACTGGCCGATTCCATAGTGATTGTGGGAACGTCATCCTTGGGATAGATGTGCAGCACACTACCCGCACCCATGGTGTGATGGGGAACATCATGAATGCCACGCAGTTCAACGCAACCTGCTATGTTCAGGTGACCTTTAATCCGATAGTCACCGCCGGGAAGAAAGACGATGCCCCCGCCTTTTCGGGCTTGTTCATTGATTGCGGTTTGGATGGTCTGAGTGTCGTCACTTCCAGAGGTTGGAACCACCACCATATCCACCCGTGGAGGGACAAAGGGTTGCACAAAATCGACGGGGTAATCAGGGATCGGGTTGAGCGGTAGTTTTTCGTCTGAATTTTGAAGGACAGAATCTTTCGCATTGTTTCGGATAGCGGGTAGGGAGCTGGGATAGGTGTTGCCCGCGAGAATCACACCGATTACTTGTTTTTCAATCTGAATCTGACTGCTTCGATTTTCCAGTGCCGAACCCAAAATGGAATGAGCCCCATTTTTCAGTTGAATGTTTCCGCGCAGTATACGGCACTGGTCCAGCAGGACACTGCCGTCTCCATTACATAAGATCGCGTCTATGCCACTGAAAATACAGGAAGAGAACATGACGGCGGATTTAAATTTTTCATCCAGCAGGACGCCGTGATCGATTCCGTCAAAAGAGCACTCCGTGAACACCATGCCGAAGGGGTTGGTTTTTTCCACTTCCAGGGCCGTCCCGCAGTTTCGAATGCTCAGATTATAAACCTGGGCGTTGGCCGCACCACGTACGCCTTCCGAGATAAAATAGCCGCGACTGTAACCGTCGATTTCAACATGGGCGACATATTCCCAGTCGGAGCGGAGCATATGGATGGCCGTACCATTCTTTTTGATCCAGTCGATTTTACGCGGTGCTTTGGGAAGTTTGCTCTGGCACCACCAACGCGGCGAAAAATTGATTTTTTCCAGCCGGCCGATATCCGTGGTGGAATCGTATTGGATGCCGGTTTTAAGCGGGGTGCCGTAGACATTGCGAATGAGATGAAGCTCGTTGGCGCCGGGACCGATGCGGATGCCCTGATAGGGATTCACCAGCGTCAGGTTTTCGAAGGTGGCGTTGTTTCCGCCTTTCTGAACCAGCGTCCACGGGTAAGGATCCGGCTTCAGCGGAGATTGTGCCGGGTACCAGATGTTCAGATCCATAATACCCCCGCAGTAGTCCACAGAGATGAAGGGCGTACCGTCGGGATCGCCTTTTCCGCCCAGCGGCATCAGAAGCGTTCCGCGTACACCGGGCTCCTCTTTGGTCGGCTCTTTCCAATCCCCGCGAAGCGTGACCGACGGGGGAATTTCCAGGCTCCCTTTAAACGTATATTTTCCTTCCGGCACAAAGACCGTTCCGCCGCCGGCTTCCTTCATCGCATTCAGCGCATTCTGGAAGGCCTTGGTGCAGTCTTCATTCCCGTCACCTTTCGCGCCGAAATCCTCCACATTGTATCCGGCAATAACCACATCCTTGGTCGGATACTTGGTTTTTATGATCTGCCACTCCGGCTCTGAAGAGGCAGCGTGTAGCGTAGTGGATAATGATAACAGTGCAATGGCCATGCAACTGAGCTTAAGGTAAAATGACCGCGACGACGCGAAGGCGCGAAGTAATTTGGATCTATAACCTTTGTTTCTTTGCGGCTTTGCGGGCACTAATTGTTTCGGTTTCTCTGGAGTATTCATATCTATTTCAGGGTGCGGACCTTGATGTCCTGGTAGTAGGTAATACTTTTCGGGTCGTGGCCCTGAAGCGCAAAGGTGCCGGAGCTGAGTCTGCGATCTTTAAATTTTTCCAAGGGTTGGACGTCGGCCGGTTCAGTGAATTCGTTAACGACTTTTCCATCAACTGAAATGGTAATGGATTTGCCCTTAACGCGGATTAGAAAATCGAACCATTCGCCGTCTTTGGACGGCGCATCGTTCAGGACGTCTTGGACCGCATAGATGCTGCCGGTCTTGCGCTTGTCCTTGTGGGTTGAATTCACCTGGGCTTCATAGCCGTGGGTTGGCCAGCCTGTTTCCTGGTATTCCGTATGGAAGAATACGCCTCCATTGGCGCCGGGCGTGGTTTTGACCTTCGCACTGAACTCGAAATCGGTGAATTCGCCGGGGATGGAATCGGTTCCTATCCAGAAAAGGTGGGAGCGACCGCCTTTAACCTGCAGGGTATTGCCATCGACGATGCTGAAGCACCCCGGAGTTTCGCTAGCTTTCCAACCGTTCAGGGATGAACCGTCAAAAAGGGGATTCCAGTCTCCGGCATATGTTAGTGAAGTGCTCAGCAACAGTATTCCTAGTACACATTTCATAATTATTCTCCGGTTGGTATGACCCCAATAAATTTATTTGGATAAAAAAGTTTATTTCGTCCTTCCATTGGACCGTTGCATCGTTCATCTGCGCATACGTTTCAGCGGACTGTAGTCTTCGTAGAGATGGTTATCGTGGTTGCCAGATGATCTGACCACCAGACCTGTTGAATACCACATCTCTATGTAGTTGCGCAAAATCAGTCATACTTGTTTTATCCTTAAGTCGATCGGTCTGGATGAGGCTTTTTGCAAATTATTTCGCCTTAAAATTGGGCGTTGTCAAATCGCCTCGATCCTATTGTTGTGTGCCGGGCTTTGCCCGACTGCTTGTTGATGCGTTGCTTGTAGCGCATTTGAAAAATAGCATAATAGAGGACGACGTCTATGTCATGTCACCTAAATCCATGACGCCGCGCACCCCAGGATCTTTTGTTTTAGTGGGGTAGGAGCATGTCATTCTTGTTTCAGAAAGCGGTTTGCAAACTTTATGTATTGGCGCCAGTCATCGGCGGTCATGTCGTGCTTTCCAGTTCTGAGGTGATAGCCAATCGTGCTGTGAATCGGTTGGTCGGGCTTGGGCATCTCGTGCCCTGACAGGCTAGACGTATCAAAAAGATCATAGACCGGACTAGCATGTTTCGCTGCAAGAAACTCGCCCTTGGGATCCGCCCAACGATCAGCCGTAGCACTGGCAACGTAAAGTGGCCGAGGCGCAATAAGTGCCAACAGCATGTGCTGATCCACCGGCAGTTCGTGTTCTCTTTTTTGGTACTGTCGATGATTGGTACAAAACCAATAGCTAACCTTTTTCATAATGTGATGAATTCGTTCACCGTAACAACGCCGGTAGAGAGCCGCTCCGCCACAGCCTGAATTGTTGCTGATCACCATGGCGAATCGGGTGTCCTGCGCTCCAGCCCAAAGCGCCGTTTTTCCGAGTCGTGAATGTCCGATCACCGCCACGTGTGATGCATTAATCTGTTTGTTTGTTTCCAAGTAGTCGAGAACGCGTGACAAGCTCCATGCCCAAGCTCCGATTGAACCCCACTCATCCGGTTTGGGTTTCTTTTGACCGTTGGTATAGAATAGAGGATGAATGCCGTCAGTAAAACCATTTCGATAGTTGTCGGGCGCGACCTGATCCCTATGGATAGTCGCAAGTGCGTATCCGTGATCGATAATCAACTCGGCCTGCCAGCGTTTTGAAAACGAACCTCGGGCCTTTTTCTTCTCTCGCTGGATTATCTTTGGGTCGGAATGGACCGTATGGTTGCCGTAGAAATTCATGCCGAGGAAGGCGGGAACTGGGCCCTTTGACTTGTTGGGTATGTATAACAGAATGTCGATTCGATACTGTTTTTCACCAAAGAATGCAGCAATCTGTTTACGTGTTGCGCGGCCATTGAAGGCATTGGCGTCCGAATCAATCACTTCGTACCGTACGCTCAGTTGTCGCTTGGGCGTCTTTCCATATACCGATTCCTCAAAGAGATGAAGTATCTCCGTTCGTCGATGCGAATCCCATTCGCTTCGTCCGACTGACTGACTCGCTTTGTCAATCAGGAGTTTGGGGAGTTCGTACGGTGGAACCTTCTTTTCATCATAGTTGGTATCCGCTGGCTCGGCCGCAGCAATCGTAGAGGCCACCACCAACAGAATCGCTGTCGTTACAACAGTAAATTTCAAGTAGTGCATCATTTACTTCTCCTGGCTAGACCTTATGGCTGAAGTTGGTTCCGCCTCGGTCGTTTGCCCTGTTGCCAGTATTTCAGCCATATGAACGTCCCGGGTGAGCAGACCCGGGAATTAAACTTCAACCTAATCAACGGGCGTTGTACCGGGTATGCTCAACCCGTTGGTTGGGTTATTTATCCATATTCTCTGCAATTCGTTCAACTGCCCTCACTAAGCGTAACGCTAGCTTTAGAACAAAGAAGATAATAGCAATCCAGATCAGAGCAATCAGCAATGGAAGTATCATCGGCGTTACATAAGCCCCTGCCATGGGCTTCGGAGGAACTACTTTAAATACGACATTATTCTCTTTAAACAATGTGGATGCTTCTTGAAGTTGGCGGCTGGTAATTCGGACTTTAAATTTTTCGGGTATGCCTTGCCCCTCTCCGGCTATTACTTTACCCCGTATCCATCTAACTCCTGCTCCATCGTGAGTGTGCTCAACAGTATTCACCCTGCCGTTTTCTACCAATCTTACGAAATCTGGATTGTAAGAAATTTCTACGAAATCTTCTCTTCCGCAACCTGTGATCACGACTGAGGATAAAACAACAAGGTACATCATTATGAGTTTCATATTTCCTCCTACCCAACGCTTGCAATGAGGGTTTTGCGCGTTAGTGCAAATACCCTCGATTGCCTTGTTGTGCAATTTTATTGATGTTGTCTGCACAAAAACTCATAGCTACCTGCGCCAACATGTATAATGGCTCTATTTCTTTCCATTCTCCTGAATGTCACATGTTCAGCTTTCTTGATAGCCAGCCCGTTCACGGTGACATCGCCGGGCACTGCGGCAGGCACATAGACGGTCGCGGTGGAGTTGGCGGGAATCTTCACCGTCATGATAATGGCATCGCCCTGGCGCTTCCAGTTGCTCTCAATCCGACCATAGACCGAGTCGTGACTGCCATTGACATATCTGAGTTCTTTAATGAAAGCAGGCTTGATGACGGCGTTTTGAAATCCTGGCTTTTTGGGGTCGGGACGGATGCCTGCGAGCCCTTCGATAAACCAGGATCCAATGTTATTGTAACAGTTGTGAATCCGGGATAATTTACCATCCCAATACTCCCAGGTTGCAGTCGCACCATTTTCGATCATATAGCCCCAGGACGGGTAGGTTCTTTTTGAGGCAAAACTATAGATAAGATCATCCCGGTCTATGCTCTGCAGATACTGAATCATCATGTAAGTACCCGAAAGTCCAGTGGAGAGATGCCCTTTATTCTTCTCGATCAGGGTTTCTTCAAAACCGTCAAAAACTTCATCGTGCAACTCATCTGGAACAACTCCCGCCATCAGGGGTATGACATAGGTCACCTGATCACCACTGCCGTATTTCCTGCCCTTTGGATCAAAAAACTTGCTGTGTGTCGCAACATTCCGGGCAGCGGCCCTCTCTCGAAACATCCTGGCATCAGCGATCTCTCCCAGGGCATTAGCCAACTTGGCCGCCTGCTCCAGGGCGTAGGACATATAGGCATGGATGAAGACCTCGGCGTTTCCTTTGTCATCGACTCCCTTTGGCGAGGCCCAGTCGCCAAGATACCAGCCGCCGCAGAACTTTTGTTGCAGGTCATTGACCGTTTTGCTCTGTGCCAGTTCGAACCATTTTTTGATCGCTGGATAATTGCGTCTTACCAGAGAAATGTCACCGTAGTGATGGTAGTGCTTCAGGGTCGCTGCCGTGAGGAACCCGCACCAGAAGGGTCCGCCACCATGTCCTGAAGCAGGCGATGTATAGGTGAACCCGCCGTCGTTGCGTTGGCCATCAAGCCAGTCTCTGGTCCACTTACGGTAAAATGCATCAGATCGAAGAAAACAGAGGGTAGTGTCCAAAGAAGACTGACCATCGCCACCGTAGCCATTACGTTCACGGGAGTGGCAATCCACCTGATAGCCACCAAGCATAAGACATCGCAGGGTATGATCCACCATCGTATAGATCCCATTGAGAGTCTCATCGGAACAGTTGAAGGTGCTTGCCTTAGGTAAATCCGTTGTAATGAAGTATCCTTTAATGTCCTCAGTAGTGAGTCTTCCCTCGGGGGCGTTTCGGATCAGGATGTATCGACAACTGGCATAGTTGAAACGGTTCTTAAGCATTTCGACACCGTTGCCTCTGCAGATGTACTCGCTTGCCTGTCTGAAACTATTGAGCCTGGAGATACCTCCATTCTTGTCCGGGGTGTATGAATCGCCAAACTGCATCGACACCTTGTGCCCCTTGGCAGCCTTGGGAAAGGTGATCTCAAAAGTGCCGGTCATAGCTTTGCCCATATCGACAAGCCACGTTGTGTTTGTCAGATTTGTCACCTTCACGGGAGTGATCGTTTCAATAACACGATTGCGCTGGAGCATCTCCGAGGAAACCGGGGTATCAGCAACCTTGGCCAGTTTGGCCCTGGGCCAGGCGCTATCATCAAAATCGGAATTAGCCCAGTCGGGTTGGTCCTGGGAGGCGGTATGTACTTCGCCGCCGTAATTATTCGTTTTCCACTTGCCCCGATAGGCCAGGGAGCTGGCTTTTGCTCGCCAGGTATCATCGGTAATGAGTGTCGTTATTTCCCTGTTCGCATCTACCATCTCAAGCTGCGCCCGTACAGAAGGGGCTGTTTTCAGGCCCGCACCACCCTGGTTCCAGCCGCTCCCCATCCAGAAACCGATGGCGTTGCTGCCCTGCTTTAGATATTTTGTCACGTCATAAGTAATGCAAAAAGTGCGCTTGTTATATTGGCCCACATGCGGCGCAAACTCATCATTTCCCACTCTTTTGCCATTGATGAAAAGTTGGAAGTACCCGAGGGCATTGACATAGATATACGCCCTCTCCGGAGGGACCGTAAGTTCTGCCGAATGACGCAACCAGGGAGAACTACTTCCATCAGTGATCCACTTAGCCTGCCAATCCTTATTGGATGTCATATTGAAGAGTGTCCAGACGGCGGAGCTGCCCCATGAAGAAACATCTCCCTTTTCGTTCCATATGCGCACCGTCCAGTAATGCGGAATTCCGCGTGAACGGTTTTTGCCGGCATACATGATGTGTTGGCTCTGGTTGGTGTTCACTTTTCCCGAATCCCAGAGATCTGCAGAACCCTCCTTGAGAAGCCCGGGGGAAGTCGCAACAAGCACATGGTACGCTGACTGCGTTGCGCCGTTCTCTCCGGACAGCATCCGCCATGAGAGTCGCGGCTTAAGGATATCAATTCCTATCGGATCTACGAGGTCCTCGCAGCGAAGGTCTGAGACAGCGAAACCGCCCAAATCAGTGAGATCCACTGCCATCGCGGGGAATGTTATTACAAGCGAGAGCATGAACGCCATAAGAACACCTGTAGAGATGCCGATCTGGCCGCTTTTTCGAGAGCTGTTGTGGAGTTGTCTCATACTTCTGGTAACCCTAAATGTCATAGTCTTCCTTCAATGCCGAACGTCAGTGGTCACGCGCGCGGTTTACCGCCGCACATACAACTAGGCTTCTCAAAATCATTTCGTTTTCCTTTCTTGGTTTGTTCTGCAATCACTTCGGGTTCTATCATGACGGCGAACGATTAGGATCTTACTGGTTTCTCAACTTCTGAGGCAGGATATATTCCTGAGAAGCACGTATGTAAACCGGCCCCAGCAGCCCTGATGGATGCAGTGGGGACGTTGCCTTGTACCACGTTGGGTCGGTAGGAACTACTTGGCCGATCCGTTCGTCTTTCGGAACGTTTTTGTCGCCTATCAGTCGGTTGACCCATGTATTGACTACTTTGATGGAGAGATCGTTCTTTCCTGCCTGAACAAGCGTTGTGATATCGATGACAAAAGGCGAGCGCCAGAGCGTTCCGGCAGATTCCCCATTTACCAGCACCTCGGCCAAGCCCTTAACGTCTCCGAGATCAAGTGAGATGCGTGTGTTCTTTAGAGAATCATTATGCAAGGTGAAGGTCTTTCTGTAAGTTCCCTCGCCACTGAAATACCTGACGCCGCTATCCGTATGCTCGGACCACGATGCCAGTTTCTCCAATGTTATTTCAGCTGGTGCACCACGCCCTTCTTCAAACCGAACGTTCCATGGTCCGGAAAGAGTTAGCGCTTTCGGAAGGCGCGCCTGCGGGAGTTTCCCTTTCCTGCCGGCTGCCGTTTTCCATTCCAACGCACCGCAGTCAGACTGTTGAATTACGGCGTTGGAGCCGTCGGATGTAAACTTGAATGTGGCCGGCAGGGAAGCAAAGTCTTTACTTAACCGTTTGTCTGGCGCAAACACGATGACACCGTCATGCTTGATCTCTACGACAGAGTCCTTGGCGTTTTTCCTGAAGACAATTATTTTGGAACCCTGGGCTTCAAGCTGAATCGGGATGCGAATGCGTCCGTCCTGGTCGTCATATACGGCAATGTCGCTGACCTCTCCGGTCAGTGGGTCAAATAATTCCGGCTGTTTTCCCGTTACGCGAAATGAACAATCCACCATGCAGCCCTTGCCGGCTGTCGCAATAAAGTAGATCTCTGCATCCGGTAGTGTGCGATGAATAAAGTTGATCCTCTTATTTGACTTTGTCGTGTAGGAAAAATCCGCTTGCAGCTTCATTTCTTTTAATAACTCAGGAAGTGGCTTGCCCCAGACAACGCGGCCCTTGCCGAACCTGGATTCCGTAATCGTCTTGCCATCACATGGGCCCCAAAGCCTGTCCGCCAACTTACGCACCGTCTCATCACATTGCGGATAGTCCGTTAACCCTGGCGCGGTTTCCGGTTTGGGCCCGATTACGGTCGCCCCTTTCTCTACCAACCGGGTTAACTTTTGAAGAACTTCCGGAGACATGGTCTTTTTGTCGGCCAACAGTAGAACGGCATAGGACATTCCATCCGGCAACACAATCCGACCATCCTTTACATCCATCCGCTCCAACAGCACGGTATTATCGCAATGGTCGGCCCGGTAGCCTTCCGGCAGGTTTTCAAGGGACATTTCTCCGAACATTTTGCTGAATGTATCTTCGTGTCCCACATAGCGGCAGACATCGGCCACAAATAAGCCCTGCTGAAGCATATAGGAAGTCCGGCCAAGATAATTTACAAATCCGTCGGCATAAGGCCACCAGGTATTGCCGCGATGAAAGTTTACGCCGTTCCACCCATGGGTCCATCCTGGCTTCTCGTCATAGGGTTGATGCGTCGAGGTATGAAGCACAAATTTAGTTGTTCCTCTGCACAGAAGAAAATCAGCTGTGCTTTTTAAATCTGCCGGCACATAGGAAAAGTCTCCCATTGCTCCCCCCACGGTGAAGGACTCGTCTTTGATAATGGGTTTTCCATACACGTGTCCGGCAGTTGCGGCATAGCCAGTAAATGCGCGTTCGCGCAAAATATTTCGCCTCATCCAGATCTCATTCATGGGCACGTCGCATATGCCGTATTGGCGAATCGAGTTTCCGAACATCTGGTCCCAACCGTAGAGAACTTCCGCATGCAATTGCATACCTTTTTCATGCAAACGATCACGAACATGACCATAATATTCTTCTGCCAGCAGGTCATCCAGAGTCATCCGGAAATCGCAAAGGAAACGGTTCGATTCCTCCACACTGTTCACCGGAATTTTAGCCAATGCAGGTAGATAAGGAGCCGGATCATAGCCCCTGCGCTTTTTAAATTCTTCTGCAAACTCCTTTGACCACGATTGATACTTACATTCCCAACTGTCGATCAGAACATGTTGCAGGGTCTTCCCTGCCAAATCACCGGCATCTTCAATCAACGGCCCGACAACTTTGTCATAAACCAGATCGACGGCATCGCTATTCAGCTTGCTACACTCCAACCCACGCCCCTCTGGTGAAGCGGGGTGATTGACTGCCGGGTTAAGCACATGATGGAAAACCAATACCACCCAATCCCCTTTTTGTGTATCCCATGTCAAGGTCCCGTCTGCTTGCAGCTGAGCCATCAGATTGATGAACTTATTGCTTTCAATCCCCGTCCCAGCCTCTCCTTTTTTGTTCTTGAGGTACGGATTTCTGGGCTTGATCATGGGACTGTTAACCGCTTCTTCACCTTGGGGAGTTTCAATCGTTCCCGGATAAGCAAGAATCAACACCGTATTATCGGGTACTGTATAGCTTAGTGTCTTTCCACCTTTTACAGGAAGTTTCTTGCATCGAAGCTCCCTCATGCCCGTATTCGGGGTGATCCATGGACCTCCGGTCTGGCTGAATCCATCACAGATTTGAAGCCCCATGGTCATATCCAGGCGCTCGCATTCTTTGAGCGCATAGCTTACCAATTCCCGGTATTCCGGACTCATAAAACGGACCGGACCGCGCGGAGTTTCACGTGTTCCCTTCCCGCCTTCGGTCCACGCATTATGGAATTGAGTTACGCCACCGATGCCAAGATCCTGCATCTGCTCTAGGTCCTTTGTGATCCCTTCTTTAGTCACATTTCCATACATCCAGTGCCACCATACCTGTGGTTTGGCAATCTGAGGTGGGTTGATAAACATCTCGTCCAGCGAATCCGAAGCGCCCAATGAAGAGGGTGTAAAAGCACTTAATATCACGGACAAAAGTATGTAGATCAGCGACCGAGTACTTGTTTTGGTTCTACGTATCATTTCCTTAAAATTGGGCATTGTCATAACAGCTTCGATCCTATTGTTGTGTGCTGGGCTTTGCCCGACTGCTTGTTGATGAGTTGATTGTGGCGCATCCTGAAAAATAGCATAATAGAGGACGGCGTCTATGTCATGTCACCTAAATCGATGACGCCTCGCACTGTGCTCTCCGAAAACTTATCCATGTCAAAAATTCCGGTAAATTTCACTAGAATGGAAGATAGTCGACGAAAAGAAATCTGAAGGAGGCGGTAAAAAAAGGTGGATGAGGGCGAAAAACTAATTACAAATAGCCGAAGTTGCGTCGTCAGAATGCGGCCGAACTTCCGATCAGCATGAACGGGGCAGGGAGTTTTGGTGATGTGGGCATGGGGATGATGCTCTGCGGCGGCGCGGTAACACCAAACCTTCGACGATGATGTCTGCCTGGTCGGCTTTCGCCTGCGTGAGCTGCTTGCGGCTTAAGCATTGCGGTATTGCTTGGGGGTTTGCTCCATGACCTTGCGAAAGCAGCGCGTGAAATAGTTGCTGTCCGAAAAGCCGCAGGCAAAGGCGATGTCAGTAATGGTCCGGTCGGTCCCTTTTAATAATTCGGCTGCTTTCTGACATCGCACATGCATGAGGTGATCAATAGGTGAACGCCCGATGCATTCCTGAAATACGCGAGTAAAGTGGCGTTGGGACAGGTGTGATTTTTTGGCCAATTCATCCAGAGTGATCTTTTCTGTGTAGTGCATTTCGATATGGGCGATGGCATCCCCGATGCGAAGCAGGTCGAGGGATTCTTCCGAGGGCGTCGAAGAATAGGTGCGCGACAAGGTTACGGCCAGTTGCATGAACAGGCCTTTGGCCATGACGCGGTAGCCCGGATTGCGCTGTTCCGTTTCTCTCGTTAAGTCATGAATGTTTTCATTGATCTGGTTGAGCTGTGGTTCGGAAAGTTGCAGACGGCTTTTAAAATTGTGGAGTGTGCGGAAGGCCGGTTCAAGAGAGAACAGGGCATGGAAGCCGGGCAAGGTGCGAATATCCCACTGATGCATCAGTAGAGCCTCGGGATCGAATAGAATGTTGGCCAGGGCGAGTCCGTGCATTTCCAGATATTGATGCTCGTGATTCTGGGCAATCACGAAGACATCGCCCGCTTTGACCGGAAACTCCTGCTTATCGATCACGTGCATGGCCGTGCCTTTTAGAATGATTACCAATTCATCAAAATTGTGGCTGTGCAGAGGGAATTCAGGCTGCGGATCGCGGATATAGACCTGTAGGGAAAGGGTTGGGTCTTCAAAGAAGTCGTTTTTCTTCAGTCTGTTTCCGAATCCTAGGGGATAATTTGTCATGGCCGGATTGTGCTGTAACTTGTCGGGATCGTCAAGGCGGAGGGCTGGGCAATACCGTAGGTTCTGCTCCATCAATTGAACTATTGGCGGCGCGAGCTGTATCGCATAAGTCGTGATTTTCCAAAGGTTGGAAGTTCTAATCACGTCTAACGCTTCAATCGTCACTTTTAAACTAGGAGAGAACATGAGCGTAGAAAAAGCATACGAACTGGCGAAGGAGAGATATGCTGCCTTCGGAATCGATACCGATGCAATGATTGAGCGAGCTCTGGAGCTGCCTATTTCCCTGCACTGTTGGCAGGCGGATGACGTAGTCGGATTTGAAACCAAGCCCGATGGGCTGGCGGGTGGCGGTATTATGGCGACAGGAAACTATCCCGGCCGTGCCCGTAACGGCGAAGAAGCCCGTGCGGACATTAGCAAGGCAATGTCATTGATTCCCGGAACGCAGCGCTGCAACGTACACGCCCTCTATTGTGAAACCGATGAATATGTGGATCGCGATGAAATGACGCCGGCCGGTTTTCAGAAGTGGATCGACTGGGCTGCAGCTCAGGGCATTAAACTCGATTTTAACCCGTCATTCTTTTCGCACGCCAACGCGGAGGATGGATTCACGCTTTCGAGCCGCGATGAAGAAATTCGGCAATTCTGGGTGCGGCACGGCAAAGCCTCCCGAAAAATTGCTGAGGCCATGGCCGAGGCCCAGGGTTCGCCCTGTTATGTAAACTGGTGGACGCCGGATGGATCCAAAGACATTCCCGCTGACCGTTTTGGGCCGCGCGCCCGGATGGCGAAATCCTACGATGAAATCATGGCCGATGACTCCGTTGACAAAACCAAATGCGTCGACTTCATTGAAAGTAAGCTCTTTGGAATCGGTTCGGAAGAGTATGTGGTCAGCTCCGGGGAATTCTGCTCCGACTATGCCATCAGCCGCAGCATGGGTCTGTGCATGGATATGGGACATTTCCACCCGACGGAAACCATTCATGGTAAAATTTCTTCGCACCTGCAGTTTATGGATCAGATTCTGCTGCACGTGAGCCGCCCGATCCGCTGGGACTCCGACCACGTTACGCTGTTCAATGATGACCTGAAGAATGTCTTCCTGGAAATCCAGCGCGGGAATGTTTGGGATCGGGTGATTATTGCCCTCGATTTCTTTGATGCATCCATCAACCGCATTGGCGCCTACGTGACCGGCACCCGTGCCGCCCGTAAGGGAATTCTCAATGCATTGCTGGATCCGACCGGACAGCTTCAGTCCTACGAAGCCGAAGGCAAGAATGCCCAACGTCTGGCTTTGATGGAAGAGTTCAAAACGATGCCGTTCGCAGCGGTTTGGGATAAACTCTGTGAAAAAGGAAATGTTCCGGTGGGCGCCGATTGGCTCGCCGATATGGAAGCCTACGAAGCCGACGTGCTCGCTGTTCGAAGCTAAGATTTCCATGGAGACCGGGAGTGTGGGTTCTCCTCCTCTTTTCCTGCCTTCCCGGTTCTTCATGGTTTTTTAATACAGGGGATGAACGATGAGTGAAGAACAGCAGGAAAAACATGGCGAGTTTGAACGCGAGCCGGTGCCGGAGTCCAAAACTCGGGGACTGAAGGCGTTTGTAGGGATGTATGCCGGTGAGCATTGTGCCGGTACGGAGCTGATGATCGGCCCGCTGTTTGTGGCGGCGGGGGTGAGTGCGTTTGATGTGGTTTTTGGCTTGTTGATCGGAAACCTGCTGGCGGTGCTGAGCTGGATGTTCCTCTGCGCGCCGATTGCCGTGCGCGCTCGCATGACGCTTTACTATCAGTTGGAAAAAATCTGCGGACGAAACCTCGTTACCCTGTACAATCTCGCCAACGGGGTGATGTTCTGTTTTCTGGCCGGCTCGATGATTACGGTGTCAGCGACGGCGCTGGGAGTCTGGTTTAATTTCCCCATGCCGGGGCTGACGGATATATATCCAAACAGCGTTGGATGGGTCCTTGCGGTACTGGGCGTTGGTGCACTCATCACCTTGGTTGCGGCCTGGGGCTACGATATGGTGTCCAAGGTGGCCAATATTGCGGCACCCTGGATGGTGCTTGTTTTTCTGGCATTCGGGATCATCGGTATGCGCCAGTTTATCGAAGTGACCGGTGCAGAAGTCAATTCTCTCTCCAGCATGTGGGCGCTCTGCAAGGAGTCCATTTTCAAAGGGGGCGATCCGCTTCCGGGGCAGGTCAAGTTTACCTTCTGGCACGTCACCTTCTTTGCCTGGTTCGCCAATATGGCGATGCATGTAGGCATGTCCGACCTCTCGGTACTGCGCTTTGCGAAGAAGTCGTGGCACGGCGTGGCTTCGGCTTCGGGCATGTATGTCGGCCACTTTATGGCCTGGATCGCTGCGGCAATTCTTTATTCGCTTCAGCTGCACCTTGATCCGTCCAACACAGACGTATTGCCGGGGCCGCTGGCCTACCGCGCTGCGGGAGTCGCCGGACTGGTCTGTGTGATTATTGCCGGTTGGACAACGGCCAACCCGACGATCTACCGTGCCGGTCTCGCGTTTCAGGCAATCATGCCGAAGAAGTCGCGTTTTGCCGTAACGATCGGCACCGGTATGCTGGCCACCCTGGCTGGTATGTTCCCGGGCATTGCCATGAAGCTGCTGGGCTTTGTGGCGCTCTACGGTTTGATTCTCATGCCGATGGGGGCGGTCGTCTTTACCGACTTCTGGATCTTCCCGAAACTGGGACTCAAGCAGTATTACGCCGAACACAAGAAGATCTCGATCAACTGGGCGGCCGGTATTGCCTGGATCGCCACCTTGGTCATTTGCGTGGCGCTGGTGAAATCCGGAAAACCTCAGTTCCAGATCTTCTTTGTTTCCCTGCCCGGCTGGTTTATTGCCTCGGGTCTATACATCGTATTAAGTAAACTCACCCAGAAGGGAGATGCATAATGAGAACCATCGCTCAGATTATTTCCTATATCGCTCTCATATTGCTGGTTGCGGTACCGGTCCTTTTTTATTCGGCGGCCATTACGCTCGAACGCAATAAAAGCATGATGCTCATCGCCACGATCGTGTGGTTTATTTCGGCTGTTTATTGGATGGGCAAGGAGAAGGAGAGTGCTTCGTGATTAGAGAAGCATTCACAATGAAGCTCAAACCGGGCTGTGTGGAGGTATACAAGAAGCGCCACGACGAAATCTGGCCGGAGTTGGCAATGGCGCACTCGTCTGCAGGAATCTTCGACTACTCCATCTATTTTGATGAGGAGACGTTGACCCTCTTTGCCTTCCGTAAACTTACAGAAGAAAATACAGCAGACGGGTTGAAGGATCTCAACATCGTAAAGATGTGGTGGGATCACATGGCCGACTTGATGGAAACCCATCCCAATAACATGCCGGTCTTTAAACCGCTGCGCGAAGTATTTCACATGGATTAATCGGAGGGTCAAAGGACGAAGGTCCTCTGACTTCAGCCTTCAGCCTTAAAGGAATGAAATGAACGATTTAGATACAATTGTTGAGCTGTCGCATGAATTCGGCAGTGTGGATTATGTAAAGGGCGGGGGCGGCAACACCTCCGTTAAAAACGAAGAAACCTTGTGGGTTAAACCTTCCGGCACCACGCTGGGAGGTCTCTCCACTGAAACTTTCGTTGCTATGAACCGTGCAAAAATTAACGAACTGTATGCCGTTGAAACGCCCGCCGAATCGGCTGCTCGCGAAGAGCTGGTGAAAAATATGATGGCCGTCGCCGTGGAAAACGATGCGGGACGTCCTTCGGTGGAAGCTCCTTTGCATAATGTTTTCGACGCCAAATTTGTGGTGCATACCCATCCCGCATTAGTGAATGGACTGACCTGCGCCAAGGGTGGGGAGGCCGGCTGCAAGCAGATGTTCCCAGATGCACTGTGGGTGGAGTACATTGATCCGGGCTATACGCTCTGTATGGAAGTGCGTGAGCGGATCGATCAGTATAAAACTGCAAATGGAAAAGAACCGGCGTTGCTGGTGCTGCAGAACCACGGCATCTTTATTTCGGCCAACACGCCGGAAGAAATCCGGTCGCTGTACACCCATTTCATGGATACCCTCAAAGTAGCATATTCAAAAGCCGGGGTTTCCCAGCATTTGGCTGTTGTGGAAACACCTGAGTCGCCCGTGACCGAAGAACGCATCAAGACTGTCTTTGGTACCGATGCCGCCTTCGTTGCTTCATCGGGAATATTTGCCTATTCGCCGGGGCCGATCACACCGGATCATCTAGTCTATTCTAAAGCCTTCCCTTTCTGCAGTGAATTAACAGTGGAAGCAGCCGCGGCATATCGGGCGGAGCGCGGTTATGATCCAAAAGTAGTTGTTAATGGCGACCGTATCTACGGAATCGGAAATTCGCAAATCAATGCCGATCTTGCATTGGAGCTGGCTCAGGATGGGGCATTGGTGATGCAGCTGACCGAAGCATTTGGCGGGATTAACTACATGACCGACACTCAGCGTGAATTCATCGAAAACTGGGAAGTGGAATCGTATCGTTCAAAACAGGTATAATAAAATGGCTAAGCATTACATTGCAGTAGATTTGGGTGCGTCCAGCGGACGAGTGATGGTGGGAACCCTTGAGGACGGAAAGCTGACGCTGACGGAAATGAACCGGTTCTGGAATGGGCCGACTGAAATCGATGGAACCCTCTATTGGGATATCGTGCACCTATTCCGGAATATTAAAGAAGGCATTGCGAAAGCAAGGGTTCAGTTCGGGACGGAGATTTCCTCCATCGGCATTGATACCTGGGGAGTGGATTTCGGTCTGCTCGACGTGAACGGGAAATTGCTGGGTAATCCTGTGCAATATCGAGATGAGCGAACGGTCGGCATGTTTGAAAAGGTATTTGAGAAGGTTTCAAAGAGCGAGGTATTTGAAAACAGCGGCATCCAGTTCATGGAACTGAATACACTTTACCAGATGATGGCACTTTCGCTCTCCGATTCGGTTGAGTACAAAACCGCAAACCGGATGTTGTTTATTCCTGACCTTTTCAACTATTGGCTGACCGGTGAGATGAGGGCTGAACGCATGTTCGCCAGTACCTCCCAGTTCTACAACCCGGTTACAAAGGACTGGGCTTACGGTATGCTCGAAAAGCTCGGTATCCGTACCGACCTTTTTGCTGAATTGGTGGATCCCGGAACGATTATTGGCAAGGCCGAGGGCACGCCTGTAGTTGCCGTTGGCAGCCATGATACCGCGAGTGCTTTTGCTGCCGTACCGGTTGCCGGGAATGAACAATCCGCCTTCCTTAGTTCAGGAACCTGGTCGTTGCTGGGGGCTGAACTTGATGAACCGGTGATTACGGAGGACTCATTAGCGGCTAACTTTACGAACGAAGTCGGCGTATGCGATACCATCCGCTTTCTAAAAAACCTTTCCGGATTCTGGATTCTTCAGGAGCTCAAAAGGGTCTGGAAAGAGCAGGGTAATGACTATTCGTGGAAGGACATGGATGTTATTGCCGATGCGGCCGAACCGTTGCAGTTTTTCTTTGATCCAACGGATCCGGTATTTTCAACGCCCGGCGACATGCCGAAGCGCCTGCAGGACTACTGCGAAAGAACCGGGCAGAAGATCCCCGAAGATCACGGCACCATGGTGCAGGCCTGTTATGAAAACCTTTCTTTGCTCTATGCGGATACCTTTAACACCATTGAAGAGCTGAGCGGTAATAAGCTCGATGCGCTGCGCATTGTCGGCGGCGGATCCAGCTGCCTTACGATTAACCAGTGCTCGGCCAATGCCATCGACAGGAATGTGATCACAGGTCCTAAGGAAGCCACTGCGATTGGGAATCTGATTGCGCAGATGCTGGCTATGGGCGATATCCAATCATTGGAAGAAGGCCGCGCGATCATCCGCGAATCCTTCGCCGAAGAATCATGCACCTTTGAACCTCAGGATACCGAAGTTTGGAAAGATGCCCTCTCGAAATGGCGCGCCATCTGTAGGAACTGAACAGGGGCATTTTACTAATGAAGGCATACGGGGAACTACGCAGCGTCGTAGTAGTACACGCGATGACTCCGCCAAGTCCTTGTTTCTTTTTTTAATGGAAAATGCTGGAGGAAGTAAATTTCGAACCACCAATCTGTGGAACACAATTCCACAGCGGTTGGTTAGTCCGAAAGTGGCGGTGGCGTTTAGTGACGTATTTAGGAGCAGTTTAGGATCACCCTAAGTCGTGCGTTAGGCTTCGGTCGGGACTGCCAGGAAGCAACCAATCATCCGCATTCTCCGACCTGTCTCTAGGCTAAGTGCGGCACAAGGCATCATAGCTTCAGTAGATTGTTGCTGTTGCTGGAAAATCTTCTGTAACCCGCTCGAGAACTGCCACTGCACACTTTGCACGGCTACGGAGCTCGCCCATAAGAAACCTATTTATCTCAAAAATATGAGATATAAAAAGTAGGTTTCTTATGGTGCGGTATTACAACCGTGCAACGTGTGCACAGCCCGGAAACCTAAGCTGATAAAATGAGTGTTTTCATATCCCCCGTGTTAACTGTTGACCCTGAATCACCTGAAGATAAACTTATGTCATAAGGTTTGGGTATGTACGGTCGGATGCATTTGTTCCGCTCTATAGACTCGTAGTTGGCAGTGGGAGCATATGCGCCGAGGTATATGGGTATTGGCGGCTCCTCCGCGATATTTGGCAGACCGGGGGGAGTCGCTCTTTTTTTCCGCCCGCATATTGCATAGGTAAAAAAGAATCAATACCGCCCCGGCGTTATGCCAGGGCGGGTTGAACATCCTAGAAGAACATCATGCATTACTTCCACCCTTTGCCGCAGCAGAAGATGCAAACTATGTTGGTGCCGGCGTGGAAGCCGGTGCCTTTACAGTGGGTGCAACGCAGCTTGAACATTGAGCCGGCGCAGGCGAGTGCGGTGACTAGCAGCAGTCGGGTGATAGTTTTTCGATTCATGGGTATTCTCCTTGTGGGGTTTAAAAACAGTTTCTATTCACAGATCTTTTGACCGAAGCTGGACAATAGGGTTTCCCCCGAAGCGTTCCATACCAACCCGGCACGAGGCCGGGCGTCAGGTTAGGCGGCGGGTGAGGGCGATGAGTTCGGACGCGGATTTCTCTTTCAGCTGGCTTTCGATACGCTTGCGTAAGATGACCTCAACAGTTGCCTTTCCAGCAATCCCGACACCACCAGCCACTCCGGCAATGCCGAGAGTGCCCAGTAGATACTATGGCATCCATCCCGTACCGCCAGAGCCAAAGACAGCATCGACGGCATTGAGGCTGATCTCCAGATAGAGGCTATTTAACTAACGTATATAGTCCGGCGCATTTGCGCCGGGCAGTTCAATTCATATCACCTTAGGAGCATAATCATGACAAGATCATTTCATAATTTCGCAACCGCAGCGCAGAAATTGGCAAGAAAAGTCTGCACAATAATTCTTATTGATGTTTCACCGTCAATGGAGGCTCCGGATTATCCTCCGAGCAGGCTTATGGCTGCGATTGCGGCGATTATTGATCTATTGGGAATAAAGCTCGAACGCCACCCCGATGATTATGTGGGTATTGTTAAATTCAGTGGTTCAGCAAGCATTGTGCAGTCGCCACTCCCTGTCGGCTCTCAATTCGAGGTTCTGAAGCATGCGGCTCTTAATGGACTGACTGTCGGCGGGTACACCAACATTGCAGCGGGCTTGAAGTGTGCGGCAGAAGCTTTGAGCCATCATTGTCCGGTGCCTGACCGAAAAGGGGGAGCCATAAAGGAATTCTTTCTTGGTCTCGATCGGGGCACGGCACCGAGTGATGCTTCCGAGCTGAAGTGCGGCATTCAAGGGCATGTTATTTTGCTGACGGACGGCGATCACAACTGCCCCGGATTCCCTCGTGATTGGGGGAAACGGTTGAAGGACGCCGGTGTTGTTATTGATTGTATCGGCATAGGAGGAAGTCCTTCACAGGTTAATGAATGCTTGCTTAGGGACATTGCGTCAGTCGATGAGTCTGGACGCCCGCGTTACCGCTTTATCGACGACCGCGATGCTCTGCTGATGGAGTTTCATGAAATGGCAAAGGCCGGCTATTTGCGCAAGGCATAAATGATCGGGAGGTGAACCATGACGATTAGGGACTTTCAAAGATATCTGTCAAAGGTTAAGGCGAAAATGACTACGCTTATTCAAAAGGCGAAAAACGAACCTGAATATCGAAGGGTCGGTATTCTTGCGGTGGTATTGTTGGTTTCCACGACGATCATGTCTCCTCTGCTTGGTATTGCGTTGGTATTGGTCGGGGTTTGGTATCTTACCTGCTGACATTGGAGGAAGGAAATGAGTGGTAGGCATATAACATTTTGGGTCGTGTTCTTCGTTGCATTCCTCATCTGCAAACGATTAATCCCTTGGTTTGGTAGCCTTCCGGGGGATATCGAGATCAGGAAAGAAAACCTCTATGTGGCAATACCTATTGTGAGCTGCCTGCTGCTGAGCATTGTCCTCTCTGTGCTTGCTTCAATTGTCCGCCGGTTTTGAGAATCTGCCTCAATGACTGCGCAGGGTATGCTCGATCAGGTAGTCAGCGGTTGACTGCGAGATCATTCCGTCCATCACGGCTTGCTCCAGAATATAGATGGCCTTGTCGCGATCCATGGATCTCAATAAGAGGAATATCTTGTGGCGGGTATCGCCATTATCATCGATTTGGAAATCGATGGCTAAGTGATTGAAGCGGTCGCTGATCTCGCCAAGATCATCATAGGTCATACCAAGCCCGGCCATCTCGGTTCTGGTTCCGGCACGCTGCTTCCTGAATCCGGTTTCCGTCAAACGATCATCCATTTCCTGGCCAGAAATCTTGCCGCTATCATAGAGGTCGTGGATTGTTCGCTCTTTCTTTTCGTAGTAATCCAGCTTTGAGCGGTATTCATCAAGGGACTCAACGATCAGCTTGATGCGACTGACATATACATCCAGTTCTACAAAATCTCTGTACGGATCGGAATAGGCCTGATCATATTCCTCGAGAACCTTCTCCAATTGCAGGATTTGTTCGGCGATTCGATTATCGCTGGAGGTGCGGTATTCGCAATGTTCATCAATCCGCTTATTTTTCTCGTGCTCATCAAATGCGCCCGATGAATGGAAGTCATCGACAATCTCACGGGCTTTGTTGATGAAATCCTCAGAACTTTTCTCTTTTAACTCTTCCATATCAGCGTGCTTACCATCCCACCCATCCTGGCTATTGTCCTCAAACCACATAATGCCACCTCCAAATAAATACAGATTGTCCCATTATAGGCAAAGGGGATTGGTAGCTGTTCATTTCTTTGGCATTTCTTTGGCAAATAGGCTTAAAATGTCCTGAAATATCCTATGCTATCATGAACTGCACAGGATGCGCTAAATAAACAAAAACCCCGCTACCATTGCTGATAGCGGGGCTTTAAATGGTGAGCCGGCTGGGGCTCGAACCCAGGACCCTTTGATTAAAAGTCAAATGCTCTACCGACTGAGCTACCGGCCCACAAAAGGGGTCTCGACACGAGGATGAATCAGGCTTTCCCCGTTCAAAGGAGCGCATGTTCTATAGAATCAGCAGAACTGATGCAAGCGATAAATTTTCGTTTCTTTTGTTTTCTGCCTAAAGGCGATCCTCTAAGCTCTCTTAATTGAAAATCAAGTGTAACCAAAGGGGAACTTAATGAACATTGTTGGATTGATTTTGGGTGGTGGAGCAGGCAGTAGACTGCAGCCTTTAACGCAGGAGCGATCGAAGCCGGCGGTGCCGATTGCGGGGAAATACCGGTTGGTTGACATCCCCATAAGCAATTGCATCAACAGCGATATCCGCCAGATTTTCCTGCTGACCCAGTTCAACAGCGTATCCTTGCACCAGCATATTGGCGCCACGTACCGGTTCGACCAGTTCAGCGGCGGGCATGTGCGTATTCTGGCGGCCGAGCAGACCCCCGATTCAAAGGGGTGGTTCCAGGGCACGGCTGACGCGGTTCGACGCTCCATGCGCTATTTTATGGGCGACTGCCCCGATCTGGTGGTCATCCTCTCCGGCGACCAGCTCTATCGCATGGATTTGAGCGATGTAATCAAGTCCCATATCGACAACCAGGCCGACTTGACCATCAGCACCAAGCCGGTTCCGCGCGACGAGGCCGGATCGCTCGGCATCATGCAGGTCGACAACAAGGGGCGGATTATCCACTTTGCGGAAAAACCCGGCGACACTCCCGAGCTTGACAAGCTGAAGGCGCCTCTCTACGAGGAAGAACGCTATCTGGCCAGCATGGGCATCTATGTCTTCAACACGGATGTGCTGAAGAAGCTGCTCTCCGAAAACGAAGACAGCGACTTTGGCAAGCACATCATTCCCGGCGCGATCGAATCGCACAAGGTTTACAGCTATATCTTCGACGACTATTGGGAAGACATTGGAACCATCCGTTCGTTCTGGGCAGCCAACCTGGCGCTGACCGAACCGCTGCCTCAATTTTCCTTCTATGAAATGAGCTCCACAATCTACACGCGCATGCGCTACCTGCCCCCCTCGAAGATCAACCATTGCGATCTCAGCCGCTGTCTGCTCTCCGACGGGTGCATCATTTCCGGCGAGCGCATCGACCATGCTGTGGTGGGCTTGCGTGCCTTGGTGGGCGAGGGGTCGGTGGTTGAGGAGTCCATCCTGATGGGCGCCGACTACTACGAGCATGCGGGTGTCGAGCATCCCTCTGGGATCCCGATGGGCATCGGCAAGAATTGCGTGGTCAAGAATGCCATCATCGATAAGAACGTGCGCGTTGGCGACAACGTCGTCATCTCGCCGGAAGGCAAGCCTGCCGACGAGCAAACCGATCTCTATTGGATCCGCGACGGCATCATGGTCATCCCCAAAAACACCGTCATCCCCTCCGGCACGGTTCTGTAGGGGCTTCAGCCTCTGCGGCGTGCGGCTTGGGTGAAGGTTTCGGGAGGTATGCCGTAGACGCGCTTGAACACGCGGGAGAAGTGGTAGGGGTCGGCAAAGCCGACCTCTTCTGCTACCTGCTTAATGAGCAGGTCGCGGTTGCTGAGCAGGTCGGCGGCCTTGCCCATCTTAAGGCGGGTCAGCAGCTGCAGCGGTGATTCGTCGGCAAAGCGTTTAAACAAGCGTGAGAGATAGGCTTGGTCGACAAAGCATGCGGCGGCGGCATCCGATACGGTTTGGATCTGGAGAAAATTCCGTTCGATATGCTGCCGGCACCGGAGGTAGGTCTGCCAGGCCGGTGAAAAAGCGGCGGCGGGATCCATCGAGGTGTCGTCGGCATAAAGGATGAGCTGCCGGAGCAGCAGGGTGCAGAGCGCATCGCGGTTGCGGCTTTCGGTGTTGCCGGTGGTGATCAGGTTTTCGAAGATGCTGCGAATGCGGAAGGGGCGCGAAACATAGAGCGGGCTTCCTTTCAGAAAATCGGTGGTCTTCAGCAGTTCAACCAGTGCGCTCCCTGAAAAATCTACAAAATGTTTTAGCATTGGGTTTTCGGGATCGGTTTCAATCACGTGCCGGGTGCGGGGGCCGTAGCAGTAGATGGCGCCTGGCCGCAACGCATGGCTTTTGCCGTTCATGATCAGCTTGCCGCGCCCAGAGGAAATAAACTCGATGGAGAAAAACCTGAAACTGTTGCGTTCTATTCTATAGCTGGGAGAGCATTGCTCTCTCCCTCCGCATACCACAACCTCGCCAGCAGCTTTGTCTGGAGTCAAATTTAGATAGTAGTACTCGCCGGAAGAAACCTGTGTGGAAATGAATGGAACGCTGTTTTCTTTCATAAAAGGCCATCTTTTGATTGTTTGAGAATTATCCTGTTGATGTTAATACTGGTTGTAAAGTCAAATATATCCATCATGTGGTCAAGTCGGTGCATTTGCGCATGCACGGGAACGCGGTAGCTTGTTCGTCTCATCAATGTGGTTGTGAGGACTGCATGACTATATTTTAAATGTGTTAACCAACCAGAGAAGGAGAGCATCATGTCTGAAGAATTGAAAACCACTTTCGTAATGGCGGAAGACGGCGTCGATCCCAACATTGTTCCGAAGAAAGCCCTAAGCAATGGCGAAAAGATGCCGGGCATCGGCATGGGCACCTTCGGTTCAGACCGCTTCACCAATGTCCAGATCGCCAATGCGGTGGTTGGTGCTGCGGAATACGGCCAGCGTGCGTTCGACTGCGCTTCTGTTTACGGCAACGAAAAAGAGATTGGCGTTGCACTGAAAGTCATCCAGGACGGCGGCGTGCCGCGCGAAGAGCTTTACATAACTTCCAAGGTTTGGAACGACATGCACGGCGAAGGCCAGGTTATTGCTTCCTGCAAGCAGTCGCTCGAAGACCTTCAGCTGGACTACCTCGACCTCTACCTCGTTCACTGGCCGTTCCCGAACTTCCACGCCAAAGGCTGCTCCGTTGATTCCCGCAGCCCGGACGCGAAGCCCTACATCCATGAAAACTTCATGAAGACCTGGGCGCAGCTCGAAGAGCTCGTCGAAATGGGACTCGTCAAGAGCATCGGCACTTCCAATATGACCCAGGCCAAAATGGAGCTGTTGCTGCGCGACTGCAAAATCAAGCCGACCGTCACCGAGATGGAGCTGCATCCGCACTTCCAGCAGACCGAGCTCTACAACTATTACGTGTCCAAGGAAATCCAACCCATCGCATTCTGCCCGATCGGTTCCCCGACCCGTCCGGACCGCGACAAGACTGAAACCGACACCGTCGACATCGAAGATCCGGTCATTAAGAAAATTGCTGCGCGCCTTGGGGTACACCCGGCAGTGGTTTGCATCAAGTGGGCGGTTCAGCGCGGCCAGGTTCCGATTCCGTTCTCTGTGTTCGAACCGGAATACCGCAGCAATCTCAAGTGCTCGCTTCCGGGCTACATGACCATCACCGACGAAGAGATGGCTGAGCTGTCCACCATCGACAAGAAGTGCCGCCTGATTAAAGGCCAGGTCTTCTTGTGGAAAGACGGTCAGACCTGGGACGACCTCTGGGACGTAGACGGCGTTATTGCTGACTAAGTTTCCAACGGTTGGAAGAAGATAGGAAGGGTGGATGAATGGGAGCAATCTTCCAGACATCCATCCTTCCAACCAAATAATCAATAGAGGGGTCTATTGTTAACTCGAGGAGAAGCGAATGAGTGATTTAGAAAAGAAAAAACCGGTGGTTCCACCGGAACTGCTTTTAACATTTGTTTTGGTGACGATTCTTTTCCCGTTATGGGGATTCGCCAACGACATTACGAACCCGATGGTTGCGGCCTTTAAAAACATCCTGCTGCTCTCTAACTTTGAGAGCTCCATGGTGCAGGCGGCGTTTTATGGCGGCTATGCCCTGATGGCTATTCCCGCCGCACTGTTCATCAAGAAGTTTTCGTATAAGAAGGGCGTGGTGATTGGTCTGGCGCTCTATTCGCTGGCCTGCCTGATGTTCATCCCCAGTGGCATGGCCATGTCCTATCCGTTGTTCTTGCTCTCATACCTGATCATGACCAGCGGACTTTCTTTCCTTGAAACGACCGCGAACCCCTACATTCTTTCCATGGGCGATGAGTCCACTGCAACACGCCGGCTGAACCTTGCCCAGGCGTTCAATCCGATGGGGTCGATCGTCGGCATGTTCGTTGCGAGCATGTTCATTCTGGCCAGTCTGGATGGAACCAGTGAGACCGCTCGCCGCCAAATGGAGGAGCTTGACCAAAATGGAACACCCGTCCACTTGCAGGAAGTCAACGGGCAGATTGCAACGGTCGACAGTCTGGCCGAAGTCACCGGCATCGAAAGCTGGCAGGAAAGTAAAAAACTATTCAAGAAAGCCGGCGAGCTTTCGGCTTCACTGAAAGACGGAACCTTCCTTCTTGATAATGCCCATGCAACGGACGCGGATTCGGTTCAGGAGGCTCTGCTGGCTCAGCCCAAGGGTAACAAGTTCAAGGCCGCCGCCGAAGCGGTGGCGGTGGTTCTTCAGATTAGAGATAAACCGCAGCCCACTCCGGCCGAAGCTCAGCGCAACGACTTCTTTGTCGGTGACCGGGGACTGGAACTGACACTCGCTCTTAATAAGGAAAGTCCCCTCCTGGCCAAGGCCGGAGCAGGGGAATGGAAAGTTGCCGAGCAGCATTTCAACCAAGCGGTCGCACCGGCTGCTGCACTCTCTCTAATGTTTGTGCCTGAAGCATCGCTGGATGCGGCCAAAGCCTCGGCTTTGGTTGCAACAGTCCAGCAGGAGCTGAACGCCGCTAAAACGGCGCTGGAAACCATCCCGACCGCGAGTTTGAAAGAATATTTTGCTGGCGCAGGATCGGATCTTTCCACGATTCAAAAGGAGGATCTTGGCATTGTTTCCCTTCCCTATGCCCTGATGGGGGGCTTCCTGATTCTGGTGGTGATCCTGTTTGCCTGGAAACTTCCGGCCAAAACCCAAGGCGAGCATCAAGACGATCATGGAGGCATGGATATTGGCGGCACGGTTAAGCGTCTCTTCAAGAACCCAACCTACATCGAGGGCGTGGTTGCCCAGACCTTCTATGTCGGTGCCCAGATCATGTGCTGGACGTTCATTGTTCAGTACGGTTCCATGGAGCTGGGGCTCTCCAAAGCCACCGCCCAGAACTGCAATATTCTTGCTATGATCATCTTTGTTTCCAGCCGTTTTGTCTGCACCTTCCTGATGCACTATATCAGTTCGGGCGCACTGCTCACCATTTTGGCATCCGGTGCGATCTTGTTAACCACGGGCACAATCTTTGTCGACGGCTACGCCGGTCTCTACTGCCTAATTGGTGTTTCCGCCTGCATGTCGCTCATGTTCCCGACGATCTATGGCATTGCTCTTGACGGGCTGGGCGACGATGCCAAGCTCGGTTCGGCCGGTTTGATTCTGGCCATTGGCGGCGGCTGCATCATGACGCCGCTTCAAGGCCGGATTATCGATTTGCCCGCTATTGATCTGGGCTTCCGTGAACTGGCCAGCGTACGCGCGTCCTTCGTCCTGCCGTTGATCTGCTTTATGGTCATCGCGCTCTATGGCTGGCGGACATACAGCATCCACCATAAGAAAGAACAAGCCTAGGCGGCGGAGCCACTGGGCGAAAATCTGAGGGTCGCAAGTCAAATGACCCGACCTTCAGACCTTTGACCAAAACAACATAGGAGAAAACCAATGCTTAAAGGAATCAATCCAATCATTAGCCCGGAACTGTTGAAGATTTTGTCTGAAATGGGTCACGGCGACGAAATCGTATTGTCCGACGCGCACTTCCCAGGCCACACCTTCTGTCCGAAGAACGTCCTGCGCGGCGACGGCCTGCAGATCCCCGATCTGCTCGAAGGCATCATCCCGGTCTTCGAACTCGACAGCTACGACGATCCGCTGATCATGATGTCGGCCGTCGAAGGCGATGAGCTCGACCCGCAGGTGGAAGCCGACTACATGGCCGCCATCAAAAAGGATGCTCCGGACGCGCCGGGTGTTACCCGCATCGGCCGCTTCGAGTTCTACGACCGCGCTGAAAAGGCCTACGCCTGCGTCGTCACCGGAACCACTGCCAAATACGGCAATATTATCCTCAAGAAAGGTGTAACGCCGTTGGCGTAGAACCGCAGAATGTCGAACAAGGAATGTTGAATTCCGAAGTACTTCATCATTCGGAGTTCCTTGTTCGATATTCGATATTCGTTTTATGAAAACCATCTACTTTATCCGCCACGCGCAAAGCGAAGCGAATTTGCAGGACATTCTAGCATCCCGTCAGGATTTCCCGCTGACCGAAAAGGGCAAGGCCGACGCGGAAGCGATCGCGGTTGAGTTCAAGCAGATTGCTTTGCTGGATCGCGTCATCTGTTCGCCGCTGATTCGTGCACAACAGACCGCAAAGCCGATTGCCGCCGCATTCGGACTGGAGGTCGAAACGGATGAACGGCTCATCGAGCAGGATCTCGGCGGCTTTGCCGGATTGAGCTACACCGAGTTGGAATCGCGGACGGACTACATGCACGACCGCACCAAGCGCTGGAAGTGGGTGCCAGAAGGCGGGGGCGAATCCTACGAAATGATTGCCCGAAGGCTGGAGCCGTTTTTCCATTCATTGGAAATCCTCGAAGGCGACAACATCCTGTTTGTGACGCATGCCGTCACGATGCGGATGATCAAAGCCACGCTCGAACAAACCCTGCCGGAATACCCGCACGTAATCGCCAAAAACGGCGAAATCTGGAAAACACAATTTACAGGCCTTGGAAGCACCCACAAGGTCGAATCGATTTTTCTGGGCGATGCAAAGCACGCCGTCTCCCGCGCATAATAATTTAACACTAAGATACGAAGGTCTCTAAGGAACACAAATCTGAATTGTACATCACTTCGTGTACTTTGTGTCTTCGTGTTTAATAACGAGAATTGAGTATGGCTGAATATATTTTGAGTGTGGATCTGGGAACAACGAGCTGCAAGACGGTGTTGTTCGATACGGATTTCAATATGGTGGCGACCGCCAAGAAGGCGTACGACACAAGCTACCCGCATCAGGGCTGGGCCGAACAGCCGGCCTATCAATGGTGGCGCGCCCTGAAGGACAACACCAAGGAAATGATCGAAACCAGCTCCATCGACCCGGCCAAGATCATTGCCGTCGGCATCGATGCATTTTCCACCACCGTGCTCCCCGTCGACAAAGAAGGCGACCCGCTTCGTCCTGGCTTGATCTGGATGGACCGCCGCGCCACCAAGCAGGCCGAGTGGATCACCGAAAACCTTAACGATGAAACGTGGAAAATCAACGGCAACGTCAGCGATGCCGGTAATCCGGCGCCGAAGATCATGTGGATTAAGGAAAACGAGCCGGAGGTCTACGAAAAGACCCACATGTTCCTGCATGCCAACGGCTACTTGGTTTACCGCCTGACCGGAGAGTATTCGATGGATGTTTCCGAGGCGGGCCTGTCCCAGTTTTGCGATACCAAGACCGCTGAATATTCCGACGTTTTGCTCGATGGCTGCGGGATCGACCGGGCAAAACTTCCGCCGATTTACAACTGCACCGACGTTGTTGGCAAAGTGACGGCCGAGGCGGCCGCCAAGACGGGTTTGCTCGAAGGCACGCCGGTTATCGCCGGTTCCATGGACAACGTTGCCGCCGGACTCGGCGCGGGCGTTTCCAAGGGCGGAGAAGTGTTCATTTCCGGCGGAACCGTAACCACCAACAACGTTTGCTTGAGCGAACCCAAGTACAACAAAAACCTGCACGTCTACCCGCACATTGTCCCAGGCACGTGGCTCACCTCCGGCGGCGTCGATTTTGGCGGGGCCGGCCTCAAGTGGTTTAAGGAAGAGGTGCTTGAAGAGGAAAGCTTTGCTGAAATCGACAAGCTGGGCGACACCTCGGTCTGTGGCAAAAGCTCGGTGATCTTTCTGCCGTACATGGTGGGGCAGCGCTGCCCGATCTGGAACGACAACACCAGTGGCGTTTTGATGGGGCTCAAGCCGACCACCAACCGTCAGGACATGATCCGCGCCTTCATGGAAGGCACCACCTATGGTTCGAGGCATGTGTTGAGCATTGCCGAGGAAGAAGGTGTGGAAATCATCGATGTCAAGATTACCGGAGGCAGCGCCAACTCGGCCACCTGGGTGCAGATTTTCTCGGATGTCATCGGCAAGGCAATCGAAATTCCCGGCGCGGTAGACCTTCCGCCGCTCGGCATCGCCATTGCAGCGGCGTATGGCGTGGGCGCCATCAAAAGCTTCGAAGAGGGCATCGAAAAAATACCGACGCGCGCCGAATTTACGCCGAACGCGGAAAACCACGAATACTACAGCGAAATGTACAGTGTTTTTCGCAGCCTGTACGAAAACATCAAGGGCGAGTACGACAAGCTCGCCGGAATCACCGCAAAATTTTCTAAAAAGACAAAGTTAACTGGAGATTAAAGACCAATGAGAGCTGCATTGCGCAAAGGCATCAAGAAAGTCGAAGTCATTGAGATGGACAAGCCGTCTCCCACTGCCGACGAGGTACTCATCGCAGTTAAATCCTGCGGGATTTGCGGATCGGACATTGTCCGCGTCCAGGAAGAAAACCCGCGCTGGGATGAAGTTGTGCTGGGTCACGAATTTGCCGGCCAAATCGTCGCTGTTGGCGAAAACGTCGAAGGCTGGAAGGTCGGCGATCGCGCCTCCGCCGCGCCGCTCATGCCGTGTATGAAATGCGACAAGTGCGCCCAAGGCAACTATTCGCTCTGCAAAAGCTACAGCTTCATCGGTTCCCGTGTTCAGGGCGCGTTTGGCGAATTCCTGCGCGTACCGGCCAGCAACCTCGTAGCCATCGGGAACCTGTCCTACGACCAGGCCGCCTTCATCGAGCCAATCACCGTTTGTCTGCACCCGATCCTGCGTCTCGAGAATCTGCTCGGCAAAGACGTTGTCGTGACCGGCGCCGGCACCATCGGCCTGCTGGCCATCCAGATCTTCAAGGCCATGGGCTGCAAAAACATTGTCGCGTCCGACGTGGCGGAAGGAAAACTCGAAATGGCGAAGGCGATGGGTGCAAACATTGTCTGCAATCCGATCACCGAGCCGCTCGAAGACGTTTGCGAGCGCGAGCTCGAAGACGGTGCACACGTGGTGTTCGAATCTTCAGGAGCGGCTCCGGCCAAAATTTCCGCGATGGCGATTGCCCGTGGACGCGGCACCATTCTGCTGGTTGGAACGGCGCATGCTCCGATCACCTTCACAGCACCACAGTTTGAGTCGATTTCCCGCAAGGAGCTCAATGTGGTTGGTTCGTGGATGAACTATTCCGCGCCGTTCCCTGGTGCTGAGTGGACCACTGCCGCGTGGATGATGGAAGCCGGCCTCGTCAAGGTAGATGGCCTCCAAACCCACACCTTCCCGGTCGAGCAGATCCAGAACGCCTACGATGTCATTTATGGCAACAAAGAGCTCTGGGCGAAGGTAATGATTAACTTCTAAATGCGGAACGCATTTAGAAGATTTCAAATCTGATATTTCAAATTTCAAATCTCCAAAGGAGTAAACATGAGCGCAGTAGATAAATATGTACAAATTCTGGCCGACAACCGCGCCGGAAAGGGAACGGGGATCTATTCCGTCTGTTCCGCACAGGCCACCGTTCTGGAAGCGTCCATGCTTCAGGCCAAGAAAGACGAATCGATCCTGCTGATCGAGTCCACCTCCAACCAGGTGGATCAGTTTGGCGGATACACCGGCATGAAGCCGGCCGACTTTGTAGCGTACGTCCACGGCATTGCCGCGAAGGTGGGATACGACAAAGAGAACATTCTGTTGGGTGGCGACCATCTCGGCCCCAACGCATGGCAGGCCGAAAACGCCGAGCCGGCCATGGCGAAGGCGCTGGAGCTGATTGCGGCATACGTGAAAGCCGGCTACCAGAAGATCCACCTCGACGCGTCCATGTTCTGCGCCGACGATGCCGGCGACCGGCATCAGCCATTGGCCGACGAGATTGTTGCTTCGCGCGCCGCCGCTATGGCGAAGGTTGCCGAAGAAACCCACGCGGCGTTCTGCGCGGGACAGCCGAAGCCGGTCTACATCATCGGCACCGAGGTTCCGATTCCGGGCGGCGCCCAGGAAGAGGAAGAGACCGTAACGCCGACCACGCCAGTCGACGCGATCAAAACCATCGAAGTCACCAAAGCGGCGTTTGAGGCTGAAGGCCTTTCCGATGCTTGGAACCGCGTCTATGGCGTAGTGGTTCAGCCGGGCGTTGAGTTTGGCGACGACCAGGTGTTCCACTACGACCGCGAAGCCGCCAAAGGCCTCAGCGACGAAATCATGAAACAGGACCGTTTCGTCTACGAAGCGCACTCTACCGACTATCAGTCCGAAACCGGCCTTTCGAAGCTGGTGGAAGACCACTACTGCATCCTTAAGGTCGGCCCGTGGCTGACCTTCGGCTATCGCGAAGCGCTGTTTGCCCTAGCGATGATTGAAGAGGAAATGCTCGCGCCGAAAGGGATCGAGACCTCCAAGCTTCGCGAAGTGATCGACGAAGTGATGATTGCCGAGCCGAAATACTGGAAGAAATATTATCCGGGCGACGCCGTGGTGCAGGCGTACAAGCGCAAGTACAGCTTCTCCGACCGGTCGCGCTATTACTGGCCGAATGAAAAAATTCAGGCGGCCGTTGCGAAGTTGGTTTCCAATCTAAAGGAAACCCCGATTTCGTTGTCGCTGCTCAGCCAGTACATGCCGAACCAGTACAACGCGGTCAGCGAAGGCACCATCGCGAATGAGGTGGAAGCAATCATCATCAACCGCACGCAGGACGTCATCGGCATCTACGCCCGCGCCTGCAAGATGGCCAAATGAGTTTTCCAGACATTGGAAAATGAAAAAGCCGGTTCCTTTGGGAACCGGCTTTTTTTCGGGGCTGCCGTGTTTGAATTTGAGGCGACGCCATCAGAAGCCGCCTGAGGCCAAAGCTCCGCCAAACATCACAATGATGATAATGATGGGGAGTATGATATGCACCCAGAGGAGGAATACCAGACAGCCTCGTCCTGAAGGGCTGGCGCCTGCAATTCGCTTTGATTCATTGGATTTGGATAGAAATACAATGTTGCAAATCAGACCAATGATGTAGAAGCCAACGTAATAAAGCAGCAACGTTAGGAAGGCGCTTGAAACGTAGGATTTTGACGCATGAATGACTTTCACAATCTCGTCGCCCAAACCTTCTGTCTTTACGGTAAATTCAGTTTTGTCGTCCATATGTTTTACCCTTCCGAGGAGGTGGGACATTTATCTATAATCATGCTCATAACGATTTAGCTCAGTGTTGGAAAGCTTGGCCGGACCGCGCGACCCACAACGGCAACTTAGAAGCATTGTATGGGTGTCCGAGTGGGGCTTCCATGGTTTTCTTTATGTTTCTGGCGCATAGAGTAGGGGGGTTCTTTCCCCCAGTGCGCGCTTGGTTTGTTTGCTTCGGTGATCGGCGTGCAGCCAAGCGGATAAGGTTCCCGAGGCGGTTTCTTGTGTTTTAGTGTCTGTTTTGGGTTATACAAATCGTTTAAAAGGTATGTACTTATTTAAAAGGGATGTTGTATGAAATGCGTATTGATTGCAGGGATGGTGCTGGTTGCTGGAGCATGGGCGGCGGAGAAGCCCAATATTATTCTGATGATGGCCGACGATCTCGGATACGGCGATACAGGCTTTAACGGCAACACGATTATCCAGACGCCGAGCTTGGACGCGCTGGCGGAAAAGGGCGTGGTGCTGACGCACTTCTATTCGGGCAACTCAGTTTGTTCGCCGACCCGCGCCACGTGCCTGACGGGGCGGCATCACGACCGCTTTGGCATCTACACCGCCAACAAGGGGCATTTGCCCAAACAAGAAATCACGCTCGCGAAAATGCTGAAGGAACAGGGATATGCTACGGGCCATTTCGGCAAGTGGCATCTTGGCACACTGAGCAAAACCGAGTCCTCCAAAGGCTTGAAGCGCAAGCCCGAGCTGAACTATGCCCCGCCGTGGGAGCGCGACTATGACGCTTCGTTTGTTACCGAATCGGCCATCTGCACATGGAATCCCGGCCTTGGAAAGCGCGCCAAGGGCAATCCCTTCTATGAAAACGGCATTGCACTCGACGGCAGCGACGAAAGCCTGAAGGGTGGCGCGGCGCGCGTGGTGGTTGATCGCGCGGTGCCGTTCATTGAAAAGGCTGCGTCCGAAAACAAACCGTTCTTCGCGGTCGTCTGGTTTCATGCGCCGCACGAAGATATCGAGGCTGGGCCGGATTACCTGAAAATGTACGAGGGCCACGGAGACGCCGCCCATTTCTACGGCTGCATCACAGAACTTGATGAGCAGGTTGGCCGCATCGTCCAGACGCTGGAAAAAACCGGCACTGCCGACAACACGCTCATTTTCTTCTGTTCCGACAACGGTCCCGAGGGGAAAGAGGCGAAAGGGCGCCGCGCCGGAACGACCGACGGACTGCGCGGGCGCAAGCGCGCGCTTTACGATGGCGGCGTGCGGGTGCCTGCTTTCGCCGTCTGGCCCGGAAAAATTCAGCCGGACTCCCGCAACGACGCCATTTTATCGACGCTCGACTATTTTCCAACCATTGGAAGCATTGTGGACTATACCATGCCTGACGCCCGGCCGATCGACGGCGAAAACGTGCTGCCTGTTTTAACGGGGAAGGCGTCAAAGCGCTCGGGGGCCATTCCTTTCCGTTATTCCGGAGGAACCTCCTCGCTGGTAAAGGACGGCTACAAATTCATCCTGCCCGACCGCGAGTTGTACGATCTTTCCAAAGACCGCCCCGAAGAAAACAACCTGTCCTCCGCCATGCCGGAGCGTGCATCGGACATGGAGCGCGAGCTGATTGCCTTTTTCCAGAGTGTGGAAAACAGCCAGGCTGGGGGCGACTACAACGACCCGTCCTACAAGCCGGTGGATGCTTGGAAGCCACTTAAAACCGAACAGGGAAAGAAAGGGAACTGAACAGGAATAGGGTGGGGGTGGCCAAGCACTCCTTTAAAAGTGGTGCGCCATCCGGGAACAGAATCGCGCATTTGAGTCAAAACAGCTTGCCTCTATTCCGATCACTAACCTATATTGCCCGTCCTTTCACAAGAGCCCTGATAGCTCAGCTGGATAGAGCAACGCACTTCTAATGCGTAGGTCACAGGTTCGAATCCTGTTCAGGGCACCACCTTAAACCCCTGTAAATAACGGTTTATAGCCAATGTTTGCAGGGGTTTTCTTTTTGTTCCGCCTAAATTGGTGTTCCGTTTGGTTCCGTCGTGTTCCGCTATATAATAAACATCGTAAGTCCACCTTAAGCCACGAAGATTCCAGATAAGCCACGAATAAGCCACGGAAAGCGCTTGCTGTGGCTTGTGGATTCGCCGTTGCCGTCAAACGGCTTATCGGTCGTATTTCGGCAGGCGGTGGCCTATGGCGCGGTCTGGGCGCAAAAAAGCCCATGCAAAACAACTGCATGGGCGGGGGTGGGGCCGGGGCGGTTACTACTCTTCGGCCATGGTGTCGCCTCGGTAGGATCGCAATACCTTTTGCACCGCGCTAGATGCTTGGGCTTCTGCGGCTTCGGCATTCTTGCGGGCCATTGCCTTTGCGGCGGGCTTGGTGGTCTGCGGTTTTTTGGGCTGTGTCATTTTTGGTGCTCCTTGGGTTGGGGTTAATCAAGTAACGGGATAGAGCGGTCGGGAATCATCCTGCATAGCGTTTTTCTGGGCAGCTCTCCGAAACTGTGGGGGGCACAAATTATGCCGATTTCCTGCGATGATTTATTTACCAAAGCGGAGAACTCCCTGCCGGCGTCTTGCATTGCATTGTCGAAGATTTCCCCGGCCAGGTCATCGGCTGGAAATTCTGTTTCCGCCATCGGGGCGGCAAGCTCCTCCCGGCCTTTGTCGGTCAGGCTGGCGAACACATAGCCGGTCTGCATACTGGGCTTCCAATCAATCCTCCCATGTAAAACCCCGGTAATGACGCGGAAATATGTCCACGCAACTTGATTCCGGCCTTCGGCTTTGTCGCGCTGGCTGTCTTTGTGATCCGCTAGAAGGTGGAAGCCATCGCCCTTGATCCGGGATAGCGCCGTCATTGCCTCTCGTGTTTCCCATATCGCCGGCATCCCCACCATGCCCAGCACTTCGGCCTCGCGCTCCAGTGTAAGGCGGGCGCTCAATGCGCGGGCTTTACCGGATAAGGCAATGCGGTTGTCATCCTGCAGCCCTTTGAGCAGGCGGCTTAAACTCATGCGCTCGGCATTGGTGCGGCCCGTGAAAAAGCCGGTACTTAATCCGGCCCCTGCCTGATACCGGAAAAGCATTTCACAAAGCGGTATCCAATACGGGGGGCGCGGATCTCGCAGCATAAGCACTATTTTAAAGGCGCGCGCTAGCAACGTAATTTCAAAGGTCGTGGCTTCGTCAATTTGCATGGTGATCCTCAAATATTAAAGATTTGTTATATTCAGTCGGTCATTTGTTGCTTGATGTCGGTCATCGCTGTCTTGAGCAGAGCAAGCGCTGGAAGTACCTAACCCGGGGGGGGGTGCTCAGGTGCTCACAGCAGAAGCCGCTCGATGGCCTCTACTTCATCGCGGATTGTCGCCTCGGCATCGGGCTGGTTCTTGCGAACCCAAGCGATGCCGTTGCCATTGGCAAAGCGTCGGCTGGATCGGATCCAATTTACCTGCAACCGCAAAGGCTTCTTTCGATTTAGGGAGGGCGCTACCACCTGCAGGCTGATATATTCCGCGCTCGGCTCGAGGCTTTCAGTTGAAACAAACGTCTTCATGGTTGGTTTTGATTTATTCTTCATACCGCCCGCTCCATAGCCTTGAACGCTTCGGATAATTTATCTTTCAAAACCCGGGCCTCAAACCGCGGCAACTTATTCAACTTGGAAGCCAACGCTTCGCAGTCTTTCAGGCTCCAGCCTGCACCGAATGCAAGGGCGGCCAGCTCGCGCCCAAGCAAGGATCTTGCCCGGGCGTGTTCGATCTTAGTCATTGTTGTTTTCATTCTGTATTCCTTCGTTGTGGTTGAAAGTTGCCGCCTCACTCCAACGACGGGCGACAGCGCCGTTTATGAAATCCCCCACTGGAGCTGGGGGGCAGGAGCCGGGGAGCAACCCAGCCGAAATTTTACAGGTCTTGGCAACTGAGCTTCAGGTCGGTGAGGAGTTGGGCCTCTTCGTTGGACACAATGTTTTGATCGTTCTGTGTCAGGGCCCGCATTCGTATCGCATTGCGCTCCGCTTCTATCCGGGCGGTATCCATTAGCCGGACGTTATGGGCAACCGCCTTAACCATGTCTTTCACAACGTTGTCGAGCTCCTTGTTCCGGTCGGCCTCAACTTTCCGCCATCGTTTTGACTCGGTTTTGTAGGCTTCCTGCACCAAAGGCCAAAGCGGTGCTTTTCCCGAAAGCAAATTGATGAGATCGATGTCATACCTTTTGACCTTTGCGCGAGCCTTCTGCAAATCTGAAATGACGGTCGCCGGTTTGGTGCATTGACCGCTTGCCGCTTCATCGACAAGCGCAAAAATGCTTTTCCCAAGCACAGAAATCTCGGTGCTTAAATCGGCCCGCTTCTTGTTCCAGGCGGTGAGGGCCTTCGAGGTTTCTTCTGGGAAAAATTCCGGGATGTGAATTGCGCGGATTTTGCCGATTAATATTTTGCTGTTTTGGATGCCTAGTGCTGCTTTCATGGTACTGGTTCCTTCTGGGGTTGGTTTGTTATTTCTGGAAATGAATGAATTTTGCGTGATCAATAAGCCGCCTCATTATTGATTGCACGCGGGCGGTGCGCTGTGGATCTGGGTTTGAGCCAAGCATCATTTTTGCAAGGTCCCCGCCGGTGGCCTGAGTGTTTATGATCAAAAGTCGCTCGGTCTGTTCCGCGTGGTCAATCAGGTCGAACAGTTCGGCAACAACATTTGCGGAAAATGAAGCCTTATCAAGATCGTCAAGTATAAGGCCATCGAAATAATATTCGGGGTCGTCACTGTCTTTATAATCCGGATTTTTAAATGCGGTAAATTCCAGCGGTTTCCCATGTGGCATTCTGGCAAGGCGGGCAAACTCGACGGCGCGAACGAATCGAAAATGAGTGAAGTCTGAAAAGAGGGCCGAGCTGCATCCGTTCACCGACCCAAAACCGGCCACAATCGAAGCACGACTTTTTCCGAGTCCGGTTGCGCCGTGAAATACGCCCCACGGCTTAGCATTTCCCGTTTCCCGGTCGATCATCCATTGAGCGACACATTGCACGGCTTTCCAATCAATCGACTGCGAGAGGTCGAGAGGAGCGAGAAACGGCATAGGGAAATTGCATTCGTCCGGATCGGTATGGCCGCCTTGATGATTGTCGCGCTCTGTGCCTGCATGGTTTCGTGTCCTTTTGTTAGTCGTTAAGTTCTCTCGAACGACTTCACAAAAACAAAAGAAGGCACGCTTTCCCACACGTCAGGCGGGACATAAATCGGCAGTTTTCGGGGATTTAAATCCCATCAGGAAACTTGACTACATGGAAAGGATGTCTTCAACGAATGCGCGGGCAAATTCCCGCTCGTCTTTGGACTGCTTGCGGATGGCTTCAAGGCGCTGTTTTAGACCAATGTAGGAGGGTTGCCCGAGTGCCTTCAAAAACATCTGGCAGAAGTCGGAACAAAGTCCGCCCGTGCTCGGGACTTTAAATTTTTCCTGCACGTGTTTTCTGAATAGGTAGCACGCGGCTTCTGTGGGCCACTCATTTACAGCGGGGCGGCCTTTTTCGTTTCGGGCGGATTCGCTTAATGAACGGGCGGCCTCTTCAATGATCTGTAGTGCCATATGAACGGCGTCAATCGTTTCCCTTGATCGGGTCTTTTGGCCTGCATAGTTGAGTAAGTCGTTTCTATCTTTTTCGGTAAGGGCTTGGATTGCTTTTTCAAGACGCCCGAAACGAGCCGCGCAACCGGTCGCGTGCATTCGGTTTTTCAGGGTCGTGTTTACGCTGTTCGCCACTACCTTTTCAAAGTCGCTCCAAAGTGCGGGGAAATCAACTTTCAGCCCAGCAAGGCGGGTGTTCACTTCAAAGGTTTTTCGCTCGTTCGTAGTCATGCCTTGGCCTCCATGATTTCAGCTTTGATCTGCTTCCAGTTTTTGGCGGTCATGCCTTCCAGTTTTTCGGCTATCCAATCGGGAACGGTCAGGGCTGCGGGCTTGGGATCTTCGAGCTGTAAAACCTGTGCGGTCTTGAAAGCGGTTTCCTCGTTCACGTGCAAATAGTGCTGGGTCATGGCGGGATTGCTGTGTCCGACGTTGCCTTGAATCATGGCTTGCGGGGTTCCGGCTTCGGCGTGAAGGGAAACATAGGTGTGCCGTAGGCTATGAAACCCAACTTCCACCACGGCGCGTTTTTTGGTATCTCCGCCCGTTCCGGCCTTATGGGTTTTTATGCCGCAGTTTTCAAAGTGCGCCTGAATCTCTTTTGTGATCTCCGGGCGGCGGGTGGCTTTGCTCTTTGCGCTCTCGTGCGTATACGCGGCTGCATAGTCGGGAAGCACGTAGCCCTTGCGGCGGCTCGGTGGGGTTGTTGCCAGAACATCGAACAGGGCGGCGGGAATACCGACAAGGACAGGCTTGCCGCTCTTGGCGGTCTTATTGGGAATCCGGCGAATCAATCCCCGGTCTAAATCGACCTCGCCCCATTTGAGCGTGCAGCAATCCCCAAGCCGCAGCCCGGTGAACGTCCCGAGGGCAAGCAGGGTTTGCAGTTCGCCGGTTGCCTTGGTCAAAATCTCCTTTAGTTCGGCAATGGTCAATTCCCGGCGGCTGTTCGTCTTGATGCTCTTCCGGCGGATCTTCTCGAACGGATTGGCCTTTAGTCCGGCTTCCTCGCCCAGCACGCGGAAGAATAGCTTTAAAAAGCTCGTATGCTTGTTGAACGTATTAGGGCTTGCTGCTCCCTTTGTCAGGCTTCCCGCATAGGCGGCGGCGATTTGCGGCGTTATATCCCGCAGGCTGTGGATGTTTTCTGTGTGCTCCCCTAGCCAATCCATGAAGCCGCGCCAAATGCCCGCATAATCAGTAAGCGTGCGCTCCCCTGTGTCGGGGCGGTCTTGGCTGGATAGATATGCTTGCCATCCTTCGGCAACGCGAAGAACCGGCGCGGCATCTTCCACGGCTTGCGCCGTTTCACTTGTGGCCTGTGTAAGGGCGGCGGTCAGGGCTTCAAGCTGCTCTTCCCGTTTCCCCGCTCTCATGGGTGCGGTTAGCCGCTTGCGTTCGGCTTCGGCTTGGCGAAGGTCGGTTATGGGCTTCCCGTCCTTCCCGGTCAGGGCGTGCCGTTGCCGCTTTCCGTTGAGCGTGTATTGGATCCAGAAAACGCCCGGCGTCTTGTTGTCCGGCGGGAATTCCTTGCCGTCCGTGGTTCGCTTGTAAAGCCGCCCGGTTCCCCGTGCGCTTCGGGTCTTTGCTTTTTTGGTCTTTGCTTCGGTTTCCATGGCGTGCGCTCCTTTGCTTTGATCTGTGCCGAAGCGTGCCGTAGGCGGTGAGAATAAACAAGATAAATCCACCTTAAGCCACGGACGAATTCAGAAAAACACCGTAAACATTGGCTAAAATGCAATAATGAAACGCTCTTCTAATGCGTAGGTCACAGGTTCGAATCCTGTTCAGGGCACCACTCTTTTTCCTAGCAGTCTGTCGGAGTTAGAACCCCGCACTGGCGACATCCCGGCATGAACTTATCAAGTAAAAGAGGCAAAGGCCGGGCGAAGCAAGAAAATGTCTGAAAATACGCCCGAAAATGTGCCGACAGTGCATTGGCGTGCTGTTTTGCGGTTGCCGCCGGGTGTTTCGGGGCACGCGCCACCATGAGCTTGAATATTTTCTTTAGATTGTAGCTGAGGCAGACGAGGCTCCATTCGGTTTCGGCTTTCTCCTTCCCCCTCATCGAGAAGCGGCGGAAGCCGAGCACTTCCTTGATAACCCCGAAAACGGGTTCGACGGTTTGCTTGCGCTGCTTGTAGAGCGCCTTCCCTTCGGGGGTCTTGAGACGGTAGGCCATCTGTTCCTTGATGGGTGCGCCAGGTGGCGGAGGGGTCGGCAGCGGTTGCTTCTCGAGGTCGGCAACGCTGACGTGGTGCGAGCCTTTGGCCATGGCGCTGTACACCGTCGGCCCGCCACCGGTTTCGGCGTCTTTGACGGCCTTCTCACTGTAGTAGCCGGTATCGGTCAATACGCTTTCCGGGGTGGCCGCTTCCTCAGGAATGCTTGCGAGAACAGGATTGAGCTGCTCTTTGTCATTGGGCGCATCGGTGACGAGCTGACCAACGATGAGATAGGTTTCGGTGTCTACGGCGGCCTGCGCGTTGTAGGCCTGTTCGAAGTGGCTGCCGTTGCCGGCCTTCATGATGCGGCTTTCGGGGTCGGTAAAATTGTATTGCTTCTTATCCGGCGGCTCTGCGGATGGAGGTTTAGGTTCTTTTCCCCGCGGTTTCTTGTTTTTACGCTTTTCCTCGAAGGCCGTTTTCTTCTCTTCGTACTCTGCGCCTACCCCCAATCTTCGACCACGGATCGGCGAATTTAAGGTGGAACCTGCGGTTCCCTGTTCCGTGTTCCGGCGGCCAATAAGGCCGCCCCTTTATGATGCCGTCGCTTTGCGGAGCCCGTCCCCGAAGGGGCGGCCCGGAGGGCCGAGGGCGGAGCGAAGCGACGGCATCACTTGCGATCATGTGCTGAGTGCTCCTTCCTTGAATACCTCAACGGGCGTTCGCTTGTCCAGAGCACTGTGCTTTCTCTCGTTATTGTAATACTCAAAATAGCTGCTTAGCCCTTGGTGTAATGAATGTCCGTCGCTATAGGATTGAGGATAAATCTTTTCATATTTCACGGACCACCAGAGTCGTTCGATGAAAACGTTATCCAGCGCCCGTCCGCGCCCATCCATACTGATGGTGATCTCTTTGTCGAGTAATACGCCCGTGAAGCCGCTCGATGTAAATTGTGCCCCCTGATCCGTGTTGAATATCTCAGGCGTTCCTTGCCGCAGAGCGCATTCAAGAGCATCGATACAGAACAGGCTATCCATTGTGCTTGAAAGCTCCCAGGACAGCACATAGCGGCTGCGCCAGTCGATCACGGCAGCCAAATACATATATCCGTTACGCCTTGGGATATAGGTGATGTCCGTACTCCACACCTGATTCACTCGCTCAATCTCCACGTTACGTAATAAATACGGGTATATCTTATGCCCTGACGCGGGTTTGCTCGTGTGCGGCCCGGGGGTAATAGCTTGAAGCCCCATCGTCCGCATCAAACGGGCCACCCGCTTGTAGCTGACCTCATTTTCCTTTTCTCGAAGCCAGTCCGTCATGCGTGGATAACCATATTCAGGATGCAACAGGTATCGCTCATCAATGAGTCGCATTAATCGGAGATTCTCCGCTGTTTCCGGTGCGGGTTGATAGTAGAGGCCCGACCTCGGGACGCCTGCCAGCCGACACTGTCGTCGAACCGAATAATCGGGGCTGGGGGCCACCCAGCTCCGACGTGTTGAAAGCGGCAGGCTCAGAGCTTTTTTTCGAGCCACTTCACATCCATCTTCAGTCGACCGATTTCCTCGTAAAGTGGAGCCGTCAGCTCCTCTTCAGTTTTTGCCTGCTTCTTTTTTCCCGATGCAAAAAGATCTGGAGCATTTGAAAGCAACTGTTTCTTCCAGTCCGAAATCTGGTTCGGATGAACCTGATATTCCGAAGCCAGCTCGTTGAGAGTCTTGATGCCCTTGATCGCTTCAACAGCCACTTTGGCCTTGAACTTGTCCGTGAATGTCCTACGTTTTCTTCCCATATCCATGCGTCCTTTTTTATCATTTTAAGGACGCAGATTCCACTTAAGCCGGTGGTCCTGAAATCGGGGCTAAGCGCACTCGGCCTGCTTTTGCTTGCGCTCCTCTTCGTAGCGCGCCTTGATCACTGCCCGGGCGTGCTCCAGGCTCTTGATGCGGTCTTCGCGCCGGACGATTTCGTCCGGGATGCTCAGCCCGTCATCAAGCGGGACGTTATCGACCTGCTCGGCTTTGGCGGCGAGTTGTTCGACTTCCTTGCGCAGCAGTTCGACCTGCTCGCCGGCATGCTTGTAGCTGACAGCGGAATGCTTGCTGGCACTGGCTTTGATCTTGGTGCCATCGACGCTCACGGTGCCGACCTTTTTGAGACCGGCGGTTTCCTGCGCCATGAGCAGCACCCGTACAAAAGCCTTTTCGAACAGCTCGCGGTTCGTGCGGCGAAAGGCACAGATCGTGTCATGATCGGGATGCAGGCTGCCGCCGCAGATGTAGCGAACGATGACATCCGACCAGGTCGCATCCTCGATCCCGCGCGAGGAGAAGCGGCCCGTGGCGTAGCAATAGATCAGCAGAGTCAGCATCATGCGCGGCGGATACTGCTCGTCGCCGGTTCCCCGAAGGTTGACGCGGAAGTCTCCAGCGGGAAGCCGGTCCACCGCATCGATCAGGAAATGCACAATGTGCTTCTGAGGAATCCAGTCGCGCAGGTCTGGCGGAAGCAGCATCGGGGTGTCGCGGTCGAGGTTCTTGAGTCGTGTGGCCATCACTTCCTTTTGGTTAAGACAGGCATAGACTGGCACAGTCTCATGAATATTGAAATATTATTCGCAAGCTAAGTCCGACAGACTGCTAGCAAATACGCTGTTTTGCCAAGGCTTTGGCCTGCTTCTCTTCTCTGCCTGTGTTTACATCTGTACCAACGTGTTTTCACCAGAGTATCCATGCTACCCCGAAATAGGGACACCGTAAGGACACCCGGATCGAGGTGGTCGTGGAACCAGCGTTCAACGGTGGCCGTTTCGATCCTGCAGTTGCGGCGCAGCTGTTCCCGGGAGATGCCGTCGCGGTGGTCGAGATACACCTGTCGGCGAAAGTGTTCAGTGCTGCGCCTGTAAGGCAGAATGCCAGGCATCCTCGGTCTGAAATACCGTCCGCATCCCAGACATTGATATTTGCGAAGCACCAGATGCAACTAGGTTCTGTTCCGTCCTATACTGGCATGGCGCCGCCGTTGAATGCGGTCCTTCGTCTGCAGGTCCGTCCCGTTGCAGGCCGGACAACACACCGGTCCGACGTCCTCAGCCTCGATGATTTGCGGGTTGTTTCCGATCACGGAATGAATCTTGAACTCCGGACCAATGAGCTCTATCTTTCTTTCGGGCATTGCGATCTCCTTTGTTTACCCAACTGCTATCATAGCAGTCAGGGATCGCCCTCGCCCCCGTCTTTGATGGAGAGCTTGAATTTCATGGTCGGTTTCTGTTGTGAGTAAAAATGTATTTGCACGGGATTCAAAATCCCGCGGAGAAATCTGTGTGGGTTCGAGTCCCACCTCCGGCACCATTACCTTTTATGCTGTTATCGTTGGATTGTTATCTGATTCGATGTTGTAAATAGATAGCTTCTGTTTCTAACAGATCCAACTGTCAAACCTCCTGAAGTACATCTGAAATGCATCAATGCCGGGCTCTCCACCAAAGCACCGGTATTTAAGGTCAAGTGCCGCCTTGGCTGTCAGGGATCGGCATCGCTCCCCTCTTTGATGGAGAGCCCAACTTAATTTAATGTGTGGTTTTCTGTTTTTTGGAGGGAGTGGCTTTTTTCCAGCTTTCGGCGGGATTGTTGTAGTCAAGCGGGTCGCTGAGATCGGCGCTGAGTTCCAACAGGTCGGTTTTCAGCTCTTTAACCTTTGCGGCGTATTCCGGGTTCATGGCCAGGTCGTTCTGTTCGAAAGGATCGGCATTCATGTTGTAGAGGCGGTTGGCATTGGCGGTGGGGTAGTGGATGAATTTCCAGTCGTCTTTGCAGATCATGCGTTGCTGCCCTTTATACGCGCCGTAGATGGAGTCGTAGTGTTTCTTTTTGCCGTTGAGCATGGGCAATAGGCTTTTGAATTCTACATCGTCCGGGATTGGAGCGCCGGCGAGGTCGAGCGCGGTGGGCATGATGTCCTGCAGATAGATCGGCGCATTATTCTTTTCGCCCTTTTTGACGTTGGGGCCAACGACCATGAACGGGACCCGGACACTGTGGTCGTACATATTCTGCTTGCCGATCAAGCCGTGGTGACCGATGGCCAGGCCGTGGTCGGCGGTGAAGACAATGTAGGTGTTGTCGGCCTGGCCGGTTTCTTCGAGGGCTTTGAGGATGCGGCCAATCTGGTCGTCCATGTGGGTGATGAGGGCAAAGTATTCCTGCCGGTTGACCTTCACGGAATATTCGGTGCGAGGGAACGGGGCGAGGCGTGCATCGCGCAGTTCTTCACCGCAACCGATCTCGTCCTGATATTTATATTTCGGAACAAAGTTTTCTGGCAGCTTGACGCGGTCGAGCGGATAGCGGTCGACGTATTCCTTCGGGGCCTGCCGCGGGTCGTGGGCAGCGTTAAAGGCCAGATACATGAAGAAGGGCTCGTCGTGGGTTTTGGCATCGTTCAGGAAATCAATGCTGTCGTCGGCAACGACTTCGCTCCAATGTTTGCCGCCTTTCCAGAAGCCTTCATATTTGGTTTCCCAGGGTTTCCATCCGTTTTTGTAATCTTCTTCATCAACGGGACGGTTGTAGCCTTCCGGCGTCTGGTTGGGCATGCCGGGGCGTTCGTGTACCGCAACATCGAAGATGTCTTCCGGTTTGGCTTTCACGTGCCACTTGCCGGTCATATAGGTGCGGTAGCCGGCTTTATTCATTAGCTGCGACCACATGCGCCTGTCTTGGACTTCCTTTTTCATTTTAGGGCCGGTGTCGTGGGCATAGGTGTTCCAGACAAAGCGCCCGGTGTTGAGCATGGCTCGGCTTGCCACGCAAACGGCGCCGTTGTATGCACCCATGTTGTAGGCGTGGGTAAAGGTTGTTCCGGCTTCGACCATCTTGTCGAGGTGTGGGGTGTCGATATCGAGCAGGCCGTATGCCCCGATGGTTTCGTATGACATGTCGTCCGCGAAGATAAAGAGGATGTTAGGCTTATCGGATTTGGCATGAACCGTTGTCAGTGATCCCAAAATGGCGATTGCGAAGAGATGTTTCAGCATGAGGCGCTCCTTGGTGTTTCGAAAAACTCTCCAATCTCTGGATGTTTCCAGAGATTGGAACTGCCGGAATGGCATGGGGGAGAGGATTATTTTTTAAATCCAATTTTGAGTGCGTATGCATGCTCGCAGGGTTTTTCTTTCGGGAACCAGATCTGGAGCCCGTCCCCACTGCTTTCCCAGTCGAGTTTGCCGTCATGTCCGAGCAGTTCCACGGAAACCACTTCGGCGACGCGGGTGTTCATGGCGGTGATGTTTTCGAGTACAACCGGTTTTTTCTTGGCATTGGGCCAATCCATGACGAAAGCATAAAGGGTGTCGCCTTTGGTTACGTAGCGGATATCGCGTGACGTCAGCGCCGATTCGAGGTCGTGCGCGCCGATCTCTCCTTTGCCTTCGCCGAACATATACCACGGGCGGGTGCCGTAGATGGCTTCGCCGTTGACGTCGAACCATTCGCCGACGTTGTTCAACAGGTCGGTGGCTTCTTTGTCCAGTGTGCCGTCGGCCTTGATCGGAATGTTGAGCAGCATGTTGCCGTTCTTGGAGACAATGTCGATGATCTTGTCGACCACGAGGCCGGGCTTCATGTAGGGCTTGGCCGGGTTGTAGCCCCAGGAGCCGATCGAGTCGTCGGTCTGCCATGGCTTATCAAGAATCGAGGCGGCTTTGCCACGCTCGTAGTCGAGGGTGGCGATGCCGTCGGCGTAGAGGCCCTGCCATGGACGTTCTTTGATGGCCATGACGCCTTCGGGGCGCTGGTTGTAAAAGTGGGCGATGACATCCATGCCGGTTTTTCCTGCGTCGCTGCCGCGGAAGGGCACGGCGCAGTCGAAATAGAGGGTGTCTGGTTCATAATCGTCGATGAGCTGCTTGACGCGCTTGGCCCAGAGGTTGCGCCATTCCGCCGGAGCATCGTAGGGTGCGCGCGGATGCGTGCTTTGTCCGTCGTTGGATGGATAGAGTCCTTTGGCCTTACCTTGCGCTCCATCGTAGGGGACGCCTTTTTTCGGTCCCTTGGTGTCGGACTGGTTCGCGGTGTTGAGCCAGCTGTAGGAGCGCGATAGGTGGGTGGTCACGCCGAAGCGCAGGCCGGCTTTATGGGTGGCATTCTTCCATAAGCGGATAAGGTCTTTTTTCGGCCCCATGTTGACCGCGTTCCATTCCTGGTATTTGGAGTCCCACAGGTCGAAGTTATCGTGGTGCACGGCGCAGGGCGTGAAATATTTGGCGCCGGAGCGCTTGAAGAGTGCGAGCAGGGCATCGGGATCAAAGTTCTCGGCCTTCCACATTGGTATAAAGTCGGCATAGCCGAATTCGGAAGGATGGCCATAGGTTTTTATATGATGGGCATATTCGGGCGTGGTTTCGTCGTACAGCTTGCGTGCATACCATTCACCCTGCTCTGCAACGGAATAGGCGCCCCAATGCAGATAGATGCCAAATTTGGCGTCGCGGAACCAATCCGCGCATTCGTACTGCTGCAATGATTCGACGGTATTTACAAACTTGGGCGTTTCTTCTGCCGTGGCGGTGGAACAAAGAAGGGCTCCGATACTCGCTGCGGTTAAGCTGATAAATCCAGTTTTCATGCTCTCTCCTGTTCTAATGGGATAAAATTCATAGTCCTCATATATAAAGACTCCGCATGCAGGGTCATTTTATACGTTTCCCTGAAATAAAATTTGAAAACAGCTGTTCGTTGAATAATTCGTGTTGCAATGAAGTATCATTTTTCAACGGTAAAATTCCAAAGGTCGCCTTCGACGACTGATCCATCCAGCAAAACGGCATCGACGCGCCAGGTATAGGTTTGGCCTGCACGCAGTGCATCCGGATGCACGATGTTTGCATTGGATAATTCTACTTTGCCTTTATGGTCCTTCGCCGTGTTCATGAAGTTGACGATGTATTTATCGGCCTTATACGCACCAAGGAACATGAGGTCGGCATTCTTCTTTACGTTTGTCGCGCCGTCCGGAGGAACGGGGGATGAAGCTGCAGCTTCTTTGCGACCCGGTATCCAGTAGGTGGAATCGCCGGATTCATAGGCGCCGATGTCGGGCGCGTTTCCAAGGGTTGGAGGGAATTCGACGGTGATGGTTTCCGTGGGTTTATCGGCGTTGGTCAAGACGAAGCCGGCATCGATGATTTCTGAGCCGGGTTTGGGGCGGAAGTCGAGGTTGGCGGGATCGCGCAGATTTTCGCTTACTACACCTTCGCCCGTGATGTTGTTTTCAAGCTGCGCATTGATTTCCTCGTTGGGGTTTTTGGTGTTCCAGGCCACCATGATGTCGGCGAGCGTGTTGCAGGCTAAGGTGTTTTGGTTGTGAGGAGGTGTGTTGCCGTAGCCATTGGGCAGGGCGAAAAAGCTGTCGTGGAACGTATTGTTGAATAGCAGATGGTGATCGCCCTTGAACTTGCTGCCGCCGGAATCGAGGTTGAAAATCACATTGTTATGAACACTGCCGCCGGAGCCCATGCGCGATGTGGTGGAGTCGAAACGGATGCCCTGGCGATTGGTATCGTGCACCCAGTTGTAGCGAACCGTGGTGCCGGTCTGCGCGCCGGTTCCGATATTAATGGCGGAGCCGTCATGCTGGAGATTGCCCATATTCCACAACCGGTTGTATTCGACGATCGATCCTGTACCGGGTCGGATCCCTTCGGAGTTTCCGCCGGAATGCACGGTGTTACGGCGGATAATGGCGCCTTTTCCTCCGGGCACGGATCCACTCCCTCCACCGGAATTCACGTCCCACTCGATGTCGTGGATGTAGCAGTTTTCAATGATGCTGCCCGGGCTGTCGAGATTGATGGCAGGAGAGTTCGGGAAGGCGATTTCACAGTTGCGCAGCACGTTTCCAAAGGGGCCGTCACCCTCGTTTACGATATGCGTCATGAAGTTCTTTCCGGATTTCCGGCGGTTGTTTTTGTCCGTTGCCATATCGGAGTTGGTTTCATGAAACCAACTGAAGTCGCCGAGCATGAATTTGTGTGTGGAGGGATAGGTCAGGCTTCCATCTTCAATCACCACATGGTCGCACTCGTTCATGGAAAAGGTGCTGCCGAAAAATTCCACTCCTTGGAAAACGAGATGCGAACAGTCGATCAGTCGCAGGCTGAAGTCGCGTACCTTTCCAGAGATTGGAAGCTTGTTGGGATTCTGATCGCCCGCTGCACGGAGGTAGATGGTTTTGGTGCTGGCGTCGTACCACCATTCATTGGGACGGTCGAGCGCGGGAAGCCCGAGAATGTAGTAGGCGACATACTTGGACATACGGGTGCCGCCTGCATCGTATTTAAACCAGTCATCGCCGGCCTTATGCTTTGTGATCGGGCGGGCCCAGGTCAGCCAGTGGCCGATATTCAGAACAGCGATGGCATCGGTGAAATCGATACCCGTTTCGGCGAGCGTGGTTTGGTTGATGTCGCTGCGGACATTCAGTCGGACAGCACCCTCATCGCCCGAGTCGCCATCGTGTGATTCCGGATTCCGGTCGCAGATCACGCCGTCGGTGGTTTTTCCCAGATATGCCCCTTTTTTAAACGTTCGATCGGTGAAGCGCATGCTCTGCTCCATGCGCCAGATCGATCCATCCTCGAACGAGGCGTTGGGCCAACGAGCCACATAAATAAGGCTGCTGCCCGAAAAAAGCTGCCAGACCGGTTCGTTGAGCTTCATTTTATAGATGTTATTTTTCCACGGTGTCCATTTGGACGGGAGCTGGCGAGTGCCGTCCATGACGGCGCGTTCGCCGGGGAAGGGTTTGAATATCATGGGCATGTCCGCTGTGCCCCGGATGCCTTTAAGTACGGATTCGCACTGATAACGCCCGTTGCGCAACCAGCATGTATCACCGGGGGTCATGGCCTGAGCAGCCTGTTCAATGGTTTTAAACGGGCTTGTTTGGCTTCCATTATTCCGGTCGTTTCCCTCAGTGGGTGAAACGAAAAATTCGGCACCCTGCGCGGATACAGAGCATGAAAGGATAAAAATGCTAAGCAAACGAGATATGTAGTTCATCATAAATATTTAACACCCGTATTCGCCGAAAGTTTGATTTTAATCAAAGGTGGGTCTAATTCCCCGACGCTTGCGTCGTACATACTAAAACAGAAAACAACTTGATACCTCGCGGGCTTGCCCCGAGGAGCTTCATTTATATGGTTATCGGACGATTATTTTCCCGACGGCTGATCCGATGATTTGAACTCTGCAAAAGTACCGGGTTGATTGGCGAGCTGTTCCGCCAACTGTTTTTTCAGTTGCTGCAGTTTTTGAGCATACTCCGGATGGTTGGCCAGATTATTCTGCTCATTCGGATCTTTGGAGAGATCGTAGAGTTGGTCGACATCCCAATAGGCGGCATAGTTTTTCGGGATCTTCTTTTCAAGGCCGCGGCCACCGCGGGTAGAGGCAATGTGGTAGAGCGACTTGGGAGGTCCAGACGTTGGAAGATCAAGGTTGGCTTCGCGCTCGGGATGCACACGCCATGCTATATATTTAAATCCGTCTTTGATCACGGCGCGCGTGGAGCCGATCTGCAGATGAATGTCCTCGCGGTTAGACGTTTCTTTGCCTCTTAGAATATCGATAAAACTTTTGCCATCCATCATTGGATAACTGGCCGATGGAATGCCGCACAGTTCGTATACGGTGGGAGCAAAATCAATATTACCGAGTAGCTGCTCCGAGCGGCGGCCGCCCTTTAGATCTTTTGCCCAAACAAATGCCGGAACAAGCGCGCCGCCTTCGTAGAGCGCTCCCTTGGCCTCCATGCCGTTATCGACGAAGAAAAAGATGATGGTGTTGTCGAGCTCGCCCATGGCTTCAAGTTTAGAAACGATGGCATTGATGCCATCGTCGAGCCAGAGCGCATCGGCGTGATCCCCGATGACATCAATGCCTGCGGCTTCGAGCCTTTTAGGAATGGTGTCTCTGCCCGGTTGAACGTTCAGCGCCTTTTCCAGCACGCCAGCAGGCGTGAAGCTGGGATTCGCTGAATATTTATGTCCGGCTGGGCCCGGGCCATGGTTAAGCGTCGTGCAGAAGTGCAGGTAGAACGGCTTGTCCTGTTTTGCTGCCAGATCAAGGAAGTCGAGTCCGCCCTTAGTGATCCAGTCCATGTTGTGTGCTTCCATTTTGATAGGCATATGACCGGGTACATTGCCGGCATAAATGCTGGCCGCATAATCAAATCCATTGTTCAGCACGCTTTGTACTTCGAGGGCCTGCTTTTCCTGAAGAAAGGCCTGCGTTTTGGCATCGAATGGATCCGCATCACGGAATTCCTTTATGCTCAGCGTCTTGATTGCCTCGTCGTGCAGTACATGGTTTTTACCGGAAAAGCCCGTGAAATAACCATTGGCTTTGAGCACGCTGCCCATGTTCGCTTTGCCCGGTGTGACATGAACGTTGAAGTGCGGGTTAGGCTGGTTGCCGTATTCCTTCATGTCGTTGAGGAAGCCCTTGTCCGTGCTGCGGCTCGGATATTCGCCAGTCAGCACGCTGTAGCGGCTGGGGGTGCAAACGGTTGAGGTGGCATACATACGATCTAGGATGATGCCCTCGTTAGAGAGGCGGTCGATGGTTGGCGTCAGGTTGAGCGGATTTCCCTTCTTGTCCTGGCCTTCGTGTAAAAAATTGAATTCCGAACGCCACTGGTCATCGGAAACAATGAACAGGATGTTCGGGCGCTCTGCTATTGCGAAGCTTGCACTGAAAATCGAGCAAACGGCCAATACGCCTGCAATGTTTCTACGGTTTGTCATAAAAGGGATCCTTGGTTTTATTAAATCAGTCAAAAAATGAAATACCGCAACACGTTGTGAATTTGATCCTTTTTTCAAACGGTTTGTTAAAAAACGTCAAAATGTCGACTTTGGTTGGGATTTACACCTACACAGTAACGTTTCTATGCCAACAAGAGGGGTCATGATGAAGTTGATGAGTACCATGGGCAGCATTCTGCTCGGAAGCAGTGTTTTGTCGGCACAGGCTACGGATTATTATGTTTCGACAACCGGAACGAATGATCCTTCGGGCGGGGCGATGGGTGCGCCGTTTGCAACCATTTCCTTTGCTGTAACGCAAATGGGAGCAGGCGACAGCTGCTTCATCCGAGGTGGGCGCTACCACGAGGAGATCACGGTTTCCAATACGGATGACCTGACCTTTTTTGCCTACAACGATGAAACCGTGATTCTTGATGGCTCCGCTGCGATTACGAACAACTGGACGCCGCATTCTGGAAACATTTACAAGACCACGTTGACTGCAGCTATTTGGCAGCTGTTCGCTGACGGTGAAATGATGATTCCGGCACGCTGGCCGAATGCCGATCCGAACATTGATTTCTGGGAACAGTGGGAATCCGACCATTGGGGGGAGGGGCGAGCCCCTCGAAATTCCGTAGCGCCCACCAACAGCAATGGTGTTTTCTATGACAAGCCGCATAGCGACATTGATCTGGCCGCATCGGGACTCAACATTAGCAATGCGATTGCCGTGCTTAATGTGGGCAGCTTCAGGACATGGACGCGGGTGGTTGATTCGCACGTGCCCGGATCCAATATGTTTACGCACGCGCCCGTCTCTTCCGGGGGATATAAGGACAAGGAGCATTATTATTTTGTTGTGGGCAAGCTGGAGCTGCTCGACGCTGAAAATGAATGGTTTTTCGATACGGCCACATCAAACCTATATGTTTGGGTCCCCGGCGGCGGAAATCCGGCGGCACTGGAAATCAAGGGCAAGAAAACGACCTACTGCTTTACCGCCACTGATTGTGATGACCTGCTAGTCTCCGGAATCGATTTTTTTGCAGGCACCTTTAATCTGGACGGTTGCCTGCGTGCACGGGTTGAAAATGGAGAACTGACTTATCCGAGCTGCACCCGCCGTATGTTACGCATCATTGAGACGCCCCAGACGACCCAGGTGAACAGCGATTTCGCCGAGGTCTACAATTGCACGTTCGCCTATACGGACGGACATGGTATCTCGGTGAGCGGTGATGACAGCACGATTGAAAACTGCTATTTCCACCACATCGACTACAGCTGCTCCGAGCTTCCGTCCGTGATGCCAGCACTCAACATTAGCGGAGACCGCGTTACCTTCCGGCACAATACGCTGCATAGTTTCGGAGCATCGGTCGGGCTGTTGCAGGGCAATGTGGGAACGACAGAATACAATAATTTCTACAACGGAGGCTACAAGCAGCACGACGGTGCCATGGTGCAGGTGTTGGTTGCTAAACAAACTGACGCTAACATTGGCTGGAACTGGGTACACGACTGGTCTCGCCTGGGCATTCGCTTCGACGGCTCCGGCGGAATCGGCGGCCGGGTTCATCATTCGGTCGGTTGGGGGCCGAACATGAATTCCACCGTTTTCATCGGCAACCACGAGAACAACGAGATCATCAACAACTCCGGGATCTACAGCTCGGCCCGGCCGGAGATTGTGGTGGAGTCCGCCCCGTATGGGGATCTGCCGATGCCAGCCAATACCAACACGATTACGCGCAACAATTTTGCCCGCCAGATTGCGGGGACAACGACAGACGGATCCCCCGTTCCGGGAATTTACGATCATAATTGGGATGGATATGACCTCGGTATGGATATACGCACCCAGCTGCGCGATCCCGACAACCTTGACTACCGTCCAATCCCCGGGGCCGACATTGTCGATGCCGGTGTTGTTTATCCGGGCGTGACCGATGGCTATGTCGGTGATGCGCCGGACATCGGCGCCTATGAATATGGGGCGTCCAATTTCTGGATTGCGGGCCACAAGGCGGCGGCGGCTTCCATGCCGATTCCCCCGGAAGGCACGACCGATGCCAAGGGTTCCGCCTCGCTGATTTGGCAGCCTGCCCTGGACGCCACTTCGAGCGAGGTCTATCTGGGCACTGATTCTAATTCCGTGGCGAATGCCACACCCGCCTCGCCGGAGTTTAAGGCGAATGTGGGAAACAATATTTATGATCCGCTCGGCCTGTTTGCGCAGCCCTACTACTGGCGCATCGATTCCGTTACTCCGACCGGCACCGTGACCGGCGAAGTCTGGTCGTTCACGCCTGCCAGCGCGACGGTGCAGGCGCCCGGCATCGTCAATACAGCGGCGGAAAATGTGTCAACCAACTCGGCGATCCTCGGCGGGCAGATCACCGATGGCGGTACGGGTTCCAGGGTCTGGATCCACTGGTGGAGCGACGGCGGAGCAACCAACGTGGTTGATATGGGCGCGCAGTCCTACACCTTTGCCCTGCCTCTTTCCGGGCTTCCGAGCGGCACGCTCCATAACTACCGCTGCTATGCGGAAAACAGCTATGGCTCCAGCTGGGCCGCCCCGGTTGAAACCTTCACCACGATTTCGTTGGCCATTCCGCCGGAAGTCATAAACTCCCCCGCCGAAAACATAACGACTAACTCGGCAACGATTGGCGGACAGATCACGAATGGAGCGTCGGATTCCGAGGTGAGTATTCATTGGTGGGCCGACGGCGGAGCAACCAATATTATTGGCATGGGGATTCAAGCGAACAGCTTCTCGACGAATCTCTTGATCCTCTCCAGCGACACGCTCTACAACTACCGCTGCCAGGCGGCCAATGCGCATGGCACCAACTGGGCACCGACGGTGAGCAGCTTTATGACGGATACGGTTGTTGATCCATCCTCCAAGGTCGCCGTGGTGCATATTCCGGTCTCCGACGACTCGTGGGTGCAGGTTCCTGTCAACGATACGGTCAACCATGGGGCTGAAACCATCATCAAGATTCGCGGAACCACCCGCTTTGGCTACCTGAAATTCGATACCGGCGATTTGGATGACGCATTGTTTGATTCGGCCCGCGTTTTCATCCGCACAACGGAGTACATCACCAATGCACTGATGCACAGCGTGAGCAGCAACGATTGGGCGGAAGGAACCATCGTGGGAATCAATGCCCCTGTGCGCGGTCCGGCCATCGATACGGTGGAACACAGGGTTGCCGATGAGTGGGTCGAGTTCGACACGACAAGCTGGATCACCAACAAGGGCGTTTGGACGGTGGGGATGTCCTCGCCGATCACGGATGCGCTCGACTGGTATTCCAAGGAGTCGGGCAGCGTCCCATACCTCGCGGTGAGCTATATTTCCGACACGGCCGATCTGAACACCAACAATATTCCCGACTGGTGGGAAACGGACTACTTTGGACACATCGTCGACAACACCGATGCCGATCTCGACGGCGTCGACAATTTTGGAGAATATGTCGCCGACACGGATCCAACCAATTCGAACTCCGTCTTTGCGGTTTCGGGGAGTCCGACCAATACGGTGGAATTTGCGCTGTCGTTCCTGACCTCGACCAACCGGAACTATGCGGTTGAGATGTCTGAAAACCTGGTTTCCAATGTTTGGAACACCGCAACCAACCTGGTTCCAGGGACTGGACACACGGTCGATTTACCGCTGCCGGCAACTGAACAGGAAAGCTTCTACCGGGTCGAAGTAAGCATCCCGTAGGGCAAGGAGTATTCATGAAAAAAGCTATGCTGATTGCTTTGGTTTTGTTTGCAGGACCGTTCGCGGTTCAGGTGAAGGCGGTTTTGCTTGCTTACGAAGGGTTTGATTATGTCGCGACAACGGGGCCGGATCAGGTCGAGGGACTGAATGGCGGAAGCGGCTTCGGCAGTGCATGGGTTAACAGCCAGCCCGATACCGGAGATGCCAACTTCAGTATAGTTTCGGGTGGCGATTCATGGGGCGGCCTGGGCATTGCCGGCAACCGGCTGAAACGCACGAGCACCGGTGGAACGGAATATCTGGCCCGCCCGCTTTCGGGGGATTTGGATGCCGCGCCCGAGTTGTGGTTCAGTGTGATCATCCGGCCGTCGCAAAATGAAGGCTTTGCCATTGCCGGGAGTGCTCTGGCTGAAGACGGAAGTGCGCCGGACAATACGGTCGACGGCAACGCCGGCTTCGGGTTCGTCAATTCGGATAATATCAATCTGGTGGCGGCGGTATGGAATAATGCGGGAGCCAGGCTGGACGGAACCTCCCTGCTGCTGACCGGCGTCGATATTTCGCAGTTTATTGTCGGTAAAATTTCCTTCAACAGCGGCGGTTCCGGAGAAGATGTGCTGTCGCTCTATTCGGTGGGAACCGACCTCGTTCTTCCCGGAGTGCCCGGAGCAACCGTTCAAGCCGATTTGGATGAGACGGTCCTGGATACGCTAACCATCGAATCCAACCGCGGCCCCGGGTACGACGAAATCCGGATTGGAACCAGCTATGCCGATGTGACCCCCGGGTTACTGCCAGTGGGCGATTATTATGTGGCGACGAACGGGAGCGACTCCGCCAGCGGAAGCCTTGAAGCTCCTTTCGCGTCGATTCAGCATGCCGTGGACACGATGTCCCCGGGCAGCACGGTTTATGTGCGCGGCGGGCGCTATCATGAAGAGGTATCCATCGACACTGCAGTGGGGTTGGAGGAGGGATCTTTCTGCATCCGGAACTATCCCGGAGAGCAGCCGGTGATTGATGGAACGATTCCAATCCTTGGAACCTGGACGCCCACTAACCTGAACGGCCATTCGGTTTGGGTGACGTCCGTGGAGCAGGATATCTGGCAGCTGTTTGTGGACGATCGCATGCAGGTGGTGGCTCGCTGGCCGAATGTGACGGTTGGGCATCCGTGCGATCCCATCCAGCTTCAGGACGACGATTGCACGCCGGTTGAAGGTACCTGGTGGGACATCGGCACGTGGGGCGATATGGACAGCTCGTGGAATGCCGCCGGGATTTTGACCAACAATGCGGCGGCGCACGACCTGGCCGGCGAGGGCGTCAGTTTTGCGGGCGGATCGATTGTTCTGAACTTCCATTCAGAATCGCAGTTTTCGAGGAATATCCTAACCCATGAGGCGGGAAGCAATGTGCTGGTTCACGAACCGGTCGTGAACCCGTACGACAAGGGATCCGGCCCGTTCCTGATTGAGCACCTCAATGCGCTGGATATTCCGGGCGAGTGGTATTACGACATGGACAGTGGCCTGGTCTATTTCTGGCCGTTGGATGGATTGGATCCCAACAACCTGAATCTCTTCGGCAAGACGATCTCCTACGGCATCACGATGCGCGACAGTCAATATGTCTCGATCGAAAATATTGATTTCTTCGCTTCCACCGTGGACATCATGGACAGTGAATACATCACCATCGACGATTGTAAGTTTTCGTATCCGACCTGGTTTCGGCGCATGCTTAGCGAACATACCTATAATATGGCGGGCGCCCCGCTATCGGCCCGCCCGGAACCGATGGGCGAGGGCGGAACCTTTTTTCAAGGCAACTCTGGCGGATCGTACAATACCCTCAGAAATTGCATCTTTGAATATTCGGATGGTCTTGTGGATATGTACAACGGCTATGGCAACGTGGTTGACAACAACCTCTTCCACCACTGGAGTTTTACGGGCATGGCGTCCTATATACTCAATATGAACTCCAGCCCGGAGAGCGTGCAGCGCCGCAACACCTTCCACACGAATGGCTCCAAGGTGATGTCGAAGCATTCGGGGGCGGATGTGGAATATTCGCGGGCCTCCTGGTTTGGTTATTTCCAGATGGATGGCAGTGCATGGCAGTGCGCCGGCGGCGACGGATGGGGCGGGCCGAGCGATGGGTTGCGCCGCCACCATAACTGGCATCACCAGGCCATGAAGAGCGGGTTCCGCTGGGATGGGTTCGATGGGTATAATGGGTGGAACGATCATGTGGTTTCGTGGAATGTTCCGAGTTCGTTGATGATCAAGGGCGACTATCATCAGACGCATAACAACACGAGCTTTCAGTTGCACGATCCGGTCGACAACGCGATGCGCGTGCTCGACGACAACGAGTCGGTTCCCTTGGAGGAGCGAAACGCCAACAGCCACACTTACAATAATCTGGCCGAAAGTATTTCTGGCGCGCGCAGCGGGTATGTGCCCCTGAACGGGCATGAGGCGGGAAACTGGAACGGTTATCTGCACACGACGCCCGGCGATACGGCGGATAAACAATTGCGCGACCCGGCCAATCTGGACTTCCGGCCGAAGGAGGGCTCTGTCTTGATCGACGCCGGGGTTGTGGTGACCGACTTGATCACCCCGATGCCGCCGCAGGCCACCGTTCTGGCCGACATCACCGAAGGCTATCTCGGCAGCGCCCCTGACATTGGCGCGTATGAATATGGCGATACTCATTATTGGATTCCGGGTTATCAGTCGGCGGAGGCGAGCACGCCGGTTCCGCCCGACGGTTCCACCACCGTTAAGCCGGACGCTGACCTGATGTGGCTCGAGGGGCGCGACTCTGTTTCGCATAATGTCCATTTCGGCACCAATTCCGGCAGCCTTGCGTTCCTGACCAACCAGACGAACAATATTTTTGATCCGGGCGAACTGCTGGCTGATCAACGTTATTACTGGAGGGTTGATACTGTCACGGCAACGGGAACGGTTACCGGAGCCGAGTGGAGCTTTGTTCCCGGTGAACCGGTTTTCCTTGCCTACAAGCGACTGGTTCCCGATGGCGATACCTATGTTGCCATGGAGACTCCGGATGCGAATTTCGGAGCGTCTGAAACCATTGCCATGGCGAGCTACGTGGACCTGACCTATGTGCGCCACGGATATATGAGGTTTGATGTCGATGTAACCAACCCGGTGGTTTCCGCAACCCTGAACATACGCAACACCGATGGCGCAACGGCGGGCAATGTGGGCATCCTCACCATGACCGATACCTCGTGGAATGAGATGACAATGACCTGGAACACAAAACCGGACATCGATGGTGTTTTGCTCGATCGGCAGGATGTCGTTGGCGGGACGTGGCAGGCGTTCGATGTCAGTGGCGGCGTAACTGCCGACGGATTGGTTTCCTTCGGCCTCATCCGCGACCCCGGCGACAGCCGCCGTTCCGTGCTCAGCCGCGAAAGCGCATATCCTCCCGTGCTTGAAATCGAGTATCAGATCACCGAGGAGGAAATGGGCTATCCGCCCGTTGCTCCGCAGAACCTTGTCGCAGCGGGACGGGAAAATCAGATCAACCTCAAGTGGGATGCCAATGAAGAACCTTTCGTTGTTGGTTACTACATTTATCGGACCGACTATCTCGACGATGATTTTGTTCAGTTGAATCCGATCGTTGTCACCACGCCGTCGTATACCGATACAGATGTCCAGCTTGGTGTGACCTACTATTACAAAGTGCGGGCGCTTGATCAATTTGGACGGTTTTCCTCCGGCTCAACCTACGTCAACGCGTCTCCGCTCGAAGCGGGCTCGTTCAACTGGGTTGAACTGACCTACGATGATTTCGAAGACGGTTTCGGCAGTTATACCGATGGTGGTTTGGACTGCATGCTGTATACCTCGACGGATCCGCTCACAAACTATGCGCATCAGGGAGTCAGCGCTGTCAATGTTCAGGTTAGCGGAGAGGCGGCCTCGTTCTTTCACACGGAAGGAATCGATGTGCATGCGCCGGACTATCAGCAGATCAAGGTGGAATTCTGGTTCATGCCAATCAGCATGGACTCGGGCGGTCCCGACGGCTTCCTCGTTCAATATTATGACGGAAGCGAATGGCAAACGGTTCGCGAATATGTGACGGAGATTGATTTCACCAACAGTGTGTTCCAGTTTGAGGAAGTGATCATTGATGAGTTCGACTATAACTTCCACGCCGACATGAAGATCCGCTTCATGTGCGATGCGAACGGAGGCGGCGACGATGTCTATTTCGACGAGATTCGCGTCACCGCCGCCGAAGCCGCGGGGGCTGAGTCGCCTTACGAATTGTGGGGCAGCGAGTATGGATTGAGTAGCACTGATGCCGACTATCTGGCCGACCCGGATGGCGACGGACTCGTCAATCTGGCGGAATACGGATTGGGCGGGATTCCAACCAATGGAAGTATTGATGCGGCCATTCTACCAACCTTTGGAAAAGTCGAAGAGGGCGGGACGAACTGGATGGAATACATCTATCGCCGCCGCACCGATGCCGCAGTGCGCGGACTCGGCTACACGGTCGAATCCACCACCAGCTTGCTTTCCAATGATTGGAACACAGGCGGTGTGATCGATGCCGGTTCCGGCCCGCTCGAAACCGGATTCGAAGTCGTCACCAACCGTATCTCAACCGAGTTCGAAACCAACCAGTTTATTCGCCTGCGCATTTCAATCGAGTAGTATGCGCCGGTCATATCCGCACCAATATTTATAAAATTCAGGCCGTTTCGTCTGTCAAGATGGATGTTGAGTGCTGTTCTTATGCGTGCTACAACCAGCCTAACTTTTAATGATGATAAGGAGAACGTGATGAGGCCTGGAAAGTATGTTTGCGGGGGAAGGATTGTGCTGAATCGCCGCGGGGTATGTGCCGCTGTGCTGGTTTGCTGGGCATTGTCAACGACGGTGTTTGCGGGCGACTGGATGGGTTTTCGCGGGCCCGGCGGGCAGGGCAAGGCGGAGGCCAAGGGGCTGCCGTCGACGTGGGATTCCAAAAAGAATGTGGTGTGGAAAACCAATCTTCCAGGCCCGGGAACCTCAAGTCCGGTCATTCTGGGAAACAAGGTTTTTGTGACCTGCTACTCCGGTTATGGGGAGACCATCGAAAATCCGGGCGAGCTGGAAGGGCTGAAGCGGCATCTGGTCTGCGTCGACCGCACCTCCGGAACGGTTTTGTGGGACAAGACGTTTAAAGCCAAAATGCCAGAATCGAAGTATAGCGGAGGCAAAAATAATACCTGGCACGGGTATGCTTCGAGCACGCCGGTGACCGATGGCGAGCGGTTGTATGTCTTCTTCGGGATCTCGGGGGTCTATGCCTTTGATCTGGACGGCAATGTGCTTTGGCAGGCCGATCTCGGCTCCGAGACGCATGGCTGGGGGTGCGGAACCTCGCCGGTGCTCTTTAAGGATTTGGTGATTGTGAATGCCAGTGTTGAAAGTAAATCCATGGTTGCCTTGAACAAGAAGACCGGCAAGGAAGTCTGGACGGTCACCGGGGTTTCCAAATGCTGGAGCTCCCCGATGCTGGTCGATGTGGACGGCAAGCAGGAACTCGTGCTGAACCTGCCGGGTTCGGGGAAGGTAAAAGAATCCAAATTAACGGGATTTGATCCGGCAACGGGCAAGGTGCTGTGGAGCTGTGCCGGTCCGCCGGATGGCTATCTCTGCCCCAGTGCTGTTTCTCACGACGGTGTTGTTTATGCGATCGGTGCCCGCAAGAACACCGCCATTGCGGTGCGTGCCGGCGGTCGGGGCGACGTGGACGAGAGCCACGTTCTCTGGAGCGTTCGAGAGGGCTCGAATGTCACCTCCCCGGTATACCTCGACGGCTACCTCTACTTTATGCACGAAAAAGGATCGGCACTCTGTCTGGATGCGAAAACCGGCGAAGTGGTCTACAAGGAAAAGTTGGAACCTTCATCCGGCCTGATCTATTCGTCGATGCTGGCGGCCGACGGCAAGCTCTACGCCCCGTCGCAACACAACGGCACCTATGTCGTTGCGGCCAAGCCCGAGTTCGAGCTGCTGGCGGTCAACACGTTCCAGGACGACGACTCGCGGGTGAATGCTTCCGTTTCCGTCTCGAACAACCAGTTGCTCATGCGGACCGACAAAGCCATCTACTGTATCGGCCAGTAGCGCGGCGAGCCGTCCCCACCTTGGAAGGAATGAAACCTTCTGCTAACGTATCTCCCTAATGAGCGACGACTATTCAGAACTTGAACAGGAACTGGGTGAACGGCTTCCAGACCTTGGAAACCTCTACGAATCAACCACGGATGGGGATTATGAATATCTCCGTCCTATTCTTGATTCGTTGCGGAATGAAAAGGGACACTATACTGATGAAACCTTCGTCAGTGCAGGCGGGGAAAAGCGCATCTTCAAGGTGCGCGACCTGCGGACGGATAGGATTGTTGCATTGGCCAAGCCGCTTGAAGATGCTTCGGAGGAGCAGAAAGAACAGTTTCTTCGCGAAGGCCGGCTTACCGCCTGTCTGCAACACCCCAACATCCTGTCGGTTCATGATGAAGGACTTGATGCGGACGGCAATCCTTTCTTTACGATGGAATATGTCCATGGCGACACGTTGAAGGAGATCATTCGAAAACTGCAAGCCGGGGATGAAAGTTATATCCGCCGTTTTCCGCTGCCCCGATTGCTGGAGCTGTTTGTGAAGATATGTGATGCGGTAGCCTATGCCCATTCCCGCGGCGTCCTGCACCTTGATATCAAGCCATCAAATATTTTCGTGGGGCCCTATGGTGAAGCGCTGCTGTGCGACTGGGGGCTGGGCAAGGTGCTACGAAATGAAGCCAATGTAAATGCTGTGGACGTGCCGGTGGAGGAGCTGCCCAATGGCGACATTCTCAATGATCTCACCAAAACAGGATTCGTGAAGGGTACGCCCGGATTTATGGCTCCGGAGCAGGTGGTATCGCACGGCAAGGTTTCGACGCGTAGCGATATCTATTCGCTGGGAGCGCTATTATATTTCATGTTGGTCTACCGCCCGCCGGTATCCGGGGAGTCCATGTTGGAAGTCGCCGAGTTGACGCTTAATGGAAACATTAAACCGCCGTCGAAAGCGGTATACGGTCGGCATGTTTCTTCTGGCCTTGAAGCGGTGGTAATGAAAGCGCTGGCACTCGATCCGGCGGATCGCTACCAAAGCGTGCAGGCGTTCCGCGACGAGCTTGACCGGTTCCTAATGGGCTTCGCCACCGAGGCGCAGGATGCCGGGTGGGTGGTTCAAGCGGGGTTGCTGATCAAAAGGCGGCCATTTGCCTTCCGTGTGGCCCTGATTTCCTTCTTCCTTCTTCTCTTGGTTGGGGTTGGTGCTTTTTTCAGGGTGCTGGGCGAGAAGCGGGAGGCAGAGGCCGCCCGCAACGAGGCCCAGCGGAACCTGGTGCTGTATAAGCAGGAAACCGAGGTCTCGATGGCCCTTTCCGATAGTATTCGCGCCACGGCATTAGATTTTATCAACGATGAAGACTTTCTCAATGCACCCGGCAAGATCAAGGCGATCACGAGCCATTTGCAGCAAGAGACCGACCCGGGAAATCGGCAGGTAATGCTGGAGTATTTGGCGTTGCTCCATTTCGTGGTGCAGGATTTTCGTCAAGCCGGGGAGTGCTTTAGCCGGATTCAGGTCAGCAAGCGGTACGAAGCCTGCCGCGATCTCGCCTTGCAGTATGGGGCGAACAAATCCGACCATGAATGGTTGAATGCCGAGGAAATGGTGGCGTTGCTCAATGAGGTCAAGCGCCACATCCGGTATGTGGCCTACTATATGGCCTACTATTATTTCAGTGAGCATCCGAGAATGTCTGCGGAGGAGCTTCTCCCCGTGGTCGAGGTGATGCTCGATACGCTTAACAACCTTTCCTATACCGAAAAGTCGATGAGTCGCCTGGAGCTGACTTCAAGAGACCAGGGGCTACATTTATCCCTTTCGGGCGAACCCTATTCCATTTTCATCATGCCGATCCCTGTGCCGATCCGGCAGGCCAATGTACTTCGGCCGCTCAAGCTGCATTCGTTGGATCTGAGCCGTTCGGGGCTCACCGATCTTGAGCGCATTAACGGCATGCTGGTTGATGAGTTGAATATTGCCGGACTGGAGGATATTCCCGTTTATAAATTCTATATTTTCGAGCGGCTCAAGGTGAGGAAGGTGTTCCATTCGCTGGAACATCCCGACAAATATCTGCGCAAGCATGCACCGCAGGTGGAGTTTGTGCGGGTGGAAAACAGCATGTAGTCGCGCCTTTAGGCGACTTCTGCGGACTGGCCGCCTAAAGGCGGGACTACGTACCTTATCTTATTCCAAATCGAGCTTCAGTTCCTCGAGCTCGGTGTTGAAGCGGCTCTTCACGCGCGACTTGAGCGTGTTGACAGTACTGATGGAAAGACCGGTTTTTTCGGATACCTCTTCGGTTGAAAGCCCGGTAATGCTGAGCCGGAATACCCGGATCGCGTTGTCGGAAAAGAGCGATTCAATGTTTTTCAGCGCCAGGTTGGTCAGGTGGATCCGCCACTCTTTTTCTTCAATTTTATCGATGTCCGGCAGGCGGATATTGTCCAGATAACTCAGGGTGGCGTCGTTGGCCGCTTTTTCTTCGCGGGCAACCCTCCGCTTGCTCGAGCGAATAAACTGGAGCACCTCATTCTTGGTGATGGTGCTCAGATAGCTGCGGAAGCGGGTGATCTTGTTGATGTCGAGCTGTGGCAGGTGCTTCCAGAGCTTGATCATGATTTTCTGGTGGATATCGGCCGCATCGGCCTCGGATATATTCATGTTGCGGATCACGGCATAGATGTACCGCTTGTAGATCTCAATAAACTCTTCCCACGCCCGTTCGTTCTGCTGATCCTGCACGCGGGCAATCAGCGTCTTGCGGGTGGCATATTGGTCGTTCGAGCCTTTTATCATGTCATCGATCATATCAATGAAACGCCACATTGCAGGTTTTTTATACGAAAAGACATTTTTTTCGTAAAAACGTCAAAACCAAGGTAGATGACGGCATTACCAACTATGTGGGCGGGATGCATGCGTTCCGCAGGTGTATCTGAGGTTCAGAAAAGCAAGTAGGAGGAAAATCATGAGAATTAAGCATTATCTGGCACTAGCGGCTGTTTTGGCCATTGCGGGATCGGCCGAGGCCGTTCTGTTGGCTTACGAAGGATTCGAGTATCCGACGACTTCGACAGGATTGTGGTCCGGAACCGGAAACACCGGATTAAACGGCGGAACTGGATTTGCCAGTGAATGGATTGTTACCGACACCTCCGGAACTGCAAACTGGAACATTACCGCCGGCAGTCCCACATGGGGATCGCTGACCGTGAGCAGCAATCAACTCTTCCGAGAAGCTACGGGCGGCACCGAGGAGTTGAGCCGTCCTGTTTCCGCTGATTTGGACGGAGCAACTGATTTGTGGTTTGGCTTGCTTTGGAAGGGTGGAGACAACGCCCATTTTGCCATTGGTGGTGGCCCGTTTGCTAACGACACCTCTTTCAACCTCTCTTCTGGGCCTGGTTTCGGCTTTTTTAACAAAGATTATAACTATCCTGATACAGACAAGGGTATTTCGGTGGGCGTATGGGATAATAGCGGGACTCCAACGTACAATGCGTCAGGTGATATTGGGCTGGTGCGCGGCGATACCGTTTTCCTTGTGGGTCATATTTCGTTTAATACGGGCACTGGTGGCGCTGATGTTTTTAAACTCTATTCCGTAGGCGTGGATTTGGAGTTAGCGAATGCAACACTTATTGCAACGCTTGAAGTGGATGGTGATGAATCTCTACTGGATACGGTCGCTAAGAATACCAATCGTAATCCGGGAATGGATGAGCTGCGCATCGGAACTGCCTATGCCGACGTTGTGGCGGCTTCCGCGGAATTCATTTTTAACCTGTTGCCGGAAGATCAGCAGGTCATTAGTGCGGATTTTCCTGCCGTTACGGCAACAAACAGTATTCAGGTGGAATATGACAACCATGTATCCGGCGTGGAAATCACGGCGCTGAATCTCTCCGACACCAATGCATTCAGCGTTTTGACTGCAACGCCGTTCACCATGACAGATCCGATTCCTTCGAATGCGTTGCTGGAATTTGCGTTTGATGCCACTGCGGTCACCAATATCACAGGAGCGAGCGAAGGATTCAATGCCACGGGTTCTGTGGATATTGTGTGGACAAAAGTGGGAAGTGGAGTCTCTAACACTAATGCCGTTGAGTTGATCGGGGATTTCAACAATCCGCTTACAAGATTCAATTATGACAACACCTTGGCCTTGGGGCTTGCATATCCGGCAACGGCGGTAACCAACGATATATCGGTTTCCTACGTGGCTGGTCGACCCGGACATACCAATGTGCAGATCACGGCCATCAACGTGGTCAACGCCTCTACCAACGGATTCAGTGTGCTGACTGCTCCGTTTACGATTCCGGATGCAGAACCGTCCAACTCCGTGATTCAGGTCACATTTGATAACAGCGGTGGCCAGTTGGAGAATAAGGACAGTGCAACGGCAGATATTCAGATCACCTGGCAGGAAGCCGGAGGAACGACCAACTATACGGTCACAACGGCTGTATCGGTTTCCTATGCCAACCTGCCGGATGGTGTGATTCAGCAGGTATTCTCCAATCCTTCCAATATCAATACCGATAATGGGGGTAAACTGCAGTTGAATAATTTTGAACTGGCCACCAATCAGTGGTACGGAGCGAATGTTGCCCACAGCATCAATGATGGGTATCTGTGGGTGAAATCCGGCGGAAACAACCGGAGCACGGTTAATCTGATTCAGGGCGGAACGCGGGGTATGGATAATTTCGGCCCGCAGGACACCATGGTGCTGAGCAACGGCCTGTATCGTTATGATTTCGATTTCGAAATGACGCGAACACCCAATACAGAAAACATGTGGGGCTTCGGGGCCTATGCATTGATTGGGCAAGATGCCTACGATACCAACAGCATGGTGAACTATGTTGAATTCGATCTGGGTACTGACAATCCGGTATACGTTGAGCCGGAAAACGTTGGTTCGGCATACTACCGGGTTCATCCGAATGGGAAGCTGATCGGCTCCAATCTCATTGCGCGCACCACCGGCTCCGTCTACCTGAACATCCAGGACGGGGAGGACGCCGTATTCCTGATTCAATCGGGCGGCAATGCCGAACCCTATATCTATGAGTTGACCCTGACGCGCGTCGGCGAATTCGATCCCAACACGGACACCCCCAATTCGCCCAATGCCGTGCTGGCGGCCGACTTCAACGATGCGGGCGCAACAAATGCCATCATCCTGTGGGATCAGACCGACACAAACGCGGGAACGGACAGCAATGGGGTTTCAATCGCCAACACCTGGCGCGGTTCGAATGTTATCTGGGAAAACCAGAAGTTCAGAACCATCACCGGCGCGGGAACAATCAAAGCTTCCTTGCTTGTTCTTCGCCGCGGTGAGTCCGGATATGATGACGTGGGGGTGCAGGATACCATCGCGCTGACCTCCGGTGTTTACAGCCTAACGCTGGACCTGGACGTTGTGGATACGTTCCAAACCAATACATCGGTGGCCAGTGTTGAGGTCTATGCCCTTTCTCAGGATCTGACCGGCGATGTTAACCAGGTGCGCATCAAGCATACGCCCGGTGACAATCCCTACTTGGTCGCCGACGGCTCTGCAGCGTTTGCCCTGCTCGGCAAGGTGGACTATTCAAACAACGTGTCCGGTGAAGCGGTTTCGTTGACCGATATGCAGGTGTTGGATGATCAGGACGTCGTGATCCTGTTCCACCATCGCGAAGGACCCGACATGATCGTCGATAATGTCGAGCTGGTTCGCACCGGTGATGCCGTGCTGACCGGATACGATGGATGGGCTGCCGGGTTCACTGGCTTCTTCGACACCGCCCTGGAATCCGATCCCGATAGCGATGGCGTCAACAACCTGATCGAATATGCTCTCAACGGCGATCCGACGGATCCTGATACCTCGATCCTTCCTGACTCGTTCACAGACGTGGATGGTGGAAGCAACTGGCTCTACTATGTGCATACCGAGCGCACGGATGACGACACCTTGACCTATACGGTCGAAGCGGGCGATAACCTCGTCTACACGAACTGGAATGTCGCCGGAATTAGTTTCGTAGGCGACTCCGAAACGGTCGATAGCTACAAGTCGGTCACTAATCGTACAGATACGGAGGTATCGGCCGAGTTTATCCGCCTGCAGGTGCAAAAAGACTGACGGTTGTTTAAATAAAGATGTAGTGCATCGGGAATTTCGGTTCCCGGTGCATAAGTAAAAACAGCAAAAGGAGAAAAATGAATAAAAAATTTATAGCTGCGGCAACGGTCGCGGTTGTATGCGGGACCACGCAGGCTGCATTGCTGGCTTACGAGGGGTTTGACTACGCAGCCTCGACTGGGATCGGTCAGGTCGGTGGACTGAACGGTGGAACGGGGTTCAGTGATGCTTGGACGAGCAGTCAACCGGTCGACGGGGATTCCAACTTCCAGATTTTGGAAGGCGGCGACAGCTGGGGAGCCCTGGAGGTTTCCGGTAATCGTCTGGATCGAGTCAGTACGGGTGGAACAGAATATCTGGCCCGCACGCTGACTGCCGATCTGGATGCCACGCCCGAACTCTGGTTCAGCGTGTTGCTACGTCCGGGGCAGAATGAGGGCTTTGCGATTGCGGGAAGCCCGTTGGCCGAAGATGGCAGCATACCGGACGTCACGCTTGACGGAAACGCCGGTTTTGGATTCGTGAACAGCGATGATGCCAACTTGCAGGCTGCAGTCTGGGATGATACCGGTAACCGGATTGTAGGGACTTCCCTCGCATTGACAGGGAAAGACGTAGTGCAATTCATTGTTGGAAAGATTACGTTTAACCCGAACTTCTCGGCATGAATATGCGTATCTAACCGACTGTGAGTCGGTTGCACAAATACGCTTTTCTTGCTGCTGGCTACATTCCTCGCGTTGCTCCAAGCCATTCTAGTATTTTTTGCTGGTAGGGAGTCGGGGTTGAGGTGGTTTTGAAGTCTCCTTTTTTATGGCCTTCCACTTTGACCCGCGAGCGGGTGATGGCGGATAGGGTGTTGAGAATGTCGCGAAAGCTCGATATGGGATGCTGCCCGTCCGGGGTGCGGCGGGTTTGGTCTTTTTTCTTGGCGGAGTCGGAGCGTTTGACGGGGTCGACGACGCTATCGCGTTCGGCCGCGGTTTCTTTTTGTTCGTCGGCGAAAAGCAGGGGCGCTAGCTGGCTGCGCATTTGGTGCTCGATGTGGTAGGCGAGCATGCAGATGAAGATGTGCGCGCGGACTCGGTTGTCAAGGCGGTGATAGATGGGGCGGACGTTTAGGTCGATGGATTTGAGGGAGCGGAAGGCGCGTTCGACCATTTCGAGGTTTTTATAGTTGGCCACGAGTTCCTGGTCGGTCATACGGGTTTTGTCGACGCTGCTGCGGATGACATAGAGGCCGTCGGTGGCGGATTCGGAACGGATCTTTTCTTCGTTGCGGTCAAAGGCGAAGGTGTCGTCCTCGATGGTGAGGTTGAAGTGTTTCGCCATCTTTTTCTTGTTGATGATTTTGCCGACCTCCACCCCGATCGCATCCTTGCCGCGCAGGGGTTTGTTTTTGCGTTCGACCTTTTTGATGATTTCGGCGAGAAGTTTTTCGGTGGCTTGCAAAAGGGCTTCGCGCCTTTTTGAGCGGCGTTTGGCGAGGTCGGGGTTGCGGCAGACGACGAGGCGTTCGTCCGGGTAGTCGGGGTGGGTTATGCTCGCGAGGTCGCATTCGTCGAAGAACGTGAGCTGGATGCTCCCGCACCGTTCAAGCTTTGCAATGGAGGCGGCATTGAGCGCCGTGATCCAGTCCGCGCCTTCTTCGTCGCGAAGGTATTCGTCGATGGCTTTTCCGCTGATCATTCCGCGGTCGCCAATGAAGATGACATTCTTGTGGTTGAAATCCTTTCGCACCCGTTCCACCGCTATGGGAAAGGCAATGCGGTCGCTTTCGTTCCCGGCCAGGACTTCGACGCCGACGGGCGTACCAGCGGTGTTGCAGTAGATTCCGTAGTTCACTTGCTTGCGATCCCCCCGATGATCGCGGGAATACCCGAATTGGGCCAGCTCGCAGCATTGCCCCTCGAAATAGGAGGATGAAAGATCGAACAGTACGGGGGCGCCGTCGGCAAGATGCTTTTTCGCAAGTTTCTTTTGGATTTTATCCTGTCGTTCCAGCAGCCAATCCATTGCCGCATAGCACTCGTTTTCATGCAAATCCTCAAGGGAGAGTAGCTCGCCCAGAGAGGTTGAAGCGGTCTGGGGGTCGCAATGGCGAACCGTTGCGAGCTTGGAATCCCCGCTGATAATGCGATCAATAATCATCGCCGCAACCACATCCCTTTCACGGGAACGTTTTGAGTCGATCATGCCCAGCAGCCCCGACTTTTTCAGCACAGAATGGATGGCTGCAACATGGCCGTGCTGGCGGGCGTCATGAATGGATATGGCTTTTTCAAGAGATGCAATCCCTTCCGATGCCGGGATCGATTCGCCCTTGAGGGCCGCCCGAAGCGCCTCGACGAGTTCATCGGGCAATCCGCTCAGATTAGCCACTGTTTTTTTTCGGACTTTTCCATTTTCCCGCCACGACTCCCGCAAGAGGACGGCGGGCGGAGAGTTTCGATTGGGCACTCGTTCTATATACATGGCCGCACAATATGCGACATAGCGAAACATGCAAGCACTAAGTTTATGTTTACATGGGTACAGATTTTGAAAAACTTGGACATTCTTTTTGTTTAACTCATTGAGTGCGAGAGGATTGCATCGCAGAAGGAGCCGTATTTCCTCAGAAGTTCGGCTTAAGATCTGGATCCGGCTTGAATTTCTTCTTGTTTTCCATGCTTCCCTCCATTAAAAAGTTAATAAAAGGTGACAGTTTAGCTGATTTGCGTTTCGCCTGAACCATCGAAAAGAACAGTCTGCGTTTGGTTGGGCGTGCCGGTGAGCAGTGCGCTGAACAGCTCTATGACGGACGCGTCCTGAAGCTTGGCGGTTTGGGCCAGGCTGGCGAAGACGCCGATGTTTTCGGACCCGGCCGCGCTGCGCGTTCCCATGGAAGTCTTCCTGAATATGACCAGGGGGCGCAGTGCGCGTTCGGCATGGTTGTTGGTTGGCGGGCCGCCGAAATCAATAAAGGTGAAAATCTCGTTGTATTCGCGGGCACCGGGGATCAATCGTAAGCGACCGAGATTCGTCCCCCTATCCAAAATTCCGCTATGAGATAATATCGGCGACTTCAATTAACCAAGGAGTCGATGATGTTTCATATGAATCAAAATCTGAAGGTGGTGCTGGCGGTTGAGCCGGTGGATTTGCGCAAGAGCTTCAACGGCTTGTATGCGGTTGCGCGCAACGAACTCGGCGACATCCCGGAGGACGGGGCGCTGTTTGTTTTTTCGAATCGCTCGCGCAACCGGATCAAGGTGCTCTGTTTCGACGGGACAGGGTGCTGGGTATCGGTGAAGCGGCTGGAGCAGGGAACGTTTAGTTGGCCGAAGGCTGTGGCGAAAAGCAAGATGTCGCTGAAGCCGGAGTCGGCGGCATTATGCTCGGCCCGGGGCTGGTGACGTTAGGTCAGGGGGTGATGGCCATCGGCGGAATACTGATCGCTACAGGTATGTTGTCCGTGGTGTACGTCGAGAAGTCCGAGGCAGAGAAGTGGATCTCTGCCGGACTATTGACGCTCGTCGCCGGCGCCGGGATAGCCCTAGCTGGATTCGCGCTGACCACCGCCGGAGTAGTGGCGGTGGTGGCCGGCTCCGGGGTGGCCACCAAGGCAACCGTGGAGGAAATACTTCGGCGAAAGATAGAGAAGCAGATGCGCGAAAAGAGCATCTCCGAGTTGATCGGCATATCCCGCCAGCTCAGTAACTGACCGCCCGGCCTCGTGCCGGGTTGGTATGGAGCGCTTCGCTCCCCCCATATCCAGCTTTGCTCAAAAGATCTGCGAATAGAAACTGTTTTTAAAACCCATAAGGAGAATAACCATGAATCGAAAAACCATCACCCGACTGCTGCTGATCGCCACACTCGCTTGCAGTGCTGGCACGATGTTCAAGATGCGCTGCACGCACTGCAAAGGCACCGGCTTCCACGCCGGCACCAACATCGTCTGCATCTTCTGCTGCGGGAAGGGATATAAGTAGTGAATGATGTTCATCTAGGTTCTTCAACCCGCTCTGGCATAACCGCCGGGGCGGTATTGATTATTTTTACCTATGCTATATGCGGGCGGAAAAAAGAGCGACTCCCCCTGATCTATCAAATATCGCGGAGGAGCCGCCAATACCCAGATACCTCGGCGCACATGCTCCCATTCCAACGACGAGTTAGAGAGCGGAACCAATGTGTCCGGTCGTACATACCCAAACCTTATAGCATTAGTTTATCTCCAGGTGATTCAGGGTCAACAGTTAACACCGGGCATATAGAAACACTCATTTTATCCCCTTAGATTTCCGGGCTGTGCACACGTTGCACGGTTGTAATACCGCGCCATAAGAAACTTACTTTTTATACCTCACATATTTGGAAATAAATAGGTTTCCTATGGATAAGCTCCGTAGCCGTGCAAAGTGTGCAGAAGCAGTTCTCGAGCTGGTTATAGGAGGTTTTCCAGCAGCAGCAACAATCTGCTGAAGCGACGCTGCCTTGAGCAGCACTTCGCCCAGAGACAGGTCGGAGGATGCGGATGATTGGTTGCTTCCCTGCCGAACCCTAACGCACGACTTAGCATGATCCTAAACTGCTCATGAACGACCACATACACATATATTACAACATCTTCCATGGCATGGCACTCCAATGATCCAGCATCTAAAGTGGTTCGAAGTTTGCTCTCACCTGCATTTGTTCTTCAAACGCGAAGAACGCCTCGACGGAGTCATCGCGTTTACTACCGCAAAGCTGCGTAGCTGTACCTCCGCCAGTACCATCAGAGCACACACCCTCGTTCGCATTGAACGGATGTTTCGTCACGCCCTGACTGCATAAATTCGGCTGTTTTTCGGGTACTCATCGGCTGTTTCTAAACCTTCACTCACTCTGCTCGGATATCTTTTCACCCATTTTCTTCCATTTCGGTCAATGTTTACAGTCGCTTCCGCCGCAGATTAGTTTTCGTACCGACCACGTGCGGCGACCCAGCTTGTCCGCCAGCGTCCCGGCAAAAAATGCGCCGACGGCACACCCGAGCAACATGGAGGCCACGTTAAAGCCGGTACCCATACTGTCGGAGTTGAACGCGGTCTGCAATCCATCGACCGTGCCATTGATCACCCCGCTATCGAACCCGAACAGGAAGCCGCCAATTGTGGCGACCACACTGATCAAAATCACAAACCCCATATTCGTCGTATCTTTGCTCATCTTTTGCCTCTCATTTTTCTACTGGTTAAAAATTGTTTCCGCGCGACCTTACTTCTCCCCAATCCGTTCAATCAGCAGCGACTTCATCGCCTCGTAGGCTGGCTTAGGCTTCAGGTTATGATCAAACACCAGCGGACAAGGCTCATATTTGTAGGATGGATTTTGTTTGCTCATGGGCTTCCAGCAGCTGGCATCGGTGAAGCCCCAGGTCTTGAAAGCCTTGCAGGCCGGCTCTTCGATGCAGGCCTTCAGCATCGCACGATAGGCCTCGGCCTGTAGGTTCAGCTTTTTCTTATCAATCTTTCCGTACAGATGGACATCGCTCTCCGAAATATAGACCTCGATTCCCGCGTCACCGAACGCCCGCAGATTCCGGGCAAACGCTTCGCCGTCGAAGCGCGATCCCTTGTCCTTTTCGTGGCCGTTGGGTCGGTGGATTCCATCCGTCGTAATCTTGGTATGACACTGGATACCGATGCCGTCGATCGGGATACCGGCCTGCTTCAAGGCCCGGTAAAGGGTGATGCACTCCTCGGTCTGCGGCATGTCCGGCAGGGCATTGCGATTGTCGTTGTAGATGAGCTTGAGTTCTTCTCCGCCATACTGGCGGCACCAGATCAGCATCTTTTCCAGCATAATGGGCCACCTGCCAATCTCATTCTCACGCCAGCCCAAACGGAGGAACATATTTTCCTCCTCGCGCCACCCGGGCCGGTCCCGATGCAAACCCTCGTTGTAGACATCCAGGATATCGATCTTTCCGCGATAGCGGGTCAGAATGATTTTGATGCGCTCCTCGATGATTTCCAGCAGCTCCTCATCGCTGAAACGGCCCTCCCGCAACCATTCAGAGAGATAGCCGTCCGACCCGAACATGGGATGCGCATAGACCGTCAGATTATTCCGTTCGGCAAATTCAATGACCGGGTCCGCCCGCGAAAAGTCCCACCCCTCGCGTGATTCAGACTGGGTTCTTTTCTGGTAGATCCCCACGGACACCTGATTGTAGTTCTTCAAGATAACTTCAGAGGCTTTGCCGCTGATCTGGTTTTCCTTCAGATGCGCGCCAATCATAAACCCCGGACGCGACAGCTCCGCCAGTTCAGCCATCCCCATATCCTGGAGAGAAGCGGCCATGCTCGTCGATAGCGACAGCACGATCGCGATTGTAATGATGCAGGGTCGAATTTTATTCCATGGATGTCTCATTTTTCTGTCCGTACTCTTTTTGTATTCAGGAGGCTATTTCAACGTGATCTTAAAGATCACGGCCATCGCCTCTTCCAAAGCCTTCGGCAGCTCGATTTTCAGCCCCTCCGCCCTCATGTTCCAATGCACCTGCCCGCCGTTCAACAACGTGACGGTCTTAACGGCCACCTTCTTTTCGGCAAAGGTTTTCAACACCGTTGAGTCGCCTTTTTTCGGGATGCCCATAGTGAATGCATACACGGTTTTTCCATCCTTGGAAGCCGTATAGCGGATATCCTTGGCGGAATATTCCAAGGCCAGGAATTTTTTATGATCTTTGTACCCGCCGCCCGGCTCGGCCGTAGGACCTTCTGCCGCTTCAATCCAGGGACGAGTACTGTAGATCGCCTCACCGTTTTCTTCCAGCCATGCTCCCAAAGACAGCAACGAATTACGCTGTACATCCGGAATGGTGCCATCAGCCTTCGGCGAAACATTTAACAGCATCACCCCGTTTTTACTGACGGTATCAATGAGGGCGTGAACCACTTTATAGAGCGGCTTGATCTCCAGATCTTCGGTATAGCACCAGCTTCCGGTACTGATCGTATCGTCCGTCATCCAAAGCTGCGGAAGCGCTTTGGGTTCACGCGATTTTTCACGGTCGTTAAGTGAAAAGCTGAGCGGAAGATCTTCCTGTTTTCTGAGGATGGCGACATCCTTGTTCCAGGATGCTGCCGCATTTAGGTAGTAGGCGGAAAACTTATAGCGGTAGTCTAGCGGAACACTATCCAGCCAGGTATCGAACCAGATGATATCCGGCTTATAGTTATCAATCACTTCCTTGAGTTTTCCCAGCCAGACTTCTTCGTTCCACTGCGCTTCCGGCATGTTGCCATACATATACTTCAGTTCTTTGTCATCCGAAGCGGTCGGCCACCCCTTCTTGTACGGGAAATGACTGTTGGCAAACGGATGTTTCTTTTCGAACTCCTTTTCCGCCGTCTTGGCATACCGCTGCAGATTGCGGGAATGATGGAAGGTGGCAATCGTCTTCATATTCCGTTTTTCCAACGACTGGAAAAGCTCGCCGAGAATGTCGCGCTTCGGCCCCTTATCCATTGCATTCCATGGGGTCACCTTGCTCGCCCACATGGAGAAGCCGTCATGATGCTCCGCCACCGGGCCGGCAAACCGCGCGCCGGCCTTCTGGAAAAGGTCGGCCCACTCCTCCGGATCAAAATGCTCGGCTTTAAAAAACGGAACAAAGTTGTGATAGCCGAAATCCGCTGGATCGCCGTAGGTTTCCCGATGATGTTTGTAATCTTTTTTGGACTCCAGATGCATGTTGCGCGGATACCATTCATCATGAAAGGCTGGCACCGAATAGACGCCCCAGTGGAAATAGATTCCCAGCTTGGCATCCTTCAGCCACTCCGGCACCGCGTTGTGCCGCTCCAGCGATTTTTCGGTCGGCTCATATCTCTCTGCCGCCGCCTGCGTCGTTCCGGCCGTCATGACGGTCAGTAAAACAAACCCAACACACTTTAATATCCGTTTCATCTTAAATTCCTCTGCTGTTTTTAATTTTTAGGAAGCGCGGATTCTGGGCCGGCCTTGAGAATGGCGGCCATCTTTTTAGCCACGTTTTTGTATTCGGGGTGATCGGCCAGATTGACCGTGGCGATATCGGATTCGCTGTGATCATAAAGCTCGCGGGCGGTCACCTTTCCCTTAGAGTTTTTCCATTCCGTGTAGCGCCATTTTCCGGAACGGATCGTGTGGCCCATGCCCCCGCCCCGGGGATACTGGCTGAAGGCGGCCTTTTTCCAAGGTTTGGAAGGATCCTTGAAGAGCGGAACCGAGCTGAGCCCGTCACATTCGGGAACCTCCAGCCCGCAAGCTTCGGCCAGCGTCGGAAAGATATCGACAAATTCCACCAACGCTGCGGAGCGCTTGCCCGCGGGAACGCCGAGGCCGCTGTAGATCAGCGGCACATGGGTATCGAGCTCAAAGTTGGTGTGCTTGCACCAGTCGCCATAGTCACCGAGCTTCCAGCCATGATCGCCCCAGAGGACGATGATGGTATCCTCGCGCAACCCTTGTTTATCGAGTTCGGCGAGCACGCGCCCGAGCTGGGCGTCGATGTAGGAGACGCAGGCGCGGTAGCCGTGAATCAGGGTCTTGGCCTGTTCATCGGTCACACCGCCGTTTTCCGGCATACCGTGATAGCCGCGCAGTTCCCCCCAAGTGGTAAAAGCCAGATCGGCGGCACCCTCTGGCCGGTCGTGCGACGGGATCGTGATTGTGTCGTGATCATAGAGATCCCAGTATGTTTTCGGCGCAGCAAAGGTCAGGTGCGGCTTTCTGAAACCTACTGCAAGGAAGAGCGGCTCATCACCTTTGTTGCGAATCGCCTCAATGGCCCGGTCGGCCGTGATTCCATCGCCATAGGTATTGTCCGGCACATCGGCGCATTCAACCGGCGGCCCCTGGGTGGCTTTCCGAAATTCCTTACCCTTGGTCAGCCCTTTGGCATGGGCCTCTTTGGTGAGTTTTTCGACTAGCGCCACATTTTTCGGATTGGCATATTTCGGAGCGGAGCAACTATCGAGCACATCCCAGAACTCTTTATCATCGGTGCCGTGGTGATAGATCTTACCCAACGAGATGGTCTTGTATCCATTCTGCTTGAAATGCTGAGGCAGCGTCAGCGTATCGGGCAGCTCTTTATCGAGCGGCTGATCCAACGTGTACACCTTGGTGGTATCCGGCCGAAGCCCCGTCAACAGACTGATACGCGACGGGCCGCAAACCGCCTGCTGGCAATAGGCCTGCTCGAACAGCAGGCCGCCGTTGGCCAGCTTGTCAATGTTGGGCGTTTTCATGTAGTCCGCGACGTAGCAGCCCAGATCCGTCCGCAAATCGTCGACCGCCACGAACAATACGTTCGGCGGCTTCGCAGCGAAACTTGAACCCTGAAACGTGAAACCGGAAAGAGCTACCAACAGCCCTGTCCGCGCGAGTTTTCCAAACCTTGGAATCATAGCTTTCTCCTTTGAAGTATTTTATTTACGCGGCCAAATCTGAATTTTTTTAACGGAACCGGACAGCTCGACCGGGCCGGGGAACGGATTTTTCGCATTCCGCGGCTTGCCGAACAAATCGGTATCGATGGCCACCGAAGAGCCGTCGGCATGATCAAACGTCTGCCTGGTGATCTGAGTCTTGCCGAGCATTTCGGTGGTAATCAAATCACGCGTCTGTCCTTTAGCCCACTCCGCGTTCAGATCCAGTTCGAGAAATACTTTTCCGCCGTTGTTCCGAATCCGGAAACGGGTATCGGCCTCTTGGTCGAACTGCGCCTTTTTTTCCAGCTTGTCGGCAGGAACCGCCTTGTAAAGGAAGAGATTTCCATCCATCCAAACCTCCTCTTTGCAGTTGTTGTAACTGCGCAGACCGGAATCGTCCATGACGATGTTGTTGTAGAAGCGGTCGTCGCCATCGAAGATTTTGGAACGGCCCACCAACTCGGTCGAGTGCGGCTTGAAGTATTGGGTCAGGCGTTCGTGTTCCGCGCGCTGCACCACCTTTCCGCCGAACAGATTGTGTACGTAGGCGCTGCCCTGGGAGGCATCCCGCACCGATTCATCCGAAAGAAGGATATTGTTATCCACCAGCAACGGCCCGTGGTTGACCTCCACAAACAGGTCTTGCTCCTGATGGTTGAACAGCACATTGCCCGTCACGCGCGCGCCCTGCGACATCCAGTCGAGCCAGATGCCCTTGCATCCGGAATTATAGATCAGGTTGTTGCTGATGAGGGTATCGACCGGCGCATGGAACTTGATACCGGCCTGTTCGAAACCATCGAACGATTTATACATGAAGATATCATGAATCACATTGCCGGTGATGGTGGAAAATGCGGCACCGTGGCTACCGACGATGCCGGACTGCCCGCAATAGGCAATCGTGTTGTTGCGCACCAGATGGCCACCCATATTTTCCTTCGTCCAGTCGCCGCGAGCAATCACGCGTTCCACCAACTGGTAGTGAGCGTTGTAGCCATAGTCCATCAGCCCATCCATCCGGTCGAAGTTTTTGCCCAAGGTCAACCCCGTGCAGCGCGCCCGGGTGATCTCGTTGTTCTCGATGATCCAGCCTTTGCTCCAGCCGGTACCGATCAGGCCGATCTGCTCGGTGGTCGGCGGCGACCAGGGATTCGCGGCCTTGGTCAGTTCGAAGCCGCGCACCGTGATGTAGTCGATGTTGGGTTTGGACGGATAAAAAACGGCGCGGCGTTTGCTGATTTCAACATTCTCTTTGTTCGGATTCACTTCACCGTCCGGCGGCATACCGACAAAGTTGGCCCAGATCCAGGTGCCCTGGTTATCCGATTTGGAATACCACTTTTTGCCATGGCAGGTTCCGTACAGATCTTCCAGCGCAGCGGCTTCGTTGATTTCGTTGCCGTTGAAATAAACTGCCCCGACTTTATGTTCCTGCTTTAATGGGAAAAACCAGTCGCCTTGAAGAGGGATAAAGAACGGATTGTACGCCCCGAAATAATCGTTCGGCAGGAAAAGCAGCCAGACATTGCCAGACTGATGCTCCCAACCTTTGGCCTCTTCAGCTCCGGAGATGGTCACTTTCTCACCCGGTGCGGCCTGATAGACAATACGCTGGTCCTCAGACGTGCCCCCGCGCGGCGGGTCGATCCGTTCGCGATAGATGCCCCCATGCACCGTAATCGTATCGCCCGGCATCGCAAGATTCGCGGCGGACTGAATGGTCCGCAGCGGTTTTTTTGCCGTCCCCGGAGCGTCGGCTTTTCCTTGTACTGAAACATGATATTCCGTTGCCCCGGCCCACCCCGCAACCAGCAGCATTCCTATCGTCAACAATCCAAGTCGTCTCTTGCTCTCGTACATTTTCAAACCTTTATTTTTAAAATTCAGGGTGCAGCAACAACCTGCCCTGCATCAAATTCATATTCCAGACGGGTAATCGAATAGGGAGGAAAAACAACAGACCGAAGTGCATCATCGCGCAATTCAACCCGTTCCATTTTGTCGGCAGCTTCCATCGCCGTGGCCAGCGAAAGATCTTCTGACAGGGTCAACTGCAGCGCACCCGTCAGGCGAATAAATTTGCCCGACTTCAGTGATTTCAGGGAATGGGTTTCACCTCGCTTGTTGAGCACAATGACATAACCTTTACTCTTCCCGACAAACGCTCCGGCTTCCAGCTGGGCGCCTTGGTCAACCTTGACCGGGACATACTGCTCGCTGTTAAGGACCGGCTCGGCAAACAGGCTGAAGTGCGCATATTGGTTTGATCGTTCATCCTTGATGCCGGGCGTGGCTCCATGCCGGCATTCATAGAACTCGTTAAAGGAGTGCCAATGCGCAATGCTTACGGAGGGTCGGGAAAAATAGCGCATGAGCATCAGATCGCTGTGCAGGCAGCCCAGGTGCGAATCGCGCAGGCCGAATTCGGCCAGCGTACCATTAAAGCCATTCACACCATATTCCGTCACCCAGATTTCCTTATCCGGAAATTTTTTCTCCAGCATATCGAGGGCCGAATCGAGATTGCGCTCCGCATAGCCAATCACATTTTCATAGCCTTGGGCAACGGAGATAAAATCCTCCACCTTCGTTCCCGACTTCATGCCGATGTTCGAATATAAGTGGATCACAACCGCATCGAAAAAAGTCTCTTTCTCCATTGCGTCATACCACTGCTGCATTCGTTTTGGCAGCTTGTCCTGCCGCCCGCCGTACGATTCGAACATGTAGATGTGACTGGGGACGATAACACCGACCTTGGCCTTCGGAAAAACAGAGCGGATCATAGCCGCGCTTTCCTTTGCCCGGCTAATGTAGGTTTTTGCCGACTTGCCGGCATCGGCCCAGTCGAAGAAATTATAGTAGAGCTCGTTGCCGATTTCGAAATGGGTCATCTCAAAACCCCGGGCTTTCACGCTCTTCAGCCATGCACGGTTCTGCGCCACCGTCCGGGTACTGACGTTCAACACCACGCTGTAGCGCGAGCCGGTCTGCTTAACAAATTCCAAAAACCCTTCATCGGTGTTGCCGCCCCCGTTTCTGAATTTCCGGATATTGTTGTTCAGCGAGGAAAAGTCATGCTTTTTGTAGGGCGTGTCCTCGGACATCAAGCCCGTCTCGGGATTGTAAAAGTTGGCCGTCGTACCACCGGGGAACCGGATAAACGGCTTGCCCGTCTCCTTGTAGAGTTCAATGAACTCGGGATGGTTGAACCAGATCGGGCTATACTGCAACTGAAGGTTCGAGCCGTAACATTCCTTATTCAAGGGCCGGCTTTTTTCCATCAACAGCTCCAGCGACAGAGGCCTTGCACCCCCTCCCGCCGCGCTGAAAACAAACACCCCTGTCAACACGACAGTTAGCCAACGATTCATATCTGATTTCTTCATCCCGTGGTCCTTTTAATCAACGTTACATCCGATAGATGCCGTTCACCGGGTAAGATGAACAATTTTAAGTACTTTTTTCACAACGACCGAAGCTCCAATTCGCTAGGCGGATCCGAAGAGATGAACCAGGCCCTCGTCGATCAACTTATCTGTTGCGTTCACCCCGCTATGCGATACATTCATTTCATGTGTAACGATAATAATACTCAGCCAACTTTCTCTACCCGCAAGACCCTGATCGAGCGCGTAAAAGATCAATACAACGAAGCCGCCTGGGAAGAGTTTGCCGGGATCTACTCGCGCTACATCTACGCCGTGATCCGAAACATGAATATCTCGCAGCAAGACACCGAAGAGATTCATCAGAAAGTCATCATAAAGCTTTGGGAAAAGCTCCCGGGGATGAAGACTGATGAGATCCGCCGTTTCCGCAGCTATCTGGCCATGCTCACTAAAAACGAGGTAAAACAGTTCATTCGATCCCGCTCACGGCGACAGGATATAGAAAAAAAAGCCGCTGGCGACGCCTCTCTCAGCTATCTTCAATCCATCCGCCTGCCGGACATCGATACGATTGCCGAAAAAGAATGGCAGATCCACCTGACCCACCTAGCCATGAAAAAGATTGAGCCCTGCTTCAGCAAAAAAACAATGGAGGTATTCCGGCTGAGCCTGGAAGGCGTTGCGCGCGAGGAGATCGCGCGGCGAACCGGCATTGGCCTCAACTCAATCAACACGCTTAAAGCGCGCGTCAAATCCCGTTTCTTCGCCGAAATCCAGCAACTGCGTGAGGATCTGCTCTAAAAAGTTAAACTTTTATTAACCCGAACCAGCTCAACATTCGGCAGAACTTCCTGAAGGAAGGCATCCGACACATCCAGCGAATGCGTCAGCTTGTTCAAACGCAAACGGTTCAGCATTCGAATCTGCGGTCGGTCCCAGTTCACCCCGCGCATCTCCAGTTCTTTAATGCCGGAGCCCTCCAGTTGCAACGGGTCGTTGATCTTACTATAGCTGATATCCAGCGCATACAGCCCCAATGGATTCAATACATTTGACTCGGTTCTGGCCGTCGTCAACGGAAGGTTTAACACCGCATATGATTTCCCTGCCAGCGACAACCGCCATCCGCCGTCCACCTGGTCCAGCGCCAACGTATGCCTCTTTTCGGCATGCTGGCCCTGATGGTTCAGACGATCCAGCAGCGTTTCAATCAACGGAAGAATTTCCTCCGAATCCAGTGGCGCCTTGAATTTCGTTTGCAGATAATAGTGGCCCAACGCATTGAAAATATTGTCGTACGCAACCGGAACCCTGTTCATCAGCTCCAGCAGCACATCTCTTTCGAGCCACCCACCCCCTGGCCCCTTCCTCTTCACAAATTCCTCGGAAAGTCCGAAAAAGCGATCCGTCTCCGGATCGCAGCCCGATTGACGGAAATAGGGATTGGCCTGATGAAACTGCTGCCGCACAAAATGCAGCATCGCCAGCTTGTGGGTAATCTGCTTCCTGCGTTGCTCATCCAAAGTCTCCTGAAGCTGCAGTTTCAACAGGTGTTCCTTCGCGTTGGCTTCCATGAAATTCTCCTGCTGATAGAACCCGACTGCTACCTTACGAACGTTATCAGCAAACATATTCGAACGGTCGGATGCCTCAATATAAAGCCGTAGGTTTTCCTCCGCAGTGCTTCTTGCCTTCACCGCCTCTTCCTTTGCATGGACCACTCGAAAAAATGAAATGATCAACACCAACAAGGAAACTACAATGGAGATGGCAATCACGCGAAACACAACCGGGCGGCGTTTCAGCAAAAGAGCCGCACGTTGCAACGGACCGGCATGCTGCGCCTCCGTTGCAAATCCCGTCATGAAGCGATCCAGCTCCGACCTCAAAGCCTGCACTGAAACGTAACGATCTTCCGGGTCAAGCGACAACGCTTTCCGTGCGACCGCTGCCAGGCCCTTTGGAATAAACCGGCCGGCGGAATGGGACATTAAGGGCACCAACTCCCCGGCCTTCGTTTTTTTCAATATCTCCTGATTGGATTTGCCGCAAACCGGAACCCGAAAGGTCAACAAATAATAGAGCACTGCCCCCAATGCATATACATCCGTCAATTCAGAGATCGGCTTGCCGGATCCAACCTGCTCCGGGGCAATAAATCCGGGCGTCCCCGTCACCATATCCACCGGCATTAAATCGTTCAACAAATCGCTATTCGGCCGATCATCATCCAGAAGGCATCCCTCTAATTGTTCATCAAATCCCCTTGAAAGAACCTTTGACACCCCCCAGTCACACAACTGAACCTCGCCAAACGGCCCCACCTGAATATTGGCCGGTTTGATGTCCAAATGTGCCACACCACGCGAATGGGCATAGGAGACCGCATCACAAACCTTCACAAAAATCTCAAGCAACCGCTCCCGTGGATAGCGCGCCTGCGTCTCCTCATCGTCATCCACCAGCCGTTCGATGATCGTTCTGAGATTGTCCCCATGTATAAACTCCATCGTAAAATAGGGAACATGGTCATCATCCAGCCCCTGATCATAGATGGTCACGATATTCGGGTGCTGTAGACAGGCGGTCAGCCGAGCCTCCCGCAAAAAATCCTCTTTTTTCGCAGGCGTTTCACAAGAGAGCGGTTTCGCCATCGCTACAATACGATCAGTGCGCAAATCACGCACTTTGAAGATTTTCTTTTCGCCCCCTTCGCAAACGAATGCCATGTCGGAATAGTGCGCGGACTGCCCTTTAAGTCCCTCGAAAATAGGGTTCAGCGCCAACTCTTCATCCGGATCCAACCTCTGCTTTTCCGGTTCGAAGAATTCACCCAACAAACTCCGACGATCCTCAAAATCCTCATTCAGTTGATCATAATCTTCACGCATACCGTCCTCTCTCCCGACTACCGGAAAACAAGCCTTGAGAATCTCACGAAACAGTCGGTTTGGCCAGAGAAGAACTCGACTCGGAAAGGCCGGTAACCAAGCAAAACGCCCCGGAAAACCGAGGCGTATTTTCAACCATCCTTTACGGGGAAAAACGATCGCAGACTATATCATTAGACGACGTACAAAAAGTATGCCGGTGCCCATTGCAACCACCATCCCCAGCGTAGCGGGTTCAGGAATCACAGATAAGCCCATCGAGTCGATTTTAACGGTTTCGGTACTGCTACCGTTCCAATCTATCGCAGCATAACGAAAGTTATCCATTTGCGCGGCGTTAAACGCGAAGTCTAAGCCGATTTGCGTTTCACCCATATAATATTTCGCCGTGTTGTTATCGAAATCAAGCTCGGTAGAAAACGAAAGGGCAGAATTGATCCCGGTGAAGGTGCGGTTTCGAAATGTGCCGGCACCCACGTTCCACTGGGCGGTAACAGCATCCGCACCCGTAAGAAAGAATTCAATCCTGGCGAGCTCTGTTGCGCCGCTTCTGGCAGCCACGAAGACCTTGCCGGCGGTTGCCGTATCCAATTCCCATGATGCTAAATTCAATTCCAACCGGTAGACGCCCGACGCATAGGCGGGATTATAGGCGGCCTCATTGCCCGACAAATCCGTCAGTGAACAGTAGCGGTTTAATGCGTTTCCGGAGATGACAAAACTCCCCAAGCCGTCGGTCACCTGTCCCTGAGCCACGGTGTCGGCGGACCACTTTGTGTTGGCGGCCTGGCTTCCCGAATCGATGGCACTCTTAATCCCCAGACCTTCAGCATCAGCATCGAAGGTCCAGTATGAGATCGGCGATGCAAACGCCGCCCCCGCGAATACACACGCCAGTGCGATAATTTTTATTATTTTCATGTCCATTCCTTTCCTTTTTCGAATGAAGTCCGTTTCTCGACCTCCGGGCCAACTCCCGACTCCAATCCGTATTTATTTCGCTGGCAAACGGTCAAATGACCGCCCCCTCGACAATCGCGAGAGATATTTTCCTGTGTTCCTTTGTAAACATAAACTACGGGGTGAACTTAATCTGTAGATGGATGAACTGCTTGTCCTCCGCATCGGTCGGAATCCAGTTGGTTACCGCATTAAAGCCCGCATCCGCAGAAGCGCCGCTGCCTACCACATAGGGGCTACCGTCGGCCCAGTTGGTAAAGACCAGGTCGGTCCCCACTTCGAGGATCGAGGCCAATCCGAGGGCGACCGCATTGGTGCGCTCAAAATAGATATATTCCATTACATTGGTGGCGTCGCTCAACACCGTCTGCACCGGCGTGTTACCCTGACTGTTGCCGTCGGACGGATCGCCGCCCCATGCATATTCGGTCAGGTTGTCGAGGTCGTCACTATCGCCATGATCCTGCAGGTTGGTGTTCGCACCCACACCCGGATAATCAAAAATCCAGGCATTGTAGATCTCGGTCGTCGTTTGTGGCGGTTCTACAACCTCGGTTTCAACAAAAAACCCGATCGAATCGATATTCAGCGCGTCGGTGCTGGTTCCATTCCAGGCAGACGACGTTCCATAACGCAGGTTGTCCACTTGTGCGGCAGTAAACGCAAAATTAATGCTAAGCTGAACCCCATTCAGGAAATATCTTGCTATATCATTATCGAGATCCAACTCGATTACAGCAAGAACAGCACTGTTGGTGCCGGTAAAGGCTTGGTTTCTGTAATCTCCCCCCTCGTTGCTCAACTGGATTTGGGCGCTGTTCGTGCCCAGCATACTGAATCCGATCTTGGCGATCTCGCTCGCGCCATTCCGCACAATAAAGGAGACATCGCCATCGGACGCATCACTGATCGCCCACGATGCAAAATTGACTTCAAAACGGTAGACGCCCGACGTATAGGCGGGATTATAAGCGGACTCGCCGCCCGTCAAATCGACCAGATTGCTCCAACGCGATACCGTATCCCCGTTGATCACAAAATTTCCCAAACCGTCGGTCACCTGCCCCTGAACCACGGTGTCGTTTGCCCATTGGGTGTTGGCGGCCTGGCTTCCCGAATCGATGGCGGTCTTCAGCCCTGCGCCTGCAGCATCATCATCAAAGGCCCAGGATGAGACCGGGACGAACTCATACTCCGGTGGCGGAGTCGGCGGATCTGCCAACTCATCCATTAAGCCCATCGAGTCGATCTTGACGATTTCGCTGCCGCTACCGTTCCAATCCACTCCGGCATAACGAAAGTTATCCATTTGCGCGGCGGTAAACGCGAAGTCAACGCCAATTTGCGTTTCATCCATATAATATCTCGCCGTATCATTATCTAAATCGAGTTCGATAGCGAACGAAACGACGGAATTGGTCCAGGTGAATTCGCGGTTTCGAAATGTGCCGGATCCCACATTCCACTGGACTTTAGTCGCATTCGCACCCGTAACATAGAATTCAATTCTGGCAAGCTCAGTTGCATCATTTCTGGCAGCCACGAAAATCTTGCCTGCGGTTGCCGTATCCAATTCCCATGATGCTAAATTAAGCTCCAACCGGTAGACGCCCGACGTATAGGCGGGATTATAGGCGGCCGCGTTGCCCGACAAATCGGTCAATTGGGTGTAGCGGTTTAATGCGTTCCCGGAGACGACAAAACTCCCCAAGCCGTCGGTCACCTGCCCATGATCCACGGTGTCGGCTGACCACTTGGTGTTGGTAGCCTGACTCCCCGAATCGATGGTGGTCTTTAAACCTAAACCTGCGGTGTCCTCATCGAAGGTCCAGTATGAGATCGGTGCCGCCGCAAACGCACTACCGGTCAATAATCCCAACAGAGCCATGATTTTCAAACTTTTCATTGTCTTCATCGTTCCCTCTCCTCGTCGTTTTAACCCTATAGCCTAACCATACGTGTCATACCGTAAACCTACTTCAAAACAATAAGAGATACCCTGCATCCAAAACCAACAATCAGCACAAATGAAACTAAAATCACGATTTACGAAACCATGCGGCACAGCAAATCCGGCCATCAAGCGTGGAACCCGCAGAAGGTAGGGATCGCTCTCCGAGCGCGCCGCACGTAATGCAATCCAACTCATCCATTCAAACTGTCGCACATAACAATGGATGCCGCTCAACAGAACAGGTGAACAGATTTATTCATCCTTTATCTCCAACATTAATTATTCCGTCAGATTGTGGGGATCGAGATAGGTTTTAATGGCTCCTTCCAGCTCCGGGGGACAAGTATACTTTTCGCTGGACTGATCGACCGGATGTTTACTCTTGAGATAGGGAATTTCGCCGCCCTCCGTCAGAAAATCATTCTGACTTTCCATCCATTGGAATAATTCGCCTTTCAGCTCTGACTTGATTTTCACAAGAGACGGATTGCTGGCCAGGTTATTGAGCTCCCACGGATCCGAATCAGTATCGTACAGTTCTTCTTCGGTGACCTCCGGGTGCATCTCAGCACCGATACGATGGAAGGGATCGATGGTTTTATTTTTCGATTCATCCCTCGCGATTTTTTCAAGCGTATTGAAATTATAGATATAATGAAAACGTCCGTTATGAACGGAACGTCGAGGGAATACATGGGTCCCCCAGACGCCCTGCTGCGTCATGACGCCATAAACATACTTTTGATGTTTTTCTTCGGGGTTTTTCAGTATGGAAGCAAAACTTTTTCCATCTACCCCGTCAACCGGTTCACCCCCGGCCAGCTCTACAAATGTCGGCACAACATCCGCATAGCTGGATAGCGCTTTGGTGCGGCCCGGCTTGATCCTGCCCAGCCAGCGAACAATAAACGGTACGTTTAGGCCGCGATCATAAACGGTGTATTTGGCGCCCATGCCATTCCCATGATCGGATGAATAAACAAAGACCGTATTTTCATCCAGTTTATATTTTTCCAATAGCTGTAGAACCTGCGCCAGCTCTTTTTCCTTTTTGGAAATATGATCATAATATCCAGCCAGCCCATTTTTTGAGCCACCCTTCATGAAGGGATGAACCACCACCTGATCCTGTGGAAACTTTGGCTTAGCCGGATACGGGCCGTGCGGATAATGAGAGGTCAGAAACAGACAAAACGGTTTTTCTTTATTCTTCGCGAAATAGGCATCCACATCCTCCATAGGCAACGCCTTGATATTCTGTTTTGTGGCTGGAGAGCTCCAGCGAAATACGGAGTTCGGCTTCACATGAACCTTACCGATCAACGAAACATCATACCCCAGCGGGGTGAGCGCATCATAGACCGTTTTGGTTCCGGCGCGCGATGCCGTGTGCTGCACGAACAGGCCGTTACGAACGGGATACTGTCCCGTGAATAGCATCGCCCGACTCGGTGCGCAGATCGGCTCGGCCGTAAACATTTTCTCAAACACCAATCCCTGCTTTGCCAACTGGTCCGTGGTGGGCGTTAAATCGAGCGGCAGTCCGTAGCAGCCATAATCCGCCTTAAGCTGATCATCGCTCAGAAAAAAAACAAAATTAGGTTTGGATGCGGCGGCCTGCGCCAAGCCAGCTGCCATTGCGGTAACCAGAAAAATTCGTCCTGTCTTCATTTCTTATCTCCTGTCACTAAAGGGAAATTTCTTCGATCTTCAGATGGATAAACTGTGCGTCTTCTTCATTGGTAGGGAAGCGGTTGGAGACCACCTCGAAATCCTCATCCAGCTCCGCAGCCACCACCTCGTTGCTTGCCACACTCCAGATGCTCGATACCAGATTGGTGTTCTTCACGAGATAATAATGCAATCCGTGTTCGGCTGGATTTTTGCGGCGGGCATAGACATATTCAAACCAGTTGGTTCCCCCCTCTTCCAAGGTTTGGAAAACCGGTACGTGGCCGATGTGCGCCCCGTTGGTCGGGATGCCGCCGAGGGCAAATTCGTAAAGATTGTTCAGCGTGTCGCCATCGGGATTGTCGATCGAATTGGTTTGGCTTCCAAGGGTTGGAAACTGCGTGACCCAACCGGAAAACTGAAGCGCGCCCGAGCCCGGCATGAAAACGCTCAGGTTATCCCAGAGCGCCAAGGTCGCGCCCGACGAAGCAAACGTCAACGAAACGTCGCCGCCGGTATATTCAAACTCCAGCTCCGCCTTCACCGCCGTTGCGCCGATCTTACCGGAATCCGCCAGCAACGATGCTGATGCGCTGCCGGAACCCTCAAAAGAAATCACCTGCGGCGCCAGCCTCGTCACATCCATAGTATAGGCGGAATCCGTGTTGTTGTAGCCCGCGCCGGAATAGATCAGGATCTGGCCATAGTCGTTAGAGAGATCCGCAATGCCCGAGAGCGCCACATCGTACACAAGGCGATAGGTTCCGTTGCCCGCCGTAAAGGTTTCCGCCCCCAGGACGATGCCCACCGCACGCAGCCGCGGAACACCGGCGTCGTAGGAAGCGAGTGTGGTGGCCGCACCGGGATTTTCATCAAATCCCGCCAGCGTCGGATTCCCCGTGACCGCCCAGACATTTGTATCGAAGTCCGGCGTTGGTGTTGATCCGCCGAGGATAAAATTGGCGGTCTGTTCGACATTCGGCGGGGTGGTCTCGAAGTCCTCGCTCCAGACCGTCACGGGAGCCACCGGCGGAGCAACGGGTTCCCCGACATAGGTCGCGGTGAAAAGATCGATGTTCATGCCGGGCTGGTCAAAGACCACCGTCAGCTTGCATTCGCCTCCCGGAAGCTGGACCTCGTCGAGGACCGCCGTTGCATAATTCGAAACCGAACCCGTTGCCGGAAGATCGAGCGTACCAGAAACGGACTCGCCGCCGATTTCAAAATGAAGACGGCCATCTACGGATTCCGCCGCATAGCGCACGGCGAAGGCATACGTCCCGGCCTCGTCCACATCCACGGAATATTCCAACCACTCGCCCGTAGCGATTTCATCCACCACCGTTGCGTTGTTGATCGTGTGGATATCCACATCATCCGTGCGCGTTGTGCCGCCGACATTCGAATCGGCGGTTGTATCGTGGTAGGTAATGCCGTCCAGACCAAAATCATAGCGCTCCGCCTCGATCGTTCCGGGAACGGAATACGGTACGCTGTTGTTGTACGGGATGCCGTCCGGGCGCAACGCGCCATATTGAAGCAGCAGGGTGTCGAAATAGGTTTTCAGCGTGGTTTCTTCCGACGTTAACGAAGTGGGACTGAGCGGACTTTGCTCCAGCAGATCGAGTGTCTTGTTGTGGAAGTCGCCGGTCGCGTAGAGCTTATAGGTCTGATCCTGGACAAACTCATGAATTTCGGTCATGTCGGTGCGGCGCATATACCAGCAATAGCTATGGTCGCGCGGCATTCCCGCCTGGCCGTTCATCAAGGGAAGGAAACTGACGCCATCCTTTTCCGCCGCCACCGCCGGATCAACCGGCACATCTGCGGCATCGATAAGGGTGGTGTAGATATCGGCAAAGTCGACGATATCGTTCACCACGAGGTTAGACTGAACCGTTCCCGGCCAGGAAATGAGCATCGGCACATGCGTTCCCGCATCTGTCGTCAACCCCTTGCCGCCCTGCACGGTGACGCCGTTCTGGACGGAATAGATGAGGCGGTCGGTGCCGTTGTCTCCGGTGAAAATCACCAGCGTGTTTTCCGCGAGGCCGGTGGTTTCGAGAAAGTCGAGCAGATCGCCGAGCAGCTTATCGAGATAGGCCACCATGTCGCCGAAATAAACGGGGTCGCTGAAATAGGGATCGCGGTTCGGATCCCAGTCGGCGGAGTCGGGTGTCGGCTGGAACGGCGAGTGCGTGAGCGTGATGGGATAGTAGAGATAGAACGGCGTGTTGGTGTTGCGGAGAATGAAATCCTTGGCATAGGCGTGTTGGATGTCGGGGCCGTATTGGCCGGGATAGTTCTGCTTGACGCCGTTGGTCACGATGTCGGGGCTGACATAGCGCTCGGCCGTGCTTAAGATCGACCAAAGGCAATGCTCGTCGAAGCCAAAATCTTCAATGGTCTGTCCCGTTCCGCCCAGCTGCCACTTCCCCACCACACAGGTGGAATAGCCCGCGTTGCGGAACGGATGACCGAAGGTGTCCTGGCTTTGATCCAGTGTGGCAAACTTGGTGTAGTTACGGACGTTGTATTTCCCGGTCATGATCTGCACGCGCGACGGCGTGCAAATCGGCTGAGCGTGAGCATGATTGAACTTCACCCCATCCACCGCCATCTGGTTCATCCGGGGTGTGGAGTACGATTCGCCCCCATACGTTTCGACACACTCGAACCCAAAGTCATCCGCCATGATGACAATCACATTGGGTTGCGCCGCGCACTGAATGGCCAGCCCAATCCCCATCAAAAACAACCACAACTTCATCATGTCTCCTGTCCTTTTCGCCGACTAACGGCGTTCCTTCATATGCTGCTCAAGGGCGGCTGACAGCTTTTCAACCACCGGCTTGAATTCGGGATGATTGACCACGTTTACGTTCTCCGCCGGGTCGGTGAGCCGATCGTAAAGCATGCTCGATTTCACGGCACCCGTCTTGCGGTCGTAGTATTGCGTATAGTTGAAGCGTTTTGAAATAAGGGTTTCCCCGTTGTTCCAACGGGCGAAAAGAACCTCGTTCACCTCGGCGGACGGATCTTTCAGAACCGGCGTAAGGCTGCGCCCTTGCACATGCTCCGGTTTGGAGAGCCCCGCCAGATCGCACAGCGTTGGATAGACATCGACAAACTGAACCAGAGCATCCGTCTTTGTTCCGGCCAATCCGCCCGGCGTGTGAATGATCAGCGGAGACTGCAGCGCATTGTTGAAACAGGTATGCTTCCCCCATTGGGCGTGCTCGCCCAAGCTCCATCCATGATCGCCCCACAACACAATAATCGTGTTTCCCGCCAGTCCCAGTTCATCCAATTTTCGAAGCACCATTCCGATTTGCGCGTCCACATAGCTCACACAGGCAGAATAGCCATGGCGCAAGGTGCGCGCCGTGGCATCGTCCAGCGGCTCCTTCCCGTCGGGAATGTTGGCATAGGAACGCAATTCGCCGAAATTGAACCGGGCATCAGGCGGAGCATCCTTTGGCATATAGGGATTGTCCGCCAGCTCCAGGCTCGCCGGGTCATACAAATCCCAGTACTTCTTTGGGGCATTGAAGGGAAGATGCGGACGAATGAAGCCCACGCCCAGAAAGAAGGGTTGGTTTTGTTTGGCCAGCGCGTCCAGCTTATCCAGCGCCAGTTGGGTGGTTTTGCCGTCGTAATACACATCGTCTGCCACATCGCCCGCTTCCCACGCGGGGCCGACCGCCCCGCCCGGCCGCTCCAGTTCATGAAGCCCGGCATATTCGGCGCTGCGATAGTCGCGCCACTCCTCCTGCACCGCAAGGTCATTGGGATAGTCGGGCCGCACCGGCACATCCGACCAGCTTTCGAGCCCATCATCCGGATGGTGGAAAATCTTGCCGACGCCCGCCGTGTGATAGCCGTTGTTCTTGAAATGCCCAGGCAAAGTCGCCAAACCGGCCGCCTCTTCGTCCACGCGCGAACCATAGGTGGTAAAGCGATCGGTCAATGGATGCATTCCGGTCAGCAGACTGGCTCGCGACGCACCGCAGACCGGAACATTGCAATAGGCGCGATTGAACACGATGCCTGAATCCGCCAGACGGTCAATGTTCGGGGAAATGATTCCAGTGGCACCATAGCAATTCAGTTCCGGACGCAGATCATCCACCGCGATAAACAAGATATTGGGACGGTCGGCGCAAACGGATGCGCAGACCAGCCCGGTGATGACCAACATAACTCTAAATTTCATTTCTTATGTTCCTGTCACCTTCAGAACAATCACGCTGTCGATCACATCGGGAGCCGTTGGGTCGACCTCGATCACATACCCGGCGTCGGTGGATCGACCCTTCAGCTTTTGTCCGCCATCAAGCATCGTGGCCTTGGCTTTTTTCGGCTTCAGTCCCGGAATAACCAGTTTGCCGTCTGAAGGCCAATCGAAAACGTGCAGATAAAAGGTCGTGGTTTTTCCCGCTCGTTTTATCGTACAACGCCCCCAATCGAGTTCAGGCAGCGTGCTGGCCGAGGTGCCGTGAATAGACTCGCCGTTCACCGCCATCCACGCGCCCATTTCCTGCAACCGTTCTACGCTCGGCGCAGGAATCAGCCCTTCTGCGGTGGGGCCTACATTCAACAGGTAATTTCCGCCTTTAGAAGCAATGTCGACCAAGTTGCGAATGAGGGCATCGGTGGACTTCCATTGGTCGTCCGATTTTTTATAGCCCCAACTGGTGTTCATGGTCATACAGGATTCCCAATCGACACCCGGAAAACCGGTATGCGGAATTTCCTGCTCCGGCGTGCCGAAATCGCCGCGGAAGTCACCTTCTTTATTCATTCCCTTATATCCCTGACGCCCTACATCAACCCGGTTGTTAATGATGAGCGAGGGATTAATCGCTCGCAGATAGTCGTCCAGATCCTCACTGCGCTCATGCGTCCAGGCTTTTTCCCATTCCCCGTCGAACCACAGCACGCCGATGTTACCATAGTTGGAGAGCAGCTCCTTCAGCTGCGCCTTCATATAAGCGGTGTAGGCATCCATGTCGGGATTCGGATTGTCTGCATTCCCTCTCCACGGCTTTTTGAGGCCATAGTCAGGATGTTTCCAATCCATGATGGAGTGGTAGAAGCAGAGTTTAACGCCATACTTTTCGCACGCCTCAGCCAACGGTTTGAGCAGATCCTTTTTATAAGGCGTCGAAGCGATATCCCAATCCGTCTGGGCCGAATCCCATAGGCAAAATCCATCGTGATGCTTGCTGGTGATCACGATATATTTCATGCCCGCGTTTTTGGCCAGACGCACCCATTCATCGGCGTCGTATTGCACCGGATTGAATTGATCCTTCAGCACCGCGTAATCCGCCGCCGGAATTTCACCCTTGGATTGGATCCACTCGGAGATGCCCTTCACCGGCTCGCCCTTCCATTCCCCGGCGGGGATCGAATAGACGCCCCAATGAATAAACATTCCGAACCGCGCCTCGCGCCACCATTCCATACGCTCGTCGCGCTGTTCCGGTGTTTCCCCGAAAGCCGACCAGCCAAATGCGATAACCAAAATTAAAATGAACACCTGTTTGTTTTTCATAACCCACCTTTTGAATGCCTGACGCCAAGCTAATCGCGACTAAATCAGCATGAAACGGCAGATTTCGAACATAAAACCGCCAACCATACCGATCAGCCCCAAAGATGGCCGACACGACCGTCGCAAGCACCATCCATACAGAGGGATGCCAGCCCGCTCTGAACATGAACAAAAAAACCGACAAAAAGTGTCAATGGAGGACGCCCTGTCCTTCAGGCCAGCGCTGCACTACAGATTCACCCCGCAGGTGTTGTTGAATGCGACTACGTCATTGCCGTATCGTTTAATCAGCAGGTCGAAAATAGCTTCGCGTCCGATTTACCCAACTATTCCATCACTTCATAAAAAAGCGTGAGTTCACTTCCGGCGAGGACTTCGCCGGCTCGTTCCTGAAGGCATTCATTCGCCGCTCGATGTAAACCGACAACCTGGGCATGGAGCGCCTTGTATTCCGCAGAACCCGCTTCATATTCCCCGCGTTTCCGGATGGCCGTTTTACGGGTAGCCGCCTCTTTCGGCGTCCAGCATTCGGAATAAAGCTGCTGAAGCTTGTTGAGCGAGACGGCACTTAGCTTGGAATTCAGCAGCTTCGCCGACAGTCTCACCACCGGTGCTCTCTGAGGGGCGTCCAGCCTCCAACCGCGGGCGACCTCCGCGTTGATGGAAAGCTCTATGCCAATGGACGGGGCCTGCCAATCCGCCCCGGCACGCCACGGCTCGACGCCGGATTCATAGGCTCCTATATTGGAGTCCAATTCCTTAATCCATTCAGGATTGAAGGAACGCGCGCCACCGAACGAGATCAGCCGATCCTTGAACGGAAGCCCGGCAAACTCGACATTCGAGTGAACCTGGTCGCCGGGCAACGGGTCGTAGCGATATGAGATCGTTTCGACCAGGTTGCTGCAAAACACACTGTTTAAATTTTGCACATCCAGAAATTTATTTTTCGCCCACCATTTCCGCGGCTCGGGACGCGTCGGAATAATCAGGCAGCCATGGCCGTCGGAACCGAGAATGGTGTTGTTGTAGCACGTGTTAAAATCGCCCTTCACGATCATTCCCTCGTCGCAGTTCCAGATCACGTTATGGTGAAAGGTAAGGCCGCGGGTCTGGTCGTCGCCGCGCATCCCCTTGCCACGGGAATCGTGCACCCAGTTGTAGCGGGCAATACTGCCCGCGCAGGCCGGGCTGCCCGTATGAATGGCGGAGATATCCTTGCAGGCCAGCCCGGTATTGTAGACACGGTTGTATTCAATCAGATTGTTCTGGTGCATGAACCGGATGCCGAGGTTGCCGCAATTGAAAATGGTGCAGCGCGCCACCGTTGAATCGCCCGGCTGGCGATTACTGGAATGAATCATCACGGACGGATATGACAGCCCGCCGCCCCAGCAGACATCATGCACGATGCAATTCTCGATGAGGTTCCCGCTACCGGTCATCTTGATCCCGCCGGTGTTTCCATAGGCGACGCTGACCTTCCGTACTGTGTTGCTGTCGCCGATCACATACGTCTGCGCCACATCGGAATTTTCGACCTCGAGAAGAGGACCATTCAGAATCCGGGCATAATTTGGATACAGTACCCGGCTGTTTTCGACCGTCAGATGGTTTGAATTCCGGAAGGCAAAAGTGCATCCGAAAAAACCGATCCCGGAAATCTCCACATGTTCCAGATTTGTTCCCGAAAACCCGAAATCGCGCGTTTTGACCGCCACCTCGCCCTTCTTCGGCGCCCGGCCGTCCGGAGGAATGAACAGGAGTCGCCCTTTCGCATCATCGTAGAACCACTCCTCCGGCGAGGTCAGCGCCTCGATCTTTCCGCTTAGATAAAAGCGATCGTCCCACCACGTATGCCCTTCATCGGCGCCGCTGTTCAGGCGCTCGCCAAGCTCATAGTTAAATTCCGGCGAACCCTTCCGATGTTCCAGAACGCTTCGCGTCCAGGTCTTGAATTGATGCGCGACATTCAGCGTGGCGATCGCCCCCGTCCAATCAACGCCGGTTTCCGCCAACTCCTCGCAAATCATCAGATCCTTCCGGCTCCCCTTGGCGCTTTTCGCCCAGGTCGATCGATCCCAGATCTGGTTGAACCGCTGATCCGGCCACCGCGCTTCGGTCATCATCCGATCATTGGAAAAAAGCTGGCTGGTTGGTCGGGAAAGCGGTGCGGCGAACGCACGAACCCCGTTTACCGCAACCACTTTCCACGCTGCGTCCAGTTTATCCGTTCCGTCAATCCGCACCGCCGGGGAGCCGTCTGCATTCACCGCACCGACAAAACGGATCGGCAGATCAACCGTTCCCGACGCCCGAAGAGCCACGCTCTCGCGATAGGTTCCCGGCAGAATGCGACAGGTGTCGCCCGCCTGCATCAGCGAGGCGGCTTTCGAAATGGTCCGGAACGGTTTTCCCGGCGTTCCGGGATGGTTGTCGTTTCCGCCGGAATCAACGGTGTATTCCGCTCCGCGCGCACAAACCGTCGCCACAAAAATTATGAAAAGAAGGACTCTCATGTCTATTGCGAAACCAGCATCGGATCGTTAAACTTGCGTTGCTGCCGTTTCAGCTCGGCCTTTAAACGCTTCAACGTGCCCGCCTGTTCCGAGTTGGATGAAAGGTCGTTCATTTCAAGAGGATCCTTTTTTACATCGAACAACAGATATTTGTCCGCATCCGGATACCAGATCAGCTTCATATCCCCCATACGCACCATGCGCTGCGCCATCTTATAAGCGCCGTAGATGGCCGAATACGGCTCTTTTTCCGAACCTTGGATGACGGGCACCAGACTTTTAAATTCAACCGCAGACGGAATCTTTACCCCAGCCAGCTCCAGGGTGGTCGGCATCAGATCCTGCATATAAACCGGCGCATCAATAGTCTTTCCCTGCGGAATTCCCTTCCCGCAAAAAATCAGCGGCGGTTTCATGCTATGCTCAAACATATTCTGCTTGCCCACCAGTCCATGCTGACCGCAGGCCAGTCCGTGATCGGAGGTAAATACAATGATCGTGTTTTCGCGCTGTCCGGTTTTTTCCAAGGTATGGAGAATACGCCCGATCTCATGATCCATATGCGTGATAATCGCATAATACTCCTGCCGGTGCGTCTTGATGGCAAACTCGGTTCGCGGGAACGGGGCGAGATCTTCGTCCCGCAGCCCCTTGCCCGACTGCATGGCATCGGCATACGGATTTTCCGGCAGAAAGTTTTTTGGCACCTCAACCGAATCAAGTGGGTACAACTCCACATATTTCTTCGGCGACTGACGCGGATCATGCGGCGCATTAAAGGCCAACTGCATAAAAAACGGTAACTCCGACTTCGCGGCATCTTTCAGGAAGCCGATGCTTTCATCTCCCAGCACCTCACTCCAGTGCTTTCCGCCCTCCCAGAATCCGCCGAATTTCGGATCACTCGGATCCCAGTTGTCTTTACCCGGCGCTTCGGGACGGAAATAGCCCGCGAAACGCTTATTCCAGGGATACCGTCCGCCCATCGCCGGATCAAAATAGTCCGGCATGCCCGGTCGCACCGTTCCGGTCACATCGTAGATCTGCGGAGGCTTGATATTCGAGACATGCCACTTGCCTGCAAAATAGGTTTTATAACCGGATCGCTTAAACCGGTCGCTCCAGAAATCGGACGGATTTCTTGTTTTATCCTGATCATATGCATGCGCATTCCACAGCGATTTTCCGGTCATCAACATCGTCCGGCTGGCCATACAGACCGCGCCCTGCCACGCACCCATGTTGTAAGCATTATTAAAAAGGGTTCCCTGCTCCACCATACGGTCGAGGTTCGGCGTTTTTACCTCGCTCCCAAGACAGCCCAGAGCATTCCAGCACTGGTCATCGGAAAAAATGAATAGAATATTCGGTCGCTTCACAGGCGCAGCCATTGCCGCTCCCGCCAACGCCACCCCACTACTAATAAAAAAACGTCTATTCATTGGAACTCCCACCTTGTGGTGATCATTTATAAAAACCTATTCGACAATGAGCCGGAAAAACGACTGCGGTTTATCCACCGCATTGGTGGCGGACATTGGCCCATCCAGCCCCGGCATGCTTTCGCCTGTATTCTCCCATACCCCGGAAACCAGGTTGGTCCGCGTTTGCACCGTGTAGGTTCCCGCAGAAGAACCCATCCAATTCAATACGCAATCCGATCCGTAAAGACCGACCGTCACGTCTCCGGGCTCGAATACCGGAAGCGTGGACACCAAGCCCGCTATGTGAAGATTATCCAATCGCCAGTTCGTCCGATCCGTTACCGCCGGGAGAGCAAAATAGCTAAAGGTAAAGACCGTCTCGTTGGTCGCATGCTGCAGTTCGGGGAAGGACGAAAGATCCACTTCCAAAGCCTGGAAACCGGTTCCGATCAGATTGGTACTTTCCATAAACCCCAACGTATCCGAACTCTGGGCAGACCAGAGAATATTCGTGCCCGTCTGGCTGGACGTCAGCTCCACCCAGCGATCCCCGCTCTGGATCTGCATATCGAATTCCAGGGTTTGGAAATCAATCGAATACCCAACCTCCGGCGATACCGTGAAGTAGAGACTTCCGCTGTTGAGATAGCGCTGCAAGAAAGGTTGGGTGCCATCTGGCGTCGGATCTGGATCCAGCGTTTTATCCGTTAAATACTGTCCGTCACCCGTGGATAAAATTTCGCCGGCCACAATGCCGCCCCCAACGGACTGAGCAGAGGCCGAACCCATCTCATACGTCGCGATCAACGTGCTGTCGTAGTCCGTACTCAAGCCGTCAAACAACGCGGTGCAGAGCGCGGAATCATCCTGAGCGGAAACAAACAGACCCACCTCAGACGGTGCTGCCATCGCAACGGTTGCGCTCCCCACCCGTTGCCAGCCCGCACCCTCAACCGATGCATATCCATCAAAGGTATCACCATTGCGAACCAAACGGATCCAGCACGGGGCGGAAAAACCGGTCGCATTGCTTTGCCCGCCCGAGTTCTGGCTTTTAAATACCACCCCGTTTCCCGCCGTGACCGAAATCGACGCCATACCCGCTCCCGATATCCGTGCATCACGGACCATCAATCCGGCACAGGCATCAGGCCCTGTATTCTCCACGTCAACCACACGAACCATCAGATCAAACGCGACCTCAGCCGGCTCGGAAAGAAAATGCCCGGCATCGTTGGTTCCCCCCGCCACAACCACATAGCTTCCATCTTTATAACCGGCGCGACCGGGACGTTCCGGCTCCCCGAATTTCCAAGCATTGGAAAAAGAACCTGTGCTCGGCCAGATTACTTCATACGGAACCGCAACATCCCAGCCCTCGGCCATGGCGCTCAGGGCAGAGCCGGGTTCAAAATCGAGTGGATCGGTTGCATAGTCAGGGATGGTCGTCATGGTCGAGGTTGCATCTTGCACCCCTGCCGCGCCGACGGTTTCTAAATGACTTTTCCATTCAGAAAGCGAGCCATCGATCAATCCTCCGGCGGCCTGAAAGGCGTTCTCTGGATCGCTGGAATAATAGGTATTTCCGCCAAAATTCATAATGGAGAGGGGTTCGGGATCGCTGGCCGTCTTCCCGGCCATGATCACATCCGCGCCGCGCTGGTTGTAAATGAAGCTATTGGTGAACGCCAAATTTTCGTAGGTTGCGGCGCTGTTGGGCACACGGGTCGTGATGAGCGGAATGCGGAACTCAACTTCGGTGTTGTTGACCAACAGGCATTCGGAGGCCGACGGACGACGGGCGTTGGAAAACTGCATGCCCCGTTGATTAAATCCCGAAACACAACGATACGCACTGTCGTCACCGCGCGACGGATCGTCCTGCGAATATTCCAGAAAGATACCGGAGCCATTCACATTGCCATAGGCAAAACATTCTTCATAGCGGATGCCAAGCGTGGCGACATCATTCCAGAGTCCCTGATCCCGATTGCCGACAGCAATGCAGCGCTTGAGCAGGGTGTATTCCGATTCCTGCCCCAGCTTGATGCCCGCCGCGTCGAAATTCAGAAAATCACCTAGTTCAGCCAGCCAACAATTATAGTTAAATTCGCAATCCACGAATAAGCTATTGTTGAACATACGTCCCGCGCCCTTCAAACCATGATAGTTAATGCGGCACCGCTTCATCACCAACCCATCAACGGAAAACCCGAGGCCCTGTCCATTACAGTTGAGCACATCGCAATCTTCGATCAGGGCATCGTTGCAGTCCTTCAACTCCAGCGCCGAATTTACCAACCGGGTGCCTGCCCGTCGAAACACCAGATTGCGCAACGTGAGGTTATCCTTGTTGCTGAAAACCAGCAATGCCTCAGGGCTGTCCAGTCGGCGGGTCGGAAGAATCGAGCCCAGCGAGTTGATGTCCATTCCGTCCGGCAACCGCATGAATAGCTGGGCGCGATACTCCAGCGGCGAAGTAGCATTGTCGGCAACAGCAAATGTCCAGGGCTCATCCAATACGCCGAGCCCGGCGGCATTAATCCCCTGATAAACCAAGGCGCCATCGCTTCCCTCGGGCCCGTCCGGATCATCCCATAGATAATCTTCAATCGCGCGGGGCATCAGCATTCGATCGTCCACAAAAAGCATTTCCCGCCGCAACGCCGGCCCCGATGGCACTTTCCCCAGCGAATTCGCCCAGAACCCGGCATCGAGCCCATACGAGAAGGTCCACGGATGGGAATAGACATCCGGACTGCCAGCCACGGCCGTCCAGCCGGCCGACTCGAAACCGCCGTCGAGCGTCCCATCGATAACGGTCGCGCCGAAAGGCGCACCTTCGATCGCAAGTGCGGCACTTTGCGCGGCGCTGCCGGGGCTCAAGTACATGGAATAATTTTCGCGGTAGATTCCGGCTCCGACACTCACGCGAACGCTTTGACCGCTGTTGAGTTGCGTTTTGGCCAAATCCAGCCCGCGAGCGAGGGTAAGAACGGGGAAGTCCAGGGACGTACCGGCATTGGTGTCTGAAGCGGCCGGATGGCCTTGATCAACATAAAGCAGGTAATCGGTCGCCATCGCCGTGCCGCGCAACAACAGGACCAGAGTTCCAACCCTTGGAATTCCCATGCGCTTTTTTCGGCTGACTTTCGTTTTAAAACGCATTTCTACCCTTTTTGCGGTATTCCAACTTTTACGACATGGCCTTCAAACGGAAGCACCCTTTACACGACAGATGCCGGTTGCACTGATAGGTGAACACATTTTTTGAACAAATCCGGTCGAACCGTGATGTGGGCAGACTACTGCAGCATACCCTCATCGTTCTGGAACTGATCTGCAATAGGCACCCCAATAACAGAGCATCGAATGCGCTGATCAGATCCATGATTAACTCGAGTTTCTTATTCACTGACGTAACCTCTTGTAAATCAACGAAAGCGTTTCCGGAGGCACTACAAAAACGCGACAGGACCACCTCGCTTCGGACGGGCATGTAGGCGGCTTTCCAGTCGATGCCGAGGGCGGTGTAGATCGGCATAGCCCCCGATCGTCGTTGCTGGAATTTCTTGCATGTTGGTCTCCTGTAATAAGTAATTATTCAGTGATGGTTCCGTCCAAATCCCAGAGGTCTTCCCATCCGGAACTTCCTTCCCAGGTAAAGACCTGCCCTTTGATTAGCCGGCAGTTTTTGTCAATATTCGCAATCTCCTTCATCTCCTCATCGGTAAGCGGCTCGATGGACGAATGGGTTATCGGTTCTATAAATTAATGATCAAGCCTTGGATGCAGGCAAAAAACCTATGCACTTGGGCCATGCAAAGGGTTTTACCCACCAAAGACCACCCTTTTTCAAACAGTTAACCCTTCGCCATATCGCCATTTTCCACATCATGACCCCAGTGCCGAACCAGTTTCAAAAATGAAAAGAATACGTGGGTGGCTGATTGACTCAAGTCGGCGCAATTAGGTACCACCCATGGTTAAATTTGGCGATATTTTCGCCCTAAAACACAACATGTAGAGAGCGCTGGATTAAATCAGCCAGCCACGAAAGAATATGACTCCGATGGGAGCCCTCAGGGTTTCGGAAACACTGCCGATTGAAAGTCATTCCCCTCGCCCTGCATTTAATTTCGGTTGGAAAAAAGTTGATCTCATCCGCACAAGACATTATGTATCCACATATTAACAAATGTGTGCAGGTTGTCTTATGGATCGGTCGATTGAAAAACTATTCAAGAAGCATGGCGGGCAGCTTCGCATGAACGAGGCGCTGGCAGCCGGCATGAGCCGCTACATGCTTTACCACCTGCGCGACAAAGGGGTTGTTGTACCGATTGCCCGGGGGATTTATCGACTGGCCAGCCTGCCCCCGGTCGCCGATCCTGATCTGGTTGCGGTAAGCCTTAAATATCCCCGTGCGGTACTCTGCCTGCTTTCGGCGCTCTCCTTCCATGAAATCACCACGGAAATACCGAGACAGATTTTCATCGCGCTTCCGAGAACGAGCCGGATTCCCGTCCTGAAGAACCCGCCCCTCTCGGTCCATCGCTTTTCCGGGGAGGCCTACTCCGAAGGCATTGAAACCCGATCCATGGCCGATCTTTCCGTTAAGGTGTACTGCGTTGAAAAAACGATTGCAGACTGCTTCAAGTTTCGCAACCAGATCGGCACGGATGTTGTGCTCGAAGCCCTCAAACTATATCGGGAGCGTTATCGGTTCGATGGGAACAAGATCATGCACTATGCGCGGATATGCCGGGTTGAAGAAGTGATGCGGCCTTATCTGGAGGCTTCGCTGTGAGCCCGGCACCAAAAAATCTTGCCGCATCGGTCAAGGCTCGCCTGCAAAACAAAGCCCGCGAGACGGGGCGGGTATATCAGGAACTGCTCCAGCGCTATGCCATGGAGCGGTTCCTCTATCGGTTATCTCAATCGGAGCACTCCGATCAGTTCGTGTTAAAGGGGGCACTGCTTTTCGCCGTGTGGCAAACTGAATACGAACGGCGCACCACACTCGACATAGACCTGCTCGGCTTTACCAAAAACTCCCTCGTCAATCTGGAACATATCGCGAGGGATGTTTGCGAAACCGTGGTCGAAGATGACGGCGTCCGGTTTGATCTTGAAAATATCCGCGCCGAGCGGATCAAGGAAGATGCCGACTATGAAGGCGTGCGTATACGCACCTTCGCCTATCTGGAAAAAAGCCGGATTCCCTTACAGATCGACATCGGCTTTGGCGATGCCTTGGTTCCCGATGCGATTCCGGCCATACTTCCTTCCATCCTCGACTTTCCCGCGCCGCAGCTGCGCTGCTATCACCAACTGACGGTAATCGCCGAAAAATTCGAAACCATGGTCAAGCTGGGAACCCTGAACAGTCGCATGAAGGATTTTTACGATATTTGGAATATCACCCAGCATGCCGCTTTATCCGGGACCGAGCTGCAAAAGGCCTGCGCCGCCACCTTTGAGCATCGCCACACTCCGTTTCGGCTGGAGGATGATTTTTTCAGCGCGCGTTTTGCCCGAACCGCTGGGAAACAAACGCAATGGACGGCCTTCCTACGAAAGCAGGGCATTCAGGATATCGCACCAAACCAGTTTGAGGAGGTAGTCACTTGGTTGCAGACGTTTTTCCGCCCCATGGTTGAAGCTCAGATTGACAACACCCCCTTCGAATCAAATTGGGACCCCGGCGGACCGTGGCGCTAAAAGAGTTCGGGCGAAACTTCGGATTTCGCCCACCAAAAATCACTGATTTTTAGACCGCCGTATTGATCATTAGACTTTAGGCGGCAACTTGATCGACTAGGGCTTGCAGTCGTTTAAGCAGCTCGGTTTTGTCGAGCTTCGGGGCCTCTCGTGCCAACCGTTCCAACTCCTGCAGCGATTGATCCGCGGCCGGTGCGGTTCCTTGCGTCAACAATCTCGGCATAGCGGTCTCGAGAGCGTTTCGAAAAGCTTCGCGGTCGGGGCGGAAATAGTATTTCAGCACGACTTCCACGGTGGAATGGCCGGTTACACGCCGGACGAGCTCCATCGGAACCCCGGCACTGAGCGCCATGGTGATCCACGTGGTGCGCAGGGAGTGGAAGCCTTTGACGGTGGCGTTCTGAATGCGGTCTTCGCACTTCGAGATCGGTTTTAATCTTGGCGGCCTTGAGCACCTGCTTGACGCGCCAGGAGATGCCGAAGTTTTTGCATTGGTACAGCTTTGCTGCTTCGGGGAAGACATATTTATCGGTGCGCGGCTGCCGTTCGTTCTCTTCGCGCAGGGCCGGGAAGAGCGGGATCTCTGCGGTTTCTCCGGTTTTGGAGGTCTGAACCGTGATGAAGGCGCCAAGCAGATCGACTTCGTCCCACTTGAGCTGACAGCAGTCGCCCTGCCGCATGGCGGTGCACATGCCGACAATGAAGATCGAGCGCATGACGCCTTCAGCGTGCTGCAGGATGCGGTTGAGCTCATCAAGCGTGAAAGGCTGGTGGTGCACTGTAGTCTTGAGCTTGGTCGGACAGCTACTAAACGGATTGCGACCGATGCCGGCATCGGGACCGATACGATCGAAGAAGCCTTTCAAGAGATGTATCTTATCGTTGTAGGTGGCCGCGGCAAAGCCCAACTCGTCCAGGTGTCGGAGCCACTCCTGCGCCATCCGCGGTGTTACCTGAGACAGGTATTTTACCGCAGGGTGCCGCTCTCCAATGAATTCCCGGAATTTCCGCAGCGTGGTGCACTGATTTTTCTCCCACAGTTCGGTTCGGCGCTTCCGGGAAGGCAGATTCAGCCAACAGGATTCAATATCCACCAACGGAATCTGCTCAATAGAAGAGCCCGATTTTAGCGCGTAGAGTTCTTCCAAATGTTTTTCTGCATTTTTATGGCTGTGGGCCTCAGAAATCAAACCGTCCAGTTTGACCTTGGCCGTGAGTCGGGAATGTTCGAAGGCCGCATTGCCGGTCTGCCGGAGACTATCCGGTGGGGTTCCACGTACCTCGACGCCTAGATTAATGAATTGCCGTTTACCGTTGAAGGTATAACGACCGTACCACCACTTTGAACGAAGCGTCTTGTTCGCCGTTCTCTTAAGTTCCAATCCCATGATCCATCTCCTTGTTGAGCGCATTGCGCCCGCTTGTAACAAGGCGGAAATTCAAACGGCAGAAAGCCACACTTTCTACCACACTTCCCGCGAATTAGATGGAACCTAAAAAAAATACCTCTCCGTAAAATACTCAATACGAAGAGGTAAGAATGGTCGGGGCGACTGGAGACCGTCCCACATGTAGCAAAGCCCTATAAAACAGGGCTATTCCTAATCAAAGTCGCTTTTCGAGTGCTACAAAACACTACAAATGGTTAGACGAAAGGAATAGCATTATGCCAGTAATAAGCATGCGCATTACGAACACAGTAAAAAGGAACGGTTGGTATCATTTCAGGTTATCCGTACCCGCAGATTTGCGGAAGCGTGTCGGTCGAAATGAGATCACCAAGAGTTTAGACACCCGCGATCCACATGAAGCCAAATACATGACAGGGCAACTCACTGAGGAGTGGAAGCTCACCTTTGACGGGATGCGGGGAAATACAGCAGTTCTCACTGAGGCGGATGTCGATGTAAAGGTGCAGGCCTTACGTGCGAAGCTCCGCGAGAGGCTCGATGAAGACATCAGAAAGACGCTGAGCAGTCTCAAGGACAGCGCTCTCGAAATGTTCCAGTACGGTCTCGACGATGAGATTGACGACACGAGGACGGGGCAATATCGACAGGTCACCTGTGCTGGTCTGTTGGATGGTCGTCGAAATCTGCGAGAAGAGCTTGAGCTTTGGGATTACGATCAGCGGTTGAAGCGTCGCGTTGTGTTGGTTGTTCTCGAAATCCTCGTTGCCTATTACACCGCCATTAGTGAAGAGCTGGGTTTGATGGTCGATTATCCGATTGATTTGAGCCACTACCGAAGTCCAGTTGTGAGCGAAAAATCGGCGAAGAAAGAAAGCCAAAAGTCCGACGCAGAGGCTCAGTCTTCAGAATCACTGACCGCCATACTTGAGGAAATGCTCAAGTCTAAGGAGAGAGCTCTCAGGACGTGCACGGGGCTGACTTCAGACGCCAAACTCTTTGTGGACTACTTCGGACGAGAGGATGCTCAGAGTTTTACGATTAGCGATATCTTGAAGTTTCGCGATGACTGTCTGGCACACCTCCCGTCCAATGCCTCGAAGAAGTTTCCCGAGGCGAGCCTAAAGGAATTGCTTGCCATGGATGCGTCCGTCGCACGGATTAGCACTACTACGATTAATAATCGTATGCGGTCAATTCGGGGGGTGTTTGCCTACGCCTTAAAAACAGGACGTGTCAGCATTGATCCTTGCGCAGCCATAGCACCCTACACTCAGACGAAGAAACAGGGAACGAGTGCAGAAACCGAAGAGGCATCAGAAGAAGTTGCCAAGGTGTACACCGATGAGGAAATTAAGACGATCATTGAGGAAGCTAATAGTTCAAACTTCAAGCGATTCCCTGCGCGACGTTGGGGAACGCTCATTGTCGTGCATCTTGGAATGAGGGCAAACGAATGTTGCCAATTGAGGACGTGCGATATCGATGTTGAAGCGGGAACACTGGACATCGTGGCGAGGCACAGCACCCAGAGGCTAAAAAACAAGGCGTCTGAGCGATATTTACCGCTTCCGAAGGTACTCATGGAAGACAAGGCATTTGCGGTCTACGTACGCAAGCGACAGGCTCAGAGTATGGATATCCCACTCTGGAAAGATGCTACATACACAGAGGCTAACGGATACCGTCGCGGGTGGTCGAGGTGGTTCAACGGGTTGGACGTGGTGTCAGGCGGAAGGAATGCCCATAGCTTGAGACATACGGCCATTACACGGGCAAGGATGTTGGGACTTCCGATTGAGCACGTCCAGAGGATTGAGGGACACGCTACGGCAGGTAATAGCACCCATGAGGGTTATGTGGATAAGCAGGCTATGCGCGAGACTTTGCGGGATACGGTGGACGCTATGGCTGTGACCGTTTAGAAAATTGTAAACCCTGTCGCGTGGCCTCCAGAGGAATACTCTGGGGGCTTCTTTATTACTTGTGATAAGTTTCTAATCTCAAAACCGCACGGCAAACATGATCAATTATATCACATATTGACAATTTAATTTCAATATCATATATACTTGTCTGAATTGTTCAGATAGCATAAATACGTTATAAATGGCGTATCCTAAACACAGGAGGCTCAAATGGATAAGGCAGTCGAAGAAGTCGCTAAAGATGCCGAGGTGGCGGAGGTTGACGAAAAAAATTCTACTGATGTGCTTGGTGAAACTCAGAAGGAACCACCAGAAGATCAAAAACCGGTTTCATCTGTTAACAACGAGCCCGCCGTTGATGATGATTTGAATGAGCAACAGCCATCCAACGACCTCAAGGAAGATTTGGTCGGCTTCTTCACGCGTCCAATGCTTTCACAAAAGAAAACTGAGGAGCTAAAAAAACTGGTTCAGGATGCTGACGCAATTCACAAGCGAATGGATCAGCTGGAAGTCACTGTTCAGGAGATGGGTAAGGCTTCAGCTCAATTGCAGAAGAAAACAGGCAAAGCACTCGCTCTAATTTTTAAGGAGATTGAGAAGAGCCAGATTTCGCATCAGAGAGTTGTTGAGCAGGCCATCGCGGAACTTAAATCTGATTTCTCTTTGCAGACATCCAGCGCTAAACAATTCCAAGCTGTGGCTCTTTCCAAAGTTGATGATGCCGCAGGGACAATACAAGGGGTCAATGGATCTCTTTCTGGGATTCGTGGTTTTCTCGATGAGAACAACCAGGTGGTTAAGCGTTTCGAGGAGGGTTACGACTATCAGATGCTGAAGAACTTCGTTCGTGAAATAGCTCGTACGATAAGCAACTTGGATAAGTGCATCAACAATGTCTCCGATGAAGAAGCGCGGGAAGAGTTAATCGATGCGCGGGACGACATGGTGGAACTGCTTGAACGGAATAGTGTTGATCAAATTATTCCTCCGGTTGGTGATACCTATGCTGGCAATGAAAAATACTGGGAGCAAGCCCAGGATAAAGAACCAAATGATGATCCTGCGCGCAGGGGCAAGGTTGCGCGTGTTGAACGGGCTGGCTACATCTACGAATTTAATAATGATCAAGAGCGGGTGATACAGGCAGCTCGCGTAGTGGTGTTTGCATAAAGGAAAGGGCAATACGATGAGTAAAATAGCAGGGATTGACTTGGGAACTACTTTTTCAGCGATTTCACACCTCAACAATATGGGGAGACCCGACATCATCGCCAACCGTGATGGGGAGAGAATTATGCCCTCTGCGGTATTTTTTTCGCCTGACGGGCGCATTCTAACGGGTGAAGAAGCGATTCGTAGCCGTTATGATGATGTTGGGCGGTCTGTCCGCTGGATAAAGAAACACATGGGTGATGCGGAGCACAAGCGCACTATTGATGGGAAAGACTATACTCCTGCTGAGTTGTCCTCCTTGATTTTAAAGAAGTTGCATCAGGATGCATCTCCGCAAGTAGGGGAGATAACGGATGTAGTGATCAGTATTCCCGCAAACTTTGGCGAGGTTGCACGAAAGGCAACTATGGATGCAGGAAAGATTGCTGGCCTAAATGTTGTGGGCATCGTCAATGAACCTACTGCTGCTGCCTTCTACTATGCAATCACACATGAAATACAGGGTCATGTGCTTATCTTCGATCTGGGAGGAGGTACTTTTGATGTCTCGATTGCTAATGTTGCAGGACAGGACATCGAGATAGTTGCATCGAGCGGAGATAGCAATCTGGGCGGCTATAACTTCGACCAGAAACTAACCGAGTTCTTTGCTCAAAAATACAAAGAGGAAACAGGCGGAAATCTTTACTCCGATGATGAGGAAAAAGCTGAAATCGAAGACTACGCGGAGAAGACAAAGAAATCTCTCTCGAAGAAGGATTCTGTTAGCTACAAGCTGAAAGGCGATAGCGGAAGGGTTCAAGGCACGATCACTCGCTCTGAATATGATTCTCTAATATCATCAGATTTGGCACGTATAGAGATGCTCATTGAAACAGCCTTGGATGAAGCCGAGGATGAGGCAAGCGATATTGATAAAGTGTTGTTGGTGGGTGGCAGCAGTAGAATTCCAGCAGTCCAGTCATTGCTAAAGAAAATGTTTAAGTATGAACCTTCCCTAATCGGTAACGTTGATGAATGCGTTTCGTTGGGAGCGGCCTTATATGCTGGCCTGAGGATGCTTGAAGACAATCCCTCTCAGGTTGATGCAGGGATTGCTGCTGGGCTTAGTGACGTAAAGGTTGGCGATGTTTGCAACCATAGCTATGGGACGCTTTGCATAGCCGTAGATGAGGTCACTCAGGCAGAGGCGCTCACCAACGTCATTATTATTCCGAAAAACACGGCGATACCGTGCGAAGTGAATGACACCTTCTATACGAGAGTTGACGGTCAAGAAAAGGTCAACACGCGGGTTACACAAGGCGAAAGTGCTGATCCAGATTTAATTGGAGATCCCATTGCAGAAGGATTCTTAGAGTTACCGCAAGGACTGCCACCCGGAAGCCCAGTGGAGATCAAGTACAGCTATGATAAAGATCAGCGTATGACATGCGTCTTCACGGAGCCTGCGAGTGGGAAATCTAAAGTTTTTGATTTGGATTTGAAGAGTGGAGAGTCATCTGAGCGCACTATTGAAGGCCAAAAGGCAAAGCTGGCTGACTTCACCATTGAGTAACGACCAAAGGAATGGAATAAATGGAAATTTTAGGCATCATAGCTATTATAGTGGTATTTGGATTCATCAGGGCAGGTTTGGGAGCTGTGGGAAACCTTGCAACAGGGAAGACCGCTTCTGGTGATATACCGTTCAAAGTACGGGCAACCAAATCCACAGAGACCTTTGAAGGTTCTCAGTATGAGGTCATAAAGGTTGAAATGAAGGGGGGTATTACAGCACCCTTTCAGGGCTATGCTGCAACGCTGAGTCTTACGGCGATGGATGTAACTGGTGGGAAAAAAGAGCCTATTGTATGTACATTGGATGCTCTGCAGCTTGGAGACACTCCTGTTTTGGCCTTCATTTCAGACTTTCCTCTACCCTATCAGGCGAATGTATTGCAGAACTGGATTGATGTGGTGTCGATTCCCATTGATACGCTTGTGTTCCCAAGGAAGGGAATGAGGACGGTAAAGTTCTTGGTAGATATTAAGGGAACAAATGCATCGTCTACGTGTACCACCACTTATGATTTCAAAGACGCTGGATATATGGAGGCGCGGGAGAATCGTGAGAAGCTTGAAGTATACACCGTGCAGTTGGCCTTTGCGGTAAGTTCAGCAGATGGTGAAGTTCATCAAGATGAGGCTCATATCATTCGTGAATGGATTCGTAAGCGGGTTGAGATGTCATCTGATGCGGAAGCTGCAAAAGATCGATTAAACAACACCATTAAGCAGGAACTCGAAAGCTTCAAGTGTGGGAAGCTCAGAGATGTAAAGGACGTCTGCAAGCTCATGCTGGATGTGGCTTCTGTAGCTGATCGGTATGATGCGCTTGAACTATGCTTGAAGGTTGCGCAAGCTGATGGTGTGGCCGAAGAAGACGAATTGAGAATGGTGAATCAACTTGCCGATTTGCTGGGGGTTGATCAGGACCGATTCAGAGCGATGCGTGATAAACATTTTGCGGCAGTCATCCAGAATCAGTCTGGAGTGCTTAATGTTGACGAGTTGCTGGGCATCACATCAGACATGTCCGAGCGCGAAATCAAGAAGCACCTCCGGCAGGAGTTCCAGAAGTGGAATCAGCTGGCGGCTCATAAGGATGCTGCTAAGAGGGAGCAAGCCAAGGAGATGCTTGACCTGATTGGGCAAAAGCGGGCTGAGCTTTCTCAGAGAGAGCTTGCGAATGCGTAGTTGCGATGCCTGACTTTTCTCAAAAGCGAATAGAATTGCTGCGCTTCAAAAACGACTCCCTGTTGAGTGCGGGCTTGCAACGGAATGTGGCTGACTCAGAGGAGTTCCAGAGGCAATTGAAATGCAACAACCTTGCGTCTTCCACGCGAATCGTATCCAAGATATTTCCTGACCTTGGAAAGGTGATGGAGGATGTCCGTCAGCGTTTGATTCCTGACTATACGCTCGATGCCTACATCCAAAATTCACCCGAAATGCAAGCGTGTTGTTTTCCGGGAACTGGGCAGTCGGTTTCCATAGCGCTGACTTCTGGTTTAATACAACTGCACTCTCTGGATGAACTTCGTTTTGTTATTGGGCATGAATTAGGTCACCACCTGTTGGGGCATCATGCGTATCCCGAGCCAGATGAAGCCAAAAGTCAGGTTGAGAACCTGAATATCTTAGCGCTCAAACGTGCTGGAGAGATCAGTGCTGACCGTGTTGGATTCGTAGCAGTGAATGACAAGGATAGTGCCTACAAAGCTGTGCTAAAACTCGCGACTGGACTGCCTGACAAGTATATCCGGTTTGACCTGTCGGCCTACCTTGATCAGGCTCGTGAGCTCAAGAACAGTGGGGGGTCGGAATTTGGCCTGATGTCCACCCATCCAGTATGCTCGACAAGAATGCGCGCCCTGCTCTGGTTTGACATGAGTGAGGCCTATTATCAATGGGCATGTCGTTCTGAACGCCCGCCATTGTCGCGGGACTTGCTCGACAAACGGGTAGCCAAAGATCTCGCAGCAGTAAGTGGATTTAGGCTTTCAAAAATAAACAAGGAGGAGGCCGATTCAGCTATGTTTTGGGGCGTCCTGTCGTTGTTCGTTTCAGATGGGCATCTGAGCAAGGACGAGCAGGCTCTCATGCGCCAGACTTTTGGCGAGGAAACCGCGCTGGACGCCCTTAACTTCATTCGGGATAACGGAGCTGATGCGGTCATCACTAAGTTTGAAAAGGCTCTGCGTAGTGTTCGCCTTATGGATGAGGAGACCAAGGAAGCGCTCTATCAGGATCTGGAGCATTTTGCAGAGTTGGCTGGGGGGGAGATCAAGGTTAGGGAGCGCGTGCTTGAGCGGACGCTGCGCCAAATCCAGCTTGATCGTGTGATCTGTTTGGGGTGATCAGCGAAAGAATAAGGAATGCTTCTTTGGCGAGGATTCCTGATGCTGTGGAGTGGTTGTGGCAATGATGAAATAGTGGAGGTATACGAAATGGGATTAAAAAAATGGTTGTCGATGAGTAGCGAGGAGCGTTTTGCAGCTAAGATGGCGAGAAAGAAACGTATCAATGCGAATAACGAGCTGTTTAGACTCATAGTGCAAAAACAACTGGCCGATGACTCATACGAAATTGTAAAAAGCGCGATCAACAGCGGTGCAGACGTCAATACAGTTGGGGGCGAGGGAAACACTCTTCTCCATTGCGCTGCGATGAATGGTTGCCCAAAGGTCGCGCGGTTGCTTATAGAGCATGGTGCGGATGTAGAAGCTGGCTTTCAATTATTTCCCGATTCAACAGGTACTACTCCATTAATGATGGCTGCTCAATTTGGCCACATCGCAGTAGCTACCCTTTTGCTCGAAGCAGGAGCCGACACGCATAAGATTGTCGCGTTCGGCAATGATTGCTTTTTGCCGCAGTTATCAAAGGTGGTTTGGGTGTCGAAAATACAAGTTTTATTATTTGCAGCAGGGTTAATGGTGGCTGTTCATGAGTCAGTAGCGGAAACGAACGGAGCAATCATTCGGTTTACCTATAGCGGAAACGAGGCGATGCTGATCGTTGATGCACCAGAAGCAGGAGACTACACCCTCCAGCACGCGCACAGTCTGACCAATACGGATTGGCAGGACACAGGATTCTTTCGGGTAATCTATACGACCAACGAAACTACTCTTGCAGGGAGCAATGACTTCATGGACTACATGAAGCCTTATGACCGTGACACCTTCACTCCAAACTATGAATATTGGAAGTATGCATTCGCGGATGTGATCAGATGGGTGCATAAGGATGGCGAGTTGCACAGCATTGATGCTTTTGAGCAGAATCAACATCTATACCCGAAAGAGTACAACACCAAAACGCATGCTCAAATAGCCCACATGAAGGCTTGGGTAGACGTTGATCCTGCAAACCGCATTGGGTTGGTTTTAGTGGGGCATCCATATGTCTACACGCAGCGCCCTAATGCTGATCATCCTATGTTCTACAGGTATCACTATGACACTGAGCCACCCTATGGTGAGGGAGAAGATTATCCAGATACCATCTCTTATTCAGGCTCATCGGTCTGGCGTTTTCAGAGGCAACTAAAGGGAAGCTTATAGTGGGGGCTGATAAGAAGTACGCAGGGCGGGGGCTTGGGGGAGTCCGACAGAATCAGGTCAGATCGACCAACACCTCTGGAGTGCCACGAGTGGGAATCGTTCGGTATGATCGCAATCAGCAGAAGAAAGCGTGGGCAGTAAAGCAGCGCAAAGAACAGAGTAAGCACCAGCTCACCACCCCGATCAAACCCGTGCTGGTTGCGCAATGGCGACTCAGGGATCGCACAGGGGAACTCGATAGGCTCAGGCGCGGTGGGAAGCACATCAGGCCGATGCTGAGCTCATGCATCTGGAAGCTGGCGGTGGGTTCTCCTCACGTCAACGTAAAGCAGCTCTTCGGGGACGACAGGCCTCCCTTCGGTTGCGATCTGTGCGAACGATTGCTTGAGCACCTTGCCGATACCAACGAAGGCAGGCAGAAGGTGCTGGGCGAAGATGAGCGCCTTCAGATCTACAAAGAAAGGCGTTACGCCTACGAAGGTGTCGAGAATCCCGCCTGTCGTCGTCAATACACTACGGATGGCATTGAACCCACGTTCAGCTGTCGTGGCTTCAAGGCGCTGATTGACACCCTCCTGATGGACTCTGCGGTGGACATGCTGTCGCCCGAGTCGTTGCGGGTAGTCGAGGGCGTAGCGGGGAAGCCTCTGACTCCAACACCTCGCCAGCTTCAGAAACAGCAGGAGGAGGAAGCTAACCGCGAGCAAAAACGTGAACTCCGAGGTCGGACACCACAACAAATCATTGAAGACAGAGACGCCTATGTCGCCCACTACCTGAAAGAAGGGCTCATCGATGAAACGATGGCAAAGAAGTGGTTGGCAATGCGCGGTTGGACGCCTCAGCTTGGCGAGAAGGAGCTGGGGTAGATGCTCTCATCCAATATCACAACGGTCTGACCTTCATAGTGGACTCATAGCTACCTTGAGATAGACCTACAGGCTGACTCATGGCTACACATAGAGGGATAACGCCCGTTGCCTCCTTCATGGTGCGGGAGGTACTGGACAACGACTCGTCACCGCTGGTGGACTATCGGGATAACCGAACCACCAGAGGCTTCAACAAGTTCTGCAAGGATTTGAACAAGCGTATGGACGAAGAAGATGTCGATGTCAGGATCGATTGGCGAAGCATCCCGTTGAAGACCATCCGAAAGCTCTTGGTCTACGATAAAGATACGGGAGAACTTTCTACGTCACGTCTGGACAGACAACCAGCAGGAAGCATCGACACCAGCGTACACATGAATGCTCAGAAAGGGCGTCACAATGATGGTGGCAGGCTATGGGCTCCAGGCTATCAAAACATCAAGCGTGAGATTCGTCGTTACCTCACGATCAATGGAGAGCCAACGGTTGAGGTGGACATGCAGGCCAACTGGGCTCGGTTGGTGTATGCCAAACGGGTGAAGAAGCAATACACGGGCGATCCCTACTCCGCTGTGGTGAACTCTTTCTACGATGGCTCATACGGTGAAGATGTCAGGGGCATACTTCGGGATTGGGTAAAGCTGACAATGATTAAAATGTTCAGCGTTTCATCCCGACAGAAAGCAAAGGATGCAGCGACAAGGACTCCGCCATACAAGACGTGGGCTCAGCCCATGAAAGACATTGTGTTCGGCATGCTGGGTAATCCCCGAGCAGTAGGAGACGCCATCGTTTCAAAAGTCGAAGAGGTACACCCTGAGCTTGTCCCTTGGTTCTATGTTCAGGAGGGCTGGAAGTGTCAGGCTCTGGAGGGATTCATAGCTCGTGGAATTCTTGAAGAGTGTCTGCTGACCAAGCCCAAGGGCGAAGGCATTGTAACTCTCGTTGAACATGATGGCTTCATTACGGCTGAGCGGAACGCCAGTCAGCTATCGTTGTACATCCTCAAGGTTTACAAGGAATGTTTTGGCAATGATTTCTACCCCGTATTGACCTGCAAAAAAGTTCCGCAAAGCAATAAAATGCCCGCCACTGATGCTGCCGACTTTTGATTTTGAACAGAAAACCTGTGAACAGGCAAGGATTCCTGTGGTAGATAATCGACAAATTAACCTTGATGGATTGCTACGAAATGCTACAAATCAAGGCTCACAGCAGCACCAGAAGGTGTGCTTTTATTGGGAAAAAACAAGATGGTCGGGGCGACTGGAATCGAACCAGCGACTTCTACGTCCCGAACGTAGCGCTCTACCAGGCTGAGCCACGCCCCGATTGTCCAAAGAAGCTACGCAGTGTACGAATCCGCCGCTAAATGGCAAGCCGGAATCCGAAGGAATTTAATCAGAACCCCCATTTGTCTAAAATATAGCGTTTCTGAGTGGTCAGCAGATTCATGTAAAGCATCTCGAGATCGCGGGAGCTCTCATCATGAAGCCGCATCCATTCGGAGAGCCAACAGAAGCGGATGGCGATGACCAGGTCAAAAAACGCCTCCCATGTATCGGCTTGGAAGATGCCGGACTCGCGAAGCCGGTCAATAAACCCGATGGTGAACTCTGTGATCAAGCCATCGGGATTGTCGAAGCCGATGCATCCGACCAGCAGCGCGGCGTCGTAGGCCTCTGGCTTGAGACCGCAAAACTCCCAATCAATGACCGATTCAATGGTTTGATCTCCCCAAACCACATTGAGCGGGTGGAAATCACCGTGGCACAGGACAGTAGGCAATGTATTGAGTACGGGGAAAAAAGACGTCGCCATTACATGAGACACGGGCGCCAATCCTGCGAACAGGTCGGCTCGATGCTTTGCAAAACGCACCATTCGCTGTTGGATGAATTCGCGCAAGGCGAAGGGCTTCTCCTCTTCGTTGCGCGGCTGCTTGTCGGTCGCCTTCCGGAGTTGAATTAAAAAATCCGCCATGGCGGCGCTGCGTCCCGGCTCTTTCAGCCACTTCTTTCGATTGAGCGGCTCGCCGGCCACGTGCGGACGGAGCATATACAAGCGCCCTCCGCAATGGGTGACAAACTGGCCGAGTGAGTTGCGGCGGTATGGGTGGATGCACGCCAAACCGGAGATCTCGAGGTTCTCCATGGTTGCCGCAATGCACTTCTTGCGGGAATAGGTGTTCTGCTCAATCTCTTCCAGCACCCAAGACTCGCCGTCTGAGCCGGCTAAAGCAATGCGAAAACAGGTTCGCTCCGGGCTGCCCTGAAGTTTAGCGCTTAGTTTTTCCGGCCGGGGGTCCACTCCCCAGTTGCGCAGTATTTTTTCGTAGTTGTTTTGATCCATGCCGGTGAGTTTTTTACTAAAAACCGCTTCAGTTCAAGTACAGGATGCATTTTAGATTTTTTTTGCATCAATTCGGTTGACGCATCATTGCCGATCCGTATAATTCGCGCTTCAATTTTACGGCGAGTTAGCTCAGTTGGTAGAGCAGCGGATTGAAAATCCGCGTGTCCCCAGTTCAATTCTGGGACTCGCCACCACCTTTCTTATTTCCCTAGTGAATCTAAAATTCCTAGGGTTTTTTTTGTTTTATGGCTTTCCAGCAACGACAGGTTGCTCTCTCCGAAAGAGGTTCGACTCTCCCCCAAAAACGCAGGCAGAGGCAAACTTTCATTAAGCGCATATGATTCCGACAAATCGGAGGAATCTCGATTGCCCGCAACCGGCAATTCGTAAAATTTCTGAACCGATGCGTTCGGCGCTGGCCCCCTCCCTTCTTCGTATGGGCCCTCGCGGGAAGGGGAGTGCTAGGTGCGGAAGCGTTTGCGGTAGTCGCGAGGGGTGGCGCCGGTGGTTTGCTTGAAGACGTGGGTGAGATAGTTGTAGGTGGCGAAGCCGCAGGCTTCGGCAATATGCTGCATGGGCAGGTCGGTTTCGGCGAGGAGCTTGCGCGCCTTGTCGATGCGCAGGCGCCGTACTTCGTCGAGCGGAGAGCGTCCGAAGACCTGCTGGAAGCGGCGTTCGAGCGAGCGACGGGCCATGGGCACAGCACGCAGGATGTCCTTCATGGTAATGGATTCGAAGGCATGTTTTTTGAGGTATCGGACGACCTGTACGAGCTTGGGATCTTCGACGGCAAGGGTGTCGGTGGAAAGGCGTTCCATAATGCCGCGCGGGGGGAGGTAGTGGGTGTCGTGCGGTACGTTTTCCCCTCGCATCATGGCGTGCAGCAACTGGGCGGCTTTGTAGCCGATATGCTCCTGGGGGCCGAGAATGCCGGAGAGGGCTGGGAAGCAGGCATGGGAGAGCAGGTCGTCGTAGCTGCCGCTCAGGATGGCGACATCGTGGGGCACCGCAATGCCGGCCTCCATGCAGCAGTCCACGGCCGCCCGTCCATAGCCGTGGCCCCAGATCAGGATACCGACCGGTTTGGGCAGTGAAACCAGCCATGTGGAGAGGTCGGCACCCAGCTCGGATTCATTTTTCTTGGCCGGGTATACGTGGCAGGGCAGCCCGTGTTCGGAGAGGGCATCTTGAAAGGCCTTGGCGTACCAGACCGGATTGTCCAGATGGCGCGGCCCTACGAAGGCGATGTTCCGAAATCCCCGGTCAATGAAATGTTCCGCCGCCATCCGGGTGGCTATGCGGTCATCGGTTCTGACGCAGGGGGCGGAAAAGCCCTCCAGCGGGCTGTCGGCCACATTCACCACGGGCAAGCCGGATTTCTTGAGCTCGTTGGCCAAATTGGGCAGTGCGATGCGACCAATGACCCCATCGCCCCGCCAACCCAAAGGCAGCTCATCCATTTTGTCCGGCGCATGCGGATTTATCCAAATGTGCCAAGGTCCCACTTCATTGGCATAGGCCAGAATTCCTTTAACGATCTGCCGGCCCCAGTTTCCTGAGGTGCTAATCAGAATGGCTACTTGTGGAATTTCCGATGATTTATCCATGTGGCGACATATCGCATATGATGTGCGTATATGCAAGAGCCTCTTGCATTTTGCAATCTTACCGATCGCGGAAGGATGGATGTTTGAATGAATGAAAAGCTGCTATTATAGGGAACCAGCGCATCGTCAAACTATAATTTAGGGTAAAGCAATTTCAGCTTATGCCGCGCATCCTTGAGGGTAAACTGCCAAGCGCCGTCTCTTTGCCTTTCGTTGCTTTGATCAGGGGTGCCAGACCTATGAAATGATGTTTTGATGGAGTAATGTGCGGGTTGCGATGATTAAACTTTTTTCCCCAACCTACCCATGCTGCAGAAATGTTAATCTACAGCCGATCCTGCATTCTCAGTGAGTTAAAGTTTGCGAAGGAGTAACTTTTAGGGGAAAGGAATGGATTTAGCTTCTAAAATTTTGGAGATGCTTGCTGAGGGGAATGGTCTTAAAGCATCGCAGATGGCCAAGCAACTTAACGTTGATCGGAAGCAGATTAATGCAACTCTCTACGGCCCGTTACCGCCCTGCTGCGGCCCTTCGCCGGGCGAGCGCTTTGTCGGGGATGCGTAGCTATCCGTGGACGACGAGGACGTCATTCCTCCAAAAGGCCGAATTCTATCTGAAGACAAGGAGCATCCCTCAAGGCGCAGCTCAAAAGCCTCGATGCCTCGCGGACACAGCCCACACCAGAAAACAATTTTGTCCATCAGTACAGCCGGATACAACATAATTGTCCCTCAAGAAAACGACTACAGGCTAGAATAAAAAATAGTAGTAACCTGCATTCATCCTATAAAACGCAGTTGCCGATTTTGCCGTATTTACTTTGGTTTGAGCCCCTCGGAGTAGGCGTCTACGCCGTCAGGTCTCAAATCGCGTATCTGTGGCAAACTTGGCAGCTGCATTTTTTAGGTTCATTGCACTTTCGCAATTATTGATCCACCCGTAAACAACGGCACGCAATGTGCTCAATATGCATCATGCATTTGACACCGAAGTGAATAATGCCGGGCCAATCCCGCTCTCTCTCTCCTCCGGCGGGATTGGCCCGGTGAATATAAAAAATCTCTCCTCCTCACCCGGCAAGCGGCTCTTCGGAGCCGCCCGCCAACCTTTTCAGCAGGCAACGAATTTCTGGCCGAGGTCTGAACTTGGCTAAATAAAGTATTTTTTTCGGAACCTTCTCTATGTGATGACCCTTCTGCAGGCTATAGTATGTCCTTTGGAAATCAGAATAGGAGCTAGGGAAGCATGACGAAGAGAAAAAACAACAACGTTTGGAACATTAAACGCGTCCTGATTGCCGTCGCGGGGATGCTTGCCCTTGCCTCATGGGCAGTAGCGGCAGGAAAACCTATCGAAGCCAAAGCGGCCGCCAGCCGGCCCAACATCCTTTTCGTCATAGCCGACGACGCCTCGGCCCGCAGCTTCGGCGCATATGGAGGAACAACCGTCGAAACACCGGCTTTCGACCGGCTGGCCAAAGAAGGCGTCCGCTTCACCAACGCCTACAACTGCAATCCGAAGTGCGCACCGGCCCGAGCCTGCCTCGTAACGGGAAAATACAGCTGGCAGCTTAAGGAAGCCTGCAACCACTGGCCGGACTTCCCTGCTGAGTTTAAGTTTTACCCGCACCTGCTGATGGAGGCCGGCTACCATGCCGGCCTGACCGGCAAGGGCTGGGGCCCGGGCTCGTATGCCACCGAACACAACCCCGCCGGCCCGTCCTTCGACAAGATTAAATTGAAGCCCCCCTTCAAAGGCATCAAAACCATCGACTATGCCGCCAACTTTGCAGCGTTCTTGGACGGCAAGCCCGCCGGCGAGCCGTTCTGCTTCTGGCTCGGCACTTATGAACCGCACCGCGGCTACGAGAAGGATTCCTGGAAAAAGGAAGGCATGAAACTTGAAGACGCCATTGTGCCCCCTTTCTTCCCCGACAACGACACCGTCCGTGGCGACCTGCTGGATTATGCACTTGAAGTCCAGTGGTTTGACCGCCACCTCGGACTCGCCGTCGAAGCATTGGAAGAGCGCGGCCTGCTCGACAACACGCTCATCATTGCTACCTCCGACCACGGCATGCCCTTCCCGCGCATCAAGGGACAGCTTTATGACGAAGGCTTCCACGTTCCGATGATTGCATACTGGAAAGGCGTCATTCAGCCCGGACGCGTGGTGAAGGACTTTGTCAATTTCCCCGACGTGGCCCCCACCTTCATGGAAGTCGCCGGCGAAGCGGCGCATCCACAGATGACTGGCAAAAGCTTCCTCGACGTACTGCAATCGCCCAGATCAGGCCAGATCGATCCGGCCCGCACCTACGCCCTGCTTGGCAAGGAACGCCACGACACCGGACGCGCCAGCGAAGACGGCACCGATCTGGCCTACCCCGTCCGGGCGATCCGCACCAAGGAGTTCCTCTATGTGCACAACATTAAGCCCGACCTCTGGCCGACCGGCAACCCGGAATACGGCCTGCGCAACTGCGACGGCTCGCCCACCAAGTCCTATCTGACCGGACTGGCGCCTTCCGATGCCGACTACCGCTACTACGAAATGTGCTTCGGCAAACGCCCGGAAGAAGAACTCTACCAGATCGAAAAAGATCCCGACTGCATCAACAACCTCGCCGCCAATCCGGAATATGCCGCCGCCAAAACACGGTTGCGCGCCCAGATGGAACAGGATCTGACCGACCAGAAGGATCCCCGCACCCTCGGCCAAGGCGACATCTTCGACCAATATCCCTACATGGGAAAACAATTCAACTATAACCAGAAGAAATAGAGCGGACTATGAAAGGCGATAGCCGGCACCTTTCTTGTAGGTGAGATCCATGATCTCGCCCTCCGTTTGAAACGCCCGCTCTGCCCAAACCGCGATCTTGGATCGCGGCTACAGTTTTTCCTAAACCGCTCTAAAACATTGGAACCCCTCGTGTACTCGCCCGAACGGGATCCGAACCATGCTGACCGGCACGGCATGCAACTCCTTCGTATGCGTCTTTTCGAAGTCCCCCTTGACGGAGTTACTCGCAGGTGGTTTCGCGGTTTGATTTCCAGCGGGCAGGCGTCCAACTGGCCGCTTCGGATTGATTCATGGTCGGTAAAGCCGTAAGGACTTCACGAAGGTAGACTGCCGGATTGATATCGAGCTTTCGGCAGGTTTCAATGAGGCTATAGATAACAGCGCTGGTCTGGCCGGAGTCAGGGCTGCCGAAAAAGAGAAAATTCTTCACTGTCATCCCATAGAGGACGCTAACGGAGTGTCAGCTCCCGTTTTTGTTAAGGTTTCTGATGTTTAGTTTATTTAGTCGATTCCGATTTTTTGTTGAAGAGTAATGATGATTCCCCGTTTTAAACAGTTGGCTGTCCCACAGCATTTAGATGAACCCCGGCAGATACGCCTGTTCCGGTGCTCCTCGGATGCGACCGGGTGGTTTGGCTGTCCCATAGGATTCCAGCAAGGCGGGCAGGTTCCAGCGACGCCAAAGCGAGACCCTTACGACGGTGAACAGGCGCTTGAAGCTGTGATCCCATCCGTGCATGAATTTGAGACAGCGCATCAGCAGATGGACGAGCAGCCCGGTCCATACCTGCCAGCGTACGGCATTAGCGCTGTAGCCGAGAAAGTCGGAGAGCTGGAGCGTCTGTTTGATTTCCTTAAAGAACACCTCGATATCCCACCGGCAGCGGTAGAGCTCCGCGACCGTCCACGCGCTCCACTCCAGATGGTTGGTCAGGAAGACCATTTCGACATCCTTGCCGTTGATCTCCACGAGGGCTACAACGCGGCGCAACTCGCACGGGTAGGCCTTCTTCGATTTTTCGAGCATCAGCTCGATGACTTCGTCGCGAAGGATGCGCTTGTTTTTAGTCGTTTCGAGGGAGCGCATCACCGTGTACTGCATGTTGTCTTTCGCTCGACCCGCCCAATTAATGCCGCGCTCCGTTAGCTCAAAGAGATGCTTGAATTTGATATAAGCCTTGTCGAATACAACGATTTCTCCGGCTTCAAGGTCGGCACACAAGCTCAAGGTCTTGCGGCTGTCATGGTGTTTTGCAGTGTCGACAATGGCACATCGTGGAAGGAAGCTTTGCAGGTCCAGACGCATGTGGCACTTCGCGGCGGCCTTGCGGCGGCGGTGCTTTGCCCAGTCCATGCTATTGGCCACCAGCTGTATCGTGGTCGAATCGAGCGCATGGATCGCCTTGCTGAAGCGACGGAGGTATCCACTACGCACCTTTCCCTTCGCAAAACCAGGCACCGTGTCCATCAGATGCTTCATCATGCTCCAATAAAGCTCTTCGGCCATGTTCGCGTCGCGCACTTGATTCGCATGGCTCAGGTTGTTGCGGGACGGTGGAACCGCACCGCGGATGGTGGAGAGCGCCGCCGCATTCATCTGGAGCGCGTCGCATACATCGTTAAGCCCGAGCGCATGAGCAAAGTGGGCATAAAGCAGCGAAACCACATGGCTCCATGGCGTGTACGTCTGGCTTCGGGCATCGACGCCATGCTTCTTCGCAAGGTTCGTGACCATGTGTCCGGGAATCAGATTGCACAATTGCTTCAAGGTTGTATACCTATGTCCGGCTGGTTTGTGTTTTTGTCTCTGTTTTTTCATACCCTCCGAGTGGAGGATTTAGAGCTCACAAGCCAGCCTTTTTATTTAAAATCTATGGGATGACAGTGATACAGAACCATTAAATCAGGAAGGATACGAAAATGATCAGTCGCATACTCATTGCTTTATGTATGGTTGTAAGCAGCGCCTATGCCAAACCGAATATCATTTACATCAACGCGGATGATCTTGGCGTGATGGATGTAGGGTTCAACAGCGATCGCTACTACACACCGAATATTGACCGTTTGCGTGCCGAAGGCATGCTTTTTACGGATGCCTATGCCCCGGCCGCCAACTGCGCTCCCAGCCGTGCATGTGTATTGAGCGGGCAGCTTGGACCACGTCACGGTGTTTATACGGTTGGAGCGTCGGAGCGCGGCATGCCGCAACAGCGCAAACTGATCCCCATAAAAAATATTGAACATCTGGAACTCGACAATCTGACGATTGCAGGGGCTCTGAAGGCCGATGGATACAAGACTATTCATTTGGGCAAGTGGCATGTGGGGAATGATCCGCTGCAGCAGGGATGTGATGTGAACATTGGCGGCGATGAGACGGGGTCGCCGCACGGGGGATATTATTCGCCGTTCAAAAAGGGTTCCATGACGCCTTACAACGACCTGTATCCGGCGGGCACGCACCGGGTCGATATCTTTGCCGATCAGGCCATCAAGTTTATGCGCGCCAATAAGGATCAGCCGTTTTTTATGCACATGGCCTACTATTCGGTGCATTCCGGACTGGAGCTGGTTCCGGAATTCGAGGCGCGCTATCAGGACGAGGATGTTAATCTTAAATATGCCACGATGATTTCGAAGATGGACCAAGGCATCGGTAAAATTATGGACGAACTCGACGCGCTTGGGCTGGCGGACGACACGCTGGTGTTGTTCTGCTCGGACAATGGCGGCATCTGCGCCACGTCGATGCAAACACCATACCGCGCCGGGAAAGGTTCCTACTTTGAGGGCGGCACGCGCGTGCCGTTGTTGGTGCGCTGGCCGGTCAAAGTTAAGCCGAGCTCCACCTGCAAGGTTCCGGTGGTGGGAATTGATTTCTATCCGACCTTTCTTGAGATCGCCGGTGTGGATAAGCCGCAAGGGAAAGTGCTGGATGGCGAAAGCCTGGTTCCATTGCTGACGCAGAGCGGTTCGTTTCCCGAACGGACCCTCTTTTGGCATTTCCCCATTTATTTGCAGAAATATGCTGGGAAGGCGGACGATTCACATGACGTGCTTTTCCGGACCCGTCCCGGATCGACACTGCGTCAGGGCAACTGGAAACTGCATGAATATTTCGAGGATGGAACGATTGAACTTTACGATCTTGAATCCGATCTCGGTGAACGGACGAATGTGGCCGCGGAACATCCCGAAAAAACGGCTGAACTCCATCGCCTGCTCAAGCAGTGGCGCGCCGAAATGAACGCAGCGGTTCCAACCGCTAAAAATCCCGCATTCGATCCGAATTACAAAGCCTCGCCGAAGAAGAAAAAGAAATGATGAAACGACCCGTTTTTATACTCATGGTTACTGCAGCAGCCCTGGGGATGGGCACTGCCCTCGCGGAGCCGATCAAACCGAATATCATTTATGTGATTACCGATGATATGGGCTGGGGCGATGCCGGATTCAACGGTCAGCAAAAGATCAAAACGCCGGTGATGGATCGGCTGGCGGCCGAGGGCGCGGTGCTTAATGCATATTATGCAGGGGCACCGGTATGTGGGCCCTCGCGGGCAACCCTCATGACCGGGCGCCATACAGGGCATTGCAAAGTTCGCGGCAATCCAAAATGGACACAACATGGAAAGCCCGTCGGTTTAGATGAATCTGATATGACCCTGCCGAAAGAACTCAAGCGTGCGGGGTATGCGAATGCCTGTTACGGCAAGTGGGGGTTGAACGATGCCCTGGTGCGCAGCGGTCATCCATTGATGCAGGGCTTCGATGAATTCTATGGCTATAACACACATGGAGAAGCCCATTTTCACTGGCCGGACTATCTTTGGCACAACTATGAAAAAGTGGATTTGGGCGGCCCTTCCAATTGGGAGGAAAAGAAAATCTATTCGAATGACCTGTTCACCGACGAGGCTGAAAAATTTATTGAGGCCCATGCGGGGAAACAACCGTTCTTTCTCTATTTGGCCTATACGATTCCGCACCTTGGAATCTCCGTTCCCGAGGACTCCCAGGTCCCGTATCGGGAATTAGGCTGGCCGGTTAAGAAAGGGAATATGGGGCATTACCGCAATGATCCGGATATGAATGTTTCTTATGCCGGGATGATTTCGCGGGTCGATGGTTATATGGAACGCATCGTGCAAAAGCTGAAGGAACAGAAGATCGATCGCAATACGCTGATCATTTTTTCCAGTGATAACGGTCATGAATTTGATACGGGGTTTTTCGATAGCAACGGCATCTATTCCGGCAAAAAACGCGCCGTGCACGAGGGCGGGATTCGCATGCCCGCTTTTGCATGGTGGCCGGGCAGTATTAAGCCGGGCGGGCAGGTGGATCATGCTTGTGCCTTTTGGGATGTATTGCCAACCCTCTGCGAGCTTGCGGGGGTTACCCCTTCGCAGGCGACCGATGGCATCTCGTTTGTTCCGGCGTTGACGGGCGGTGCTCAAAAATCTCATCCGTATCTCTACTGGGAGTTCAACGAAAAAACCGGGCCGATGCAGGCGATTCGTTTCGGCAACTGGAAGGCCATGCGGCACTGGGATTTCAAAGGTGAAAAACTCGGGCCCATTAAGCTCTATGATCTCGCAAAGGATCCCGCCGAAGAGAAGGATCTTGCGGCGGCAAACCCGGAAGTGATGGAGCGGGCTGAAACCTATCTGAAGACCGCCCGAACGGAACACCCCGAATTTCCGCTCGCCTTACTTCCTGCGGCCAAGGCCCACATGAATAAGAATAAAGGCAAGAAATAGGTATACCGCAGCGAATAAAAGCTATCGGTTGGTTGGCGGTCAGCGCCGGCGTTTACAAACGAGCCCCTTTGCCGACCCAATATCATCTTGATCGTCGCGGATGATCAAGGCTATGCGGATTTTACGCACCTGGGTGTCCACGACTTCATCAAGATGCCTAATCTTGATCGTTTAGTCGCGGAAGGCGCGTGGTGCACGGATGCGTATGCCACCAGCCCGATCTGTAATCCATCGCGTTGCGGCATCATTACCGGCCAGTATCAGCAGCGGTGGGGCACCTATTGGTATGGTGGCAGCGGCCTGCCTGAAAACGTGCCGTATCGTCACGAAGGTGAAGTGCGCGAGAAGGGGGCGCTAAATCACTGCCCTTATCAGCTGAACAGGCATCGGCAGGGGACTTCACCAGTTAAAATATAACCAACCGAAACTGGACACTTCGGGCGGTTTTCTGTTTTCTTTTCAAGAACGGCTATGGAAGTTGATTTCGTAGCCGCGGGATTTGCGGATCCCGATATAAACAGTGTGTGCCCTTTGTGTACCCTATTTGGTTGATTTCGACTGATATGAGTTGATCATAAATTGTAAAAACCCAGTGAATAGGGGTTTTATACGTTTAGAAAACACTTAGGTCACAGGTTCGAATCCTGTTCAGGACGCCATTCCTTTTCCCCAGGTATCGTTTGCCGGATGCCGTAAATCATGCAGAATGGCTTCATGCGTTTTGTGTTGGCCATTTTGTTAATCGTGTCTGTGCAGATTTTTGCCGACTGGCCTCAGTTTTTGGGGGTCGGACGTGAAGGGAGATCGGCGGAGCAGGGGTTGACGGCCGACCTTTCCTCAACAAAAACACTTTGGATGCATCCGCGGGGCGAGAGCTATTCCGCGCCGTCGGTTTCCGGGAACCGGTTGATTCATCACGCGCGGTTTCAATCAACGGAGAAGGTGGAGTGTTTGGATGCGACGACGGGCGCGCTGCTTTGGTCGGATGGGATCCCTGTCACATACCGGGACCGCTTTGGCTATCTCAACGGACCTCGCGCCAGTCCGTCCATTGACGGCGATCGAGTTTATGCGTTAGGCGTGCAGGGCGCGTTGAGCTGTTATCAGTTGCAGGACGGCAAGTTGCTGTGGCGTCGCCAGCTGGTAAATGAGTTTGGCGTGAGCATGGAATTTTTTGGCTTTGCCGGTTCGCCTCTGGTTGAGGGCGGTTTGGTGGTGGTGAATCTCGGCATGAAGAAGTGCGTGGCGGCGTTCGACAAGCTGACCGGCGAAACAAAATGGGTTTCGGGGGATCAATGGGGACGCAGCTATGCGAGCCCGGTTGCGGCTGCGATGCACGGCCGGCGCGTGCTGCTGGTTTTTGCCGGCGGGGAGTCGAATCCACCGGTGGGCGGTTTGCTCTGCCTGGATCCCTCCTCTGGAAAAATCCTCGACCGTTTTGCGTGGCGCAGTCCGCGCCATGCGTCGGCGAATGCGTCAACGCCGGTGGTTTCGGGCAACCGTGTTTTTATTTCGTCTTCCTACGATGTGGGCGGCGTGATGCTGGAGGTGCTTCCGGATTTTACGTTCAAGGAAGTCTACCGCACCAAGGCCTATGCCTCGCATTGGGCCACGCCGATCCTGGTTGATGGCCATCTCTACGGCTTTGCCAACAACAAGCTGGTTTGCATGGAATGGGCGACAGGAAAACGCGTCTGGCGCACTGTGCCGAAGCTCGAAGGCGCCTCCGCCGCCGATGCCTCTGAAGGTGCTGGCCGGGGTGCGGATCGCTACCGTCCGCCGCCCGGGGAGGGCGGATTCGGCATTGGTTCGCTGATTTATGCCGACGGCCGGTTCCTCTGCCTCGGCGAAAACGGCCTGTTGGCCTGGCTGGAGCTGTCGCCGGACGGATGCACTATTTTATCGGCGGTCCGCCTGTTCAAGGCCGACCAATCGTGGACGGGGCCGGTGTTGAGCGGCGGGCGCGCCTATATCGGCCAAAACCTGCCGGACGGCAAGCATGCGGCGCGCCTGATTTGCTTGGATTTGAATAAGGAGAGCGGCGATGGGGAATAGGTTTGAAGAGCGTTACCGGTCCGGCGACACGCCATGGGATCATGGCATGGTTGATTTTAATTTAGTGGAGGTCGTTTCGCGCAGGCCGGTCCAGCCCTGCCGGACGTTGGATATTGGATGCGGGACTGGCAACAACGCGGTTTGGCTGGCGCAGCAAGGCTTTGATGTGATTGGTTTCGACCTTTCGGCGACGGCGGTGGAGAGGGCGCGTGAAAAGGCGGCGGTGGCTCAAGCTGAGTGCTGTTTTGTTGTAGGCGATTTTCTCGCGGATGCGGTCCCGGATGCGCCGTTTGGCTTTGTATTTGATCGAGGCTGTCTGCATAGCATTCCAGAGCCGGAGGGGAAGGTGGCCTTTGCTGAAAAAGTGGCAGGCTTGCTGGTGCCCGACGGGCTTTGGCTTACGCTGGTGGGAAATGCCGATGAGCCCAAACGGGAGGTAGGCCCGCCTCAGCTTACGGCTGCCGAGCTGACGGCGGTGGTGGAACCCTGTTTTGAGGTCGTCTCGCTCGCGTCGGGGCGCTTTGGATCAGATCAGGAAACGCCGCCCCGGGCGTGGGTGTGTTTGATGAAGAAACGGGCGATAACTCTGCCGGAGAAATGACACGCACGACCTGCGGGCAAAGAAAAACCCCGCGCAAGGCGGGGTTTTGGAGTAACGGGCTAGCAACGAATGGGTTTGGGTTCACTATGGGTTGTTGCGTGTGCCCTGATTAAATTGTTGGGTTCATTAGTTATTACGAGGGACGGCGCCGGGGTGTTACCCAAAAAGCGCATTTTTTTGATCTTTTCTGCCTGTGATGGAGAAAATGGCGGTTTTGCAGGGGGTTTTCTATCCTAATTCTTGGTTGAGGCGGGTGATTTCTTTCCGCATTTTTTCAAAAACTTCGGCTTTGTAGACTCGGACGCTGGCCTCGGAGATGCCGAGCTGCTTGGCGATATCCTTGTTGGGGACCTCTCTGGAGACCATTTTGAAGACCTCGCGTTTGGTTTCGTAGATATCGTCCTTGATGTTGTCCCACGCCAGATTGGTGATGTGCAGCACCCATTCCTCGCGTGCGAGGTTTTCAATGTCGGGAAGCACGTGCTCCTCGATGTCGTGGTAATGCTCTTGGTATTCCACGGAATCACGCCCGGTGATGAAGTTTTTCTTGGTGCGGAAAAAATCCTTCACGGTGTTGCGGGTCATGGCGGCGAGCCAGTTGTGGAACTTGCCCTTGTTTTGGTTGTACTCAAAATCCTCGATCTTCTGCCAGACCTTGGTCAGCACGGCCTGGCTGATGTCCTCGGCATCGTCGCGGTTGATGCCCATGCGCAGGATCAGGCTGAGGATGAAGCCTCGGTAGATGTCTTCGAACTCAAGCCACGCTTCGTCGTTTTCCGTTTTCTTGAGCTTGGCCAGCAGGGTGACCCGCGTTTGATATTGGTTTTCTTCGACCATGTTTAGTTGTTGCTGTAAATGATGATTACACCGCGGCGGGCTAGCGTACGGATGATGGGATCGTTGCGGAAGGCATTGGAAACCGTGAGCAGTTTTAGGCTGCGGCACCAAATCAGCTGTTGTGAAATGGCAAGGCCTTCAATGCCGCTGATGTCGAGCGAGCTGAGCTTTGGATATCTCACGATATTGGAGAGGTTGCGGATGCCTGTTCCGCTGATATAGAGTGCCGTGAGCCCGGACAGTTGATCCAGTTCGAACAGGTGGTTGAGCTGCGTATCCGCCAAGTTAAGTTCGCGCAAGCCGTCTCCGCTGAGCAGTTTTAAATCGGGCGTTCCGATGCCGGCGGCGTTCAAGGAGTTGATGTCCAATCCGCAGAGCGGTGAAATGTCGTCGAGTTCAGGATTGCCGCTAATGTCGATTTTCCACCCGCGACCCGTTCCTTGCGCCCACTCGAAGTTGAGGTTTTCTAGCTTTGGATTCAGTAGCTTGAGCGATTCGGCAATGGCCGGAAAGTGGGTTTCTGGGTCAAAGGGTGAGCGGTTCAGGTGGTAGAATAGGCGCGGAATGCCGCTTCCCAAGTTGCTGGTCTTGAATTCGCGTATGAGTTGGGGGATTTCCGCGTCGGGGACCGGTTCCTCGCCTTTGTATTTCTCAGCTAGCAGGATGGCTGCGGGATCTTTCTGCACGGGCTGGCCATGGCTGCCGGAGAGAATATTCCATGCGTCGGAAAACTTTTGCTGGCAGAGGAGCATCTTTCCCTTCTTCAACCAGCCGGTTTCAAGCGAGGGATCGAACGCGAGGCCGGTGTCGAGCGACTGCTCGGCTTCTTTGAAGTCGTAGTCCTTTTCTTGCTGCATCATGAGGTCGAGATAGTCTGGTGCCACCTTTTGGGCTGTGGCTTCGATATAGTCGTTCTTTTGCTTCAGCTCGGCAAGGGCGTCTATTGCCACGCGTTCGCTGTTTTTAATTGAGGAAAAGCTTTGGGCGAGTACTACGGCAATAATGGCCAACGTTGTGGCAATCAGGCTGACCGCCAGCTTGTGGCGTTTGACCAGCAGGGTGGCGTGGGTGATGAAGGTCGGGTTTTCGGCGATGGTTGCAAAGCCGTCTTGGAAGCTGTGAATATCGCGGATCATAGCGGCCACGTTGGGATAGCGGTCGGCCGGATCGGTGGCCATGGCCTTCATGGCGATGGCGGCAAGGGCGGGCGGAATGCGCAGTTCGGGAGAGCATTTGCCGGGCGGCGGAAAGTCGCCGCGCACGGTTTTCTGGAGCACCTCTTTGACCGTGGCGCCTTCGAGCGGGCAATGGTAGGTCAGGATTTCGTAGAGCATGGCGCCAAGCATGTAGACATCGGTCTGGAAGTCGATGTCTGATGGAACGCCTTGCGCCTGCTCGGGCGACATATAGCCCGGTGTGCCGCCCACCACGTTCTTGAACTCGCGCCGCTTGGCCGTGCGTTCAAGGTAGCGGGTCAGCGTCTGTCCGTTTTCCAAAGAGACATCGTCCATGCTTTGCCACGAAACCGGCTCGCCGTCATATTCGTTCAAGTGCGTAATGAGCGTCGATAAGCCCCAGTCGAGCACCTGCACATCGCCGAAGTCGCCGATGTTCACGTTCGAGGGCTTGAGGTCAAGATGGATAACGCCCTTGGTGTGGGCATAGTCGATGGCGTTGCAGACCTTTAAGAAAACAGCCAGCAGGCGCGTGTTGGTGTAGCGCAGCCGGTATTCCTGATTGTTGTTGCTCAGCTGGCGGATGATTTCGCCCAGCGTCTCACCTTTGAGCGACTTCATCGTGAAGTAGGGGTTTCCGTTCTCGTCGAGCGCAATATCGTAGATCGGGATAATGTTCGGGTGCTGCAGGTTGGCTGTCAGCCGCGCTTCGTAGAGGAACGAGTCGATGTCGTCCTCGGAGGCAATCTTGGAATCCTGAATCAGCGCCATGGCCACCTTGCGCGCCGTGCGGTGGTCGTCGACCTCCCAGATGGCTTTCATGCCGCCTTGGTTCAGCTTCTTGGTGGCGGAGTAGCGATCTGCTGGATTGCCATCCATCAAGCCATCGCGGTTTGCCGTGCGATTTTCCTGCAAATCCTCTTCAAACAGGATTTTTTCGGTGTCGGAAAAAACAATGTCGTCGGCAAACAGGCCGGCATTGCCGATCTCGCGGTTGGTTTTGTTTTGATTGTCGTCCGGTTTTTCCATGTGTCTTCAGGGAATGTAAATTGGCATGAACAATAGCATTCGTGCCAAGGCAGGGCAACCTGCGAAAGCGGCATGAACCCGGCGCCTACCCAAGGAGCATGCGCTCGGTGGTTTCCCAATCGACGCATGCGTCGGTGATGGAAAGGCCGTACTTTAATTCGCCGGAAATCTTTTGGCTGCCTTCTTCAATGAAGCTTTCGATCATTGCGCCGGTGATCGGACAGCCGCCTTTTTTACGCTGTTTGAGGATGTCTTTCCAAACCTTGACCTGATTGCGCGCCACCTTGCTGGCGTTGGCGTGCGAGCAGTCAACCATCAGCGATTTTTCAAGGCCTGCGGCTTCGAGCTTGCAGGCGGCATAGGTGACTTCTGGATATTTAAAGTTAGGCTGCTTCCCACCGCGCAGTACGAGGTGCGTATTCGGGTTGCCGGTGGTCTTTACGACCGCGGTATGCCCGTTTTGGTCGATGCCCAGGAAGCTGTGCGGATTGCTGGCTGATTCAATGGCGTTGATAGCGATCTCGATGTTGCCGTCGGTGGCGTTCTTGAAGCCCACGGGCATCGACAGGCCACTGGACATTTCGCGGTGGGTCTGGGATTCGGTGGTGCGCGCGCCGATGGCCGACCAGCTGACCAGGTCGGCGGTATACTGAGGTACGATCGGGTCGAGGAATTCGGTGGCGATCGGCAGTCCAAGCTTGGCGATATCCAGTAGAAGCTTGCGTGCCGAGTGAAGGCCGAACTTCATGTCGCAAGAGTTGTCGAGGTGTGGATCGTTGATGAAGCCCTTCCAGCCGATGGTGGTGCGGGGCTTTTCAAAATAGACGCGCATCACGATGAAGTAGCGTTCCTTCACTGCGTCGGCAAGTTTGGCCAGGCGCTTGGCATAGTCGATCGCCGCCACTGGATCGTGAATCGAGCAGGGGCCGATCACGATCAACATCCGGTCATCGCGCAAGTGGATGATGTCGCGCACGGTTTCGCGGTCGGCCAGTACTTTGTTGGTGAGCTCAATGCCGAGCGGCAGCTCTTCCTTGAGGTTGGTCGGCGAGACCAGTTTCTTGAGTTCTTTTACGCGTAAATCTTCAGTCAAATGGATGTCGTTTGTCATAATCCGGCGAAATTAAACACAGTTGTCTAGCGATTGGAAGACTCTTCTTGTTTGCTTTCGATGATGCGCTCTTGGCGGTTGCGCAGGATTTCCTTGTTGGTCCTGACGCCGTACGGATCGCGGTAGGGCAGGCCGCGCGTGGTTTCGTAGATCATTTTAAGCTCGTGGTCGGGCAGGGGGATTTCAATGTCCGCTTCCCGCATGGCGGCAATCGTGCCGCCGCGCTGACGCCCAACGGGGTCGGTTTCGCCCACAAAAAAGCCGGCTTCCATCAGCCCCGCACGCACGGGAATGGCCGCGCAATAGGTCAGCAAAACCGCGTCTGGCTTCATGACAGATTTAAGTTTGCGGAAAAAGTCGACCGTCCACAGCTCGCTATTGCGCTGGGTGGAAAAGGCATCGAGGAATACTAGATCAAATTGTTCCGGTTGTAGTTTGCTCACTGTATAACGCGCGTCGCCCCAGAGGATGGAGATAGACGATTGCCACTGCACTTCGTTCCGTTGCTGTCGCAGGCTCCAGCCTCGCTGTGCGTGAGCCGTGGGGTGTGATTCGCCGGTCAGATAGAGTTCAGTTAGTGTCTTTTTCCAATCATTGGAATCGGTTTCCAATGATTGGATGTTTTGCGCCGCTGCGCCCACCACCCTCCGGTCCATTTCCAGTGCTGTGATAGTCAGGCTTGGAGGGGCGGAGGCCTCTCCGCCCGGGCGCACGGCGTGCGCCCCTCCAGTCGCCATGTTCATTGCCGCCAGACTGTTGTATCCAAGCCCAAAACAGACATCCAGCAGCTGTACGTTGCCTTCCGCCAGTCGCTCCTTCAATTTGCTCGGAACAATGTATTTTTCCTCGGCTTCCAATCTCGCTCCAGCAGGTGTGTGGTAATGCTCTTTGTAGTCCTCGTTCCAGAAGGTGATCGAGCTGTCGCTCGTGGTTACAGGGTTGAAGGGTTCAAGGGTTGAAGAGGCCTCTTCAACTCTTAAACTCTGTAACTTTTTAACTCGGCCTCTCCAGAGGTCTCCCTGTCTCCATTCACGGCAGGTCATCTGCTGAATGACGTAGTCCTTGAACTGCCCTTTGGCCATGTGCCACTTCGGGGCGATGAGTTCCTCGTCGAGCGTGTCGGTGGTCAGGCGCATGATCGGAACGTGGGGCGGCATGCGACGGATAAAGTCCATCAGGTGTTCGGCAAAGTCGTGCTCCATCAAAACGGGCAGGGAGGTGAGCGCGTGCTCCAGCGCAAGCGTGGTGCCTTTTTCAATATGCAGGTTGTGGATCTTCACTGCGTCGATCGGCAGGGCGGCCAGCGTATCTGCCGTCCGTTGATAATCGGTCGCGGTTTCGCCGGGCAGGCCGAGGATCGCGTGAACCGCAACCTTGATGCCGCGCCCGTGCAGTTTCTTTATGGCGGTCTCGCTCGATGCCCAGTCGTGGCCGCGGTTGACGCGCTCGAGGGTTTTGTCATGCACGGTCTGTACGCCGAGTTCCACCCACACCTCGATATGTTTGTTGAGCTCCACGAGAAAATCGCAGGCCTGTGGTGTCAGGCAGTCGGGGCGCGTGCCGATGCTGACGGCGGTAAAATCAAATGCGTCGAGCAGGTTGAGATACATCGGTTGCTGGCTTTCGCCGAACGTCGCCGAAAAAGCCTGGATATAGGCCATGTATTTTTTTGCGCCGTAGCGGTCGCGCGCAAAGCGGATTGCCTCTTTCATCTGTTCTTCAACAGAGTTCTTCCCAATGGTCTGCACGGCGGCGGAGCCGCGGACGTTGCAGAACGTGCATCCGCCGGAGCCGTCGGATTCGCGGTTCGGGCAACCGAGGTTAAAGTCGATCGGAACGCGATAGAGCGATTCGCCATGCCGTTCGACGAGGTAGTCTTTATATTGGAGATAGGGTTTGTTCATTGGGCGGTGAGTAATGCGCGATTCATGATTTCAGGTCAAGGCGCATCATGCACTCCGCGAACTTGCCGTAATTCATTCGTATTGGATTTGCAGCCGAATAAAGAGGCTGCTGTTGCCGCCCGTCGGAACCTGATTGGTGACCGTTCTGAATCCTCCGATGTCCTGGCTGCCTCCAATGAGGGTGTATCCGTTGGTGGTCCAGGATTGGGTGGTCAAGTTGGTGTTTAGCTCCAGATAATAGGTCAATCCGTATGCGGCGGGGTCGCTGCGTTGGCGATAGATATATTCTGCTTGGCCGGAACTGGTCAGGATTTGAAATGCCGGCACGATTTCGGGATTGAATCCATTGACCGGGTTTCCGCCGAGTCCGTATTCGGAAAGGTTGTCGAATCCGTCTTGGTCTGGGTCGGCGGACCAAAGGGCATTGCTTCCGCTGAGCAGGTAATCGCCGGCCCAGGTGTTGTAGGGCGATTCTTCCACCCAAATGACGCTTTGCGTGAATGAAGATCCGTTATCAAGGTTGTCCCAGTAAAGTGTGGAACCTTCGTTGGTGAAACTGCCGTCGAATCCATTTGCGCTGTAGGTCCCGTACGGCAAGCCGTTCGACCACGCGATGGTTCCGTTTGCAACGGCATTGGTGATCCAGTCCGTAATGTTCGGGTTGTTCCATTTAACCAACGCTTTCTCAATGCGAAGCACACCGTTTGAAACTTGGATGGAATCATTCAGAGAGCCAAGTATAACGATTTCGCCGCCTTGTAGATGCACGATTCCTGTAGAAGAGGTGGCCGCGCCTATAATCAGTTCTTTCGAGGTAATCGTTCCACCGGTTAAATCCAATGTTCCCATTGATCTGCTGGCAGAACCAAGTCCGATGGCGCCATCGATGTTCAGGTTTCCGTTTGCCATGAAGAGGGTGCCCGTAGAGTCAAGATGACCGATGTTCATCGAAGAACCAGCGGTTTCCATCGAGCCGCCATATATATTCAGTTGAGCTGTTGAGTTGGCCTGCCCAAGCGTGATGCCCCCGTCAAGCGCGCGGACCTGTCCATCGCTGAGTGTGAACGATCCGACGCCGTTCGCTCCGATGTTCAAGGTGCCGCATTCCAGCGTTCCTCCGGCGACATGCACGGTTCCGGTTGGCGCGAGGGCGCCTAGCTCCAGTTTCGCAACATGAAGCGCACCGGTTATGGAGACGGATGATGTGCCAGAGATATAAAGTTCCCCAAGCGAGTCGGGGCCCTTTCCGAGCGTCAGCGAATCTTTGATTCGCACGTTTCCGTTGGCAACGACGAGTCGGCCGATGCTCTCTTTGCTGCTGGCCACAATGAGTCCGTTTGAGCCTTGGACCGACAGCGTTCCTTCATTCAACACGCTCATGGTTGCAATGCAGTCCGGGTTGTTTCCAATGAGAAAAGCCGTGTTGGTGACGGAGGGGTCGGTCGGATCCATGCCCCATACGCTTCCACCATCGATTGTGAAGCTGGATTCGCGGTCCTCTTCCTTGAACCCCATGCGCATGCTGTTGAGCTGAAGGCTTCCGGCGCTGCTGACGCGGACGTGGACGGGCACATCCGCATAGGTATCCATCCACAGCTTGTCCGTGATGGCCTGCGACTGGACGGTGACGGTATAGGAATTGGTTTGGCGGTCGTGGTTGAGCCGCACCGTCGAGTTGCTCGCCGGAAAACCACCCGCCCAGTTGGTCGGAATATCCCAGTAGCCAGATGTCGACCCCTTCCAGGTAGTTAAGCCGTGGGCCACCGGGGCCATAGCTGATAAAGAGAGGATCAGTGCAGTCAGAAATTGTTTGTGCATAGAGATGATACACCGCTGGTGCTCACTTGGTCACAAGTGCTACCTAGCAATCCACGCAGATTCTACGAGGCGTCCGCGCAATGCGGAAATCAATCGCTTTGTGGAGAGGGCTCGATTAGGGCCGGAAGCTGGACGACGGTGGTGACGGTGACGCCTTCGCGGTAGGGGTAGGTGGTTTCTTCGGGGAGCGGCGCAACGAGGTAGGCTTCGGTAATGTCGAGATCCTGCATGGCGTGATGGAGCCCCCGTGTGGCTTTCGGTGCGGTGGAGGCCTTGAATTCGACGGCGATCCGCCGCATTCCTTTTTCGAGCACCAGATCAATTTCGGCACCATTTGAGGTACGGTAGAACGCTGGCTTCCATGAGTAGCCCAGAGTTGAGCAAATCTGTTCCAGTGCGTAGGTTTCCCATGAGCCTCCGTATGATGGGTGACCCAGCAGGGTGTTTTGGTCTTCTATGTTCAGTAAATGATGCATAAGGCCGGTATCGCGGAGATATACTTTGGGGCTTTTAACCAACCGTTTTTTCAGGTTTGTGAATAGTGGCCTGAGAACTCTAACCATGTAGGTCTTCTCCAGAATATCGATGTAGAATGTGATCGTGGTGCGTGAAACGCCAAGCGAGTCGGCGAGTTTGGCGGTATTGAGCAATTGTCCGCTCGTATGGGCCAACATCATCCAAAGGTGTTGCAGGGTTTGAGTTGATATAGTGAAACCGAAATTGGGAACGTCCTGCTCTAGATAGGTTCTGATCATATTCCCGCGCCACCGCCAACTCACCGCATCGGATGGAGCAAGGAAGCTGTCTGGGTAGCCCCCTCTGAGCCAATGTTGACGAAGGGAATTTTCCGGAAGTTCCGAGATGAGAAACGGGGTCAGGTCGATGAAATTAATACGCCCCGCGAGCGATTCCGAAGTCTGGCGAAGGAGTTCTGGCGAGGCTGATCCTAGAACCAGTATTTGTCCAGACCGGCGAGTGATATCAGTCAGCCCGCGGATCAAGGGAAAGATTTCAGGTATGCGTTGGATTTCATCCAGACAGACCAGTTTGTCCTGATTGGCTCGCAGAAAGGCTTCGGGGTCGTTGAGTTTGCTCAGATCAGAAACGACCTCCAGGTCCAGATAAACAGACTTTCCGAGATCCTGGATTACTTTTTTCGCAAGAGTCGATTTTCCGCATTGCCGTGAGCCCAGAATGGCGACGACCGGAAATTGCGACAATCCTTGTTTTAAATCCTGCTCCAAATAACGTTGGATATACTGAGCCATGAGCGAATTAATATTCCGGTTCGCTTGCCATGTCGAGTATATAACCATGTAAAATGCCTTCTATAAAGACATGTTACATGTTTGTTCTGGGTGGGTTTATCGGTCAAACAATAGGCGCTGCCCGCGGACGGCGTCGTTGACTTGGCCATCGATGTAGGCGAGCTGCCCGTTGACGAGCGTGGCGGCGATGGAGGATTTGAAGGTGACGCCTTCGAAAGGCGACCAGCCGCATTTGTAGAGAATGTTGTCCTTGGAAACCGTGTGCGGGGTTTCGGTGTCAATCAGGGTGAGGTCGGCCCAGTAGCCTTCGCGGATAAAGCCGCGTTCCAGACATTGGAAAATACGCGCCGGATTGTGTGCCGTTTTTTCGGCGACCATTTCGAGCGGGAACAGTTCCACGGCCGTGGGCATAGCGCTTTGGATGAGCGGCAGGCCGGAGGGGGCGGAGCCGTATGGGTTTTGCTTTTCTTCCCAAAGGTGCGGGGCATGGTCGGTGCCGATGGTATCGATCAGCCCGCTTTTCACCGCTTCGCGCAGCGCGCTGCGGTCGGCCGGGGTTTTGATCGAGGGATTGCATTTGATCAGCGCGCCTTTGCGGTCGTAGTCGTCGGACGAAAACCAGAGCATATGCGGGCAGGCTTCGCCGGTGATTTTCTTTCCTTCGACTGGTCCCGCCTTGAACAGCCCGAGTTCCTTGGCGGTGGTCAGGTGCAGGACGTGGATCTGCGAATTGTATTTAGTGGCCAGTTCGACGGCGAGGGCGGTGGAGCGGTAGCACGCTTCCTCGGAGCGGATTTTCCAATGCTCGGAAAAGGGAATGGCCTCTCCATATTTTTCGCGGGCGTCTTTTTCGTTTTTGCGAATTGTGTTGGTGTCTTCGCAATGGAGAGAAATCGGAACCTTGACCTGGCTAAAAATATCTTCCAGCTGCTGCGCGCGGTCGACGAGCAGGCCGCCGGTTGAGGCGCCCATGAAAAGCTTCACGCCGCAGACGGTTTTTGGATCCATTGCCAGCAGCTCATCCATGTTGGAATTGGAAGCGCCGAGGTGGAAGGAATAGTTGGCGACGCACTTGGTGGCGGCCAATGCAAACTTGTCTTCGAGCACGGCGTTGGTGATGGCGGCCGGCTTGGTGTTGGGCATCTCCATGATGGAGGTGACGCCACCGGCGACGGCCGCGCGCGTTTCGGAATGCAGGTCGGCCTTGGCTTCCAGTCCCGGATCGCGGCAGTGCACGTGGCAGTCGATCATGCCCGGTAGCAGCGCTTTGCCCATGGCATCGATGACCGTGTCGGCCGCTTGGTTGGTCAGGCTGGAGGCCACCTTTTCGATCCGTCCGTTCTTGATAAATACATCGGCGGGGCGGGAAGAACCTTCGTTTACGAGATTGGCGTTGGTGATCAGTATCGTTTGCATGCGGGCAATCTATGCAAGCAGAACGACCGGCGCAAGGATAGGCAGAATAATTTAGCGGCAGAATAATTTTCAGTTCCTGCCTGTTTAGAAAATGGTTCTGCCGCTAAATTATTTTGCCAACACTTCTTCTGAGCCGCTAGCTCATGATCACGAGCGCGAGCCACGGAACCAGGTTAAAGACGATGAAGAGTATCTTGTAGATGCCAATATAGCCGTAGACGAATGCGTTGATCGCCTCATCGCTCAAACAGAACAATTTGCCGTGCGTGCGTTGGATCATGCCGCGTGCAAACATGCACATAACGGCTGAAAAAATGAATAGTCCGAGGTTGATCACGGTCATCCAACCGAAGAATTCTTTAAGCATTACCACGTTCATGGAGCACCTCCTTGTGTTGCTTTCTACGCCGGAAGTGTCGCGCTGTTCAGGGTTTGTGGCAAGCTCCGAGATCAGTCCAAGCTGGCGCAGACTCCTTGTTCGCCAAAGACGAACGGAACCTTGATAAAGGCGATTTTTTTGCCGATCTGCTTGGCCTCGGCTTTGCGCGCGGCTTTGATAGCTTTGTCTTTCAGGGTCATGTCGCCTTTGCTCGCTTTGATGGCGGCTTTGACCGCCTTGGCGCGGGTGGCCTTGACAATCTCGGCCATTTCGAAGAGGCCGAGCAAGAGCTGCGCGCCGTAGCCTCGGCCGATCACGTCGTAGCCCGGGCGGCCGAAGCCGTGGTCGGAGGCCGGCGCGTGGTCGGGGCGGAACACGCCCTGCCAGCCGAGATCAACCAGCGTGTGCACCACTTTGGCCAGCTCTTCGCGGTGTTCGGCATGGTGGCCTTCGCGAAAGTTTTTGCCGTCGGTCTCGATGGGGCGCAGGTGGATGTGCGGGAAGATATCCTCCATCGACATCCCCTTCATTTCCCCATATTCGGCGATTTCGCGGATGACGGCAGTGATGTCGCGGTTGCTTTCGTTAGCCATCAGCGAGCCGATGCACATGTTTACGCCGCAGCCGTGGTCGAGCAGGAATTTGTAGCCCGCCGAGCCGCCGACGGCGCGCGGGGTGCCGGGGAAAGGCGAGAACGCGGGATCGTCGGCATGGCAGCAAAGGCGCACTCCGCAGGCATTGGCGACTGGAACGACGGTGTCGAGGAAGTAGGCAATGTGGTCCTGCAGCACTTCGACCGACATGCCTTCGTATTTGGACACCGCGGCGCGGAAGTCGTCGAGCGTAAACCCTTCCTGTGCACCGGGAAGACCGGCAGTGATCATGTTGATCAGCTGCTGCTGGCGTTCGGTGTCGTTGGCTAGGTATTGGTTCCAGTATTGGCGCGCTTCTTCGACCTCCGCGGCGGTGAACGAATCGTCGTCGACGTAGTCCTGTTCGTTGTCGTGGCGCTTCAGCAGATAGATGTCGAAGGCGGCGAAGGCGGGATGGATGTATTTCAGCGTTTTGGAGCCGTCGGGCAGGGCGGTGATGCTTGTGCGCGTCCAGTCGGCCACCAGCATAAAATTGCCGACCACGTTGATGATGCCAAACCGGCCTAGGTTTTGCAGGCTCTGCTTGTAGTTGCGGATGTGCTTTTCGCGGTCGGGGCTGCCGTTTTTAATATCCTCGGTAAAAACCAAACTTTCGGCGGTGTCCCAAACGAGGCCGGTGCGCTCGGCGTGGATTTGGTGCCACTGGTAAAGCTTCATGCCTTCGAGGTCAGCCGGAGCATCGGAATGGGACCGGAACTCGACCTCGATCTTGCGCTTGGCCACCTCGCTTTCCGTCCAGATTTCGCCGGCAGGAATGTGGTGAAGCGCCGTAACAATGTTCGTTACGCCCGGTGTTTGCTGGATATTCCGTATGGTTACCTCATCTTCTGGGCCAAACCAGCGCATGCCGGCCCTGACGCGTTCCCGATTCCAGTTTTGATTAAAGATTTCGCTCATATTTCGCCCTATTGGTTAAAACGGCGGCAATATCGGGGGGCAGTTGTTGAAAAGCAATGTTTTTTCTTGCTTAAAATGCGGTAAAAGCGTTTTCTCAAACCATTGAGGAGTTGGTTTGGCCTGCGAGTTAAAGAAGTCGTTCACAAGCAGTGAAAAGGCTGTTAATAACCTGTTGATTATCGATAAACCTCTGGAGGAGAATAAAATGACTGAAACAGCATCGAAAAAGTATGCCCTGCTTGTGCCAACCAGCATGGGAGTGCGTCTAACCCCGGTAGATTCGCAGCCTTTTCATTGCAGCGACACGTTTAAAATGATGGCCAGCAGCGCGGAAAGCAATGTGGCTAGCGTTTCCTCATACCTGGGGTTGCCGGTTAAGGTACTGACCGCATTTGTCAAAGACAGCCCGGTTTCGCACTTTATCAAGGATAACCTCGGAAGCCGTCGGATGGACTTCGAGGGCCCTGAGTTTGAGCAGGGCGATCCGTGGGGCTTCCGCCACCAGATCAACATGGCCGACAGCGGCTGGGGTTCCCGCGGGCCGCGCGTGCAAAACGATCGGGCCGGCGAGGTTGGCCGTGAACTGTGTGTGGATGATTTCGACCTGGATCGGATTTTTGCAAAAGAAGGCGTCGAAATTGTACACCTTTCGGGGCTCATCGCGGCGCTGTCGCCCAAAACCTGCCAATTCTGCCTGGATATTGCCCGTGTCGCTAAGAAAAACGGTTCACGAATCTCGTTCGACCTCAATCACCGGGCCAGCTTTTGGAAGGGCCGGGAAGACGAGTTGGCCAACGCCTTTGCCGAAATCGCTTCCCTCAGCGACATCCTGATCGGCAACGAAGAGGATTTCCAGCTCTGCCTCGGCATCGAAGGCCCGGAGTCTGGCGGCAAGGGGTTGGATGAAAAAATTGATGGCTTCAAAGAGATGATCGGCCGGGTTCAGGCGGCTTATCCCAATGCAACCTACTTCGGCACAACGCTGCGGGAGGTTGTTTCGGCAAACTGCCATATGTGGGGCGCGCTGGTGACCGACGGAACCGATTGGGAGATCATCAAGCCGCGCGAAATCGGCGTGCTCGACCGCATCGGCGGCGGCGACGGCTTTGTCGGCGGCTTGCTCTATGGCATTCTAAAGGGCTGGGACGTGCAAAAGTGCGCGCGGTTTGGTTGGGCCAGCGGCGCGTTGGCGGCCACGATGCTGACCGACTATGCGCAGCCCGCAGACGAAGATCAGCTTTGGAGCATTTGGGAAGGTAACGCACGAGTGAAACGGTAGGGGCGACACGCATGTCGCTCGCACAACGGATAGGGGCGATATGCATGTCGCCCAATTATAAGGAGAGAATCATGAAAGCAGATATTGGATTGATCGGATTGGCAGTAATGGGCGAAAACCTCGTCCTGAACATGGAAAGCAAGGGCTTCACTGTGGCGGTTTTCAACCGCACGGTGGAAAAGGTCGACAAGTTTGTGTCCGGCCGCGGCGCAGGCAAAAACTTTATCGGATGCCACAGCATCGAAGAACTCTGCGCCAGCCTGGAGCGTCCGCGCAAGGTGATGATGCTCGTCAAGGCCGGCCAGGCCGTCGATGACTTTATCGAAAAGGTCATCCCATTCCTCGAAGAGGGCGACATCATCATTGACGGAGGCAACAGCCACTATCCCGACACGATCCGCCGCGCCGAATATGTCGAAAGCAAAGGCCTGCTCTACATCGGCACCGGCGTCTCCGGCGGCGAAGAGGGCGCGCTGCTCGGTCCGTCGATCATGCCCGGCGGCTCGCCGGCCGCATGGCCGGCCGTGAAGCCGATCTTTCAGAAAATTTCCGCCCAGACCGAAGCCGGCGAGCCCTGTTGCGAGTGGGTCGGCAGCGACGGCGCCGGCCATTTCGTGAAGATGGTCCACAACGGCATTGAATATGGCGACATGCAGATGATCTGCGAAATCTACCAAATGATGAAGGAAGGCCTCGGCCTCTCCAACGAGGAGATGCACGAGGTATTTACCGTCTGGAACGCGAGCGAGCTCGATTCCTATCTGGTCGAAATCACCCGCGACATTCTCGGCTACAAAACCGAAGCCGGCGAAGCGGTCATTGATCAGATTCTCGATACGGCTGGCCAAAAGGGCACCGGAAAATGGACCGCGGTTTCCGCGCTCGATTGCGGGCAGCCGCTCACGCTGATCGGCGAGGCCGTATTTGCCCGCTGCCTTTCCGCGCTGAAGGATGAGCGCGTTGCTGCCTCGAAAGTGTTGAGCGGACCCTCTGTTAAGTTCGATGGCGACAAGGCCGCGCTGGTTGACGATCTCAAGCAGGCGCTCTATGCCTCCAAGATTGTGTCTTATGCACAGGGCTATCAGCTCATGCGCGCCGCCGCCGAAGAGCACGGCTGGAAGCTGAACAACGGCGAAATTGCCTTGATGTGGCGCGGTGGCTGCATCATCCGGTCAGCCTTTCTGGGGAATATCAAACAAGCGTTTGATACCGATCCTGATCTCGTAAACCTGTTGCTCGACCCCTTCTTTAAAGATGCGATCGAAACAGCACAGGCATCCTGGCGCCGCGTAATCATCAAGTCGGTCGAACTGGGAATTCCGATGCCGGCGATCGGCGCTGCGCTGACCTACTTCGACGGCTACCGCTCCGCCCGCCTTCCGGCCAACCTGCTGCAGGCGCAGCGCGACTATTTCGGCGCGCACACCTACGAACGGCTGGATAAGCCCCGCGGCGAATTCTTCCACACCAACTGGACCGGCCGCGGCGGCGACACCGCTGCTTCTACCTACATTGTTTGATCATGCTAACCAGACGGATCGGTCTGATCTGACCGATCCGTCGGAGAAAAATGATGATTAGTCGTTTTGGAGAAAACACCTCCATTTCCGAAACCGAGCTTCGGGAGCTGGTTTTTGAGTGCTTGGATAAGGCGGGGGAGCTGAAGAAGGTTCTGATCCTTCCGCCCGACCACACCCGCCTGAATTCAATGGCCGGGCCGATTACGGCGATGGTCTACGAAAAGCTTGTGGGCGAGGGCGTGCAGGTTGATATTCTTCCAACCCTTGGAACGCATAATCCGATGACGGAAGCGCAGCTGCGCATGATGTTTGGCGATGCGATTCCGCTCGACGCCTTCAAGGTGCACGACTGGCGCAACGAGGTGGTCCAGAAAGGATTGATCGACGGCGAAATGCTCTCCGAACTTTCATGTGGTAAAGTCGACTACACCGTTGGCGTCGAAGTTAACCAAATGCTGTTCGACGGCTACGACCTGATCCTCTCCATTGGCCAGGTGGTGCCGCACGAAGTGGTCGGGATGGCCAACTACACCAAGAATATTGTCGTCGGTGCCGGCGGTTCGGACATCATCAACAAGTCGCACTTTCTCGGAGCGGTGGCGGGCATTGAAAACATTCTCGGGCAAACCGACTCGCCCGTGCGCCGGTTGTTTAACCATGCGGTCGAAACCTATCTGAGCGATTTGCCGATTACCTACATGCTGACGGTGATGGAGCAGGACTACGACACCCGCGAAATGCACATGCGCGGCTTTTATGCCGGCGAGGACGTTTCCGTTTTCGAAGAGGCCTGCGAGCTGGCGCGCGCGGTAAACATTATTCTGCTCGACCGCGAGCCGAAGAAGGTGGTCGTCTATCTCGATCCGCACGAATTCCAGAGCACGTGGCTGGGCAACAAGTCGGTTTACCGCACCCGCATGGCGATAGCCGACGACGGCGAGCTGGTCGTGCTGGCCCCGGCGTTGAAAGAGTTCGGCGAAGACCCAACGATTGATAAGCTCATCCGCAAGTTTGGTTATTGCGGAACGCCGGCTACGCTCAAGTACGTTGAGGAAGACGAAGAGCTGCGCAGCAACCTCGGCGCGGCGGCGCATCTGATCCACGGCTCGTCCGAGGGCCGCTTCAAAATCACCTATTGCCCCGGCGACGGCATCACGCTCGACGAAGTCCGCTCCGTCGGTTTTGAGGCCGCTCCGTATGAAGAAATGGCGGCAATTTATAACCCCGAAGAGCTTAAAGATGGCTTCAACACGATGCCCGACGGTGAAGAGATTTTCTACATCAGCAATCCCGCGCTCGGCCTCTGGGCGTACAAGGAAAAATTTAAATGAGCAACGCAAACATAGGAATGATCGGTCTCGGAGTGATGGGGTCGAACCTCGCCCGCAACATGGTGTCTAAGGGCTTTACCGTGTCGTGCTACGATTGGGACGAGTCGTTCCGCAAAGGATTTGCCTCCGAATATACCGAAGGCTTTTTCCATGCGGACAGCCTGAAGGCTTTTGTTGAGTCGATTGAGCGCCCGCGCAAGATCATGATCATGATCAAGGCCGGCTCGCCGGTGGATTCGGTGCTGGGCGAGCTCGCTCCGCTGCTGCAACCCGGCGATGTGGTGATTGACGGCGGCAACTCGCAGTGGGAAGACACCGAGCGGCGCATTGGTTTTTGCGAGGAGCAGGGTTTGCTGTTTGTGGGGTGCGGCGTCTCCGGCGGTGAAGAGGGCGCGCTTAACGGTCCTGCCATGATGCCCGGCGGTTCGGCGGGCGCGTGGGAATTGATCAAGCCCATCTTCGAGGCGATTGCGGCTCGCACGCCCGAGGGCGTAGCGTGCGTCGACTGGGTCGGAATCGGCGGTTCCGGCCATTTTGTGAAGATGGTGCACAACGGCATTGAATACGGCGACATGCAGATGATCTGCGAAACCTATCAGGTAATGCGCGACGGTCTCAGTATGTCGAACATTGCGATGTCGGAGGTTTTCGGTCGCTGGAACAACGGCAAGCTTGATTCCTATCTGATCGAAATCACCCGCGATATTTTGGCCTTCGAAACCGAAGACGGCGAACAGACGGTGGACATGATTCTTGACGCTGCCGGACAAAAAGGCACCGGTAAGTGGACGCTGATGGCTGCGCTGGATGCCGGGGAACCGTTGCCGCTGATCGGCGAGGCCGTGTTTGCACGTTGTCTTTCCGCACTGAAGTCGGACCGCGAAGAAGCTGCCAAATGGTTGGCCGGTCCAAAGATGGGCATCGATGTGGATCAGGAAGATTTTGTGGAAGAGATAAAGCAGGCGCTGTACGGCTCGAAGATTATTTCTTACGCGCAGGGTTTTCAACTCATTCAGCAGGTTTCCAAGGAGCAGGGTTGGAATCTAGATCTTGCCCGGCTGGCTCAGTTGTGGCGCGGCGGATGCATTATTCGCTCCGTGCTGCTGCGCACCATCAAGGAGGCGTTCCAGCGCAGCCCTGATTTGTCGAACCTGCTGCTCGACCCGCTCGTTGCGGAGGCGGTCGGTGAGGCGCAAGTGCATTGGCGCAATGCCGTCGCCTGCATGACCCGCGCGGGCATTGCCTCTCCGGCGATGAGCTCGGCGTTGTCGTACTACGATGGCTTCCGCACCGCGCGTGGCTCGGCCAACCTGCTGCAGGCGCAGCGCGACTATTTCGGCGCACACACCTATGAACGGATCGATCAGCCGCGCGGTGAGTTTTTTCACACCCAGTGGTTCTAGAATTAATACGCAATACGGAGTACGAACAATGAAAAAATTTATGGACGCAGATTTTCTGCTGCAGACGAAAACCGCGATCAAGCTGTATCATGAACATGCGGCGCACATGCCGATCTACGACTACCACTGCCACCTGTCCGCGCAGGAGGTTGCGGAGGACAAGCAGTACGACAACATCGGCGAGTGCTGGCTGGGCGGCGACCACTACAAATGGCGCGGCATGCGCACCAACGGCATTGAAGAAAAATACTGCACCGGCGATGCTTCCTGGCGCGACAAGTTTCAGAAGTGGGCGGAGACGGTGCCGCAAACGCTGCGCAATCCGCTTTACCACTGGACGCATTTGGAGTTGCAGCGCTACTTCGATATCGACACGCTGCTGAGCCCTGCGACCGCCGACGAAATCTACGAGGAATGCACGGCCAAGCTGCGCACTCCGGAATTTTCCGCGCGCAACCTAATGCGCAAGATGAACGTCAAGTTGGTCTGCACCACCGACGATCCCGTCGACGACCTGCGCTGGCACAAGCAGCTTCAAGATGAAGGGTTTGAAATCAAAGTGCTTCCGGCCTTTCGTCCGGACAAGGCGATGAATATCTCCGACCCGAAAGCGTATAAAAGATATGTAAAACAGCTATCGGAGGCTTCCGGCGTTGAGATTGTTGATTTTGCTACGCTGATGGAAGCGGTTGATCTGCGCCATGAATATTTCCACTCCGTCGGATGCCGCTTGTCGGACCATGGCGTGGCGTATGTTCCGGATGCGGAAGCGGACTCGGCTACATTGGATGCTATTTTCTGCAAAGTGATGCGGGGCGGGGAACCGACAAAGGAAGAGGCTGACGCTTATTTGGCGGCGTCTCTTTATATTGTCGGCAAGCTAAACCACACCCGTGGATGGGCGCAGCAGTTTCACGTTGGCGTGTTCCGCAACAACAACAGCCGGTTGTTCAAGGCGTTGGGGCCGGATACCGGGTTTGACTCGATTGCCGACTATCGCCAAGGGCCGGGAATGATTCGGCTGCTCGACCGGCTCGATTCCTCGAATCAGCTGACGAAAACCATCCTCTACAATATTAATCCGGGCGACAACGAGCTGTTTGCTACGATGATCGGAAACTATCAGGACGGCTCGTACGCCGGCAAGATGCAGTTTGGCTCGGGCTGGTGGTTCCTCGACCAGAAGGACGGGATGGAAAAGCAGATGAATGCGCTGTCGAACCTCGGCCTGCTCAGCCGCTTTGTCGGCATGCTGACCGACTCGCGCAGTTTCCTCTCGTATCCGCGGCATGAATATTTCCGACGCATCCTTTGCAATCTGATCGGCAATGATGTCGAAAACGGCGAAATTCCGGCTGATATGGAGCTGCTCGGCCAGATGGTTGAAAACATTTGCTACAACAATGCCGTCGAATATTTCGGCATCGAACTGTAGGCCGCTTTTCTCGCGAACGTCTTAAAACCGGCCGCTCGTATTTTATTCGGGGCCGATTGCCTTGCATTGACCTATTGACACTGGGGCGGTTTCGCGTATTTTTCCAGCCTTTGGAAATAAAAGGATTTTGATTATGGGCAAGAAGAAAACCGACGACAAGGATTTGAAGGAAAACGCCGTACTGGCTGAGGAAGAGCAGGCCGATAAAGAGGCGACGGAGGTTGAAGAGCTTCTGGATACCGAAATCATTGAAGAGGATGAGGTTCCTGCGGTGGAGAAAGAGGAAGAAGACGAGTCGTTGCGCGACCAGTTTGTGCGCCTGCAGGCCGACTTTGCCAATTTTCGCAACCGTACCCAGCGCGAGCGCGTTGAACTCTATCAGCGCGCCAACGAGGATCTGCTCCTCGAAATCCTTCCGGTGCTCGACCATTATGAAATGGGGCTCCAGAACGCGGAGCAGCATAACCCCGACCCAGCGGTGCTGGATGGATTTAAACTGGTGTTCGACCAGTTCCAAAGCGTGCTGACCAAGTTTAACCTCAAGCCGATTGAAGCCGTGGGCGAAGAATTCGACCCCCACAAGCACGAGGCGCTTACCCATATGCCGTCCGATGACTTCGCTGCCGAAATCTGCTCGAACCAGATACGACGCGGCTATATGTTTGGCGAGAAGCTGCTGCGCGCCGCGCAGGTGGTTGTCTCTTCCGGCCCGGCGGAAGCCATAGAAGGCGGGGAATAATCGATGGCTGATAAACGCGACTACTACGAAATCCTCGGCGTGGACCGAAGTGCCTCGGACGATCAGATTAAAAAGGCCTACCGCAAGGTGGCCATGAAATACCATCCCGACCGCAATCCGGGCGACAACGCGGCCGAAGAAAGCTTCAAGGAAGCGTCTGAAGCGTATGAAGTGCTCAGCGACTCCGACAAAAAAGCGCGCTATGACCAGTATGGCCATCAGGCATTTGCGCCGGGCGGTGGCTTCGGCGGCGGGTTCGGCGGCGGCTTCCACGATGCGTCCGACATCTTTGAACAGGTGTTCGGCGGCGGCTTCAACATTAACGACCTGTTTGGCGGGGGAGGCGGCGGACGCCGCCGGAGCAACGGACCTGCGCGCGGCTCCGACCTGCGCTATGATCTTGATGTCGACTTTGAAGAAGCGGTGCTGGGTTCGCGTCGTACGTTGACGCTTCCGGTGGCCGAAACCTGCGGGCGCTGCTCCGGCAGCGGCGCCGAGCCGGGCACGTCCAAGAGCACTTGTCCATCCTGCGGCGGCCGTGGCCAGGTATCAGCCGGCGGTGGCTTTATCCAGTTTTCCCAAACCTGTCCGACCTGTGGCGGCGCCGGCGAAATCATCTCCAGTCCGTGTCGCGAATGCAACGGCGCGGGCAGTGTTAAGGAACGTAAAACGATCAAGCTGCGCATTCCGGCCGGGGTTGAATCCGGCTCGCGCCAGCGCTTGCCCGGCAAGGGCGAAGCGGGCGCACGCGGCGGCCCTGCCGGCGATCTGTTCATTGTGTTCCACGTGCGCGATCACGATTTCTTCAAGCGCAGCGACCTCGATATTTATTGCGAGGTGCCCGTTCCATTCAATATCGCGATGCTCGGCGGGGAAATCGAGGCGCCGACGCTGCACGGCGGCGCCAAGATTAAGATTCCGGCCGGCACCGAGAGCGGTAAAATTTTCCGCCTGCGTGGCCAGGGCGTGATTGATGCGGCCCACGGCCACGGCAAGGGCGACCAAAACGTGATGGTGAAGATTGAAGTGCCTGCCCGCCTTTCCGGCAAGGAAAAGAAGGCGATGCAGGAGCTGTGCGATAAGCTGCACGACAACCATTTCGAAGAAACCGCCAAAATGAACAAAAGGGCGCAAAAATTCTACGAGCGCAAACGCAAGCTCGAAGCTGACGATTAGGAAATAGGCAGAATGATTTTTCTGTGCACCGGAATTATTCTGCCACTAAATTATTCTGCCCTTAAATGCGTATAAATTCACTAGTTGATGCATCGGAGCTGGAAAAGGGCGTTGCGGTGCTTTCTTCGGAGGAGTCACATCATCTGGCGCGGGTGCTGCGCGTTCAGCCGGGACAGGAAATTACGCTGTTTGACGGGCAGGGCGGCGTGGCCGACGCGGTCATTGAGTCGGTCTCGAAGACCGCAGTTGAAGCGCGGATCTCCAAACGCTGGCAAGAGCCGGCTCCGTCGGTTGAGATTGATCTGATCCAAGCGGTGCCCAAACCCGAGCGTTGGGAGCTGGTTTTGCAGAAGGCCGTTGAGCTGGGCGCAACAACGATTCGGCCGGTGCTCTCGCAGCATACTGAGTTTAAGCCGAACCCGAAGAAGCAGGAGCGCTGGAGCAAGATTGTGCTCAATGCCGCGCAGCAGTGCGAAGTGCGCTGGCTGCCGGTTCTCCAACCCTTGGAAAAGTTCGATGCCGTTCTTTCATCCCTTGGAAGCTATGACCTCGTTTTGATTGGTTCTCTTTATGAAGGCACGAAGCCGTTCCGCGAGGTCCCAAAGGCAGGAAAATCGAAGGTTGCGATGCTGATTGGCCCCGAGGGCGATTTTTCAGAGGAAGAGGTTGAGGCCGCTGTTCTGGCCGGCGCGGTGCCGGTTTCGTTCGGCGACCGCATCCTGCGGACTGAAACCGCGGCAATTTATGGTTTAAGCGTTCTGGCCTATGAGCTACTTTAGGCATTTCCGATTTTAGAATTTTGATTGCCGGTTTTTGGGTTTGCGACGCTTACACTCTGTGTTCATTCGTATTGATCCGTGGCTAAGGAAGAGTATTGATTATGAAAACTACCGTTGTTGCTTTGGCAAACCAGAAGGGCGGGGTGGGAAAGACCACCACCGCCATCAATTTTTCGGCCTGTCTGGCGGAAAAGCGCAAGAAGGTGTTGTTGATCGATCTCGATCCTCAGGCCAACGCCACCAGCGGTCTGGGGTTGGAAAAGGGTTTTGGCGCCAGCGTCTTTCCGGCGCTGCTGGGGGAAACGGATTGCTCCACCCTCATCAAGGAGACCGGCATCAAGAATCTCGACATTATTCCGTCCGAGCTCGATTTGGCCGGTGCGGAGATTGCGATTGCGCGGATGGACGACTACCTCCAGCGCTTAAAGCTGGCTATCGCTCCGGTGATTGAGAGCGATGTCTATGACTATATCATTCTCGACTGCCCGCCTTCGCTGGGCATCCTCTTTATGAACGCGCTGAATATTGCCGATGAAGTGATTATTCCGCTTCAGTGCGAATATCTTGCGCTCGAAGGCCTCGGGGTGATGGTGGACATTGTCAACCAGATCCGCGATGCCGGAAATCCGAAACTGCACATCAGCGGCATCCTCATGACGATGTACAACGTGAGCACGAATCTTTCGCAACAGGTTGTGCAGGAAGTGGTGAAGCACTTTGGCGACCGCGTTTTTGAAACGCTCATTCCGCGCAATGTCCGTTTGAGCGAGGCGCCGAGCTACGGCAAACCGGTCACGGATTACGATCCGCACTGCGTTGGCGCGGCGGCCTACCGCAATCTGGCCAAAGAGTTCATCAAACGTCGGAAACCGGATGCTGAGCCGTCCGCTGAGGCCCTGCCGACGGTCTCGAGCATTACGGCTGCGGAATAAACCGCAGTTCCGAGGCTATTTCTTCGGCTTCCAAATCTTGACCTTTTTCCATTCGCGACCCCATTCGAGAGCTTGGCTGTGGGAGGGGAAGTAGAGGTCAATGTGCATGCCCTTGATGCCTCCGCCGATGTCTTCGACGCGGCCCCAGCCATAGCCGGGGACTTCCATGATGGTTCCAAAGGGGTAGTAGCGCGTGTCGGCGGCGATCGTGCCCCAGTCTGCGTGCGTGCCCGATGCGGTGATGCCTACAGCCTTGGGCTTTCCTTTGGCCGGCCCGTAGGCGACTACCGGTTGGAATTTCCAGTTGCGCTTCCAGCCGCAGCATTTGCCGCATTTGCAGTAGCCGGTGGTTTCAATGTTGACGATTTCCGGCTTCTGGTTGCCCGGCACGCGGTACCGCCGCCCCGTTGCACATCCGCTCAGCAACGCCGCCAATATGATGAATAGAGCTGTGTTTTTCATGCAGAAACATCTCCCGACCAAATGGTTTCAACTCCGTTCTCGGTATTGAGCAGCAGTTCGCCGTGATCGCCGAAGCCGGCGAGTGTGCCGCTCTTTATAACGTCGCCGTCATGTACGGTCAGCCGTTTTCCTATCGGGCCGGCCTGTTGGGTCCAGCTTTCCCGCAGGCGTGGGAACCCCCCTTGTTTCCATTCTTCAATCCAATGCTCCAGAGGTTGAAAAAGACTTTCCAGAGTTCGGCAAAGATCGTGCGCCTGGCTGCTTACTATCAGCATCGATGTGGCGGGGCGGTCGATGGCTTCCGCTTCAACGGACGACATGTTCACGTTGAGGCCGATGCCGACAATGATTCCTGTGGCCGAAGAGTCTCCGCTTTCAACGCGCTCGGAGAGGATGCCGCAGATTTTTTTGCCGTCCACCAGCACGTCGTTCGGCCACTTGGGCGCGGCAGGAATGCGGAGGCGGTTGAGCATCTCGGAAACGGCCATTGCAATGGCCATGGTTAGGGAGGGCACGGCCATCAGCTCGGCCGGCGTAGCGATAAAGAGGGAAAAGCACAAGTTGGTGTCGGGAGCAGAGAGCCATTTGCGCTCCTGCCGGCCCCGCCCTGCGGTTTGTTCGCGCGTGGCAACAATGCTTCCGCTTGGAATGTCCGATTCACGGATAAAGCGTTGCTTCATATAGGTGTTGGTGGATCCCAAACGATCATGCCAGTCGACCTTGAATTGCATTTGTCATTACCCCTTTATTTAGATTGGGTTTCATTACCGAAATCATTAATAAAAACCCAGTTTTTCACTAGCTATGGAAACATAAATTCCTTATACAAGGCGCTCATTTTATCAAAACAAAGGAGATAGAAAAGATGGAACTTCTGATGCAAGGCGTTGTTCTGATGGTGATCGGTATGGCTACCGTATTTTCCTTCCTCGTACTGATGATCTGGACCATGAAAGGTTCGGCGGCATTCTTCAGTAAATTCGCGCACCTCTTCCCCGAAGAGCAGCCAGCGGCAGTCAAAAAGGCTCCGGCTGTGGATCCGTCCGCAGAAATTGCAGTGGCTCTTGCTGCTATCCGTGCAAAGCGCGGCTAAATCAATTTTATGTAATTAAACCAGGAGAAATATCGTGGCTAAAAAAACAATCCATATCATGAACACCGCGTTCCGTGACGGCTTCCAATCCGTTTACGGCGCTCGCGTATTAACCGAAGATTTTCTGCCGGCCGTTAAGGCCTGCGTTGAAGCAGGACAAACGCACTTCGAAGCCGGCGGCGGCGCTCGCTTCCAGGCTCCCTTTTTCTATTGCAACGAGTCCGCATTCGACATGATGGACAAGTTTCGCGCAACGGCCGGCCCCGACGCCGACCTGCAGACGCTTGCCCGCGGCATCAACGTGGTGGGCCTCGATTCGCAGTCGCGCGATATGATCGACCTGCACGCGAAAATGTTCAAGAAGCACGGCATTACCACCATCCGTAACTTCGATGCACTCAACGATGTCAACAACCTCATCGACTCCGGCAGGTCCATTACGGATCACGGCCTGAACCATGAAGTCTGTGTAACGATGATGGAGCTGCCTCCCGGATGCGAAGGCGCACATACGGTTGAGTTCTACCAGAAGACCCTGCAGGGCATCATCGATGCGAAGATCCCCTTCACCAGCGTCTGCTTCAAGGATGCTTCCGGAACGTCCACCCCGAAGAAGGTGTACGAAACCATCAAGATGGCCCGCAAGATCCTGCCGGCCGATTGCAAGATTGTTTTCCACTCCCACGAAACCGCCGGCGTAGGCACCGTCGGTTACATCGCAGCGATCAAAGCCGGCGCCGACCAGGTTGACTGTTCGATGGCTCCGGCTTCCGGCGGCACCTGCCAGCCGGACGTGGCCACTCTGTGGCACGCGCTTCGCGGCGAAGACTACGACCTTGACATCGACATCGACAAAATGATGCACGCCGAGTCCGTCTTCAAAGACTGCATGGCTGACTACATGCTTCCGCCGGAAGCCAAATCGGTTGAGCCGATGATTCCGTGGTCCCCGATGCCCGGCGGCGCGCTGACGGCCAATACGCAGATGATGCGCGACAACAACATGATGGATAAGTACGAAGACTGCATCCACGCCATGGGCGAAGTGGTTCGCCGGGGCGGATTCGGAACTTCCGTTACTCCGGTTTCCCAGTTCTACTTCCAGCAGGCGTTCAACAACGTTATCTTTGGCCCGTGGGAAAAGATTGCCGAAGGCTACGGCAAGATGGTTCTCGGCTACTTCGGCAAGACTCCGGTCGCCCCCGATCCCGAAATCGTTAAGATTGCTTCTGAAAAGCTCGAGCTCGAACCGACTACCGCCAACCCGGTTGACCTGAACGACGCGGATCCCAAGAAGGGTGTTGAGCCGGCCAAAGCCCTGCTCAAGGAAAACAGCCTTGAAGAAACCGATGAAAATATTTTCATCGCGGGTGCCTGCATGCAGAAGGGCATCGACTTCCTGCTCGGTAAGATGGAAGTCAACGGCGTTCGTAAAGGTGCACTCACTCCGGCTGCTCAGGCTTCTGCAACTACTGCAGGCGGCGACGGCGGCTACACCGTCAGCGTCAACGGCAAGAAGTTTGCGGTCGACGTCAAGGGCGACAAAGCCACCGTCAACGGCAAGGCCTACGACATCGGCGTTGAAGACGGTATCGAAACGTCTGGCACGGCAACGGTTGCTCATGCTTCTGCGGATTCCGTCGAAGTGAAAGCTCCGATGAACGCCAAGGTGATTAAGGTTGTTGTGAATGTGGGCGACCTCGTGAACGAAGGCGATGTGATTTTCGTGGTTGAAGCCATGAAGATGGAAGTTGAAGTGAAGGCTGCGTCGGCAGGTACGATTACAGCGATAGCAGTCGAGTCCGGTGCGCAGGTTACCGCCGGCGAAGCCATGGCTTCCATCAACTAAGAGCGCAACAGCGAACGGAGATTTCAAACAATGAAGAAATTCATAACCATGGGGCTTCTCGCTGCCGCCGTTTTTGGCGGAGCCGTCCAGGTGCAGGCTGAAGAAGCCTGCTGCCCGGCGGAAGGCGTGAAGACCAAAAAAAGTGTTTCAATTGCCGAGGGCTTTCAGAAGCTGGGCCGGGAAACCGGCATCTACCGCTTCTTTAATCCGCCGACAAAGGAAGAAAAAGCAGCCTCCTATCAAGTGGCACTCGTCAAAACCGTAGAAGCGGAAACTTCCGCAGGTCATTTCCACGGCGCGATGAATCAGATCCACAAGGCGCACGGTGTTGAGCAGTCGTTGCTGGATCAGCTGACCCAGCAAGTAGAAGCTGCTGAGGCCGCCGGCTATGAACCGCCGCTGTCGCTTCCTCCTGGCCTCGGTCAGTTTATGATGATTCTGATTGGTCTGCTGCTGATCTATTTGGCCATTGCCAAGGGCTTCGAGCCCTTGCTGCTGTTGCCGATCGGTTTCGGCGCGATCCTGACGAACATTCCAATGGCTGGAATCTCGGCGGGTCCGATGCCCGGGCAGCCGGCCGGATTTCTGTACTATTTCTACACCGTGGGTGTTGAGTCGGGCGTATTCCCGCTGCTCATCTTCATGGGTGTAGGCGCAATGACCGACTTCGGTCCGTTGCTGGCCAATCCCAAGACCGCTCTGCTCGGCGCTGCCGCGCAGTTCGGTATCTTTATCGCCCTGTTGGGCGCGATGGCCTTGGGGGGCATGTTTGATATGTTTACTATGCAGGATGCGGCCGCAATCGGCATCATTGGAGGTGCCGACGGTCCGACCGCCATCTTCCTTGCTTCGAGGCTGTCGCCAAATCTGCTCGGGGCAATCGCGGTTGCGGCCTACTCCTATATGGCATTGGTTCCGATCATTCAGCCGCCGATCATGCGCGCACTGACCACCAAAGAAGAACGCTCTATTGTAATGAAACAGCTGCGCCACGTTTCTAAAACCGAGAAGATTGTCTTTCCGTTGTTGGTGTTGGTGCTCTGCCTGTTGCTGCTGCCTTCCGCGACTCCGCTGATCGGCATGCTGATGCTCGGCAACCTGATGAAAGAATCCGCCGTAGTGGATCGCCTGTCAGAAACCGCGCAGAACTCGTTGATCAATATCGTCACCATCATGCTCGGTTTGGCCGTCGGTTCCAAACTGGCCGCCGAAAAGTTCCTGAACGTTCAGACGCTCGGCGTCCTTGCTCTGGGTCTAGGTGCATTTGTGATCGGTACGGCTTCCGGCTTGTTGCTGGCCAAACTGATGAACAAGTGCAGCAAGGAGCAGATCAACCCGCTGATCGGTTCCGCCGGTGTATCCGCCGTTCCGATGGCGGCCCGCGTATCCAACAAGGTTGGCCTCGAAGCCAACCCGCAGAACTTCCTTCTCATGCACGCCATGGGTCCGAACGTTGCTGGCGTAATCGGCTCTGCCGTTGCCGCTGGTGTGCTGCTCGCACTCGTTGGTTAATGGTTCCAAGCATTGGAAATCAGAAAGGGTCGCCGAATGGCGGCCCTTTTTGTTTCCAGACCTTGGAGCATTTGTGGCAAGTTGGGCACCGGTTCAATGAAAATTCCATTCACCAAAATGCACGGGGCGGGCAACGACTTTATCATGGTCGACGACCGCGCTCTGATGTTCCCGCTTGAAGACCAGTTGTTCATCCAACGGATCGCTTCGCGCCGGATCGGTGTGGGCTGCGACGGCATTATTTTGCTCCAACCTTCGAAGGCGGCCGATCTGCGGATGCGCTTCATTAATCCCGATGGTGGGGAGCAGGACATGTGCGGCAACGGCGCGCGCTGCTTTGCCCGGATGGCGCATGATCTCGGCGCGGCGCCCAGTGCTATGAGCATCGAAACCGGCGCGGGCATCGTTCGTGCTCAGGTTCTGGAAGGGCTGGTTCGTCTCGATCTGACGGAGCTTACGGATCTGGAACTGGACTTGCCCGTTGGGCTGGAGTGTCCGGTCGACTTTGTGAATACGGGCGTCCCGCACGCCGTGGCTTGGGTTGACGACGTGCAGGCGGTGGATCTTCCAAGGTTTGGAAAACTGCTGCGCCGGCACGAACGGTTTGCTCCGAAAGGATCAAATGCCAACTTTGCGAAGGTCGAAGCGGATGGTACATTGTCTGTTCGCACCTATGAGCGCGGGGTCGAGGCGGAGACGCTGGCCTGCGGAACGGGGGCGGCCGCCACGGCCCTGCTTGCCGCAGAGCGGGGCTGGGTCAAGTTGCCGGTGGCTGTGCATTGCGCTGGGGGCTTTGATTTGGTAATTGATTCAGTTCAGGGAACGCCCTCGCTGACAGGCGGCGCGGCAACTGTTTTTGAGGGGGAGATTGAGTATGGAAATCGGATTTAGCCTAGGTTCCAATCTATACAACCGGAAGCGCTTGCTGATGCAGGCGAAAAATCTGTTGTTGTCTGCACCGCGAACCAGCTTCGTCGATCAGTCGCCGATCTATGAAACCACGCCGGTGGACGTGAAGCCGGAATATCAGGATATGGCCTATCTCAACTCGGTTGTACTCGTGGAAAGCGAACTGCCGCTCGAAAGCTGGCTTTCGTACATCGGGAAAATCGAGGCCAATCTCGGGCGCGAACGGAACGAGTCCGACCGCAATGCGCCACGCCCGATCGATGTGGACATCATCTATGCGGGCGATCAAATTATCGACAGTGGCGGACTGGAAGTGCCGCATCCGCGTTGGGCGGAGCGTCGTTTTGTGGTGCAGCCGTTGTGCGACGTCCGCCCTGAGCTGGTGCTTCCCGAGGCCAGCAAGTCGGTTGCCGAAATCCTCCGCTCCCTGCCCCCCGATCATGGCCTAAGCATTTTCGACGAAAAGTGGTAGGGGAAAGTATTTCGTACTGCGGACTACGTATTGCTTGACCGGCCTGCAGAAATATGACGAAATTTTTACGCAATACGCAATACGCAATACGCAATACGCAATACGCAATACGGAATAGATTATGAAATGGACCGCTTCAAAGCTAAGAGCCCTCAAGGGGGAGAAGAAGATTGCGATGCTGACGGCGTACGATGCGCTGACGGGGTCGCTGGTGGATGAAGCTGATGTGCCGGCCGTGCTGGTGGGCGACTCGCTGGGCATGACGGTGTTGGGCTACGAAACAACCTTGCCGGTGAGCATGGAGGAAATGCTGCACCACACGGCGGCGGTTTCGCGCGGTGTGGAAAATGCGCTGGTGATTGCCGATATGCCGTTTATGTCGTATCAGCCATCCATCGAGATGGGGTTGGAGAATGCCGGGCGCTTCATCAAGGAGGCTGGCGCTGATGCGGTGAAGGTCGAAGGCGGAGCCGTGCGTTCTGGCTTGATCGAGGCGCTGGTGAGCAACGGCATTCCCGTGCTAGGGCACATTGGCTTGACGCCGCAGAGCATCAAGGAAACGGGCGGCTACAAGGTGCAGGGCAAAACCTCCGAACAGGCGCGCCGGTTGATGGACGATGCCATGGCGGTTGAGCAGGCCGGTGCCTTTGCGCTGGTGCTCGAGTGCGTGCCGGCCGAGCTGGGCGAACTGATTTCGGGCGCGCTTTCCATTCCCACCATCGGGATCGGGGCCGGAGCGGGATGCGACGGCCAAGTGTTGGTCTTCACCGACCTGCTTGGTGTCAGCGGCAAGCACGTTCCAAAGTTCGTGAAAAAGTACGCCAATCTCAATCCGCTCATCACCGAAGCGTTGGCGGCCTATAAAGCCGAAGTAGAATCCGGTGCCTTTCCCGCCGATGAGCAGACCTATTAGCATGGACATCATTAAATCACCCGAAGCCATGCAGTGCCGTGTGCTGGAATTGAAGCGGGCGGGGTATTCCATTGGTTTTGTGCCGACGATGGGTTTTCTGCATGAAGGCCATCTCTCCCTGATGCGCCTTGCTCGGTCAACGTGTGACGTGCTTGTGGCCAGCATTTTCGTGAATCCGATCCAGTTTGGTCCAAACGAAGACCTCGGTGCCTACCCGCGCGATTTTGAGCGCGATGAAACGCTGTGCGAACAGGAGGGCGTGGACATCGTCTTTTATCCTGACCCGGTCGGCATGTATGCGGCCGACGCCAGCGTTTGGGTGGATGAAGACACGTTGTCGCGGGTGCTGTGCGGCGCATCGCGCCCCGGGCACTTCCGCGGGGTTTGCACGGTGGTTGCAAAGCTGTTTAATTTGGTGTTGCCGGATGTTGCGGTCTTCGGCGAAAAGGATGCCCAGCAGCTGCGCATCATCGAGCGCATGGTGCGGGATCTGAATTTTCCCGTCAAAATCGTTCGCGGGCCGATCGTGCGCGAAGCCGATGGTTTGGCCATGAGCTCGCGCAACAAACATCTTTCCGAATCCCAGCGCAAGGATGCGCTCTGCCTGCGCCGGTCGCTCGATATCGCGCAACAATTGGCCGAGTCGGGGGAGCTGAGTGTTGGTCAAATTCGCCTCCGCATGGTGGAGTTGATCGAAAAAGTCCCGGAGGCCGAAATGGACTATATTTCGTTTGTTGATGACGCAACACTAGAGGCGGTTGACCAATTGGTCCACCCGGTTTTAATTGCGTTGGCGGTGAAATTCGGTTCAACCCGGCTGATTGACAACCGGGTAGTGGTGCTGTAGAGGATTGCGAATGAAACGCTTGCACATTCGCCTTCTTTTTTTCGATAATTTTGTTTGAAAGCGATGACCACATCATTACATTGATGACCGCTTTTGAAAACAAAAGGGTGCGGTAGCCAAGCGGTTAGGCAGTGGATTGCAAATCCACCTAGATCGGTTCGACTCCGATCCGCACCTCCAATTTTTTTTCGGCTGTTGATACTAATGGAGATGAATAATGGCTGTTCCTCAGGATCTGTTCTACGCAAAGACCCACGAATGGGTTGACCTCAATGATGGCATCGCCACCGTAGGCATCACCGATTTTGCCCAAAACCAGCTCTCGGACTTGACGTTCGCCGAGCTTCCTGAGGTCGGAACCGAATTCAAAGCCGGCGAGGAAGCCGCTGTGGTTGAGTCTGTAAAGGCCGCCGCCGACATCTACGCACCTGTGGCCGGCGAAGTGATCGAAATCAACGAGAGACTCGAAGACAACCCCGAGTTGGTTAACAAGGACCCCTTCGGCGAAGGCTGGCTCTTCAAGCTGAAGATGGTCGATGAATCCGATGTGGATGACATGATGGATGCCGACTCGTACGAAGAGCTTTGCCCGAACGACTAAACGATGTTTATCGAATTCTGATTAAAGGAGGATGGGCATCCTCCTTTTTTTATTTATGCCATGAATGCTTGGTCCGTCCATTTCAAGAATCCCGTTCCCTACCAGCAAGGGCTGGAGATCCAGCGCCGCCTGCTCAAGGCGCGACAGGAAAACGAGATTCCCGACACGGTGCTGATCCTGCAGCACAATCCGGTCGTCACGTTGGGCAACCGCGGACGTGCCAACTATCTGCTAAAAACCGAAGAGGAATACCGCGAGCTGGGCATTGAGCTGTTCCATGCCGAGCGCGGGGGCGACGTCACCTTTCACGGCCCCGGCCAATGGGTGCTCTATCCCATCCTTTATCTCGGTGGCAATGAGGCCGATTCGCACGGCTATCTTTCCAATCTCGAAGAGGTCGCCATCCAAACGCTGGCCGACTACGGCGTCAAAGGCTTCCGGCGCGAAGGCAAGTCCGGTGCATGGACCGATGCCGGCAAGATTGCCGCCATCGGCTTCCGCCTCAAGAAATGGGTGTCGTTCCACGGCATGAGCTTCAACGTCAGCAACAACCTGATGGGATTTAACACGATTGTTCCCTGCGGGCTCGTCGGCGAACCCGTTGCCTCCCTTAAAACCATTCTTGGCGAAGACTGCCCCGAGATGCCCGCCGTCTGCGACTCGCTTTTGAACCACTTTTCAACCGTCTGCAACCGCAAGCTCGAACGGTTTGACGCCGATGGGGAGTTGCCTCCCGCGCTGGCGAAATTGGTTCGTGACGATTGAGCCGCGAAACGTGATTTTTCACGGCTCACGGTTCATGCTTTTCGATAGGGAGGCTTCAGTCCTTTGAGCATGGGATAGTGTTTGGTGTTGAGGGTCTTGAGTTCGGCATGTTCTGCTTCGGCCGTGGCGGCAACAATGGCGTCGGCGAGCCCTACGCCATGTGATTTCGCATACTTGTTTTTGTAGAGGCCGCCTTGTCTTGCCAAATCAGCAGAAACAGGCGCGATTTTGAATAAAGAGATCAGCGAATCCAGCGTCTGCAGCTCTGTATCGCCCCGAACGCCGGCATAGAGTTCCGCCACAACGATGGAGGAGAGTATAATGCGGTCGCTGTTTGCTGCAAGCAACGCCGCGGCCTGCGGGTCTCCTCGCAGAAAGTCGATCATCACATCGGCGTCGATCAGCATGGGACTGGCCATCGTTCAGCTCCTGTCCCACGAGCGACGTGTTTCAGCGAAGTCAGGTAGATCCTTCCGATCCTTCCACATGCCGCTCGCTTTGCTGAGCACGGCGTCGCGCTGGCTGTCGCTTGCAGACATAATGAGCTGGTCAACGGCTTCGCGGATCAGTTCGGCCTGTTTTTTTCCCGTGGATTTGGCCAATACGCCTAGTCCGGTCTTTTCTTCTTCTGTTAGATAGATCTGTGTGCGTACCATTCCACACCTCCAATGTATACATTATGCTTATACATTACATGCGGGGGATGTCAAGACGCCCTCCGCGCCTCACGTTTCACTCATCACTTTTCAATACTTCACATTCCAGGTTGCGACCTGCGCCATGTCTTTATAGGCGGTCATTTCGATCTGGATGGGGGTGAGGGCGACGTAGCCGGACTCGACTACGCGGACGTCGGTGTCGGCGGAGTCGTCGAGCAGGTCGAGCTCTCCGTCGAGCCAGTAATAGTTATTGCCGCGCGGGTCGAGGTGGGTGGTGAACTTTTCAACGAAACGTGAGCGCCCCATGCGGGCGGCTTTCATGCCCTTGAGTTCGGAGAGCGGGACGTTCGGTATGTTCACATTCAGCAGGGTGCCGTCGGGCAGCGGGTTCTCCGCGACTCTGGCGACGATTTCGGAGGCGACCTTGGCGGCGGTTTCCCAGTGGGGGTTTTGGTAGGTGCAGAGCGAGAGGGCGATGGCGGGGACACCGAGGATGACGGCCTCGCTGGCGGCGGAGACGGTGCCGGAGTAGAGGACGCTGATGCCGGTGTTCGAGCCGAGGTTGATGCCGCTGACGACGAGGTCGGGGGGATTGTCCTTGTGCAGCAGGCAGAGGGCGAGCTTGATGCAGTCGGCCGGCGTGCCGCCGACGGCGGTGCCGAAGAGCTGGTCGTTCTTTTCGACGCTGAAGGTTTTAATCGGATCGGTGAGCGTGATGGCGTGCCCAGCGGCGCTGCGTTCGGTGTCGGGGGCGCAGACATGCAGGTCGCCGATATGGCCGATGGAGCTGTGGAGCTCGGCGATGCCGCGCGCATGGATGCCGTCGTCGTTGCAAAGTAAGATTTTCATGCGTCGAAATATGGGGATCGTGCATCAAAACATCAATGATGTTGCGCGAAAAACTCGAAACCGGGCCGCGAGGCGGCGATGCTGGTATATTTCTATTGAACCTGTGGGCGAAAACCTCTTGTATCTCCTTCAATTCGAAACCCCCTATAGAGAGACGCCAGATATGAATTTAAATAGAATTGCCGACATGCTCGAAGCCGAGCTGGTGCATGGTCCCGCCGGATGGGAGCAAATCAACATTGAAACGGTATTTGCATCTGACCTGATGAGTGATGTTTTGATGAGTGAACGCGACGAAATGCTGCTGATCACCTCGCTGTCCACCGAGCAGTCGATCCGTTCCGCAGGTATTGTCGGCTCCGAGGCGGTGATTATCGCCAACAAGAAAACGGTGACCGAGGGCATGATTGAGCTAGCCAAGGATCAGGATGTTGCCTTGCTCTGCACCAAATTCCCTAAATACGAATCCTGCATCCGCATCGGCAGGCTCATGGGGGCCTGATGGGCGAGGAGCAAAAAACGCCTCTTCAATCGTCGCTGCGGGTTCAAGAGCTGATCTATGGATTGAAGATCAGCGAGGTGATGACCAAAAAGGTTTTTGCCGTCTCGCGCAACTGCACGATGCGCGACGTTCAGCAAATCATGAAGAACAACGGGATCACGGGGGTTCCGGTGGTCGACAGCAAGCGTGTGGTTGGCTTCGTGAGCATGAACGATCTGATGAACGCCTTGGAGCAGGGCGACATGGGAGACGGCGTGACCTCTCACATGTCCGGCGAGGTGCAGACCTTGGCGGAGGAAATGCCGCTTTCTTTTGCCATCTCGGCTTTCAACAAGTTTTCGTTCCGAAGCTTTCCTGTCGTAAATAAAAAGAACGAGTTGGCGGGGATCCTGACCTTTCGCAACATCAACCTAGCGCTGATCCGAGAACTTTCCCGCCAGTTGCGCGAAATGGAAAACCAACATAGTGCCGTGCCGGAAACCGAATCCATGGATCTGGTGAAGGTCTACCAGCTGCACCGCTACGACTTTGAGAACGGCGGCAAGGCGTCGAGCGAGATTAAGAAATTCCTGAAAGCGCGTGGTTTCCACGCCAAACTGGTTCGCCGCGTTGCTGTCGCCAGCTATGAACTTGAAATCAATCTGGTGGCGCATTCCATTGGCGGCATGCTCAGTTTCGATATCAACGCCGACCGGGTGAAGATTTCTTCGCACGACCGCGGCCCTGGGATTGCAGACGTGGAGCAGGCGCTGACCGAAGGCTATTCAACCGCCAACGAGTGGATCCGTTCGCAGGGGTTTGGCGCCGGCATGGGGCTGCCTAATGTGAAGCGCGTGTCCGATGAGTTTGCCATCCAGTCCGCTGTGGGCATGGGCACCATGATTCGTGCGGTCATCAATCTTAAACCGGAGAAGCAAAATGAAGATTAGCGACATTCAATCCTTGGATCAGTTCACCTGCGTTCAATCGGAGTATGCCGATGCGGAAGTTTCCAGCGGCTACACTTCCGACCTCTTGAGCGATGTGATGGCTCATGCAGACGAGGGCTCGGTGCTCATCACCATCCAAGCGCACAAGAATACGGTGGCGGTTTCCTCGCTGGCCGGCGTGGTGGCCATTATCATCTGCAACAACCGCCCCATCGCCGACGACGTGCTTGAGGCCGCCGCAAGCGAGGGCATTGCGATTTTCCAGACGGCGGAGAACCAGTTCCAGACCTCCAGCCTGATTGCCCAGCATCTGGCCGGCTGCCCGGCGGCATAGAGGCCGGCCATGTTGTACCGCGCGGATTTTCATATTCACAGTTGCTTGTCGCCTTGCGCGTCGCTGGAAATGTCACCTGCATCGATTGTTGCGCAGGCGAAAGTTTCCGGTCTTAACGCCATCGCACTATCGGATCATAACTGCGCCTTCAATCTGCCCGGCTTCGCAAAAATATGTGAACAGCAGGGCATGGCCTGTCTATACGGGATGGAAGTGACGAGTTCTGAAGAGGCGCATCTGCTTTGCTTGTTCGATAAGTTGGAAAATGCCATGGAGATGGGTGCGCGCGTCTACGACAGCCTGCCCGATGTGCCCAACCAGCCCGACCGCTTCGGCGATCAACCCATCATCGATGAGAACGAAGAGATTCTGGGTTTTGCTGAAAAGTTTTTGATCAGCGCAACCCCGTACGGCATTTCCGCGCTGCTCGAAATGGTGCACGACCTCGATGGCCTGTTCATTCCGGCCCACATCGACCGGCAGGTGTACGGTATTATTTCCCAGCTCGGATTCCTTCCCGACGAGGAGTTCGACGCCGTTGAGTTGACGGCCTATGGTGATCCTGCCTTGGCGCTGGATTATTCTATTGTCCGCAATTCAGACTCCCACTGTCTAAGCACTCTCGGCGATGCCTGCACGGAATTCGATATTGATGCTCTAACGGTGGGAAACATCCGTTCCAGTCTATTGAAAAGCCGTGCAGACTAGTTTTTCGAGCGGGATTGCGGTACGGTTTTGTGTTGCTAAACGGGGCTTATTTAAGCATATACGACGACTTTTCCAGGGGGAAAACTTATGCGAATCGTAATTATTGGGGCAGGAAATGCAGGACGGCAGCTCGCCAAGCGGCTGTGCGAAGAAAAGCACAGCATCGTGATGATTGATGTCGATCCGCAGGCCTTGGCGCAGGCGGAAGCCGGACTCGACATACTCACCTTTTGCGGGCGGGGCTCCAATCCGGTCGTTCTGGCAGAGGCGCAGACGGAAAAATCCGATTTGCTCATCGCCGTAACCGACAACGACGAGGTGAACATTCTCGCCTGTCTGTTTGCGCACCATGCCGGAGTCAAGGGCAAGATTGCCCGCGTGACGAACCCCAGCTTCCTGCAAGCCTCTTCGAGCTACGACCTGCAGCAAATGGGCATCGATCTGGTCATCAACCAAAAGCAGGAATGTGCACGGGAAGTCTTCAATATGCTCCAGATGCCGGGCGCACTCGAAGCTTTTGAACTTTTTTCCGGCAAGGTGATGGTGGCCGGCTTTAGCGTGAATGCGGTCAGCCCGCTGCTCGGGCGCACGCCCGCTGAATGCGACCGCCTCGATCTGATTCAAAGCGTGCGCGTGATTGCCATCCGTCGGGAGGACGAGCTGGTTGTGCCGCACGGAAACACGGTGTTCGAGCAGAACGACATCGTTTATCTCGTCGGCCAGCGCCCCGATATTACCACCTTCTTCGATTGGGTCTGTCCCGACATCAAGCCGTTCGAGAAAGTTATTATCGCCGGAGGCGGCGATCTTGGGCTGATGCTTGCCAAATATGTTGAGTCCGAAATAGATTGCGTCTTGCTGGAGCAGGACGAGGAACGCGCGCGTTTCTGTTCCGCCGAACTCAACAAGACCCTCGTGCTGCGCGCCGATGCGCTGACCGAAAGTGCACTCGTGGAATCCGGCCTGCACGAAAGCACGGCGTTTGTTGCGCTGACCGGCGACGACGAAGGCAACATCATGAACTGCCTGATGGCACAAAAGAAGGGGGCGGCGTTCACCGCCACGCAGATTATGCGCACCGACTTCATTCCCGTGGTTGAACAGCTCTATCTCGTGAACCGCGTGGTGAGTCCGTACATTTCCACCGCCAACGCCATTCTGCACTGGCTGCGCTCCAAGAAGGCGCGCGCCGCTTCGTTGCTGCACAATCTGCCTGGCGAGCTGCTCGATGTCGTCATTGCGCCCAACGGAAAAGTAGATGGCCGCCGCATCCACGAAATCAAGATGCCGAGCAACGCCATCATTGCCACGGTCATGCGCAACGGGGAGGTGGCCACCGCCACCGGCGACCTCGAACTGCAGACCGGCGACCGCGTGCTCATTTTCTGCCACCCCGATGCGGTGAAGAAGATCCAATCCATTTTCCTTTAAAGGAAGGCCTCCATGAACAAGCGCGTCGTATTCCATCTGGTCTCCTACATGACGTTCGTAATCGGCATTGCGATTATCGGGTGCGCCGGCGTGTCGTACTACTACGATGAGCCACTCGCCGTACAGATGAGTCTGGTCTACTCCGGCCTCATCGCCATCTCCTGTGCGGGTGTGGCCGGCATTCTGACGCGGTGCGATATCAATCTGTCGCGGCGTGATGGTTTCGGCATCGTTACCTTCGGCTGGATTTCCGCCACGATTTTCGGCTCGCTGCCCTACATTCTGTCCGGCGTCATCCCTCATCCCGTATCAGCGATGTTCGAAACGATGTCCGGCTTCACCACCACCGGGGCATCGGTGCTGAACGATTTGGAAAGCATTCCGCGCGGGATCCATTTTTGGCGGGCGCTCACGCACTGGTTCGGCGGGATGGGCGTACTGGTGCTGTGCGTGGCCATCTTGCCGTTTCTCGGCGTGGGCGGCATGCAGATCTACCGCGCCGAAATGCCCGGTCCCTCCAAGGACCGCCTCACCCCGCGTATCGCCACGACGGCCAAGTTGCTGTGGGGCGTTTATGCGCTGTTGACGATGATCGAGGTTCTATGCCTTAAATTCGCCGGCATGGGCTGGTTCGACTCCTTCTGCCACGCCTTCGGCACCATGGCCACCGGTGGCTTTTCCACCCGCTCCGCCAGCGTCGGCGCATTCGACAGCGCTATGATCGACACCATTCTCATCGTCTTCATGTTTCTTGCCGGCGTAAACTTTTCGTTGCACTATTATGCACTGACCGGCAAGCCTGGCCGCTACTTTCGCGATCCGGAGTTCCGCTTCTATTTTATATTCCTCGTCTGCGCCACGCTCTTTATCACCTTCAACGTTTGGCTCACCGATGGCGGCGCGCTGAGCCGCTGCTTCCGCGACTCCGCCTTTACGGCCACCTCCATTATGACCACCACCGGCTTCTGCACGGCGGATTTCGACCAATGGCCGAACGCCTCGCGCTTGCTGCTCGTCGTCATGATGTTCATCGGCGGGTGCGCCGGTTCGACCGGAGGCGGCATGAAGGTGGTCCGCGTATTCATCATGTTCAAGAAGATGGTGCGCGAGATGAAGCTGTTCATGCGTCCGTCGGCCGTCATTCAAATGAAGCTGGGCGGCAAGCCGGTCGAGCAGGAAGTCATCTCGCACATTGCCGCGTTTTTCGCGATCTTCATCCTGATCTTCGCGATCGGCTCGTTCATCATGACCTTCTTCACGCCGGATCTCGAAACCGCCTGCTCGTGCGTAATTGCCACGCTGGGCAACATTGGCCCCGGTCTGAATGCAGTAGGCGCCACGCAGAACTATTCCTGCATTTCGCCGTCCGGACAGGGCATCTTGATCGTTTTCATGCTGCTCGGCCGCCTCGAACTCTACACCGTGCTGATCCTCTTTCTGCCCGGCTTCTGGAAACGCTAGTCGCCCAGCCCGAAGCGCTGGTGCTCCTCGATGGCGTAGCGGTCGGTGCAGCCGGCGACATAGTCGCAGACGGTGCGCCAGAGGCCTTCCGGCTCGATGCGCCCGCGGGCTTTGGCGCCCATGGTTTCCGGCTGCTCGATATAGTGCAGAAACAGCTTCCGCATCATTTCCACCGATTGAATCGTAGCGTGGGTTACACCATGGTGGAAGTATAGGTTTTCAAACATGAAGGCGGTAAACTCGTCGAGCATCCGCTTCATCTCTGGATTAAAGTCAACAATGCGCTCCGGCGCGGCCATTACACTGCGGACATCTTTCGGCGTGGTTTTTTCCAAGGTTTGGAACGCGTGCTCCGTGGCATCAACCACCTGCAGCTCAAGCATGCAGCGGATGGTGGCGCGCACGAAGCGGTCTGTGTCCAGATTGGGGTAGCGTTTTTTCGTGGCGTCGGCCGCGGTGCGCCAAAATTCGGTGGTCTCCAGCTGCAGCAGGGTGATGATACCCGCTTCGAGGCCGTCATCGACGTCGTGGGCATGGTAGGTCATGTCGTCGGCCAGATCGGCAATCTGCGCCTCTAACGATTGGAACGGGCCGATGGGGTGCCCATTGAGCGAGGCGCCTTCGATGTGCGCTTCGTGCTTGAGTAGTCCGGCGCGGACTTCCCACGAAAGATTCAGCCCTTGAAAGTCAGGGTAGGGCGACTCCACCACTTCGATGCAGCGCAGGCTTTGCAGGTTGTGGTCGAATCCGCCGTGGTCGGCCATCAGGTCGTCGAGCACCTTTTCGCCGACATGCCCGAACGGGCTGTGGCCAATATCGTGCGCCAGGCAGATGCATTCTGTCAGATCTTCGTTGGCTTTGAGGATGCGCGCCAGCGTCCGGCCGACGGCCGACATTTCCATCGTGTGGGTCAGGCGTGTGCGGTAGTGGTCGGCCGTGCCGTTCACAAAAACCTGCGTTTTGTATTCCAGCCTGCGGAAGCAGCGGCTGTGGAAAATGCGGTCGCGGTCGCGCGCAAAGCACGACCGCAGGGGATGGGGCGTTTCCGGATGCATGCGTCCGAGGCTTTTCGAACTCTTGCAGGCGTAGGGCGCAAGATGCGCCTCCTCTGTGTGCTCCCAATCTTTTCTCGCGTGATTCATATGGAGTATACTATAAAACAGGCCGTTGCAGAGTTCAAACCGCAGAGGTGTAAATGTACGAAAAAACAATTTCAAGCAAGACGGTATTCGAAGGGCGCATCCTGAGTGTGGATGTGCTGGATGTGGAGCTGGAGGACGGACGGATGTCTGTGCGCGAGATCGTCAGGCACGGCGTGGCGGTGGCGATTGTTCCCCAGCGTCCTGACGGTCGCTTTGTGTTCATCCGCCAGTTCCGCAAGGCGATGGAGCGCGTCTGCTTCGAAGTCGTGGCCGGCAATTGCGACCCCGGCGAAGCCGAGGCTGTTTCCGCCGCGCGCGAGCTTCAGGAAGAGACGGGCTATACGGCCGAGTCCCTCGAGTTGCTTGGCTCCATCTTTCCCAGCGTCGGCTACTGCACCGAGCGCATCGATATCTATTTTGCCACCGTGGCCGAGCAGGGCGCGACCTCGTTCGATGAAGATGAAAACATTGAGACCGTCATTCTAGCCGAGGCCGAGATGGACGAAATGATCCGCAGCAACCAGATCGCCGACGCCAAAACCCTCGCCGCCTGGATGCTTTATAAAGCCAAGAAGGGCTAGCGCGGGGCTACTCGGCGGGTTGCTTCGTGGTTTTACGCAGCTCCTCTAGGGCGAGGAAGGCGGCTTTGCGCTCGCCTTCGCGCTTGCTGCCGGCCGAGGCTTTCCAGCTTTTTCCGCAGGCTTTCACTTCGACAGTAAAGATGCGGTCGTGCTCGGGGCCGGCTGTTTCGACGGTTTCGTATTCGGGAATGTCAAAATCGTGGCTTTGGGCATATTCCTGCAGGTTGCCTTTGGGATTGCTTTTTTCCGACGATTCGTCGAGCTCCTCGAGCTCGGGCAGGAAGATTTTTTTGAAGATCTTGTTCACGGCGCGCGCGCCGCCGTCGATCCACGCCGCGCCGATGATGGCTTCGACGGCGTCGGCCAAGTTGGATGCGCGTTTGGCGCCGCCGTTGAGTTTTTCGCCGCGGCCGAGCATCAGGAATTCGCCGATGCCGGCCTTTGCGCCGATTTGGGCGAGCTTGCGGTCTTGGGTGAGGCGGCTGCGCAGTTTGGACATGTCGCCTTCGCGCGCTTCGGGATTGTTTTTGAAGAGGTGTTCGGCCGCAATGAGGCTGAGGACGGCATCGCCGAGATATTCCAAGCGCTGGTTGTCGTCGGAGGAATCCTTGTCTTCATATCGGAACGACGGATGGGTGAGCGCGAGCTCCAGCAAGGCTTTCTTTTTAAAACGATAGCCGACGGCTTGTTCTAGTTTGCGGTAGGAGGCCATCATTAAAACGGTGCCGCCGTTCCGATTTTGGTGTTGATGGCGGCTTCTGCAATGGACCGGCCATCGATAAGCTTGGGCTGCAGGCGGGGGCGCCAGTGGCGCCGGCGGCTTTTTACGAGAAGCTTGTGTCCGGGCAGGAATTCCATTTTGGAAAACAGCCAGAGGAAGGGATAGGCGAAGCCGGCCAGCGAATAGAGCCGGCGGTAGCGGTAGAGCTCGCTTTGCCCGGCTTTTTCGGCAATCAGCCAGTAGTGGTCGCTCGACATGGATTTTTGAACGGCTTCTCCGAGGGTGGCGGCGGTTTCGAGCAGGCCGTTGGAATAGCTGATGGTTTCCGGCACATCGAAGCCGTCTTTGAGAATGTTGAAGAGTCCGCCGGGCGTGTAGCCGTTCCGTCGCTGTCCTTTGGCGACGGGCGAAAGGCTGAAGATGCGCTGCAGCAGTGCAACCAGGCTGAAGGGCACGCGGCGCGCTTCACTGATGATGACCCACGCATCGTTTTTCAAGACCCGGTGGCATTCGCGAATGAACGTCGCGTCTTCGGTAAAGTTTTTGAGTGCGTCAACGATAACGAGGCGGTCGAAGGAGTGGTCTTCGAACGGGAGCTGGCCGTGTTCGATGAGTGTAATAGCTTCGTTTTGGGAATAACTGATGGAGTGGGCGGCGGCTTTGTTGGGGACAGCGGTTTTCCAGCTGCCGCCTAGTGTGCGCAGGTTGGCGCTGATCACGCCGTCGCCGGCGCTGATTTCCAGACACTGGAGGTTCAGCGCTTTCCCGACAAGATTAAGGATCCGCTCCAGCTTGCGGCTGCGCCGAATGGAGCGACTGAAGAGCTTTTGCTGCCACAGCCGGATTTCCGCATCTAAGTTGTCGTCCATCTCTTGCATAAATTTGTATTGGCAATATAGGTGCGGGGTTGGCGGGTTTAAAGTCTATTCAGCCTTGAAATGCCAAGCGGGGTGGCCTCTGTGGCTTCAATGGCGGCAATCTGCCCCCGCAAAACATCGGCGGCTTCAAACTCCACAGGGATGTAGTGCTTGGAATAGCCGTGCGCCACGCCGTCCTTGACGCCTTCAACCAGCACCTCGACGGGCCGGCCGATAAACGGCTGGTGGTAGTTGAGTGCAAGGGTCTCGCCGAGCGCGTGCAAGCGCTCGCTGCGCGCCGTGGCGAGGGCGCCGTTGACCTGTCCGCCCATTTTGGCGGCCATGGTTTTCGGGCGCGGGGAATAGGTGAAAATGTGCATCTGGGAAAAGCCGACCTTCTGGCAGAACGCATAGCATTCGTCAAAATAGGCGTCGGTCTCGCCGGGGAAGCCGACGATGACGTCGGTGGTGAAGGCGGGGTTGTCGAGTGCGGCGCGTGCGCGTTGCACGGCGTCGTAGTATTCATCGGCGGTGTAGCCGCGACGCATGGCGTGCAGTATAACGTCGGAGCCGGACTGCAGCGAGAGATGCAGGTGTGGCATAATGTTCGGCGATGAGGCCCAGACTTCGAGCAGCTCGTCGGTCAGCTCACCGGGGTGCAGGCTGGACAGGCGGATGCGTCCAATGTTTGGAACCGCGGCGAGATTGCGGAGCATCTCGGCGAGGGAGGAGCCACGCTCCCGGCCGTAGAGGCCGACGCTGACGCCGGTGACGACGATTTCGCGGTAGCCGGCTTCGGTCAGGACGGTCGCCTCGCGCACAGCGACGTCTATGGCTTTGTCGCGCGGCTCTTTCCGCAACTGGGGGATGATGCAGAAGGAGCAACCAATGTCGCAGCCGTCCTGTACTTTTAAAAAGGCGCGGGTGTGGCCCTCGAAGCGCGAAATGGTGAAGGTGTCGGTTTCGATGCCTTCGCCGGCTCGGGGGTTGGGCAGGGCCAGTGAGTCGAGCTGTCCGGCGAGGCGCTGCAACCAGTCAGCGCCGGCGGGAACGCGGAAAACCGGATCCTGGTCGACATGGGTGAGATCGTCGTTGGCGGCGCATCCGGTTACAATAACGTGGGCGAGGGGGTTGTCGCGCTGCATGTTGCGGATGGTCTGGCGCGATTTCCGGGCGGCGGCGGCGGTGACCCCACAGGTGTGTACTACGATCACGTCGGCTTCATCGGTGACTTCGGCCTTGTTCAGGCCATAGCGTTCGAGCAGCTGCTCAATCTGCTGGGCATCGTATTGGTTGACTTTGCATCCAAGGACGTTGACGAGATAGGTTTCTAGTTTCATTGCATTCATAAAGGCTGTTTCTCATACGTTTTCCGTGGTTTGGAAGCAAGCAGCAATTAGGGCCGGAATGAAACGGATGTTTATATTTAATACGATTAGGATGTTTGAGTGATTTTATCCTTCAAAGATGAATTCAAAACATGCACGGTACAATACAGCAGTAATACGGGTTCTTTTATCGGGTATTGCTCGTTTGGCTTAAGGGGATGGAGCACGGAGGAGCGATGGCATTGGATAAAAAGTTAATTGCGTTGGCTGTGCTTCTCGGCATTTTGGTTGGCACGGGAGCATTCACGTTCCGCTATGCCGAAGGGCTTTCCTATTTCAGCACAGATCCGAAGGCCTGCGCCAACTGCCACATCATGACGCCGCAGTATGATTCCTGGCAAAAGTCCAGCCACCACACTGTGGCTGGCTGCGTTGATTGCCACTTGCCCCATACCTTTATTGCCAAATACATTGCGAAGGCCGAAAACGGCTACCACCACTCGAAAGGCTTCACGCTTCAGGATTTTCATGAGCCCATCATGATCAAGGGGAAGAATCAGAAAATTCTGCAGCACAACTGCGTGTCGTGCCATGAGGATATGGTGCACGGGCTTTTTAGAGGTGACATAACCAATCCAGATGCCGTCAGTTGCGTGCATTGCCATGCATCGGTCGGCCATGGGGCATTGCCAACGAGTATTGGCGGTGCGGATCGCGGAGAGAACAGGGAAGGGAATAGCCATGAATAAACGGAACAGAAAACAAGGTAGTGTAGGAATATTGATCGGGCTCATCATCGCGGTTGCCTTGGCGGTCGTGGTTGTTTTGGCGCTCTTGATGAACATTTTCGAACGCAAGGCTGAGGCCAAAGCCCCTTATGTCCGCTTGGTGGAGGTCACCGAGGATACGACCGATCCTGCCGAGTGGGGTAAAAACTGGCCTAAGCAGTATGATTCCTACAAACGCACGGCCCTTTCCACCCGCACCCGTTTCGGCGGCCATGGCGGCAGCGAAGCCCTGCCGGAAGAAAAGATTGAGCGCGACCCATGGCTCAAGCGCATGTTCCTCGGCTATGCCTTTTCCATCGACTACCGCGACCGCCGCGGACATGCCTATATGCTTTCCGACCAGGAAAGCACGGAGCGCCTAAGCAAGCCGCAGTCCGGATCCTGCATGCATTGCCATGCGGCGATTATGCCGGTCTACCGCGCTCTCGGCGACGGCGATGCGCTCGTCGGCATGAACAAAACCCACAAGATGTCGTATCAGGAGCTCAACAAAATGGTGCACGACATGGGGCACGGCCATTCCGTATCCTGCGTCGATTGCCACGATCCCGACTCCATGGCGCTGCGCGTAACACGTCCGGCATTCATTGTCGGCATACAGAAACTGGCCGAATCCGATGCGCCGGTTCCGGCTATTCCGTCGATCGATATTTGGCGGCAGGGATCCCGCAAAACCCCGTACGATCCGAACGTGGATGCCACCCGCGGTGAAATGCGCTCGTTTGCGTGTGGCCAGTGCCACGTGGAATACTACTGCTCCAGCGGCATGCCGCTCACCTTCCCGTGGGCCAATGGCTTGACGATGGATGGTGCGGAAAAAGAGTGGAACGAAACCGAAATTAAAGGCGAGCGTTTCTACGACTATAAGCACAAGGAGTCTGGTGCCGAAATCCTCAAGGCGCAGCATCCTGAGTTCGAGCTGTGGAGCCAAGGCATCCATGCCCGCAGCGGCGTGGCCTGCGCCGACTGCCATATGCCGTACATGCGTGACGGCGCTTCCAAGGTTTCTGACCACTGGGTGCGCAGCCCGCTGCTGAACGTCAACCGCGCCTGCCAGGTCTGCCACCATATTCCCGAGGCGGAAATTTTGGCGCGCGTCGATTCGATCCAGCAGAAAAACTTTGATCTGCTGCAACGCGGCGGCGCCGCGCTGATGGATCTGCTTGACGCCGTGCAGACCGCCAAGGATGCCGGGGCAACGCCTGAACAGCTTAAGCCCGCGTTGGAGCTGCAGCGCAAAGCGCAGTGGCGCTTGGACTACATCGCCGCCGAAAACTCGATGGGCTTCCATGCCCCGCAGGAAGCCGCGCGCATCCTCGGCGAAGCGGCCGACTATGCCCGCCAAGGCCAGGTTGAAGCGCTCAAGCTTCTGAAATAGCTCCTCTGGATAAAAAAAGGCCTCGCTTCTCAGCGAAGCCTCTGACAGCAATAAATTCTGGAAATTGCTCCGGAGCTTTGTTGCATGTTAGAGCATGCTGAAAAGAAAAACGCCCCGCTAAGGATACCTTTGCTCTTCTTCAAAGCGGTCCGGCTTTTTCCAGGGAAACCGGAATCTGCAGTTCAAGGGCGGCGGCATCCGCTTCATTGAACTGAGTCCTGTCGCTGACGGTCAGTAATAGCTTCGCATTGTATGATTAGCGATCCATCCTTTTAACTGATCTTTACGAAAAGGTTAGACAGAATAATTGGGTGGCAGAATGATTTTTCCTGCTTTGGGAACTCAAATCCTTCTGCCTGCATCCTTTCTTCTGGGAAGTCGCTTTGGATTGAAGGTGCAGAGATGAATCGTTTTTTTTAGGCCTGTTTTAGGCTTGGGTTAGTAAACGAGTTTTAAGTCGGTTTTGTCCTTTAGTGTGATGATCGAAGTTTTAGCTTTGGGCCCGTCGCCAATCGTGGCTTTGTAGATTCCCTTATCCGCAAGAAGGTGCTCTGTGCTCTGCTGAACATCAAGCATCGAACCAAGAAGCTGTGCCAGCCACTGATCCCGCAACTGGTGGGCTGGATATGGAAGCTGCGCTACTCCGGCTTCCCGGCTATGGAGACTTTGGCCGAGACACTCGACAACTGGAGCTCAGAGATCGTCTGCATGTGGCGGTTTACGAAAAACAACGGCATCACAGAAGGGTTCCATACGAAGATGGAAGTGATCCATCGCCGAGCGTATGGGTTCAGGAATTTTACGAATTACCGGTTGCGGGTAATCGTAATGTGTGGTTAAAGAAAATCCGCCCTCGCTCCCGTCTTTGGGGAGAGCCGGAAAAAATGGTCGGGGCGACTGGATTTGAACCAGCGGCCTCTACACCCCCAGTGTAGCGCTCTACCAGGCTGAGCCACGCCCCGAACAAAAAAATGGTGGACGATAAAGGACTTGAACCTTCGACCCCTGCCATGTCAAGGCAGTGCTCTAGCCAGCTGAGCTAATCGTCCCTAAAAAAAGTGGTGGTGGGGGATGGATTCGAACCATCGAACTCTAAGAGGGCAGATTTACAGTCTGCTGCGTTTGACCGCTTCGCTACCCCACCGTTTCCCGTAAAGGAGCGAATAACATACCCGAAAAAATTGGTTTGTCTACTGTGAATTCATGAAAAAATTGCGTTATTATGTTTTGCATATGAAGACATCATCAAAACCCATTATCTGTTGCGGATTTACGCCGTGCGTACAGCGCATTCTTGAATTCCCGAAAGTTGAAAAAGGCATTGTTAACCGAGCTTCTAAAGTCACCATCGGAATTGGTGGCAAGGGGGCTAATACGGCGCGCATGGTGAAGCAGCAAGGGGGGAGTCCGATATTGGTCGGATTTGTCGGCGGGGCAAACGGCACGCTGCTGAGGCAGATGCTCGATACGGAGGATGTTGGCTGCCGTCATGTCGTGGTGGAAGGTGAAACGCGCGTATGCCAAACGCTGGTGGAAGCGGGGAATCCGGAAACGACGGAGTTGGTGGAGGAAATGCCGCCGCTTAGCCATGATAATTGGCGGCACATGATGAAGCTGTTCGAATCATTGGAACTTACGGGCGCCATTGTTCCCGTTTCGGGGAAGCTGCCTGCCGGGGCTCCGGTCGATGCCTATGCTCAAATTTGCAGGATGGTTCATGAGCAGGGTGGGCGCGTGATTTTGGATGCGCCGGGTGAGCCGCTGTTGTTGGCGCTGGAGCACAAGCCCTTCATGGTGAAGATTAATGATGTGGAGCTGCTGCAGACGATGGGCGGCGATGATTTGCTGGGGGCGTGCAAGGAATTGATTGCCAGCGGCGCACAGGCCGTATTGATCACGCGGGGCGGACGCACGGCTTTTTTCGTGGATTCATCCCGGGCTTTTGAAATTTTTCCGCCGAAGATCGAGGCGGTGAATCCTGTGGGGAGCGGCGATGCGGTGACGGCCGGCATGGCTGTGGCATTGAACAACGGGTCGGATATTTCCGGCGCACTGACCAACGGCATGGCCTGCGGGGCGGCCAATGCGCTGAATTTGGTTTCGGGGATGCTCAAACTTGAAGACGTTGAGCGCTTGAGTGCACAAGTTCGGGTGGCGCCGCTAGGCTAGGGTGGTTAACGAATGGTGCGGCTTTTACTGTGGGGCCGGATTCCGATCCGGCGTCATGCGTGCAAAGGGGCGCCGGACCGGAATCCAGCCCCACGCAACCTAACCCAGCCGTTCGAGAATGTGCCGGGCGGCGATCTCTGCTCCGCCACGCGGCATTTGTTCCGGCGGGGCCGTTGCCTTTTCGGCCTGTTCCAGGGCGCGCCCAAGGTTTCCGGCATAAAGGTCGGTTGTCGGAATAAAGGCGTTGCGGCAATAGTGCTCGATGCTTTCCACCAGCACCGGATATTCCCGGAAGTTTTCGCGGTCGGCGTAGATGATGGGTTTGTCGTTGGCAATGCACTCGGAAACGATCCCGAAGCCGGGCTTGGTGACTACGCAATCCATTGAAGCCAGCACGTCGGCAAACGAGGCGGTAGAGCGCGAGATGGTGCGCACAACCGAGCCCGGCCATTCCAGTGGTTCCACCGCAAAAACGTCACACCTGCGCAGGTGTGACAGATTTTCCAATGCATGGGCGTCGAGGTTAAGCGTGGTGAACGAAAGCAGCACCCACTGTTTCTCTGGATCGGCGCCGGCGGCTTGGGACAGTTCGCTCCGCCGGTTGATGCCGGGCTTGGCGAGCAGCGGCAAATCAATTTGATTGGGGAAGGCCGACATGGGTTCAGCGAACGGCTGGCGCATCAGCAGGTCGGTGCGTTCATAGACGGCGCGGAACTTATCGACATAGATTTGCCAGCGCGGATCATGACCGATGAATTCGGAGTAGATCCAGTCCCATCCAAAGTTGCCGGTTGCAATGTTTGGAATGCCGGCCCGCTGCGCTGCGGCCAGCGGAATGGCAGGGATGTCGGCTACGACCACGCCCACGTTTTCCTCCTGTAGAAACGCCATCTCTTGGGCAATGAGTTCCTCTTCCCGTTTATAAAGGGTCTCGATGGCTTCGATCGAGGCTTCGAGGTCAATCTGGATCGAATCCTGTTGGATGAGGCCGACGTCGAACGCGCCGCACCGATGCTCGATGCCGTGCGTAATTCGGCTGGCGATGAAGTCGACTGGGAGATCTGTTTTGATGATGATTGAAACGTCCGGCGCGGCGGCCTGCAACGCGTTGAGGATGTCGCACGAGCGGGTTCCGTGCCCGTAGCCGTGGGCGGTGATGTAGTATGCGATCTTTTTCATGTGACAGCAATTCCGATGGCGAGGGCGAAGGTCATGGCTAGCGTGACGCCGACCTTGAGGAAGATGACGCCGAGCCGTGCCAGTACGGCGCCGGTGGCTACGTGCGCGGCGTGGCCGGCCTTTTTCATTTTGGCGTGCTCCACCAGAAAGGCGCATCCAAAGCTTCCGGCTATCATGCCGAGCAGGCTGCCGATGACCGGGACAGGAATGAAGCCGCCTAGCATCATGCCGAGAAAGCCTCCGCCGAGCGCCGCCCAGCCGGCCGCCTTGGAGCCGCCGCGCTTTTGAACGCCCCACGCGCCGGCCAGTCCTTCGATGACTTCAACGGCGATGCAAAGGAGCAGGAAAACCACGAGGGTGCCAATGCCGGGGAACGCCGGCCATCGAGACCATGCGACGAGTCCGGTTGCGCCCAGCACCACCCATGTGCCGGATAGCGACAGGCAGGAGAGCACGAAGGCAATCAGGCAGAGGAAGCCCGCCAGCGAATAGATGCCGACCGATCCGACCGAATGCCAGTCGACTTCCATGCGTCAGCCTTGCGCGCTGATCCACTGCGCGAGCAGGCGCGAACCAAACAGCGTTGCGCCGGCGTCCTGATAAGGCTTGGCTGATTCTACCCAGGCCGTGCCGGCAATGTCGATATGTGCCCAGGGAATGCCGTCGGGGACAAATTCCTGAAGGAACGCGGCCGCGGTGGCGGTGCCGGCCCCGCCGGATTTCCCGAGGTTGGAGAGGTCGGCAAAGTCGGACTTCATCTCATCGGAATAGTCCTTGTAGAGCGGCAGCTGCCAGAGTCGCTCGCCAGCTTCGGTGCCGGAAGAAACGAGTTGGTTGATCAGTTTTTGGTCGTTGCCGAGCACGGCGGAGGCGGCGGAGCCGAGGGCGACGATCACGGCGCCGGTCAGCGTGGCGAGATCGACGATGGCTGCGGGCTTCATTTCGGCGGCTAGTCCGAGGGCATCGGCCAGTACGAGGCGGCCTTCGGCATCAGTGTTAAGCACTTCAATGGTTTTGCCATTGTAGGCTTTGATGATGTCGCCGGGGCGGGTGGCCCGCGAGCCGGGCATGTTTTCGGCTGCGCCGAGGATGCCGACCACGGGCGTCTTCACGTTCATGCGGGCAATCATCTGCATGGCGGTGAGGACGGCCATGCCTCCGCATTTATCGTAGCGCATCCAGCCCATGCCTTTGCCGGGTTTGAGCGAAATGCCTCCGCTGTCGAAGGTGACGGTTTTGCCGACGAGTACGATGGGTTTGGCGGTTTTGTCGGTGCCGGCATGCTTGAGAATGATCATTTTTGCATCCTGCGCGCTGCCCTGTGCAACGGATAGGATTCCGCCGCAGCCTTTTTTTGTGAGTTCGGCTTTGCCAAGCACTTGGCAGGATAGCCCGTTGGCTTTGGCCATGGCTTTAGCCCAATCGGCGATTTTGGCCGGCGGGGCTTCGTTGCCGGGCAGGTTGGCCACGTTGGCGGTGTCGAGCAGGGCGGTGCCTTGCGCTTCGGCATTCTTGACGGCGGTGCGGTCCTTTACGGCGCCGGCAAAAACCAGTGAGGCCGCGGGCTTCTTTTTGTGGTCCGACTTGAAGGTGGAGAACTCATAGGTTCCCCAAGCGGCGCCGCGCCCGGCGAGCAGCTGGTAGTCGGCTTCGGACACGCCCGTGAGTTTGATCGTTGATGCCATGGCGAACGACTTCATGCCGGCGGCGCGTCCGGCCTTTACGGCCGCGGCCGCGGCTTGTTCGAGCAGGCCGTTGTAGAAATCCTTGTCTTCGCCGAGTCCGGCAACGATCAATCGGTTCGCCTTCATTTTTTCCGGCAGCGGGAAAACTGCGGTCTGACCGGCCTGCCCTTTGAAGGCGGCGTTTTTAACGTATGCAGCAACCAGCTTTTTCAGTGCGGCATGGCCGGAGGGCAACAGGGGGTCAGCGCCTTGGAAAAAGATGATGATGGCATCTTTTTTCTGCTCGGCCAAGGGGGAGGGGGAGATGGTGAGTTTCATGTTATTTTACTCCGTCGGGGATTTTGGCCTTCGGGTTGGCCGGCCGGTTGTTGGCGGCGAAACCGGAGAGGGCGATGGCTTCTTCAAAATTCATAGTGCGGACTTCGCTGCTTTTGTAGCTGACCGTAAAGAGGCCGTTTTCAAGGTTCCAGCTGCTGTCGACATAGCCGGGAATGCTCTTGAGGCGGCCTTGGATGTAAGCGGCCTGGGCGGGGGTTTTCAGTTCGGGTACGTGATAGTTCTGCTGCTGGATTTCCTTGCGGAAGCACCAGAACAGGAAGGTGGGTTTGGCCTCCTTCTCGGCTTTGTCGGCACAGCCTGCGCAAAGAAGGATCGATGCGGCCGCGGTAATGAGCAGTATGTTTTTCATATTAAATCTTCCGGTTTTACGTTGATTAATGCGCGGGACTATAATTCATGCATAAGCTGATATCGATAAATTTCCGTCCACTTTGGAGGCGACCGGAACCGTTCTTTGGCCAAGTAGCGGTATTGGTTTATTTCTGACACCAGTTCGGGGAAGATTTCATCGAAGAGATAGCAGAATTCGGCATAGTTTTCCTCGGCCTCCTTGAAGCGGCCCTGCTGCTGCAGGGCGAGTCCGAGGGAAATCATCGGGCCTGGGCTGTCGGGATGGGTTGCGCGGACCTTGGTGAGCAGGGCGCTGGCTGTTGCCGGATCGCCCTGCATCAACAAGATGTTGCCGGCCAGCAGGTTGGCCATTGACGCCTCGTCGGGGTAGTGCTTGATGATGTTCTGGCAGTTTTTCAACGTTTCGGTGGCGTCTTTGCTGGAATAGGCGCTGTTCATTTGCGCCTGAAGCAGGTTGAGCGGAGGGGGCTGATGCAAGAGGCTGTAGATGGTATGGACGGCGAACACGGTGAACAGCGTGACCAAAACAACGAAGAGGTCGAAGCGGTCGGTGCGCATTTTTCGGAACAGTTTGAACAGGTATCCGGTAATGCCGCCTTTGGCGTGGTAGCGGTATTGGTGGGTGGCCTGGACATTTATGATGAAGGCGGCGATGGTTGGGGCGATGCGAAGTGCTTTATGCTCCTCCAGCGAAAGGGAGTGCCACTCGACGAAGCCCTGCAGCGTTATCCGCGAAAAGTCGCTGACGAGCGTGCCGTGCGGGTCGGCGACCTTGAGCGCATCGAGCACCAGCAGCTGCTGGTGAAGCGGGAATCCTTGATTCTCTAATGAAGACTTGTGCCACGAGAGCACGTCAACCCCTCCGGGCAGCGACCCCGATTCTTTCAGTCGTTCCATGATGGCGCTGCGGTACATGTTCGACAACGGCTTCCAAAGCAAAGGTGTAAGCGAGGGGATGCCCTCCACCTTGGTGGCCACGCCACGCACAAAGGCGTTGGTGAATGCGGATTCCTCGTCGTTCCAGAATTGATCAACAAGGTTGTGCTCGAGGGCTTCGCGCTCTTCCGGGAAATAGGACGGATAGTCAGCGTAGGGCGCGGACTGCTCGCGCAGGTGGTTGAGGGCGTCGATTTCGGTGAGCAGCAGCACGGTCAAATCCACCGTGGAGAGGTCGGTTTCGTAAATTTCGGGAGTCGGGATTTCACTGCTGTTCTGCCAGCAATGCATGCCTCGGCGCTTAGGGTCGAAATGATGCAGCAGCCATTGCAGGTGGCGGCGGAGCAGGGGGATGATGGCGGAAAGAAAGTCAGGGTTTCGGCGCACGCGCCAAACGGCTTCGGCAGTTTTGGCCAGCAAGGGTTTGGGGGCTTCCAGAACGGAGTGCGCGCCGTGCGGAGAGAGGTGGACGGGTATCGCGCCGGAACTGGCCTGCGTTTTAAGCGTGCAAAGCATCAGTTCTTCTGCGGTGTGGATGTCGATGTGGCTCCAGGCCAGCGCGAGCGGATGCAGCTCGTTCGCATTGAGCGCGGGAGCCTCCGTTTCGGGCGACTGGCTCCATGCCATGGGAATAACCCCTTCGGCGGGGCGCAGGGCGCGCATCATGCATTCGGCGCTGATGGCGGCCAACGAGTCGTGGTGGGCCATGAGTTCGAACAGGCTGAACGCGCCGCTTCGGTGCTCGTATTCCTTCAGCAGCTCCTCCTCGATGTCGCGTTCGAGATAGGAGAGGGCGAGGCGTGCGGCGTCGTCGCGGATGCGCGCTTTGGTAATCAGGCAGAAGTGCCCGTTGCGCACGGCCAGCATAGCCGGCGAATCGTCATGCTCCAGCCATTGGAGGCCGTCGGCGGTGTCGGTTTCGCATTCGGTCGCCAGTACGGGATCGGGAATGCCGGCGTAGCGTCCCCAGAGCACGCCGGCTTCGGGCACGATCACTTCGGCGGCAAAAATGTTTTTACGGCGCTCTAAATAGGCGCAAAAACCGTTGAACAGCATGTTGGTGCGGCTGTTTTGAGGAACGGGAATCTGCAGGCACCACGCTGGGTTTTCCAGATTCGGCGCCACCCGCCCAACGATTTCGAGGGTTTGGAAAAAAAGCCCCGCGTTTTTTTCGTGGAATGCGGCGCCGCAGCCACGGGGCTCCAGCGTCCATTCGTTGAGCCACGGATGCGAAGGATATTTCCGGAAAATAAAAGTCATGGCAAAATAGTGTTTGCTGCGCCGGAAATCTTCAAGCGAAATTAGTGGAATGCGCCTTTAAAACAATTTTTGACAAATTACGTTGACGGAAGGCGCAAGTTTCTATTAATTCCCCTGTTTCGCCGCTATAATAGGTGAATTGTGTGCTTTTATAACCAAGGACTGCCATGGCTGTATCGAAGAAGACCCCTTCCAAGAAGAAAACCGCAACGAAAAAAATCGCGAAAGCAACTTCCAATAAAACTTCGGGAAGCAAGGCCTCCACGACGATCAATGTTTCTAAAAAAGCGGCGGATCCCGCGAAGAGAGTGCCCGTTTCTGCAAAGAAAAAGGCCCCCGCAAAGAAAAAGGCCGTGGCCAAGGCTGCACCAAAAAAGACGGCCAAGGCCGAGACCAAAGCGAAGCCAAGAAAGATGACTAAGGCTGAAGCGCAGGAGGCTCATGACAAGAAGCGGGTAGATGATACCGTCAAGGCGGTCGAAGAGGCTACCGCCGGGGGCGTTTCGCTGATGGAGCGCGAGGAACGCAACGACCGTATCAAGGAGCTCATGGCTTTGGCGGCGGATCATGGTTTTTTGACCTTCGAAGATATTAACGAAGCATTTCCGGAAGACATGGTGGTCGTCGAGGATATCGACAAGATTGTCGGGCTGCTGCAGAGCATGGAAATCGAAATCATCCGCCAGGATGATGTAGAAGAGTTTCAGGCGCGTCTTGAAAAAGAGCAGGCCGATAAGCAGAGCGCCCGCAGCGACGTGCTCGACGATCCGGTTCGCATGTACCTCAAGCAAATGGGTCAGGTGCCGCTGTTGACGCGCGAACAGGAGGTTGAAATCTCCATGCGCATCGAAGAGGCGGAAATTGCCACCACCAAAATGTTCAACCGCCTCGGCTGCGCCACCGCTGCCTATCTCGGCGTCATCACCCGCTTGGAAATGGGCAAAGAACGTTTCGACCGCATTATTTCCGATAAGCACGTTGAATGCCGCGAAGACTATTTCAACGATCTGCCCAAGGTGCTTAAGGGCATCGACCGCAACCGCGAGCTGAAGCTCAAGTATTATCTTGAATACGTCAAGGCCAAGAACGGCAGCGAAGACGAAAAGAAGGCCATGAAGCTTTTCGACAAGGCGCAGGAGCGGCTTACCGAATATTTCAAGCAGCTGCACTTTAAGCAGAAGGCCATCGAAGACATTGTTCCGGAAGTCGATAAGCACCACGGAAAAATGAAGAATTTCCTCGATGAAATCGACCGACTGAAAAAGAGCCGCGCCAAAAGCGCCGTGGCCGATCTTCGCGAGGTCCGCAAGGAGATTCGTGAGTTGGAGACCTATCTGCAGATGGAGCAGAAAGAGTTTTCCGCGCACTATGCGGATTTGCGGGTCTGGCTGCGCAAGGGATTGAAGGCCAAGACCGAGATGATCGAGGCCAACCTGCGCTTGGTGATCAGTATCGCCAAGAAATACACCAACCGCGGGCTCTCCTTCCTCGACCTGATTCAGGAAGGCAACATGGGGCTGATGAAAGCGGTGGAAAAATTTGAATACCGCCGAGGCTACAAATTCAGTACCTATGCCACCTGGTGGATCCGGCAGGCGATCACCCGTTCGATTGCCGACCAGGCGCGTACTATCCGTATTCCGGTCCACATGATCGAAACCATCAACAAGCTGATGCGCATCCAGAAGCAGCTGCTGCAGGAGTTCGGCCGCGAAGCCTCCCCGGAAGAGCTGGCCGACGAGATGGAGCTGCCCGTTGAGCGCGTGCGCGCCATCTTGAAGATTGCCCAGCAGCCGATTTCGCTGCAGAGCCCGATCGGCGACAGCGACGATACGCACTTTGGCGACTTCATCGAAGACAAGTCGGCCGAGAAGCCCGACGAAATGACCGCGTTCAGCCTGCTGAAGGAAAAGATCGGCGACGTCCTGCAAACCCTGACCGAGCGCGAGCAGGAAGTGCTGACGCTTCGTTTCGGACTGGTCGACGGCTATCCGCGCACGTTGGAGGAAGTGGGACGCAAGTTTAACGTCACTCGCGAACGCATTCGCCAGATCGAAGCGAAGGCGCTCCGCAAAATGCGCCACCCGACCCGTATCCGCAAGCTCGAGGGCTTCTTGGACGGCGAATAGCCATGAAGGGGAAAACCAGAACCATCATTAAGCGTGACGGACAGGTTGCTCCCTACGACAAAGGCCGTATCGCCAATGCGATACTCAAAGCCGCCGCCTCCTGCGGCGGCTTTGGCTTTGAAGAGGCCGAGCGTCTGGCCGGCCTAGTGGAACAGCGCACCAGCAACAGCTATGCTGCGCAGGTTCCAACGGTCGAGGATCTTCAGGACATCGTCGAAGCATTGCTGATGGAAAGCGGGCACGTCAAGACCGCCCGCGCCTACATCATCTACCGCCAAAAGCGCACCGAGGTGCGCGAGGCCAAGCGCGGCGCCATCGAGGCGACCGACAACATTCCCTACAAGCTTATTTACGAAGTGCTCCGCTGGAACATCGAGCATGGGTGCGAGTCCGTTGAAGGCATCAACCAAATCATTGCCGACGGGAACTATCCGGATTTAGTGGCCGCTTGTGAACAGCGCTATGCCGATGAATGCCGCGCCGCCGCAACGCGGCTGCTCGACCACGGCGACGACGTCCGGCTGGTCATCGTGGCCGGTCCGTCCTCTTCCGGCAAAACCACCACCACCATCAAGATGGAGGAACAGCTTTCCTTCCACGGAAAAAAGCTCAAGGCCATCAACGTCGACCACTATTTCTACGATCTTGAACAGCACCCCAAAGACGAGTTTGGCGACTACGACTATGAAACGCCGCAGGCGCTCGATATTGAGCTGATCAACGAGCATCTAGAGCAGCTTCTGGCCGGCAATGCCGTCAAAACACCGCACTACAATTTCCACACCGGCAAGCGGACGCTCGACGTCCACGAAATGCATCTGGCCGACGATGAAATCCTACTGATGGACTGCCTGCACGGCCTCTATTCAGACATGACCCGCAGCGTGCCGGATGCCCACAAGTTCCGGCTATACATTGAAACGCTCGGGCAGCTGCGCAGCGGCGGCGACGAATTCATGCGCTGGGCCGACCACCGCTTGATGCGCCGCATGATTCGCGACAGCTGGAACCGCAGCCACGATCCCATGCTGACGCTCACCCATTGGCACTATGTCCGCAAAAGCGAGCTGCAGTACATCATTCCCTTCATCGGAAACGTCGACTTTGTCGTTAATAGCGCGATGCCCTACGAATTCCCGGTGCTGAAGGACAAGTTGTTCCATTTCTTCCCCGAGGCGATCGAACGTTATCGCGATGACTTTAAGCGTCAGGATGCCTACTTGCGCGCCCAGCGCGTGATGCAGTTCCTTGCGCCTCTGCAGAGCGGGGTGGACGAGTCCCGTATTTCTTCCAACTCCCTCTTCCGCGAATTCATCGGCGGCAGCGACTACACCTATTAAACGGTTGAATCAGGTCGCTTAGGGGCTGGATCGTTTCAATTAAATATGTGGTCGCTGGGTGAATTTATGGAGGGGCAATGTCCTCATTGCCCGTCAGCGGTGTTCCCTTGTACATCATGCTGTATTGGCTGTATTTTTTTGTTCATGGATGACAGGGCCGTTGTCGCATGCTATTGAAGTTTCATTATCTCACCGAATGGGTGCTGCGTATGTGAGATAGTTTGTTGAAGGGAGTTTTAGTGAGGTTGTTTGATGGCGAATTATGAACCAGTTAAGTTGTTTCTTTCTGGATGGGTGCTTGTATGGGCCGGTCTTTCCTATGCGGAGCCGGTGGATCCCCGAAGGCCCGATCTGGTGCCGGAACGTATAGAAAACGACGTGACTTTGAGACACTGGCTTCCTGCGCGTATTCAGCAACTGGAAGAAGAGCAAAAACTACTGTTGAAAGAGATCTCGCGTTTGCCTCAGCATGCGCCCCGGCCGCTGTCCGATCATATGGGGTATCATTCCCTGCCATTGGATGAGGCGGAGCACGACGGTGAGTCAATCAGTCAGATTGACGTTCAATTTCGATTTGATCCCGAACTGGGCGCAATTGCATTGGTGCCGGCTTTTGTTCCTGGGAAAACGGGAAGTTATGCGTTCCCGAAACGATTTAAGATCGAAGTGGTCGACCGTGGGGCCGGATGGGTAGGCGGTCCAGAAGGGAAGTGGGTTGTTTCATCGCCTCCGTATGAATGGGTTGAAGTGGTCAACTGGATGGATGAGGATTTTCCGGATCCCGGACCGTATCCTGTATTCTTTTTTATTGGGGATATCGGGGTCTATCAACTTCGGATGACTATGCTGCCGGAGGGGGCAGGTGCTTCCTTCCATGCGCTGGGAGAAATCTATCTGTTCCGAGATCCGGAGAACACGGATCGGCTTGGCGATAATATGATGGGCTGGGATACGGTGTTGCTTGGCACAACGAACTCATTGTCGAAAATTCCATTGTGGGATGTAAGCTATCTGAATGATGGTGTTTCGGGATTGGGGATGCCGTTGAGTGAAGAGGTTTCCGAAGTAGAAGATTTCATGGTGTCTTGGGATGGTGAAGATTTTTGCGGGGATCCGGTGCAGGTCGTGTTGGATCTGGGTCAGGTGCAACGCATTGGCCGTGTGCAGCTTTGGCCGGCTCAAGCGCCGAATGGAATGGCTATACCTCAGTTTGGGTTTCCGGGAATGGTTTCTGTTGAGATTTCGAATCATCCGGATTTTAACGAGGCACAACGGTTTGAGGCTAGCAGTGTGCGGGGACGTTTGCATAACGATAATCTGCTGAACGTCATTACCAGAGGGGAAAAAGCGCGCTATATACGCCTTACCCTTGATGACCTTGGCACATATAAGGGAAAAAAGATTTTGGGTTTGGGCGAGATCCGGGTATCGGAATATGACGAGGTCTGGTCGCTCAACTGTGCCGTATCAGCGTCGGGAATCCCGCAGGCGGGAATGGAACAGTTGCCGCGTTTGGTCGATGGGTTCAGCCGGAAGCGCCGTATTCTTCGCGAAGTGGAATGGATTAAAGGTCTGGCTCTGCGCAGGCCGCTCGATAGACGGTTGGCCGTGGTAGAGCAGAAATTGGAGCTGGCGCGGGACGCTTGGAGTGGACTCAAATTCCGGGCGAGCATTTGGGGGGGCGGATTAATCGGTGTTGGATTGCTCGGTGCGATGGGCTTGCAGCGCCTGCAGCGTCGGAAGGTGCTTAAAAAACTGAAGAACCGCATCACGCGTGATCTCCACGATGAGGTCGGCAGCAGTTTAGGCGGCATTACCCTGGCGGCTAGACGCATGGAGGATGCCGGCGCAACTCCATCGGATCTTTCCGAACTCTCTTTGATGGCCCGCGAGGCTTCTGCTTCGTTAAAAGATGTGGTCTGGGTTATTGATCAAGTCACAATCCGCCTGCCGGAATTGCTGAAAAAACTTACCGAGCGTGCAGAGCGTGTGCTTAGCGGGATAGAGTTGATTGTGGATCTGCCCGCGAGCTGCCCGAACCGTGAGGTTCCTCTACCCTTTAAGCGTCATCTACTCATGTTTTTCAAGGAGGCCGTGCATAATTGCGCTCGGCACTCCGGAGCGACGGAGGTACAGCTTCGCATATCGGTAAACAATGAAATCCTAACGCTCAGCCTGGAGGACAACGGCTGCGGCTTTGACCGCAAAGAAAACCGCGAGGGTTGGGGCGTCGACAGCATGGGAAAACGGGCGGCGGAACTGGGCGGGAAAATGGATTTGCAAACAGAACCTGGAAAAGGGACAACGGTAGCGCTGACCGTGCCGTTGAGCGCCTTGCTGATCCGAACGGATCATACATACCAAACCTCCAACTGAGGTTGCTTTGCAACTTCAGTTGAAACCGATGAATAACGAACAGGGAATAATGAATGCAGAATGCCAGACTTCATGATTCGAAGTTTCTTATTCGATATTCGGAGTTCTGAACGGAGTGAAGATGATACCGATCAATATATGGCTTGTAGAAGATGATGCCAGTTATCGACGTAACCTGCGCATGTCGCTTGAGCTGGAAAAACACATTTCCGTGAGTTGCGTGTTCCCTTCGTGCATTGAGTTTTTCGAGGCATTAAAGACAGAGGATGCGCCGGATATCGTACTGATGGATCTGGGATTGCCCGGCATGAGCGGACTCGAAGCGATACGCAAACTCGCCCAAGTAGCCCCGGACATTGCGGTTATGGTGCTGACCGTATTCAAGGACAAGGGAAAGGTGCTCGAGGCGTTGGATGCGGGTGCGGCGGGATACTTGTTGAAGGAGTCCGACGGCCCCGAAATCGTTAAGGGTTTGCAGGAGGTTTTGGTGGGCGGTTCCGCATTGAGTCCCGCCGTTGCAAAGATCGTGGTGGAACAGCTTCGTAAACCGGCGCCCACCGAAGAGTTCAACCTGTCCGGCCGCGAAATCGAAGTTCTCGAAAAACTGGCAGAAGGGTTGGCGGTCAAGGAAATCGCCGACGTGCTGAACATCAGTGTCGGCACCACTGGCTTCCATCTCACCAATATCTACAAAAAGCTTCACGTACAGTCCCAAACCGGCGCCGTCGCCAAAGCGTTGCGTTCCGGAATTATTTAATTCTTTGGTTGTCCGAAAGTCGAAAGGTCGAATGTCCTAGGTCTGTGGATTCCGCACGGAAAAGCCTTTCGACTTTTCGACCTGCGACTTTTGACCGGTCTTTCACACCTAGAGATTCCTCCAGTAGACGGCGTGCCCTCGAATTGGGACAATACCCTCTCAATTAGGAATATATAGCCGTGAAACCAATGAATATATGGATTGTTGAAGATGACGCCGGTTACCGCCGTAACCTGCGGGCCTCGCTTGAACTCGAAGATCAGGTTGACGTAGGACGCGTGTTTCCTGCGTGCTCGGAATTTTTTGAGGCATTGGCTTCTGAGGCTTCACCGGATGTGGTGCTGATGGATCTGGGTTTGCCCGGCATGAGCGGGGTTGAGGCCATCCGGAAGCTGTCCAGAATCGCCCCCAAGGTTGCCGTGATGGTTCTGACCGTTTTTAAGGAGAAGGAAAAGGTCGCGGCAGCGTTGAAGGCGGGAGCCTCAGGTTATCTGTTGAAGGAGTCCGATGGCCCCGAAATCGTACAAGGTTTGCGAGAGGTTTTTGCGGATGATTTGAGTCCAGCCGTCGCCTGATCGAGGGTATCTGGTTTTTACAATCAACCTAGAGGGAGCAGTCTCGATGACGCAAAGCAAACTTTGGATGGTGATTGCCTTATCACTAGTATTCTTGACGTCGGCTCAGTCCGCAACATATGTGGTTGATGTGAATGCCGATGTGAATTCCGATGTGGAGGAGCACGATGTCATAAATAGGTCGATTGGCTCCGGTCTTCCTAATGTTGTTATGATCATGGCGGACGATTGGGGATGGTCGGACATCGCGGCCTATAGGCGTTGTCAGGGGTTGAACGATCCTATTCCGACTCCAAACCTTGACCGGATGGTGGAGCAGGGCATTATGTTTACGGATGCGCATTCTCCGGCGGCGTTGTGCGCCCCGACGCGCTTTTCGATGATGACGGGATCGAACCCCTACCGCAACGGGGTGCAGTGGGGCACGTGGGGGTTCACGGCAACGAGCGCGTTTTCCAATGGGCGAAAGCATGTAACGGTGGGGGAAATTGCAAAGACTGCGGGTTATCGAACCGCCTTTTTCGGCAAAATGCATTTTGGCGGCGGTGCCGAGGATTATGAATCCGTCATGCCGAATTTTCCGACCACCTACGGGTTCGACTACACTTTCTGCACACATGGCGGCATCCAGAATGCTCCCTATCTGTATTTTGAAAACGACCGTTTCGTGAAAATCGATCCCGCCGACCCGCTGAACCCGTCTTTGCCCGGAATGAATTCCGATCTGATGGATTGGGCGGTCGGGAGCCATCCCGGCGTGAACGGTACGGGCGTTATCCAGGATTTTGCCGACACGCTCGGCGACGTAAACTGGAACTCCAGCCAGAACGGAATCATCAACTCGAAGAAGGCGGCGACTTTCATTGGCGATCACGTGGCGAACCATCCGGACACGCCGTTCATGATGTACTATTGCTCGCCACAGGTGCATCTGCCTCACACCCCGCCCATCGATTTTGAACCGAACGCGGATGGAACGCCGGGCACGCCGCCGAATGTGCCCGTGGCCGGGGCGACGGGCGGCTCGAATATTGCCGACATCATCTACGAGCTCGATCTGCAGGTGGGTCGCATCCTGAACAGTTTGGATGATCCGAACGGTGACGGCAACTTTTCGGACAGCATTCTGACCAATACGCTGGTCATGTTTACTTCGGACAATGGGGGGCTGGGAACTGACCGCGGCTTGCCGGACTATGATTCAACGGGGGCTTTGCGCGGCTGGAAGGCTCAGATGGAGGAGGGCGGGTACCGTGTTCCGTTTGTGGCGATGTGGCTGGGCATGATCGAAACTAATTCCGTGAGCGACCAGCTCATCTGCGGCCACGACTGGGTGGGGGTGATGTATGCGTTGACCACCAACAGCATGCCCGCTGATCAGGCAATGGATTGCGCGAATATTCTGCCTATTCTTCTCGGTGAACAGGATGAAAACGTCCCCGTCCACGATTTCATGATTCACCAGAGCCAGAACTCCAAAGTGTATCCCTACGCCATCCGGCAGGGTGATTTCGTGATGTTCTTCGATCAGGCCAAAGGCGGAGGCCCACTCTATAATCTTGCGGACGATCTCGGCCAATCCACCAATCTGCTGGAAGGGGTTCCATTGCCGGAACACGTTGCGCTGAGCAATGAGCTTCACTCGCTCTACCTTCAGCATGATCAGAAGAATGATCCCCGAACCACCACCGCCTATGTTGCCCCCGATGTACATCCGCCCTTGCCGAACCCTGCCGGGTTTGCAGTCGTGCCCAGAGCGATTGGTTCTTCAACGATTTCCATGACCTCCCATTCTGGAGCAGATTTCAGCGAGCCGGTGGAGTATCGGTTCGCGGAATACAGCGGTCATGAAGGCGGCTCGTCGTCGGATTGGCAACTGTCGCCGGTTTTTATCGATGACAAGCTGTTGCCCGGCCTGACCTATTCCTATTCCGTGCAAATGCGTGATGCACTCGGTTATACGGGGATGGTCAGTTCCGTTCTAGATGCCGCCACGGGAACCAATAATGCTTTGTTGTTTGATGATTTTGAAACATCAATCGATGCTGGAGATATTGAAAATGCTCCGTATGCCTTCGGGGTTTGGCACCATCAGGCCACCATAAACTGGGCCAGAGACGAGTCGGCTAATGATACGTCAGTCCACATCGGGGACTATGGAGAGCTTCAGGGAAAGGAGCTACGCATTGGATGGGGCTACGATGAGGTGGTAACTGTTTGTTCAACCACAACATCGATCGATACCAACCGAATCTATACGTTGTCGGGCAACTGGGAAATGGACAGTACACCATTCCTGTCTTTGGGCTTCATTGCCGGGCTGGCTGAAATCGATGCCGTGGATGGTTCCATTGTGCAGCGTTTAACCCCTGATAGTCTGGTTTTCGGCGACACCAACGCGCCGGCGCAAGGCGATACGGGCACCTTTAGCCTGACGCTTTCTCCTGCTGATATGGCTGCGGCGGGCATCACTTCGGGGAACCGCATCGGCGTCTTTTTCCATCACGACGATGATGGCGTTTTATATAGCGAGCACGATTCGGAAAAGGGCGATGTCTATCTGGTGGACGATGTGTTGCTCTCTACCGACATTGACGGGATGTTTGGCCAGTGGATGATCAACTATGAGGTGGCCGGTAAAACCGTCGATCCGGATGGTGACGGTATGGACAATCTGCACGAGTTTGCTTTCGGCGGAAATCCAACCAATCCGGGCGTGATCGGCCATCTTCCAGCCTTCTTTCCCACAGGAGCCTTGGCGGAGGAGCGGGAAATTTTGGAATACATCTATCCACGTCGCAGGCATTCGGGGTTGGTTTATGCGGTCGAAACCAGCTCCAATCTAACTTCCAACGATTGGGTAAACAGCGGGTACACAGAACTGCCGGTGGCCGGAAACATCGATGCCGATTTCGAAGCCGTAACCAATGAAGTGCCAACCACCAACAGCCAGGTCTTCATCCGCCTGATGGTTGGGGAGTAGGATGGTCGGTCTGTGCCGAAAGCAGAAGAGGAGGAGTCCCGTAATGAAAACACGAATGATGGTGGGTGCGGTGCTGTGGGGTCTTTTTTCAAATTGCAATGCGGCGATAGTCACGAATTGGTTTGACGATCCGGGATTCGAGTTGATTTCCGGTAATGAACCGAATGCCGGAACGGATCCCTGGTTCACCACCGGCGAAAATGCGGACGGCAGTTTTGTTTCCTCCACGGATGTCGCCCATTCCGGAGTTCAATCCGAAAAATTTGCATACTACTACGATGTCGGCGCCATTGTTCAAAATCTGGACGTGCAATGGGATTCCGCCAAAACCTATGAGTTTTCCATATGGATGTTGAGTTCGGATCCCGGAACCGGAGCAAACACCAACGCCTCGATCATCAATGTCGGACTCTATACAAGCACCAACGGCGGCACCTCCTATAACTATGCCTCAACCCTCTATTCCGCAGCGCAAAACAGTGCGGCGGATGTGTGGGAAAAGTTTGCCGCGGTGGTGGACGGGGCGTCGTTGTCCGGCCACGACGGAGAAGATATTCAAATCCGTTTCAACAAACCCACAGCGAATACGCTCTACCGGATGTATATCGACGATGTCGTTTTCGGTGAAAAAGAGCCTGACCCGCCGCCTCCCAATCAATTAGAAGATCCGGGGTTCGAAGGCATTGCCGGTAACGAGTCGAATGCCGGCACCTCGCCGTGGGGTACTGTCGGGGAAGGCCAGGACGGCAGTTTTGTGACCGGAACTGATCGCTTTAAGAGTGATTCGCAGTCCGCAAAATTCACATTCTATTTTGATGATGGATCGATTGTGCAAAACCTGACCAACCAGATTGATTCTACGATGGACTACACCGCCTCGGTCTGGATGCTGACGGATGAAGCAAGCACCGAAGCCAGTCACACCAACCCGCCCTCGTTGGCCATTGAGCTGTATGCGAGCTCCACCCTAGGATCGGGCTATGCCTATGCGGGAACCTTTACCTCCGGCAATCTGAACAGCAGCACCAACGTGTGGGAGCAGTTCAGCAGCATCGTGCCGGGCGGAACCCTGGCCGGTCGCGAAGGCGAATACATCCAGATCCGTTTTGAAAAGGAAAACGGCAACGCCAGCCACCGCATGTGGGTTGATGATGCTTATCTGGGTTCTGCCACTCACGCGCCGGCAACGTACTATCTCGACGCAGTGAGCGGCAGCGATTCCAATAATGGCCTGAGTACCGTGACGGCGTGGCAGTCCATGGAGCGGCTTGATGAGGAAACATTTGGAACAGGAGACCGTATTTTGTTCAAGCGCGGACAAACGTTCACGGGTGGCTTTGAACTGAAGGGAAGCGGTACGCCGGAAACGCCTTTGGTGATCGATGCCTACGGGCCCGGAAACAAGCCCTTGCTTTCAGGGGGCGTCAGCAACGAAGCGGTTATCTTTGCTGAAAACAGCCGTGGCTTTGAAATCCGCAACCTGAAGATCAGCAACAACTATCCGGGCGGCGTTTACAGCAACCGCTATGGTGTTATGCTCGATCCGCCGATCAATGCCGGCGACCTGGAGCACATCCAGTTTGTGAACATAGACTTTGTTGATATCCAGGGTGCGGGCGACTCCAACCCTGACAAGGATCATGAGAGTCGGGGCATTGTGGCCACTACGGATGCGACGGATAATGCCGATGTCTTGTCACGATGGAATGGATTCCTAATCGAGGATTGCCATTTTGAAAATATCGATGGGCGTGGCGCACAAGTCAGGGATAACTGTAATAACCTTTCGGATAAAGTGATTCGCGGTTGCGATTACTACCCGTCTGTCGGGGTGGTTTTCCAATACAACACCGGTAAGGATTGCTATCGGAACCTGTTTCAGATTAACGGCACTTCCAATGCCGTAATCCAGTTCAACACGCATGACGGAACGCAGGAGGGCAGTGCATTCTGGCCGTTTTCCTGCGAGGGCACACTGGTGCAGTTCAATATCTTTAAAAATATATTCAAGGCCGGTGCCGATGCCTCGGCTTGCCATTTCGATTTCAACTGCATCGACAGTCTGATGCAGTACAACGTGGGCATCAATGTGCAGGGCAGCCTGATCCAAGTGCTCAATAATTCCAACGGCACCAATTTCCAGATCAATGCCGTGGCACGTTATAATCTAGGAATCGACTGCGGTTGGCGAAACAACGACAATTCTGCGGGAATTATGATTACCGGCGATGCGACCGGCTCGAAAATTTATAACAACACCTTAATCACCACCGACCTGCATCCCGCGTACAAGGCAATCTCGTTTGCGAACTGGGGCGGGGCATGGCCGACCAATTCCCTGATCGCCAACAATCTGTTTTTCTCTGCAGGCAGTTCGTCGACCTATGCCAATGAATCCAAAATGGTCATTCGCGACAACCTCGTGACTCATAACCTCTATACCGGAACCGTTGCTGTGTGTTCCGCCGATGCCAGCCCGGTTTCCGGCAATCCGTTATTTGCAAACAGTGCCGGTAATAATGCGGCTGATTTCAAGGTGCTCTACGGTTCCGCCGCTATCGGGCAGGGGATGGTCATAGCAAATAATGGGGATCGCGATTATTTCAACAATGCGCTCGCCAACACCGCGCCGACCATCGGCTTCCACGAATACCAGACCGACAAAACCATCGATTCCGATTCCGACCTGATGCCCGACCTTTGGGAGTCCGGCTACGGGCTGGATCCCGGAGTCGACGATGCCGCCTTGGACGGCGACACGGATAATCGGAGCAACCTGGATGAATATGCAGCCAACACCGGTCCGGACGATGGGTTATCTTATTTTGTAGCGCAGGTTCTTGTTGCAACCAGCGAGCTGGATTGGGATGAGCGGCCGGATCGGCTCTACCATGTGTTCGAAGCCCTGGATCTCCAGGATGCCTGGAGCCTGGTGGAAAGCAATGCCACACCGCCCGTCGCTATCAGCGTGTCCGGTGCCAAGGGCTTTTGGAAAGTGGAGGTGGGAGTCGATGCGCTTTAGCAGATTGAAAGAAAAGAACCGGCAACCGTAAAGCCATTGTTGGTGGGGTGCCATCAGTCGATGAAATCAACAACGGAACTGTAAAATTTTCTATGAAAGAGCCGATGGCAGAGAAGCAAGGTGAGATGGGTTCCCGGAACGGGCCGAAAGAGGGCTTTTGATGGGGATGGTTTCTGTGTCGGCGATGATTTGATTGTTGTTTTTTAGCCCTGATGAGGGCGGCGGCGCACAGCGGGGCTGTGGGTAGCTGAGGCGAAGGCCTCGTGTTCTTTGACATCCGAGTTTTGATTGTTTATGCGGCTTGCCGAAGCAGCTCGACCCACATGTCGGGGTAGAGCCGTTTGCCTTTGAGGCAGGCGAGCGCGACGGGCGCATGCCCGCCGAGGCTGCCGTGCGGTCGCATGAAGTTGTAGTAGGTGACGAAGAGCGTGGTTAGTGCCGCGGCTCCATCGAACTCCTTGACCCCGGCCCGTGGTCGTGTGTGGTATTTGTAAGTGCGGTTGAGCCGTTCGATGAGTTGCTTGTAGACGCGGTAGGCTTCGCTTTCGGGATCGAGGTTCTTGAGTCCGATGACGGTGCGTTTGTTCAAGATCGCTTCTCCGCCTTCTTTGATGGCGGCGGTGTTGTAGGCGATGGTGGCGCTGTCGTAGGAGGGCAGGCCGTCGGTGACGAGTTCGAAGGCTTTTGCTCTGGGCGCGTCCGGCGGGCCGCACATGCTTTGGATCAGTCCGAGCGCAGGTTCGGCCCCTCGTGTTTCAGAGAGGTTGTAGCCGCAGATGGCGCGGCGCGTTTCGGTGATGACGAGCCAGGTGTAGCGGGTCTTTCCGCCGACCTTGATATAGGTTTCGTCCGCCGCGCAGGTTCCTTCGGGAACGGGGCTGTGTTCATCGGTGAAGTCGGCGAGCTGGCAGGCCGCGGCTTTGATATAGTTGATGACGGTTTGGTGTGAGATGCAGATGCCGAAGACGCGCTCGAGTGCCTGGGCGGTGAGCCGGGCACTGAGTCCGAGACTAATGGAGAAGGTGAGGCAGAGCCCGAGGGTATGCAGGCTGTGGTGGATGCGGTTGAGGTCGACCGGGGCGTCTTCGGGGCGCTTGAGCGGAAGCTTTTCCGACGCGAAGTGATGTTCCCTGAAGAGGTATCGCAGTTTGAACTGGCTGGTGCTTCCGGCCTTGCGCATGGCGCGCTCTTCGGGCGTGAGTTCGGCGAGGTTGCGCTCGTAGACAGGGCAATGGTCGTTCGGGCACTTGAAGGCGGTGCACAGGCCATCCTCTTTCCATTTGAAGAGAGCGTAGCCGCAGTGCGGACACCAGTAGCGCGCCTTGCTTTCGCGTCGGGGCTTGTCGGTTGGCGAGGTTCCTTTGCAGATTTTACATTTCACCTGCGACCCTAGTTTTCCGTTGTTGAGGTAGAGATATCGCACGGGGGCATGGCAGTGCTGGCAACGGCATTTCTCAGGCGGTGTTGGCGCTCCCTTTTTCCGTTTCACAATGGCGATTGTTTTTCCCGTTGCCCGGAGGTGATCGCCCCGTATTTCTTCCCAGTCCTTTTGTGGTTCGGGCGCTGGCCGGGGATCGCATAGCGGAGGGGTCGGATCGACCCGGAACTGCCGGTAGTGCGGAGGCCGCACCTCCTGTGGTTTGAGTTCGATGTCTTGCCTTGATCCGTTGAGTACTTCAAGCAGTACTGGCACCACCGAAGCCAGATCGTTGTACGTGAGCCTGCGGCATACCCAGCGAAGCAGTTTCCATAGATCATTTTTCATGGGGTCCTCCGATGCATTTTTTGCGTGTGGCAAAAGGGCTTTGGAACGACCCCATCTTACCCAATCAAAACTCGGAATAAAATGGGGGAGAAGATGCCGGATGCATCAACTCCCGTAAGAGAAGTAGTTTAGAGCAGAAAACGAACAGAAGATTTGACAGAAACTCAACAACCCTAAGGAGGCTGTGATGAAAAAGAAACTAATCGTTGGCCTGTCGATCGTTTTGGCAGGAGTCGTGATGAACAGTTGGTCGGACTTCGTGAATTCAGTGGGTTCATTGACTGATTCCAATAATTGGAGCAAAGGTGTTTTTGATAACACTGAAAACCCGGCGGCCGGAACCTCGACCGATGATGCAAGCGACTTTGTCGCCGGCAACCGCACCATGACGATGTCGTCCGATTTCGCTACGTTTGATCGGTTTTCAATGGGCACCGATGGCGGCACAGGAAGTCCCAACGTCACCGGCGGCGATCTTGCCTCTCTTTCGCGACCTAGAGATTCCTCTAGGTGACAGATCTGATTGGGTTGCGTTATCTTATTTGAGTAATTGCTGAAAAAAGTAACTGCGAGGTAGGTCTGGTTCGGTAGGTGCCGAGCTGATTTGAGTTTCCGCCGGGTGGCGGATCGTGAACTAGAAGCAAATAGGAGAAATGAGATGAGAAGAGGCATGATCGCATTGTTAATGGCCGTTTTTCTGGCCGGTGTCGGAACCGCTCAGGCGGCAATAACGACCAATCTGGTGCAGGATTTCAGCACGTTCGACCGAACGGAGCTTCTATGGAACAGCGGGGATCCCCAGAATGCCGATGAAATTCTCGAGGGATTGGGTGAAAATCGCTGGATGACTGCCTTAGAGGCTGCGGTTTACACCAACGTGTGGGGAAAGCTGCTTATTAAGAGTAGTCAAACGAAGAGCCGCGCGGCTCTCTACACCATTACGGCCGATCAGTTCAGTGGACCGAACCCCAATGCCCAGCTCGCATTCACCCTGCAGAACCTTGAAAATAACGGCACGTTAGAGGTTGCGATCTTCAGCATCCAGAATCCCGGCACAGCGGGTAATGCGGTCGAGTACGATACGCTCGGCGGTGCCAATTCCCCCTTTGTTACCGATGGAACCGGCGTGGGCCTTCAGGCTGTCGGTTCTGCTTCCGTGAGCATGTTGCTTAGTACCAACATAGGCGGACTGGCCAATAATGATCCCATCGAGGGCGGCTACACGATTCCGTTTGCATACAACGGCACCGACGATATCGTGCTTGGATTCAGTTCGATTGGATTCGGTACAGCCCATAAAATAGCGACCATCGATGACGTTGTGGTGACGACCGACGACAGCGTCTCGTTCCCCGCCACGGTGGCTCTGGATCCTGCGGATGAGCTGGCGATGCTTGTGGATGAGGCTTCCGGCGTGGTAACCGGCTCCGTGGCGGTTTCCTATATTGAAGGCAATCCTGCTGCCCATGTAGAGGTCACCTCGGTTTCCGTGGTGGATCAGTCTCCTGCAGGTGGATTTGCGAATGCAACATCACTTCCTCTCACCCTGACCAGTCCTGGACCGTACAGTGATTCAGTACTGGTTAAATTTGATAATGCAACACCGGGCCTCACGATTGGTCAAACGGCCACCGGCATGGTTGAAATCGTTTGGAACGAAGTCGGTTCGGCTTCCAGCACGACGTCCACGGTTCCGGTCAGTGCGGCGGTTAAGGCGGCCGCTGATGACATCATTGCGGCGTTCAACAGCACATTCACCACGGCCGATACGAAGTTCTTCGGCGTAGACGCTGTGATGTCCGGCGGCCAGGGGCTGAATGCAAATTATGGCTCCACCGATACATCCTATGGATCGATTTTCGGGGATGCTCCAACGGCTAAGAACGCAATGGGAGCAACAGTGAATAACCCGACCGTGGTCGTGTCGATCACCAACACCACGCCTGACACTACGGTTGTTTTTGATTCGCTTAATTTCGATGTCGGCCGTCGCTGGTCCAAGGCGCCCAACACCTTCACGGTCGGGATTGCCGGAGATATCGACAATAATGCGTCATTCGCCAGCCATACCGGGTTTACTGAGTTAACCGTAGCAAGCCCCTATTTGGATGATTATGATGATTTTGACATTGATCTGACCGGTTTGTCCGACCGCATCCTTACCTACGGGGAATCCGCTGAGTTCACCATCACCGTTTCTGATCCAATCGATGTTACGAATCCGGATTCAGTCCTCGCGCTGGATAATATCGCGCTGCTCGGAAGTGTCATCTCGGATACGCTGCTGGTCACCGATCCGGCCGACGAACTGGCACTCAATGTGAACGATCCGCTGGGCATGGTTATCGGCACCGTTGCGGTTTCTTATCTTGAAGCCAGTTCGCTGCCGACCAACGTAACCGTTACAGCGGTTTCGATTGTGAGTCAGTCCCATCCGGGTTCCTTTGCAAACGCAACAACGAACTTGCCGTTTACCTTGAGCGACCCTGCGGCCAGCGAAGATGTTCTGGTCGAATTCGACAACGCAACAGCCGCCCTGACCGCCGGACAGACCGCTACGGGTACCATGGAAATTATTTGGAACGAAGTCGGTTCGGCTTCCAGTAGTACTTCCACGGTTTCGGTCAGTGCGATGTACCTGGAAGTGAATCCGGGCAACACCATCGCGATCTTTGATCACCGCAGCGAAAATGCCAGTCCCAGACTGGGAGGACTCGTGGCCACGCTCTCCGGGTACCAGAGTATCAGCTCCGACCGCGGCTCCAACGACGGCACCTACGGGACGCTCGCCGGCGACGCGCGGACGGATAAAGGCTGCGTTCAGGGAGCGCTTAGCTATCCGGTCATCTCGATGGCAATCACCAACAACACGGGATACCCCTGCACCTTCGATTCGCTTCACTTCGATGCAGCGAGAGGTTGGGCCAAAGGGCCGAAAACGGTGACGGTGTCCATTTCCGGCGATGTGACGGCGAACGCTTCACTCTTTACAAACCCAACGGATCTTATTGAGACCGGTGGTCAGCTTGCGGACTATGATGACTTTGATGTCCCGCTGACCGGTCTGGCCGACCGCACGCTGGCGCACGGCGAAGTTGCGTTGATCGAGTTCACCTGGAGCAACGGCGATTTGTCCACCACCAACGCGATCAGTATTCTGGATAACATTGCATTGCTCGGATCCGGCGTGAACGGTGCTGTACTGACGAAGGTGCCCGGTGGCGAAGTCGTCTTCGGCGTCAGCGGCCTGAGTCTAGGCGCGAGTGAACTCATTGAAATGGGCTACACGGAAGGGGATGCCGCCACCAATGTGGTCATCACCGGTGTAACGGTGTCGGAAGAAACGCATGCCGGTGCATTCAGCTATTCCGGTTCATTCCCGACCTCACTGACTGCGCCCGATTCAACCAACGAAATCCTCACGGTTCTGTTCGATAACACCGTGGCCGATCTGGCTGCAGGCGAAACCGCTTCTGCAGTCATGGAAATCGCATGGAACGAACTCGGAGCGGGGGCGCGGACCTTTGAGCTCGCTGTGTCTGCCGCCCGCTCGGCCGATGTTCCGGCTAGCGGCGTGATTGCCCTGCTGGATACCGAGTTCCTGATGGCCGATGCCGCGGTGAACGGTGTGCTGGCCCGCATGGGCGGCTCGGGCTCTCTCCAGTATGCTGAAGACGGCTCCGATGATGGAACCTATGGTTCGCTCGCAGCACCTGCTGCACCGACCGGTACTTCACGCTGGAGAATCAGTGGCGAGAACAATGTGGCCACCCTGACAGTTACAAACGGCACGATGGGGGATGTTGAACTGTCGACCCTGAACTTTGATATCGGCCGCTGGTGGGACTCCAATTCGGAAGAATTCACACTGTCGGTTTCCGGCGATGTGACCGATGCCCCGGCACTGCTGGTGAGCGCTATCAATGACATGGGCTGGCCATCCCTCAACTTCCAGGATGTTGATGTAGACCTGACCGGACTCGCAGACCATACCCTGTCGGTCGGTGAATCACTCGTATTCACCTTTACCCTGACTCCTAAAGCGGGGGCCGAGTTCTACAACATCTGGCTCGATAACATCGCGTTGATGGGATCCTTCGACCTGTATGGTGGATGGGGAGCCAGCGAAGGTCTGACCCCAGGTGTGAATGACGGCTTGTATGACAATCCGGATGGAGACGGTAAGAACAACTTCATGGAATACGCTACCGGCGGTGATCCGATGGTAGCTGACGGTGCAGCTGCTGAGATGTGGCAGTCCGAAGAAAGCGGAACCAACTGGTTCTACTATGTCCATGCCGAACGTCAGGATGACGACAGCCTGACCTATGATGTGGGCGCAAGGGACAACCTTCTCTATGCGCCATCTTGGACTAACGCCAATCTGGAAATGGTCGGCGAAACCTCCGGACCCGGCGTCTGGAAGACCGTAACCAACCGCACGGACATGGGCACGGTCGAGTACATCCGCCTAAAGGTGGAACAAAACTAAAGCCTGCATAGCGGTAAAAATGAGTCACCTGCCTTGCGATCTTCTCTGCAAGGCAGGTGTTTTAGTAATAATCATGATGCGGACAATATTCTTAGCGGGTGTTTTGACCGCGGTTTCTTGCGAAGCCGCACAGACCGCATTCCAACCCTTCAATACACAGGGCGACAACCTGATCCATGTCACCACGGCGGACTTCGATGGAGTCGGTGCGAAGGACTTTGTGGTCGGTATGAGCATTGAAGGCAAGGTGATGGCGTTTCAGCGGACGGACCAGATTGTTGATCCGGCCTCCGCAACCAATCGGCTGTGGGAATACCAGACGCCTTGTTCGTTCAATATCATGATCGATGCGGGTGACGCCATCACGAACAGCCCCGGCGATGAAGTACTGGTTCCGGGAACGGATGGCCATTTACGGATTCTTTCCTCCTCGGGTTCGCTGCTCGCGGATTGGGCCGTCAGTGCGGGTGCGCTTTACTGCGTAGATGTCGGTGTTACCAGTAGCGGCGCAATCCGCATTGTGACCAGCGGGGTGGACGGACGGATCTATATTCTGGATGAAAATGGACTGGTCCTCTTAAATACGCGCCCGCAATCATGGGGCGTGGTCCGCCGCGTTGTGGCGGGCAATTACGATGGAGCGGGGGGCGACGAGGTTATTTCATTTTATGACAACAACGCGTTCTCCGGCGGAAATTATTTTGAAATCACTGACCTCGACACGCTTTCCCGGCCAGCCTACTGGGGTGCGACGGGACTGAACACCAACGATGTGCAGCAGACGCTGGGGTGGACCGATAAGCAATTGCCGCATGCCTACGATATGGATGGCGATGGCGATGATGAACTCGTTGGACACTGGGGGGTGCTTCATCCCGAAAACGGCGCGGGCAGTCAGTTGCTTTCCTCCATGCTCAGCTGGGGCGAGCGGTTGCGGTTTCGGGAGGAATACACGGATGTGTACGATGATACAGATACCGGCAAGTATCTGCTTCAGCAGGGCATACCCGGAAATTTCAGAAACTGGGCGGCTTATCCGGGGCCGGAGATGGTCACGATCTATGGCGATGATCTCTATCTGGTGGATTATGACACGGTAAATGAGACGGCCAATCAGCGTTTCCGGGTGAAGGACTATGGCTATGCCCACACGCTCTACCACTTTACCGACGGCGCCCGGTTGGAGAATCGCGATGGTGGGGTTGATAAGCTTGTGCTCGCGGGGCCGGCAAACGGGGATGACCATTTCTACGTGGTCGGCCTGAATGCCAACACCTGGAAAGCAGATGCCAAGACCATCGATGGAAACGGCGTATTGGGAGCGGTGCGGGATTCGCTCGATGATTTCGGTGCCGATATCGATAGCTTCTCCGGATCGGTTGCGGATGCCGGAGATCCAATTTGGTATATCGATTATTTCGCAGGCTATCTGGGAACTTGGGATAAAACCGATCTCGCGTTGGTCGCGGACCGCGCGGATGACGTTGTAACAGCGATCGATGAGTGGAACGACGAGCTGTTCGGAAGCGGCTATGAGCCGCAGCGTATTCATTTCGCCGCAAGTCTCAGTCCGGCGTCGAACGGCACCACGGTTGAGCCCGTCGCCACCAACGGTCTGGAAAATGTCGCGGCCGCTTTGGCTGAGCGCGGCGCACACTTTTGCCTGATTATCGGGAAGGGGGATAATCTCTATATCGATCCCGATCATCTGGCCGATATTTTCGAAGCCTCTATTATTGACGGCCATTGCTATATGATGGCGCGCACGAAGGAACTCTCCGAAGCGCACGATATCGATGCCTATAAACCGCATATGGACGCGGTGATTGCGCGGGCTTCCAGCTTGGGTGTCGCTCCGCCGAAAATCATGATCTGCACCAAGGGCGCCATCTTTTCGGTCATGACGCCGACGCAGGCCACGACCTATTTCCCGGCTTACAAAGACGTGTTTGTTCCGGGGGTTGAAAACTCGAACGTAAGCGATCTAGACTGGAGTTTCGCCGAACGGGCCGGACTTTGGCTCAACGGCGATGTGGAAAGCTGGGGGTGCAACTCGATTGGCGACAACCTGACGCCCAATCGCGTGGTGGAATTCGGAGGCATGCGGAACGGGCATGTGGTGCTGCGGCATCTGCTTTCCCAATATGCGCTAGGGGCGGACGTCTACCGAATCACTTCAATTCAGGGCAAAGAGAATCCGTTGTTCCTGCGCGATGGAACCGGCCCTGAATACAGCAGTGCGTTCCGGCAGGGAATCTTTAACTTCCTGAAGCTGGTTGAAGCGGGCATCTATCCCAATACCCCCGACCGCAATCAACTCAAGGGGGTCTCTCCCGTGGCGGCCGCGTTGTATCAGCCCAATTATACCCGGCTGCGGGAACTGACGTATAACCATAACTACAAGGATTACACGCCTCCGACCACGAACAACGTGATCAATAACCTGGCCTGTTGGTCTGCTTACACGGACGTGCCCGATACCGACTTGACCGCGATCATGTTGAACACAAAGCGCCGCTGGGACAACCTGCTGCCCACTTCGCCGAGCGGCTTCGTTCCGGCCATTCCCTATGCCGACCGCGCCGAGCTCGAATCGAATGTCTGGTGCAACCGCGCTTACCAGACCGATGGCGACAGCTGGAATGAGTTCGGTAATCTGGCGACCGCCCGCGATACCATCGCCGCCGAACTGGTTGCTCAACGAACCAATATGCCGTTTTACGTGGATGGCGAGTGTTTCTGGCAGGTAACCGAAAATAGGAACAATCCGGATACGCTGTTCGCGGTGGCCATGGATTCGAACCTGCTCTCGCCGACCGTCCGTGTGGTGGAGCTGAAGAAAGGCCGGGCCGATGGGGTGTGGGAGGTTTATGATCAACTGGGCTCCTCATCCGTTCCGCTCGGCACGCTATCCTCAGAAGCAGCCGATACGATAGATCTATCGATTCCGGCAGGCGCTGCCCGGTTCTTGGTGCTCAGGAAGCTGCAACCGATCACTTCCGCCGCCATGGGTATTGCGTGGGATGGAGAAACAACTCCGGCCTTGGCCATGAATGGTGTCGACGGAATCATTTCGCCCAGTGGTCAAGGCATTCGCGCGGCGGCAACATCGACCGATGGAACGTTTGGCGATGAATATGGCGGGGCAGCCATTTCCGTGAACGGCGCGTATGAGGTGCGCGGCGTGGAGCATAGTGCCGGAAAGAGCCGCATCAGCGTGTCCATCACCAACAAAACCGGAGCGGCCATTCAGCTCGAATCGCTCATGTTCGATTATTGCCGGTGGTACAACGACTCCCCAACCAACATTTCTGCCAGTTATCTTTCAGGCGATCTTGCCATTCCGGACGGCACGCTATTGGCATTCTTCACCAGTACCAATATTTTGGGCTGGGCATCCGACTACGACGACTTTGCGGTTTCGATGACCAACCTGGCCGACTTCAGCCTGGCGGATACAGAGCATGCCGTATTCCAATTGGAGGCCTCCGATGCTATTGGCCAGTACACAGGGGGCGGTATCGACAACGTGGCCATCGCGATATCCGGCCTCGCCAACTACGATGCATGGGCGGCGGCTTATGGTTTGTTCGGTTCCAATGCCTGGAACTATGCCGACCTGGAACCGGACGGTTTGGATAACTTTACGGAATACGCCTTGGGAGGCAACCCGACTAATACCGATGCCCATTCGGTCCTGCCGATATCCGGCATCAACGGGAACTGGCTGGAATATGTCTACCGCCGCCGCGGCGATTATCAGGCTCGCGAACTGAACTATACGGTTGAAGCCACCACCAACCTGGTTTCCCATGCTTGGAACACCAACGGTGTATTTGATGTTGGTTCTGGACCCATCGATGCCGAGATGAATTCCGTCACCAACCGAGTCTCCACCGATGAGTTTCCTGAACAGTTCATTCGGTTGCGCATGAGACAAAATCCATAAGGCGAGAAAGAAGCATGTTTGATAAAATTATATGGTCGAGAAATCTGACAATGGGTGCCGTTTTTGCACTGATGGCTGCGACCCATGGTGCGGTGCATACGGTAACGATCAATACGCATGACGTTCAGAATGCTCTGGCCGATCCGGGATTCGAAGCGCTGATCGGAACGGAACCGAATGCAGGGTCCGCCCCTTGGTTCACGACCGGGGAAGAGGCCAGTTCGAACTTCAAGGGTTCCACCAACAGGGCGTATGCGGGCAGTCAGTCTGCCGTGTTTGCTGATTATGGCGATAAAGGCGCCATGGTTCAGAATCTGGATCTACAGGTCGATGCTGGAAAATATTACCATGTGTCGGTCTGGATGCTGACAGACGACCCCAGTATCTCTTCGGCGCACACCAATACCCCGGCGATCAATGCAACGATCTATACGAGTTCCTCCCTCGACGGCGCCTATTCCTACCGGGCAGGATTCTTCTGGAGCCGGACCACAAGCGCGGACGGAGCCTGGGAAAAGATGGAAGGGACGCTCACGGGGACTTCTCTCAGCGCCTATGCCGGTGAGTACATTCAGATTCGGATCATCAAGGCCAATGAAAAGACGACCCACCGCATCTTTGTCGATAATGCGGTATTAATTGAATCGGATTCGCCGGATGCGCCGAAAACGGTCAGTCCCTATCTGGTTGGCGCGAACATCGTCTACTCCAAGGATGAGGGTCGTATTTGGGAAGAGGAACATCGGGTCGATGTGCTTAATCGCGCCGGAATGAATAACCTGCGCTATCCCGGCGGGCATGTTGTTTCATACTGGGACTGGGAGTTTCCCTACCATGGTGCCTATCAAAACTTCTGGGACCCGAGCTACAGCTTAACGCCATCTGAAAGTAATGCCCTGTTCCAGGCAAACCAAAATCGCCTGTCGCTCGATGAGCATCTGGATCTTTGCCGGGAAACCGGAGCGGCGCCTCTGATCGGCATCAATATGTTCCAGGGGTACAAATTCAACCGGGATCAAGACTCAATCGACAAAGCGGTTCGCCTGGTCAACTACTGCAAAAACAAAATTACCGGCCCACGGTACTACTATCTAGACAACGAGGTAGGGCACCAACCCACGGAGAATAACCACGTTCCCATCGATGCCTATCTGCCGCTCATCCCGGATTACTCGACCGCTATCAAGGCCGCCGACCCGCAAGGCAAGATTGCCGTAAACATCATGACGTGGAGCAGAGTGGAGGAAATTGTACGCGACTATGGCGACTATGTGGACCTTTACGATCAGCACTGGTATTACAGTAACAGGGTATGGGGACAGTTCTGGCCCGATGATTGGCGCGGGGATGTGAATATGGGCGTTTACACAAGCCGACTTAACCAGTTCAACGGCTGGATCGATACGTATAACAAGCCGCACCTGAAGATGGGTTTTCTAGAGTGGAACATAGGGCCATCGACAGGCGCGGATGGCTCCACGCCGGGTACCGTATTTTATCAGGGACTGGTGCAGGCCGACATACTGATGCACATGATTCGCTTCGATGTTCATATGGCGAGCATTTGGCCCTTAACGTGGGATGACAACTTCCGCAACCTAATTGACGGCCCTGATCACACCGTATCGCCCACGTTGTATATTCACCGGGCGCTTTCGAAGGCGGCTGGAGGGACGCGGCTGAACTTGAGCGAACCCGACACCGGCGGGTTGTTGCGAAGCCTTGCCGTTAAATCGGCAGACGAGGCCTTCATTGATTGCTATTTTTTAAACAAATCCACCGAGGCCATCGACCTGGCCATCGAACTGCCCGTGCCCATCGTCGAGACCGTGCTAATGAACTTTGCACAAGGAGCCGGCAGCAATGACGTCAACGTGAGCGAACAGCGTTATGCAGGAGACAGCGCTCCGCTGCAGTTCTCGCTGGCGGATACCAGTTTCACGCATATTCGCTACAGAATTTCGGGCAGCCCCACGAGCTACGAACTCTTTGCCGATGATTTTGAATCCTCGGTCGATGTAGGCAACGTGGCTTCCGCACCCTATCCGGTTGGCAGCTGGCATCACCAGGGATCAGCGGACTGGATGGTCGAAGGCTCGGGAACGTCCGTTGATATTAGCGAGTTTAACGGAATTTCAGGCAATGAGTTAAGAATTGGCTGGGGATACGATGAAGTGGTCACGCTCTATTCAACTGCGGTCCCGATCCACACGAGCCAGACCTATACGTTCCGCGGCAGGTGGGAGATCGGAAGTGTGGTCGATTCGCCGCGTGGTTTCATTGCTGGATTCGCCGAGTTTTCGGCGGAAGACGGTTCGCTGATCCAACGGCTGACGCCCGATTCGCTGGTGTTCGGCAATACGAACGCACCCGTGGCCGGCGAAACCGGAACCTTCGAGGTGATGCTTGAATCCGCAGAACTTGTCGCGGCTGGAACAACGCCCGGAAATTTGATCGGCCTCTTTCTGCATCACGACGATGGCGGCGATCTTTACGACGATTCGAACGTACTGAAAAACGACGTGTACTACATCGACAACGTCTCTCTTGAAGTCAGCGGTGCAATAACCATGCTTGATCAATGGATGGTCGATCACAAAGTTGCGGGTGCATTGGCGGATTCCGATGGAGATGGGCTCGATAACCTTGCGGAGTTTGCTTTAGGGGGCAACCCAACCAATCCGGCGACCCAGGGATTCGCGCCGATCTTTTCAGTCGTGTCAAATGGGTTTAACTATGTGTATCCGCGCCGTCTCAACTCCGATCTGACCTATTCACTCGAAACCACCGACAATCTGCGGTCGAACAATTGGACGGCGGCTACGTACGGCGAATTGCCCGCAACGGATGAGCACTCTCCAGGTTTTGAAGCGGTTAGCAATACTGTTTCACTCTCAGGAACGAATGCATTTTTGCGCCTACGGATCGAGGGGTAAAAGGATCAAGGCGTAAGGCGGGGCTCGATCGCCGGGCTGCAGCTTCCAAATACGAAAGTCCCATGCTTTGGAACGCTGTAGGCCGTGTGCCCCACCTATCCAGTATACGCATAATATTCATGCTTGAGCCGTAACTGATTCTTCAGCACATATTCATTAACCATCTCTACAATAATGGGATGGCCACAAAGAGGCACAAAATGCACGAAGACCTAAACTCCTGTTGTCTTGTGATTCTTGTGCCTCTTCGTGGCAATTTTCTCTCCTGCTATGCAATCGCACTTTGAAGAGCAGCCAATAAGTATTCTGTATTTCGTAGGGCCGCGGACAGAACCTCTCTGTTCAAATGCGTATACTAGATAGGTGCCTCACACGGTGCGCATCCGCACTGCATCCCGCACCGCCGCACTCCGCCCGATGGGGCATCGGGCCTACAACTCGACGTTCAATAATGCGTTGGTTCCAACCAGTGGAGTTTTTTGACAGGATGAACAGAATTGACAGGATCTTGGACGGTACAACTGCAAAAAATTTGCCACGAGAGAACTCAAAAGACGGTGCGGCTGAGGTTTTTTAACAGACAGGCCGATTTTCCTTAAGCCCCAAGCCCTAAAGACCAGAGCCTTTTTCCCCCTCGTCTTTCTGACCGCAGGCGAGGCTTGAGCCAGTCCTGCCTTTATCATCCGTGTGTTCAGTGTATTCTGTGGTGAAATTTTGATCCGCATTGCGCCGGGTGGGGGCGGTGAAGCTGTAGTGACTTAATTTATATTTTCCAATGTTTGGAAATCCATGTACAACAAGATGATATTTACATGTGGAGAGCGCTGTGAAACTTACCCCGGAACTAATCCAGAAATTGGCCCAAACCACGTTCTGCCGCCCGGCCATCGCAGAACTGGCTGAGCTGTTTGAGAATACGACAACCGAAGAGGTTAACGCTCTCGCGTTTCAACTGACCGAGCAGGGCGAGGATGTGGCATTGGATCGCCTGCTGACTACCTGTGCCTTCTGTGACATCCAGCTCGATCCCACGATTCTTGCAGAAAGCGCCGCGGTGATCTACGACCTGACACACCTGCCTTACTCCTATGCAAATCAGGGAGCGGAAGCTATAGAGCCGCTCATCAAAAATGCACGCGCCGAAATGCTCTCGCATGAACGCCAAGCTCTGCTCGGGCGCCTAGCCACAGAGCTTGCGCTACGTCACCAATCCCGCCATGACGAGGTCGCCCGACTCCTGCAATATCTGCAAGAGGAGATCCGCACCCCTCCGGTCTCCATGATGGTTTACGATTCAATTCATATGCTGGAGCTCGGAGAGCTTAAGGAAGGTGCCTTTCCGCTTATGACGGAATTTGACATTCATGAAAGCCTCCCTGAACGTCCACCGCCGAGAGTTATCGGGAACGGGGAAACCATACGCCGCCCTATACCCAAGCTTGGCCGCAATGAACCATGTCACTGTGGCAGCGGCAAGAAGTATAAGCGCTGTTGCCTTGAGAAGGATCAAGCCATTTTGGCGGATGCCTCTTCCTATGAAGGTGTTACTCAGAGCCAGCTTGCTGAAAATCCAGGTGTTGTGGACGACGAGGAGGTCATCTATGGCCTTCGCGCCTACGAAATCAAGAAGTTGACCCCGGAGCGCCTGACGACAAATCAGCTTCTGCCCGCTTATCACAAGGCGTGCACCTTTGGCCTTTCGGAGGTTGCTTTTGCCATGCTGGTCGAGCGGTCAAAGCGATCTGACAGCACCTGGCCCTTTGACAAAGGGAACTTTGTAGATTTCATGGAATACGCGCTCGCGCATAACGATATTGAGATGGCACAACGTGCACGCGTGCTGGTTCCGCAAGACAGCGAACTTGTCAACTGGGATGAGATCGATTTTCAATTCGACCTATGCACCAACCCGGGACATCTTGAAACCATTGAGGCACGCTGTCAGAAGGCGTTCTGCTGCCTTCCCGATGAGACGGGCGGATTCCGCGACCACGAGTTCTGTAACCTGGCCCATCTTTTCTTCAACAAATTCCCCGCGCTCAGCATACTTTTTGCACGCGCGGCCCTCCTCGAATGTCCAGACCGCGTGCTCGATAACGAACTGCTGGTGGAGTGTGTTCATCAGGCTCGTATTGATCTTGGGCTCTCCCCTTGGGACGATCCTGTTGATACGTGGTTGGACGACTATGATAATGAACAAGCCGACCGGACTCTGGACAAGGAACTGGCGCGGGAAACCGAAGCCTTGCGCAAACAGCTTGCGGAGTCTCGCGAAAAGATCAGAGAAGCAGAGACAGGATTGTCCTCAAAAGAGGCCCTGCTCGCGGAGTTGAAGAATGAATTGGACGCCACCGCCGGCCAGCAAAAAATCTGCCAGACCATTCCTGAAAAACCGAAGAAAGAAACCCAGGAGGCCGCCCAAGATACCGTGAACCGCCTGCGTCGCCAGATTGACAGTCTGAAGGCCGAAATTGGCAACCAGCAGGAAAAGTGGCAGCAACTCAGACACGAACTGGATCGGGAACGGCAGCACGCGCAACGCGCCTCAGCCACACAGAAACCCACAAGTGAGAACACCGAAAACGAAGATGCCGCAGCGCCCGCGATGCCCGGCGAAAATGCCCGAACCATCGTCGTTCCCGATTATCACGGCAACTTCAGGGATGCATGCCGGAGTGTTCCTGGATCGGCTGTCGCCAGTGCCGTGAAGGCGATTGCATCTTTTGCGGTATACGACCCGGCTGTATGGCGCAACGCACGCAGCATCAAACAACTCGCCAACATTTACCGCGTCCGCATTGGACGGAACTATCGCCTGCTCCTGCGCTGGGTTCCAGGCCAGAGCCTCACCGTCCTGGATCTCATCCCTCGCCAAGACCTCGAATCCTGGATCAGACGCCACGCCTGATTCAGGAAAAGGTGTCAGGGCGGTGGGGTTATATTCGTTCGATATTTGTGGTAGTTTGTCTAAAATACATTGATTAAACGTGATGACATGCACGGTTTTTGTTGGTAAAACGTGATTTATGAAGAGAGATTTATATCAATCCCTTGTTGCATGGAAGCATTCCGACCGCCGCAAACCCCTGATATTACGGGGTGCGCGACAGACGGGGAAAACCTATTTGCTCAAGGAATTCGCAATAAACGAGTATCAAAATCATGTGTATGTGAATTTTGAGGAACAATCCGGGATGAGTGATGCCCTCAAGGAGGATCTCGGCGTTGAGCGCATCGTTGAGTATCTTGGAATTCTATCGGGGCAGGCCATTGTTCCGGGAGAAACACTGATTATTTTTGATGAAATTCAATCTTCTCCGCAAACGCTTAAGGCACTCAAGTACTTCAATGAAAAACTGAATGAATATCATATTGTCGCTGCCGGCTCTTTGCTGGGTGTTGCATTGGCGGGGGCTAAATCCTTTCCGGTCGGGAAGGTGAATTTTCTGGATCTGTATCCTCTGAATTTTTCGGAATTTTTGACGGCGTTGAAGAAAGAGAGTTTGTTGGCAGTTCTTCCGGACATTCATCTCGGGGTGAAAGCGATTCCCGAAGTGTTTCACGCCGAATTGGTTGAGCTGTTGAAAAAATATTTTTTTACTGGAGGGTTGCCGGAGGTCGTTGCTGACTATGTTGAGCATAGGGATGTTCAGCGGGTTCGGGATATACAGATGGAGTTGTTGAGATCCTATGCCAACGACTTCGCGAAGCATTCCTCTCCGGCAGAGGCACTCAAAATAAAGCAGATTTGGGATTCGATCCCATTGCACCTGTCAAAAGAGAACCGGCGTTTTGTTTTTTCAGCGGTTAAGCACTCCGCAAGAGCCCGCGAGTATGAGACGGCGTTGCTGTGGCTACAGGATGCGGGGCTTATTCTAAAGGCTCAGAGTGTATCGAAGCCGCTTTTGCCTCTTCGTGCATATACGGAGAAAGCGTTTAAGGTTTACCTGTTTGATGTCGGTCTGCTGGGTGCAATGACCCGGTTGAAGCCGGAAGCGATTGTTTTTTCAAATGAGCTGTTTACTCATTTTAAGGGTGCATTGGTTGAAAATTATTCCATGCAGCAGCTCAACCCTGCATTTGAACTTTATTATTGGGCCAGTAGCGGCAGAGCCGAGGTGGATTTGGTTATTCAAACGAAGGATGATGTCTTCCCGCTCGAGATCAAGGCGGGCATTAACCTGAAAGCCAAAAGCCTGAAAACCTATGATGAAAAATTCAACCCGAAACAGCTTCTTCGATGCAGTCTTGGTAATTTCAGTTCAAGCGGGAAACTGATAGATCTTCCTCTGTTTGCCTTGGATTGTTTAGCAGAGTTATAATTTCATTGTTTTTCGGGGCAGGGGTCGGCCTGGGCAAACCCTGTTCCGCACCGTCTTGTTATTCTGTCGAAAAATGATTGCCGGTATTCAACAATGATAAGGGGCAGGGGGCAGGACGATAAGCTATGAATTATGAAAGATGAGGGAATAAGGATTCGGCCCAGCCGTTGTTCTCGTCGAGCGAGACGGCCCCTTCGACTTGCTGAACGGCCCGGCAAATATAGGAGAGAGAAAGAATGCACATTATTCCGAGACTGAAAACGATGGCAATACTCCCCGGTATTGTGCTGATCGGCGTTATTGCCCATGCAGCATCAGGGGAGCCAAGCCGGACGCACGGCCTCGTCGGGCTTCGTCCCTTGCCCCGGACAGCAGCAATGGACCACGGTCATAACCATGGCGGGTCCTGGGCGGGCACCCCGACCTTCGCGGAGCAGAAGGGGAATTACCCCTACGTGGCCGAAAACCTGGATGTAGTCAAGGGATGGCTGGACGGCGATTTTAAAACCAAGCGGGTATTCTTTGAGCATTACTGGGGGCTTAGCGAGGCCCGTGATGATCTCGATCCGAAGAAGAACCTTCTGGTGCGTGTGATTCGCCAATGGGAATCCCAAGGCGGCGTGGTGGAGCACATACTGATCTGTCGCGAGTACGACCTTGCCATACACCGAGGGCACAAAGACGCCAAACCGGGGCCCTTTAAGGAAGACACCCGGATTCTCTATGAGAAGGATTTTGATGATATACGCGTCCTGTTCAAGAAGGCCCACAAGCAGAGCCTCCTGAAGCACGACAACTATAAGCTCATCCAGATGGTCCAGGAACCGTCGTTCTTTGCGACGGACAAGCGCTTTCAGCCTATTATGGACAAGTGCGACGGGATCGCCTACGAGTGCCACCAATTCAACCGCCACTGGCCGTTGGAAACAGGATGGGGAAAGCCCGAAAAGGTCGTCGAGGGCGCAAAATGGACGCTCGGCCAGAACAAGGAATATATCTTCTATTACGGTCCAATTCGCTGGAAAGGAAAGGTGTACTACGAGTTTATGGAACGGGACTGGCTTCAGAAGTTCTGGGAGGCTGGTCTTCCAAAGCATCACCCCAAGATGCACTACTATCTGAATACGTTCCCCCACGCAGATGGACGTGGTCGCCCTGTCGGTCCGGAAACGGATCCCCACTCCGTTCTGGGATTCACGAAGTGGCTTATTCAGGAAATCAAGATGGATGAAGGTGCCAACCCTGTAAATTAATGTTTTGGGGCAGGGGGGCAGTCTGCCCCTTATTCCTTGCAGGCCGCCTTTGCGGCGGCTTCGAGGGTTTTGCGGGTTTGGGCGTCGAGCTTGATTTTGATGAATTTTATTTTGTCCTTTTTGCGCATCTCGACGGTCAGTTCCCCTGGCATATCGGAGGCCTCCTCGTCGAAGAGGGTAGAGTAGAAAACCAGGGAGGTCAGGTAGGCGCCGGTGGTGGTGGGGTGCGAGTGGTCGGCGGAATGAAGCTGCAGATCGGGATTCGATTCATAGGCCAGCTTCCATGCAATACCGACCGGTGCAATCCTTCCTTCCGTTTCGTTGGCGAGACGGGTATAGGACTCAACCAGCCGTTCGTGCATTTGAGGCAGTAGGGCGATCCCTTTGCGGGCTTCCTCCGAATCACCCTGCATCCATTTTACCGGTGCATTGTAGGCCATGGTCAGATAATAGAGCTTTTCCGCTCCCGATTTGTCGACTTCGGCCGCCAGCAACTTGCCGTATTTCATCATTTTTTCCGGATCGCCGACCGGTTCGAAGCTCTGGTTTTGCAGTACAATCACATCAAAGTTGCCCGCTTTCATTTTTTCGACCGCTTTTTTCTCTTCCCAGTGCTGCTGAAAGCTGCGGCCTCCGGGAGTCTGTTGCTCATAGATCAGTTCGTGGCCTTTGGCCTCGGCCATGGTCCGTAGAATTTCCGGCATTGCGCCGACGTAGGTATAGCTGTTGCCAACAAACAGCACCTTCAGGCTCTTTGCCTGCGCGCTCGTCAATACGATCAGTGTTGTCAGAAATAGAAACAGTCTCTTCATGGTTGGTTCTCTTTGGGGTTTTTACAGCTCCAGCTAACCTACCTCAATGAGCGAGGTTTACCATCTGTTTTTCGGGAGGGATTAATGCATACGGCGGACAGCCCGGCGGTCCGTCCCTGCCTAGAGATTCCACCAGTAGCCAATGCGGTGTGATATACGGTATCTTCCCTATTCATTCCGTCTGGAAGAATGAACACATCGTTCTGCGGGTGGGGGGATTTGAGGGAATACATGAGAAATATGCTGAAATATATAGGCATCGGATTGCTGATGGTTACGGGCAGTACAAGTTTTTCCGGGCAACCGAAGAACGTGCTGTTTATCGCGATCGACGACCTGAAACCGTGGCTGGGCTGTTATGACCATCCCGTGGTGAAGACCCCGAATATGGACCGGCTTGCTGAAAAGGGTACGGTTTTTCGGAACAACTATTGTCAGGTGGCGCTCTGCGGTCCGACCCGCATGAGCATCATGACCGGTCTTCGGCCGGACACCACGCAGGTCTACAATATGGGCGGCGAGCTCTGGCATATCGACACGGCCCGCAAACGAGCGCCGCAGCTCAGGACGATTCCGGAACATTTCAAGGCCAATGGATACATCACGTTGGGTTTCGGCAAGGTCATGGACAGCCGCAATACCGACAAGGGGCAGGATACGCGAAGCTGGAGCGGGCCGAAAGGCGTCCGGTGGGATTGGGACGAATCCCTTTATCCCGTTAAGCCCGTCGGTGGTGGTTATCAGGATCCGGTCACCCGTAAAATTCTTGAATCTGCTGCCGCTGAAATAACACGGCGCGGCATAAAGAAAAAATCAGACCGCATGGCGTTTCTCTCGACGGTAGAAGGCGCGCGTCCGGTTTGCGAGTCGATGGATCTCCCCGACGAAGCCTACGCGGAAGGCAATGTGATGGCCGCGCCGGCGATCAAGGCAATCCGCCGCTTCGGAAAAAACAAAGAACCGTTCTTTCTGGCGGTCGGGTTCTATAAACCGCATCTGCCGTTCGTGGCTCCGAAAAAATATTGGGATCTGTATTCGCCTGACGATTTTAAGTTGGCAGCGGTCCAGCACTACCCCGAAGATGGCGTCCGCTACGCCGAAACAGAATATGTTGAAGCGCGTGGCTTCCATCCGGTTCCCGGCGAGGGGGCGATTCCAGAAGACCTGCAACGCCACATGCTGCACGGCTATGCGGCCTGCGTTTCCTATGTCGATGCGCAGGTCGGAAAACTACTCCAGGCGTTGGAAGAAGCAGGGCTGCAGGACAATACAGTGATCTGCCTTTGGGGCGATCACGGCTTTCATCTGGGCGATAAGCAAGTCTGGGGCAAACACACCAATTTTGAGGAAGCCACGCGCGCGCCCCTAATCATTGCATCGCCGTCCATTCCCGGCAGAGTTGTCGAAGATAAAATCATGACCGAGTTTGTTGATGTTTTTCCAACCCTATGCGAACTAACCGGATTGGAGCCGCCGTCTGGACTGGAAGGAAAAAGTCTGATCAATCTGATGCGTAGCGAGCGTCCCTTAGAGAACAAGCCGGCGGTGAGCCAGTATTTGCGGAATATGGATGATGAGGGCCTAGTGATGGGTTGGGCGATCCGTACACCGCGCTACCGGTATGTGGAGTGGCGGAAGACCTCGGTGGAAAACCTGCAATACACCCATTCCGGCGAAGTGGTTGGGCGTGAACTGTATGATTATGAAGCGGATCCGAATGAAACCCGGAATGTTGCAGGAATGCCTGAATACAGCCCCGTGCTGACTGATATGACGGAGCAGTTTGATATTGTACTACCTCACTTGCCGAAGCGGAATGGATAGTGGTTAAAGAAGCGATGAAATATTATGACCGTAAAATGCTGCGCGTTCTCCGTGCGGCCCCGGTTGCTTTGGTGTTGGGTTTTGTGGGGGCCTGCGTGGCCGAGGGGGCGCTGATGCAGCGGATGTCCGACGATCCGGTCTTTGCCATCGATCCCGCCCACCCGTGGCGTTCGGTGCATGTGGCCAATGCCGCCGTGCTCAGCCCGGCGGAGTCGCCGGATGGACGGTGGCTGCTCTATATCCGCGGTTCAGGCTACCTCCCTGAACCAAACGGCAAGGCCGTCTACCATGACAGCATCGGGCTGTTTACCCAGGAAGCGGACTCTTTTTCGCCGCTCGGCCCCTGGGAGGAATATTCAGGGAACCCGGTTCTAATCCATGGCCCGGAAGAGGCCTTCGACGGCAAGCACCTGCTCGACTGCACCCCGGTCGTCGGCAGGGACGCAACTGGGAAAAAGGATCTGCTCCATATGTTTTATAAAGGGGTTTCGTATAAAGCCGGCGGATGTCTGGCCGTGGCCGTTTCTTCAGACGGAGGCATTTCCTTCGCCAAGTTTGAGACCAATCCGCTCCAGCGGCGCATCGGCCCGTGCGATGTGGTCTATCACGACAACCGCTACTACATTTTCTATGGCGATGCGAAGTATGATCCTGCGAAAAAAAAGGCGACCGCCCGGCTCAAGACCTATTTGGCGGTTGTCAACGATCCTGCCGAATTTACATCTGCACCAAAACGACTGGTTCTGGACACAGGCGTGCGAGGCAGTTTTGACAGCCAGTCCGTACATGGCGGCCGCATTTTTAAACTGAACAACCGCTGGTACATGGTTTATCAGTGTAGTTCAGAATACATGGATTATCCGGACCGTTTCCATGTGGCCTGGTCTGATGACCTGCTTCAGTGGAAGAAAATTGAGAGCCCGGAACTGTTTTTCACCAGAGGGCCCGCCGGCAGCTGGGACGAGGGCGCTATCTGGTGCGGCGAGGTGTTCACTCATAAGGATATGCTGTATATGTATTACGAAGGGTGGGGTAGCGGCAGAAAAGGATTTGACCGCGACAAGCCCTATTTCCGAGGCGGCCGCTCGCAGACCGGATTGGCCGTGACATCGGTTGAGTCATTTTTGAAATGGTGTGGGCACAGTGACAGGGATTGAATCCGGAGAATGGGGAGAAGGAGTGGTGTCTGATTATGGATAGATTCTAGGCAGCAATGGTGTTGATGTTTTTCTGCACGCTTCGTGCGGCTACGCATCGTCAACCCAATTTCGGCGATCGGTTCCGATGCTGCAACGCTGCTTCCAATGGGTGGAATTTTTCCAGACCTTGGAACGGATCAGGTGTCAGAACGGCATCGGTGTCCGGCCATCCCTCTGACGGGCTTGCCGGTGATGACCGCCGAGCAGTGCTGTCGGCGGATGGTGGAATATTCATTCATCTGCATGTTCGAACAGGGTGGTCTTCATGAACAGCCTCCTTGGTTCAATAGAGGCTAAGTAATGGAATCAAAGCGGTCAACTGGTTTGCTTGATCCATTCTGCGGCTTGGTTATACTCCTTCGCATGTTGCCGGAAGATAAACCCCTTTGCCGGATTGGTGCCTGGACTGCAGGCGCGTTGAAGATGCCCCGCTCCGAAAAGCTCGAATCGGGGGAAAGCCAAGCATATGCAGGAACGCTGCTGGACACGTTCGACGGCCATTTGCGCCGGGCCGGTAAAGCATTGCTGCAGTGCGCCGGCTATGTGGCGCTGTTCGACCTTTCATCGGGAAGCTTCCAAAAACAAGCCGTCGCCCGGGGTTGGACGTTTGCGGGAACACTGCCGGACGGAGCGGTGGGGCGTCAGTTGATGAGAATATCGGCGCTGCGCGCCTTCCTTCCTGTCGCCGAGGTTGTTGTGGAGCAATGCCGTGTTGCGGTGCTCGATGAGCTGGAAAAGACCGTGGTGCGGGCGCGTGCAACCACGGTGCGCTGCGGCGAGGCCTCCGCCATCTGGCTGGCGGTGATGGCGATGCGCGGCTATGCGAAGGAGTATGAGCGCTTTGTGCAGGCGTTGGTTCATGCCGGATTCGATGCCTATTCCGGCGGAGACTATTTCCCGGCGCTGGGCATAAAACGGCCGATGTACGAGGCGAAGCCGGCGGTGCCGTTGGATCGGAATGCGCCGGTGTTTGAGAGTGCGGTTTTGATTGCGCGCACGTTTATCGAGGTCGCCCGTTGCAATGAGGCGGGTATGGCCACCGATTTGGATACCGAGTTTTTGCACGATTACCGCGTTAGCCTGCGCCGGACCCGTTCGCTGCTGAGCCTTTTCCGCAATGTGGTGGATGGCGAGGATAGTTGCTGGCTGAAGAGCGCGCTGGCCGGCATTATGAAGCAGACCAACCGGCTTCGGGATTTGGATGTTTATCTGCTGGGCCGGGCCGGCTACTACAAGCTGGTGCCGGAGTCGATGCATGGCGGGCTCGATATTATGTTCGATGTCTTTGTCCAGGAACGGCAGGATGTTTTTGAACAGGTTGCCGAGTTCCTCCGAGGGAAGGAATACCAGCGGCAAATAGAGGCGGTTCTGGCCCGGCTGCAGGATTTGGAAATGGGCCGTTGCGGAATGGAGCCGACGGGGCGCTTTGCGCGTCGGTTGATTTTGAAGCGCTATAAAAAGGCGGCAAGCCTGGCGCGATCCATCGATGACGGCACGCCCGATGCGCGGGTTCACGAACTGCGCATTGAGTGCAAAAAGATGAGGTATTTGATGGAGTTTTTCCTGCCGTTGTTTCCGCAGAAAAAGATCAAGCCTTTGGTGAAGTCGCTGAAAAGCCTGCAGGATGTGCTGGGGCGTTTCAACGACTATTCGGTGCAACGCGAAGCATTGGCCGCTTTTGCGGAGGCGCATCCAATGCGGGGCCGGAAAGGCATCAAGCTGGCCGAATGCGTCGGCGCGCTGGTGGCGACGCTGTATCAGCTGCAGCTGAAGGCGCGGGGCGAAGTGGTGGCCTGTCTCGATGGATTTGCCGGTGCGGAGACGCAGCGCAGTTTTGAACAAATGTTGTCGAACAAGGATTCTGAATGAAGATTATTGCATGCTACAGCAACAAGGGCGGTGTTGGAAAAACCGCGGCGGCGGTGAATCTGGCCTATGCCTGCGCGGCCAACGGGAGGCGCACGCTGCTGTGCGATCTCGATCCGCAGGGCGCGTCGGGGTTTTATTTCCGCGTCAAGCCGTCGAAAAAGCTCAAGGAGGAGCGATTCTTCAAAGACGTCGTACGCTTTACCAATGCCATCAAGGCCAGCGATTTTGAAAACCTCGACCTGCTCCCGGCCAACCCAGACTTTCGCGATTTTGATATTTTTCTCTCGCGCATGAAGCACAGTCGCTCGCGGTTGAAAAAGGCGCTCAAGGCGGTCGACAACGACTATGATCTAATGCTGCTCGACTGCCCGCCGAATATTTCGCGCCTGTCGGAAAACGTGTTTTCTGTGGCCGATCGGGTGGTCGTGCCGGTCATCCCGACGACGCTATCCGAGCGGACGCTCGAACAGCTTTATGCCTTCTTCGACGAAAACGGCCATAAGCGCAAAAAGATTATTCCGGTGTTCTCGATGGTGCAGAAAAGCAAAAAGCTGCACATTGAATCGATGAAGCGCATGCGGGCAAACCATAAGCGGTTTTTGAAAAACAGCATTCCGTTTTCTAGCGACATTGAGAAAATGGGCATTCACCGTGCTCCTGCATTGGCCTATGCCGGACGAAAATCCGCCGCCCGCGCCTATGAAGAGGTATGGAGCGAGTTGGACGAACTAATGTAGGAAAGGATCGAGTTTATGATGAAACAATATGGCGCAATACCGTATGTGCGCGAGGATGACGGAATCAAGGTGGTGCTGATTACCAGCGCCAGCGGCTATTGGATTTTCCCTAAGGGCCGGTTCGAGGAAGACCTCGGCAAACAGGGCACGGCCGAAGAGGAAGCCTATGAAGAGGCCGGCGTTAAGGGCAAAATCCGCAAGAACAATACATACCGAACCAAGGTGGTGATCAAAAGCGGTGAGCGGGTGCATTTGACGCTCTATGCGCTGGAAGTGAAAACGGTGTTGAACAAATGGCCGGAGGCCGGCCGCCGCAAGCGCAAGATCGTCTCGCTGGCCAAGGCCGAGGAGTTAATGGACTCCGACGCGCTGAAAGGCTGTTTGCGGCACTTTTTCCGCGATATGCTCGCGTGAGAATGACTGGAGCATGGCCTTGATCCTGCTTGTCTGAAGGCCGGTTGAAATGTAGTCTTTCCCGTATGAAACAGAGGCGTTTATGAAATTATATATCAAGCTGGTTGTCGGTTGTGCGTTGGCGCTGGGATGTGCGGTCTCCGGATTTGCCGTTGAAGTCACGCTGGAGGCTACGAAGGATACGTTCGGCCGCAGCAACAACCGCAACCGTAACAATGGGGGCAGCTCAGCGCTGCTGGTGGCGCATAACGCTTCCGCCTGGACGATCATTGCATTCGATCTCTCGGCTGTAACCAATGAGATTGGTTCCGCCGAATTCCAGTTCCGGAAGAACAATACGATGGCGAAGCCCATCAGCTTGGTGGTTGCACCAATGGTTCAGACCAAAAACAACGCCGCTTGGGGCGAGGGGGCCGGAAATCTCGGAGCCAAGGGACAGAACTCAAAGCTGGGGGAAGCCTCCTATGCCTGGAGCAGTTTTCGGGATGTGCCGTGGGAATCGGCTTCCGGGGCTGCGCTGGTTGGTCTTAATGATTCCGGCCTTTGGAATGCACCGGTGGCCCGGTTGGACGGCTTGCCTTGGCAGGAAGGCCAGTGGGTCGCGGTTCCGGTCGTTGAAGTTTCCTTGTTGGAAACCATCCGGCAATCGGAATTCAAGACGGCAACGTTTGGTTTATGGGGAACGGCCGGATACGGCCTGTACAGCATCAGTTCGAAGGAGTCGGGGAGTGCCCCGAAGCTCGTCCTAACGCTCAAAGAAGCCAGGGGAGGTCAAAAATGAAAACATTCAAGGAAATCAAGCCCATCGAAATTCCTGGGAATCCGATCCATCTGATCGGTCAGGAATGGATGCTGGTCACGGCTGGAACGCCGGAGCATTTCAACACCATGACCGCGAGCTGGGGAAGCATGGGCGAGTTGTGGTTCAAGCCCGTCTGCTTTTTTTTGTCCGTCCTCAGCGGTATACCTATGAATTTATGGAAAAGAGCGAGGCTTTCACGCTTTCGTTCTTCGCTGAGCGATACAAGCCGCAGCTTAACTTTTGCGGCAGCCGGTCCGGACGCGAAACCGACAAGGTCGATGAATGCGGCTTTACCGTTAGGGCGGCTGAAAACGGTTCGGTCTTTTTCGATGAAGCACGTTTGGTGCTCGAATGCCGGAAGCTCTATTTCCAGGATCTGGATCCCGCCAACTTTGTTGATGACTCCCTCATGAAGAACTATCCGCAACAGGATTTCCACCGTATGTACATCGGCGAAATCACCCGCGCGCTCATTGAGGCTTGAACACTTTTCCGGCGCAAGGCCTTAATCGCCATCTTTAGAACGCCTCAGCAGGGTGGCATCTGTTTCTCGAATAAACGGCTGAAATACCGCCGGGCATGGTGGTGTTGGTTATGTCGTGCTGGTTTTAGAGAATGATTTTATGGCGGGGATTGGCTGAATCTGGAATTCTGCACGATCTTTTTTAACACCGAGCGTAAAATCAGGAGGAATACGAGCAATGGATCTTAAACTTGCAGCAAACACAATCCGCGGGCTTTCAATGGACGGCGTGCAGGCCGCCAATTCGGGGCATCCCGGCCTGCCGCTCGGCATGGCCGACGTTGCCGCAGTTCCTCAAGCACAATCCGGCCAACCCGCAGTGGGCCGATCGCGACCGTTTCGTGCTTTCCGCCGGCCACGGCTCGATGCTGATCTACAGCCTGCTCCACCTCGCTGGCTACGACCTGCCGCTTGAAGAGCTCAAGAACTTCCGCCAGTGGGGCAGCAAGACCGCCGGCCATCCGGAATACGGCCACACGCCGGGCGTCGAGACCACCACCGGCCCGCTCGGCCAGGGCATCGGCAACGCCGTCGGCATGGCACTCGCCGAAAAAATGCTCGCTGCGCGCTTCAACTCCAAAGATCAGAAGATCGTCGACCACTTCACTTACGTCATCGCCTCCGAAGGCGAGTTTATGGAAGGCATCTCCCACGAGGTCTTCTCGCTGGCCGGCAACCACGGCCTCGGCGACCTGATTGTTTTCTACGACGAAAACTTTATTTCCATCGAAGGCGACACGCACATCACCTACACCGACGATGTCGAAAAGCGCATGGAAGCCTACGGCTGGCATGTGCAGCGCATCAACGGCCACGACTATGACGATATCACCTCCGCCACTCGGGTTGCGCAGAAGGAAACCGGCAGGCCGTCGGTCATCATCTGCAACACCACCATCGGCTTTGGCTCTCCGAACAAGGCCGGTTCGCACGACTGCCACGGCGCGCCGCTCGGCGACGACGAAGTTGCGCTGACCAAGAAAGCGCTCGGCATTTCGCCGGAAAAATTCCACGTGCCGGCAGAGGTCTACGCCGGGTTTGCCGAAGCCGCTTCGGAGAACGCCAAGCGCGAAGCGATGTGGAACGAGAGCTTTGCTGCATTTGCGAAAGCCAATCCGGAAAAGGCCGCCGAATGGGATATATGCATCAAGGGCGAACTGCCCGAATGCCTTAGCGAGAAGATTGAAGACTTCGAAGCCGGCGGTTCCATTGCCACCCGCTCCGCATCCGGCAAAATCCTGCAGGACCTCGCCAAGGCCGTTCCCTACCTCGTCGGCGGATCCGCCGACCTGGCGCCGTCGAACAACACCGGCCTCAAGGGGCTCGGCGATGTCGGCGCGAATGCTTTCGAAGGCCGCAACCTCCATTACGGCGTGCGCGAGATCGGCATGGGCGCCATCATGAACGGGATGCAGGTGCACGGCGGGTTTCGCGTGTTCGGCGCCACCTTCCTCGTTTTCGCCGACTATGTCCGCCCGACCACCCGCGTGGCCGCGCTGATGAACCTGCCGGTTATCTACGTCTACACGCACGACAGCTTCTACGTCGGCGAAGACGGCCCGACCCACCAGCCGATTGAAACGCTGATGAGCCTGCGCATCACGCCGAACGTTACGGTCATCCGTCCATCCGACGCGATCGAAACCAAATGCGCCTGGGTGGCCGCGCTCGAAAACAAGACCGGCCCGACCGCCTTGCTGCTCACCCGCCAGAACCTGCCGATCTTCGACCGCACGGAGCTGGCCAAAGCCTCCGGCCTTAAGAAGGGCGCCTACACCATCTGGGAAAACGCTGAAAGCGGCCACGACATTCTCATCGTCGCCAGCGGATCGGAAGTATGGCTTTCGATCGAAGCCGGCAAGAAGCTGGCCGAAGAAGGCCGGAAAGTCCGCGTCGTCAGCTTCCCGTGTTGGGAGCTGTTCGAGCAGCAGAGCGTTGCATACAAAGCCTCCGTCTTCCCGCCGGAATGCCGAAAGCGCCTGGCCGTTGAAGCCGGCTGGCCGACCGGCTGGGAAAAATATGTGGGCCTCGACGGCAAGATTATCGGCATCGACCACTTCGGCGCATCGGCTCCGGGCGGTGTATTGGCTGAAAAATTCGGCATCCATGCCGACAATGTATACGAACAGGCGAAAGCTCTGCTCGGCTAACGCTTGAAAGTTGGAGGGTGAAAGGGGCGCATGGTTTAAGGGAGTTTGCTCTTTTTCCCCTGTACTCCTTTAACTTCAGGTTCAAAAAACGAGGAACGAACGAGGGATAAATATTATAAACAAGGCCAGAGGCCCGCGATGCCGCCCGGATCGCCATCATCCGGGCGATGAGGGAAGTGCCTCGCCTACTCCCGCGGAGATTCGTTGTTCAGAAATCCATACAAACGGTCCTTAAGTGCCATTCGGGGCATGAACAAAAAAAAACACCCCGCAGTTGCGAGGTGTTTGTCTTTTCCAACAAAGGAGTCTGTGGTTACCAGCTGGCCTTGGTCATGCCGGGGATCAATCCCTGGGAAGCCATTTCACGCAGGGTGATGCGGGAAAGGCCGAACTTGCGGTATACGGCGTGTGGGCGGCCGGTTACCGAGCAGCGGTTCATGATGCGGTTGGGATTGGCGTCCAGCGGGAGCGAACGCAGCTTGCGTACAGCAGCCATGCGGTCAACCGGGTCGGAGTCTGGGTTGCTGATGATTTTTTTCAGCTCCATGCGACGGGCAAAATATTTCGATGCGCACGCGATGCGCTTCTGGTTCTTAACGACTGAGCTTTTTTTGGCCATAAATAAGTAGTTCCTTTTGTTGAAAGACCCGTGGATAAAACATAAATGGGCGGGGGCGCGCAATATAAAATGATTAAAAAATAAGCTGATTTGGCCGGTGGTCTGGGGTCGGGATTCGATTCGTTATGTCTTTTAGTCTTGAATGCAACGGGGGGAACCGTATTTTCTAGTCCGATTCCAACCGGAAAAATAAGTGCAAAAGGAAATTTGATTATGTCGGATACAATAAAAGATTTGGGAACAGCGGAGCTTACCTTCGACGGGAAAACCATCATTTTGCCTGTTTTTGAAGGTTCAGAAAAGGAAAAGGCGGTCGATATCCGCGCTCTGCGGAAAGAAACCGGAATGATTACTTATGATCCGGGGTTCATGAACACCGGTTGCTGCAAGAGCGATATTACCTATATTGACGGCGAGGTGGGTATTCTGCGTTACCGTGGGTACGACATTAATGAGCTGGCCGAAAATTGCGAATTTGTTGATGTGGCTTATCTGTTGGTTCACGGCTCTTTGCCGAACAAGCAGCAACACACAGAATTTTCCGAGAACCTAAACTCCCACTCGCTGCTGCACGAAGACATGCGCCATTTCTTCGATGCCTATCCGGACCACGCCCATCCGATGGCCACGCTTTCGGCCATGGCGGTTTCGCTTTCCACCTTCTACCCAGAGCTTGAGGATAGCAGCATTCAGGAAAACATCGACTTCAAGGTTACCCGTCTGCTTTCCAAGATGCGCACGGCGGCGGCCTTCGCCTATAAGAAGTCGATCGGCCACCCGATTGTTTATCCGCACCACAACCTGAAATATTGCGAAAACTTCCTGAACATGATGTTCCGGACTCCGGTGAACGACTATCAGGTTGATCCGGTGGTTGCAACGGCGCTCAACAAGCTGCTGATTCTCCACGCCGACCACGAGCAAAACTGCTCCGCGTCCGTGGTGAAGATGGTGGGCAGCGCAGGGGCCAACCTGTATGCCTCAATTTCGGCCGGCATCTGCGCGCTGTGGGGGCCGTTGCACGGCGGCGCCAACCAGCACGTGATCGAGATGCTCGAACGCATCATCGTTGAGGATGACGGCGATGTGAAACGCGTCATCGAGCGTGCAAAAGACAAGAACGATCCGTTCCGCTTGATGGGTGTCGGGCACCGCGTTTACAAATCGTACGACCCGCGCGCCAAGGTGGCCAAGCGGATGTGCAAAGACGTGCTCGCCAAGATGGGGGTCGACGATCCACTGGTTGAGCTGGCCCAGGAGCTGGAAGAAGCCGTGCTGGCCGATGATTATTTCGCCAGCCGCAGCCTCTATCCCAATATTGACTTCTACACCGGCCTGACCTACCGCGCGATGGGCATCCCGACCGACATGTTCACCGTCATGTTCGCCATCGGCCGTATGCCGGGCTGGATTGCCCAGTGGCTGGAAATGCGCGACGATCCGCACGGCCGCATTGGCCGTCCGCGCCAGATCTACACCGGCCCGACGCAGCGTTCGGTCAACTAAGTAAGGTTTCTGGCAATGAGCAAAGACAGAACAAACGGCCGCGCCGGGCACGACGCGGTTGAACTCAGTTTTCTTCAGAAAATTTCAAAGCGTTTGCCGGAGGACTTGGAAATCCTTCAGGCGCTCGCGGATTTATACACCAAAACCGGAAAGTATGAAGAAGGCTTGGCGGTCGATGAAAAGCTGAGCCACCTGCTGCCGAACGATGATTTGGTTTGGTACAATCTGGGTTGCTCCTACGCCCTCACCAACCATCCGGACGAGGCGTTCGAAGCGCTCACCAATGCGGTCGAGCTGGGCTACGGCGATTATGATTGGATGAAAACCGATTCCGACCTCAACGGCCTGCATAACGATCCACGCTTTGAATCGTTGCTCAGCTGGCTCTACACGGCCTGCAACGAAGAAGAGATGTAGGCTCGGCGACGAGCACAGATCCGTGGAGGGGCAGAGTCCTCTCTGTCTACGATCGCCGAGGCCGGCGCCCCTCCAGAGGCGATGTGGCCGTCTCATGCCGTGTTGAGTTCGGCTTTAGCCTATACCTTGATCATTCTGCCGGGAATCCGGACAGGATGATGGCATTCCTGAATGAAAAATCGTCATTCAATCGTCCTGTCCAATCAGCCGCGTCAGAGCGGCTATGGTTTTTCTTCATTCTAGCTTCTACGGGAAACCAAATATTCCGCAATGGATCGCAAGATGTGGGTGTTGCGGGGCATCATATTGAGCAGGCCGACCGCTTCGCTCGTCAGGCTCCGTACTTTTTCAGCCGCCACATCCATGCCATGGACGGCAGGATAGGTCATTTTATGCTGCTCGGCGTCGGAACCGGCGGGTTTTCCAAGCACTTCGTCAGTGGAGGTTTCATCGAGAATGTCGTCTTCAATCTGAAAGGCGAGGCCGATCTTTTCGCTGAACAGACTGAGCGTTTCGAGTTCGTCTTCGGCGGCGCCGCCAACCAGGGCGCCCATGCGCACTGCTGCGCGGATCAGGATGGCGGTTTTGTTCATATGAATGAATTCGATCAGGCCGGCGTTGGGTTTTTTCCCTTCGGCGTCAAGATCCTCCACTTGTCCGGCAATTACGCCCATTGATCCGGCCGCCTTGGCCAATTCGAGCGATAAGCGTGCACTCCCGCTTTCGGCCAGAATATGAAAGGCGTGGATCATGAGCGCATCGCCGGTGAGCACGGCGTTGGCTTCGCCGTATTTAACGTGGCAGGTCGGCATGCCCCGGCGCAGGTCGTCGTCGTCCATGCAGGGCAGGTCGTCATGGACGAGCGTCGAGCAGTGGAACAACTCCACCGCCACGGCGGCGGCGAGTGCGGCCTTGGGACGGGTGCCGAAGGTTTCGGCCACGGCAATGCACAGAATGGGGCGGATGCGCTTGCCTCCGTTGAGCACGCAGTAGCGCATCGCCTGGTGCAGAACGGCGGGGCGGGTGCCTTCGGCGGGCAGGCAGTCTTTCAGGGCCGTGTCCATCAGCGCCTGCTTCTCATTCAAATATCGGGAAAGTTCGGTCATTCATTCGTCCTTGTTTGCGTCCGGTGTGTATAGGGAAATTTCCGGGGCTTGGAAATCCCGAACAGCGCTGTTTCCCATTCGTTGGAAATTATGAGTCGGGCTTAAAGGCGTTGAGGACGCCGTTCCACGTGCGGCCGCTGCCGATGGAGCTTTGCAGCGTGTCGCTCAGGCCGAAGAAAACGCAGGCGGCCTTTTGCGTGACGGCATCGCGCCAGACATAAACCACCGCCTGCTGGGTGCCCTGCACCTCGTCGGTGGAAATCAACCCGTCGCCGTCGCTGTCTTTGCCGGATTGGGCGGCGAGTAAAACGGCGTAGACGGTGCCGCGCGGAGAAAACAGTTCGTAGGAATTGCGAAAGAAGCCCTCGAGCTCCCACGGATTGCTGGCGCCGATGGCGGCTGACAGCGCATCCAGATCCATGCCGCTCCCATAGGCTGATGCTTTGGCTGGCCAGCCGTGCTTTTCGAAATGCTCCATAAGCAACCGAGTGGCTTCTCTGGCTTCCGTTGCGGTCAGGCGCCGGTTGGCCGGTTCGTTGAATTCATCGAGCGGCATACCCATGAAGGCTGAAGCAATTACGTTGGTGTGCGGCGAATAGGGATTGATGCGCCCGTGGCGCGTTGCGCCGTGAGGGTGCGGGGAGAGGTGGTCGAGGATAAAGCGCGTGTTGTCGGGATCGTTGCGTTCCAGAAACTGGAAGGTGTTCCACGGCATGGCATCGTTATAGAGCAAATAGGTGAATTCGTAAGGCGTGTCGATGCGGTCGGCGTTGCGCACGTAGAGGATGTCGGTGCGGTCGGGGCCGGCGGCAATCCCCAGATCGTTGACGGCGCCAAGCGTATCTCCCGAACCCTCGCTGCCCACTTCTACCCACTGCTCGTTGGAGTTGCCATCCCAGTTCAGGCGGGGGTCGATCGCCGCCATGCCGATGACGAAATCCAAGTTGGTTGCAGTTGCGGTGAGGGGGTTGAACAGATCCTCTGCAATCGCTTTAATTTGCGGTGTCAGATAAGTGGAAACCGAATTGTTCATGGGAAATTCAAGATTGAGCACGCGGTCTACCATGCTTTTTTCTGTTGCGTTGACGCAGTAAATGGAGGGGAACATAATGTCGTTCTCCAGCTCCTCGAAGAGGCTGACCAGATCGGACTCATCATCGGCCTCGCTTTCGCTTCCGCCTGCATGGACCGTATAGTTATATGGATCTGATCCGGGGCCCAGTCTGGGAAGGTCATACTCATCAATCCATTCGGAAGTATCCCCAAGAAGCGTGGCCGGTTCCGCGCCGTCAATGATCGGCGTATTATTGATGACCACCGCAAAGGCATCCGCGTTTTCATAGCCGATGAACGGATACCAGGCTTCCATCTCCAGCGAATAACTGTTCGAGACGCTGACCGAGTCGACAGTCGGGGCGCCGTCATCATCCTCGCCTAACACCGGAGCGAAGGAAAAGATGCAGCTGAGCACCAGTTCGTTGATCAGCGGGACGGGCTCGACTGAGAAGTCGGTATAGTTTCCGGAAGCATTCTCCGGCCGGGTGTCGGTGTCGAGATAGTCGAGAAGCTGGTTCATGACAAAATCGGTATCGACGGCGCTGATTTTATCGAGTTCGCTGCGGATGGTTTTTTGGTTGAGCGTGGCGAGGCTGCTGCCCATGTAGACGCGGGTATCGTTGTTGGTGGGTGCGAAGGAATAGGTGCTGAACGAGCTTATGGGGCCGTTGATGACGGCCGGGGTGCTGACCGGGGGCGCATTCAACACGGATAGGTCGCGCAAGGTTTCGAAGCGCCGCCAGGCCGTGTCCCGTTTGTAGGCAAACTCGAGGCCGTTGCTTAATTCAGGAATCAGTTCCGGGGATAGCCGGATTTCCGCGGGCGTCAATCCAGCCCGGCGTTCAATGAGGGTGGTCGCGCTGTTTGCGCCTCCGGCCTCGTTGGCATCGAGCAGGCCGGAGGTGTTGACGACCATGTAACCGACGCGCCCGACCGGTTCTCCGTCTGCGTTGATCGTTTGCCATTCGGCGGTGTCGAGCGCGCTGAAGTATGGCTCGGCAATGGACGCGCTGCCCAAGGGCAGATAGTCCTTTTCCATGCTGAAGTCCAGATCGGCGACTTCATCGCCTTGCGAGCTGAAGGCGAAGAACGCGGGATAGTTTGTGCCTGATTGGGCGTCGATCTCCTCTAGCGCACGGGCGAGGGCGGTGTGAAGCAGCTGGCGTGTTTGGGCCGTGGAAAGATAGGCGCGTCCGGCCAGCCGTTCGGTGCGGGTTGTTGCCGAGAAGGCGATGACTAGGATGATCAGCACGGCCAGAAAGCCCAAGGCAATAACGAGCGCAGCGCCGGTTTTGTTTTTGTGAATGTGGTTCATGGCGATTCATCGAACGAAAGTTGTTCGGCTCCTTGGTTGCGCATGAAGATGCGGCGCGTGTAGATGCGCTCGTTGTTTTGGATGTGCTCCTGTCCGCGCGCTTGCTCGCCACCGCTCCGCAGGCGCATGGCCTGCTCGAGGTCGGTGGAGGAAATCAGCCCGATGGCCACGTCCACGAAGTGCGGCCGGTCGGTGGCGTCGGGCAGGGGGCCTGCGCCGTCTTCGGCCTCGACATAGTTGCTGGCGATGCGGCCGTTCACGGTGATGTCCATGAAGGAGAGCGAGGCATGGCTCATTTCTCCCGCATTTTTGTAGGTGATGTTGCTGTCCACCCGTTCCCGCCGGAGAGCCTGGGTGTAGTGGAACCGCTCTTCGCTGGTGGCCGGCATTTCGGTTCCCGCGCAGATGGCTGCAAAGTCGGCGGAGGGCTCGCCGGCTTCGCAATAGTAGTCGGAGTGCGCAATCAAGCGTTGGATCCAGTTTCCGCCTGGTGCGCCTACGGCCGAACCTGCGGGTGTTTGGATGCGGATATACCGGTTCCAGTCCTTGTGCAGATCACTGGGCTGTGAGGGGGAAAGCTCGGCCTGCAGGCGCATCGGGGCGGTGTCGCGCGGAATTGTGCTTAGCTGGCGGCGCATGCCGGTGGAGATGAAATACAGCGCATCGTTGCCGTCGAGCGGATGCACCCGGAAGGCGACGTTGGTGCGGATCAGGGCTTGGCTGACATCTTGCTCGATGACGTCGAGCAGCAGCCGTGCGGTTTCGTCGAGCAGGGTCTGGTCTTGGCCGCGTTCGACGGCGCGGGTGCTTTCGGAGAAAATGCGCGAAATCATCAGCGCCATCACGGCCAGAATGCTGATGGACACCACAATTTCGAGCAGGGTGAAGCCGCTTTTGGTTTTGGCGCTTTTCATTACTTGTCCGCCCAGTTGTAGATTTCGGTGTAGAATACACGGGCGGTGCCGTTCGAGGTGTAGCCGGGCCACAGCTGCAGTGTTAGCGCCTTTATGCTGGGGCCGTGTGTTTGGGCTTCCAGTTTGTACGAAACGGTATAGGCGGGGCATTCGAACCGTTCCAAAGATCCCTGCTGGAGGTTGAACGTGCCTCCGTCGTAGTCGGGAACTGCGAGGGTGCCGTCGGGCGGAAGCTCGCTCCAGTTGGTGACGGCGTGGCAGTAGTTGAGCACCATGTCGGAAAAGCTGACGATGTTGAGGTCGTCGTGGGATTTTGCCGCTGAATCCAGCGATGTGCCGAGCAGGCCGCTTGCCGCCACAATGCCGACGGTGATCACCAGCAGCGCCAGCATGATCTCAATCAGCGTGAAGCCCCGCTTTCGAGTGCATTGGATTAGTTTTTTCATCAATCGCCCAGCTCCTGTGCTTCGCCGTCGTCGTAGGTGTAGTCGATAATCTTGCTTTTGCCGGTTAAGTCAAAACGTATTTGCTTCCCTTGCCGTCCGGTAACGAGGGGCGCTCCGCCGGAGAGGGTTCCCTCCGCAAGGTAGATCCAGTGGGTCCGTGCGCCGGCTTCGCCGTTGGGCTTGAATCCCAGCACGGTGTATTCTTTCCCTTGAATCTTCAGCCGGTTTTTTTTGCTGACGCCTCCGCTCCAATCGTCTTGGGGGGAATAAGAAAAAGCATTGTAGGCGTCGCCGGCCTGATCGTCAAACACCACCCCGACGGGCAGCGGTTCCCAACCGGTCAGGAAATAGCCGGCTTCTTGGGTGACGGCATTGGTGTGGATATTGATGGAAAAGACGGCGTAGGCGCGGTAGGCGAGATTGTTTCCGGTCTGCCCTTCGTTGAGGACCAAGTAGGCGGGCTGATTGTTTGCAATCGCATGCTGGCGGGCCAGTTTGGCCGCGGCATGCACCGCATTGGCCGCACCGTCGAGCTTGGAGGAACCGGCAAGGTTGAGCAGCGCCGGCAGTGCAATTGCAAACATGATCCCGATGATCGCAATCACCACCAGCAGCTCGGCCAGGGTGAATCCGTTACGAAGGGGATGAATGCGTTTGTTCAGCATGGAATGGAACCTATCTAAAATGGCTTTGGGGCGGATATGTTTTTTTTGCTTTATTTGGCGGGGCCGGCTTTTTTTGTGATGGAAGGCCCGCGTTATGGAAGAACGGCAATCCCCCTCGTTTTTAAGCCCATCTATTTTTTCTCGATGCTGAAGACTTTGGCTCGCAGCCGTTCTTCCTCTTCGGAACGAAACTGGATGTTTTTCCAATTTCTGGATTCGGCGGGGGAGAGCCCGCTGCAGCGCTTGCGGTATGCCGACGGCGTTGCGCCGGTGGCTTGCTTGAAGGAGTTGGAAAAGTATTGGCTGCTCCCGTAGCCGCACTCAAAGGCAATGTCGATGATCTTTACATCGGTTTCGCGCAGCAGGGTTTTTGCGCGTTCCATCCGGATGCGCCATAGGTATTCCATCGGCGTGCCTCCGGTCAGTTTTTGAAACACCTTGTTCAGCTGCGTGCGCTTGATGCCGCACTGCCCCGCCATGGATTCGAGCGTCCACTGCTGGTCGATGCTCGACGATAGCGAGTCGATCAAAGACTGTACTCTCCGTTCTGAAGTTGTGTGTGTTTCCGCATCGACGGCGTCTCCCGAGATGATTCGTTTGAGCTCCACGATCACGGCGCGCAGCAGGGTGATGGCTTGGGCGTCGCGCAGTTCGTGGGTGCTTTGCAGTTCTCCAACGAGGGAGGGCATCAGTTCGCGCATGGCGGGCGTTGCTCGGAGGCAATGACGGTTGCTCGAGGCGAAAGCGGTGCTGAGAATCTTCATTTCGGCAGGGCTGAAGCCGAAGGTTTTGGGAAAGCGGAAGGTGTCCCGCGGAGTGGGGTAGTCGTTTTCCAAGTGGAACAACACATGCCAAAGGGTGTTGTCGGGTTCGTTTGGGTGCAGGCTTCCGTGCACCTGCCAGGGCAGGGTGAAGAAAACCGTCCCTCCCTCCACTTTTTCCGGTTTTCCCTCGACCATCCACTCCATCATACCCTTGTCGATGTAGGTGATTTCCATCCCCTGGTTCTTGTGCGGCAAAAGCTCCGCGCAGTGAAAGCGGCCGTAGCTGATGATTTCTTTCATTATCTAGCCCCTATGAATGTGTAAAATATACCACCGCCGGATTCGACCGACAAGCTTGCCCTTATAATGGTTCAATCTGCCATCAATCGATAACCAAGGAGATACGATATGGCTACTGTGAATACATCTGACAAAACCTGGATCACGAACCTTCCAAAGGTTGGCATCCGCCCGACCATCGATGGCCGCTACGGCGGTGTGCGCGAATCCCTTGAAGGGCCCGTTATGACGATGGCTAAAAATGCCGCTAAACTCATCAGCGAAAACCTGAAATACCCGAATGGCGAACCGGTTGAATGCGTGGTCGCCGACACCTGCATCGGCAACGTGGCCGAGTCCGCCGCCTGTGCAGAAAAGTTTGATGCCGAAAACGTGGGCGTTTCCCTGACCGTGACCAATTGCTGGTGCTATGGTTCTGAAACCATGGACATGGATCCGCTTCGTCCGAAGGCCGTTTGGGGCTTCAACGGCACCGAGCGTCCCGGCGCAGTCTACCTCGCCGCCGTACTCGCTGGCCACTCCCAGAAGGGTCTCCCGGCATTCGGAATCTATGGCCGCGACGTTCAAGACGGCGGCGACGACACCATTCCGGACGATGTGAAAGAAAAAGTGCTCCGCTTCGCCAAGGCTGGTTTGGCTGTTGCCATGATGAAAGGCAAATCCTACCTCTCCATGGGCGGCGTATCCATGGGCATCGCGGGATCGATCGTCGACCAGAATTTCTTCGAAGACTTCCTTGGCATGCGCGTCGAAGCCATCGATCTGTCCGAGTTCTCTCGCCGTCTTCGCGATGAGGTCTACGACAAAGACGAGTATGCGCAGGCGCTGGCCTGGGTGAAAGAAAACTGCCCGGAAGGTCATGACCCGAACGGACCGGAAACCACACGTTCGCGTGAACAGCTCGATAAAGAGTGGGAAACCTCCGTCAAAATGGCCATGATCGCCCGCGACCTGATGTACGGAAACGACAAACTGGCTGAAATGGGACGCATCGAGGAATCACGCGGCCACAACGCCATCTTGTCCGGTTTCCAAGGCCAGCGCAACTGGACCGACTACTGCGCCAACGGCGACTTTATGGAAGCCATCTCCAACAGCTCGTTCGACTGGAGCGGCATTCGCATGCCGCGCCTGATGGCGACGGAGAATGATGCGCTCAACGGCGTGGCCATGTTGTTCTCGTATCTGCTCACCAATACCCCGCAGGTCTTCGCCGACGTTCGCACCTACTGGAGCCCCGACTCCATCGAGCGCGTCACCGGTCATAAGGTCGACGGCGTTGCCGCAGGCGGACTCATCCACCTGATCAACTCTGGTTCCGCTTCCCTCGACGGCAGCGGTCAGCAGAGCGTTGACGGCAAACCGGCCATGAAACCCTTCTGGGACATCACCGAAGCGGACAAAGAAGCCTGCCTCAAGGCGACCACTTGGCATCCGGCGGTAACGGAATACTTCCCGGGCGGCGGCTGGTCCTCCAAGTTCACCACCAAGGCGGGCATGCCGATCACCATGAGCCGCGTCAACATTGTCAAGGGGCTTGGCCCGGTTCTGCAACTCGCAGAAGGCTGGACGGTTGAGCTTCCGGACGAAGTCCATGCGAAACTCGACGACCGCACCAACAACACCTGGCCGACCACGTGGTTCGCGCCGCGCATCACGGGCAAGGGCGCCTTCATCGACGTATACGAAGTGATGGCCAAATGGGGCGCCAACCACGGTGCGTTCAGCTATGGGCATATCGGAGCCGACCTGATTTCGCTGGCGGCCATGCTGCGCATCCCGGTCTTCATGCATAACGTGGAAGAGGCCGACGTCTACCGTCCAAGTGCATGGAGTTCATTCGGTACGGAAGGTCTGGAAGGAGCGGATTTCCGCGCCTGCGAAACCTACGGGCCGATCTACGGATAATAGGGCAGCAATGCCGCCGTTGACGTAAAACAAGACGATTTGTTGTCCCGGCCATGTTGCCGGGGCAGCAAGTTTTTATATAGGGGAGTCTATGAAAGAATCAGAAAAAAACATTCCGGTAGTGCCCAAGGGGTTGGTGCTGACCTTTGTTCTCGTAACAATATTGTTCCCGTTGTGGGGATTCGCCAACGACATCACGAATCCGATGGTGGCGGCGTTTAAAAACATCTTGCTCATCAGCAACTTTGAAAGCTCGCTGGTGCAGGCCGCGTTCTATGGCGGCTATGCCCTGATGGCGATTCCTGCTGCAATCTTCATTAAAAAATACTCGTATAAAAAGGGCGTGCTGATCGGTTTGGCGCTCTATTCGCTGGCGTGCCTAATGTTCATTCCAAGCGGTATGGCCATGTCTTATCCGCTCTTTTTGTTGTCTTATCTGGTTATGACGAGCGGGCTGTCGTTCCTTGAAACGACGGCCAATCCATACATTCTCTCCATGGGCGACGAGCGCACGGCAACCCGCCGCCTAAACCTCTCGCAGGCCTTCAACCCAATGGGGTCGATTACGGGGATGTTTGTTGCGAGCATGTTCATTCTGGCAGCGCTGGACGGCACGTCCGAATCCGGCCGGCGCCAGATGAAGGAATTGGCGGACAATGGAACCCCGGTCCACCTGCAGGAAGTAAACGCCCAGCTCTCGGCTGTTGCGGATTTGACCGCAGTGACCAGCGAGCCGGGATGGCAGGACAGCAAGAAGCTGCTTAAAAAGGCCAGCGCCCTTGCCGGGGCCGTTCAGAGCGGAACCTTCCTGCTGGACAATAAGAATGCTTCCGAAGCCGATGCCATCCAAACCGCTGTTGCCGCCCAACCCAAAGGAAACAAATTCAAGGCGGCCATTGAGGCCGTTGCGGTGGTCATGCAGGTGCGCGAGCAGCCGGCGCCCACCGAAGCCGAAGCACAACGCAATGCCCTGTTTGTTGACGGCCGCGGTCTTGAACTCACACTCGCGCTGAACGAAGAAGCGCCATTGCTGGCCAAAGCGAATGATGCAAAATGGAACGCCGCTGAAAAATCATTGGCTCAAGCGACTGCTCCGGCAGCGGAAATCAACGTCGCAATGAATTCGGAAAACGCTGCTGCAATGGCGGCGATCCCTGGCTTGCTAGCGGGCGTAAAAACCGAGCTTGAAGCGGCGAAGACGGCACTCGAAGCGATTCCTTCCGCGAGCCTGCAAGCGCACCAGCAGGCTGCGGTTGGCAACCTCGCCAAGATTCAAAAGTCGGACTTGAACATTGTTTCGATGCCCTACGCTCTCATGGGCGGATTCCTTATCCTGGTGCTGGGGCTGTTTGCGTGGAAGCTGCCGAAAACCACCAAGGGCGAACATGCAGGCGATGGCGGAGGCTTGGATCTTGGCGGCACCTTGCGCCGGTTGTTCCATAACAAGGCCTATCTCGAAGGGGTTGTTGCGCAAACCTTCTATGTGGGCGCGCAGATCATGTGCTGGACATTTATTGTTCAGTACGGCGAATCACAACTCGGGCTATCAAAATCCACCGCGCAGAACTGTAATATTCTGGCGATGATTATTTTCGTTTCCAGCCGATTTGTATGTACCTTCCTGATGCATTACATCAGCTCGGGCGCTTTGTTGTCGTTGTTGGCATCGGGAGCCATTCTCCTGACCACCGGAGCCATTTTTGTTGAAGGCTATGCCGGACTCTATTGCTTGATCGGCGTGTCTGCCTGTATGTCTCTGATGTTCCCGACGATTTACGGCATTGCGCTGGAAGGTCTGGGCGATGACGCCAAGCTGGGTTCGGCCGGGCTCATTCTGGCGATTGGAGGAGGGTGCATTATGACCCCCCTGCAGGGTCGAATTATCGATTTGCCGGCCTTCGATCTGGGCTTCATGGAATTAGCCAGCGTGAGAGCATCCTTTGCCCTTCCATTAATTTGTTTCATTGTCATTATGCTCTACGGCTGGCGCACCTTTAAGGTTCACCATGCCGAAAAATAGAGGAACCCGAGGTCTTGATGAATAATAATATCCTGCTCACGCTCATCGCGGCCGTTTGCAACGTCGGCACGATTGCCTGCATCAAGAAATGCAAGCATGCTGTTGCCAACAGTCAGCCGATGGTTGTTTGGATGCTGGGTATTGCCATCACGATTTTGGCGACCCAGTTCCTTGTGTTGCGGGCGGACATCAAAGGAGCATCGCTGGGGCTGGCCGTTTCATTCATTATCGCTTTCGTCATGATCGGGGCGGCGATCATGGGGGTGGACGAGGAGAGTGGCCGTCTTACGGTGGTTTCGTTGAAAACCATTCCCTTGCTGGAAACCGTAGGGTATGGCTGCGCCGTTTTTGGGGTCATGCTGGTGGGGATTTCGCAACAGGTAGATTCTGTTAAACCAGCAACCTCTTCCGGGCAGGTTGCGGTTGCTGAAAACGGGAAATGATTGTACCTTCCTCGGGAAACGAGGGAAACATGTTCGAGGATCATCAGAAAACTGCGTATCTGTTGAAATGCATGATGGATAATATGTCCGACATGATCTACTTCAAGGATCGGGGCTCGAAATTCATCATGGTCAACAAGGCGGCGGCCGAATGGCAGGGCGCTTTTACGCCCGAAGAGATGGTCGGTAAATCCGATTTCGATTCCTACTCTGAAGAAGATGCTCGGCGCATGCGTGATGAAGAGCTGCATATCATGCAGACGGGAGAGCCGCTTTTCGGGGTGGAGGAAAGCGAAACGTGGAAGAATGGATCTCAGGCATGGGTGTCGACCACGAAAATGCCGTTGCGCAATGAAGTGGGCGATATCATTGGCATTTTTGGAATCTCGCGCGACATCACCGAGCATAAGAACGCCGAAATCCGGGCGGCGAAATATGCCGAGGAAAACCGGCGGTTTCGGGAGGAGCTGGAGGATGACCTGCTTATGGCCTCGCAGCTGCAGAAAACCTTTTTCCCGGCGTCCTACCCATCCTTTCCGTCTGCATCAGACGGCAAAGGGGACCTGGTTCAGTTTTGCCACCTCCATCATGCCGGAGGACTTATCGGCGGCGATCTTTGCTCGATCCGCAAGCTGTCCGATACGGAGGCCGGAATTTTTCTGTGCGATGTAATGGGGCATGGAGTTCGTGCTGCACTGGGAACAAGCATCGTGCGTGCAATGGTCGAAGAAATTTCGCATCAGAAAAAAGATCCCGGCCAGTTTCTAGAACACATGAATCAAACGCTGATGCCGCTCTTTCGGCAGGACGATCTGTTTCTTTTCGCCACCGCCTGCTATATGGTGCTGGATGTATCAACGGGAGTGCTGAAAGTTGCCGCTGCCGGACATCCGCTGCCGATCCTGTTGAATGCATCGGTCCATAGCGTATCCGGTTTAGTTGAGGATTCATGCTTTTCCGGTCCTGCGCTTGCGGTCACGGAAGAGGCTCGTTACAAAACCATTGAATGTCGTCTCCGGCCCGAAGATGGCGTTTTTATGTATACTGACGGAATTACCGAAGTTGTGAACCGAAATGAGGAGGAGTACGGTGAAAATCGGCTTGTGGCCTCCGCTCGGGGAAAGATAAACCTTCCAATGTCTGGATTGTTTGACGCGTTATATGAAGACGCCTGCAGTTTTGCTGCAGGCGCTGCGCTGGAAGACGATGTCTGTCTGGTTGGATTCCGCCTGAAGCATGCATCCTGATTCAGGCTTATCAGCTCTTAAAATTCGATATCGTAAATGCCCTTGCTGTCTATGGTGAATGTATCGACGGCCATGTCGGTCATCGGATGGCTGCGAAGGGCCTCCAGCAGCGCATAATTAATGGTGGCCGAATGGCAACCGCGTTTGACAATGCGGTGAACTTGGTCGACCGTTTTAAAGCTGGCCGCCAGCACCTTGCAGTTGAGCTGAAAATGATTCAGCGTTTTGGTAATATGTTCAACCACTTCAATGCCGTGGGAGGAAATATTATCCAGCCGACTGACATAAGGAGCCACATAATCCGCACCGGCCCGTGCCGCAACCAGTGCCTGCTGGTGGGTGAAAATGGCCGTGGCGGTTACATTAATTCCGGCATCCTTTACCATTCGGATGGCTTTTAGACCCTCCAGGGTCACTGGGATTTTGGAATAGTAGTTGTCCCCTAGTCCGAAGTGTTCCCTGTATTTCAGCGACTCCTTAAGCATGTCGTCAGCAGTAAGACTGGAAACCTGAATGTGCATCATTCCGTTTCCGACCACTTCAGCAATGGCAGGGATAATCTCTGAAATCGGCTTTTTCTCAACGGCCAGAATGCTGGGGTTGGTCGTTGCTCCGGCCAGTGGAAAATAATAATAGAGTTTCTTTAATTCTTCAATGTTCGCAGTGTCAGCCATGTAGATCATAACAGGTCTCCTTGTTTAATTTTGTAATTAGCGCGATTACCAGGTTTGTGGGCTGGCCGCGCGGCGTAGGTGTATACAGTCAATCGTAATAGTGTGCGGGAGAGAGCAGAGGTAGGCGACCGCATCGGCCACATCTTCCGGTTGAATCATGGCGGAAAAGTCAGTCAGATCCGGCCGCGCCTGTTTTACCATTTCCGTGGCCACTCCGCCGGGGCAGATCGCATGAACGCGTATATTGTGGTCCCGGCCCTCTTCAATGGCGGTTTTGGTTAAGCCGAGCAGGGCATGTTTGCTTGCACCGTAGGCCACCTGATTGGGGTAGCCCTTCACGCCGACGACCGATGAAATATTAATGATCCGGCCTCCGCCGGATTTCTTCATGGATCTCATGGCTTCGCGCATGCAAAGGAGCGCACCTTCCACATTGATTTTCTGAATCGCCTGCCAATCGTCGAGTTTTATGTCTTCAATGGCATCAAAAATCCCGAAACCGGCATTGTTTACCAACAGGTCAATTGCCCCCGATTTTTTGAATAGATCGGTGATTTCCTTTTCGTCGGAAAGGTCGGCGGTATGGACTCCGACCTCCGCGCCCCGCTTTTCACACGCGTCCTTGACGCTTCCAAGCATTGGAACGTCCCGGCCCGTTAGAATCAGATCATAGCCATTTTCTGCCAACTTTAGGGCAATAGCGTTGCCGATTCCTCGGCTGGCACCGGTTATAAGGCCTTTCTTTTTCATGTTATAATCCTTTCCAATAGTTGGAGCTGGTGTAAATAAAAGTAAAAAACAGCTTGAAGCAAGGCAAAAAGAAGGTAAAAAGAAAGGCATCAGATAGAAAAAAGGAAGCGAGTGAGTTATGAGTAACAACTTTTCAGAGCGTAAAGCGATCATATTGGAACTGCTGATGGAGGAGAGCTCCGTTAGTGTGTCTGAACTGGCTAAGCGCTTGAAGGTTACTGTCGTTACGGCCCGCGCCGATCTGGTCGCTTTGGAAGAAGAAGGATTGCTGGTTCGCACTCATGGTGGAGCGGTTCCGGCTCGGCATCCCAAGATCATGGAGCGTTCGCAGGCGAATAAAGAAATCAAGGGAGCCGTTGCCAAGGTGGCGGCGTCGATGATTAAGGATGGCGACACGGTCATCATCACCGCCGGAACCACGACTGCGCTGATTGCAAAATATCTGCTGGGTAAGCGCGATGTCCACATTGTTACGAACAACACCTTGTTGCTGACCTATGCCCGCGCTAATCCGCAACTGCGCGTTACCCTCATCGGTGGCGAATTCCGCCCTTCGGAAGAAGGCGTTGTTGGGCCAATGGCATTGACGGCGATTGACCAATTTCATGTTTCCACGGCGTTCATCGGCATTGATGGCGCATCCATCAAGCAGGGCTTCACGGCAAACTCGGTCGAAAGCGCCGACCTAGTCCGCAAGATGGCCGAACAGGCCGATCAAGTCATCGCCATTTCCGATTCCAAAAAGTTCGGAAAGCCCGGCTTTGCGCGCATTCTTCCGTTTGATGGGGTTGATGCGCTCGTGACAGACAACCAATTAACCAAAGAGTTTGAAACCGAATTGACCGGCGCCAACGTGCGCATCGTCAAATCATAACGTTCCAAGGAGAATTACCATGGCTACAGAAGTGCTAATGCCGAGACAGGGACAATCTGTTGAGTCCTGCATCATTATCGAATGGAAAGTTAACGAAGGCGACGTCGTTACCGAGGGGCAGACCCTTTGCGAGGTCGAGACCGATAAGGCCACGTTTGAGGTTGAAGCGACCGCTGCCGGCACCATGCTCGGCATCTTTTATCCTGCCGAAGCCGACGTCGAGGTCCTCAAGGTCATCGCCGCCATCGGCGAGCCCGGAGAAGATATCAGCGCTTTGCGTCCTTCAGACGAAAGCGCTGAAGAGAAACCTGAAACTGGAAATGTGAAACCTGAAGAAGAGCCGGTTGTTCAGGAAGCCCCTGCTTCAAGTTTCACGTCTCAGGTTTCAAATTTCAGTGGAGGCGTTTCTCCCCGCGCTAAAAACCTGGCAGAAAAGAAGGGCGTTGATGCAACCACACTTGCCGGCACAGGCCCGAACGGCCGCGTGATTGAACGCGACGTTGCCGCAGCCCAGGCCGTTACTCCGGCCGCGCAGGCCAAAGCGGCTGCTGAAGGACTGGACATTCCAGCCACTGGAACCGGACTGGGCGGCCGCGTTGTTGCTGCCGATCTGGGCAGTACGGGCGACATGCATGTCGCCCCTACGATGGACTTCCCAGGCGCCACTAAGGAGATCCCGGTTAAGGGCGTTCGTAAAGTGGTGGCTGGCCGCATGTTGGCTTCGCTGCAGAACACCGCACAGCTTACGCTCAACACTTCAGCTGATGCACGTTCCGTGCTGGGCTACCGCTCCAAATGCAAAGCCGCTCCGGAAGAAGCCGGCGTGGGCGGCATCAGCATCAACGATGTGGTGCTCTACGCCACCATCAAGACCCTTGGCGAGTTCCCCGAACTCAATGCCCACATGCTGGGCGACAAGATCGTCGAGTTCGACAACGTTCACCTCGGTTTTGCGGTCGATACGCCGCGCGGCCTGATGGTTCCGGTGATTCGCTACGCCAACCTGATGACACTCAAGCAGCTTTCCGCTGAAACCAAGCGTTTGGCCATGGCCTGCATCGAAGGCACGATTGATCCTGACGCACTGAGCGGCGGTACCTTCACGGTCACCAACCTCGGCGCGATGGGCATCGAAAGCTTCACGCCGGTGTTGAATGCTCCAGAGGTTGGAATCCTGGGCGTCTGCTCCATTCAACCGAAGCCGGTTATGAAAGGTTCCGACGTCGAGTTCGTCCCGCACATGGGCCTCTCGCTGACGTTTGACCACGCCGCAGCAGACGGTGCGCCCGCCGCCCGCTTCCTTGCCAGTATGCGTATCAAGCTGGCCGCATTCGAACTCACCCTCGCAGGATAAGGAGAAGATTTATGGCTACTGAAGTATTAATGCCGAGGCAGGGACAGTCTGTAGAGTCCTGCATCATTATCGAGTGGAAGGTCGCAGAAGGCGACGCTGTTAAACAGGGGCAGGCCCTTTGCGAAGTCGAGACCGACAAAGCAACCTTCGAAGTGGAGGCAACCGCCGACGGCACCATGCTGGGTATTTTTTATCCGGCCGAGGCCGACGTGGAAGTGCTGAAGGTCATTGCGGCCATCGGCGCTCCGGGCGAAGATATCAGCGCACTTCGTCCTGCGGACGCGATTGCCGATGTGGAACCTGAAACTGGAAATGTGAAACCTGAAGAAAAACAAGAAGCGCCTGTTTCAAGTTTCAAGTCTCAAGTTTCAAGTCTCACTGGCGCCGATTATGATGTAATCATAATTGGAGCTGGACCGGGCGGATACGAGATGGCCGAGCGCGCCGCGCATAAGGGCCAGAAGGTTCTGCTGATCGAGAAAAAATATCTTGGCGGCGTCTGCCTGAACTGGGGCTGCATTCCGACTAAAACCCTGCTCAACTCGGCCAAGCATTATGTGCATGCCAAGGAAGCGCCGGAATTCGGCGTGACTACGGGCGAAGTGAAGTTCGATTTGTCCGTGGCCATGGCCTGGAAAGAGGACGTCATCAAAACGCTTCGCGGTGGCATTGCCGGCATGATGAAAAAGAACAAGGTGGAAGTCCTGTTCGGCGAAGCCAAGCTGCTCGGCTCCCGCAAGGTCGAAGTGGCCGGCACGGTCTACGAAGCCGACAACGTCGTCATCGCCACTGGCGGTTCGCCGTTTGTTCCGCCGATTCCCGGTGCTGACCAGCCGCACGTGATGACCAGCAAGGAAATCCTGAGTGTGGAAACCATGCCGAAGTCGCTCGTCGTAATTGGCGGCGGCGTAATTGGCGTCGAGTTCGCCAGTTTCTTCAGCAGTCTCGGTGTTAAAGTCGACGTGATTGAAATGCTCGACGAAATTATCCCCTTTATGGACAACGGCCAGGCGGTCGCTTTCCGCAAGGCGCTCAAGGGCAAGGTTGATTTCAACCTTGGTTGCCGCGTTACCGCAATCGATGGCCATGACGTAAAATACACGACGAAGGCCGGCGAAGAAAAATCGATCAATGCCGATATCGTACTGATGTCCGTTGGCCGCGCGCCGAACCTGTCTGGAATGGGCCTTGAAGAAGCCGGACTCGACTTTGATCGCCGCGGCATCAAGACCGACGACCAGCAGCGCACCAACCTGCCGAACGTATTCGCAATTGGCGATGTGACCGGCAAGTCGCAGCTCGCGCACTCTGCCACTCGCATGGGCGAGGTGGCGCTGAATACCATTCTCGGAAAAAAGGACCGGTTCCGCACGAACGCAATTCCATGGGCGGTTTATTCCATGCCCGAAATCGCCGGGTGCGGCATGACGGAAGACCAGGCCAAGGAGGCCGGTCACAACGTCGAAACCGCGTCGCTGCCGCTGATCATGAGCGGTCGCTTCCTCGCCGAGAACGGCAAGAAAGGCGCCGGTTCGGTCAAGGTAGTGGTGGATGCCGATACGAAGGCCCTGCTGGGCGTCCATATGTTTGGCGGCCTCTGCTCCGAAATGATTTGGGGCGCCGCCGCGATGATCGAAGCCGAGCTTCGTGTGCAGGACATTCAAGAAATCGTCTTCCCGCACCCGACCGTCGGTGAAGTGATCCGCTCAACCATGTTTCAGTTTTAATCAATTAATTCAGGAGAAAACCAATGCCTAAAGATCAAGTGATATGCCCAAAGGAAACCTTCAAGTCCGGTGAGGTTACATTCAAGCCGATTCCGGTCAACCAGTATAAATCGGACTACAAGAAGGAAGAGAAAAAATACGGAAAAGACCGTCTGGTCAAAATGTATTACGACATGCTCGTAATCCGTGAATTCGAAACCATGCTGAACCAGATCAAGGTTCAGGGAACCTATCAGGGCATGGAATACAATCACCCCGGCCCCGCTCACTTGTCCATCGGACAGGAAGCCGCTGCGGTAGGACAATCCGTGCACCTCGATACCGACGACTACATCTTTGGCTCGCATCGCTCGCACGGTGAAATCATGGCTAAGTGCCTTTCGGCCATCAGCAAGTTGGACGATGATAAGCTCTCCACGATTATGGAAGACTTTTTCGACGGTGCCACGCTGAACGTTGTCAAAGACGGCTCGCAGGAAAATGTGAAAGATCTTGCGGAAGATTTCATCCTCTATGGAACTCTCGCGGAAATCTTTGCTCGCGAAACCGGCATCAACAAGGGCCTCGGCGGCTCCATGCATGCCTTCTTCATTCCGTTCGGCTCCATGCCCAACAACGCGTTGGTTGGCGGCTCGGCCGATATCTCCGTTGGATCGGCCATGAACAAGCTGATCAACCGCAAGCCGGGCATCGTAATTGCCAATATCGGTGATGCTTCTATGGGCTGCGGCCCGGTGTATGAAGGCATCTGGATGGCGGCGATGGACCAGTATGTCGAGCTGTGGGATAAAGAGTTCGGACATCCGCCGGTCCTGATCAACATCATGAACAACCAGTATGGCATGGGTGGCCAGACGGTGGGTGAAACCATGAGCTACAAGTTCGCTGCGCGTATCGGTGCCGGAGTCAATCCGGATCAGATGCATGCGGAACGGGTTGACGGGTATAATCCGTTGGCCGTGGCTGACGCGACTGAGCGTAAAAAGAAAATCCTTGTCGACGGTAAAGGCCCGGTTCTGCTGGACATCGTGACCTACCGTATGTCCGGTCACTCGCCGTCTGATGCATCGTCCTACCGTTCAAAAGAAGAAATGGAACTTTGGGAAGAAGCCGATTGCGTACGTGCGTTCGGTGAATACCTCATCAGCAACGGTGCAATCACCGAAGCCGATGCGGAAGCGATGAAAGCGAAGATCGTGGGTAAAGTTTCCAAAGCGATGAAGCTGGCGATCGATCCGGTGGTTTCGCCGTATTCCGACATCAACCTGATCGAGAAGGTGATGTACTCCAACGGCAAGGTTGAAAAGTTCGACGACCGTGAACCCGAAATGCTGCAGAAGCTCGAAGACAACGACCGCGTTAAGAAACTGAAGCGCAAACAGCGTTACGCATTCGATGAAAACGGACAGCCCTACAAAGCCAACCAGCTCTACACTTTCCGCGATGGTATCTTCGAAGCCATGGCGCATCGGTTCTCGGTTGACCCGACCATGATTGCCTACGGTGAAGAAAACCGTGACTGGGGCGGGGCGTTTGCTTGCTACAACGGGCTGACGGAATTGCTTCCCTATCACCGCCTGTTCAACTCGCCGATCTCCGAAGGCGCGATTGTCGGTACGGCCTGCGGCTATGCCCTCAGCGGCGGCCGCGTTTGTGTTGAGCTGATGTACTGCGACTTTATGGGGCGCGCCGGGGATGAAATCTTCAACCAGATTTCAAAATGGCAGTCCATGTCGGCTGGAATCCTGAGAATGCCGCTGGTTCTTCGTGTATCCGTTGGTAATAAATACGGTGCGCAGCATTCGCAGGACTGGACCGCGATGGTTAACCATATTCCTGGACTGAAAGTTTTCTATCCGGCAACGACCAATGATGCCAAGGGCATGCTGAACCTGGCGCTGGCCGGTACGGATCCGGTGATTTTCCTGGAATCGCAGAAGACCTACGGTGTGGGCGAGCTGTTCGAAAAGGGCGGCGTTCCGGAAGGCTACTTCGAAACCGAAGAAGGCGAACCGGCTGTGCGCACACAGGGTAAAGATCTGACGTTGATCACCCTCGGCCCGGTGCTCTACAGCGGTATGAAAGTGGTGGAAGAGATGAAGGAAAAGTATGGAATGGAAGTCGAGCTGATCGACCTGCGTTTCGTCAATCCGCTCAACTACGACAAGCTGGTCGAGTCCATCAAGAAGACCGGACGTGTTGTCCTGGCTTCCGACTCCGTCGAACGCGGTTCCGCAATGCACAACATTGCGGCCAACCTGACGACCCTCTGCTTCGATTACCTCGATGCACCGCCGGTGGTTATCGGTGCCAAAAACTGGATCTCGCCTGCGGCTGAAATGGAAACAGATTACTTCCCGCAGGCCAGCTGGATCATCGATGCCGTGCACGAGCGCATCGTTCCGCTGCCGGGCCACGTGGTGACGCAGAACTACACCAACGGCGAAATGCAGCGCATTGCGCGTCTGGGCGTGTAAGGGCGACCTGCATGTCGCCCGTACGGGAGAAAAATCTATGAGCTATGAAAATCTAAATGCCGCGTCGGTTGAAGAACGCCTCGCTGCCGTTCGCGCCCTCGGCGAAGACTGCAAGCAGGGCGTGGTGCAGACCGAAGAGGTGAACAACCACGTTCACTCGATCTATTCGTTCAGCCCGTATTCGCCGACGATGATTGCGGTGAAAGCGGCGGAGGCCGGACTGCGGACGGTGGGCATCATGGATCACGATTCCGTGTCCGGCTGCGCCGAGTTTCTCGAAGCCTGCAAGGCGGTGAACATTGCCGGGACCGCCGGCTTTGAGATGCGCGTGAATATGAACGGCACGTCGATGGAAGGGCGCAAGACCAACAACCCCGACGAGCCGAACATCACCTACATTGCACTGCACGGCATTCCGGCCACGCAGTTCCAGGCATTGGAGGATTTCCTTAAGCCGGTGCACGAAACCCGTATTGCCCGCGACCGCAAGGAAGTGGACAAGCTGAACGCCGTGCTGGCCGAACGCGGCGCACCGACGCTCGACTTTGATGCCGATGTGCTGGCGATTTCGGAAGCGGCCAACGGCGGATCGATCACGGAACGGCACATCCTTTATGCGCTGTCGCTCAAGCTGATTGAGGCCCATGGAAAGGGGCGGCCTCTGGTCGATTTTGTTGAAGGGCCTTTGCAGGTGCCAATGGCAGGGCCGCTGCGCGACCTCTTGCTGGATGTGGACAACCCGCATTATGCCTACGACCTGCTCGGTGCGTTCAAAGCATCGCTCGTTCCCGAGTTTTTCATCGTCTCCGAATATGACGAATGCGTCTCGGTGTACGATGCGGTCAAGTTTGCCAACGAGATCGGCGCGATCCCGGCCTACGCCTATTTGGGTGATGTCGGCGAATCGCCGACGGGCGACAAGAAGGCCGAAAAGTTTGAGGACGATTTTCTCGATGAGTTGGTTGCCGAACTGGCGACCATCGGCTTCAAGGCGATCACCTACATGCCGCCGCGCAACACCAAGGAACAGATGGCGCGTTTGCAGCAGCTTTGCAAAGCGAACGGGCTGATGGAAATCAGCGGCGTGGACATTAACAGCTCGCGCCAGTCGTTCAACTGCCCGATTTTGCTGGAGCCCATGTTTGCTCATTTGGCGGATGCGGCGTGGGCTTTGATTGCACACGAAAAACTGGCAGCGGCCGATCCGAAGTTGGCGCTGTTTAATCCTGAAAACCCGCTGGCTTCCCAATCCTTGGAAGAGCGCATTGCGAAGTATGCCGACGTTGGAAAACGGATGGATCATTCACAACCCGAAAAGGCGATTGAACTATTATGAAAACACTGGAAATTGCACCTCTGCTCAGAGGCCTCTCTTTTGATGGAGAGAAGGGAGACATTGTGGTCTCCAAAGAAATGCTGGCCGAGGCGGAACTGACCTGTTCTGCCGACGACCTGTCTTCCAAATTTAAAGCCGGCATGCGCTCGGTCAACGTTGATGGCGTTGGCGGATTTCTGCTGGGCGAAGATTACGACGCGGCCGCTAAAGGCACTGCGAACCCGGAAAAAGTTGCTGGCCGAGCAGGCGTGGTCAACAACAAGGTTTGTGTGGTGACCGGCGGCGCGCAGGGCTTTGGCGAAGGCATTGTCCGTGCGCTGATCAAGGACGGAGCGCTCGTCTTTATTGCCGACATGAATGTCGATGGCGCAAAAGCGCTGGCCCAACAGCTCAACGAGCAGGAAGGGCGGACCGTTGCCTTTGGCGTTTCCGTTAATGTGACGGATGAGATTTCGGTTGAGGCCATGGTGAATGAAATCGTTCAACTGGTCGGAGGAATTGATGTCTTCGTGAGCAATGCCGGAGTGCTGAAAGCCGGCAGCGTGAAGGACATGACGCTCAAGGATTTTGAGTTTGTGACCGACGTCAACTATGTCGGCTTCTTCCTCTGCACCAAGCATGTTGCGCCGGTGATGGAATTGATGAACAAGCCGCAGGGAAACTACTTCACGGACATTATCAGCATCACATCCAAATCCGCGCTGGAAGGTTCAAGCAAGAACGGCGCGTATGCCGGTTCCAAGTTTGGTTCCGTCGGATTGGTGCAGAGCTATGCCAAGGAGCTGGTCGTTGACAACACCAAGGTTAATGCCATCTGCCCAGGCAACTTTTACGACGGGCCGCTCTGGAGCGATCCGGAGCGCGGGCTGTTTGTTCAGTATCTGAATGCGGGCAAGGTTCCCGGCGCAAAAACGGTCGCGGACATTCGCCGCTTCTACGAGGCGCAGACGCCCATGAACCGCGGATGCAATGGCGAGGACGTCACCAAGGCGATTCTCTACTCGGTTGAGCAAACGTATGAAACCGGCCAGGCCATCCCGGTAACCGGTGGCCAGGTCATGTTGAATTAGGGAATCACGAATATCGAACAAGGAATGTCGAATATCGAAGTGGCTTAATACATAAATACCTAAACCTTAAAACAGGTGAAACCTATGAAAACCAAAGCAGTTAGACTTTACGGCGAGAAGGATTTGCGGTTGGAGGAGTTTGAACTTCCAGCCATTGGAGAAAATGAAATCCTGGCCAAGATTGTATCCGATTCCATCTGCATGTCGTCCTACAAAGCGGCGACGCAGGGCATCAAGCACAAGCGCATCCCCAATGACGTTGCAAATGATCCAATTATTATCGGTCATGAGTTCTGCGGCGAAATCGTGGAGGTCGGCGGCAGGTGGGCGGATCTTTTTAATGCGGGCGACAAGTTTTCGATTCAGCCCGCGATCAACTACGAGGACGGCCCCGTCGGAATCCTTTCCGCGCCGGGCTATTCCTACCGCCACATCGGCGGCGATTCGCAATACGTGATCATCCCCGCGGAAGTAATGGAGCAGGACTGCCTGCTGCCGTTCAGCGGCGAGGCGTATTACCACGGATCGCTGGCCGAACCGATGTCGTGCATCGTGGGCGGTTTCCACGCCAACTACCACACGACGCCCGGCAGCTATGTCCACAGTATGGGCATTGTTGAAGGCGGCGCGATGGCGCTGCTCGCCGGCGTGGGTCCGATGGGCCTCGGCGCGATCGACTATGCCATGCACTGCGACCGCAAGCCCGGTCTGCTGGTCGTGACCGACATCGATAATGCCCGCCTGGAACGCGCCGCTTCGATCTACACGGTCGAAGAAGCCAAGGCGAACGGCGTTGAGCTCGTCTATGTCAACACCGCCGAAGAAGGCAAAGGCATTGACTACTTGAAGTCGCTGACGCCGAAAGGCGAAGGCTTCAACGATGTGTTTGTTTATGCACCGGTTCGTCCGGTCATTGAACAGGCCGACAAGCTGATGGCCTTCGACGGCTGCCTAAACTTTTTCGCGGGACCGACCGATCCTGAGTTTTCGGCAACCTTCAACTTCTACAATGTCCACTATGCCGCCACTCACGTGGTCGGCACCAGCGGCGGCAATACCGACGACATGATCGAGTCGCTCAAGATGATGGAAGCCGGCAAGTTGAATCCTTCCACCATGGTTACGCACGTTGGCGGTTTGGATGCGGTGATTGAAACCACGCTCAACCTGCCGAATATTCCGGGTGGCAAGAAGCTCGTCTACAACAACGTCAGCATGCCGCTGGTGGCGCTCGACGACCTGAAGGGCATGGAAGGCGAGCTCTATGAAGGTCTGACAAAAATCGTGGAAGCAAGCAACGGCCTATGGAGTCCGGAAGCCGAACGCTTCCTGCTCGAAAACGCACCGGCCATCTAAGGAAAAACTCAATGACGAAGCACCCAAATATCTAAAGAAATCAGAATGAACAAAGGACGAAGTGTTTTCGGACTTTGGGCATTCGAGCTTCATTCGGAGTTGGGTGTTTCGGGAAGTCGATATTTAGATGAAATCGTACGGTCTGATATTTGATGTGGACGGCGTTATTGCCGACACGGAGCGGGTCAATGCGGAGGCCTCAATCAAGGTCTTCGCGGATCTGTTCGGTGTGCAGGGCGTCGTCCGCGCTGATTTTGAGGCCGGACTGGGGCGCGGAGCGGCTGAATATGTTCGTGCGGCCGCGCGAGTGCATGGTATTGAATTGTCGGATGAGCAGGTAGAGGCGGCGACCGCGGCGCGGCAGGACAACTTTCTGTCGATGCTTGAGGCCGAGCCGCTGCCGGCTTTTCCAGGGGTTCTTGCATTGATGAAATCGGCCATGGCGCGGGAGAACTTCTGCGTGGCCATTGCAACAAGCAGTACTCGGGAAAAATCCGAAGCGGTACTGAAGTCTGCCGGAGTTCCATACGGCCAATTGGTCTATGTAACCGGCAGCGATGTGAAAAACAAGAAACCGGATCCGGAGCTGTTTTTGACTGCGGCTGCCCGACTCGGTTTAGATCCGGCACGTTGTTTGGTGGTCGAGGATGCCCCGGACGGCGTTGCTGCGGCGAAAGCGGCGGGATGCCGCTGTGTCGCAGTCACGAATTCTACTGCCGAAGCAAAACTGGCCGAAGCCGATGCGGTGGTTCAGTCCATGGAAGCGGTAGATGTTTTGATGGTTGAAAATAGGATTGATCAGATCGGGGGAATAAAATGAAGAAGCATTATCTGGCAGTGGATCTGGGTGCGTCGAGCGGACGCACCATCGTTGGAACCCTTGAAGACGGCAAGTTGACGCTCAAGGAGATGAACCGGTTTTGGAACGGGCCGACCGAAGTTAGGGGCACGCTCCTGTGGGATTTTGTCCACCTCTTCCGCAATATCAAGGAAGGCATCGCCCTCGCGAAAAAGGAATTTGGCGATGGACTCGTTTCGATGGGCATCGACACCTGGGGCGTGGACTTCGGCCTCTTTGATGCCGATGGCAACCTGCTGCGCAACCCGGTCAACTATCGCGACAGCCGCACCGCCGGCATGTTTGAAAAGGTTTTTGAACGTGTTCCGAGAGAAGAGGTGTTCGCTCAAACCGGCATCCAGTTTATGGAACTCAACACGCTCTATCAGCTGATGGCGCTTTCGTTGGAGGATTCGTTTCAGTACCGCAGCGCGACCAAGCTGCTCTTTTCCCCGGATTTGCTGAGCTATTGGCTGACCGGAAACATGGTGGCGGAACGGTCGATTGCAAGCACCTCGCAGTTCTATAATCCGGCCACCAAAGACTGGGCCTATGACCTGCTCGAAAAGCTGAACATCCGCACCGATCTTTTTGCAGACCTGGTCGATCCAGGAACCGTGATCGGCGATGCCGACGGACTGCCCGTTGTGGCTGTGGGCGGACACGATACGGCCAGCGCCTTCGCGGCGGTTCCTGTGAAAAAGGGCGAACATTGCGCGTTCCTCAGTTCCGGCACCTGGTCGCTGCTAGGAACCGAACTGACCGAACCGGTCATCAACGATGCTTCGCTGGCCGCGAACTTTACCAACGAAGTCGGCGTGTGTGATACGGTCCGCTTCCTGAAAAACCTTTCCGGACTCTGGATGATTCAGGAACTGCGCCGCGGTTGGAATGAACAGGACTTCGACTATTCTTGGGCGGCCATGGAGCACATGGCGCTCGAAACCGAACCCTTTGAATTCTTCATTGATCCGAGCGATGAAGTATTCCTCGCTCCCGGCGATATGGCCGGGCGCATTCAGGACTATTGCGAACGCACGGGGCAGGCGCGCCCGCAAACGCACGCGCAGATCATCCGCGCGGCCTACGAAGGCCTTGCGCTGCTGTATGCCAGTGTCTACGAATCGTTGGAGCAGCTTGCCGGCCGAACGCTCGACACGCTCCGCATTGTCGGCGGCGGATGCAAGGATACGCTGCTCGACCAGCTGGCCGCCAATGCCACCGGACGCAAGGTCGTTACCGGGCCTACCGAAGCCACGGCCACCGGCAACCTGATTATGCAGATGCTCGCCATGGGCGACATCCAATCCTTGGAAGAGGGCCGCGAAATCATCCGCAATTCATTTGCCGAGGAAACGCGCGAATTCGAGCCGCAGGATTCCGATGCATGGCAAACCGCATTAACAAAATGGCGCGATGCCTGCCGCGGATAGCGGAATTGAGCATATCGTGCTGGTTTTTGGGAATAATTTTATGGTTAGGCGTGCTTGAATCTGGAAATCTCCACGCTCTTTTAAACGCAGGGAATAAAACCTAGAGGAATACGAACAATGGATCTTAAACTTGTAGCAAACACGATTCGCGGACTCTCGATGGACGGCGTACAGGCCGCCAACTCCGGCCACCCGGGCATGCCGATGGGCATGGCTGATGTTGCCGCCGTACTTTGGACGCAGTATCTCAAACACAATCCGAGCAACCCCGATTGGGCCGACCGCGACCGCTTCATCCTTTCTTGCGGCCATGGCTCGATGCTGATCTACAGCCTGCTCAACCTCTCCGGCTACGACCTGCCGATGAGCGAGCTGCAGAACTTCCGCCAGTGGGACAGCAAGACCGCCGGCCACCCGGAATACGGCCACACCGTGGGGGTCGAAGCCACCACCGGCCCGTTGGGACAAGGCTGCGGAAACGGCGTCGGAATGGCCATCGCCGAAGAAATGCTCGCCGCCCGCTTCAATACCGAAGCCAAAAAGATTGTAGACCACTACACCTACGTCTTCTGCTCCGAAGGCGAACTCGAAGAAGGCATCTCCAACGAGGTCTTCTCGCTGGCCGGCAACCATGGCCTCGGCAAGATGGTCGTTTTCTACGATGAAAACTTTATCTCCATCGAAGGCGATGTGCGCATCACCTACACCGACGATGTCGTCAAGCGCATGGAAGCCTACGGATGGCACGTCCAAACCGTCGACGGACACGACTACGCCGAAATCCAGAGCGCCATTGAAGCCGCCCAGGCTGAAACTGGAAAACCTTCTTTCATCGTCTGCAAAACCAAGATTGGCTTTGGCTCGCCGAACAAAGAAGGCACCCACGGCTGCCACGGGGCTCCCCTTGGCGAAGAAGAAGTGCTGCTCACCAAAAAAGCGCTCGGCATCTCCGAAGAAAAATTCTTCGTCCCGCAGGAAGTGCGCGATGCCTTTGCCGCCCGCCTCGGCGAGCTGCAGCAGGCTGAAGCCGACTGGGACGCGCTCTTCGCTGAGTGGCAGACCGAAAACGCCGACCTCGCCACACAGTGGAACCTCCACATGACGCAGGAGATTCCCGCCGACCTTGGTGATAAACTGCCGGTTTTCGACGCCCCGCTCGCGACGCGTGTCGCCTCCGGCAAAGTGCTGCAGTCCCTCGCCAAAGAGCTTCCCTTCCTCGTTGGGGGATCGGCCGACCTCGCCGGCTCGAACATGACCCACCTGAACGACTACTCCGATATTGGAAAAGACGCCTTCGAAGGCCGCAACTTCCACTACGGCGTGCGCGAAATCGGAATGGGCGCCGTCATGAACGGCGTGCAGCTGCACGGCGGCTTCCGTATCTACGGCGCCACCTTCCTGGTCTTCGCCGACTACGTTCGTCCGACCCTGCGCGTTGCCGCGCTGATGAACCTGCCGGTCATCTACGTTCTCACCCACGACAGCTTCTGGGTGGGCGAAGATGGACCGACCCATCAGCCGATCGAAACAATCAACAGTCTGCGCATGATGCCGAACGTAACGGTTCTTCGTCCGAGCGATCCGAAAGAAACCGGATGTGCCTGGACCGCCGCGCTCAAGAACACCAGCGGACCGACCGTCCTCTGCCTGACGCGCCAGAATCTCGAAGTGCTCGACCGCGAAAAATACAACATGGACGGCCAGTTCGCCAAGGGCGCCTACACCATGTGCCAAAGCGGCGAAGGCCAGCCGGACCTGCTCATGATTGCAACAGGGTCTGAAGTCAAAATCACCCTCGATGCGGCCGAAAAGCTTGCCGCCGAAGGCGTCAACGTCAAAGTGGTCAACATGCCTTGCCGCGAACTGTTCGAAGCACAGGACGAAGCCTACCAGAGCGAAGTGATGGCCGACGGCTGCTCCAAGCGCATGGTCGTTGAAGCCGGCAGCTCCTTCGGGTGGGAAAAATACATCGGCCGTTGCGGCGCAACCGTCTGCAAAGACACCTTCGGCGCCTCTGCTCCGGGTGGCGTGCTCGCCGAAAAATTCGGCTTCACCGCCGAAAACGTCTACGAAAAAGCAAAAGCGCTGCTCGCGTAAATATTAAACACGAAGGCACGAAGGACTCGAAGAAAACGTTCCTTCGTGCGCTTCGTGTCTTTGTGTTTAAAAATAGGAGGACAAGCGGTGGATCAATATTTCAAATTGCAGAATGGAAGCGATGTGCGCGGCGTTGCGCTCGAGGGTGTTGAGGGCGAACCGGTCACGCTGACCGTCGAGATTGCCCGCACCATTGGCTATGCCTTTTCCCAATGGCTGGAAAAGCAGACCGGCAAGACCGGCTTGAAAGTGGCCGTGGGCCACGATTCGCGGCTCTCGTCCGACGCCATCAAAACGGCGGTCTTCCAAGGCTTGGAAAAGGGCGGCTGCGCCGTGTTCGACTGCGGGCTGGCTTCGACTCCGGCGATGTTTATGTCGACCGTGTTTGAGAACCACGGCTACGACGGCTCGATCATGCTGACCGCCAGCCACCTGCCGTTCAACCGCAACGGCATGAAGTTTTTCATCCGCGAAGGCGGGCTCGAAAAGCAGAACATTAAGGAAATCCTGACCATCGCCACCGAAACCGGCGAGTTTGAAGGAGTGGAGCTGTCGAACACCACCGAAGTTTCGTTGATGGAAGATTATTCAAAGCATTTGGTTCAGATCATTCGTAAAGGAGCGGGAAGCGAGCAACCACTCAGCGGCCTAAAGATTGTCGTCGATGCCGGCAACGGTGCGGGCGGCTTCTTTGTCGACGACGTACTCAAACCGCTCGGCGCGGACACCACTGGAAGCCAGTTCCTCGACCCCGACGGCTCGTTCCCGAACCACATTCCCAATCCGGAAGATAAAGACGCGATGGATGCCATCATTGTGGCGGTAACAGAAAACAGCGCTGACTTCGGCATTATTTTCGACACCGACGTCGACCGCGCCGGCGCGGTCGACAAGAACGGCAAGCCGATCAACCGCAACCGCTTTATTGCGCTGATGGCGGCGATCGTGCTCGGCGAACATCCCGGCTCCACCATCGTCACCGACTCGGTCACCTCGACCGGCCTGAAATGGTGGACCGAAGAAAAGCTCTGCGGCGTGCACCACCGCTATCAGCGTGGCTATAAAAACGTGATCAACGAAGCGATCCGTTTGAACGAAGCCGGCACGCCGTCTTACCTGGCATTGGAAACCTCCGGCCACGGCGCGCTGAAGGAAAATTATTTCCTCGACGACGGCGCCTATCAGATTGCAAAGATCCTCATCAAGATTGCGCAGCTCAAGACGGCGGGCGCGGGGACGGTCGACGAGCTCATTGCCGAGCTTCCCGAGCCGGCCGAAGCCATCGAGTTCCGCCCGCAGATTCTGGTTAAAGATTTTTCGACCTATGCCGAAGTGGTGCTCGCCTCGTTTACCGAGTTTGTTGAAAACGAAGCTGGCTGGTCGCTCACGCCCAACAACCACGAAGGCGTGCACGTCACTTGCGACGGCGGCTGGATTCTGGTTCGAAAATCGCTCCACGATCCGCAGATGCCGATCAATATTGAAAGCGATAAACCCGGCGGCGTAGAGCCTCTGTCGAACAAAGTGCGAGCATTTTTGTCTGGGTTTGATGGCCTGAAGCTTCCTCCAGTCAAAGTTTTGTGAGACCGCTAACTATTCACTAAAAATAACGTTTTCCTTTTTTTGATGCGTAGCGGAAAGTACTAGCATCAATATTGACAAAACCTAATTCATGGCTATCTTTGGTCGTGTTTGGTTAGTGGTTTTGGAGGATGTGGCATGCTTAGGGTATTAAGGATTATAGGGATCGTTGTCTTTGCTTTGCTGATAGGGTTCTCAGCGAATTCGCTGAAGTCTATGAATGAGTCTGGAGAATTGTTCGAGCGTTACAACAGCGCCCGCAAGGCTAACCTTACTGTATTAAGCGTTTCTGTTCTGGTTCTTGGCGCTTTGGGATATTTTGAGCTGACCCGTTCGCGTCGGTTGGCGTTGCGCCGGGGATATGGCGATGTGCGCCATCGGCGCGATGAGCCCAAAGATTTGAGTGACGGCTTGGAAAGCACGAGCATTTATTGTGCACCGGAAACAGTCGATGTTTGGAAAGGGCGCAGGTTGCGGACCCCCCGCTCGCACTCAAAAGACCAGGTGGATATTGCTGAAATTTGGATGGTTTTTCTTCGGGTAGGCTGCGTTGTATTCCCCTCGGTTTATCTTGGTTTGCTTGCATTCCAGTTGATCTATGGATTTTCCGGAACGACGGAGTTTACCCTTTTGGTGTCTGCTTTTTCTGTACTGGCGCTGGTTTCCGTTGTTGCCGCTTTTGGTCTGTTGAAAAAAAAACCGTGGGGATTGGCTTCGGGCTATTTACTGGCCATCTTGAATCTGGTCGTTTTTCCGTATGGTACGGCGGGGGGATTGTTTCTGCTGGTCGGTTTGGTGGGTGCAACGCCGACCTTCGTGATTCCGGCCCGTGAACGCCAGCGCGTCGCCCGCCACAAGGCGGCTAAAAAGGCCCGTGCATCCATGGTCTAACATTCCTTGTTGGCCTGCTCAAATTGCTCTTCCACTAAAGCGTTCGGTTTTTTGTCCAACAGGCTGAACAGGATGATCATTGCCACGGAAACCAAGAAGCCCGGCAGGATTTCGTATAGATCGAAAACCCCGCCTTCCAGCTGCTTCCACCCCAGCACGGTGATGCCTCCTCCAAAAATACCGGCAATGGCGCCGTTGCGGGTCATGCGCTTCCAGTAGAGCGACAGCAGCACCAGCGGACCGAACGCTGCGCCAAACCCAGCCCATGCATAGGATACCAAATCCAGCACGTTGCTGTCGGGCTTCAGGGCAATGCCGCAGGCCACAGCGGCAACGCCGACGACCGTGCCCCGGCTCACCCAAACCAGCTCTTTTTCCGAGGCTTGGGGCCGGATGATTACCCGGTAGAGGTCTTCGGTCAGCGCCGACGAGGTTACCAGCAGCTGCGAGTCGGCTGTGCTCATGATCGCCGCCAGCACCGCCGCCAGCAGAATACCGCCAATGATGGGATGGGTGAGCTGGCTGACGAGAACCATGAATATTTTTTCCGAGTCGGATTCGGAGAGCATCTCCGGCAGGACGATCCGGCCGGCCATGCCGACGAGCACGGCGCAGCAGAGGCTGACGAGCACCCAGACCATGGCGATGCGCCGCGCCGGCTTGATGTCGTTGGCGGTGCGGACGGCCATGAAACGGGTGAGGATGTGCGGCTGGCCGAAGTAGCCGATGCCCCAGGCCGTCAGCGAGAGGATGGAAATCGCTGTGAGCGGTTCGCCTTTTCCGTTGGTGAATACATCCAGAAAACCGGCGTCGATGTTGCGCATGGCTTCCGAGGAGGCTGCAAAGCCACCCGTGGCGTGGATGGCGAGGAAGGGGACGGCGATGATGGCGAAAAACATGATGATGCCTTGAAAGAAGTCGGTCCAGCTGACGGCCATGAAGCCGCCGAGCGCGGTATATGAAATGATGACCGCCACGCCGATGAACAGCGCGCTATGATAGGGCAGGCCGAACACCGATTCGAACAGCTTGGCGCCGGCTACGAAGCCGGAGGCGGTGTAGATCAGAAAAAAGACCAGAATAAACACCGCGGCGACCACGCGCAGCAGGCGGTTGTGGTCGTTGAAACGGTTGGCGAAATAGTCGGGCAGGGTGATGGCGTCTCCGGCGATTTCGGTGTAGCGGCGCAGGCGCCGGGCCACCAGCTTCCAGTTCAGATAGGTGCCGGCCGCCAAGCCCAAGGCGATCCAAAATGCTTCCATCCCTTGGAGATAGGCATAGCCGGGCAGGCCGAGCAGCAGCCAGCCGCTCATATCCGACGCTTGGGCGCTCATGGCCGCCACCCATTTGTTGAGCTGGCGGCCGCCGATCAGGTAGTCGGAGAGCGATTCGTTGCGTTTGTAGAAGTGCGAGCCGATCGCCAGCATGAAGGCGAGATAGGCCGCGAAGGTTATGATGACGCTGATATTTTCCATAGATTCCGTTCGTGTTGGGTATTTCGTATTACGTATTGCTTGACCGAGAACTGCGCTAGGGTAGCTTTTCATTCGCAATACGCAACGCAATACGCAAGGAGCTGGTTTATGAGCGGTTTTGACGATCTCGACATTGTTTTTTCAAGCGACCAAGGGCGGATTAAGCCCGAGAAGCAAAAACCGTCGGCGCCGAAAGGCGACGGCATTGTGCGCGTTGGGCGCGAGACCAAGGGGCGCAAGGGGAAGGGCATGACAATCATTACCGGCGTACCGCTCCACCCGGAAGGCCTCAAGGACCTCGCCAAGAAGCTCAAGCAAAAGTGCGGCACCGGCGGAACGGTTAAGGGCCAGACCATCGAAATTCAAGGCGACCAGCGCGATCTTATGGTGACCGAGCTGCAGGCGCTTGGCTATACGGTCAAGCGGGCCGGCGGTTGATCGGCTATGCCGGTTAAATATCGATACAAAACCCTCGATTTAAAGGCGTTGTTGACATCCGTTCTAAATAGGGTGCATGGCCTTGAACGGGGTTGCAGCAAAAGCTCACGTAGGTATTATCCCCCCCTTTCGCGTAAGAAGAATTAGGGGCTGGGTTATATTATGTTGAGCGAATTTCTCGTCATCACCGTTGGTGCAATTCTGGTAAACAACTTTGTTTTGTCGAAGTTTCTGGGAATCTGTCCGTTTCTAGGGGTTTCTAAAAAGCTGGATACGGCGTTGGGCATGTCGGGCGCTGTGGTGTTTGTGATGACGCTGGCCTCGCTGGTCAGTTCGTTGATCAACACCTTCCTGCTGATTCCGATGAAGCTCGAGTTTCTGCAGACGCTTGTTTTCATTGTGGTGATTGCTTCGCTGGTGCAGCTGGTGGAAATCATGCTGCAAAAGCTCAGCGCGAAGCTCTACGAAAGCCTTGGCATCTTCTTGCCGCTCATCACCACCAACTGCGCGGTGCTCGGCTGCGTGGTGCTTAATGCCAAGTCGGCGCCGGAATCGATCCAGTCCACCTGGTACGGCGCAACCATCTACGGCTTCTGTTCGGCGCTCGGTTTTGCCCTCGCGCTCATCCTCTTCTCCAGCCTTCGTGAAAAACTCGATCTGGCCAATGTGCCGAAAGTCTTCGAGGGCACCGCGATTTCGCTGATTACGGCCGGCATCCTCGCCATGGCCTTCATGGGCTTCTCCGGTCTCGTCTAAAGGATATTCAGTATGATCGCAGCAATTGTTTCAGTGGGCGTGCTTGGCGCTCTTTTAGGGGTCATCATCGGCGTAGTGGCCAAAGCCTTCGCCGTTGAGGTGGACGAACGGATTGAAGGGGTCGGTGATTTGCTGCCGGGCGCAAACTGCGGGGGCTGTGGCTATGCCGGCTGCGCCGATTTTGCGAAAGCGGTGGTAGGGGAAACCGCCACGCCCGACCAATGCCCGGTCTGTTCGGCCGAAGACATTTCCAATATTGCCGGCTATCTCGGCATCGTTGCCGAGGAAAAGGAAAAGATGGTGGCCGTCGTCCGTTGCAGCGGCAATGCCTCCAATACGGTGCGCTCGCTCTACAACGGCGTGCGCGACTGCCGTTCGGCGGTGCTCGTTGCCGGTGGCGCCAAGGGCTGCGACTACGGCTGCCTCGGTTTCGGCAGCTGCGCCGATGCCTGCCCGTTCGGCGCCATCGAAATCCGCGACGCCCTCGCTATAGTGCATCCCGAGCTTTGCGTTGGATGCGAAAACTGCGTGGCCGTCTGCCCGAAAAATTTAATTGTGATGGTGCCTGCTTCCGTGGACGTGCATGTCTACTGCAACTCGCCGGAAAAGGGCGCGGCCAAGCGCAAGGTCTGCAAGACCGCCTGCATTGCCTGCCGCAAATGCGTCAAGGCTTCTGGAGAAGAGGACCACATGCTGGTGGATGGATTCCTCGTGAAAACCAATTATGACAATCCGCCGCCGACTGATTTAGTTGAAGCATCCGCCTGCCCGACCACGGCGCTTCGTTTGGCTTCAAAACATGCAGCGGGCGGCTATGAAGGAGTTTCGAAATGAGCGACAAGCCGCGAAAGTTTAAAGGGGGCGTGCACCCGAACGACAGCAAGGCGCTTTCGGCGACCAAGCCGATTCAGGAAGCGCCCTTGCTCGAGTCCTACAAGGTGATCATGCACCAGAACATCGGCGGACCGCCGGAGCTGGTGGTGAAAAAGGGCGACACGGTCAAGAAGGGCGACCTGCTGGCCAAGGCCTCCGGCTTTGTTTCCGTACCGCTGCATGCCCCGACCAGCGGCACCATTAAAGCGATTGATAAATGCGCTGGCCCGACCGGAATCCATGTGCCGGCCATCGAGATCACCGCCGACGGCGAAGACGAGTGGGGCGAAGCTTTTGCACCGATCGCCGACTGGAAGAACACTGATCCGGCGACACTTAAACAGCGCGTTTGGGATGCCGGCATTGTGGGCATGGGCGGCGCGGGCTTCCCGTGCCACGTTAAGCTTTCCCCGCCCGAAGGGAAGACCATCGATACCCTTATTCTCAACGGCGCCGAGTGCGAACCCTATCTGACCGCCGACCACCGCATCATGCTTGAGCAGGCCGAAGAGGTGGTGCTCGGCGCGGCCATCCTCGCCCGTATCCTCGGATTGAAAACGGCCATCATCGGCATCGAGAACAACAAGCCCGATGCCATTGCCAAGCTCAACGAGGTTGCCGGAAAATACAATGTTAGGGTGCAGGGTCTTCCTGTCAACTATCCGCAAGGCGCGGAAAAACAATTGATCTACGCCATCACCGGGCGCGAAGTTTCTCCCGGCAAGCTGCCGATGGATGTCCACTGCGTCGTTCAGAACGTCGCCTCCGCGGCGGCGGTGGCTGGAGCTGTTATTAAAGGGCGTCCGTCCATTGAGCGCATCACGACCGTAACCGGCAAGCCGGTGGTTCAGCCCGGCAACTGGAAGTTCCGCATCGGCACTCCGATCTCCAAGGCGCTGGAGCTCGTCGGCGGCGTTAGCGAACAGCCGGCCAAGCTTTTGCTGGGCGGACCAATGATGGGCATCGCCCAAAACTCGCTGGACGTTACGGTGATGAAAAACACGTCCGGCATCCTGTTGATTTCTGCCGACGAGGTTTCGTTCTACACGTCCGAGCCGTGCATCCGCTGCGGGCGCTGCGTGGAATGCTGCCCGATGAGCATCCTGCCGGCCACCATCAGCCAAGCCGTCGAAAACAAACGCTTCGACTGGGCCGAGGAGCTGAACGTGATGAACTGCATCGAATGCGGTTCGTGCAGCTATGTCTGCCCGTCGCACCGACCGTTGAACCAGCATTTCAAGCGCGCCAAGATTGAAATCCAAGCCCAACTTAGAAAGAAGAAATAGAGAACCGGATTATGTCTGATACTGAAAACACTCCAACGATACAGATGCCGGATCCCGCGAAGCTGATCGTCAGCAACTCGCCCCATATCCACAGCGGCCAGAACATTCCGAAAATCATGTTCACGGTAGTGGCGGCGCTGATGCCCGCCTGCATTGCCGCCGTGCTGTTCTTCGGCCTTGCCGCGATTGAGGTGCTGCTGCTGTGCACCGTCTCCTGCGTGGTGATTGAAGAGGGCTGGAACAAGCTCGTGAAGCGGCACCCGACCTGGAAGGACGGCTCGGCCATCATTACCGGCATTTTGCTCGGCATGAACCTCAATGCCGGCACGCCGTGGTGGGTCTGCATTCTCGGCGGCTTTCTGGCCATTATTCTCGGCAAGCAGTTGTATGGCGGCTTAGGCTACAACCCTTTTAATCCCGTGCTCGTGGCCCGCGTCGGCCTGCTGATTGGTTTCCCGGAAATCATGACCACCTGGGACAAGCCGGAACTCGGCCTCATGAAGATTGACGCCATGACGGCAGCCACGCCGCTGGGGCTTGCGCCGGGCGAAACCTTTTTCTCGGACGTGCTGCTCGGCAACATCGGGGGCTGTTTGGGCGAAACCTCAGCGATCGCCCTATTGATTGGCGGCGTCATCCTGTTGGCCTTCAAGCTGATTAAGTGGGAAGTGCCGCTTGCGTTCCTTGGCTCCGTATTTGTCATCACCGGCATTGCGCATGTGGTCAGCCCCGAAACGGTTCATTCGCCGTTCATCCACATCTTTACCGGCGGTCTGCTGCTCGGCGCCTTCTTTATGGCCACCGATATGGTCACTTCCCCGATGACCCGCAAGGGCGCGTTGATCTTTGGATTGGGCTGCGGCGTCATCACCAGCGTTATCCGCCTCTGGGGCAGCTATCCGGAAGGGGTCAGTTTTGCAATCCTGTTCATGAACGCGCTCACGCCGCTCATCGACCGGGCAACGATTAAGAAACCGTTTGGCTATATAGCGCCGGCGAAAGGGGAGGCGGCATAATGGCATCGCAAGAAATCAATATTCCAAAGCTTGGAATCTTTCTCGGAGCTCTCGCCGCCATCGCCGCCGGCCTGTTGTCGTTTGTATCGACCTCCACCGCAGGGGCCATCAAACTGAACCTGCAGGCCAAAACCAACGCCGCGCTCGAACAGGTGCTGCCGGCCTTCGACAATGTTCCGGGCGATGACGCGCTGGAAATCGCGTCAGCCGAAGGATGGCCGGTCAATTTTTACATTGCCCGCAAGGGCGGCGAAATCGTCGGCTATGCCGGCGAGGTGATTACCCCGGAAGGATTCAACGGCAACGTTACCGTCATGGCCGGACTGAATCTTGATGGATCGGTCCGCACGGTGATCGTGACGGCCAACACCGAAACGCCCGGGCTCGGAACCGCCATCACGGACCGCAAGGTGCAGAAAACCATCGCCGACATCATCAAGGGCGGCGCAGAAGCCATTGGGCTGGCGCCGAACACGTATCTCAACTGGTACGCCGGCAAGACGGCGGGCGCCGCCCGCTGGCCGATCGTCAAAGAAGGCGAATCGATCAACGGCAAGACCGGTGCAACGATTACCAGCCGCGCTGTCGGCGGGGCGGTCTACGCCATCGGAAAAACCGCAGTTGATAACATCGCACAACTTTCCAAGGGAGCGGAATAATGAGCGTCATGAAAGAATTTACCAAAGGGCTTTGGAAAGAAAATCCGGTGCTGGTGCTGTTGCTCGGCATGTGCCCGACGCTGGCCGTGACCTCCAGCGCCACCAACGGCCTCGGCATGGGCGTGGCGACGATGTGCGTGCTCATGTGCAGCAATATTGTGATTTCCGCCATCCGCGGCATTGTGCCGAAAAAGATCCGCATTCCGGTCTACATCGTGGTGATTGCCTCCTTCGTGACGGTGGTCGATCTGCTGATGCAGGCCTATGCGCCCACGGCGCTCTATGAAGCGCTCGGCATCTTTATTCCGTTAATCGTGGTCAACTGCATCGTGCTCGGCCGCGCCGAGGCGTTTGCTTCCAAGAATGGCGTCGGCAAGTCGATCCTCGACGGGCTCGGCATGGGGCTGGGGTTCACGCTTGCGCTCGTTGCGCTGGGCGCCACCCGCGAGTTTTTGGCGAGTGGTTCGCTTTTTCAGGTTAAGATGATCCCTGGCTGGACGGTCGACTTCATGCTGATGACCTCCGCGCCCGGCGCTTTCATTGTTCTCGGCTTTTTCCTCGCCGGCATGAACGCCATGAACATGCGCAAGGCGAAGAAGGAGGGCAAGTCATACAAGGCCGCCAGCCTTGACTGCAACTCCTGCAACATTTGCGACATGGGTGATAAATAAACTAAGCCGTTCGGTTTCTGAGGACGAAAAAGGGTTCGTGTTTATAAAAACACGAACCCTTTTTTCATGCGCTGACGCGGTATGCTATTTGCCGATGAGCTTGAGGAACTCGTTGCGGGTGGAGGGCTCGCTGCGGAAGCTGCCGAGCATGGCGGAGGTGACCATGCAGGAGTTTTGCTTTTCGACGCCGCGCATCATCATGCAGAGGTGTTGCGCTTCGATCACGACGCCGACGCCTTCGGGAGCGACGGTGTCCATCAGGGTGGTGGCCACCTGGTTGGTGAGGCGCTCCTGGATCTGCAGGCGGCGCGCAAAATGGTCGACAATGCGGGCGAGCTTGCTGACGCCGAGCACCTTGCCTTCAGGTATGTAGCCGATGTGGCATTTGCCGAAGAAGGGCAGCATGTGGTGTTCGCACAGGCTGTAGAGCTCGATGTCCTTTACGATGATCATGTGGTTGTCTTCGACGGTAAAGACGGCGTTGTTGATGACGTCCTCGAGCTTCTGGTGGTAGCCCTTGGTCAGGAAGGCCATCGCTTTGGCGGCGCGGTCGGGGGTGTCGAGCAAGCCTTCGCGGTCGGGGTCTTCGCCGATCTTGACGAGCATGTCTTTATAAAGATTGTTCATGGGGGTCTCCGTTTGAATGCCGTTGTTTATGAGAGAAGTTGGAGCCTATGTAAAGGCGTGAAAAGTGACGATTGAGGTGTGACGGGAAATGGGTTCACGACTCACGGCTCACTTTTCACGCCGAAGGCGCGCAAGAACGATGACGCCCTCAACAATCATCCAAGTTTGGAGGACCGTGATGACGGCGCCGATGGTGAAGAGGAGCCATTTCCCATCGGCAAAGAAACTGCTGAGGTTGATCGTCATGGCCCAGCAGGTCATGGCGATCATGAAGACCATCGGAATGGCGGTGAAGGCTATCGGGATCTTTTTACGTGCGAGCCAGACGGTGATGACGAGCAGGGCCAAGCCTCCGAGCAACTGGTTGACGGCGCCGAAGAGCGGCCAGAGCGCGAGCGCGCCTTTGCCTCCACCACTGGAAAAGGCGAGGAGCAGGGCGGTGAAGACGGCGATAAAGGTGGCGGGGTGTTTTTTGCCGATGGCCGGGGCTTTGCAACTTTGGGCGAGCTCAGAGATGATGTAGCGCTGCAGGCGTGTGGCGGTATCGAGCGTGGTGGCGGCGAAGGAGGCGACGAACACGCCCATGAGGGTGAGCACAACGCTTTTGGGAAGGCCGAGGCCGGTGATCATGTTGGAGGAGCCGGATACAAACGCGGCGATCTTTGCACCGAGTCCCTTGGCGGAATCCCAGCTGGCATACTGTTGGTTGAAGGCTTCTACGCCGTGGAAAAGCACTCCGTCTTTTTCAAGGCCGAGCCCGATGCCGGCGCCGCAGGCGATGATGACGATGACGGCGAGCATGCCTTCGAGCAGCATGCCTCCGTAGCTAATGGGCTTGGCGCTGGTTTCAGCATCGCACTGTTTCGAGGAGGTGCCGGAGGAGACGAGGCAGTGGAAGCCGGAGATGGCGCCGCAGGCAACGGTGATGAAGAGCAGGGGAATGAGCGCCGGCGCGCCTTCGGCATCGATGTTCATGGCTGGCGCCACCATGGGCGGGTGGGTGATAAGGATGCCGAGCAAGAGCAACGCCATGGCGATGCAGAGCTGGAAGGCATTGATGTAGTCGCGCGGCTGAAGCAAGACGGTGACGGGCAGGGTGGAGGCGACGTAGGCGTAGATCAGAAGCAGGATAACCCACCCGCCCACGCTGGAGAGGCTTCCGATGGCAGGGAGATCGACGGGCACATAGGCACCGATGACAATGGTGGCATACATCAGCACGGTGGCGATGATGCCGTAGGTGATGTGCGACTTGCCGCGTTTGTAGACCATGAAGCCGAGCCAGACGGCGATGGGCAGCTGGAGCCACACGGGGATTACGGATTCCGGGAATATGCTGAAGACCGAGGCGATCACGACGCCGAAGATGGCGATCACGATCCAGAGTGCAAAAAAGATGATGAGCATGAACAAAAATTTAACGCGCGGGTTGATGATGTCGCCGGCGATGTCGCCAATGGTACGGCCTTCATGGCGCAGGGAGATGACCATGGAACCGAAGTCGTGTACGGCCCCCATGAAGATGGAGCCGATAATAATCCAGATCAGCGCGGGCACCCAGCCCCAGATGATGGCGATGGCTGGGCCGACGATGGGGCCGGTGCCGGCGATCGAAGTGAAGTGGTGGCCGAAGAGCACGGTCTTGTCGGTGGCGACAAAGTCGATGCCGTCATGGTGCGTTTCGCTGGGGCACTTGGCGTTTGGGTCGATCTTGAAGATTTTGCGGGCGAGGAAGCGGCCATAGGTGTTGTAGGCGATGATGTAGAGCAGGGCGGCTGCGACGGCGATGATTAATGAGTTCATGTGGTTTTTTTAGCGACTTAACCGCGGTTCGGAAAGCTTTTTTAAGCTAGTGGTCGTTTCGCGGAATGACGCACTGGACTCGGGTGTTTTGTTTTTCGCCCGCATGGATCGAAAGGGAGGCGCCCATGCGCTGGGCGCGGTAACGCATGAGCGGAATGCCCATTCCTTCGCGATGGGCGGCGGGCATGGGCTTGCCGTCGTTTTCAACATAGACCACGAGCGCTCCCGGATTGCTTTGCAATCCAATGATGATTCGGGATGGACTGGCGTGACGCAAGGCGTTTGTGACGGCCTCGTGGACAATGGGGTAGAGTTGCCCGGATGTGGCCGAGTGCAGCTCTGTCCAGTTGCCTGAAACGACCATCTTGGTGCATCCTGCGGCAAGGGTCTCGTATTGCTGGGCAATTTGATGGATGGACTCGTCGGGTTTTGTCGAGGCTCGCGAATTTATCGGTAAACCGAGCTCCAATACCTTCAAGCGTTCGAGGCATAGGCGGATTTGTTCAGTGATGGTTTTGGCCGTGTCGCCGTCAGGATGTTGCGCCTTCCTCAATTGGCGAACAAGAAGGCTGCTGTCGGCCATCATGTTGCTAAGTTGCCGTTTGGGCTCTTCGATGATTCTTTCAACCGCCAGGGCGGCTTCCATTGTCTTGTCTTTAATCAGATGGTCGGCGAGCTGGCTGAGTTTCCTTGTGCGTTCCTCAACCATTAGTTCGAGGGTGCTGTTCAAATGCTGATAACGCAATTGCGTTTTTTTCAGCAGTGCAGTGCAAAGCGAGAAGCAGAGCTCGGTGCCATTGCCGAAGGGGTTGAACGCCTCACGAATTACGCCGGGGTCGTTGGAGTAGTATTGCAGCATGTAGTAGTGGAACAGGATGTTGAGCATGAGGGTGATGATCGCGCCTTTATAGGCATAGAGCCATGCCGCAAGCATGCCCATCGGCATGGATAAAAGCATTGCAGTGATTTTTAGCTCGGGAAACAGGAAAAAAATGAGGCCGGCGTGTATGAGCCATGCCACCATATAGACAACTAGTTTTTGCCTCCTCATGCCTGTGGCTCCGTTTCGGGGCAGGGTATGGCGTAGACAATCTTTTCCAGCCCATGGCGACTGTGCCATTTTTCGGAGGTCCCCGAAATTTGCTGAAGCCGGTACTCGGTCAGTTGGAACGTGTTGTGTTGTTCATCGAGCTGCGACCCATTGTGCTCGAATTCCAAGTTGTAGGCCTGCGGTGTTTCAAACACCCGCACATCGATCCGGTTGGCATTCAGGTGGTCGAGCGCATAGATGGCGGTCTCTTGGCATATGCGATAAAGTTGCAAGGCCGTTTTTCCGGGAAGCTCCGGCAGGTGGCCCTGTTCTCTGACAGAGAATGCTATATGCTCCATGTCTTGGAAGCATGAGGTAAGTTCATTGAGCACCGGAATAAATCCAACCCGCTCGATCTGTACGGGAAATAGCATGCGCGCAATCCTTCGGATTTGATTATGGGTGGCGCCGACCCGGTCGATTAGCGAATCGGCCAGCGAAGCGTTTGGGTTTTGTTCCTCGTGCAACCTCTCGGCAAGAGCCGAGCAGAAGAGCTGGATGCCGGTCAGATGCTGCCCAATGCCGTCGTGAAGCTCCTGGCCCAAGGCAACCCGGGTCTGTTCCGAGTTTTCGATCAGCTTGGAGGCCAGCGCGTTCAGCTCTGCGTTCCGCACCGCCACAAGTTCGTCCAGCTTGAGGTTGGCCACCTTGATGGCATGGAGGTTATTGTGTAGTTTGCCCGCGATCAATGTTATCGCTATCATGATTAGAACTCCGCTTAAACGTGCTTCATAATAGACCAGTATATCGGCATAGATCTCACTAATTAGGAAATAGTGATAGATATTGGATGTTAGGATAAGCAAAAGCCCTTTTGTGGTGCCGAACAACCATCCCCCTAGTCCAATCAATGCTATTGCGGGGATGACTACGCTAATTCTCCAGTATGGAAACATGGTGAAGCTGAAGGCTATATAGGCCACCCAAGCTAGCGCATAGAGAATGGTTGTTCGCTTCGTCATATGCTTAATTTAGCAAATTCAGGCTTTGCAACAACTTCAATGTGATTTTCCCTTCTTTAAAGGGTGCGATGTGGAGTGACTAATGAGATCTAGATCCATTTTCAACGCCAAATGACTATTAAGATAAAATTCCATTTGCGACACTCGGGACGTTTTCGTAGAGTGTCCGGCTTATGAAAAACACACCCTTGCACGAGCAGCATATACAACTTGGCGCCCGTATGGGCGAATTTGGCGGATGGGACATGCCGATCCAATACGCCGGAATTCTTCAGGAGCACGAACAAACCCGCACAAAGGCTTCTATATTTGATATTTGCCACATGGGCGAGTTTGAACTTTCCGGTGAAACCGCCCTTCAGGATTTGGAACAGCTGCTCACCTGCAATGTTCAGTCATTAGAAGTTGGGCAGGTCCGCTACGGATTCATGCTCAACGCTGCCGGCGGCACCATCGATGATCTAACCTGCTACCGCCTCGACGCCGACCGCTTCATGCTCGTCGTCAATGCTGGCACTGCAGATAAGGACGCCGAGTGGATCAAAAGCCGCATTTCTGACGGCACTTCCTTCGCTGATCTCTCGCCCGAAACGGCCAAGCTCGACGTACAAGGCCCCCGGTCGCGCGAAGTACTTGAAGATGTTTTGGAGTGCATGCTTCCCGATCTTGGATATTTCCGTTTCAAAGAGTTCCAGGCATTGGACTCTTCCTTCATGACCAGCCGCACCGGCTATACTGGCGAGTGGGGCTACGAAATATATCTACCCACCGAAGCCACCGCTGAGCTGTGGGACAAGATTGTGGCCCACGACCTTTGCGAACCCGGCGGACTCGGCGCGCGCGACACGCTCCGCCTCGAAATGGGCTATCCGCTCTATGGCCACGAGCTTTCCGAAGCCCGCACCCCCGTTGCCACCTCGCGCGGCGCCTTTATCAGCACGAAAAAGGATTTTATCGGCAAAGAAAACGTCGATGTTGATCTCGATGATCCCAAGGTGTTGCTCATTGGGCTCAAGTTCTCCTCCAAGCGCGCCGCTCGCGAGCACGATAAGATTTTCTTCGAAGATATCGAAATCGGCGAAGTCACCAGCGGCTCCGTTGCCCCGAGCCTCGGGCAGGCGGTCGCCATGGCCTTCGTCGAACCCGAGTTCGCCGACTATGGCCGCACGCTCGACGTCGAAATCCGCGGCAAGCGCTTCCCCGCCGAAGTCGTCGACCTCCCGTTCTACAAAAACGGCACAGCCCGAGGATAGGTTTTCACCACATGATTGCGAGCGAATAGCGAACAATTTACACGGAGGCACAGAGATGGATGACAAACTGATCGAGGAAGAACTGACTGATAAAATCATCGGTGCTGCGATTGAAGTGCATAAGTACTGGGGACCGGGGCTGCTAGAAAGCATCTATGAAAAAAGCTTGGCCATTGAATTGGAGAAGCGTGGTGTTCCGTTTAAGCGCCAAGTGGAGCTTAAACTAAGTTATAAAGGCGTTTCCCTTGATGAGGATTTTCGGCTTGATTTAATAGTCGGCGACAAGGTGGTTGTTGAGTTGAAAGTGGTTAAAGAACTTGCCCCCATCCATGAAGCCCAGTTGTTGACCTATATGAAACTGACCAACTGCAAGGTTGGCTTGTTATTGAATTTTAATGTTTCAACCCTGAAGCAAGGCATAAAAAGACTAGTTCTCTAGTGCTCCGTGTCTCAGTGCCTCCGTGGTGAAAAAAGAAGGTTATATAGTATGAAAAAAACACCGTTTTGTGCGACGAGCCAGCAGGATCAGGACGCAATGTTCCAAACCTTGGGCATTACCGACTTTGACGATTTGTTCGCCGCGATTCCCGACCACCTGCGCTCCGACGAATTGAATATGCCCGAAGGCCTTTCCGAAATGGAGATGATGCAGCATATCCGTAAGATGGCGTCAAAAAATTCCACGGATCTCGTGAACTTTTGCGGCGCCGGCTTCTACGACCACTATATTCCTGCCGCGGTCAGCGCGCTCTCCAGTCGCGGCGAGTTTTACACCGCCTACACGCCGTACCAGGCCGAAGCTTCGCAAGGCACGCTGCAGGCGGCGTTTGAATACCAAACCGCAATCTGCCGTCTGACCGGCATGGAAGTGGCCAACGCCTCGCTGTTCGACGGCGGCACGGCGATGATTGAAGGCGTCATGATGGCGTTGCGCCAAACCAAGCGCAACAAGGTGCTCATCGATGAAGGCGTCAGCCCGATCTATCGCGAAATGCTCCGTTGCTACACGCAAAACCTTTCGGTCGATTATCAGGAAGTCGCATTGAGCGGCTCCGGCGTGGCCGACCGCTCGGCTTATGCCGATGCCCTCGACGCCACGGTCGGCGCGGTGGTGTTGCAGAACCCCAACTTTTTCGGATGTCTCGACAACTTGACGGAATTGATCGAAACGATTCACGAAGTCAAAGCGCTGGCCGTCATGTCGGCCTATCCGGTTGCGCTTTCGCAGGTCGAAACGCCCGGCGCCATGGGCGCGGACATTGTGACCGGCGAAGGGCAGAGCCTCGGGCTGCCGCTTAACTTTGGCGGACCCTACCTTGGCTTCATGGCCACCAAAATGAAGTATGTCCGCAAAATGCCCGGCCGCATTGTTGGCGAAACCGAGGACGGCGAAGGTCGCAGAGGCTATGTGCTGACGCTCCAAGCGCGCGAGCAACACATCCGCCGCGAAAAGGCCACATCCAACATTTGCAGCAACGTACAGCTCTGCGCCTTGCGCGCAATCATCTATCTCTCGCTCGTTGGACGCGAAGGTTTTCTTGATGTGGGTCGCCAGTGCATGGACCGCGCCAGCTACGCCTACCATAAGCTCATCGCCATCGAAGGGGTCGAGCCCGCGTTCAACCGCCGCTTCTTCAACGAGTTTGCCATCCGCCTGTCCAAGGATGCTGCCGAAGTGGTCAGCGCGTTGGTCGACCAAGGCATCGCAGCCGGCTTCCCGGTCGGTCGCTATTATGAAGGCATGGAAAACATTCTCCTCCTCGCCTTCACCGAAAAGCGGACCAAAGAAGAAATCGACATCCTCGTCGCCAAACTTGAAAGCGCGTTGAAGTAAGGAAAAAGTTTGTAGTCCCGCCTTCAGGCGGAAAACTGTAGACGCGAGCTTCCAGTCGCGTTGTGGAAGAATGGGTGGCTGATGGCCGCGAAAAGGTTCAAGAAGCACGAAGACGCAAGCGGTAGATGAATTTTAAGGTTTATTGATGTTTCTCGATCATACAACTCATGCGCAGGAACACCGGATCGGAATCCGGTGCAACGCCGTGGCGCCACATTCCACTGCGGTGTCTTCTGCGGAAAAGATGCTGTTCACGTTTATTAACGGTTAAAAAATGACAGATAGCCAACAACCAACCTGTTATGTAATCGCTGGCCCCAACGGGGCGGGGAAAACGACGTTTGCGTTGCGCTATTTGCCGGAAATTACGGGGTGCCGCAATTTCATCAATGCCGACCTGATTGCGGATGGCTTGTCGCCTCTCGATCCTTCACAGGTTCAATTGGAAGCTGGAAAGATGTTGCTGCGGCAAATCAGATCGCGTGTGGACAACGGCGAGGACTTCGCTTTTGAAACTACGTTGTCGGGCCGTTCGTATGCGCGCTTGTTTAAAGAACTGCGTTCCAAAGGTTGGAAGATTGTTTTGTTTTACCTCTGGATTCCAAGCGCAGAGTTTTCGAGCGCCCGCGTGAAGCAACGCGTGGAAGCGGGCGGACATAATATTCCAGCGGATGCCATTGCCCGTCGCTACAAGCGAACCGTCTCCAATTTTCTGAAGGTGTTCATCCCGCTTTGCGACGAAGTGATGTGTTATAACAACGCGAAGACGGAACCGATTCCTGTGTTTGCAGAAAAAGACGGTCAGAGGACTATACTTGATAATGAACGCTATCAATTGATTCTGGGGGGTTGCCATGAATGAAAAAAGCATATTGGAAAAGACGGAAGAGGCTCGGAAATGCCTCAAGCAAGCTGTTCATGATGAATTGGTGAAAAAGGCAAGGCTCGGGCTGGATGTCATCATTGAACGCGACGGCAAGCCCTACAAGATTTCGGCCGCTGAGGCCCTGCGGATTCAGGAAGAGTCTCCAGAATATAAAGTTAAATAATACGAAATACGCAGTACGGAGTACGTTTTATGAAACTCATCTACGAAAAATCATCGCCCGGCCGTCCCGGGGTGCAAATGTCCTCGATCAAGATTTCGGCGACGGAAGAGATTCCTTCAAAGTATCTGCGGAGCAAGCCGGCCGAGCTGCCGGAAGTTTCGGAAGCAGAAGTGGTACGCCACTTTACGGCGCTCTCGCGGTTAAACTTTTCGGTCGATACCCATTTCTATCCGCTGGGCTCGTGCACCATGAAATACAATCCGAAGGCTTGCGAGGCCGTCGCCAACCTGCCGGAGCTGACGGATGTGCATCCGCTGTGGCCGCAGCTGCGGGGCGGGGGCTTGCTTACGCAGGGATCGCTGGGGATTCTCTACAACACCGAACGTCTGCTTTCCGAAGCGACCGGCCTGGACGAGTTCACCCTCCAGCCGATGGCCGGCGCGCACGGCGAGCTGACCGGTGTGATGATGATGGCCGCCTATCACAAGGACAATGGAAACGATAAAGACCACATCATTATTCCAGACTCTGCCCACGGGACGAACCCCTCCAGCGCCCGGCTGGCCGGCTACAAGATTGTTACGATTCCTTCCGATGAAAACGGCGTGATGGATTTTGACCTGTTCATGGAAGCGCTCAATGAAAAGACCGCCGGTGTGATGCTGACGAGTCCGAACACGCTGGGCGTGTTCAACCCGCGCATTAAGGATATCTGCGATGCCGTGCATGAGGTCGATGGCCTGATGTATTACGACGGCGCCAACTTCAACGCCATTATGGGGCGCTACAAACCCGGCGACATGGGCTTCGACATCTGCCATCTGAACCTGCACAAATCGTTCGCCACACCGCATGGCGGTGGTGGTCCGGGCGCCGGACCGGTTGGCGTGGTTGAAAAGATTCGTCCGTATCTGCCGATCTCGCGCGTCGAAAAAACCAAGGACGGCACGTTTGCGCTGAACTATGACGAACCCAAGAGCATCGGCTACATTGCGCCGTTCTACGGCAACTTTGGGATCATCGCCCGCGCCTATGCCTATATCCTGTCGCTCGGACGCGATGGAATGCTGGGCACCAGCAACCGCGCCGTTCTCAATGCTAACTATTTGCAGGAAAAGCTGCGTCCGCTCTTTAATGAGGAATACAAGGGCTGCTGCATGCACGAGTTTGTCTATTCAGGCGACGTCCTGAAGCAATACGGCCTTCATACTTTGGACATCGCCAAGGGCATGATCGACCGTGGAATCCATCCGCCGACCGTCTATTTTCCGCTTAACGTGTCGGAGGCCATCATGGTTGAACCGACCGAATCGGAAGACCGCGATACGCTCGACCATTTTGTGGAAGTGATGGAAGAATTGTTTGAAATTGCCAAAAACGACCCGGAACAATTGCACAAAGCCCCTGTTTCAACGCCGGTCGGCCGGTTGGACGAAGTCAAGGCCGCCCGCGATATGCGCCTAAGTTTTTCGTGACAAACTCATTTTTTCGGATATTGTTTTGAACAAAACAAGACCGCTTTGGTCACTTAACTCATAATAGGTTAATTCTAACAGGAGACCGAATAATGAAAAGAATGATGAGTATTGCTGCAATTGCGTTGTTCATGGCTGGTTCTTCAGCTTTTGCTTGTGACAGTTGCGGATGTTCCGCCAAGAAGGTTGAAAAGAAAGCGGCCTGCTCCGCTTGCACTGCGGCCAAAGACGGTAAAAAGGCTGACGTCAAGAAGTGTGGCGCCGACTGCGCCAAAGCATGCTGCGCGAAGAAAGCTGACGCCAAGAAATAGTTTGGATTCAGTTTTTTGACTGTAGAAGGCCTCTCTGTTATGGAGGGGCTTTTTTTTTGGTTTCTGTGGATGGGGCTTTTTCGGGGCGGAAAATTGGAAATCGGGTTTGCGGGTGCGCTTGGGTGCGGTATAGTTTCGAAACCGTTGGAACCAGCAGGAGGAGCCCATGGAAAGCAACGATTTTCAGAATGCAGCAATCCCGTCCAAAACCGAGCGCCAATGGGCAATGGGATGCCATCTGATTGCGCTTTGCGGCATTATCGTTCCGATTGCTTCTGCCAATCTTCTTGGGCCTTTGGTATTATGGTTGATCAAACGCGTTGACGGCGAATTTATCGACGACCAAGGGAAAGAGTCTTTGAATTTCCAAATCAGCCTTTTTTTGTATGCGTTGCTCGGGTGGTTGTTTCTCTTTATAGGGGGATGGGTGGTTGTGCTTGCAGTCAGGTTTATTGGTTTTATATTTGTGATCATTGCGGCTGTAAAGGCCAGCGAAGGGGTGGCATTCCGCTATCCTGCGTGCATTCGGTTTATTAAATAGAGGGAGAGGGAAAGCATGTCGGCGAAAATTATTGATGGGAAACAGATTGCTGCGGATATCCGCGAAGAGCTCACCACGGAAGTGGCCGCATTGAAAGAGAAGGGGATTGTTCCCGGTCTTGGCGTTGTTTTGGTGGGGGCTGATCCGGCCTCGCAATCGTATGTCACAGCGAAGGAGCGCGCCTGCGAAAAGATCGGGATCTATTCCGACGACAACCGCCTGCCGGCCGAAACCTCGCAGGAAGATCTGCTGGCGCTGGTGAATCAGATGAACAACGATCCCAAGATCAACGGTATTCTTGTCCAGCTTCCGCTGCCCAAGCATATCGACGAGGCGGCGGTGCTGCTGGCGATTGATCCTGACAAGGATGTCGACGGCTTCCACCCGATGAACGTGGGCAAGATGATGGTCGGTGAAGAGGCGTTTTTGCCCTGCACGCCGAACGGCATCCTGCAAATGCTGATGCGCAGCGGCGTCGAAACCTCTGGCGCGCACGTGGTGGTGGTGGGCCGCAGCAACATTGTCGGCAAGCCGGTCGCCAACATGCTCCTTCAAAAGAAGGAAGGCGCCAACGCCACGGTTACGCTCTGCCATACCCGCACCAAGGATCTCTCCTTCCACACCCGTCAGGCGGACATCATCATTGCCGCATCGGGCTGGCCGAACACGGTAACGGCCGACATGGTTAAAGAGGGCGTTGTGGTGATCGACGTTGGCGTCAACCGTGTTGAGGACGCCTCTCGGGAGCGCGGTTACCGGTTGGTCGGCGACGTGGATTTCGAGGCCGTAAAGGAAAAAGCCTCGATGATTACACCGGTGCCCGGCGGCGTCGGCCCGATGACCATTACGATGTTGCTGTACAACACGGTGGTATCGGCCAAGCGTGCAAATGGGATTGACTGACTTTTTTTCAAGGCAGATAGTCCAAGAGACATCAAACAACAGGAGTGGTTATGATTTCAGAAAAAATGCAAGAAGAGCTGAACGAGCAGGTCAACAAGGAGTTTTTCTCCGCCTACATGTATCTAGCCATGTCGGCCTATTGCAACAAGATCGGCTTGCCCGGGTTTGCCCACTGGATGCGCATGCAGTACGAAGAGGAAAGCCTGCACGTCACTAAGATGTATGACTACATTCTTGATCAAGGCGGCACCATCCACCTCAAAACCATCGAGGAGCCCCCTCTGGAATACGGCACGCCTCTGGAAGTTTTCGAGCAAACATTGGAGCACGAACAGTTTATAACCTCTTACATTCACAAGTTGATGGGCCTCGCCGTTGAAGAGCGCGACTATGCTACCCAAACCTTCCTCCAGTGGTATGTGAGTGAACAGGTTGAAGAAGAGGCAAACGTTAATGATATCCTTGCGCCGCTGCGCATGGTCGGCAACGACAAAGGCGGACTGATGATGATTGATCAGAAACTGTCCGTTCGACTGGCCCCAACACCTCTAGTTGCTTAACTGGGAGAAAATGATGAAATCCATAAAATCCATTCGGTTGTTCATACTTGCCGCCATGCTGCTTTCTGCCGTGTCGTCCTTTGCCGGTCGCATGAAGGAGGTCACGCTGGTCATGGTGCCTCGCGATGAGGCTTCTCTCCAAAAGGGGCTGGATCTTGCCAACCGCTACCCCACCTTGTTGCTGAGCTACAAGATCGGTGCTCGAGGAGAGGTTTCTCTGCATGGCTGGGCCGGAAGCGAGTGGGTGAACGTTACTCCGGAAAAATACAAAACCGGCGAGTTTTTCCGCAACGGCCCCAATTCTGCGCTCTTGATTGAGGAGCCCGGCATGCCTATTCCCGAAAGTCTGGTGCCTCCGGTTGATTGGGTTGAGTCGGTGTACAAGATCTCAACTACCGATACCCGCCCGCTGCTTCACCTCATTGGCCAGTATTACGATTTCGACTACAAGGACTGGAAATGGTTTGCCAATCGCTACGGCATGGACATGGCCTCCATCAATCCAGAAGGGTTGAATATTGCATGGTACCACCAGCGCTTGGATGAGCACCTCAAGGCGCGGCCGATAGTCGGTGCATCGGACCTCCAATACTGGTTCGTGGTGCGCATTCCCGAACCGGTCGTCTTTGAGGTGTTTGAAGAGCCTATAGACGTCGAGGCAGTTGAAGAATCGGTCGTAGAAGAGGAAATGCTCGAGGAGGCTGCCGCTGAAGAAGAGATGGCCGAAGACTTTTTGGAAATGGATACACTCGAATCTCCGTTGACTAACGAGGTGCCGGCAGCGGTCATTATGGGCGTTGCTGATGCCGAAGAAGCTGCGGTTGTGGTTGAAGAAGCCGCCGTCGAGGCTAAGGTTGAGCAATAGGATGAAAATGTATTTAGCGATTGCGGCCATCGTGGGCATGCTGAGCCTCACAGGATGCGTTTCTGAAATAATCGAACCGGCGAATATCCCGCGCGTATCCACCGCCCAGAATAGCGATGGCGTAGTCACGCTCAGCTGGATGTCGGAGGCGGGTTGCGACTATACGGTATTCGTCAGGGACGAAGAGACATATTCATGGAAGAGGGTGGAAAGCCTTCCGGTCTTTCACGGCACCGGCGAACTCATTACCATCCAAGACAAGCGCAACCCGAAGAAACCGCTCCCGTGGTACAGCGTGCGTCCGGGAAAACACTAGTCCTCGGTTTAATCTTCAATTCGAGACGGCTTCCACCTTGGAAGCCACGTCTCGGTAGCCGATGTCCACGGAATAGATTTCCTTGAAGCATTTCATGGCCTCGGATGGTTTGCCGGTTTCTTCGCAAAGAGCGCCTAGCTCGTAGAGCACTTCCTTTTTCGTCTCATCCATTGAAGGAAGCTCCTCCAGAGCGACGCCGAGCTGTTCCTTTGCAATATCGAGTTGCGCCTTGGCCTTGAAGGCCCGCGCCAGATAAAGCAACGAGCGGACGCGCCGTTGCGGATTGCGTTGCGCGAGCTGGAATTGCTGGATGGCTTCCGTGTGTTGACCACTCTCCAAAAGCAGTTTTCCATATTCAAACTTGAGCTGCAGATCATTCGGGTAGCGTTCCGCCTGGCGCGCCGCATGTTCAATCTGCATGGCGGCCCGTTTTTTCCGAAGGAAGGCGATCTGCTCACGATCATCCGCATCCTCCGCGTTTGCCAGTTCGAATCCGACCAGATGATCGTTTGCCGTAAACAGCTTCCTTTCGAGTCGCGGATCTGTACCTCCAGCCAGTTCCAGGCTGGTTTCCAAGGTCTGGATCGCTTCGGCATACTGCCCGCTGCGCAGCTGTACGTCGGCGAGTGTGCGCCGATGGTTAAGGTTGCCTGGCTCCTTCTCAATTTGGGCCAAGACTTGTTCCATGTCGTTTGCCGCCGGCGTTGCTGCAGGGTTGCGCATGGCATCGCGCTGCCAACCCGCCTGGCCCATGGTTAGGCGCGCGGCGGCATCCTTGAGTTCCTTGAGGGCGGCCGAGTCGTTCGGTTTAAGTTTGGCGATTGCGTCCCGGCATTTATATTCGAGATCGAACTGCCCGGTTTTTTGGTAGAGCCGGGCCAGCGGCTCCAGCACCTTCAAGCAGGACGGCTGGTTGCCTTTCAGTGATTCCAAGGTCAGGATGGCCGCTTCGGGCAGTCCAGCGGCCTCGGCTGCTTCGCACTGCACTTTGGCGAATTTCAGGTTGAACGGATCGATCCGTATCAGCGCTTCGGCCAGCTCCAAGGCTTGAAGCGGATTCTTCTTCAGCAGGCTGGAGGCTTTCATCAATCGACCGATGCCCTTGGCTGCCCCGAGTTTCCCGGGCGGGTTGGCCTTGGTTTTTTTAACGGCGGCGGCGCGGAGCATCCTGCGCACCTGCAGCAGGCCCGGCTCAACCTTCAGCGCGGCCTCGAACATATCCATGGCGTAGTCATGGTTGCTGCGCTCCATGGCGGCAACGCCCTTGTCGCAATATGCTTTAACGCCCTGCGGCGCATCTTCAAGTTTAACCTCCGCCATGAATTTCCTCGTAAATAGCTCACATGGTATTCCAGCCTCTGAAAAAAGGGAAATCCTAAGCACGAATATCTAATCCCGAAACAAGCCCTTCAGTTTCTAGGCGTTGCTGTCGCGCTCCGTTTTGGGGCTTCCATGATGCGTGCGGGTGGACCGGCAAGCTCCACCGTGGCGCAACGTCCGCCTAGACGGTGACGGGGGAATTTTGATCTGCCGTTCGCAGAATGTGCTTCGCAGGTCTTTACTCAGAAGGGTTTAATGGCGGTTCGGCCTGTTATAACTTCTTGCTAGTGATTACTGCGACGATTGTCTCCGCCATTACTTTTGCGCCAGCGGCGTTGGGATGCACTGTGTCAGGAAACATTTCTTTCTTGTCGCTAAGGGCAGAGTAGAGGTTGATGATTTCAACATTTGCTTGTTTGGCAACTTCATCAACCAGCGGGATGACTTGCTCTTTCATGACCTTGTCTGTGATGCCCCAGCGTCCGGGGTAAGCTGGAACTGGGTAGCAGATCCATACTGTCGGCTTGCTCTCCAGCTTTTGAAAACTCTCTATCAGCTGAATATAGTCGGGGACGTAGTCAGCTTTATGTTTCCAGTTTACGGGTTTTGAATCATTCGTGCCCAGCTTGATGATCACAACATCAGGTTTGAACTCAAGTGCGGCTTTATATTTTGGCTGGTTCCAATAAGGTTTATCGCCCTTCTTTAATAGTGTGGCGCCGCTAACTCCAAAATTACGGACGGTTGTGTTTTTCCCAAGCATCGCAGAAAGCTGCGCTGGATAACTGTTCGCATTTCGATCCTTTATTCCTGAGCCAAAGGTAATGCTGTCGCCAACACAGGCTATTCTGAGCGATGCAGGCTGTTCCGTAGGTTCATTAGAATATGCTGAAATTGAACACAGGGTTAATGTCGTTGCAATAATGGAGATGAATCTTCTGCTTGTCATAATGTTTCCTGTTTTTCTTTCTGGTCCCAACGTCTGAGGTGAGTCGCTTGGGAATCCGACTCTGCCTTCAAAAACGGGCGTTGGCCAAGTAGGGGCTGCTCGCGTGGGCAAAAGTTGTCTTTTTATCTGTTCGCCTTGCCAGAGATCGCCTCAATCGCAATTTTAAACACTCGTGTTTTGTCTTTGAGCCTCTCAATATACTCCAATCCCTCAGCCATATAAATGTTGGAATATTTATATATGAGTTCTTTTAGGGCAGTTGATTTTTCTTCCTCAAACACTTCAGACGCCAATCCGTGAACAATGCAGCATTCATAAAGAGACGTAAAGTTGTGAGGAATTACTTCATCTTTCCCTACAACGCAAAATGACACCCGAGGGTTGTTCTTAATGTTGTCGATTTTAGCTCCTTCGATGGCGCAATGAAAATAGATGCATTTATCCATTACACAATAATTCAAGGGAATACCTGATGGAAGGTTGTCAGCTGATACGGTGCTAAGGATGCCGTATTGACATTTTTCAAGGATGGACTGGGCTTCGCTATCAGTTAGTTTTCGGTCTTTACGACGCATTGTTATCTTTCCTTCCCAACATAGCTGCTGGGTTAGTTTGGGGTTCCAAGCCAATGAAAAAAAAAGGATTCAATAGAACCGCGAGGAGGACCCGTGGATGGCGGCGAAACCGCAGGAATTAGAAGTAGTATCCAAAGTTAACGTTGAAACGGCTTTGCCAGTCATCGTCCAGATTGGCGCCAAAGTCGCCTTCGTCTCCGATAAAGAAATTGCCGCTGGCGTAGGCATAATCGACATAGATGTACCAGCCGCCGTTGGCAATGGCCATGCCGAGCACATTCATCGCGCTGTCGTTGAAGCTTTCGCCGCTGGCCGTCTCCCCGTCCTTAATTAAAACGCTGAAGTCGTTGTAGAAGGTAATCGAATCGGCCCAGGGTTTATCAACTTTCCAGTTGTAGCTGAGAGCCACCGAAGGAATCGTGCCTTCGGTGGCGACCGCTGCTGGATAGTCGTATGCCCCCATGACGATCAGATCATCGGTGAGGGCCGGGTCTTTGTAGTCGGCATCATATTTGTATTTCGAGCATTGCAGCATAAGACCCCAGGCCCCAAAGGAACTTTTGCTATGGATGGCGCCGGCGTATGCCATGGAGTCTTTGGCCCGCGCGTTGTCGGCATCCAGCTGTCCGACTTGCAGGGAAACGCCGATATCCGTTGGCGCCGAATCTTCCAGAATCGAATAGACGCAACGGGCATTCAACTGATTTTTCTCTTTGTAAGCGGAATAGTCGGAGCCGTTGTCGACAATGTCATACGAGTAGCGCGCGCTCTCTTTGGAGTCCCCGACAAAACTGTGTTCGGCCCGGAGATAATATGCAAAATCCAGCGCCAGATCTCCACGCTTCACGCTGTATTTTATGCCGTAGTCCATGTCGTCAGACAAACCGACATAATAATGCAGGTCGAAAAACCAATTGTTGGCCGGGCCATAGGGCCCTACGCCAAACGGAACGCGATTTAGGCCAACTTGAACTTGCCCTGCCTCTTCAAAATTATACCCCAGCCAGCCGGTGTGCAAAAAGTTATAGCCATCATACCAGCGGTACTCAGCTTTCCCTGTGAAAGGGCCCTGATTGTAGTCGAGGTTTATGCGGAAGGTGTCCAGCTCAAAATTTCCGCCATTATCGCCCCGTTGGGCTTCATCACCACCGGTTTCGGTGTAATCTCCACGGATATAGTTTACACGCATGGCGCCCCCGATTTCCAGTGGCCCCACTTCAATCCCGAACGTATTTGTATTCCACAGGCCGGCCGTTAGAAAAATAAAAGCCACAACGTTGATTCGATTTAACATATATTGCTACTACCCCTCAGATTCATTATTGTCGGCCCACTCTTCAATCGCCCCGTCCACCCGGTGCTTTTCCCTTGCAAGCCCCAGCTCCTTTTGCACCCGGTCTTCAATAAACAGCTCTTGTTTTAAGCCGACGTAGAGCGAATAGATGGTGCACAGAAGGACGACCGCAAACGGGAGCCCGGTGATGAGCGATGCGGTCTGCAGCGTTTTCAGCCCTCCGCCGAGTAACAATACTGCGGCCACGACGCCTTCCATGACCGCCCAGAAAACGCGTTGCGGAATCGGGGAGTCGAGCTTCCCGCCAGAGGTCAGGTGGTCGACCACCAGCGAGCCGGAATCGGAGGAGGTTACAAAGAAAATAGTGACGAGCACGATGCCGACCATGCTGAGAATCTGGGTGAAGGGAAAGTGTTTCAGCATGTCAAAGAGGGCCGTGGCCACATTGTCGTTAACGGCAGCCGAAATGTCCGCTGCACCACTGAGTTGCAGTTCAAGTGCGGCGCCGCCGAGTATCGACATCCATACAAAAGAGAGCAGCGTGGGAATAACCATCACTCCAAGAATGAATTCCCGTACCGTGCGCCCCTTGGAAACCCGCGCAATAAACATGCCGACAAAGGGTGACCAGGCAATCCACCAAGCCCAATAGAAGACCGTCCATGAGCCCTGCCAGTTGCTCTCCCGGAAGGTTTCAGTCCAAAGGCTGATTTCCGGCAGTTTCGTTAGATAGTACCCAAAGTTCTGGAGAAGGCTCCCCAGCAGATAGACCGTGGGGCCGAGGAGGAGGATGACGAGGATGAAAATGCCGGCAAGCCCCATGTTCCACTTGCTTAACCGCTTGACGCCGCCGTCGAGACCGGCGACTACGGACAGCGTGGCAATAAGGGTAATCACGGCAATCAGAACAATCTGGACGGTGCTGCTGATGTTGATGTCGAAGAGATAGTTCAGGCCGGCGTTCACCTGTTGTACGCCAAGCCCCAGCGATGTTGCGAGGCCCGCTAGTGTGGCCAGCACGGAAAGTACGTCGATCAGGTTGCCCCAAAATCCGTAGATACGGTCGCCGAGAATAGGATAGAAAATCGATCGGATGGTGAGCGGCAAGCCGTGGTTATAGGAAAAAAACGCGAGGCCCAGCCCGACAATGGCATAGATGCCCCATGGGTGGATTCCCCAATGGAAAAAGGTGGTCGCCATCGCCGCCTGTGCTGCTTCGGGCGTGTTGCCCTCAACGCCGCTGAACATCGGAGAGGGGGTTTGAAGGTGGAATATGGGTTCACCCACACTCCAGAACATGAGTCCAATGCCCATGCCCGCGCTGAGCAGCATGGCCAACCAGGCGCCCGTGCTGAACTCCGGTTTGGCATCATGGCCGCCAATTCGAATGCGACCCATCGGGCTGAAGGCAAAGTAAGTCGCGGCTAAGACAAATATATTTGCCGACAGGATAAAGAACCAGCCGAAGGTTCTCGTCGTGAAGGCGAGGGTCCTGTCGATGATTTCGCTCGCCTGATCCGCAAACATCAAGGAGGCGAGAATAAAAACCGTCAGCACGGCAATGGAAAAAAAAGTAACCTAGGGGTGTATGTCAAAACCAAAGCCTTTGATGTTGCGGTCGCCCGGTTCCCTTTTTTCCGCGTCATCATAGAAGGCAGCCGTCGGCTCAACCTGCAGGCCTTTGATTTTTTTGCGCTCCGTGATCGCCTTGCGCCGCGCCTCTTTTTCGACCAGCTGAAGTTTCCGCGCGAGTTCCTTCTTCTCGCGCGCCGCCTTTTCATCGCTTATATGAGACATGAATACCCTTTTTGTCGTGTCGTGTTGCTTGAGGCCGCGCAATCTAGCAAGCATCAAGCAACCTCACAAGGAGTTTCGGGGAACGGTGTTCAAGGCGAGTGGAGGGCTGGCGTCCTCGCCGGCCATGGGCGCTGCGGGCAGTGATCCTCCTGCTCAGCCGCAACGCGGCTGGAAGTCGCCTACAAAAAAAAGCCCGCCGGTGAGGGTGGGCTTCGTGGCGCCGGTTCAGACCCTGGAACGGCAACAGCTTGCTCCAGCTTCAGGATCTCAGGGCATCTTCCTGATCAGGGGAGGGCGAGGCGCCGTCCGAGCCGGCACGCGGGAGGCTCCGACGCCACGAAGTTCGGCGGGAGCGGCCTTGGTGGAGAGAAAAGGGGCAGTCCTTTTCTCATAATCCTAGAATTGATCCACCGAATCTGTAATCTGCGCGATCCAAAAAAGAGGTTTAAGCCAACTTGTTAATATTCAAGGACTGACCCCTTTTTTCTCAACCTCACAAGGAGTTTCGGGGAACGGTGTTCAAGGCGAGTGGAGGGCTGGCGTCCTCGCCGGCCATGGGCGCTGCGGGCAGTGATCCTCCTGCTCAGCCGCAACGCGGCTGGAAGTCGCCTACAAAAAAAAGCCCGCCGGTGAGGGTGGGCTTCGTGGCGCCGGTTCAGACCCTGGAACGGCAACAGCTTGCTCCAGCTTCAGGATCTCAGGGCATCTTCCTGATCAGGGGAGGGCGAGGCGCCGTCCGAGCCGGCACGCGGGAGGCTCCGACGCCACGAAGTTCGGCGGGAGCGGCCTTGGTGGAGAGAAAAGGGGCAGTCCTTTTCTCATAATCCTAGAATTGATCCACCGAATCTGTAATCTGCGCGATCCAAAAAAGAGGTTTAAGCCAACTTGTTAATATTCAAGGACTGACCCCTTTTTTCTCAACCTCACAAGGAGTTTCGGGGAACGGTGTTCAAGGCGAGTGGAGGGCTGGCGTCCTCGCCGGCCATGGGCGCTGCGGGCAGTGATCCTCCTGCTCAGCCGCAACGCGGCTGGAAGTCGCCTACAAAAAAAAGCCCGCCGGTGAGGGTGGGCTTCGTGGCGCCGGTTCAGACCCTGGAACGGCAACAGCTTGCTCCAGCTTCAGGATCTCAGGGCATCTTCCTGATCAGGGGAGGGCGAGGCGCCGTCCGAGCCGGCACGCGGGAGGCTCCGACGCCACGAAGTTCGGCGGGAGCGGCCTTGGTGGAGAGAAAAGGGGCAGTCCTTTTCTCATAATCCTAGAATTGATCCACCGAATCTGTAATCTGCGCGATCCAAAAAAGAGGTTTAAGCCAAATTGTTAATATTCAAGGACTGACCCCTTTTTTCTCAACCTCACAAGGAGTTTCGGGGAACGGTGTTCAAGGCGAGTGGAGGGCTGGCGTCCTCGCCGGCCATGGGCGCTGCGGGCAGTGATCCTCCTGCTCAGCCGCAACGCGGCTGGAAGTCGCCTACAAAAAAAAGCCCGCCGGTGAGGGTGGGCTTCGTGGCGCCGGTTCAGACCCTGGAACGGCAACAGCTTGCTCCAGCTTCAGGATCTCAGGGCATCTTCCTGATCAGGGGAGGGCGAGGCGCCGTCCGAGCCGGCACGCGGGAGGCTCCGACGCCACGAAGTTCGGCGGGAGCGGCCTTGGTGGAGAGAAAAGGGGCAGTCCTTTTCTCATAATCCTAGAATTGATCCACCGAATCTGTAATCTGCGCGATCCAAAAAAGAGGTTTAAGCCAACTTGTTAATATTCAAGGACTGACCCCTTTTCTGGAATATTATTTCTTCCATTTCTATTTCTCGTGTCGAACGTCTGCGATGAGGGGCGAGCAAAGGCGCAACTTGCTAAACCTCATCAATTAAATTTTTGGCGCCTTTGCCTCGTACCTCTCGATTGCCTGGTTGGGGTATTATTGCCATGTAAGTAAACTAATTGGGTAATTGATTATTGTGAATATTATAAAAGCAATGGTTTGTGTAAAAACAAAGCCTTTCATGCTTTTGAACTTTGAAAATTTGAGTACAGGTAAAAATACAAGGAGAGCCATACTTACTGTTATCGCGGGGAAGAATATGAAATCATTTCGGAACCAGTTACCCACGACATCCTCAAGTATAGAGGAAAGAATTATTGGAATTCCTGTATATATACTGAAGAAGGTTGTGTTCATCCATGAGCCAAGATAACCATCCCAACAGCAGGCGAATGAGAAAATTAAGACAACGAGTAGGTAGATGTTTTGGTTTTTATTTTTCACTGATGAGACTTACTTTTTAACCTTCATTTCATGAGTTATTATTTTCAATTCGCTGAAATCGTTAAAGTTAAATCCTTCTTCAAGCAGGATTCCGGTTTTCTTCGAGACCTCTTCAGGAGAGCCCTTGAAATCCCAATGCAAAACAAAGTTTCCCTCTTTTTTATCTCTCAGGTCCAAATCATTTTGAACCGATACATTTGTTAGTTGCTGTTCTCGGGCTTTGTCGAATTCAGAGAGCATAGAGAAATATGCTTCTATCTCATCATCATTAATATTAAACCACAGCTTAGTTTTTGAATGAGGGTGCTCGATAATCATGAAGGGGTGGTGATGTTCGCTGCTTTGCAGTCCCTCGATGTACTTTGAGAACTCAGAATGTTTGAAGGATTTTTCTTTCACATAATGAGGCGATACTTGGATGAATAGCCAGCAACAGGCGATCATTACGAGGTATATTGCTGGAATTTTATATATCATTATTTTTTATGTCCCCAACGTTTGAGATGAGGCTGAGTGCGAACAAACTTTGCCTGACTCGACGGGCGTTGTCACGATAGCCTCAATTGACTGGTTCAAGTAAGCCGCTGCGCGGCAGTTAAACAATCCCTGTTAATCATATAGCTTCCACTCTGAAAGAGGACGTATTCAGCGTCCTCATAACAGAGCGAAAGGAAGCTGATATGAACAACAAATTACAAAATAAGATGATAGAGGACATGCAGCTGGGTCCGGGGTCAGTCCTTGAATTTTAACATTTTCTGCTTCAGCGTCCATAACTCCCCCTTGGTTGCGCTCTCCATTAATTTAATGTTTCTCGAAACACTGCTCGGATGCCCCATCGTTAACAAATCTGATATCCAACTATTTTTAACGCATGTATTTCGGCGGATTAACCAAGCAATTGCCATTTTTTTTGGCCCCTTTTGAATGTTAATATTCAAGGACTGACCCCTTTTCTAGTTCAGATGTAGAATCTATCTCAAGTTCTATATCCCACGACTGTTTTATTCTTCTCCACAGATCAGATTCTAAATTGATGGTTTCTTTTAACTGCGAGAAATTTTTAGAATTCCATGCGTCTATATTTTGCATGACAACCTCTTTGAGTTCGCCTTGCAGTTTATCGTGCGCAGACTCACGGACTGTGCATCCAGACAGAAACATTATTCCCATTAATATTATGATGTGTTTCATATTATTTCTATCCGTCGAACGTTAAACGTGAGCCTGAGTGGATTGTGGTTCAACTTTGTCAACGGGCGTTGTCACGATAGGCTCCAAGTTCTGGTTCAAGTAAGCCGCTGCGCGGCAGTTAAACAATCCCTGTTAATCATATAGCTTCCACTCTGAAAGAGGACGTATTCAGCGTCCTCATAACAGAGCGAAAGGAAGCTGATATGAACAACAAATTACAAAATAAGATGATAGAGGACATGCAGCTGTGTGACTACAGCGATCGTACACAAAAATCATACTCGCGCGCGGTGCGCCAACTCTCCAACTTCTGGCATGTGCCGGCAGAGGAGATCGCGGAACAGCAGGTGCGTGAATATTTCCTGTATTGTAAAAATGACCAGGGCTGGAGTGCATCGACGATGCGCATTGCCTACAGCGGGATTAAGTTTTTCTATACCCACACTCTCCCGATGGACTGGGAGACGCTTCGGCTGCTGAAGATCAAGCGCCTGACTACGCCGCCGACGGTTCTTAGCATTAACGAGGTCCGCCTGATTCTGGGCGCGGCACGTACGCCTCAGGCCCGCGCGTTTCTGGCCACGGTGTATTCGTGCGGCCTGCGTCTGCAGGAGGCACTGAACCTTACGGTTCATGATATCTGCAAAGAACGCATGACACTCCATGTCCGCCAGGGCAAGGGCGGGAAGGACCGCTATATTCCTTTGCCGAAATCCACCTATAATCTGTTGGTTGAATATTGGAAAACACATCGTAATAAAGCCCTGCTTTTCCCGGCGCTTGGCCGTGATGGTAAAAAGGGACGCACGGCGACCACGCCCATGGCCCGCTCGTCGGTTCAGCAAATGATGCGCCGGATTCTTAAAGAGCTCCCCAAGATAAAAAAACACGCTACGCTTCATACGCTGCGGCACTCCTATGCCACGCATCTGATCGAGGCGGGCGTTAACCTGCGCATTGTTCAGCAGTATCTCGGTCACAGCTCCCTTGAAACCACCATGATCTATCTTCATGTCACCGACATGGGCAACAGTGATGCCGCCGCGCGCATCAACCGCCTGATGGGAGGGCTCGACGATGCCTAATCCCATTCAGAACCTTTTCCAGACTCACGGCGCGGCCTATCTTGCGCGCTTCGGTGCGGACATGCCCTCAAATCATCGGAAGGTGATCCGGGCTATCCGCAACTGCGGCACCGGTGCTTTCGGCCAACATTCATTTTCGTGCGACGGTTGCGGCGAAAGCCACTATGCCGACAGCTCCTGCGGCAACCGGCACTGTCCGACCTGCCAGGCCGGAAAGTCGGATGAGTGGTTGATCAAGCAGCTTGAGAAGGCGCTGCCGGTTAATTATTTCATGATCACCTTCACCGTGCCCAAGGAACTCCGCTCGCTGATCCGGTCCAACCAAAAGGCGGCTTATTCCGCGCTCTTCAAAGCGGCCTCCGGCGCTCTGAAAAAGCTGGCGAAAGATCCGCGCTTTGTCGGATGTGAAACCGCCGGGTTTACCGGCATCCTGCACACGTGGACGCGACAGCTTGAATACCATCCGCACGTGCACTTCATCGTGCCCGGCGGCGGGCTCTCAAAAGACGAGACCGAATGGAAAAGCTCCGGTGCTGAGTTTTATATCCATGGCAAACCGCTCTCGATAATCTACCGCGCCAAGTTCATGGAGCTGCTCAAACAAGAAGGGCTCGCCGCGCCGCCGTGCGTGTGGAACCCCGACTGGGTTGTCGATGTCCGCAACGTCGGCAACGGCCAGCGGGCGCTCAAGTATCTCGCGCAATATGTCTTTCGCGTGGCCATCGCGCCGAGCCGAATCATCCGCGTGGCCGACGGCGAGGTGACCTTCAAATACAAACCTTCCGGTTCCAAAGCCTGGAAAACAATGAGCCTCAAGATTTTCGAGTTCATGCGGCGCTATCTTCAGCACGTCCTGCCGCACGGGTTCATGAAGGTGCGGCACTACGGATTCCTCGCGTCCAACTGCCGCGTACCGCTCGAGCGGATTCGCGAACTCATCTGCGCGCTCTATGAGATTCTTGTCGAGTTGCTGCCCCCCGGGAAACCACCGCACCGTAAACCCTGGAAATGCAAAACCTGCGGCGGTCTCATTCGCTGGCGTGAGTTTATCCCGTGTCCGCGCGGCACGGGCTAGTAGACCGACTGTTTCAGCCCGCAGCCGGGACGGCCGCGACACGATAAAGGCCTCCCGCTTCCAAGCTTTGGAAGCGGCAACGCAGCGGTCTGTCCAGACGTTTGAAAAATGGAAAAACAGTCGAAATTCAGGATAAAAAAAGAGAGAAAGAAGCTCGGAAAACGATACCTGCACTCGCAGGCATCCTCTTTTCCTCATAACGAATAACGAATAACCGATACCAGCGGCAAAGCCGCTTAAGCATTGCCCTATATATAAGGGGGCCCCTTCCTCCACGGATGATCAAGCGCGTCTCCGACGCTTTAATCATGCCGCCTCTCCGCAGCTTACATGAACCTGACAATGATGCTGATCGTTCCCTTCGTGCCTCAGTACAGATCACTTCATTGCTTTATTGTTAGCGATTTTTTCATTTTAGTTCCCGATAAGTAATTCGCTCAAAAATATTCCCAACAATAAATATCCCAATTAGAGAGCTGTAAATTAGAACTTTCTTGAGTTCTTCAAATGATGGGCTTATCCAAATCATTGAAAGTAAGGCGATGTAAAATACGATCATTAATCCTGTCAGGCCTGATTTCCCGACTTTGGAAAGTGAAAGATAATCTCTTAAAATGAAATAGGATGAAACCACGAATAATATTGAACCAATTATAATGGCTGGTGTGCCTTCAATGGTGTTCACAAATTGAGAGGCTGATTGATTTCTTAAAACAAATATTCCGGCTGTTCCCATGAGGAAGTATCTAGGAATTATGGATTGACCTTCATTCATTTTATTTATGATCCGCTAACGTTACGGGTGAGCCTGAGTGGATTGTGCTTCAACTTCATCGACGGGCGTTGTCACGATAGGCTCGACCTGCTGGTTGGGAAATATTTTCATTTTTTACGGTTAAAAACTTAACGGAATATTATTCGATGCTGAGATCAATAACGTAATCAACACATCTATAATTATGGAAGCTATAGGCCATCTTTTGAGTGCTAAATTTATGACTGCAGATATACCTATTCTTCCCAGTACAGCCACTGCAATTGCGATGAAATATGGTGCAGGAATCAATAAGGAAGAGATAACTCCTGCATATTCCATAAAGCAAAAATCTATTGATTCCCCTCGCATCGTTAATGCGATGATGAAACTCACAAAAAAAGTTACAGCAAGCTGGATAATGAATATTTTCTTTTTCATGTGTTTTAGTTTTATCGCATCCCAACGTTCAACATGACCCGCTCGGGACTCCAACGTTGACCGGATCACCGGGCGTTGTACCGAGTAGGGTCAATGTTCTGGTTCTCTTGTTTGTTCTTTCCAGTCAGGACCTGCCAAAGAAAGTACAGATGGCGCACTCCAGCTTGGTCTGTCGAAATATATGATCTCTTTTGTTTTGGTGTTGAGAAAGAAAGAGGTGCATTCAGGTGAATTCGGAGTAATCCAAAACTCTGTCCAATCACGAAGCTTCTCTTCTGCCAGTTCAGCTCTCTTGACTTTTTTATACTGATTCTTGAGATGCTTTGTATTTTTGTGAAGTAAGTCCTCTTGAAGATACAGCACTAGTTGGGCCTGTGATGTTTCCCCTTCAAAACGATGCAATATGTACGGATGTGATAAGGCTGTTTCAAAAGCATTGTCAATTTCCGAGGGGGTGATGGAAGTCCTTACAACTCCTCCGTCATGAATGGGCAGTGTCATTGAACCGATACAGACGTGCGAATATTTTTTCTTTGGACGCAAATGCGTTTCCCAAACGGGGTCTTTGTAATGAACGTCAGACATCTCTCCCTCGTGCGCTTCAATAAAGTAAAGGGTGAAATGTTCCTCATACGCATCTTGGAAGTCGGATTCTGATAAGATCCCGATCCCGCTAATATTTTTTCTGGCCAACTTTTCATGACTGGCCTCAGTAGGAGACTTGGCATTGACATCTATTCCAACATCTACGATTTCTCCTGTTTCATAATTAAACCTGTAGGCTGTTTTATCAATCATGACCAAATGAAAGTAGGAACGATATTCAAATCCATTGGGTTTGGACTGGGATCTAGCTTTCCACTGGTAGTGGGAGACGGAGTGCTCAAGACTGTTTGTATTCTTTATGAGTTCCTGAACCTGATACTCCTTTAACAACTCTCCGCTTTCGTAAAAGGCAATAGCTAGATCAGTGAACCCCTTTTGGTCGCTGGCCCATGGTCCATAGCGAACGAAGTATTTTCCATCGTCAGATATTTCTCCCCCGAAGGCGTACCAACCTTCAACACGCCACAATTCCTCGAAACCTCCGCTATCATCAATTTTATAAGCAATCCCGAAAGCTTCTCTGTCTACTACCAGACTTCTGTCATCGTTTTCCCAATGGAATTTCTGAGGAACCATCTTGAACAGTATCTTTTCATTTTTTGAAGTGGTCACCCATGGATATGGAGCTGCTTCACTATCGGCATTGGCAATTCCTTGCAAACAGAAGAGCAAAGACAGTGATGTAATTATTGTTTTGTATATTTTCATTTTACTAAGAGAACGTTAATTAGAAGAGCCTCTTAATTTCCGGTTTTGGCATCTTCGCTGTCTGGCTCTCTTGCGACATCAAACTACCGTCCTTGGTTTTTTTTTAGCGAAGCATCGACGTTTTATGCTTCGGCAGGAGGCCCGTGCTCCTTCTCTTTAAATGCATTTCATTTGAATACAGCGTAATTTTTTGGAGATAAAACTTCAAATACTTATTGCCAGAAAGTATATAAATTTTGTTCCGGGCGAATAAGACTGTGGATGGATATGATCTTAAAAACCGGAAATAGCAGGGTTATAAGAGGCTCTGATAATCCTGTTCAAATATCGGTGAACAGGTCGGTTTTGGGGCGAAAAGGCTCCTAAAACCACGTATATCGGAGATTATAAGAGCCTCTTATAATCTCCGAAACAAGGAGCAGTCGATGCAATATATTGATCTCAAGGAGTTTGAGGATTTCTTGAAGTTGAGAAATCTCGTCGAAGAGAAGTATCGTTCGTACTATGTGGGCTGGGTACGGCGTTTTCTGTTGTCGGAGTTTTCCGCTGAGGAGCTTTCGGGGCGGGATCAGGTGATGTGCTTTGCGGATCAACTTGCGCGGGATGGTTCGGTGGAGGAGTGGCGGCAACGGCAGGCCGCACAGGCGGTGAAACTCTACCTGAATGTTTATCTTCCCGAGGCCAACGGGCACCGCCCTCCGCTGGATGCCGCGCCTGCGGTTCCGGCCGGTGAACCGCTGCCGGCGGAGGCCGGCGAGACGGCCTGCAGGATGCGCGAGCTGCTGCGGATCCGGCATTATGCCTACCGGACGGAGCAGACCTATCTGGAATGGGTGGCCCGCTATTTCAGGTATGTTTCCGATCAGGGGTTGGACTGGAAGGCGACGGGTTCGATGCGTAGTTTCCTCTCGCACTTGGCACTCCGAAGAAATGTGGCATCCTCCACGCAAAATCAGGCCTTCAGCGCATTGATGTTTTTGTTTAAGGATACGCTCAAGATTGAGGTTCCTGAGGTGGACGCGGTGCGCGCCCGGCGAGGCAAGCGGCTGCCGGTTGTGCTTTCGGTGGATGAGGTGAAGCGGCTCCTGAATGAAGTGGAAGGGACGAAGCAGCTCATGTTGCGCCTGACCTATGGCGGGGGGCTTCGGGTCTCCGAGACGATTCGGCTGCGGGTGCAGGATCTGGATTTCGAAAATGATCTCCTTTTTGTGCGGAGCGGCAAGGGGGATAAAGATCGGGCGACGCTGCTTCCGGATTCGCTGACGGCTGATCTGAAGGAGCATCTGAAAAAGGTGAAGGATTTGCATGAGCGAGATCTGAAGAAGGGTTTCGGGGCGGTTTATCTTCCGGGCGCGCTGGATAAAAAATATCCCAATGCTCCGCGCGAGTTCAAATGGCAGTATGTGTTCCCGGCAAAAAACCTTTCGGTGGATCCAAGGTCTGGAAAAACACGGCGGCATCATGTGAGCGAAAAGGTGATGCAGGGGGCGTTATCGAAGGCGGTTAAAGCCGCGGAGATTTATAAGCACGCCACGGTTCATACGCTGCGCCATAGTTTTGCGACGCATCTTCTGATGGGCGGTACGAATATTCGGGAGGTGCAGGAGTTGCTGGGGCATAAGAGCCTGGAAACCACGATGATTTATACGCATGTGGTGAAGGAGATGAGCAGCAAGCCGAAGAGCCCGCTGGATTTGCTCTGAGCGTGACGAGTGACGGGTGAGGCGTGAGCAGCTGCTTCCTGCTCACGCATATTCAGCCTAAAGGCTGTGGACTACATGCCTTCTTCATTGTCCTCGTTTTAGTACCCCCGCCAGCTGTGCTGGATTTTTCATGAACAGGGTTGGAGGGCGAGGCTCTGTCCGAGCCAGCGCACGGAATGGCGATGACGAGCTGGAGCGAAGTGGAGCAGCAATTCTAATTGTGGAGCAGTAACGCCGGAACTTAGGCGAAGCCGTAGATCCGGCAGCCGCAGCCACAGAGCTTTTGCCAGACCTACGCCATCAGAATGGCTAAGTTCAGGCGGCACCTTTTCGCCATGTCCCAAAATTAGAATTACTGGAAGCGGAGGCATTCGACTTGACGAGTGGGGCAGGTAAACCTGGAAACGGAAATGAACCGCACAAGAACGACCAGGCGGGAGTTGTTGCCACCGATAAACTCGGATGACAGAAGTAGATAGGTAAATTTCTGAATTATTCCGTCAAGTGAGTGCCTTAACTCTCCGAGCCGTCCGCCCGTGCGCAATGCGGGTGGCCGAGTCCTCCGCATGGCGCGCTCGGCGAGCACGCCCTGCCAAACAAAAAAGCCCGCCGTTGCGGGCGGGCTTTTCCAGGGATTGAAACCTTAGAAGTCGACGATGTTGGCGATGTAGGCTTCCAACTCGGCGATGGGCAGGCGGATCTGCTTCATGGTGTCGCGGTCGCGGATCGTGACGCAATCGTCTTCTTCGATCGTTTCGAAGTCGACCGTGACGCACAGCGGCGTTCCGATCTCGTCCTGACGGCGGTAGCGGCGGCCAATGGCGCCGGTTTGGTCGTAGAAGCATTTCCAACGCTTGGAAAGCTGCTCGTAGAGTCCGCGGGCTTTTTCAACCAAGGGCTCCTTGTTTTTGACCAGCGGCAGGATGGCCACCTTGTACGGAGCAATGCAGGGCGAGAAGCGCAGCACGGTGCGGGCTTCGTAGCCTTCGGGGGCACGTTCAACGCCGACTTCGGCCGTGAGGACTTCGCCGCCGTCTTTGCCTTTTGGAATCCATTCGATGCGATAGGCTTCGCACAGCAGCGCGAGGGCGATGCGGTCGACGCCGGCGGACGGTTCGATGACGTGGGGAATGTAGGTTTCCTTGGTCGCTTCGTCGTGGTATTCGAGTTTTTTGCCGCTGGTGTTCTGGTGCTGGGTCAGGTCGAAGTTGCCGCGGGCGGCGATGCCTTCGAGCTCCTGCGTGCCAAACGGGAAGTCGTAGAGAATATCGGTGCAGGCGCTGGCATAGTGGGCGAGGGCGTCGCCTTCGTGGATGTCGCGGTGCATGCGTCCTTCGGGGAGGCCGACCTTTTCGTACCACTTGAGGCGCTCGGCGACCCAGTATTCATGCTGCTCGGCATCGGTGCCGGGCTTGATGAAGAATTCGAGTTCCATCTGTTCGAACTCGCGCGAACGGAAGGTGTAGTTGCGCGGGTTGATTTCGTTGCGGAACGCCTTGCCGATCTGCGCAATGCCGAAGGGCACCTTGTTGCGGACGGTGGAGCAGACGTTGCCGAACTGGGCGAAGATGCCCTGCGCGGTTTCGGGGCGGAGGTACGCCACATTGGAGCTTTCTTCGACGGGGCCGACGTAGGTTTTGAACATGAGGTTGAACGCGCGCGGCTCGGTGAGGGTGCCGGGTTCGTTGGTGTCGGGGCCGACGAGCTTGGTGTAGGCTTCGAGCGGAATGTCGAGCAGGGCGACTTGGTCGTAGTCGGCGGCGTTGCCTTTCGCGACCTTCTTAACCTTTTTCTCGGCCGGGGCCGGTGCGTTTTCGTGGAAGGCGAACATGAGGGCTTCGGCGTCGGTCTTGTGCTTGAGCACGAAGATTTGGTCGGCGCGGTAGCGGCTCTTGGTTTCGCGGCAGTCGAGCATCGGATCCTTGAAGTTGCCGACGTGGCCGGACGCTTCCCAGACGCGGGGATGCATGATGATCGAGCTGTCGAGGCCAACAACGTCCTCGCGCAGCTGCGTCATGGATTTCCACCAGCAGGCCTTGATGTTGCGCTTGAGCTCTACGCCGAGGGGGCCGTAGTCCCAGAAGCCGTTAATGCCGCCGTAGATTTCCGAAGTCTGGAAAATGAACCCACGCCGCTTGCAGAGACTCACAAGGGCGTCCATCGTTACGTGATAGTCGTTTGCTTTCATAAGCCGGCGAGAATGCCCAAGGCGGTTGGGGGGGTCAAGCAGAACAAACGCAAGAAAAGCGTGTACAAGGGCGCCAAACTCCATTACTTCAGTAGGCCATGAAAGATTTGGAAACACGCAGATCGATGCCGGCCGCATATGTGGCGACCGCTTTGGTGGTTGCACTGTTTATTTTCGAGGCGGCTGTGATTGGCGGGATCGTGGAGCTGAAGGCGTCTACCGTCGGCCGTTTTGCGCCGTGGGCCTATGAACCCTATCTAAAGCTGGTCGGCGAGCATCCCGATTCGCTTCCAAGGCAGGCTCCTCAGGAGCGCGATGAACCGGAGCCCGAATCTACGATGTCTGGCTTGCCGGGGTTGGAGGGCGGTGCGCTGGGAGGGCTTTCGGCCACGAACGCCGCTCCGATTGTTATCGAGCCGAGCGAACAGCTGCAGGATGAACCGGCGGAAGCCGTCGTTGTGCCGGCGGTGGAAGCCGACGACGACATTCCGGTGGGCTAGCCGTTTTTTGGACGTTTTTCTTCCTGCTTCTTTTTGACCTTTTCCACCGACTCCTTGCCGGCGCGGCTGGCGGCTTCCACCGTCTCCTTTACAGCGCGGATGGCGATGGTGCCGGTTTTCTTGACTGTATTGACCGCCACCGTGCTAGCGGCGAGGTTAAAGTTGTAGGCGTTTCGAACCGAGCGCAACGGGGTAAAGACGAAAATATCAGCCAGCGCTTTTTCCAACGGCCATTCGCCGTCCTTTTTCTGAACCTTCATCAGCAATGGGAGCATCACCAGCCAGATCAACAGGGCATGAAGCAGCAGGATCACATGGAAGTAGGAAAACGCGGTGCCGCCGTAGAGGGTGATGTTGAGCGGGTGCGCGGTGAAGAAGTTCTTGATCCATCCGCCGGTAATCGGCCCGGCCGAAGAAAGAATTCCGACGAGCGACCAGTGCACGGCCATGGCCATGGTGCGGCCCTGAGCGGGCGCGAGGGTGGAGAGCAGGTTGAGCTGCAGCATGCCGACCGCGGCATAGACCCCGCCGGCGAGCAGCGAGCTGATGCAGAGCATCATGACCGGCTGGGGCACGGTTCCAAGAATGGGGAGCAGGCCGGTTGCGCGGCCGTTCAGGAAAAACCAGACGCCGCTGAAGAGCGGGATGGCCACCACCATGGCGAGGCCGTAGGTGCGCAGGCCTACGCGGTCGATCAGGCGGCCGCCGATGAAGCTGGAAACCACGCTGCTGACCATGCCGGCCAGCTGGATGGCGGAGAGGTGGGTGTAGGTGATGCCGAACGTGGTTTTCAGGTAGACGTTGAGAAACGGGCCGAACAGTCCGAGCCCGAAAAACCAAATGCACATGGAAAGCGTGAAAAAGAGAAAGTCGCGGTTTTTCAACGGTTGAAGAATACGTTTCGTCGGCGAGAGGGTTCGGTTGGCCGGGCTCGGCGGTGGCTCCATCACAAACCAATGGACCACAATATCCATGATTCCCATGAACGAAGCAAAAATCAGCAGCCACCCGAAGCCAGCCATGGAGTCGTCAGGGAACATATCCAGAAACCAGCCGGTCAGGGCGACGCTGACGACGCTGGCAATCATGGACAGGCCCTGCCGCTTTGCCCAGAAGCCGGCCCGAACCTTGTCGGGAATCAGGTCGGCCATCCAGCTGAACCAGACGGGCCCGCTAGTTTGAGCCAAAAAGCTGAATACGCCGATCGCGGTGAGCGTCAGCCAGATCATCGGCGACTGCCGGTCGGGGAAGAGCAGCAGATAAATGCCGGGAACCGCAATGGCCGCGCGGGCGGTGATGGTGGTGGAGGCCCAGAAAATTTTTCGGCTGGCGAGCCGCTCCGTGAAGAATGCCGCCGGAATCTGGATCAGCATGCCCAGCTGGAACAAAGTGGCCGTCAGTCCGATGGCGATGCCTCCGGCGCCCAGCTTTTCGAGCATCAGCGGAATCGGCCCGTTCTGGACGATCATGAAAAAGAAGACGCCGATGGCGCCGGCTAAGGAGCTATTGCGAAGCGACTTGCTGATTTCCTGCTGTGGGATGGACTTGGTTTCTGGCATGGCGATTTCCTGCGCCCGGGGTTCTTTTTCCCGAGCGCCGCAGAGTGAGCCTGAAAGTAAGGGGCAACGCAATCCAGTTTTTCAGAAAAACACCGAAATAATCAGACCTGCCAATGCGCAGGAAATTTCTGTGCGGGCGAGAGGTGGGCAGAATAATTTCCTTTGCGCATGGGCAGGAAAAATTATTTTGCCACCCAATTATTCTGCCTGAAATCCAAGAGGAGCAGCCGCTTTCTGGATGGTCAAACTTCCCAATAGGCGAGGAATTCGACGTTTCCGGCGGGGCCGGTGATGGGGGAGGTGGCGAGGCCGAGCCATTGGAAGCCGAGCTCTTGGGTGCCGAATGCCTTGACCTTTTCGATGACTTCTTCATGGATGGCGGGATCGCGCACGACGCCGCCTTTTCCGACCTGGTTCTTGCCGGCCTCGAACTGAGGCTTGATGAGCGAAATAATATGCCCACCGGGTTTCATAAGGCTCTTAAGCGGCGGGAGAATTTTGGTCAACGAGATGAACGAGGTGTCGATGCTGCAGAAGTCGCCCGGCTCGGGAATGTCGTCGGTGGTGATGTAGCGCGCGTTGGTGTTTTCCATCACGACCACGCGCGGATCTTTGCGCAGCTTGTAGTGCAGCTGGTTGGTGCCGCAGTCGACGGCATAAACCTTGACCGCACCGTGCTGGAGCATGAAATCGGTAAAGCCGCCGGTGGACGAGCCAATGTCGAGGCAGACGGCGCCTTCTAGCTTAAAGCCAAACTGCTTGTGCGCGCCCTCGATCTTAAGGCCGCCCCGGCTGACATATCTTTCTTTCTGCTTCACAAAAAGGGTCGCGTCGTCCGGGTATTGATGCCCCGGCTTGTTGGCCGGCTGCTCGTTGACGCGCACCATGCCGGCGCGGATCAGGCGCTGCGCCTGCTCGCGGCTGTCGGCCTGATTGTTTTGCACGAGGAGTTGGTCGAGTCGTATTTTGGGCATTGAGGAAGGGGCCTTGACTATTGAATTAGGCTAAGCGCCTCTTTGGGCGACTTTGCTTTGATTGGCGATTTAACGTAGTCGCGCAGGTTTCGTGTGGCAATGATCTCCGCACCGCAGGCCAATGCCGAGGCGGCCTGCATGGCATCTTCAAAATCCTTCATGTTGAGGGATAGGGCACGCTGCATGTCCGTTGTGGAAACCGGTGCGATTTGGATGAAAGAGAACAGGTCGGCCAGAAAGGCGCGCACCGTCTTGTCGTTTTGGCTGGATGCGCAAATGTAGTAGAAGTTCGATATCGAATGCCACGCAACAAATCCCGTTGCACGGCCCTGTTGGAGCAGATCCATCAATTCGCCGGCCGGTTCCGAAAAAGGAGGGCGGTCAAGAGCAACGTCCAGCAGCACATCCGTATCGACGAGAATTTTCATAGATATTTTTTCGCGAGCTGCTGGAAACGCGCATCCTTTTTCTCGGCCACTTCGATTTTTCCTTTCCACTGGCTGGAAAAGCTTTCGGGTTGGCCGCTGGTGAGTTTGCGGAGCGATTCCTCGATCAGGCTCGACAGCGAGCGGTCATGCTGCTGTGCATAGCGTTTTGCTTTTGGGATGAGCGCATCATCCATCGTGACGGTGAGTTTTGTTTTCATGGCATACGTATAGTTGCGAGAAGATACGTGTGCCTCAAGCGTAAAAAGTCAGTTATTTGTTATTTGTTATTGGTTATTAGGAGCTAAGAACACACTCTGAGGGCAAGTTCAGCGAAGGCAATACCCTCGGGTGGCTCTGCATCAGAGATTGAATGGCAACAAATTAATGAAAAGCAGCGAATCCAAACCGACGGAGAATTCGTTGCTTTACATTCATTAGCTGCTAAAAACCCTTTGTCGTTGCTTGGAAGCAAGCAAGCGCCTGCCAAAGAGCTGGACTGTAAGATCCTAACGAATAACCATTAACCTACTCATGACCGGTCTTTACATCCATGTTCCTCTTTGCATTTCGCGGTGCCGCTACTGCGATTTCTATAAAATGACGCCCGATGAGTGGGACAACGTCGCTTTGTTTCTCCATTGCCTGGATGTCGAGCTGGGGCGGCTCCCGGCAGATTTTGCGCCGGACACCGTGTTTATTGGCGGCGGCACGCCGACGGCGCTGGAGCCGGCTGACTATGCCAAAATGCTGGAATCCATCCGCCGGCACATCAACCTGTCGAACGTGGTCGAGTTTTCCAGCGAGGCGAATCCGGGAACCCTGACGCCGGAAAAGCTGGCGGCCATGCGCGACGGCGGGATCAACCGCGTATCAATCGGCGTGCAGTCGTTCAACGACAAGGCGCTGCGGCTGCTGGGGCGCATTCATGAATCGCAAGAGGCGATCGATGGATACTACATGTTGCGCGAGGCCGGGTTCGACAACGTGAACATTGACCTGATCCAAAGCATACCGGGAATGACGCCGGCCGATATATTGGCGGATGCCCGGATGCTGGCGGACCTAGGGCCGGAGCATGTTTCCTACTACAATCTGATTTATGAACCGGGCACGCCGATGACGCACGACCGCGATGCCGGGCGGATTTCGCCGCCGGGCGACGACGAAGAGGCCGACAATTATTTTGCCGTAAAGGCGCTGCTCGAAGAGGCCGGCTATGGCCACTACGAGATTTCCAATTTTGCAAAGAATCGGACACGAAGAGAGGCGGGCTCGGAGAGACGGCAGCGAAGTGACAACCGTTGCCTGCATAACGTGCTCTATTGGCAGGGCGGCGAATATTTTGGCTGCGGGCCGTCGGCCCACTCGCACTGGCGGGGCAGGCGGTTTGGAAACATTCCTGATTTGCAGGCCTATTGCGACCGCCTGCAACGGGACGAAAGGCCGTTTGACGAAGTGGAAACGCTTTCCTTCGAGGAAAAGGCTCGCGAAACCCTCGTGATGTGGCTGCGCATGACCGAGGGGGTTGATCTGGCCCGTTTTGAGTCGTTGACCGGCCATCATGCCGATGCGCTGTGCGGCGATGCAATCAAGTCAATGGAGGAGGAAGGGCTGCTCCAAAGAGGGGAAAACCGGCTGGCTTTAAGCCCAGAAGCGCTGTTTGTCTGCAATGCGGTTTTCTCTGAACTGGTTTGATGGGTATAAAAACCGCAGGTTTAGACTTGCAAAGCAGGCGGGAATGCTTAGATTTCCCTGCTCTTGTTGATCAGAGAGAATTTTGAAGAAACATTACCGAGGTATTTGAGATGGGCAGAGAATGTGCAGTTACAGGGAAGAAAACCATCAGTGGACGTCGTATCGTCCGTAAAGGTTTGGCGAAGAAAAAAGGCGGAATCGGTCTCCACGTGACCAGTGCAACCAAGCGCACTTTCAAGCCTAACCTTCAGCGTGTACGGGTTCGTGATGAAAACGGAGCCGTCAAGCGTGTATGGGTTTCCACGAAGGCCCTGCGTTCCGGCGCAGTGAAGAAAGCTTAGTTTCCCGCTTTATGGAAATGCCAAGCCGCCCTTTGCCGGGCGGTTTTTTTTGTGCCCGGACGAAAAGGGGTATTATTGCTGCCGTTTGTAGGCTTCATATTCCGACCGCTCAACATATCCGTTCCGATTTGTGTCTAGCTGATGGAAGTTGAAGCGGATCACCCCGCTGGCTTCGTCGCGCGATATCCGGCCGTTGCGATCGAGGTCCATAATCTTGAGAAACTGGTTGAAGCGGGCCCGGGTGGCACTGTCCTTCGAGGAGGTATTGAATCCTTTGAGCTCGGTTTGCCTGTTGGGGGTGTTGCCTCCGAATGGATCGTGCTTCAGATAAACCAGGTATTGCTGGACGACGGAAATGTTGCGTTTGGAGGTTTTTGAGCGGACGGAATAGGCCACAGCCAGTTTGAAGGGCTCGGTGGTGCTCAGCTTCCGGGCTTCGAGCAGGAATTCGCGCGGCTCGCTGTCGGTGGCGGCTTGGGTAATGCGCGGCGCAACATTGACGGAGGGTGCAACGGTGCTTCCGGGCGTTGTTTTGATGGAATATTTCAACGGGGTTTCCAGATTGTTCCAAGTCACTTGATAGATGGGGTCGATGTGGAAGCCGATATAGATTTTTCCGTTGCCGGTTTTCACCAGCTCTTCTGTGCCCTCGAAGCGCGCTTTTACATAGTGGGGGGCATCCGAATCAACCGGCGTAGCCAGCAAGGTGATGTAGCGGTTCCGCTTTGGATTGATTTCGATGCGGTCGACCAGTTTGGCTTGCGGCATTGAAACCGGTGCGATGTTCGGCTCGGGCAGTTGTTCGGGCTGGACGGAGACGGCTGGGGCGCCTACCCGTTTTTCGAGGGCGGCGTTCAGCGGTTTTATATCCGAGATAGAGCCCGCGTATTCTTCGAATCCGTTTTGGTTGTAGATCATGATGGCTCGTCCGGAGCGTACCTTAAGGCCCTTGGCCACTTGGTTGTCTATCGGGTCGGCCAGCCAGGGAATGCGGGTATTCAGGTGCTTGGCGGCCAGGGTGGCGTGGCGCAGACGTTCGAGGTCGTTGATGGGCTGCACGTAGCCATGGTTCTCGGGGTAGGCCAGATGGCGGTAGATGTAGAAAAAGTTTACGCCGTTGTCTTTGTAGCTAAGGCCGGAGGCTTCGATCTGGCGGGTGGCTTTGATGAAGTAGGGATCGGTCAGGTCGCCAAAAACGACCGCGGTGTATTCCGCCGCCGCCACAATGTTGCGCAGTTTGACTTTATTGCCGGATGCGTTGAGCACAAAGACATCGGGCATTTGGGTTTGGGGTTTAGGGCGGGCTTGCGCGGGCTTGGCTCTTGGTGCGGCCGGCGCGGCTTTTACGGGTTTTTGAAAGCCGGTTTTGGGCATGGATGTGAAATGCGCCATGTCAACCGGTCCGTCGGAGAGGCTGGATGTCTCATCAAACGCCGTCTCGGCCATGCCGGGCGCGCCCCGGTTTTTGGAAAAAGTGCAGGCCGAGGTTCTGATGGTTGATGCATTTTTTGCGCCGATGGCCCCCGCGCCCTTGGCCGAAAAGTTGCGGTTGAACGCACACTCCGAGAGCTGGGCCGAAGAATGGTGGAACTGTATGGCCGCGCCAGACTCTCGGGCTGAATTTTCATTGAAGGTGCAGTTGGAAAATCCAATTTTCGATCTGTCGTTGTTCTGTGCCCAGACACACACGGCCCCTCCATGAGCTTCTGTGGAGTTGTAGAGGAACACGGTATTCACAAAGCGGGTGTCGGTGCTTCCTTCCACCATAGCGGCTCCACCGTTTTCTTTTGAAAAATTGGATGAAAAGATGGAGTCTTCAATCCACAGCGTGGTGCGGTTTTGCGTCATGATTGCACCGCCGGTATCTGCGGAGTTGGCGTAGAAGGTGCAGTTATTGAATGCCGCCGAGGCGGTATGAAGCCGGATTGCGCCACCAACTTCGGCATGGTTCTTCTCGAACGTGCAGTTGGCGGCGGTGAAGTTTTGCGCTTTGTCGAGCAGCAGGCCGCCGCCTAGGGCATCAACCTCGTTTCCGTCGGCTTTGCCCCCTGTAATCCAAAAGCCGTCGATGCGGCAGTTGGACGCGCCGCGGAGCACGTGGTAGCAGTTGTCGTCGGCTGAGCCGATTTGGCCGATGTCGCCGCTGAGCACGGTGCGGTAGGCTTTGGGGTTGCGGGCGTCTCGTTCGGTTTCGTCTCCCCGGAAGCCGCCGTAGAGCTGAATGTCCGGCTTGAGCGCAAAGGAATGGGTCCGGTCTGTGCCGGCCGGCCGGTAAATGCCGGCCTTCACCCAAATTTCACCGCCTCCGCTGGCCGAGGCCGTGTCGATGGCATCCTGTACGCTAGGAAATGCATCCAGCCAAGAGCTGCCGGTTGAGGCGTCGCCCTGGAAGTCGCCGTCCACATGGAATACGGCGGCGTTTAGATAGGGTGCTGCGAGCAGCGCCATGCCGGTTATAATAAGTTTAAAGGCAGTCATTTTTTCGTTCAACGGTTAAAATTGAAATGAAACTAGCATGATTTAATCCAAGTGCTCAAACCAATAAGCCTGACCTGTTCCCCTGACCCGTTTCTTTCCTTTATTTCTTGGGTGCGGATGTCTTTGTGCCTTGATTTCGGGGTGGACAACCTTGGCGGTCTTTGTCATCTTCTCCCTTCTTTGCCAACAGGAGCAGCCAATAATGCCAGCTGAAAGGAAGTACAACATCAAGGGAACCAATGATTTTATTGTCCTTGCCGCCATCTTTTTTTTCCTCTGTCTGTGGGCGGTAAAGGATGCGTGGTTCCCGTCCCCGAACGTTATGGAAAAGCATCCGCGTGAGGTTGTGGCGGCTTTTGAAATCTCCGGCGCAATTGGCCAGATGCACGTTCAGGAAGGCGATGCGATTGGCGAAAAGCAGCTTCTGGCCGTGTTGAGGCGGGTTACTATGCAGAAAAAATTCGACATGGCTAAAAAGGGATATACCGAAGCCAAGGACCATCACGCCATGCTGGAGGCCGCCGTGCGCAACGCCGAAAAGAACGGCGCCTCCGACGGGGGCATTGCGGATTTGAAGAAAAACCTTTCTTCGACCGAAACCGCCATGAACGCGGCGCTGGCTGAGGTGACCGAGCAGCGGGAAATGCTTGATTCAACAGAGCTGAAGTCTCCGAGCAAGGGGGTGGTGAAGGAGCTGAAGGCCTTTACCCATAGCCAAGTGGACGCAGGCGAAACCGTTGTGGTGATCAATCCCAAGGATCATTTTTACCTCTTCAACAAAAGTCTGGCCATCTTCAGTTTCTTCGCGTTCTGGATTTTTCTCGGAATCCACGTTCTCGCGCGCTGACCAAATTCATCTGCCAAATTCATCTAATCCACTAATAATGATCGGATTAGCTTGACCGCAAAACGCGGCAGACTATTATCCGTGCTTCATTTTTTGGAAAGCAGTTTTCCCTTTTATTGAACCGTTTAAAACTCAAGGAGATATATAAATGACTAAAAGAGATTTGGTAATGCGCATTGCAGACGAAACCGGCCTGATTCAGCAGGATGTTTACGCCGTTATTCAGAAGAGCCTCGACTACATTGTTGAAGCGCTCGAAAACGAAGACACGGTTGAGTTCCGCAACTTTGGCGTATTCGAAGTCCGCGAGCGTAAGCAGCGCATTGGCCGCAATCCGAACAAGCCTGAAAACGTAGTGACTATTCCGGCGCGAAAGGTGGTCAAGTTCAAGCCCGGCAAGATCATGCGCGAGCGCATCACCGGCAAATAACCCGATTGGCGTTGCCAAACAGGAAACGCTAAATCCCAATTCCGAAATGCTAAACAAATTCAAATTGGAAAATCCAAAGGCAGGAAACAGGGTGTTTTTGATTTTGAGGTTGGGTGTTTTGAGATTTGCTTAGGATTTAGAAATTAGAATTTAGGATTTTAATCAAATGGCAAGTAACGAGTTCCAGCCCCTGCAGGGCATGTCCGACATCAATGCGCCGGAAATCTATATCTGGCGGATGATCGAGGAAAAGGCGCGCACCATCTTCAACAGCTACGGCTATGAAGAGTTGCGCACGCCCGTGCTTGAAAAACTTTCCGTCTTCAAACGCTCCATCGGCGATACGACCGATGTGGTGAAGAAGGAAATGTATGCTTTTAAGCCGGGTAAGCACGATATTGCGATGCGGCCCGAGGGCACGGCTGGAACGATCCGCCATTTGGCCGGGCGTGGTGAAGAGGGGCTGAACGCCCGCGTTTTCTACATTGCGTCCATGTTCCGCTATGAGCGCCCGCAGGCTGGGCGCAAACGCCAGTTTCACCAGATTGGCGTTGAAGCCACCGGTGAGGCGAATCCCTTGGCCGATGCCGAGTGCATCGCCCTCCAGCAGCACCTGCTCGAAGAGTGGGGGCTGCACGGCTCGAAGATTCAAATCAGCACGCGCGGCATGCCGTCCGACCGCAAGCCCGTTGCCGATGGACTGCGCGCGGCGTTGCAGCCGCACCTCGCTGAGCTGTGCGACGACTGCCAGCGACGCATCGACGAAAACGTGCTGCGCGTCATTGATTGCAAGAACGAAAGCTGCCAGAAGATTGTCGATCAGATTCCCACCGCCATCGAATTTATGAGCGAGGGGTCGCGCACTTATCTCGACCAAGTGATTCAGGCATTGGAAATTATGGACATCGAGGTGGAGGTCAACCCCAAGCTGGTGCGCGGGCTCGACTACTATGTGCACACCGTCTGGGAAATCACCCATGGCGCGTTGGGTGCGCAGAACGCCATCGCCGGCGGGGGGCGCTACGAAATCGCCCTCGGCAAGAAAGCCGTGCCCGGCGTTGGATTCGCCATGGGCATGGAACGCGTGATTACATCGCTTGAAGCGTGCGGCATCACCGCCGATCAGTTTGCTCCGAAAGGCGGCGTGTGGCTGGTGTCGCTCGGCGAAGCCGCGCTGGCTGAAAACATGAAGCTCGCCCGCAAACTGCGCGCCAAAGGCGTGCGATGCGGCATGGAGCTAGAGGTCAAAAGCATGAAGGCGCAGATGCGCAAAGCCAACCGGAGCGGCGCAGAAAAAGCCATCATCCGCGGCGAAGACGAACTCGCCGCCGGTACCGTTGTTGTAAAGGACATGAACGAAGGTTCGCAGGAAGAGTTGAGCCTTGAAGACGTAATCCGTGATGCGTGAAACGTGAGCCGTGACTTCCAATCTCTGGAAAATCACGACTCACGCCTCAAGCGTCACGCCCAAATTTAGGAGAAGCACATGCACAGATACAGAACACACAATTGCGGCCAACTTCGAAAAGAAGACGTTCACCAAATCGTTAAGCTTTCCGGTTGGGTGCACAGCGTGCGCGACCACGGCGGCATCATTTTTATCGACCTTCGCGACCACTACGGCCTGACCCAGATCGTGGTCGATCCTATGCAACCGTTCTACAAAGGCGTTGAGCACTGGCGTGTTGAAAGCACGATTTGCTTCACCGGCCAGGTTGTCGACCGCATTCCGGACGCCATCAACCCGAAGCTGCCTACCGGCGACATCGAAGTGGTGGCCCGCGAAATGGAAACCCTCGGCGAATCGCAGGTGTTGCCTTTCCAGGTTTCCAAAGACGAAGAGTGCAACGAAACGCTTCGACTGGAATACCGCTTCCTCGACCTGCGCCGCGAAACCCTGCACGACAACATTGTGCTGCGCTCCAAGGTCATTTCCCGCATGCGCGAATTGATGACTGGCGAAGGCTTTATGGAAATCCAGACGCCGATCCTCACCAGCAGCTCGCCTGAAGGCGCCCGCGACTACCTCGTGCCGAGCCGCATCCATCCCGGCAAGTTCTACGCGCTGCCGCAGGCGCCCCAGCAGTTCAAACAGCTGCTCATGACCTCCGGCTTCGACCGCTATTTCCAGATTGCCCCGTGCTTCCGCGACGAAGACGCGCGGGCCGACCGTTCGCCGGGCGAGTTCTACCAGCTCGATATGGAAATGGCCTTCGCCACTCAGGAAGACGTCTTTGAGGTGAACGAGAAGGTGCTGCACAAAATCTTCACCGAGTTTTCCGACAAGAAGGTCGATGACATTCCGTTCAAGCGCATTCCTTATTTGGAAGCGATGGACAAGTATGGTTCCGACAAGCCCGATCTGCGGAACCCGCTTATTATTCAGGATGCCTCCGAGCTGTTCCGCAACTGCGACTTCAAGGCCTTTGCCGGCGTGGTTGCTTCCGGCGGCGTCGTCAAGACCATCGCCGCCAAGGGCTGCGCTGAAAAATCGCGCAAGTTCTTCGACGACATGATCAAGTTTGCCCAGAGCGTCGGCTCCAAGGGCCTCGGCTATCTGCGTTGGATCGACGGCGAAGTTCAGAGCCCGATTGCGAAGTTCCTCTCCGAGGAAACCATGAACCAGCTCAAGGAATTGGGCGGCGTGGGCGACGGCGACGTGATGTTCTTCATTGCCGACAAGGAAAAGGAAGCTTCCCTCATCGGTGCATGCGTTCGCGATGAACTGGGGCAGCGCCTTGAACTTATTGATCCGGACGTCTTCAAGTTTTGCTGGATCGTCGACTTCCCGATGTATGAGCTCGACGACGAAGGCAAGGTTGAGTTTTCCCACAATCCGTTCTCGATGCCCCAGGGCGGCATGAAGGATATCGACGAGAAAGATCCGCTCGACATCCTCGCCTACCAGTACGACATTGTCTGCAACGGTACGGAGCTCTCCTCCGGTGCGGTGCGCAACCACAGCTCCGAGCTGATGATCAAAGCGTTCAACATTGCCGGCTACGACCAGTCGGTGGTTGAAGAGAAGTTCCCGGCGCTGCACCGCGCGTTCCAGTATGGCGCACCGCCGCACGCCGGCATTGCTCCGGGCGTTGACCGCATCATCATGCTGCTGGCCAACGAGCCGAACATCCGCGAAGTCATTGCTTTCCCGATGAACCAGAAAGCGCAGGATCTGCTGATGGGCGCTCCGGGCGAAGTGGAGTTCAATCAAGTCCGCGACCTGCACCTGCAGATCAAACTGCCGAAGAAGGTCGAGAAGGAAGCCGAAGCCTCCGAGGAATAAAGAAAAGTTCTGGAGAGCGGAGACCGCGTCTCCGCTTCTCTGCGCAAGGGGAAGCGCCGACGGTGTCGGCGCACTCGAAAGCGCTACGCGCAAACCGTCCGTTTATACCCGGGCGGTTTTTTTGTGGCTGGGCTAGGCGGCCATGCGATGCTTGCCGTTGGCTTGGAAGCGGCCAATGGCTTGGCGGAGCTTGAAGTGCGCGTCGCCTTGAAGCTTTAGGAAGAGGCGGTGTCCTTTGCGGGTTTGGAGCACATAGACCGGGTTGATGGTGCGGCGGTGGGGCATGAACTGCATCCAGCTCGTCAAAAAGTAGACGGGCGATACTTCGGAGCGCGTGGCGAGGCGCAAATAGCAGACCGCCGCCAAATTGATGGACCGGACGGGAAAGAGGCCGAACAGACGGCTAACGATTTGGTCGCCGCATAATTCGTAAGAGAAGATGGAGCCGAGGCCGGCCGAGCTGAGATTCGTTTTTCCGATGGCCCTAGGCATGATGCATCGTACCGAGCTTGTTTTTTAGGTCGATGTGGGAGCCTTGTTCCAGACGCATGAAAATGCGCGGTGAGGTTTCGGTGGCTTGCAGGGTGTAGACGGGGCAGAGCGTCCGGCGCGACGGTATGAAGTTGAACCAATTAAGCCGGTTGAGCTTGGTGACATCCTCATCTGCGGCTTCGCGCAAATCCATCACCTTTTTCAACGGAATCCGGTTCAGGGTAAAGATGCGGAAAAGTTTCGTGTTCAGCGATTCGGCGGTTAGCTCATAGCTGACGAATAATCCCACATCCATATCAATTAGGTTCAGCACTCGTTTATTCATGCTGAATGTATTAGCAGGGGACGTGCCATGTAGCGTGGACAGGCATAAATAAGTGCTGAGAGAGTGTATTTACTGTGCCGCGTAAATTCGAAGCCGTCCAGGGGTTCTTATAAACGAGAAACTAGCGCTTATTGAACGCCAAGGATGCAAGATATGTGACGCCGGCCAAAATAATGATGGTGGCGCCGGCGGGCAGGTCGGGCTGGTAGCTGACGGCTAGGCCGGCGGAGGTTAAGACCGCGCAGATTCCCGCCGCCAGCGCCATCATCGAGCCCATGCGCAGGCAGAAGCGGCCTGCAATGGCGGCCGGGAGCGTCAGCAGGACAATCACCATCACGATCCCAACGATGGACACGAGCAGCACCACCGTGAGGGCGGTGAGCGCCAGCATCAGGAAATAGAAAAACTGGGTGTTGATGCCGCGCAGCCGGGCAAACTCTTCGTCGAAGCAGACGGCCACAAACTGCTTGTGGAACAGCAGCGCCGTTCCGGCAATAAGAACGTCGAGGCCGACGATCAGCTGCAGGTCGCGCTGCGTGACGAGCAGAATGTTGCCGAACAGGTAGGACATCAGATCCTCGCCGTAGCCCGGCGTCTTGGAAATGAACAGAATGCCGACCGCCATGCCCATGCCCCAGAAGGCGCTGATCACCGTGTCGATCCGCTCCTTGGCCTTGATGTTGACCCAGCCGATGATGAAGGCGGCGGCCAGCGCGGCCAGCAGGGCGCCGAGCATGGGCGTCAGGAACGACCAGCCGTGGACCACCTGCATGTAGCGCGCAAAACCCATGCCGCCGAGCACGCAGTGGGCAATCCCGCCGGCCAGATAGGTGATGCGGCGGGTGACGACATAGGTGCCGACAATGCCGCACGAAACGCTGGCGAGCAGTCCGGCGAGCAGGGCATGCTGCAAAAAGCTGTGATGGAGCAGGGCCTGGAAAAACTCACCCATGGCGTTGCTCCTGGTCGTGGCGGACCATGTGGACGTGTTCGCCGTACATGTCGTGAATAATGTTTTCGCCGATCTCGCTGGTGGGATGCACATGCACCTGCTTGTTCACGCAGACGACTCTTTCCACATAGCTTGAGACAAAGGCGATGTCGTGGGAAACCACAATGACGGTGAGGTCTTTGTTGAGCTCCTGCAGCAGCTCATAAAGTTCCTTTTCCACATAGTCATCGAGGCTCGACGTCGGCTCGTCGAGCAGCAGCAGCTTCGGCTCGGAAACCAATGCGCGGGCAATCAGCACCCGTTGGCGCTGCCCGCCGGAGAGCGCGGCCAGCGGGCGCTTCTCGATTTTTTCGAGCCCGACGCGGGCCAGCATGGCTCGTGCGGCTTCGTGGTCGGCTTTGGAGTAAAAGCCCAGGCTCCGCGTTTTTCCCAGCCGGCCCATCAGGACCGTATCGAGGGCGGTGACCGGGAAACTGGGGTCAAGGCTGGCGTATTGCGGCAGATAGCCGATCCATTTTCGGCCAAGGGTTGGAGCCTGCCCGAAGACCGACACGGTTCCCTTCTGCGGTTCCAGCAGTCCGAGCATTACCTTAAGAAGCGTGGTCTTGCCTCCGCCGTTGGGGCCCACCATGCAGATGAACTCCTTGTCGGCAATCGTCAGGCAAGCATCCTCCAATACGGTAACGGGGCCGTAGGCAAAATCGAGGTTTTTAATTTGGATGGGAGGGTTGGCCATTATTGTTCCAATGCTTGGACAATACTTTCGGCGATTTTCCGCAGGTTGGCAACAACATCTTCGGCCAGTGGATCGAGCTGGACGACGCGGCCGCCGATGGCGTCGGCCACCGCCTTGGCGCTGCCGGCCGGAAACTGCTTCTGCACAAACACCACCTTCACGCCGTCCTCCTGAGCTTGTTCAATCAGCGTGGCCAGCTGGCGCGGGGAGGGCGACTTGCCGTCGAGCTCGATCGGCACCTGCTGCAGGCCGTACGCATCGGCAAAGTAGCCGAACGACGGATGGAAGACATAAAAGCGCGCGCCTTGGTGCGGCTTCAGCATGGCGCGGATCTCCGCATCCAGGTTTTCGAGCTCGGTGCTGAGCGCCTTAAAGTTGCTGCGGTAGGCGGCGGAGTTGCTGGGATCAATTTTTTCCAGGGTTTGGTACATGGATTCCGCAACGGCCAGCGCGTTGAGCGGATTGAGCCATACATGCGGATCCTTCGCACCATGGTCGTGGGTGCACGCCTCGCCATGATGGGCGTGCGGCAGGTCGCGCAGCCTGATTTGATCCTCCGTTCCAACGATTGGAAGATCGGGGTAGAGCGGAACAATCTTCTTGAGCAGCGCCGTTTCAAACGGAACCCCAATGGTGAACAGCGCGTCGGCTTCGCCCAGCTTGGCGAGCTGCCGGGCAGTCGGCTCGTAGGCATGGGGCGACTGCCCCTCGCCAACCAGCGTGGAGACTCCAAAGAGGTCGCCTGCAACGGCTTTGGCCAGGCCCGCCTGTGGGGGAATGCTGACGAATACCGACGGTTTTCCGCTCTTGGGTTCATCCTTTTTTTCCGCGCATCCGAACAGGAGCAGCGCCGCTAAAATGTATATAGTACCTTTCATGTCCCGAATTGATGTCCTATCCGTCGTTTAATGTCAACAGCATCGCCCGTATTTCGACAGGCCGTAGGAAGTCGGTTGAGTCCTGAATCACACTTCTCTCTTATAGTTTGCTTGATATGCGTAAGAATAAAAGAATTATATTTGGGTATTTGGATGCCTAAATAAAATATTACAGTTAAAACTTAGATATATAACAAAAAAGATTTGTTGACTTGGTGCCGCCGAGGCGTAGATTTCCTTCCTAGGGAAGAGTTATTACGGGTTGTTCGAATTCGTAAAAATAGCCACCCGTCATAGCTCGTAATCCCATTGAACGGGAGAAAGTTATGAGTGCAGCAAATACCATGACAATGCGCCTTGCAGTGCACCACCTCATTGTTGCAGATGCCCAGTCCTTGTCCCTGCCCCCGAAGTGCTTCTTTAAATTTATCCCTGCAGGAGCGGCGCACCAATGGGAAAGAAAGTGGCCCTAGCGCGAGCATCCACACAATTCGAATATGAACTCACTAAATTTATTAATTTGAAGGGAGACAAGAGAATGAAAGCGATAAAAATGTTCACCACCATGGTTCTGCTGAGCCTATTGATTGTGGTGTCCGGTGCATATGCAGAGGGAGAGAAGGTGTTGACCATCTATTTTGCCGGAACAACGATGCATGAAAACAGCAGCTTTGATGACTATGGCGAAGGTTATTCTGAACTGCTTTCGAAGCTTTATAGCGATGATAATTCAACTCCGGTTGAAATAAGCAGCGGGCTTGTTGGAGCAGGTTTGGACTGGTGGTTTAAAGCAGAAATTCCCCCAGAATCCGGGCCTAAGTACAAAGCTTTTATTGACGGCATTGGGATACATTACGATGGGGATAAGATCGAATCGTGCCCCAATACAATTTGGGTTGTTAATTGGTTCAAAGATGTAGGTTGTGAGGCATTGCCTTTTCAAACGTCGCGGGGTTGTAGGAATTATGATATTCCCAAAAGCGAGGCAGGTAAGGCGTTTTGGGAGTTTGAACAGAATGCTGGAAGTGGAGACCTTATAGTCAACCTGATTGGGTTTAGCCGAGGGGGTATATCGGCCATGCAGTTGGCGGGTGTGCTGAAACGCTATCCACGGCCGGTTAAAATAAACATTCTAGCCATTGACCCGGTCCCAGGAGTCAATACTGGGAATGGCGTCGATGGATTGGTTTCTAAAGGTTTTGATTTAGATTTTAGTGTAAGCAACGAGGTCAATCAATATGTGGGGCTTTATGCTGAGGATGAAAGGACTGTCCGATTCGAACCTATGTTGCCTCAGATTAGCACGGAGATTCAAAGGCATATGCTGTATTCTCTTCGAGGCAGCCATGAAACGCTGGTCGGAAACCCTGATGCAGACGGTCATCCGGGAAAGGGCACAGATGAGCCCGATGACCGCTTGAGAAATGTTTATAATGCATGCCGGATGATGGCTGAACGGTTATTGACCTCGCCTGAATGGGGCTCGGTTTCGTTAAAGAGTGCGTTCGGTGAACTTAATCCAAAGCAAGCATTCGCAAATTATATTCAGGAAATGAACAACTATCCTGCTTCCGGCTATTACAGGATCCAGCTTCAAACTTTTGATGATCTTAGATATTCGATGTATGACGGCTTTGGAGGTGAGCATGATCATTACCATGAGCGGGGTTTCGAAATATTATACGATGGAAGCTTGGTTGGATTCGAAGGACATCATCTGTATGAAAGGTTGATGTTTAGGTGGCCGTATCATTTTGATGAAGACGGGTATAAGGATATAGCAGTTTTTTATCTTAATCAAACCACTGATGAGTTCGTATCATATGACTCTGCGAATGATCCGGGAGGGCTCAGGGTAAGAGAGGGAAAGAGTAAGTGGAAAATCGAACCTGCGGATCAGCCAGTAATTAAGTCTCTATATGGGGGGCATTATTGGGAGAAAGCAGGTGCTGCTTGGGACAGAATGGAACTGCTCCGAGGCTGCCCAGTTCCTGATGTTGCAGATCTTTCTCCGACCAATGGACGATGCTCCTTCGCGTTGACGGTTCCAACCGCGACTGATAATACGGCTGGTGAAATATACCAACTAGAGGGAATTCCTGTTGTGAAATCCGGGGATCCTATTTTGGCATATGGGGATCCTGTTACAGTTATTATAACCAACCCGGGAACATATACGGTGACATGGGCCTATTACGATATAGACGGCAACACATCGACCCAAGATCAAGAGGTGATTGTCTTGAACATTCCGCCGGTATCCGATGCCGGAACAAACCAGGCGGTTTATGCTTGGATCGATGGATATGCGCCGGTGCTGCTGGACGGAACAGGGTCGTATGACGACGATGGGAATGCCTTGGAATATTTCTGGTATAACGTCGCGGATGAACTGATCGCAACAGGGGCCGTGGCAAATGTGCAACTGCCGGTTGGAGAGAACGCCATCAAGCTGGTCGTCAATGACGGTTACGATGATTCGGAGCCGGACTCGTGCGCCGTGACGGTGGTCGCAGCGCTGGAGGCAAGAGCATCATTACGTCCGCATTATTTGAGTCGGCGCAGGAGCCGGCGAACGTTGACCGGTCGGTTGGAGCTGACAGGGCTGGGTATGGTGCAGAGCGACCTGAATGAACCCATGGTGTTGATGCCGGGCGGCGCTGTCGCCAAACGCATGAAGCTCAGAACCAGCCGGTGGTTTAGCCGGTCGGTTCGGCTGGAGAGCCGGTTTGATTGTACTGCGCTAATGGGAGCGATAGAAGGTCGCGGCAATGTTGAATGCATCATTGCAGTTAAACTGCGCAGCGGACAATGGGTGTACGGTACGGAAACCGTATCGGTTAGGTGATCATCTTGATCTGCTGATTGTTAAGGCTGAATGCATGAATGGCAGAATGGTTTTCCCCGACGGGGTTAAAGTTGTTCTGCCACTTCGTATAGACTCAGGTCAGTGCGTTCAACGCCGCCCGCATTTTGTCGGAGGGGCTTGAAAACTTCAGTCGTTTATTCCGTCCGGTTTCGCCGGAAAGGATCTCGATGCTTGCGCGCGAAACCTTCCAATGCTTGGAAAAAAACTTAACCAAATAGGCATTGGCCTTGCCATCGACCGGCGGCGCCTGGATGCGCACCTTCAGCGCGTCGCCCAGCAGGCCGGCAATGCCGTCCTTCGAAGCGCGCGGCACCACCCGCACGTTCAGAATAATGCAACCGTCTTTTTCTTCGTAGCAGGGCATGTCGTCTCCTTTTAGTCAATCGAAGGCAGATCTTGGCACAAACCTGAGGGTATTGCGAATCATGAGAGCACTTATCATGTATTTGCAAAGACGAAATAAGAAGCAAAATTATGGACAGATAGAATCAAGCGTTTAAGATGGATGTCTTATGCCGTACTATGCCCACAGCAAGGAAGGAGCGCCGCCAGCAGACTGGCAACCGCTCGAAGAGCATTTAGAGAGCGTCGCCAAACTGGCGGCGGAATTTGCCGAACCCTTCGGCGGGGAGGAGTGGGCGCGGCTCGCGGGCCTCTGGCACGACCTTGGAAAATATTCCAACGAGTTCCAGAAAATGCTTTATGAAGCCAACGGCATTGAATGCCATTTGGAAACCAAACCCGGAAAGCCGATCCATTCGCAGGCGGGCGGGCATTTGGCGCAACAGAAAATGACGCGGGGCATGGATCGCGTCTTCTGTTGGTTGATCATGGGGCATCACGCCGGGCTGGCTGATTATGGTTCGGATCAAACGGGCGCAAGAGCGCTTGAACCGAAAATGCGCACGCCTGACGAGTCGGACGTGATTATTAAAAAAGTGCCGGAGGGAATAAAGAACCAGTCCGAACCTGAGCCACCGAAACCGTTGCAAAATGGTGCCGATGTCTCCTTCTTCATCCGCATGTTGTTTTCCTGTGTGGTCGATGCCGACTTTCTCGACACCGAAGCCTTCATGGATAAGGGCAGGGAAAAGTTGCGGAACGAAGAATATCCCAAACTCGACGAATTGCTCGCCGCTTTCGATAAGCATATGGATGGCATGTGCAAAGATGCTAAACCAACGAAAGTAAACCAAATCCGAGCAGAGGTATTGGATCAGTGCCGGGTTGCAGCGGAAAAAGAACCGGATGTCTTTTCGCTGACGGTTCCAACGGGTGGGGGGAAGACCCTTTCCTCGCTGGCGTTTGCGCTGCGGCATGCCGTTAATCATGGGAAACGGCGCATCATTTACGTGATACCCTACACCAGTATCATCGAGCAAACGGCCGGGGTGTTCCGTGGAATTCAAGGGTTTGGAAAGGCAGTGCTGGAGCATCACTGCAACGTGGCGACCGATGACGAAAGCAAGGAGAGCGTGCGCAGTCGGTTGGCCTTCGAAAACTGGGATGCGCCGATTGTCGTAACCACCGCCGTACAGTTCTTCGAATCGCTATATGCCTGCAAAACCAGCCGTTGCCGCAAGCTGCACAATCTGGCAGACAGTGTCATCATCTTCGACGAAGCCCAATGCCTGCCTCCAAGCTTTCTGCGTCCATCGGTATTCGCCATCCGCGAGTTGCACCGCCACTACGGTGTGACGCCCGTACTCTGTACCGCAACCCAGCCCGTATTGACCCAAACCAAGCAGTTTGATTTCAACTTCAAGGAAGGTTTCGAGTCGGTCGTGGAGATCATCGAAAATCCTGCTTCGCTCACGGACGACCTCAAGCGCGTGGGGGTGGAAACCTTTTCCAATCTAAACCCTGTTGCCTACGAAGCAGTTGCCGAAGCCATCCGTGCAGCAAGCCAATCCGTCCTTTGCATCGTCAACAAAAAGGAGGACGCCCGGACGTTGGCGAAACTATTGCCGGAACAGCAGACCATCCATCTCTCCACCAACCTGTGCGCCGAACACCGTTTCCAAACCTTGGGGAAAATTCGGGCTCGGCTGAAATCCGAAGGAGAACCATTCTGCGTGGTCAGCACCTCGCTGGTCGAAGCCGGGGTTGATCTCGACTTTCCCGTGGTTTATCGCGCCCTCGCCGGGCTTGACTCCATTGCCCAGGCCGCCGGACGCTGCAACCGCGAGGGCAAGCTCCCCGAAGGAACAACCGTCGTCTTTGTGCCCGAGAAGCAACCTGCCTATGTCCAGTCGCCCGCCTCCCTTGCTCGGGATTATCTCAAGGTAGACCGGCTCGAAAACATCTTCCTGCCAGAAACCTTCCGAAGTTATTTCGAGCAACGCTTTTTCCAGCTCGGCGAAAGTGCGCTCGATGAAAAGGGCATAGCGGCGAGAACGCCTGCTTCACCCGGCCAGAGATGAAAGTGGAGCGCGTGTCGTATGAGGTCATGACGCCCTCCGCTGCGCGCGGCATCTTGGAGGCGATCCTGTGGAAGCCCGCTATCAAGTGGAACATTCTTCAGATCGACGTGCTCAAGCCGATCAAATGGGAATCGGTGCGCCGCAACGAGGTCGGAAAGAAGGCCACTAAGCCGACCGCCGCCCATCTTCGTGGCGAAAGCTCAACACCGCTTGGATTGTTTATTGAAAAAGAACGCCAGCAACGGGCGGGGTTGTTTCTGCGTGATGTCGCCTACGTCATCCACGCCGAGTTGGAAATGACCGAACGAGCCGGGGAAGGGGACTCCGTCACCAAGTTCACCGAAATGTTTATCCGCCGCGCTTCAAAGGGCGCCTGCTTCCACCGCCCCTATTTCGGCTGTCGCGAATTTCCCGTCGATTTTGAGTTCATTCCGAAAGACGCCGATCCGCTTCCATCCCTTGGAACCGATCGCGATCTAGGCTGGATGCTCTACGATATGGACTACTCTGGAGCGGAACCCATGCCCCAGTTTTTCCATGCCCAAATGGAAGACGGCTCGATCAACCTGCGAAACGTGGAGGTGCGCTCATGATCCTCAAAGCCCTGGCCGATTACTATCAGCGCCTGGCCGATGATCCGAACACCGAAATCGCCCCGCCGGGCTTCGAGCGCAAGCCCATCGACTTCCTCGTTGTGTTGAACGCGGATGGCAGTTTTGAAAACCTGCGTGATATTCGTGAAGGAACCGGAAAAAAACGAAAGGGACGCGTTTCGCTTGTGCCCAAGGGCGTGAAGAAAACCTCCGGCATTGCCGCCAATCTGCTGTGGGATACAGCTCCGTATGTCTTTGGATACAATCCCGAAAAGCCGGATCGCGCTGAAAAACAGCTCGAAGCGTTTATTGAAAAAATCGAACAAAATTTCAATGGTTGCGCGGATTCTGGAATCCAGGCCGTTCTTTCATTTCTGAAGAAAGGAAGTTTCGAAGCGGTTTTCAGCCATGCGGTTTGGAACGATCTCGAAGAGGCGGGCGGAAATATTTCCTTTTCGCTTTCCGGAGATATGCAGCTGGTTTGTCAGCGCTCCAAAGTGGTTTCCGCAATTCTTGAAAGCGCGGGGCCGGAAGGGGAGACGCAAACCTGTTCCGTCAGCGGGCAGGAAGATGTCCCGGCTAAATTGCATACGGCGATCAAAGGGGTTTGGGGTGCGCAGTCCTCTGGTGCCAACATCGTTTCTTTCAATCTCGATTCGGTAGAATCATTCGGGAAAAAGCAGGGGAATAATGCTCCGATTGGACAGCGAACCGAGTTTGCCTACACCACCGCGCTGAACCATCTGCTTGCCTCCGAAAAGCAGCGGATGCAGGTGGGCGATGCCAGCACAGTGTTCTGGGCAAAGAATGCTTGCGGTTTCGAGGCGGACTTTCTCGACTACCTTGCCCCGAAAAAAGGCGAAGAAGCGGTGGATTACAGCAAGATCAAGGGGTTGCTGTCCGCCGTCAAAACCGGCATTCCGCCCGAAGAGGCAGACCAGCCGTTTTATGTCCTTGGCCTTGCTCCGAACGCCGCACGCATCGCCATCCGCTTTTGGTACGAGGGCAGCGTGAAGGAAATTAAGGAGCGGGTGGTGGAACACTTCCTGGACTTGGAAATGGTTCGCGCGCCTCATGATCCTGAGTTTCTCTCGCTGTTTCAGTTGCTGGTTTCAATGGCAACGGAGCGGAAGGCGGACAACATTCCGCCGAATCTCGGAGGGGATGTCGCGCGGGCGGTGCTCGCCGGAACCGCTTATCCTCGCACGCTCTTCGCCAACGCCATCCGCCGATGCAAGGCGGAGCAGAATGTTGGCTTCGCCCGTGCATCCATCATAAAAGCATTTCTCGTTCGCAACGCCCGTATTTCAAAATCAAATCAACAGGAGGTCTCCATGGGACTGGATAAAACATACGACAACATTGGATACGTGCTCGGCCGGCTTTTCGCCGTGCTCGAACGCATACAGGAACAGGCGCAAGGGAAAGGCCTGAACAAGACGATACGCGACACCTATTTCGGTGCCGCCACCAGCTCGCCGCTCGTCACATTTAATCGGCTCGACCAGCTTTCGGTGCATCACTTGGCAAAGATGCGCAATTCCGGCAAGAACACCGTCTGGCTGGATAGGTTGTTGGGAGAGGTGAATGGGCTTCTCCCGAAAGAGGGGATACCGCCCATCCTCAGCCTCGAAGATCAAGGCCGTTTCTCAATCGGCTACTACCACCAACGCCAGGACTTTTTCACGAAGAAGGAATTAATCGAAGAACAAGGAGAAGACGCATGAGCACACCCATCAATAATCGCTATGAATTTGTACTGTTGTTCGATGTGAAGGACGGCAATCCCAACGGCGACCCCGACGCTGGCAACCTGCCACGCATCGACCCCGAAACCGGCAACGGACTGGTGACGGATGTTTGCCTCAAACGCAAGGTGCGCAACTACGTCACATTGTCCAAAGGCGAACAGCCGCCCTTCGAAATTTATGTGAAAGAGAAGGCCGTTCTTACTACTCAACAGAAGAAAGCCTACGATGCGCTTTCGGCAGAAGAAAAGGATGGTGCAACTACTGCCGAGCAGGCGAGGGCGTGGATGTGTAAAAACTTTTTCGATATCCGCACGTTCGGCGCTGTGATGTCGTTGAAGGAATTCAACTGCGGTCAGGTGCGCGGTCCGGTTCAGCTTGGCTTTGCCCGCAGCAAGGATCGAATCTTCACCGGAGAACACACCATCACCCGCATGGCTGTTGCGACGGAAGCGGAAGCGGTAAAACAAAAAGGCGACAACCGCACTATGGGGCGCAAGTTCACCATTCCCTACGGCCTCTACGAAGTGCACGGCTTCATCTCTGCGCCACTGGCCAAGCAGACCGGGTTTTCCGAAGACGATTTGACGTTGTTTTGGGATGCGTTGCTGAACATGTTCGATCACGACCGTTCCGCCGCACGAGGCGAAATGGCCCCGCAGAAGCTGATCGTCTTCAAGCATGCTTCCGAACTCGGTAACGCTCCTGCGCAGAAGCTGTTCAATTTGGTGACGGTGGCGAAAAACTGCGGCGAAAATCCGCCTCGCGCTTTCAATGACTACACTGTTTCGCCGATTGATCCGCAGGATGTTCCTGATGGGGTGGAGCTGATCGAGATGCTTTGACGCAAGCCGGAGGGCTTGCGGTTTGAAATAGCAGATATGAAATTTGAGATGGAGCGAAGCGACCTATGAAATACGCAAACTTCGAGGATGTTCCGGTTTGGAAGGATGGGATTAAACTGACGGTGAAGGTTTTCGAAGCGACGCGCGATCCGTCTTTCCGCGGGCAGGGCGATATTGCGAACCAGATCCAGCGGGCGGCGCTTTCGGTGCCAAACAATATTGCCGAAGGCTTTGAGCGGGGAACTACGCCGGAGCTGCTGCAGTTCCTCTATTATGCCAAAGGCTCGGCCGGAGAGGTGCGTTCCATCTGCCATGTCATCGAACGCATAAGCACGTTCGATCATTTGAAATCTCAAATTTCAGATCTCAGATTGCTGGCGAAAAGCATTTCTCGCCAGCTCGGAGGCTGGGCGTTTTCGCTGCAGGAGTCGGACATTAAGGGAACCCGGCATCTGACGGCCCAGTCCAAGGCTTCCTATCAGCAAAAAGGAAAGGCCGAGGCGTTCATGGAGGACCTCAAAAGGCAGCAAGAGGAGCGGCTCGAACAGCTGAAGCGGGAGCGGGGGCTGGAATAATGTTTTCCGATTCCGACCTCCTGCCGCTCTCGGCCTTGCAGCATTTCATCTATTGCCCGCGCCAGTGCGCCCTGATCCATCTCGAACAGCAGTGGACGGAAAACCGCTTCACCGCCGAGGGCCGGGCGCAGCACGAACGCGTCGACCGTCCCGAGCACGAAATGCGGGACGGCATCCGCTATGAATATGCCGTGCTCCTGCGCTCCCTGCGCCTCGGGTTGATCGGCAAGGCGGACACGGTTGAATTCCGCCTCCAGCCTATGGCTGGAGATTTCAAATTTCAAATTTCAGATCTCAAATCACAGGAACAAACGCTCCGCGTCTTTCCTGTGGAGCACAAGCACGGCCGCCCGAAGCCGACGCATTGCGACTGGGTGCAGCTCTGCGCCCAGGCGCTCTGCCTCGAAGAAACGCTCGGCGTCGAGATCGGGGAGGGCGCCATCTTCTACGGCTTGCCGCGCCGCCGGCAAGCCGTGGAGTTCACTCCTGAGCTCCGCGCCGAAACCGAGCAGACCGCCGCCGCGCTGCACGAACTGATCCGCATCGGAAAAACGCCGCCCGCCGAATATGACGAGAAAAAGTGCGACGCCTGCTCGCTGCTCGAAACCTGCATGCCGAAAACGCATCGGCCAGTCGCCAGCTATCTGGCCGATGCGTTATCTGAAATCTGAAATATAAAATCTCAAATCGCCGGAGGCGTTATGAAGAAGCACCTTAACACCCTATACGTCACCACCCAGAACGCCTACCTCCACAAGGAAGGGCAGTCCGTCGTCGTCAACGTCGAAAAGGAAACGCGCCTGCGCATTCCCGTGCATACGCTCGACGGCATCGTCTGCTTCGGCGCGGTTTCCATGAGCCCCTTCCTCATGCACCACTGCGCCGAAAGCAACGTGGCTGTCTCCTTTCTCTCCCAATACGGCAAATTCCTCGCCCGCATCCAAGGCCCCGTCTCCGGCAACGTGCTGCTCCGGCGCGAGCAATACCGCGTGGCCGACCAGCCTGAATCCGCGTCAAAAATTGCCAGCAACATGCTCGTCGGCAAGCTCGCCAATGCCCGTGCCGTTCTCCGGCGCGCCCAACGCGACCACGGCGAAAACCACGAACTTGCAACCGCCGAATCCCGGTTGACCCAATACCTACGCCGGTTGGAAAATTCCATGCCCATGGATGAACTGCGCGGCAACGAAGGCGAAGCCGCCGCCTCCTACTTCGCCGCCTTCCCTCAGCTCGTCACCGCAAAGGAAGAAGCCTTCGCCTTCACCGGGCGCAACCGCCGCCCGCCCACCGATCCCGTAAACGCGCTGCTCTCCTTTACCTATACGCTTCTCGTCCACGACTGCCGCTCCGCCCTCGAAGGCGTCGGCCTCGACCCCTGCGTCGGCTTCCTCCACGCCGACCGCCCCGGGCGCCCATCCCTCGCGCTCGACCTCATGGAAGAATTCCGCGCCGTCATGGCCGACCGTTTGGTGCTATCGCTCATCAACCGCCGACAGATCCAGCCCAAGGATTTCAACGACTCCGCCGGCGGCGCCGTCTCCATGACCGACGCCGCCCGCAAAGAGCTCCTCAACGCCTGGCAAAAGCGCAAGCAAGAGGAAATAACCCATCCCTATCTCGGCGAAAAATGCAAAGTCGGCCTCCTCCCGCACCTGCAGGCCCAGCTCCTCGCCCGCCACCTGCGCGGCGACCTCGAAGCCTATCCTCCCTTCATCTGGCGATGAAGGAATCTAAAATATGAGATTTCAAATGAAAGATGATGAACGCAAAGCCACAGTGGCGGGATTTGAAATCTGAACTATTCGATCTCAAATCTCCCAAAGGGAGTCCTATGCTAGTTTTAGTCAGCTACGACGTATCCACCATCAACAAGCCCGGACAGCGACGCCTCGCACGCATCGCCAAAACCTGCCTCAACTATGGCCAGCGGGTCCAAAACTCCGTTTTCGAATGCCTCGTCGATTCCGCCCAATGGACCACCTTTCGCGCCGAGCTTCTCCGCCTTTACAAACCCGAAGAAGACTCCCTCCGCTTCTATTTCCTCGGCAGCAACTGGGAGCGAAAGGTCGAGCATCACGGCGCAAAGGACACCCCCAATCTCGAAAGCGGCACTCTGATCATCTGATGTTGCGAACCCCAAGCCTCCGCCAAAACCCCGGCAGGTTCGCAAACCAGCTAATCCGTTCTCTGCAAACGCTCTAACCAACTCTGTTCTTTGACAACTGAATACTGAATTACAGAATGCGGACGGTTCGCGCAAACGCGGCCATTGACTCCATGCTCCCAAGCGCTTACAACAGCACCGTCGCCCCCCGCACGGGGGGCGCGGATTGAAACAGGAAAAGCTGGCCGGTGCCACCACCGAGCTGGGTCGCCCCCCGCACGGGGGGCGCGGATTGAAACACCGTCGCGCCGGGTATTCCCCCGGCAACGCCGGTCGCCCCCCGCACGGGGGGCGCGGATTGAAACTGGAAAATGTGGGGCTTACGGGCGATGATATAGGTCGCCCCCCGCACGGGGGGCGCGGATTGAAACTGATTGCTTTGGGTTTGTATTTCGTGGGGGTTATGTCGCCCCCCGCACGGGGGGCGCGGATTGAAACATAGAGTATCTAGCGGTAATATACGTGACGATATGTCGCCCCCCGCACGGGGGGCGCGGATTGAAACACATCTATTTTCCGGGCTCTGATATACCTCCTGAGTCGCCCCCCGCACGGGGGGCGCGGATTGAAACAAATCCAGCTGGAATGAAGGAATCGTGAAATCGGTCGCCCCCCGCACGGGGGGCGCGGATTGAAACCTCCGGACAACACGCTACAATGCAGCCCATACAGTCGCCCCCCGCACGGGGGGCGCGGATTGAAACACGCGGGTGTACCAAGGTACTGCTTACCGTGCCCGTCGCCCCCCGCACGGGGGGCGCGGATTGAAACCGCCGATCAAGTCGAAAGCGCGAAACGCGAACGTCGCCCCCCGCACGGGGGGCGCGGATTGAAACAACGCCTCAGAAACCGGAGCTATATAATTGACAAGTCGCCCCCCGCACGGGGGGCGCGGATTGAAACGGTTGATCCGTGTGGTCGTTTGGCGGTGCCTGGGTCGCCCCCCGCACGGGGGGCGCGGATTGAAACTGACAAAGCCTTGCTCCGTCATAACGGCATGGCGTCGCCCCCCGCACGGGGGGCGCGGATTGAAACTTTGATCTTTCCAACGCATATGAATTTTTACAGGTCGCCCCCCGCACGGGGGGCGCGGATTGAAACTGGTACCAAAACAAAAGGAACTCCAATGATCTGGTCGCCCCCCGCACGGGGGGCGCGGATTGAAACTCGTAGGTTGCTGGGTTATTATGACCTGCGCATAGTCGCCCCCCGCACGGGGGGCGCGGATTGAAACACGCCGGGAAAGCGCCTTTTGCTGTCGCTGTTTGTCGCCCCCCGCACGGGGGGCGCGGATTGAAACAAGACTCGTGTATTGGCCCACTCCGGCGGTGATGTCGCCCCCCGCACGGGGGGCGCGGATTGAAACATCCATGAACTGATCAAACTCGGCATCACCATAGTCGCCCCCCGCACGGGGGGCGCGGATTGAAACCCATACAGCCCATAGTTATCATGTAACATACAAGTCGCCCCCCGCACGGGGGGCGGGGGCGCGGATTGAAACTTCCCCCCGGCCAAAATCATTAAACTAGCCCCGTCGCCCCCCGCACGGGGGGCGCGGATTGAAACGGTCTGTATTGGATCCGTGGTCGACGGTAGACAAGTCGCCCCCCGCACGGGGGGCGCGGATTGAAACATGATAAAAAACATTATCAGTATTAAACATTATTGTCGCCCCCCGCACGGGGGGCGCGGATTGAAACTTGGCGTGCTGTATTGCCACGTAGCCACTATGGGTCGCCCCCCGCACGGGGGCGCGGATTGAAACTCAACCGCCTAAAGGCGGGACTACAAACCTTTTGTCGCCCCTCGCACGGGGGGCGTGGATTGAAACAGTTCTCCAAACTCGTCGTTGATGCGTGAGTGGAGCCGCCGCCCTGCTCACGCTCGTTGAGCGTAAGAGCCGGAAGCTGATCATCCGCAAGATCAAGGACAAGACCCCGGCTGCGGTGAGTCGGGCCATCAATGGCATGAACGCTCCATGGGCAAGGAGGCGTTCTCAAGGTCGTGTGCGCAAGTCCATTACGGCAGACAACGGCAGCGAGTTCCTTGATTCCGCGGCATTGGAGGCATCTGAATTCGGGAGTTCGGCCCGAACCCACCTCTATTATGCGCATCCCTATTCGTCCAGGGAGCGGGGCAGCAACGAGAATACCAACCGGATGATTCGCCGATTCATCCCCAAGGGAAGCGATATAACCAAATGCACCCGCACCGCCATTCAGGAAATCGAGAACTGGATCAACCGCTATCCACGCAAGATACTGAATTTTAAAACCGCGGAAGAGTTGTTCATTCAGGAGATCGCTGCATGAGACGCACCTGGCTCAGAAAAGTTGGGCATTTTAATTTACAGTCTACCCAATTAGTCAAAAGAGGGGTTTCCTGAGTTTGGAATATCATGGAATGCTTTATTGTTCGCGGAGGCCCTTTTCCTGATATTTTTTGAGCAGGGCTTTGAGTTCGTTCGCACGCTCGGGATGTTGGCCGATGAGGTTGGCGGTTTCGCCCAGATCTTCATCCAGGTTGAAGAGCTGTGGCGGAACAGGCGGGAGGTTTTTCTTCTTGTTCCCTTTTTGCGCCGGGATGTATTTCCACGGGCCCTGCCGCAGCGCTTTGACGCCACGGGCCTGTTCGATAATCAGCTCATTTCCTGTTACGGATTTGCCGAGCAGGGCGGCGAGGACGTTCTGGCTGTCGGTGGCTTCGCCCGCCGGCAGGTCGATTTTTAGAAACTCGGCAAAGGAGGCCATGAAGTCGGTTTGGGTGACGAGCGCGGGGCTGGAGCCCGCCTTAATGGTTCCGGGCCAACTGACAATGAACGGCACGCGGGTGCCACCTTCATAGATTTGGTATTTCCCGCCGCGCAGTTCGCCGGAACTATCGTGACCGCGGTCGCTTTCTTTCGTCGATGTTTTGACAGTGCATCCATCGGCATAGCCGTCGTCGTAGACGGGGCCGTTGTCGGATGAAAAGATTACGATCGTATTTTCGGTGAGGCCGTTTTCTGCAAGCGCCTTCATGATTTCACCGGTGCTCCAGTCGAAGGCGACCATTGCATCGCCGCGATAGCCCAGTTCGGTCGCGCCGTGGAAGCGTTTGTGCGGGGTGCGAGGTACATGAATGTCCTGCGAAGCGAAGTAGATAAAGAAGGGCTTCGTTTTGTTGGCATCAATGAAGGCACGGGCCTCCTGAACGAGGACGTCGGAGTTGTCTTCGTCGTTCCACAGGGCGGTTTTTCCGCCGGACATCCAGCCGATGCGGCCGATTCCGTTGATCACCGAGTTGTTGTGGCCGTGGGTGCTGGGGTAGTAGGTCATGGCTTCGGGGTGCTCTTTGCCGTCGGGATAGGTGTCGGTCAGCTTGTTTTTATAGCTGACGGTGATAGGGTCGGCCGGGTCGATGTTGAGGATGTGGCGGTTGCGCATATAGACGCAGGGAACGCGATCGTTAGTGGCAGGGAACAGGAAGCTGCAATCGAAGCCGATTTCGAGCGGACCGGGCTTGATTTCCTTATTCCAGTCGATCGGAGTTTCGCCATCGCCGAGTCCCAGATGCCATTTGCCGAATACGGCGGTTTTGTAGCCCGCTTGCTGAAAGAGATCGGGCAGGGTGAACATTTCGGGCTTGATCGCCATGGCGGCATCACCGGGCAGGATGCCGGTGCCTTCATGGCGAAAGGCATAGCGGCCGGTGAGCATGGAGAAGCGCGACGGAGTGCAAGTGGCGGCGGCGCAGTGGCCGTCGGTAAAGACGAGTCCTTGACCTGCCAGCTTATCAATGTTGGGTGTCGGGATCATTTTAGATCCATAGACCCCCACATCGCCATAGCCGACATCGTCTCCATAGATAATGACGACATTCGGCTTGGGATTCGCTAGGACGAGACTGGCACATGCGATTGTTGCGAGCGCCATAGAGCCTAATTTAGATTTTTTCATATCAAATTTTCCTTTTGGGTTGGGGGGTTCCGGGTTGTCGGTTTATTTCTTCTTCTTTTTCCAGGACTTGGTGAAGCCAGCGGGTTTTTTCGCCTTGGCGGCCGGAGTTCTGAACACATAGGGCTCCCATTGGTCGCGAATCCGCTGCCAATCGGCAAGATCACGAGTGGGGTACCATGCAGGCCAGCCGTTTGTTTTAAAATCATATTTTTTTCCATTGCTCTCCACCCATTCCTGTACGGTTTTAGTCGTGCAGGTTTTGGGGAAGATGCCGTCTGCGCGGAAATCGGCAGACACGCCGTGATCGTTGATGGATTTTCGCCACTTGTTCAACTCCGTCAGCAACTCTTTTTTGATGGAGGCATATTTCGAATTGCCAGCCAGATTCTTTGTTTCATGAGGGTCCGTGCGCAGGTCGTACAATTCAACTTCCGGCTTGGTGGGGGCAAAGAAGGCCGCCTGAGCCGGAGTCAGCGTGCCTTTTGCATACATGACGGCCATTTCTGCAAGCATCGGGTAGTGGCCTTCTTTGTAAAAGTTGTATTGCAGATAAGGCCGTTCCGGCATCAGGTTTTGAATCAGCTTGAAGTCGTGCGAACGGATGGCCCGCATGGAATCGTGGGTTTCATCCATTTTGTCGCGCGCGGCGAAGACATATTTCCGGGTTTTGACTTCCTGGCTGAACAGGCTGGCACCGTGCAGCGGCACCGGGGGTGTTACGCCGGCCACCTCGAGAGAGGTCGCGCAAAGATCCAGCGAACTGACGAGCGACTGATTCACCTGTCCAGGTTTGATGTGCCCGGGCCAGCGGACAATCATGGGGATTCGAATGCCGCCATCATAGAGGAACTGTTTGCCGCGGATGTGGCATCGGCCATGATCCGCAATGAAGATCACGATTGTATTCCCAGCCAGCCCTTCATCTTCGAGCCGTTGAAGCAAGTCGCCGGTTTCCCGATCGACCAGCTGCATCTGTTCGAGGCCGTTGGCCCAGTCGCGACGCACAAAGGGGGTGTCGGGATAGTAGGGGGGAAGTTCGATATCTTTAATGGCGATCGGGCGAACCGGATCGCGCTTCCACGACCGATGGGTTCCGCTCAGCGTAATCCGGGCAAAGAAGGGTTGTCCGGGCTGTCGCTCTTTCCAATCGTGGCCCATAAACAGATCGTCATGGCCGCTGGGGACAAAGTTGCAGTCAATTTTTTTGCTCATCAAGCAGGTGAAATAGCCGGCCTCAGCGAGGAGGTTGGAGATGGGCTTAATGCCGTAGGGGAGCGGTTTTTTATCATTCCCCGGCGTGCGGTGCTGGGAGGCGCCGATATAGTTTTGGTGAAAACCCGTCATCATGGCCGACCGCGAGGCGGAGCAGACGGGGGCCGTGGTGAACGCGTATTCATATCGGATTCCTTCGGCGGCCAGTTGGTCCACATGCGGCGTTTGAATGCCCTTCGTGCCATAGCACGACAAGTCCGGGCACCAGTCTTCGATGGTGATCCAGAGAATGTTCGGGCGGTTATCCGCAGGGGTTCCCATGGCAAGTCCGGCAAGCAGCGAAAAAATCAGGGTCAATATCCATTGGTGTTGTTTCTTCATCAATACGTCCTGTCATTAGCGGTAAAAGAGGGTTTTATGAAGTCGAATCACTTACTCCAATATACGTCTTTGCCGTTGAGAAAAAAAGCGTCAAGCAGGTAAAATGCCGCGCCTTACTTAAACTGGACCTGAATTCTTGAATTCGGTTTGGTTTCGAAGGTTTGAACCTGAGCGCCATAGCGAACGGTGCAGGGGTTTCCTAATTTGGACAGGATGGAACACGTTGCCAGTTTTCCGTCATCCCACGTCATATCCACTTCGAAGCCGTCGCGGGCGCACAGGCCGCGCGCATGCCCATTCGGCCAAACGGAGGGCAGCGCAGGAAGCAGATGCACTTCGCCGCTGTGGCTCTGCAGGAGCATTTCCGCAATGGCGGCGGAGTGGCCGAAGTTTCCGTCGATCTGGAAGGGCGGGTTTACATTGAACAGGTTGTCGGAGGAGTTGTGGCGCAGGGCAATTTCAATATTTTCGTGCGCTTTATCCCCTTCGTTGAAGCGCGCCCAGAAGTTGATGATCCAAGCCCGGCTCCAACCGGTCGCTCCGCCGCTATGGGCCATGCGGTATTCCATAGACTTTTTCGCGGCAAATCGGAGCCACACTGTAGCCATCCAGATCCGGGGGCGCATCCGGATGGCCGAATGCGGCCACGGCATCGGCACGATGGTCATCGGCGAGAAAAAACAGAATGTTGGGCTGTTTGTTCGCAGCCAAACTCACTCCACCAAGAGCCAGACTCAGCAGGATCAGCTGGGCGAAGAGCGAGGGGCGGCCATATGGCCGTAAGATTAAATGCAGCATATTTATTTTAGCTTCCCCTTTGCGGCTGGGTGTTTTGGCTTTGATAAAACCGATTGAACAATCTCCTCCATCTGTGTTCGGATGGCGGACGGCAGCTGATTCGTGATGTCGTTTTTCTCGCCGATGTCTTCGTTAATGCTATACGCCTTCATCAGCTTGTCCTGCTTGAAAAATCCCTTGTATTCGCCCAGTCGAACGACGGGGGCATCGCCCTTCTGCCAATACAAATAGGGCGCCTGCTGAATCCGGTCGGGCTGGTTCAGCAAAACGGGGAGCAGCGAGGTTCCATCGATGGGGGCGGAGACCTCGACGCCGGCCAGTTTGGCAAAAGTCGGCAGGATGTCGGGAAAATAGCTTAGATGATCGGTCACGGAACCCGCCGCAATCCGGCCAGGCCAGCGCGCGACAAACGGAATGCGAATTCCGCCCTCCTCCAGGCTCCCCTTATGGCCGCTGAACGGAAAGCTTTCCGGAACCTCAAAGAATTCGCGATTGTAGCCGGGGATAAAGGTCGGCCCGTTATCGCTGGCAAAAAGAACCAGCGTGTTGTCGTCGAGTCCCAGCTCCTTGAGCAGCGCCATAATCTGCCCGACATCGCGGTCCATGCGCGAAACCATCGCCGCATAGGTGGCATTGGGCTTATCGACGCTGCAATAGCCGTAGCCGTCATAGAATGCGGTGCCGCCCTCGATGCCTCGCTTTCCTTTTGCGGGATCCAGCACGGTTTTGTGCGCCTTTTCCGGATGCTCCGGCCAACACCCGGCATATGCCGCAAGCGAATCCTCCGGAACTACGAATTCGGCATGCGGGATGGTATACGGAAGGTAGAGGAAAAAGGGCTCGGCTTGGCTCTGCCGAATGAAGTCCAGTGCGGAATCGGTAAACACATCGTGGATATAGGTGCCGCCGGAAATGTCGCCATAGGCGCCCTCCTTGCGCAGGCCAATATTTTCGGGGAATTTCAACTGCTCCGTGTTTTTCCAAACCCACTCCGGATAGAAAAAATGAGCGCGCCCCTGATCCAAAAAGCCCAGCCATTCGTCGAAGCCCTGCTCGTTGGGGTTGTCGCCCAGCCCCCATTTTCCGAACGCGGCGGTACGGTAGCCCGCCCGTTTCATGACCGTTCCCAACGTCGTTTCTCCATCCGGAAGACGCTGGCCCTGTCCGGGCGTATGCGATCGGCCGATATGCTTTCCGGTCAGCAAGGTGTAGCGGGAAGGCGCGCAGACGGCCGCCCCGGAATAATGCTGCGTAAAGCGCATGCCCTCACGCGCAATCCGGTCGATGTGCGGGGTTTGTATCCTCTTTTGCCCGTAGCACCCCAGCTCGTCATAGCCGAGATCATCCGCCAGAATATAGATAATGTTCGGACGGTTGCTTTCGGCAAGCGCCGGCAGCGCGGCGCATGCGATAAGGATTGATCCAATAAGCGATCGGCGTTTCACGTTCTCCTCTTTGCTTTAGTGGCTCGTTCCGGATTCTTGTTCGATGCGTACTCGGAAGAACCCGTTGGTTAGTGGCGTGGCCAGTTCAAAGCTGCGTTGATCGATCGGTCCATAGGCATCGGTGACGACATTCGAGCTGGCGCCATTTTCGGTGTAGCCGAGCGATGTAAAGTCGAAGGAATCGATCGTGGTCCAGGAGACGAGGTTGGAGGAATGGTCGAGCACAACGGCCAGTCCATCGGCGGCTAGGTTTTGGCGTTCGTTGAGGAACAGTTCGATCCCGTTTTCGGCGGACGCGATGCGGAAGCCGTTGTCGGTTGCGCTGGCGGGTGGCAGGACGGGGTTTTGTCCAAGCGCAAATTCCAGTGCCGAAGAGTCGCCATCGTGGTCGGGGTCTGCCTGGCCATCGCCGGCGAGCAGCGGATTGAATCCGTGGAGGGTCTCGTAGGCATCCGGCAGAAGGTCGCCGTCGTCGTCGGTATCAACCCAGTTTTGTGTGCCGTCGGCATCGGTGTCGGGCGAGGGCATGATTTCGAGGTAGGGGCGGTTGATTCCTTCGCGGCTGGTAATATTCTGTGCGGGGAAGTTGCCGGTTTCGTCGAGGGCGATGGTATAGGTGCCGTTGTTGGTGATGTAGCTGGTGACGTCGATGGCGAGCCAGCTGTTGCTTTGCGCCTGGGCGGTTCCGATGAGGGCACCGACGGCCGGGCGGTTGCTCCAGGTGATGCTGTTTTCGGTCCAGTTGCCATACTGAACGGACAGCGCCTCTACGGTATTGGTTTCTGTTTCGGAGTAGAGAAAGAGCTTTGCGCTCGCGATCGGGGCGGTGAGCTCGGAGACGTTAAATTTCAGGTAGGCCTGCCGGCCCCATCCGTCGCTGCTCTTACGCATGTTTAGTTTCGTGGAGCTGCCATAGTTCGTGCTCGGGAACCTGCGGTAGACATGTGCGTCGGCCACGGCTTCGAAGCGGTCAACGCGCGCTTCGGTGTCGAGATAGAACGCGGTTCGCTGCTCGCCCAGGGAGTCGAGGGTCAGGGTTGCGTTGTAGGTGTCCGGTCCGTTCTGAACCACAATGTCGTAGTCGCCGATAAAGCCTCGCAGGCTGACCTGGCCGTTTAGATCGGTGGTGAGCGACTCCTGCGTGATGTATTTGATGCGGTTGAGGTAGTACCAGACGAGTCCGTTGAGCTGCACGTTTCCGTTGTTTTCGTCGACGAGCGGGCCGCCACCCGCCACATCGGTAGAGGTGTAGGACCAGCAGTTCAGCCCAGAGGTGTTGGGATGACTCAGGTAGGTGGTCATAATTTCCTCGGTCATTTCGGCCCGGCGGTATGGGGTCGGCGAAAAAGTGGAGTTCGTTATAATGTGGAATTCAGTGCCGGCCATATCGAGTCCGTAGGTCGCAAAGTCATCGAGCCGGTCATGGAGCAGCTGCGGGTCGCCATACTCGAATTTAATCCGGTTCTGGAAGCCGATCCCGGTGATTGGCGCGTTCGATGCCATGATATAGTCGATGTACCCTTTGTAAACATCGGTTCTGCTGATGTAGCTCGAGGGACTGGTCGCCGAGACCATGCGGTTGTCGTTGATGAACAGGCCGCAGTTGGGATCAACCGCATTTGTTTGCGCACTGTGGAACCATTTGAGCATGACATCATAGCCGAGGATTTCCTGAATCTCATGGTTGCCGAACGGTTCGTTGTAGACGTCCCATTCGTACACCGGCCAAAGGCCGGCCCACTCCGCGACGATGTCATCGCAGGCGGTATCGAGATCGGTCTTCAGCTGTTCGTCGTAGATGATTTCCGTGCCGTTGGTGGTCGCGGTGGCGTAGAGGTCGTCGAGAATGCTTCGGATGTTGGCGGGCAGGTGGTTGCTGCCGGGGTTGCCCGGCCAGATCAGCGTGTGGCCGCGCGAGCGGATGTCGTTGGCTTCGCACCAGGCAAAGTAGCCCGGCAGATAGGGTTCGTTGCCGGCGCGCAGCTTGGCTTTGAGTCCGTTGCCGAGGCCGGCCGTGTCGAAAAACTTGAGGTAGAGCTCGGAATAGCGGTTGGTGCTCATGCCCATGGCGGTCACGCCGGCAAACCGCTTGAGGTTCATGACGCCGCCGAAGTGAAATTTTTTCCGGCGCAGCATCACATCCACATCGGCGCCGGGAACGGGATTGCCGTATGGGTCGAGAATGCTCAGGGTCAGGTCGGCTTTGCGGTGCTGGTCGATTCTTGTCTCGGCATCGATGTGAAATTGATCGGGGACGTCGGGTTTGACGATGGCGGCCAGATCCGCTTTGTCCGACGCGCTCATCGTGATGCCGAGGTCGGTCTCGATCTGGTTGATTTCATCTACAGTAAGCGGTGCTGCGACGGCGGAGGCTGCTGCCAATGTTATGACGCCGCCAATCCAAAACAGTTTCTTTTCAATCGCTGTTTTCATCGTGTTACTTCTCCTCTTCATTGATTGGGAAATGGGTTATGGCTTCGGTTAGCACCCGGTGGAAAAATTCGCCTTGTCCGGGAGCGGGGTTGTAGTTCTTGTCGATCAGAGTCGGACTCCAGTTGGGAAAGAAGCACCAGGCGGTCCAGGAGATGCCCTTTTGGCCGAGATAGTTAATGATGCGTTCGCCAAATTGCGCTTCATCGGTGGTGATGCAGGGGATATGCGCGCCGGGGTCGTCTTCTTTCATGTAGCCGAATTCGAGCGCAATCATGGGGTAGGTATCGGCGACGAAGCCCCAGGTTTTTTCCCAGTTTTCCTCCCACGGTTCCTTGGATTTCATGGGGTAGGGGTGAATGGAATAGGCGATGCCTTCGATGTCGAAAGGCTTTTCGCGGGCTTCGCTCAGGTCGTAGCCCCACTTCAGGCCGGCAACGACGGGGATGGTCTGGGTGTCGTGCTGGCGGATGGCGGCGACGATGGTTTTGGAAATGTCGCGCCAGTCGTCCCACGGGAGCTCGCCGAGTTTTCCGAAAAAGTCGGTGGGTTCGTTGAAGATTTCATAGAAGGCCACGGTTGGGTTTCCGGCATAGCGGGCGGCGATGGTTTCCCAGAAGTCGAGGGTTTCCTTCAGCGTGGTTTCCTGTTGGAGCCGCTGGTACTTGTTGTCCTTGAGATTGCCCATGGAGTGCCAGTCGATCACGACATACAGCTGGTTGGCGGCGGCCCATTTGATGCCATCGTCGAGCAGGCGCAGATATTCATCCTTGCCGAGATCGCGCCAGCGCCTGGGGATGACGGGGATGCGGACGAGGTCGGCGTTCCAAGCCCGGGCTTGCTTAAAATGCTTCTTGTTCCAATAGCCGTTGCTCTTAAGCAGGGAGGGATCGGCCAGTGCAAGGCCACGGAAAACCATGGCTTCTCCGTTGGGCCGGACAAAGCGGTTGCCGTCCACCGCAATTTGATCCGGCAGATGCGAGCATGATGATCCGAGCAGCAATGCCGCGAAAAGCAATATGGATGGCACGTGTTTCATGGTTAGGGTGATCGATCGGTTAATTTGATGCGACATATAACAAAAGCATAACAATATGGCAAGAGTGTACTCGGGCTATTTAGTTTCATCCGGCTCTTATCTTCCTTGAGTCAGGTGAAAGACAGGTTCTAAGAAAGGTGTAATTGGGGTTGTAAGCGCAGGCGGTCCTGGCCGAGTCAATGTTTATGTTTTGGATCGGGAAGAATAGTTGGAGTATAGATTGACAAATGCATAAGTGATATATATAGACACTAATCATATTGGAAATAGGCATGTATTGTGTGCGTGGGAGGCGGGTGCTTCCGCCGCTGAGTGGAGAGAGAAGTTTATAACCGGAGAAAAGAGATGAAGAGATGGATGGCAGTATTAATGGGTACCCTGCTGTGCGCAGTGGGTGCATCGGCGGGAAAGGTCTTTGATGTGCAGTTTAATGACGTTGCAGGAACAGTCGTGGATGCAGTTGCTGTTGACCCGACCCCGGGATTCAATCCTTCTGGTGTGGACGCATTTGGTGCAACCGATGGCGCGGGTCACATGGTTTGGACGAATATGACAAGTGCAGCCACGGGCTATGCGGGCCTGGATTTGACTGAAGGGCCGTTTGATACCAATTCAACCGAGACCCTGGTGTATACCGTTCGAATCACCGACTTTGATTTCGGCCCTGAAACCACGTACGGAGCTAATCTTGTTTTCGAGCTTCGGGATGCCAGCAAACTGGCTAAGATGGTACTTCAGGTCGGGGGACCCGGAACGCAGCTTCAGGTGCGCAGTCAGGGGTATAACCAGTCCGTGGTTAATCACGGAGGTATCTTTACCGATGCCAGTAATCTAACCATGACGCAGGCAGGCTGGGCGACATTGGATCTTCAGTGGACGTTGAATTTGTCCAATAACACCCACGGCATCGCCTGGCAGCATGACGATGCAGGCTATACGACGCTTACGAATGGTATGGCGCTTGGACTGGGTGCAGGTGACGGGTTGTTCGCGGAGATCGACAAGATTCGTATTGGAGCGGGAAGTGCGTTTCTGGCAGGATCCATGATTGAAATCGACTCTGTTACGGTTGAAACCTATGAGCCACCGCCGGTGCCGGTTGTCACGAACCTCATCAATGATGTCAACTTTAACGCGGATGGAAGCGCAACGGAAACCCCGACCAACTCGACGCTTGATAATGTTTGGCAGGGCACGGGCACAGGGACGTTTAGTCTTGCGCCCGAGACGGAGACGTTTGGCGTTACCGATGGTTCCAGCATGAACTGGAGCAATATGGTCGCGGGAAACAAAAGTGCGTTTGCCGGTCTCGGCGATACATTTGTGGCGGGGACCAATTTGATTCTTCGATCCACGGTCCGCATCGCTGATTTTAATTTTGACGAGGAAACCACCTTTGGTGCGGCGGTCGGGTTTGGCCTCGGTGATGCATCCAAGCTCGCTTATCTACAGTTGAGAGTGGGCGGATCCGGCAATCAGCTCCAAATAAAAGCCGATACGCTGTCCGAGGACTTGCAAGCGGTGATTAAAATCAGCCCGGATACGAATCTGAACATGACGGCCTTTGGATGGACCGGCCTGCAGTTGCGCATGGATGTTGATCTGGAGACCGATACGTATAACCTGTTCTACCTGAGAGAGGGCGTCGATGCGGATTGGCAGACTGGTGCGACGGGCGGGGCCTACGGCCTTTCAGACACCAATGTTGTTGCCTTTGAGGAACTCGATAAGATCCGCATCGGTACCGCATCAACGCCTTTCCAGTCCGGCTCTACGGTTTCTATCGACCAATGGACCATTGAGACCATCCAGGAGGTTCAGGTTCCGCCGACGAACAGCACGCCCGAGTCGTATTACAGTGATTGGGTAGGCGGGTTCTCTGTGGGTGCTGAATCCAATCTTACGGATGATGCCGACGGCGATCTGCTGGATAACCTGACGGAATATGCGTTCGGCGGAAATCCAGGCAATCCGAATGAAAATGGCAATATGCCGGTTCAGTCGCAAATGAGCGAAGGCGGCGCCAACTATCTCGTGCATGTCTACTACGAGCGCGCTGATGCAGCCGATCGCGGCCTTGCTTCGATGCTTGAGTTGGGAACCGACCTAGTTGTCACGAACTGGGGCACTGCAGGCATCGAGTTTGTCGGAAGCGGCGCATCGGCCATCCCGGGTTACAACGCGGTAACCAACCGGATTTCGACGGACGATGCCGCCAAGAAGTTCCTTAACCTGCGGATCAAATTCACTCCGTAGATGATTGCTTAAAAATCTTCGCAATGCCCCCCGTTGAAGCGGGGGCTTTTTTAATCGAGCGCGGGCTTGCCCCGAGGAGCTTCAGTCGTAAGGAAGAGGGCGCTATTATGGTGAAGCCAGTCATCCACATTTCGTGTGTTATATCCATTCTGTTTGCCACGAGTTTGGCGGCGCAAGGCCTCCAGACCGTCTCGGTTGGGCCTGTTCGTCAGATTCCGCCCACTGCGATTGGGACCAATGGGACGATGGGCCGCGATCAGTTTGGCGGGGGCACCACGGATCAGTGGCTCGACCCGCAGCACATAAGCGATCTGATCGAGGTGGGGATCAATCTGTTGCGCTACCCCGGCGGGACATACGGGAATTATTTTGATTGGCTGGAGGGGCATTACCTCACCAAGCCGGTGGAGACTCACAATTTTCCGCCCGAACAGACCAAGCCGGCCAGTGATGCGATGGACGGCAAAATGATATGGATGCTCAATGTGCTGACGGACACGATGCCGGACGTCACCAATGCGCTCGGCATTGCCCGTGACCAAGGGGTTGAAGTCAAGTATGTGGAGATGGGCAACGAGTATTATTTCAGCAAGTTTGACCCGACGTCTGCCAATTATGAGACGCTGTACATCTATCCCGCCGGGGTTACCAACGGATGGGAGACCGGCACCGACTACGGCGAGGATATGAATGGCTGGATTACGGCCATGAAGGCCGAGTTTCCCGATGCGATCTGCTCCCTTCCGCTGACCCGCAACGTTTCGACGAGCTCGCGCGGCGGGGGTTGGAACCTGGATGTAACTACGGCCTGCACCAACTATGATGCGGTTACGATTCATCTTTATATGGGCTCGGGGATCGACCTGGGCTACGCCGAGACGACGGATGTTGCCGAACAAACCGCGCAGTGGAATTATTTTGTGAACGACACGAATGCCGTTCAGGTTGTGATGGGCGTTGCAAAGAATGCGTGGATCGACAAGCTCGGTAATCCGGCGCTGTATCTTCCGCCGAACAAGCCCGTGTGGTACACGGAGTTTGGCATTAATAATCGGCCGTACACCTTTACCGGAACCTGGGCTGACGGGTTGGCTGAATTTACGTTGTATCAAGCCTTGATGGCGCATGAACGAGCGGTGATGTTTTCCGAGCAGCAATATGTCGATATGCATCATGGCGGGCCGGATGCCTTGGCTAAGGTGAATATCGATGTCGGGCAAGGGGATCTAACGACGGTTTTGGGCGATCTGACTGCGCAGGGCCATATGGTCCGGGCTCTTGCCCATGTGTCTCGCGATAAAGAAAGCATTGCGCCGCTCCAGTTCGGCAATGTGCATATCGTTTCCCCGCCGGGGATCGATGCCTATCCCGCCTTGGTGGGAACCCTGTTTAGTGATGCGACGGAATCCAGTGCCATTATAGGCAACGTTTCTGATCAGGTGCAGGAAATCGATACCTCCATCCTGGGGCCGGTCGGCGCCGATGTAACCGTGATTACGGCATCCAGCTTCTACGCCTTTATCGTGAATGACAGCGATTTGGTCTATTCAAACTTTACGATGGCATCGACCCTCGTGCTGCCGCCGTTTTCATTATGCACCATCACCGGGCTGGATAAATCGATCGCTACCGCCGGCATGGAATTCACCCCGAAGTTCGAGGGCACACACGTCACGGTGTATGCTTCCGACGACATGGTGCACAGCAACGACCTTTTACAGTATGTAACCGATCAAAATCCGGAGGACGCCCTCTCCTTTTCGCTGACCGGGATCAACCCTCCATGGGTTTCCGACAGCGGGGTGGACGGTCTGGAGTTTTCGGGCGCCCTGGCGGGATTGGGATCGTACGAGGTTTTCGTGCGGGTGGAAGACAGTGCCGGGCTGACCGACTATGCCACGCTCGATGTCGAGGTCATCGATGGCTCGCTCCAGTCCGATGCCGATACGCTGTCCAACAATGAAGAGATTCTGCTCGGCACCAACCCGTTTCTTGCGGATACCGATGGCGATGGGTATTCCGACTCGGACGACGCGTATCCGCTCGATCCGGATCGTTATGAACGGGTTCCCGTTTCATCCCTCGCCTGGGTGGCTTTGGAAGCGTGGGATTTCGAGGGGCTGGCGGACGGGTCGGGATTGTCTCAGGCATTGAGCACAACGGGGACGGGGTTGGCGTGGGGCGATTCGCCTTTGGCCGTGGTTTCCAATGGGATGCAACGTTGGGAATATAATGGTGTAACAGAAGGGGCGTTCCAAGGACCAGTGACCTCCGGAAGCTCCTACGAAGGCGCATCCAACGGAATCTATCAGATCAGCTATGACGTGGTCTTGGCTGACTTTTCCAATACGGCGGCCTCCAATGGAACGGCCCAGTTGGGATACGGCATTCGGGACAATTCCCTGGCCGAGAACGGAACGTTGCTGGTTCGCTATGATGGTGCGATCGCCAATAATCAGTTTCGTTTGGTCCTTATTGGCGACACGACGATTCGGCACACGATGCTCGATGGAGCCGGCGCACTTTCAAATCTGCATGTCCGCGCCGTGTATGACCTTGATCATGCCGGGGCAATGGGATCGTTTATCGCATATTATCGTTTTGATGGAGGGGCGGAAACCGCCGTCACCAACGCGATTGCTGCCGGGTTCACGCTCGATAATCTCAGAATGCACGTCCAGACCATCAATGGCGGCAACAGCTGGGCGCTCGGAGATGTGGTGCTGATCGACAATCTGGTATTTTCTGAGCAGCGTCTCATGGTCACGCCGGAGTCCTATTATGCCTTCTGGTTGACGGACTACCCCGGAATGGGAAGCACCAACCTGACCGACAACCCCGATGCCGACCAAGCCAACAACCTGATCGAATATGCCATTGGCGGCGATCCGACCAACGCCTTGGTGGCGGGCTACTGGCCGACCGCCCAGACCTTGGCAGAGGACGGCTCAAACTATGTCGACTATGTCTATGTAAAGCGCACGGATGCCGCCGACCGCGGGCTCGCGTACACGCTGAAGCTGTCGACCAATCTGGTTTCCGGGGCTTGGGCGAATTCCGGCTACACGGTCACGGGATCCAACGATGTGGATTCGGCGTATCAGGCCATCACCAACCGGGTTCCCGTGGCGGATGAGGCTCAACGCTTCATCCGGCTGCAGGTTGAGTTCCGCTAGACAGCTATGAAGGGTAGGGCGGGCTCGCCGACGGGGCATTGAGGCCGATGCCCCTCCAGTGAGATAGATAGAAGCGGACATGCTGTTTCGCAAGGCGCTACATTGCTCCATCAGTTAAATATTGGGGTTTTAGACTGATATTTGACTCATTTGAATGGAGAGCTGTGCGGTGGAAAACGGCTCGGAGAACCGTTCTGCATAGCACGGTCCTCCGGGCCGTGTTCCGCCTGATGGAATTCTCAATCTTTTGATGCCGGATCTATAAGCTCTTCGGAGTGATCCTTTGCTCTGGATAGGAAAATGGAATCACATGCGAATGCCACTTCCTTAAGCTGCTTTGGCATTATATTTACTCCGATGCTTTATCTCGATCATTTCATGACGATGCAGTGTTAAAAGTTGATAGGGTTTGAGTCTTCTTTTAAGGCATCGCGGCTCACTCCTTCCGGGCCGAAAGGGAATTATATTGGTGCGGATCGAATCGAGCAGGTTTTCCCGTATCCGAAGGATTTCGGATGGGCAAAGCGCGGCTCGATTAAAGTATACTTCCGCCTGCCGGAGTGCTTGTAGTGCGCCTTTATAACTCAGCCGCATGGGGTCTTTTTCATGAGCGTGCGCGGTCTCATAGATCAAATGACGAATGGCATTGTAGGCGATGAAATACATGAGCAGTTCCTTCCGAATCATCGCGGGGGATTTGCAACGCAATATATCCATTTTCGTGGTTGTTTTTAGGTCGCGAAAAAAGAGTTCAACGCTCCATCTGCGATAGTAGAGGTCGGCGATACTCTTTGCTGAATAGATAAGCGGATCGAGTAGCGTAGTGATGATGTAAAAGCTTTTCACTCGGAATCCAGGCTGCTCAACATCGACTTTGATTTGACGCAATAGAAGCTCTTCGGGCAACTGGTTCCACTCGTCTTTCGGGAGGGGTGCCTTTTTATACCAAGCGGGCCTTTCCCAGCGAATCAGGAGATCATTGTTCGCCAACTTTTTGATGCAGGTCTGTTCCGTTTTCGGTATTCGACGCGCTAATGGAATGATACTGTCAACGCCCTTTTCTCGGAGCCGATCAACATCATAAAAACTACAGAACCCTTTGTCCCCCAGGAAAATATCCCCTTCCTTGAAAGTGCCTTCCTGCTGGCGAAGCAAGGGGAGTTCATGGTTTTTTTTATTTCCGACTGCATAGCTTAGAATTGCGCCCGTCGCGAGATCGAAACAGTCGAGCAGGCGCATTGTCGGGAAACCGCACCCTTTTTTTTGAGAGGAAATTTGAGGCCATTCGTCTTGATTTTCAGAGGTGTCAGGCATACTCAACCCCGTTCCATCAACAACAATAACGCGCCGGCCCGCGAGAGGCTGATCGTCGAGGTTAACATGAAACGACTCTGAGGTGTGTTTGAGGATTTCGACCAAATCCGTCTCCTCTAGTTTTTTTCGCGCCTTGCAGTAAGAACCCGTGGAAACGGACAGCGACTGATCACTATTGAAAGCGAGATATGTTTTCAGTTTTTTAACGACTTCAGCACAGCCCCCATCGGCATCAATAATCTGAGAAAAGAACGCCCAGAAAGTGGTTTCCTTGCTGAAAATACGGTGACGACTATGATGTCCCTTCACATTGTTTTTCAAAAAACATTCGGGAATGAAACGTCCGAAACAAGCTTTTAGACCCAGCAGTGATTTGTCTTTTTTATGCATCATTTCATCGGCCATTATTTGTGCCGTAGAGCGCGGTTTTTTACGGAGCGATTGAAGATGAAGTCCAGGCAGGAATGGTGTTGTATTATTCATGCAAGATACTTGCATTCTTCGTGATATATATCAAGATAATAGCATTGGTTTTTACCCTAAAACTGCGGTTTTATGTGTGTGATAGGAGCCCTTAAGGAAGTGCCATTCGAATCACATGCCTATTCATCTGTGGTTCATGTCCGTTTTCAGGGTTGCAGGTTTTCGTCGGCGTCGCCGAAGGGATGTTGAGTGCGGGGAATTGTTGGTTTTTTTTTCTTTGGGATTCTGTGTTCGCGAATGGTTCCTCCAAATCACTTGTATATCAATAGCTGTTAGTGCGATCGATATGTTGCTTGAGTTTTCGGTGTAAGTAAGTGGGTGTAAATGATGTTCTTTCGGAAAAGCAGGAATAATTTGTTGACGCTGATATAGAGATGGTATAGACATGATGAATTCCCGCTAGGATTGTGTTCGGGTGGGGGTGGCCTGTCTCGCTAAAGCAATAGCTTTGATTGAAAGAGAAATAAAAGGGGAATAAAATGAAAAAACTGATGATTTTGGCTATAGCTGGTTTAGTCGCCGGAAGCGCGTCTGCATCGTTGTCGGTCGATTACACGCTCATGGGCGGTATTGATGATGCAGATGGCGGGACCTTTCAGGCAGTGCAGAGTCTGACGGTTGCGAAAGGTGATGTTGTTGTCATGTTCGCCGGAACCAACAAAAAACCGAGCGTGTACAGCCCGGTCTTCAGTTCGACCTCCGCCGAGACGTTTACCGCGATTAACTCGTGGACAACCGAAACAAACCCGAACCCGGCCGCATGGATGTCTTATGCGGTTATCGACACTGCTGGAACCTATGACTTCCTTGTGACCGGTAACGGAACTGTCGCTGACCGTAACGGAATCTATCTTCTATCTTCTAATCAAGGAGACGTTGCTTTCCTTGATGGTGATGAGGCGACTTATGCTGGCCTGGCCGGTGGTGCATCTCTCACTGTGAACAATTCTCTGGGCTGGACTACGAATCCGCTCTACGGTGAGATCGCTGTGATCGGTGGCGCGTCTCACCTGCGTATCGTATCTGGCGATTCAGTAAACCTTGACGCAGACGATACAGGAAGCAATCAGCGTTTTTCCGCCAGCACAAACATAGCGAGTGGAACATCCTATGACATCGCATGGAGCTTTACGAACAGTGACGCTATTGACAGGAGCTCTAATGGTTCGTTTCTCGCTGCAGGATTCGCTGAAGTCATCCCGGAGCCGGCCACGCTGGGTCTGGTTGCCGCATTTGGCGCGGGCATCCTGTTTATCCGTCGTCGTTTCATGATCTAGACGCGCGCAGGTAGTTGTTTTAAGAGGGGTCTCGATGGTTAATTCATCCAGACCTTTTTTTGGTTCCTGTCTTATTTCTGCGGAATTTCACCTTAGGCGTTGCGGGGCGTTCCTCGATTTGGTCGATGTTCGTGTGCAATCATTTGCAGAGGGCGCGCATTCGGTCGCAAAGAAACGCGGCTATTGTGAGCCATGCCTTTGGTATTAATTTTATTGCGAAAATGATCAATCGCAAGCTCGTGGAGATTATGAGGCTGCTGTTTTCTCGTTTGAGGGATCGTCCCGAGAGGGTAGGCCCCCTACCTTGACAAAATCCCTGCCTTAAATTATGTATATGATATGTATATGATATATAGCAAATATACTTGATGAAATGTACTCGTATAGCTTGAAAAGCACTGTTTAATCGCTTCATCACATAATTGACTTTCACACCAAGAAATAGTCGGAGCGTTTCTCTCATGAAACTTATAAGGATCACTCTTTTATTATTCTCCACGCTTGCGTTGGGTAGTCAGGCGGCGGAGGTGGTTCAGTTTGGTGGAACCTTGACTGCCGCTCCTCATGCCGGGGCCACCAGTCTTGTCGGGTGGACAGGAGATCACACGAACTTGACGACGGGTTCCAGCTCTTCAGGGAACGGCACCTTCGATAATCTAGGCGCGGGCGCCAGTGTGTCGAATCCGGATACCGGATTGATCCTGACCGCCGAAGAGGTTACCCAAACCAACGGGACTGCGCCCGGGATCTTTAATGCCGGCGTTCGCGTCGGCGTGGATGGCGGACGATCTGCCTCGATCAATCCCGGTGAATCGATCTCGCTGCGATTCAATCAAGACGTTGAACTCAAGGCGCTTGATTTACAGGCGATCACGAGTCTGGATTTATACGAACTGTCCTGGAACAGCAGTGTGGTGACCAACAGCAGCGATTATACCTTTGATGCAGGTGTTGTACTGCTGGAGGGATCGACGCTGACGATCCGGGGGCTGGTTTCCGGAGCGGACCCTTCCGATTCACGAACCGATTCATTCAATCTCGAAAGACTTACGGTTCTGACCGTGGAGCCTCCGCGCGGAATTTCAGTGGTAGACCGGGGCGGTTCAAATGTGACGGCCGTGGTTGCGCCGTCGCTGATCAGCTCGGATCATATTCGTATTGAGGCGACCGCCGCCGCTCCCGCGGTCAGCTACACCTATAAGCTGTTGGTTCAAGGGGGTGTCCCGGACAGCGCAGCATGGATCGCCGCCCCGGCGCAGGACTTTCTGGAAGACCTCTATTTTTTCATGGAGCCGACCAACCAATGGATTCAGATCACGATGGTGGATGCCTCTGGAACCCTCACCCACACCTGCGGTCTACAGGCGGGAACCCTCTCCGCCGCGCCAGACGATCCGATTCTCCCCGCGATTTATCAGGCCAATATGAAACACGGCATAATTGTTGAAGCGCGGGAGTTAACCACGACCTCCATTCCTGAAACGGACCTGATTCAGCTGAAGAAGGCCGGCTTTAAACATATCCGGATGCACATTGGGCAAAATCGGAGTCTGGGTATTCTCCCTTGGAATGAACCGCACTTTTACGACCTGCTGGACCGCTGGATCGAGCAGGCGTTACGACATGGACTGTATTGTCATATCGGAAACTCCGACGAATCCGATGCCGATCCCGATGATGCTGTTGCATACCACGCGGAAATGTTGCAGTGGTGGCAAGTCACTGCAGATCGCTACGCCCATCGCTCTCATCGTCTGGCTTATCACCTATTTCTTGAAACCGCCGGCAACACCTTTGTCAGCGATGCCGGTCGACTGGATGCACTCTACGATGACGTCACAACCTATTTGCGGCCGCAAGATCCCAGCCGTCTGCTCATCTATACGCCCCCGAAAATAAATTGGGCGGAGAGGCTCAGTTATATGAGTTTCCCCTATACCGATTCGGGACTCTATTGGTTTGCGGACTTTCACCGCAGGTTTGCCGGCGGAGCCAGCTGGCAGACCCAAGCGAGCAAGGACCTTTTGGATTATCAGTTCACGGTTGCAAAATCTTTTTCGGATACAGAAGGGGTTCCCTTGCTGCTGAGTGCGGTCGGCGCCTATGGCGGGGTCGAGTACATCCGCAACCGAATCGACTATGTGGATTATATTCACAGCAAATGCGACGCGCTGCCCGCCTCGGTAACCTGGCTGCATATGCCCCTTTGGTTTGAAGAAAACGGAGGCGGCCCTCGACCGGCGCGGCAAGCTCTTCTTGAAGCGGTCAACCGCACAGGAACCGTCGATCCGAGCGACCCGGACGGAGACCTGATTTCAACCGACGATGAAATTAATCTGTATGGGACCAACCCCTATGAGTCCGATTCCGATGGAGATAACATTCTCGATACCCATGAGTGTACGCAGGCCAGCTTAAACCCGACCAATGCGTTTGACGGGCATTTGTCCGGCTATCTTTCAGACGGGTTTGTCCGTCGGGACTTAGGCCAGAATGCCGATTTTGACGGCGACGGAATGGGCAACGCGTGGGAGTTGAATTTTGTGGTCGACTGGGAAAACGGCCACCCGCTGACCGATTCCCATTTGTTTGACATCAATGATCCCTCGGATGCCGAAATCAGCCAGGACAATGATGGAATTCCACCCGTATGGGAGCGGATCCTGCGAATGGATCCGCATCAGCGGAACTATCTGGCGATCGAGCAGTTAGCTGACCAGGATAATGATGGAACCATTACCGCGGATGAAATCAGTGCAGGAACTTGGCCGCTGCAGTCCACTAAATACGATTGCGATGCGGACAATCTAACCGGCGACGTTGATCCGATGCCGTTCATTCATGATCAGGGCCATATCGCCGCCTACACCTTTAGCGAGGCCACAGGATCTTCCGTCTCCGATACCTCCACCCAGGGAAGCGACAACGATGCGGCGCTGATCGGCAATCCGTCTGTCGCCGATGCGCGGTTATATCTTAATGGTGCCGGCAAATTTTTAGACATCCCAACCACCGACTTCGGCCCCGCTGCGCAACGATCCATTCACCTCCGATTCTATCCCGTTGAGCCCAACGGCTATCAAGTCCTCTATAAAGAGGGCGGGGCGGATAGCGGGTTAACGATTTATCTCAACGACGCCGCGATTTGGCTGGGAGCCTGGTCTGCCGGACAAGAGCACTTTGTGGAGCTCGGGACCGCTTTGGAATCGAACTGGCATGCGGTCACCCTGCGCTTTGACGGGGCCGGCGGAGAACTCTCCGGACATCTCTTCCGCAATAACCTGCGGATTGGAAGTACGCACTCCGCCATTCCTTTCTCAACCGTCGGTGACGCCTCCTTCCGCACCACCTTCGGAGGATCGGACGACCTCTCCCTTGTTTGGCAAGGCGCATCCTCCGCAACGATTTCCGATGCGTATTTCAATGGCTTCCTCGATGAAATACACATTTACAATCGCGAGCTGAGCGAGGAAGAGGCCTCGTTGCTCTCTCGCAACGATCTGTCCCCCTTAAAAGACCTCGAAGTATTAAACTTCACCCGGGAAGTCGCCCGCTATCGGTTTCTCAACGGAAGTTTGGACTCCACCGATTCGGATACCAATTCAGTCGCATCAATGCTGGATGCCACGCAGCATCCCGCAATCGATCTCAATCTCCTCACCAATAATTCAACCTTGGCCAGCATTAACAATCTGTCTATGAGCCAAAACGGCCTGGCGATTGCCGAGTTTTCCGTCTCCGCAGACCCCGGCTCCGACTTTGAATTTTCGACCCTGAGTCTGGATTGGTTTGCCTATACGTACAACGGAGCGGATGAACATACGTTAAGCGTCTACACCCGGGTTCCAGGCGGAACCTATGTCGAGGCTGCCAGCAATGTGGTCACCTTAAGCACAACAGAAACATTGACCTCCACATTGCAGCTTGATCTGTCCGGCGCAGCCTATCAGGGAATTACAAACATTGATGTACAAGTGCGTTATGCAATTACCTCCCAGTCCGGGCAGGATGCCGTCGGGATTTTGAGCAGCAACACCTCGGGATCGCTCTATGGACTCGCCGGAAATCATTCGGATATGGTTCTCCGAGCGGCCCTCCGCGATACGGACGGCGATAACATTCCCGATCACCTCGACAACGATGATGATGGGGACGGAGTCGTTGACTCGCTCGATGCCTTCCCGAAAGATTCTACGGAAACAGCCGATACCGATGGCGACGGCCTTGGCGACAATGCCGACCCCGATCTCGACAATGATGGCTTTTTCGACCCCATCCAAAGTGCCGCCATTGAAGACACCTTCATTCACAAGTTCTATTCGACCGATAACTATGGAACGACCACAACGCTCGCTATTCGTTCGCAAGATCATAGCTACAGCCGAATTCCTCTGTTGAAATTTGACCTAACAGATGAACCTCTCTTTGGGAAAGCCATGCTGCGCGTTTACTCCATCAGCGAGTTCGATCCGATTAACGTCTACGCCATCGATAACAATTGGTCTGAAACCAACGTAACATGGAACAGCTTTATGCCCGGTTTCGGGAGCCTGCTCGCCAGCGGGTCCACTCCCGCAACAGGGTGGATTGAGTTTGATCTAACAGCATATATCCAGAGCAACGGCATCTTTAGTGTCGCGCTCGATGAGACGAGCAATGCAGACGCCGGATTATTGAAAAGCCGCGAAGCGGATGGCGGGGCCTTCGCGCCGCATCTTCTTTTAACCGCCATTGGGCCGGACACGGATAACGATGGGATCACGGATGAATGGGAACTGCGTGAGTTCGGAACATTAACCACCCTCGGCGAAGCTGGAGATCTCGACCAGGATGGCGCAACCGATACGGCGGAGTTTTGGGCCGGAACGAATCCGGCGGATTCCAACAGCGTCTTTCAGCTGATCTCGTTCAACCCGCTGCCAACGGACCAGACCTACCTCCGCTGGTCAACGGTCACGAATCGGTCCTATTCGGTTTGGGGCACGGAAGATCTCATCGGGAATCAGTGGACACAGCATGGCGCGGTTTCAAGCGGAACCGAAACCAATCTGGACTCCACCATTAGCTCGACCAACTCGACCTGCTTTTTCAAAATCCACTCCGTGTTTCCATAGAGAAAGCGCCGCACGGGTGATCGGTGCGGATGAGCGTCCGCGGACTTGCCGAAGAGAGGATCCGCAAGTCCGCCTATAACGGTCGAGGGCCGCGGTGGAACAGCGGTGCTTCTCACATGAACGACGCATTCAGGAAGAAATACTTCGACCAGTCTCGGACTGGTAAACCTGTTCGAAACGTTGCTGAGAACCAGAACAGCATGATCATTCGGAACCGCCGTGATACGTGATCCGTACATCCGGTGGTGTGAGAGCCGAGGGATGGCAATTCCCCTCAGTTGCTCGATCGGTTGGCTTTTTTGTTCCTGTTCCAATTGGAATTATTCCAGATTCCGGGTGTAAAAAACGCTGGCTTCGGCTTGGTTTGCACGAATACACAGGGTAATCTGATAAACAATTCAACTTTTGGAGATTTGCATGTCTGTCAACCAAGCTGTTATTTTCACAAAACCTGTTCATCATTTGGGCATTGATCTCACCGCGTGCCAACTGGACGAGCTGGCGCGGAGCTTCTTCGAAGCCAAGGGCTTCAGCTTTGTATTGAGCCAAAAGGTGACCGGCCCAGAGCTGGCGACGCGCGAAGTCATAAAGAAGCACTATCTCATGTACAGCAAAGCTGCATGCGCCGCCACCCCCGCCGATTTAGGCGTGTCGGACGAAGGGAAGGCCAAGTTTGAGGCCGCTTTCGGAAAAAGCTGGGATGATGAGGTGGCTGCCAAACGCATCATGGGCACGGCGGAGCTGCTGGCAAACAACGGATTGGATGTCCATGAGCTGTTTGACCTATGGAACGGCCTGTTTGTTCACGGAAAGACCGCAAAAATTCAGGACGGGCTGATTATGGCTTATATTGAAAAACTGGACGCTTACTGCATCAATGCATTTTATCCTTCGATGGAGGCCAATCTTTATGATGAGGCCACCGAGATCGACTACTACGTGGTTGAATTTGATCCCGGGCAGGTTTCGTGGGCTGATTTCCGCAAAAAGATACTGGGGGCAACGAATGCCAGCAACGCCGTGCCGGAAAGCCTCCGCGGACAGCTTTATTCGGAATATCCGGTCGAGTTCCCCGGTCGAGACAATTTTGTACATGGCAGCGCTGGGCCGTTTGAGGGTTTTGTGGAGCGCGCCATCCATGAACCGGACTTCGACATGGCGTCCAATCCGGTGGGGCAATACCTGATTGGGCGGGGCGCAACCTTGGAAAGCTTCAATCGCTGGAAGGCCACGCAATCCGTGAGCGAACTAGGCGGGCTGTTCGATGCCACCGAAGAGAAGAACACCGCCGATATTGTGCCGATTCTTGACGGCGTTGATTTTGCGTAGCATCCGACCGCCTTTTTCTGTGTTTTGGGCGTTGCCTAGCGGGGAGCCTTTCGGTAAGTTCTCTGCTTATTTTTGTGGAAAAACCGTATTTTACCCAATTAAATGGAGAACTTGATGAGAAAGAAAATTATTGCCGGAAACTGGAAGATGAACAAGACCGTCGCAGACGCCGTCGAACTCGCCAACAATGTTAAGCTTGAACTGGCTGACTGCAAAGAAGTAGACGTGGTTCTTTGCCCTCCGTTCACCGCTCTTAAATCCGTTAGCGACGTGGTTTCGGAAACCCTTATCAACGTGGGCTCGCAAAACATGAGCTCCGAAGAAGACGGCGCCTACACCGGCGAAATCTCCCACGGCATGCTGAAGGAACTCTTCGTTCGCTACGTCATTCTTGGCCACAGCGAACGCCGCGAGTACTACAAGGAAAACGATTTTTGGGTTAACAAAAAGGTCATTAAGGCCCTTGAAAAAAATCTTCGCCCAATCCTCTGCGTGGGTGAAAAGCTGGAAGACCGCGAAAACGGCAACACCGAGAAGGTGGTTGAGGTCCAGGTTCGCGAAGGCCTGAAAGACGTTCCTGCTTCGGCCTACACCGAGCTGGTTATTGCATACGAGCCCGTTTGGGCCATCGGCACCGGCAAGGTGGCAACCTCCGCCCAGGCGCAGGAAGTGCACGCGTTCATTCGTGGCATCGTTAAGGACATGGTTGGCGCGGAAGCGGCCGACGCGGTGCGCATTCAATACGGCGGTAGCATGAAGGCCGCCAATGCCCCCGAGCTGCTTTCGCAGCCCGACATTGACGGCGGCTTGATTGGTGGCGCTGCGCTGGACGCGACTTCTTTCGCGGCCATCGTTAAAGCCGCACTGTAAACTAATAAAGGATTCATTATGATTTTTATCAAAACTCTGTTTGTTGTGGTTGAAGTGCTCTGCTGCCTGCTGTTGATCGGCCTCGTGCTGCTGCAGAAGTCAAAAAGCGAAGGCCTGGGATTGGCGTTTGGCGCTGGTGCCGGCGAGTCGCTTTTCGGTGCGCGTGCCGGCAATGTTCTTTCCAAGATCACGGTGGTCATTGGAGTAGTGTTCATGGCCAGCACCTTGGTTCTGGGCATTTTATTTTCCCAGCAGGACAGTACTTTGATGGATTCCGCCGCACCGCTGATGCCCCAAGGGCAGGCGATGCAGGCGCCGCTCGAACTGGATACGACCGCAGTGGATGTTGCGCCGGTCGTTGAAGTTCCGGCGGCACAATCTGAGGATATGTAGTCTCAGATCCGTGCATCCGGCATGAGATTTTATGTCCCAGATCATAAACTCTTCATAAGTGGCCTGCTGGCTGTTTTGGGGAGTTTCCTGCTGTCCGGATGCGGAGGCGCGGAAAAAGATCCAGCCATTGGAAACGGCGAAACCGTTTCCTATTCCCAGACATCGCGCATCCGTGGACTTGATCCCGCTTCAGCCGGAGAAGTTTCGTCGTCGCTGGCGATTGCGCGCATCTACGAAGGCCTGTTGGAATACGACTATCTTGCGCGCCCCTACAAAGTGGTGCCGCTGCTGGCGGAGTCCATGCCCGAGGTTTCGGCCGACGGACTGACCTATACCTTTAAGATCCGAAAGGGCATCTATTTTCAGGACGATCCCTGCTTCCTGGATGGAAAAGGGCGCGAACTCGTCGCCGAGGACTTTGCCTATTCAATCAAGCGTGTGGCCGACGTGAAGAATGTTTCTTCCGGGTTCTGGGCATACAACCGCCGGATAAAGGGCATCAATATTTTCCATGAGGCTTCCATGAAGCCTGAACCCTCGGATTACGACATGGATGTGGAAGGGCTTCATGTGGTGGACAGCCATACGCTTGAAATCGTGTTGACCGAGCCCTATCCGCAGCTGCTCTACGTGCTGGCCATGCACTACGCGTTTGCCGTGCCCCGCGAAGCGGTAGAATTTTATGGAAATAAGTTTGTGAACCATCCGGTCGGCACCGGGCCGTACAAGCTCGTCGAATGGCGGCGCAATTCGCGCATTGAGTTTGTCCGGAACCCCAAGTGGGCCGAAACCGGGCGCATTGAAACATACCCGGAAACAGGCACTCTCGAGCAGAAGGCTGCCGGGCTGTTGAAAGATGCGGGGAAGCCGATTCCATTCATTGACCGCGTTGTCCAGTATGTGGTCGACGACACCAGCACCTCCTGGATGATGTTCCTGTCCGGACAGCTCGGGTCATCCATCATTTCTCCGGACAACTGGGATGTCGTGGTCACCCCCGATAAAAGCTTGAACGAATCGCTGGAACAGCGCGGCATCGAACTGATCTCATCTCCGTATACCGCCGTCTACTACATGGGGTTCAATTGGGACGATGCTATGGTTGGCGAAAGCGATGATTCCGGGCAGGACCTGCGCAACCGGAAGCTTCGGCAGGCACTGAGCTGCGCCTACGAATTCGATCTGATGAACCAGTTCATGAACAATCGCTACTATCCGATCGACGGGCCCATTCCCACGCCGTTGGCGGGCTGTCTGGAGAAGCCGTCGCCATACCGCTATAATCTGGACAAGGCGAGGAAGCTGCTGGCTGAGGCTGGATATCCCGAGGGGATCGACAGCAAAACCGGGCGCCGACTGGAATTGTCGGTTGAGATGGGAAGCGCCGATACAAACACGCGGCAGTCGATGGAGCTGATGGCTGATATGTTTCAGAAAATCGGTGTGGTTTTGAAGGCCAACTACAACACCTGGCCGGCCTTTATCGAAAAGATGAACCGCCGCCAGGGGCAGTTGTTCCGCTTGGCCTGGGTGGCCGACTACCCCGATGCGGAAAACTTTCTGCAGCTTTTCTACAGCAAAAACGAGTCGCCGGGCCCCAATCATTCCAACTACCGCAATGCCGAAATCGACCGCTTTTACGAACAGATCCGAACGATGCAGGATTCGCCGGAGCGGACTGAAATCTACGAAAAGATGGCGAACATTATCGTCGAGGATTCGCCGTGGATCTTTATGTTCCAGCCCATGAGCTTTGCGCTCAAGCACAGCTGGGTCGAAAACTACCTTCCGCACGACTATCCCTACGGAATGGGCAAGTACCGGCGCATTAATTCAGAGGTCCGCCAAAAGTGGATCGAGTCGTATGGCGATGTAAAACTGAACATGTCAGGGCGGAACTAGCGCATGTTGAAATATATTCTCAAGCGAATTTTGCAAATGCTGCCGACCGTGGTGGGCGTCATTCTGCTCACGTTTGTGCTCTTCAATGTGGTGGGTGGCGATCTGGCCGCCATTGCTATGGGAAAGAAAGTATCCCTTCAATCCATGGAAAGCTTCGACGAGCAGCGCGGACTCAACAAACCCCTGTTTTTCGGAACCCGCGCAAAAAGCCGCGCCTATGAAGATCAGGATTTTTCTGAAGGGGCGGGGCGCTGGCGCACGTGGAGCAATGCGGTCTATTCCGCCGAATCCGCAGCCGTGATGCTCCAGCCGAAGTCTGCATTCAGCCCGATTGCCTTTAAACTCAATCCTGACAATGATTTCGAATGGACCATCTCCTTCCGAGGCGCCGGAACGCTGGCGGGGCGGGAGCTGGCTTCCAAGGATTGGAAAACCGAAAAAATCCGTTTCCAAGGAATGGAAGACGGCGGTTTTTCGACCGAAAAGGATACGCTTGAAATCCGTCGATTGAAGCTTCGAAGGGTCGTCAAAAACCCCTTCGACTCCCAGTTGCTCTATTATGTGAAGCAGTTGATGCGGGGCGACCTGGGCACTTCCGAAAGCCTTCACCAGCCGGTTTCCAAACTGCTGGCCGACGGGATCCTTCCTTCGCTCTCGCTAACGATACCGATCTTTTTTATCGGGGTGGTGGTCTCGATCAGCCTTTCGTTGGTATGCGCCTTTTTTCGCGACACCTTCATCGACCGCTTTCTCGTTATGTTTTCCGTGGCGCTCATGAGCATCAACTATCTCGTCTACATTGTGGCGGGGCAGTATATCCTCGCCTACAAGCACGGCATGTTCCCCGTGTGGGGCTATGAGTCGGCCCGCTATCTCGCATTGCCGGTTCTCATCGGGGTCGTCAGCGGCCTCGGCTCCAACATCCGCTTCTACCGCACGGTGATGCTTGATGAAATGTACAAGGACTATGTGCGCACCGCCTTCGCCAAAGGCGTTTCCAAACCGCGCGTCCTGTTCGTGCATGTCCTCAAGAACGCCATGATCCCGATCATCACCAATGTTGTGATCGCCATTCCGTTCCTATACACCGGTTCGTTGCTGCTCGAAAGTTTCTTCGGCATTCCCGGCCTCGGCTATCTGGGCATCAATGCCATCCTTTCGTCCGATATCGATGTTGTCCGGGCACTCGTCTTGATTGGCGCACTGCTTTTCGTGGTCTCGAACCTTTTAACCGACATTTGCTACGCGGTGGCCGACCCAAGGGTGAAATTGAAATAACGAAGCTATAAATCCTAAACAAACACAAATGAACAAAGTGATGCAGGGGTGGCAACGGCAGCTGTTTTGGAGCCTTTGGGTTCCGTTGATTTGGGGTTGTTTAGGATTTAGATATTGGAAATTAGGATTTTAGCGGAATGAATATGGAGCGAAATCAGAGTTTATGGGGCGACGCCTGGCAACGGTTGAAGAAAAACCGCATTGCCATGGCATGCCTTTCGCTGGTGGTGCTCTTTACGGTGCTCGCCGTTTATGGCGAGGTGCTCTACCGCTACCACGACATCAAGGACACTACGCCCGCCTATCAAAACACCGACCTCGACATGGCCTTCAAGGCGCCGTCTTCCAAGCATTGGATGGGTACAGACGGACTCGGGCGCGATGTCATGGCCCGGCTGGTGCAAGGCGTGAGCATCGCCTACAAGGTCGGCATCATTACCTCGCTCATCGCCATTCCGATCGGGGTCTTCTTCGGATGCATCGCGGGGTATTTCGGCGGCAAGGTGGATGACTTTGTCGTCTGGCTCTATTCCACCTTTGCCTCCATGCCCGGACTGCTCTTCATCTTGGCCATCGCCATGGTCGTGGGAAAGGGGCTGCTCGGCATCTACCTTGGCATAGGCCTGACCACCTGGGTGGGCATCTGCCGCCTCATGCGCGGCGAGGTCATCAAGCACAAGGGGCAGACCTATGTGCTGGCCGCCCAGGCGCTCGGCCTCAGCTCCGGCCGCATCATCTTCCGCCACATCCTGCCCAACGTCATGCACGTCATCATCGTAACGTTCACGCTGCGCTTTCCGGCGGCAGTTGGCACCGAGGTTTTCCTGAGCTTCCTTGGCATCGGCGTGCAGGACCAACCCTCTTGGGGGCTCATGATCAACAGTGCCCGCATGCGTCTATGGCAGGGCATATGGTGGGAAATGACCTTCGTAACGCTGGCTGTATTTCTGTTGGTGCTGGCCTTCAACCTGTTGGGCGACGCCCTGCGCGACGCTTTGGATCCACGCCTAAATGATTAATCGGGTACTAAAACACAAAAGCTCGAAGAGCACTAAGCAACACGAATCTGATCTTCGTGAGCTTCATGTTTTTAGAGAGCGTAGCGAACGAGTGTTTAAACAAGCATGACAACTGCAGATAACATTCTAGAGGTACAGAACCTGAGCGTGCATTTCGGCCACGGCGACGAAACCGTCAAGGCGGTCGATGATGTTTCATTTGTCGTCGGGCACGGCGAAACGCTGGCGCTGGTCGGCGAAAGCGGCAGCGGCAAGAGCATCAGCGCGCTGTCGATCACCAAGCTCACGCCGCGCGCCGCGCGCTTCGAAGGCGGGCAGGTCATGTTCGGCGGCCAAAACATGCTTTCGCTTTCCGACCGCGAACTACGCGGCATCCGCGGCAGCCAAATTTCATATATTTTCCAGGAGCCGATGGTTTCGTTCAATCCGGTCTACACGATTGGCTGGCAGATTGAAGAGGCGTTGAAGCTCCATCGCAAGGGCATCGACCGCAAAGTCGAGATCAGCCATTTGCTCGATCTCGTGTATCTACCCGACCGCTTGGCGACGGCTTATCCGCATCAGATGAGCGGGGGGCAGTTGCAGCGCTGCATGATCGCTATGGCGCTGGCTTGCTCGCCCGAGCTGCTTGTGGCAGACGAACCCACCACGGCGCTTGATGTAACTGTGCAACGCGAGATTCTCAATCTGCTCGCCGAGCTCAGCAAGAAAGTGAACCTGTCCGTTCTCATGATCACCCACAACTTCGGCATCGTCTCCGACCTCGCCGACCACGTCTGCGTCATGAAAAAAGGAAAGATTGTCGAAGAGGGGCAAACGCGCCAGGTGCTTGACGATCCGCAACACGACTACACCAAGCAACTCATGGCCGCCGTCCCGCGCCTGCACCCAGCAAAAGGAGGAGGGGTCAGTCCTATGAAATGATGTTAAAACATCATTTCATAGGACTGACCCCTAATGAGTGAAACAGTTACTTACAGTCGAAAAATTGAATGTCATTTATGGACACGGCAAAGATTCAGTGCATGCTGTGAAGGACGTGACGTTTAATATCAAGTCCGGTGAAATCTTCGGACTCGTTGGAGAAAGCGGCTGCGGGAAAAGCTCGCTCGGCAAAGCCATTGTCCGGCTGACCGATCCATCCTCTGGTAAGATGGTTTTCAACGGCGACAACGTTTCGCTGCTTAAGGGGAAAGCCCTGAAGGACTATCGGCAGGAAGTGCAGATGGTCTTCCAGGACCCGTACGGTTCGCTCAATCCGCGTATGAAAGTGGGCAATGCCATTGTCGATGTTTTGGAAGTGCACCGCATTGGCAAAAACAAGGCCGAACGCCGCGAACGGGTATCCGAGCTTTTTGATTCTGTCGGCCTGAACCGTGAATGGGCTTGGCGATATCCCCACGAATTCAGCGGCGGTCAGCGCCAGCGCATCTGCATCGCCCGCGCATTGGCATTGAAGCCGGATCTGCTGGTGGCCGACGAACCCGTATCTGCACTCGACGTTTCCGTGCAGGCGGAAATCCTCCAACTATTGGGGAAACTGCGTACAGACCGTGGCTTGGCGTTTCTGTTTGTCAGCCATGACTTGGCCGTGGTGCGCAATATCTGCGACCGCGTCGCCGTGATGTACAACGGCGAAATCGTCGAGATGGGCGATGTTGCCGACGTGATCGACCATCCGCAGCACGAATACACCCGCAAGCTTCTCTCCGCCGTTCCCTCGTTTTAGCCGGAGCTTCCGCGGATATAAAAAAGTGCGCCGCAAATTTTATATCCGGATTGCTCCCTTGCGTGGAGGTGCTACGATATGCGTTTCAAATGAACCAAAAGGAGTTTCAGCATGAAGGCAAAGGACTGGATTTCAGATTTACGGGTGTACGAACCGGGCAAGCCCATTGAAGAGGTGGCGCGCGAGCTGGGGTTTGATGATATTGCAGACATTGTAAAGGTGGCTTCCAACGAAAACGAGTTGGGGCCGTCGCCTATGGCCATTGAAGCCATGCAGGAAGCCATTCCTGATATGCACCGCTATCCCGACGGCGGCGCGTTCTACCTTAAGCGCAAACTGGTCGATAAGATTGGAGTCGAACCCGAACAGCTTCTGTTCGGGTGCGGCAGCAACGAACTGATTATTTTCCTTTGTCACGTTTTCATGGAGCAGGGGAAAAACCTTGTGATGGGTGCAGAGGCGTTTGCGGTCTATTTCCTCGCGAATGCATTGTACCAGGGCGAGACCATCCGCGTTCCGATGCCGGATCACGTGCATGATCTCGAAGGCATGCTTGCGGCCATTACGCCGGACACCCGCTTGGTCTGCATCTGCAACCCCAACAACCCCACCGGCACGATAGTTTCGGCCGAAGCCATCGACGCTTTCATCGAAAAACTGCCCGATCACGTGGTTGCTGTTTTTGATGAAGCCTACTTTGAAGTGATGCCCGAAGATAAGAAGCCCGATGTGCTCAAACACATCCGCGCCGGCAAGGAAAACATCATTGTGCTGCGCACCTTCTCCAAGGCCTACGGGCTGGCCGGTCTGCGCATCGGCTACGCCGTTGGCCATCCCAAATTGATCGGCCTGCTCAACAAGGTGCGCCAGCCGTTCAACGTCAACGCCATGGCGCAGGCCGCCGCCATGGCGGCGCTCGATGATAATACCCACATCGTTGAAACCCGCGAAATGGTTTTCCAAGGATTGGCGTTTTTTGAACGCGAGCTTCCAAAGCTTGGAATTGAAACGGTGCCCTCCGGCGCAAACTTTATTCTCGTGAAAACCGGCAACGGTCGCGAAGTGTTCCAGAAGCTGCAAAAGCGCAAAGTGATTGTGCGTCCGATGGATCCCTACGGACTGCCCGACCACATCCGCATCACCATAGGCACTCCGGAGCAAAATCAAACCATGCTCAATGCGCTCAAAGCGGTGATGGCGTGAGCGCTTCCTTCAAAGAGGATGAACTAATTCTCTTTATTGGCGACAGCATCACCGATTGCCGCCGTGATAAAGCCATTCCGGATACCTTAGGAATGGGCTATGCCGGCATGGTTGCCGGCCGGCTGGGGCTCGACCATGCCGAGCTGAACCTGCGCTTTCTGAACCGGGGGGTCAATGGCGACCGCACGTGTGATCTCTTGGCAAGGTGGGATGCCGACTGCATCAGTCTGAAGCCCGACTGGGTTTCCATTCTCGTCGGCGTCAATAATACTTGGCGGCGGTATGACCACAACGACCCAACGCCGGACGACCAGTTCGAATCGGAATACCGTGAGCTGCTGCAGCGGGTAAAGAGCGAAACCTCCGCTAAGTTGGTGCTCTGCTCTCCCTTTCTGCTCCATACCGGCCCGTCGGTGAAGCGCATGCGCGAAGACCTCGAACCAAAGATTGGAATCATGAAAAGGCTGGCCGGCGAATTCGGCGCGGTCTGGGTGGATTTCGATGCCGCCTTCGTTGCTGCACAGCTTCGCCATATCCCGTCTTATTGGGCGGAAGACGGTGTCCATCCATCAATTTCGGGGCACGCCTTGATGGCCGACACATGGCTTGGTGTAGTGGGCGGATAGAATTATTAACTTTTTTGTTTTTCACCGCTTGACTCGAAATCGGGAATGGGTACTATGTGCGCTCCTTTGAAGGAAATGGGCGTTTAGCTCAGTTGGCTAGAGCATCTCGTTTACACCGAGAGGGTCGGCGGTTCGAGCCCGTCAACGCCCACCATTTTCTGAGGGCCATTCTTAACCGAATGGCCCTTTTTTATTGCCTATTATGCAGTTCGTCCTGTTTTCCTGAAAATATGATAACTTCTGATGCCTCCTGATTTTCGCTGAACAATGTGGGAAGAAAGTGGGAAGATTGGCGGGGAGGTATCGCTAAAACCCCACCGACTCAGGGAAGAGGCCACCCCGGCGCAGATTCACGATACATATATCCCCTAAGTTGCACCCAACCCCTGAAAATTCGTTAGGACACTTCCGGCCTTTTCCCTGTGAATCCGCCCGCCATTTCAATACGGTTTATTCAACCAGACTCGGAAAGGATCGAAGCGCGATGCAAATGGATCTGTTCGAGTAGACGGCGACGGCATAGGCTGCCTTGCATGGAAAATGGCTCTCGGTCTGGCCGACCATGCCAAGCGTATGGATAAACGTCTGATCCTGTGCCCATCGCTGGAAGTCTCGCAGCACTGGCGCGTAGATCGGGTTCGCGGGATTCAGTGCTGGGGGTTGATGTCTGTTCTCTTTGCCCATGCCGATATCGAATCCGCCTTGAAGTGGACTCGCTCTATGGTTGGTTAATGTTTCATCGAGAACGAAACACTAATAATCAGGAAAACTTCCAATCCTTGGACGGCAGGCGGGGATTCCCGTTTCGACGGCTTATTTGTATTAAATAATACCTGCCCCTAAAAAAAAGGGGGGGGGCGGCAAACTCAGGTTGACAATCCTTGGCGACGGGGTAAAATAAATTATTTTTTTTTTAGAAGATTGATTATATGAGGTTCGGTAACAACCAAACGGAGAAAAGACGCATGAGAAAGCAAATAGCATCCGCAATCATCGCACTCGCAGTGCTGGGAATCGCTGCTCAGTCAATGGCTGTCGACTTAGTCGGAGGGGGAGCCATCACCAATATCTTGGGCACGGACTATTCGCTCTGGAGCGATACCAACAACTGGGCTGGAGCCGTACTGCCGACCGCAGGCGACGCAGTAATTAAAGCCAATGCGTATGCGGGGTCCGCGCAAACGGTCGGGGGGCACTTCAAAGTGAATACTGCGGCCGTGCTGATTGATGCCGGCGCTACGATCAACATGGCGGGTGATGGTTCGAAGGACGCGACAATCGGCAACGCCTTGGGATCGACAGTGGATTTAAGGGGCTCCCTGTCGGTAGAGGATATTACCTTTGTTAAGAAGGATGCCGTCCTGACGGTAAACGGCGGAACCTTGACCAGCACAGACGACCTTACCCTCAGCCAGACCGCCAACATGGTCGTGAATAGCGGATCCGTGACGTCGGATAAACTGGAACTGTTCGACACCTCTACAATGGTCATCAACGGCGGAACCGTACGCGCAAAGAATGATATTGAAATATTCGGCACCTCCAAGCTGACCATGAATGGCGGAACCTTGCAAACGGATGCCGGCGCCCCTACCGAGTTGTTCGACAACAGCTCCATGGAGCTATACAACGCAACCTTCGAGGGCTTGAACCAAATAATAGTCGGAGCAAATGCGGGGGCCAATGCGTCGCTGGTTGCTACGAACAGCACGATTACTTTTGCTGCTGGCAAGGATTTTAATATAGGCAACGTCGGTGGAACCGGGTATGCCGAACTGACCGACATCACAATGCTGGTGGACGAGCTTAAGGTCGGGAATGGTGTCGGCGTCGGCACGCTCGATTTTAATAGCGGCGTTATCAATGTCCGGCAGACGCTCTTGGGCAACAATGCCGGCGCGACCGGAACGATGACTATGGGCGATGGAGCAACGCTCAACCACACCCAAACCTTGAAAATCGGCCAATCCTTGAATTCTGTGGGCGTGTTCAATGCCGGCTCCAACTCCGTTATCAACATGGCGGATAAAATTATCCTTGGAAACAATGTCGGCGCCGATGGAACGCTCAACATGGCTGGCGGATCCGCACTCACCGCCGTTAATGGCCTGGAATTGGGCGCTTCTGGCTCCGGAACGGGAACCGTCAACATGGCCGCCGGCTCGGTCATGACGATTGGAACCACCGTCCGGATAGGCGACGCTACGGATTCGGTCGGAACTCTGGTCAACGACGGAACCCTGAACGTGGGTACCGACTTTATTGTCGCCGCGGGAATCGGCTCGACCGCCACATACACCAGCACCAATGGCGGCACGGTCAACATTGGCGGCGATCTGATCATTGCAGGGCGTCCAGGGAGTGTTGGCACGATGAATGTATCCGGCCTGGCTCTCTCCGCCGGCGGAAACTTCGAGGCGGCCTCGGGCGAAAACTCGGTCGCGACGCTGAACAATTCCGGGGCGCCCATCGCGCTGAATTCCACCAACGGTCTGTTCATTGGAATGGGCGCGGGTTCTACCCACAACCTTACGGCGGCCGATTTCGTGGTCGCCGGACCGCTCGGCGACTTTGGCGTGGGCGCGAACACCGGTGCTTCCATTGTCAATTTGATCAGCGCGAATGACAGTATTGGCAGCCTGACGGTCAACTCGGCATTGACTATCACGGGCGGGGACCACCAGCTGACCGGACTCACCCAAAACGCGGCGCTCACCTTTGGCGGAACGTCCACCCACAGCTTGATTGGTGGCGGTGCAATTACTCTGGCCAACAATGACAACGCCAACGTAGTGTTGACGCTCGCCGACCTTAATCCCGTAGGCGATGTCAACTTGACCGGCTTCAGCATCGGCACCGGCTCCAACGCAGTGGGTTCGTTCACGATGGATAGCGGCATGCTGAATGTGGCAGGTGCCATCACTGTCGGCAACGCCGACGGTGCCGGAACCCTGACGTTGAATGGCGGCGATTTATTGGCAGGGGATGTGTATATTCAAGCCAATGGAACCATCGCCCTGTTCGCTGGCACGATGACCATTACCAACGCCAATACATTATCCTTCGCTGACGCCACCAGCTCGCTCAACATCGAAGGTGACGCGACCGTGACCTGGGTTGGTGACCAATGGACCCCGATCGACGGCTTCATAACCGACGGCAATATCACATGGGCCAACGGATCGGTTGTTGACGTTGATGTTGGCGACAAGACCTGGGGCAACGGAACCGGATCCTATCTCCATACCTCTTTCGATGGAACCGAGACCACGGTATGGGTCAATACCACGATTCCTGAACCGTCAACGCTCGGCCTGTTTGCCGTGCTGGGCTTTGGCATGCTTTGGGTTCGCCGCAGGTCCAGGAACTAATCGATCATACAATAAAAATTGAAAAGGCCGCCGCGGGCGGCCTTTTTTATTGGTCCGGCAATGTAGCCGCGATGCTCCATCGCGTTGTCGCCGTCACGCCGCCCGTCCTGCCGGAAAGCGACGAGGACATCTCTTCTACGGAAAACTTCCAATCCTTGGAAGGCAGGCGGGAATTTCCAATCCTTGGAAGCGTCTGTTCAGTAACGTCCAGACATTGGAAACAAGAGGTACCAACATGCAGCGTCGCCATTTTATGAAATGCTTTTCCGCCGCCGCTGGCGCTGCCGGGGCGACGAGTGCCTATCAGCTGACGGTGCTGGGGAAAAAGCCGCTGCCGCATCCCAACATCATCTCCGACGATCAGGGCTGGGGCGATGTCGGCTATTATGGCCACTCGACGCTCAAGACCCCGGAGCTGGATGCTATGGCCGGCTTCTTTGTCGCCGCCTCGGTCTGCAGCCCGACCCGCGCTTCGCTGCTGACCGGACGCAGCGGCCGGGCTTTCTGTTCTCGATGCCCACGGCAATGTTTTGGCCGACGGCGATTCGGTGACTATCGTCAAGGGGCTTAAAGTCAAAGGCGCGCAGTCGGATCTAAAGGTCGGCACCAAGGTTAAAAACATCCGGCTTGTCGAGGGCGACCACAACATCGACTGCAAAATAACCGGTTTCGGTGCCATGAAGCTGAAGTCGGAGTTTGTGAAGAAGGCGTAAATTTTCCGGCATCGGCAAAAACCGGTCAGGCGCGCGACCCTCTGCACTATGCGGGACAATTCACCGGCTGGTGATTACGAACTGTTTTTTCTATAAAACCCCGATCAGCGTTTTTGGTGCTGGGTTTTATGGAGGGCGCCAAGGTGATCGAGATCGTCCTCATGCGACAGGGCATGCCCCTCCTCGGAATCATTGCATCTTTTCCGGTTCCACCAGTGCTTGCTTTCCAGTTCTTGCGATTCTGACGAGCGGAGTCGGATTTTCCATGGCACTGTAATCTGGATGCTCATTTTCTTGCTCCTTTCAGTTGGTATAGACACTCGACGCATAAAAAGTGCCATTTATATTTTAATGGTATTTTGCCGCTTCAATTGGACTGGTGTTGCAACTGTAGAACGAACCGGCATGTGCCCAGCATCCGTTTTATCCGCAGGCTCTGCTGGATGGGAAGAAAAGCATTGAGTGAGTGCGGGGTAATCCCTAAACTCAGCAGCTATATACAACAAACAGGAGAGAGCTGATGATTATGGATGTTAATGAGATTCTGTCGATATTGCCGCACCGCTATCCGTTTATGCTGGTGGACCGCATTACGGAGTTGGATGTGGAGGAACAGAAGATTGTGGGGTTCAAAAACCTGACCTTCAACGAGCCGTTCTTTCAGGGGCATTTTCCGAGCGAGCCAATCATGCCCGGTGTTATGCAGCTCGAGGCCATGGCGCAAATTGCCGGCATCCTGTTGAACAAGGTGAACGACAAGGAAGGCCAGATTGCCTACTTCATGTCGATCGACAAAGCCAAGTTCCGCCGCAAAGTGGTTCCGGGCGATGTCTTGCGCATGGAGATTGTTGTCACGCGGATGCGCTCGCGCATGGCGGTGGTTTCTGGCAAGTCCTATGTTGGCGACGAACTGGCCAGCCAGGCAGATTTGATGTTCGGCTACGGAGCGTAAAACATGGCGCAGATTCATCCAACAGCCATTGTGGCCGAGGGCGCCCAGATTGCCGCTGACGCCATTGTCGGGCCGTATTGCACCGTCAGCGCTGAGGCGGTGATCGGAAGTGGCACCGAGTTGATTTCGCACGTTGTCGTTGCCGGTAAAACCATCATCGGCGAAGGCAACCGGGTTTCGCCGTTTGCCGTGCTGGGCGGGCGCACGCAGGATCTCAAGTTCAAGGGTGGCCTGCCGGGGGTGAAGATCGGCGACAACAACACGATTCGTGAATATGTCACGATCAACGCCGCCACGAACGACGGCGATTTTACGACGGTGGGCAATAATTGTCATATTCTGGCTTATTCACACATTGCCCACTGCTGCCATATTGGAAATGATGTGGTCATTGTCAATGCCTGCCAGATTGCCGGGCATGTGGTTATTGAGGATATGGCAACGATTGAAGGATCGGTTGGAATTGTTCAATTTATGCGTGTTGGCGCGATGGCCTATATCGGTGCAATGTCGAAAATAAACAAAGACGTTCCGCCCTACATGATTGCCCATGGGGATCCCATTCAGGTTCGCAGCTTCAATAAGATCGGGATGGAGCGGCGCGGGGTCGATGAAAACGGGCGCAAGGCGATCAAAGAAGCCTACCGCATCCTCTACCGCCAGGACGCGCCGGTTTCGGTTGCGCTGGATAAGATCGAGGCCGAGGTGGAGCAGACGACGGAAATCAAGCACCTGATCGAGTTCTGCCGCGCCTCTGAAAAGGGGATCACCCGCTAGGCTTTCCAATGCGTGGAACACGACGCGGTTTTACACTTCTTGAGCTACTGGCGGTGATGGCGATCATCGCCATCCTCGCTGGACTGGGGGCCAAGGGCTACAGCCTGGCCCGCCGGCAGGCCAAGGAAAGCCGCGCGAAGGCCGATCTTGAAAAGCTGCGCACGGCGCTGAACGAATACCGCGTGGAATACGGCCGCTATCCGGCGAGCGAAAATGCGATGGAAGTTCACGCGCTCGATGCCTCCGGTTTTCTGACCAATGCGGTCGAGGGCGTTACGCTGACCGATCCTTGGGGCCGCGCCTATATCTACGTCTGCAGCAACCGGTTCCTGTACCGCATTTGGTCGGAGGGGCCGGTCGCCGACAGCGACTATGACAACATCAATCCGTCCTCGGCGGAATACTAGATCATGAACAAAAACGGTTTTACTTTGATTGAACTGCTGGTGGTGATCGCCATTCTGGCGCTCCTCATCACCTTGGGTTCGAAAGGCCTCCGCAACGCGCGCATCAGCGCGAAGAAGGCCCAGGCCATGGTGGAGATGAAATCCATCGAAACAGCCGTTAAATCCTATGTGAGCAAATATGGAAAGCTCCCCGTTGAGTTTGGCAGCGACCTCGTTTTTGAAGATAGCGACGATTCGGATTCGAAGGAAAACAGCAAGTTGATCATTTCAATCCTCACGTTTGACGCTGATGCAGAGCTGGCGGAAAATCCGGCGAAGATGGTTTTTCTGGATCCGCAGTCGAGCCCGTCCGCCGACGGAAATTTTGTGGATCCATGGGGCAAACAATACCGGATTGCACTCGATACCGACTATGACGGCGAGCTGGTTTTCGGCAACGAAACCGTTCGCCGAAAAGTGGCCGTTGCCTCGTTCGGGCTCTACTGGCTGAAAGGTTCCATCAGCACCAACGATATCGTTAAAAGCTGGCGCTAGCCGGTTCATAAATGGCGGCCCCACGCCGTTCCTGCGGCAGAATTTTTACAAACTTTGAACGCTATCTCCAATTCGTGCTCTAAATCTTCGTATTTAGAAATTGAACCTTAACCAGGAGATATAGAATGCGTACTCATGGATTGTTTTTAGCGGGAATTGTTGCGGCGGCCTCACTGTCGGTAAACGTCGTGGAAGCAGGTAAGATCAATGTGCTGAAGGAGACGGGAAGCGCATTTTCGCAGATCGCGAAGGAAGCCTTGCCGGCGGTTGTTTTTGTGGATGTGGAAACTGTGGTTGAAGTACCGCAGCGCGCATACCGCCAGAATCCGTTCGAAGAGTTTTTCGGCGGCGGGCGCTATCGCAGCTACGGTGTTCCGGAAGAGGCCGAGCCCCGAAAATACAGCCAGCAAGGCCAAGGCTCAGGTTTCATTATTTCCAAGGACGGCTACATCCTGACCAATAACCATGTGGTGAAGGAGGCCGACCGCATTACCGTGACACTCGGTGATGGCCGCAAGTTCGACGCCACGATGATTGGCACAGACCCGAAGTCGGAGGTTGCTCTGATCAAAATCGAAGACGGCGAAGATCTGCCGTGTCTTGAGCTGGGCGATTCCGATGCGCTGGAGGTGGGCGAGTGGGTTCTTGCCGCCGGCAATCCGTTCGGCCTCTCTCAAACCGTTACCGCGGGCATTGTCAGCGCGAAGGGGCGGGCCGAGACCGGCATCGCTGAATACGGAAACTTTATTCAGACCGACGCTGCCATCAACCCCGGCAACTCCGGTGGGCCGTTGCTGAACATCGACGGCAAGGTGGTAGGTATAAACACCGCCATTTACACGCGCACTGGAGGCTATATGGGCATTGGATTCGCCATTCCGGTGAACCAAGCCATCCAGATCAAGGATCAGCTCATCAAGTTCGGCAAGGTGACGCGCAGTATCCTCGGCGTGTTCATCCAGGAGGTCGATGAAGACCTGGCCAAGAGCTTTGGGCTGGAAGAATCCGGCGGTATTTTGATTTCGCAGGTGGTGGAAGGCTCCGCCGCTGAAGAAGCCGGAATTGAAGGCGGCGACATTGTGGTGGAGATCGAAGGCGTAAAGGCGGGCAAGGTGGGCGCGTTCCGCAACCGCGTGGCCTCCATACCGCCCAATACCAAGATCGATCTGAAAATATTCCGCGATGGAAAGTATAAGCATGTTTCCGCCATTACCAAGGAGATGGAGGGCGCGGACATTGCCGGAGGCGATGTTGAGACTGAGATCTACGACAAGCTTGGCCTAACTGCCGAGACTCTGGATGCCGATGGCGCCCGCCAGCTTGGTGTCGAGGGTTTTGACGCGGTTGTGGTCACCAAGGTGGAGCAGGGTGGCGCTGCTTGGCGGGCCGGTCTAACACCTGGACAGCTCATTACCAGCGTCAACCGCAGGCCGGTCGCCGATCTGAACGATTTCAAGGAAGCTTTGGCTGCCAGCGAGGATACGGGCCGGGTGCTGCTGCTTGTCAACGACGGCCGCAGTTCGCGCTTCGTTGTCGTAACGTTAGACTAAGCTTTCAGCGCGGGGTTTCGATGAATTCCTGAAGAATGGAATCGGCCGGAACCCGCGTTTTGTCTATGGCTTCAAAAAGGCCAAGGAACTCCAGCAGTTCCTTGGCCTTTATGCATCCCGGATGCGTGTTGGGAAGCGCCCGGATCAGCGGCTCGACCAAAGGCTTTAGAACCGAAATTTCGTAGCCCAGCGCCGAGTTGTATTCGTGGTCCGCCAAGGGCTGGAATGGGAAAATCCATTTATCCTCGCCCGCCCGGACCGAGGGCCAAAGGCTGAAGGTTTTCTCGACGAGGTTCCCGCGGAAGTTGTGGTCCCTAATCATGCGGCGCAGCATTCTGTGGTTGGTGCTGGAAATTCGTTCGCCGCCGGCCAGCAGCAGCGTGGTGCGCGCGCCGATGTAGATTTTCAGCGCATGCATGGGGTCGACAAACGAGGTGATGCGCGGGTTGAGTCCGTGAATGCCTTCAATCAGGGCCAGCTCGCCCGGAGCAAGGCGGACGATGTCGTTGCGGAACTCGCGGCGGCCATGCAGAAACTTAAAGTGCGGCATCTCGACCGTATGGCCGTTGTCCAGTTTTTCCAGATGGCGCTTCAGCAGCGGGAGGTCGATGGCCTCGATATGCTCGTAGTCGTGTTCGCCCTTGGAGTTCCGCGGGGTCAACTCGCGGTTTACGAAATAGTTGTCGAGCGAGATGGCATGCGTCGGGATGCCTTGCCGGTTCAAAGCGTTGCTGAGCTGATGCGTAAATGTCGTCTTTCCCGCCGATGACGGCCCTGCCAGCCAGATCCACTTGAGGCCGTTTTTCTTTTTTGCGACTTCGCCGGCAATCGCTTCCACCTGGACCTTTTTAGCCTCTTCCTCCTGCTGGATATAGGCCTGAATGCCGCCGTTGCGGATGATCGTGTTGAGTTCGTCTACAGTTCTGATCGTCATAACCGAATCATGCTACCAATTCACCGCGGCATTGCAACGCCCGGTCGGCAAGAGTCGATTGCATAATCGATAGCGTTGGGTTCAGATGACCGAGCTTTCCTCCATCGCATTCGTCAGAGCGATCTATGGTTTCCGATCATTGGATGATCTTTTCGTGTTCGGTCTGTGCACGGGCTAGGAGCTTGGCGGCGATTTCGGGATGCTGTTTGTAGAGGTTCTTGGTTTCTCCGATATCTTCGCGGAGGTTGTAGAGCTCGGGCTCGAATTCCCCCTTGGTGTAATCTTTGGGTTCAACTTTCTGGGAATAGGAGATGGCCGGAACGGAGAGGATCAGTTTCCAATCGCCCATGCGGATGGCGGAGAGGTTGTCGTTGTGCAGGTAGTAGAGGAAAAAGTCGCGTGGCGCTTTTGCGCCGGGTTCGCCTTTCAAGAGTGCTGACGCATCCGCGCCGTCGATGGCGTGGACGACCGGTGCTCCGGCGAGGCTGCCAATGGTGGGCAGCAGATCGAGTGTTCCGGTCATTTCAGAGCAGGTGGCGCCAGCGGGGATGGTGCCGGGCATCTTCATGATGCAGGGGACGCGCTGTCCGCCTTCGAAGGTGGAGCCTTTGCCGTTGCGCAGGGGCAGGGCATGTCCGCCGTGGTCGCCATGGGAGAGCCATGGGCCGTTATCTGACGTGAAGACGACGAGGGTGTTGTCTTCAAGTCCATTCTTTTTCAGCGCCTGATTAATTTGGCCGACGGCCCAGTCGATCTCTTCGATGGTGTCGCCGTAGAGCCCGGCCTTGCTTTTCCCTTTGAACGCTTGGGAGGCGAAGAGGGGGATGTGCGGCATGGCGGGGGTGAGGTAGATAAAGAAGGGTTTGTCTTTGTTTTTCTCGATGAATTTAACGGCTTCTTCGGCATAGCGCTTGGTGAGGGTGGCTTGGTCGGCGGGGAATTCGACAATCTCGTTATTGCGCATCAGCGGGACTTTCGAGCGATCCTCTTTTTTAGGCTTCTTGGCGCCCATGGCTTTCATTTGCTCTATGGTCACGCCGTCCAGCAATTGGATGTTTTTCGCGGGCTTGAGTTCGGGGGCGAGCCACATGTCGTTGGAGTAGGGCACGCCGTAGTAGGTGTCGAAGCCCTGGGCGGTCGGCAGATATTTATCCAAGTGGCCGAGGTGCCATTTGCCGATGCAGGCGGTGGCATAGTTTTTCTGCTTCAGGTGGTCGGCAATAGTGATTTCGCTCGGCGGCAGTCCCTTGTTGCCGGAGTGGGGGAACAGCACGCCTTTGGCCATGCCGAGGCGTTTGGGATATTTTCCGGTCAGCAGCGCGGCGCGCGACGGGGTGCAGACGGGAGCGGCGACGTAGAAGTCGGTAAAGCGCATGCCCCCCTTCGCCATTTGGTCGAGGTTGGGGGTGGCGATGTCGGGCGATCCAAAGCAACCGACGTCCTGATAGCCTTGGTCGTCGGTAAAGATAACGATGAAGTTGGGCGGGCGTTGGGCCGAGAATGCGCTAATGACGACGATTACTGAGATGAACAAGATTGAGAGATGTTTCATGCTTCCCCTTCGATTGAGTGAATTAGACACTTAATACACGAAAGTGGAGTGTTTTAGAGGACACATTTTATGTGTTTTGTGTATTTGGTGGTTTTACTTGGTTTGTCCTGTGTTTTTGGGCAATATTCGCGCCTTGATTCTTTTAAGGGGAAACTCATGGGCAGTTTGACCGATATGATGGGCGAGGGTGGCTCGCTGAAAACGCCGGGCTTGAGCGACGGAGTCGGCGGTTCGTCGAACCCGGAACTGATGGCAGCGGCACGCATGTCGCTTTCGGGCAACTGGGGCATGGGGGTGCTGGGCTACGTGCTCTATTTTATTCTCGTAATGAGCTTTTCGGCATTTGTGTTTTCGTCTGTGTTTTTTGTGAGCGTTGTGAGTGCGCTGGGAGATGGCAACACGGTGGCGGCGGTGAATCTTATGCAACTTGTGGCACAGTTTGCGGAGCTGCTGGTTTCCGGGGCGTTCCTGGTTGGCTTAATGGCCTTTTTCCTCGGTATTGCACAAGAAGGCGCGGCGCGGCTGGATCTGTTGTTCGTCGGGTTTCAGCGTTTTTGGACGTCGTTTGCGGCCTATTTTTTCTATTCGCTGTTTATTTTCCTTTGGACGTTGCTGTTTATCGTTCCCGGCATTATTGCCGCGTTCAGCTATGCAATGGTCTTTTTTATTATTGCCGACGACCGGGACTGCGGTGCGCTCAAGGCGCTTGGACGCAGCAAGGAAATGATGGCGGGGAACAAATGGAAGTTTTTCTGTCTGCATTGGCGCTTTTTCGGTTGGGCGTTGCTGGCCGCGTTTTTCACTGGCGGCATCGGCTTCCTCTGGCTCTTTCCCTACATGCAGACCACGTTTGCGAAATTTTATGAAGATGTTAAGTAGGCATCAGGCAATTGGCATGAGGCACTAGGGAACACCTGTGATGCGACTGCGCTTAACCACTTAAAACCTAACACTTAAAACTCTATTCTATGCTTGGAAAATTTGAACTGCTGGGGACGGATCCATCGTGCAAGGCGCGGCGGGGGCGCTATCATACGGCGCATGGCTCGATTGAAACGCCGGTGTTTATGCCGGTCGGCACGCAGGCTTCGGTCAAAGGCATGTCGCCGCAGGAAATGCACGATCTTGATTGCGAGATTTTGTTGGGCAACACCTATCACCTCAACGACCGCCCCGGCCCGGATCTGGTCGAGCGCATGGGTGGCTTGCACCAGTTCATGGGCTGGAACCGCGCGATTTTGACGGACAGCGGCGGCTACCAGGTGTTCAGTCTCGGCAACATGAACAAAATCACCGATGAAGGCGTCTCGTTCCAGTCGCATTCCGACGGACGGAAGCATTTCATCGGCCCGCGGGAATCGATGGAGATCCAGCGCAAGCTCGGCTCGGATATTGCGATGGTTTTCGACGAATGTCCGCCATATCCGTGCGAGCAGGATTACGCTTGCAAAGCCGTACGCAGAACCCTAGATTGGGCGACTATTTGCAGGGAAGCGCCCCGGGCGGACAGCCAGTTGGTTTTTGGCATTGCCCAGGGCGGTGTTTTTTCCGAGTTGCGTGAAGAGTGCGCCAAAGGGCTCGTCGAGATGGATTTCGACGGTTATGCCATTGGCGGCGTAAGTGTGGGGGAACCCGATGAGCTGATCCTGCGGGGGGTGGACGACACGGTCGACCATCTGCCCGTGGAGAAGCCTCGCTATTTGATGGGCGTGGGAGAAATGGCCCAGATGGTGGAGTCGGTGGCCCGCGGAGTCGATATGTTCGACTGCGTGATGCCCACGCGCCAGGCGCGCAACGGAACGGTTTCGACGCGTCGCGGTCGCTACCCTGTGAAAACGGCCCTCTATAAGGAGGATAGCCGTCCCTTGGAGGAGGGATGCACTTGCTACGCGTGCCGGAACTTTACGCGGGCGTATGTGCGTCACCTGCTCAATGTGGGCGAAATTCTCGGGCTGCGGCTGGTGACGATGCACAATCTGCATTGCTATCTGGAGTTTTTGAGAGATATGAGGAAGGCGATAGAGAATGGGCGGTTCAACGAATTCCGAACGGAATTCCACGCCGGCTATCGCGTAGTGCTTGAAGAACATGCGTTAAACGTAAAGGAGAACAACTAAATGTACTTATTACCCCTGACCATCGCCGAAGCCGCTCCGGCCGCCGCCTCATCGGGCTCGCCGCTGCAGTTTCCGATCATGATGGTGATCCTGTTTGCCATCATGTATTTCATGATGATCCGTCCTCAGAAGCGCCGCGAAAAAGAGCGCAAGGAAATGATTTCGAACGTTAAGACCGGAACCCGCGTGTTGCTCACAAGCGGAATCATTGGCCAAATCACCAACGTCAAGGATGGCGTGCTGGTGGTCCGCATCGCTGAAAACACCAAGATCGAAGTCGTCAAGTCCGCGATCTCGCAAGTGTTGGAAAAAGGGGAAACCCCCGCAGAAATTGAACCGTCCAAGTAGAAAGGCTCGTCGCAATGGATAAAAATAAACTTTGGAAATGGCTGCTTCTCGGCCTGTTGGTAATCTGGTCCTTCGCACTCGTCACCCCGCTGAGCCAAAAGGTTAAGCTGGGTCTCGACCTTAAGGGTGGATCGAGTTTCGTAGTTGAAGTCGATGCTGAAGACGTCGCTAAAAAGCTGGTTGAACGAGGCGAGGCCGAATCGTTCGAAGCCGTTAGTGAGTCCGCGCTGAAAGACGAAATCAAGAAAGTGCGCGACATTGCGGTGGAAATCATCCGCAACCGCATTGACGTGCTGGGCACCTCCGAACCGGAAATTTATCCGGAAGGCGAAAACCGCATTGTGATCCGCCTGCCGGGCGCCGACGCTGAAACACGCGCCGAAGCCAAGGCGCAGATTTCGCGCGACGCCGTACTGAACTTCAAGATGGTGCATCTCGAAAGCGATGCATGGGTGTCCGAACTCATCAACTCCAGCCGCATTCCTGCGGGCTACACCCTTGGTGGCCGAGATGGTGGCGGCGCGTTTTTGATCCGCGACCGTTCAGCCATGGATGACAGCCAGCTTGACCGTACTTTCTTCGAAAAGCTCAAGCGCTTCGGCGGCAAGACGGCCGACTTCATGCTGCGCGAAGAAAAGCTGCGCGACGGATCAACGGTCTACCGCATGGAATTCGTCGAGCGCCGCTCGCAGCTTGGTGGCGACACCATCAAGGACGCCTTCGTTTCCTACGACCAAATGACCGGTCTTCCGAGTATTTCGCTCGAGTTCGATAGCGAAGGTAAGAAAGCCTTTGGGCGCGTTACGGAAGTGAACAGCCCTTCGGAAGACGGCACTTATCGCCGCATGGCTATTATCCTCGACGACAAGCTCTATTCTGCTCCGCGCATCAACGAGGCCATCTATAGCGGCCGTGCCGAGATTTCCGGAAGCTTTACGGTTCCCGAAGCACGTCGCTTGGTCAACGTGCTGCGCGCCGGCGCATTGCCCGGTCGTGTTAAGATTGTTGAAGAGCGCACCGTGGCCCCGACGCTTGGGCAGGACTCCATCAACAGCGGCGTTCAGGCGATCATCTACGGCGGTGTTTCCGTGCTGGTCTTTATGGGCCTCTACTACATGGTTCCCGGCCTCATTGCCAACCTTTCGCTGTTGTTTGTATTGCTGCTGCTGCCCTGCGGGATGGTGGTTACTGCGGGCTTCCTCGGCGTGATTTCCGGCTCGCTCGACGGCGGCGCGGTCAGCCTGCCGACGCTTACGCTCTACGGCATTGCCGGTATCGTGCTGACGGTCGGCATGGCGGTGGACGCCAACGTGCTTATCTTTGAGCGCATGCGTGAAGAGTGGAAAGTCGGAAAGTCGATTTCGGGCGCGATTAACGCGGGCTACAACAAAGCATTCAGCACCATTCTTGACGCTAACGTCACCACCTTGTTGACGGCGGTCATTCTCTTTTGGCAGGGCTCCGGCCCGATCCGCGGTTTCGCGGTCACGTTGAGTGCCGGTATTCTGGTGAGCATGTTCATTGTACTCGTTATAACCCGCTTGTTCTTCAACACCTTGGCTGATTCCAAGATGCTGAAGACGGTTAAAATGATGTCGATTCCGTTTCTGCAGAACGCCAAGTTTAATTTCCTCGGCGGCCGCAAAATTGCCGGGATCGTTTCCTTGACGGTCATTTTGGCTACATGGGGGCTGTTCCTCTCTAAAGGCGATGACAACTTCGGCGTGGACTTTACCGGTGGATCGGTCATCACCTTCGAATTTGACGACAAGCAGGACATCGAAGTGGTTCGCTCCGCATTGGGCGAAGCCGGGTTTGGTTCCGCCAATGTGGCCTATCAGGCCTCGATGGACGGACAGGAATTCCTTGAAGTCAAAGTCGGCGCTTCCGGCGAAGAAGCCGAGCCGGCCCTCGTGGCCGTAAAGAGCCTGCCGGGCAGCTACAAGGATGTTAAGAACGACAGCGTGGGCTCGCAGATCGGCGCCGAGCTGAAGAAGAAGGGCATCAACGCCATCATCTTCGCGCTGATCGGAATCATCATCTACATTTCGATCCGCTTCGAGTTCGCCTTCGCCATGGGCGCGATTACCGCGCTGGCGCATGACGTATTGATCACGATCGGCATCTATTGCGCGCTCGGCAACGAGCTGAGCATGCCGATCATTGCAGCGCTGCTGACCATCGTCGGCTACTCCGTGAACGATACGATCGTGGTGTTCGACCGTATTCGCGAGGATCTCAAGATGGTCAAGGGGAAGTCCTATCAGGACATCGCCAACCTGTCCATCAACCAGACCCTCAGCCGTACCGTGCTGACTTCGTTCACCACGCTGCTCACGGTCATCATGTTGCTGGTCTTCGGCGGAGGCGCGGTCTACGACTTTGCGCTGGCGCTCTGCATCGGCATCCTGGTCGGCACCTACTCCTCCGTCTTTGTGGCTACGCCGGTCGTCCTGCTGTGGCACAAGGAAGAAAAGGTGAAGTAGACTTCCACTTCTTGGAAGGCTATGGTTTCGGGCGTCTTGAGATTTCGGGGCGCCCGTTTTATTTGTTGCTGATGCGTGAAACGTGATGAGTGAGGCGTGATGTTTGAATCACGTTTCACTCGTCACTCATCAAAAGCCGTTTGAACGAAATGGAATAGCGAATTGCAAACAAACGAAAAAAACAGAGCCGGCAACGAGAAGCTGTGCACCATGCCTTGCCCTGCAATGAGCTTCCTGCTGCGCAAGGTGCTGGATCCTGAAACGCCGCCCGACGGCCACGAAAACCGTACGCGGCTGGGTATGCTGGCCGGTTGGACGAGCACGGTCTTGAGCGCGTTGCTAGCGTTGGCCAAGGGTTGGCTTGGGCTGGTTTCGGGCAGCGTATCGATGATTGCCGATGCCACCAACAACCTGACAGACATGGGCAGCAGCCTTGTGATTGCGCTGGGTTTTCAATGGTCGCGCAAGCCGCGTGACGAGGAGCACCCGTTCGGGCATGGCCGCATCGAAGCTGTGGCCACGCTGATTCTGGCCGTTGCGCTGATCATCGTGGGCGCCGAGGTGGCCAAGTCGGGCCTCGGCCGTTTGATTGCTCCGAAGCCGGTCGAGGCGCCGGCGTGGCTGCTGGTTGCAGTGGGCGTCACTGTGGCCGTAAAGACCTGGATGGCGGTGTTTGCGCGCCGCTTAGCAAAGCTGTCAAAATCCCAGGTGCTTGAAGCCGATGCGTGGAACCATACATTCGATATTATCTGCACGCTGATGGTGGTCGTGGCGTTGGTCAGTTCAAGGATGGGCTGGGGCGCTGTTGACGGATGGACGGCGCTCGCCGTGGCGGCCTTTATTCTCTACACAGGCCTGACCTACGCCCGAGAAGCCATTGATATTCTGTTGGGCAAGCGGCCTGATCCCAGCGAGGTGCGGGACATCTGTCGCGCGGTGGCATCCGTCGCAGGCGTGATGGGCTCGCATGAAATCATGGTGCATCAATACGGCGACGTGAAGATGGTTTCCTTCCACATTGAAGTGGATGCCAAGATGAGCTTGGTGGATGCGCATGCCGTTTCCGAAGAGGCGGAGCACGCCGTCGAGAAAAGACTGGGCTGGCGCGCCGTGGCCCATCTGGATCCGGTCGACCGCTCGCACCCCTTGTTTGATGAGCTGAATGATATGCTGCACTTGTTTATCCAAGAAGAGGACGGGCTGGTGGATGTGCACGATTTGCGGGCGGAGGGCGTTGCTCCTCCGTTCAAGGTTTCGTTTGATTTGGTTACCAATATGGAAACGCACCACGATGAGTACGGCGCGATCTATGAGCGTTGCCTCAAGGCCGTGGGCAAGGCATTTTTCGGACGGGTCGGGCAAGCAGCAATAGGGATTGAGGCGGCGGTGGAAAGCGCTCCCATGGCCCGCAAATGCTTTAATGTGCCAGCCTCTTAAAATGACCTATTGTGGATTTGCCTCCTGCATCGACAGTGCTATGATCCTTTAGGTTTTAAAACATTATATTGTTCGGAGGTTGTTATGGCGGATGTTTTTGGAAATATGGAATGGATTGCGGAATTGATCCCCGATCTGCAGGCTCGGAGCGGGCAGTTCATGGTGGACACCGACGAGATCGACGATGAGTTGATCGAAGTGTTTACGGACGAACTGATCCGCTTGACCGCCGAACTGCAAGACGGTTTGGCGAAACGCGATGGGGAGATTATCCGCATGGCGGCGCATTCCATCAAGGGGATGGGCGGGACGATCGGCCTGCCGGAAATTTCAGTGCTGGGGCTCGAGATTGAAAACATGGCAAAGGAAGATCGGCTTGAGGATGCTGTGTCTCTGGTGACTGCCTTGGCCGAGTGGATGCAGGTTTTGCAATAGGAGCTTGAATGGGCGAAACCTTACAGGATGCCGATAAGGAGAAAACCACATCACGCTTGATGTGCAACCTGTCCGGGCGCGTGCTGGTGGTGGACGATGAATTGCCCAACCGCCTCTATTTGCGCAAGCTCCTCGAAGCGCGCACGTGTGAGGTGTTCGACGCGTCCAGTGCGATGGAGGCGCTTGATCTCGCCATGAAGTACCAGCCCGACCTGATTCTGGTCGATGTCATCATGCCGGAAATAGACGGCTTTCAGTTGTGCGGCATGCTTCGCGACGAGCCGCGCGCCGCGGATATCCCGGTTATCATGGTTACGGCCAAATCAAAGATTGAAGATATTGAAACTGGCTTTGAACAAGGCGCAATGGACTATATCCGCAAGCCGTTCAATCCCCGCGAGCTGGTGCTGCGCGTCGGCAATGCGCTGGCGCTGAAAAAGAGCAATGACGCTCTGGCCATTTGGAATAAGCGCGTATCGCGCGATCTAGAACTTGCCGGCGCCATTCAGCGGTCAATGTTTTCGGTAGTGCCCCATTTTTCACGGCGGTTCGAGGCGCGCATTGCCTACCGCACGTGCATGGATGTTGGAGGCGACGCTTTCGACATTGTTACGTTGCCGGACGGCAAGCACTGCGTCTATGTGGCCGACGTTTCCGGGCACGGCGTGGCTCCGGCTATGATTTCTGCATTGCTCAAGGCAACTGCTAGCGAGATGATCCGCCGCTATGCAGAGCAGGGGCCAGCCGCTATTTGCAATGCGCTCAATGTGGTGATCCGCCGGCGCATCGACAATCCTGCCTATTTCGCCACGCTGTTCATGGCGCTGCACGATCCCGAAAAAATGGAATGGCGCTGCATGAACTGCGGCCATCCGAACCCGTTGCTGATCCGTGGCAACGGCCATATGGAATCAGGACTTTTGAACAAAGGCGGCGGCGCGCCCATTGGGTTCCCGTTTGGCGACGAAAAGCCCTATTCCGTCTCGGACGAGGTGTGTTTTGCGGACGAGGGCGATTCGTTCCTGCTACTCTATACTGACGGCCTCACCGAAGCGCGGCATGTTCTCTCTGGCGAGGAATGCGGCGATAAGATTACCGATGTTTACCGTAAAATGGCAAAAGATCCAGTGGTGTCCGACAAGGCCGCCGAGGTGCTTAATGCGATTGAGGCCAGCGGCTACCAACTTGACCAGGACGACTGTACGGCAATTTCTATTCACATGCTCGATCCGCTGAAGGTGGTGGTCGAGCAAAAGGTGCCACGGAACATCTATTTGGTTTCGGACATCGCCAAGCAAAGTGAGGCGGCTGTGATTTCGAAAGGGATCTCCGCAGACACCGCGGCCATGCTCCGTCTGCTGGTCATGGAGCTTGGCGCAAACCTGGTCGACCATAGCGGGCTGGGCGAGGAAGACTCTTTCTGGCTGCAGATCCGTGTTGATGGCAAGGTCTGCCAGCTCGTGTTGCGCGATGAAGGCGAAGAGTGGAATCTCGAAACCGCGCTGAACAGGGAAATCGATGAAGCCTACATGGGCGACCGTGGACGCGGATTGGCCATCACCCATTCGCTGGTCGACCGCATCGAGCGCTACCGGGTGAATACGGAAAACCTGACCTACTGCACCATCATCGACTCGGAGGGGGAATGAAATGAAGGAGTCGATCTATCTCGCTCGGCGCGAGCTCTTTGACCGGATGGATGTACCCGTGACCAAGGCCGAAATGCGCTACCTTAAGTGGAAACAGCGCTGGCGCCTGGCCTTCTGGGAAGCCGGATTGCGCAACTTGTTCGTTATTAAGCGCGCGTTCGACGTTACGGTCAGCATATTTGCCTTGATCTTCTTGCTGCCGTTGTACATTACGTCGGCGGTGCTGATTTTGATTGAAGACGGTTTTCCGGTCCTGCTCCTGCAAAAACGGGTGGGGCTGTACGGCCACGAATTCCGCCTGCTAAAGTTTCGCACTATGTGCCGCAACGCCGAGGAGATGAAAAGCGAGCTGCTTCACCGGAACGAGTCAGACGACGGCATCATCTTTAAAATGAAGGACGACCCGCGCATCACGCGGTCCGGACGCTTCCTCCGCCGTTTCAGCATCGATGAAACACCGCAGTTCTTGAATGTGCTTGCTGGCGACCTAGCGCTCGTCGGCCCGCGCCCGCCGCTCCCCGAAGAGGTGGCGAAATATTCCCTTTCCGACCGCAAGCGCCTGCAAGTCAAGCCGGGCCTCACCTGCTTATGGCAGATTCAGGGCCGGTCCGAAATTCCGTTCGACCGGTTGGTCAGTCTGGATATGCAGTATATCCGAAGCCAAAGCTTCTGGAAGGATCTCGTCATCATCATTAAAACCATCCCCGTCGTGCTCTTCGGGCGCGGTGCATATTAAGGAGCCCAGCAATGATTGTTACATGTTCAAAGGAGCAGGGAATCGGCATCGTGGAGGTCAGCCATGCGTTGACCGCGGCCACGGTGGACTCATTCCGCGAGCAGCTTTCCAAATGGCAGGAAGCTGAAGACGATGTACTCAACTATGTCATTGACCTCAAGCACGTGGATTTCATGGACAGCGCCGGCTTGGGCACGATGATTGCCATGCTCAAGCGCATTTCCGAAAAAGGCGGCGACATGAAAATTGCCTGCCTGCAGAAAAAACCGCGCATGGTGTTTGAGATCACCCGGGCCTACAAGGTATTCGAAATTTTCGATACCGTAGAAGAAGCACTGAAAGCATTCGAATAGGAGAACTGTACCTGTTGCATGAATGCTGTTTTCTATACCGCTGACGCCCAGTCTTGGGCCGAAAGCCTTGGGGATATCCCTTGGCCGCTGTTGCCGGTGGCCAATCGCCCGCTGCTCGATTATTGGCTCGAGGCGTGTGCGGAGCAGGGGATCGAGCAGGTGCAGGTTATTCTTGGCGAAGACTCGGAGCGGGTGGAGGACTTTGCGCGCGACGGCGCCCGCTGGGGGCTGAAAATAAGCTACAGCTTTGCCCGCACCAGCGAGCACCCGCTCGACTACCTGAAGTCGATCGCCGACCGTTGGGATGAGGGCCTGCTGTTTATCGGCGCGCCGTTCTTTCTCCGCCACCGTAAGGCGTTCACGCCGGCGGGGTTTGAAACCTTGGACGCTTGTCTGCATGAGCATGACGGACAGATTCAGTTTTTGTTCGGAAAAAGCGGGGCCGAGGTAAAGGCGCTGCTCGCCGGCGAGCCCGGCTCAAGAACCGGTTTGGAGCAGATCCATATCCATCCCTTCACCATCGACAGCACCGCGGCCTATTTCGACCTGAACATGAAGATGGTGGCCGGCGAATTCCCCCGCTACGTCACAGCGGGTTTTTTGGATTCGGACCATAGCTCAATCGGCTACAACGTGCTCACGCTGCCCTCGGCGCAGCTGCGCGCGCCCATCCTCGTCGGCAACGACTGCCGGTTTGCCGCCATGACCACCATCGGCCCCAAAGCGGTGATCGGCGACCACGTAATCGTTGATTCACGCTCTGAACTCGAAAACTGCCTGATTCTGCAAGACACCTATATCGGCCAAAATTTGGAAATCAAGAACAAGATTGTTTCCGGCAACCGGCTGGTGAACCCGGAAGACGGCACCTCGATTGAAATCGATGACTCTTGGCTGGTGGCGCGCAACCGGCCCGATATGCGGACGGAAGACCTCGTGCGCTACATTGTACTGTGGTTCCTTGGGTTCGGCGTGGCTCTCGCGCAACTGGTTCCCTTCTGCATTTTATACCCCGTGGTGCGTGCGGTCCGCATCGGCAAATATTTTGATGAAAAATTCCACGACCCGCGCACCGGCTACACCGCGCTTCCGGTGTTCCGCAAACTGAAGAACCGCCGCTCCGTGGCCTACAGCCTTTTCCGTGCGCTCACGCTCGATCGTTTCCCCTGGCTTCTGCTGGCATTGCGTGGCCGCTTGTTTGTTTGCGGGCAGCCGCCGATGCGCCATCCCGAGGACGACGAAATCATCCACCAGCTCAAACAGTATTATCCGGCCGTTTTTTCTTACGCCGACTACTGCAAAGAAAGCGACCGGCTAACCGACTCGCTCTGGTATGCCCACATCCGCTCGCTTTTTGAAGATGTTAAAATTTTAATTAAATCCCTGCTCTACCGCTTCTTCCGTGCCGGTCGATAGTTCGGTTTCTGCGATTGGAAAAAATAATGCCTAAACTATGGAAGACCGTCACCCCCGTTGATGAAGACACTGTCCGGGCCATGGCCGCCGCATCGCGGCTGCCGGAGCCGATTGCCCGCGTGCTGGTTGCCCGCGGTTTCCGAACGATGGAAGAGGCCAGCTCTTTTTTAAACCCGCGGCTGGCGGATCTCGCCGAGCCGTTTGAACTGCCGGACATGGAGAAAGCGGTTGTCCGGATTTGGAAAGCCATCGATGCCGGCGAAACCATCACTGTGTTTGGGGACTATGATGTGGATGGCGTAACCTCCACCGCGCTGCTGACCCGCATCTTCGGGGCGCTCGGCGCTGATGTGAAGCCGTTCATTCCCGATCGGCTCGACGAGGGCTACGGGCTCTCGCAGGATGCGCTCGCCCGCTGCCTTGCGGAACATGGATCAACGCTTGTGGTTTCTGTCGACTGCGGCGTCAACTCGGTTGAAAGCGTGACGCATGCCCAAGAGAAGGGCATCGATGTTATCGTGACCGACCATCATGAGCCGGACGAACAGACCGCGCCCGCCTTCGCGCTCATCAATCCCAAGCTGGGCGGGAGCCCCATGCTTAAAAACCTTTCAGGGGTTGGCGTCGCGTTCAAATTGGCGCACGCCCTCGTCAAGTTCGGCCGGGCGCACAGTAAGGCTTCCGCAGGGCTGAAACTGCGCGACTACCTCGACATTGTCGCGCTCGGAACGGTGGCCGATATCGTGCCGTTAGTAGAGGAAAACCGCATCATTGTCCGCCACGGCCTGGCCCAGCTCAACGCCTCCAAGTGGGTGGGCCTGCGGGCGCTCAAAGAGGTTGCAGGGGTGAAGGGCGAGGCCAACACCTTCCATCTCGGCTTCCAGCTCGGGCCGCGCATCAACGCCGCCGGCCGGATCGGACAGCCCATGCAGGCCTTGCGGTTGCTCGTCACCGACAGCGCCGACGAGGCCCGGAACATCGCCACGCTGCTCGACGGCACCAACCGCGAGCGCCAGCGCATCGAGCGCGAGATGGCCGACGAGGCCTTTGCAGAAATCGACGCCTACTTCGATCCGGGGAAAAACTTTGGCCTCGTGGTCGCGCGCGAGGGGTGGCATCCGGGTGTCGTCGGGATTGTGGCGTCGCGCGTTTCGCGGCACTACCACCGCCCGGCCATTGTGATGGGCATCGAAGAGGACGGCAGCGCGCGCGGTTCCTGTCGCAGCGTCGATGAATACAACCTGCTCGACGGGCTGGAAGCCTGCGAGTCGCTGTTGAATAAGTTTGGCGGCCACAAGATGGCGGCCGGTCTGGAGGTTAAGTCCGGCTCGCTCGAAGCCTTCAAGGCCGCTTTCAATCAAGAGGCGACCGCCACGCTTCGGGATGTCGATCTTGCTCCGGTGCAGCGCATCGATGCCGAAGTGGAAGCCGGGGATTTGGATTGGGATTTTCTCAACAGCTTAAAGCAGCTACGCCCCTTTGGGCAGAACAATGCCGAACCGGTCTGGGCTTTGCACGGTGTACAGGTCTCCGGAACGCCGCGTATAGTGGGGCAGACTCATCTCAAGCTCTCATTCGTTTCCGCCGGGCGGCCGTTCGATGCCATCGCGTTCAACTATCCGCTTGAACAGCTGCCGCAAGGCCTGCTCGACGTCGCTTTTACGTTGAAGGAAAACAACTGGAACGGAAGCAGTTCGCTCCAACTCCAAGTGCAGGATATCCGCGCCGCGACGGAACAAAAGCCGGTCTAGCATTGGATCATGAGAAATCCGGCCTTTCCGGCCTTCCCTGTTTATTGATCGGCTGTCTGCGGTTCGGGCAGTCCGATCATGAGTGAGCCATTTTCAAGTCGTACCGGATACGTTATTAAATCACGTTTGCCTGGTCGTGTCAGAACTTTGCCCGAGCATACATCATATTTCGCGTTATGCTTCGGACAGGAGATGCAGCCGTCCTGCAGTACGCCGTCGGCCAGCAGGGCAAACTCGTGGGTGCAGACGCCTTCCGTGGCGCGGTAATTGCCGGCTTCCAGCTGATAGATCGCATAGTGTGATTCGTTGATGGTCACATTCATGGAATCGTTTACGTCCAGCTCGTCGGCTTTCAGGGCCGGATGCCAGGCCAGTTCATGTTCGGGGGTGTCACATTGCGGAATGAAGGTTTCGCTGCCTGAAGCCGTTTCTGTTTTTTCGCCTTTGCGTTTTACAACCCGGCGTTCCGGCAGCACGCCCTGCACCAACCGTTTGATGTAGTAGGTGATGTCCTTCGCCTGCTCTTTGAGCGCGGGCAGCATTTCTTTATAAACGGCTCCCATGCCTTTATACGGTGCCGGCATCTGTTCTTTTACGCGTTCGTGAAATTTAGGCAGGGCGTGGAACGGCATGAGCGGATGCATGTGGTGTTCGATGTGATACTGCATGTTCATGTAGAGAAACCCCAACAGTGGATTCACCTTGATCGTGCGCGAGTTGGCGCGGTGGTCCCAAACATTTTCATCCATGCCGGCATGCTGGGCCAGCACAAAGGCGCGTTGCACAAAGTTGGCGTAAAATTTGGGGCCAATGAAGAAGAGCAGGGGAATCCAGGTCTGGTAAACCACCGCCAGAGCAACGGGAACCATGTTCAGCGCAAATGAAGCACGCGCCCACCAGAACATTTTTTTGAACTCCTCTTCCGGAACAAATTCTTTGGCGGATTTGCTGGGAATTCCGAGTGTATGTTGGATGAGGATCGGGAAATAGTAGGTGCACTCCTTCAGACTGAAAAAGTCGAGGAAGTGCGGCCAGAATTTCGGTGGCCGGGTTACGGTGATTTCGGGGTCGATTTCCGTAATCACTGTGTAGGAATGGTGGCGGGCGTGCGACCAGGTGGTGAAGATGATGTCGCGTTGCTGCATGGCCGTGGAAAAAAAGTTCAACGCCACATTCATCCATTGCGTTTTGAACACGGTGTGGTGCGAGCTCTCGTGCCACCGTGCATCGCAGGCACAATAGAATATTCCATACAGCAAAAAGGCCGGGATGGAATAGAGTAAGCCGTGGGGGATCGCCAGCCAGGACAGATAGCCAAAGCCTAGGAGGGATGCGATCCATAGTGTTGTATTGATGAGTCCATGGATGTCGTCTTTCTGCATGAGAGCCTTAAACTCCCGTCGGTCGATATCCGCCTTAAACCATTTTTCTTCTATGATGAGGTCTTGAGGGTTGGTCATGAGCATGTCTCCTGTTTAACATTATCTTCTCCTGATTCTGTTAACCCCAACTTCTCGTGGAACTCCTCGTCCTCGATCGTCCTCCTCGTTCTCGATGTGCTTAGACCGAGGACGAGAACGATGGAGGAGGACGAAGGGCGATTATTACGCCGGCAATTTCAGCCCCACGCCGGGATACATGGCCTGATAGCTTTCCTGTGCATAGGCTTCTTCAATGAAGGCCATCATGTTTTCGATGGAGGTATCGCTCTCCACCGAATGCGACGGCGAGAAGATGTAGCCGCCGTCGGCGCCGAGCTTGAGCAGGTCGCGCGATTCGTTGCGCACATCTTTGACGGTTCCGAAGGGGAGGGTCTTCTGCATGCTGAGTCCGCCGTGGAAGGCGAGGCGCCCGCGGTAGGCCGGCAGAATGGAGTGAATATCCATCACTTCCGGCTGGAAGGGGTTGAAGCAGTTGAGTCCGGCTTCAACGAGATCATCAAACAGTTCATCCACATCGCCGCAGGAGTGGATCATTACAAACTTGCCGGCGTCACGTACTTTTCCGTACATGCGCTTGAGCTGGGGAAGGATATATTCCCGCCACATGGTTGGCCCCATAATCAGGCCGCTTTGCTGGCCCCAGTCATCGCCGAAATAAACGGCGTCGATATCATACTTCAGCGCTTCTTCCACCTGCGCGAGGTTGTAGTCGGCAATGGCGGTCAGCAGTTCATGCACAAACTCCGGTTCTTCCATCATGTCGATCATGAAGTTTTCCATGCCGCGCAGCGTCCATGCCCGTTCGTAGAGCGAGAAACCGAGTTCAAAGACGCGGAAGCAGTCGGAATATTTATCCAACTTCGGCTCAATGTTTTCAAAGAAACGTTTATCGAGCGGATCGGGAAATTCGAAGCCTTTCATCGTCGGTTCGGGAATCAGGCAGTTTTCACACACGCCAATATCCTTATCGACGCTGCGATCCCAGATGACGCCGAACACGTCACGCAAACGGTCGTTGCCGATATCATCAAAGAAACCAATGTCGCTGCCAACGCGAACAATGTGGTTGCCGAGGGTTTTTTCCAGATCCTCGCAGCCCAGATATTCAGTTAAAACCTTTTCCGGTTCCTCTGTAAATTTGTAGGACCACGGAACATACGGAGGCTTTTCGCCGTTTAAAACTGCTGTGACCACTTCTCGTTTTGTCATGACATTCTCCTGAATTGTTAACACCCCGATTATTACGTACTGCGTATTTCGTATTGACTCCCTGGAAGGGTGCCAGAAAATTTGCACGCAATACTCAGTGCTGAATATGCCATTTCGGTGCAAAATAGCCATAGACGCACTCGCTATAAAAATGGACAAACTTGCTGGAAGAGGGTAAATAAACTCCATGCAACGAGCGATGGAATATATTTTTACCGACGAAATGCTGAAGCTGCTCGACCACTTTACTTCGCTGACGGAAGTGCGCATTGCTTTCTTTTCCATGGATGGGGAGGAGTTATGCATTGGAAAGAACCGCAGTATTTGTGACTTCTGTAGTATGCGCCGCCGCTCGCAGGCCTTCAACGCCGGATGCCTAGCCGATGATCAGCACGGACGTGAGGTGGCGCAGGAAAACGGCGGCGTTTATTTTTATCAATGCCACGCCGGGCTATGCGAGGCCGTGGTTCCGGTTTATGCGGCCGAAGTGCCGATCGGCTATGCGATGATCGGCCAGTTCCGCTTGGCCGGGGCGGCAGAGGCGGGGCGTAATCAGCGGGAGCTTCAGGCCTTGAAAAAGCTTCCGGTGTTTACCCGCGAAAAGGTCGATGATCTGCTCAGCATGTTTGAAGTGCTGATTCAGCACATCGCCAGCCAGTCGCTCGTGGGCCGGCGCGATTTTGACCTGCTAGGGCCGCTGATCGAGCGAATGCGCGCCCGCCCGGAAGAATTGTTGACCCTGACCGAGGCCGCGCGGTTTGTGGGGTTGAGCGCTTCGCGTCTGTCGCACCTGTTTAGTGCGATGATGGGAACGAACTTTAAACGTTTTCAGATAACCCAGCGGCTGGATCTTGCCGATCGGTTGATGAAGGCCCATCCCGACTGGCGCATGGCGCGGATTGCGGAGGCCTGCGGTTTCGAGGACCCGCTCTACTTTTCCCGCGTCTACAAGAAGCACCGCGGCGTTCCGCCTTCCAAGGCCATCAAAGGTTAGAGCGAGATATGGAGGGGTAGGCATTTCGGACGGGTTGCGAGATCATGGATCTCACCTACACGAAAGGGATCGGCTGCAACATTTCTTAATCCGCTCTAGGCTCACAGAACCGGCGGACTTCCAATGCGTAGGTCACAGGTTCGATTCCTGTTCAGGGCGCCATTGTTTTTCCTCTAAAAACCTATTAAAAACAGTTTTTTACTGCTGTTTTAACGGCTTTTATCAGCTCTGAATATTTTGCGAGAACAATGACGCAAGGGCATACTAAGGTTGGAAGTTTGGATTGGTGGATGATGGGGAAGAGCCCTGTTCCATATAGTCATCCATCTTTACTCGTTGCGCAAATAGAAGGATCCTATTGCGCAAAATTACGATTGAACGTTAATGCCTGATGCTGTTCTCTCTCGGTTGCAACTTCCGTTGCGCTTATTATTGGAGAGATGAGATGGCATATGATTTGAAGAACCCCGGCGCTGTGGACGGAACCGAGTCCACTTGGATGCAAGGCAAGCCCTTTGCCTTTTCAGTGGAAAATCCAGACCTTGGAAAAAGCCCGTTCACCGGCATGACACGCCGGCATTGGATTGACGCCGCGCGGTTTTTGACCGAAGGCGTATTTCAGCATGTGGCGGACATCGATAGTCCGATTCTGATGCCGAAGCAGAATGCCATCAGCTATCCACAACCGAACGATCCCAAGCATCGTTTCCAAGCGGCGGAATTTGAGGGGCTGGCACGCACGCTGATGGCGGCGGGGCCGGTGCTGATGGATAATCCGGCGACCATGTGCAACGGGTTGAATCTGCGCGACTATTACGCCAACCAGATTCTGATGGCAACGGATCCGAAGTCGCCGCGTTACTGGGGTCGCATTACCGATTTCACCAAAGAGACGGGCCGCATGCAGTATCAGCAAACCGTTGAAGGCGCTGCGCTGGTGATCAACCTGATGAACACCAAAATGCAAATTTGGGACCGCTATGCCGCCAAGGAGCGGCAACAGGTTGCCGATCTGATTTCCGACTATGCCCATAGCCTGACCATCGGCCATAACTGGCGCTTTTTTAATGTGCTGATGCTGACCTTCCTGAAGGTGAACGGATTTGCGATTGATGAAGCCGCTCTTAAAGACCATCTGCAGCACCTGATGAGTAATTATGTGGGTGACGGCTGGTATATCGACGACACCAATTATGATTTATACAACCCGTGGGGCTTTCATTTTTATGGACCGCTTTGGTGCAAATGGTATGGCTATGAGCATGAGCCGGAAATTGCCGCCATCATTGAGCAGCGTAACCGCGATTTTGTGACAAACTGGCCACGCTTCTTTGCCCGCGACGGCAAGCAGCTGATGTGGGGGCGAAGCATCATCTACCGTTTTGCGGCATCCACGGCGTTCGGTGCGCATTTTCTGATGAAGGATCCGGTGCTGGATCCTGGTTTTGCCCGCCGTATTGCATCGGGCAATATGATGCAGTTTTTGTCGCGCGAAGAGCTGTACGTCAACGGGCTGCCGTGCCTCGGCTACTATGGTCCCTTCGAGCCGCTGATCCAATTTTACAGCTGCGCCGCCAGCCCGTTCTGGTGCGCCAAGAACTTTGTGGCATTGACGCTTCCGGAGGATTCGCCGTTCTGGGCGGCGGAGGAAAACGAAGGCTTTTGGCCGGAGCTGGGCGACCGCACCGAAACCATCGAGCTGTTCGGCCCCGGCATGCAGATTGTCAATAACGGCAAGACCGGCACCACCGAACTGCGCACCGGCAAGGTGAAGCTGCACGAGACCTACTATAATCAACTCCAGTTTAATCCCGACTTTCCGCTCGAGCCCGAAACGCCGGCCGGCGCCAACGCCGCAAGTTATTCCATTCGTGAAAAGGATATGGGACACGATTTCCGCATACCGCTCAATATTGCGTTTAACAAGATCGAAGACGGCATTCTCTATCGTTTGCAGAACACGCAGCCGGTTGGGCTGGGCGACCCCAATAAGGGCGGCGTCAACCGGGGCCCGGAGCGAATTGATCTTTGCGATATTTCAATCTCTGGAGGGGTCATCCGGGTGGATCGTGTGCGGGTTCCGTACCGCTACGAGCTCCAGCTCGGCCATTTTGCGTTGCCGCATCTTGATGGAGAGGCGGTTGTTGAAAAGGTTGGCGACGGGCTGATTGCTTCGATTCCCGAAGGCCGAAAACTGGCGATGATTCCAGTGCTGGGATGGGATCGCATTGACGTGGCGGTGCACAGCAAACTCAATCCCGAGGCTGATGAAAGTACCGTTCTTTATACCGAACGCATCCGTGAGCAGGATTATTCCGGCATGGAAGTTTTTGTGACCGTTTTGCTGCATCGCCTCGACGGCGGCGACTGGACAGATGACGAACTGAATCCCATTGAAAATCTGGAAGTTCTGGACTGGGCTCCTTCGGGAACAGCGTGTGGTGTGGAGCTGAAGCTTAAAGATGGACGGGAATATCTCATCGACTATGGTTGTGCGGATGGACGTCGAATCATCTAGGGGGGGCGAATCCTGTCTCCGATTCCCGCATCAGGATGGTTGTTGTCGCTCAGGTCGAGGTGTAATGAAGTTTCAAAGGATGATCTGCGCAGCAATGCTGGTTGTTGTAGTACGCATGTGCACGTAGCGCAGGAGCGCCCCAATGTATTGATGATTGCCGTTGACGACCTGAACGATTGGGTTGGGTTAATGGACGGCCATCCGAATGCCAGAATTCCCCATATGGATCGCCTGGCTTGCCGGGGTACTGTTTTCATGAACGCCCATACGGCCGCCCCGCATTGCGGACCTTCGCGCATGGCTCTGATGAGCGGCCTGCGCCTTTCAACAACGGGCGTTTACGCGCATATTAATGACGAAAATTCAGAAAAAACGGCAACTGGGCAGGGCGTCTGCCTGACCTGTAATGATTATTTTACAGGTAAGACGGACGCGGCGTCTGAGGAGTAATCCACAGGTTCCAATGATTGGAAGTTGGATAGCGGATACCTATGGCTTATCGCATTACAATTAAGGCAGTTTCAAGCGTTCGTACCTGAAGATCGAAGGAGAGGGTCGCCACATGACCCTCAATCTCGATTTGCGGATCAATGTTGACCCACGCCGCATTTTCCAGGGTTTGGAACTTTTTGCCCTCAATCTCATGGGCATTCACTTGGAGGCTTACGTTTTCGGATGTGTCATAGATCACGTTGGTGCAGGCTATGGAGATGCCGCCTTCGAGGTCGTGGGCATGCACGTGGAAGGGATGTCCGGTCGCAATGGTCTGGCTGCCGTTTCCTTTCGACATATTGAATAGCACCTTGCTCCAGTATTCCTGGCGGACCCGGTTAAAGTAGGCCATATAAAACTGTGCGTTGCCCAACGGGTAACAGGTGGTGTAGACGGTGCCGCCGAGTTCATTACGGTACATTCCGGATCCCGGAAACTTAGCGTCGAACTCTGCGCCTTTGATGGTGGAAAGAGTTTCGGTGCCTTCAGCATAGTTGAGCACGCCGATCGGGGTTGCAACTCGCTGGGCGCACATACGCGGTTTCACATCGCCTTCCATTTTTCCGAAGAATGCTTCTTCGACTTCTTCCATGGAGTAGGCCGACTCTTCGAGTTTGGTGCGCGAGATATTCTTTACACCGATCAGGCTGCCGAAGCCGCGTTGCACCAGTACTTCGGAACTCGGCAGGTCGAGGATGATATTCTGCGAAAGCAGGATTTTAATTTCATCATCGGAGTAGCAGCGCAGGGTCTGGTCGGATACGGCAAAGATGTCGCCTTTTTCTCCATGAATATCCCGGGTGAAGGAATGGCTGATGCCGAGGATATAAAAGACCTTGCTCCATTCTGTGGAATTGGCTTGCAGATCGTTCAGCGAACCTCCGCCGGTTTCAAACTTTGAGAGATCTTCGCCGGTATACATTTTGGCGCCACCGCCGGAGGCCCCTGCCCATTTATGTTGCGCGATGTCGGGGGAGAATAAAACCTTCACGCCGCGAGCCTTGCGGTCATCGAGCTTTAGACCCATCAGGGTATCAAACTGTTTCCGTTTTTTGCCCAGCACCTTTCCAAAACCGCGGTCGGCATAGGTGTTCATTCCCATGTTGTCGAAATGGTTGATGGTGATGCCGCGCGCGCCGTACAGAATACCATTGGTCATTTCCCAGATGGAATACTTGTGCGTCCCGCTGTAGGGACCGCAGCGCGGTGAGTTTTCAAGTTCAGGATAGATGTCGGCATCGCGGTCGAGCAGGGCAATGGTCTGGCGGGAATAGCACGGGGCAGTAGTGATCGGCGGCTCTTCCGTGTAGGGCGGCATGTGCGGACGGATCAGATAGTTCTCACCGTCATCTGTGAAGATATTCATCAGTCCGTTCCAGTCCCGTTTTTCAATGCTCTGCACATCGGGAATGGAGGACATCAGGCCGATGCGCATTTCCGGTTTTTCCGCTTTCAGGGCATCGGTCAATTTCTGCGCCGGCTCACTCAGGGCCTGCCATGCCAGTTCCAGCCACTGGGCGCGCCATGGATGGGGTTCGCCGGGAGCGGCGACTTTTGCCACAACCTGTTCTCGAGTTACGCTTGTTTCGCCCACCATTTCAGCGAAGCGTTCAAGGCAGCATTCGCAGAAGCATCCGCCGTACCCCATTTCACCACCGTGATTATGCAAGCGCCAGTCGTCTTCTACCCACAGCGCAACCGGTTGGATCTCTTTGGTCAGATACACAAAGTAGTCGATGAGATATGCCTGCCAGTTTTTACAAAGCGGGCAGGGGGACATGCCGTTATCCGCTCCGGTTTCACCCACCATCAGGCGGAAATCCTGGTCGGCATGCAGGTGGCGGCCGCGACCGGCATGATAGGTGGTGGTCCATGGATTAAGGCTGGTTTCTACGCCGTATTTGGCGAACATGGCCTGGGCTTTTTTGATGGCATCACACCACGGTTGGGAAATCTCTTTCGTCGGATGGCCCGAACTGCGTTCTTCGGGCATTAATAAAAACATTACTTCATTGATGGTTGATTCCTTGATGAAGATTTCAAGCTGCTTAAGGTTTTCCTCCAATCCGTTAAAGGGATCGAGGCCGTAGCGCAGAATAATTTTAAATGGATTTGACGTATTCATGATTCTCCTGTTTGTAACGTTGAACAGGTTAGCGTCCACAGGGAAATTCACAATATGGATAATGCGCAATCGTAGAGCACAATTTACGAACGGTTTTTGGGGTTAACGTTGGTTTCGATAGGTCCGTGGTGTTTGGCCGGTCTTTTTTTTTAAGATACGGCTAAATGTTTTTTTCTGTGCCTGTAAAGTAATCCTCTGGTTCCTCGATTTTCAACAGCGCCTTGTTCATGAGGCTAGAGTGCCTAAATGTCCGGGGGAAGTCAATGCGGTTAAAGTGAGGTTAAGAGTGGCGAACAGTGAGTTTTTGTGGTTTGCCTATGGGACGCCATTCTCTTTCCATCGTTAAGTTCTTTCTATGGCAACGAGGCGGCTGCAAGGTGCTTTTTTCCGGTTGCCGTTGTACGGCTGGCCACCATCTATTCCTCCGAAGGCGCTCGCTATTTCGACCACGAATTCTTCGGAGAACAAACCTATCTCCAGCCTTTGGAAATTTCTGAATAAATAAACCGCCGATACAGGACGCCGAATATGACACCGACCTTCATTGCCGAACGGTTTGATGTTGCCGGACAGCCTGCCAGTATACGCCCGACCGGAAGCGGGAATGTGAATGATACCTATATTGCGGTCTTCCGTACGCATTTTACCGAAGAACGAATCATTATTCAGCGAGTCAATGCGCATGTTTTTACCAATCCGGGCAGGATTATCGCAAAGATGAGGAGGGCAAATTCTGGAGGGGGTTGACGCTGATCGCTTTGCAGCACAAGCTGCTTCAAAGCATTAGGTAAAATTGCTGCGCAAATAAGCCTGATCTATTGCGCAAAACGAAAATTGATGAACTAAACTCAATCTAGTTATCTACCCTTCTAAACACATAATTTTTGAATCAGGAAGAGTGGTATATGACTTACAGCACTATAATTCAGATGCGCCTGCATGCATCGTTAAAAAGGTTGAGCTCCATCCATCCCGGAGGAAATCATGTCTGATATGGATTTGCAGATTGCCGGGGAGGTCGTGACGGATGACCCGCTATTGCTTCCTGCTGAAAAGCTTGAGTGGTACCGCGAAGCAAAGATCGGGCTCTACATTCACTGGGGGCTCTATTCGCTTACGCAGGAGGGCGAGTGGACGATGTTCCTCGACGGCATCGATGTGGATGAATATGCCAAACGGGCGGACGAATTCACGGGCGAAAAATTCAAGGCCGATGAGCTGGCTGAACTGGCGCTGACTCTTGGCGCACGCTATAGCTATTTTACGACTCGCCATCATGATGGATTTTGTCTTTTTGACAGCCTGACCTCGGATTTTACATCCATCAAAACCGGGGCAAATCGGGACTTTGTGCGGGAATATCTCGATGCATTCCGTGCAAAAGGATTGTGTCCGGCGCTCTATTATTCGCCGATGGACTGGCGTTTTCCTGGATACTTTTTCCCGCACATGTACCGCAAGAACGCTTTGGCTATGAAGGAGCAGGGCTATGCCCAGATTCGCGAGCTGATGAGCAACTACGGCGAGATTCCCGTGCTGTGGTACGACGGCGGATGGCTGGCGCATGGCGGATTGCACTTTTCCATGAAGACCGGCTGGCACGGGCGCGAACCCGGAACGCCGGGCGATCAGGGCCAGTGGTTCTGGGAGCCTGAAAAGCTCAACGCCATGGTGCGCGAGTTGCAGCCCGATGTGATCATTAATCCGCGCTCTGGTTGGCAGGGCGATTTTGATACGCACGAAGCTGGGCAGCTTTATAAATTTCTCGATCAAAACAAGATCCAGAACGACCGCCTGTGGGAAGGTTGCGATGCGTTGAATGAATGGTGGAGCCATGTTCCTGGCATCCAGGAAGGCCGCGGGACTGATCATTGGATTCGCACCGTTTCGCGCGTGATCTGCCGAGGGGGGAATATGATGATCAACATTGGTCCGAAGGGGGATGGATCGCTGGACCCGGAACACGTTGCCGTGTTTGAAGGAGCCGGCCAATGGATCCATGCGAACAGCGATGCGATCTACGGCACAAAAGGCGGTCCGTTTGAACCGGGATCCTGGGGCGGAGCTTCATGTAAGGGCGATGAGGTTTATCTTCATATCCTCGAATGGCCGGAGGACGGGCTCGTTCTCCCTGACCTTGGAAAATCATTTGCGACGGCTTGTCTGCTGGTCAATGAAGCTCCGGTAGCCATGAAGCAGAATCAGGACGGGTTTAAACTGAGCAGGCCCGCAGAACTGGAGCCGGTTGTTAATGTTGTCAGGTTGAGATAAACAACGTTTGCGCAGACGATCTTGATATTTGCGCAAAACAAGGGCATGTTGTGTCCATGAAGAAAGAAAAAATGGGTAGAAAGCGAAGAAGCAGTGCAATGCAATATAAACAGGTGGCCTTGGCCATTGTTGCGCACGAATATGCCCATGGGCGCCGTAAGATCAAGGGCATCATTGATTATTACCGTAAGCATTCCGCCTGGGAGATCCACCGCAATGCGCAATCGCAGCCGTTTGTGATGCCCGAGGATCTTGCCGATTGGGACGGCGATGGAGTCATCGGCGAAATTTACACCGAGGAGGACGTCGCTATTTATAATTTGCTCTCCATTCCTGTTGTGAACACCTCCAGCAACACGCTTGCAAACGATTTTCCTTCGGTTCGGGTGGACAACCACACCATCGGCAGCATGGCGGCCGAACACCTGATTGAATGCAAGCTCGACAACTTTGCCTTTGTGGGGCCAACCGGTCTTTGCCACGTGCGTGAACGGCAGGAGGGTTTTATCCAGACCTTGGAAAATGCGGGAAGCGATTGTACGACGGTGCGGTACGAAGCCCGGGATGTGAGGGGCACGCACGTTTCGGAGGAGCTGGTGATGCCGGAGGAGCTGCTCGGCGCTTTGGAAGCGCTGACGCTCCCGGTTGGAATCATGGCGTCGAGCGATCGCGTTGGGTTTGCCGTGCTGGAGGCCTGCCGCAAGCTCGGGCTGCGCTCGCCCGAAGATGTTGCGCTGATTGGCGTGGACAACGACGAGATGTATTGCAACCTGGCCTATTCTTCAATGACGAGCATTGCGCCGAACGCCCGGGATGTGGGCTTTATCGCCGCCGGCATGCTCGACAAGCTGATGAGCGGGGAAGAACTGGAGCAACCGCATGTTCTTGTTCCGCCCATACGCATTGTTTTCCGCAATTCGACCGATATGACGCGTTCTCAATATCCCGAGGTGGCGCGTGCTTTGCGGTTTATCCGCAACCATGCCAACCAGTTTATTGATGTCACCAACGTGCTCGACGTAGTGCCCGTTTCGCGGCGCTGGCTTGAGATGAAGTTTAAGGCCGAGGTGGGCCACGGAATCTATCAGGAAATCCGTCGCATCCATGTTGAGCATGCGAAAGAACTCCTGCTGACCACCGACTGGCCCGTATCGCGCGTCGCTAAAGAGAGCGGGTTCAATAACACCGAGCGCTTCGAGTTTGCCTTTCAAAAACTGCTGGAAATGAGCGCCACCGAATATCGCCGGAAACAATCAAAAGCATAGAATAGATCAGATGGTGCGCAAATCATAGATTTGGATTGCGCATAATGACGGTTGTTACCTAGTGTTGGACCAGTTAGTTTTGTGTGTCGCAAGCTATTGGAGTTACTAAAGGGATACCTATGCTTTCTATCTATGACTATATCGTAATTGTATTCTATTTCCTGTTTACGCTCTCCCTTGGATTCGTATTTAAGCGTCTCAATAAAGGTGGCACGGACTATTTCGCTGGCGGGTGCAAGATGAATTGGTGGCTGCTAGGGGCCAGCTCGTTTGTCTCCAACTTCAGCGCTTGGTCATTTACGGGTGCTGCCGGCATGGCCTACAGCTTCGGCGTGGTCGTCTTCAGCATCACGATTCTGGACATCGTCGGATTCCTCGTCAGTTATTTCTGGTTTGCGGGACACTTCCGGCGGTTGCGGCTCGTTACCGCGATGGATGCCGTGCGGCTGCGTCTGGGGAAATCCAACGAACAGCTGTTCACCTGGCTGCAGGTCATCACGGCCTTTTTCGGTGGCGCGATCTGGTTGGTCGGCCTGTCCATTCTGGTTTCCACTTCTTTTGGATTCCCTCAGATTCCGGTCGTCATCTTTTGCACGGTCACCATCACGGTGATGACGCTTATAGGTGGCAAGTGGGCGGTGTCCGGCAGCGATTTTGTCCAGACCGTTCTTCTTTCCGGTGTATCGGTGGCCGTTGTGGCGCTCACGATCCATCACGTCGGCGGCCTCTCCGAACTGCTGAAGGGATTGCCGGAAGGGCATGGCACGTTTTTCCATCCGATCGGTTCGATTAAATACGACTGGCTCTACATTGTTACTGGGCTGATCTGGGGCGTCTATCTGAAGAACAGCATTCTCTTCGGTGCGGCAAAATATATTGCCGCCAAGGACGACCGGCACGCCAAGAAATCCGTGTTGATTCCGCTTATCGGCTATATCCTCCTTCCGGTAGCCTGGTTCCTTCCCGCCATGGCGGCGACCATCCTTGTGCCGGATCTTCTGGAGACCTATGCCTCGTTCAGCAACCCCTCCGAAGCGGCCTATATTGCCGTCTGCATGGAGGTGCTGCCCAAGGGCTTGCTGGGATTGACCGTCGCCGGCTTGTTTGCTGCCACGATGTCTTCGATGGATACGGCCCTCAACGTTAATGCCGGCTTCCTCGTAAAGAATTTCTACCAGCCCATCTTCCGCAAAAACGCCTCCGAGCAGGAGCAGCTTAAGGCGGGGCACGTGGCAACCATCTTCTGCGGACTGGTCATGCTGGTGCTTGCGCTGGTGATTGTGACGAGAGGGGAGGTCTCGCTTTTCGATGCCTATCTATACATCAACGCCTACATTCAGGCGCCGCTTACGGTGGCCTTGTTCCTGTCGATCTTTGTCAAGAGAACGCCGGCTTGGGCGGGCTGGGCCACGATTCTTATCGGCATTCTTTCTACGATCCTGGTCTATGACGTGGCTCCGACTGAACAGGCTCAAGCCTGGATGACGAATGTGTTCGGGGAAGGCTTTGCCTCATACACTGTCACCAATAAATTTACCTTCACGAACATGTTCACGGTTCCGCTCTGTTCGATCTTCTTTATCCTGACCAAACTTTTCTATCGAGAGACCAAGCACAACGTAGCCTATCGAAAAGATATCGCAGAGTTTACCCGCCGGCTGGAAACGCCCGTCGATTTTGAAAAGGAGATCGGCAACGACAACACCGCGCAGCAGGCTCGCATCATGGGAACTCTCTCGCTGGTGTACGGGGGCTTTGTCGGGCTGGGCATCTTCATTCCGAACCCGGTATCGGGACGTTTGGCGATTGCCTTTTGTTCGGGCGTACTCCTTGCAGTAGGCTGGGGGCTGATAAGATATGCAAAACGCGTTGAGGGACAAACTGATGTTTAAGCGTTTATTGGTTCTAATTGCGGTATCGGCGTCGATGCTTCAAGCGGCGGAACAACCGAATATTTTGGTCGTGCTGCTGGATGACTTTGGGACGGGGCATTTTGCGCCGGTGGCCAGACAACTGGAGCTGGACGAGGTCGATCCCGATTTCAAGGCCTATACCGAACTGCTGGATGAACCCTATGATCAGCAGGCGGCGCTGGAGGCTTCGCGCCGGGCGATGCCGTTCATGGATACGCTGGCTGAAAGGGGCGTTGTTTTTACCCGTGCATTTTCCGCGAGCAACCTTTGTGCACCGGCGCGTCAGGGGGTGCTGACCGGAACCAGTCCGACCCGCTGGGGCGCCTACCGCAATATCGACATCAATGTTTGCGGATTGCCCGAAGGCCGTTGTCTGGCCGATCGCTTTCAGGGCTTGGGGTATTCAACCGGCTTTGTCGGCAAGTGGCATGTCGGCTCGAAGGACAACGTGCTCAAGAAAAAGGTCGAAGCAGCGGGCGGTACGGATGCGGATTTGATTAAGGCCGGCTACCGGGGCTCGGTTTGTGAAAAGGATCATCCACTCAATAACGGTTTCGACTATGCTTATTTCTACAACCTTTGGGAGTGCCCGTTCTACAACTCCGAACTGATCTGGGAAAACCGCGAATACACCGGCGTTTCGACCGAATACAACACCGACCTCTTCACCCGCAAGGCCATGACGTTCATGGAGGAGTCGCTGGACAAAGGAAAGCCGTTCTTCATGGAACTGGCGCTGCATGCGGTGCACATTCCGCTCGATGTTGATGCACCGGCCGCATATGCAAATCGCTTCAAAACCGGCTACAAAGCAGTCGATCAGTTTTATTCCCACATCTACGGCGTCGACCAGTCGGTGAAGCGCATCGTCGATATGCTGAAAAAACGCGGGGCGTGGGATAACACGATTCTGTTTTTCCTTTCCGATAATGGTGCCACCTGCAAAACGGGCGATGGCGACCTGAGTCTGATTCCCGGCAACGGAGTCCACAAAGGGCACAAGGGGCAGCTCTATCTGGGCGGCACCCGCATTCCGATGATGATGGTCTGGCCGGACAAAATCAAAACAGCCTCAGTGATCGACCAGAACGTATCGTCCATGGACGTCCTCCCGACGGCTCTGGTGGCTGCCGGCGCAACACTGCCGGATAATATCGACGGCAAGAATCTGCTTCCAATCATCACGAATCCGGAACTGACGCTGCACGATGAACTTTGTTGGGCGGGCATTCATGCCCCGGCCTGGGGATACTCCAGTAAAAAAACCATCGTTAACGCTCAGGAGGAACGTGACCGCTGGAACGGTGGTTGGGCGATTGTCGAGGGCGACTATATTCTGCGTTTCATCGGCACACTCGATCCCGGTCTGGAGCAAGCCTATCCAGAAGGCCGCGCTGCATTCATAAGCCTGCACAACATGAAAGACGATCCGCTGGAGCAGGATGATTTGATGAAGGTTAAACCGGAAGTGGCTGAGGGCATGAAGGCGAAATATATGAAATATGCAGATACGCTGCCGGCCCCATATCGCTTCCGCTACGAGTCTTGGGCCGAGCTCGTTCCAAATCCTGGAAAAACACCCCCACGGAAAAAATAAACCGCAAATGGTTTTTTTAAACCGCGGAAGACACAGAAGAAACAGAGATTTTTACACATTAATCGTTGCGAATTACTGAAAGAAAGGAACAGAATCATGATCTACCCACAACGCACCCGCACCCGCGATTTATTTGAACTTAACGGCATCTGGGATTTTGCCCGCGAACTCGACCAGGGCGACTATTCCAACGGCTTTGTGCCCGAAAAACAGGTGGCTGTTCCGAGCTCGTACAACGACTTGTTCACGGAAGAAGAGTTCCGCATGCACCACGCCGGTGTCTGGTATGCCCGCAAGGTGACCATGCCGAAAATGCTCAAGGACGAGCGTGTTGTGCTGCGCTTTAACTCGGTCAGCTACCGCGGCGAAGCCTTCCTGAACGGGCAGCGTCTCGGCTCCCACGAAACCGGCTACACGCCGTTTGAGTTCGATGTTACCGACATCATCGACTTTGAAAATGAAAATCTGATTACGGTGCGGGTGGAAAATATTCTTTCTGCCGAAACCGTTCCGATGGGCAACTTGCAGAACAGTCCGGAACCGGGGCAGTTTGCCGGACAATATCCAGATACGCCGTTCGACTTTTTCCCCTATGCAGGCATTCAGCGCCCAGTCATGATCTACACCACATCGAAGACTGCCTGGCTCGATAAAGTGGTCGTCACTACCGACGTGGCCGGAACGACCGGTACAGTGAACCTGACCGGCGAGGTCGCGGGTTCTGCGGCCAAAGCAATTTTCCAATGTTTGGAAACCACCGTGGAAACGCCCATTGCTGACGGCGGATTCAGCGTGTCGTTCGATATTGAAAACGCCAAACTTTGGGATGTTTATCAGCCGAATCTCTACTATGTAAAAATCCAGATTTTGGACGCTACTGGAAATATGCTGGACGAGTACACGCAGCGTTTTGGCGTGCGTACCGTCGAGGTGAAAGGCGACCGCATTCTGCTCAATGGCAAGCCGGTCTATTTCCAGGGCTTTGGCCGCCACGAAGATTTCCACATCAGCGGCAAAGGATTGAACCATGCCGTGAACGTGCGCGACCACGAGCTGTTGAAATGGATCAACGCCAACTCTTACCGGACTACGCACTATCCCTATTCGGAAGAGCTGATCCAGCTGTGCGACGAGCAGGGCATTCTGCTCATTTCCGAAGCGCCGGCGGTTTCGATCAACTTTGAGTTTGTGACGCAAAAGACGCTTGATGCCCACCTGAAAGTTTTGGCTGAGCTGATCGAGCGCGACCGCAACTATCCTTCGGTTGTGATGTGGTCGGTGGCCAACGAAGCCACTACCAACCGCCCGGAATCGATTCCATATTTCAAGGCGCTCTCCGAGCTGGTGCGGTCGATGGACGCCACCCGCCCGGTGACGATGATTACCTGCAAGGCCGAGGAAGACATGGTGATGGAATTCTTCGACGTGGTCGGCGTGAACCTCTATCCCGGCTGGTACCACCTGCCCGGACAGATTGCGTCGGCGAAAGACGACCTGCGCGAGACGCTCGAAAAAATGTACGCCAAGTTTAAAAAGCCGATCCTCATCACCGAGTTTGGCGCAGATACCATCCCCGGCCTGCACAGCCTGCCGGCCGAGCAGTGGAGCGAGGAATACCAGACCGAGCTGATCCTCGGGCTCATTGAAGTCATGCGCGATCTCGACTATGTCGTTGGCGAGCACATCTGGAACTTTGCAGACTTCCGAACCGCGCAAAACTTTGTACGCGTTGGCGGCAACAAGAAGGGCGCGTTCACCCGCGATCGACAGCCGAAAATGGTCTGTCACTTCCTGAAGAAACTCTGGGCAGAACCTAGATATAACGCATAATGTGTATTACGTATTACGTATTGCGTAGGTCAGGTATGAGTTTCTGATACGAAATACGCAGTACGTAATAGTACTCTCTAGGAGAGAATCATGCCATCGACGTTTGATATGCCGCTTGAGAAGTTGCTCCTCTATCAGGGGACAAATCCTAACCCGGGTGATTTTGATGCGTATTGGGAAAAGGCTGCGGCTGAAATGCTGTCGGTTGACCCGCAGATTGAAATCATTCCGGACGAGGAATTTCAAACGTCGTATGCCGTTTGCTCGCATCTGTGGTTTACAGGCATCGGCGGGGCGCGGATTCATGCTAAGCTGATTCATCCGAAATTGGTCGAAGAAAAGCGTCCGGCCGTGCTGATGTTTCATGGCTATACCGGCGATTGCGGTGGATGGCTCGATAAGTTGGCATATGTTGCTGCGGGATATGCCGTGGCGGCGCTCGACTGCCGCGGGCAGGGCGGCTTGTCGGAAGATGTCGGCGGAGTTTCGGGCAATACGCACTACGGCCATATTATCCGAGGGCTGGAAGATGGAGCGGAAAAACTGCTCTACCGATCCAATTTTCTCGATACGGTCCAACTGGCGCATATCGTGATGGGATTGGACCGCGTGGATGAAGCCCGTATTGGAACCATAGGCGGCAGTCAAGGCGGAGCGCTGGCGCTGGTCTGCGCTGCGCTGGAGCCGAGGATTCAGCGGGTTGCCGCCTTGCATCCCTTCCTTTGCGATTATCAACGGGTGTGGGAAATGGATCTGGCAAAAGATGCCTATGCCGAACTCACCGATTTTTTTCGGCGGGTAGACCCGCAACATAAACGGCAGGATGAATTCTTTACCCGTCTGGGATACATCGATGTTCAGCACCATGTTTCCAAGATCTCAGCAGACGTTTTTTTTGGTGCCACGCTGGCGGATACCATTTGTCCGCCGTCCACCCAGTTTGCGGCCTATAATAAAATCACGGCTGAAAAGTCGATCGAGATATACCCGGACTTCGGGCACGAGCCACCTCCGGGATTTGCGGAGCAAACCTTTCAGTTTATGATGGAGTTATAATGGATATGAAAAAACGCACTACTCGTAGAGGGCGACGCTCCGTGGGAACCCTGATCTGCGGTGAAGCTCCGACGGAGCGTCGCCCTCCAATTTTTGCATCCGTGCTAGTGCTGATGTTTTTAGGTAGCTCCGTTTTTTCATCTGCTGAAACTTCCAAGGTCTGGAAAGACTGGGTTTCCGGCAAACCGGTGATTCCTGATTATTCATGGGCAGGGTATAAATACGGAACCGAAGCGATTCCGGATGTAACCTGGGAGGTTTTTAACGTTATTGATTTCGGTGCCGTTGCGAACGATGGCAAATCCGACTTCGATGCGATTCAGAAAGCGGTTAAGGCGGCAGAGGCCAACGGTTCAGGCATCGTCTTTTTCCCAAAAGGAAAATTCTTGGTTGCGGAAAAAGAAGGCCGAAAGGAATCAATCAAAATTCATGGAGCTAATATTGTTTTGCGGGGAAGTGGTAGTGGCCAGGGCGGTAGTGAGATTCACCAGAAACACCATTATGTGCCGGAAGACACAACAAAGAAGTGGACGACGCCTCCGGTATTCAGTTTTGAAACGCCCGGAAGCGGGGCCTATCACTTTAGACTCCGGGAGTCGTTTGTTCCGGTAACTACAGTAGTCGAGGCCGCAAAAAACGGAACGTTCAGAATTGATGCGGCCAATGCTTCGAAGTTTAAGATCGGTCAGACGATTATGTTGCATATGCAGAACACGGCGGCCAACGACGTTTTTCTGAAGGGGCTGAAGCCACGCGACATATTCCACGAAATTGTAGACAACGGTGTGTCGGTGGCAGAAAAGCATACGGTAGTTAAGATCGAGGGGAATACTCTCTTTCTGGAAGAACCGTTGCACACGGATATTAATCCGAGCCACGGGTGGAAGGTCTATGATTATCCGACCACGCAGGGCTGGGGGGTAGAGGATATCCATTTTAGTGGTAACAGCCCGACTCCGTTTGTGCATCACAAAGATTATATCCACGACAGCGGGTATTTTGCGGTTGAGATGATTCAGGGCAAGAATGGCTGGATCCGCCGCTGCCGCTTTACGGATCTGTCGCACGCCTGTTATGCCACCGGCTGTATGGCCACGTCCTTCCTGATGAACACCGTTGATGGGCATCAGGGGCATGGAAACTTCAATACAAAATGGGGGTATGGAAATCTGATCGGCCTTTGCCAGGACTTGAGCGATATAGGATCCTTTCACGGGTGCGGCATTTCGCATGAGCATGTCGGCGGCGTGATTTGGCGTTATGAATCAGTCGGTGAAACAAAGCAAACTCCACGTTGCGGCGGGCCCGATTTTCATGCGCAGTTTCCATACTGTTCTCTGTGGGACAGTTCTGTCGCCAACCTGCGCAATAATGGGGGAGCTTCCTTTCTGCAACCCAATCATCTGGTCGACCTGACCTTCTGGAACTTTGAGCAGATCGGTGAAAAAATTTACCACGACTATTGGAACATGCCGAAAACCGCAGAAGAGAAGAAGGACATGTATTTCGGCAAGACCAAGATTGTCTATCCCAATTACATCGGTTTTCACGGCGTGAGGTCGACCTTCAACGAAGATCACCTTGGAATTGTTGAATCGTACGGGACTCCGGTTGAACCGGAATCGCTTTATGAAGCTCAGTTGACGCACCGTTTGGGAGATGCTCCAAGCTGGGTGCTTGAGGCAAAAAGCGAATGGGGGAAAGTTAAATTAATGCATAAGGAGGCGGGGCAATGAAACGCGTTTTAACGGGGTTAGTTTTTTTGAGTATGTTCAATGCGGCAGTACTCGGCGGTGCCAGTCCGGTTCAGGAGCAGTTACCGAATGTGCTGGTTTTTGTTTTGGATGATGCCGGATGGCAGGATGTTGGTTATATGGGCGGTGATATCAAGACGCCTCAGATTGATCGATATGCAAAACAAGGTATTCGATTGAACAAGTTTTATACCTACTCTACCTGCACGCCGACGCGCGCTGCGTTTTTTACCGGAGAAGCACCGAGCCGTTCGGGGATTGTGTATCCGATTCAGCATGACGATCATTATGGAATCCCAGCTGAAAAAGAGACCCTGCCGGAAGTATTCCTGAAAAATGGGTATAAAACCGCTCTGATCGGAAAATGGCACCTAGGCGTGCAATCGGAACTGGCTCCATGTGCACACGGTTTTGAAATGCATTATGGTTTACGCGGTGGTTGGTTCGACCAGTATACGCGCGAAAACCCAGAGATCGGTTATGACTGGTGGCGAAATGATGAAGTTGCGCCGAAGGAAGAAGGACACACCACTGATCTATTGACCGCAGAAGCGGTTCGTTATTTAAATGACGCAGGCAAGGACCCTTTTTTCCTGTGTGTCAGTTATACCGCTCCGCATGTGCCGATCCAGGTTGATCCCAAATGGGTCGCGCCCTATGAAGGTAAATTCGACACAAAAACCCGCGTGGGCTATGCCGGTATGATGGCACAGTTGGATGATTCCATTGGGCAGATTTTTCAGACCCTGGAAAAACAACAGCTTTTGGAAAATACGTTGGTGGTGTTCTTCAGCGACAACGGGCCGTCGGCTCCGGGCAAAAAGTGGTATATCCCGGAAGAAGCCTTCTCGATCAATTTCTATGGCAATGACGGCGTCTATGGCGATGTCGGCCCGTTGCGCGGCTGGAAGGCCTCTCCTTACGATGGCGGAGTGTGTACGCCGGCGTTTATGTATTGGAAAGGACGGTTGAGTTCCAAGGATTGGAACCGCCCGGTGATTGTTCAGGATTTGTACCACACGATCCTCGGTCTGGTGAAACTGGATGACCCATCGTCCGGGCGTGATTTTCTCGCAGAACCGGAACCGGAAAACTTCTACTGGCGTACGCCGAAAAATCTAGCGCTGCGCTCCGGGGATTGGAAATTGCTGCTGGCCAATGCATCACCCTTTGACTCGGATCTGAACATGGAGCTCTACAATCTTGAAAAGGATGTTTCCGAAGAGAAAAACTGCGTGAAGTCGCACCCGGAAAAAGCGCAGGAACTGCTGGCTAAAATGCAGAATGAATTTAAGAAGGATGCCAAGCCCCACGTGAACCAGAAGTTGCTGGAGCTGGAAGGGGAATAACCAGTGGCATCGTGTAGCCAAACGCAAAGAGGGCGGCCTCATCCACAACTATTGGGACAACGAGATCCATCGAAAATTTGAGCATGACGGCTGGACGGTTGAGCTGGAAAAGCCCATCGGCAACAACAGTGCATAGACCTGCATGCCGAAAAGGACGGGAAACGCATTGCCGTTGAAATCGAGACCGGATCGCGGGGTGCCGACAATATCCAAAAGCTGCTGGAACTCGGTTATGACTAGATCATCAGCTTCAGCACCTACGAATCTGTAAAGCACAAAACCCTGCGGGATCTGAAGGCGCGCAACATTTCCGCCGACAATCCAAGTTTCATCTCCGATCCCAAGGATATATGATTTAAGGAATCTGGACGGAATGGAGATGGGTGCAATGAAGAAATGGACTTCTATTCTATATATAGCGTCGCTGGCGACCATCGGCCTTGCCGGGACACAAACCATCATTCCCGACATCGGTTGGTCGTTCAACCTACCGGCTACCTACAAACCGGTGGCAGTTCCATACCTTGGAAAAGATGTGGCCATGATCCGTTATAAAAGGGAGCCCATTGTGGATGCATCGGGATTGGCCATCCATCCCAACGTCGGCATCGTGGGCGACGGCCGCCCGCGGTTTCCGTTTCGGCCACAGCACCGACAGTTTTGCCTACCGCTATTTCTGCTCCAACCTGCGCCTGTTGCAGATGCGCTGCTCCTACGTTCACAACAAGGATACCCTCATTCCCGAATTGCTGCCTTTTGTGGCACTGGAACTGGGGCGCACGGTCGAGAACACTCCGGATATCTGGTGTTTTATGCGCGAGAGTTATCTGCGCAAAGACGGCCCCGCCAAAAACTGGGAACGCTGGCTCTATCAGCGCGATAGCGATGGATTTGAAACGGAACCGGCTGTGCAAATCAAGCAACCCATCAAAATGTGGATGGTGGAAAAGGATCGCTACTACGATTATATCGCCCGTTCTGGGAAGCGCATCGGCCTCGCCGTTGACGACCGATGGTGCGGCGGCAAGCCAACGGATGTAGCGATCAAGGTCACCTATTTTGATATCGGCAAAGGCAGGGTTCAGATGCACGTTGGTCGGCAAAGGCGCGTCATCAAACTGACCGGTTCCGGCAAGCTGAAAACAGCCACCTTTTTACTGAAAAACGCGGTCTTTAGTGCCAAAGGCATGGAACACGATGTTGTTTTCCAGGGATTGGAAACTGATCCTGTCATTTCGTTTGTACGTATCATACGGGTGGGTGCTGCATCCCAAAAGCGAGCGGTAACCACTTTGGGGAAATAATTCCGTGATCAGACTCATACTACTTTTTTTTGTTGCCTCCAGTATTTATGCGGATTGGCCTTATTGGCCGGAATATCAGAAGACCCCCCTGAACGAAATCCGTCCGCAGGAGTGGCGACAAAAGGATCATGTGATTGATGGCTGGGACTGGTCGTTGCCTCCGCACGTAAAACCGGCACCGTCCAGTTTAATGGCGGTTGAACGCTCATTCAGCTTGGACCGTTCACTGGATAAACTGCTTGAGCCGTTGGACCTTCCGATGAATCCGACGGTAACGCTTTGGATCAAATGGAAGGATCTGGATCCGACGGAGGGGCAGTTCAAATTCGATGTTCTGCGTCAGAGAATTCTGGAAGCGGAAGAGTGTGGATACAGCGTAGTCTTGCGGATGCTCTTTTCCGCCGTCAATTTTGCACCGGAGTGGATTCATGATTACGACATCCCTTTCCGCGAAGAGCATAAACAATCGAAGATGACGAATTATGAAGTTTCCCATCCTGAATTCCATACACGCTATATCCGCTTTATTGATCATCTGGGCAAAAGCGGTATTCCGCATATGGACGCACTTAAGGGGGCATTTTTGGGCTATGCCTCGCCGTCAAATGGTGATGAGGGGATCGGGCCGCACGGGGTGGATCCCGACACGGTTCCTCATGTGATTGAACGACTGGATGCTTGGGCACGTGCGTTCAAGGGTGTTGAGCAAAAGGTGTTTATGGGCGGGATTTCGCAACACGGGCTTGATCTGGGTTTTGGTATCCGCCGAGGTTTCGTCGAAATGTATCTGTATCACATCCCGGATGAAATAATCGGGCAGAGGGTGGATGAAAACGGTTATCTGTGGGTGGATGAATCAGTCGACCTCCTAAAGCGCCGGGTTTTCCACGGCGAGGAAAATGAGGAGTATGAAGAAGCCTGGGCTACGGAAAAGCGCGATTTTCGGTTCGGTCCCAACACCGACAGTTACACCTATCGATATCATACCTCCAACCTGCGACTGCTCCAGATGCAGTCCAATTATGTCCTCTATAATTCATTTTCCATCATTCCAGAGCAGATGGTGTGGGTGGGGCAGACCCTTGGGCGAACTGTCGAGGATACTCCGGATATCTGGTGTTCGCTTCGCGAAAGTTATGTCCGGGGCATTGGGCCGGTAAAAAACTTTGAGCGCTGGCTCTATCAGCGCGACAGCGATGGGTTTGAAACGGAACCGGTGGTGAAAGTCGACCAGCCGCCGAATCAGATGTGGATGGTGCAGCCGGATCACTATTACGACTACATTGCGCGCAGAGGAAAGCAGATCGGTTTGGCCGTTGATGATCGCTGGTGCGGCGGTGGACCGGTGGACGTGGCGGTGAAGGTGACGTATTTCGATATGGGTCGCGGCACGGTGGATGTGGGCATACGGACCGCGAACGGAGGGGCGCGTAAGCGGATTCATTTAAAAGGCACTGAAAAACTGAGGACCGCAACCTTCATTGTCAACAAGGCTTTGTTTTCGGCTGAAGAGATGGAATACGACATCATATTCAAATCCTCCCGGGCCGCTGTACACATTTCGTTTGTGCGTGTAATCAAACTGTAATCCGGGTACTTTTACCTCCTCAACTGGAGAGCGTTTTGAACGAAGAGTGGAATACACGGCAGTCGCTGGTACTGAGGGCGAAGGATCCGACGGACGAGGAGGCCTGGGCGGATTTTGTTAAGTATTACGAACGCTTTATCTGCCACCTGCTGCACCGCATGAATATCAACGCGGACGACTTTGAGGATATGGTGCAGGTGGTGCTGGTTAAGCTTTGGAAAAATCTGCAGAGCTACGAAAAGCAGCAGGCCAAGTTCCGCACCTGGTTGGCCCATGTGGTGCGCAATGCGGTTTATGATTACTATAAGGCAGAGCAGCGCCGCGGCAACGTGATCGCCGGCAATGTGCCTATCGAAGAATCCATCCATGCGTCCGAGGGATCAGATTTGGAGCAGATGATCCAGAAGGAGTGGGAACTCTACATGACCAATTTCGCGCTTGAACGGTTGCGGGGCATTTTTTCAGAAACAGCAGTGAAGGTGTTTGAGTTCAGCCTGGAGGGCCGGTCTGTCAAAGCAATTGCAGAGCAACTGGACATACGTATTGATTCGGTCTACACCTTGAAGAACAGAGTGAAAGCACGCTTCATTAAAGAAGTAAACGCCATCATGAGGGAGGTGGAATTCTAATGGAGCCCGAATCGAAATCCATTCCTATTAATCCACTGGTGCAGGATTTTTACCGCATGGCGGAAGAGTATGACGGTATCGATACGGAGGATATTAATCCTTCGCTGAATGATCTCTCGCAGGTGACGCAGCGTTACCAGTCGGCCGAGCTGATCGCCGAGGGCGGCATGAAGCGGATCTACAGGGTGTATGATGCCCGTGCAAAACGACATCTTGCTCTGGCGATGTTGCGCGAAGATGCTCCTGAAGATTTATGTGATCCATTCATTCATGAGGCGTGGCTGACTGCACGGCTCGATCATCCCAACATCATCACCATCCATGATGTGGGGGTAAAGGAAGGTAAACAGCCCTATTTTACAATGGATCTGAAGCAGGGGCAAACGTTGCGTGGGCTGATCGAGAACCTGCACGCAGGGGACCGGAAAACACGGGCTAAATATCCTTTAGAGACGTTGTTGCAGATTTTCCTGAAGATTTGCGATGCGGTATCGTATGCCCACTCCGTGAACGTGCTCCATCTTGATTTGAAACCTGCGAATATCCAGATCGGTGAATATGGTCGCGTGCTGGTCTGCGACTGGGGACTTGGATGTGTACTGGGAGGCGATAATCCGCAGGAATTGGATCGTATGTTGTTTAACCCGGATTTGCTGGGTTCGAGCAACCTGTATGGCCAATTCAAAGGCACGCCCGGTTATATGGCGCCGGAACGGCTGGAAGACGATGGCAAGGTCGATGCGCGTACCGATGTTTACGGACTCGGCTGCATTCTCTATTCGATGCTCACGTTCCTGCGTACGTTGACCGGAGATGAAGAGGAGATCATAAAACGGACAAAGGATGGAGCCATCGTGCCTCCGATTGAGCGGGCACCGGAACAGGATATCCCGATGGCCTTGAATGCGGTAGCGATGAAAGCGCTCGCAACGGATCCAGCCAGGCGCTATGCCTCGGTCGATACACTGCGGGATGAGGTGCACCGATACCTGACCGGATTTGCAACCGAGGCGGAGAATGCCGGTGTATTCAAACAGCTTAACCTGTTTTACCGCCGCAACCGCCGCTTTTGCCTGACCGTTCTTTGCTCTCTGCTCGTTATTGTGGTCGGTACGGTTTTTGGGTTTATAAAAATCAGTGAAAAGGAACGGATGGCCACCGAAGCGCGGCAGGATGCGGAGCGCACGCTGGCGCTCTATGAGGCCGGGCAGACGGAACTTGAAAAGGTGAATGCGGAGAGTATCGATTCCATTATCCTGCTTGCCCAGCGCTACCAGAACCAGGGAAATGTTGATCGGGCGCTGGCCATTCTGGAGACGGCGCTGGGGGAACATCCCGGAGATGAAAAGCTTTCACGCACGCTGGGTGAGGTGCTTATGGCTCGACAGCGTTTCCGAGCGGCCCTGCCTTGGTTCGCCCAAGGCATTCACCCTGAAGATCCGGTTCACGACCTGGTTCGCGATTATGCCGCCATGAAGCCGGACGATGAAAAACTGACCGCCGATCAGGTGGTCGATGTGATCCATCGGTTAGGCAATCGGCAAGGACCAGCCTTTGCGGTTGTTCTGGAAGACCAGAAAAACCGGTTTGATCTTGAGGAGCGAGCCAGGATCATCGAGGCCTATCTGCATGGAATCAATCCTTTATGGACGGACGGCTGGTTTGAATATGACGCTGAAAAAAGCAGGCTTCGCCTGGGCGGGTCAGGATTGAATATAATATCATCTGAAAAAAACTTATTTGTTGCCTTGAAACTGCGCGAGCTGGATATCAGTGGATCCGACATTGAAGCGCTCTGGGCGCAGAAGGAACTTCCGGTGGAGCGGCTGGATATTCGCGGAACACCGATGAAAATAATCTGGCCCATTAAGCAGTTGGTTCATCTGAGGGAACTTGTCATTACTCCGGGGCAGATGTCTGCCGAAGAATTGAAAAAGCTGCCCGAACAGGTAAAGGTGATTGAGCGCCCGTATCCGTAAATGGCTTGCTCCATCATTGTTAAGCCTTTTTCAGCAATGCGTTACATTGTTTTTGAAACGATGAGATGTCCACCGAAAATATAGTTTCATTTTTTTTGACATTATTCGTTTAGAAGTTGCCTGAAGGGCTCGTTTACATATGTGACACAGTAAATTTGTTCAGTTGTATATGCTGATCACATCAAGGAGAGGTCTAAACATGAAAAAGAGTAGTATTCGTTTCTTAATTACATTGTTGGTAACAGGTTCCATTAGTGCGTCGGCGCAGACTGGCTTCACAGATGGCGGAGGAGACCATCTCTGGAGCAATCCGGCGAACTGGAGCGCTGGTTTGCCGGACGCCGCAGATGCGGTGACACAGACAGCGTCCGGCGGAGCATTGCTGAATCTGGACTCAGACGCTGGTACAGTGGCGTCCTTTAATAACGGCAACAACAGCACCAGCACCTTTAACATTGTAAGTGGTGGCAGCCTGACCACTGGCGGTCGGTTCGATATCGCCAACAGCGATGGTGTGGGCGTCGGTATCCTGAATGTAGATGGCGGCTCTCTGAGTGTTGGCGGGGACTTTCAACTCGGGCGATTTGGTACGCGCAGCGGCATCGTCACTTTAAATACAGGAAGCATAACAGCCTCCGGACAGACTCAGATTGGTGGATGGAACACAGGAACCGGAGACCTTACTATCAACGGAGGGACCTATACCGCCAATGAGCGTGTGCGAGTCGGGGTAACTGGCGCCGGAGCACTGACCATGAATGCTGGAACACTGGATCTGACCGGACAATGGGGGCCGGGAACTTTGGAAGTTGGCAATGGCGCGGGAGACGGGCTGTTCGTTCTGAATGGCGGCACGGTCTCCGTCGACCTGTTCTCAATGGATGACACCGCTGCGGGGAGCGCCCGTGCGGAAATCAACGGCGGGTTGCTTCAGATCAGGAATAAATGGAGCGACGACGCGTTCACCGTTGCCAACGACGATGCTGAATTTTTCATCGGCAACGGTGTTGTGGAAAGAGACGGTGATTCAATTTCCTTATTCACGAGCGCAGTTGACGCCGGAAACATCACCTGGGATAGCTCAAGCACCACTATGCTGACTGAAAACTGGGATGTCAGCTACACCAACGGGACGGGCAGTATCCTTTTTGTCGACTATAACGATGCCACTGCCGGCAGTACCACCATGTGGGCGGCAATCCCGGAACCGGCAACGCTGGGGCTGGTTGCTGCCATGGGTGGTATCATGTTGATGGTTCGTCGTGCATTCATGCTGTAACATGAAAGATGATTCAGAAAATAAAAACCAACGGAGGGTAAGATGATGAGAGAGTATATTAAAATGTCAACGTTAGCGGCGTTAGTGGTCGCGACGGTCATGTCCGCTTCAGGGCAGAACGCCAGATGGAACGGCAATGGCGAGGACGGTATGTGGACCAACCCGGCCAACTGGAATGTGGGCTTTGTGCCGACGCTGACCAATGACACTGCCAACTGGACCGGTGATGCGGTCACAATCGACGATGCAGCTTTTGCAGATCGTTTCTGGTCACGGCATGGGAGTGGTGACAATATTCTTCTTGTTGCAACCAACGGTTCATTGACTACCATCGGTGATGTGGCGTTGAATGAATTCTCCAATGGACCAGTAGATGCTGAGTTGAACGTCAATGGAGGCCATCTTTATGTGGGCAATGACATTTCTGTTGCGGGGCAGGCTACGTCCCAGGGGGAGGCGTTGTTCGTTCTCAACAGTGGATCCATTAATGTCTCCACGAACAATAAGATCGGCACAGCCGGACAGGGAATCGGCGTAAATGGTCGGGTCGATGTAAACGGCGGCACCTACACCGTTTCAGGCCGGAGTATGATTGGCGGCGGTAACCTTGCGACGGACGAGGGCGTGCTCAACCTTTATGGCGGTCTGTTTACTGAAGGCATTGCGGGCAGTAACAACACGATGCAGATCGGTATTGGTCAGGGCAACGGAGCGGTCAACCTGTACGGAGGCAAGCTGGTTAACAACAATAATCTTTCAATGGATGCCGATGCTTCGACCGATGCCGGAACCGCTGTTGTTAATCTATATGGAGGAGAGTGGTGGCAGGTTGATCCGGACGTGAATATGCAGGATGAGTCGACGCTGGCTTTCCAGGAGGGTGTCCTGTACTGGTCCGGTGATCAGGTTGATGCCATGACGGAACTGGTAACGAATGATGTGGTATCCTACATCCTTGGCGGTACCAATATGCTGACCGAAAACTGGGATGCTTCCTGGACCAATGGAATAACGTATGATTACGGCTATTGGTCCGTTACGTATGGAAATGCGCTTTTTGCAGATTATAATGATGTGACGAATGGATTCACCACGGTTTGGGCATACAACCTTTCTTCAGTTACGGAACCTGCCGTCAGCAATGGTGTTGCCGAAACGCATACCTTCAATAATGGCAGTGGAGATCAGCTTTGGACTACGGCAGCGAACTGGGATATCGGGACGGTGCCGACCATAGAGGATACTGTAAATCATACCGCGAATGGAGACACATTGGTCATCGCATCTGACGTTGAGGTGGAAGATCTGTTTATCTCTAACGACAGCTCGGCCACGGTAGCCGTTGTTGATTTCGGTGCCCTTGCCGTAAATAATAAAATTCAAGTGGGCAACAGCGGAGGAAATGGCGTGGGTATCCTTCGAATTGACGGCGGTGAGTTAACCACCGGGAGTAGCATTGAATTCGGCATTTTCGGGACTACCCGGAAAGGCATTGGATTCCTGAATTCCGGTAGTATTTCCGCGGGTGGAACCACATCTCTTGGAGGTTTCAATCCCGCATCCGGCGAGTTGACGATCAATGGGGGCATCTATACGCAGACAGGGCTTTTCGAGATTGGGCGTACAGGTGCCGGCATCCTGAATATGAATGGTGGGTCGCTGATTGCAAAAAATGGATTTGATCCACTTAGGGTAGGCGACGGTTCGGGCGATGGCACGCTCAATCTTAATGGCGGTTCAATTGTCACCAGCGGCATGCAAGTCGAATGGGGAGATATAGACGAAGGTACTGGAACGATCAACCTTAATGGCGGCTTGCTGCAGATTGATGGTAATTTTGACGCCGCACTACGTCTGGATGACAATGCTCAAATTAATTTCGACCAAGGTGTGTTTAAATGGGCCGGAAATTGGGTCGATTTTTTTGCTACCAATTACGTAGATAACGGATTCATTACCTGGGCCAACGGGATGACGAATAGGGTGAGCGAGACATGGGATAAATCCTGGACCAACGGCATGTCCGTTCTGTTTGCAGAATTTGCGGATGGGTTCACGACTGTCTGGGCTTTTGATCTATCTTCGCTTCCTTCCGGGTACGAGTCGTATGCAATCCAGTACAACCTGCAGGAAGGATCCTTTGGAGATGACGACGAGGACGGAGCGAGTAACTTTCGTGAGTATGCTCTTAATGGTAATCCGACCAATAATGGCGACACGGGCCATGTGGATGCGAACAACGACGGGACAACGTTCAGCTATGTCTACGCCAAACGCGATGGCGACGCCGGCATTGGCTACACGCTCGTGGATACTACAGATCTGGTGTATGTTCCGGGGAATACCAATAATTGGGATTCCCAGTCCAGCGGACCTGTTGTTGGAGACTACTCAACGGTCACCAACAACTATGGCATGACGGTGGACCAACGGTTCATCAAACTGCTGATTGAAGAACTTTAGTCCGAACATAAGCAGTAACACCGACAGGTCCCGGGAAACCGGGGCTTGTTTGAAAAGAATCATCGTACAACTAAATTGCTTGGTATGGCACCTGTCCGAATGAAAATATGTAAATGTCACATTATTGAGTCTCAGTTGGCGCTCGCCTCGTACGCTCTTTGCGGAGAATGACGGGCTCAATGTCACTGACCACCCCGGGTTGGAGTGCCGTTGGCACGACCAATGGCGTATCTTCGGCTACATGGAATGTTCCTGCTTTTAATCCGGTAGAATTCTTCGTGGCGGAAGAGCTGGCGCCTTAACCGGGATTGATGCATCCCGTTTAAATACGGGCAATAAATCATCAAAAGCCCCAGGTTTCGGGGTTTTTTGATATCCCGCCACAACAGCCAAGCGTATGTAATATGTATGGTCGACGCTGTATAACTGAACGCTGTGCTGAAGCGGAAGCCTAAGTTGAATTGGAGCTTTAATGAAATATCATGCAACAGTATGTATGACCCTGCTGTCGACGGCTGTCATCGCAGCCGATGTCCTGACTTCGGTGTCGGTCACGAACGTGGTTCATCCTGGATCGGTTGTTCCTGTGACGGTGCAGTATGAAGCGATGGAAAGCCGAACAGTTGCGGTGAGGTTTCAGCAGAACAGCAGTCCCTGGACCGGATACGGCAGCAGTTCGGTAATGGTTCCCGCCGGAACCGGAAGCGTGATCGTTGAATTGGCCATAAATGCTTCCATCCCCATTGCGACCAATGCATACAAGTTCGGGATAACCATTGAACCGATCGGGGGCGGCTGGCCGGAGCGGCTGGATCAGATCATCGAACCCGACATCAGCTGTTTCGAGGAGCCGATTCCAGAGACGGATGATCTGGTATACATCGAGGCTCCTGATGCGGTACGACCGGGAACTACAGTTCCGGTCACGGTTCGCTATGAAGCTACTACGGAGCGCGATATCGAGGTCAGCTTTCAGCTCAATTCCAATCTCTGGACCGGATACGGGTATACGCGTTTTACGGTCCCGGCGGGGTTCAAAAGTGAAGTCATTAATGTCGATATCGATGCGGATACACCGGAGGCGCTCGATGCATACAAATTCGGTGTCAGCCTTCAGCCGGTGGAGGGCAGCTGGAATGACCGTCTGGATGAAATTATCGAGTCTGATGTAGATTGCATTACATTGACCGGACTTGAAGAAACCATCGCTTTGATTGCATCGCCGGTAATTATTCCCGGTTCCACGGTACCTGTGTCGGTGAATTATGTTGCCACAACCAATCGCGAGATCCGCCTCAGCCTGCAGCAGATGTCGGAACCCGGGGCAGAATATGCCGTCGAGACCATTTCGGTGTCGGCGGGCATAAGTAATATTGTTATTAACCTGGCGATTGACGGCGCCATACCGACCGCTTTGAATGCATACTGTTTTACAGCCGGCCTGCTTCCGGTGGGCGGTGACTGGGCAGCTCGCTTTGCAGAAGCGCTGCAACTCGGTGTGGATTGCGAAAATGGTGCGCCGCTGATCACCGTTTTTCCACCCGAAAACACCGATGCGCTGATGAATCCGCTCAAAGGCTTTCGGCCCAACCGAAACAGTGCAGTTAATCATGAATACGGGACGATTGGACGTGATTATATCCGTTGGAACAACATCGAAAACGACGAGAGCGATACGGTTCAGAAGATCAAAGATTACTGTGATGCAAAATGGGCCGGACTGGCGGAACAAGGCATCAAGGTGATTCCGCGGGTTTATCTCGACTGGGATTCCAACCCGGGGAATGAATACTGGCCATCCGATATGACCACCGGCGACTACAGCAGCACCCAGTTTACCCAACGGCTGGAACGACTGATTTATCGATTGGGTGAGTGCTGGGACAATGATCCGCGCGTGGCCTGGGTGCAGATGGGGCTGATCGGCTACTGGGGCGAGCACCATAGTCCTTCGCCGACGGCGGAGATCCAGACCCTCATGGGCGATGCGTTCACAGCGGCCTTTACCAACAAGAAATTCCTTGTGCGTCATGCGGATCAATTCACGAATTATGATGTCGGGATCTACTGGGACTCATGGGCGCACATTCAGCAGATGGGTTCACATAGTGCCATGATCGAAGAGCTGAACAATGCAACCGGACGATGGAAAACGCATCCAATGGAAGGCGAGACGGCTTACAACTGGGGTGATTGGCAGATTCAACCCGGCGATGATCCCGATGACACGCTGACTGATCCCGTTCATCTCGATTTTCTGTTGGATACGATCTATAACCTGCATTGCAGTGGTTTGGGTTGGGTTTCTTCCTATACCGAAAGTGATCCGGCGGTACAGGCCGGTGCGCAGGAAGTTCAGAAGGCGTTCGGTTACCGCTTTCTGATTTCGCAGATCAGTTGGTCTGGCCGGGTTGAGCCCGGCGGGAATCTGCGGCTGGCCATGACGATCTGCAATACCGGTGCCGCGCCATTTTACCACGACTGGCCGTTGGAGTTCAGTTTGCTTGATCCCGCCACACGTAAACCGATCTGGAAAACCATCCTCGACGAGGTGGATATCCGCGAATGGCTACCGGGCGATGACTGGGACGAGGATGGTCATAGTTATCTGACGCCAGCTTCCAACTATACCGTGAATGTATCGATCCCTGTACCGTGTGAACGAGTTCCCGAGGGTGAATATATCGCCGCGCTGGCGGTACTTGATCCGGTTGGTCACGAGCCGGCTCTACGTTTTGCGGTGCAGAATTATATCAATGGCGGTCGTCATCCGATCGGTCATATCGGCGTTGGAGTCGATGTGGAAGGTTCACACAAAATGAATCCGCAGCTTTTTGATGATCCTCGTGCAGAAGGCCGCCTGGCATATTCGCGCGAAGCGCCGTTGTGGAGCACAGGGTCAGTGGCTATTGAGGAAATGGAACTTGAGCTGCCTTCAACGGTACATTTGTCGCTGAGCGGTTCCGGTGACCATGAATATTACATCATCCAGCGTAGCGAGAACCTCATTTCTAATGACTGGAAAGCTATTGAAGTGCTGTCGGGGGCTGAAACGCTGGTGGAATGGACCGAGTCGTTTGCCAACGAGCAGACTCACATTTTTTATCGTGTCATTGCTGAATAAGAAGGAAGAATAGATGACGATCTGTGACCCAATAAAAGCATTTGCTTTTGTTCATGCTTCCAATGTGGGCGATAGCTCACTCGTCTATCGTTTGCTCGACCAAACCAATCTGGTAAATGGAACGGTGAATACTAATGACTGGGATTCGCAGATGGTCGGTCCGTTTCGCAATGACTATATTGCGGTGAGCAATCATTATAATAGTGCTGAAAAACAGTTTGTTCATTCAACTACAGGTTCTGTAGAAATAGGCATCTATGAATCATATACGACTTAAAACGGCCTGTTTGCTTGCGCTGGTTCTGTTTGCCGGAATGCATATTCATGCGGCCTCCATTATTTACGATTTTGAGGTGGGGAGCTATGTAGGGATCGCTGTGGAAAATGCAACACTTTCAGCCGCTGATGGTGAATTGAAGATGAGTATCGCCGAGGAGCAGCAGTCGTGGAAAGCCCGACTCCTGTTCGATATTAATCAAGATATCTTCGAGCTTCCCAGGATGTTCTTTCGTTATCGTATCGGTCATGTAGAACCCGATAAAGTGGCCGGCTGTGCGGTGACGATTACGATCGACGGGCTGACGACGAGCAACGGCGATTTGGGAACATGGCGTATCTATCCCGGGCTGAACGCATCGACCGATGCATGGCAGAATATCGAAATTGATCTGGCTCCTCTGGTGGAATCCTGGGAATTGACGCATGGGCAGCAGCACGGCAATATTGAGACGATCAATTTCTATATCGGCAATGCCGGAGATCCCTATTTTGGCGATCTATGGTTTGAGTATATCAAGATCGGCGATGTGCTGGCGGTCAATGATGTTCAGGTGAACCCTTTTAATCAGCAGGAGCTACTGGTCAATCTCAGCAAGCCGGTCACCGGTACAGCCATGGCATCAAACTTCACGGTGCTGGTTGACGGTATAATGAATCCGGTGATGCAAACTTCCTTAAGTAACAGCACCGTGGTTGTGCTGCGACTGGACAGTGCAATTGAGATTCCACGTGAGGTCACAGATGTTCCGGATATGTCTTTAAGCTACAACGGAAATGACAGCTTGGTTGCGGAGGGCGATGACCTGCTCGAAGCCTTTGATCTGATGGTTTTGACAAGTGCCTATGCCGAAAATCTGTGGAAATACTGGGGCACATTTAACAAAGTGACGCAGCCTTATCCTGCAGTATGGATAACCAATAACACCGTGGTGAATGGGTGGGACTGGTCTTTGCCGGAATCGGTGGCAGCGGATCCGAATGCCTATTTTAAATTTGCGGGAGATGATATCCATGAACTCTCATGCGGCAGCTTGCGGGATCTGCACGTGACCTGGGATGAGCTCGAACCGACTGAAGGCGTCTATGACTTTGAGTCGTTGCGCCAGCAGATTCTGGATGCAGCGGAAGGGTATGACGGCGTAAGCCTCAGGCTTCGAGCCGCTCTCTGGGAAACCGTATCTCCGACCGGGCTGCCGCTCTCCGGCATGCAATTACGAGAAAATGCACCGCGTTGGATGGACTCGCTGGATATTGCTAAAATCAACATGCATACGGATCGGACGGATTATCAGGTCCATAATTTGGATATTATGGATCCCGATTATCACAGCCGTTATCAACTCCTGATCGAGGCCCTTGGCAATAGCGGCATTCCGGCCATGGAGGAACTGAAGGTGGTGAATCTGTGCTACCGGTCGGCCTCGTATGGTGAAGAGTTTACTGTATACGATCAGGATGATTTTGATCAGCTTGGATTTGAATATACAGCCGACGAAATTGCCTCCCGCACGAAAGAAAGGCTAGATTTCTGGGCTGATGCCTTCGGTACAAATGTCTGGAAGCTGATGTATGTGGGCAGTGGTCTGCAATCGCACGTGGATTATGCCGGCCAATTGGGCATCGGCAGCCGAAATGGATTTATCGAAATGTACGGGGCAACCATTCACATGCCTCAGTTCGGTATAACGATCAATTCAGACCGGCACGTGGATGTGGACGAAACCAATCCGTTCATTGCAAACAACCTGCGGTTTGGCGATGAGAATGAAGAGTACTCTAACGAAGAGCGGTTCGGCTGGAAGGAATCGTTCCCGTATCGATATCAGATCTCGTCGTTCCGTATGCTGCAGATGCGCCGCAATTATGTGATGCATGACAACAATACACTCAACCCGGAACTCACCTGGTACCTGGGACTGGGTCTATCCAGAAACGTTGAGAATACGCCCGATGCCTGGGTCATGCTCAATGAACTCAGCATCAGTCCATGGGCCAACAAAAACGAAGACGGCAGCTCCAATGCAGGGCCGGTGAAAAATGTGGAACGCTGGCTGTATCAGCGGGATATTTCCGGATACGAAACAACCCCGTGTATGGCGGTGCCTACCGCAAAGGATTTGTGGTATGCGGATAACGGCAGGCCCTATGACTATACTGCGCGCAAAGGCCAAAAGATGGGATTTGTTGTGGATGATCGTTTGTTGCTAATGGGCGAGCACCCTGTCGTTATTAAAGTATCTTACTATGATGGAGTTCCTGGTACGCTAAAGCTGGTTTATACCACTAGCAGTGGGACGCAGGAAAAGTCGGTGGTGGCAACCGGTGAGGACAAGGTGAAAACCGTAACCTTTTTCATTGATGCCGTGATGGACGCCCCGGATTTAAACTTTGATTTTGAGCTGCATTCCGTAGAGGAAGTGCCCGTCTTTTTTGTGCGATTGATTAAGCAAGAAACCGATCCTAAGACTTGTGAGTTTGTCAATACGACTGGGGATGGACGCTGGACGAATGCGGCCAACTGGGATGTCGGAACCGTTCCAGCTACCGTTGATGCGGTCCATCATACATCGGTTGCAGGCTCGCTTGAGGTCGATGCCGAATCCTATGCATATATATTGAATATTTCGCATGATGCAATGGCCACCGTGGCGGTTTCACCTGGGGGCCATCTAATGGTAAAAAACGATGTTAAGCTGGGCACGTTCGGTAACTCAATAGGCCGGTTGCTGCTGAATAATGGAGCGGCAACAATCGGGAACTTTTTCTTCGTGGGGGATTCGTCACATGGGGAACTCGAAATCAATGGCGGCAACCTGAACCTTTCGCTCTCCGCGTGGAATCCGCTACGCATCGGGACGGGCGAAGGAGATGGCACCGTGAACCTCAATGGCGGCACCATCCTGACCCCTGGGGTTGAGATGGATTGGAGCGATACCGATGCCGGATCATCGACGCTTAACCTGAATAGCGGATTGCTTCAGATCGAAGGCAGCTTTTCTGCTGCTTTGCGCATGGACGATGATGCCGTCATGAACATCGATCAAGGAGTGTTACGGTGGAGGGGCGACCGGATTGCTGATTTTACAACATTGGTGACCAATAATTATGTAAATTGGTCGAACGGACAAACCAACATGCTGACCGAAGACTGGGAACAGAGTTGGACAAATGGAAACAGCATTCTATTTGCCGACTTTAACGACGTTTCCAATGGCTACACGACGGTGTGGGCAACCCGAACTTCCGGCTATGCTGCTTGGTCGAATCAGTATGGCCTTGTTTTCGGGCCGGATGGCGACGACGACAACGACCAGTTTTCCAACTTCGTCGAATATGGACTCGGCGGCGATCCAACCAATCCCGCGCATCAAGGCCATCGTCCAACCTTTGAAAAAGGGAGCGATGGGTTTAACTATGTCCACGCCGTCCGATCCGATCCAAACAGCGGCCTGCTGTACTATCTGGAACTGACCGACAATCTCGTTTCCAATGTTTGGAAAAACGAAGGCTATACCGTCATCGGAACCAATATCGTCGATGGCGACTTTAATTTTGTTTCCAACCGCATTTTTACCGCCGGAACAACCAACCAATTCATCCGGCTGATTATTGAAGAAAACTAAACAGATTATGGTGTTAGTCGGCCTCGCAATGGTTCGATCCGCAGGAAAAAATGATTAACCGTACGGTTTTTTTAGCGACTCATCGAAAGGGGTTGAACTTCCCGTTTAGATTCCATGATTTGCATCGTATGGGTAAATATAACCTTTTGATGCGAAGAATATCTGATCGTTGGTTCGGAGGTCTGGAGTTTTTATGAAATGGATTAAATGGGTTTTGTTTCTGGTTTGTTTGTCGGCACAAGGTGCAGAACGGCCCAATATTCTATTTTGCATCATGGACGATGCCACATGGATGCATATGGGGGCCTGCGGTTGTGACTGGGTGGAAACGCCTGCGTTTGATCGGCTGGCGGGGGAGGGTATTCTGTTCCGCAATGCCTATACACCCAATGCTAAGTGCGCGCCGTCACGGTCGAGCATTTTGACGGGCCGCAATTCGTGGCAGCTCGAAGAGGCCGCAAACCATGTGATTAAATTTCCCGCAAAATTTAAAACCTTCCCGGAGATCCTGCGGGAAAACGGATACCTCACGGCCAAAACTGGGAAGGGCTGGGGGCCGGGTGATCCCGGAATGATGGATGGCTGTCCGCGGCAGATGATCGGAACCGCTTGGGCGGAAATTAAGGCAAAACCGCCGGCTCAGGGCATGTCCAACGAGGATTATGCAGCCAACTTTGATGCGTTTTTGGAAACGGCAAAGGGTCGACCGTGGTTTTTCTGGTATGGCGCGCGCGAGCCGCACCGCCGCTATGAATACGGCAGCGGAGCCAAGGCGGGAAAGCTGACGGCCTCCATCGACA
>NZ_CAAHFH010000002.1 GCF_900890705.1 Pontiella sulfatireligans | reverse complement strand
GGAGTAAAAAAATGCTTAACCTCCCTCCCATTACGCCCCCCCCCCCTTAACTTAGTGCCATTCGGGTCGGTCCTTGGATTTAAGCATTTCTTGTCTTTCTCCATAATTTTACTAACTACACATTCCAAAGGGAGCGGATGTATTTCAGGTAGGCGGGTTTGCTGTATGCCTTGCCTTGGTGAATTCTGAGATAATCGCGCATCAGCTTGTAGGCGATAGGCTTGATGGCGTTGTTGTCTTCCCAATAGCCGATGTGGCTGATGGGGTTGCCCATGCTGATGACGCCGCCGATCTCGGTGACGTAATCCATGTCGACGGCTTTTTTATAATGCGGGTTCAGTTCACGCAGCGGATAGCCAACAATATCTTCGTCATCAAGAACATTAATCCAGGCACCGTTGGGCCGTTCCACCTGAGCAGGACTGTCCGCTTTGGAGGGGTCGCCATAGCGTAAAGCCCAAACCGCGATGGGTGAGCCCAATGTAAACAGGTTCGTGGCGGTGATGTCGGCCGCATGATCGTATAGATAATTTGAGATAACAATCGTTCCTAAGCTGTGCGCCACAAAGGTGAATTCAATTTCGTCGTCTGCATACTCACTTCTTACTGCATCGATGACGGATTGAACCTTTTCATCAATCTCGTTGTAGACCTCGTCGCCCTCTCCTGTTTTTTGATAGGCAATGGCATCACCGGCAAAGGAGATCATAAATTTGCGCAGTTTAACCATGTCGAGGTCGTGTTTTTTATTCACCCGTTTCCACAACTCGGCTTGTGGTTCAGATGTAATTGGCGCCCAAATGACTTCGCGGCAGATGAGGTCCGGCGGAGTAACGGTGGCATCCTTTTTACGGAGCAACTTATCAAAAGCTTCCTGAAGTTTCTCCGCACTTTTATGGGAGTAGCCGGCATTCTGATTGCCGATGCCGTGTAGATAGATGACCGCTTGTTTCTTCATTCAAACCCCTTTGAATTTCAGGACGCTTTGTGCCTGAAACTATGGCGTTACTATACCTTTGAATTTACAGGGTCAAAAAAGTTTTACATATTTATTTATGCGTACGAATTGTAAGGTTTTACGCAGTTGCAACATTCGATGATTTTGTATCTTAGACCCATAAAACACGCACGATTAGTGCATGTTTGAATAGAATCGGGACCAATGGGACCGGGGTCAGAACTCAAGATTCAGGGCTGTTGCAGCTTCGTCTTGCCCTGCGAGCATTCGCATTCGGGTCAATCCATGTATGAAGCGAGTTTTTAAGGGCTTGGCGCGGCGCATTTCGCTTCGGCGGATTAGTAGAATACGAGGCCGTGGTTTTTCGGGTCGGCGTATCCATAGCCGTGCTCCGGGTCCCAGAAACCATAGGGCCAGGCGCCGATGGAGGACGCGGATTCCCGGAAGCTGTAGAACTCTTCCGTTCCCGAATCGCTGGGCCGGTAATAGCGGATTTCAAAGTGCAGGTGGGGTCCGCCGCGCGTTCCGGAATAGAGATGTTTTGAAATCAGATCACCTGCCTTGACCTGCTTGCCGTCCATGTGCAGACCGCCCGCTTCGTCGAGGTCGAGATCAACATGACCGTAGAGCGTAACCATCTTTCCCAGTATCTTGCCGTTCTTGTCTGTGACCGGTTTTGTGATCGCGATGTAGTGCCGATACTTCGGTGCGTCCCGGACGGTCGAAATAATTCCGTCATGCGCGGCAAACAGCTCCACTGCTGTTTCGCGGCCGCCAACATGCAAGTCCACCGCCGGATGATGCTGCTCGGTTCTAGTTGGACCTTTGCCGGCGCCGAACCGGCCCATGGATGGAACCCGGTATTCAGGAAGCTTTCCTTTGTCATCTTCCAAGGGATGATGGAGCATCGTCTTACGACTGGCGGCAATAAACGCATCCACCCTGTCGTGAATTGCATTATCCTTGTGGTACGCCGGCGTCAGCATATCCGGATGTTCTGCCCCGTGCAGCATGACAGGGAGCGCGACAACAACAAGAGCGTTAATCCAAATTGGTTTCATGGTTTAAATAACGCGCTTTTCATCAAAATATTGCCCAAGCAAAGGAACCTCGGCTATGGCATTCTCTTGTCTGGTGATTTTATAGCAGGAAGAAGCAATCAGCTTTCGTCGGAAATATATTTGTTCCAGATGTCGGAATAGACTTCCTCAAAGGAGAGCCAGGTGTCTTGTTCGGCGTCGCAGGCGCGGACAACATTCAATGAGATCTGCAGGTTTTTGAGCGCGGTGTCGAACTGGCTTTTTGAGCAGCCGGTTTCGTGAATGATTTCGTTCCGCAAATCCGGCGTGGTCCAAGGTTCAACGCGGATCTTTTCGAAGATCTGCCGCGCGAGCTGGTTCAACGAGCTGACGGATTTGTAGCTCGCCGGAAAATGCGTTTGTTCGAGAAAGTCCATATCCATCAAAACGGCAAAACCGCCTTTGATTTTTCCGTAGTAGATTTCGTTCGGGTAGTCGGACGGCAACTGGTTCTTCCAAGGCCAGACCGCCTCCATCCGCTCGCCCCACCCCGACTCGCCCGGCTGCTTTTCGGGCAGATCGACGTTTTCATACAGCGATGTATACAAAACCTTGTCCGAGGGGAAAATGGTGCAGATCTTTACCTCTTTAACGAAATCGCGGGCGTCTTCAAGCGTTTTGATCTTCATCGGGGCTCCCTTTGCTGGATTCACCCCGCAAATATAGATGCAGGATTGCTGCAGAGAAAATAAAATTCATCCCGCAACCGCACGCATTCCCGGCCGCCAGAAAGCAGGCTTCCATACCCCAGGCCAACCTGCTACGTTGCAACCGTTCGGCAACGTGTACCGAATGCGAGTGTTTCGAGAAAAATCTCCGGCGTGTATCATGAAAACCTATACAGCCTACATTCTGATGATTGCCGCAGTCCTCGGAACAGGGCTGGCCTACCGCGCCCAGCGGACTGAGCCCGAACAGAATATCGCCGAAGAGGTCGCCAAACCGAAGGAGCAGGTTGCCGCACCAGAAAACGATCCCATCGAGCTGAAAGCGGATATTCGCGCGTCACTGCCCCCTCAGCCAAAGCCCGCTCCAGCGCCCGAACCCCAGACAGCAGTCCGAGCAGCTCCGCCGAAAACCGCACCCAAAAAAACCGTTGCACAGCCCAAGCCGGCCCCAGCGAGCAAACAGAACGCCTACGCGCAATATTTGAAGCATGCAGCTCTGCGGTTTGAACAGTATCAGGAACAGCTCATTGCCGAAAATAATCCGGCAAGGCGATTGAATCTAATCCGGACCATCGCCCGAAATGTTCGCATCGACACGCTCACCACCATGGACTGGGCCATGAGCTTGGAAAACCCAACCGAGCAGCGAGCGGCCTTGGAGGCGATCAATCAAAACGCACTTAGCGGCATTGGCGCAAGAATCGAGGTAGATGCAACGGGCGTCCCGAAAATCAAGGAAACCACTATTCTCAGTGCCATTGCCTCCACGGGACAGGTCGAATCCGGAGATTATATTTCCGGCATGGTGAACGCGGACGGATCGATCGTCTATTTCAAGGGACGCCCCATCCAGCAAATCGTGCAGCTGCTGCGGGGTCAGCCCGGAACGGAAGTGCAGCTGATCATGGAAAGGCTGCCGGATGAAGAGAATGCCGAGCCCTACTCGTTCAATGTTCCCGTCCAACGCTCCTTGATCGTTATGCAACCCCCGTTTTGATAGGCCTCCAGCCGGCAACTCCCCCTCAGTCGGCTAAACGGGATATCCGCCCTTCATTATTCCAGAAGCAGGCTTGCCATTTCCGCCTTTGCGAACCATTATAAGTCCATGAGGACAATACTATTATATCCGAAATTTCCGGACACGTTCTGGAGCTTCAAGCATGCGTTGAAGTTTATCCGGAAGAAGGCCTCCCTTCCGCCGCTTGGGCTGCTTACCATCGCGTCGATGCTGCCGCCGGATTGGCAGAAACGGTTGGTCGATGTGAATGTGCAAAAGCTGACAGATGCGGATCTGGAATGGGCCGACGTAGTGCTCGTCAGCGCGATGGTGGCCCAGCGGACATCGACACACGAGCTTATCGCGCGCTGCAAGGCGGCAGGCAAGACCGTCATCGCGGGCGGACCGTTGTTCGGCATGGAACTCGCCGATTTTCCGCAGGTGGACCACTTCATTCTGCGCGAAGCCGAAACCACGCTGCCGGAGTTTCTGAAGGACTTCAAACAGGACCGTGCGCAGCGCGTTTACAGCGCAACGGCGTTTCCCGACATCCGCAAGACGCCGGCGCCGATGTGGGAGCTGGCGAATTTAAAGCGCTATGCGACGATGAGCATCCAGTTCTCGCGCGGGTGCCCATTCGATTGCGATTTCTGCAACATCACCGAGTTGTTCGGCCGCCAGCCGCGCACGAAGACCGGCGCACAGATCGTTGCGGAACTCGACAGCCTCTACCAGGTCGGCTGGCGAGGCTCCGTATTTTTTGTGGACGACAACCTGATCGGCAACAAGCAGCAGCTCAAACAGGATCTGCTGCCCGCGCTGATCGCGTGGAACAAAGGAAGGCAGAAGATTTCATTCAACACGGAGGCCTCCATCAACCTCGCCGACGATGCGGAGCTGATGCGACTGATGGTGGAGGCAGGCTTCAATACCGTCTTCATCGGCATCGAGACTCCCGATGAAGCATGCTTGGCCGAATGCTGCAAAAAACAGAACCGAGGACGCGATCTGCTGGCAAATGTTAAAAGCATTCAGAACGCAGGCATGCAGGTTCAGGCGGGATTCATCGTGGGCTTCGACAGCGATACGCCATCCATCTTCCAGCGACAGGTGGAGTTCATCCAGAAGAGCGGCATCGTCACGGCAATGGTCGGCCTGCTGCAGGCCATTCCCGACACGCGGCTCTACAAACGCCTCCAGCAAGAAGGCCGCATCCTGCGCAACCCCACCGGCGACAACGTAGACGGAACAACGAACTTTATTCCGCGGATGAATCTGGATGTCTTGAGCGACGGCTACAAAAGCATTCTGCGCCGGATCTATGCGCCGAGACCATACTACAAGCGCATCCGCATCTTTCTGCGCGAATACCGCCCACCCCGGATCAAGACCACGTTCAAATGGGGAAACCTGAAAACGCTGCTGTATTCCAGCGTCCGCCTCGGCATCGTCGGACGCGAACGCGTTCAATACTGGAACCTCATCATCTGGACCCTGTTCCGCCGGCCCGCCCTGCTGAAAACGGCCGTCACGCTTGCCATCTACGGCCACCACTTCCGCAAAGTCTGCGCCGCCATCGACGTCTGATCCTATGCGCTACAGCGCATCCAGCTTGGCGGCGCAGATAAAGTCGTTTTCCGACAGACCGCCAACAGCGTGGGTAGTGTAGGTGACGGCGCAGGTCTTGTAGCCCACCAGCAAATCCGGATGATGGTCCTCCTGATGCGAGACATAGGCCGAGGCGTTCACGAATGCCATCGTTTGGTAATAGTTTTTAAAGCTGAAGGTTTTCTTGATTTCATTTCCTTCGCGCACCCAGCCATCCAATTGCGCCAGCATCGCGTCCGCCTCTTCGGCTCTCAAAGGCGCAACGCCGCCTTCGCACGGTTTGCAGCTTTTCTTCGTCAGTTCGCTCATGGCCGTTCCTCCGTGTTATTTGATGAGCTTGAGAAGTTCCTTGAAGCGCGGGTCGGCGGCATCGCGGAGCAAGGCAAAAAGAAGGGTCTCCGTCGGCAGCGCTTTTGCGCCGGCGCCGCGCAAGGCCTGCAGCGCCAGCGCCTTGTTTTCCGGCGAGCGCGACGCAACCGCATCGGCCGCAATGAAAACCTCGCTTCCAAACTCCACTAGATCGATCGCCGTCTGATAGACGCATACGTGCGTTTCGATGCCCACGAGAATGAATTGTCGGCGGCCCAAGCGCTCAAGTTGTTCCATAAACTTCGGTTCGCCGCAGCAACTAAAGGAGGACTTCGAAACCGCCACCTCATCCGCGAGCATCGACTTGAACGGCTCGTTCGTCGGCCCCAGCTTCTCGGGGATCTGCTCGGTCGCGAGAATCGGCACCTCCAGCAACTGCGCGCAACGGATGAGCTTTTCAAGGTTGGCGTCAAGCGCCTCCTTCCCATCCATAATTTCATGCAGCCTGCCCTGAACGTCGATAAACACCAAAACCGCTTCGTCACGCTTCAACATATCTTCTCCTTTCGTAATTCGTAATATGCGCGTATCCGGCCTCAAACCAAGTAAAGAGAAATTACGCATTACTCGTTACGCATTACTGAATCCCATACTGATTAAGCTTGCGGTGCAGCGTGCGCCGGCTGATGCCGAGCCGCTCCGCCGCCTTGGTCCGGTTGCCCCCGGTTTTTTCCAAGGCCTGGATCACCATCCGCTTCTCCATTTCATCGACGGTTAGGTCGGCATTAATGTTCACTTCCCCGCCCCCGCTGGCCTGCTCGCGCACCTGCACGGGAATATCTTTCACATCGAGCACCGAACCGCGCGCCAGCACCACCATACGCTCCACCAGATTGCGCAGCTCGCGGATGTTGCCCGGCCACTTATATGCCGATAGCATCTCGTACGCCGCCGGCGTAAAGCCTTCGAACCGCTTGCCGTTCTCTTCGTTGAACACCGCGAGATAGTGGCTCAGCAACAGCAGGATATCGTCCTGCCGGTCGCGCAGCGGCGGGAGGGTAATGACCACGACGTAGAGGCGGTAAAACAAATCTTCACGGAAATCACCCTCGTCGACCATCGCCTTCAGGTCGCGGTTAGTGGCGGCAATCAGCCGCGCATCCACATCCACCGGCGTATCGCCGCCGACGCGCTCGACCTGCCGCTCTTCCAGCGCCCGCAGAATCTTCACCTGCACCGAAGCGTCGATCTCGCTGATTTCGTCGAGGAACAGCGAGCCGCCGTCGGCCTTCTCGAAGCGCCCGATCCGCCGCTCCATCGCGCCGGTGAACGCGCCCTTTTCATGGCCGAACAATTCGCTCTCCAGCAGGTTTTGCGAAAGCGCCGCGCAATGCACCGCCACAAACGCACCTTTGCTGCGCGAGCCAAGTTGGTGAATCGCTTTGGCCACCAGCTCCTTGCCGGTGCCGCTCTCGCCTTGGATCAACACCGTGGCGCGCGAACTGGCCACCTGACGGATCGTGTCGAACACCTCCTGCATCGGGGCGGAGCATCCGATAATATTTTCGAGGCCGTACTTGCTGTCGAGCTGCACTTTAAGCTGCTCGTTTTCCAGCTCGATTTTCTTGGCCTTGAGCACGCGGCCGAGCACCAGTTCCAGCTTGTCGAGGTTGATCGGCTTGGTCATGAAATCCGTCGCGCCGTGCTTCATCGCCTCCACCGCCAAGTCAACATCGCCGTAGGCCGTCAGAATAATGCAGACCAGCTCGGGGTTGTTGACCAGCGCCCGCTGCATCAGCGTAATGCCGTCCATGCCCGGCATACGGACATCGCTCAGCAGCACGTCGATCTTTTGGTTCGCAAGCACCTCCAGCGCGGAATTTCCGTTTTCAGCGGCGAACACATTATAGTCCCGCCGCAGCGCCCGCACCAACCCATCGCGCGCGCTCTTCTCGTCGTCAACAATCAGGATAGTTGGTTTTTTGTTCATGCATCCATTCCTTGCTTTAATCCGTCTTCGTGTGTCGTATTGCGTAATGCTTAATTCGTAATCCGTAATCCGTAATTAGAATGGAACCTCTACATCAAGAATGCCATGCACAACATATTCGGGAGATTCTTCACATACCTTTTGCTTTCCCTGCGCCCGTTGATCCAGAACCATTGTCAACAGAAGCTTGATGATCTCCGTCGATAGCCCTAAGCGATGCTGGGTCGGTTGTTCTCCCAGAACATGCCGCGCCCGATAGAACCATCCGCGCGTCTCCCTCGCGGAGCCCAGTGAATATTCATAAAAGCGCGCTCGATCCTTGGAACTTTGCTTGGAATAGCCCTCTTCAATGTTTGCGCAAATGGAACCGGCGGAGCGGTAAAGCTGGTCTGACAGCGATCGCATGCCCACAGTCTTTGCCAGCTTAACCACATCGAGCCAGACAATGTCGGCTAAGAATAGCGACAGTCTATACGCCTTCACCGCCCACAACGCATCGTCTTTCAAAACATCCGGCACACCTTTTTCCCATTCCGCATCGTTCATCCCAACTCCCGCATTACGCATTACTCATTATGGTGCGGAGCACCCAACAGATTCAGCCTCGCATCTTCCCTTGGAAATCTCAGGGTCAGCCTTGTTCCGCGGCCGAACTCCGTATTGATTTCAATCTCGCCGCCGTGGTCGCGCATGATGCGCTGGACAATCATCATACCAAGACCGGTGCCCTCGGTCTTGGTGGTGTAGTAGGGCTCGTAGATTGCTCCAAGCTGATCGGGGTCGATGCCGGGGCCGTTGTCTTCGAGCGCAACACTGACGAAACGGTCGGACACGTGTGTTTCAATTTTTAGGATGCCGCCGTCGTCCATCGCCTGCAGTGCGTTTTTGATCACGTTGAAAAAAACCTGCTTCACCTGCGTCTCGTCGACCGCCACCGGCGGGATTTTAGCGGGGAAGTCGGTCTCGATCAGCATGCGCCGGTCCTTGAGTTCGTGCTTCATGACCTCAAGGGTTTCCTCCACCAGCTCGCTCAGCCGGTGCGGCTTGCGTTCGGGCATCGACGGACGCAGCGCCTTAAGAAACTGGCGGATGATGGTGTCGAGCCGCGCCACCTCCTTGCGTGAAACATCAACGAGTTCCTTGAGCTCCGTCTTGGCCCCTTCGTTTTCAAGACAGCCGATTTCGCGGTCGAGCAGCTGCAGATGAATGTTGATGGAGTTGAGCGGATTCCCGATTTCGTGGGCGACTCCTGCCGCCAGCAGACTGAGAGCGTGCAGCCGCTCGGACTCGATCGACTCGGCGGTGCTTTCGCGCTCGCGGGTGACATCGCGGAAAATGACCACGGCCCCCTCCTCCTTTTCATCAACCGCCGCGAGGGGTACCACGTAAAACTCCATGAACCGGTGCTGGGGATAAGTAATCTCGATTTCGCGGCGAACCAGCTGGCTCCATTCGTATTCATCGAGATCAAGCACAAGGTCCCAGTGAATGTCCTTGAGATAGCGCTGGATGGGCGTTCCCTGCGCATTGGCCAACTTGAAGCCGAGAAACTGCTCGGCCGCGCGGTTGGCAAAACTGATCTGCGCCTCTGGATCCAATACGATAATGCCCTCTTCCAGAGCTTGGAAAATGGTTTCCATCAACCCCTTTTCCCGCGCAAGGCGCAGAAAGTAGGACTGCAGGCTGCCTTTGTCTAGATGGTCGAGCCGATCAACCAGCTTGTCGAAGAATTCGCGTTTCATGGACAGAACTGTGTCATTACGGCGCATTTCATGCAACTGCTTTCATCGCCACATAACATGCGCCAAAAAGTCGCCTCCAATTCGCAGACGCCACTTATATGCAATTTCCCGGCCGTCAAACCGTTTAGTTGCTGCACCGGGTCTGAATCGTCAGCGCCTTTTACCTCAAGGTTGCAGTGCGGGCCTCGCTGCTTGCAGAGGGCGCGCCCCCTTTGGGAGGCACGCACCACACCCAAAGGGGGAATGAACACCGAGGCCGCTAACGATTCAGGCACTGAAGGCTAATAATCAGTTGCATTTTACAAAATCGGAGTGGCACACTCTAAATACTATGTTGAAGATGAATCCGCGAATACACGATATCCTCGAGGCCACCGGCCTTTTCGAAAATAAACCGCTGGAAGCCCTGCTGGCCGATGCCCGCGAAAACGGCAAGCCGATCCGCGAAGCCGTGTTGGAGGGCGGCGCCATCAAGGAAGAGGAATTCCTCGAAAAGCTGGCCGGCGTGATGGGCCTCCCCTTCCTCCGGCTGAAGGAAGTTGAGGTTGAGAACGACATTCTACTGAAGCTGCCCACCAAGGCGATTTTCCAATACAACGTCATTCCGCTTGATGAGGATGACACCGGCTTAAGGGTGGCCACGTGCAATCCCTTCACGCCGGGACTGGTCGATGCGCTTCGCTTGGCGGCCGAATGCCGCATCCGGCTGGTGCTCAGCCCTTCCGACGACATCGACACCGCCGCCAAGAAGTTCTATGGCGTCGGCGCGGAAACCCTCGACCGCATGATGCAGGACGACCGCATCGATTTTGAAGACGAAGAAAGCCTGCTGAAGCAGGATTTGAGCGAGCTCGACCAAGAGGCCTCCGTGGTCAAGTTTGTGAACCAGATCATCTGGGAAGCATTCAAGGACCGCGCCACGGACATCCACATCGAACCGATGGAAATGGATCTGCGCATCCGCTACCGCGTCGACGGCGTGCTGCACGAAACGCCGATGCCGCCGCAGCTCAAACGCTTTCAGTCCTCGGTCATTTCGCGCATCAAGGTGATGGCCAACATGGATATCGCCGAAAAGCGCCTCCCGCAGGACGGGCGCATCAGCGTGCGCATCCGCGGTCAAGAGATTGACGTGCGTGTTTCCACCATGCCGACGGTCTATGGCGAAAGCGTCAGCCTGCGCCTACTGATGCGTGGAGGCGGTCTGGTAACCATGGGGGATCTGGGCCTGAACGACCACGACAGCTCGCTGCTTAAAAAAATGATCACCCGCCCCCACGGGATTCTGCTGGTAACCGGCCCGACCGGATCGGGCAAATCAACCTCGCTCTACGCCTGGCTCCACACCATTAACTCTGTCGACAAACGAATCATGTCGGCCGAAGACCCGATCGAATATGAAATGCCCGGCGTCAACCAAGTGCAGATGCGCCCGGAAATCGGGCTAAGCTTCGCCAGCACGCTCCGCACCTTCCTTCGCCAGGATCCAGACGTGATCATGGTCGGGGAAATCCGCGACAAAGAGACGGCGGAAATCTCCATCCGCGCAGCGCTTACAGGCCACTTGGTGTTCAGCACCATCCACACCAACGACTCCGCCAGCACCATCACCCGTTTGCTCGACATGGGCATTGAGCCGTTTCTGGTGGCCTCGTCCGTCGAGGGCATCGTGGCCCAGCGCCTGGTGCGCGGCCTCTGCAAAGCCTGCCGGCAACCGGTCGAGGTGGAGGAGGCATTCCTGCGAGAGCACAACTTCCCGATTGAACGCCTCGCAACCGAAGGGCCGATCTATGAAGCCGTCGGATGCGACGAATGCCGAGGGAACGGCTATAAAGGCCGAACCGGCATCTTTGAAATCCTGCCCGTCACCGACGAAGTCCGCCCGCTGATCATCGCCCACGCCTCGGCCAGTGCAATCAAGGCGCAGGCCCTTGCAGACGGCATGAAAACATTGCGCGAAGACGGCTGGGACAAAGTGCTCGCCGGAGTAACCACCATTGATGAAATCCTGCGCGTCTCTGAAGAAGCCGAATTCGACGAAGAATAAAGAAGCCTACTCCCCAGGAGGCAGAATGCCTTCCGCAACGAGCTGGCTATCCATATCTTCGGTGAGCGGAATCGGCAAAGGCGGCATGCCTGCACGGATGACTTCCATCTGATACTGCCGCAGGTTTTCGCGCACTTCTTCGCGCCGTTTCGCTTCCTCTTCCGGCGACAGCTTGGGTTCTGGCTCTTTTTTCGGTTCAGCCTGGCGGCGGAATCCGCCGCCAATGCGGCGGGGCTGTGGCTTCGCTGCCGGAGCGGCCTTGGCCGCCACCGCCTTGGCCAGCTCAAACTTCAACGACTTGCCGTTGCTCAGCAACGTGGCCGATGAGTTGCCTAAATCTATATTCTCAAGCTTCATGCCCCGAAAATTTTCGCCGACCCTAAGCATCACGCTTTTCGGGTCGCCCGGCTTCGCCTTAAGATTCTGGAATCCGGCGCGAACTTCACCCGTTTCGCTCTCAAGCAGAAAGCAGAGGCGCAGCTCTTTTTCCATCGCCTTGGCCGCGGCCGCGGCCGCGGCGGCATCCTTGGCGTTCTTGGCATTGGTTGCCTTCGCTGCGGCGGCCAGCGGATCGGCACCGAACGGAGAACGGTCAACAATCACCTCATAGCGTTCGCGGTTGTACTGCGCGGCGTCCGATGCAAACACTGCGGCAAAAACTGCGACAAGCATCGTGCTCATGATCCAGCTGACTTTTTTCTCACCCATTAAACGGTTCCTTTTCCAAACGATCAAAAATAATGTTTCCTCAGCTCCCATTCGTCAAGCGCAACCGAGCCTTCCATTCCATCGAAATAACGCATCAGCCCGCGGAATATTGCCCCAACAGCCCCCTTACGCCCTAAACCCACAGCTGCCGATCAAGCATTCGGCACTGAATGGCCTCGGTAATGTGGTTCGACTGAATGGCTTCAACGGCGGCGAGACCGGCGATGGTGCGGGCAACCTTTAGAATGCGGTCGTAGGCGCGGGCGCTAAAGTTTAGGTCGCTCACGGCAGTGCGGAGGATTTGCTAAACGGCGAACACACCAATTCTAAAATTCACAGACTGGCACCATGCCGCGCTGCCATCGGTGTCCGGCCATCCCGTCAGAGGTATGCTCGGAGTGCAGGGTCAAAGCCCGCCAGATAGGTCTCTGGCGGGATCTTTGAATGGAACATAGCGCTCGCAAAACCGGATGGATGGTTTCGCCGTCGGTGCTTAAATAAGCGCAGTGCTGAAATAGCGTTCGGCCCGGTCGGGCAGAATAGTAACGATGTTCTTATCCTTGCCGATCCTGTGGGAGAGCTCGATGGCCGACCAAATGTTGGCGCCGGAAGAGGTTCCAACCAGAGCGCCCTCTTTCAAGGTAAGGTTGCGCGCGGTTTCAATGGCGTCATCGTCGGTGACCGTGATGACGTCGTCGATCATCGAGACATCCAGCACATCGGGAATGAATCCATCGCCGATCCCCTCGATCTTATGCAGGCCGGGTTCATGGCCCAATAGGGCCGAGACATTGGCCGGCTCAACGGCAACCACCATAATATCCGGATCTTTTTCTTTCAGGAATTTGCCGACGCCGGCCAGGGTTCCCCCGCTGCCAACCCCCGCGACAAAGGCATCCACTTGTCCTTCCATCTGCTTCCAGATTTCCGCGGCGGTCGTCTTGTAGTGAATTTCGGGATTGCCGGGATTGGTGAACTGGCCGGGAATGTAGAGATCGGGAATATCCCTCTTCAACTCTTCAAGCTTGGCCAGGCACCCGTTCAGGCTCTCCTCCGCCGGGGTGCAGATCAGCTCGCCTCCGAAGGCCCGGATAATCTTGCGGCGTTCCACGCTCATGTTGTCGGGCATTACAATGATGACGCGATAGCCCTTATGGACGCCAACGAATGTAACGCCGATTCCAGTGTTGCCGGAGGTCGCCTCGGCAATCACCATGCCCGGCTTCAGCTCGCCGCTCTTCTCGGCCTGCTCGATCAAATGCCGCGCCACGCGATCCTTCACGCTGCCGCCCGGATTCAGGTACTCCGCTTTGGCATAGATTGGAAAATCGGTGATCTTCTCCAATCGCAACAGCGGCGTGTTGCCGATCGTATTTAAAATGTTGGTGTAGTATTCCATTCCAGCCGTCCCGCCGGCGCACCGCCGGTTTTTCATGCATTAGATTTGGAACCCAAAACCAAAAATCTCAAACAAAGGATCCCTTTAAATGCCAAAAGGTAACGCAGCGCAAACCGCACCTGCAACCCTAAACAGATTGCATGACGAAGCGCGGACAGGATCATATCTCTGCGGCGGAGTCGCCTTGGTCCGTTTATTCAGCTTGTTCCCTTCCTCAAACCCAAAGCTGCCGGTCGAGCGTCCGGTATTGGATGGCTTCGGAAATGTGGTTGGGTTGGATGGCGGCGGCACCAGCGAGGTCGGCAATGGTGCGAGACACCTTTAAAATCCGGTCGTAGGCGCGGGCGCTGAAGTTGAGGTCGCTCATGGCGGTGCGGAGGATTTGCTCGGCATCGGATTCCAAGCGGCAAACCTGGTGGAGCGTCTTGCTGCGCATGTTGGCGTTGCAATGGGTGCCGGGCTGGTTTTTATATCGCTCCTGCTGGATTTCGCGGGCGGCGACGACGCGCTGACGGATCCCGGCCGACGGCTCGCCTTTTTCCAGCTTGGTGATCTGCTCGTAGGAGATGGCGGGCACTTCGACGTGGATATCGATGCGGTCGAGCAGCGGGCCGGAAATCTTGCTGCGGTAGCGGGCAATCTGCGTCGGCGAACAGCGGCATTCGCGCTTGGGATCGGTTTGGTAGCCGCACGGGCACGGGTTCATGGCGGCCACGAGCATGAAGCGGCACGGATAGGTGACGCTGGCGGCGGCGCGGGCGATGGTCACCTCACCGTCCTCGAGCGGCTGGCGCATGACTTCGAGCACGCTGCGCTGGAACTCGGGCAGCTCGTCAAGGAACAACACGCCGTTGTGGGCCAGGCTGACCGCACCGGGCATCGGGTTGGTGCCGCCACCGAGCAGGCCGGCATCGGAAATGGTGTGGTGCGGCGAATGGAACGGCCGTTTGGCCACCAGCGCCTGATGCGACTTCATCGAACCGGATATGCTGTGAATCTTGGTGGTCTCCAGCGCCTCGTCGAGCGACATTGGCGGGAGTATGGAAGGCAGCCGCTTGGCGAGCATGCTCTTCCCGGTGCCCGGCGGACCGATCATAAGTAAATTATGAGAACCAGCGAGTGCTACTTCGAGCGCCCGCTTGGCAAACTCTTGCCCTTTCACATCGGAAAAGTCGTCTTCGTAGAGACTGTTCGCCTCGAACACGGATTTTATATCGAGCTGGTAGGGATCAATCTTGAAGTCCTGATTAAGGAAGTCGGCCGCTTCGCGCAGGGTGCGGACGGGGAATACCTTGATGCCGTCAACGACCGCCGCCTCTTCGGCGTTTTCGGCCGGAACCATGACGGCCTTGTACCCGGCTTTTCGCGCCATAAGCGTAATCGGCAACACGCCGCGCACCTTGCGCACCACACCGCTAAGCGCCAGCTCGCCGACCATGCAGATGCGCGGAAGCAGGTCGGTGTTCATATCGTCGAGCGCGGCAATGATGCCCAGCGCAATGGGCAGATCGAAACTCGGCCCCTCCTTTTTCATATCGGCCGGCGCAAGGTTGATGGTGGTGCGCCCCATCGGCGGGCGGAAACCGGAATTGATCAGCGCCGTCCAGACGCGGTCGGAGCTTTCCTTCACGGCGGCGTCGGGCAGCCCGACGATAACGACCTTGGGTTCGCCATGCCCGGCATTGACCTCGATTTCCACCGGATAGGCCTCGATCCCCACCACTGCCCCTGAATTGATTTGTGAAAGCACGACACCCCCTTGCCTAAAACCGCATAAAGATACGAAGAGTAAACCCTTTCAAGCACCGACAACCGAGCAAAAACAGCATGCAGTTCGAGCTCAACGCTGGGCACGCCTATGGCGATTATTATGCCACGCCGAAACTTTCGGCCACCAACCCGGCATCTTCTACCTGATCGAGACACAGTCTCGTTCTCCCGCAACCCCAAACACGACAGCCACAGACGTTGGGGGTATGGGTTAGAGTTGTTCGCCGTTAAGAACGCCGCTGTTTTTCATCAGCATGGCGGCTATTTTTGCCACATCGTCATCCGAAAGCGGTTTCCTGTTTAGCTCAGGAACAAAGAAGTTGTTCATGATCGAAATCACTTCTTTCAGGTCGGTGAGATTGCCGTCGTGCAGGTATGGCCCGGTGAGGGCGACGTTCCGCAGGAGCGGGACCTTCAGCTTGTAGCGGTCGTCTTCGTTCTTCGTGGCGTTCACGCGGCCGAATTCAGCGTCGCCCGGCTCGATGCCCCGGAACGAGTAATAAGCAGCCGGGTCAACCGCTTTCTCGAACGACTGCCCGCCCATGGCTTTACCGGCGTGGCACGTTGCGCAACTATGCTCGCTGAAGAGGATGAATCCCGTTATTTCCGAGTCCGTGAGCGCAGTGTCGTCGCCCTTCAAGTATTGGTCGAGGCCGCTGTTTGGCGTGATCAGCGTTCTTTCAAACTCGGCAATGGCGTCGGTAATGTTTTTGTCGTTCCACTGCTCCATGCCGTAAACCGTTTTATACAGAGCGGTCAGACCGGCATCCTTGGAGAGCTTGCCGGCAACCTGCTCCCAGTTGGTATCCATCTCAATGGGATTAAGCGGAGGGCCGCCGGCCTGATCGGCAAGATCTTTGGCCCGTCCATCCCAAAATTGAAGCACGTTGAACATGGCGTTGAGCGAGGTTGGAGCGTTGATGCCGCCAACCTGGTTGCGCACGCCGGTGGAGAACTGGGCGTGGTCGGTGCCGCCTTTTTTGAGATCGTGGCAGCTGGCGCAGGAAACCGTGTCGTCGCCGGAAAGGCGTTTGTCGTTGTAGAGCATCTCGCCAAGTTTGGCCTTTGCTGCATCGACGCCCCCCGGCCACATGTCGGGCAGCGGCTGCACCGGATGGCCGGCGAACGCGGCAGAGGCCAGGCCTGTGCTAAACTTCGCCGCCCGCACCTGGTGAATCCAATCAAGGACAGCCTGCTTTTCCTGGTCGGACAGCTTTCCGTTCCAGTGCAGCGCCAAGAAAGGCGGAATGGGCATAGTGTCCAGCTTAATGGTCTGCTCCAGTTTGGCGAGCAAGACTTCGTTTCCCCCGCCTGCGGCAAAGAGCTGTTGCAAATCGCATATTCTTTCGCCGGCTTCAATGTGCTTGCCGATCATTGCGCTGGCAACGGGCAGCTTGGCATAGAAGGGCAGAGCCGGCTCCTTGCTGTGGCACATCAGGCATTTGGCGCCAATCACCTCTTTGGCGAGCTCCATCTCTGAGGAAGTTGCCTTAATGCTGGACCAGCTTTCAGAAACTGGAATACCGATCATCATATTGCTGAGACCCAGAACAACAAAACCGACTACGCCAAGTGCAATGAGTGAAATCATGACTTTTTTCATGTGCTCTATCCTCCCTGCCGGACAGCCGGCGTTTTGAATGGTAAAAAAATATTATGCATTTCATGCCCGCACGCAAGATTTAAGACATACAAAGCTTTTTCATACCCCGCCCCTACATTCATTCTTTGTGAACAGGTTTGGATAACCAATGAACAACGCGCCGTCTGTCCGCCGCACTGCACCGGATGAAAACCCAACCAAAACAAAAGACAGGATCTCGAAAAAACCCGCATTGAAAATGCACTGCCGGCCGGCCCTCCTCGAACAAATCAATACCCAAGGATTGAAATCCTCCAATCCCTGTTTTTTTTGCGCGCATTTTTCCAGACATTCGAACCTCTCTGCCCTACTCTCTCAACCATTGAAAAACCCAGTTTTCCTTAATAACGATTAACAAATAACCGACAACTTTTTTTATGAGTGCACACGAAGATACAACCGACGTTGAAATTGAAGTCGTCCCCGAACAGGACGTCCCCGACTTGCTGCCGGTGATGCCGCTGAAAAACTTCGTCCTCTTCCCGCAGATGGTCACCCCATTGGTGATCACCACCGACGAGTCGAAGAAGCTGGTCACGGAACTTTCTACCCGCACCCCCCACTTCATCACCACGCTCCAGCGCAAGGACGAGATCGACGAAACCAACCTGACCAAGGACGATGTCTACCGCGTGGGCTGCGTCGCCCGCATGATTAAGACGCTCAACTTTCCCGACGGCTCAACACACATCCTCGTCGAAGGCCTCTCGCGCTGCGAACTTCAAGACTTAATCAACGAAGAGGAGTACCCCACCGCCCACTACAACATGATCGAAGACGCCGAAGACGACTCGCTCGAGCTCGAGGCGCTGGGCCGCAATGCGTCGGAGCAGTTCCAGCATATCGTCACGATGTCGCCCAACATGCCCGACGAGCTCTCCATTGCCATCTTTAATATGGAATCTGCATCGCAGCTCTCCGACCTGATTGCCACCAACCTGCCGGTCCCGGTCGAGGTGCGCCAGAAGCTGTTGGCCGACAAACATCCGGCAAACCGGCTGAAAAAGCTGATGGAATTTCTCAATCGCGAGCTCCAGATCCTCAAACTCGGCAGCAAGATCGAAAACAAAGTCCACGAAACCTTCAGCAAAACCCAGCGCGAGATTTTCCTGCGCGAACAGCTCAAGGCCATCCAAACAGAACTCGGCGAAGACGATCCGCAGGCCAACGAAATCCTTGAACTCGAGAAAAAGCTCGCGGAAGCCCAGCTGCCTAAAGAGGCCGGCGAAGCCGCCGAAAAAGAACTGCAGCGCCTCAAGGCCGTGTCATCGGCCTCGCCCGAGCACGGCGTCATCCGCACCTACCTCGACGTCCTCTCGGAGCTGCCTTGGGAAAAAAGCACCGAAGACCACCTCGACATCCTCGCCGCCCAGAAGATTCTCGACAAAGACCACTACGGCCTTGAAAAGGTGAAGGAGCGCATCCTCGAATACCTCTCCGTGCTCAAGCTCAAGAAGGACATGAAGGGGCCGATCCTCTGCCTTGCCGGACCGCCCGGCGTGGGCAAAACCTCGCTCGGCAAATCCGTTGCACGAGCTTTGGGCCGCGAATTTGTCCGCATGTCGCTCGGAGGCATGCACGACGAAGCCGAGATCCGCGGCCACCGCCGCACCTATATCGGCGCCATGCCCGGACGCATCATCGAGAGCATCCGCCGCTGCGGCGCCAACAATCCCGTCTTCATGCTCGACGAAATCGACAAGGTTGGCTCCGACTTCCGGGGCGACCCTGCCTCCGCTCTGCTCGAAGTGCTCGATCCCGAGCAAAACTCCACCTTCAACGACCACTACCTCGACGTCGAGTTCGACCTCTCCAAAGTGCTCTTCATCACCACCGCCAACATGCTCGACACCATCCCCGGCCCGCTGCGTGACCGCATGGAGATCATCCGCATCTCCGGCTACACCCTGCAGGAAAAGGTAAACATTGCCCGGCGCTACCTCGTCCCCAAGGCCATCCGCGAACACGGCCTCAAGCGCACGCAGATCAAGTTTAATGCCGAAGCGCTCGAAGGCATCATCAGCGGCTACACCGCCGAGGCCGGCGTCCGCAGCCTCGAACGCCAGATCGCCAATGTCTGCCGAAAGGTGGCCCGCGGCTTCGCCGAAGGCAAGACCCGCCCGGTCGAAGTCACCGGCCGTAAAATCAAAGGCTTCCTCGGCCCGGTCAAAGTGGACAAAGATGTCGCCGAACGCGACGCCATGCCCGGCGTCGTGACGGGCCTCGCCTGGACCCCCTACGGCGGCGACATCCTCTTTATCGAAGCCACCTGCATGGCCGGCAAAGGCGGGCTGATCCTCACCGGTTCGCTCGGCGACGTAATGAAGGAATCCGCCCGCGCGGCACTCAGCTACCTCCGCGCCAACGCCGCCACCTTTAAAATCGACGAAGCCGTATTCGCCAAGTCCGACATCCACATCCACGTGCCCGCCGGCGCCACCCCGAAGGACGGCCCCTCCGCCGGCGTCGCCATTTCGCTGGCCATCCTTTCGATGCTGCAGAACAAGCCCGTCCGCCCCGACCTCGCCATGACCGGCGAGATTTCGCTGCGCGGCCGCGTGCTGCCCATCGGCGGCCTGAAGGAAAAGGTGCTCGCCGCGTCGCGCGCCGGCATCAAGCACATCATGCTGCCCGAGAAGAACAAGATCGATCTCGCCGAAATCCCGGCCGACGTCAAAAAGAAGCTGACCTTCAAAACGGTCAAAAACATCGACCAGGCCCTGCGCTATGCGCTGAAGCTTTCTGCTGAATAAAATGAACAGAATGATTATGGACAGAATAATTCAAGCGGACGCAGAGCAATCATTCTGCCCATAATTATTCTGTCATCATCACTACGATTGAGGTGAGTCCTTTGAAAATATTATTATTAGCCAGTCTAGTTTCCCTGTTTGCTTGTGGCTGCCATGCCGCGCCGATCCCCGCCGACGACATTCTGGCGTTTGTCCGCACCAAACTGCCGGACGAGCCGATCAAACTGACCGGCACACTGAAGGTGCGCGAAAAGAACGGATTCACCTCCGACAGCCTGCCGGTCGAAATGGACCTGGACTGGGGCGCTGAAGCACCCGTTGCTGAATATCGCATCGATCATGAAACGCTGAATATTACCTGGAACAACGAGCAACCCAGCTACCGTTTTTCCAACGAGGAGAACACGCCTTCTTCCACCATCCTCGGCACCGGCCTCACTTGGGCCGACTTGAGTTTTTCCGTCTTGTGGTGGCCCAACTCCCAGCTGATAGACGAAGAAAAAAAAATTAACCGCGAATGCTACGTGGTCGATGTCCCCGTCCCCGATTCAAAAAACACCATGCGCCTTTGGATCGAGAAAAAGATGGGCATGCTGCTCGAAGCCCAGACGCTCGACGCCAAGAAAAAACAGATTGGCCGTCTGAAAATCAAAAGCATCAAAAAGATGGACGGCATGTGGGTCGCCAAAGATCTGGAACTGCTGGACAAAAAAACAGGCAGCAAAACCACCTTGCAGATCACCGATCTCAAATGGAAAAACCCCCAACCCACGGCAGCGGCGTTCGACTCGGCCGAGTCCGTCAACCAGCTGACCTTCGAGATCTATCAAAAGCTTGCCGCCGAAAGCGAAGGCAACCTGTTCCTTTCGCCCTACAGCATCTCGTCCGCGCTGGCGATGGTCTACGGCGGCGCCCGCGGCGAAACCGCCGAACAGATCAACAGCACGTTCCGCTTCGGCGGACAAGGCGCCACCCACCCTGCGTTTTCCTATCTGCGGAAAAGACTCAATCGCATCGAAGAAAAAGGCGAGGTGCAGCTCAGCGTCGCCAACGCGCTCTGGCCCCAAGTGGACTACAAATTCCTGCCCGACTATCTGGCCATGACCAAGGAATACTACGGCAGCGAAATCGAGGCGATCGACTACAAGGCCGACGCTGACGCCGCGCGCAAAAAAATCAACCGCTGGGTCGAAGGCAAAACCAACGACCGCATCAAGGATCTGATCCCCGCAGGCATGCTCGATCCGCTCACCCGCCTCGTGCTCGCCAACGCCATCTACTTCAAAGGCGATTGGGCCAGCCAGTTTAAAGCCGAAGCCACCCATGACGTTCCGTTCATTCTAGAGCCGGGCAAAACCGTTGACGTGCCGATGATGTCGCAGACCGGCGACTTTAACTTTTCGTACAACAAAACCTTTCAGACTCTGAAACTGCCCTACGAAGGCGACGACCTTTCCATGCTCCTCCTCCTGCCCACCTCGTCCGACGGACTCCCGGCGCTGGAAAAAGACCTTACGCTGGAACTGGTCAACAGCCTCCAGTTCAACAAGCAGGAAATCATGGTCTTCCTCCCCAAGTTTAAACTGGAATCGGAATTCAGCCTCGCCAGCACCCTGGCAGCCATGGGCATGCCTTTGGCCTTTTCGAAGGGCGCTGACCTCTCCGGCATGGATGGATCCAAAAATCTCTTCATTGGCGCAGTGGTCCACAAGGCTTTCGTGGAAGTAAACGAAGAAGGCACCGAAGCCGCGGCCGCCACCGCCGTCGGCATCCGCACCACCAGCATGCCGCTCATGTTCGAGGCCAACCGTCCCTTCCTTTTCCTCATCCGCGAAAACAGCACCGGCGCCATCCTCTTCATCGGCCGGGTAACCGATCCATCAAAGTAGACACGCGCACTAAACGTGCTGGCTTGACAAGAAGCCACATTGTTATACCCTGAAGTATAACCAATGGAGGTTATGATGCTGATGAAGGTTTTCAACAAGGGACAGGTGGTTATTCCTGCGCAGATCCGCAAGGACATGGATCTGCAGGTTGGCGACATGTTGGATGTAAGCATTGATGCCAAACGCAGTTGCATTGAGCTGAAAAAGACAGAGCTTAAGTCAGCCCAGCTAGCAGGCTCTCTCGCGGCGTACGCCACGGCCAAGCCGTTCCCGTCCCGCAGGCAAATGCATGAAGCCTTTGCCCTAGGAATGTCCAATGAAACATAGCCTGATTGATACTAACGTCATCATTCGCTTTTTGGTCGAGGATCCAGAAACCATCCAGCCAAAATTCAAAGGAGTGTATTCCTTTTTTGACAAAGTGGAGAAAGGCGAACTGAGCGTTCAACTACCTGAGCTGGTTCTGTTCGAAGCGTTCTTCGTACTGCACAGCTTTTACGAAGTGCCGTCGGACAAAGCGGCCGAAACGCTCGACCAGATTGTCGCATTCAAAGGAGTATCGATGCAGGACAAAGGACTCATGCGTTCCTGTCTCGCTTTACTGCAAAACAAAAAGATTGATCTCGTCGATGCATACATCCTCGCCCTCTCCCGCAAAAAAGGGATCAAAACGGTCTACTCTTTCGACAACGATCTAAAGAAAAACGGGCTGGAATTACTGAAAGTTCAATAGAGAAAAATTATGAACCCAACGGCTAAACTATTCCTCTCCCTCGGCTCCATCAGCGGTGCACTGGCCGTGATGATCGGCGCGTTCGGCGCGCATGGACTGAAAGAAAAACTCTCAACCGAAATGCTGGCAATCTACAAGACTGGCGTTGAATACCATTTCTACCACGCCCTCGCGCTGCTCGCAGTCGGATTGGTGGCGATGCATTTTCAATCCAAGCTGCTCACCGCCAGCGGCTGGGCGATGACCGCCGGCATCGTCATCTTTTCAGGAAGCCTTTACGCCCTCTCCATCAGCGGCGTTAAAGTCCTCGGTGCCATCACTCCCATCGGCGGCCTCTGCTTCATCGCCGGATGGGTGCTGCTAGCTCTCGCCACTCTGAAAGCCGGCTAAATCCGGAACTACAAACCTTTTCATGATAAGGTTCGTCCCGCTTTTCGGCGGTCAGCCTTCCTGAGTCAGCAAGCCTAGGTTTTCTGCGCCGGCAGTTCTTGGCCCACCCAGGGAGAAATGACGGTGCGGGCAATCGAAAAACCGGAGGCGATTCCCCGGATATATTCCGTTTCGAGCAGCCCTTTGGCGCAAAGGACGGGATCGGCCGTTCCGGAAACCGCAAAGCTGCGGTTGATGATCCAGCAGAAGGGCTCGATGCCGGCGTGGCTTCAGGCAGCGCAACGATCAACACCTTTGTAAACTCTGGATCGCGGATGCGCGGCAGCAGCTCCTTCACTGCCCCCCGTCGCGCAACGTGTTTAGTTGCACCCGCAGTCGGGCACGTCCAGCGACACCGGCACAGCGTTCAACAGCCCACCGAGCTTTTCCAGATCGGGATATTCCCCAGTTTTAACAATAGAAAAGACACCCCCCGCACACGCCGGACGAACAGCACATGGCAGGATCATAAATTTTCAGTGTTTTCATCATTACTCCTTAGTTAAACACTCGCTCGCAAACTCGCTTAAGACGCAAAGTTCACGAAGGGTCTTTTCTTTGTGCCCTTTGAGCCTTTGTGTTTATTTTTCTTCCGCGAGAAATCTGGGAAGGGTTTCTACGAAGGTTTTGATCTCGTCGCGGACGCGGCGGAAGCCGTCGAGCTTTACTTCTTCCGACGCATCGGGAGCAGAAAGCTTGGGCGGATCGTCGAAGCCGACGTGAACCACTTTGCAGTCGGCCGGGAACCATGGGCAGGTTTCGTGGGCGTGATTGCAGACGGTGACGACATAGTCGATCTTCGTGTCTTTGAACTCATCAATGTGCTGCGACTTTTGGCCGGTGATATCCACACCGGCTTCGGCCATCACCTTCACCGCATTCGGATTGAGGCCATGGGTTTCGATGCCGGCGGAGTAGACTTCGATTTCATCGCTCTTGAGCGCATGCGTCCAGCCTTCGGCCATTTGGCTGCGGCAGGAGTTTCCGGTGCATAGGTAAAGCAGGCTAATTTTTTCCCTCATTACAACTCTCCTTCATTTAACTTCAGTTTATTCGACCGCAAAGACGCTAAGACACAAAGGAATAGAAATCTTTGTTTCTTCGCGCCTTAGCGGTCAGTAATTAATTCCTGAACCAATTGGTGGTGCGGTTGGCGAAGCCGACGAGGGCAAGCATAACAGGCACTTCCACCAGCACGCCGACGATCGTGACCAGCGCCACCGGGGAGGTAGTTCCAAAGAGCGCGATAGCCACGGCCACGGCCAACTCAAAAAAGTTGGAAGCGCCAATCATGCCGGCGGGCGCGGCAACATTGTGCGGAAGCTTGAGCGCTTTGGCGGCGAGATAGGCAATGAAAAAGATCAGCACGGTCTGGATAATCAGCGGCACCGCAATCAGCCCAATGTGGATTGGGTTTTCCAGAATCACTTTTCCCTGGAACGAGAAAATGATGACCAGCGTCAGCAGCAATCCTATGATGGTCGTGTTGCTGAATTTGGGGAGGAATGTGTTTTCAAAATATGCCACACCCTTGGTTTTAAGCATATGGCCACGGGTCAAGGCGCCGGCCGTTAAGGGAACCACCACAAACAGGACGACCGACAGGAAGAGGGTGTCCCATGGAACAAAGACATCGCCGATCCCCAGCAGGAATTTCACGATTGGCACGAAGGCCACGAGAATGATGAGGTCGTTGGTGGCCACCTGCACCACCGTGTAGGCGGGGTTGCCTTTCGTCAGATGGCTCCAGACAAAGACCATGGCCGTGCAGGGCGCGGCGCCAAGCAGCACCGCACCGGCGAGATACTCTTTCGCCAAATCTGCGGGGATCATGTTTTTAAAGATGACGTAGAAAAAGAGCCACGCAATGCCGAACATGGTGAACGGTTTGATCAGCCAATTGGTGGTCCAGGTGATAAAGAGGCCCTTTGGATTTTTACCGACATTCTTCACGCTCTTGAAGTCGACCTTCATCATCATCGGATAAATCATCAGCCAGATCAGGACAGCAACGGGAATGGATACCCGGGCATATTCAAGCTTCCCCAAAAACTCTGGAATGGCCGGAAGAAATTTTCCAATCAAAATGCCGGCGACCATGCAAAGCGCCACCCACACGGTAAGGTATTTCTCAAAAAAACCGATGCCGCTCTCTTTGTTCTTTTCAGCGCTCATTTCTATTTCCCCTTATTAAAACTATTTGGGCAGCACTCCTCGCCCCGTTGACGGCGGCAAAGTTCTTCCGGCTCGCAGGCCACAATGGTTTCAAGCAACCGCCGGTCAGCCTCCAGACCGGCAACGGATTTCAGTTCGTATTCCAACCATTGGAACAGGTGGGGATCGATCGAATCAACCAGCCGGTAGTAGACCCAGCGGCCGTCTTTGCGGCTCTCCACGATGCCCGCATGCAGCAGCAAACCCATGTGGCGCGACGCTGTCGCGCCGGTCACGTGCAGCAGTTCCACCACCTGGCAGGCGCAGAGTTCGTCGATATGCATCAGCGCCGCCACCACGCGCAGGCGATTACGATCGGAGAGAGCTTTCAGGATTTCCAGCGGCTTGTTCATGCCGCCCCTTATAGTTAGTCGTTTGGCTAACTGTCAATCTGCAACTTCGGAAAGTTCCATCGCCTTGACCCGCGCTCAGGGCGCGGTGTAGATCAGATAGAGCCCACCGAGCAGGACGAGAACTCCGCAGATTTTCTTGAGGATTATCGCACCCGTGGAATGCTCGTTCCAGTTCATGTAGCGCTGCACCAGCCCGGTGGAGGTGCCCGCCAGCACAATCACTGAACAGTGGCCGACGCCGTAGAGCAGCAATAGGCTTCCGGCATAGACCGGCTGCGCCGCTCCGAGTTTAAAGGCGATGCCAAGCATCGGAGCCATATAGGCAAAGGTGCAGGGGCCGAGCGCAATCCCGAACACGAGCCCGAGCACAAACGCGGCCAGCAGTCCTTTGCGTTTCATGCCAACCTGCCCCGGCCCTTTTCCAAAGCTTGGAAGCACCCCGAGCAGATGCAGGCCGACAACAAAAAAGATCACAGCCACAAAATAATTCCCGTAGCGCCCAACGTCGCCCATCATTCGGCCAGCGGTCGCGGTGATCACTCCAATCAAAGCAATCGTCAACAGAATGCCGGAGGCAAACAGGAGCGAGATAAAAAACGCGCGCCACGGACTGGTGCGCCCCTGTTCATCGATGAAACCCACAATTAATGGAATGCTCGCCAGATGGCAGGGACTCAGCAAGATGCTCAAAATGCCCCAGATCAACGCAGCACTTAAAGCCACTCCCGGCGTTCCTTCCACAGCGTGAGTTAATGCTGTAAACAGCGACTCCATTACTCTTCTCCCTCAAAGCTGAAGCCCAGTTCCTGCCACTTGGCCAACATATCCGCGCGCGGGAAAAACCCTTCGTGACGGAACAGCTCGGTGCCGTCGGCATCATAGAAAATCTGGGTAGGAATCGTACGGATGCCATACTGCTGGCCAACGCCTTCGTTTTCCCACACATCGATGAATTCCACATCGAGCTGCCCGGCAAAGGTCGCCTTCATTTCATCAAGGATCGGTGCCATCATCTTGCACGGAATGCATTTGCCCGCACCGAGATCGAGCAGTTTCGGCAGAGGCGATGTCGCCAGAACCGTCACCGGGTCTTCCGACGCCGGGCGTCCCGCCGGGATCGGCAAGGTACAGACCCCGCCCGCGCATCCGCTGGCGCAGCTGCCACCCGCCTTCATGTTTTTGATTGCGACCACCGCCGCCACCGCAAGCACCAGCAAAAAAACGATAACTATATTTTTCTTCATCTGTACTCCTGTTTAGTTTTTTCCGTGTGTCCCAACAAAACAGCGATCCACAACCGCGCGGATGGCGTTTCGTTACCTACTGATCAGCTGCACAAGAAACCGAATGGCAATCAGCCAGACGACGACCCCGAATCCTTGTTTTAATTTTGCCTTATTCGTTGAAACCGAGATTCGGCTGCCCAGCAACCCGCCGGCAACAGCGGCAATCGCCAGCACCAATCCGGTTCGCCAATCCACCTGCCCGTTCATGGCGTGGCCCGCCAAACCCGACAGCGCGGTCACCGCGACCATCACCGTCGATGTGGCCACCGCGATATCCATCGGCACTCCGCACAGCAGCACCATGAGCGGCAATTTAATGATTCCGCCCGTGATGCCCAGCATCCCCGAAAGCACCCCGATCAACGCCGTAGCCGTGAGGACGAGCGGCAGATTCACGGTGTAGCTTGTGCCATGGAAGTTTCGATGCCACAGCCACCAGCGATCTTGATCAAACGTATGGGCTTGCTTGCTGGCTTTATTCACCAGCATCAGCGTGCCGGCCACCATCAGAATGCCAACCAGAATGGAGCGCAGCACCGGCTCGGGAATGAGCGAGCTGAAATAGCCCCCGGCAAACGCCATAATATCCGTCGGCGGATCGATCACCAGCGCCAGTTTCCAGTCCACTTTGCGGTTGCGCCAGAAGGTGGAAAGCGCAGCGATCGATGTTGCCGAGATCAACAGCAGGCTGATGGCCGGAGCCTGCTCAAAGGTAAACCCCGCAAAGAGCAGAATCGGAACATACAAAATACCGCCGCCCATCCCGATCATTGAAAAGAAGGTCGAGACGGCGAAAAAGATCGCGGCTAAAAGGAGGGTCTGTTCCATGAAGCGTACCTTGGTCAGCCCTTCCCGGTTCCGGCAGGAAGAAGCTCATTACTCCCGCAGCCCTTGAATTCGGGTTCGAGGACGGCGTGGTCAATATGCCAGCGTTCCGCCAGACGCGCGTGAACGCGTTTCAGCAAGGCGTCCACCTCAGAGAGGGGGCGATCGTCAAGCTGCACGTGCGCAGTCATCATTCGTTTTCCGGGTTGCACCTCCCACACATGCACATGATGCAGATCGGATCCCGGAACGGTTTTCTGGATATCGCTTCGCAGCGCGCCGAGATCCAACCCGGCGGGCGTCGACTCCAGCAGCACATGCAGGGATTCGTTTAGCAATGTCCAACTGCTCCGTACGATCATTGCAATCACAAGGATGGAGGCGAGCGGATCGAGATAAACGCCGTAGCGCCAGCCCGAGAAAAGCGCGGCCAGCACCACGACAACGGACGAAAGCGTATCCTGCAGCAGATGCAGGAAAGCGCCTCGCATGTTGAGATCGTCGTGGCCATGCCCCTTGAGCAGGAAAACCGATGCCAGATTGGCGGCCAGCCCGATCGATGCGACGACCAGCATCAAGCCGCTGCTAACAGATTCCGGATGAAGGAACCGCAGGATCGCCGCGCGACATACCAGCGTCCCCACCACCAGAATGGTGACACTGTTTGCCAGCGCCGAAATGACCTCCACGCGTCCCAAACCATACGTATGCCGCGTGGAGGGCGGCCGACGTCCCAGCCGGCGGGCGATCAGCGCGAGGACCAGCGCGGCCACGTCGGTCAGGTTGTGCAGCGCATCCGACAGGAGTGAAAGACTGCCCGACAGCAGCCCCCCAACCACCTCGGCGACCACGATCACCCCGTTCAGTACTATGCTGAACGACAAGCGGCGATCCATGGACCGATCATCGATCCCTTCATCGGCAGCTTCATGGTGATGGTGGCCACTCATTGATCTACGCCTTTTCGCTGCAGGGGATGCAGACCGGGCCGCCATCGGCTTCGGTCAACTTGTTGACAAAGGTGCGCTCCCCGCATTTCGAGCAGAGGGCGGTGTCGAAGCAGCCTTTCCCCTTCGGGAAGACACAGGTTTCCACCGGCCCGACTTCGAGGAACATTTCCTCCGGCAGGTTCAGCACCTTTTCCACCAAGGGGTCGGCCACTTCTGCCGGCACGTCCTGCGGCACCACGCCCTGCTTACGCTGAACAACAAACGGAGAGTTGAGCATGTTGCCGAAGAAATCGTCCTTCAGCCGCACGCGCACCGAGCGTTGTCCGGCCACATCGATCAGCGTGAACGCCATCTTGTTGTAGTATTTTTTTTCGATGTTTGATTTGCCGTAGGTGCAGCCGGTGGCGGACATGATGCCATCCAGTAAACAGCCGGCCGCATGGCCCTTGCCGGTTTCGGAGATTACATACAGTTCCTTGTCCTGCGCCCGCGCCACGCCGAGCGCCTTCATCGCCGCCTGCGCGGCGCGGAATCCCAACGGCATCGCCGGGCACTTGTGGCCATGAAAGGCCATTGCAGATTCGAATTCTTCATGGGTCATAATACTTTCCTTTTATCCAAACGGCGCGGAGCACCGCCTATTCACGCCAGCAGCGACGCGCCGGCTTCGGCGATTTTAGCGATGCTTGCTTCATTCACTTCCGTGCTGCCTTTTGCAAACCCCTGCTCCGTTATCAGCAGATGTTCAAACTCCGCAAAACCAGCGCGCTCCAGAGTCGCCTTCACGCAGTTGAGCGGACAGCCGTCGATCGCCAGAATCTTGTCGGCCGTCCTCGTTTTGTTCATGATCGGTTCAACCAGGCCGCCGATGCCGCCCATGCAGAACATGCTTCCGGTTCCGTCCCGGGTCATCTTGCGCGCGGCCTGATCAGCCAGCGCTCCGACGTCGGCCGCGCCCGAGCAGGCAAATACCAGCTTCGGCCCGCCACTGCACACCTTTTCACTCGCACTCATTTTCTTCTCCTGGTTTGTTTCTTGAGCCGAAGGTCCAAAGTCATTTTCCCCGACCTTGGACATTCAGACCTTCCGACCTTGGACCCTTCAACTTCGCAACGCGTTAAAAATCATAAAGCCCGCCGCCACCCAGTTGGTGTAGGCGAACAGTTGTTTCAGATGTTTCGGTTGGGCTTTCAGCGCAAGGCGTCCGCCCAGCGCGCCACCGACAATGGCGACCGCCGCCAACGGCAACGCCCACGCCGGGTTGAAGTGGCCATGCACCGCGTGCCCGGCAAAGCCCATCAAGGCGATCGCCGCAATCAGCGATGACGACGTGCCCACGGCCAACTGCATCGGAACGCCGCAGGCGACGACCATCAGCGGCACCAGAAAGGATCCGCCCGATACGCCGACCATGCCGGAGCCCAGCCCCGTCAGCACCGCGACCGGAAGCGCCAGCCACAGATTGATGCGAAAGGTTTCGTTGCCGGATTTCAGCTGGATGATCCCGAAACCGCCGTTGCCTATTTTTGGCTTCGGCTTCGGCAACAGCATCACGATGCCGGAGGCTAGCAGCATGACCGCAAACACCATCTTCAGCGCGAACCCGCTGAAGCCGTGCGAAAAATAGCCGCCGGCCAGCGCGGAGAGCGCGGTAATGCCGCCGACGGAAATCGCCAGTGGCCACGAGATCGATTTCTTTTTGTGGAAGATCAGCATCGCCGCCACCGAGGCCGCGAACAGAATGAACTGTCCGGTAGTGGCGGCTTCGTGCATCGGGACGCCGGCCATCGCCAAAATCACAACATAAAAGTTGCCGCCGCCCTTGCCGACCATGGTCATGGCGACTGCGACGATAAAGACCAGCAATCCAATGAGAGGTAGGTGTTCCATCTTACAGCACCGCGAGTAGTTTGCCGGGTTTGAACGCGTCGGTCAGGGCCGCGTAGCCGCCTTCGAGCACGCGAACCTGCTCGTAGCCTTTGGAGCGCAAGTAGGCGTAGACAATGGAAGCGCGCACGTGTGCCGGGCAGAAGATGCCGACCAGTTTGTCCTGCGGAATTTCTGTCAGGCGGTCGGGAATTCCGCTGATTGGGATGTGGATGGATTCCACGTTTGAATGTGCGCCCATCGGGCAGGGCAGGGACGCGATTTCCTCATCGGAGCGCACGTCCAGAAAGACGGCGACATCGCTTGCAAACAGTTTTTCCGGCGTGATCTTGTGCATTCCTCGGCCGAAAAAATTGAGGGTCATGCTTTTAAGTACCTGTTCCACTGGTTCTTCCTTTTTAATCTAATAGTTTTTTCAGGGCGCGCGCGGACGGGACGCGTCCGGCGATTTTCACCTGTCCATCGATTGCCACGGCCGGGGTCATCATCACGTTGAAGGCCATGATTTCGTTGAGGTCGGTCACCTTTTCGATCTCGGCATCGAGTCCGAGTTCTTCGACAACTTCGCGGACCACCTTTGCGGTCTTTTCGCATTTGGGGCATCCGGTGCCCAGAATCTGAATCTTCATGGTTTACTCCTTTGGTTACCAGATTAGGTTAAAAATCCATCCCGCGCAGCTGAACAACACCAGCAGGGTCAGGAAAAACATCACAAGCAGGCGTGGCTTCATGACCTGCTTAAGCAGCATGAACTCGGGCAGGCTGGCCGCCACCACGCTCATCATGAACGCGAGCGCGGTGCCGACCGGAAGGCCCTTGTCCAGCAAGCTTTCAATGGCCGGGATGACGCCGCTGGCATTGGCGTAGAGCGGGATGCCCAGCAGGACGGCGCTCGGCACGCTCCACCACTGGCCGTCGCCAAGGTTATCGGTAATCACAGACTCCGGCACGAATCCGTGCAGCGCAGCGCCGGCGCCGACGCCGATCAGTACCCACATCCAGATCTTGGAAAAGACGGACTTGAATTCATTCACCGCATAGGCGTGCCGCTCTTGGCGGGTCGGTTTGTACCGAGCGGCCTGCTCGAGTCTCTCTTTCATGCCGTCACTCACCTCTTTATGCTCGATCGGTTTGAGGTGGCGCTCGGCCTTGATGAAATCGAAAAACATGCCGGCCAGTACGCCCGAAAGGATGCCCAGCGAAATGTAGACTGCGGTGAATCCCACGCCCAGCGTGCCGCCCAGCAGCACCACGGCCACTTCGTTGATCATCGGCGAGGTCACCAGAAAGGCCATCGTGATGCCTATCGGAATGCGCGCCTGCGTGAACGCCAGGAACAGCGGGATCGACGAGCAGGAGCAGAAGGGCGTCACCGCCCCGAAAACCGCAGCCAGCAAATAGCCGATGAAGCGGTGTTTGCCTTCCAGATGAGCACGAATCTTTTCCGTATTCAGGCCCGCTCGCAAAAAGCCGATCACATAGATCAGCACCAGCAACAGCGCATAGATTTTCGTTACGTCTTCAATGAAAAAATGGACGCTTTCAGCCAGATGGCTGCCCTGCTCCATCCCAAACACGTCAAACGTCAGCCAATCCGCCAACGTTGTAAAAACCTTTAACATGTATTACCTCCGGCGATTCCGCCGATATTGGTCATTTGACCTTTTCACCAATCATTGTTCAAAATTTTTTAGTTCACCAGCTCCGCCTGCAACTTGGCGTTGTTCTCGATCACCGCTTCGACGCAATGCATAAAGTTGAGCACGCAGGGAACCTTCAGCGAGTAGAAGACCTGCTTGCCGCGCTTGTCGTCCGCGACGATCCCCGCCTGCTTCAGCACGGAGAGATGTTTAGAGATCGTCGAAAAGTCGGCATCGATTTCATCGACAAATTCGCACACGCACTTTTCGCCGCCCTCCAGCTCTTCCGCCATCCAAAGCCGGGTCGGATGCGCCAGCGCCTTGAGCACCTGGGCTTTCGCCGTATACATGGTTTTTTCCTTCTCCGTCATCGTAGGACTCCTTGAAACTATATTTGGCAAAATAACCAAATGTTTAGGTTTGTCAACACGTTTTTCCAAACCAGAGTGTTACACTTTGAGGTAAAGGAACGTCAGCACGACGACGATGGAACCAATCATGCCGGTCTGAATCTAGCAGGCCACGATCGAGGCTGCGAGTTGGACACATTGATGCCGGCCAGGCCAGCAACCACCCCTGCCATCGCCGCCAGAAATGGAAAAACGGTCGGCAGGTTCCGGATCGCGGGTAAACGTTCTCTACACACGAACCAGCACTCACAGGGAGTAGAGACCGCTTCACCGCCCGAAGGGTGGAAAGCGGTCTCGGAGGAATGGCTCGTTTGCTGGCCGTACTTTTTTATTAGACGGGATGAACAGGATGGTTCTTTGGTAGGGCGCGATCGCCGAGCGCGCCGCTCGTGCGCAAGGGGAGAACCGCGGATGAACACGGATTTATTGGCCGCCAAGAGGCTCAAAAGGCACGAAGACATTTTGTATGTAGTCCCGCCTTCAGGCGACTATTCCACAGAGTCGCCTGAAGACTCCATGATGTAGGCCATGTCCCCGATGGGACGGGCGGTTCATTGGGTAGGTCTGGTTCGCCGAACCCGCCGCATAGCCTGAACGGCATTTCTTACCACCCGCCGCGGTGAATCATTCTTATGTTACGCGCAACATAAGAGTGGTTCAAGCGTTGGTCTTTCGGAGGGGAATTAGCCACAAGATCGCAGGGAATCGCAAAGTTTCCAATCAATGTGTAGGCCACGTCCCCGACGTGGCGGGCGGCGGACAAATCGCGCGTATTCAACTCCCAACCCCCCGCGAGCAAAGCGACCGATAATTTGTGCCAACAAATAGTGAGCAAAGAGAACGATTCAACATCAAACCCCCAACTCTCCCAATCCCTTTCCTTTACTTAGACCTAATACCATATAAGATGTACGGATATTTTTGCTGTGCGTATGGGACGTGCAGTTGTGTGGGCGGATAATGAAAAAAGTGGTCCGCCCCTCGGATAAAGGGAGTAGAGGAAATGCAGAAAACATCATTTCATAGGTCTGACCCCTTTTTCTGTGACGCAAACCCCCGGCTCAGCGTCCGGCTTGCGATGATTTGTTCAAGGTTCCTCTTGGTTGGCTCCCTTCCCTCCACCTGCTCCGCAGAGCCCATAGCCTCCTTGTTCGCAAGCTTCTCAGGTACTATGTCGCCATCCGACTTCTCGGGGGAATCCATCGCAGGTATTCGGCGATTGACCTTTGCTGCGATGTCTCGATTCAACGGTTCATTCATTGACCGAGACTCCTTCCCGAGATCTCCCGATTCCCGCGCGGAGAGTGTCCGCACATGCCAGGTTCCATGACTCCGCCAGAGCAGTAGACCGCTCGCGATTTACGCGGCCGACCATGTTGCATTCCCGTACAGTCCACGAGGTCTGCCTCTGATAACAGGTGATTTCGGAGCTCAATAGCCCGCCTGTGCTTTCCCCTGTCAACGCTTTCCCACACCCTCGCGGGTTGTCGAGACATGACTCGGGGCCAATGTGGCTCGCTAATCCTTCATTGTAAGACTCTTTCATTCTCTACTCTCCGCCGATTTTAATCGGCGCTTTCGGACTGACCCCGGACCTGACCCCGGACCTCTAGGGTTTTGTTATGAATATGGCGAAGGTGTCCCTCAGGATTATCCGCAGTCATATGCGTGGTATAAACTGGCGGCGCAAGAGGAAAAAGGAGCATTAGAAAAATGTTCGAGTCTCCTTAAAATAATGACCCCCGCCCAAATTGAAGAAGGTCAGCGGCTTTCGCGGGAGTATGCCGAGAAGTTTTTGAAATGATCCGCTATCATGAAGGGATTCATCTGGCTACCTCTAACTTTCCTCCGCGTCCTTTCCTCGTTCGGCTAGCCGGGCATTTCCATCGAGATGAGCACCACTGGCTTGGCACTTTACGTGAGCTCGTCCATTGCGGGCAATTGGGGACGCCAAGCCAGATACAGAATCTACGAATACAAAAATGGCAAGATCGGTTACAGAACCCAATACATCAGATGAGAGTAACCATGGCCGACAAGACCATCGACACGTATCGGTGAAATCGCGCCTTCGGCACGCTTTCCCGAACGGTCATGGCGAATGTGGATGGAGATGAAAAAAAACGCTCCGAGTTATCTCGAAGCGGAGAAGAACTGCCCAGACTCGGGGAAGTGCATCTCCGAAACCTTAAGTGTCAAGGTGGGTGCTTTAAGCTCCCTTTAGTATTGTTAACGAATCAGAGTCTTACGTTTCTGACCGGCTGGGCTAAATTATTAAAGAACGAATACGGTATAATAAAGCATGAACGATGCCAAAGTTCGGCTATAAAACTCCCAGCCAGTCAATTGAGGCTATCGTGACAACGCCCGTCGATTAAGTTGAAGTCGTTTGCACTCAGCCTCATCTCAAACGTGGAAATACATAAAAAAGAATTGAGCACAGAGTATCACTAAAGTATCATTCTGAGTATGAAAACAGAATTAGTAACCACATTAAAAAGACAAGCCACCCAGATTCTTTCAGATCTCCATAGCTCGGGAGAACCCGTTTTAATTACCGAACATGGTAAACCATCAGCGTACCTCGTTGATGTTGATTCTTATGAGTTCATGCAGAGTCGGATGAGTGTTTTGGAAGGAATCTCCAGAGGTGAACGGGCAATTTTAGAAAACAGAACCTATACTCAGAGTGAAGCCAAAGGAAAGATGAAGAAATGGCTGAGCTAATTTGGACAGAACCAGCTCTTCTGGATTTAGATGAAGTTGCGGAATATATCGCACTCGATGATCCACTCGCGGCGGGTAACTATGTCCATAAAGTATTTGATAGAGTTGAGCGTTTAACAATCTATCCAAACTCAGGGAAGCGCCCAGCAGAACTTCCTCGCACAACCTATCGAGAAATTATCGTTCCTCCATGTCGTATATTCTATCGTGTCGAAAATGATACTGCATACATTTTACATGTCATGCGTTCTGAGAGATTACTCCAACGATTTCTATTAGACCGAAGGAATAGGGATAAATAATTTTCCAACCAGCCAGACCCTACCGCGAAAACGCAAAAGGGGTCAAAAAGGGGTCAGACCTGAATGCCACTTCCTTAAGCTGCTTTGGCATTATATTTACTCCGATGCTTTATCTCGATCATTTCATGACGATGCAGTGTTAAAAGTTGATAGGGTTTGAGTCTTCTTTTAAGGCATCGCGGCTCACTCCTTCCGGGCCGAAAGGGAATTATATTGGTGCGGATCGAATCGAGCAGGTTTTCCCGTATCCGAAGGATTTCGGATGGGCAAAGCGCGGCTCGATTAAAGTATACTTCCGCCTGCCGGAGTGCTTGTAGTGCGCCTTTATAACTCAGCCGCATGGGGTCTTTTTCATGAGCGTGCGCGGTCTCATAGATCAAATGACGAATGGCATTGTAGGCGATGAAATACATGAGCAGTTCCTTCCGAATCATCGCGGGGGATTTGCAACGCAATATATCCATTTTCGTGGTTGTTTTTAGGTCGCGAAAAAAGAGTTCAACGCTCCATCTGCGATAGTAGAGGTCGGCGATACTCTTTGCTGAATAGATAAGCGGATCGAGTAGCGTAGTGATGATGTAAAAGCTTTTCACTCGGAATCCAGGCTGCTCAACATCGACTTTGATTTGACGCAATAGAAGCTCTTCGGGCAACTGGTTCCACTCGTCTTTCGGGAGGGGTGCCTTTTTATACCAAGCGGGCCTTTCCCAGCGAATCAGGAGATCATTGTTCGCCAACTTTTTGATGCAGGTCTGTTCCGTTTTCGGTATTCGACGCGCTAATGGAATGATACTGTCAACGCCCTTTTCTCGGAGCCGATCAACATCATAAAAACTACAGAACCCTTTGTCCCCCAGGAAAATATCCCCTTCCTTGAAAGTGCCTTCCTGCTGGCGAAGCAAGGGGAGTTCATGGTTTTTTTTATTTCCGACTGCATAGCTTAGAATTGCGCCCGTCGCGAGATCGAAACAGCCGAGCAGGCGCATTGTCGGGAAACCGCACCCTTTTTTTTGAGAGGAAATTTGAGGCCATTCGTCTTGATTTTCAGAGGTGTCAGGCATACTCAACCCCGTTCCATCAACAACAATAACGCGCCGGCCCGCGAGAGGCTGATCGTCGAGGTTAACATGAAACGACTCTGAGGTGTGTTTGAGGATTTCGACCAAATCCGTCTCCTCTAGTTTTTTTCGCGCCTTGCAGTAAGAACCCGTGGAAACGGACAGCGACTGATCACTATTGAAAGCGAGATATGTTTTCAGTTTTTTAACGACTTCAGCACAGCCCCCATCGGCATCAATAATCTGAGAAAAGAACGCCCAGAAAGTGGTTTCCTTGCTGAAAATACGGTGACGACTATGATGTCCCTTCACATTGTTTTTCAAAAAACATTCGGGAATGAAACGTCCGAAACAAGCTTTTAGACCCAGCAGTGATTTGTCTTTTTTATGCATCATTTCATCGGCCATTATTTGTGCCGTAGAGCGCGGTTTTTTACGGAGCGATTGAAGATGAAGTCCAGGCAGGAATGGTGTTGTATTATTCATGCAAGATACTTGCATTCTTCGTGATATATATCAAGATAATAGCATTGGTTTTTACCCTAAAACTGCGGTTTTATGTGTGTGATAGGAGCCCTTAAGGAAGTGCCATTCGTGCCAGTCCTTGAATATTAACATTCAAAAGGGGCCAAAAACAAAATGGCAATTGCTTGGTTAATCCGCCGAAATACATGCGTTAAAAATAGTTGGATATCAGATTTGTTAATGATGGGGCATCCGAGCAGTGTTTCGAGAAATATTAAATTAATGGAGAGCGCAACCAAGGGTGAGTTATGGACGTTGAAACAGAAAATGTTAATATTCAAGGCCTGACCCCAGGCTATGACAACAATACTTCCAATCCTTGGAGCAATAGTGATCGTTGTCGCTTTTATTTTCGGAATCATCAGAGCAAAAACAAAATCAGAAAAAATTATGTTCCTATCGGGATTATTGATCATTCTTGGGTTCGGGCTTTATGGGTCAATTCATATGAAAGATAAAATCCAACAAGCAGAAAAAATCAGTTCAGACACTAATAAATGAAGTAAATAGCGAAGAGCTTGGAGCCGAAACGACACGACGCCCGGATTTGAAGGCAACGTTTATTCCCCGGCAAAGGGGTGCTATGAAATAATGTTTTTAGGTTGATCGATTCGGCTGAAACGGAAGAAAACATTAAATCATAGGACTGACCCCTCCGCTGTCCCCGGGTCAGACCCTGGCGCGCAGTGGGCACGGAGTCGCCGGATCGGAATCCGGCCCTGCGCCGCTTGGCTTTCGAGGCGCTTGTCGAGCTGCGACGTTTGCGCGGCGAGCGGCCTCAAATTAAATGACCCCAAAGTGGTGGGTGCAGCAGGGAGATAGGACAGGATGATTCCGTTCATGCGGGGTTCTATGTAGATTTTTAGGGTGAGACTGGTGATGTCGGATGCCTCAGCCATGCACATCGGAAATTAATCAGCAACGAATGGAGGAAAAGCAACTAATCCAAACGACCGGAATATTTGTTGGTTGCCGCTTCGCTGCCGTCGCTTCGCGCCAGCCCCACTCCGTGTTTCCTCTATTCACTGCCATTTCACCCGCCCTATGTACGGAAATTTGTTGTACTGGATTGGCCGCGATATTTATTTTTTTTAGAAAAAGCCTTCCCGAGTTTCCCCAGTAAATAATACGAAGAACTTCATGCGGACACTTCTAATAATCTTGTCATTTAATGATCCTGTCATCGATTGTATACGCAAGATGGTCACGCGCCAAGGAACGCAGAATGGGAAAGTACCCAATGAGGCTGCGCAGCAGATTTATTGGTGCAAAATGATTTGGAGCAAAATGATTTTTGTGCGGGATGTTTGTTTTAAATCATTTTGCTCATAACCATTTTGCTCATAACCATTTTGCAAAAGCGGCATCGGAAGAGGATTTGACTTTTGGTGCTGAACAGGTAAAGGGTCATCCGTTAAGGAACGCAGAATGGCAAGGAGTTGTAAGGAAAGTACCTAAACCTGCCCTTGCGGTTGACTTCCCCGAGGCGAAACCACATAAATGGCGTTTTGCGGTTGGTTTAGCGGGGAAACGCGGTGCCTGCCGTAATTTTGAAACAGGTTTTGGAGGAGGTCTTATGAGAGTTCTGCATGTGGCATATCAGCAGTTGCGCCGCTACGGAAAAACGCGGGTCAGTTGGGTCCAGAAGCTGACCAGCGGCTTGATTAAGAACGATCATTTTGTGTCGGTTTTCAGCGACCGCGACGTGGCGGCTTTCGAGGCGCCGCTGGGCATTCGCGATCTGGGAAAGAAAAAGGCCAACCGGCGGCTGCTCGAAACCGTTGCCGCTTTTGGCCCCGATCTGGTGATTGCCGGTCATTGCGATATGATTACCAACGAAACGCTGCATGAAATCCGCAGGATGCAGCCGAGAAAAAGGGGTCAGACCTATGAAATGATGTTTTTCTGTCTTCACACCTATTTTTGGGCGCGTTTGACGAGGGTCATGTAGCCGAGAATGCCGTTGGAGATGCCGCGTGCGACGGCTTCGCGGTATTCGGCGCTGATGAGCAGTGCTTCTTCGGCCGGGTTGGTGACAAAGCCGCATTCCACCAGCGCAGCGGGGCACGGCGCGTTTTTAATCACAAAGAAGCGGGCGCGGCGCAGTCCGCGGTCGCTCCGCTTGCTTTTTTTAATTAGATTACTTTGGATGGAAAAGCCCAGCACGGCATTGGCGGCGTCGAACAGGTTGCCCGGAAAGGCGGACTTGTCGCCGGCTTGGCCGTAGTGGTTGCTCGAATCGCATCCAGGCGCTGTCGGCACAAAGGTTTCAACGCCATGGGCGCTGGAATCGCCCGCGCCGTCGGCGTGAATGCTGACGAACAGGTCGGCACCGGCTCTGGAAGCGTAGTCGACCCGCTGCTGCAGGGACGGCAAGGTGTCGCCGGTGCGGGTCATGCGGACGGTGATTTTCTTGGCTTCAAGATGCGCTTTCACCCGGCTGGAAATGGAGAGAACCGCCTTCTTTTCGTAGACCTTGCGCGCGCCGATGGCGCCGGAGTCCTTGCCCCCGTGCCCCGGATCGAGCACCACGACGCGCGGCGTCTTGGAGGGCACATAGGCGTAGGAGCGCATGATCGGATCGATCCCCTTCTTGAAGTCCACTTCCCGGATTCCCCAGCCGCTGCCTGATTTGCGGCACGGATGGTGCAGCCACACCATAATGCCGTTAATCCAGGCGCGCCGGCTGTTGGTTTCGACTTCGATCTTGTTCCATTTGTTCTGCAGCATCATTTTTTTGCCGACGCTGGCCATGCTCATGGAATAGAGCCGGGCGACGTAGGACAGCGATACAATGCCGGTCGGCGACGACGACCTGGCCTCGACCGTGGCGGAGCGACACCCCGCGAGCAGGACAACGTTCGACAGGAACAGCTTTCTAGTGATTGGATGCATGTAAACCTCAGTCCGAAGCTACTAAAAAGGATTAATGTTTGGAAAGAGCCGAATGAATCCGTTTTAATCTCAATCAATGAGAAACAGGGGTTTCAATGAACGGCTGGTTTCGGGCTTGGCCAAGGGTGCGATAGGTATCGCGACGGTGTTGGCGACCGGCGTGGCGGGCTACCGCTGGATCGAAGGCTGGAACTGGTCCGACAGCTTCTATATGACGGTTATCACCGTGTCCACCGTGGGCTTCGACGAAGTCCATGAACTTTCCGGGCCCGGGCGCATCTTCACCGCCCTGCTCATCTTTTGCGGCGTCGGCGTGATGGCCTTTTGCCTGACCCGTCTGGTTGAGTTTTTGTTCCAGCGCAGCCTGTCCAATGTTTTAGGGAGACGAACCATGATGAAAAAAATCGCCCAGATGAAGAACCACGCCATCATTTGCGGCTACGGCCGCACCGGCAGCCGCGTCGTCGCCGAGCTACTGGCCACCGGCACGCCCTTTGTGGTGATTGAAGAAGACGAGGAGACGGTCAACCGGCTGGAAGAACAAGGCATTCCCTGCATTAAAGGCGACGCCACCGAAGAGGATGCCCTCGAAGACGCCCAAGTGAGCGAGGCCGACTCGCTCGTGGCCGCGCTCGATAGCGATGCGGAAAACCTGTACCTCACCCTCACCGCCAGCGGCCTATGCCCCAGCCTGCGCATCATTGCCCGCGTGCACGACCCGGACAGCTCCCGCAAGTTCCACAAGGCCGGTGCCAAACGCGTCGTATCCCCCATTTCCTCCGGCGCCAACCAGATTGCCCAGCTCATCACCAGCCCCTCCGTGCTCGACCTCATCGAGCTGGTTACGAAAGATAAGAACATCGCGCTTCAGGTGTTTGAATATCCCATCGACGAAGAAAGCGACATGCTCAACAAAACCCTTTCCGAAGCCCGCGTGCGCCAGACCCTCGGCAGCATGGTCATTGCCGTCAAGCACCGCGACGGCCATACCTCGTTCGACCCCGGCCCCGACACGCGCCTGAAGCTCGGCGACACCTTGGTCGCCATCCGCCAGCCGGAAACCAACGGAGAATAAGCATGGCCCTAATTGAATCCCGATTCGACTCGCAAGTGCTCGACCTATCGCTGGGCGCCAACATTATTCTGCCGGAACATCCCAATGCATGGAACGAGCCGCCCGCCGTACTCTATCTCCTGCACGGCCTCTCCGACGACCACACCATTTGGAGCCGCCGCACCTCCATCGAGCGCTATGCCCGCGACTACAACCTTGTGATCGTGATGCCCGACGCCTACAAGAGCTTTTACTGCGACATGAAGCACGGCTCCAACTATTTGGCGTTCATGGCCGACGAACTGCCCATGCTCATCAAGCGCTGGCTCAATGTTTCAAGCAACCCGAAAAACACCTTTGTGGCCGGGCTCTCAATGGGAGGTTACGGCGCCGTTAAGCTCGCGCTTGGGCGGCCGGGGCAATATGCCGCCGCGGCTTCCCTTTCCGGCGCGCTCGACATTGCCTCGCACATCAACGACGACTGGAACGAGTCGCGTTTGCGCACCTTCGAGGCGGTCTTCGGCTCGCTCAACCATGTGCCAAACTCCAGCAACGACCTCATCGCGCAAATCAAGGGATTGGATACAATTCCAGAAACCAAATTCTACGCCTGCTGCGGAACGGAAGACTATCTCTATCAGGATTCCGTCGCTTTCCGCGGCACCGCCGCAGCAAAAGGGCTCCACCTCACCTACGAGGAATCCGCCGGCGAGCATGAATGGGGCTTCTGGGACAACTACATCCAGCGCGTGCTCGAATGGCTGCCGATCGAAAGACTGGAAACAGATTCGGCTACTTAGCGCCGAGCACCACGAACGTTGGCAGGCCTTGGGCCTTGAAGTGCTGCATCACCGCCTGGGTTTCCGGATCGTTCGGCTCTTCGGCAATGTACTTGATGAAGACGTAGTCTTTCAAACGCGCCTTCACAGCCTCGTCCTTGAAGGTGGTCTTGTCCATCACTTTGCAGTTTTTGCACCAGGTCGCCCACATATCGATGAAGACCGGCTTGCCCTCGGCCAGCGCCTGCTCCAGCGCATCCGCAAACCCGGCGTTGGTTGCGCCATCGATGATGATGTGCCCCTCGTATTCGCCTTGCGCGGTGACGTCCGACGGATTGAAGGCGCGGTAGCTCAGGTTACCGTAGTAAAGGGCGAAGAAAATGATGCCCACGCCAAAGCCATACTTAACGTATTCCATCCATTTCCCGGGCTTTGGAAGAAAGGCCAGGCCTGCGCCGGCGAACGGCCAAGGCAAGGCCATGCCGATGCCGAGCACAAACGGAAGCGCCAGTCCGGCGACGCTATTGGCTTCGTAGATATTTGTTGCCAGCAGCAGCACGGCAATCACCACTGGGGCAACGCATGCGCCGGCGAGCAGCGCGGCCACCGAACCCATCATGAGCGCCACGAGGAAGCTGCCCTGCTTCTGCGCACCGCCGCCGAGCTTCGACTGGAAGCGCGTGAGGTCGATGTGGAATACGTCGAACATCGCTAGCGCCAGCGCCACAAAGACCAGGGCAATCGCCAAACTAAACCACGGATTGGCCTGAATCGTTCCAAACTGCGAACCAGTCAGCACCACGACGACACCAAGCAGTCCGTAGACGAGCGCAATGCCCAGCCCGTAGACCGCGCCTAGCGCAAAGCCACGGCTTTTCGAGCCCGCTTGGGCTCCTGCCCCGATGATCGCCAGATTGATCGGAATCATCGGCAGCACGCACGGCGTCAGATTAAGCGCCAGCCCACCGACTAAAATGAAAAAAATGGTAAGGAGCAGTCCGGATTCACGCACAAAGGCAACCGGATCCGTAAGGAATAAACGGAAGGGATTGATGTCGACATCTCCGCCGCCCTCCACCCGGTCGAGGAAACGCCCAAACTCAGCCGCCTTTTTATAGCCGGCATCCGTTCCCAGCATTTTAAATTTCTTGAGCGCAGCTTCCCAGTCGCTGGAGCCCTCTGAACCCGCCACCGCAACCTCGGGCACCATGGCTGAAACATCCAGTCCAACTGTCTTCTTCTGCGGAATAAAACAGACTTCGTCGTTGCAGCCCCAATACTCAACCTGAAACGCCGCGGCGCCCCCGGGCGCGGGCGCCCATGCATAGGATGCCTTAAACGATTGATCAAACACCGGCTTCGGCTTGCCGGTATTGGGATCGGTGATGCTCGCGGTTTTCGGCAGCTCGATCGGTTTTTGTTCGTTGCCCAAGGCATCGGCCACCTTGAAATGATCGGCATAGAGATAGTGATTCTCGGGAACCTGGGCATCCACCCGAACCACATCGCCGTCCAGCCATGCCTCAACCTCGAATTGGGCAAAGGCCACGGGCACCAACACCAAAGTCATTAATAATAATGCCAATCTCTTCATATTTTTAAATCCGTTTTGCATGTTTCCTTCGACACAGAACACACAATATAGTTCAATAAACGTGACGAAAAGGAATTATGACCAAAATAGTCCCACAAAAGAAGCCTGCCACGAATGTGGTGCAGACGCTGCAGCGCAAAGGCCACACCGCCTTCTTCGCCGGCGGATGCGTTCGCGACGAGCTGCTGGGCCGCGTTCCAAAGGATTATGATGTGGCCACCAGCGCCCTTCCGGAGGAAGTGGAGGCTCTTTTTCCAAAGACCATTCCCATCGGCAAAGCTTTCGGTGTAATTGCCGTCGTCGACGGCGCAGCTGTCATTGAAGTCGCCACCTTCCGCGAAGATTTCGGCACTATAGACGGTCGGCGCCCGGAAAGCGTCCTGTTCAGCGCCGCAAAAGAAGACGCTCTGCGGCGCGACTTCACCATTAACGGCATGTTCTACGACCCCGTTGCCGAACAGCTGCACGACTATGTGCACGGGCAGCGGGACCTGAAGCGGCGGATCATCACCGCCATCGGCAACCCCGTCGAGCGGTTTAAAGAAGACCACCTTCGCATGATGCGCGCCGTCCGCTTTGCCCACAACCTCGGCTTTGCGCTCGACCCCGCAACCGAAAGCGCTATCCGGGACATGGCGCACCTGATCACCCGCATCAGCGCCGAACGCATCGAGCTCGAACTCTCCCGCACCCTGACCGACAGCCCCAAACCCGGCGACGCGCTGAAGCACCTCTACGAGATCGGCCTGCTGCAGTACATCCTGCCCGAAATCGTACCTATGGTTGGCCAGGAGCAGCCGCCCCAGTTCCACCCCGAAGGCGATGTTTTTGAACACACCGTCCTCATGCTCAATCTCATGAATAAGCAGGCAGGGATGCCTGCTCCACAATCCGAAACCGAGCATGTGGGGCAGGCATCCCTGCCTGCCCACCCCGAAACAAAGTCTGCCTACTCGCCTCGGGAGTTGGCCTTCACCGTGTTGCTGCACGACGTCGGCAAGCCACCCACCGCCTGCATGGGCCTCGGCGCGGACGGCGAGCCGCGCATCCGCTTCGACGGGCATGCGCAGGTTGGCGCGGCCATAGCCGAAGACATTCTCATCCGGCTCAAATTCCCCAACAAGGAAAAGAAGCACATCGTCGATGCCATCCGCGACCATATGCGCTTTATGGATGTGCAGCAGATGCGAACCTCCAAGCTTCGGAAGATGATCGGTGCGGAAACCTTCGATCTGGACATGGAGCTGCACCGGCTCGACTGCCTCGGTTCGCATGCGATGCTCGACAATTATGACTATGTCCACAGCTACATGGAGGAGATGGCCAACGAGCCGATCCTGCCCGAGCCGTGGGTCCGCGGCCACGACCTCATCGCCTTGGGCATCAAGGAAGGCAAACTGATTGGGAAAATCCTACGGGAAGCCTACGACGCGCAAATGGAAAGCCGCTTCGCCGACCGCGAGGAAATGCTGGAATGGATCAAAGCAGAGCACCCCCCGCCCTCTTCATAATGTCTTCGGCGCTCCAGACCTTGAGTTCGACCGCCCCCTTATAGATATTTACCGTTCCACGAACTTCCAATTCATCGCCCGCCTTCACGTCGGGGGCATTTTCGAGCCAATGAACCACATCGAGCGTTCCGCCGGCATCTTCGAGCACAATCTTGAAGGGCGCCTTTGTTCCGGCGCGGGGAGCGAACACCCTGGCAACCCGGCCGGTTACCGTTGCACGCTCACCCTTCATGCCGGCATGAAACAAGACCAGCCCGGAACCGCCGTCTGCGGCTTGCGCTTCCACCGACCGCGCGCGCATCCGTACCTCGCCACCGGAGCCGATGCTGAGGCTGCCGCTCGCAGCAACACTATTTCCTGCGCGCGGAAGCCTTTCGTCACCGGGATCCGAAACAAACACCGCGAGCGAGCCGGTGCCGTCGCCGACCACATAAAGCACCTCTCCGCCACCCATGCGGCGCGCATCGGATTCGAGAACGCCTTGAATGCGGACGGTTGAAAAATTCATGATGGGGCGGATTTCGCCGATGCGAACAAGCGGCGGCTCCCGGCGAACAGAGCATAGAGCCAACAAGACAAGAAAGCCGGTGGTGGCTGCCGCGATGCAGAACCAGCGCACACCCTTGCGTTTTTTGAGCCGGACGCCGCAGTGCGGGCACCGCGGTTCCGCCCCGGTCAACCGGCCGCAGTGCGGACACTCGACTTGGCGGTTTTCAGGGGCTTGGCCGGCCATGCTGTTTTCCGTTTAAAAGGCACCGAAAAATACGCTGCCAAACGAGGTAATGGGCGAAGCTTCGCGCAGGTCGTCCACCGCGGCGCGCGCATCTTCAACAAACAGGGTGAGCTCGTCGTAGAGCGCGGGATCGCGCACGAGGCGGCCCATAGTGCCCTGGCCGGCATCGATGCTTTCTGAAATCCGGCGGATGGAGGCCAGCGAGGCCTTCAGGTCATCGTACACGGCATCGTCTGCAGCAATGAGCTTGCCGAGCGTCCCTTTCTGATCAACCAGGCAATCACTCATCTCCCGCAAATTGACCAAAAGCACCGAAGCATCTTCGTACACCGTCTCATCCTGCAGCAGCCGCCCCATGGTGCCTTCGCCCTGCTCCAGTTGTTCTGCCACCTTGCGCAGCGAAGCCACCGTCGCTGCCGCGTCGTTATAAAGTGTATCGTCCGAAGCGAGCAGTCGTCCCAAGGTGCCTTCCCCTTTTTGAAGGCGGGCGACGATCTCCTTTAGGCTCTCGCTGATTTCCAGCGTATTTTGGTAAAGAGCTTCATCGTTCATCAATTTGCCGAGCATTCCCTTGCCTTCGGAAACCGAGGCAATTATTGCCTTCAAACCGCTGACGGTAGTGTTCATTTCCTCGATCATATCGATGGGCGGCGATCCCAGAACGGTGACGGTCGGGCCGATGCGCGACGCGTTCAGGTCGCCTTCATAGATCTTGAGGAACTTGCCGCCGAGCATGGAAGCGTTGATGATTTCAACCTTATAGCCTTGGCGCAGCGCAAGGGGCTCGTCGAGGGAGATATAGACGCGTACGTTGCCTTCTTCCAGATAGGTGTCGATCACGCGCCCCACATTCATCCCGCGCAAAAACACGTTGTCGCCGGGGCGCAACCCGCTGATTTCCGGAAAGACGATTTCGTATTCGTAGGTTTTTTGGAGCAGGTTTTCGCGGCTCAGCACAATGGTGAAAACGCCGAGAGCAATCAGCACGGTGAACATAAAAAGTCCGACCAGAATCTCGATGGTCACTTCGCGTCTAAACTTATTCATGGCTGAATTCTTCCCATTTTCCCTTGCGGGTAATGTATTGCGACTCGAGGAAGCTTTGCACGGTGGCATCCTTCGACCGGATGAACCCCTCCGGCGTTGCATTCTCTACGATCTTGCCGTGGTGCAGCATCATGATGCGCGAACCAATGGAGAGCGCGCTGTGCAGATCGTGGGTCACAACGACGCTGGTTATACCTAGTTTCTTGCGCATATTCACGATCAAATCGTCAATTCTGCGCGAGGTGACCGGGTCGAGGCCGGAGGTCGGTTCGTCGTAGAGGATAATCTTCGGGCTCATGATGATGGCGCGGGCGAGCCCGGCCCGCTTTTGCATCCCGCCGGAGATGTCGGACGGATATTTGGCGCCGGCATCGGCCAAGCCGAGGAGTTCGAGCTTTTCATCGACGAGGCGCAGGATTTCATCCTCGGGCGTATGGGTCAGCTCGCGCAACGGCAGGGCGATGTTCTCGTGCACGGTCATCCACTGCAGCAGGGCGGCGCCCTGGAAGAGGACGCCGAACTTGGCGCGCAGCTCGCGCAACGCCTTTCGGCCGAGGTCGTTGATGATTTCGCCTTCGATAACGATGTTGCCGGCATCGGCTTGCATGAGGCGAATCATGTGCTTGAGGGTGACGCTCTTCCCCGCCCCAGAGAGCCCGACAATGACAAACGTCTCGCCCTCGCCAACCTCGAAGCTGATGTTGTCGAGCACGGCATTGCCACCGAGCACCTTGGTAACGTTTTCGAAGCGAATCATATGTAGAACAGCCTCGTTATCATATAGCCCACAATCAGAATGATGAGAAAAGAAAGAATGACCGACCGGCGGGTGGCCTGACCGACGCCGACCGCGCCCTCGGTCGTCATCAGGCCTTGGTGGCAGGAGACGGTGGTGATGATGATGCCGAATATAAAAGCCTTGAGCAGGCCGACATAGAGGTCTTTGTTGGTGGCGAATTCGGTGGCGTTGTCCATATAGGCCTGCACCGAAACACCGAGTTGCGTTTCCCCAACGATTGCACCGCCGAGAATGCCGAGAATATTGGTGTAGACCGTCAGAATCGGCATCATGACCGCCAGCGCCACCAACCGGGGCATAACCAGAAAGCGGTTGGGATTGATGCTCATCACCTCGAGCGCGGCAATCTCCTCGGAAACCGCCATGGTGCCGAGCTGCGCGGCAATGGCCGACCCCACGCTGGCGGCAATGATGAGCCCAGTCATGAACGGGCCCATTTCGCGGATCACCGAAACGGCGACGGCAGAACCGATGTAGACCTCCTGGCCGTAGCGGCGCAGCTCAAGGCCGGTTTGCAGGGCAAGGATCATGCCGGTGAACAGCGCAACGACGGTGATGACCGCGAGGCTTTTGATTCCTGTGATGAAGAGCTGCGTGATCACCTCGCCACGGCTCCGCTTCCCGAAGACGTTGCGGATAAATAACGTGGCCTCAACCAGCATGAACAGGGCGTGCCCGGTGTCGTGCAGCAACTGCAGCACCTGACCGCCGGTCCGCTGTGCGGAACGCACGGGATAGCGCAAATAATCTGTAACGTAACGGGCTATGGCTGCACCTCATGGTCGGCGCCGAACCACATGAATAGAAAGCGGTAGCGACGCGAGTTCTGTTCCTTTTTATAGCCGAGAACCCCCTTGAGTAAAGACCATTCAAGGCTTTCATCGCTGCGGGTCTGCCGGTAGAGCCCCCATAACAGATGATGCCCCACCTCGCCGTCAACATCCATACGCCGGTAGAGCGTCCACCACGGCGCCCAGTTCCGCTCGATGCCGGGCGTATTGCGCATCGGCCACAGATCCAGCGTCCGGAAGCGGGAAGTTCCATCGCGGCGGTCCCAACTCATCAGCGGCCAAACCTTCCAATAGCGGGATGCCGCCTCCCCCTCCTCAAACCCGAGCGCGTCCTTGGTCATCACGTCGGTCTGGGAATAGAAAAACGGCACGCCGAACCGGCGCTCTTGCAGGTGGTCTGGAAATTCCACCTGGGTTTTCCAGAAAATGGGCCAGAGCCAGAACTGCCGCGTCAAAGTGCCGAGCTTCTTTTTGCCGTAGATTGGCCAGAAAATGCGTTTGTACATTACGCCGTCGGCCAGCTGTACGAAGGGCCACGGCGCATGAATGATGCGCTGATCCGCGCTGACCGTATAGCGTCCGAACGGCGGAATGTACCAATAGTTTTTTGCCTGCTCGGTGATGATCCGGCCATAAATCGGCACCAGAATAAAGCCGCCGCCGGGGTTGCGCGCATTGGTGTATTCCACCGAGTGATAAAACGGCCAAAAGACAAACTTTTTGTTGAACTCGTCTTCGAGCGTGGATGTTCCATAGATGGGCCAGACGCGGGCGCGATGAACCCGCGGCCCCACGGTTCGGGAGCCGATCGGCCACAGGATCGAGGTCGTGTGAACGTCGTTGATATGCGACTTTGCATAAAGTGGAAACAGGATGAACATCACTTTGTCGCGCCCGAAAATCTCGTCGATGGTTCCGCCGAACGGAAAGAGCGCGAAGTAGGGATCGTCCTCGGCGCTAACGCCTTTAAAGTAAAAGGGAAGCACCCAAGTGCGCTTGCGCTCGGTTTCCGGCGAAAAGGTGTGCGACCAGCCGAAAAAGAGGAAGCGGCCGTAGGTTTCGCCTTTGAATCCTTTGCGGGTGTAGACCGGCCAGAGATAGTCCTTCACCCACCGCTCGTGCTCTGGATCCTCGACTTTAGAGTAGAACGGGCGGACCGCCAAAAACTCCAGATCATTCGTTTCGCTTATCTTTTGAAAGATGGGATCAAAGTCGATCCCCGCCCATTCGGCCGCCCATGCGGACAACGAAGAAAGCAGGAGCAGGGTGGAAAGAAGCCGCTTCATCTCGAAACAAACTCCTCGGGGGAAACCGCAATCACGGGAAACTGCTTCAGCACTTTCTTGTCGATTGTGACAAGCTGCACATTCAAATCCATGGCCAAAGAGACGAATTCGCAATCATATGCCGTGCAGCCGCTTGATTTAGCCAGCCCCAAAACCCTGTCCGCCATCGACCAATACTCCCGGTTGCGCATGCGGGACTCGGCCAATAAGGCAACCCGCTTCGCATCTTGGAGCGCCATCAATTCCTTCCGGAGATAAAGGGCCAGAACATTGCGAAACTCCAACCGCCACAAATAAGGCGCAACCCAATGGCTATCCTTGGCCATGGCGGCTTCGATAGCGCTGGCGTGCAACCCCGGAAGATAAGCGCCAACAACAACGTTGGTATCCACCACAATCAAGGACGCCCCTCCCGCTTCATGCGATCAAACTCCTCATCGCTAACCACATATTGCGTAACAGACTCCCTGATTTCCCGCGCCTCTCTGATCCAGTCCTCAGCAGAGGGCAAGGGATATTGCAGCAAGCTGCGCTCGATGCAGACGATAGCTTCGTTGTTGATGCTGCGCCGGTGCTCCGCGGCCTGCTTCTTGAGGCGCTCGTAGAGCTCGGGATCGATGTTCTTAATGGTAATGCTGGCCATATCAACCTCCATATCGCAACCATAATGGTTGCGATATGGTTTTTTGTCAATTCATGAAACTACTCATACCTCAACGCATCAACGGGTTCCATCTTTGCCGCGCGCATGGCGGGCACAAAACCGGCGATGGTGCAGAAAAACAGCACCAAGGTGCAGACAATCGCCACATCGGTTCCGGTGGTGTGCGCAGGCAGCTTGCTAAGCTGGTAAAGTTCGGGAGGAAGCAGTTCGAGATTGAACTCGCGCGACATAAAGACCAGTAGCTCGTTGCGGTATTTCAGCACCAGCATCGCCAGCCCCACGCCGAGCGCGTTGCCCACCACGCCCTGTATCAGACCCATCCAGAAAAAGACCCCTGTAATCCCGCCATTGCCGAAGCCGAGCGATTTGAGCAGGCCGATTTCGCGCGTCTTTTGCACGGTCAGCGTAATCAGCGTGTTGGTGATGCTGAACGCCGCCACAAGCGCCACGAAGGCCAGCAAGAAAAACATCATATTCTTTTCCACATGCAGCGCCGCAAAAATCTGGCTGTGCATTTCCATCCAAGTCCGCGGAAAATAGCCGCGCCCCAGAATGCCATGGATCTGCGCCGCCACCGGCGCCGCCATCATCGGGTCGTCGAGCATAACTTGGATGGAATGGACGCCCTGCTCCACGTCATAGAGAGAACGGGCCGTCTCCAACGAGGTGAATGCAAAGCCCACGTCGTACTCATACATGCCCACGTGGAAAATGCCGGAAACCGTCAGCTCTTCAGGAAGCCGGATTTCGTCCTCGGCAATAAAACTTTGCGGCGAATAAACGGTCAACTTGTCACCCACCCAGATATCCAGCCGGTTGGCCAAATCCCGACCGACCACGATCTGGTCGTCCTCCACGGAAAATTCGCCGGCAATGATATGGCTGGGAACCTGGCTGACCGAATCTTCGTATTCGGGATCGACCCCGCGCAAAATCGGCGTGTGGACGCGCTCATCAACCTGAATTAAAACCAGCCCCTCCAAGCTCGGCGCCACGCCTTTAACGCCCTCGATCTGCGCCATTTTTTCCAGCACGTAGGCGGGGTTGCGGACAATGCCGCCCTGTTGCACCAGGCTGATGTGCGCATTGAAGCCCAGTATTTTATCGCGCCAGACCTCGTCGAAGCCGGTCATCACCGACAACACGACAATCAGCACCGCCACGCCGATTGTTACGCCGAGCATCGAGATCACCGTCACCGCCGAGATGAACGACCGCTTCGGCTTGAGATACTTAAACGCTAAAAACAAAGAAAAGGGCAGCTTCATTCTTTCTCCTGTAAATTCAGCGCACGAGTTTGTCAGACCGCCGCAATAAAGCAACTTTTTACAACCGCTTGGAAAAGCCATGCGATCCCGCATATAAAGGCTTTTCAAAGCTTCGAGGTCACGTTAGTTTTAAACCCTGAAAGGGAACACTGAAAGAGAGGTTGCTATGAAAGCGAAAAAGGTATTGGGAACGTTACTCGGGGCGGTTGTCGTTCTAGTCCTGCTGCTGGCGTGCATCGTATTTTTTTGGCTCGGCCCAACCGTCAAGCTTGCCGCAGAAAAAATAGGTTCTAAAGCGCTTGGCACACCGTTGACAATTGAAACCCTGTCGATCAATCCGCGCAACGGCACCGTTAATCTGGACGGATTTGTCATCGCCAATCATGAGGCCTTCGCCAGTTCGAATGCGGTGTCGCTGCTCAACCTCGAAATTGCGGTCGACATCGGATCGATTTTCACCGAAACCGTAGTCGTCCAAAAAGTGCAGATCGACAACCCGCATGCCACCTACGACCAAGACTCGGCCAGAGACAATATTCAAGAATTCATCGGAAACGTGCAGACATTCATCAAGTACGACCCCGATGCACCGAAAAAGGTAAAAAAAACCAACCCAAGCAAGGAGCCCAAAGTGGTCATTGTCTACTCGCTGGAGATCAACGACCTGCAGATCCATGTGGACCACACCGACTCCCCGATGCTCGACATATTTTTGGGCTTTGAGCAATTTTCCCTCAGCATGACCAACGGAACGGTACAGTTGAAAAACTTCTACATAACCAATCCCCGAAGCCTGGCCACGCCCAAGCTCTTCACGCTCGACAGCATCGACATCAAGCTCGACCCGTCCACCATTTATTCCGCCACTCCGTCCATCATAGACATCCAGATCATCAAGCCGCACGCCTATCTGGAACTGACGCCCGAAACCAGCACGGTCGCCGAACTCATAAAGATTTCCGACCGCCTCAAGAAACACCTGGCCAGTCTTTCCGCCCCAAAACCCCCGGAAGCCGCTCCCCAGCCAAAGGAGACCCAGCCGAACCAAGCCCCCGCTCCGCCACCGGTGGAGCTGCACAACCTCGTGGTGGACGACATTCAAATCCTGCTGCTCGACACCACCCGAACCAACGCCTCCGCCCAACCTGCAACGATGGCCTCCATTGAAAGCATCTCCGTTAAATTGGTCGAAGGCGCGCTCCGCATCAACAACATAACCATCCCCAATGTCGACGCCGGATTCATGAGCACCAACCTCCTCCATCTGGCAGGCATCGACGTCTCCCTGGATCCCGCATCGTTGTATTCAGACCAGATGGTCATCAAAGAAGTATTCATCGACTCCCCGCTGATCAATCTGGAACAAACCGAAACCACCGGCAACATTACCGAACTGCAGAAAACCGCCATGGGCTTCGTACCGCCCGCACTGGAAGCGCCCGAAACGCCGCCCGCAAGCGATGCACCGGCGGAAGAGACAAAGCCGCCGATGATTCTGAGCGAACAGCCCGTCGTGCTTCGCAGCCTCTTGGTCACCAACTTTGTGGTCAACATGATCACGCCCCTCGAGAATCCCGCTGAAGGAGCCTCCACCAACGCATTGAGCATGGGGCTTGGCAAACTCAGCTCCATGGCCAAGTCATCACTGGACATGGTCGACCCGGCCCAGCTGATCAACTCCGGAACGGAGGCGGAGAGCAATGCTCCTCTCGCCCTCCTGACCTTCGACCTGCTCTCGGCCGAGCCGCTTAAAGGACTGATTCAAATCGACAATCTCGCGGTCGGCAACCCGCCCGGCTTCGCCAACAAAAACCTCGTCAAGCTCGACCAGTTCCGCCTCGACCTCGATCCGGACACCCTCGAGGCCGACACGATGCTCATCGAAGACATCCTTATCGACAAACCCAGGATCGCCTATGAGCGGCAGCTCACAACCGACAACATCAAGGCGCTTCAGGAATTCATCAAAAGCGTGGTCGAAAATCGCGCCGAAGCGAAAGAGGAATTGGAAAAACCCGCCGAAGCTGAGCCTGAAACGGAAAAGACCCCCGATAAAGAGGCCGGCCAGAAAGTGGTCATCAACCACCTGCTCGTGAAGGACGGCTTGGTTAAAGCCAAGATTTCCGCCATGCCGTCCATACCGATGCCGCTGCCCGACATTGAGATGAACGACATCGGAAAAGAGGAAGGCGGCACCAGCTCTAAAGAGGCCCTCTCCGAAATCGGAACCACCTTCTACGACGCCATTGTCGGATCAGCCGCCAGCGCGACGGGTTTTGCCGGCGACGCACTCAAGGGCGCCGGCGCGTTTACGCTGGGCAACCTCGGCGTGCCCGGCATGCAATCCGATCAGCCAGAGACGGAAGCCGTCTTGGTTGCGGAACCCGCCGTCGAAGAGGCCAAGCCGGAAAAACCCAAACCGCGTAAATCGAGACGCCCTGGGCGCACTTTCTAGGGTGGTTTATGTAGGGCCGGATTCCGATCCAGTGCCCCTCGCACGAAGAGGCCGGATTGGAATCCGGCCCCACGAAACTTACTGAACCGTACCGAAGGTGACGTTTTCGATGCCCGCGCCAGCACAGGCGTTCAGCACATCGACCACCCGTTCATGCACGGCATCGTCCTCGGCGGCGATAGTGATCATCGCCTTCGTCTTGGAAAGCTGGGCGGCTTGGCGGTAGCGCAGCAACGTGTATTCAAGCCCGACTAAATCCGACTTGTCCGGAGCCTCATAAACCTTGTTGTTAAGCATAATGACGCCGCTTGCCAACACCTCGATAATCTGTTCATCGGGCATTTCCATCTCAGTCGAAACCGAGACCGCACCGGGAAGCGCGAGGCTCAGATCGGCCTCCGGACGCTTAAGGCGCGCGCTGACCATGAAATAGATCAGCAGCAAAAACACGACGTCGATGAGCGGGGCAATCTGCAGCTCGGTCTTTTCGTTGATGAGTTCATCGATCCAAGCCTTCATCGTTATTTCCCCGATTCAAACGTAGCGAAAATTACATTGGCCACGCCGCCCTTGGCGCAGGCCGCCATGACTTCCTTCACATGCTTGTGCTTGGCAAAGCGGTCGGCGCGCAGATAGACCTCGGCCTCCTTGTTTTCGGCCAGCATCTTTTCGACGATGGGCGCGACCTCTTCGACATCAACCAGCTTGAGGTTCATGAGAATATCGACCTCCTCGCCGGTGTTGTCGTGCGAACGGATGGTGATGAGCTGCCGGCCGAGCGCATTTTCGGGCACGGTGGACTTGCTGGCCACCGGCAGCTCGACGGGCGTGCGATCCATCTTCGACATGTGCGAAGCCACCATGAAGAAGATCAGCAGCAGAAAGACCATATCAATCATGGGCGCCATGTTGATGTTGTCGTCGCCGCCTTCAATTGGAATCCTGAACTTCAAAGGGAACCTCGCAACCTAGCCGTTCGTCTTGCCGTAGCGGTAAATATTCAAGTAGTGCCCCACCAGACGCCCCATAGTGGACATGCTCTTGATGAAATTGTTCTTGAAGATGAAATAAGCAATCATGGCCGGAATCGCGATCACCAGGCCGGTGGCCGTCGTGATCAGCGCTTCGCCAATGGCTCCAGCCAGCTTGCTGGGGTCGCCCATGCCGCCTTGGGCAATAAGGGCAAAGGCCTTGATCATGCCGGAAACCGTTCCGAGCAGGCCAAGCATCGGGGCCGTGCCGCCGATGATGGAAAGAAAGTTAATCGGCTTCATGAAAGTGACCATCTGTTCATTGCCGGCCTCTTCGATCGCTTCCATCACGTGGACGGAGTCGTATTCGTGCTCTTCGGAGATGCGCTCCATACCGGCGTCGAGCACGGCGGTCAGCAGGCTGTCGTTCTCGGCGCAGAGCTGGCGGATGCCGGCCACATCGCGTTTGGCCATCAGCGCGTCAAACTGCGGCTTGAGGTCTTCGCGCAGCATGTTCTTTTCCTTCAGCAGCATGACGTTGCGGATGATGAAATAGAACATCGCCAAGGAGAAAAGCCCCAGCGGATACATGGCCCATCCGCCCTGCTTGATCAGTGCGCCGAACGTAACCGAATCAGCCACCTCCAGTTGCGCCTCAGCAACGGGTGCGCCTGCGCTTTCCTGCGCCAGCGTTGTTGCAATCGGCAACATTATGCCCACGAACAGCACCAACATGGCTACGATTCCTAAATATCCTTTTTTCATTGAACTAACCTCCTGAGGTTCCAGTTGTTTCTTTCTTGATCGTTTCGCCCAGCTTGCTCCATCTCGTGCCGGGATAGGCTATCATTAATTCAGTCGCCACGGTATCGGCCTTTTTCAGCTGGCCGGTCTGCTGATAGATCAACGCTTCGAGCCCGGTGGCGGGCGCCATCCACTCCGGATCAAGGCTGTGGAAAGCCACAATCTGGGCGGTATGCTTCATGGCGTCCCGATATTCGCCCGCCTCAAGTGCCAGCTTGCCTCGGATGTATTCGGCCATTGGGACAGAAAGGGCTTCGGGATCCGCAACGCTGGAAAACGCCGCCTGAGCCTCGTCCGGTTTGCCTTGGTCGAGCAGCATCATGGTCGAATAAAGGGTGGAGGCATCGATGTATTCCGGAACATTGGTCTGAATAAGCTGCTTGGCGGTATTGGCCGCGTCGGACGCCTTTCCGTTCCAGTACTGCACACGAAGCATCCAAAGCAGATAATCGCCCATGTTGCCGGACAAATAGCTGTATTTCGCTACCGGACCAACATATTGCTTCAGCAGGCTTTCGAGCGCGTTGCGGTCGCCGGAACGGAACATGGTTTCGCACATGTTCAGATTGATGCCCGAAAAACGGAATTCAACGGATTTGATCATCGAAAGCGAGGTTGAAGCCAGGCCGGTGTCGGACTTGAGCCGGTCGCCTTGAATGTTGAGCTGCTTGACCACGAATGAGTTGCCGCTGTTGACGGTGACCTTCGCGGCATACTGGCCATGCGCCAATGAGCAGGCGAGCGCCGAGATTGCGGTTATGCTTCTTGCCAACGGCCTCATAGCGAATCTCCTGCGGGTTCAAGCTCCATCAGGCGCTTGCGGGCGTCCCGCCCTTCAGGCGTGGCGGCAACCGCTTCGTTCGCCAGCATTTCCTTATAGGTCTTGATAATGTCCTGCTCGTGGTCGCCGAGCAGCTCCAGGCAGGCGATGCTGTTGGCATAAGCCGGCGCCACCCACTCGGTATATTCTTCGTATAGCACATAGATGCGCTGGAAGTAGGCGAAAGCCTCTTCGGTTTCGCCCAGCTCCATCTTGCACACGCCGCTGCAGTAGAGCGCTTCCGGCGTAAGCGGGCCGCGCCATTCGCGGATGGCCAGCAGCTCTTTGTAGGCTTCGAGAGCCTGGTCGTACTTCTTCTGCATGCGAAAAGCGTCGCCACGCCGCTTCCGGGCCCAGCCGACCGACTTGCTGTAGCCGAACCGGAGCAGAATGTCCTCCGAAAGCGCAATGGCGTCGGCATAGCTTCCGTCGCCGATCAGCGCATCGAGGTTGGCGTTCATGATGTAGAGCATGTTGTTGGAAACCTGAAACGTGGCCATGAAGCGACGGTAGGCGTCGTGCACGATTTCATAGTCCTTGCGCTTCACGCCCTCGCGGGCCATCAGCACGAGCGTGCCCGAGCCGGCGGCGGGTACGTTCTTGGGCTGCACAACCTTATCCGCAACAAGCTCACGCTCTTCCCCTTCAGTGATTCCGGCCAGAACCGTCAGGTACTGCAGTTCGAGCGTTCTTTGGCGCCGCTCCGTCGCGCCCAGAAGCCGGGCGTCGAGCTTTTCGCGGATAATGTCGCGGTAGCCCGTCCAGTCTTCACCGTTATAGTCGGAGATCAGTTCGTTGAGAATGAGTTGAATCCCGGCTTGGTCCGCATTGTTCCCGTAGGCATCGACCACATCGAAATAGGATTCGAGCGCGCGCGGATATTCCCCCAGAATCTTGTAGGCCTTGCCTTGCCAGTTGGCGGCGTTGGCGAAATCGCCCCGATCGCCCCAAGCCGATAGATAGTCGCCCATCAACTCGATGATTTCGGTGTAGCTTTTCTGCAGTTCCAGCACCTTGGCGGCCTGGAAGAGCGGATAGTTGACCTGGGCAAGACTCGGCGCCTTTTCGCGCGCCAGGCGGTAAAAGTCGATCGCCACGGCCAGATCCCCTTCGGCAGCGCGCAGATCGCCGAGCATGGCGTAGGCCTCGGAGAGCAGCTGGCTCTCGGGGTGCTTATCAATAAAGGCGCGGAACGAGGCTTCGGACGCTTCATATTCTTCGGTGCCGTATTGGGCGATGCCCAGACGGTACGACGCGTCTTCCTCAAATACGAGCGGGTCGTACTTCGGATTGCTCAGATAGCCGTTGAATGCGGTGACCGCCTCGCCAAAGCGGCCCAAAAACAGGAGCGTCATCGAGCGCCAGTATTCCGCGGCCTCATAATAGCGGCTGTCGGGCCAGCGATTGAGCACTTCGGAAAAAAGGGCCAGCGCCTCTTCATAGTCGAGCCCGAGGAAGCGGATGTAGCCCATCAGATACTGCACCTGGTCGATGTACTTGTGCGTCGGCGAGAGCTCCAACCCCTTTTTACCGACCTCGTAGGCCAGATCGAACTGATCCAGCTGCATATGCACCTGCATCAGGTTGAGCGTAACGTCGTCGATGAACTCACCTTCGGGAAGCGCATCCATATAGGCATAGCCCTCGACAACGGCCAAGGCCCACTCGCGTTCATCGAGCATGACGGCAAAAGCGGAATAACGCGCCTCGTCGGCTTGGGCGGAGCCCTCGTTTGTCTCGTAGATGCGCTGATAGATGGCATGTGCCGGCCAGTTGCGCTCCAAGTCGTTGTAGCACTGGGCAATGCGCAGCGCCACGTCCATGTCGTAGTCCTGGAAGCCGGTAATTATCTTATAATGCTGGCGCAGCCGCGCCAGCAGCGTCTCGTTCTTGAGTTGCAGCTCCTTGAACTCGGTAAGCGTTTGGGCGCCGCCCGCCGTGAACGGCTTCAACGCCTGCATGGTTTCACGGATGCGCGTTTCGTAGTGGGCGGTCAGGTCCTTTTTCAGCAGCACCAAGCGGTAGAGCAGCAACGCCTTTTGAAAAGAGTCTTGATTGTAGTGCGAGTCGCCGGCCTCAAGCAGCGCCACGTTCAAGCCCACGTCGTGGCGCGCGGCGGCGTCGCAATGCGGCAAAAAGCGGAACAGGTTGTTGAAGTCGTCGAGCCGGACATAGCAGGTCACCATCATGACGGCGGCGCCAGCACGCACGGTGTCTTTTTTCGCCTGCCGGAAGAGCGTCGTTAGCGGGCGGATGGCCTCGGCCCATTTTTCCTGCTGATAGCACGCCTCGGCCATCAACTGCGAGGCCGACACCTTCAATTCGTCGGACAGACGTTTGTTTTCAAGCACCAGCGCGGCCTGCGTCTCGACGGCCGGCCACTGCTGCAGCATGGTCAGGCACTGCGCCGCCAGCAGGCGGGCGCCGTCGTTCTGCGGATCGTCCGGAAATTCATCGGAAAAACGGATGAAGTTTTTAGCGCCGGCGGCATATTCGCCCAGCTTCATCTGGCAGTAGGCCAGTTGGTAGAGGCTGTAGGCCAACGTTTGGAGCGCTTTCCGGTCTTCGTCGCCCTCCAACCGGATCAGCGTCTCCTCCAAAAAAGGAAGCGCGTCTTCAAGCTGGTCGTTGCGCAGCAGCTCTTTTACGGTTTCGAGCAGCACGCTGGTGGGCTCCGACGCGGGATCGAGGCGGGAAAGCTGGCTTTCCGTAACACCGCGGTCCCCCACAAAACTTTGGGCGGGGACGGCCAAAAGCACTAAACCGCCAAATACGGCGAGGTGCGTCACACGGGCAAGGGATGGAAAGTCTCTCAACATATAAGAGCAGAGAGTACTCAAGCCGCCCGAGGGCGGGAAGTAGAATCTTCCCAAAAAAACCAAACTTAACCTTGCGTTCATTCCCCTGCTTTGTTTAAAAACCACGCTCCTAATTGAACACGAGGATTTTGCAATGAGAAAAAATATTCATCCGAAGTACGACGAAGCAACCGTTACCTGCGCCTGCGGCAACGAGATCAAGACTCGTTCCACCGTCAAGCAGATGCATGTGAACACCTGCTCCAGCTGCCATCCGTTTTTCACCGGCAGCGCTAAGCTGATTGATACAGAAGGCCGCGTAGACCGCTTCAACAAGCGTTTCTCCGAAGGCATGTATTAGACTGCTTGCTGATTTGAAGGCCGAACCTGCGAAAGCACGTTCGGCCTTTTTGCGTCTACATCCTGCGAACTCTTAAACGGTATTTATCATGATCGACCAAACCTATCTAGACCAGCTGCAAGCCAAGCTCACCGAACTTGAAGGGCGCATGTCGCAGCCCGAGGTTTCGTCGGACCCCAAGAAAATGCAGGAATGCATGCGCGAATACGCGCATCATAAAAAAATGGCCGAATGCGCCGGCAAAGTGCTGACGCTCGCCGAGGCCAAAGCCGAGAGCGTGGCCATCCTCTCCGACTCAGGTGCCGATGGCGAGCTCAAGGAAATGGCCGAAATGGAGCTGGCCGAGATCGAAGAAAGCCTGCCCCAGGCTGAACACGAAATGATGGTTGCCCTCATTCCAGCCGATCCGACCGACAGCCGCAACGTCATCATGGAAATCCGCGCCGGCACCGGCGGCGACGAAGCCGGCATCTTTTGCAGCGACCTCTACCGCATGTACACGCGCTACTTCGATTTGAAAGGCTGGAAGCATAAGGTGCTCGACGTCAGCCCCTCCGACGGCGGCTACAAGGAAGTCTCCTTCTCCGTGGAAGGCGAAAACGTCTACAAAGCCCTCAAGCACGAAAGCGGCACCCACCGCGTGCAGCGCGTGCCCCAAACCGAGACGCAAGGCCGCGTGCACACCTCCGCCGCAACGGTGGCCGTACTGGCCGAAGTGGAAGCCGTCGACATCGAAATCCGCACCGAAGATCTGCGCATCGACACCTACCGCGCCCAAGGCGCCGGCGGACAACACGTCAACACCACCGACTCGGCCATCCGCATCACCCACGTTCCAACCGGCACGGTCGTGCAATGCCAGGACGAACGCTCGCAGCACAAAAACAAAGCCGCCGCCATGAAAATGCTCCGCGCCAGAATCTACGACACGCAGCAGCGCGAAAACGCAGCGGTCCAGGCCTCCGAGCGCAAATCGATGGTCGGCTCCGGCGACCGCTCCGAAAAAATCCGCACCTACAACTATCCCCAAAACCGCCTCACCGACCACCGCATCGGCCTCACGCTCTACAAGCTCGACCGCGTAATGGAAGGCGCCCTCGACGAAATCCTGACCGCACTCTACGAGCACGACGTCGAGATGCGCATCAAAGCGCAGATGGATGGGTAAGAAAAAGGTTCGTAGTTCCGCCTTCAGGCGGGTCCCTTGCGCAACTCTGCAAGGACTTGGCCGGCTGAAGCCGGGACGACAAACCTTTACTTCGCCGCCGACCCGCGAATATTATCGATGACCGACAAGCCCAATTGATCCCTGGGTGCTTTGAAGCCCAGGCTCACACGTGGACTGTTCCAGATCGAAGCCGTTCTTTTGTCTTTGGTCTCATCGGTGAACTTTTGAGTGGCGATCACCTTACCGGCGGCAGTCTTAATTTCCGCCGTCGACTCGAACAAATCGGGCTCACCCCCCTTCTTGATGGTCAGCACAAAACGGAACCAATCTGAAATGGCCACATCGTCGCCAGTCGGACGGGCAACAATGTCCTGCGCCGGAATTTCAACCGCCGCCCAGTCCGGCAGATCGCCGACCAGCCGCCAGTTGCCGTTGGTCTGCGCCTCCAGCCGAACCTCCCACCGGGATTTGTCGGCCAGCGCAGCATCGCCGATGAGCACGGACAGCACCGGCCGGTTTTTGACCAGTTCCACCGAGGTAATGGCCACTTTAAAATCAAACTCCACCTTCAGCGTCTCGCCCGGCATCCAGCGGACCGGCTCGCCGGAAACGCTTCGCAGCTCAACCTCAGGAGCCTGCAGCACCAGTGCCTTGTCGCCGAGGGCATCAGTCCGCCCGACGGCATCCATCACCGAAAACGCGGAAGAGTCCTTCACATTTTTATAGACATTCCAACCAAACTGCCCGTCCAACGGCCCTTCGTTGTAGTCGTTGAAATTGTATTCCACCGCTGACGCAGCCGCGGTCGCCATGCACGCCGCAGCAATAATCTGAATCCGTTTAACCATCTTTCGCTCCCGTTCCTTTCTTGCTTAAAACCAGTCCATAAGACCAGCTCAGAGGCTCTATGGCTACTTTTTACCGCCCCCGTCAAGCGTTGCACCCACCGAATCCGTTGATTCCTGCAGCAATCTAGCAATACGGCGCTTGACTCGCCCGCGCTATATTAACAAAATATGCCGGCAAATAAGGATGCAAGATATGAGCCAGAACCAATACATTAATGATTTTATGAAAACCTTCCCCCACGAAGGGCTTACTTTTGACGACGTCTCCCTCATTACGCAGTATGCCGACTTCCTCCCGGGCGATACCGAAATCGGCTCCAACCTGACCCGAAACGTGGCTGTGAAGATCCCTTTTCTCAGTGCGGCGATGGATACCGTGACTGAAGCGCACATGGCTATTTCGATGGCGATGATGGGAGGCATTGGGGTTATTCACAAAAATCTCGACCCCGAAGAGCAGGCCCTGCAGGTCAGCCGGGTCAAGCATCACCTCAATGGACTTATTTCCGCCCCAATCACCGTTAACGTCAACGACACCCTCGAAAGCATTGCCATCCGCCGCGCGGAAAAAGGCTACAGCTTCAGCGGATTCCCGATTCTCGACGACGAAGGAAAACTGATCGGCATCCTGACGTCCAAGGATATCCGCTTCGCCCGCTCCAAACGCGCGACCGTCACCGACATCATGACCTCTAACGTCATAACGGCCAAGCCCGACACCAACCTGCGACAGGCGTACGACATTATGCAGCAGCACAAGATCGGCAAGCTGCCCCTGCTCGACAACACCAACAAGCTCGTCGGCCTATACAGCTACGCCGATGTCCGCCGTCTCGTCGAAAACGAAGAACCGCTCTTCAACCGCGACGACAAGCACCGCCTGCGTGTTGCCGCCGGCATTGGCCCCGGCGACTATGAGCGCGCTGAAGTCCTGAATGAAAACGAAGTCGATGTGCTCGTGGTCGACACCGCACACGGCCACTCTAAAGGCGTGATCGACATGGTCGCATGGGTTAAGAACAAATTCCCCCACATCGACGTCATCGGAGGCAACATTGCCACCGGCGAAGCCGCCCTCGCCCTGCGCGACGCCGGCGCAGACGCCGTTAAGGTCGGAATCGGCCCCGGCTCCATCTGCACCACCCGCGTCGTGGCCGGCGTCGGCATTCCCCAGATTTCCGCCATCTACGCGGCCGCCAGCGCCCTCAAGGGCGACATCCCCGTTATTGCCGACGGCGGCATCCGCAACTCCGGCGACATTGCCAAGGCGCTCGTCGCTGGAGCCGACACCGTTATGATGGGTTCCGTCCTGGCCGGCACCGAAGAAAGCCCCGGTGAAAAGATTATTTTTGAAGGGCGGCAATTCGTGGTCTACCGCGGCATGGGCAGCTTGGATGCCATGAAATCGCGCGAAGGCAGCCGCCAGCGCTATGGACTGAGCAGCAACGACGACCTCGTCCCGCAGGGCATCGAAGGCATGGTTCCGTTTGCCGGCACCGTGAGCAAAGTGATGAAGCAATACTGCGGCGGCCTGCAGGCCAGCCTCGGCTACTGCGGCGCCAGGAACATTGCCGCCCTCAAGAAAAAAGGCCAATTCGTTCGCGTGTCCGGCGCAGGAGCAATCGAAGCCCACGCCCACGACATCAAGATTACCAAGGAAGCGCCGAACTATCGCCGTTAACCGATATGAAAAAACTTATATCAACCTTACTGGCCACGGGCTTGTTCATGATTCTTCTGAATGGCTGCATGGCGGCCAAGGTAGCCAAAGTCCCGGTAAAAGCCGGCAAAAAGGCCGCCGGAGGCGCAGTCAAAGCGGTTAAATAGGACCTGAATGAAAGCAGCTCTTGTTCAAATGAACCCCACCGTTGGCGCGCTTGCGGCCAACACCGACCTCATTATTTCCAAGACATGGGAAGCCTTTGAAGAAGGCGCACAGCTGATCGTGTTTCCCGAACTCGCGGTTTCCGGCTATCCGCCGGAAGACCTGATCCTCAAAGACCACTTTTGCGCCGACTGCGAAGCACAGCTCCAGCGGCTCAAGCAGGAGCTCCCGCCCGAGGCCTGCGTGGTCGTCGGGGCGCCCCTCTCCAAAAACGGGAAAAAGTACAATGCCGCCGTTGTGTTCCAATCTTCTGGAATCACCGCAACCTACTGCAAAATGCTGTTGCCCAACTATGGCGTATTCGATGAAAAAAGGCTTTTCGAGGCCGGAACAGAACCCTGTTTTTTTGAAATCGAAGGCCAAACCGCCGCCATTCATATATGCGAGGACTCCTGGGAGCCGGAAGGCGCGGCCGTCGAATCCCTTAAAGGAACCGGCATCGACCTGCTGATCAACCTTTCGGCCTCGCCCTACTACCGGGGCAAACTCAACGACCGCATCGATGTTCTGGCGCAAACCGCCCGCAAACTCGGCGCCGCCCTGCTCTACTGCAATTTGGCTGGAGGCCAAGACGAACTGGTCTTTGATGGCGCCAGCATGGTTTTTGCTCCCGACGGCGCCCGCCTCGCCCGCGCCAAGCAGTTTGAAGAAGACATTCTTTATCATGATGCATCACGCCTCACGGATCACGCCTCACGAAAAGAAGCCCCGCTCCCTGACTTAGAAGAGGTCTACGAAGCGCTGAAGCTCGGGCTGAAGGACTATGTCGCCAAGATCGGCTTCAAGCGCGTCGTCGTGGCCCTCAGCGGAGGGATCGACTCCGCCCTCGTGCTGGCCATCGCCGTCGACGCCCTCGGCAAGGACCGCGTCGCTGCCGTCACTATGCCCTCGCAATATTCCTCTGACGGAACACTGGGCGACGCTCACGAAATGGCAAAGATTCTCGATGTCGAGTTCCACGAAATTGCGATCAAGGAACTCTACGGCGCCTTCGAAGGAGAGCTCTCCAAGGTTTGGGGCGCAAGCAAGACGCCCGGTCTCGCCGAGGAAAACCTGCAGGCGCGCATCCGCGGGAATCTGATCATGGCCCTCTCCAACGAATATGGCTGGCTGGTGCTCACCACCGGCAACAAGAGCGAGATGGCCATGGGCTACTGCACCCTCTACGGCGACATGGCCGGTGGGTACGCCCTCATCAAGGATGTGCCGAAAACCCTGGTGTTTGACCTCTGCCGCTGGCGCAACGAACAGGGCGCAACGCCCGTCATCCCGCCGAGCATCATCGATCGCCCGCCTTCCGCCGAACTGCGCGCCGACCAGAAAGACACCGATTCGCTTCCGCCCTACGAAGTGCTCGACCCCATTCTGGAAGACTATGTCGAAAACGACCTTGGCATCGGCGGCCTGATCGCCAACGGCTACGACGAGGCCATCGTCCGGCGCGTGGTGCATGCCGTAGAGCTGAGCGAGTATAAACGGCGTCAATCCCCGCCCGGCGTAAAAATTACGCACCGCTCCTTCGACCGCGACCGCCGCATGCCGATCGTCAACCGCTACCGCAACTGATTCCGGCCTTGCGGAATAAGCAGACGCAACGCAACCGCTATGCTCAGCAAAACCGACCAACTCCGCGCCCGCTTTGCCCCCGATGACTCGGTGCGCTTCAAATACCGCCGCCAAACCGTGGCGGGCATTCTGGCTCGCACCAATCCAAAACGTGCGGTGGTACGGGTGGACGGCGAGGAGTTTTCTGTCCCCTATGAACTGCTGGATCCACCCCCGGGCATTGCCGAAGAGCGCGTGCAACGGATGGAGTCCATTCTGAAAACGGCGCTTGAGCTTGTGACCGGGCATGGCCTGAAAAAATGGCGCTTTAAGTTCGACCACTCCACCCGGCGCGCGGGTTGCTGCAACTATCGCGACAAAACCATTTCCATTGCATTCAGCCTGGCTCAAGCGGGATCGGACGAGGACATTCGCGACACCATCCTCCACGAAATCGCCCACGCCCTAGTTGGGAAAAGGCACAACCACGATGCCGTGTGGAAAGCGAAAGCGATGGAGATCGGCTGCACGGGCGAACGCACCCACCGGCTCCAGTTTGCCCCGCCGCGCTGGAGCGTTACATGCGAAAACCGCTGCTGGACCCATACGGCCCAACAGCGGAATTCGAGGCTGGTTTGCCGGAAATGCGGAGGAAAACTGATCTATTCCCCCTACACCATTCCTGCCTGATTCTATTTTTTAATTTTATCAAGCGTTGCCTGCAGCGCTTCTTTTTCTTCAGGCCGGCGACAGGTATCAATCGCTTTCTGGATGTCCGCCGGTTTGATTAGCCAAAGGCGCGCCCCTGCATAGAGACGGGACACACCACGCATCAGCGTCACATGGTTCGCCAGCGACATGGAATCATCTGACGCCAACTCCAGCATGGTCGGGATACCATTCACATCTTGCCACCCACCCAGCAGCTTCACCGCTTGTTTCTGCAGTTGTTCATCGGGCGAGTTGCACCCTTGGACAATCGGCTGAAGCGCTTCCTTGCTTCCGGTTTGGACGAGTGCCTGCAAAATATTCGCCTGACTGCGCGGGGAAGTTCCCTCCATTTGCACAACGAGAATTTCGACCGCCCTGGCCTGCTCGGTCGAACGGCGCATAATCTCGACAATGGCCTTCAGAATATCGCGCGAACTCGACGATGCTTCCCTGGCAATCATCAGACTGGTCAGCTGTTCGAGGTTCGAGACGTTGCCAATCAGTCCGATAGCACCTACAGCCGCCGTGGAAACCGCAAGATTGTCCTCCGCAGCAAACACGAAAAACTGCGGCACCAAATCCTGACGACCCCGCATGGCCAAAGCATCAATCGCCGCAGCCCGCCGGGCGTCATCGCCCTTCTTGGCCGCTGCAGTTTCCAGAATGGCATCAACGCCTTCGGCATTGAGCACGCCCAACGCCTTGCGCGCCTCCGCTGTGCCGGAGTTCAGCAGTGCCGTAGCAGAGTCCGCGGTGCCGATGCACGCCAGCGTCAGCGCCGCCGCATCCCGTCGAGGTGCGTCCTCGCTCATAAGCAAAGGCTCCACTGCTCTAGCATAGGCTCGGTTGCCGCTGAACTGAATCACGCCAAGCGCTTGGACCTGCAAGGCCGGAGGAAGCGAATCAAGATTCGAAACAACCACATCGTAGAGCTTGGGGTCTTTGCGCTGCAAAGCGCCTTCAATCACCGCAGTCTGCAACGCCGGGTTGCCGGATGCCATCGCATCGGCGGCCCGTTGCTGGATGGTTAATGCTTCTTGCCGGCCTCCAGACAAATTGGTGCAACTACACAGAAGTACAGCAACCAGAGATATAGCGGTCGGAATTAGGAATCTTGTTGTATTCAAACGGATAAATTCACGCATGTTTTTTCTCCTCAATAGCTATTTCTGCTCGGCAGCGTCCTGTACAAGCAACAAACCAAGCAATGCCGAAGCTTGCACTTCGCTGGATTCGGATGGCGCGTAAAGCATTTCAAATACATTTTCACGGCCTGACTGAAGGAGCGCGGCATTCAGTTGCGTCAGCCGAAATCCAGTTTCTTTTGCGCGTTGCGTCGCTAAGGCGCGAATTCCTTCATCTTCGTTCAAACGGCCGAGCGCCTTGACCGCGGCGTTGAAAACCAGCAGATCCGGACTGCCTGCGTACGGAGCAACGAGTTGGGATGCGCCTGCTTCCTTGCGCTCACCCAAGGCCTCGATCAGCCCGGCGGTTTCGCGTGCACTGCGGGCCTTCCGCATTTTGAGCTGCGCGGTCAAGGCCTGCCCGGCTTCGGGCGATGGATTGACCGCAAGCGCCTGGCGGGCATCGTCGGCGACATGCGGGTCGCTGGAGCCATACATCGTCACTAGCGTCGGAACGGACTCCGCCCCGCCGATGCGCTGCAGGTTCCGCAGCAGCTGGCTGGCCACCGCCGGAGGCGGGCTCTTTTTCAGGGCGCTGCACATTTCGAGACAGATGGATTTCCGCTCATCTTCCGCTCCGGGGCGCCCCGCATTGGAGCATGCGGCCAGCAGATCGAGCTGCGCCTGGGTTTGCACTTCCAAGTTCGCGGCCGAGAGCTTTGGCACCAGTTCCTGGATGGAGGCCTGCGCCATGGACGCGGCAAACAATATCGAGAGTAGGATTTTTTTTGTCATGATAACCTTTCGACTAAAGGGTGTAGGGTGCGCGGCGAGGACGATCGAGCCATTTCGAGGCTTGGGCGTCGCCTATGATTTGTTCGGTGGCCGGATCCCACTTGATCGTGCGGTTCAACCGCTCGGAGATCGCGCTCAGGTGGCAAATGCTCGCCGTGCGGTGCCCAATCTCCACATCGGCAATCGTGCGCTTGCGGGTCCGGATGCTGTCGAGAAAGTTGTTGTGGTGGCTCGTCGTTGCACGCAAATGCACGTCCGAAGGCGACAACGGCCGGTTCTTCAACTCGGCCGGATCGGACTTCAGGTCGCCTCCGCGCCCAACGCCGATCGCGCCTTTGTCGCCATAGAACTCGATCATGGAGTTGAATTTCCGCTTCGGATAGTCGCGGTAGACAATGGGTCCGTCATCGTATTTATAGCCTTGGCAGCCGGACTCGTCGTAGCCGCGCGGGAAAAAGAATCCGGGACCGGAATGGTCCATGCCCAGGGCAAACTGAATAATATCGAAGTGGTGCGCGCCCCAGTCGCCGTTCTTGCGGGAACCGTATTCCCAATACGAACGCCAGCCGCCGCTATAGTTACCTTCGACCCGCTTATAGTTGTACGGATACCACGGCGTCGGGCCGAGCCAGCGGTCATAGTCGAACCCTTCCGGAATCGACTCTTCCGGCAGCGCCTTGCCATCGGGGAAGCGGCCAAGGTTGGCGTAGATGGTGTGCACGTTGCCGATCCAGCCGTTGCGGACCATTTCAACCGCCTTACCGAAGGAATATTCGGAACGTTGCTGGCTGCCCACCTGCAGAACCGCGCCGTAGCGCCGAACAGCATCGGAAAGAATCCGGCCTTCCTTGATGGTCAAGCTCATCGGCTTTTCAACATAGACATCTTTGCCGGAGCGAACCGCATCCAGCGAAATCGGGACATGCCAGTGGTCGGGCGTAACCACGAAACAGGCGTCGATATCGCCGCGCTCCATGATTTTCTCATGCTCGTTGTAGCAGCCGCAGCCTTTGTCGCCATATGTGGCGTTTACCCGGTCGCGCGCTTGTTCGCGTTTCTTCTTGTCCACGTCGCATACGGCAAGAATCTGGACTTCTTTACGGCCCAGCATGTTGCTGAAGTGCCCCTTCATCATCTTGCCGAATCCAACCATGCCAAATGTGATTCGTTCGCTCGGCGCCGTAAAGCCGCCGAAGCCCATCGCACTGGCGGGAATAATGGTTGGAGCCGCAACGGCCGCCGTTGCGCCCACTGCAGAGCTGCGCAGCATGCTTCTGCGCGAAATCGAGGAAACCTTCTTCTTAGTCATAGAACCACCCTTTCGTAGGTATGCAATTTACGAGGGTAGAGTTTATAAAACAAAGGGACAGCTCTTTCTAGTACGTCCTGCCTAACTGCTTGTACAGAATCCGCATCACGTTTTTTACAACAAAAGCCAGATCCTCTGGGGCATGGGCGATGCAGGCCTCGAGCGAGGTGTGACCGGCGGAAATGCTGAAGGCATAGTCGAACACATCAAGAAACGGGTTCAGCTCGCCCTGCAGCGCGCCGGAAAGCAGCAGCGTTTTAGCGCCCCGGTCGCGGGCCAGCCCGGCTAGTACGGAACAGAGCTTGCCCGAGGCCGTCTGCCCGTCGGTGCGCCCCTCGCCGGTAATGAGCAGATCCGCCCCCTCCAGCGCCGCCGGCAAACCGACGGTTTCCGCAATCAGGTTTGCGCCGGAAACAATCTCGGCCCCGCAAAACGCGCGGAGCCCGTAGCCGAGCCCGCCCGCCGCGCCATCGCCGGGCGCGCCCTCAACGTCGGCAAGCTTCCAAAGATTGGCAAGCCCCGCATCGAGCTGTTCAATCATTTCGGGCGTTGCGCCCTTTTGCGGACCAAATACCGCCGCCGCGCCGTTTGGGCCGGTGAGCGGATTCGTAACATCGCAGGCCACGCGGATATGCGCGTTTCCCAACCCTTGGAAAACGCCGGAGCCGTCGATTGAAGCAATATCCGCCAACGCAGTAGCTTCACTGCCGGAGTCATCGAGAAAGCGGTACCCAAGGGCGCGCGCCATGCCAACGCCTCCATCAACCGTAGCGCTGCCGCCAATGCCCATCACAATCGAGGAATGCCCCTCTTCGAGCAGATGCTTCAGCAACTCGCCGGTGCCGTAGGTAGTCGCCTTCATCGGATTGAGCTGCTCCGCCGGCACCAGCTCAATACCGGATGCGGACGCCATTTCCATGATGGCCGTACCGTCGGGCAGCAGGCCGTGCCGCGCAGCGACCGGCTCGCCGAGCGGCCCGCAAACTTCCAAGGACTGGAAGCGGCCTCCTGTCGCCTCCACTACGGCGTCAACCGTTCCTTCGCCTCCGTCGGCCATCGGAAACGTCAGTACCTCGACGTCGGGCTGTTCTTGCAGAATCGCCAGTTTAATGATTTCGCAGACCTTGGAGCTGCGCATGTTTCCCTTGTATGAATCGGGCGCAACCACAATTTTCATGATGAGCTCCTAACAATCAAAGCCCCCTTCAAAAGCTTGTCGCAGGAATCGGCTTGTTCTAACACGACTTGAAAGGCGTACTGCGCCATTTCATCGATCGGCTGACGCACAGTGGTGATGGGCGGAATAAACTGCGAGGCGGAGGGGATATCGTCAAAACCCGTCACAGGGAGCCGACGGCCGGCGTCGTGCAGCACATGCAGCGCGCACATGGCAATAATGTCGGTAGCGCACACCAGAGCAAGCCCCTCTGCATCGCCCTCCAAAATTTCCAGCGTTGCCTGCAGCCCGGCCTCAAACCCGTCCGCCGCCCAAGAATGCTTTTCGATCTCAACCCCATGCGCCTGCGCTGCACGTTTAAAGGCCTGGAAACGGAGCGTATGGCCGAACAGGTTGGAGCCTATAAAAGCGCAACGCCGGCAACCCTTGGAAACAAGATGCCGCAGCAGCTGCTCGGCGGCATCAGCCTCGTCGATGCGGACGCTGGCCTCGTCTGGAGCACCGTGGCCAATGCGCGCCACCGGCATTTGGAGAAATCCTTCGAGCCATTCCGAGCGGGCGGCGGAACCGAGCACCACCAAACCGTCGATAGCGTGCTTGTGCAGAGGCGCGAGGTCGGACGGTTCCGGCTGGCGGCCTTTAAAGCCGGCAAGCACGAGCGAATAGTTCTGCTCGTGCGCCTGCTCCTGCAGCTTTTCAATGATCGCGCCAAAGAACGGATCCCGGAAATCATAGACCACCACGCCGATGGTGCGCGACCCCTTGCCCTTGAGCGTCAGCGCCGCGGCGCTGGGGACATAGCCCATTTCCGAGGAGGCCGCGAGCACCTTTTCAATAGTAGCTTCCGCAATGCCCACGTCCCGCGCCTTGCCCGAAAGAACGCGCGAAACCAACGCAATCGACACCCCCAACCGCTCCGCAATCTGCTTTTGACTCACTGCCATAAATTCACCTCAAATATTTGAGATACTGGTTTTCCGGCAAAATAAAGCAAGTTTTTTGAGCGCGTGAGTGTGCGCCATAGCGCTCGGATGGCGCTTTCCAATCCTTTGAAAAAAATCTATCTTCTCTTTTTCGATCAATTTTGGGGAAAACGAATGATGGAACTTATATACAAGGGTGGCCCGGTCATGTGGCCGCTGCTCGCCTGCTCGGTCGTGGCGCTGGCCATCGTTTTTGAGCGCGCCGTTTTTTGGCTGCTGATTTTGAAGCGCAAGAACCAAAAATTGATCAACCGCATCTTCAGCCTCACCGAAGAAGGCGAGTTTGAAACCGCCATCAAAGAAGGCCAAGCGTCCGACTGCCTCGTGTGCCGCATCCTGACCAATGGCCTCGCCCACCGCAACTATGGCCTCGTCCAATCATTGGAAGGCGCCGCCATGTACGAGATCGAAAAGATGAAGCACCGGCTTTCTGTGCTCGACACCATCATCACCGCCGCCCCCCTGCTCGGCATCCTCGGCACCGTTTCCGGCATCATTATTTCGTTCGACTTGCTCGGCGACGCCGGCATCGAAGATCCCAAAGCCGTCACGGGCGGCATTGCTCAAGCGCTGATCACCACAGCCACGGGGCTTTCCATCGCGATTGTAACCCTGCTCCCCTACAACGCCCTCACCCGCAAGGTCGAAAAAGTCACCCGCCACCTAGAGCAGCTCGTCACCTGCTACGAAGTCACCGTGCTCAAAGGCACCGAACGACAGAAAATAGAACAGAATAATTAGAACAGAATAATCTCATGCCAATTATTTTGCCCCACACCATAGAACCGCTTTCGGAACAGGCTTTTCACAAGCTGGATTATTCCGTCATGGCTCTTGCATTTGAAATGCACAACACTTTGGGCAGGTTCTACAATGAGCAGATCTACAAAAACGAATTATTGCAAAAATGCTTGGCAAGAGGGTTCGAGGCCGAGTGCGAAGCTGAAGTCAAGCTGACTCATCAAGATTACTCCAAAAGCCTTTTTATCGATCTTTTAATTAGCGGCAGCGTGTACGAACTCAAAACAATCAAATCTATACAGAAACCACAACGCATCCAGACGCTGGATTATGTATTTGCGACTAACACCAAACATGGAAAGATCATCAACTTTCGGCCGGTATCCGTTGAACATGAATTTGTATCTACAACGCTTGACCGTGAAGCGAGAACATCGTTGTGCATTCAGGATTCCCGATGGAACACATCTTCGAAGAACGCTCGAAAACTAAAAACAAGGATGATAGATATCATGAATGACTGGGGAGCCTTCTTCGATACACATATATACGAAGAAGCTCTCATTCATTTTCTTGGCGGAGAACAGAAGATTGTTCAATCCGTTGAAATCAAGAACGGCAACCAACTGCTGGGGACTCAAAAATTCACTTGTCTTTCAGAAACGGATATTTTCCTTATAACAGCAGCAAAAGGCGACATCAATCGATATGAAACCCACTTGACCCGGCTACTCTCACACACTCCCTTCGAACAGCTCCATTGGATCAATTTGAATCGTTCAACAATCCAATTCGCCTCGTTGGAAAAGAAATTATTCTGTTCATAATTATTCTGTTACAAAACCGAAGCCATGAGATTGAATTCCGGATATGAAACAAAGAAGGCGCGGGTGGAGATGCTCCCGCTGATCGACGTGGTGTTCCTGCTCCTCGTCTTCTTCATCTATGCCATGGTGTCGATGGTCGTGCACCACGGGCTTAAGATCGACCTGCCAACCGCGGGCACGGCCACAATGGAGCGCGACGACTATATCTCCATCACCATCGATGCCGACAACCACCTGTTTTTAAACAGCGAGCCCGCTGAAGTGGACGGGCTGGCCGAACGCGTCCAGCAGCTGCGCCAAGGACAGCCCAAGCCGGTTTTCATTGAAGGCGACCAAAAGGCCGCCCTCGGCTTGGCGATTGAACTGCTGGACAGCTTGAAAAAAGCCGGTATCGAGGAAGTATCCTTTTCGTGCAAAAAAGAAACTCCATAGTCAACGTGCCGCTGCTGGGCGGGATCGTTCTATCCATCGCGATCCATGTGGCCGCGCTGTACGGCAAAGGCGTCTACACCCCTCCGTCGCCAAAGCTGGAAGCCGGCCAAACCGTTGTGCACCTCACGCTCATGCCGTCGATCGCCAGCCCCGCAGCTGCGCCCGAGCCTGAACCCGTTGAACCCGAACCGCAACCGGAAGAGCCGGCCGAACCCGTTCCAGAGCCCACCGTGGTAGTGCCCGTTCCCGTTGAGCCCGCTCCAATTCCGGTCCCCGAGCCGGTGACGGTTGACCCTCCGTCCATCCCCAAGCCTAAACCGCAGGCCGTGGTTCAAGAAGCCGCAGAGGAATCCGTCGAACAGGACGCGAGTTTGATCGAAAACAAGGGCGTTATTTCCGAAGCCCAGTCCACTGCATCGATCAACCCCGTTTATCCCCGCATCTCGCGCCGCCGGGGAGAGGAAGGCATCGTGACCCTTTCCGTGCAGGTGCTCGCCAACGGCAAGGCAGGGAACATTCAGATAATCCAATCGAGCGGGCACAAGCGGCTAGACGAAGCCGCGTTCAAGGCCGTACAAAAAGCCTCGTTCAATCCCGCAACACAGTTTGGGCGGAACATTGATTCCGAAACCAAACTCTCTTTTACCTTTAGGCTGACCAATGATTAAACGCTGCACATTTCTACTCGCCCTGGCTCTGCTCGCCGGTTGCGGAAAACCTGCGCCGCGCACATTGGACCGCACCCCCGAACGCATCATTTCGATGGCGCCCAACATTACCGAAACCGTCTATGCCCTCGGTCTTGGCAGCAAGCTCGTCGGGGCAACCTCCTACTGCACCTATCCGGAAGCGGCGCGCGACATTCCCCGCATTGGAGGGTTCGGACAGTTTAACTACGAGGCTATCGTTTCCGCCTGCCCCGACCTCGTCATCCTCCACAAAGAATATGAAGCCGAACAGGAACGCCTAAGCAGCCTCGGCATCCCCTTCCTAAAAACCGGGAGCTACTTCATTGCCGACATTCTCCAAACCATCGAGCGCGTCGGGCAGACCTGCGGGGCCGAGCCCGAAGCCGACGCTTTGATCCAAGATCTGCAGAACCGCATGGCCGAGTTGAAAGGCCAACCCACCAACCGTCCCCGCGTGCTGATCACCTTCGGCGGAAGCGCCGGCGGCATGAGCCAAATCCATGCGTTCGGCACCGAATGCATCCACAACGAGCTGCTCGAACTCGCCGGCGGACAAAACGTGATTGAAGGCAAGCTCCCCTTCTCCGTCATTTCCAAAGAAGCCGTCCTTCGCCTCAATCCCGACATCGTCATTGTCCTCGCCCCCGACCTTCAAACCCCCGGCGAGGTTTCCAAGCAATGGAACACCTTCAAAGGCGTCAACGCCATCGAACGCAGCCAAATCCACATCCTCACCGGCAGCTACACCTGCATCCCCGGCCCCCGATTTATCCAAACACTAGAAGACTTCGCTCGCGTGATTAGGCAGAATAATTTTGTGGCAGAATAATTTATGGGAATATTGGTTAAACATCGTGTTTCTGCTCTACCGGAAAAGGCATTTCACCGCCTGGATTATCAGGTCATGGCCTTGGCATTCGACCTGTATAATTCCATTGGCAATCTTTGGGATGAAAATGACTACAAAGCCAAGCTGCTGGAGCGTTGCCTTGCAAGCGGGCTGCATGCCCTTCCTGAAGTTCAAGTAAAAGTAGAATTCAAAGATTTCTGCAAACCCTACTTTATCGATTTGCTTATTGAAGGCGCTGTGTATGAATTAAAAACGGTCGAAGGCATTACCTCGCCAAATGAATCACAAACGCTGAATTACTTGTTTCTAACCAATACCCAGCACGGGAAGATCATCAACTTCAGACCCGACTCATTGGAACGGCGTTTTGTTTCAACAAGCCTAACACTGGATCAGCGACAATCGTTTTTCCTGAAAACAGATGATTGGATCGAAGCCCAGCCTGCCAACCTGCACCTCCCGGACTTACTCGCGGAGCTGTTGAATGAATGGGGTGCATATTTGAATATTCAGCTCTACAAAGAAGCTGTTCTGTTTTTCATGGAACACCCCTCCGAAGATGCAAACACACGTTTTTGTGCAACATCGCCAGACACTCTCCTTCATTTCACCGGGCTTTCGAGAAAAAAGGCCTCCTACGAAAAGAACCTCCAGAAATATCTAAATGCATCCGAGTTCGAACAAATTGATTGGATTAACTTTGATCAAAACGAAATTGAACTATCCTCGCTGAGAAAAAAATTATTCTGCCACTAAATTATTCTGCCTAAATGCCCGACGCCATCATCCAAATTAAAGACCTGTCCATCGACCTTTCGGGAAATGAAATCCTGAAGGGGGTTTCGATGAATATCGGTGCGGGCGAATACATTTCCATCATCGGCCCCAACGGCGCGGGCAAAACCACGCTGGTCAAATGCATTGCAGGAATCTATACCGACTGGCGGGGCGCCATCACCATTGACGGGAAATCCTTCGCCGACCACGGGAGCAAAACGCTGGCCAAACTCCAGAGCTATGTTCCGCAGGCCGAAGGACGCAGCACGCCGTTGACCGTTGAAGAATTTGTGACCATGGGGCGCTACCCCCACCTCTCCGCCTTCACCTCGCTCAAGAGCGAGGACTACGACGCCGTCGGCAAAGCCATTGAAAGCGCAGGACTCACTGAATTCCGGCACCGCAAACTCAATACGCTCAGCGGCGGCGAACGGCAAATGGCCTTCATTGCGGCCGCGCTGGCGCAGGAAACCAAAATCCTGCTGCTCGACGAGCCTTCGACCTTTCTCGACTACCGCCACCAGGCCAACGTGGCCGCCCTGCTGAAAAAGTCGTGCCGCGAAAACGGCATCACCGTCGTGGCGGTGCATCACGACATCAACACCGCCACTTCCAGCAGCGATCGGTTGTATGCCATCAAAGACGGCGCCATCGCATTCAGCGGCACGCCCGCAGAAACCGCCGACAGCGCTCTGCTGGGAAGCATCTACGGCACCGAATTCCGCTGCACCCCCTCCCCCGACCGCCCCCTCCCTTACGTCATCTCGGGAGGTGCGCTGTGAAGAAGCCGATCCTTCCGCTCTTGATTCTGTTCCTATTGGCAGGCGTGGCGCTGTTCGTCAGCCCGCTGTTTGGGATGAAGTTTATTCCGTACAACGCCGCCGGACAGGAACGCGACATCCTGCTGAACATTCGCGTGCCGCGCGTACTGTGCGCCTTTATGGCCGGAGCCATGCTATCGCTGAGCGGCATGTCGTTTCAGGCGCTCTTCCGCAATCCTTTGGCGACGCCGTTCACGCTCGGCGTTTCCAGCGGCGCGGCGCTGGGCGCATCCATCTTCATCCGGCTCGGATTAACCTTTTCCTTTCTGGGGATCTCCGGCACTTCGCTAGCGGCGTTTGGCGGCGCCTTGCTTTCGGTGTGGCTGGTCTATGGCCTAACCAAACTCAAGGGTGGATTTTCCACGCCCACCCTGCTGCTCGCAGGCATCGCCATCAGCTTTTTCTTTTCCAGCCTGATCCTCTTCATTCAATATGTTAGCGGCCTGACGCACTCCTTCCGCATTGTCCATTGGATGATGGGCACCGTCGCCACGGCCGACTTCGGCAAACTGCTCAACCTGCTGCCCTTCTTTGGAATCGGAAGCCTGTTGCTTGCCTTCCTCCATCGCGAGATGAACCTGTTCATGGTGGGCGAAGACATTGCCGTGAGCCGGGGCGTCAACGTGGGGTTGGTTAAGAAGCTAATCTTCCTGGCCTCGTCGCTGATGGTGGGCGGCGTGGTAGCCGTCTGCGGACCAATCGGTTTCGTGGGCATGATGTCGCCGCACATCTGCCGCATGCTCGTTGGAGCGGACCACCGCTATCTCATGCCGGCGTCGCTCCTCTTCGGGGGACTCTTCCTCGCCTTTTGCGACACGCTGTCGCGCACGCTGATCGCCCCCGCCGAAATCCCCGTCGGAGTCCTCACCGCCCTGCTCGGCGGCCCCTTCTTCATCTGGCTCCTCCTCAACCGCAAGGGCGATCTCGAACTGTAAAGACAGGATTATTGAATGACAGGATCATTTCCAATTCAGGACTGATGAGGAAAATTATTCTGCCACCTAATTATTCTGCCCAATTCCCCAGTAAAATTAGTGCTGATTCGTTCGGCGTAGTGGTCTACTATCTGGCCCCATGAATACGATTGACGAAAAAGAGCAGATGCTGCTCGACGAGCTGAGATCCTATGGCGCCATAGCGGTGGCCTATTCCGGCGGAGTCGATTCCACCTATCTCGCCGATTGCGCAAACGAAGTGCTGGGCCAAAATGCGATGATGGTCATCGCCGATTCGCCCTCCATCCCGCGCGAAGAGCTGCAGCAGGCAGTCGATATGGCCACCGAACGCGGCTGGCACTTGCGCGTCATCCAAACCGGCGAGCACCTCAAGGAGGAATACCTCCAAAATAAGGGCGACCGCTGCTTCCACTGCAAAAACGAGCTGTTCACCAAGATGGAAACCATACTTTCGGAATTTGGCGACATCGTGCTCGCCCACGGCGCCATCGAGGACGACAAAGGCGATATCCGCCCCGGAACGCAGGCGGCCGCCAACCATTGCGTCGTCGCGCCGTTGCAGAATGCCGGACTGTTTAAGAAGGAGATTCGCATCCTCAGCGAGCGGCGTGGGCTTCCAACCGCCGGGAAAGCGTCGTTCGCCTGTCTCGGCTCGCGCTTTCCCACCGGCACCCGCATCGACCTCGAAGCCATGACCCAGGTGGAAAAGGCGGAAGCGATCCTTCAGGCGCGCGGCTATTCGCAATACCGCGTCCGGCACCACGACGACCTCTGTCGCATCGAGATCGACCAGGCCGACTTTGAAAAGCTGATGAACGAAAGGATCGAGCTCGTGGCGGCCATCAAAAAGACCGGCTACAAATTCGTCACGCTCGACCTCAGCGGCTACACCATGGGCTCAAGCGCCTAGTAATATCCAGCACAAGCCTTCCCCTGAGGAAAAGGCAAACGGCGCGAAGCACCGTTCTACGTAGCACGGTGCTCTGCGCCGTGTTTCTGCCATGAAGAATTTGCCTCGAAGACCATTAGTTGTATGCGCCAAAATCGGCAGCAACCATTGCCTCTAAGTGTAGCGAAGGCTTCTCTGCTTGCAACTCGCCCCCTTCGGGAGGCACGCACTACAACACCCACAAATCGGCGTCGAGCACAATCATGGGAGAAGGTCCTCACCCCAGGAATCCGTTTCAGGCTCGGTCAGATCGCCTCGGATTTTGGCCACATTCCGAATGCCGGAAAAGATTTCGTCCACACTCTTTTTCGAGGCAATTGGAAGCCCCTTGGGGATTAGCGCCCGGAGCTCGGCGGTGTCGAAATATTTCAGCATGCGGTGCTGCGCGGTTTCGATGCCGTCAAATTCGCATTGCAGAAGCAGCAGCGGATCACCGTGCGAGACGAGGATGATTTTCCGGCCGGCGTGTTCGGTTTCCAAGGATTGGACCACGGAAAACATGCGCTTGCGGACAGCGCCCGCACTCTCGACCCCGCCGGTGGTGTGCTCGGCATTCAATGCGTCGTTCATCCAAGCCTTGGAATAGCTCGAATGCGTTGCGCCTTCGTACTCGCCAAAAAAGCGTTCGCGCAGCCGGATATCGAACTGCACCTCGGCTACGCCCAAGGCGGCGCGCAGAATTTCCGCCGTTTCGGCCGCCCGTTTGAAGTCGGAGGAGAAAATGAGGGTATCGGCACCGAAGCCCTCGGCCTTGCCCGCAGTGGCCGCCGCTTGGCGGCGCCCCTTCTCTGTCAGGCCGTATTGCTTCGTGCCAACGGCGGGATCGCTGATTACAATTCCTTTGACGTTCGCCATGCTTTCGCCGTGGCGGCAGGCATAGTATTCGTTAAGCATCGGCGGAAGTGACCGTAACGTTCATATCTTTGAGGATGCCGTCTTCAAGGCGGTAGATCCAGCCGTGCACGGCTAGTTCCTGCCCGCGCTTCCAAGCCTTTCGGACAATCGTGGTATGGCTGACATTGGACACCTGCTCGATCACGTTGAGTTCGCACAAGCGGTCTTTTCGCGCGGTTGGATCGGTTATGCCGTCCAATTCTCCTGCGTGGAAACGGTAGATGTCGCGGATGTGCCGCAGCCAGTTGTCGATGAGTCCGTGCTCCTCTGTATCGAGCGAGGCCGCAATGCCGCCGCACCCGTAGTGGCCGCATACAATGATGTGCTTCACCTTCAGCACCTCAACCGCATACTGGACGACGGACAAGCAGTTGAGGTCGGTATGCACCACCACATTGGCAATGTTGCGGTGCACAAACACCTCGCCCGGAGGGAGGTCCACAATGGCGTCGGCGGAAACCCGGCTGTCGGCGCACCCGATCCAAAGATATTCGGGGTTTTGCTGTTTAGAAAGTTTTTCAAAAAAGCCCGGCTGCTCTTTTTCAATCCGGCCCGCCCATTTGCGGTTGTTTTCCATCAATCGCTTCAGTGCATCCATCATTGCCTCGCAGGTTGTGGTCTAATGTTCCGGTCGCTGGTAAAAAAACCAGCGAAGCCGCTCACTCGGAAGGAGCGTCAGCCTCGGACTTTTCTTGGGGTTCGGCGACCGGCTCTTCTGGAAGTTCGGCCATGGGTTCAGCTCCGGCAATGGAGTAGTCGTCGGCCGAAATCGGTCGCACGGCCGTAGCACTGAGCTGAATAGTGCCTTTACGAATGCGCACGGGTCTTCCGTACGCCACCAGCATGTCGCCTGCATCAGCCAACGACTTCAGATAACTGATACTCGTGGGTTTTTCCACCTTCCAACCGACGGCAAACACACCCTCGCCCTCGGCCTCAAGCTGATAAGAACGCCCACCACCATGGTCTTTCCAATCAAAATTGCGATGCTCCACCAGAAAGGCGACACTCACCTCGCGTTCTGATTCCCTAAACTCAATCTCTTTGATAATCCCAGCCCAAGCCACTTCGGTTTGATAGAGCGACTGGAAATCCTTGCGGACATCATCCGGGCTGACGTCAAGCCACGCCCGGGCATACGCCTCTTTCTCGTTACCGGATTTGGGGCGGTATGCACCGTTCCGAGTTGTGGAGCATCCAACCAAGGCCAAAACCGCCAAACATGCCACTTGTTTAATCATCGAATATTCCTCGCCGTTTAATTCCAAATTTCAAGGACTGTAACGATTCGGAACTCGCTCCGCAACGCCGCACTTCCATGCATTGCTCATTTTACAACCCTACGGGCTGAGGATGGACTGATTAGTGGCCGGCCCTGCAGTTTTTCGCATCTCAGGCTTCACGCGCCCGTCTGCTTTGCTATTGTGTTTGGCTTATGAAAAAAAACGAACAAATGCGGCATTCGGAGCGCAAGCGGGTGGAACTGGAGTTTCAGTGGCCGGACGCCCCGTTCAACATTGTGCTGGTTGAGCCGTCGATTCCGCCCAATACCGGCAACATTTCGCGCCTCTGCGCCGCCACCGGCACCGCGCTGCACCTCATTGAGCCTCTCGGCTTCGACCTTTCCGAAAAGCAGCTGCGCCGCGCCGGCCTCGATTATTGGGATTCTGTAAATCTCACGGTCTATCCCGACTTCGACACGTTTCTTGAGAAAAACCCCTCGGACCGAAAGTTTTTTTTCAGCACCGCCGGAAGCCGTAATTTTCAGGAAGCCGCATTTCAGCCTAACGACTATTTCATCTTTGGAAACGAAACCTTCGGACTGCCCGACGAAATGCTTGCCGCACACTCGGAATCCATCCTGAACATCCCCATCAAGCTTGACTGCGTGCGATCGCTCAATTTGTCAAATTGCGCAGCGATCGTGCTTTACGAAGCCTTGCGACAAATTAATAGATGATTTTTGAACGCGCATTAATTTTTGCGGTCATATAACGCATAAATACATAACAAGGAGAAACCCGAAATGGCAGGAATAGAAGTCATCAACCAAAGAGTGCGCGAACAGAGCGCATTTGTTCCTACATTAAAAAACGAAATCGGAAAGGTGATCGTCGGACAGGACTACCTGATTGACCGGCTGATCATCGGGATGCTGTCCAACGGCCACGTCCTGCTCGAAGGCGTCCCCGGCCTCGCCAAGACGCTGACGATCAACACGCTGGCCCGGGCGCTCGACACCTCGTTCCAGCGCATCCAGTTCACCCCCGACCTGCTCCCCGCCGACCTCATCGGCACGCTGATCTACAACCAGAAACACGGCGACTTCATCATTAAGAAGGGCCCCGTCTTCGCCAACATCATCCTAGCCGACGAAATCAACCGCGCGCCGGCCAAAGTCCAGAGCGCCCTGCTCGAAGCCATGCAGGAAAAGCAGGTCACCATCGGCGACGAAACCTTCCCGTTGCCCAAGCCCTTCCTCGTCATGGCCACCGAAAACCCGATTGAGCAGGAAGGCACCTATCCGCTGCCCGAAGCGCAGGTCGACCGCTTCATGCTCAAACTCAAGGTCGGCTACCCGACCATCGAAGAAGAGCGCCGCATCCTCGACCGCATGGCGCACTCCAACACCGAGATCGCCGTCAACGCCGTACTGCATCCCGACAAAATCCTCAAGGCCCGCGAAGTCGTCGATGAAATCTACATCGACGACAAAATTAAGGACTACATCCTCAGCATCGTCTTCGCCACCCGCGAACCCGAGAAGTACAACCTCGACATCAAAGACTACCTGCGCTACGGCGCGTCGCCCCGCGCAACGATCAACCTCACCATGGGCGCCCGGGCCCACGCCTTTATGCAAGGCCGTGGCTACGTCACCCCGCAAGACGTCAAGTCCATCGCGCAAGACGTGCTCCGCCACCGCGTCATCGTCTCCTATGAAGCCGAGGCCGAAGAGCTCACCAGCGAAGACCTGATCGAAAAAATCCTCTCCGAAATCCCCGTCCCGTAGGGGCGACATGCATGTCGCCCATATCGCCATGAGCAACACCCTCGACCACAAAGAGCTTCTGAAAAAAGTTCGCCGAATTCAAATCAGAACCAAGCACGCCGTTAACGACGTGTTTGCGGGGCAGTACCACTCCACCTTCAAAGGGCGCGGGATGGAGTTCGACGAGGTGCGCGAATACGTGCCCGGCGACGACATCCGCTCCATCGACTGGAACGTGACCGCCCGCACCGGCGCGCCGCATATCAAGAAATTCGTCGAAGAGCGCGAGATGACCGTCATGCTCGTCGTCGACGTCAGCGCATCGAACCTTTTCGGCAGCGGTTCGCAGCTCAAGCGCGACCTCGCCGCCGAAGTCGCCGCCGTACTGGCCTTCTCCGCCATCCGCAACAACGACCGCATCGGGCTGATCCTCTTTGCCGAGGAGGTTGAAAAATACATCCCGCCGAAAAAGGGCACGCGCCACGTGCTGCGGCTCGTCCGCGAAATGCTCTCGCACAAGCCGCAAGGCAAAGGCACCAACGCCGTGCCGGCGCTCGACTACCTCAACCACGTCAGCACCCGCAAAAACGTCACCTTTCTCATCTCCGACTTCATGTTCAACGACGACTACGAAAAGCTCCTCAAAATATCCGGACGGCGCCACGACCTCATCAGCGTCGTCATCGGCGACAAGCGCGAGGTGGCCTGGCCCGACATCGGCGTCATCAACTGGCACGACGCCGAAACCGGCGAGCACGTCCTCGTCGACACCTCCAGCCGGAAGGTGCGCGAACACCTCGGCCTCGAGCAGACCCGCCGCGCGCAGGCCGTCGACGACATGCACCGCAAGGCCGGCATCGACACCATCCGCCTCTTTGCCGGCGAGCCCTATGACAAGCAATTCATCAAATTCTTCCGCCAGCGCGCGAGCCGCAGATAATAAAAAATGCCCCAGCCAAGCCACATCTTAATTCCAGTCCTTGCGGTTGCCCTTATCGGGTGCAAGCCGGAGGAACCGAAGGTCTTTCCTCAGGACCGGCTAACGGTGGAATACTCCATCGACCGCGAGGCCATCTGCGTGGGCGATCCAGTTGAATTGATTGTTACCGCGTATTTCCCGACAAACGGAACCCTGAAGATTCCAGAAATCGGAAAAGAAAAAAATGTGGTTCTGCTAAAGCGCGACTGGGCAAACGTTCCACGCGAGGACGGCTTAACTCAGTCCGAGTCCCGTTACTCCATCACCTCCTTCCGCCTCGGCGAGCATGTGGTTTCCACCAACCTGATTTCCTGCCGCGTCGGCGATCAAACCTTCGCCACCAACTTCCCCCAGGTGGTTCTGAACGTAGAGTCGTCGCTGCCGGAAGACGCCTCATCGCAAATCGCCGACATCAAGCCGATGCAAAAGCTTCCGGGGCGCGTGCCGCCTTGGCTATGGATTTCAGCGCTTGTGGCGGTCACCGCCTTTTTAGTTGGCTGGATTACGTCCAAACTGTGGAAACACCGCGAGCATCTCATCCCATCGGCGCCGGCCATCCCGCCGCATGTACTGGCCTTCCGGGCGCTGGAAATGCTGAAAGGCAAAGGCCTGCTCGAAAAAAACGAGTGCAACCCCTTCTACACTGAGCTGTCGATAATCCTGCGCAACTACCTCGAGGGTCGCTTTTCCCTCAACGCCACCGACGAAACCACCGAGGAGATCGTCGAAGAAATGAGCAAGTCCCCCGAACTCGACGGCACCCAGCGCAACATTCTGCAGGACTTCATGCGCCAGACCGACATCGTCAAGTTCGCCAAGGGCCATCCCGACCGCGCCACCATGGAATCCGCCTTCAGCACCACCAAGCAATTTGTCGAAGAGACGAAGCTCACAGATATAACAATAAAACCTAACACGTAAAACCACATGAGACTCGCCCACCCCATTTTATTGCTTTTGCTCCTGCTGATCCCGCTGCTGGTTTGGCTGCGGAGCTTCCTGATGCGCAAGCAGTCGATGCAGTTCAGCAACACACAGGTGCTGAAGAATCTGCCCAAGAGCTGGCGCATCCGCATCCGGCCCATCCTGCCGGCGCTCTACATCCTCGGCTGGGCCTGCCTAGTGGTGGCTCTTGCCCGTCCGCAACGCGGCCTCGACAACAGCCGCGTGCGTACCGAAGCCGTCGACATCATTCTGCTGCTCGACCTGTCGGAATCGATGGAGACTCAGGACTTCCAGAAAACCAACCGGCGGCTGAGCCGGCTCGAAGCCTCCAAAAACGTTATCGAACGCTTTCTGGGAAAACGCCCAAACGACCGCATCGGCATGGTCGGCTTCGCCACCCTGCCGTATGCCGTGGCGCCGCTCACGCTCGACCACGGCTGGCTAATCCAGCGCATGGAAGGCCTGCACACCGGCATGCTCGACGGACGGCGCACGGCGATTGGCGACGGCATTGCCTCGGCCAGCAACCGCCTGCTCGACAGCGAGGCCAAAAGCAAGGTGATCATTCTGCTGACCGATGGCGCCAGCAACTCCGGCACGCTCTCGCCCGAAAACGCGGCGCAGGCCGCCGCGGCGCTGGGCATCAAGATCTACACCATCGGCGCCGGAGGGGCCCGCACCGGATTTTTCAGGCAAGGCCAGGAAGTGGATGAAGCCACACTGAAAAAGATTGCCGATACGACGGGCGCAAAATTTTACCGGGCACGCGACCTCGAAACCCTCGAAGCGGTTTATGAAGAGATCGACCAGCTTGAAAAAACCGAAATTGAAGTGGAGCGCTTCACGCGTTTCGAGGAACGATCCAAAGATTGGATTATTGCGGGCATTGCGCTGCTGGCTTTGGAGCAGCTGCTCTCGCTGTCACGGATTGGGAGGTTGCCATGATTAAATGGGGCAATCAGGATATGCTGCTCTGGCTTACGGCGCTGCTCCCCTTGCTGCTGCTGACGGGGCTAATGATCCGCCGCCGAACCAAGCTGCTCTCCCGCATGGCGGAACAAGGCCTGTGGTCCACCCTGCTGCCGCGGCATTCGGCCAAACGGCAACGCTTAAAAAACGTTGTTCGCGTGCTGGCGCTGGGCCTGGCCATCGTCGCGCTCTCGCGCCCCCAATGGGGCTTCAAGTGGGAAGAGGTGAAACAGCGCGGACTGAGCATCATTGTGGCGCTCGACACCTCCAAAAGCATGCTGGCGCAGGACATCAAGCCGAACCGCCTGCAACAAGCCAAATGGGGCGTGCGCGACCTGCTCAACGAACTGCGCGGCGACCGCATCGGTCTCGTAGCATTTGCCGGCGATGCCTTCCTGCAATGCCCGGCCACCATCGACTATGCCGCTTTTGTAATGATGCTCGACGACATCTACGCCGGCATCGTTCCTGTTGGAGGCACCGACATTTTCCAAGCTCTCGAAACCTCGATTGAAAGCTTCGAGAAAGCGGAAGAGAGCCAAGCCGACAAGGTCATTATTTTGATTTCCGACGGCGAAGGCCACACCGGCGATCCGCTCGCGCTGCTTCCGAAACTGAAGAAGGAAGGCATCCGTATTTTTGCCATCGGCGTCGGCACCAAGAAAGGCGAGCTGATCCAAACCTCGGACGGCTTTGTGAAAGACAAAGCCGGCAACGTCGTGAAGAGTTCGCTCAACGAAGGCATGCTCGAGCGCCTCGCCTTTGAGACCGGCGGCTTTTACGTCCGCTCCGCTCCGGGCGACTTTGGACTGGAGCGGGTCTACCAGCAGGGCATCGCCGAGCTGCAGCGCGAGGAACGCGAGGCGCGCATGTCGAAAAGCTGGGTTGAGCGCTTCCAATGGTTCATCGCCGCCGCGTTGCTTCTGCTTCTCATCGAAGCGCTGATCCTGCCCATCAAAGGGAGGAGCCACAGATGATCGCGAACAAATTCAGATGGTTCGTTTTGGCTGTTCTTCTGACCGGAGCACAGGCCATGGCGGAGGACACCCCGCGGTCGTCAATGCGCAAGGGACTGAAGGCGTACAAGGCGGGCGACTACACCAACGCCGTTGAAGCCCTGGAAAAAACCGCGCTGGAGTTTCCCGACCTCGGCAACTACGACCTCGGCAACGCACACTACCGGCTGGGCAATTTCGAGGAGGCGGCCGCCGCATACGAAGAAGCCCTGCGCAGCCCCGACGTGAAGCTGCAGGCCAAGGCCTACTTCAACCGGGGCAACGCCCTGCTCGCCCGCACCACGGCGCTAACGGGACAGGAGCAGATCGGAATGGCCATCGAGCTGGCCTTTCAGGCCGCAGACATGTTCGAAAAAGCATTGCTGCTCAATCCCGAAGACCTCGCGGCCAAACAAAACTTTGAGCGCGCCGGACAGCTGCGGCTTCAACTGGAATACAACCTTGGCCTGTGGCACTTCGACCAGGCCGAGGCGTTGCTGCAGGAATACAAGGCCAAGGATGCGCGAACCAACTACCACTCCGCCAAAAAGCAGTTTGAACATATCCTCGCCAACGTTGATCCAAACCATGGAGAGTCGAAGCAATACCTCCCCAAGATTGCCGAACGCCTCGAAATGCTGCAGCTGGCGCTCGAAGCGGCCGAACATGATTTGGAGCTGGCGCTCAAGCAGATCGACGACTACCAGTACATGCTGGCCGCCCAACGGTTGACAACCGAGACCGATGAGCGAAAATACGCGTTCGATTTGAAACCGGACTTGAAGAAACAATATGAAGAGACCATCCAAAAAAATCAGGACGTGCTCAAAATCATCCAAGAACTCACCAATCTTAATATCGTAGAATGAAAATTGTTGCATCCATCCTAATTTGTTGTGCGCTCGCCTCGGCGGCCTTCGCGGACGAAGCCCAAGCCGAAGCCGAAGCCGATGCCGTCTATTTCCATCCGGCGGCAAGCCTGTATATCCATGGCGACGCCGCCGGCGCGAGCAACCTCGTCGCCACGGGCCTCTCCATTTATCCGGAGGACGGAAAACTGCGGGCTCTGGAAGAGTTGCTCAAAAAACAGCAAGAACAGCAAGATCAAGAAAACCAGAACGACCAGCAGCAGAAGAACGACGATCAACAACAGCAGAAGAACGACGAACAACAGAAGCAAAACCAAGACCAGCAGAAGAACGACGAGCAGCAGCAAGAGCAGGAACAGAACCCGGAACAAGACCAACAAAATCCCGAACCGGAACCGGAGCCACAGAGCGCAGAACAGATGACTCCAGACGAAGCCCAGCGCCTGCTTGATGCCATGCGGCAGGAAGAGGAAAACAAACGCCTGCAACTACACCCAGTAATGGGCGCGCCCGTCAAAGTGGACAAAGACTGGTAAAAGAGAATGCCGATTGCAACACATGGAATTATGAATCTCGCAGGAATAAAATCGAAGAGCACGGCGCGGACACTTCGTAATTCGATATTCCTTGTTCTTTGTTCGATATTCGCAAGCGCGCTTGCATCCTTGGCCGCCGATGTAAAAATGAGCATCGAGCCGCAGCTCATCAGCCTGCTCGACCGCGCCGTGCTGAAAATCGAATTCCTCGACACCAAGGGCAAGGCCGCCGACATCCCGGAAATCGAGGGCCTGAAAATCCAATACCAAGGGCAAAGTTCGCAAACCCAGATCGTCAATTTCAAGACCTCCTCCAAAGTCGTTCATACCTATCTCGTCACGCCGGCCAAGGTGGGCGACTTCACGATCGGCCCCGTTCGCTGCCAATACAACGGCGGCGAAAAAGTGCTGACCGCCAAGCTCCGCGTCATCAAAAAAGCCGACGATCCTGAGGCGCAGCAAATCTCGGAAATGATGTTTTCGCGTATTTCGTCCGAACGGACGGCGCCGTATGTCCACGAACCGTTTCAACTAATGGTCGACGTCTACGTCCGCGACGGCATTCAGATCGACGGCAACTTCAGCCTGCGAGGCGGCATGCCGGAAAGCGGCCTCGAAGGCGAGCTGGACTGGAATGTTTCACGAGGCCGCCGCGAAGAACGCGAAGGAACCATCTTCAACGTCTTCCGCCTCAGCACCACCGTAAAAACCCTGACCGCGGGAACCTTTGAGTTTCAGCCGGAAGTGCAGGTCAACGTGATCGTCCCGCGGCAGAAACGGCGGTCTTACGGCTTCGATGACCCGTTCTTCGGCGATTTTTTCGGGCGGCAGGAATCCCGTCCCTACGTGCTCGAGTGCAACACACTAGAGATGGAGGTGCTGGGAGTTCCAATGGAGGGAAGGCCGGACAGCTTTACGGGAGGCGTTGGCGAGTTTAATTTTCAGGTCGAGGTCGGCCCGACGGCCGTCAAGGCCGGCGAGCCTGTCACGGTCAAGATGCGCATTGCCGGCCAAGGAAACATTACGCAAATCATCCCGCCCGATCTAGAAACCAACCACGACCTCAAGCTCTATGATGCCCGGTCGGCCCCGTCTAAAAACCCGGGGGAAGTCCGCTTCGAGCAAGTCGTCATCCCTACGTCGGACACCGTAAAGGAAATCCCCGCCATCTCCTTTTCCTATTTCAACACAAAGACCTCGGACTTCCGCACGATCACCAAAGGCCCCTTCCCCATCAGCGTTGAAGCGATTCCCGAGCAAGTCGCGCAAGTGATCGCCACCATTCCAAGCGCCGTCATGCAGGAGACCGAGATTCTCGGACGCGATATTGTCTACCTCAAGCCGCTTCCCAAGAAGTGGACGCTCGCAGACGCCACCCCGTGGCACCGTTCACGCCTCTTCTTCATGCTCCTGCCGATCCCCGCACTGCTGCTCATCATCGTGGCCTTCGCAACGGGGCGGAAGAACCGGCTGGCCAACAACGTGGCCCTTGCCCGTCGGCAGCAGGCGCCCAAAGCGGCGAGACGCAGCGTGCAGCAGGCAGAAAAAGCGATGCACAAAAAAAACGACGAGGCGTTCTACGAAGCGCTTTGGAACGCCTTGGCGGACTATTTCGGAAATCGCCTCAACCTTCCGCCCGGCGACGTTAACCTGCAGACCGTGCTGAAGCGGGTGCCCAAGGAAGCCGAAGCGATCGAAAAACTCTTCACCACCATCGAGCAGCGACGCTATGGCATTGAGGCGGGCGACGGTTCCAAGCACGAAATGAAAGCATTGCTTAAGCAGTTCAATTCAACGTTGCACAAATGCGAAAGGATGAAGCTATGAAAACTATTTTCGCCGTCATAGCCGCGCTCTTTCTGGCCAGCCTGCCGGCCGCTGCGTTCGAGAAAGATTTTATCGAGGCGCAGACCGCCTACGACGAGGGGCGCTATTCCGACGCCTCCATGCTGTATGCGGACATGGTGAGCAACGGGGTCGACAACGTCGCACTGCAGTACAACCTGGCCAATGCCTTGTTCAAGGGAGGCGACCTGCCAGAAGCGATCTGGCACTACCGCAAAGCCTACTATGCGGCGCCGCGCGATCCCGACATCGGCGCCAACATGCACTTTGCCCTCAATGCCGCCGGCGCCATTGAACCGGCGCCCAGCCTGATCCAGCGAAGCCTCGCAACGTTGTCGCAAAACGAGTGGATCGTTGTCGCCGTTGGCGCGTATGCGGCCATGGCGTTGCTGCTCATTCTGGCATTGCTGATTCCTGCGGCAAAACGGAACCTAAGCAAACTAAGCCTGCTCCCCGTGGCGCTCATTCTTCTTTCAGCCGCCGGGTGGTGGCAATGGAAACAGCTCGAGATCCATCCGGAGTGGGTCGTGGTGAACAGCGGCGCCACCACGCTCTACGGACCGGTTACGGGAAGCACCGCCCATTTCAAGGTTCCGCTCGGCGCGCTGGTGCGGCAAAAAAGCGTCGACCCCAAAGGGTGGATTGAAATTGAATACGACGGCACCAGAGGATGGCTCGAACGCAAATACATTAAAAGGGTTTCTCCTTGATAAACACGAGGGGTTAGTACATTAATTGATCTTCTATGAAGCCTACTAAAAGCCCGTTTCAACCCAAAGCCCTACTCTGGTGGGTAGCGATCATTGCATTGGCCATATCTGCAGCCCTCTACTTCTTTTTGAAGGAGCAGGCACAGTATGATGTCGCACTGGATCAACGCCGTCTTCTGTTCCCGCTGATCGGGATTATTATCGCCGGCGTCTGTATTATTGCCGGTACCGCAGGGCGCTGGTTCTACCCGAAATAGCCAAGCTTTTCCAACCACTGGAAACGGAGCATCCACGTGAAACACGATATTGAATGGGTTGAAAAACTCGAAGACCGCATAAAGCGCAAAGTGCGCATCACCTTCCACGGCCCCAACAACATTAAGTGGCAGTTCAAGCGCTCCGATGAAGAGTTCTGGGACTACGACACGCCACCCACAGCCGAAGACTGGAACGCCCTCGAAGAAAAGATCGATACGCTCTACCATCGCCGGCGCCAGCCCTACAAACACCTTGAGCTGGTCCGGAAGCAAAAGAAAGAAGCTGGGCTGTAGCCGATGGAATTCCCGATTACAGGTGAATACATCGAGCTCTGCAAACTACTGAAGGCCGCCAACGTCGTCATGTCCGGTGGTGAAGGCAAAGAAGTCGTCGCCGAAAAAATGGTTTCCGTGGACGGACAGCTTGAAACCCGCAAGCGTTGCAAGATCCGCCCCGGCCAAACCGTCGAATTCGAAGGCACAGTCATCGAAGTCATTTCGGCCGGCTAAAAAACCTCGCCCCTGTCCCGCGAGTTTTCAATAGAAGAGCGCAAAGGACGCGAAGAATTCTTTAAAAAGGCATTCCGCACCATACTTTGCGCTCTTAGCGACCTTTTGTTTAACTTAGCCTACTTCCGGCGGATAAGCGCGGCGAAAGCGCCGTCGACTCCCGATTCAGGCGGAAAGCTCTTCTCAGTTTTTTCCAGCACAAACTCCGGGTGCTCTTGCACCCATTCCGCCACGAGGTCTTCGTTTTCCTCGGCTTCTAAGCTGCAGGTGCTGTAGACCAACCGCCCGCCCTCTTTCAGAAGCCCTGCGCCAGCATCAAGAATTTCGCGTTGCAGCCTGGCAATCTTTCCGATGCGTTCTTCATCTACGCGCCAACGGGCGTCGGCGCGCCGGCGCAGCACGCCGGTGTTCAGGCAGGGCACGTCCAACAGGATGGCGTCAAATGTGCGGCCGTCCAGCGCCTGCGGCTTCCGCGCGTCGCCCCGCACAATTTCCATCCAGTCGAGGCCGAGCCGCTTTTGGTTTTCCTGCAGCACGGCAATGCGGTCGTCGTGCAGATCCATAGCAACCAGCTCGCCCTGCCCCTTCATCCGACCAGCCATCATGGCCGCTTTGCCGCCCGGGGCGGCGCAGGCATCGAGCACCGCCTCGCCCGGACGCGGCGCAAGCAGATCCACCGCCACGGAGGTGGCCGGATCCTGAATCGTAAACCAGCCCTCGCTGTAGCCGGGCACTTTCTTCACGGCAATCCCGCGCGGCAGCTGCAGAAAAATTTCGTAGCTGCTGAATGGATGCACCTCTGCCTCGATGCCGCCTTCCCTCAGCTTTTCCTTGAACTCATCCGCATCGATCGCCGACTGCTCGATGCGCAACACCGTGGCCGGCGGGTGGTTGTCCCATTCAGCCAGACGGATGGCGGCCGCCTCGCCATACTGGCGGGTCCAGCGGTCCATCAAGTATTTCGGATGCGACAAACGGATATGGGCCGGCTGTTTTTCGAGCAGCTGGAAAACCTTCTCGCCCTCGCGCTGTGCACGGCGCAAAACGGCATTGATCATCTTGGCATTCCCCGGCCCGCCGGGGCGCCCTTTGGCCGCATCCACCGTTTCGCTGATGGCGGCATATTGCTCGACGTTTTCCATGAAGAGCAGCTGATAGAGCCCCACTTCAAGGACGGCTCTGAAAAACGGTTGCGGCGACTTCTTCAGCCACTGGCGCTCCAGCCACTGGAAAATGTTCTGATTGCGCACGACGCCGTTAACGACCTCGAGAATGAAAGCGTGATCGTTTTGCACTTTAGCCAGCTGCCGGTCTGGAAAGCTTTGATTTTCCATCCACAGAGCGATGATTTCGGCCGCAACGAGCCGGCTGTTTCTTTTTTTTGCCATAGGTCCTGTCCTTAATAAATGCCGATGCACTCTACCTTTTTTCCAATCATTGGAAAGCGCCTTCAGCCTCAGTTGTGAAAAGTTTCCGCCTTTTTTGGGAAGAATCAAGAGAAGCCGCTCTCAAAACCATCTCTGGCACATAAACTGCTTTAATCCCGACATTGCATTTAAATGAAACTAAACCTGAAAAGGGAGTACTTCGTAATGAAAAACAGAATCAAGCCAATGGTATCATGGGGCATCTGGGCCGGCGGTCTTTCGCTGGTGATGGGCATTGTGACCCGCAATCATCTGTTGTCGGGCTTCCGCGCAGATGAAACAGGAATGAGCATCGTAATTGCCGCTGTATTTGGCGCAGGGCTCGTTATTTCGTTTCTGGCCGCCCGGAAGCTGCACTCCGAATGGGGCGTGCTCAAACGGATCACCGAAACCAATGCACTGCCGAAGGGCAGCGGCGATGACATCGCGGGCGTCTTCAACAAACTCAATGGCTACAAAACCAAGGGCGAAAAGGTCGACATCCATACGGCGATCGAAACCTACCACGCCAAGCACAACTCGCAGGTGCGCTCCGTATCGATCATGGCGGCGCTCGTCATCTCCATGGGGCTGCTCGGCACAGTAGTGGGCTTGATCATGTCCATCTCCGGCTTGGGCGGCATGGTGGAAAACATCGGCCTCTCGCGCCTCACAATGATGGAAGCACTTAAAACAACGGTTTCCGGCATGGGCACCGCCTTCTACACCACCTTCTTCGGCGCCCTCGGCGGATTGATCCTGCGCGCCGTGGCCGTTTCGCAGCTCAACTCGCTGTCCGAACTCTGCGCCGAGGCGGCGGAATATGCCGACGCCCACTTAACTGCGAAACTCGAAAGCAAAGAAGAGGAACTCAACAAACAAGTCTCCAAGGTTGTCGCGAGTTTTTCACAGATGCAGAAGGAGATCGAATCGATCACCACCCAGCTCTCCGCATCCTTCGAAACCACCATGCAAAGCTTTGGCGATTCTTTGGCCGAGGCCGGCTCCCACGCAATGGTCGCCACCAAGGAGTGCATCGGAGGCATGACCGACCAGATGAATGTCTTCGGCAACGAAATCGGCTCCTCCTTTGGCGTATTCAATGACTCGATCGAAAAAGCCGGCGAAGAAGTGCGCGGCGCCATCGGCTCCGTCAATGAAACCATCGGACAGTCCGGTGAAGAACTGCAGACCGCCTTCGGCGGCCTGAACGAAACCATCGTCAAATCCGGCAAAGGCGTGAACGAATCGTTCGACGGCCTCAACACCTCCGTCCAGCAGGCCAGCGGCACGGTGGCCGGTTCGCTCGCAGACTTTAAACTGGCGGTCAACGGCACCAGCCTCGTACTCAAGGACGCCGTGGACGAACTCCATGGGGCCATCAGCCTGGCCACCGGCGAAATGACCACAATGGCCAAAGCCAAGCTCGATACCGAAGCCACGGAAATTGCCGGCCACCTCTCGCTGGCGGCCGATTCGATCCAGCAGTTCCTCCAGCAGAAATCCAAAAACGATGTAAACCAGAAGGTGGCGTAATGCGTGCGGCAACCCGTCATGAAACACCCTCGGGAAACGAGGGCATCTACGAATCCTTCTCCGACATGGTGCTCTGCACGCTGATCGTGCTCATCACCTTGGTGGTGGTGCTCGCGCTCAACGTGGTGGAACAGCTCAACGTCTATCTTGAGCCGAACCACTTCACCGGAGGCGCCACCCGCCCCTGGCTCTATGTCCAGGCCGAGAACGCCGACTATTCAAAAACGACGTCCGACCGGCTCGCCCTTGAGCGCGCGGTCTATGGAGACGCTCCGTTTGTCATGGTCAACTTGTTCAGCCCCTCTTCTGCCCACTCGACCACAACCGTAAAGGACGGCCAGACGGTTTCGTCGAAAGCGGGCCAGTCCTTTCTGGGACAGTGCGACTTGACCGCATACAACTTTCTGCAGCTGGCCTCCGGCATCGAGCCGGGAGCCTTTCCTGTGGCAGGCAACCCGACGGCCCTCATGCTGCCGAAGTTTTCGCACAAAAGCATCCAGCTCGAATCAAACGCGACGGGCGGATACACCGCCAGCCCCGACAACGAGCTGGCGCTCAAAACCATGGCGCTGGCCTGGCCGGTCTATGGCAGCGAGCTCTTTCCGCGACGCGCCGCTGGCGACTACATGAACGCCCGCACCAAGATTTACATCGAGGTGCTCGACACCGAAGACGAGGCCCACCGCATTATGATCGGCCACAGCGTCTTCACCCTCCCGCAGGATGTTGAGAACGGACGCCTCGGATGGCTCGCCGGTTTTTCCTCCGGCTTGACCGAGGTGGTCTATCTTGGCACGGCATGGAACAACGCCGCCGAAAAAACCAACAAACGCATCGCGTTTTTTGAAGAGAACGGATTTGACCATGCGGCCGACGACTACCGTGCATTCAGTTTTCCCACAGGAATCACAACCGGGCAGGAGAAGCTGCTGAAACAGGCAATGGCAGCCCGTCCGGATGTTCCTGAGGAGCAGCTGAAGCTGCACGTCCGCTCCGCCGAAGCACAGCAGGCGATTTCGAAAGCCATCGTCGAGAACGGAAACGCCCGCGCCTTTCTGCCGCCCCTGCTGGTTCACCGCGAAGCGTGGAACGCCTACATCGAAAACAGCACCAAGGCGGAGGTCGGAACCAACCCGCCGGACTGGCTGATGAGCGAATTCCTTGAACCGCTCGGCTTCAACCAGGCGGTCGTGCGCGGCCTGCGCGAAGACGCTTAAGACGTTAGGCCGGGAAACTCCTGCAGAAGCAGCTCGAATTCGAGCTGCTTTTCTTTTTCCCGCCATACGCGAAAGCGCAGTGTTTCCCCCACCGCGTGGTTGAAAATGATGCGGTAGACATCATATTCGTTGGCCACCTCGATATCGTTCACCGCAAGGATGACGTCGCCGGGCAGCATACCTGCCATGGCCGCCGGAGTGTCCCGCCAAACCTGGCGCACCTGAAGTTCAGGAACGTCGTCAAGCCGCACAACCCCAAACGCCGCGCCTACCCACGGCCACTCGTGAACCCCTTTGTTGATCAGCGATTTGGTAATGACCATGGCTAGGTTCGAAGGAACGGCAAAGGCAATGCCAACGCCCTTCTCCGCCGCATCCGTCCGGATGGCCGCGTTAATGCCGATCAGCCGCCCATCGACATCAATCAGCGGTCCGCCGCTGTTGCCCTCGTTAATGGCCGCATCGGTCTGGATAAAATCCTCGTACGGCAAAATCTGAAAGCGCCGCCCCTTCTGGCTGACATGCCCCACCGTCACCGAGCTTTGCAAACTGAATGGAGAGCCGATGGCAATGACCACTTCGCCGACCCGCAGCGCATCCGAATCACCAAACTCAACCGCCGGACAGCCGGTTCCTTCCCCCTTGATTTTCAGGATCGCCAAATCGGTGGACTTGTCATCGCCGATGAGCTTTGCCGGCATCTTGGTGCCGTCATTCAGGACCACCTCGACATACTGGGCGCCAGCAATTACGTGCCGGCTGGTGATCACATAGCCGCGTTCGTCAATGATGACCCCGGAGCCTTCGCCGGCCAGTTGCGCCGGCACACGATAGGTGAAGCCGTAAAAATTGCGTTTAGTCTGGTACTCGATCTTCTCGGTGCGGATCACGACCACCGAAGGCATCACCTTTTCAACCGCATCGGCAATGGCGTTGCTGAACTGCCGCGCCGGATTGCTTCCAACAATCGGAAGCTGTCGCGGCGCAAAGCGCGTCTCGGGCGCGCTGCCCATGCGAGGAACAACGGGATAGGCCCGCTGCCGGCGCAACGCCGAAAACAAGGCGCTCAGCACCATCAACCCGCAAAACCCAATCAGAACCCACTTGTGCTTCATCAGTCTTCCACCTCAAACGGCACTTCCTTCAGCTCACCGTCCTTCTTCACGAGTTTCTCGATCTTCTGTTCAACCTCGTTCAGCTTCTTCGTGCATACCTCAACCAGCTTAGAGCCCTCTTCAAAATGCTTGATCATCGCCTCCAAGCTCAGCTCGCCGCTTTCCATCTGATCGACCAGTTCTTCCAACCGCTCCAACGATTGCTCAAAATCTGCGTTTTTCTTCTCAGCCATGGTTCGTCTCCCGTAAAAAATCCTTACTCTATTTCTGAAATATTTGAAACCACTTTCCCATCCGCGAGCTGGGTGATGATGGGTTCCCCCTTCTCAAGACCAGCCACACTGCGGACAACGGTGCCGTCGGGACGGCGCGTCAGGCTGTAGCCGCGCCCGAGGACGGCGAGCGGGTTAAGCATGCGCAACTGGCTTTTCAACCGCTGGAGGGTTTGCCGGTCGCTCTCGGTCTTGCGCTCCATTTGGTGGCGCATCGCCATGCCCAGCTCGTCAACGTGCTGGTGCGCCTGCTGCACGCCCGACTGCAGCAGGTGCGCCATCTTCGTTTCCGACCGCTCCAACCGCTGACGCCGATCCGTTGCGCTCATTTCGAGAAGTTGCGGCAACCTAGCGCCCAGCGAATTAACCATTACCCGATAACGATTAACCAGAACCGAAGGTTCCCTAAACACATAGCTGTGCGCCGCGCGGTTAAGCCGCAGCCGGAAATCCTGCGCCAACGTTTTCAAGCTCTGGTTCAGCCGGCGCTCGTACAGCGAAATTTCGGCGACGAAACTGCCCATTTCGCGAACCGCCAGCTCGGCGGCCGCCGACGGCGTCGGCGCGCGTACATCCGCCGCGAAATCCGCAATCGTAAAATCAATCTCGTGCCCCACCGCCGAGATGACCGGAATTTCCGAACGGGCAATCGCGCGGGCCACCACCTCTTCGTTAAAGTTCCATAGATCCTCGATGCTGCCGCCTCCCCGGCCAACAATCATTACGTCAATGTCGCCGCGCGTGTTGAGATAGTCGATCGCTTTGGCAATCCCCTGCTCCGCGCCGGCACCCTGCACCTTGGCGGGAATCAGCAAAATTCCAATATTTGGAAAGCGACGCGTCAGCACGTTGATAATGTCGCGGATGGCCGCGCCCGTCGGGGAAGTCACCACGCCGATCTTGCGCGGCAGCACCGGCAGCGGCTTTTTGCGCGCTTCGTCGAACAAGCCCTCTTCGGCCAGCTTGGCCTTCAGCTTTTCAAACTGTTCCTGCAGGTTCCCTTTGCCGGCCTCCTCCATCTCGGAGGCAATCAGCTGGTAGCGCCCATTCGCCTCGTACAGGCTGGGCCGGGCCAGCATCTGCACCTTCAGCCCGTCCTTCGGCTTAAAAGTCACGGAGGCGTTGTCGCGCGAAAACATGGCGCACGAAACCGAGGCTTGCTCATCCTTGATCGTGAAATACCAGTGCCCGCTCCCATGAACGACTACGCGCGAAAGCTCGCCCTCCACCCACAGCTCGCCCAACGCCCCCTCCAGCACCATCCGCGCCTTGCGGTTGACCTCGGCCACTGAATAGATTTTACGCTCTGTGCTCACGCTCCTAAACCGAAATCCGGATCCGCTCAATCGAGCTTGCTTTCCCCGTCTTCATATCCACGTCAACAATCGCGCCTTCGAGGGTGGGGTCGCCTTTGGCGACGTCGAACTTGTGCGGGACGCCGGTGAGGAATTTAGCAAGAACGGGTTCGACTTCGCGACCGAGGATGGAATCCTTGGGGCCGGTCATGCCGAGGTCGGTGATGTAGGCGGTGCCCTTGGGAAACACGGTTTCGTCGGAGGTCTGGCAGTGGGTGTGCGTGCCGAAGACGGCAGAGACGCGCCCGTCGAGGAAGCGTCCCATGGCCATGCGTTCGGAGGAGGCTTCGCCGTGGAAATCAACAAAGATCACCTTGTCGCCGCCGAGCTCGCCCTTGAGCATGCGGTCGGCCATCTGAAACGGGCAGTCATAATTCGGTTGCATGAAAACGCGGCAGATCAACTGCATCACGACCAACGGGCCTTCCGGCGTATCGACCCGCACCCAGCCTCTTCCGGGCGCGCCTTTCGAAAAGTTCGCCGGACGGATGATGCGGTCTTCCATATCGATGCCCGCCACCATCTCTTTGCTGTCCCAAGCATGATCGCCGAGCGTGACGACATCCGCTCCGCCGCTGAGCAGCGCATTGGCAATATCCGGTGCAGGGCCGCGCCCCGCGGCCGCGTTTTCACCGTTGGCGATGACAAAGTCGACCCGCCCGTCCTCCTTCAACTGACGCACCACCTGCACAAAAGCGTTGCGCCCCGGCTTCCCGACAATGTCTCCAACTAACAAAACTTTCATGCTGACTCTCTCCCAATGATTGCCACGGAGTGTACATAAAAGCCCGGCGGTGTCGAGGGCGGCCTCGGCTAGGCCGCCTTCCTCAATTTCCCGATGAAGTGGCCGGCGAGAAGGATGATTCCTGCGGAGAGCAGCACCGCGACAACTTGGACGGAACGGCTGCCGGCCGCCCGGGCCGAATGAAACTCGACCTGCATTTCGGTGTCGGGCTGCAACTGGAGCGTGCGCTCGAATCCGATCTCCGTGCCCTGACGCGCCATCACGACGCGGATCGGATGCACTTCGGTGGACGCGGCTTGCTGCTGGTCGAGCATTTTTTCCGCCAGCCCGCTGAGCGCGCTGCTTTCCTTTTCGCCTAGTTGCGCTTCGATCTTATCCACGTCGGCACCGGACCACTGCTCGTTGGCGAACGCTCCTGCGGCATCCCCATCGACCTGGTTCAGCGTTTGCTTCAGCTGGTTGCGCCGGTTGACCAGCCCGACCACGCCCTGCTGCCGGACCAGATTCCGGTACTGCACACGGGCATCCTCGTTCAAGGCCTGCTGGCCCTGAGAGAAGGAGATGGCCTTTTGGAAGGCCTTGCGTGCATTGCGCTGATCGCCACTCTGCATCAACGCATTGCCCGTCTCGATATTCTCCTTGGCGCTTTCGCCAAACCGCAGGGAGTTTTCGGAGTTGTAGCTGCCGTACTGGACTTCATCGAACTCGCCGGAATACGATCCGCTGCGGGACAAGCGCAGGTGCTGCATCGTCCCGTCGAAGCGGGAATAGCGGTATCCATCGGGCGCGTAGAACGTCCAGCGCACATCGGACAGCGGAAGTTTGAATTGTGGTCCGGAGAAGGAGTGCTTTTTACCGAATACATCCTTCCGGCTAGTTTGGGCATACATGGCTTCGACCGTTGCCGACAAGTCCGCTCCGGGTTCGATCGGGATGAGGTACAGCCCGTCTTCCACCAGGGGGCGAACCGCGGTTTCATTGACGAAGACCGACCAGATTTCCGATCCTTCCGGCAGCCGCATTTCCAGGAACCGAAGCGACCCGGGCTCAAGAACCATGGTCATGTTGTTCAGCGATTGGTCGTCCTCGGTAATGACCGAGTCGATTTGCACGGACCGCACCTGGGCCGGCAGCACATCGGCGGCATTGTGGCGCACAACGTTCAGTTTCAGCACAAAATCGCTTTCGGTGACACGGTAGCACAACACGGCATCGGAAAGGTCGCCGGCACCGAAGCGGCGCGGAATACTGCGGGCATCTTCCGTTCGGAGAAACTCGGGAACGGCCGATGGAGTAATCTGGAGGCGGCCGCCCGAAAACACAGCGGCATACCCCTTCTGGCTCTCCGTGCCGATGGTTTTCAGCGGACGGATGACCAGTTCGGAATTATCGTGCGCAAACGGAATCTGGTAGGCCACTTCCATTCCGTAGCGGTCTTCCACCTTGCCGTGCAGCTCGACTTCCCATATTCCGTTTTCGTCGTCGATCTTCCGCACCCGCGAAATATTGCGTCCGGAAACAACCAGGGCAATCTCCGGCCGGGGCGGCTGCAGCCGGAATGCTTTCACGCCGGCGTGCTCGATGTCGTACTGAAGGTAGCAGCGGTACTTCAGCATGCCCTCCGAAAGCGCCACGCGCTGCAGAATCTCGGCCTTAACCGTCGGTTCCATCACTTCGGAGTGGAGACCGATCTTCCAATCGGGGCGGAGCAGGCGATAGGCCAAGCTGCCTTCCTGCCGGATGCCGAGTTCGCGCGGACTGATCTCGCTGACCCCGTCCCGAGCCGACGGCGTAACGCGTATGCCGCGCTCGACCGTAACCACGACCGTTCCGGTGTGCTTCAACACCCCGTCAACCTGAATGCGCGGCATCGTGAAGTCGGGTTCGAGATCGCGGCCGGACCGGCTGAGCACCAGATTCAGCGGAATCGTACCGGTGATCTGCCGCGCAAAGTTGACCACCACCTCGCGCGTTCCGGTGTTCACCTCGTCCCAATGGCTGACCGCGTCGCCGCTGAGCGAATCGACATCGAACCCTTCCGGAATTTTAATCCGCAGCGAAAAGATGCCCGACTTGCTGACGGTCACGTTCAGCCGGGTGGAGAGCCGGATCTGTTCAGTCGCAATATCCATCGCGGTTTCTTCCAAGAGCCGCAGTTCCGGCAAAACCTGCTCGGCGGCAACCTCGGCGGCGAACGGCATCTGGTTGTAGCGGAAGGCCCGCTTGATGGATGCCTCGCTGGACCCTTCCATCAGACGGGCGGCATCCCCGATATTGATGCCGCTCAACGCCTCGACCGAGGCGATATCGATCTGCACGGAATCGGACGCGGCCAAGGCGACCACCCCGCGCTGCATCACCGCGTTCCTGACCGCGATGCCTTTCACGGTGGTTTGGTACGGCAGTTTTTCGCGGGCGATCTGGGCGCCGATGCGCATGGCATAGGCTTCCGTCGCCGGGGCCGAAAGCACCACTTCCAGCAAACCGGATTCCGGGTCGTACCGCCACGTATTGATCCCCTTGCCGTGGACTTCGGTAATGCTCATGCCGGCCGGGACATCGAACTGGAGATTTTGGATTTCGCCCTGGGCAATGTTGAACCGCACATCGTGCCGCAGGCCGACCATCCCCGGCCGGAAATCGGCCAGCGTGTTGACATCGCAGAAGAAGCGCGCCAGTTCGAGGTCGGTCTTTCGTTCTTCAGGCTTCCACCGCAACGTGCAATAGCGTTTGCTGTTGCTGAACAATACGTCCGCCGTCGTGCCGTCCTGCCGGATGCGGATGGCTTGAGCCGAATCCAGGTTCCATCCCTCCACGGGCAGCTGTACCGTCGCCGAATTTTGAAGCGCATCCGGAATCCACAGCTGCGCCGCCCATTCGCCCTCGGCATACCCGGCCGTTGCCAGGTAATCGATCGACACCTCGTAGTCCCCGTCCCGGTCGATGCGAAGCAAGCTTCCATCCTCGGTCGCAACCACGCTCAGGTGTCGCGACGACAAATCGTAGTCCTTCAGGATAAACTCGGGCGCCATGAGCCGCAGCTCATCGCCCTTTTTCGCCTTGAGCTTCATCTCCATGTGCACGCCGACATTCACCCGGGTTTCCGTCTCGAATTCAGGCACGGTGATCTGAAGATTAATCCCCTCCGCCTGGACGGGATTGTCCGTGGCCGGGAGCACCGATGCGCATCCGGCCGCCACCGCCAGCATCGTCAGCATAAATCCCAAAAGCTGGACCTTCGCGGCGCCCTCCTTGCCGTTGGCCGGAGCGGTGGGCTGGTGCTGGAATATTATTTTTTTACGGGCATCCCGGAGCATGCGCTGATCCGTCCCCTTGCGATGTCCCGCCATGAAGCATGCGTAAAAAACGAGCAGGAGAGGCAGCGACAGGGTCACCCAGGCCAGATAGGGATTGAAGGAATAGAACCCGGCCAGCACGGCCAGGGCAACGAGCATGAACCGGCGGTTGCCGGACAGCAGCATCCAGGCCAAGGGCGCCAGCCCCACCAGCAGGTAGACCAGATTTCTGGCCGGTTCGAAATAGGCGTTCACGAGCGTCAGCCGAACCAGCAGTCCGCCATCGGAACCCGATACGGCCTTGCTGAACGCCCATTCCGTTGGAACATATCCCGCGGGGCTCGCCAGCGTAAAGGAGGCGCCCGCCAGCATCGCCCCCACCACCAGCGCCGCGCCAAGCGAACAAAGCACCAGCATGCTGATCCCTAAAGAAAAGGAGTGGCCGCCCCCTCTGCTCCGGCCCAGCAAAAACAGGCTAAGCCCAAGGGCGACACCCATGGCCAGCCAGAACAGCAGCGTGGACGGATCCAGACCCGCCATCAGATTTCCCCATCCCGCCCGGCGTCTTGAAAGTTCGACCGGAACCTCCATGTTCCCCTTGGCGGCGATCAGGCGCTTTCCGTCGGGCAGCGTGAACGTCCAATGGGCAAACACGGACTGCGTATCCACCTCGGGCGAATGGAACTTCATCCGGGCAACCATGCCCGGTTCCTTAAGCTGCTCGGCGTAGGTGACCTCGATCTTCAGCGGCACGTTGGGATCGCGACGGCGTTCGACCGGAACCAGCACCTGTCCGTCGCCCTGGTCGAGCACCTGGATCTTGCTTCCATTCACCTTCACCGTCCACAGCGCCGCCTGTTCAGGCAACCGGATCGGCAGGTATTGCTGATCCGTGTTCTTCACGTGGTACACGGCAACCGTCACGGCCTCGCCATCCTTGCTGATGGTGGTGTTAAGCGTGATGTGGTCCGCCACCTGGGTCAGCAGCTGCTGGGTGGCAAAGCGCTTGATGCGCACCTGCGCCTCGTGCGGCGCGGCCACGTATTTGTAGGCGTGCATGATCGTGTCGTTCACCAGAAGCGCATACTCCTCCGGAATCTCGTCCACATCAATCGGCAGGATCGTCGGAGAAAATCCAAGCTCTTCGGCCAGCGACAAATTGGCCGCTCCCGCCAAAGCGATATAGCCGGTTTCGTTTTCGACATCCAAGGCCTGGACACCGCCGACCGAAAGCTGTTCTTCGCCCTGATACTTGGCAGGATGGTCGTACGTGATCAGCAACGTATAGTCGCCAATCACCTTTTGCTGCAAATGGACCGTCCAGCGCTCGCCGTCCTGGGTCCAGTTGCGGATATCGCGGCCATGAACCTCGACGTTGCGGTAGAAAGCCGGGATCTTGATTTCGAAACTGCGCGTCGGTGCATTGGCCACATTGTAGGTGATCAGGCTGCTGCCGAATACGCCGCTTTCGCCCAGCGAAACCAGCTGGAACGATTCGGCATGAATCGAAGCGAGCTCCTGGCGCACATCCACCCGCCCGCTCCAATCCGGACGCTTGAAACGGAAGGCCTGCCGCGCGTCGGAAATCTTGACCGGCAGCGATCCCGTGTTCACCTCTCGCAGGCCCTCAAGCTTTGAACCCTCCAGCCGCGTTCCCGTTTCACCCCGCAGCACGATGAACCCCCGTTCCGACTTGGCGTCGGCCACCTTGAACAACGGCATCGGGAAGCCGGAGGAATCTTCCGGCAAGGTTTTTTCCAACCGCACCTGCAGCAGCGCGCGGCTGTCCACCGCCTGCCTGAAATAGACCTTGATCCAGCGGGAGCCATCGCGGTCGCGCACATCATAGTCCGCCACGTTCTGGCCGGTCACCCCGGTCACGGTCCAATCCGAGGAAACCTCCAGCTCCACCTCGCGGGTCGGCGCATCGCGGACTTCAAGATCGACCTTGGCTTCCAGCGACGCGTCGTTTTCGCTCAGCGCCAGCACCAGCTGATCCTGAGCATGGAGCGATGTCACGATATTGTCGGCCGAAAGCTTCATGCTGAACGGCATGTTGGCGAACATATAGGCATAGAGCCCGCGCTTCGGGCGGGTCAGCGCTCCCCAATTGACCGCATCCGGCTCAACCTGCGTCACGCCGCCAAGCTCGTCGACGAGCAGCTTGATGGTGCTGTCCGTCCCCACCAGCACCACGCCGTTGGCGCGGATGACGCCCTGCGGCTCAACCACCGGAAAAACAAACGAACAAGGAAACTCCGGCAGCGACTGTTCCGCCTGGACCGTCAGTACGTAGCTCTTTTCATGCGGCCGGCTCAGTTCAACGAACAACTGCCGCGCCCCGTCCTGCTCCCGCACATTCCACGAAAGCAGATCGGCACCCGTTACCTGAATAATGTTCAACCCGGCCGGCAGCTTCATCGAGATGTCCTTCATGCGGCCCTGCGGGATGGTATAAAGGAATTGCCCCTGCAGCTGCAGCGCACCCACCTTGGCCGATCCAACCAAGATGCTGTCGCACGAAGCCACCAGTTCGCCGGAAAGCTTTTCCAGCTCCGGGCTCCAGAGAATCCGCACTACGCCCGAGCCGGGGAGGAATGCTTGAATCCGCGTTGCATCGAGTTTCTGCGTGCGAGGCGCATCCACCACCTCAACCTTGTAGCCCTCCTGTTCAGTCTGCAACGTGATCTGCCGGATCGTGGCCGACGGAATACCGAACGCCGCGCCGCGCTGCTGTCCCTTCACCACCACCTTGGCTTCAAATTCAATCGCGACGTCCTGTTCCCCCTTCTTGGTGAAATCGATGTAGTAGACGCCGTCTTCCTTGATCATTTCCGCACCGCGAGGCAGCTTCATTCCCGTCGGGACCGCCGCGCCCTCCAGCACCTTCAGTCGCGCAGGAACCTCCTGCACATCCGCTTCAAACTCCATCGTGAGCGCCAGCTCCTCCGTCGAAATACTTCCCGTCAGATCAACTTGCCTGATCAACACCTCGGCGCCGGCCCAGCCCGCCAGCAAGCAACCCATTAAAACCATCCACGCGCGTTTCATCATAAAACCCTCCTGTTGCCCTTAGCGTTCCAACCCATCCGTAATCGAAATCAGCCGCACCAGCTCCTGCACTTGTTCGTCAAGATCCAGCTCGAGCGCCACCGATTGCAGGCGTCCTGCAATATCCTTCATGCCGGTTCCTTCCGCATACGGACTGCGGCGCAAATGCTCGGCAAACTCCGCCGTGCACACCGCCAGCTGGAAGCGTGGATCCGCATCCTCAAAGCGCTGGACGCGCACATTGTCCGACACCCGGCTGTTGATTTCCTCGACCGCCCCGTTGTCCGCCCGCCGATAGCGCACATACACCGTGGCGATCGGCTCGGCCGGCGGACCGCCGGGCTTCAACTCTATATCGTACAACGCCGTGACCGACTGCCCCGAACCCACCTCGCCGGCGTCCACCGTATCGTCGCGGAACTGCTCCTTGGTGAGCTGGCGGTTTTCGTAGCCTAGCTGGCGATAGCGCAGCACGCGCGCCGGATTGAATTCAACCTGGATCTTCACATCGCTGGCAATCACATGCAGCGTGGCCGCCAGCTGGTCGACCAGCAGATGGCGGGCTTCGTTGAGCGTGTCGATATAGGCATACATGCCGTCGCCCTTATTGGCCAACCGCTCCAGCAGGTCGTCGTCGTAGGAACCGGCGCCGAATCCAAGCACCGACAGATAAATGCCCTTCTTCCGCTGTTCCGCCACCTGATCCAGAATCGCCTCCGGATCCAGCTCGCCCAGATTGGCCACGCCGTCGGAAAGAATCATGATGCGGTTCGAGTCGCCGGCGCGGAAGCCGGTTATCGCGAGTTGATAGCCCAGCTCCAATCCCTTGTCGAACTGCGTCGGGCCGCCCGGTTGCAGCGCGTTGATGGCTTCCAGCAGCGCCGCCTTTTCGCTCGCGGGGGTATGCTCCAGCACCAGCCGCGCCTCGCCGCCAAACTGGACAATCGCCACTTTGTCCCCCGGATTCAACTGGTCGATCATCAAGGCCAGCGATTCCTTCACCAAACCCAGGCGTTCCGGCGTCGCCATCGACCCCGACGTATCGATCACCAGCGTCAGCACCGCGCCGCGATGATCGTCGCGCCCGATGCGCCGCCCCTTGATCCCGATCTTCAGCACATCCATCCCCATCCGGAACGGCGACGGCGCCATCTCGCGATGCACCGCAAACGTCTGCCGGCCGGCCGGCGGACGGTAGTCATAGTCGAAGCTGTTAATGAACTCCTCCGTGCGCACCTGCTCGGGATCCGGCAGCCCGCCGCCCAGCAGCCGATTGCGGGCCAGCCCGTACGACGCCGTATCCACATCGATCGAAAATGTTGAAAAGGCATTTTCCAACGCCAGCGTGTAGGGGTTGAATACGGCGGATTCAAACTTCCGGCCGCGTTCGGCCGGCACATCCTTGTCGGCCTCGAGCTCCCGCAACAGAACCGGTTCGGGAAGCGGTTCGCTTTCCACGTTCACGTTGTACTCAATCATGGGACTGGGCGAGACCACCTCGGTTCCCGCCAATGCTTTTTCTTCCTTGGCCTGCTCGTCCATCCAACGGAAATCATCCGTCAACGCGATTGCATCAGATTTAGCGGGGGGCGGCGCTGGGGCCGCCCAAGAAAGAGAGTCCGCCGCAACACCATCATCGCCAAACAAAGCGTCCTGCGGGAGGCTAAAACCAAAACGCGCCACGGCGCTTGAGTCATCCAGATAACCGAGTCCGCCCTTTATCCCGGCGACGGCAGGCATCTCTATATCGGGCACGGTTATCCCTGAAGTCCCCTTTGCCACGACTCGCTTGCGGAGCTTTGGCTTTGCCATTGCTGGGGATTTTTTAACATTTACCGGAACCCTAAGTTTTTTCATCGCGATTTTCGGACTCTCGCCGTCCTGATCCATGAACGAGTAGTCATCGACGGCACTCACACGAGAAAGAACCTCCGCCGGCGCGTCGGCAACTTCCATAGCGCTGCCAAACAACGACACCGACTCCAGCTCGGGCATTATATCGAAGCCCCCGACGCCGCCGGAGAGACCATCGCTTGCCGCCGCCATTTCCGGCAGCTGGATGTCGGGCATGTTCGCACGCTTGACCTTGGTAACGATGCGCGTGGTCGACTTCGGCTTCGGCTTCGCCGACTTCGGAACCTTTACCCTCGGCTTTTTCAGCGTCATTTTCGGTCGTTCAATAGGCTTCGGCGGACTAAAACACTTCTCCTCTTTGTTCACAGCCGTAAATACAACCAGCGTGCCTGAGAGAGAAACGAGGAAGACGAATATCGCGCAGGTGGCTAGCATCGCCCTGAGCTGCGCGCTATACCAGATCCGTTCAAAGGCGTTTAGCGGACGGCGCTTGCGTTGGTGCGCCGGCGGTCGCGCAACCAGCCACTCCGGCGCGGGAACGGCTTCGAGCGTAGCGCCCAAAAGTGCGAGGGCGGAGCGCTGCGCTTCCAGCGCGGCGCGGCAGGCGGCACAGCCGTCCAAATGCGCTTCCAAGGTTTGGGAATCGCGGTCGGCGAGCTCGCCGTGCTGATAGGCCGTTAGTTTCTTTTCAAATGAGGTGCATTTTTTCATGACACCACCCCCGCTTGGCGCAGGCTTTGGGTCAGCTTCTTGGTTGCGTTATGAATGAGGGTTCCGACGTAGCCCTCGGAGCGCTGGAGGACGGCGGCGATCTCCTTGTAGGACATCTCTTCGTGAAGCCGGAGCACGAGCACCTCGCGTTCTTTCGGTTTAAGCACATTGAGATGCTGGAGCACGAGCGCGTGGCGCTCGTCGCTGGGGAGCGGATCGGCCACAAAGCATTCGGCCTCCCACGACTGGCGCAGGTGCAGCAGGCGGTGGCGCGACTCCTTGCGGATGTGGTCGACCGACGCATTGTGCGTGGTGCGGAAGAGCCAACCCTTGAGGTCCGTACCGCGCGCGGTCACGGCATCCCAGTTGGCGTGAAGCCGGATGAAGGCCTCCTGCACGACGTCCTGAGCGGCGTCCCGGCTGTTCAGCACGCGGGTGGCGTAGCGCAGCAAAGCGGACTGGTAGGTTTCCATAACACCCTCCAAACTCAAGACTCCCGGATCCGGGTGATCGCCCCCTGATTCTTGATTTTTTGTTTCAATCATCGTCCATCCAGTTCGTCTGTCGGTGGTGATACGTCTGTCGACACGACTATCTTTGCAAAAAGTTCGAAAAATGTGCGCATCATTTTTTCATCTATTCGCTAGACTGTGCGAATGAACTCACTACGAACGTCGTGCATCGGGCGGGCAAAGGCGGAAACGCAGGATTGCCTTGTGGTGGGCGCTGGAATCAACGGCGCCGTCGCGGCCGCCGCGCTGGCGGGCAAAGGCGCCAAGGTTACGGTGATCGACAAGGCCGACTTTGGCTCGTTCACCTCGCAGGAAAGCTCCAACCTGGCATGGGGCGGCATCAAGTATCTCGAAAACTATGAATTCGGATTGGTTTGGGGCTTGTGCAAAAGCCGCAACCATTTGATGAAGTCGTACCCCAGCCAAGTACGCGAAATCCGGTTCTACACCAGCATCGCCAAAGGCTTCCGCAAGCCGCGCATCCTGATCTATCTCGGCGCGCTGCTCTACTGGTTCATGGGCCGCTTCCAAACCAAACCCCCGCGCCTGCTTTCCGTTTCCACGATCCGCAAGGAAGCGCCGATGATCGACGGCGCGGCGCTGGCCGGCGGCTTGGAATATTCCGACTGCTACTTTGTTGAAAACGACACCCGCTTTGCCTTCGGCTTCATCCGGAAGGTGCTGCAAACGGGCGGCTGCGCCATCAACTACATGGAACTCGTTTCCGCCGACTTCCACGACGGCCTCTGGCACTGCTCGCTGCGCGACCACGTTACGGGGCAGGCGCACCGCCTCATGGCCAAAACCCTCGTCAACGCCGCCGGCCCCTTCGCCGACAAAATCAACGCCATGCTCCGCATCGACTGCCCCTTCAAGCATATCTTTTCCAAAGGCGCGCACATCATCGTGCCGCAGTTTTCAAAAACAGAGCGGGTCTTGACCTTCTTCGCGTCCGACGGCCGCCTCTTTTTCATGATCCCCATGGGCGAGCGCACCTGCATTGGCACCACCGACACCCGCGTCGACAACGAGGTTGCAGAACCCTCGGCCGACGACGTCGAATTCCTGCTCGCCAATGCCAACGCGCTGCTCAACCTCGAAAAGCCTCTCGCCCGCAAAGACGTTATTGCGCAGCGGTGCGGCGTGCGCCCGCTGGTGGTCAAAAAAACCGCCGACGTCGGGAACGCCGAATGGACCGCCCTCTCCCGCAAACACGAGATCGACATTCAACCAAGCAAAAAAATGTGCAGCATCTATGGCGGCAAGCTGACCGACTGCATCAACGTAGGCGAAGAAATCAGCGGGATCGTAGAATCCTTCGGAGTGCCGCTGGTCCAGTCCTTAAAGCCGTGGTACGGCGAACCGAGCGCACAGAACAAGAAGCGCTTCGAAGCGGTGGGCACAAAACTTGGACTCGATGAAGCACAACGCGCCCGGCTCTGGCGGCGCTACGGGAAAGACGCTTTCAAGTGCCTGGAAAAGATACGAAACGATGCCTCCATGGCGAACATAGTCATCGAACAATACACCCGCGCCGAGCTTCACCACATGGCAGAATACGAGTTGGTCGTCCGTCTTGAGGATTTTCTGCGGCGACGCTCCCGACTGGCTCTCACCCAGCATCCCGCAACGCTTCGCTGCGACCCCGGAATGCCCGAAGCCGCCCGGATCCTTTTTGGGCAGCATGCCGACGCCGAACTGGCCCGGTATTTTTCTAGCGACGAGGCGGTCGCGCCCTAGCGCCGGCCACGGCCGAGCGGCACGGACAGGGTGCCGTTGAAAAACTCGATGATGTGGCCGCGTTCAATGAGCCAGCCCAACGGCTTCAGTGCATCCTTGGCCTCTTGCGATGCGGGATCGAGCGAGGGATGCAGCACTTCCAGCAGCTGCAGACGGCTCGACCCGGGATGTTCCTTCAAAAACGAGAGCACCTCGGCAATATTTTCAACCGTGTTCTCCGGCTTGACCGGATACGGCTTGATGTGGGTGACAAAATTAATCTTGCCGGCCTTGAACAGATACAGGTGCATGTGCCGGAAGGCGGCGCGCATCGCAAACGACATCGACAGCGGGAAGCGGCTCTCTTTCGTCCAGACCTGCCGAATGGCGTGGGTAATGTCGCGATCACCCAACTCCTGCGCCACCTTCGCCGGCACGACGGCCCGCGGGGTCGCTTCATAGAGGCTCGGCACCTTCTTCGCAAATTCCAGCTCGGCCTTGCGCAGCTCGACCGGTTCCGCCTCGGGATCGGACTTGAGCTTGTAAACCGTCTGCTTGCGGCTCTCTTCCTTCCATTGCTCAATCACCTCTTCGTCGCGCACAATTTCAATGCTGCGCTTATATTCATCGAACGAAAGATGGGCAAAACGGCTTTGGTGCACCGCGTTAAGCTTTTCGGTATAGCTGTGGTGGTTCGGCGGGCCGAGCAGGATGCCGGACTTGCGGCAGCGGGCCACGCCGGGGAAGCTGCCGGAAGGAGGATCGGTTTCGATCTCTTCCTTTTCGTAAAAATCGGCCAAGTGCATCGACATCACGTGCTGCACCATCATTTCTTCCGAAATCGCCACGGCCTTGCAACGCTTGCACTGCAGCATCTCAAACCCAGCCGGCGCGCCTTTGGACACTTCGATTTTCACCAGATAGCCCTCTGCATCTTGAATGAGCAGGTTGGCCAAATCGATCAGCGGATAGGCGCGGCGCGAATGGTGGATTTGCCGCACCAGCGAAGCCAGCCGCTGCTGCTCGGGCAAAAAGGAAATCGACAACGGCAGCTCTTTGAAGGTTTCGCGCGGTGCTCGGGGCCGCTCCGTTCGTTCGGGCCGGTCGCTCCGCTCTGGCCGGGGCCGGCGCGGGCGGTCGTCGCGCTGGTCGTCGCGCCGGGGCGGACGCCGGTCATCGCGGCGCGGGGCGCGGCGCTCGGAAGAATATTCCTTCTGACCATAGTGGTTTTCCCCGGGAGGCTTTTTCGCCCATTGGGGGACAAAGTTGAGATCAAGGATTACGTCGTTCGCATCCTTGTTTTCAGCGTGGGCTTGTCTTTTCTCTTCCATGGCAGCAACCGTATGTTCTATAAGTTAATTGAAGATCAGTTTAATTGAATCTCCATTGATGAAAAGCCTTAACCCGCACGGAGATTGCCGAACATTGGAATGATGCAGCCGCTCCCCACAACCTTTCTGCATGTCGACATGGACGCTTTTTTCGCGTCGGTCGAACAGCGCGACCATCCCGAACTGCGGGGCAAACCGGTGGTGGTCGGCGCCCCGCCCGGCCAGCGCGGCGTGGTGGCGGCCGCTTCCTACGAAGCCCGGAAATACGGCATTCACTCGGCCATGCCTTCGAGCACCGCCCAGCAAAAGTGCCCGCACGCCGTCTTTGTGGCCCACAACATGGCACGCTACAAAGAGGCGTCGCGCCAGATCATGCGCATCTTCGAATCCTACACCCCGCTCGTGCAGCCCCTCTCCATCGACGAGGCCTTCCTCGACGTCACCGGCGCCCGCCGGCTCTTCGGCACCGGCCAGGCCATCGCCGAAAAAATAAGGCGCGACATCCTCGAGCAGACCGAGCTCACCGCATCCGTCGGCGTGGCCCCCAATATGTTTCTGGCCAAGATTGCGTCCGACATGAACAAGCCCGACAGCCTGACAATGGTTCCATTCGAGCAGAAGGCCATCGAACAGTTTCTCGCGCCGCTTCCGATCGGCCGCATGTGGGGCGTCGGCAAAGTAACGCAGAAAAAGCTGCTCTCGCTCGGACTCTCAACCATTGGGCAGCTGCAGCAATGCGACTTCCCAACCTTGGAACGCGCTGTCGGCCCGCGGGCCGCACGGGGGTTCAGCCAGCTCGCGCACGGCATCGACGAACGGAGCATCGAAACCGACAGCGAAGAAAAAAGCATCTCCAACGAAACCACCTTTGCTGAAGACCTCACCGACCGTGAGCAGATCGAAGCCGTCTACAAGCGGCTGATCGACAAGGTCGGCGCGCGCCTGCGCAAGGCCGGCTATTTCGCCTCCACCGTCCATCTAAAAATCCGGTGGAGCGATTTTTCCACCATTACCCGCCAGACCCGCTTTTCGATTCCGTGCGCCGACGATGTGTCGTTGCGCGAAGCCGGCATGGCCCTTCTTGAAGAACACCTGCGCCGCCGCCCCGTCCGCCTGATCGGCTTCGGCGTAAGCGGCCTCTCCGAAACGGATCAGCCACCAGCCCAGCAGCTCAACCTCTTTGAAGCGCCCGACACCGCCGAACACGAAAAGCGCAACCGCCTCAGCCGCGCCGCCGACGGCATCAAAGAAAAATATGGGGGACAAAGCCTCCGCCGCGGCTCCGATCTGAACTGACCGGCTAAAGCCGGGACGACAACCTTTTATGGGGAAGATATTATGAGAATTTCTGCACGCGCCGGCGACGGGATCGTCGGAAAATTGATGATGACGGGATTTGGACTGTTCCGAGGTTGAAAACCAAGGCGAGGACTTCTGCCTAAACCTTACCTATCGATACGAGGTGAACGGCGAGGAATATTTTGGCGACCAATTCTGCTTCAGGAGCGGTTCCGCAAAGGGTCTAAAGCCCAACTTGACCAGCGCCAGACCCGGGAGCAGATTGTGGGGCGCTGAAAGGCCGCTCCCCGATCGGCAAAGCGGCTGGCATCGTCGCCTTTACACTTAGCAGGAACGGCGTGGTCTATTTCCTGATCCGCTCCGATGCGCCGCGCCTGTTTCCCGTCGTCTTCGGCCTCTTCGGCGTCGGCGCGATTCTGGCTTCAGCCCACGCCATCCTCTCGCTGTTTAATCCACGGCCGGTGGCTGAAATCACACCCGGAAACGCGCCGGAGCGGCAGCAAAACGACGACGTCGGTCATAAAAACCCCCGTGTACGAAGAGGAGTTGCGGCAGACCGAAAACAACCAAGGCGAAATTGCGCCGGGCACGCTGCAGTTCCAGATTCCGGATGATCAGCCCGCCTCTCGGCTGGGCCGAACCAACGGCATTTGCTGGCAGACCGTGTTCCACGGCGACATCGCCCGCTGGCCGGACATGAAACAGGAACTGGCCTTTACAGTTTACCCAGACAGTTAGAGCTTTAAGCCTCTTCAGCCACCTTGGCCTTGCGGGCGCGGCGCACGTCGATGAAGCTCTTGATGAAGAAGACCAGCGCGGCCACCGTAGAAACCATCATCACCGAAACGCGCATTACCGCCATGCTGTCCTCCCGGCCCAGCGCCGCCGTCAACGGCTTCACCAATCCGCCAAGAATCAGCAGCGTCAGCAGCACCGCAATATGGGCCACGATCTTGTTCTCCTTCTTCACGCTTGGGGACAGGAGTAGAAGGAGCACACCAATAACCACCGGAATAAGCGCGGTCTTCGACGGCGTTTCCGACCCCAGATAACCCCACAAACCAAACCCAACCAAAATCAATGCGTTAATCAAACTCGCGATATGTGCACTCATCGTTCTCCTTTGCCTATTTCAATACGTCTTCAAGATAGTTCGTGAACTGAGCCCACGATTTTTTGTCGGCCTCGGCGCGGTAGGCCTTCCCTCCAAATACAGTCCAGCCATGCGGCGCGCCGCCAAAAGTGATCATCTCGTTCGGCACGCCGGCTTTTTCGAAATCGTTCGCCAAGGTCGCAAACTGGTCCATCGTAATATGGGAATCCGCCGAGCCGTGCAGAATCAGCACTCGCCCTTTGGTCTTGGAATAGTCCTGCCCATCGGGAAGCGACAGACCGCCGTGGAACGTTGCGAAACCCTTCAAGTCCGCCCCCGACCGTGCAAATTCAAGCACCGCCGTTCCGCCAAAGCAGTAGCCCATCGCAACGCAATTTTCAGAATTCAAACCCTGCGCCTCGGCCGCATCGAGCGCCCCCTGCATCAAGGCCCGCATTTTCGGGCGGTCTTCGCTCAGCATACCGGTGCACTTTTGCTTATCGGCCAGCGCCGTTGGCCGGACGCCGGCCCCGAAGAGGTCGGCGCAAAAAACAGAGTAGCCCAGCTCCGCCAGCATGCCCGCCCGTTTGACTTCATATTCCGTCAAGCCATCCCAGTCATGAACCAGCAACACCATCGGCGCATGGGGAGCAGCCTTCTCCATGCAGCCCTCGAATGGCCGGCCATCCACTTCATAGCTGACGGCTTTCCCCGCCAAAGAAACGCCGGAAAAAGCAGTGACACAAAACAGCGCCATCAATAAAGTTTTCATGCAATACCTCCTGAGTTGCTGGAAATAATAGCCGCGCTTGCCTATATAGCCACCACAAATAATACCTTTTTTGTACTCATTGCGGGCACAACGAATCTGAGAGGGGAAAGTGAGGCAAAGGACTTGGCCATTTAGCCTAAAATCAGAAATGAACCACAGATGAAAACGGATAAACACGGATTGAGAAGAGGTTGTAAAAAAACCGCATCCACTCTATTAGGTGATCGAGGGAGCTTCTGCGTCTTCCTGCGAATCCGTGGTTCTATTTTACTTTCTGCACTTTTATCGTGGCACCGGATTCCGATCCGGTGTCCTTTGCGCGAGAGGCACCGGATTGGAATCCGGCACCACGCCCAACTGGCTACGCGCCGAGCAGAACGTTGACGACGTGTTCGGCAGAATAATCGAGCTGGTCTGCAGAACAAAAGCGCTCCACATCAAGCAAATCGTCACCCATCGTCACCAAGGGTTTCTCGACGGAACCGTCCGGCAGGCGTTGGGGCATGCCGGCATTGGCAATGAGCGAATTGCAGAGGCACTTGCGCCCGACCGTGTCTTCGATCTTTCCGCCCTTGGCCACATAGGCGTCAACGGGCTCGGCGGCGCAGCGATAACCAATCTTCCCATCGGGGCGACGATAAAGCTGTCGCAGGGCACCCAGATCACAAATCCGTTTGCGTTGCTGATAAACCGAATCATCGGATAGTGTTCCGGGCATGGCGGCCACTTTAAACGGGAATCCAGTCGGTGAGGCAAGCGGATCGGTGAAAATATGCGCTTCGCCGGCGAGCGCTTCGCGCAGCAGCTCGCGCCGCAACTCAGGCACAAGCCCGGACTCTTCGCAGAGCGCAAAGGCCGTTCCTGCCTGAATGCCGCTGGCCCCTTCTGAGAGCGCCAGCTTGACGCCTTCGGGGGAGCCAAACTTACCGGCCAGCCAAAACGGGAGGCCCATTTCGCGGAAGGCCGAAAGCTTTGCATCGTCACGCGTCCCATAAATCGGTTCGCCGCCGGTGGTATAGGTGGTTTTTCCGCGGGGCGGCGCATTATGCCCGCCCGCCACATTGCCCTCAACAATAAAACCGTCGATCGGGCCGGACGCCTTGCGCAACAGAATTGAAGCGAGCGCCTCGGAAGAAACAATCGGAATAAAGTCCGGCAGCTCCAAAACGGCTGGAAACGTGCCATCCTCAATAAACTGCGCCGGATCAAAAACCATATCAAAAGTTTCGCCTCCACCTTCCGCGCCGGCAACATGGATTGGATATTCGGCCGCTTCGTGCTTCGACAACGCGCTCAGCACCGCCGGAATGGCCAGCGGAATCCCCGCGCCCATCACCACTACGGCAACTCCTGCCAGCAATGCCCCGTAAACCGAGGCCAAGTGCGGCAGCTGAATCTTTTCGAGATAGTTGATCCCTACCGGATTGGCATGCCCTTCCCTCGCTAGGAAGACCTCTACAAAATTACTCACAATGCAAAGCTCCAGCGGCTCGCGCCGCCCCTCCAGATTTTGCACAATGTGCTTCCGATACGGCAGATCGCTCGGCTTGCCGCCAGAAACAAAGAACGAATCCAGAATGCGCTCCGCCATGCGCGGAAACGGAAAATGATCCAGCGCTCGGTGAATGTGGCCGCCCAGATCGCCGTCCTGCAGACGGCGTGCCACAACTTCAGAAAGGCCCGTTCCTGAGACAACGCCCAGATGCCCAAGACGGGATACGGCCTGAGCCAGACGCCAGTTTGAAATACTCGCACCCATGCCGCCTTGAATAATTTTTGGAGGTATAATTCGCATAACGGGTTTACATATGACTCTTCTTTACATAAATAGCGATGACAATCGAAACAAAGCCTCACCCCCTCAAAAATCCCGACATTATAGACCCTCCACACTTCCGGCGTGTTCAAATACCCCGTCCCGCGGGTTGACGTTTGAACGCTTTTGGTGTTCTCTCTGTCCGTCTCATATATGGGGATGACTGGTTTCGACGGGTAAGTTGAAGCTTCAGTGGCGTGTCGAGGTTGGCCTCCAGGCCTCGTAAAAAGGAGTCCAAAAAACATAAATGCTGACGAAAGTTACGCACTAGCGGCATAGTTCCGCTACGTCTCTACCCTAATGTCTGTTAAGGGATAGAGGCGACGACAACAGGCTAAGGCCAATACCGGGCACCCGGGTTGCGGCTCGAAAACCATAACAGGATACTAGCGACCAAAGTGGCTCTGTCGAGTGGCAGCGGAGGCGGCGAATCTTTTAATGCTCGACTACACACGTAGAGGCTGTTGTGACTCTTATTCGGACGGGGGTTCAATTCCCCCCATCTCCACCATTTTTGGTGTAAGGTCTTGGTAGTACAAAGCTTACCCCTTCGGGGGTTATGCCTTTTGCCACACACTGTACCACATTTGTACCACATTTCGCTTCTCAGCTTACCCCCTCTGGGGTACTCCTTTCGGCTTTTCCTTGAACCAAACTACAGCGTTTCTTTTTTGTTTTTTTGCGCCTCTTGGCAACCATTCCCATCCTTGCTGCGAACTGGCGCATTAAATCTCGCGGATGTAGAGGTTGCGCCAGCTGACGCTCATGGGGTGCAGCGCGGCCTTAACTCCGTGCACCTGTAGGCCAATGTGCCCTTTGGGGTGGGTTTTGAAGATTTCTTCGTCGGAGAGGTCGGCGATGGGCTGGCCGTTAATGAAGGTCTGGATACGGGCGCCTTTGGCCACGATGCGGTAGTGGTTCCATTCGCCGTTCTTGAATATGTCGTGCTGCTTGACGGCAGGGTCTTTCGACTTAGGTTCAGGGGAAAGCCATCCTCGGCCGGTGGCTTCGCCGTAGATGTAGCCCGCCTGGCCGGGGCCGGCTTCGATTTCAACCTGGGGACCGTAGAAGCGGCCGATTGCGTGTTTGCCTTCGGCCTCGGTGCGCGAACGCGAACGGATTTGCACGCCGGAGTTGAGCTTGTCGGAAACCATCACGTCGAATTCCAGTTCAAAATCGCCGTATTCGGCCTTGGTCGCCAGAAAGGTGTTGGGGCTTGGCACCGCAGTGCGGCCAGTGATGACGCCGTCTTTCACTTCGTAGGGGGCCACGCCGTCTTCGACGAGGAACTCAGAAAGATCCGTTCCGTTGAAGAGGGGTTTCCATGCGTCGGAGGGCTTGTATTCTTTCGAGGCGGCCCAGGTTGCGGACAGCATAACACAGAGGAACAGCGCGGTCATTTTCATCATATTCTCCTTAATTAGAACCGTCGCGGCTTCGCAAAAAAGAGAAGTGGAGCGAAACACGCGGAACATTTAAGGAACGTCGCGCAAGCGGGTTTTTGTCCCGAATATTTCAGACGAAGATGATTAGCACTTGCCGGACGGCGCACGTTCGAGGGCGACTTCCATGGAGGCCACCCAGCTTTTCAATGAATAGGCTTGGCGGAACCGGCGAAGCCATTGTCCGCCGATGAGACGAGAACTGAGAGGAACTATTAATTTGTGACGCACTTGACCGCTCCTTTTTTAAGGTTGTTCAATTAAACAACGCATGAAGAATGCCAAAAAAATATTCCACGGAAAAAACTTTCCGCCGAGCCAAAGCGCGGTAGGCTTTCGTTATGCAAACCGAAGAACATCGCATTCCGCTGCCTGAAATATTTTGGTCGTTCGAAACGGGCCAACCGATGGGCCATTGCTCGGTGTGCGGGTGCGATTTGATGGAGGGCTGCCTCGACTACCAGATTGAAAAGGCCTTTAAAGACGGCGAAACCATTTTCGAGGCCGCGGTATGCACCCGTTGCCAATTCGAGGTTTTCAGCGAGCTTTCGGAGAAAAGCCGGGAGCAGATCACCCGCTATTTCACCCGGCGCATCAGCATGCATGAGCGCACCTCCGAATGCCTGGAACGCTTCGGCACCGACCACCGGAAATGGATTGCGCACTGCCTGATCAAAGGCTATCCGCTTGAAGAGTGCGGCGAATACCAACTATACGGCTACTGCTCCGGAGGCGAACTGGTCTTCAACGGCGCGCCGCACATTCTCTCCGGCGAAGTCATCGAAGAGATCACGGATCTGCTTTCCGCCGCCAGCCTCGGCGTGCTGGGCAAGCTTTCCGACCGCCTCTTCGGCATCGACGCCCCAAAGGATCTGCTCATTATATAATTTGAGGCATCGAGCCCGACTTAGGCGGCCAGAATACTTGACGCACCCCATGCGTTTCCCTAATTTCCCCGCTTCATAGGCCCCCTTATGAAAAGAGGGCTTTTTAAGTGGTTATCAGAAAAAAGGCGGACAGATGCGGATCTTCCGGTAACCGGTCAAATACTCATATGGAGAAATAGCAATATGTCAAAGACGGTATTGATCGGGTCGCAGTGGGGCGACGAGGGCAAAGGCAAAATTATTGACGTACTCACCGCGAACGCGGACTGGGTGGTGCGCTACCAAGGCGGCAACAACGCCGGCCACACGGTAGAAATCGGCGACCAGAAATATGTCCTTCACCTCACCCCCTCCGGCATTCTGCGCGAAAGCTGCAAGTGCGTCATCGGAAACGGCCTCGTGGTCGATCTTGTCGGCCTGGTGAGCGAGCTCACAGCGTTGGTCGAACGCGGCATCAAACTAGACGGCCGCCTGTTCATCTCCGACCGCGCCCACATCGTTCTTCAATACCACAAGGAGATCGACGGCGCCAAAGAGGGCAACCTCGAAGAAGGCAAAAAGATCGGCACCACCAAGCGCGGCATCGGCCCGGCCTATATAGATAAAGCCGACCGCACCGGCCTGCGCATGGGCGACATTCTCGAAGCCGACTTCTTCGATATGGTCAAAGAGAACGCCACAATCAAAAACGCCATTCTCGTTGATATGGGCGCACAGCCGCTCGACATTGATGAACTTCTCGGTCAGGTGAAAGAAGCCACCGACTACCTGCGTCCGTTCATCTGCGACACCATTCCGCTGTTGCACGAAGCCGTACAGAACGACGACGAAATCCTCTTCGAAGGCGCACAGGGCGTAATGCTCGACGTCGATTTTGGAAGCTACCCCTTTGTCACCTCGTCCAACACGGGCGCGGGCGGCGCACCGTCGGGTTCCGGCGTTCCGCCGAATGCGATCGACCGCGTGGTCGGCATCGTTAAGGCCTACACCACCCGCGTCGGCGAAGGCCCCTTCCCGACCGAACTGCACGACGACATGGGCGCGCACATCGCCCAGGTGGGCCATGAATTCGGGGCCACCACCGGACGTCCGCGGCGCTGTGGCTGGTTCGACGGCGTGGTTGCCCACTATGCGGCCATGGTCGGCGGCATCAACGAATGGGCGCTGATGAAGCTCGACGTCCTCGACGACGTGGAAACCATCAAGGTTTGCGTCGCCTACGAAGTGGACGGCGAGCGCATCACCAGCGTGCCGGCCAGCATCCGCAAGCTGGAACGCTGCAAGCCGATCTATGAAGACTTCAAGGGCTGGAACACGCCGACCACCGAATGCACCACGTGGGAAGAACTTCCCGAACAGGCGCAAAAATACGTTGAGTATCTTGAAAAACTCACCGGCGTAAAAGTGAGCATCCTGTCCGTCGGCCCCAAGCGCTCCAGCACCCTGTTGCTGGATCGTTAGAATTCCTAAATCCGAATCTCTAAATCCTAAACAATCTCAAAGGAACAATGGCCAAAACTCAAAACAGCCGATTTGGAACCTTGGAATTTTCCAATTGGAATTTGTTTAGAATTTCGGGTTTAGAGATTGGGACTTCCGAATGACAAAGTCATTCGACAAAGTTCCGAAACACGTGGCCCTCATCATGGACGGCAACGGGCGGTGGGCTCAAGAACGTGGCCTTTCGCGCATCGAGGGACATAAGGAAGGCGCGCAGTCCGTTCGCGCCGTGCTGCGCGCGGCCGCACAAGCCGGCGTGGAATACATCACGGTCTACGCCTTCAGCACTGAAAACTGGAAGCGCCCCCCGAAAGAGGTCGAAGGTTTGATGAAGCTGCTGGTCGGCTCGCTCAATTCCTACGAACAGGAGCTGCACGACAACCACATCCGCCTGCGCGTGATGGGCCAGTTCGAGCGCCTCCCCCTGCCCGTTCGAATGCGCCTGCAAAAAACAATCGACGCCACCGCGCACTACACCGACCACACCTTCATTATTGCCTTGAGCTACGGCTCCCGCACCGAAATCGCCGACGCAGCCAAGCAGATTGCCGAAAAGGTCAAGGCCGGCGAGCTCGACCCGAAAAAGATCAATGAACAGACGCTGGCCAACCACCTCTATCTGCCTGACGTGCCCGATCCGGAACTGATGATCCGCACCAGCGGCGAACTGCGGTTGAGCAATTTTTTGCTGTGGCAGATTTCCTATTCCGAGTTCTACATTACCGAAACCTACTGGCCCGACTTCCGCGAAGAGCAATTTTTCCAAGCATTGGAAGCTTTCAATCATCGCGACCGGCGGTATGGTGGCGTGAAGAAATAGGAACCCATGCATGGATAAGAAACGGATCATTATAGCACTCAGCATCGGGGCGGTTCTCATACCCATCTTTTGCCTCGTACCCTGCAGCTGGCCCATTGGACTGATCGGCATGCTGCTGTTCGCGGGTGTCGGCACGTGGGAGTTCTATGGCTTGCTCAATGCCGGCGGCATAAAAACCTCCACCAAATGGGGCATCGCCAGCGGGCTCCTGTTTGTGGCCGCCACGTGGTTCAACGTGCTGGGCCAGCACCCAAGCCACCGCGGCTTCAGCATCTCAAACGACGCGCTATGGTGCATCCTGCTCATCGTCGTCATCTCCAACTTTTTCCGCATTCTGACCTATCCCAACCTGCGCAAGGGACTTGAAAGCTGCATGGGCACTATTCTCGGGATCGTCTACGTTCCCCTGCTCTGGAGCTTCGTGGTCCGCCTGTTCCTGATCGGCGACCTGTCCAAGCCCGGCTGGGCGGCCTTCTACGTGATCCTCTGCATGAAGATGGCCGATTCCGGCGGCTACTTCTTCGGCACGCGTTTCGGCAAGCACAAGCTCGCCCCCACCATTTCGCCGAAGAAAAGCTGGGAAGGCCTGTTCGGCGGCATCGTCTTCTGCGTGGCGGTCAACCTGATTTGGGTGATCATTTCCAGCGGAAACCTCAACAGCACCATTTCCCTGCCGCTCGGACACGCCATCGCACTCGGCATCCTTTTCCCCATCGTTGGGACTCTCGGCGACCTGGTCGAATCCATGTTCAAGCGCGCAGTCGACGTCAAAGACTCCAACACCATGGTCTATGGCCTCGGCGGCATCCTCGACATGGTCGACAGCATCCTGTTCGCCGCCCCCATGCTTTACATTTACATCGAACTCTTCCTCAAATAACACCCTAAGGATCCACCTATGCTCGAAGCCCTCTACATCATCGTCATGATGCTATTTTTATTTGGAATCACCATTTTCGTCCACGAATGGGGACATTTCATCGTCGCCAAAAAATGCGGTCTTGTCATTGAAAGCTTTTCCATCGGCATGGGCCCCGCCCTGTGGAAAAAAGAAAAGGATGGCATCCTCTACAAGATCGGCGCCTTCCCCATCGGCGGCTATGTCTCCCTGCCCCAACTCGATCCCGAAGGCATGGAAAAAATGCAGGGAGAGAATGAGAATGACCGGGAAGCCCTTCCTGACGTTACGCCGCTTAAAAAGATCGCCGTCGCCGTTGCCGGCCCGCTTTTCAACATTCTCTTCGCCATCCCGCTGGCCTGGCTCGTCACTTTTGCCGAACCGTCGCCGAGCAACACCGCCGTCGGCGTGGTCGCCACCAACAGCGTCGCCTACGCCGAAGGCCTGCGCGCCAGCGACGTCGTTCTGGCCGTGAACGACACGCCCGTCGAAGACTGGTACGGCATTATGTCGGAAGACCTGCTGACCAAGGACAACGAAACCCTCGTCCTTAAGGTTCTCTCCGGCACGGCAACCAACTCCCTGACTCTGCCATCGGAGTCCACGCTCAACAGCATGGCGCCCGCCATGCGTCCCTTGCTGGCCCAAGTCATTGCCAAAGACCCCGCCGGCATAGCCGGGCTTAAAACCGGCGACCTCATCACCACGGTCAACGGCACTCCGATCCTCTGGTGGCACGAGCTCTCCACATCGCTGCAAGACTGCGGCGGCAAGGAAATCCCCATTGTAGTGATGCGCGGCGAAAAAACCCTCACGCTCAACGTCACGCCGAAATACAACGAAGAAGCGGAACGCGTCCTCATCGGCGTCACGCCCGGCGACCCCGGCATGCTGGCCTGGTCCATGGAAGGCTCGCCCATTGCACAGATCAAGTCCGACGCCTCCAAGATTGCCCGCCTGCTTAAGGCGCTCACCACCAAGGGCGAATCCAAAAGCGCGGCCCAGGCCCTCGGCGGCCCGATCGCCATTTTCACCATGATCTGGTTTTCGCTCAAGCTCGGCATCTTCTACGCCATCGGCCTGATCCGCTTCATCAACATTAACCTCGCCGTGCTCAACCTGCTGCCGCTGCCCGTACTCGACGGCGGGCACATCTGCTTCGCCCTCTGGGAGCTCATCACCAAGCGCAAGGTCCACCCCAAGGTGGTCGGCACGCTGGTAAACGCATTCGCCATCCTGCTCATCGGCGCCATGCTCTTCCTCTCCTGGCGCGACGTCGACCGCAACTGGAACGTCAGCCGCTTCTTCAAGAAGGCTCCGGCTGAACAAGTTGACGTTACGCCGCCAGCGGAAGCACCTGCACCAACCGAACCGCCTTCGGGTGAATAGCATCACCTACGGATGGTTTTATAAAAGAATCCGGGCGCTCGTTAACGGGCAACCCTTTTTCAAATAATGAATTAGGCGAACTGACCCGTATGGCACAAAGATAAGCGCCATTTAGAGCCCCTCAAATGGCTGGTTCGCCGATTTCTATACAACAGCCAATTGGTGAACTTCTTTATGAATTTTGTCGGCAACAGTATCTTCTGCTACATCAAGATCACAATCCATCTGGAGACCCAGCCAGAACGACGCTGAATTTCCAAAATAGACAGAAAGCCGCAATGCCGTATCTGCTGTTACACTTCTTTTCCCATAAACGATTTCATTAATTCGTCTGGGAGATACGGCAAGATTGTTTTCTGGCGCGACGTCGACCGCAACTGGAACGCCAGCCGCTTTTTCAAGAAGGCCCCCGCCGAACAGACGGATACTCCGGCGGAGTAGGTTAAAGGGTTAAAAGGTTCCAGGGCTGAAGAGCGCGTTTTCACTCTTCAACCCTTTCACTCTTCAACCTTTTAACCTATTTTCAGCTCCATGAAACGAACCTACAAAAAACGGGCGCTGTTCGATTCCAAGAAGCTGGGGCAGCTGGTCTTCGGCCTGTTCATCGTCTTCATCGCCTACAAAATCCTGACGCCGCCAAGTGACGAGACAGCCCGAATCGCTTCGCCGGACGGCAGCAAGACGGCGCGGTTGCGGACCTTTTTCTATTACGACAACCAGCCGTCGTATAAAATCTACTACCGCGAAACCGGCAAGCGAGCATGGCTCAACCTGCTTTATCTGCCGGCCTACACCAACACGCCGCCCGAAGCCACGGAAGCCGGCATTGAATGGAGCGCCGATTCGGAGCAGCTCTTCTTCACCATCAACGGTTCCTCCATCTGGCACCACGCCTTTGAGTGATGCGGCCTACATCCGCGGATAGCCGCTGCCGGGCATGAGCTGCGCCTTCTTCGCAATCTTCGGCACCAGCCCGATGCTGGCAAGCATCAGCAGGGTCAGCGTAGCGAAAGCCAGCAGGAGCGTGTCGTAGGCGGAATAGGATTGACCCAGCATCTGCCAATCGGTCGCGAGCACGTCCCAGCTAATGGAACGCGCAACAAACAGTTGGGAAAGCGCAATCGCCAGATTGAACAGCGACATGTTCACCGAAGTGGAGAGCGACTTGTTGGAGGCCGGAATCAGCCCCAGCAGCTCGGAAGTGACCGCCACTCCGGCAGTAGCCCCCACCATGCTGAACAGAAACGAGCATCCGGCGGCGTGCGCAGGCAGCGACCAAGGCATCCAGTGACGCGCCAGCATCGCCAAGATCACAACCGCATAGGAAATGTGCGCCAGCAGGAAAACGATGCGCGTGCCGAACCGGTCAACGGCCCGTCCGCCCAGCAGGTTCCCCGCCACGCCCCCCGCCAGAAAAAGCATGCCCACCCAAGTGATCTGGGAGGCCGAAAAAAGGAACACGTCTTTTTGCATCAGCCCGAAAATGATGGGGACGCCAGCGGTGAACAATGTGATAAGGAAAACATAGCCGGTGAACTGCAAGAAGCCGGGCACCGCGAGAACCGCTTTCAGCGCCTGCGGAAACCGCTGCCGATGCGCTTCGCCTTCGGCGTTTTCCAGCTCCGGGATACGGGCATAGGTAAAAAAGCGGATCACCGCCGCCACCACCACCACCCCCAGCAGCATCTGAAAAGCGGTCATGCTCTGGCTGGACTTCAAGATGCGCGAGATCAACACAGTGAACAAAATACAGACCGTGGTGAACGTTACCCGCAAGCGCCCGAAAAACCGGCCGCGGGTTTTCACCGGGATGATCGGCCCCAGCAGCGCAAACCAGCTCGCTCCCTGGAGACTGCCCCCCACACAAAAAAACAGAAGCGAAACAACGATCAGCGGAAGCGCCAGCCGCGTTGCGCCCATCCCCGCCGCCATAATGATCAGCAGGCTAGCAATGAGCAGGGCCTGCCCAACCAGCGCAAGTTTCTTCTTTCCCATCCGGTCGGCATAGAAGGCAAACGGAAGCATCAGGCCGGCTCCCAGCAGGGGAGGCAGCGCGAACAGAAAGGCAATCCCGGCGCTGGAGAGGCCCAGCTTAGTGAAGTAGCTCAAGTAAAACCCGTTTTGAAACAGGGCGGCGGTAATCATCCCCAAGCACTGGGTAATGATGATGGCGTTGAACGCCCGCTTTCTCTGTTCTTCCGTAAGCATCCGAGCATGGTCTTCATTCCGCTGAGCCCGATCAAGACTGTTTCTTCCAATTCGTATTGGCGCGCGTACGCTTTTCACCTACGGTACGGCCCATGGATGCTGCTCTATACATTGTCGGAACCCCCATCGGAAACCTCGGCGACATTTCCGCCCGGGCCCTCGAAACCCTTAAAGAGGCGGATTTGATCGTGGCGGAGGACACCCGCCATACGCGCCGGCTCACCGACCGCTACGAAATCTCAACCCGCATGATCAGCTGCCACAAGTTCAACGAAGCGCAGCGCTCCGAGCAGATTATTGAGCGGATCGAAAACGGCGAAGCCGTCGCCATGGTGACCGATTCCGGCATGCCCTGCATCTCCGATCCCGGCTCGCGGGTCATCCTTTTGTGCCGAGAGGCGGGCATCCCGATCACCTCCGTGCCCGGTCCCGCCGCCGTCACCACCGCCGTGGCGCTGAGCGGCTTTGGCGAACACGGCTTCATTTTTGCCGGCTTCCTCCCGCACAAGAGCGGCGGGCGCAAACGCGACCTCGTCAAATGGATCGATGCCGACCTGCCCGTGGTGCTCTATGAATCGCCCTACCGGCTCATCAAGCTGATGAACGAAATCGAGGAGCACCTCGGCGCGGACCGCATCGTTTTCGTTGCCCGCGAAATGACCAAAATGTTTGAAGAGCTGTCTTGCGGAACGCCGGCCGAAATCCGGGCAAAATACGAGGGGCGCAACGTCAAAGGCGAGTGCGTGGCCATCATTCAGCCGCTGAAAAAAGAACGAAGGCGCCCCGCCGCTTCCAATTCGTAGAGCGCCGTTGCCTCTTTTTCCCAATGATTCGCGTTGAACTCAATTAAGGCAGTGCTACTATCCTCGGGTTGGGAGTAAATCACAGGGTTGGGAAACACATGGGTTCAGACAGCAACCACGACAATTTGACCGCGGCCTATATAGACCAAACGGCCGTTATCTGCGTGCAAGGACGCGGCTCCTTCAAGGTAAGCCCTCCGATGAAGCAATTCATCCACCAGATCATCAATACCCATTCGGCCAAGCGCATCTTGATCGACATGGCCGAATGCACGGGCATGGACAGCACCTTCATGGGCGTAATCGCCGGACTCGCCTGCCTGATTAAAAGCAAGCCCGACCTCACCTTCAAGCTCATCAACCTCTCCGATAAAAACCGGAAACTGCTCGTGACGCTCGGCGTGGACCGCGTGGTGGACTATTCCCTCACCGCCGCCAGCGAAGAACAACAGCTGTGCGACCAGCAAGGCGACGAAACCCAAACGCTGGAACCGGACTTTGCCGACAAGCTCAACGCCGCTAAAACCACACTCGAAGCCCACGAAGCCTTGGTCGACATCAATCCCGAAAACTTCAACAAGTTTAAATCCGTCCTGGAATTCCTGGAAGACGACGTCCGGAACCTAAGTAAACAGTAAGGCAATTCGATGCACGGGTTTCTTCTCTGGCTGGCCATCGTTTCCTACCTCGTTCTGCTGGTCATAGTGTCCCTAAGCCTCTACATCAGCTACAAACGCCGGGTCAAATTGCGCACCGAACGCGACACCCTGCTGCTCGAAAAAGAAGCCGCGCTGGGATTCGTCAACAACGTCGGCCAGGTTTTCGCCGACAGCGACTCGGTGGAAATGGATGTCCTGCTCGAACGCGTCCTCTACTACGCCGTCCGCACCTGCAAAGCCGGCGCCGGCTGCATCCATCTGGCCAACCCCAAGGCCGGACGCCTCGAAGCCCGCGCGGTTTCCGGCGTATTCCCGCCGCCGTTCGACATCAATATTGAGCACATTGACCTGCAGAACAACGCCACCGAACAACTCGAACGACTGGTTTTGAACACCCCGATCCCCTTGGGCAAAGGACTGATTGGTGAAGCGTCCGTGCTCGGCAACTCCATTCTCATTGAAGACGGCGAAATGGACTCGCGCATTCCGCAGGCACCCGTTCCGTTTCTGAAAATTAAAACCATGCTCATCGTGCCCATGCGCTTCGGAAACCGCACCATCGGCGTAATGACGCTCGCCAACCGCACCGACGGCCGGCGCTTTGCCTTGTCCGACCTCAACCTGGCGCAGTCCCTCGCCTCCGAAGCCTCCGTGCCCATCCACTATGCCGGCCTGCAGGAAACCCTCGAAGAAAAGCGCCAGCTCGACCGCGGCATGCAGATTGCCCAGCAAATACAAAACTCCCTGCTCCCGCAAGAGCTGCCCTCCTTCCCCACCGTCGACATCGCCGCCTTCAACCACCCCGCCATGGACATCGGGGGCGACTACTACGACTTTATCCGCATCGACAACCAACATATCGGCCTCGCTATTGCCGACGTCAGCGGAAAGGGCATTGGCGGTGCACTGATGATGGCCGTCTGCCGCGGCGTGCTGCGCGTTAACGCCGAAAACGTCTACGACCCCGCCACCATGCTCAGCTCGCTGAACAAAACCCTGAGCACCAACCTCGCCGACGACATGTTCATCAGCATGCTCTACATGGTGCTCAACCTCGACACCCACCTGCTCAGCTATGCCCGCGCCGGTCACGAAGCCCCCATCATCATCCGCAGCAACGACCCCAAAGCCGAGCAAATCGAAACCGCCGGCATCGCCATCGGCCTCGTCGATAACGACACCTTCGCAGCGACGATTGAAACCCGGAACATTACACTGCACCCCGGCGACCTCGTCGTCACCTACACCGACGGCATCACGGAAGCCATGAACTCCAGCCAAGAGGAATGGGGAACCGAAAACCTAATCGAGACCGTCGAGCGCATGGCCAACGCCACCGCCGGAGATCTGCTTGAAAACATCCACAAAGACGTCCTCGCCTTCACCGGCAACTGCCGCCAGCACGACGACATGACCATGCTCGCCCTAAAGATTAAGTAGAGCCGGGGCTCCGAACCGGCTTCACACACGCCGGTCGACGTTTCATCGGAGCCCCGCGGAGACGCTTTACACCAGCGGATACTTCACGCCGAGCAGCTTGGTGACGGCCTTATTGAACAGCTTGCGCTCTTCGCGGACGGTTTCTTTGACGGCAGCGATGCGGTCTTTGAAATAGTCCCAGTCCAGACCAAGCGGTGCACCAAGGTGGGTCTTGAGTTTGATGGCTTCGACCGGATCGATGCTTTCGAGCTCATGGAGATTTTCCTTCACGTAGTGGTAGGCATCGCGAAACGGCATGCCCTCGCCCACGAGCTCCAGCGCGCGGTCGGTGGCGAAGACATCGGGCGTGAAGCCGTCGATCAGCGCCTGCTTGTTGACCTTGGTTGCCTGGACCATCGGCGCGAGGATGCGCAGGCAGGCGCGCGTGGCGGCGATGCCTTCCATGAACAGCTCCTTGGCTTCCTGCAGGTCGCGGTTGTATCCGGTCGGCGAGCCTTTGATTAGGTCGTAGACGCCGAGCTCTGCGGCTTTGACGCGCGAGGCCTTGGCGCGGACAAGCTCGCACACATCGGGGTTCTGCTTCTGCGGCATGATCGAGCTACCGGTGCAGAATTCGGAGGGCAGCTTGAAATAGTTGAACTCGGGCATGGTGAAGAGCATGAAGTCCTGCGCCAAGCGCGAGAGCGTTAGCATCACCTGGCTCATGGCGCCGAGCACGAGCGATTCCATCTTGCCGCGTCCGTTGTTGGCGTAGAGCACGTTGTGGGTCGGGCGGCTGAAGGCCAGCAGGTCGGAGGTCAGCTGGCGGTCGATCGGCAGCGGCACGCCGTAGGAGGCGGCGGAACCGAGCGGGCACTGGTCGTTGAGCTCGTAGGCGTTGACGAGCGCAACGCAGTCGTCGAGCAGGCTTTCGGCATGGGCGGTCGCCCACAGGCCGACGCTCGACGGCATGCCGGGCTGCATATGGGTGCGTCCAACCATCGGAACGCCCTCATGCTTCTTTCCAAAGGCGGTAAGTGCTGACGCCAGCGCGGCGGCTTCTTCGAGCGTTTCGAGCAGCTGCTCTTTGGCGTAGAGGCGGAGATCGACGGCCACCTGGTCGTTGCGGCTGCGGCAGGTGTGGATCTTCTTGCCGAGGTCGCCCAGCTTTTTGGTGAGCGTGCGTTCGACGGCCAAATGCACATCCTGGTCGGCCAATTTGATCTTAAACTTGTTCTGCTGGGCAAGGCCGATGATTTCGACGAGCCCTGCGATCACCTGCTTGCGTTCATCTTCCGTGATGAGCTGCGGCTTAACCGGCATCTTCGAGAGCATCGCGACATGTGCCGCTGTGCCGATGCAGTCGACGGTGATCAACGCGTGATCCAACTCCACGTCCCGCCCGGCGGTAAAGGCCAGCACTTTGTTGTCGATGGTTCCTACAGTGGTTTTTTGTTTTGCCATAATTACACCTCAATAATTCAACCGCAAATAAACACGAATGGACGCGGATGCAGAAGTTTATTCTTTTGTTCGGCCGGTGCTTTCGAGAATGAGGGTGACCGGACCGTCGTTGAGCAGCTCCACCTTCATGTCGGCACCGAAGCGGCCGGTGCTGGGCGGAAAACCGAGCGCGGCCAAGGCTTGGACATATTCATTAAACAGTTCTTCGCCCTGCTCCGGGCGGGCGGCGTTAATGAAGCTGGGGCGGTTGCCTTTGCTGCAGTCGCCGTAAAGCGTAAACTGGCTGACCGATAAAACCTGCCCGCCCACATCAGCAACAGAACGGTTCATCTTGCCGGCGGCGTCTTCAAAGATCCGGAGGTTGGCGGTTTTCTTGGCGAGGAAGCGGGCGTCAAAAAGGGTGTCGTCGTGCGACACCCCGGCCAGAACCAGCAGGCCGGCGCCGATTTCGGAGATGCGCTCTCCGTCCACCGTCACCGAGGCCTGCTTTACGCGTTGAACAACCAGCTTCATAAACAGTTACAAAGTTTAAGAGTTAAAGGGATTAAAGCGAAAGAGCCGAAGGAGAGCTTTTCAACCCTTGAACCTTCGACTCTTTTACCTCGTCAGCAAACTGACGATCTTATTCCGTAACGTGCGAGACGCGGAAGGCCGGCAAACGGTTGAGCGCCGCGGCAACTTCGTAGCGGCGCGGACGGGCCAAGTCGCCGCGCAGGTCGCGAGCAAGGGCGTTGAGGCCTTCGTTCGAGAGGTCGCGGTCGACCAGGTCGAGAATTTCGCGCATCGGATAGCCTTCGTCCATGTAGCGCAGCTTGGCGTAGTACAGGACGAAGCCAATGGCGCGCGCCTGGTCGGCATCGGCAATCTGCCGGATGGCCTCGAGATCAATGATGGAGCGGCCGAACTGGAGATAGTCGCCATCGTCGCTTTCGATCACCAAGTCTTCGCGACCCACGCTCGGGTCGATCGAACTCGGCATGACCCAGCGTGAACGGCTGAGCATGGTAGCGAGGTTGACGGAGCTGTCGACCACGGTGGACGGAACGATATCAAGCGCTTTGGCTTCTTCCGTGATGTCGGAGACGCAGAAGTTTTCAACCTTGAGGACTTTGTCGGCAATCGGAATGAACTCCGCCACAAGGCTGCTGCCGGCCACGATGATGGAAATACCGAGTTCATCGACCATCTGGCGGGCACGGGAGGCCAGCGTATTGCGGGCGGACTCGCCGATCAGGGAAGACACGCGGGTATCGGACGAAAGGAAGGTGGAGGACGAAGAGTGTTCGTCAAACAACAGTACGCGGGCTCCGGCTTCAAGCGCTTCGACAGTCGAAGCGGACTGGGAGGCGAACGATCCGGCAGAAGCAGTCGAGTAAGATGCAGGATTGCCTCCGTCGCCGAGCTCGCGGGCGAAGGCGGAGATATCCACCTGCTGAACGGAGCGACCCACTTCAGAACGAATGTTGACGGCATCGGCCACCGTAACCACGTTTTCACGCCCGTCGCCGGGAATGTGGTTGTAGATGCCTTGGGAAATCGCATCCATCAGGTCAACGCGTCCGCCGTTGGATTCACCGAGGATCAGGGTAAGGCCGCTGGGAATGCCGAGGCCGCGCACCGTCCCGGCGTGGGGCACTTCCACCTCTTCTATAAGGCTTTCTTCGACTTCAACCGGGGTAAGGCGCTCATAGTCAGGCGTATCGCCGTCGGTCGCGCGGGTGACCAACGCTCCGTTGGCCACAAAGCTGACCTGACCGCTGGCGCCGAGGAACTGGCGAAGACGGTCGGCGTCTTCCATGTTGTTCACGAAGCCGTCGGCTTCGGCGGTATCGATATTGCAGTACAGCAGGCTGTCGCTGACGACTTCCGGCAGGTCTTCAAAGAAAATCTGCTGGGCCATGTCGCCGTCAATGGCGACAACCGGCACGCCGTCAACCACCATGTTCTGAATCGGCAACGTGACCTGCAGGCGGACTTCGATGTATTCTTTCGTCAGCATCAGCGCGTTGCGCGGCAGAATTTTCTGGTTCGGCGAAGACACCTCAATGAGGCGGCGGGCAATGCCGTTGTGGTCGAAGTTGGCAATGCGCTCAATGTTGGAGGCCAGACGGCGCAGCAACAGGTCTTCCATCGCGGTGCGGCGAACCGGACTGTCGAACAGAAATTCGGGAATTTCGGCAATGGTTTGCGGAATGCGGACCACAAAGACGGGCTTGGCGGCATTGTCGCCTTCCAGTTCAATCTTGTTGCATTTAATGACGTAGCGAGCAAAATCGAAATCGCCAATCAACTGTTGATATTCGGAAAAAGGCTGCCCGTCCAGCGTGGTCAGCAAATTGTAGAATTCCTTCTTATCCTTCATAGTTCCATGTCCCTCGTTAATGCGTTATGCGAACCAACCCGCTTGAAAAATACAATTGACCGGCTACTGTGCCTTTTTCGCATCCTTTTTGGAAGCGGACTTTTCATCCTTTTTAGGAGGCGAAGCTGTGGGCTTGTCGGCCTTGGCCGCCTTGTTGTAGTCGGAACTGCGGCAGTCGGTCTGGTAGAAGCCAGAGCCTTTAAACAAAAAACCTGCCCCCGCGCCGATCAAACGCTCGACCGCGCCCCCGCATTCCGGACATTCAGTAAGCCGCTCGGCGGAAATCGACTGGAAAACTTCGAAGTCGTGCCCGCAGGCGGAACATTTATAATCGTACGTTGGCATGCCATTCTCCTGATCTATCAAACTCAAAGAGGCCGGAATGTAGCGTATCCGCCCCTATTGTCAAAATCATTCTGGACAAGGGGAGCCGTCACGCTAAGCTACGCTCCAACTTGCCGGAGAACCCCCATGAACTTTGAATTCGCCACTGCGCAACGTATAATTTTCGGAACGGGAAAGCTGAAAGAGCTTCCCGAACTCGCCCAGCCGCTGGGACGCCGGGCCGCCCTGATTACGGGCACCAGCGCCGAACGCATCGGCCCCGTATTCCAAGCCCTGAAAAACTGCGGGGCCAACCCCGCCGCCTTCAGCATACGGGGAGAACCCACCACCGACCGCATTGCCACCCTCGTCCAGCAGGCGCGCGATCTCGGGTGCGACTACGTCGTCGCCTTTGGAGGGGGAAGCGTGATCGATGCCGGAAAAGCCATCGCCGCCCTGCTCACCAATACGCGCGATTTAATGGACTACCTCGAAGTGATCGGCGGAGGCGAACCGCTAACCAAAGACCCCGCGCCCTGCATTGCCATCCCCACCACCGCCGGCACCGGCGCGGAGGTCACCCGCAACTCCGTCCTGCAATCGCCCGAACACAAGGTCAAGGTCAGCATGCGCCACCCTAAAATGCTGCCGACGGTTGCGCTTATCGACCCCGAACTGACCCTGACCATGCCTCCGGAGGTCACAGCCAGCACCGGCCTCGACGCCTTCACCCAGCTGCTCGAAGCTTTTGTTTCTTCAAAATCAAACCCGCTCACCGACGGCATCTGCCGCGAAGGGCTGGAGAAAGCCTCCGGCTCCCTGCAACACGCCTACATGAATGGAAACGACATCAAGGCCCGCACCGACATGGCGGCGGCCAGCCTGTTCGGCGGACTCGCACTGGCCAACGCCGGCCTGGGTGCCGTACACGGTTTTGCCGGCCCCATCGGCGGCATGTTCGAAGCCCCGCACGGCATGGTCTGCGCATCGCTGCTGCCCGCCGTCGTCGACACCAACATCCAAGCCCTCGAAGACCGCGACGCCACAAGCCCTGCACTGGAAAAATATAAAGAAGCCGCCCGCATCGTTACAGGCAGCCCCAACGCCACCCCGAACGAACTGCTGCAATGGATCGTCGACTGCTGCATGCAGATGATGGTCCCCGGCCTGTCCGACTTCGGCATCTCCGAAGACGACCTGCCGGCGATCGTTGAAAAGGCCAAATGCGCCAGCAGCATGAAGGGCAACCCCGTTAAACTGACCGACGCCGAACTAGCCGGCATTCTCGCGGGCTCGCTCCACCCGCCCGTCGATGGAAACGCGACGCTCTACCTCTAACCCCATGGCACCGGTCCATTTCGGCACGCTCAACTATGCCGTCCTCGCGGTCTACCTGCTGGGGATGATCGGCGTCGGCCTCTTCTTTGCGCGGAAGCAGGAAAACACCGAAATGTTTTTCCTCGGCGGGCGCAAACTGCCGTGGCTCGCCGTGGCAATGAGCATGTACGCCTCGCTCACCAGCGCCGTCACCTACCTCGGCCTGCCCGGCTCGGCCTACTCCGAAAACATTTCGCTCATCATCGTCTGCATCATGAGCCCGATTGTCGCGCCTTTCATCCTGCTGCTCTTCTACCCGCTCTACCACCGCCTGCAGGTGACCACCTCCTATGAATACATCGAGCAGCGCTTCGGCCCGCGGGCGCGGCGCGGCGTGGCCGGACTGTTCGTCCTCGCCCGCCTCGGCTGGCTGGGCGCCGTCGTCTATGCGCCGGCCATGGCGATGGCCGTCGTCACCGGCATTCCGCTATGGGGCTGCATCTGCATGATGGGCCTGCTTGCCACGGCCTACACCGCGCTCGGCGGCATTGCCGCCGTGGTTTGGACCGACGCCATCCAGTTCGTCATCCTCATCGGCGGCGCCGTCTGGGTGGCCGTCAGCCTAACCAACGGAGTCGATGGCGGTGCGGGAGCCATCATCCAACTCGCCGGCGAAACCGGACGCCTGCACATCGCCGATTGGAAAATCAACCTTTTCGCGATGTCCGGCCCCGTCGTCGCCTTCTCTTTCTTTTTCCAGCTGATGCAGGACTACGGCACGGACCAGGTCACCGTCCAACGCCTCATGGCCACCGGCTCCCTGAAAAAAACCGTCAAGGCCGTCGCCTTCAACGCCTGCACCGACTTTTTTATCATCGCCCTGCTGCTGTTCATCGGTCTCGGACTGTTTGCCTTTTTCCAAGACGCGACGCTGCCCGAATCGATCACGCCCGACAAAATGATGCCCTTCTACATCATCCACCATCTGCCGGCCGGCGTTTCCGGACTGCTCATTACCGCCGTCTTCGCGGCCGCCATGTCCAGCATGGACTCCGGCCTAAACTCCATCGCCACGGTATTGATTAACGATTTCAAAATCACGGCTCATGGCTCACGCCTCACGGACGTTGCTTTAGCCCGCATATTCACCATTGCGATTGGCCTGTTTGCCACGGGCGTCGCCTTCTATGTCTCCACCATCGGCAGCATCCTTAAAGCCTTCTTCAGCTTTATGGGCATGTTTGGCGCACCGGTGCTCGCGCTGTTCCTGCTCGGCGTGCTCACCCGGCGCGGCAATTTTGCCGGATGGACGGTCGGGCTCGGCGCATCCATCGTCGCCAGCCTCTGGATCCAAAAGGGCACCGAGATCCACGAAATCTATTATTTCCCGTTCTCGTTCCTCGTAGCGTTCGGCACCGCCCTGCTCGCCAGCCGCTTCTTCAAAACCGAACTAGCGCCGGTTTGCCTTACCGCACTGCGCGACCGGAAGAACGACGGCTAGAATTCGTAGTTGGCCGCAGTGTAGGGCAACTGCATATAGTTGAAAACTGTTGCAGTTTTCTCGCAGCCACGGCGGCGGAACCAATCGGTGAAGTTGACGCCCACGCCTACGTAGGGCACCCGCTCATTATCCTTGTGCTTGTCGTCGAAGCCTTCCGTATGGTAGCCGAGATGCAGCTCGATATGCCGCCAAGGATTCTTCTGCATCGACTTGAAGCCATTCAGCTTCAGCGCCAGCAGGAATTTGGAGTTTTCGTAGTCGGTCACCACATCGCCTTTGGTGGGCTTGAGGCCGTATTCCCAACGCAGGTCGATCTTGCTGGCGAGATCGGGGCGGGAATACAAGAGCCAGCCCAGCAGGCAGCCCGAAGCATTCATCACCATGTCCTCGCAGGAAAAGCCATAGTCGCTGAAGGAATCGCCCAGCTCCATGCCGCCCATAACCGCAAACGAAGTAAGCGATCCGTAAAACGCGGCCTCGTCGCGGCTGAAGTCCCGGGTTTCGTACCAACAGGAAATCCCATGCGCCATGACATAGCTGGTGTAGAGGTGCCCGAGCTTATCCATGCCGCCCTCGTCGGTATCCTTGCCGAACCAGCCCTCCTCGCCCGCACTCGGCACCTTCGAAAAATAGTCCCACTGGGCAATGCCCCAAACGGTCACCGCACCCACACCGACGGCAGTGGTGCCCAGCACCAGCCGATTCCTGCTCTTCTCTTCAATGCCGGAAGGAGGAGCATTCGTTGCTGAATCAGTGCTGCCGAAAGCGGGGAAATTCATAAACAGGGCGAAGATCAGCACACGCATCATCCCCCCGTTCACGCCCCGAGTGGCGGAGCGCTCAAAAGCGCTTGGTTTCCGATGGAAAATGCCATCCATTCCGAACCTCTTTTCCGTGGCTTTTATATCATTCCTGCCCTACATTTTCTAGCGGTCGTTATGACTTAAAACTTGCGGACGGCAGGCGTGAGCACTCGATATTTCAAATCATTCAAATATGTCTACCTAAGGATGCTGCGGCACCCCGGCACCCCGGAATCCATCGGGCGCGGCGTGGCGACCGGATTTTTCACCGCTTTTTTCATTCCGTTCGGAATTCAAATGCCGGCGGCCTTGGCATTGACCTTCCCGATGCGCGCGGCGCGGCTTGTGGCATTGCTCAGCACTTGGCTCAGCAACCCGTTCACCATCCCCTTCCTCTATCCGCTTCAATGCTATGTTGGCGGTTGCATTTTGCGGAGGCCGTCCTCCTACCCCGAAGTGAAGCACATGCTTTCCGGCATCATCAGCGATCCGTCGCTCAAATCCTTGGCCACGCTGGGCGCCGAACTGCTAACGGCATTCCTGGTTGGCGGACTCCTTTTCGGAACCGTTGCGGCCTTGGCCGGCTACTACACAACCGTCCCCTTGGTGAAGCGCCACCGGGTGATAAAGATGCAAAGGCATCAGGCACGCGCGATTCGTCGCATGAACCACGAAACCCAGGCCTTAAACCTCCAACCCTTGGAAAAACTATGAAACTTGCAAAACATGGAAAACGCGAGTGGTTCGGCGGCGGCCTGATTGCCCTGGCCCTCGCCGCAACAGGAGCCGGCATCGCCCTTTTCGTCCACCTAGCAACCGGCGTGGTCATCGCCGTACTGGCAGGAACCGCCTGGCTGGCGCTGGCCGCCTTCTTCCGCGTGCCCAACCGCGCCATCCCCTCCGACCCCGGCTTGATCCTTTCGCCGGCCGACGGCGTCGTGAAAGACATTGAAGTTACAACCGACCACGGCATCGAGCTTTATGAAGGCAAGCCGCTGCTGTGCATCGGCATATTCCTCTCGGTGCTCGACGTGCACGTCAACCGCGCCCCGTGCGATCTTCAAGTGGAATACCGCAAATACAAGGAAGGCCGTTTTCTCGACGCCCGCAACCCGCGCTGCGCGAAAGAGAACGAATCGCTGGTTATTGCAGGGACCGCCCACGTCGGCGGCGACACTTTTCCTGTCGCCGTTCGCCAGGTTTCCGGCGCCATTGCGCGCCGCATCGTCTGCGAACCGCAGCCCGGCGCGCGCCTGAAAAAGGGCGAAATTTACGGAATGATCAAATTCGGCTCTCGGACAGAGTTGTATTTACCCACAGGAGAGCTGATAATCCCAGCAGTTGAAATAGGACAGAAGGTTCGATCCGGAACAACCGTAATGGCCCGGACAAAGAACTAACCATCAACGGAAATGCTATGAATTTTACAGAATCAAAAGAGCACCGCTTCAACCCCGTGCCCAGCCTCCTTACGCTGTGCAACGCCCTTTGCGGGTTTGCCTCGATCATCTACACCATGGAAGCCTGCTTCGCGGGCCGTCCCGTGCCCACCATCAGCCTATTGCTGATTGGCGGCTCCATGCTGTTCGATGTGCTCGACGGACTCGCCGCCCGGGTGCTCAAGGCGCAAAGCACCCACGGCATGCACCTCGATTCGCTGGCCGATGCCATTTCTTTTGGAGCAGCACCAGCCATCATGATCTATGCCGCCGGCCCCGGCCATAGTTCGGAAATCGCCCCGCTGCATCTCCTCAGCTGGATTGCCGCTTCGTTTTATCTTGGATGCGCACTGTGGAGACTGGCGGCCTTCAACACCGCAGCGGAAGATGAAGCGGAACATAACAGCGGCTTTATCGGCCTCCCCTCCCCGGGAGCCGCCGCCGCCATCTGCAGCATGACGCTGGTAGTGCCGCACCTGACCAACAGCGAAACGGTCGAAGCCATCCTCTATCTGGCCTATGCCTTCACCGCGGCTTTCCTGATGGTGAGCGCCGTGCCCTACATGCACATCCGCAACACCCTGACCGTCACCACCAAACCGGCAACCGTCGCCGTGATCCTTCTGTTTATAGCCTCGATCATCTTTTTCAATATCTGGGCCCTCGTCGCGTGGGCGCACATTTATGTGCTCTCCTCCCCGCTGCATGAGCTCGAAGCAAGGTTCGTCCGCAAGGTTCGGACGGCGGGCGTAACGCTGGACGACGAGCCCTGATCAGCCCTTAAACACGGATTGCGTTTGACCTGTTTCCCCTAAATCCGCAAAATCCCGCGCCACTATGAAACAGGAAAAAGCTACCGTACTCGAACACGACAACTTTCAGGGCGAATACCGCATTCTGCGCCTTGCCGCACCGGTCGTCGGCCCGATGGTGCAGCCCGGCCAATTTCTGGAGCTTCAGGTTCCAAGGCTTGGAGAACGCATCCTTCGCCGCCCGTTCAGCATCTACCAGGCCGGGCCGGAGGGCGCCGCCGTGCTCTACAAGCCCGTCGGACGCGGAACCGATGCCATGGCCGCCATTCAGGTGGGCGATGAAGTCAACATTATCGGTTCGCTGGGCAACGGCTATCCGGAACCCGACCCGAACAAACTCCCCGTGCTGGTGGCCGGCGGCTACGGCAACGCCGCGCTCTACATCCTCGCTGAGCGCATGGAAAAGAAGGGCATCGCCTTTTTCGGAGGCCGCTCCGCCATCGACATTCTGCTGGTGAAAGAATTTGAAGCCCTCGGCTGGGATGTACGCCCCACCACCGACGACGGCTCGCTCGGAACGCAGGGCCTCGTGACCGCCGCGTTTGATCCATGGATGAAAGAGCAGGACATCCAGTCCTTGGAGGTTTTTGTCTGCGGCCCCAACCCGATGCTCAAAGCCATCGGCGACCGCGCCATCGAACACAATTTTACCGCTTGGCTCTCGCTCGATAAAAACATGGCCTGCGGCGTCGGCGCCTGCCTGACCTGCGTCATCAAGCGCAAGACGGAAGACGGCTGGGAATGGGCGCGTTGCTGCAAAGACGGCCCCATCTTCGAATCGCGCGAAATCCTCTGGGACGAATAGAGCAAAATGATTAAGAGCAAAATGATTAACATCCATCCGCAGTAATCGTTTTGCTCCAAATCATTTTGCCTTCAATTTTAATGAAGGTGGAGAGAATGAGTATTGATCTGAGTATTAAAATCGGTTCCATGACCATGAAGAATCCTGTGACGGTTGCGTCGGGGACGTTCGGCTATGGACCTGAATATGCCGAACTGATTGATCTGAACCGGCTGGGTGCTATCACCGTCAAAGGCATCTGCCCGGAGGAGCATGTCGGGAACCAAACCCCGCGCACCTTCGAAACGCGCGGCGGGATGCTCAACGCCATCGGCCTGCCGGGACCGGGCGCGCAGGGCTTCATCGACAAGTATGTGCCGTTCCTGAAACAGTACAACACACCCGTGATCGTCAACATCTGGGGCAAGGGCATGGACGACTACGGCACCGTGGTCGACATGCTCGACGGCGCAGACACGGTCTCGGCCTACGAAATCAACCTCTCCTGCCCGAACGTGAAAGAGGGCGGCTCGGCCTTTGGCACGGATACGGATTCCTTTTCGCGCGTCATCGAGTTGGTGCGCGCCAAAACGCAGAAGCCGATCATCCCGAAGCTGGCGCCGAACGTCCCTAACATTGGAAAATTCGCCAAAGCCGCCGAGAACGCCGGCGCCGATGCGATCTCGATCATGAACACGATGCCGGCGATGGCCATCAACATTGAAACGCTGGAGCCGGAGCTGGCCAATAAATTCGGCGGGCTCAGCGGCCCGCCCATCAAACCGATCGCCATCAAGCTGGTGTTCGATGCCTTTAAGGCCTGCAGCATTCCGATCATTGGAATGGGTGGCATCTTCGAGCCGGAGGACGCGATTGAGTTCATGATTGCCGGCGCAACCTCGGTGGCGGTCGGCACCGCGAACTTTGTGGATCCGACGACCATCGACCGAGTGATCGACGGCATTGAAGCCTATCTGGCCCGCAAGGGCCTCAGCGCAGCCAGCGAGCTGGTCGGAACGGTCAAAGCATGATCAAACTGCGGGCCAGCGCAACCTTGGGGCTCAGCGCGGTTTTTGCGGCGGCCATAATCGGCTATTCCTTTTATCAGGCTTTCGAGCCCGGCGCGGTGTGCCAGGCGATCCCTGTCGAGGCCACCTTTGTCTTCCAAGCCGAAAATCTGGAAGAGCTGCTGCAAAGCCCCGTTTGCGCACAGCTCGACAAAGCGCTTGGAGCAGGCAATACGCTGAAGGGGCTGCTGCCTAAAAGCTGGCAGAACCTGTGCGCCGCTTCGGAAATCGCCGTGGCGGATATTCCCTTCCGCAAGGCGGGCCAAAATAAAACCTGGGCCGCGTCGAGCTGGGTGGGCTGGCGCAGCCCGTGGCTGCGTTGGAAGCTGGAGCACACCCGCAACAAAAACCTGAAACTGCTCGGCAAGCATGCGGTCTGGCCGGTCTGGCAGTATGACTCCCCGGATATGGCCGGCGGCATGAGCCTCACTTTTGCCCTAACCGACAACCTGCTGCTGGCTTGCCTTTCCGAGCACCCATCCGATATTCTCCTGCTTTTGGACACCTACGACAAACGAACGCCGGCCAAATCCTACCAACCCTAAGGAACATCCACATGAAAACGCTGCTACGATTCACCTTGGCCCTCTTGGCCATGCCCCTCCTCCTTGCTGGCTGCCTGACCACCGCCGACGACGGCACGGAAATGGTGATACCGAAAACAAAGCAAAACGACTACCTGTCGAAGACCGTCTCCCCGCAAACCTACGGATTTGAAGTCTACCCCGTACAGGGCGGAATCTCCTACCGGGGCACCTGCCACCTGCATGCTCGCCATATGGCCTCGGCCAACTTCATCAAGGGCAACATTCCGGTGATCGACATCCGCGGCAGCGCCGCGAGAAAGAAAATGGACGCCCTGCTCGACGTCAGCTCGCCGTCATCGTGGATCGAGTTCGCAACCTCGCAGCGGTTCGACGCCGACTTCATGGGCTGGAACGACCAGGTCATGCCCTACCGGGGCGTCTACAACACCGGAGGCGTTGACGCCTATGCCGGCCGGATCTCCCAGCTCCGCATCAAGCAGCTGATGATTGAAGACGTTCCGTTCTACATCCGCATGGCCACCGGCTCCATCGGCCCACTGGCGCGCGGCATCGAAATCCCCAAAGTCGATGCGGTGATCGGCTGGGAAACGCTGAGCCAGTTTGAATACATTCAGTTCGACCTGAGAAATGAATCGGTCCAGTTTTCATCGACCATTCCCTATGTGCCGCACGAGCAGCTGGTGATGACCCAAGCCATGATTGTCAAGCTGCCCAACTACGGGCTGGCAGTGAGGGGCGCCATCTACGGCGAAAGCATGCCCATCCTGCTCGACTTTGCCGGCAACTATAATTTTGCGCGCGGCGACAAGCGGGTGACCTCCACCAAGCAGGTGAGCATTGGCGACATTGCCTTCCGCAAGGTTCCAACCCTGATGCTGCCGGTGCACAACTCTCCGCCCCGCGCCGGCCGTAAAATGCTCGAAGAATATATTGTGACCATCTGCAACAAGAAAGGCGTGGTCTACTTCGAGCTGCACCCAGAGGACTAGGACTGATCAAAGCCAACGGTGCGTCAGCGTCCGGGGGCTCTTTTTGAACGGAGCAGGTGCCGGACGGCCAGCACCGGGTGGCGCCAGATCATCCGGGGGCCCGAAAAGCGCATAGCCGTTTGAATGCGCTCGCGCATCTCCGGTTTGTAGCAATGCACCGAGCACTGGTTGCAGACCGGCTTCCCGGCCCCGAAAGGGCAGTGCGCAATCCGCTCCTCCGCATAGGCCAAAAGCACGCTGCACTCGGCGCACAGCCCTCCAGCCGCGCCATGCCGGGCGCGGCAGTGCATACGGATCATAGCGGAGGCAGTACGGGCTTCGAGGTTCATCCGTTGGGTTTTATTGAAAGACCCAGCCCATGCCAAGGTTGAAACTGTTTTTCCGGCTGGCAGAACTCTCGTCGTCCATAAACTGATAGTCCGCCTTGACGACAAACTGCGCGGTGAGCGGCACGTTGACGCCGATGGCCACCTCGGTGCGGTCGTTGGCATCGTCCTTGTCGACGTTGTCCGGAACCTCGTGCTGGGTGTCATATTCCTCGTAGCGGATGAACGGAATAATGTCAGCCTCGGCCAGCTTGCCGCTTTTCCAAGAATCGGGCATCACGCTCACGCCGCCTTCGAGATACCAGCCGAAGACTTCTTCGCCGGTATCCCGATCAAATGCATCCTGCAGATCGTCGGCATCGGAGTTTTTCCCATAGGCAGCCACGCCGCGGAAACGGAAGCGCGAAACGTCGTATTCAAAATCGGCGGAACACATCGAGAAGGTGTTGTCCACGCCATTGTCGCCGCCGCCATTGGAATTGTCGGTGCCGCCGTAGTAGCCGGAAACGCCCACGCGCAGGTGCTGCTCGGCGGGAAGATCGGCATCCACGAACGGATAAAAGTCCAGCCGGCCGGTCACCGCCGCGTCGTTAAAGCTGGCCCGCTCTTTGATGCGGCCCTTGCGCACGCCGTCCTTGGCGCGGAACTTGGAGCCGTCCAAGTCCTGCGACCACATAAGCTTCATAGCTCAGCCAGCTCAACGGATAGCCAAAGATTCCGATGCCGTCGACCGACCACGTTGAAGGAATGATGTTCTTTTCCATGTTCGGGCGTTCCACCCCGAGGAACAGGGTCGGCTCATGCTTTTGATTAATGATGCCGAGCGGCGCCAAAACACGGCCGGCGCGGACATTGACCGCATCGGCCAGCAAAAAATCGACATAGAGCTGCTCAACCGAGAGTTCACCGCCATTCGAGCCGTCATCGCTGTCGGCTACAAAAGCATGCTCGAGCTCCGTCTCGGACGTCAGCTTGATCCAGTCGTTAAAGTCGTAGCCCACATACATCACGAGCCGATGGATATCAAATTGGTCGTCGCCTCCCTCCTGAAAGTTGGCGTGGATTTCTCCATAGCCGCCCAAGTGGAGCTTGCTGGCCTGTCCCTCAAGAAACGAAAGGTCGCCCTGCTCGTTCTTCAAGTTTTCAATTTCTGTGTTCATAACCGCCAGCTGCTCTTCGAGGGCCTGAATGCGGTGGTCATCCACTGCGCCGGCAGCACCGGCCACCATTTACACTAATACGGCGACACCGCATCGTTTCAGCAATTGATGCTTCATGTTTTTCTCCTGTTGTGTTGGACGGGGCACATACCAGACGCTGGCAAAACAGGAATGAAGAAAAAAAAGACCGGCGGAAAATACGAGAAGCAAACGGGAAACCCGAGCGGCTTCGGGCGGCTGAACGACCCTTAAAAGGCTGATTTTATCAACAAGCCCTGCACCAGCACCCGGTTCACTCGCTGAACCCGCGCACCAACATGTTTATTCAATCAACCTTCAGGGCCACCCCGATAGGATTAACCGGCTCAGCATTCCGAACCGCAAAGCGCGAAAACTACCCTTTCGAAGCGTCTTGTCAACGCCTTGTTCGGATTAAGTCTAAACAACCGCGCCACCGCAAGGAACATTCCGATCATATTTATCACCATTCCCTTGTTTCCTCCTTCCCGGAAAAAAGATAGAAAATGCACGTGGCAACAGAATGTTGCCAAAAGCCAACAACATATTAGGGGATGCATATGAAATACTTGGTTACCGCCACACTGATGATTGCGCTCGGCGCAACCGCCGCCGAAGAACCCGCTGCAATTCAAAAAGTCGAAACACCAGCCCTTAGCGAACCACAGACGCTGCCCACGCTCGACAGCCTGTGGAACAAAGCCAGTGAAGGAAGCGAATTGAAGCAGGCACTGGTCAACGGAACACTCAAAGCCGAACTGCTCCTTGGCTATGAATACTCCGACCTCGACGACAACGGGCGCGACGCCGCCAACGCATTCCTCTCCCGAACACGCATCAGCTATCTTACCGGCGACTACCGCGGTTTTTCGGCGTTTGTGCAGGCGCAGTATGTCGGCCCCCTCAACGACACGTTTTCACCGAAAAACAACAAATACGACACCGTTGCTGATCCGGAAGAGTTTCGCTTCCACCAAGCCTACCTCGCCTATACCGGCTACGACTCGCATGCGCGGATTGGTGCGCAGGAGATCATTCTCGACAACGCCCGTTTCATCGGCAACGTCGGATGGCGCCTGAACGCACAGTCGTTCAACGCCGGATCGATCGCCAACGAGTCCGTCGAAAACCTGAAGCTGTACTATGCGTATGCCGATAGCATTAACCAAATCAACGGCGAAACCAACGACGACCGGCAGTACCACATGTTCAACGGCGAATACCGGCTCACTGAAAACAACCAGGTTTCCGCATTCGCCTACCTCCAGCGCAACGACGAGGACGGCTCCGGCCCCGACCAGCTCGACACCTTTGGCGCCCGCAACTGGGGACAGAGCGACAACCTTAACTACGACTTCATGGTGGCGCTCCAGCGCCATGCCTTTTATGGCCACGCCTTTGGCGAGGCCGTACTTGACCGGGTCAACATCGGCGGAGGCATCGAATATATCTCCGGAGGCGACGATTCAAACGACCGCTTTCAAACCCTCAACGGAACCGCCCACAAGTTTAACGGCTGGGCCGACCAGTTCCTCGGCACCGGCGGCGGACTGGAAGCCGGCTTGATCGATGCCTACGGGCAAGTTTCCGCCACCGTGCTCGAAAAGCTCAATCTGCTGGGCGTCTACCACTATTTCCACACCGCCCACAAAACCGACTCCGGATTTGACGGCGACTACGGACAGGAATTCGACTTACAAGCCAAATACTCCGTCTGCAAAAACTTTGACGTGCTGGCCAAGTGCGCCTACTACATCAAAGGCGACAACCACGCCGGCAACACCACCGCCGACGAAACCGTATTCTGGCTGCGTGGCACGCTTAAATTCTAAATCGACCCTGAAAAACATCCTTCCAAGAGCCGGCAGCCTCCGGTTCTTGGATTTTTTTAACCCCAATTATAGTGTGCTTTTGCTGGGATTTTTGGCTGTTTCCAGGAATGCCGGAAAAAAAGCCGTTTTCTGAGTAACGTTCTGAAAACTTCCCACGTATTCATTAGTGAACCCAACAAAACCCAAATCTGAAGCGCAAGCAACCCAAGTGAACCCAAACCCACTGCTGAATGCTTCTACTGAAATTACTCCTAAGCCCCGCCTTCTGGCGGGGTTTTCTTTTTGCCCCACACTCCTCCGCAAACGTGCAGGAAAACACGCCCTTCCCGATGGAGGCAACCCGCACCCTCAAAAATTACCTTTTTTTGAGCTATGGCGAAGGCATGCTGATCCTGTAATTTCCAATCCATGGAAAAAAATCCGGCAGTTCATGAAGAAGCAGAGGCTTATGGAATCGATGTTTCCCTAATCCGTGCCAACCTCCGGCTGACACCGGCAGAACGCCTGCGCCGCCATGATAAAGCCCTGAACACCATGAAAAAACTCCGCGCGGCCATGGAGAAGAAACGTGGATGACCTCTCAGATATCATTGAACGCCTGGTTGAAAGCGAAGTAGACTTTGTACTGGTCGGAGGACTGGCGGCTGTTACACACGGAAGCTCGATGACCACACAGGACATCGACATCTGTTGCGATTTTTCTTCTAAAAACCTGCTTCGCATCCAAGCCGCTTTGGCGGGCCTCCATCCCGTTCACCGCATGACAACCCATCAAGTCCCGCTGGAATTGACGGAAACAAACAGCCAAGCACTGAAAAACCTCTACCTCGACACCGACTGGGGACAACTCGACTGCCTTGGCGAAATACTCGGACTCGGCAGCTTCGAAGAGGTGAAACAGCGGAGCGAAACCATTGTGTTGGATGGAATGGAATGCCTTATCCTGCGAATTGACGCCCTCATCACCGCAAAAGAAGCCATGAGCCGCCCCAAAGACATCGAAACCATCAAGCAGCTTAAAGCCATCCAACGGGAAAACACCTAACTCCGCGCCCGGCAGAATTCATTCTGTCAGTCACCCTCCCATTTTTCCTTTCAAGCTTCCACCTTTATAAATACTTCTGGACACTACATCGTTTTCCATGATCAAATCGCCATCGTTATGATGCGTACAACAAAGCCATTACAGCATCAGCTTTGTGTAGGATTCTTCCTGCTAGCAATCGGCCAAACGGTATTTGGCCAATACACCGCAGAAGAATTATACCCCACCCTCGACCAGCCCGAATCGCGCTTTGGCACCTCAGTCGACATATCTTATCGGACGATTGCCGCTGGCTCCCCATCTGTTGATGGAACAACAACAGGTGCAGTACATGTATTTGAACGAGCTAACGGCCTTTGGACTGAAACGGCAAAACTGATCGCTAATGATGCACGAACTGATGATGGATTCGGTGCCGTAATTTGCGGAAGCAGCAACATAATAGTTACCGGGACGGCAGACTATGCCGTAAACGGGAATACTGCTGTTTATGTATTTGAATCCATTTCAAACAATTGGACTCAAACAGCTAAACTGACAGTTACTAATGCTGGTGCATGGGATCAGTTTGGCATCGATATTGATATTTCGGGAACAACCATCGCCGTAGGTTGCCCTCGGAGCTGGTGGACCTATCCCCCTGGTTCCGTTTACATTTTCGACTTCATTGACGGGGTCTGGACTCAAACTGTCGAGCTGGTGGCTCCCGATGCCGCAGAATTTGATCATTTTGGCCAATCTGTAAGTATAGACGATGACATTCTCATTGTGGGTGGATTTGGCGAATCTGATCCATACTATACTGGTTCGTACGATGACGAACCATATGGGGCAGCATATAGATTTGTAAGAACTCCTTGGGGTGATTGGAGTTCAGGCTACAAAATAGTGCCCTTTGATTTAAGACGTGGATCATATTTTGGCCATACCGTGGCCATAGATGGAGACAGTTATGCAGTAGGAGCACCTGGAGACGGCACAGTATATGTTTACGGATCTCATCCAACAACCAAACTGACCGGATACGGAACAGCTATTGACTTATGTGACGACCATCTGGTGATTGGCGGATCTGCACATCTTTTTGAATACACCAATCTAACATGGAACTATCAAGGCTCCCTTTGCTCTCAAGCTTCCGGACTACCTCCGTCTTTTAGCGGAAATATAAGCATTTCAAAGAATGTTACAGTTGTAGGCAGGTCCACCTATAATGCCCATGGAAACTGGGAATGGCACGGCGAAGCATATGCGATTGAGCGAGATAGCGATTCGGATGGAGCCGGAAACCCCACTGAGCTAATTATTGGCAGCAATCCCCATAACCCGGATTCTGATGGCGATGGATCAAACGATGGGCACGAACTGGATTCCGGAACAAGTCCATTGGACAGCAATGATGTATTCAAGGTGGTCGCTCAAGGCTCAACAACGGATTTGGTATGGATGGAGTGGAACGCGAAATACAGGAAAGCCTATCAGATTCAAAAAAGCTCGGACTTGATAAACTGGAGCTCTGCCCCCAGCAACTCTATCCATGAAATATTCAAGAGCCTGCAAATCGCGCCAACCAACGGCCCTCTGCTTTACGTTGATCCATCCCCTATTTCAGAGAAATCCTTTTACCGGGTTCTGTTGAAGCAACAACTATAATTTCAAACCCAAATCATTTTGCCTATATCCCCGCCGCCCGCTACGTTCCTCCCATGCAATTTTCTGAGCTTATTCCGAACGAAAAGATTCTCCACGCCATTACCGACTGCGGTTTTGAAACCCCGACCCCCATCCAAGCCGAGGCCATCCCGGCCATCCAGTCCGGGCGCGACATCATCGGCTGCGCCCGCACCGGAACCGGCAAAACAGCCGCATTCGCCCTGCCGCTCATCCAACGACTGGAAGACACTTGGACCGCCGCGCGCGAAATCCGCGTCCGCTCCCTGATCCTCTCCCCCACCCGCGAGCTGGCCATTCAGCTGCACAAAAACATCAAGGCCTTCGCCGTGCATACCGAGCTCAACACCCTGCTCGTCCACGGCGGAACCGAATACATCGATCAAATCATGGCCCTGCGCAAAGGCGTCGACATCCTCGTTGCCACGCCCGGACGCATGCTCGACCTGATCGACCGCAAAGCGCTCAGCCTCGACCAGGTGGAAGTGTTTGTGGTCGATGAAGCCGACCGCATGCTCGACATGGGCTTTGCCCCCGACATCCGCAAAATCGCTCCGATGCTGCCCCAATCCCGGCAAGCGCTCTTCTTTTCGGCCACCATGCCTGCGGCAGCGCTCCATCTGGCCAACGTGATCCTGCGGAAGCCAAAGCATGTTTCGAGCGACCCCGTCTCCGCCGCCGCCGAAAACATTGCCAAGACGCTCTACTACGTGGAAAAGAACAATAAGTTCGCCCTGCTCGAATGGATGCTGCGCCGCCTTGAATATGAACGCGTGCTCGTTTTCTGCCGCACTCGGCGCGGTGCCGACCGCCTGACCGAGCAACTCAAAAAATCGGACCTGCCTGTTGAAGTGTTTCATGGCGACAAAACGCAGACGCACCGGCAGAATATTCTGGAAGACTTCCGCTCCGGCGAAACGCCCGTGCTCGTGGCTACCGATCTTGCCGCCCGCGGGATCGATATCGAAAACATTTCGCACATCATCAACTTCGACCTGCCCAATGAGGCCGAAACCTTCGTCCACCGCATCGGACGCACCGCGCGCGCCGGCGCATCCGGCATTGCGCTGAGCTTTTGCGATCCCTCCGAAAAAAGCTACCTGCGAGAAATCCTCACCCACCTCGGCGAAGAGATCGAAGTTGATGAAGACCACCCCTTCCACAGCGAGCAGATCAAAAACTATTCCGGAAATGTCCAATCCAAGCACACCCCGGACAAACAGGTCCACAAGCACAGCAAGATCCGCGAACAAAATTCGTGGCGCCTCGCGCCCGTCGAAAGCAATAAGCTCCACGCCAAATCCACCGGCCCCAAAAAGAACGTCCGCCGCAACCCGAAGAAAAAGAAAACAGATTAATTAGCTGTTGCACTGGTCACCGGATCTACGGGCGATGCCAAGACAAAAAAAAAGCGCCCGGCTTGCTGCTCGGGCGCTTTCCCTTTCGGGAGGGGGAGGAGAAATAACAGGGACTACTTTTCAATCCGCCCAACAAACTTGATGTCGCTGCTCCGGTTCCCTTGCGGAAAAAGCGCAACGTTGTCCGGAAATTTGGGGTAGGAGATGGAGTTGGTGGCGGTAGAAATCGAGTTTACGGCGACAAGACTGGTTGAGGGGGCATAGATGCCGGTTCCGGTGCTCGACTCGTGCCGGGCATTGATCCCGGCATACTGCAGGCCGACAAAGGCCACAAAAAGCAAGGCCACTCCATATTTTGGTTCTGCAAAGAGCCACGGCATGTTGATCTCCAGCAGATCGCCCAGAGATTTTCGCTTGCTGCCGTTGGCTTGGCGCACCATCCGCATAATGTTTTGCTTGTTGCGGGTCATCCGAGCAGTTTCAGGTTTTTCGTACTGTTTCAGATGCATCAACTGCTTCAATAGAAGCTCGGTCTGCTGCTCGACCGTCGTGTCTAGGTTGTCTTTGCTGCCCATCATTTTACGAACTCCGCCAATTCTGACTGCATTTGCCTTCTTGCATAGAATAATCTTGATCTCACCGTGCCTACCGAGGCCCCTACCACTTTTGCGATTTCTTCGTGCGGTATCCCCTGCATATCATGCATAACCACAACGGTTCTGTGCTTTTCTGACAGGCTCTGCAGGGCTTCGTTCAATTTTATTTGAAGTTCCGATAAACTGATGTTCCGCAGGGGCGATCCTTTGGACGTTAGATCGTGGTAGGCCTCGTCGCTTTTGATCTCTTGATCGAACGAATCCAGGCTCAGGGTGCGCTTGCGGTTGCGCTTTTTTCGGTAGTTAATGGTCTTGTTGACCGCTATGCGGTAGAGCCAAGTGTAGAAGGAGGATTTACCTTTAAACCGTGGCAATGCGCTGAAGGCCTTCACAAAAACCTCCTGGGTCAGATCCTCGGCGTCCTCGCGGTTCGAGCACATGTTGTAGGTCAAACCGTAGATTCTTCCGTGATAGCGATCCACCAAAACGTCAAACGCCTGTACATCGCCCTGTTGGGCTTTGAGAACAAGCTCCGCATCAGGAGGGCCCTCCTCTTCCGGAACTTCTTCCAGAAGGGCATCAGGCCGCTCCTCTATTTCCTCCGGAAGCTCTTCCGGATCGCTCTGTAAATTTTTTATCATGCTTGAGCGCCATGTTAGGCGAAAGCGCACCCCTTTCCAGTAAAATCTTTCAAGACATGAAAAGGATGATCACCGTTCAATTATTTTCGTGGAGGCGGTTCCCGGCCCAGTTCTCCGAGAACCAGCTGCAGATCCGCCCAGGCATCCTTCTTTTTCGTCGGGTCGCGCAACAAATACGCCGGGTGAAAGGTCGGCATCAGCTTGATGCCCTCATATTCCTGCCAAACGCCGCGCATGCGCGTAATGCGCACCGGCTTGCCCAACAGCCCCTCCACCGCCGTGCCGCCGAGGCCGACAAGGATCTTTGGCTGGATCAGCCGGATCTGCTGGCGCAGGTACGGCAGGCACAAGACCATCTCCTCGCGCTTCGGCTTGCGGTTATCCGGCGGGCGGCACTTCACCACATTGGCAATATAAACCTCGCTCCGCTGATAGCCCATCGCCTCGATCATTTTTCCGAACAGCCTGCCCGCCTTGCCAACAAACGGCCGGCCCTGCGCATCCTCTTCCGCGCCCGGCCCCTCGCCCACAAACATGATCTCCGGCGAATCGGCGCAACCCTCGCCCGGAACCGTCGAGTTCCGCTCTTGGCAAAGTGGGCAGTTCCGGCACGTGGCAATATGCGCGGCAATTTCTTCCAGCGATTTAAAGTCGGCCGGAATCGGCGTCGCCTCAACCGTCACCGTCTCCGGTTTTTCCGCTTCCGGCTCCTTGGCCAGTTCCTCAAGCACCGCGCGATCGACCTCCAGCCGCTGAACGCCCTCGTCGCGCTGATATTCGAGATATTTCTCTAAATCCTCGATCAAGCCCTGATATGTTGTTTCCGCCATTATCCGTTCCGTAAAAGTTCCAAAAGTTGGTGCATATCATCAAACAACGGCGCTTCGAAGGAAAGCCTTTTCCCCGAACCCGGGTGCGCAATCCCCAACTTAGCGGCATGCAGCATCTGCCGTTCCGGCATCATGGGCAGATTATGCTTCCGAGCGCGCCCATAAACCGAGTCGCCCACCACCGGATGCCCCAAGTGCGCCATATGCACCCGAATCTGGTGTGTCCGCCCCGTTTCGATCTTCACCTGCACCAGCGTCACCTCTTTAAACGTTTCCAAGGTTTTGAAATTGGACACCGCCTCGCGGCCGCCCTCCTCCAGCACCGCCTGCTTCTTGCGGTGCCTTGGATGCCGGCCGAGCAGCGTCTCGATCCGTCCGCTCTCCGGAGGTCGCCCCCAAACCAGCGCCAGATATTCCTTTTCGGTCTCCCTGGCCTTGAACTGACGGCGCAGCTCTTCCAGAGCCTTCGCACTCTTGGCCACCACCATCACGCCGCTCGTATCCTTATCGAGCCGGTGCACAATGCCCGCGCGCTCCAAGGTCTGAAACACCGGATCATAAAAGAGCAGCCCATGCAGCAGCGTGCCCGTCGAGTTCCCGACCGCTGGATGCACCACCAGCCCCGGAGGCTTGTTGAGCACCAGCAATGCATCATCTTCAAACAGAATATTGAGCGGAATTTCCTCCGGTTGCGGTTCGCTCGGCCCCTCCTCCGGCAAAGTCCAGCAAAGCTCATCGCCGGTCTTCAGTTTTTGGTTCGGCTTGCACGCGCCCCCGTTCAGGGTCACCCGCCCGCCCTGGATCAGCGTCTTCCAGAACGAGCGCGACACCTCCGGCACCGCCTCCGCCAAAAACGCGTCCAGCCGGCCGGCGCGGCAGGGCTCCACCGTTATTTTTTCGTTTTTATGCATGATTTTCCCTGCCACTAATCCACACTAATCGACAATGTATTACGAAACAAAACGTAGATTAGTGCAAAAATCGGAGACCAGCGGTTTATGAACATCCAAGCAGAACTCATTTCCATCGGCAACGAACTCCTCAGCGGGCGGACGCTCAACACGCACGGGCGCGACCTCGGCGAGGCGCTTGCCGCCATCGGCCTCCAGCTTTCGCGCGACACCACCATTCCCGACGACATCCCCGTCATTGGAAGCGCCGTCGACGAGGCGCTTGCCCGCGTTGATCTCGTTTTCGCCAGTGGCGGACTCGGCCCCACCATCGACGACATCACGCGCGATGCGCTCGCAAAACTGCTGAACCAAAAAGTTGTGATCGACCAACCCACCGTCGATTATCTCAAGGAATGGTACGAACAGCGCGGGCGCACCATCACCCTCGCCTCCACGCGCCAGGCGCAGGTGCTCGAAAGCGCCGTGGTCCTGCCCAACTCCGTCGGAGCCGCCCCCGGCCAGCGCATCGAACTGCCCCAAAAGAAAATTCTGTTTGTACTTCCGGGGCCGCCCAATGAGTTCAACGCCATCCTCTCCGAGGAAATCATCCCGTGGCTTAAAAAGCGCTATGCCGACGCCCGGCCCCGGCTCGTGCGCGTAGTCTGCACCCAAGGCATTGGCGAGTCGGATATTGTCACGATTCTCGAAGCGACGGGCTACGAACCGCAAGGCATCGACCTTGGCTTCTACCCCGGCATGGGCAAAGTGGAAATCCGCCTTGCCGCCGCCCCCGGCCACGAAGCGCGCATCGAGGAGGCCGAACAAACCCTGCGCGAGCTCCTCGCCGGCCACCTCGAACTCTCATAACGGTTAGTCGTGCCAGCGGATTCCGATCCGGTGTCGTTGCGTGTCCAGACGCCGGATCGGAATCCGGCGCAGCTTGCCCGTTTGAGGCGGCTCGCAACACCTATAAAACATTGATTAGGGCTTCCCCACGCCTCGGATGCGGAGTAAAAATAAGCAACACACTCTGGGAGATTCAATATGAAAGCTTCTTTGACAACGCTGTGGCTCGTTTCTTTCATCGCGGGAGCATGTGGTTTAATGCCCGCCCATGCCACGGTCGTGGTCAACAGCCTAGAGGACGTTCCGGCGACGGCGCCAGGGCATGTCACGCTACGCTCAGCACTCGCTCAGGCCGCCTCCGGGGAATCCATCGTTTTTGATCAAAGCCTCGATGGATGCGTCATAGAACTGTCCATCGTGGGCGAAGAGCACTCCACGCTGAAAGGCGAAGTGATGGGCATAAACGACACGCCCAGCGGCCAGATCTCCTACCTCGTGGGCTACTTCGAGCGCGACTACGGCAGCTCAGCCCTCTACGCACAGAAGAACGTCGTGATTGATGCTTCGGCCCTCCCGCTGGGCATCACGTTGAAGTGGGGAGGCGGAGACCTGAACCCGGCCCGCGTGTTGGCGGTTTACGGGAACCTAACGATGAAGAACGTATCGATTACCGAAGGCCGGAGCGTGTCGATTGAGTTGCCGGCGCCCGATCCAGAGGTTGAATACGGGCAGGTGTCGACCCGTGCGCGCGGCGGCGCCGCGGCTGTGTGGGGCGTTGCGCATCTGGAAAACTGCCGGCTGTATGGCAATGCCTGCAGCCAAGCATGGAACATGCCGGTTCGCGATGGCCGAGAAGGCGGCGTGTTCGGCGGCGGCATCTATGCGGATGTGGTCGAGATCAGTGATTGCGTGGTCAGCGGGAATACATTGGCCGGCGCCGGGGTCTCCGGCGGCGGCGTTTTTTCGGTGGGCGGCGCCGACGCGGCGCAGACGGTTTCGACCGTTGAGCGGTCCGCCGTCACGGGCAACCGGATCTCCGGAATCTTCGCCTATGGCGGCGGGGTCTATTCGGATGGAGGCGGCATTGGAAAATCGAAAACCTTAAAACTGCTGAACTGCACCATTGCCGAAAATCTGGTCGATATTTTAGTTCCTTTGTCCTTTGGATACTGGCGCGGCGCCGGGGCATACGCATCGAACGGCAACCTTCTCATACAAGGTTGCTCCGTCGTCGAGAACCAGACCCACGGCGTGGCGCGAACCAACGAGCTGGGCAAGTCCAACCTGGCGGGCGGGATTGCCGCCACCATCGGCAACGCGCATGCCGTCGAAAGCATGACCATTGGCCACTCCATCGTGGCCGGCAATACCGTCCATGAATTCGGCGGTTCCGTCTATAACCAGGATATCTTTACAGGATCCCTATTCGAATTTATCAGCCTGGGGCACAACCGTATCGGCGCCATCAACTTCAGCCAGATTCTCGTCCCCGTCGGCGAGCGATACTGGAATTCGCTCTGCCGGAAGCACTACCCGAAAACAGGAGACCAGGATGGGGTTGATATAGCCGACGTTCTCGACCTCGACGGTGGCGTCACCCGCTCAGCGGACATTCTTTCGGCCGGAGTAGATGCGCTGAATCCAGCCGTGCTCCGCTATTCCCCCAAAGGAAACGCCATCGACCAGGTGCCCGCTTCGGCCTATTCCCTGAATAAAACCCTCGCCGAATACGATGTAAAACCGTCAGACAACAACTTTCTGGAAATCATGCTCGGGCGGATTGAGGACGAATATAACCTTCCCAACTTTGCTTATTCATTCACGACAAATTTTGAAGCCTTCCTGACGACCGTAGACAGCGACAACACCGAGACAAATGGTATCCAACCCTACACCGATCCCGACGGGGATCCGATCCTGACACTGGCGGGCACTCTTTGGTTCGGCCCTGCCGACACTTGGCCCTCGCAGCTCAGCAACTATCCCTACATCGAGTTCTGGCATCGACTAGACAAAGCGCTTGAGGCTGAAAACATTCTGGGGATGGGGCCTGAATTGCTGGGCGACGACGCGTGGCAGGCCCTCTTCGATGACGGTGATTTAACAGAGAATCACCGTATCGATTTTTCAATCTGGACCTCAAGCTACAGCGCCTTGCCCTTGACCATGGACCAGATACGCATCGACCGGCCAGCGAACGGGCTGGGCGACATCGGAGCCGTTGAGTTTATCCCTCCGACGCCTCCCCTGCTGCACTGGAATCTTGAGGAGGGCTCAGGCACAAACACCACGGAAACGATTTCCGGAGAAACGAATGTTGCCGCCTTAGTGGGTTCCTGCACATGGAGCAATGAAGCGGTTTCCCTCGGGATCGACGGTTACATCGACGCCGGAACGCTGAAAACGGATGGAAGCTACATCGCCGGCAGCCACCCCGATTCCACAACAGCCGCCAACAGCTGGACCGTCACCGCCTGGATCAACCTCTCCCCTCGTCAGGAACTCAGCGGAGACCGAATCATTGCCTCATCGGATGCCGGAACCGACGGATGGCGCCTGTTCACTCGCGAAGCCGGCGGCATTCCCGAAAGCCTCGGGTTCGACTTTGGCGGCACACGGGTCGACAGCCTCAAAAGCATCCCTCTGGAAACCGATGTCTTCGTGGCGCTCATCGACAGCAACGCCGGGCACCGCTTCGCAATCTGGGATGGATCGGACTGGCAATTCAGCTCGGGCACCGCATCCAACTCTATTCGCCTCCAAGGGATTGAACTGGGTGCTTTCGATGGAGCAGCGGCCTTCCAAGGCATTATCGACGACGTACGCATCTATGGGCAGGCGCTGGATCAGTCCGAATTGGACCGAATCGCGCAAGTGGATGCCGATGGAGATGGACTCCTCGACTACCTTGATGAGGACGACGACAACGACGGGCTCACCGACGCCGACGAAGCGGCCATCGGCACTGGCTCCAAAAACCCCGATAGCGATGGCGACGGCGCGGACGACCGCAGCGAAGTGCTTGCCGGAACCAACCCCTCCGAGAAAAGCTCACTCTTCTGCTTCGATGACATCGCAAACTCAAGCACCAACATAGTTGTTCGCTGGAGCAGCGCCTCCAACCGCACCTATTCGCTGTGGGGCGCGTCCAATCTTGCCTCGAACGACTGGCAGCTCATCGACAGCGGCGTCACCAGCACCGTGCCCATCAACGTCTATGCAGCAGAACCGTTGCAAAACAGCCGGTTTTTCAAAGTGGAGGTGGAGTAGGCTGCCCAAAAGTGGCCAGCACCTTCTGATACACCTCAAGGTCTTCATCCGAAAAGCAGACGCAATAAACCTGCTTGACGCGGCTCCCCTCGTCCAGCGCGCGGAAGATTTCGCTCAGCGCAATCCCGCAGGCGCGCTCAAACGGGAAACGGTAGATGCCCGTGCTGATGCAGGGAAAGGCGATGGTATTGATCCGATGCTCCTCGGTCAACTGCATCGCCGACCGGTAGCAGGACGCCAGCAGTTCGTCCTCGTGCTTGCCTCCGCCGGACCAGACCGGGCCCACCGCGTGAATCACATAATGGGCGGGAAGATCATATCCCTGGGTGAGCTTGGCCGATCCTGTAACGCAGCCGCCAAGCATGGCGCAAGCCGCCTGCAGCCGCGGGCCCGCCGCACGATGGATGGCCCCGTCCACCCCGCCTCCGCCCAACAAGGTGCAGTTGGCGGCGTTGACGATTGCATCGACTTCGAGCTTTGTGATATCGCCTTTAATTATCTCAACCATGACAGGTAGGATTGTGCACCTCGAAGGGAGGGTTTTCAAATGGAAACCATCAGGGCATTTATCGCGATCGATATCGGCGAGGCGATTCGCGCCAAGCTGGATGAACTGCAGCAGAAGCTTAAAAAAGCTCACGCCGACGTGCGCTGGGTTAAGCCGGACAGCATGCACCTGACCCTCGCCTTTCTTGGCCAGCTCCCCCTCGACAAGATCCACCCCCTAGAGGCCGCGCTCGACACATCAGTGCAACGAATTTTCGATTTGGAAGTGGCCGGAACAGGCTTCTTTGGCAAATCCAGCCGGCCCCGCGTGCTGTGGGCCGGCATTACCGACAGCCCTCCCCTGATGGAGTTGCAGCATAGAACCGTCGAGGTGCTTCAAACTGCGGAGGTTGAATTCGACTCCAAGCCGTTTTCGCCGCACTTAACGCTCGGGCGAATCAAAACACCCGGCCACACGGAATCACTGCTGAGCAAGCTGGAGCACTATAAAGACGCGCCGTTCGGCCGAACCCGCATCGAAGCCGTCGAGCTGATTCACAGCAAACCCATCCCGCACGGCGTGGAATACGCCGTCCTGCATCGGACAGCACTAGGCGTTAATAACTAGCAGTCTGTCGGACTTAGCTTGCGAATAATATTTCAATATTCATGAGACTGTGCCAGTCTATGCCTGTCTTAACCAAAAGGAAGTGATGGCCACACGACTCAAGAACCTCGACCGCGACACCCCGATGCTGCTTCCGCCAGACCTGCGCGACTGGATTCCTCAGAAGCACATTGTGCATTTCCTGATCGATGCGGTGGACCGGCTTCCCGCTGGAGACTTCCGCTTCAACCTTCGGGGAACTGGCGACGAGCAGTATCCGCCGCGCATGATGCTGACTCTGCTGATCTATTGCTACGCCACGGGCCGCTTCTCCTCGCGCGGGATCGAGGATGCGACCTGGTCGGACGTCATCGTTCGCTACATCTGCGGCGGCAGCCTGCATCCCGATCACGACACGATCTGTGCCTTTCGCCGCACGAACCGCGAGCTGTTCGAAAAGGCTTTTGTACGGGTGCTGCTCATGGCGCAGGAAACCGCCGGTCTCAAAAAGGTCGGCACCGTGAGCGTCGATGGCACCAAGATCAAAGCCAGTGCCAGCAAGCATTCCGCTGTCAGCTACAAGCATGCCGGCGAGCAGGTCGAACTGCTGCGCAAGGAAGTCGAACAACTCGCCGCCAAAGCCGAGCAGGTCGATAACGTCCCGCTTGATGACGGGCTGAGCATCCCGGACGAAATCGTCCGGCGCGAAGACCGCATCAAGAGCCTGGAGCACGCCCGGGCAGTGATCAAGGCGCGCTACGAAGAGGAGCGCAAACAAAAACAGGCCGAGTACGAAGAGAAGAAAACGGCCTTCGAGGAAAAGCGTAAAAACAAGAAACCGCGGGGAAAAGAACCTAAACCTCCATCCGCAGAGCCGCCGGATAAGAAGCAATACAATTTTACCGACCCCGAAAGCCGCATCATGAAGGCCGGCAACGGCAGCCACTTCGAACAGGCCTACAACGCGCAGGCCGCTGTAGACACCGAAACCTATCTCATCGTTGGTCAGCTCGTCACCGATGCGCCCAATGACAAAGAGCAGCTCAATCCTGTTCTCGCAAGCATTCCTGAGGAAGCGGCCACTCCGGAAAGCGTATTGACCGATACCGGCTACTACAGTGAGAAGGCCGTCAAAGACGCCGAAACCGGTGGCGGGCCGACGGTGTACAGCGCCATGGCCAAAGGCTCGCACCACGTCAGCGTTGCCGACCTCGAGAAGCAACCGCTGCCGACCCCGCCGCCACCTGGCGCACCCATCAAGGAACAGATGGCCTACCGTCTCAAGACCCCCGAAGGGAAGGCGCTCTACAAGCAGCGCAAGCAAACCGTCGAACCCGTTTTCGGGGTTATCAAGGAAGTGCTCGGCTTCCGCCGCTTCTCGATGAGGGGGAAGGAGAAAGCCGAAACCGAATGGAGCCTCGTCTGCCTCAGTTACAATCTAAAGAAAATATTCAAGCTCATGGCGGCGCGTGCCCCGAAACACCCGGCGGCAACCGCAAAACAGCACGCCAATGCACTGTCGGCACATTTTCGGGCGTATTTTCAGACATTTTCTTGCTTCGCCCGGCCTTTGCCTCTTTTACTTGATAAGTTCATGCCGGGATGTCGCCAGTGCGGGGTTCTAACTCCGACAGACTGCTAGAGCATTTCACGAATGAGGTTCCGGAGGCGCAATCGGCTCACAGAGCCGACACTACACCAGCTCGTGTTGTAGAATTGGCTCTATGAGCCAATCCATGAGAAGCGAAAAAGGGGTCAGCCGATGAATCCTAGAATTCGTTCTTTCTCCTTTGCCCATACCCCCTCTGCTTTATCGTAGACGAGGCTTCCAGCCTCGTTGCGGCAGAACAGCTTGATGCTTGGCGAGCGCAACGCGGCTGGAAGCCGCCATCTACTTTCACCCAAACGTGGAGCCGTTCCAGCCCCAGTGGTCGGGCACCAACGACTGGAAGGTGACGTAGATGCGGTCGGCGGGAATGCCGAGGTGGTCGTTGAGCAAAATGCAGATTTTCATGGTGAGTTCGTGGTTCACCACCCGGTTGAGACCACCGAGGCTCTTGACCTCGGCATAGACGGCGGAGCCGGCGATGCCGGACATCATCAGGTCGGCTTTTTCCGCAACGACCATCACATATTTCTCCGGTTTGCCGATCGTTTCGGCCACGAGAGAGGAGAGCTCTGCGAGCACGTCGGCTGGGATTTCCTGCGGGCACTGCAAACGGATCATCGGCATGGAAGCCTCCTTATTTCAAAGCTTCTGGCGTTTGGAAAGCATACTGGGTTCCCACGTTCCGGTTCAGCTCTTTTACGTAGGGCTCGATAATGGAGAGCGCCTGCAGCCGGCGGGCGGGCGCCAGGCTGTCAAGCCAGGCGTCGATGTCGATGCGCAGCCACTCGTCTCGCTTTTTAATGGGCGTCGTGTAGTTGATCATCAAGGGGTAGTCTCTGGGGAACACCTCCTGCAACTGGAGCATCATCCGGTAGGAGAGTGCATAGGGCTGGCGGCGCGAGCGGTTGAAGTGCCGCTCCCAATCGCCCCACTTCACGCCGAGCTGCTTGCAGATCTGCTGGGAAAAAACGGTAGCCATGCCCTCCATATACCAGTCGGTGATGTAGGGGTTGATCAGGTGGGTGCACTCGTGGCCGAGCAGCGCATAATAGTTGACGTGACCGGGGTCGACAGCGAGATAGATGACGAATACCCCGTTGGACGAGTCGAAGCACTCCGTGAGCGAAAAATCTTCCCCGATGTGGTAGCGCTTGGCCGCCTCGGTTTTTTTAGAGCGACGGAGCAACACCTTGTTTACCGGAACAACCGGATCGCCAAAGGCGGCCACAGCCCGTTGCAAAGCATTTGAAACAAAGGCTTCGGAAGCAGGGTCGTTGATGGGTTCATAGGCTTCATGCCACGGCCCCGCAGGTTTGCCGGTCGGCAGCCCCACGCATCCCGCAAGAACCAGCAGCGCCACTGTGGCGCCGAGACCAAACAAGCTCCTGTGCAACGTCCGCAAAAGAATCATGCCGCCACCAATTTATTCCGCCGGAGGCGCTTCTTCGGGAACAGGTTTCGAGGGTTCGCCAACGATCTCCTGCACCTTGATGGTGATGTTGCGGATTTCATCGAGGCCGAGCGATTCGCGGACGCTCTCGCGGATGCGCTGCTGGAGCACCTGCGAAAGTTCGGGAATCTTATTGCCGGAAACCACTTTCACATTCAGCGCAATATCCAACGCCCCTTTGTCTTGAAACAGTACGGATTCAATGCTCTTCACCGCGGCGAACTCTTTGCCGACCCGCTCGATGAAGTCTTGGATGGCCCGGGTGCTGATGCCCACGCTGCCATCGTCGGACTGAAAGTCGATAAAGGTTTCCTTCGGCTTGCGTCTGCCACCGCCGATCCAGCGCAAAAATACAGCCAAAATCAGGATCACCCCCACTCCGGAGCCGACCAACGGCATCTTCAGCGCCTCACCAATCTGCTGACCAACCTCCACATTCACGAGGCTTCCGTAGATCAATCCTCCGCCAATCAACAGCAGCAGAAGGGTTGTCACAAAATTACCTAACTTTCCTGAGCGCGCATTCATGGCCTATTCCTCGGACTTCTTTGATTCCATGTTGCGGATGCCTTGCACCATCACGTTGACGGCATAAACCTTCTGGCCGGTCATGTCTTCAACCGCGTCCTTCACGGCCGACTGAAGCTGCAGGCAAATATCCGGAATCTTCACGCCGAATTCGAGCACCACCGTAAGGTCGATGGTCAACAGCTCTTCGTTTTCCTTTTCAATCCGGATGCCTTTGTCCTTGGCCCTCTTGCCGATAATCCCGGCAAGGTCGTCCGCCAACGAACCCTGAAGCTCGACCACGCCCGGAACCTTTTTGGCCGTTTCATGCGCAATAATGGCGATGACATTGTTGTTGATCTTAATCTGCCCATACTCGGATCCAGAGACCTCGGCCACTGCGAACTCCCCCGTATCTGCCACTGCGTTGCCTGTTTGATTTTCCATAGACATACTCCTTGTCATCGTTTACGAATTCAGAAAACCCTCGTGCATGAATTTTTCAAGATAGGCTGTGTTGTACGTGCCCAATGCGAACCGCCTGTCCACCATCAGAGCCTCGCCCAGCGGCACCGTCGTATGCGGGCCGCTGATGGTAAACTCTTCGAGTGCGCGGCACATGCGCACAATTGCCTCTTCGCGGTCTTTGCCCCTGGCGATGATCTTGCCGATCATGCTGTCGTAGTAGGGCGAAATCACATAGCCGGAATAGACATGCGAGTCGATGCGGATGCCCGGTCCTCCCGGAAAATGCACCGCTTCAACCGGCCCCGGCGAGGGCGTAAAGTTGTTGTACGGATCCTCGGCGTTCACGCGGTATTCAATCGCGTGGCCGGTGATGATCACTTCATCCTGCGTAAACGACAACTCTTCGCCGGCGGCCACGCGGATCTGCTCCTTCATCAAATCGATGCCGGAAACCTCTTCAGAAACGGTGTGTTCCACTTGGATGCGTGTGTTCATTTCCATGAAGTAAAACTGCTTGGCGATCTCGTCGTAAAGAAACTCAAGCGTGCCGGCGCTGTCGTAGTCCACCGCCTTGGCGGCCTTCACAGCAACGTCGCCGAGCGCTTTGCGTTCGTCGTCGGAAAGCGTCGGGCACGGTGCTTCTTCCACCAGCTTTTGGTGGCGGCGCTGGATCGAGCAGTCGCGCTCGCCCAGATGACAGACGTTGCCGTGCTTGTCGCCGATGATCTGCACTTCCACGTGGCGGGCCGACTCGATGTATTTTTCCATGAACAGGTCGGGGTTGCCGAAAGAGGCCTCCCCTTCTGCAGAGGCGGCCATGAAGCCCTGAATCAGCGAGACATCGTTGCGCGCCACACGCATCCCTTTGCCCCCGCCGCCGGCGACAGCCTTGAGCAACACCGGATAGCCCATCTTCTGCGCCAGATCCAGTGCCTCTTCTTTGGTAGCCAGAATGCCGTCGGAACCGGGCGTAATCGGAACGCCGGCCGCCTTCATGGCGTCGCGGGCAATCGCCTTGTCGCCCATGTTTCGGATGCAGTCCGCCGATGGGCCGATGAAGGTAATGTTGCAGTTGGCGCAGATCTCGGCGAAGTGCGCGTTTTCAGCCAAGAAGCCGTAGCCCGGATGGATTGCGTCCACATCGGCCACCTCGGCGGCGCTGATGATGTTGGTGATTTTTAGATAGCTTTCGGAAGCCGCCGCCGGGCCGATGCAGATGGCCTCATCGGCCATTTGCACATGCAACGAGTCCACGTCGGCCTCGGAATATACAGCCACGGAACGCACGCCAAGCTCTTTGCAGGCGCGGATGATGCGCAGAGCGATTTCGCCGCGGTTGGCAATCAATACCTTTTCAAACATGGGAAGCTCCCTTATTTCGGTTCAACAAGGAAGAGCGGCTGCCCATACTGCACCGGCGAGGTGTCATCGACGAGGATCTTCTTGATCACGCCACGCACTTCGGCCTTGATTTCGTTCATGACCTTCATGGCCTCGACGATGCAGACCACGGTGTCTTCGGTAACTTCAGCGCCGACTTCCACAAAATTTTCCGCATCGGGAGCCGGCCTGCGGTAGAAGGTTCCTACGATCGGGGACGGAATTTCGATTAATCCGTCGTCTTCCTCCGCCAGCGCAGCCGCTGGAGATGCTGCGGCAGGCGCTGCCGCGGGGGCCGCCGCCATTGGAGCGGCCTGAGCGTAAACCACCTGGGGCTCGTCGTTGCCGCGTTTCATGGCCAATTCAAAATCTTCGTCTTTCAGCGAAAACTCAGTCAGGTCGTTCGCCTTCATCAGCTCCGCGACGCGTTTGATATCCTTGATTTCCATAGTCACCCTCTCCTGGTTAAGAAATGTGGCATCTCCCGTAAACTAAACAATATTTCACCGCTAATGCCTAGCCCTAATCGAAAACTAGTGATCCGCCCGATAAACCGCGTTTTCCGGTTGTCCAAAATGAAGGCTTTGATCCGTCTATTATAAACCATTCATGCGTAAGTAAGAAAAGGGAGCCCCAGATGAACCGCAGAACTTTTGCAGCCACCACCACCATGGCCGCCGCCGGAGCGTACGGCCTCGCATCCGTCGCCGGCGCAGCGCCGGCCGAGCCCTTCAAACTCAACTATGCCCCCGGCTTCCGCCACTTTGTCAACAGCGCCGGAAAAGACCCCATCGACCAGATAAAATTCATGCACGACAATGGCTTCCGAGGCATAGAAGACAACGGCATGATGAAAAAGAACCCCGCGTTGCAGAGCAAAATCGGCGCTGAGCTCGCCCGGCTCAACATGACCATGGGCGTCTTCGTTACCGGCTTCGGCATGTACTCGCTGATGATGACCTCAAACATTGTCGGCGACAAGAACAAGGGCAAAGGCGTCGCGGCCGATCCCAAGGCGGTGCGGGCAGCACTGAAGAAGGCCTGCGAGCAGGCCATCGAAACCCAAAAGCGAGTCAATGCCAAGTGGACCACCGTGGTGCTGGGCGCCTACAACCCCAATCTGGACGAAGGCTATCAGTTCGCCAACGTGGTCGACAACCTCAAGTATTGCTCCGAACTGTTCGAGCCGCATGGTCTGGTTATGGTCATGGAGCCACTGAATTATATGAACCACCCGGGCGTCTACCTGAAAACCGTCCCGCAGGCCTACTCCATCTGCAAAGCCGTCGGCAGCCCGTCGTGCAAAATCCTCAACGACCTCTACCATCAGCAGATCGAGATCGGCAACCTGATCAACAACATCGACAACGCGTGGGACGAAACCGCCTACATCCAAGTCGGCGACGTGCCCGGACGCAACGAACCCACCACCGGCGAGATCAACTATAAAAACGTCTTCAAGCATCTCTACGACAAAGGCTACAAAGGCATTGTCGGCATGGAGCACGGCATCAGCCAAAAAGGCCTTGAAGGCGAACAGCGCCTCATCCAGGCCTACCGCGAAGTGGATGACTTCGCCGTTTGAAGCATTACGTTTTAGGTTTTTAAGAAAAGGAGCAACACCATGATTACCGACACTAAAAGGAGAACCTTCCTTGCCTCCACCATCGCAACGGGAGCCGGCCTCACACTCCTGCCGAGCGGCACGCTCGCCGGCAACGGCGCGGGCGCGAAACTCAACATTGCCCTCATCGGCGCCTACGGCCGCGCCGCGCAGCATTATAAAAACCTGCACACCCAGAACATTGTCGCCATCTGCGATGTCAACGCCGACAACATGGCGAAAGCCGCCAAACAATTCCCCAAAGCCAAGCAATACATAGACTGGCGCAAATGCCTTGACCAAAAAGACATCGAGGCCGTCGTGATCTGCACGCCCGACCACCACCACGCCTTCATTTCCATCTGGGCTATGAACCGCGGCCTGCACGTCTACTGCGAAAAGCCCTTGGGCGACTGCGTTATGGAAGCCCGCGCCGTCCGCGAAGTCTACCTGAAGAATAAAAACAAGCTGGCCACCCAGCAGGGCACACAACGCCATGCCAACCCCAACTACGACCGTGTTGCGGAACTGGTTAAGGGTGGAGCCATTGGCGAACTGAAGGATGTCCACGCCTGGGGAAGCCGCTGGCACAAAGAGACCGCCTACCGTCCTGCTGCCGGACCGGCACCCAGCACCATCGATTGGGAACAATGGATCGGCCCGACCCAGATGCATCCCTACAACCCCGAATATTTCCAGCCCACACGCGGACCGGGCTCCGGTTGCCTGCAGTGGAATATCTACCAGGACTTTGGCAGCTGGCAGGTCGGCGACATGGGCAGCCACGTCATGGACCTCGCCTGGAACGCGATCGATGCCGACCGACCAACCAACATCAAAGCCGACGGTGACGCCCCCAACGCCGAAGTCAACCCGTCCGCCATGCGCGCCATCTTTGAAATGCCCGCCAACGACTGGCGCGATGAAATCCGCCTCGTTTGGTACCAGGGAGGCCCGATGCCCAAAAGCCCGCTCAAGGCGCTCGACCTCACCAAGATTGGGCATGGCGTCATGTTCAAAGGCTCCAAAGGCGTGATTGTATCCGACTTCAACAACCGGATGCTCATCCCGCTAGGCAAGGACACCGACATGACCTACTACAAATCCCCCACGCCGGACCAGGTGGCGCCCCCCATCGGCGACTTCCAGCAGCAATGGTTCAACGCCTGCAAAGGCGACCTTAAAACCTGCTGCGATTTCGACTATTCCGGCCGCATGGTGGAAACCCTCATGCTCGGCCTCGCCGCCCATCAGGCCGGCAAAGAACTGGAATACGATGCCAAGACCGGCACCATCACCAACGACCCCGCCGCCAACGCGCTGCTCACCAAGCCCTACCGCGAAGGCTGGGTTCTAAATGGGTAGCGCCTTTCAGGTCGCTAAAAGGTTGCAGGGTTAAAAAGTCAAAAAGCCACCCCTGCAACCTTTAAACCCTGCAACCTTTAAACCTGCAACCCTTCAACCAAAAGCCCCCTCATGAAAACAATCATCACGCTGCTCGCATCACTAGCCCTCACATCCGCCACCTTCGCCGACGGCGAATGGATCAGCCTCTTCAACGGCAAGGACCTCAATGGCTGGACCGTAAAAGTTAACGGCTTCAAGGCCGGCGAAAACCCCGGCAGCCTGTTCCGCGTCGAAGACGGGCTGCTGACCGTTTCCTATGCTGATTTCTGGAAGGATTCCTTCAAAGACGAATTCGGGCACATCTTCATCGACCGCCCCTTCACCAACTACCACTTCCGCTGCGAGTACCGCTTTATTGGCGAACAGGTCAACGGCGGCCCCGGCTGGGCGCAGTCCAACAGCGGCGCCATGCTCTCCGGGCAGGATCCGAAAACGATGGATGTGAAGCAAAAGTTTCCCAACTCCATCGAATTCCAGTTCCTCGCGCAGGACAAGACCGGCCAGCGCACCACCGGCTCGATCTGCACACCGGGCACCTACATCGACGTCAACGGTGAAACCGTCAAGAAGCACGTCATCAAAAGCACCGGCATTGCCGCGCCCATAGGCGAATGGGTCGTCGCCGAGGCCATCTTCAAAGACGGCCAGCTCAAGCACATCATCAACGGCGAAACCGTCATCGAATACAGCAACCCAAAATTCGACGACGGCACGCCCGTCACGTCCGGATGGATTTCCCTTCAGGCCGAAAGCCATCCCTGCCAGTTCCGCAACATCGAGATTCAGATTCTGGATTAAACCAGCCAATGAACTTCTAGAAACGGTGGACGCTCGGTCACCTTTTTCTGTCCAAACATCCATGGTTGACAAGATCCCGGGTCTCCCTAACATTCAAAACCATGAGCCCAGCACTTAAACAGATTGAGCAGCAAGCCTTCCAGCTTTCCGCCACGGAGCGGGAGCTGCTGGCCAACCACTTGTTCCAAAGCATCCACCCGAACCTGACCGGCGCGGACGAAGCTTGGCTAGCACTGGCCGACGAACGCTACCAAGCCTTCAAATCAGGGAAGGAGCCTGCTCTGGCCGAATCCGAGTTTTTCGACGCCATCGAAGAGGAACTCGGATGGAACTAATCCTCTCTTCAGCCGCGAAACACTATGAAGAGGAGGTTGAAGGATTGGGCAAAGCATTTGTTGAATCCCTTCGGACAGGCCTGCTCCATATCCGCAACCACCCCGAGGCATCGGTAGCCATCAAGCAGAACTACCGTCGGCATCTCCTTTCCCGCTTCCCATTTGGAATTGTTTACCGAATTGATGACGGCACCATATTTGTTGCGGCCGTCATGCACCTTCGGCGCAAACCGGACTACTGGCTAACCGACCCAGCAGAGTAGTTGTCGCAACGGCGGAGCAGATAGTCCACGACGAGTTCGTTTCTCTTTGTTTTTCTTGCGCATTTTAATGGCGCTCCGCCGGAATCTAGTGCAGCAATAGAGACGTCATGAAAAGGACCCTCATACTTGCTCTGGCGGGCGTTGTCGCACTCTCATGCAGTGCGCGCGAACTCGATCGCCTCGACGGCGCGAAGCTGGCGGCCTACGGCGGCAACGACGGCGACAGCTTTAAAACCCTGCACAACGGCAAAGAGCAGATCATCCGGCTCTACTACGTCGACTGTCCTGAAACCCGCGCCACCACCGAAGCCGACAACCGCCGTGTCCGCGAACAGGCGCGCCACTTCGGCCTGTCCGACAAAAACCAGATTTTCCGCTATGGCAAAGCCGCAACCGCGTTCACCCAAAAGCAGCTCTCAAAACCCTTCACCGTCCACACCGCCTATGCCGATGCGCTCGGGCGCTCCAAAGGCGGACGCGTATACGGATTCGTCACCACCGCCGACGGAAAAGACCTCGCCGCCCTGCTGGTCGAAAACGGCTATGCCCGCGCCTACGGCTTCCGGCGCGCGCTACCCGATGGCACGCCTCAAAAAGAAGCCGCCGCCCGGCTGACCGACAAGGAAACCGTCGCCGCCCTGAAACGAAAAGGCATCTGGGCCCAAACCGATCCCGACCGGCTCGTCGAACTCCGCGCCGCCTCCCGGCTGGAAGAAGCCGAGCTAAACGCCATCGACACCCCCGCCCATACCGGAATCCTCAAAATCAACACCGCCACCGAAGACGAGCTGCAAACCATCAACGGCGTCGGCCCCGCCACCGCCCGGCGCATCGTCGAACTGCGCCCCTTCAAAAACGCCGACGACCTCGGCCGCCTCCCCCGCCTTCCCGCCAAGACCAAAACCAACATCATCGAGCGCGTGGCCTTTTGACTTTTTCCTTGTTTATTGAAAGCGCAGGTTTCAATAAACGAGGCATGAAGCAACTTTCGGATTAAAGGAGCCATACCCATGAAAAACGAAGACTATCTCTACCACTACAAGGCGCTGATCACCGCCGCGTATGACGGCGACACCGTGACGGCAGAACTGGACCTTGGGCTGAAAGCCGCAATCAAAGGCGAAAAACTCCGGCTCCACCGGATCAATACGCCCGAAGTGCGCGGGCCGGAAAAAGTGGCAGGCAAGGTATCGCGCGACTATCTGCGCAGCCGCATCCTCGGCCAAACCGTACTGGTGGAAACCTTCAAAGACAAGCGGGGCAAATACGGCCGCTACCTCGCCGAAATCTGGCTCCCTGAAAACGGCGGCTACACCAACATCAACGACGAGCTCGTCGCCCAAGGCTTCGCCGAATACAAAGAATATTAGGCAGTCTTAAACTGCCGTGATCACACACAAAGCCCGCATCAAATAGTAAATACGGCCTTTTTAAAGGTGGTGCCCAGGGCGGGACTCGAACCCGCACAGCCTAAGGCCGAGAGATTTTAAGACCCTTGGACATATAGGTTTTACCCTTTGTTTATGGGCATATCTAAATTTCATTGTTGTATTTCAGATGTATTTCGCTGGATTCAGTTGCCCGATTCGCATACTTTAGCGATCAGAAACAAACGAGAGGCGACACCATGAAAAAGACCAACGGAAAGCGGGACTACACCGAGCGCGGAAACGGCAGGCTCTACATTCGCACGAAGGACGGCAAGGAGCACAAACCCGGATCGGGATTCAAAGGAATCTATTATCTTGAATATCGGCGACCGGGCACCGATCCGAAAACCGGCGCACCGATCACCAAGCGCGTGAAAGAGCGCCTTGTGTACGGCGACGGCGACCAAGGCCATGAAAAGGGCGACCCGATCAAGAGCCAAGCCGACGCCCTCAAAGCACAAGCCCGAATCGTCAATCAATACCTGACCGGCAATAAAGCCGACAAGTTGCGCAACCTCAAAGCAGAGCTTGAAGCGGCCGAGAAGAAACACGCCGAAGCCGTAGAGGACGCAAACCCGCCGTTATCCATTGCCGACGCATGGAAGGCATACGACGAGAGCAGCGAAAGGCCGGACACCGGAGAGGAGACCCTGCGCCGATACCAAGGCCACTGGCTGGAATTCAAAAAGTGGATCGAGAAAAGGAACCCCGATGCCCGCTACTTGCGGGACATTGCCGGCAAGGATGCCCAGGCCTACGCCAGCCACTTGAACAAGACAAAAGCCAGCCCGAACACCTTCAATAAACACACTTGCTTTCTACGGCTGTTTTTCAAGACGCTGGCAGAGCCCGCCCGACTGACCGGCAACCCATTCGGAAAAATCAAAAGCAAGAAGCTAAAGCCCCAAGGCCGCCGGGAACTGAGCATAGAGGAGTTGCACACCATCCTCGACACAGCCACGGGCGAACTTAAAACCCTGCTCTACATCGGAACCTTTACCGGCCTACGCTTAGGCGACTGCACAACCTTGAAATGGGGCGAAGTGGATTTGATCCGGGGAATCATTCGGCGGGTGCCAAGCAAGACCAAAGGCCACGATGCAAAACCCGTAACTATCGGCATCCCCGCCGCCTTGCACGGCATCCTTTCCGAAACACCGAAGAGCAGGCGCAAGGGCTACGTCGCGCCGAAGTATGCCGAACTCTACACCCACGAGAACGCCGAAGGTAAACGGATCAGGCAATCAGACATAACGCGAGAAGTTCAAACCCATTTCCGCAAGCAGGGAATCAACACCCACAAGGCCGGCACCGGAAGCCAGATTAAACCCAATCCGGAAAAGCCCGGCGAATACCTCGAAGAGCAGACCGGAAAACGCGCCGTCGTGGAAGTCGGCTTCCATTCGCTACGCCACACCTATGTTTCCATCCAGGCCGAGAGCGGAACCCCGCAGGCCGTCGTACAGGCCATTGTAGGCCACGGCAATCCGGCCATGACCGCGCACTATACCCACATCGGCGAAGCGGCCGCAAAGCAAGCCGCCCTTGCCATGCCTTCACGCATTACCGATGCCGAGTTTGAAGTGCTGCCCGATCCGGTGCCGGCATGGGTAAAGGAATTAGCCGCCACCATGACCGCCGACAACTGGCAAGACATACAGGCGGAGCTAATGAAGTAATATTGCAACCAGCATTCGATCAGGGCAACCCGCATGAGGTGCCCTTTTTTTGTGTCAACAGGAAAAAATCTGAAATATCAACGCATAGCGCTTTTGTCGTATCTCACATTGCGGACTAGTACGGCAATCGGTCATCTTGCGCATGTGGAAAGAACTTTTCCGACCATGAACAAAGTCACTTATGGAGGACTAAAAAATGCAATGCGCAGTAATGATCGAGGCCGCCGTACTCAATGACCCCACGGCAACACAAGCAGAGAAAAACAGGGTTTTAGAAGCCCTCAAAGGTGCCGCGTCAAAACCGCGCCCGATCCCCATCACTACGGAGCAAGTGGCCGCTATGATGGAATGTCATATCGTAACCGTTCGCCGGTACGGCAAGCAAGGACTGCTGCACCCGATAAGAATCACCCCCCGAAAAATTCGATGGGATAAAAACGAAGTGGAAGCCTTGATGCTCCAAGGAGCGGCCGCCTAATGAAACATTACGACCACATGCTCCGCCCGCTGGCTAATACGTTGGAAGTGCCAGTGCCGGAAGTGCTGATTGCCAAGAGCCCCGCCGGACGCCGTGGCCTTCGCAATGAAGGCTGCAAAACCGTATTGCCCGCCCCAACCAAAATCAACCGGCTGGAACGGCGCACCCGTACAGCACTTTAAGCAGGAGCCCAGGCTATGAAGAAACGGAAAAAAAAGCACCGTCCCCGGAAGCACAACCAACAGCACACCGGAAAAGTCGCCTACATGAATAGCGGCCGAATCAAGAGCACCCTTCAAACGATGCGCCGCCGGAGGATGAGCTAACATGAAGGGCGACCACGAAAAAGACCCCGCCGGGGATGGCGAGGCCGTTGAGCAGAGCAAACTTGATGCCCAGAACGCTATACCTGCCGGCCCTGAGTCACAACCGGAAAAAGACGCGACCGCTACACCGTCGAAGAATGAAAAGGCCGAAAGCTGGTTCCCAGTGGCCCGCAAAGACGTTGCGAAGATCCGTAATAACTACCCGGCCGCACAAGCATCACGATTAGTGAACCTTTGGAACGAGCTTTGTTCCTGTGCAAACCATTGGGGAAACACGTTCACAATCGATCTTGACCGGCTGGGCGGCCGTCTCGGCATCACGCGCCAAACAGCCGCAAATCAGTTGCGGGAACTGCAGCGTATAAAGTTGCTAAAAATGAAGGGTGCGAAGCGCGGCAGGGGTGGACGCTATGAAATCTCTTCAATCACTATCCGCCCGTCTATCCCGTGTAAACTTCTGGAAAAAGTTAACATGGCTGACCGTGTTAAAAAGCAAAGCCCCCAAAACTTAACAATTAATAACAATACCCCCTCCCGAAGGGAGGAGGGGGTAGAGGTTATTGAAAAAGAAGACACGCCTTCTGCAATGGCTCTTTCGGGGCTTTCTCCTGACGGAGCCCCGAGAGCCAAGCAAGGCGATTCTTCCGATGATTGGGCGGCAGGCCTAGAGGAGATCTTAGGATGAACCACGGCGCATACATCGAATCACTGAATCAGCTCGCCCCATTCAAAAGCCGCTATCCTGACGGCATCGAAACTTTCGGAACGTGGGGCGATGGCATTACCGATCCGGACGAATGCAATTTCCCTATGCCGTTTCTCGCTCCTCTCGACCTCTCGCAGTCGATTGATTGGAAAGCCGTGCAATGTGTCGCTCAATGGATGATCGACCGGGAAACGGGAAATGCTAAGCCGTGGGGCGTATTTCACGGCGCAACCGGACTCGGAAAAAGTCGTGCTTCGATTGTGGCCGGTTTTGGGTCGGTGAACGGATGCAGCTCGGCCCTCTTTTCAGACTTCACTCATTTTCGATTCGTTCGCGCCGTCGAGTTTGCCCGCCTTGCCAGAATGCCACATGGGAAACCGCTGGAATTTACCGCATTTAAAAATCCGGATTATAAAGACAGTGACGACCCCGAATATTATTTCGATGGCCTTATACTTGACGATCTTGATAAGGCTTCATTTTCCGCAAATGTTGTTGCCGAACTGTTCGACCTGATTGACCACGCGGAACAGACCGAGCGACTTTTGATCATAAACACTCAGGCCACCGGCGGGGACCTTGCAAAAATGATGCTTGGCTCAAACCCAGATCCACAGCGCACCGCCCGCGTGCAATCAATAATGAGGCGGCTTATTGATCACGCAAAATTCATTCATTTCCAGAAATAACAAACCAACCCCAGAAGGAACCAGTACCATGAAAGCAGCACTAGGCATCCAAAACAGTAAAATCCTGATCGGCAAAATCCGCGCAATTCACATCCCGGAATTTTTCCCCGATGAAACGGCGCAGGCCCTCACCGCCTGGAACAAAAAGCGCGCCGACCTCAGCACCGAGATTTCCGAACTCGGGAAAAACATTTTCGCCTTGGTCGACGAAGCGCAAAGCGGCCAATGCACCAGACCGGCGACCGTCATTTCAGATTTGCAGAAGGCTCGCGCAAAGGTCAAAAGATACGACATCGACCTTATCAATCTTCTTTCGGAAAAAGCACCGCTTTGGCCTTTGGTGCAGGAAGCCTACAAAACCGAGTCCGAACGCTGGCAAAAGCTTGAGGAAGAGCGACGGCGTGAGGTCGAAAAAGTTACGAAAGATTTTGATCCTAGAGCAAGGCACTATTCGATCCTGTCAAACCCTGCGAGGCGCGAAGCTGAAGACAATGCAAGCCGTATGACGGCCCTTACCCAGAATAACGCGCACATCGTTTCCAAGGATGAAGGTCAGTTGCTCACCGACCTGAAGCTCAGTTGCCAAGACCTGTAGCAATTTTACTCTTTGTCGGGTTGCTCCCCGGCTCCATCCAGTTACCGGCATGTTCGTTCGGTGCGCTGCCCATCGAGGTAACGAGGCAGCAACTATTAACCTGGAGCAAAAACTATGCATACACAGATGACCAAAATAGAGTACGCTCGAGCGAGATCCTTGCTTGGGCGCGAGCTGGCCGCCTTTGCCTTTGGTGCAGGCTGGAGCCTTCCGGATTGCGAAGCGCTGGCGAAGAAGCTCGACAAGCTGCCACGGTTTGAGGCCCGGGTTTTGAAAGATAAATTATCCGAAGCGCTTAAAATCATGGGGGCAGTGTGAAGAAAAAAACAGCAGCATGGATTCAAGAGGCCAAAGTAATGCCGCCTCGCCAACACATGAAACCGGGTGCACCATTCGACGCGGCACAGTCTGACGCGCTCACGTGGCTCCTACAGCACACAAGCCTTCCGAGTAATATCATGGGCAGGCTTCAACGTAGCCTCGTGTTTGATAAGGCTACAGGGACTTGGAGAGGCGTGGACTACCAGCCACCCACCCCCCCGGGTTAGGTACTTCTAAACCTTCAGGTGCTCAAGACAGCGATGACCGACATCAAGAATTTATAGAGTGTGCCTATATAACGCAAATATTATAAAGTAAGGACATGACATGATTGACGCGAAAACCGAGTTTGAGCTGCACCTTTTGGCCTACACCTACAGGCTGGCAACTCTCCGACAAGGTTCTGATGCGAAGTGGTGGACGGTTCTTTCCGATCACTTTTGGCATTACCGGGACAAGATCGGCGGCACCCCTGTTTCATGGTACGCGGGAAAGTCCAATGCCGAAAGGATGGGTTTTAGCCGTATGTGCCACGAACTGGCAGATGAAAACCGCATCATTCTACTTGGTGCTACCCGCGCCCATTCAGCCCGCCTATCGCCTGATCGAGAGCATGAGCTTGTGGACATGGTTTTATGGCCGCGCCTTTGGGAAACCCTCGAAGCCATGGAAGCCTTGCGCGATATGAATAGCAAATTGATTGGCAATGGATGGCAGCTCGTTTTCGATTACAAAGACCAAGAGCGCGACCGGGAAGAAAATCGGAACCAATGCTGCTGGACATGGTACAGGCTGGCAATGGCGGTTTTGCGGGGTTGGGTGGAGACGAATTCAAACGGCATTGGATACTTATTCGCCCGCCTTACAGATGAAGGCAAAGCGGTATTAAGAAATCCCCCCCGGCATACTACCGAGCAAGAGAACGACGACCCCCGGACAGATGAAGTGTTTTGGAATGCCTACGAAACCGCCGAAACATATTGGAAAAGCGTTAAGGCAATCGACCAAATGAATATTGGATTAACACCCTTTCCCATTGGCATGGACTACCCGCGAACCACTTTAAGCCGCGCACTACCTGACCGCTCGAAGGAGGTTACCCACACTGGCGCTTAGCGGGTTAGGATATACCAGAACCCTAGGCCGATTCCGATGGCGAGGCCGATTAGGGCGCCGATGGGGTTGGCTTTCTTGGGGACGTCTTTTATGGCCTGGGTTAATTCGTGGTATTTTCGGATGCGGGATGATCCGCAGGAAGCACAACGCCACGCAAGCGGCTTTAGGATGAGCAAAACCCAGACTATCACCCAAAGGCCCGCGGTGATGATGGAAAGCAAAAGGTGAAGGATATGCGACGGCGTGCGGGCCTCGCATTTTGTGACGGTATCGCAGTCGGCGCAATAGAATCGAGCGGTTTTCATTTCTCGGGCTCCAGTAGTTTTGTCTCTCCAGTTATAAACGCGAGTCCCCTGCTGATGATGCAGTGACGAACGCGCCTCTCAACGCACCGTATCACGTCTTTATTTTTATGGCGCAACTTGATCACGAATAAAATTCCACAACCTATTCACATTGTATCGGCTCGCCCCTGCAAAGCAAATGCGGGGGCTTTTTTGTGCCTAGACCGTGCCACAGGCCACCGCCTGACGCATGGCGACCGATAAGCCGATTGACAGCAACGGCGAAGCTACAGGCCACAGCAGGGCGTATTTTTCCCAGTTCTTTGGATTACGAGCGGAAGGTGCCGGCCACAAATCCCCGGCAAGCTGAAGAACAGCGAAAACAGAGCCCCTCGAACAGCCCCGTTATTTTACTGTTGTATTTCAGATGTATTTCACGGGGTTAGACAGTTGATACTTTGGCGATCACGAAAAAACAAAAGGGAATGGCCCAAGCATGAAAAAACCGCGTATTTACTAACAAATACGCGGTTTTAAAGGGTGGTGCCCAGGGCGGGACTCGAACCCGCACAGCCTAAAGCCGAGAGATTTTAAGTCTCTTGCGTCTACCGATTTCGCCACCTGGGCATATTACGTAACTTACACATAAAGAACATATTACAACCTATGCCTATTTTAAGTGCAAGCCACCATGTGGTACTTCTGTGGTACTTTTCTTGATCAAACCACCCTTCCCCCTTACCGTTTCTATCAGAAGAGAACAGAATGCATCGCACGCAAGAACTACCTAAAGACGAATAATGTAGCGACAATGACCAAGAAACGCAAGAGCCAGTATAGCGAACGTGAAACCGGGCGGCTTTACAAGCGCGGGAAAGGCGGAGAGGAGCATCCCGCTGGTGATTCCCATAGCGGAAACTACTACCTTGAGTTTCGGGTGAACGGCAAACGCACCCGCCAACGCCAGAGTTTATCAGGGTACCTTTCTCTTTATCCCGCATAAAACGCGTAGTAGTGCTCCCCCTTTTTTCACCCGAACCAATAGTCCTTCTTTTTGAGCCAATCCTTCAGGTAATCGTTGCATCAGCAACCACTGCTGTATCGTTGAAATTCAGCGCTTCAAGCAACGTTCCCTTGCAGGAAACAGCACGCTCGTCGTTGATGCATTGAGACGACCATCTTATCTTTGCAGCATGGGTATTCAACAGCATCAGAAACAACCCCAATGTCACTATTGAGAGATTTTCTTTTTTCATTTTACTACTTCTTTATTCATTCGTAAGCGACCGAGATTCGTCCCCCTATCCAAAATTCCGCTATGAGATAATATCGGCGACTTCAATTAACCAAGGAGTCGATGATGTTTCATATGAATCAAAATCTGAAGGTGGTGCTGGCGGTTGAGCCGGTGGATTTGCGCAAGAGCTTCAACGGCTTGTATGCGGTTGCGCGCAACGAACTCGGCGACATCCCGGAGGACGGGGCGCTGTTTGTTTTTTCGAATCGCTCGCGCAACCGGATTACCGTACATGACCAACCGTACCGCTAAGGACTACACCCCCGCAGAATGGAAAGCCGCCCGTGACTCCGAACAGGGGTGAAAAGTCGGACGCTTACATTCATTCTAACACACGTCCAAAAGAGTTGAATTATAGAGCACTGAGCTACCGATTTCTGGGTTCTATTGCGTAGCCAACAAGACTTAGTTTTTCTCGATCATAAAGAACCGCTCCTGATCGGAATACATCTCAGCGGGTTGGAAAGAACCATCCGGGATATTGTTAGTTACAACCGTCCAACTGGAAACCGAATCCGATAGATTGGTGGTGGAGAGAAGCGAATAGGTCGATCCCGACCCAGAACTCCAGTTTACGGAAACCGTGCCGTTCGGATTAACAATAAAATCGGTTATAACGGGGCGTGATGTACTATCAATGGCTCGAAGCTGGTAGCCATTTATGATCCCTTTCCCCGCCCCTTTGCTGCCATCAAGATTGATGGAGAACATTTGGCTGGAGGCATTCGCAACAAAAGATCCGGTTATAACAATCCCCGTCCGATCGGAACCTCTATACTGGGTCGAAGCAAGACTTCCCAGTTCATTAACCGCACCTAGATCCATGATAATATATTCAGTTACACTATTCCAATTTTGCGCAAAGAACAGTTGCACTTCATACTCTTGACCCACGGTCAGATTGCTCAGAACCACTGCATCGGCCCCAAACACGAGGTGTGAAAGCAAGGTATCAAATGCCACGACACCAGGAGGAATCAGGTAGCGATCCGTATCGGCCGCAAGATTGTGCCCTGAGCTGAAATAAACCGCTGAACTTGTATTATCCCCGTCAAAACTTGAAAACGTTACCCCATTAATTATTGCATCGTTGGTAGTCGCTTCATCGTTGAAATTGAGAGCCTCAAGAAGGGTGCCACGGTTGGAAACAGCAGAGGCGTTGCTTATGGTCTGCGCAGACCATTCAATCGACAGATTATTCGTCAACGGTATAATCGGAATATTCGGAATATTCCCGTTCACACTTTGCAGGTAGTCCATCGCTTCCTGATACATCTCAAAAACGATGGTAGGCTCCAGAGCGGCGAGGTCATTCGTTTCGCTAATATCATTACTCAGATTGAAACAGTACAATTTTTCCGGCACCTCAAATTTAACAACGGCCGGCAACATGGGTTCAAATACGATCTTATAATCGCCTTTACGCATAGAAATTGCGCCATCTTCCTGAAATATAAAAAAGTCGTCAGGACGCTCAACTGTTCCAACGCCGGCATTTTTCAGCAAAGGAACCAGATTCCCGCCTTCAGTATAGGACGGCGGCAGGCTTCCGGGATTGATCAGATCAAGGAAGGTCGGCATCAAATCGTAGCCGACCACCGGCACACGGCATACCGAGTTTTTTGCAATTCCGGGGCCACGAACAATAAACGGAACACGTATCCCTCCTTCATAGAGGTATGTTTTCCCATAGCTCAAGGGAAAGCTTTTGGTCTCTGGACTGTAAAGCTCCTTCACCAGCGAGGATGCATCGTCTGTGGCATAAAGCTGGTACCCATTGTCAGACGTAAAGAAAACATAGGTATTATTGGTCAGACCCAAATTATCAAGTGCATCAAGAATACTCCCTACGCCAGCATCCAGATCTTCGTTCATTGCAGCGTAAACCCAATCCGTATGGCGTTGATCCTCCGGCAAACCGGCATCATACAGATCACCATACTTATCCAACATATCCGGGCTTCCTCTAAATCCCCAATGAACCGCATAATGTGATATCTGAAGGAAGAACGGGTTGCCTGCTGCATGTTGCGTTTCAATAAAATCAATCGAACGATCCGTCAGTTCAAAAATCCGCTTGGGATCAGGGTTACCGACCACCTTGTCTTCCGGTCGATTCGCGTCGGTATTATCTGTTTTCCCATCCGAAAAGTCATAACCACACTCAGCTGGATCCCTGTCGATAATGTGCCACTTGCCATAGTGAGCAGTCACATAGCGTGAATCCGCCTGCTTGATCAGATTCGGCAAAGCCTAGGTCGAATCTCCATATTGTCGTTGGCTGTAATCAGTGAGACTGATGATGCGGGCCTTGGAAGGCGAAACGCCGAATAAAATGCTATTTCGTGACGGCCCACAAACGTTGTTAGGAGAATAGCCATCTGCAAAGCGCATGCCCTCCGCACAAAACCGGTCCAGATTCGGTGTCTGGTAGAAATCGCTCTTTGATCCGGGCACATTCGGATCCATTCGGGTGGAAGTGGAATTCCACCCCTGATCGTCTGAATAAATCAGAATAATATTCGGCGGTAGCTCACTGGAAGGGTTTTCAATGGCACGAAGCTGGTAGCCACTTATAATCCCTTTCCCCGGCCCTTTGTCACCATCCAGATTGATGGAGAACATTTGGCTGGAGGCATCCGCAACAAAAGATCCGGTTATAACAATCCCCGCCCGATCGGGACCTCTATGCTGGGTCGAAGCAAGACTTCCGAATTCATTAACCGCACCTAAATCCATGATAATATATTCATTTACATCATTATAATTCTGCGCGAAGAACAGTTGCACTTCATACTCTTGACTCACGGTCAGATTGCTCAGAACCACTGTAAGGGTATATTTATGTGCGCGTTGCGGATAGGCTTTATAGAATCCGCGCTCGTGAGCAGGCGTCTTGGCATCCGTCTTATTTTCATATCCGTTGTCGGCGGTATAAATGACATAAGTACTCTCCTTCAGCCCCAACTCCTCCAACTTGGCAAGAATCCGCCCGACCGATTCATCGAGGTTTTCATTCATGGCCGCCCAAAGCGCATCATGGTGATATTCCGTTTTAAACTCCACCCGCTCATTTTCATATTTTTCCACCGTTTCCGGCAACGCCTGGTATTTCAAATGATTGGCATAATGCGACACCTGCAGGAAAAAAGGTTCCCCCGAGTCTGCCTGTTTTTCCAGAAAATTTTCAGCCTTGCGAGTCAGCGAATAGATCAGCTTCGGATCGTCCGAACGGCTAGAATCCCCCTCCTTCGTTTCCATTCGGGCCATCGTTGACATCAAACCCCAAGTCTTCGGGCAACGGCATCATATGCCATTTACCAAAATGCGCTGCGATGTAGCCCGGACACCCCCGCTTCAAAACCGTGGCCAAAGCGTCGCGATTATCAGCTTTAACGCTTTTGACGTTCTTCGCATAACCAACGATGCCCAAGCTGGCAGGAGAGCGGCCGAACTGGATGGCATGGCGACTGGGCGAGCAGGTCGGCCCGCCGGAATATGCCCACGAAAACCGCATGCCCCCTTGGGCCAGCTGATCAAGATTCGGCGTTTGGAAATATGGACTGCCCGATTGGGGTATGTCGGGATCGGCCAGAGTCGAAAGCGCATTCCATTCCTGATCATCCGCAAGGATCAGGATAATATTCGGCGACTGATTCGCTGTTGCCAGACGAAGAAAGCATAATCCAAATAAAACCGATGATACGACGGAGGCTTTGAGTGACATTATTCAAATTCCACCAGCATTTGATCCATGAGTTTGCGATGCTTGGTCAATACAGCCTTCTCTTCCGGGTTATTGACGAGGTTGGTATGGTTCCAATAATCCGCATCAGTATAGAGTTCTTCCGTTCCATCCTCATAACGGATGTAGCGGTGCGTCTGTGTTCTGATTGCATGATTCCCCTTGATTTGCGTCGTCAGCGCGGGGCGCGCCCATTCCAATTTTGTATTTTTCAGCAACGGCACCAGGCTTTGGCCATCCAGCTCCGGCTTCTCCGGCAGTCCGGCCAACTCGGCAAGCGTCGGATAAATATCGATCAGGCTAACGGGGCGCTCACAGACACTGCCCGGCGTGGTGATTCCCGGAGCAACAATGATAAAAGGAACATGGTCGGATTTTTCCCACAGCGTAAACTTTACGCAGGCGGTCTTGTCGCCTAAATGATAGCCATGGTCAGACCATAACACGATAATCGTGTTATCGGCTCTTCCGGTTGCCTCAAGCTGATCGAGCAGCCGACCAACCATCTCATCCGAATAATCCGCCGCGGCCTGATAGCTCTGAATCATCTTTTTCAGGCTTCTGGGGGAATCCGGCGGCTGCACGATGGTGTTTTCCCAGATAAAGCGTTCGGTCTTAGCCATTTCGATTCCGCGGGCGGGCACATCGTCGAGATCGCCTTCCGGTCGCGGAGGAATCTGCAAGGTTTCCAACGGATAGCGATCAAACGTGGATGACGGTGCCCAGAACGGCAGGTGCGGACGAAAAATACCCGCCGCCAAGAACAGTGGTTCATCCCTAGGATGGGAGGCCATGATGTTGTTGATATATTCGACCGTATATTCATCGGTCTGCTTGACGACATCGTGTTCACCCCAGTCCCAGGAAGGACTGGCTAGATGCTTATCGTCTTTTTTGCGAATATATCCATTATAGTTTTTCTGTGGCTTGTTGGCGTGTAGCTTCAAAGTGAAGAAGCTATCGAACGACGGATTCTCCACACGGTCTCCCCCGGTTTTGCCGTGATGGAAGATCTTCCCGCCCCCAATCGCTGCATATCCATTCTGCTGAAAATGCTGGGGAAGTGTGACTGCGTCGGGCAACAGCGATTTCCAATCAATACTGTTTTCATAAACCCCCGTCGTATCCGGTTGCAACCCGGTCAGGATCGAGGTGCGCGAAGGATTGCAGGCCGGAACCGTGCAATAGGCCTTGTTGAAAAAACAACCGCGTTGAGCCAATCGTTGAAGATTCGGCGTCTGAATTGGATTCTCTTTATCAAACAGAGTCGTCCAATCGTTCATATCATCGATAGCAATAAACAACACATCCTGTTTGAGTGCAGCAGAAGCGCCAAGCGATTGGACGGGAACTACTGCACAGATCCCCAGCACAAATGCGCCAAAAATTAACGCCTTGCGGCTAGAGCAGAATTCAGCATCCTTGAATGCCGCCTTCATTTTTTTTAATTGGGTACGCGTTTTATTTTTCATACTTCGTCCTTTCACATTTGCCGCAAGCCTGCTTGCCGCCATCTTTGGTTTAAATAACCAACATACACCAGAAAACCAACCCAAGAAAAAACTTGCGCTGCAACACGGATTACACCCGTTTTATTTCTGAATTAACCTTCAAAGAATGAACTGCACGGATGATTCACTATTCCCACTGGCTCGTAAGGAACCTCAACGCACTGCAGAAAGATAAACAAATTCCCCCACCTCACAAACTTACATATAACTTACATTTCGCCACCCCGATTGACCTCAGTCGACTGATTTTCTGTTAGCAAGATGAGGCCGTATACCTAATGTACTGCTCGATACACATTTTATGCTTTCAGAAATGCATCCGTTGCCTGCGCTGGTCAATTGACCAGCTTGCAAATTAACGCGTTATGAATTGTAATTACATTTGTAAATAAAGACATGCATATACGTGGTCGGATGAGATCCTGAGACTATAAACCTATACCGAGCCAGCATTATGAAAAAGAAATACCAGACCATCTACGATGAACTCAGGGCAGCTCTACGCTCCGGAACATATAAACCCGGTGATCTTCTTCCATCTGAAACCAAGCTGTGTGACCGATACAATGCCTCTAGACCCACCGTCGCGAAGGCACTTGACTTGCTAAAGGATGAGGGGGCAGTTGAGCGAACGGCCGGATACGGAACCGCGGTGCTCTCTTCTGAGCTGACAGAAAAAAAGAAAATCGGGCTTCTTATTCCCCGCTTGGGCAGAACCGAGATATTCGAACCGATCGTAACCGCCATGGCGAATGCATCCGAACAATATTTCATGGAGCTTATCCCTCCGCCCCACCTACCCCTGTCGCGGAGTTTTGAAGAAAGCACGGAATATATGTGTTCGCGCTTCATTCAAGACAAGGTCGACGGCATCATTTTCACCCCTGTTGAACATATTGAAAACGGGGAACGGTTTAACCAATCTATTTTGAAACGACTGAAAACAAATGGAATTCCTGTTGTGCTGCTCGACCGGGATGTCGTCAATTGGCCGCAGCAAACCCGCAATGACATGGTCAGCATCAACAATATCGAGGCGGGATTCGTGGTTGCCCAGCACCTTTTGGAGCAGGGATGCTCCCGCATGATTTTTCTTACGCGTCCCCAACCCGCCATGACCGTTCAATTGCGAATCATGGGGTGCAGAGAAGCCATGATCAACGCCGGATACGCGCCGGAATCCTTGCAAACCGTTGAAATAGCCCCCGGGACGGAACTGAATGCTAAACATTTAACGCAACATGACGCCGACGGCCTGATTTGCGCCAATGACGCAACCGCGGCCTATGCCTTGCGCCTGCTAGTAGACGCCGGGGTCGACATACCGGGTTCAATGCGTGTTGCCGGGTTTGACGACGTCAAGTATGCCTCGCTACTCAGCGTCCCTCTCACCACCTACCACCAGCCCTGTAATGACATTGGAAAAGCCGCCGTCGATGCAATTATGCATCGTATCGAACACCCAGAGGCCGCACCGCACCGCGCTACGCTTCAAGGAAAACTGATTATTCGGGAATCAACCCGAGGCAAAATTGCAAAGCACAGACCTCTAAATAAGATGAGTTTGTGCTGTCATTAACAAACAAACGCACAACTCAACAATGGCCCTCCAAAGGCCATTTCATGGTTATATTTTTATTGAGCTCCTCTACCGGCAGGTTGTTAAAATCCAGCTCGTTCATTCCTCCCCGTAATCTTACAAATCGGATTGTTGGAAGAATGGATTTTGGGATTATTGTGAGGAACGGCATGCCAATTTGACAAAATGTCACCGTTTGGGTGACATGGGCGGCATTTTCGTACGAGATGATATTACAGCATTCCATTTATCCAATAATCCATCTGCAATCGGTAAGATTGCGGTTACACCTTACTCTTCCATTTTCTACTTCCTCGAACGAATTGCTCCATGTAATATGGATCGTATGTTTCATCTTGCTCATCAGCATCAACATACTAGCAACCTCGGACAACTATCGTCTCTGATTCGGACGTTGCTGCTTTTCCTCTTATTCGTTCTTCCGGTTCAGTCTTCAGCACTCCTGTCACACTCATCAAACGCAATTCAACAAAAGATCGACGCGATAGAAACCGAACTTCAGCGCCTTCCTGAAAAAATACTGATCACCACCCCAGCGACATTAGGCTATCGTTCAACAGAATTGAATACGTCGAGTGAACAGGTTGAAATTGAGGTACTTTTCCCAGAGACAGCGGCAATCGATTTAGTCGTTCTGATGCCGGCGGTGTTCAGCGATGGAACACATAACTTCAGAATCTACGGTTTTCCAGAGCGTTTTTTAATTGAGCGCATTTTCCCTGATGGCTCATCAGATATTCTAGCTGATTTCCGAAACGAGGACTACCACGTATTAGATCTCGAACCGCAGCTGTTCCCTTGTCCCGACACAAAACCGATCTCCGGCATACGAGTTACCAGCACCCGCAGCCCGGCAAACCAACCCTTCAATCGAATCGAGTACGCCGTCGCATTCAGCGAACTCTATGCCTTTGCCGGCAACAGAAACATTGCTCTCCATGCCCCGATAAAGGCATCAAACGCCGTGCGCACACTCAATGTCTGGAGCCCGCAATATCTAGTAGACGGCTTTACCATTTCCCATCCGATCAATCCCCGAATAAGGAAGCCCCAAGTTGACTATCTATCGATGTCCCATGGGGTCATTCTGAACTATGATCTGGAAGAGATAAAAACCATTGACGAATTGAGGCTCTGGCCTGCCGCCTGTGCACGCCCTTACCGCCCTCCCTTTATCGTAGGTGCCGATTTTCCGACCCAAATCCTATTCGAAAAACTTGACCACCCTAATGACCCCACCCCAGACCTATTATACCAAACCCCCGTCCCGCCGCCGCCGCACCCCGGTTCTCATCCATTCATGCTCCGTCTTCCATCTACAAAAGGGCGCTATTTCCGGCTCAGCTTGAGCAAGGGATTTCCTGATCCGAGGCTCGGTTACTCTGACAGCATTGCCTTGGGCGAAATTGAGTTAATTGGAAATGGTAAAATACTGAGCGGTGATACAATACCGGAAACCGAACGAAAACAAATAAGCGGCCCCATCCACCGGAAACTACATTACCTGAAAGACAAAAAAACCAGCGAAGGAAACATTGTTCCTTTACGACAATGGCTCGAGCAATTCAGTCTACAACGCAATCTGATTCGGCGCCAAAAAGAACTTCAAATACAACTTGAATTGACCCGGCGGCAGGAAAAACAACGTAGCGCGGTTTTGATTACCGTGGGCTATGCACTCATCATTATTCTCGCCCTGATGGTATTGATCGCGCGCCTTCTGGCCTCCCGACGATGGAACAAGATGCGTGAACAAATTGCCGCCGACCTACACGACGAAGTTGGAGCAAACCTCAGTGGGATTGCCCACTCCACCGAAATGGCCATGGAACTCATTCCGAGCCCGGATCCCACCGTGACCGAGCTCCTCAACGTTTCCATTTTGGCAGCCCGTCAAACCGCGATTGAAACACGCAATCTCACCCAGCTCCTTGAAAACAGGAAAAACGGAGAAGGAATTGACACCATGATCCGCACAACGGCCACCCGAATCCTTGGAAACATGGATTTCTCTTGCACATTCAATGAGACACTCCTATCCAACGTCCTTAAACCAACGCAAAAATGGGATCTGCTCTTTTTCGTAAAAGAAGCACTGAACAACATAATCAAGCATGCCGAGGCCAACCATGTGGCCATAGAGACACGGATAAAAGATTCCAGACTCCAGCTCTCTATATCAGATAATGGAAAAGGGATTCCGAACAAACGCCTGCCCTTACGCCATCTTGAGGACCGCGCCAAGCGACTTAAGGGCAAGATGCAAATCGAATCAAAAGAAGGGGAAGGAACCCGTATTCTCTTAACTCTCTCCCCCAGAAAGATACGATGAAAGAATCAATTCAAATCACTGTCATCCCATAGAGGACGCTAACGGAGTGTCAGCTCCCGTTTTTGTTAAGGTTTCTGATGTTTAGTTTATTTAGTCGATTCCGATTTTTTGTTGAAGAGTAATGATGATTCCCCGTTTTAAACAGTTGGCTGTCCCACAGCATTTAGATGAACCCCGGCAGATACGCCTGTTCCGGTGCTCCTCGGATGCGACCGGGTGGTTTGGCTGTCCCATAGGATTCCAGCAAGGCGGGCAGGTTCCAGCGACGCCAAAGCGAGACCCTTACGACGGTGAACAGGCGCTTGAAGCTGTGATCCCATCCGTGCATGAATTTGAGACAGCGCATCAGCAGATGGACGAGCAGCCCGGTCCATACCTGCCAGCGTACGGCATTAGCGCTGTAGCCGAGAAAGTCGGAGAGCTGGAGCGTCTGTTTGATTTCCTTAAAGAACACCTCGATATCCCACCGGCAGCGGTAGAGCTCCGCGACCGTCCACTCGCTCCACTCCAGATGCTTGGTCAGGAAGACCATTTCGACATCCTTGCCGTTGATCTCCACGAGGGCTACAACGCGGCGCAACTCGCACGGGTAGGCCTTCTTCGATTTTTCGAGCATCAGCTCGATGACTTCGTCGCGAAGGATGCGCTTGTTTTTAGTCGTTTCGAGGGAGCGCATCACCGTGTACTGCATGTTGTCTTTCGCTCGACCCGCCCAATTAATGCCGCGCTCCGTTAGCTCAAAGAGATGCTTGAATTTGATATAAGCCTTGTCGAATACAACGATTTCTCCGGCTTCAAGGTCGGCACACAAGCTCAAGGTCTTGCGGCTGTCATGGTGTTTTGCAGTGTCGACAATGGCACATCGTGGAAGGAAGCTTTGCAGGTCCAGACGCATGTGGCACTTCGCGGCGGCCTTGCGGCGGCGGTGCTTTGCCCAGTCCATGCTATTGGCCACCAGCTGTATCGTGGTCGAATCGAGCGCATGGATCGCCTTGCTGAAGCGACGGAGGTATCCACTACGCACCTTTCCCTTCGCAAAACCAGGCACCGTGTCCATCAGATGCTTCATCATGCTCCAATAAAGCTCTTCGGCCATGTTCGCGTCGCGCACTTGATTCGCATGGCTCAGGTTGTTGCGGGACGGTGGAACCGCACCGCGGATGGTGGAGAGCGCCGCCGCATTCATCTGGAGCGCGTCGCATACATCGTTAAGCCCGAGCGCATGAGCAAAGTGGGCATAAAGCAGCGAAACCACATGGCTCCATGGCGTGTACGTCCGGCTTCGGGCATCGACGCCATGCTTCTTCGCAAGGTTCGTGACCATGTGTCCGGGAATCAGATTGCACAATTGCTTCAAGGTTGTATACCTATGTCCGGCTGGTTTGTGTTTTTGTCTCTGTTTTTTCATACCCTCCGAGTGGAGGATTTAGAGCTCACAAGCCAGCCTTTTTATTTAAAATCTATGGGATGACAGTGAATTCAAATCACCATTGTCGAAGATAATGCTCTCTTTTCCCAGACACTTGGGAAAATGATACAACTCAGCAACAACATGAGCTGTACCGCATCCTTCAGCAATGCCGAAGATTGCCAGAAGAGCCTGAAATCAGGAGCACTTTCCGAAACAGACCTCGTTCTGCTCGACCTGCAGCTTCCCGGACAAAACGGATTGACCCTTGTGCCCATCCTGAAACTGGCCCGGCCAACTATAAACATTCTGGTACTTACACAGAACCATGATTATCTCACCACCCTGGAAGCCATACGGCTCGGTGTTTCCGGTTATATTTTAAAAACCGCAACCATTAGTGAAATCCGGGCAGCCATTCAGGATGTGCATGCTGGCGGCTGCGTTATAGACCCGCAACTGTCGCGTTTGGTACTGGCCGCTCTAAATTCAAATAACTTCGAAGGTAAAAATCCGTTGAGCGAACGGGAAAAGCAGGTGCTTGAATTCATGGCAATGGGCTATGTAAAAAAAGAAGTGTCTGACAAATTGAATATAAGCTATAGCGCCGTTGCCTGTTACACCGAACGAATCTACACCAAGCTGCAGGTTCCCAACATAACAGCTGCCGTCGCCGCCGCTATCCGCAAGGGCCTGATTTAGTGTCTCGTTTCTTAGACCGGCTTGATTAATGACGAAATGAATTTTTCTCTGCCGCGTCCGACACGTTCCGGTATCGCGGCTCAACAGATTCAATATCACGCATACTGACGTCCGGCTATTTGATCTTCTTCTTTTGCGTAGGCTTTGTAACGCTCCCGGCCGTTTGAAGATCCGCCCGATTCATGTATTCCGCCAGCGTCGGCAAAGTGCCGGGTTCTTTCAGAATCGGCTCGGAATTCTCTACCATACCGGGGGGGCGGCGCGCACTGGTCACCATTTTCTCATGCGCCTCCAGCATTTTCCGAAGCTCATCGGTTTTTTCCGGATGCTGTCCGGAAAGGTTATTTTTCTCGCCGAGATCGGCATCCAGATCGTACAGGAAGAACTTGTTCTTAATCTTAACCAGCTTCCAACTCCCTTGGCGTACGCCTTCATATTCGTAGTAAAGCTCACTGTGCGGCGATTTACCCGACGAGGTCAGAAGGGCGGAAATATCCATACCGTCGATGATCCGATCCGAGGGAACTTCGCCGCCGGTCAGCTTGGCGAGGGTTGGAAAAATGTCGATCGATGCCGCAATCTCGGAACACACCGCCCCGGCAGGAATTTTACCAGGCCACCAGGCTAGCGCGGGAACGCGCATGTGCCCCTCGTATTTCGGGCCGACCTTGGCGCCCCGCAGCGGGCCGGCGGAACAGCCTCTGGAAGGGCCGTTATCCGAAGTAAAAAAAACCAATGTGTTTTTCGCAAGGCCCAGCTCCTTGAGCGTAGTAAGAATCCGCCCCACGCTCTCGTCTACGGCTTCCACCTGCGCACGGGTCACATCACCTTCCGCCCGCTCCCCTTGTTCCTTGGGAACCAAACGAGGAAGATGCACAAACGCGTGAGGGACATAGGCAAAAAACGGTTCGCTGCGGTGGCGTTTAATGAAGTCAACTGCAGCATCGGTAACGGCCTCGCAAAGCAATGCCTGGCTCGGCGCATCAGGAATATGTGCAACCGCCTTGTCCTGCTTCATATAAGGCAACGGCGGCCACCCCTTGTACGCATTTCTTACCCCTTTATTCACGGGCCACATATCGTTGGAATAAGGGATCCCTTCATATTCATCGAACCCCTGTTTGAGCGGCATAAATTGGGGCATGTCCCCCAAATGCCATTTACCGAAACAGCCCGTTGCATACCCCTGTGCTTTGAGCATATCGGCAATCGTTACTTCACTCGGATTCAACCCGCGCGAATCTCCCGGAAAAACTACATCGCCATCCATCCCGATCCGATCCGCATAGCATCCGGTCATCAGCGCAGAGCGCGACGGGGTACAGGCCGTTGCACTGACATAGAAATCGGTCAGCTTCATCCCCTCCGCTGCCATACGGTCAAGGTTCGGGGTTTTATTCAAAGGCGCGCCGAACGGAGCAATATCCCCATAGCCCATATCATCAATAAAGATGAAAACAATATTGGGTTTATCCCCAGCCGTCGCAACAGAAGCCACGGCAAATACCAGTAAAAAAATCAATCGTTTCATTTTTCAGTTCCCTTTCAACATCCAATCTCTGGAACGTTCCAAGGATTGGAACTCACCTTCCACAATTGGAAAAACCCACTATTCGTATATGCTCTTCATTTGCCAGGCATCAAGCGTCTTCAACTTTGCTTTTTTCCCGATCGCACGAAGCGAAACCCCAACGCTATCACTACGCTCGGGATAGACCCGTGCAGTCAGACACTGGCGGCCATTGATAAAGACCTCGACAATGCTTCGGTCGATGAAGATGCGTAGTTTGAGCGGTTCGTTCTTTCCCAGTTCCACCTGGGCGGTTTCGGGCGTGCGGATTTTTACATTACCTGCGGTGGTCGAGCGCGATGTATCAAGAGAAACGACAACGGGTACCGCATATTTTCCACCGAGAATACGGTATCCGCGATCACGAAAGCACTGGATACGCGTAACTTCTTCGCCCCCGGAGGAACGCAATACATTCAGTTCAATGGTCTGATCTTTTTGCGGTGCGATTTCAGCAATGATTTCCATCGCATTACCCGTCACAGTTGGAAGCACGACTTCCTCGTTTGCCGGCAGATCCATAGGACCGACCTGAACATGTTCACCACGCAACGATTCCACATTGCCCGCCGGCTCAATGTTGAGTTGATTAAAAAAACCTTCTTTACGAAGCGTCAGTTTTCTTGGCAGGGACATCATGCGGTTCCAACCATTCTTGGGTATGCCCTCATTGACATTGAAAATTGCAACAACACCCCCCTTCCCGTCGGGATAGGCCGAAGGCGCATGGAGACCGCTGGGAATGCTGGAACCAAAGTTAAAATCACCACCGCCATCAACCACAAACTTATCGCGCTCAGTATCATAGTTGCCGAGCATATATTTCCCGCCGCTCATATGGCTGAAATGCAGCATAATATGTTTGTCGCCGATCGGCCAAAAATAGGGACAGGCCCCATCGTCACCCTGCAAACCATAGCGATCGTTTTCCAGAAATTCATGAAGGTGTTCCCATTTGGCGAGATCCTTTGAACGGTGCAAATACATGGAACGAAACTGAGTTCCACCCTTGGGGCCCGCCGTAAGCGCATAATACCAATCGCCTTTTTTCCAGATGCAGGGATCAAAAATATTAAACTCCAATTCCGGTTCTCCCTCCTTAGGGTAAGGAATCACGGCCTGCCCGGTTACCTTCTCCCAGTTAAGCAAAAGCGGATCGCTCGACGTGGCCACCATGGTGCCGACTTCAGTACCGTGATACATCGCAATCGCACGATCTTCTTCAACATAGACCGTTCCTGAAAAACAGGCGCGTTCCGGGCCGGGATAGATCGCATAGGGAAGGTCGCGCCAGTGGATCAGGTCATCGCTGATGGCATGCCCCCAGTGCTGGCGAGGATATTCCGGCGGATAACCCTGGTAAAACATATGCCACTTCCCGTTCCAGAAACTCAGCCCGTTCGGATCGTTCAGATTATGCTCCGGGCTCGTGAAGTGGTAGATCGGATGTTGGGGATCCTTCAGGAGTTTTGCACGCGACTGCTGAAAACGCTCCAGCAGCGGAATGTCCGCCAGTTGCTTTTCCTGTTCTTCCAGCGTATCGGCAAACGTAAACCGGGGCACGGGCGAAACATTTCCTGGCAGCCCCTTCTTTTTCTTCAGTTTCTTTTCCGCCGCCGACACCGTTATTATCGAGATCGACACCATCATTAACAACACCATTAGCTTTTTCATTCTTCGTCCCTTTCTATATATGTAAATCAGTCGTGAAAGTTCTCAACAGCACTATATACAGTTGATCTCCTATCTTCGCGGATCTCTTGCTCCTCTACCTCTCTAAACTACAAACATATGGAACTAACGCTCTCTACTGAAGGAATGAGTATTTACATTTACTTCTCATTTCACATATTTATCCAGCGGTGCGGATCGTTCAGGATCAATCGGTCGGCAGAAAATTCCGAAACATTCCCCGGTCTGCGCAACAGCATTCCCCCCTTTGCCGAAGGTGATGATATTATCCGTGACCGCAGCCCGAGTCACATTGTGCAACCGTACCACGGTTTGGGACTGGATGGTGTTCACCACATTGTTGGCAAACATCAGATTTTCAGAATTTTCAATATTGATGAACGCTCGTCCGTTGGGCTCGACATCCACGGTTCGCGTTTTTGTCCGCGAATCAATTTCCTGATTAATGCTGTTCCCATTCATCACCAGATTCTTTGACGATCCAACATGAACAAATGCACCAAAGGCCGCTGCACCGGTCGATTTTTCCCAGTTGGTAAGCGTGTTGTTGCAGACCGTTGAATCCTTGATCGAGTTAAGTTCAAAACACTTGCTGACATACGCAAAACCGTTTTCGTTTAGCTTCGATGCTTTAGTTTCACCGATTACCACACCGGTTTCCAAATCAGCAAAACAGTTATTTTCAATCGTGGCGACCGGACCGCTATTCAGTCGGATCCCGTAGACCATCTGCGCAAACCAATTATCGGTGATATAACTGACATCACAATATGCAATCTCCAGCCCCACATAGAGATCCGTGAAATAGCAGCTGTTAACTCGCAGCAATTCAGTTTTCCAACCTTTGGAAAAAACCAAGGCACGCTGGCCCTCTTTTTCAACATTTTTATAGCGATCTTCGGACGGCCACCAATGCAGGCCCCGGAAATTAGGCGTGTCTTTACGAAACCGACTGTACCCTTTATCCGTATCCACCCCGGTATTGTTATAGCCCATAAAGGTCATGCCCTGAACGGCAACCTTGCTGTTCACATTCTTCCACGGTGTCTCCCCGGCAGGAAAAGACTTTGAATGCCCGGCCCGATGAAAGGTAATGCAGTTCGGTCCGGTATGCTGCCCGAACTGGAAAACGGTACCGCTCTTAAGGCACATACCATGAATATCCAGCCCGCCATGTCCATGCCCCTTCAGTTCCACGCTAACTAACTTCACGTTAATCGGTACATCAATAAAGTAAACACCCGGCAGGAAGCTGAACGTGGCAGACGCATCTTTCAGCGCAGCCGTTCGGTCAAAAATTTCCTGCAACGCTTTTGATACATCCTGCTCACCACTATTATCGAGATGATACTCAAATTTGCCATGATCAGTCAGCACCTCCACGGTGGCAAACCGATCATCGTTCACGATCAGCTCGCTCAACGGTTGCACCGGCTTTGCAGAAGCCAAAGCCCCAAGCAACCAGACACATACGACACTTTTAAACAATACTTTCATTAACTCCCCTTATTTTCGCGTACCGTTCATCACATAGATGACGCCGCAAAAATTTCATTCCACCACCCATGCTGTTTGAGGCATGACGGCTAAAAGTAATAACAGTAAAAATGAGTATCTTCATTTTTTCTTATTTCGTTTATTCACAACATGTGGAGGTTTTAGGTGCGGGTAGTCATCAAACTGCACAGGCTCATCGGTAAAACGCGGATCCCCGGTTGATTCCAGATAGTTAAGAAGCTGTTCCTTTAATTGGTTAGCCATTGTGGAATATGCAGGATCCTTAGCCAGGTTTTTAACCTGATCAGGATCGTTCTTACAGTCATACAGCTCAACCGCCGGACGTTTCGCAAAACAGAGATCGTAAAACTTTTTATACTCCGGATTACCCGTGATGAAAGATTTTGTCGGTCCGGGATCAACATCGGAAAACGAGGACTTACAATACCTCGATGTTCCCCCGAAGGGAACGCCATTGGGCCAACGGTCAGGCTTAAGATTCAAGATAAGCAGCCATTGATCCGTACGAATTCCTCGAGAGGGATACCCTTCCAGGGAGGGACTTTTCTGGCACAGTACATGGCGCTCGCGACCAAAGACCATGAAGTTGCGCTCTTTATCCACGCGGCCTTCCGCTTCCCCATTCATAATCGGAAGTAGTGAACTCCCGGTCATTTCCGTCGGCACCTGGATGCCGGCGGCATCCAGAAAGGTTGGCGCGATATCCGTAAAAGAAACAAAGTCGGTTATTCTGCGATCAGGGTTCGTCTTGCCACCCCAACGGATGGCAAGCGGAACGCGTATCCCCCAATCATAGAGATTCGCCTTGCATCGAGGGAACGGCATACCATGGTCGCCCGTCATCACAATAATCGTGTTATCCAGCTCTCCGACTTCCTCGATCAACTTGATCGCTCGTCCTACATCGGTGTCCCAACGTTGGACTTCAAAGTAGTAGTCGGCAATATCACTGCGCACATCCTTGGTATTGGGGTAGAAGGTCGGCACATGTATTTTGTTAATGTCAATTCCGCTCTTGGCACCACTCCCTTCGGCGTACGGCCGATGCGGATCGCTTGTGCCGAACCAAAAGCAGAACGGCTTGTTTGGATCGCGGCCTTTCATGAATGCATCAAACTCGCTCTCGGGACCACAGGGATGTTCGGTGTATCCACCCGGTCCATAATCGCCTGGCCCCCAGGCTTTGCGCCAATGGCCAATCTGGTATCCCGCATCCCGTAACAAAACCATGAAATTCGGATCTTCGACCTCCAGCGTACCCCGAAGGTTGGCCCCCGGACCCAGACGATAGAACTGCTGCCCCGTTAGAATGGAATTTCGGCAAGGCGAGCAGGATGGACTGGAGACAAATGCGTGCTCAAAGAGAACGCCCTCCTTTGCAAGCCGGTCGAACGTCGGTGTCTTTATGACTTTATCTCCATACGCCCCCGCATGCGGCCAGCCCCAATCATCCGCCAGGCAAAACAGAATATTAGGTTTCGACAATTCAACAGCCACCGCATCCTGGACGGCTGCCATCGTCATAAAACCAAGAACACTACCGATCAATACATGCTTATTCATATTTTCCTTGCCGCGGAAACGCCCTCCAGACCTGCAAGTGATAAACGGTTAACAACATAAAGGGGATCCTCTACTTTCTTACTATTTTGACATACGGAGTACTGCAAATGACTTTGTCCTGCGTATTCAACAGGCTTCCGGTCAGTTGGGTGGCACCTCTTTTGAGGTTAACCCTGAAACGAACCAACTTATCCTCTTGTTTGACATCAACCGTCTGATCGAAGTCACCGACCTGCAGCCGAACTTTCGCGACCGGGACAGCCCCCTTCTCCGATTTACCGTCCATGGAATCGATCAACGTCTTGTCGGATTCTTCCGGCCAGCGCCGCAGTTCAATTTCGTACTCGCCGTCCTGGGCAACATCCAGATTCCAGTACCCCTTGGTGTTGCCACTTTTCAGTGCACCTAGATTGGTACAGTAATCCCCCACCCACTCGTTGGAGTAAATCTTGATTGGATTTTCCTCATCTGAACCGACAATGACATGGTGCTCATGCTCAAGGTTGGGTTTAACCTCCTGATACCATGCATCGTAATGAGCAGACATACTTTCGGCGACTTCCGGATGGGCATCAATCACGTTCTTTTTCTGGGCAGGATCTTCGGTAATGTTATAGAGTTCCATTCCCTTCTTACCCCTGAGGAGACGCCACTTATTCCACAGAACGGCGGCACTCTCCCATTTTCCGCCCGCACTCCCGCGTCGCACCCATTGATACTGAATCACGCACATACGATCATCGAGTTTGGACTGCGTTCCCTTGAGCAGGCCGACCAAACTCGAGCCACTGAAAGCAGACCGATCGCCTTCCAATCCGCACAGATCCATCAGCGTTGGAAGGATATCCTGCACCTGCGTCAGCTCGGAAATATCTTTGCCATGCGCCAGATTACCGTTGAACCAACGAACAAACAGTGGAGCACGATGCCCGCCCTCGTAGGTGCTGGCCTTTTTGTCCCGCATCCCGGCATTGTAGATTTTTGATGCCTCCCCACTTTGCGTTCCATTATCGGAGAGGTACATAATGATCGTATTTTCCAGCAACCCCTTTTCCTTCAGAAAAGTATCCAGTCTTCCGATATTGTCATCAAGGTTGGCAATCATGCCGTAGTACGTATGAGGAATTTTCTTCCCCTTATATTGCCCCTTGTAGGGATCCGAATATTTTTTCAGCGACTGGTTGGGAGAATGCGGAACATTTGTGGGAAGATACACAAAGAACGGCTTCCCCTGCTGTTGGCTCCGAGCCATCCAGTCCATGGCCGCTTTAAAGAAAATATCGGTACAGTATCCCTTGAACGGTTTGTCCACACCGTTGTATTCCAACACGGGATCGAAGTAGGTGTTGCCCCAATAGTCCGCCGACGAGGTAATCCCCCAATGCCGATGGCGCAGCGTTTCATCAAACCCACGGAAACGGGGCGAAAACGGATAACTATCGCCTAAGTGCCACTTGCCGAACATCCCGGTCGCATAACCTGCGTCCTTAAAATACTGCGGCATGATCTGGATATCACCGCGCAACACGGAACGGCTGCTGTTTACTTCCGTCGCTCCGTTTCGCATGGCATCCATGCCGCTCATCAACTGTCCACGCGTCGGCGTACACATCGGTGCCACATGGAAATCAGTAAAACGTACCGACTGGGCATGAAGCTTATCCAGCTCCGGCGTTTTCAGCACCGGGTTGCCATGTACTGAGAGATCTCCATAACCTTGATCGTCTGTCATGATTACGATGACGTTGGGCGGCTGGGCCGCATGTACACCAACGCAAAGCGCCAGACTAACCACCAAATTACCAACCAGATTGCATTTCATATCGTTACCTCCTTCGAAATAATATTCACTTGCTCTCCTAAATCGATTCAATCACATTGCTTACTTTTTGCGCCTCGCCTTAAAACGTTCCAACACGTCGCTAAGCTCACTCACGACCTCCGGACATTGCCGCGCAAGATTGTTCTGCTCGCCGATGTCTTGGTCCAGATTGTATAGCTCTATATCGTTCGATCCGAAATCCATGACGTACTTGTGCCCCTCTATAGGTTTGCGTCCCGACAACAATAATTTCCATTTCCCTTTGCGGATCCCCACTCCATAGCCCTTGATCTGTTTGGAACCGCTTTGGTCGTACACAAAAGCATCTCGCCCCTTTTCGGCCTCCCCCGTAAGCAGCTTGGTCTGGTCGATGCCATCAATGATGCGATCCTCCGGAACATCAACCCCCGCCAAAGCAGTAAAGGTCGGCATGAAATCAATCGTTGCCCAGAGCCCATCTGACACTTTTCCGGCCGGAACTTTACCCGGCCAACGCACGATACAGGGGACTCTTGATCCGGCTTCATAGCTCGAACCCTTTCCACCGCGCAGTTGCCCCGGATCGCCCCAGAAGATTGAATCCTCCGGCATATACCACAGTTCCGACTTCCGCTTGGCCCCCGTTTTAGTGAGCCCAACTTTTGCGCGGCGATATTTCTCCTGACACCATGGACCATTGTCAGTGGTGTAAATCACCAGAGTATTATCGCTCAGTCCAAGCTCTTCCAGCTTGTCCAACAGCCGTCCGGTTTCAAAATCAAATTCATCCACCACATCGCCGTAAAGACCACCTTTAGAAGTGCCCTTAAATTGGGGCGATGCATCAATAACCGTATGCATCATGGTGTGCGAAAGGTATAATAGAAATGGTTGCTCGGGATTACGGTGGTTTTCAAGAAAGTCGATGGCCTTTTCGGTATACAGATGTGTAAAGCAAGCCATATTTGTCGAACTACCGGCCGGCGTATTGTTTTCGTGAAAATCAACAACGCCATGATCATTAGCTCCGAGCACACCAAAGAAATAATCAAACCCCTGCGCGTTCGGCATGCGGGCAATGATTTCCTTTCGACTCGAAACATCCCACTTGCCAATGCACACCGTCTGGTAGCCTGCCGGTTTCATTAACTCGGCAAAGGTAATTTCGCTCCCCGGCATCCCCCACCCCTTGCTCAGGTCGGGATAACGGCCGGTCAACAGCGCCGACCGGGAAGGTCCGCAGACCGACTGTGCATAGAAGCTGGTAAAACGCGTCCCCTCTGCGGCCAACTGGTCAAGACGCGGCGTTCTGTTTTTCGTACTGCCGTAACATCCAAGATCCGCATAGCCCTGATCATCCGTAAAAATAATCAGGATATTGGGCCTTTCGACTGCCATGGCCAACGAAACCGACGCCAACAACATTAAAGCAATTTGTCTTAACATACTGATCCTTTCAACCTACGCGTGGCTACTGCCAATATTTTATCCCATGATTGGAAAACAGGTTTCAACCATGGGAAAAACCGTTACTCGTAGATGCTCTTCATCTGCCAGGCATCAAGCTTCTTCAACTTGGCCTTTTTTCCGATCGCACGGAGCGAAACGCCTACGCTATCGCCACGCTTAGGATATACTCGAGCAGTCAGACACTGGCGCTCATTGATAAAGACCTCGACAATGCTGCGGTCGATGAAGATGCGTAGCTTCAACGGCTCGTTCTTACCCAATTCCACCTGGGCGGTTTCGGGCGTACGGATTTTCACGTTGCCTGCGGTAGTCGAGCGCGATGCATCGAGGGAAACAACAGCGGGTACTGCGTATTTTCCACCGAGAATACGGTAGCCGCGATCACGGAAGCACTTAATACGCGTAACCTCTTCGCCTCCAGAGGAACGCAATATGTTCAGTTCGATGGTCTGGTCTTTTTGTGGTGCGATTTCTGCAATGATTTCCATCGCATTACCCTTCACGGTTGGAAGCACGACTTCCTCGTTGGCCGGCAGATCCATAGAACCGACCTGGACATGTTCACCACGCAACGATTCCACATCGCCCGCCGGTTCAATGTTCAATTGATTAAAGAATCCTTCTTTCCGAAGTGTCAGCGTCCTGGGCAATGACATCATGCGGTTCCAACCATTCTTGGGTATGCCCTCATTGACATTAAAAATTGTAACCACACCACCCTTTCCGTCGGGATACGCCGAAGGAGCATGGAGACCACAGGGAATGCTGGAACCAAAGTTAAAATCACCACCGCCATCAACCACAAACTTATCGCGCTCTGTATCATAGTTGCCGAGCATGTATTTCCCGCCGCTCATATGGCTGAAATGCAGCATGATATGTTTGTCGCCGATCGGCCAGAAATAAGGACAGGCCCCATCGTCCCCCTGCAGACCGTAGCGATCGTTTTCCAAGAACTCGTGGAGGTGTTCCCATTTGGCGAGATCCTTTGAACGATGGAGATACATGGAACGGAACTGAGTTCCGCCCTTGGGCCCCGCCGTCAGCGCATAATACCAATCGCCTTTCTTCCAGATACACGGGTCGAAAATATTAAACTCCAGTTCCGGTTCTCCTTCCTTCGGATAGGGAATCACAGCCTGCCCGGTTACCTTATCCCAGTTAAGCAAAAGCGGATCGCTCGACGTGGCGACCATCGTTCCGACCTCGGTACCGTGATACATCGCGATCGCACGGTCTTCCTCAACATAAACCGTACCCGAAAAACAGGCGCGTTCCGGGCCGGGATAGATCGCATAAGGAAGGTCGCGCCAGTGGACCAGATCTTCACTGATGGCATGCCCCCAGTGCTGACGAGGATATTCCGGCGGATAGCCCTGATAGAACATGTGCCACTTCCCATTCCAGAAACTCAGGCCGTTCGGATCGTTCAGATTATGCTCCGGGCTCGTGAAGTGGTAGATCGGATGATGGGGATCCTGCAGAAGCTTTGCGCGCGACTTTTTAAAACGCTCCAGCAGCGGATTGTCCGCCAGTTGCTTTTCCTGTTCTTCGAGCGTATCGGCAAACGTAAATTGTGGTACGGGCGAAATATTTCCGGGCAACCCTTTTTTTTCTCTCGCTTTCTTCTCGGCTGCTTCTAACGAAGTGATTGCAACCAATGCCGCCATCAACATAAGTGGTAACTTTTTCATTCTCAGTCCTTTTCTTTTAAAATCCGGCCACTCAATCCATGAGCGACCTTATTCATCATTCATATCTTATTTCCCCAACCTTCACGGGTACTTTCATTGCCTCTCCCCAACCACTTAAGGTTATGGAGTATAGGTTTTTGGCTTATGCGCCGGAAGCACATCCCGCCACTCGCTGCTCCACGCATTCCAGTCGTTAATCATTTTGCGGATTCTTGGAGAGGCTTCGGGAAAACAAGCCAGATTATTAAGTTCAAACGGATCCTCATCAAGGTTGTACAGCTCCTCAGTATCCGCCGGTGCACTGCCGTCTTGCGACGCTTTCCTGCGGGTAACAAACTTCCACTTTCCGTCGATCAGCATTTTCCCGGTCTGGTGTTCAAGGAAAATACGACGGTCATAATTCTTTTCAGTTCCCGTGATTTGCGGCATCAGGTTTATCCCGTCGAGCGAAGCGGGAAGTTCTCCGGACTTGGCATAATCCTTATTTACATATTCCACTCCGGCAGCAGCAAGAAGCGTTGGCGCAATGTCGATAACGTGCCCGCGCTGTGTGATCCACTTGCCGGCTCCGGCGCTTGGAAGACCATTCTTCCAACTAAAGACCAACGGAGTGGCGATGCCGCCGTTATGAACGTAAGATTTATAGAGACGGAAAGGCGTATTTGAGAGCGACGGCCAACCTATACCTCTCCGATACAGGGTCGGTTTCAGTTTGTTGTTGCTATCCTTGCGAGTTCCCATGATATCGAGTGCCTTGCCGATTTTCGGCTCGCCACCGAAAATATCATTACCCATCCCGACTCTTGCGTATGCAGCACCATTATCAGCAAGGAAAACAAAAATGGTATCGTCATAAAGACCTTCAGCTTTCAGATAATCAACAACCTTCCCGATCCCTCGATCCATCTCCTCAACCATCTTGCAGTAAATTGCCTGCATACGAAGAGAGTAGCTGTATGCCGGCTCCTTGACCTCTCCCTTGCTCCAATCGGGAAGTTCAAATAGATCGCAAATCGGAGGCAGGCTGGTCTGCCCCGGGAAAAGCCCCATCGCCTTCTGCCGCTCAAAACGCTCCTCGCGAAGGCGATGCCACCCCTTTGAATAAATAGCGCTTTTTTCGGCAACATATTCCGGGGTCACCGGTGCGCACTGCGGATCGTGTGGAACAGAGAATCCAAGATAGAGAAAAAACGGTTGTTTACTGCGAGTCTCCCGATGATAGGAGAGAAATGATTTTGCACAGTCCGCATGGGCGATCGGCCCATAGTAATTAGCTTGATAATCCGGATTACTGAATTCCGCAGGCTTTGCTTTGTTAATCTCTTTTCCGCAAAAGACGCCTGTTTTATATCCATTCCAGCGGGCGTCCTTTGCAGTTTCAAATGAGAGATCAAAACCACGATCGGTCGGAACTTTCCCATTTTGTCTTCCCAGGTGCCATTTCCCAACATGATAGGTACTGTATCCACCTTCCTTGAGCATCTCAGCCAGCGTTACATTATTATCTGTCCGCAATGTTGGGAGATCCTTTTCCGGCGGATCGGCAATCGGTTGAAGCACCCGACCGGTCATCAGGCTCGCACGGGTCGGAGCACATTTTGCATTATTGAAAAATGAGGAAAAACGAACGCCCTCCGCGGCAAGCGCATCAAGCACCGGCGTATTCAGCTCTCCGCCATAGCAACCGATATCGGAAAACCCCATATCATCGGCCATGAGCAACACAATGTTCGGTTTTCCACCCGCAGATGCCGAGACAATTGAAACAGCACATGCTGCAAGAATAAGTAGATGTTTCATAACGATTACACTCCTGTGATACTTAATTCGGTCTGATAGCACCTATGAAGGATTTTGAAGGGTCAATCTTCCTGCCTAGAATATCATATTCAACGTCAAATCCTCCGACGGGCCCTTCCGTATCGCCCGGCAGCTTTTCTATTTGGATCCCCTGCGAACACGCCTGCCTGTTTTTAGGGATATAATCTTCGATTGAGTCCCCGCCTGCTCTAACGAACGCGGGGTCGGCAACCACCGTCCCCGTCACGGTAAATGGATCGCTCATCCACGCAAATTCCCTTCTAAACAAATTGTTCTTAAAAAAGACAAGGTTGTTTTTCTGCGCATCACCCAAAACCGCATCATCACTTCTTTCCCGGTTATGAACGATACTCCCCACGGTATAAACAACGTTATTGGCAAACAACGCACCTTTAACCGTTTTTTCAATTAAAAAGACGTTGTCTTTAAAAGTCTCGCCCGTGTAGATGGTGTTGTTATAGATATAGACATTGTCCGGCCCTTTGAATTCTACCCCGGGAAGCACATAACCAAAGAGTCGGAAAATAAATCCATCGACTCGCCCCCCCTTCACTCCACGTCGACGGTAACCATCGTTGATGCTCAGATTATACCGATAGGTTGAGTTCGAAACGCTTCCGCAAATATGCACAAAGGCACCGGCATTTTGTCTAGAAAGATTATATTGCACCAGCACGTTCGAGCTGTAGGAATCAATATGAATACCTGCGGCATCACGACCTCCGCGCGCACCGGTTACCGTGTTTTTTTCAATCACGGCATTGTGCATATTGAATCCCCAGATCCCCGTACCCTGGCCCCTGTGGCGCGCATCATTTGCGATGCCGGTATTCTGAGTATGACAACCTCGTATAAGTACCTGATCCGCCACCAATACAGTGATCCCGGGACCGCCCGTATTGCACACATGACAATCCAGAATATTTATGTTTTTTACGAACGGAACGCTGCCGGTTAAATCACGATGGAAAAATCGAATCCCGGTATGGCTCGTGCGTTCCACACGACACCGTTTGACGGTTACATTGCTTAATCCAGAGTTTTTCGAGCAGACCAAACGAGCACCCCAACCATACATATCATGTCCATGCTCCTTCAGAACGCCTCGCCCTTGGTTCGGACGCGTATACCCCTTGTCATTGTAATACACATCATGAATATAGAGATCCTCAAAGACGAGGTCGCTATACGTCCCGCCGTCGTCAGCCATAAAAAAGAGCCCCGCGCGATGTTTCTTTTCAAAATCAGCATCTTTAACAGGACGCCCTCCATCAGCAGTCAGTTCTAAATTTTTAACGGTGACAAAACTGGAGTTCAGGATCGCCACGGCAGCACCAAATCCTTTGCCGTCAATGATCGCTTTAGTTTCACCCGAACTCATCACCACAATCGGTCTGCTCGCGGTACCGCTCTTGTTCTTTATCTTTAAGACGCCCTTAAAAGTCTGCCCACTGGTCAATAGGATCGAATCCCCCGCTTGCAGTTCAAGCGCACTGACCCTTTCCAAGCTTTGAAAAGCGGAGCCTGGCGACAAACCATCGTTAGCATCGGCTCCCTGCGACGCATCGACGTAGTAGCATTGGCCCGTGAAACATCCATCGAGCTGTTGCGCGCCAACCATATAAACAAGAAAAAACACGAAACTATGCAATACAATTATTTTCATCAGCGGGGTTCCACATGCCAGGACAACAGGAGCTCCAGTTGTCTTTAGTTTTGAGCGTTTTTTCTATTCCGCGCACTTTTGCGAGTGATTTTTCGTGCAATTACCTTTTCAGCATTAACACGTTCTAAGTATTTTTGCGCTTTCTTGAACATTTTCTGGGTCAGTTCCGGATGTTGGCTGCTGATATCATCTTGCTCCCCAATATCCTTACTCAGATCAAACAAGAGAATCCTCTGAGTTTCCCAATAGACAATGATTTTATAGCTTCCTTCACGAAAGGCAGTGCCATCGCCCCCTTTTGCAACCGAACGATGGAACACGAAAAAATCATCAGGACGCTTAATGGTTCCTTTCCCCTCATTTTTCAGAATAGGCAGCATGCTCCCCCCTTCGGTGTAGGCAGGCGGCTTAGTTCCGGACGCAATCATATCGAGAAAGGTCGGCATTAAATCATACCCTATTACAGGCACACGAGAAACAGAATCAGGTTCAATCCCCGGCCCGCTAACGATAAAAGGGACTCGAATGCCCCCCTCATAGACATAGTTCTTTCCATATTTCAAAGGACGACTCTTATTCTCAGGAATGGCAAAACGCTCCTTATCGAGCTGCCATCCATTATCCGAGGTATAAACAACATAGGTATTGTCTGCGATGCCCTGCCGGACCAATTCGTCAAGAATCGCTCCAACACCAAGATCCAGATCCTCGTTCATCGCCGCAAAATTAGCATCGGTATGTATCTTGCCGGGTTTTAATGTATCATACTTAGCCCTCATTTCCGGAGACGATCTGAATGCAGCATGGTCTGCATAGTGCGAAACCTGCAAATAAAACGGGTTGCCTTCGATATTTTGGGTTCTGATAAAATCAATAGCTTGAGCAGTTAACTCCTTCGCGCGTTTGGGATCGGTCGGGTCGTTCAAGTCATCATTTGGCTTTCGGTTCCCTTCCACATTGGTTGTTTCACCATCCGAAAAATCATAACCGCACTCCGCAGGTGAAACATCATGAATATGCCATTTACCAAAATGCGCGGTCACATAACGGGCATCCGCCCGTTTAATCAGGTTTCCAAGGGCCTGCTCCGGATTGCCAAACTGGCGTGATTCATCAAAATTAATGATCGTGACGCGCGCCTTTGCCGGAGAGACTCCGAATTGAACGCTATTTCGGGACGGAGTACAAAGAGGTGCCGGCGCATACCCCTGCGAGAACCGCATGCCCTCTTTGCACAAGCGATCGAGATTCGGCGTCTGGAAAAAATCACTTTTAGATCCCGAAATATCCGGATCCATCGGAGTGGACAATGCATTCCAGCCCTGATCATCCGCATAAATCAATATAATATTCGGAGGATGGAGAGCGGCCGCTGCCATTGAGGCAATCGCCAATAAACTCATCGTAATCACATATTTTTTACATTTCATATTCAAATCCTTTTGTCCAAAATCCTGATCGTTGTACTGCAAATTTTAATACGGCCTGATCGCCCCGATGAGCGGCCTGGACGAATCAACTTTCATACCCAAAATATCATACTCGACATCGAACCCGCCAATAAGACCCTGTTCGTCATCAGGAAGTTTCTGTATCCTGATCCCTTTGGAGCAGGCCGCTTTGTTTTGCGGAATATAGTCCGAGATCTCTTGCCCTCCCGCGTTGGCAAACCGGGGGTTGGCAATCACCGGGAATGGAACGGTAAACGGATTGCTCATCCAGTCATATTTTTTCCGGAACATATTGTTGCGGAAATAAATAAGTTGGTCTTCCTGCGCATCATCAAGCTTGGACGTTTCGGACTCCTCCCGGTTATAAAAAATATCGTTTTCAGTATATACGATGTTATTTGCGAACAAGGCACCTCGGCTCTTGCTTTCCACGGAAAAGGTGCTGTCCTGGACATCACGTCCCACATAGATCGTGTTGTTATACACATAGGAATCAAACGGCCCTTCGGGATTTTCGGTATCGGCCAGCACATAACTGAACAGTTTGAAAATATATCCATCGATCGCGGCGTGTCCTTCCCCTTTTCTCCGGGCGCCATCGTTAATGCTGACATTGTAGCGATAGGTTGAATTTCGAACCTGTCCGAGTAACTGAACAAAGGCCCCTTCATTGTCTATGGACAAGTTGTACTGAACAAATACATTTCTGGACATGGCATCAACATGAATGCCAGCCGAATCGCGAGGCCCACGTGCACCAATAACCGTGTTTTTTTCAATCACGGCCCTATTGTTGTTGAAGACCCAGATCCCCGTGCCCTGCCCGCGCCCACGCGGATCCACACGGCTTCCGGTTCGCAGTGTTTTGCATCCTCGAATAATCGTGTTGTCAGCGGCAGAGACAACGATACCCGGCCCTCCGATATCAGTTAACCGGCAATCCAGAATCTGTACGTCTTCCATATTGGGGGACTCAGCGTCATTGGGATGACTCTTGAGCCGTATGCCCGGTGATGACACACGCTCCACCACGCAATTTTTAAATAAAACATTCTTCAGGGTGGAGCCCTCCCGGCAATCCACCTTCACGCCCCAGCCGAATCGGCCGTGCAATTGTTTATCCTTGCGTTGGAGTCGCATATTGGGGCGTACATAACCGTTGTCATTGTAGTAAACATCGTGAATGTACAGATCCTGAAAGATTAGGTTGCCAAAATTGCCCGATTCAGGGGTGTCATAAAAAATTCCGTAGCGAATCATTGAACGTCTGTTCGCCCCATTTTTCGAAGCCCCTCCATCGGCCGTAATCTCAAGGTTTTTGACCGTGATGAAGCTGCTGCTCATTATACTCAGAGCCGCCAAACGCCCCTTGCCATCAATCACTGCTTTTTCTGGCCCTGTGCTGGAGATGACAATGGGGGCCTCTGCATTACCGCTTACATTCTGAATATTCAGAGATCCTTTAAATACCTGACCACTCGTAAACAGGATGGTATCCCCCGCTTCCAACTTGAGAGAATTGACTTTTCCCAAGGTTTGGAATGCGGCATTCGGAGACAATCCATCATTCGCATCCTGTCCAATAGCTGAATCAATATAGAAAGTTTTTGGCGATGCCAGAACACTTGAGGCCACCAGCAGGGCCACTGTAAATAATACTTTTTTCATCGACATGTTCCTGTACATCATTTCAATTTTGAACAACGAATCACACGAAATTCAGTTTGTTCTGTGTATTCAGTGTCTTCCGTGGTTAACAATCTCATTCTTAATGTTTCGTGTCTTTAGTGCATTTCGTGATTTATCCACATTTTAAAAACGTGTGGAGTTCTAGTCACAATCCAGCTTCAAGATACTCCAGTAATCAACTTCCGGAACTGTGACGTAGACGCCGTCCGGCTTGACGTCAAAAGGTACCTGAACGGATTCATATTCGGGAGAGTACTGGGTTATTGCGGAAACCTTACCCCCATCGAGAAGCTTATGACTCAAACGAACAACGACATCCCGTTGCTTGTTCATGCAATCCTTCGACAGATCATAATCCATGTTAAGCAGGTGAATGACCGCCGGAACGTTCGAATTATCGGAATTTGTTCGGGGACGGATCAGCATGTTGTGTTTGCTTTCGAGTGAGACGACAGGATCAAGCCTTGCCAACACATCGTCCAGATTCTTCCAGACCACGGTTTTCCCTCTGGCGGTCCAAGTATCCAAAACCGACTGCTGTTCTGCATCCAGCATGGTCGGCTCAGGCACCACCACAAACTCAAACCGTTCGAGATCGGTTTCGTTGAGTCGTTTGTACAACCAATCGTCTCCCGCCAAAGCAAGACCGTAAGGAATATTGGCCTTCATCAGTTCCCAGCACAGATCACGAACCCTATTTTCGTTTTTCTTAATGCGCATCGCCGGATTGCTATGCAACACACCGACCTGCTCAACCGCCTCATATCCATCAAACAACTCGGCATGCGCCGTCACGAAATGATAAAAGGGAAGGCAGTTCTCGGTTGGATAAATAAAACTTGGAGCCACGGCACCATCGACCGACTTCACCACTTTATCCCATGATACCGCGTTCGCGTTCGGATGAACCCAGCCGTAATGCGGAATGCCGAAGTTGTGGCCGGAAGCATAGGAAAAACCAATCCATGATTTCATCATGTTGTAGGCTTTGTTCGCCTGCATATAGTTCCACGAAGGCGGCAGCACATGGCCCCAAGACACCGGTTTACCCAGTGCACGCGCAACTTCATAGGTAAATCCGGCCCGGCTGAACCCTTCCGGCGGCGGCCCCAACAGCAGTTCCATACAGTAGAAATCGAGATGCTCGGCATTCACCATCCAGTCCGGAGAGAGCATGTGCCCAAAGGCTCCGATAGCCGTATCTTCTCCGCCCAGCTTCTTCGCCAGTTCGCTCATCTCCTTAACCACCGCAGCCCCGGCTTTCAACTGATAATCCTTGTAGTCCTGAACCAGAGGAATCTTGCCTTTTCGATAGGCAGCGGGCCACACGTCACGATTCGGAGCAACCTTTTTTACCATGTTGCGGTAATCAAAATTTTCCAGACTCGGGATTCCCTTCTTCTTGAGTTCTTCCGGGGAATATTTTTTACCCAGATATTCATTAAAACCATTCACGCAGTGATCACAAAAGCATCCCCCCACGTGCAGGCTCATTAACGATCCACGCGGTTCCTCAATACAGAACCCATCATACCCGGCCTCGATACCGGCCGTCACAATTTCGCGGTAAAACTCTTGGGACCTTGGATTATTGGAACACATCCAATACAGGGGCACCCCTCTGTAAGTATGCTTCTTCATCCAGTTCAGATACATCGGCTTGCCTTCAATATCCCTGATGCAGGCCTGCTGCAGGGTCGGGTCGCATGCCATATATTTGAAATACATGGAATGCGGAACAAAAAATAGGCTGCCAAAATAGAGGCGGACACCATCCTCACGCCCCTTGCGGATCTTCTCCTTGATGCGCCTCTGATTTAGGTTAAGTTCGCCGACCTGGATTTCACTGATCGCCGGCTCCCCCCACATCAGCACATTGCCGCCCCAGTCTTTGATGACACGATCGATCGGAACGACCGAGATGTTATCGCTGGTGACGTCCGAATATTTGAACGGATATGGATATTTCTTATCCATAGCCGGTTCTTCGGCAAATGCTGAAAGCAACCCCAGCGTAGCAAGTGAGAAAATAATGGTTCGTTTCATCATCAATACACCTATTTAAGCCGGATGGGCCCAGGATGGTTGATTGTCTGGGCTCCGGCCGCATCGCCCGGCAACTCCAGATGAGGATGTTTTACCTGACCTTGAACCATGGGACGGCACCCGATACCTACAAACGTTTCATTAATCTGCACATAGTCCGTAGTTGGATTCTCTGGAATGGTGTCACCAGTCTGTTCGGTCCACTCCTGTAACAGTCCCTGAGCTTGCTGCATAACGTTAGCATATTCCGGATTTTCAGCGAGATTCTTAATTTGATGCGGATCATTGCCCACATGGTAGAGTTCCTCTTCCGGACAGGGGTTCAGAAAAACCATCTTCTGGGCATCGGTCAGCTTTCCTGCCTTACGGGCCGCCACCAGCTCTTCACCGAAACCGCCGTCGTAGGTTTCATAGGCAACACTTTCTCTGTCGGGCATATTGTTACGGATATAGAGCCAGTCACCAAAACGTACCATGCGCTCGTGAGCGATCCACAGGTGCCAATTATGCTCGGTGAAAATCATATCGCGCGTGGTCGCTGAAGGGTCTTTGAGGATCGGCATAAAACTGACGCCTTGAATGCGTTGGTCTTTATCAACCCCGGCTGCTTCCAGAATCGTCGGGGCAATGTCGATTGAGCTGACCAGACTGCTGGATGGGCCGGGTTTAATAACGCCGCGTTGGTAAGCCACAAAAGGAACCTTGGTGCCGCTATCATAAAGTCGGGTCTTGGCCCGAGGGAACGGGCGACCATTATCTGCAATGACAATAATGAGTGTATTATCAAGTACGCCCTGCTTTTCGAGTTCTTCAACGACCTGACCGACATAATAGTCAAAACGGCTGACCTCGTGGGCATAAGTACTCAGTTCATAGCGCGTCTTTGGCCCGTCTACCATGTAGGGCGGTACGATCATATCATCATAATCGTAAACCGGAGCCTCCGGACTGAATTCGGCGGGACGATGGGCATCGGTGGAGGCAAACCAGAAAAAGAACGGCTTATCTTTCGGCCGCTGCTGAAGCAACTGAACCCAGTCGCCCTCTTTGCCCAGCCCCTTGCCCCTGGAGACCTTATTGAACGCCTTGTTAATATTAGGCCCCATGTGAATTTTACCTGAGATGACTGTATAATAGCCCACATTCTGCAACAGCTTCGGGAACATGATCTGACTTGCAGGCAAGTGACTGTGCAGCTCGGGCGCCCCCGTGTTGTGCGGGTAGCGACCAGTAATAACGCTGCACCGGCTTGGACTGCAGCTACTGGCCACCACATAACCTTCATCGAAACGCCGTCCCTCTTTCGCCAAACGGTCAATATTCGGCGTCTTAATGCTCGGGTGTCCATAACAGCCGATATCTTCCTGGCTAATATCATCCGCAATCAAGAAGATAAAATTAAGCGGTTGTTTCGCGGTCGTTGCCATAACAGACCCAATAAATACAAACGACAGTAATATTAGTTTTTGTCGAGTAGACATAATATAGCTCCTTTCAATATTTTAAATTTCACTTTTACATATTGCAAGGAACGTCAATGCCCCTCACAGAACCGGACTTGTGGATTTCCCACATCCGGCTCTTCGATTCATCTCACATAACACGGACATCCCGCACGGGACTGCCCTGCTTTACCTCCCTGCTCCTGACAGGGTTGTGAAGCACCTTTTCGCGTATTCCGATATAAAGGAAAGCTTGAGCTCTGTTGTTCCATCTCAGTGTACGGCATCCTTCGCCTTTTCCCTTTACGACAAACCGTCAACCCCTTCGGGTGGCTCTGTGTCCTCGACGGGCATTACCCCGCCTACTCCCCTACTACGAGTTGATCCGACTACCGTAGCGACTTACCGTCTCGTCGCCTCTTCGGCTTCCTCGACAGCTTCTGCGGAACGCTACGGTTCTCCCAAGTTCCGCCCTAAACAATTCATTCGCCCGCCACGGCCTGAGACCCCGACACGCCGTGCAACTCTCGCCCTTAGCGAGCCGCACGATACTGGCTTCCAGGAAATGAAACCCTTGGCCCTGTGCAACAATGGAAAATTTCGGGGCTTATAGCCTTCACTTCCGTTGTGGCTGACGAACTGCTATTCCTACAGCTTCAGCTGATTCGTTGCCTCCTCAACCATGCAGGTCTATTCCATGCCGGCGGCTAACCTTTGCATGGGCTGGATTGGCCAGCTTGTTTAAGACAGCTTTGCTTGGCGCACTCATGTCTATTCCTTGAATTTCCATTTTGATTATTTGCACTCCGGTTTGAGTATGCCCCAATCCTTGATGATTCGATCAATCGGTGCCATTGAAATATTGTCGCTGATGACATCCGAATATTTGAAGGAATACGAATATTGCCGATCTGCGTCCGATTTTTCAGAAAACGCCTCGACGACGCATACCAATAAGGCTGAAGCAATGATTGCTATTCGTCTCATATTCAAGCTTTCGTTGATGCATTTCATGAACAATTGTTAAAAACGAATAGGCCCAGAGTGGTTTATTTTTTCCGCGCCAGCGGCCTGGCCAGCCCGTTCCCGCTTGGGGTGTCTCGCCTGCCCTTTAACCATGGTCCGGCAGCCCTCCCCAACAAACTGATCGCTGACCTTTACAAAATCCTTTGTCGGGTTTTCGGGAATGGTGTCGCCGGTTTCTTCCGTCCATTGCAGCAGCAACCCCCGGGCCTGTTGCATGATCTGGACATATTCGGGATTGGCGGCAAGGTTATGGATCTGATGCGGATCTTTACCCACATGATAGAGCTCTTCTTCCGGACAGGGATTCCAGAAAACATTCTTCTGGGCCTCGGTGAGTGTCCCGGCCTTGCGAGCGGCCACTAACTCCAGGCCAGCCCCTCCATCGTAGGTTTCATAGGCGGAGTTCTCTTTGTCGGGAACATTGTTGCGAATATAGAGCCAGTCGCCGAAACGAACCATGCGTTCGTGAGCAAAGAACAGATGCCAGTTATGTTCCGTAAAGATCATATCGCGAATGGTTGCGGCAGGATTTCCAAGGATGGGGACGAAACTGACCCCCTGAATGGGCGACGGCTTATCGACTCCCGCCAATTCCAGCACCGTCGGTGCGATATCAATGGTGTTCACGAAGCTACTCGTAACCCCAGGTTCAATTTGTCCTCGATGGCAGACCACAAAGGGCGTTTTTGTGCCACTGTCGTAAAGCCGGGTCTTAGCCCGCGGGAAGGGACGCCCATTGTCCGCAGTGATAATGATAACGGTATTATCAAGAACACCTTGTTTTTCAAGTTCTTCGACCACTAGGCCAATATAGTAATCAAAACGGCTGACCTCATGGGCATAGGTGCTCAGGTCATAGCGCGTCTTTGGCCCGTCCACCATGTAGGGCGGAACCACCATGTCTTTGGGATCATATACCGGAGCATCGTCGTTCACGGTCCCTGGACGGTGAGCATCCTTGGCGGCAAACCAGAAAAAGAACGGTTTGTTTTTCGGGCGCTTCTGAACCAGCTCGACCCAGTCCTCCTCTGCACCAGGCCCCCTGCCCTCGGAAACCAAATCAAAAGCCGTATTGGCATATGGCCCCATGTGGAGCTTCCCCGAAATCGCGGTATAGTAGCCCGCATTCTGCAACCGCTTCGGGAACAGAACCTGCCCGTTAGGAACCACGCTACGCAGTTCGGGCGCTGCTGAGTTGTGCGGGTAGCGCCCCGTAATGATGCTGCACCGGCTGGGGCTGCAACTGCTGGCCACCACGTAGGCCTGATCGAAACGCAAACCTTCCCCTGCCAGACGATCGATGTTCGGCGTCTTAATGCTTGGATGGCCGTAACATCCGATATCCTCCTGGGAAATATCATCCGCCAGAAAAAAAATAAAATTGAGTGGCGGCTCCGCTTTCGACACAGCCGCACAACACAACAAGAATAATATTAACGTCAGTTTTTTCATGTCTACTCCCTAATTATAACAGCGTTTTATTCGCACTCCGGCTTTAGAATGCTCCAGTAATTTACTTCAGGGACGCTAACGTATACGCCGTCCGGTTTGATTTCGAAGGGAACCTCGACCGGTTCGCACTGCGGTGAATACTGCGTTACACGCCGGACTTTTTTCCCATCCATAAGCTTGGAGTTCAGACGCACCTTGACATCAGTCTGCCGGTTCATGTCGTCCTTCGACAAATCATAATTCATGTTGAGAAGGTGCACGACGGCCGGAACCGTGGCATTGTCCGGATTCTTGCGCGGACGCAACGCGATCTGATGATCACTTTCAACCTCCGCCAACAATTCAATCCGTTTCAAGACATCATCCAATCCATTCCACGTGATCAGTTTTCCGTTAGCCTTCCATGTATTCAGGACCTTCTGCTGTTTCGCGTCGAGCTTCGGCGGGCCGGGAACAATCACAAACTGGAACTTGTCCGCGTCTTCTTCCGACAAGCGACTGTACAGCCAGTCATCCCCCGCAAGCGCGAGGCCATAAGGAATGTTGGCTTCCCAAAGTTCATAGCAGACGTCGTGCAACTGATTTTCCAGTTTCTTAGAGCTTCGAATGGACGGGTTACTGTGCAGAACACCTACCTGATTCATAGAATGATAGCCGTCAAACAGTTCCGCATTGGCCGTCACAAAATCGAAGAACGGCAGATAGCGTTCCGTCGGAAAGAAAAAGTGCGGCGTACACGATTCTTTTTTAGCGCCGCGTTTATCCCACGACTCAACCGGCGTTTCCGGAAACGCCCAGGCATAGTACGGAATGTTAAAATGCTCGCCGGAAGCATAGGCCAGCGAAATCCACGCTTTAACCAAATTGAAAGCCTCATGGTTTTTGATAAAAGTCGCGTTCACCGGAGAAATATGGGTCCAGGCGAACGGATTGCCCATGGCCCGCGCAATCTCATAGCGGAAGGTCAACCCTTTATATCCGCCATCCAACGGTGGACCGATCACCTGCTCTGCAGCAAAAAAATCAACATGCTGGGTATTCAACAGCCACTCCGGCCCCAACCGCGTACAGAACAACCCGAGAATTTTATCTTCTCCGCCGACTTCCAGCATAAGTTCCCGAAGCTCTCCAACCAACTTGGCCCCTGCCTTCAGCTGAAAATCCTTGTAATCCTTAATCAGCGGGATCTTTTTCTTTTTGAGCGCCGCCAGATAGGCATCGCGGGTATCGGCAATCGGACGTACCATTTCGCGGTAATCAAAATTTTCAATATGTTTAATGCCCCGCTGTTGCAATTCCTTTGCCGTATATTTTTTCGCAAGGTATTCGCGGAAACCCTTCATGCAATGATCACAGAAGCAGCCACCCAAACTGACTGCATGGGCGGAACCCCGAGGCTCCTCAATCACGAGGCCATCATAACCCGCTTCCATATTAGCGACCACCACCTCGCGGTAGAATTCCCGAGAGCGGGGATTGTTGGAGCAATTATGATACAACGGAACGCCCCGGTAGGTCTGACCGACCATCCACTGCACGACCATACGCTCACCGGCAATATCCCGGCACGCGGCCTCCTGCAGGGTCGGGTCGGCAGCCAGATATTTATGATACATCGAATGCAATACACAGAAGAGACTGCCGATATAAATCCTGACACCGTCTTCTTTCCCTTTAATGATTTCCCGCCGGATTTTCTCCTGGTTCAGATTAACACCGGCATAGTCGATTTCGCTGATAGCGGGCTTGCCCCACATCAGCACATTCGCGCCCCAGTCTTTGATAATCCGGTCGACCGGTGCCATGGAAATGTTATCGCTAATCACATCCGAATACTTGAATGGATACGGGTAGGCATTTTTTTGTTCAGGCTTTTCAGCAACCGCCGAAAAGAATGTTACTACAGTAAGTGAAAATATAATAAGTCGTTTCACAATCAGGTTTCCAATTAAAGCCGGACAGAACCGGGATGATTCATTTTCTGTACTCCGGCAACATCGCCCGGCTGCTGGCTGTGCAGCTCGGGTACCCCGTATTGTGCGAGTATTACTCTGTTTCCAGCTCAGCCAGTTTGCCGGAAACAATTGCGTCCAGTTCTGCAAACTCCGAGTCCGACAGGCTCCATTCGCACGCTTGTACATTTTGAATAACATGCTCCGGCTTCGTACCGCCGCTGATCACCGGTCCGACTTCACCCTGAGCAATCATCCAATTAATGGCCACCTGCGACACGGGCTTACCGAGTTTTTCAGCAAAATCCTTCACCTGATCGGCCAGCGCCTTATAGGCCACCCAGCGTTCCCCCTGGAACTTGGGATTGAATGTACGCACATCGCCCTCCGCCCATTCCGAAGGATCAAAATGCTCCGTCAGCAACCCCTGCATCAACGGGCTGTAGGGAAAGAACGGAACGCCATGCTCTGCGCAAAGCGGAAGGATCTCCGAACGGCTGAGGTAATCCAGCGGGATCGCATGATAAAAGGTTGGATTATGTTCGAGCAGGTTGTATAGGCCCTGGTAGCTGACCACCCCATATTTCTCAACCCCGAGCGTCAGGTCTGCCTTCGAAAAATTGGTTAGACCGATATGGCGAATCTTTCCCTGATCCCGCAGTTCGACCAACGTCTGCAAACTCTCTTCAATGGGCGCATTCGTATCCTTATCCGGCCAATGCATTTGGTAGAGATCAATGTAGTCCGTATCGAGACGCTTAAGGGAAACCTCTACTTCGTTCAAAATAGAATCACGTTGCAGGTTCAGGGAGATATTCTGGGCATCGTCCCACACCATCCCGCACTTGGTTGCAATCATGACCTGATCGCGTTTCCCCTTTACCCCTTTGCCCACCATTTTTTCTGCATGGCCAAAACCATAGACCGGCGCAACATCAAAAAAGGTAATGCCCTGATCGATCGCCGTCTGAACCGTTTCGACCCGTTTCTTGTCGTCCCCATCGGTCCAGAAAACACCTCCGGACAATCCCCAGCAGCCAAGACCGATGGCTGAAAGCTCTTCATCAAATGAACTGAACTTTTTGTAAATCACGTTTTTTCTCCTACATACGCTCACTAAAATCGCCACCGAAAGGTGGTGGCGATTTCATTCTAGCAACCTGAATGAAAACTCTGCGCGTTAGACGGCATACTTTTCAATTTTTGCCTCGTCAATATCGATTCCGAGCCCCGGCTCCATGGGCAGATCGATAGTGCCTTCATCGTTCAAAGCAAGCGGTGTTTTCAGCAACGAATCCGAACGCAACGGATTTAACGTACTGTCCCACTCCAGAGACACCGGTCGATCTCTCATATGCAGAGTTAGCGGTGGCATAATCGCCAACAGATGCAGTGTTGCCAGCATGTGCAGGTGGGTTGACCAGCAACTTGGTTCGTAAATAATGCCCTGCAAGGCCGTCTTGCCCATCATCGGGAACGCGCCGGAATATCCGCCGCCACCTTCAATGGACGGATGAACGATTGAAGCAGCACGCATACGGATGACCTCGTCGCAGAGATCAGGATTAAAGTCCCCGGCATAGTGCGCTGAGATGGGCAGCCGGAACTCATCGCTGAGCCTCTTGTAGCCGTGAATGTCTTCCATCGGAATCGGATCCTCAAACCAACTAATGTTACGCTTTTCCATTTCATGACAAACGATCCGTGCTTCAGCATAGGTATATCCCGTCGTCGCATCGATCGCCAATCGGCGGTCTGGTCCGATCATATCGAGCACCATGTCTACCCGTTCCAGATCGAAAGCAAAATCGCGACCACCTGTCTTCATTTTGAAGGCCTTGAACCCCTTGTCGATGCGCGGCTGAACTTCGCTACGCAGCCATTCCATCTCATTTTCGTTCGGAACCGGATAATAGCCCACACAGGAGTATGTCGGGATCTTATGGCGCAACGCACCGCCGAGAATATCATGAATCGGTTTACCCACGGCTTTACCGCGAATGTCGTAGAGCGCAACGTCCACCGCGCCCTGTACCGCTTTGGACGTAAAGCCCCAACCGCCCAGTTTAAGATCCCGAGCAATCGCCCAGGTGTGTTCGGGATTTCGGCCCAGCAAAACACCCTTCACTTTTTCTTCGTATCCGGCAATGTTGTCAGGCCCCGGCCCCCACCCAACGATTCCGTCGTCGGTGGTGATCTTGATAACACCGCAACTGCGTCCATAGGCGCGACCAGTGGGCCATTCAAACGGTCCATCCAGTTTCGTCTGCAAGGTATAGGTCTTGATATCTACAATTTTCATTATAATTACTCCTTTACTGTGCTTGAATTATGACGTTCCCAAAAGCTATTCAGTTTATTTACCCGGTTCACTCACTCGGATGTGTGCCCCCTTAAGAGCGTAGAAGATGACCCAGGCGTAGTAGGCAAACAAAAAGTAGTAGGCGACCGAGTAATCGGGCGGAGAGTCGACGGTAGCCGTGCTCTCAACCACACGCCCCATCAACCACATCCAGAATCCCGTGAACAGCACACCTGTGCAGAGAATACCGGAACCAAGCTTGGCTACACTCGCCGGGACATCCTTGAGTCCAAGGTCGAAAATCACAGACCACATGATGGAAAGCACCAGCCCCTGCGCAATGATCGGCCAGATTGACAAGGGACTTCCCTTGAGCATAAAGAAGGCGGCCACCAGAACGATGCCGATTACGCAGTTTACCGCAAGGACCTTGTGAGGGGTAAACTTCCGCAAAATACCGGAACCCAGCATGCGCCCGATAAAGAAACAAACGGGATAAAGCGCGAAGAGCTTAAGAGCTCCGGCCACGTCCACACCCTGAACATTGTTTTCGACATATTTAACGAAAAAATTACCCGGACCGACTTCCAGCCCCATATATACGCCAATCGTGATAAAGCCCAAAATCAGGTGCGGATAACTCCATACCGAACGTACCTTACCGGATTCATTCACCACTTCATCGTCATGAATTTCCGGCAGCTTGAGCAGGCAAATCAAAATCCCCATAACAAGTCCAACCACACCCATAACCATAAACGGTACGCGTACCAAATTGGCATCGTGCGCAAGATCGCCATTACGGGCCCCCAGCACAAACGAACCGACAAACGGTGCCAGCGATGCGGCCACCGAATTCATCGCCAGAGCAAAAGTGAGTCGCGACGAGGACGTCTCCGGACTGCCGCAGGCAAGCACATACGGGTTTGCGGATACCAGCAGCTGCACCAACCCCAACGCCGTTATAAACAGCGCAATCGTGACCATTTCAAACGAGTGCGTAACGGCTGGAAGGAACAGCATGCAACCCACCCCACAGAAGAACGACCCCGAAATTACCGTCCGTTTGTAACCGATTTTTTTGATCATCCATCCAACCGGAATGGAGAGAGCATACGCCCCGAACGAAGCCGCACTCACCAGATTCGACTGACTGTCGGTGATATCAAAATGGTCCTTCATGAAAGGCACCAGAATGTTGTTGAACCAGGTCAGAAACCCGACAAAGAACAACAGGAAAGACATCGATGCCAACGGCACCGTGTAGTTAGTTTTATTACTCATTAATACACTCCGGCTTTAGAACGCTCCAGAAATCCACTTTAGGTACTGTGACATAAACACCGTCCGGCTTGACCTCAAAGGAGAGCTGGACAGGTTCGTCTTCCGGCGAATACTGAGTTATGCAATGCACCGTTCCACCGTTCAACAGCTTATGGCTCAGACGAACCACCACATCGCGTTGCTCATTCATTCCATCTTTTTTCAGATCATAATCCGTATTAAGCAGATGAATAACCGCCGGCACCAATGCGTTGTCCGGGTTTTTCCTCGGGCGCACAAAGATCCCGCTGTCACTCTCCAGCGAAACCACCGGGTCGATCCGCGAAAGAATATCGTTTACATCCTTCCACTTTACGGTTTTGCCTGCGGCCGTCCACGTATCCACAATCTGCTGTTGCGCGTCATCGAGTTTGGTCGGTTCCGGAACAATCACAAACTCGAACCGGTCCGCATCGCTCTCCTTCAAATCATGTACCACCCAATCATCCCCGGCAATCGCTAGGCCGTATTGAATATTCGACTCATAAAGCTCCCAGCACATGTCGTGAACGCGTTGCTCGAATTTTCGATTACGCAACGCAGGAGAACTGTGCAGAACGCCAATCTGTTCGATCGAGTCGTAGCCATCAAAAAGCTCCGCATGCTCGGTAACAAACCGGAAGAACGGCAGATAACTTTCAGTCGGGAAATAGAGATGCGGGCTACAGCCCTGCTTGAAGGACGGGCGTCCATTCCAAACATCGACCTTCGCCTCCGGCATGGCCCAGGCATAGTGCGGAATATTGAAGTGTTGGCCGGCCGCATAGGACATGGCAATCCAGGCTTTCACCAAATTGAACGAATTATGGTTCTTAATGAAGGTCGCCTGATTCGGGGAAATATAGGTCCAAGCATGGGGTTTACCCAAAGCACGTGCCACTTCAAAGGTAAAGGACACGCCCTTATATCCATCCTCCGCAGGCGGCCCCCACGCCAACTCGGAGGCATAGAAATCAATATGGTGTGAATTCAGGAGCCATTCCGGTCCAAGTCTGAGTCCGAAGAGTCCGACCACGGTATCCTCTCCACCAAGGCTTCGGGCCAGATCGCTCATTTCACCCACCAAATTCGCAGCCTCTTTAAGATGGAATTCCATGAAATCCTCAGCGAGGGGAATCTTCCCTTTCTTTTTGGCTTTAAGGTAAGCTTCCCGTGTGTTCGCAATGGGCTTAACCATTTCTCGATAATCAAAAGTATCAATGTTGTCGATGCCCCGTTTTTTCAACTCCACCGGCGAATAGGTCTTCCCCATATAGACACGGAACAACTCCATACAGTGATCACAAAAACAACCTCCCGCACCTACGCCATGGGCAGCCCCCCGAGGTTCCTCAATCACAATCCCGTCATAGCCCGCTTTCATGTTTTCGGTTATCACCTCGCGGTAGAACTGCCGGGTGCGCGGGTTGTTGGCACAACTCCAATAGAGCGGAACGCCTCGATAGGTATGCCCGGCCATCCAGGGCACCGTCAGCCGATTCCCTTCGATGTCGCGGATGGCGGCTTCCTGCAAGGTTGGATCCGCTGCTAGAAATTTGTGATACATGGAATGCAGCAGAAAGAAGCAGCTCCCGATGTAGATCCTGACCCCATCTTCCTTCCCTTTAAGAATCTTTCTCTCGATCCTTTTGCCATAAAGGTTTTCCCCATTGTAATCGATATCAGAGATCGCCGGCTCACCCCACATCAGAACATTACCGCCCCAATCTTTAATTATACGATCAACCGGCACGATGGAGATATTATCGCTGATGACATCCGAATACTTGAACGGATAAGGGTATTTCTTAACTACTGCCGCATCTTTTCCCGGTTCCGTTCCAGCGAATGCTGAGAAGACCGAGGCAACGACAGCCAATAATAATGCTTTTCCCATATTATATATACCGTGATTGAAGTTTTGCTCCTCTGGAGACCTCTACTTTCGAGTAACCTTCACATACATCGCGCCGCAAATAACCTTGCCGTCAACATTCAGTAAATCGCCCGTCAGTTGGGTTTTACCTTTTTTGAGGTTGACCGAAAAACGCGCAACCGTATCGCCGTCCTTCGTATCAATCGTCTGATCAAAATCAGCAATCCTCAACCGCACTTTCGCCACAGGAATCGCACCCTCTTTCGAAACGCCATCGTAGGAATCGACCAACGTCTTAGCCGACTCCTCCGGCCAGCGGCGTAATTCGATTTCATAGGTTCCGTCGCAATCGACGATAAGATCCCAATACCCTTTTGCTGTTGCAGCAAGAAGGTTTCGAGGGGCATCGCAATAATCACCCTGCCAATCGTTGGCGTAGAGCGTCAGCGGATTTTCATGATCCGTCCCAATGGTGGCATACCGCTCTTTTTCCCACAACGGACGTGCTTCGCTGAACCACTCATTGTAATGCGCCTTCATCGCCTGAGCAATTTCCGGATACTCATCATAAACGTTTTCAGACTGAGCGGGATCCTCCTCAATATTGAATAATGAGAGTCCTTTTATATCACGCATGTTTTTTGGAACTCGCTTCCATCCTTGCTTCCGCTCATCCAGCAGGCGCCATTTGCCCCTCATCACCACGGCCTGATCCCATTTGGTGCAATCATATCCAATCTGAATGACCGCCATACGTTCCGAAAGGCTTTCCTGCGTTCCCTTCAGCAGACCGGCCAAACTGGTTCCAGAAAGATCAGAACGGTCTCCCTCCAAGTCGCACAGATCCATCAATGTCGGCAGAAGATCCTGTACAATGGCTAATTCGGAAATATCAGTACCGTGCTTCAGTTTACCATCTTCCCAACGGACAAACAGGTGTACACGATGGCCGCCATCGGTCAGCCGTCCCTTATGATCGCGCATACCGGCATTATAGAGCGCCATGGCATCTTGGTTCTGTGTGCCGTTGTCTGCAAGAAAAAGCAGAATGGTATTATCCCGCAGTCCCTGTTCCTTCAGAAACACTTCAAGCTTACCGATGTTTTCATCGATATTGGCAATCATACCGTAGAAGTTGGAAGGAATCGTTTTTCCCTGATACTCGCCCTGATACAAATCAGCATATTTTTCGGCGACCTGCTCCGGAACATGCGGCGTGTTGGTCGGTAGATACAGGAAGAATGGTTTCCCCTGCTTGTTTTGCGCCTTCATCCACTTCATTGCTTCATCGAAAAAGATGTCCGTACAATAGCCTTTGTAGGGCTTATCCACCCCGTTATGCATCAACATCGGATCGAAATAATCGTTGCCCCAATAGTCTGCCAACGAAGTAATCCCCCAAGCACGGAATGTTACTACTTCCTGGAACCCGCGAAAACGCGGCTGATAGGGATAGCTGTCGCCCAGATGCCATTTTCCGAACATGCCGGTGGCGTAGCCTGCATCCGCAAAATATTGCGGCATCATTTTCAAACCGGGTTGCGGCAGCGACCGTCCCTGACAGACACGGGTGGCCCCGTTGCGCATCGCATCGATGCCGGTCATCAACTGCCCGCGCGTCGGCGTGCACTTGGGTGCCACATGGAAATCGGTAAAGCGCACTGATTGTGCATGCAGTTTATCCATTTCCGGTGTCTTCAGTACCGGGTTGCCATGACACGACATATCGCCATAGCCCTGGTCGTCCGTCATGATCAAAATAACATTCGGCGGAGAGGCCGTTGCCGCTTCGGCAAAGCTGCACAATCCGAGAACTGACAATGTGATTAATATTCTATTCATTTTTTATCCCTTTTACAAAAACACTAGCAATTAACTCTCAACCATTCTCTGGCAACGAGTTCGCCTGCAAAGTCATTGCACCTTTTCTATGTGGCACCCAAACCCTGACTCTTTGCATACCTACAACAGACACGACGTACGACAACAACCGAACTGTCATTTACATTTTGTTTACCTTTATGAAAACCACCAAAAAGCAGCGAAAAAACTATAGTTATCAAACTACAATCGAGTCACTTTTACATAAATCGCACTGCAAAGCGGATTCCCATCAACATCGGAAAACAGGGTGCTCAGTTTCGTTTTACCGGCCTTAAGTTCAGCGGCAAATCTGACATGCGTCGCATCCTTTTCTGCAACCTTGGTTCCCTGGAACCCGGCAACCTGAATATTTGCAAAATGGATCGGCCGAGCACCGACATAGCCCGAAAAGGATTCATGGGCTTTGATTGTTTCGCCCTGCACACCGGCACACAACGGAAGATTGGCTGATTCCGGCCAGCGGCGTAGTTCAAATTCGTACTTCCCGGCTTCTGCAACATCAATATCCCAATAGCCCATAGTGTTCGCCTCTACCAGGTTAGGCGGGTTATCGCAATATCCGCCCTGCCAATCATTGGAAAACAGGATCAGGCTCGGTTCCGCATCACTTCCCACGGTAATATAGCGGGGTTTATCAAAACGAATTCGAGCTTCCGCATACCACTGTTCATAATGCTCGCGCATAGCCTGTGCAATATCTGGATACTGGCTGACCACGTTCTTATCCTGATGCGGATCCGTTTTCACATTATACAAAGCCCCTGACCCGACCAGACGCCATTTTCCCCAGAGCACAATGGCATGATCCCAGCGCAACGCAGAAGTCTCACAGTTCGAATATTGAATCACAATCTTGCGGTCTTTCAATTTAGACTTTTTGCCCTGAAGCAACTTCGCAATGCTGGTTCCATTAATGTCCTTGGACGGTTTCGGCAGTTCACACAGTTCGGCGAGCGTTGGCAGAATATCCTGCACCTGAATCAGGTCATCGACATCCCTGCCGGGCGTCAATCCGTTTGGCCAGCGCCAGAAACAGCCGACACGATGCCCTCCATCCAGCATGCCCCGTTTGAACCCCTGCATGCCGGCATTGTAAATCTCTGAAGCTTCAAAGCTCTGCGATCCATTGTCGTTGAGGTAAATCAGTACGGTGTCTTCCTTCAAGCCCTCTTCCAGCAGAAAGGCATCGAGCTTCGCCATATTTTCATCGATGTTGGCAATCATCCCGTAAAAGTTAGATGGGACTTTCACGCCGTTGTAGGTGCCCACATCCGCATAAGGTTTAGAGTAGTTTACATCCACCCAGTTCGGCACATGCGGCGTATTTGTCGGCAGATACAGAAAAAACGGCTTACCGCTCTTTTTCTTCGCCTTCATCCATGCCATGGCTTCGCGGAAAAAGATGTCGGTGCTATAGCCCTTGTAGCGTTTTTCGGTACCGTTGTGATTCAAGTACGGATCCCAGTAGGTATTGCCAAAATGATCTGGCAACGAAGTAATCCCCCAGGCCGGATGGTGCAGGGTTTCCTCAAAACCACGATCCTGCGGGCGGTGCGGATAACTGTCGCCCAAATGCCATTTTCCGAAATGTCCGGTGCTATAACCGGCTTCCGCAAAATATTGCGGCATAATTTTAATATCATTCCCCATCATGGAGCGCCCCTGGCATACCGCCGACGCACCGTTGCGCACAGCATCCATACCGGTCATCAACTGGCCGCGCGTCGGGGTGCACATAGGGGCCACATGAAAATCGGTCAGGCGAATGCTCTCGCCATGCAGCTTATCAATATTCGGCGTTTTCAACAGGGGATTTCCATGACACCCATAATCCCCATATCCCTGATCATCGGTCAAGATAAGTATGACATTCGGCCGAGTCGCGGCCAGACCTGGCGCTTTAATCACGAAAACTGAAAGGACCATCAAGACTAAAGTCAACGCTCTGAATTTCATTATTTACCTGCCTCTCATAAGCTTACATATGTATTTTTGAACCATGCCATCCAACATCCCCTTAAACTGATCTCGTCAAAGAATCTGGTTAAACTCGAGTCTTTCCCCATCCGGTCCAGCTACCATGAAATACTTGGTCCCGTTATCCCAGAAATCGATAAACACAGGGGCGTCCTCCTCGATCTCGAAACCGGCGTCCTTCAACTCTGCGAACGCCTGATCAATGTCATCTACATCGAACGTAACGTGATCAATGCGCCCGTTGCCGCGCTGGCGGATTTCTTCTAGTTCCGCCGGCGGCATCTGATATAACTCCATGATCACCGAATCGCGCTTCATCATGGAGCATTGACCGGAGTCCCCGTTATGCTCGAATGAACGATCCATTGCCGAAATGAATCCTAAACGGGTGTAAAAAACTCTTGAACGCTCTATATCCGTTACCGGCACACCGATGTGCTGGATCCCATTAAAATTTGACTTCAAAACACTCATGACTCTTCTCCTTATGATTCCGGTTACTTCCAAATTGATTTCAGCTGATAGATTTTGAGGGATTTAATCGTTCCGTTCTTCACCACGGTTTCGGTGGAGTCGAACGAGTCGGCACTGCGTTCACGCACCTGATAAAACAGGCCGTCATTGGCATAGACCTCGGCAATGGTACGGTCGGTGAAAATACGGGCGGACTTGCCTTCGAAAGAAGCATCGATCCCGTTGATCATCATTTCATGCAGACCGCCCTCTTCGAACTCAATGAGCACTTCCGTCAGCTCACCTTTGCATTCTTCCAAACATTGGAATTCTTTGGCGCGGAGTTTTTTAACCTCCTCTACAGGAACACAGGCCATGCGTAGACCTTCATCGGTCCGACGCAACTGCAACTCATGCGGCAACGTGAGCGTTTCGCCCACCAGCTGGCCGGGGAATTTTCCGGCGTAGACCTGCTGCGTCCGAACCCAGCCAATCTGTACCCGGCGCCCATCGGGCAGATCACTAAACGTTTGCGCCGCATAGAATGCCCCGTGCGAAGAATAGGGACCGACCATTGTGCCATGCGGACCGGATTCTCTGATAAATTTTTTTCCGTCGAACTGCCCGACAAAGTAGCGCCCCTGAGCTCCCAGCGTGATCCATCGGGATTCATTTTCGATTTTCAGCTCAAACAACTCGGGACACTCGTGCAATGCAGCGCGATCGGAATCAGTAAATGCCCCGGTACGTTTCCAGTGCCGCAGATCCGTTGATTCATAATACGCGAAGTTGGCAAATTTATCCCTGAATGTTCCAACCATTGGAAGGGCTTTTGTCTCTTCACACTCTTCCAGATTATAAACGGTCAGCACCCACTTCTGTTCCGGTTCGTACCAGATAATCTTGGGATCACGGCCCATATGACTGATGATCGGATTTTCGGGCAGCTCCGTAAAAGTGAGTCCTCCATCCTTGCTGTAGGCCAGACACTCGCCACGAGTTCCACCAACACCACGACCGGTGCTGGTAAAAGCAACAAACAGGGTATCTTCCCCCAGTCCGCTGGAATTATTGAAATCAACAAACCCGCCGCCTGAAAACATCATATCGCGCTGCGTCTTCTGATACAGGGCAATGGGCTTTTCCTGCCAATGAATCAAGTCATCACTTTCCCAATGCCCCCAATGCATATTACCCCAATAGATCCCAAACGGATTGTGCTGGAAATAGAGGTGGTATTTCCCGTCATGGTAAACCATCCCATTGGGATCGTTGTTCCAGCCGCGCCGCGCACTTGCATGGAACTGATTACGGTATGGTTTTGCGTAATCCGCTGCTTTTCCCCCGGGCAGATTATCTCCGCAGGAGATTCGTTCCATAGCCCACTTCCAGACATTGGAATTAATCTTGGAGGGTTTCATTTTCTTGCGGGGATCGTTCTCCAGTTTGATCGTAACCGTCTTCCCGCCGAGCTCAAAATGATCCAGCGGATAAGCGGCGACCCAGTAAGGCTGGTCTTTTCGGGGCAACGTTACCTGAAAATCCTGAACCAACCGATCCCCATCAAAAACCCCGAGATGCACGCTGTTTTTCCGATTTTCAACCGCGCTTTTGTGGCTGAAAACCGGAACATGCAGATGGGTGCCCGTTACTTTAAGTTGCGCCTCGGGGGGCACCGGCTTGGCATTAGACTCAACAGCTCCGAAAAGAGCCGCAATACCTGCGGTTAAGAGCACACATGACAGAACATCGTTACATCTCATTTTTCTTCCTAGTTTATTTTATTCCCAGTTTCGCCTGCATATCTTCGAGCGACACGCCCTTGGTTTCTGGAACCAGGAATTTCACCCAAACCAGCTGGAGAATCATCATGAAACAGAAAAACCCGAACACGATTGAAGGCGAAAACGCTTCCACCATTTTCGGGAAAAACAGTGTCAGCAACGCTGCAAAAATCCAGTGCGTGAAGCTGCCCAGCGACTGGCCGGCCGCACGGTTGCGGTTCGGGAATATTTCGCTGATGAACACCCAGATCACAGCGCCCTGCCCGATGGCATGAGCGGCAATAAAGGCAAAGATGAAGGCGGGAACAATCGCAAAGTTTTCGGTAGAAAATGCCCAGGCACACAGGCCCAGGGAGGCGATATAACCGAACGAACCAATATAGAGCAGCGTGCGGCGTCCCAACCGGTCAATCAACCAGAGCCCCACAAAGGTAAAGATCAGGTTGGTTACTCCAATACCGATGGATTGCAACAGCGCAGCGGACTCTTCCAGCCCGGTCATTTCGAAAATGCGAGGCGCAAAATAGAGAATCGCGTTAATACCGGAGAGCTGATTAAAAAAGGCGATCAGGAACGCCAGTGAAATAGGCTTCATCAAGCGCGGCGTAAAAAACTTTTCGGCATGATCCACCTGCTTAACCGAAGCGGCAACTTCGTCGGCAATCGTTTCGAGTTCCACATCGGAGAGTTCCGGGTTAATACGCCGGAACACATCCATCCCGCCCTGGCGGTCGTTGCCATGTGTGATTAACCAGCGAGGACTTTCGGGTAGCCCGAAACACATCACGGAATAAATCAGCGCAGGAATCGCCTCGACGCCAAGCATCCAGCGCCATGCATTATCACCGATACCGGCCAATAATGCATTAGAGAGAAAGGCAACCAGAATACCGAACACAATATTGAACTGGAACATGCCGGCCAACTTGCCGCGATCCTTCGCCGGTGCAATTTCTGAAATATAAAGCGGTGCGGCCACGGTTGAAATACCCACGCCCAAACCACCGATAAAACGGGCGATCATGAAAGAGTAGACTTCCGGTGCATAGGCTGAACCCACTGCCGAAACAAAATAGAGAATACCAATCCAGGTCAGCGTCTTTTTACGGCCAAACTTTTCCGTCGGCCAGCCGCCCACCAACGAACCGATCACGGTGCCCCACAACGCCATGCTGATTGCCAGCCCGTGGATGCCTGCTGACAGGCCCCACAGCGTTTGAATCGTCTGTTCCGCACCGGAAATAACAACCGTATCGAACCCAAAAAGAAACCCCGCCAACGCCGAAGTCAGCGCCCAAATAAACAGTTTTTTATTATGCATAATTCACACCCTTTATTACATCCTCCGGCAGTTCCGGCGTTGCACTGTCCTGCATGCACACAAAGGTGGATACCTGAAGTGCATGTTCATTAATTTCCTCGATCCCTTTACCCTCCAGCATCCCAATACAAAGCGCCGCGCTGAACGAATCTCCTGCACCGACGCTGTTTATAGCTTTTCCCGGCAACCCGGGTTGATCACTGACCTCGTTCGGCGCAACCAAAAGGCTTCCTGCCGGTCCCCGGGTATATGCAATCATTCGCAAATCAAAACGGGCAATCAACGCACGCAACTGATCTTCAATCGTTCCTGACAACGAAAACATATCAGCTGCAACCGGCAGCTCTTCATCGCTCAGTTTAAATACATTGCATAATTCCAGCGATTCCCGAACAATCGCCTCAGAATAAAAATCCTGCCGCAGATTAATGTCGTAGATCTTCAGGGCGTCCGGTTTCATTTCCCGCAGAAAAGTTTTAATGGATGCACGGGAAACCTCATTGCGCTGGGCCAATGATCCGAAACAGACCGCATCCGTATTATTGGCAAACTCATTGAGCTTTAAGCTTTGGGAGATGAAATCCCACGCAACGGGCTGTTTAATCTCATAAATGGGCTTACCGTTTTCATCCAGCTGAACATCGACGGTTCCAGTCGGGAAATCGCCCACCCCAATAACATATTCATCCGAAATATTTTTCGAACCCAAAACATCCAGAATCTCATCGCCCAACGCATCTTGGCCAACCGCACTGACCGGTACGCCCTGTGCCCCAAGTTGGGAACAATGATAACAAAAATTTAACGGTGCCCCACCCAACCGAGCACCTGTCGGGAACATATCCCAAAGCAACTCCCCTATTCCTGCCACATGTCTAATTTCTTTTCCCACGTATGACTCCTTAATACATTCACTAATAACAATGATGCGTACGCGATAATCCGCCAAACACCACAAAACACAAACTTACATTTCATTTGCATTTACATTTGCAGATAACTCGCTGTGTCGAATCCGAAATGGACCCTCCGGGTCATGGCGTTTAAATGGCCGACACAACGAAAAGCATGTTGCAGGTTATTCGGAAATGACCCGATAAAACGCGACGTCGTTCGTCGGTATAACAACATCAGTCCAGTCCACCACGTTCACCCCCGAAGTCGCAGCGATATCCACCCAATTGGTGGACATGAGGCTATCAGTGCCCTGAAGGGTGTACGAGGCGGTTGAGCTGAGGTTGCAGCCATAAATACTCAGGGTTCCCCCCTTTCCGGCAACGAACCCGACAACTGCGGGCGATGCCGCTGCATGGCCTAAACTATTGAGGCTCATGTGTGCATAATTTACGGTCTGTGTTGCGCTGCTCCCGGACTGGTAAAAGGTGCTGGGAAAAACGTTTCCCGCAAGATCCTCGTAAAGCGTAGCGACAAGCGTTCCATTGGTGGCGATATACGTGCTCAACCCCTCTGTTGAGCCATTCCATGTGTTGTCGCTGTTAATGGACAGAAAGACCGAGAACCCGCTAGAGTACGAGGAGGCTTTGAGCGTGCCATCGGTTAGGATAGGCGTTGCTGTAACCGTACTGCTTCCAGCATTCTCAACAAAATCCATTCCATCGCCGGCTGTTATGCGAAGCCCCAGAGCCTTCGGATCTTGATTCCAAAGGCTAGAACCGTCGATCTGATTACCCACGCTGTCCTGAAAGCCAAAGAACCATCCATTGCCAGAGGGATTTAGGCTTGCTCCTGAATTCGCCACGGTCCATGTAAGCATGAAGCTAGAAAAACCGCTCAAATCCAGCCGATTCGTTGAGACCAAACCTAATGAGGGCACACCTGCACCAGTGTCCCTGAAGGAAATCCGGCCGATCGAAGCATCCGAGGTATTGTCGGTCAGTCCCACTGTATCATTCCGCACCATCTGAAATCCGAGGCCCGTTTCATTGGTATAGCTTCCACCCCCATCCGTAAAGGTTCCCGTGTAGTCAGGTGGCCGTATCGCGCCGAGGAACGGCTTTTGCGGATCGATCGGGGTGCCGAGAATATCATACGAAACCTCAAAACCGTCAGGAAGACCGACCGTATCGCCGGGAAGATTGGTAATGACCATCCCGTTCCTGCACAACGGATTCATCGGGATATAATCAACGATATTTGTGCCGCCTGCATGAGCAAACTGCGGGGCTCCGAACATGGAGTTGGTTGCTGAGAATGGGTCGTCCATCCAAGCGGAATATTCGGGATACAGATTATTATCAAAGACAATGCCGTGGTCTTCTAAACCGTTGGCGACAATGTTGTCGCGTTTCGTTCCATCCGTCAGCTCATCGACCGTATAGAAAATATTATTGGCAATAAGCGCACCGTCCGTCTCGGTATTGATATTCATGTTTCCATTATACCCGCCCCGAACATAAAAGGTATTGTTGTACACGTAGGAATTGATGTTGGTCCCACCGCGAATGCTGATGATATCGCCAATCACCCCCGAACTCCGGAATCCGTCATTGACACTCACATTATAGCGGTAGCAGTTATTTCCCAGACGGTTATCATAAAAATGCACGAAGCCACCGATATTATCGACGGACAAATTGTGCTGGACAATTACGCCATCACAATTTACATCGATATGAATTCCCCTTGAATCCACATTCCCACAAGCCCCGACAACGGTGTTTTGCTCGATGATTGCGCCACCTGTATTGCCCACATAAATACAGGTTCCCCGGTTAAACATACGGGAGTCACTGCCGCTGCCACCACGTAAAACACGGCACCTTCGGATGAGGGTATCCGTGGCTTGCTTAATTTTTATTCCGGGTCCGCCGATATCGACTAACTCACAATCTTCAACAACCGTACCACTCAATCTCCGGCTGGTTGATGTAGCAAAAATACCGAGATAATTGGTGCGCTCGATCTTGATCCGTCGGAACGTCATATTTTCCATGGTTGAAGCTCTAAGATACGCGTAGACACCATACGCCAACAAATCTTCATCATGCACACTGCCGGGATCAAGGTAGAAAACATCATGAATGTCCAAATCCTCGAACACGAGGTTTCTCAGGCTCCGATCACCGTCCTCAGAATAGACATAAACCCCGCTGCGAAGTTTTTTATCATAGCCTCTGTCAGTCACCGCACCGCCGCCATCTGCGGTCAGTTCCAGGTTTTTAACCGTAACATAGCTACAATCGATAACGCTTAAAGGAGCGGACCATCCAGCTCCATCAATAACAGCTTTTTCCTTCCCCGTGCTGCCGACCGTGATTGGGCGGCCTTTGATTCCCTGCACCTCCTTGATCTTCAGCGCCCCCATAAAGGTCTGACCACTCGTTAGCAGCAGAGACTCTCCGGCTTTGAGATGAATTGTGCTGGCCTTTTCCAAGGTCCGGAACGCAGTTGCCGGAGAAAGCCCATTGTTGAAATCGTTGCCGTTAACAGCATCGACGTAATAGGTACTGGGCGGCGGAACAGCACGGAGTTGATAGCCGCACAGCACGAACCCTCCAACGGTCGTATTTGGATCACCATCATCTATACGGTTAATCGAAAAACTCGGTGCGGTACCATCTGCTGTAAAGTTTCCGGTTATAGCAATCCCGGTCGCATTTAATTCCCGAAAACGGGTCGTATCGGTGTCCCCATAAATTACACCGTCTTGATTGAGGGCAACATACTGAACAGTGTCGGCATTGTTCTGAGCAATAAACAGCTGGATCTCATAATCCTGTCCCGCCATCAGATTATTCAAGGTGATGGAATTATCATCACCAAGTGCATGCCGGGAACACATTTCCTCGAAGACATCCAAGGAAGCGGTTGGAGCATCCCACCGGTCGGTCGAAATCATATACTGAGCGGTTGAGGAAAAGTAGGTAAAACTTTCGTTTGCCCGTGCATGCCGAGAAAAATCAACGCCGTTAATGGTGGTACTTAAAGCGGATGAAGTTCCATCAAAATAAAGCGCCTCCAGCCCGGTTCCGCTGATAGAAACGTCGCCCTCTCCCGTCAACGCCGTTGACGACCAATCAATGGTTGCAGCCTGTGAAGCAACGACTGTCCCAACAAATAATGCAATTAAACTAAGCGGCTTCATGCTCATTTTTCCCAGTCGCTTCTACCCTATATCTTTTGATGATTCCATATCGCCTTAAAAGGCGGCATCCATCTCTGAATGCCGCCTTTCTTCGTGTATTATTTCAACAGTTATTCAGTTACTTCAAGCTTGAGGAATTTCTTGGCTACATCAACCGGCACGATATTGGTCACCGCTTCAAAGTTCGATTCCCCCACCCATTCACCACCGTTAGTAATGATGGTATAAGCCGATTCGTTATCCACAAAGGAGTCGAACTGCAGACCAACCGTATTTTCCGTTAGCGTGTAGGTCGGGCGCGGATCCGATTTCAGACGCGGATAAATGTAGGTCAATGTTCCCGAACCGGAATCAACCCCGAAACCACGTTCTGTGATGCCAAGATTTTCGGCATCGTTCGGATCGCCCCCGAATCCCCATTCGTTAATGTTAGACACCTCGTCCCCGTCCGGATCTGCATCAGCAGCGGCATCGTCACCATAGAGTCCGTGATCATCCGTCCATTGCGCAAACGGAGAAACATAGGTCGCATTTATCAGGCCGAAATAGTTAATCTTCTGCCCACCCAGCGTCAACTTGTTGTCCACAAAGAATCCAACGGCTGTGATGTTATCAAAGGTCTGCGGGGCGAAAGACGCCCCTGCTGTCATCAGGTTGGTCGACGTCGCGGTTGCCACTTCAACCAGCGCCCATGAAGCATCCGACAGCTTGACCTTGAATGTATCGGCCCCATCGAATGTGGTGTCATTCACATACCAGTCGCTGCCATTGCGAATCGCCATCCGGACGGAATTATCCCAATCAGGCAACTCGATTTCATATATGGAATCCCCATCCGCACTACTACTCAGTCCAGTATCCTCGAACCAGACCAGGCCGGACCATTTTGGGATGCCGGAAACATCATCCGAATCAATGATACCCAGCTGCATAGAATCATCTGTTCCGCCGAAAGAGACGTCATTGCGCATTCCGCGCCCCGTGTTACTGAATTTACAAGTATCGCTGTTAGTTGATGTTGAGGAGACTCTCTGGAACATGCCATAGAGTTCGGGCGAAGCCGCGGCATTGTACCATGAGGAATCAACAATCAGACCCCCGACTCCAGTTGCTATACTGTTGAATAGATATTCTCCCGGCGCGATTTGATTCGAAACACTAGTGTCCCAATCCACCAAAAAAGCCTGATGAGCCGTAACAATTTCAGTTGAACGCCCCCATCCGGCTAATTCGGTTTCCTGCAATACGCGCAGTGCGTCAACATTGGAATTCGTACTATCCACACCGTAGTTCGCAACCGCAGTGTAGAAGAAAACATTGCCGGCATCCGCCCCAACGAAGGTGTCCGCATAGGTGTCGACGCCTGCGGCAACATTGGTAACTTCCGTTCCAAGAATAGACTCATCAGAAGAGCGGTACAGGGAAATACTGTCTGCTTCCCATGCGCCGTTCCACGAAATATCGCCCATCAGGCTGCCGGGAGAAACGGCATTCAAACCGTATGGAGCAAACATAGGTATTGGTGTGCCTGCAACGGTTTCCAACCCCAGATAATTTACGGTACCATGAACCAGATTTAAATCCGTTGATCCATCCGCCTGCATGGAGTGCGCCATGACAAAGTTTACACCTGCAGCATCATAGGCACTGCTCGCAGAGATGGCTCGAGCTGAACCTTCATAGGTTTCCCCACCTACCGTGACGTTGACATTGGCAATATAGAGCCCGTCCACCGTCGATTTGCGAATCCAATAGTCAACGGTCAAGGGATCCGTTTCAAAATCGGGCCCCGATACAGTCGGCTGTCCATTTTCATCCACAGCTTCCCAGTTGGGATCCCAGCCGATATCCTCAAGAGGAATTGTAACACAGTCCTGACCAAAACGAACCTTGAATTCACGCTGGTTGCTGCAACGCAGCCCCAGCACGACATCGTTTGCATCACTGGCATTAAACCCACCTGCTGTATCGGCGGTAAATCCGATTTCCACCACATTGCGGGCGTCCGTCAGATTCGCCACCGGGAAGGAGCTAGTGGCGCCATTGATCACACGCTCTTTTTCCGAACCTTTCGAGGCAACAGACATAACAAAGGAAACCGAACCAGTCCATTCAGTGGACGTTGCATTGTTTACAGAATCGCTCCAGTAAACCGCAGTACCGTTCACGCCATCAAATTCATTCGATACGCTCATGGTTTCGGCAGAACCGCCTGCTGAAGTGACCACGTTGAACGCATTGCTGGGCGTCATTTTTGTCCATTTTTTCTGTTCGGCCAGATCTCCATCGGAATAACCCGTTGCAAAATCTTCATCCAGACTAATCGCCACCTGATGAACGGATATGACTGCGATATTTGTAATCGATTCAACGCCGGAATCAACCACCATCGTGAATTCCACATCCCCTAACGATCCATCAAACGTTGCACCAATCTCTGTCAATCCACTCACAGCACTTCCAGAAGATGGATCAACAAACGAAACCGCTTTGTCGGCGGTAACAACATACGTTGCACCAGCATCCAAATTGAAAGCCAACCATGAAAGCGACACGGGAAGCGATGTTTCGTCGGAGGTCGCCGTAGTCGGAGACACGGAAAAGTTTGAGACTTTTACGCCGACCATGTTGGTAACGCTAATCTTATAGCTTATCGAATCATGCCGGTATGCTCCAACCGTCGGCGCAGCGGAAAACGAAGTCGTACCCTCGGGAAAGTCATAAACATCATCGCCATTGCCAACAAACTCGTTCGTAACACCACCCACAACCACGTCTGCTTTTTCCGTGTTTTTAAACGCGTTGAATCCCAGCGTTACAAACTCCACCGAGATCTCTTTCGCATCGAAACCGGCAGACGACGAAATATCCCCGATACTAGCAAAAAAAACTTCATCCTTATTCTCGTCGATCCCGTTTTGACTGCTTAAACTTAGGCTAATTAACGAACCCGTATTATCAACCGTATCTTTAGTATAAAGTTGCTGCGTTACTTCAGTGGCAGCTCCGCCTGCTGTGCCAGAAAAGTTGACGGTGTAGGTAATGGAGTCATCAGTGGTTCCACCAACCGCAGTCAGATCGAGACCCGAAATCGTGTAGGTCGTTGATGCGCCTTGCGTGTTAAAACCCTCATAATCAGCATAGCCAGTGCCAGTAGAAGGGGTCACTCCATCAGCACCATCCGTTACCACTCCGAACGTCGCCGCGCTAATGTTAAGTATCGGGTTGTGATCATTATTTATAACAACTTGGGCCGAAAAACCCAGGCAGGTCATAAATGACATTGCCAACGTCGCTAATATTGTTTTTTTCATTTTCATTTCCTCATGTTTAATTAATACAAATCCAACATCTAATAACTAAACTACCAACCATGTTAATGAGACTTGGGCTCCTTACATGCTCAAACGACGACGGATAAAGAGAACACTCACACCAAAAGCGCCAATCAGCCCCAACGTTGCAGGTTCAGGAATCACGGTAATCTCATAATCAAGATTAGCTAGTCGGAAACCACCACTGTCCGCAACGAGATCAAACGAGGTCCCAGATAAAGAAAAATCTCTGGTCGTTGTCTGAGTATTGGTTCCACCTTCATAAATAAAAGAAGCTGTATCGTCCCTAAATACGGACAAATTTGCGACCGTAATATCGAGGTCGAGTTTGGCAGTATCGAAAGTCGTGCCACCACCAAAGGCAACGCTGGCGCCGAGAACCTCGCCTCCTACAATATCATTTTGGTCGGTTGAACCTGGTGTAGTCGTATCCGCCACATTAAGAGAATTGTTATTGGCATCGGCCGACCAAATAGAAACAGCCCGCCCTCCGTCACTGGTATCAACAGCCGACAGAGATAGAACAAATTCGATCGTTTCGTTCGCAGTGCCTCCTTCTGCCGTCAAATCAACACCGGTCAGGGTATAGGTGATCGCGGTGGGGTTAGCGCCATTATATGCAAGCAATGAATTCCCCGGCAAATTATGCGCCGCATTTGCACCACCTACAGTATAGTCTCCTGTAATAGCGGGACTCGTATTTGCTCCCCCAATAGCGTCATGTACAACTGTTATAACTCCAGCAGAAGCACTCATACAAACGGCTAGCGACATTGCAGTCGTCATAATTAATGTTTTTCTCATGATATTTCTCCTTTTAGTTAGTTTACTTATTCGCATTGCACGTTTACTAAATGCCAATTCATTAGGCCGTTGGCTAATCACCGTGTTATGCAAGCGGCATCCGCTACCTTGGACGCAAATAAATTTATACTCCCTCCCTCACGCCAACGTAACTTACATTTACCTGACATATAAAACTTGCGTTGATGCCCCTTAATTATCTGCATTACTGACTTGGCAGGCCCGATTGGTTCGGTAAGAAGCTCGTCGATGGGGAAACGCTCTATACCGACTCCACCCACCTGGCCAATGCCAACAAGGGCAAGCATGAGAAGACGTTGGTGAATGCGTCGGTCCGGTCCTACGCAGAAGAATTCGATGCTGATGTTGCGGCTGAGCGCGAAACGCACTCAATGAAGCCGCTGAAACCGAAGGCTGATGACGAGCCGATGCAAAAAGATATCAAGTCCTCAACGACCGATCCCGACAGCGGGTTCATGCTCCGCAATGGAAAACCCAAGAGATCTTTCTTCCTCGACCACCGGATCGTCGATGGCAGGCATGCATTCATTGACAGGAGTTGAACCCTGGTCGACCCGGTTGGACTCGAACCTGCAACTTCTAGACCCCTAGCGTAGAACTCAGATCTCCCCAAGCTACAACTTTAAGTCTCTCTCGAAATGACAGGGCACATCCTAGCAACCTCGAAATAAATGATGTATTTCAGATGTGCTTCACGGGGTTTGACAGTTGGATCAGAAGTGGTTTGGAAGTAACTGTTTGAAACAATGGGTGTAACTACTCAGGTGCTGCCGACATAGCCGGGTGGCCTTGGAATAAGCCGGAAAGCGCCTCGAAAGCACCGGTCGTATTCTTGCGCGCCGTGCAGATGTAGCTGCGGATCCGGCAGAAGTCTTCGGAATGTCCTGTGTCGCGGAAGCAACCAGAGATCTTTTGCTTCACCTTGTTCATGCGCAGGTCGCGTTCGGCGAGGTTGTTGTCGAAGGGGATATCGAAGTCATGCATGAAGGCGAGGACTTCGCGCCGGCGGTGGTCGAAGCGTTCGACGAGGCTGCGGGCCTTCCCTTTCGCGGGAGGCCCGCGCTTTTTCTTCTTGGGCGGCGGAGGATCGGGGTTGGCGACGTAGCCTTTGGCGAAGATTTCATCCCAGCGGCGCTCGAAGCCAAGAAGCGTTTCCGGGGCGAGGGTGGCGGATCCCGCCGCCTTGGCCGCCTCGACGCCTTCCTTGATCGACAACAGGGTTTCGATGGCTTCTTCCGCCCATGGCTGCCCCATTTGCTCGTGGATGTAGGTTAGATCACGTAGGTGGCGGGCGTTGCAAAGCGCGTGGGAACATTTGTAGTGGTAGTAGGATTTCCAGTAGTCGTGAACGACGGTGCCTTTGAACTCGGGCAGGACGCCGGCGGCGTGCTTGCGCAGTGCATCCAGTTGGTTTTCCCGTTCCGCCACATGCCGGTTTCGTCGAAATGAACCACCGCCGAGGCGCCGAGGGCCTCGCGAATCCCGTCGATGCCTCCCTGCGCGAGCCGCCCGGCCTGGCGAACCATGTTCGCGAGCGTTCCCTCGGAGAGGGGGCGTTGAAAAGGTCGCGCAGGGTCTCGCGCTGACGGGCGTACGGGAGGAGCTGGTATCCGTTGAGATAGATGGCCGTTGCCTTGATTCGCGGGCCGTATTGCACCGGCGCGACAACCCCCTCAGGGAAAACGGCCTTGGTGGTGTGGCCGCAGGCGCATTGCTTCGCCTCGGCCTGGTGCTCGGTGACGAGGAGTTCGACGGGCGGGATATCAAACACCTGCCGTTGTTCCATTCCTTGCGCCTTTTCGTTGCGCAGATCGCAACCGCACTTTTCGCAGCGGTCTACGCGGTGGGCTTCCACCACGTCCGGGTTCTTGCGGCGTTCAAGCGTGCCGCCCGAGTGCCCCTGCCGCCCCGCCCGGCTTGCGCCCGGATTTCTTCCGGAGGCTCTTGGGCGCGGGCTTCGCGAGGCCGTCGGAAGAAGGAGACTTCGAACCGTTGCGCAAGGTTTTCGCCCGCAAGCCTTCGAGTTCGGCGACGCGCACCTCGAGGGTGCGCAGGCCGCGGATCTGCGCATCCATCGCTAGAAGCAAGTCGGCAACGGCGTCCGGGCCGAGCCGGAAAACCGCCAGCGCGTCTTCGCGCGTCATGGCGGGGGGCTCCGGCTGGCTGGCTGTTGCATGCGCAGGCTTCTTCATGCCGCATTCATAGAGTATTCGGGGCTTCTAGGCTGCCCTAAAATGCATTTTTCTGGAGGAGGCGGGAAATGAAGGCTCAAGCTACCTGAGTAGTTACAATTATTTCATACTCAACGATTTTTCCGCCTACGCGAAGCTACGACGGATCCGCCGCAGGTGCCAAGGCTCCGTAGGCGGAAAGTCTCTTGCGTCTACCGATTTCGCCACCTGGGCACATATAATTGTCGATCCGGATTTCCCCAGATAAAACAAGCGTGAATTTATAGCGGTCCGCCAATGGCATGGCAACCCTGCTTCAACGTCGCCGGCAAAAACCGCTAGCCAACAACTTCGGTAGCTTTGGCAAGTGCGTCTTTGACCTGCTGGGTGATGACGCCCCACTGCTTGTCGGCAATCTGCTGCTTGGTGGCAAGCCACGAACCGCCGATGGCGCTGACGATCGGGAGCGACAGATAGTCGTTCATGTTGTCGAGGCTTAGTCCGCCGGTCGGGCAAAACTGTACGCCTTGCGAGGCATACGGTCCGCCGAGGTTTTTGAGCATGTTAACGCCGCCCGCCGCGCCGGCCGGGAAAAACTTCAGCATCTTCAGACCGAACGATAGCCCCTGCTCAATTTCCGACGGCGTCATGACGCCGGGGATGAAGAGCGTGTTGCGGTCCTGAAAATATTTTACCGTATCGGGATTCAGCCCCGGAGCGAGGCCGAAGCTAATGCCGGTATCGATGCACATTTTTGCTTGGTCGGGGGTGACCACGGTTCCAGCGCCGAGCAGCATTTCCGGCAGGGCCTTTTTGATGCGCGCCAACGCTTCGGCCGCGGACGCCGTCCGGCAGGTTACCTCAATAACGTCCATCCCGCCGGCCAGCAGGGCTTCCGCCAGAGGCACCGCATCATTGGCATCATCGATTACAATCACCGGAATGACCGGCCGTTTCAAAAGTTCGTTTAACATATTTTTCTCCTTATGTACGGGCGGTTTGCATGTCGCCCTTACCGGTCTACACGGGCACCTGCACCCGCTACGATTTTTTCAACTTCGGTGAGCGAGGCCATGGTGGTGTCGCCCGGCGTGGTCATGGCGAGCGCCCCGTGCGCCGCGCCGTATTCAATGGCCTTGGCCGGATCCTGCAGCACCATCAAGCCGTAGATGAAGCCAGAGGCAAAGCTGTCGCCCCCGCCCACGCGGTCCATGATTTCAAGCTCCGGACGCTGCGTTGAGGTGTAGAACTCGCCGTTGCACCAGCACATGGCCCCCCAATCGTTGACGGTTGCGGTTTTTACGCCGCGCATGGTGGTGGCCGTGGCCTTGAAATTCGGAAATTCGGCCACCGCTTTGGCGATCATTTTCTGGAACGAGCCGACGTCGAGGTCGGTCAGGTTTTCATCCGCACCTTCGACCTCAAAACCGAGGCAGGCGGTAAAGTCCTCTTCGTTGCCGATCATTACATCGACATATTTGGCAATCTCGCGGTTGATCTGCTGGCATTTTTCGAGGCCGCCAAACCCCTTCCAGAGCGATGGGCGGTAGTTGAGGTCGTACGAAACCATGGTGCCGTATTTCTTAGCAGTCTTGGCCGCTTCAATAACGACCTCACCGGTGGTTTCGGAAAGCGCGGCAAAGATGCCGCCGGTGTGGAACCAACGTACGCCGAGCGTGCCGAAAATGTAGTCCCAATCAATGTCGCCGGCCTTGAGCTGCGAAGCCGCCGTGTTGCCGCGGTCGGAGCATCCAACTGCGCCGCGGATGCCGAAGCCGCGTTCGGTAAAGTTCATGCCGTTGCGGACGGTGCGGCCAATGCCATCGTAGTCCATCCATTTGACCAACGAGGTGTCCACGCCGCCCTGCAGGATAAAATCCTCCATCAGCAGGCCTACCTCGTTCTTAGCGAAAGAAGTGACCACCGCGGCGCGCTGGCCGAAACAGCGGCGCAGACCGCGCGCCACGTTGTATTCGCCGCCGCCTTCCCACGCCTGGAAACGGCGCGCAGTGCGGATGCGGCCTTCGCCGGGGTCGAAACGAAGCATCACTTCGCCCAAGGATAAAATGTCGTATCTGCAATCGTCAGCAGGTTTTAGTTCGAGTTTAGCCATCGTCTTGCTCCTTGTTGAAAACAGGGAAACACCATAGTGGAAGCCCAACTTTTGTGAATACGTATTTAACGCATAATACCGGCCGATATGCGCAACTCTGTTCAGATTGAAAAGCGGAATTTCTTGCGGTAGCCCGACGGCGTTGCTCCGGTTTCCTGCTTAAAGGCCTGATTGAAGCGTTCGCGCGTGGCATAACCGCAGGATTCGGCGACCACCTCCACCAGCATGTCGGTTTCTTTCAGCAGACGGCAGGCGCGCTGGATGCGCTCGCGGCGGATCGAATCGTGGACGGAGACCTGCAGCAACGTCTTAAACCGATTTTCCAAAGTCCGGCGGCCAACGTGCGCAGCTCGGGCCACATCATCAACCTGAACGGAACGGTGCGCATTTTCGCGGATAAACCGCAACGCTTCTGCAACAGCCTTGTCGGTCACTGCGGTTAAGTCCGTGGAGTGGCGCTCGACAATCTTTTCCGGTGAAATGCGGATGGGCTTCTCCGGCTCTGCGTCGCCGCGCATGAGCTGTTCGAGCATCTGGGCGGCCTGCCAGCCTATCCGCGCCGCGCCTAGGTCGATGCTCGACATCTGGGGATGGAGCATTTCGCAGGCAAAGGCGCCGTTGTTCACGCCCAGCACAGAAACATCTTCCGGTACGCGCAGTCCAGCGTCCAGACACGCATCAATAACAACGCGCCCTACGGGATCCTCGGTGGCCAGAATGCCGACCGGCCCGTCGCCGTCCAGCGTCGCAATTGCGGTGCCAATATTTTGAATGCTGCGCTGCGATTTCAGTTCAAGACATTGGAACCCCTTGTCGGAAAGCGTAGAAATATACCCCTCGTATTTGAGCGTCGCATCGCCAAACACTTTCCGCCCGGTGATGGCAAAACGGCGAACGCCTTTGCCGATGAAATATTCCGCCGCCATCCGGCCGATCTCGTGATTGTCGACCACCACAGAGGTATTGGGAAGTTGAGCAAAACGGCCAAAAATATTAACGCCCGCGATGCCGCGTTTACGCAGCATCCAAACCGCGTCTTGGTCGAGCATGCCGATGACGCCGCTGCCCGACCATTTGTTTAAATCGGCGAGCGCCACTTCCGGCGCACCGTGCGGTGCATAGAAGCGCCAGTTTCCCTGCTGGAAGCCGTACCGCGCCACCCCTTCCGCCACATCGCGGACAAACGGGTTGGCATAGTCCATGGCCAGTGCAATATTGAAATGGTCCATGGGATTCAGCCAATGTTATGAGAAAAGAAAAAAGCGCAGACGACTGGTGCCGTCCACGCTTTTGCATTGCCGCAGTTTTGCATGCCTACATGGATTTACTGAAGGTAAGGCTGTTTACGCCAGCCGCCGCACAAGCATCCATCACATCGATGATCCGCCAGTGCATCGCATCTTGGTGAGGCAGGAGATTCACGAAGAACGGCGAGCTCTGCGAGGCCGCGATCTGCTTAAGCCCAGCTACTTGCGTAACGAGGGAGTCCAGCGTACGGTCCTCGCTCGAAAAACGCAGCCCTTCCATCTGGACCGTGCCGTCGTTGGTGATTTCAATAAGCACTTCAACCGGCAGTTCGATCATGTCTTCCTGAGCCACGTTCGCCGGAAGCATGAAGGAGATGTCCCCCTCCTTCTTGATCAGCGAGGCGGTAACCATGAAATAGATCAAGAGCAGGAATACAACGTCAATGAGCGGTGCAATCTGCAGTTCGAGTTTGGTGTCTTCATAATGGCGGTGAAGATTCATGTTTACTCCTCGAAAGCCGAATAGATCAGATCAGTTGCGCCGACCTCGGCGCAAGCGATCATGACCTTTTCGTTGATCTTGTATCTGGTTTCACCGTCGGAACGAATGAGAATCCGGAGGTTTTCGTCGGCTTCAATCGCAATCCCGAGCTGCTCTTTGAGCTGCTCGAGTGTAACGGGGATCTGCCCAACAAAGAACTTTCCGTCTTTGGTCACCGTAACCATCAGGCGGCCCGTAGTGTCTTCGGGCACCTTGGCGAATGCCGCGGCAGGAATTCCCACCTTGGGCTTCTCATCGATGACCTGCGAGGCCACAATAAAGAAGATCAAGAGCAAGAAGACCATGTCGATCATGGGCGACATGTCCAGCTCTAGATCGTCGCCGAGGGTCTTTTGTTCAAGTTTCATGGGATGTCCCTACATTTACACGGTTTGGAAAAACAGAAATTCCAAGGATTGGAGGCTATTCGCCGTCCAGCGCCTCCAGCGCCTCGAGATCCATGAAGCTGATCGGCTCTTTGCCGGTCTGCAGCGCATCGAACAAAAAGCCCATGTTGCGGCCGAGAGTTGCCAGCGTCTTCTGGAAGCCCTTCTTGAAGAAGAAGAAAAAGAACATGGCCGGAATGGCAATGATCAGACCGGTGGCCGTGGTAATCAAGGCCTCACCAATGTTGGCGGCGAGCAGCTCCGGCTTACCCATGCCCAGTGCCCCCATGGTGTGAAAGGCTTTGATCATACCGGATACCGTACCCAACAGACCAAGCATCGGAGAACTCGCTCCAATAATCGAAAGGTAGTCGATCGGCTTCATCAGTTTTGACATCTGCTCCACAGAAGCTTCCTCAACCGATTCCTTAACCTTGACAAAATCAATTTCCGATTCCCCGTCAAGACAGCGTTCAAGGCCTGCGCCGAAAGTGTTGGCAAACATGGAAGGGTGCTTGCGGCAGTAGATCAGAGCGGTCTTGCTCTTTTTTTCAATCATCATTTTGATCAGTTCGGGCATCTGCTCACTGTGCAGCAGCGTCTTGGGGCGCAGCGAGATAAAGTTCTGGATGATGAGCGCCACCATGAAGAACGAAAACATGCCCAAAGGCCACATGGCCCATCCGCCTGTCTTAATTAGCGACCACAAATTGGTCTGCTCTGCCGCCGCAGCAGCGGCCGTCTCAATGTCGCCTTGAGCGAACGCACTCCCCGCTGCTACGAACAGCGCCATGATGAAGAGTAGTTTTTTCATTTTGGTTACCTCCGGGTTGTTTTCTAGTCGTTAAGTTCCTGATATCTGATTCAACAATATTATTCGGATTCGCCTCCAAGGGCGATGTAGAGCTTGTTTGCGTCGGCGGCAATGTTGCTGCCCCCATAGATGTTCTTAACTTGCCGCGCCGTGCTGACGGCTGAGTTGGTCATGGCCATATCAAGATAAAGCTCCGCGCTCAGCAATTCACTCGGCGCCATCCACTGCACGTCGTTGGCATGCTCTGCAATAATTTCAACAACGGTCTGCATTGCGACCTTCGGCTGCCCTTGAGCGCGCTCGGCGGAAGCCTGCAAATAGAGCGAAGCGGCTTCTGATTCAATTTCTTCCCGCAGAGATTCCACGGCTTTAAAATCGCCCTCGGCAATAGCGGCCAAGGCGGTGTTGACCTGCCCCAGCATCACAAACTTCGGCCCGCTGCTTTGGGCCAGCGCCTCGGCGCAGACGCGAACCTTTGCGAAGTCGCCTTGCGCACGATAGGCCTCCATCATCATGCAGTATGCGTCCTGCATGTTGTTGCTGACCGTCATGTAAGGCGCATAATCAAGCATCAACGGTTCGAGCGTCGCCAGCACAGCGTCATAGTCAGCGGAGTTGAAGGACTGTTCGAGCGCGGCGGCGTCATATTTCGGATAAAACTCAAAGCGCCGGATTTTATCCGCTGGCACAGGGATATTCTTGTCCGACTTAAAGGCCTGAAAGGTCACCGTGCCATCGACCAATGACTGGAGGAAAACGCGAACCTGCTTCCCGTTGACCGCTTCGAGCCGGGCCGGCGTACCCGACTGGACCACTTCTTCCTGTGCAATGGCCGAAACGGCCACCAAGGCAATGATTGCGACAACGTTCTTCATTACGCGCCCTCCTCGGTGCTAGGCTTACTGGATTCTACAGGCTCTGCACCCTCGGCCGTTTTTTCGACCTCGACATTAATCGTGATATTGCTGGTTCCGCCGGACTCAATGTATGCGGCAATCTCAGCCACCTCTCCGGCGCCGAGCACCTCGCGCGCCTCCTCAGACTGCGGCAAATCGCTCACATATGGATCAAAGAGCATGGCGCGGTACGTATTGCGGGCATCGTTGCTGAGCCCCAATTTCTTAAGGCAGCGGGCACTGGCCAAATAGCCCTCGGCCGCCCAGTAACCGCCCGCATGGCCTTTATACTGGAAGTAGGCACGCTGGTAGAACCCGAAGGCCTTAAGGTAGTCGCCCGCCTTTTCCTCAACCTGACCCAATTGGAAGGTGGCCTGCGCCACCGGAGCGCCGCGCCACGATGGAACGCTGAGCAGATTCATGTTGGCCTCGCGCGCTTCATCGACTTTGCCTTGATCGAGCAGCACTTGCGCCTTCATGAGCTGCGCCCAAGCCACGTCGTATTCGGTTCCGTAGTGTTCCTGGGCCTCTTCGATGGTGTGAAGCGCACCCTCATAGTCCTTTTCGGCATACTGGCCATATGCACGCAGTTTGAACGCGGCTCGCATGTAGTCGGAATCCTCAAACTTGGTAATGAAAATAAGCAGCAGTTCCTCGGCGCGGGAATAGTCCTCCATTTCAAAGGAGGCGTCGCAGATGCAGGCAAGCACCGGGGGCGATGCATTTTCAAGATCCGAGAGCTCCTGTATAAGCTGTTTTCCGAGCTCGGTTTCAGTCATATCAAGCTTAGACTGCAAAACACGCAGGCGTAGCTGCAACGTCAGATCGTCGTTTTCATCAATGCCGGCCTGCAGATCAGCCTTCAGCTTGTTTTGCTGCTCCGTGTCCAGATATATGGCCGACACCTTTACGAGTTCGGCAATCATCAGATCGACGCCGTCCTGGCGGACGTCCGAACCATATTTGACAATGGCGTCCACATACGTTTTGACCGCTTCGTCGATTTTTTTCTGCTGGATTTTGGTTTTGCCGATCCAAAAGAGGGCCTTGGCGATATCAGCCTCTTCATCCCAGACATCAAGATAGCTTTCTACTGTGCGGATAATGTCGTCGTACTTGTCCTCAGCCTCGTAGACTTCGGCCATTTGAAAGGTTGCATAGGTCGCTTGGTTGACCTTCTTTGCGGCGGCCACGGCGCGGGTGTAGTCGTCGACGGCCGCGTCGAGCTCGCCACGGGAACCGTAGATATCGCCGCGCATGCTGCACGCTTCCGGATATACCGAAGAATCGGGATAGGTGCTGATCACATAGGAGAACCGTTCCATCGCTTCGTCGTAGCGTTCCATGCCGAACAGGCAGATGCCGCCCTGGAAAGAACACTCGTCCACATAGGTTTCCGTTGCGTGCTTCTTAATGTATTTCTCAAAGTCCGGAAAAGCGGATTCATATTTTTGCAGGAACAGCTTCGACATGCCATACCAGTAGAGGCTGTTGGCCTCCTGGTGGGAGCCGGGAAACTCGTCGAGCACATAGCGGAAACTTTTTTCGGAGCCTTCGTAGTCTTGCAGGACAAGATCGGCCACCCCTTGCATGAAATAGAGTTCTGTATCGTATTTGACGATGGTTTCGTCATTCGTACGGACAAGGCCATCGAGATAGGGCTTAAGAGCCTTGACCGCCTTCATGTCATTGGTTTTTTGATAATAGCCGTTGAGCGTATAGGCAATCTGGCGCGGGGTCATGCCCTCGGGGTATTTTGCCATATAGTCAAAACCGCGGCGCTCGGCCTCCGCCGGCTCGTTGACTTCGTCGATCAGGGTTTCGACCATTTCGAAAATGCAACGTTCGCCGATTTCACTCTTGGGATCGGCCTCAAAAACGACGTCGAAGAAACGCAGCGACTCCCAATAGCGATCAACCGTCTTGTAGAGGTCCGCCATGCGGTACTGGACGTCCAGCTCATAGGGCGGAAGCTCCTTGAGGGCATAAATCAGATTTTCCTGATCAACCAGCGCCTTGGGCTTGACCTCCTCCTGGCTGGGCGCAGCAGGATCGTCAACCACGCCGAAGAGCATCTTTTCATCTTCGGTCATTTCGGCGCCCGGCTCGGGAGGCAGCCCGACAGAGATGCGGATGTCGCGGATCCGGCTTTCCTGATAGGTCACAAGCTCGTCGCGGGGCATGATCATTCGGTAGAGCGGCAGCGCGCTGTCGTACTCGCCCGCTTCGTAAAGCGCGGCGGCGGCGTTCATGAGGGCCAGGTTAACGCGGATGTCGTAGCGGGCCGAAGTGCGGTAGAGCTGTGGAATCCAAGCTGTGATGCGTGCAAAATCGGGGATCTCAATCAGCGCGTTGATCACCTGCATGATCGCATAGCCCTTGCGTTGCTCGTTCGGCGCTTGGGCAATTACATATTCAAACGGAGGGATGCACTCCGTCCATTGCTCAAGGTCGTAGTAGGATTCGGCCAGGGTCAGATACAGCTCGTTGAGCTCCTGCTGCGTATATTCCGGCTCCTCCTCCTCCTTCTGCTTAAACCTGGAAGACTCCTCTTCGTCGTCATCATCATCTTTTGCAACAAACTTTTTCGCCTCCAAAATCGGGTTTTCATTGTAGTACAACGCATTGGTGCATGCCGTAACAGCCCCTTCATAGTCTTCGATTTCATAAAGGCAGGTGGCCAGCATTTTGCGGGACAGGCGCTGGAACTTGCCTAGAGGATATTCAATGTATTCCTGCAAAACCGGCGCGGCTTCGTCCATGCGTTCGGTTTTAAGAAGGATCGATGCCAGCTTGAAGCGGATGTCCTGCGCAATCGCAATCACGCGAGGCGCTTTCGACTCCTCCACTTCGGAAAGGTACATGTACATCAGCGCAGACGCATCATCGTACTCCTCCTTCCCCATGTGCATCATGGCTTCTTTCAGGATCTCCGCCGGCGTTGGGCCCTCGTTGGCGGCGAAACCATGGCCACACAACACAAAAACAAGAATCAGGGCGCGAACCATCCCATTCAAACTGATCTTTTTAGTGAATCTCATCAACCCAACCTAATCTGTTGTATCATGCTGTTAAGCAGTTCTGCCCGATAGCCAAAGGCCTCAATGCCCCGCCTGACCGTCAACCCCGCGCAGTCCCTGCGATAAGCGGCCACGCACCACGGGGACGTTGCCACTCTAAATTCGAAACGTCTAATAAACGTTAATGCATGCAATAATTCAACAGTTAAAAAAAACATATTCACAATCCACGTTCAAAATCACAGGCCGCAATTGCTAGCAACAAGGCCCTCTTGGATCTTCAGCTTGCCTGTTTTCCCTGCCAAACGGTACGGGCGCGGAAAAGGTCGTCTCCTTTGGCGCGGATGACATGCGCCCAAGTGAATGAACCGGCCGGCTCGGTGCAGACCGACACGTCATGGCCATAAACAGCCTCTGCGAGATAGTTGACTTCCAGCGACTCAAAGCTGTGCGTCTGATGGAATTCCAGCGGCAGGCTGCTGAGCACCCATTCAATGTAGCGGATATTGTTGACGTGCCCGTTCATGTCGAGATCGCCGTAATTTACGGCCATTGGGTCGCCGCCCTCGCAGGAACACCCTTTCAGCCGCTCAAGCTTGGCACTAAACACGTGGGCGCCAACATCCGGCAGATCGATGTTCAGGTAAAAGTCAGAATGAACGCGTTCACGTTTTTCCGTATTGATCACGAACCAAGCCGTCGAAGCGAGCAGGATCAGACCGCCGCTTTCGTCCGCAATCTCAAAGTCGCGGTAAAAAAAGAGCCGGTCGCGCCCCGAGGGCCAGGTCCGCACTTTTATGGATTCTCCCCAAGCGGGCAGCCGGCTGATTTCGATGCGCTGGCGCGAAAGCACCCAAGCTAGACTTTGAGCGGAGAGCTGCGAATGCCCCAGTCCAAGGTGCTCCGCATGATGATAGGCCGCCTCCTGCATAAACCCGCACAACGCCGGAAGCCGAGCCGTCAGCTGCGGATCAACATCAAAGGAGCAGATCGTGTGCTCCGTGCTCCATTCAGGTTGCAGGTTACTGTCCATGACAATCATTTAACACAAAGACTCAAAGAACGCCAAGTGTCTCGAAGCATTCCTTCGTGCCGCTTAGAGACCTTCGTGCCTTTGTGTTCAAATCCGCTTGGCCCGAAGCTCTTCGGGCAGCGAGAGCTGGTGGTGGTGGCAGATGGCGATGGCCAGCGCGTCGGCGGCGTCCTCCTGCGGCTGCTCTGCGAGATTCAACAGACGCACCACCATCTTGGCCACCTGGTCCTTTTGCGCCGTGCCGGTGCCGACAATCGCCGACTTCACCTTGCGAGGCGAATGCTCCGTGATTTCCAGCCCCTTTTTGGCGCAAGCCGCAATAGCTACGCCGCGCGCCTGCCCCAGCACCATCGCCGTGTTGGCGTTCTTGGCAAAGAATGCGCCCTCGATGGCCGCACAATCAGGTTGGTGCGCCTCAATCAGGTCGGTGATCGAGCTAAAAATGTTTTCCAGACAAAGGGAATGCGGCACCTTCGGCTTGTTGCGGATGCGGCCATAGGCCACTGCCCGCAGCTCCGACCCGCGCGCCTCGATGATCCCCACGCCCGTCGAGCGCAACGACGTGTCGATCCCCAGTATTTTGATGGTTTCACGAGCCATGCAAACAACCTGCCACGCCCACCACAGGCATGAAAGCCTGCAAATCAACTAATCTTCTTTGGACACATAACCTGTCCCGAACCCATTTCAAATGGCCATTTGAAATATTTCTTCAAATCATTTGACAATAAATCCAGAGCCCCCTACGTTTCATACCCTCGATTCAAATGGATGTTTTAAACATGGATAAAAACCTGACCACCAAAGAACGGCTGATTCAGGCGGCGAGTGTCATTTTCGCCGAAAAAGGCTACCGCGACACCACCGTGGCCGAAATCTGCGACGCGGCGGGTGCAAACATTGCGGCGGTCAACTACCACTTCGGCGACAAATCGAACCTCTATTGCCAGGTTTGGGAATATTTATTCGAGCAATCGGCGGCCAAGTACCCGCTTCCGACCGACCTGATTGAAACGGATCCGGAGGCGTGGCTGCGACACTTCATCCGCTCCCGCGTAGAACAAATTTTCGATACGGACATCCATCACCGTCTGCCCCAGCTGCTGCACCGCGAAATGGGTGAGCCGACCGAGATGCATGAAAGCCTGTTCGAAAAGTACCTTCAGCCCAGTCATCAGCGAGTGAGCAAGGCGATCCGGCTTTTGATCGGTCCGGGAATATCAGAAAACCAGCTCAAACTCGCCCACCTCAACTTCATGAGCCTGCATATTTTCCTCAACGTCGGACACCAGAAGAACAAAACCAACTGCCAGTGCAGGCACCGCCTCCCCTCGACCGAAAACCCGGCCGAACTGGCTCGCCAGGTTGAAGCATTTGCGATCGGCGGACTGCTGGCCACCCGCGATTTAATCCACAACACAGGAAATTTATCATGACTATCCATAAAGTCCTGGTTTATGGGCTCGTCCTAGGGTCCACCACGCTGGGGCTGAGCTCCTGCATGACGCTCGAACCCGAGCGGGAAGCGGATTTGCTGAAAGAACAGACGCCCGAACATTTCAACAATGCCTCCGGAACAGCCCAGTTGCAGACCGAGTGGTGGAAGGCCTTCGGCTCGCCCCGGCTCGACCGCCTGATGGACGAGGCCTTCACAGGCAACCTGACTTTGGAGCAGGCCTACGCCCGCCTCGAACAGGCCGAGGCCACCGCCCGCAAGAGCGGTGCAGCCCAAAAGGTGCAGCTCGACGGCAAAGGCTCGGCATCGTCGCGCTACCAATCCAACTTCAACAACTCGGGCAACAGCAGAACCGACCCCGACTTCACGCTCGGGCTCTATGCCAGCTACGAAGTCGATCTGTGGGGGCGGCTGAAGTCCACCGAGCGCGCCTCGCTCGCGACGTACGACGCCACGAAGTTCGACCTGCAAACAGCGGGGATGACCCTCTCCGCCTCGCTGACAACCTCCTACTTCTCTTGGCAAGCTCAAACCGAAGCGTTGCGCATCTACGAAAGCCAGCTCGAATCCAACAGCAACAAACTTGCCGCCATCAAGCGGCGCTACCAATCCGGACAGTCCACCTCTCTCGCCGTCCTCCAGCAGCGCCAACTTGTCGCCGCCTCCGAAGCGCGCATCCCGCCCGTCCGCGCCCGGATCGAGGAAACCGAAAACGCCATTGCCGTCCTTATCGGGAAAACTCCCGGAACCGATCTTCGACTGGACCCAGAACCGCTGCCCTCCCTCCCCCCCCAACCAGCGGCCGGGCTTCCTGTCAACCTTCTCGAAAACCGTCCCGATATCCAGGCGGCCCGCCTCGATCTGGAATCGGCGGATTGGAATGTAGGCGCCGCACGCGCCGCGCGCCTACCCACCCTCTCGCTGAGCGGCTCGATCTACACCTCCGAAGAAAAAATCGACGACCTGTTCGACGACTGGATCTCCAACCTGGCCGCCAGCCTGATTGCGCCGCTGCTCGACGGCGGAGCGCGCAAGGCCGAGGTCGACCGCACCATGGCAGTCTCGCGCGAGCGCATCGCCGCCTACCGTCTGGCCGTGCTGGAGGCCATCCAGGAAACCGAGGATGCGCTGAGTAACGAACGGCACCAGTCCGAATATGTCGAGGCCATCGCCAAACAGTACCAGGCCGCGAAGAACAGCGAGGCCGAATCGATCCGCCGCTACCAACGCGGCATCCTGCCTTTCCTCGACACCCTCACCGCCATTGTCTCGCGCGAAAACCTTGAAATCACCCATGTGCAAGCCAAAGCCGACCTGCTCGGCAACCGGATTCAACTTTACCGCTCCCTCGGGGGCGACTGGACATTCATGCTGGAGGAAAAACAATGAACAACGCCACCCGCCGTACCGTATCCATAGTCATCGGCATCGCCTTTATTCTGGGAGGCTTCCTGGCCGCCCGTTATTTCATGAAGAACAAACCCGCGGCCCAGCGCAGCCGGGGAATGTCATCCATGGTTCCCGTGGTTGAAACCCTCAAGATGAAAGGCGCCGATCACATCCGCGCCATCGAATGCCTCGGCACCGTTATGGCCGACAAAGACGCGGCCCTCCAGCCGGAAGTAAACGGCCGCATCGTGGCGGTTGCCCCTGGCTTGGTGGAAGGCGGACTGGTGAAAAAGGGCGATGTGCTGGTTGAAATCGAATCGGTCGACTATGAACTGGCGCTTGCCAAGACCGAAGCCAACCTGCTGACCGCACAGAGCAACTATCGCATCGAAGAAGGCCAGCAGGATGTCGTCCGCCATGAAATGCAATTGATGGGCGACGAACAGGAAGGCGCCTACCGCGACCTGATGCTGCGCGAGCCGCAGCTCAGATCGGCCGAGGCCAACGTCAAGAGCGCCGAGCTTGCGGTGGAATCCGCAAAACTGAATCTCGAGCGGACAAAAATCCGCGCCCCGTTCGATGCCGTTGTAGTTTCCGAAACCGCCGATATCGGCGATTATGCGCAGTCTTCCAAGGTGCTGGTCGAACTGGCTGCGACCGACCGTTATTTCGTGCACGCCTCCATCCCGCTCAGCTCGCTCGAACCATTGCCGAAGATTGGCAACCAACCCTATGCGGCGACCCTCACCCTTTCCGACGGCACCACTCGCACCGCGCAAACCTACAGGTTGCTGCCCAGCCTCACGGAGAAAGGGCGCATGGCCCGCATGCTCTTAACCACTGACCATCCCTACTCAGGAGAAGGCCGTCCGATGCTGATCAATGAATATGTCCGTGTCCGGATCGAGGGCGAAACCATCAAGGATGCCCTGCTGCTTCCACGCATATACCTTCGCGACGGCAATGTGGTCTGGACGATCGATGGCGAAAACAAGCTGCGCATCCTTCCCGCCACCGTACTGCAGGGCTATGCCGACGATATCCTCGTCCGCGTCGAAGGCCCCTCCCAGTTTGAAGCCGTCATCTCCGACCTGCCCGCCGCGGTCGAAGGCATGGAGCTGCGCCGCGTCGGCGAACCCGCACCGCAAATGAAACCAGGCATGGGCGAAGGCGCAGGCAGGGGCAAAGGCGCAGGCCAGGGCAAGCCCGGAACAGAAAAACCCGACGGCCAGCAACAACAGAAAAAACAAAAACCCAACGGCGAATGAGTTCCACCATTCTTCATTCTGAAATCTTAATTCTTCATTTCAATTAATTGGTGAATTCCATGAACAACGTTTTGGATAAATTCAAGGGCCCCATCGCATGGATGGTCAAGAACCCGGTTGCGGCCAACCTGCTGATGTTGCTCTGCCTGGTCGGCGGCTTCGCCTCCTTCAAAGGGATCAAGCAAGAGGTCTTCCCCGACATCAGTGCCGACGTGGTCACCGTCCGCGTTTCCTATCCCGGCGGTACGCCCGAAGAGATGGAACAGAGCGTCTGCCTTGTTGCCGAAGAGGCCGTACGCGGCATCGAGGGCGTTTTCGAGGTCACTTCTGTTGCCAATGAAGGTTCGGCGACGGTCTCTGCCGAGCTGCTCGAAGGCGTCGATCGCATCAAGGTCTACCAGGACATCAAGAGCGAAATCGACCGGGTTACCACTTTCCCCGACGGCGCTGAACGACCCGTGGTTTCGCTCGCCGCCCGTCTTCGCGAAGCCATGACGCTCGTCTTGTATGGCGACGTCTCCGACATGACCCTGCGCAACCTTGCCGAACAGGTGCGCGACCGCCTGTTGCAAAGCGAGAACATCACTCAGGTGGAGCTCTCAGGAACCCGCAACTTGGAAGTCAGCATCGAAATCCCGCAGGAAGAACTCCGTAAATACGGCCTGACCCACCAGTCGCTGGCGTCCACCATCAACACCCAGTCGCGCGAGATCTCCGGCGGGGGCATCAAGACCGATAGCGGAGAAACCCTGCTGCGCATGCAGGAACGGCGGAACTATGGACCTGAGTTCGCCCAGACGCCCGTACTCGCTACGGAAGATGGAACCACCCTTAAACTTGGCGACATCGGAACCGTTGTGGACGACTTCGAAGACTCCGACCAGTTTGCAAACTACAACGGCAAGCCCTCCATCATGCTGGAGATCTACCGCGTCGGCGACCAGACCCCGACCCAAGTCTCCGAATCCGTCAACGAGCTGCTTCCGCAGATCAAGGAGCAGCTGCCCGAGGGCATCGGAATCGACATCCTATCCGACCGCACCGAAATCTTTTTCCAACGTGCCAACCTGCTCCTGCGCAACGGCGGGCTGGGGTTGCTGCTCGTGCTGTTCGTACTGGGCCTGTTTCTCGAGATGCGCCTGGCCTTATGGGTGGCCATGGGCATCCCGATCTCCTTCCTCGGCGCCATGCTGATCATGCCCATGACGGGGCTCTCCATCAACATGATCACCATGTTTGCCTTCATCATCTCGCTGGGTATCGTGGTCGACGACGCCATCGTGGTGGGCGAAAACGTCTACCACAATCTGCAAGATGGAATGGAAGGCAGCAAGGCCTCGATTCTGGGCGCACGCCAGGTCTGCTCCCCGGTCGGCTTCAGTATTCTCACCAACATTGTCGCCTTCGTTCCTCTGATGGTCATGCCGGGTACCATGGGCCGGATCATGGGCATGCTGCCCATCGTCGTGATTTCGGTGTTCCTCATCTCGTGGCTTGAAAGCCTCTATATCCTGCCGGCCCACCTCAGCCACGTCCGAAAAAAAGAACCGACCGGCTTGTTCGGTGTACTGCACCGCTTCCAGCAAAAGTTCAGCCACGCTTTCCGCGAATGGATCCGCACCAAATATGGCCCGTTCCTCGACTTCTGCCTTTCCCATCGCTATGTCGTCATCAGTGCGGCCATGGCTATTCTGCTGCTCGTTGGCGGCTATTGGGCCAGCGGACGCATGGGCTTCTCCATGTTCACCACGGTGGAATCGGACTATGCGGTCGCCTCGGCCACCCTGCCGTTCGGCTCGCCCGTGGAAAAGACGGAAGCCGTGGCCGACAAACTGGTCAAAGGCGCACAGGAAGTGCTGGCCGATACCGGGCACCCGGAGCTGGTTGAAGGCATCTTTTCCAACGTCGGGCGCAGCGGCGCGCACACCTGCCGGGTGCGCGTCTATCTTGCCGACCCCGAAGTCCGCGACAAAATCATGGGAACCGAAGCGTTCGTCCAGGCTTGGCGCCAGAAGGTCGGGCAGCTTCCGGGCGTCCGCTTCGTCCGCTACGCCTCCGACGAAGGCGGCCCCGGCCGCGGCCCCGCGCTCGAGGTCGAGCTGCGCCACCAGAACATCCACACCCTCGAAAGCGCTGCGCAGGCCCTCGCCGCCGAACTTGAAAACTATCCGCTGGTGCAGGACGTCGATGACGGCGTACAAGAAGGCAAGACCCAGTTCGACTTTACCATGAAGCCCGAAGCCATCAGCCTCGGCCTCTCCGCCAGCGATGTGGGCCGCCAGATCCGCGCCGCCTTCGAGGGCACCGAGGTGCTGCGCCAGCAACGCGGCCGCAACGAGGTGAAGGTCAAGGTGCGCCTGCCCAAGGAAGAACGCACTAAAATGTACCACTTCGAGAACTTTGTCCTGCACACGCCCGACGGTGGCGAAGTGATGCTCTCCGACGTGGTCGATATCAACGTCGGCAAGTCCTACACCACCATCAACCGCCGCAACGGAATGCGCACCCTCACCGTCGTGGCCGACGTCCGGCCCAAAACCAAGGCTGGCGAAGTGATGACCAAGCTCGACCAAGACTATTTCCCCCAACTAGCCAGCCAGTTCCCGGGGCTGGATTACAGCTATGAAGGCCGCACCGCCGACCAGCGCGAAAGCTTTGGCAGCATGAAGGTCACAATCCCGCTCGTACTGCTCTGCATCTACGCCCTGCTGGCCATCCCGTTCCGCAGCTATTCCCAGCCGCTCATCGTGATGGTCTCCATCCCGTTCGGGATCATCGGCGCCGTAATCGGCCACCTGCTGCTCGGCTATTCCATGACCATGATCGGAATCATCGGCATGCTCGCGCTCTCGGGGGTTGTGGTGAACGATGCGCTGGTGTTGATCAGCTTTGCCAACGAGCGGCGTGCCGACCACGCCAACGCGCACGATGCCGTCGTCTCGGCAGGCATCCAGCGCTTCCGCCCGATCCTGCTCACCACCCTGACCACCTTCGGAGGCCTTGCCCCGATGATGCTGGAAACCTCGCGGCAGGCCAAGTTCCTGATCCCGATGGCGATCTCGCTCGGCTTCGGCATCCTCTTCGCCACCTTCATCGCCCTACTGCTGGTTCCCTGCCTCTACATGGTCATCGAAGACTGCGGCAGCCTGAAACGCCGCCTGTTGAATCAATGGGAGAGTGCAGATTGAGCCGTGAAGCGTGACGATAAAAATCTCGCCTGGCGCTTCATTCGTCACGAACAACCATGAGCAAGCTTCTTAAAGGCAGCGTTAAAGCGCACCTGTTCCGGCTGACGCTGCCGGGCATCGGCGGCATGTTCGCCATTATGGTCTTTAACCTGACCGACACCTATTTCGTGTCGCGCCTCGGAACCGAAGAACTGGCGGCCATGGGCTTTACGTTTTCGGTGGTGATGATTATCGGGGCGCTGGCCATCGGCTTTTCCACCGGCTCCGCCTCCATCATCACCCGCGCCATCGGCGCGGGCGACTGGACGCTGGCCCGGCGGACCACCTCCGACGGGCTGGTTCTCACGATCATTGGCACGGCAGTGGTCAGCGTGCTGGGCTACTTCACCATCACTCCGGTCTTCACAATGCTCGGCGCTTCCGGCCACGTGCTGGAGCTCGTGCGCGAATACATGCAGATTTGGTTCATCGGCGCCGTCTTCGCCATCATGCCGCCGGTCACCGACGGCTGCCTGCGCTCCGCTGGAGACATGGTTCGACCGGTCATCGTAATGTGCACCTGCGCCGTCATTAACTGCATACTCGATCCCATTCTGATTTTTGGATGGGGGCCCTTCCCCGCTATGGGCATGGCCGGCGCGGCGCTCGCCACCGTCGTTGCCCGCGGACTGGGTGCCACGGCTTCGCTGGCGCTGCTGCACTTCAAACTGAATTTGATCAACTGGCAGGTGCCGCACATCCGCGAACTGCTGCACTCCTGGAGCCAAATCATACGCCTCGGCATACCCGCCGCCCTGACGCAGGCGCTCAACCCGGTGGCCCAAGGCTTCTACATCCGGCTTGCAGCCGGCATCGGCGGCGTGCAGGCGGTCGCGGCGATGGCCACGGGAACGCGGATCGAATCGATTATCTTCATTATTGCGATGGCCTACTCCACCGCCATCACCCCGTTTGTCGGCCACAACTATGGAGCCAAGGCGTACGGCCGCGTGCAGGAAACGCGACGCCTCAGCACCCGCTTTGCCTTCCTCTATTCAGGAGCCACCTTCTTGCTGCTGCTTCCTTTCGCCCACCTCATCTCAAGCATCTTCAGCGACAACCCCGAAGTGGTGCGCATGAGCACTATCTACCTGCTCGTCGCCGCGCTCGGCCACGCCGGGGTTCATATCTGCACGTGGATGAGCCAGCTGCTCAACGTGATCGGCCGCCCCCGCCCCGTGGTGGCCATCAGCCTCAGCCGCGTCTTCTTGTTCATCATGCCGTTCAGCCTGCTCGGCAGCCGCTTTTTCGGGTTCACCGGCCTCGTGGCCGGCCTTGCCCTCGCCAACCTATTCGCCGGCTGGGCGGCCTATCTCGCCACCCGCTCGCAGCTCAGAAAACCCGATGCTGAATTCGCGTATTAGACATTGATCAAAACGCAGGGAGTTGCAGCTTAACCGCGACAAAGGAACGGACCACGTACCTCCTTGAAATAGACCATGCCGCCAACCGCGTCCACATCACACTGACGGAATGTTTCGACGAACCGCAGGCTGAAGAACTGCTCAACCAGCTCCGCCGCCGCGTAGATGAACTCGCGCCGAAATTTTGCGTGCTTTGCGACCTAACCGCCCTGGAAGAATTTTCCCACCCGGCCAAAGCGCACTTCCGGGCCGTGATGGACTTGTGCAACGAGAACGGCGTCGCAAAAATCATCCGCATCATTCCCGACCCGCTCAACAACTTTGGCCTCACCCTGATGGCCCACATCCACTACGACAGCCACATCCCCGTGCTCACCTGCAAGACCCTCCAAGAAGCCTCAAAACATCTGTCTGTCTAAAAAGGCGCAACCGCTCCCTGCGGCGTTTTCACCACATGCCTTCCGTTTGATACAAGTGATGAAAAACAGGATGTTGCGCTCATGAACATTATTATCCGGAGCTATGGAACTGCCTCCAGCCATGCGGGCGTTTGTCGCAGAAAAGCTTATTGAAGGCCTTGATGTTCCCGATTCGCTTTAACCCAGAAGCCCTTAAAGAAATGGCGGCGGCCCGCTATTACGAAGCACAGTCGGAAGGGCTGGGCAAAAGATTCCTCGATGCAGTCAATACCGCCACTCGGCATATCCGTTCGAGACCACGGAGCCATCGAAACTGGGGGTTTTCGAAACCATGCCACCGACAAAATATTCGATGGCCATGACTTGGCCTTCGGTGTTGGAGACATGGTTCACTACAGAGCTTTTCTTAAAGGATGGGGCGCGGGGGAAGGGAGCATAATGATGAAATAATAGAAGGACTGACACGCTCCCCATGAGTATCAGCCAATGTTTCTGACAGATTCCAAGCTTGATCCATTGCAGATACAACACCGGAGTCTAAGACAATTTCTCCAACCTCTGGGAACTGAGCGGTTGCCAGTACTTCTTGGGACAAAGCCACTTCCTCCCCGCCAGCGGTCGTTTTGGCCCGGAGGCTGAAGCGGCCGGCGACTCCGGTAGTCCAATTCATGGTGGTGCCGTTGCCGAGGTTCCTAAAATGATAATCGAACTCATCCTCGAATTTAATTTGGAATTCATGATCCGTGAAGACGAGGCCGGCTGGTTCAGTGGCAATAATAAGGTTGCATACATTGTCATGTTTCAAGGGAACTGAGTGTCTACATCAATGACTTTGCCAGTATATGCATTGATTCGCATGCTGGCAGCTCGCGAGGATACGGGGAGAGTTGGGTGAACGGGATCTGAGAAAGGCTGACTACGTTGTACTCATGCTCGACGGCATCGGACTTGGCAACGATCTCTGTGCCGTCGTAGCACTGGGTATTACGGTTGAAGGCGAGAAGCATATCCTGGACTTTCAAATCGGTGCATCAGAAAATTTAGAGGTCTGCGCCGATCTGCTTAACCGCATTGAGGAGCGCGACTTTAACCCTAAACGTCGATTGCTGGCTATCACAGACGGTTCAAAAGCCTTGCGTAACAGCATCCGAAAGAAATGGTCTGAAGCGGTCATTCAGCGGTGTCTGATCCATAAGGTCCGCAACATCAAGAGTTACCTTTCCTATCGTCATCACGGGGAACTCGACCGCCTTTTCAAGCGTCTACGCAGAGCAGAAGGGCTCGAGGCCGCAGAGGAGGTTGTGGTGGAGTTAAAAAATTTCCTAAAAGGAAAGAATGCCCAAGCACTCGCGAGCTTGGAAGAGGCAGGAGATGAACTCCTTGCTGTTCATGGTCTGGGAGCTCCCAGCACACTGAATACAACGCTTCTTAACACCAACTGCATCGAGAATCCATTCCGTAACGTCCGCGCTAAAACCCGGCGCGTAAGCCGCTGGCGAACCGATACGAATATGGCTTCAAAATGGCTAGCGTATGCGTTGCTGGAAGCTGAGCGCGGGTTCAGGCGGATCAACCATTGCAAGGACATGAAACATCTCGCAAAGATCTTGCAAAGTTTTTCTCCCCCTCCTCCGGAGGAAGGGGAGAAGGCTACGCCTTCCCTTTCCACCCTTGACCAGAAACCCGCAACCGACTACAAACCCTAACCAACGAAACGGAGGCTACGCCCCAGTTTTAACAATGGAAAAGACACCCCCGTCGAACGCGGCATCCACGCACCGTCGCTTGAAGGATGTGAAAGAATCGCCAACGCCCTCGGCATACCGCTGAAAGACCTCTTCGATTTTTAACTGCATTCTGCCTGATGTTATCGCCTTCCCATTTCTTCTTAGGTCTGGAAGACTTCATGCCAACGATTTTAAAGGACGACGAAAACCATGGGCGAACAGATCGAAAAGCAGGGCTACTCCTTTGGAACCTTTAAGGGGGTCTACACACCGAGCGTGCTGACCATCTTCGGCGTGATCATGTATCTGCGCTTCGGCTGGGTGCTCGGCAACGTGGGGCTGGCGGGCACGCTGCTGATTGTGACGATTGCGACGTCGATCACCTTCCTGACCGGCCTCTCCATATCGGCTATGGCCACGAACATGAAAGTAGGCGGAGGCGGCGCCTACTACATTATCGCCCGCTCGCTTGGCCTGGAGGCCGGCGCGGCCATCGGCCTGCCGCTGTTCTTTGCGCGCGCGATCGGCATCGCGTTCTACATTGCCGGTTTCACCGAAGCGCTTCTTTCAATTATGAACCCGCTCGCCTCGCTCGGGATTGAGCCGGCGCTGGCCGCCAAAATCATTTCCGCCGGCACCCTGCTGCTCTTGACGGTTCTGGTTTACTTCTCGGCCGACCTCGCGCTGAAGATACAGTTCGGAATCTTTGCGGCCATTACCGTTTCGCTGATCTCGTTCTTCATGGGAAACCCATCGTCCGAAGCCCTCGCGATTCCACTGGATGCGGTCATTCCCCCTAAGGCCGGCTTCTGGGTCGTATTCGCGGTGTTCTTCCCCGCGGTCACCGGCATCGAGGCTGGCCTAGGGCTGTCCGGCGACCTAAAGGATCCATCAAAGTCGCTGCCGATCGGCACCCTGCTGGCCATTGCAACCGGCTACGTGGTCTACATGGTCATGCCTGTTTTCCTGAACGCCAAAATTCCGGACAGCAGCCTGCTGCTGGTCGACCCCAATATTATGGCCACCATTTCACGCTGGGCGCCACTGGTTGTTGCCGGCGTGTTTGCCGCTTCGCTTTCAAGTGCTATGGGGTCGCTGCTGGGCGCGCCGCGCACGCTGCAGGCGCTGGCGGTCGACCGCGTGATCCCGCGCTTCATCGGGCGCGGCTTCGGCAAAGACAAAGCCGACCCACGAATTGCCACTGCTTTCTCCTTCGTCGTGGCACTGGCGGCCGTTTGGCTTGGCAACCTCAACCTGATTGCGCCAATTCTCTCGATGTTCTTCCTGCTCTCCTATGGGTTGCTGAATCTTTCCGCCGGGCTGGAGGGGCTGATCGAAAGCCCGTCGTGGCGCCCTAAGTTCAAAATTCACTACGGCGTTTCGCTGCTGGGCGCCGCGCTGTGCTTTGCCGCCATGCTGATGATTGACGCCGGGGCGACGCTCATTTCCATCTTCGTAACGGCATTGGTCTACTATCTCGTCAAGCGCCGGCGGCTGAACGCGCATTGGGCGGACATGCGCTACGGCATCCTGACCCAACTGGTTCGCTTTGCCATCCACCACCTTAGCCGTCTGAAACCGGATGAACGCACTTGGAAGCCAAACATTCTGGCGCTGAGCGGCTCGCCAAAGTCGCGCTGGCATCTGGTTGAAATGGCCCACGCACTCACGCAGCACAGCAGCGCTCTGACCGTGGCGAGCATCCTGCCCGTGGAAGACTGGTCAGCCGAAAAGGTCCAAAGCATGGAGAGCTCCATGCACGACTATCTGGAAAAGCGGGAAGTGGATGCCATGGTGAAAATCTTTCCTTCGCCCGACATGCTGACCGGCGCAAAGTCGCTTGTGCGCGCCTATGGCTACGGCCCGCTCGTGCCCAACACCATTCTGCTGGGCGACACGGAAAACCGTTCGAGCTTCATCGAATTCGCCGAACTCATTCAGCTGGTCTATCGGACCCGACGGAACCTCATCATGTTGCGCGAAAGCGATGTGACCGTCGATGAAGATGCCGACAGAAAAGCCGACGCAATAGCCGATGAAATCCATGTTTGGTGGGGGGGAAACAAGGCCAACATCGGATTGATCCTCACCTTGGCCTACCAAATTCAAAAGAGCCCCGTTTGGCAACAGTCCAAGCTGGTGATTAAAACGATCGTCGACTCCGAAGACGAACTCGAACCGGCCAGAGAGCGTATGGAAACGTTCATCGAAGAACAGCGCATTCCCGCCGAAGCCAAGGTGCTGATCAAGTCGATGCCGAGCTTTTATGAAATTATCCGGCAATCCTCCGCCAATGCCGGGTTAATCTTCATGGGCATGCGGCCGCCCGGCGAAGAAGAAACGATTGAGGCCTACAGCGACTACTACGGCAAGCTGATGGACGCCACCAAGCAAATGCCGCCGTTGGCGTTGGCGCTCGCCGCCGAGGACATTGAGTTCCGCCAAGTGATTGGCATTTCAGGGCGGAACTAGGCAAGCCCGACTGCGGAGAGGATCACGGTCTTGAGTTCGTGGTAGGCCTTTTCCAGATCATCGTTGACGAGCTGGAACGAATATTCCGTGGCGCAAACCATTTCAGATTTGGCATTTTCAAGGCGCTTTTGGATCACGCTGTCTTCATCGGTTTCGCGCCCGCGCAACCGTTTTTCCAGCTCCTCCATGGACGGCGGCGAAATAAAGACGTCGGTAAAGCCGCGGCGGATGGGGTGGCGCGGATCCAAGCGCACGAGCGCCTCGCGGATCTGCCTGGCGCCTTGCACATCGATGTCGAGCAGCACGTGAAAGCCCTCTTCCATGGCGTAAAGGACCGTATCCTCCAACGTCCCATAAAAGTTGCCGTGCACCTTGGCGTGTTCCAAAAACTCACCTTGCTTGATGCGCTCCTTGAATTCCTTCTTCGACAGGAAATAATAATGAACGCCGTCCTTCTCGTCGCCGCGCGGATTGCGCGTCGTGCACGAGACGGAATATTTAATGTTGGGAAATTCATCCACCAAGCGATTGCAAAGCGTGCTCTTGCCGGCACCGGAAGGCGCCGACACCACCACCAGCAACGGACGCGATGGACGCGATGGAAAAGGATCGGCCTCTTTAAGTTCTGTCTGTTTTTCTTCCACAGCTTGACTCCTTAAATCATTTATTCAACGTTCTGCACCTGCTCGCGAATTCGCTCAAGCTCGGTCTTGAATGCCACTACGTATCGGGTGATCTCGACCTCGTTGGCCTTGGAACCCACGGTGTTTATTTCCCGGAAGAGTTCTTGGCAGAGAAAATCGAGCGTACGGCCCACCGGTTCGACCGAGCGAAGCAATTTGCGCGCCTGGGCCAGATGGCTCTTCAACCGAGTCAACTCTTCGGTAATGTCGCTTCGGTCAGCAAACACGGCAATTTCTTTCACCATGCGGTCGTCGGATGCAACGTCCTCTAAGCCGGCGTCTGCCATTCTCTGGAATAGCTTTTTCCTATAACCGGAAACCACAGAAACCGAAAGCTTGCGGATCTCCTTCTTCATTTCTTCGAGAAGCCCAAGACGAATGCGTAAATCTTTTTCCAGCGCCTTGCCTTCAGCAGAGCGCGTGCGTGCCAATCCCTTGAGCGCTTTCCCAATGGCGACGTCCAGTACAGCAGCCACATGGTCGGCATCCTGGCTTTCCTGCTCCACCGAAAGCACGCCGGGCAGGCGGGCAATAGTTTCCGCTCCAAGATCGTCGGCGAGCTTCAGGCGCTTTGCAGTCTTGCGGATCGCTTCAGCATACTGTGTTGCGAGCTTCTCATCGATTTTTACGGCACCGGCCGAACCATCGGCCACTTCCACGCGTATTATGCCCGAAACCCGGCCCCGTGTGAATTCGCAACGAACCAAGCGTTGCACCTGGGCATCAAGCGTGATCAGATGGCGAGGAAGGGAAACATTGATGTCGAGTTGCTTACGGTTTACGGAGCTGAGCTCCACGAGTACGCGGATGCCTCCGGCCGATGCCGAGCCTTCGCCAAAACCTGTCATGCTTTTCAATGCCATACCTGTTCCTTAAACTTGATTGATCAGTCAGAATTTAGGATTTTAGAGCTTATGTCACGCATTTTGATAAACGACGGGAGTAATCGGGTTGTGCTGGAAAACGTTCTGCTCGCAAAGAGCACCGTGGCGCGGATGCGGGGGCTGCTTGGACGACGCTCACTGCGGACGGACTCCGGCATGCTGATCCGCCCCTGCCAAAGCATCCACATGTGGTTTATGTGCTTCCCGATCGACGCGGCCTTCCTTGACAAAGACCTGCAGGTGTTGCGCATTGCACGCAACCTGCGCCCATGGCAGCTGGCCTTCGCGCCGCGCGGAACCTGTTGCGTACTCGAAACCGCGACTGGCGTTCTTGACTCAATAAATAAATTCGACCGCCTATCGCTGGAATAACGAAGTGGCGGCCGTGCTTGGTGCATCAAAAAAAAGCCGAACTAGAATTTGCGACCGGGAAGGCGGCGCTTTTTAAACGATTCTTTAGCCAGTTTCTTCTTCGACTTGTCATTGCCTGTCGGATTGAAATCATCATCGAAGCGATCTTCGCTCTTGGAGCCCATGATGGCTTCCGCATTTTTCTCAAACTCAACCTTGTTAGATTTCACCGAAAGCACTTCACCGGTGCGGTCACGGACCAAGGCCAGATAACCCTTATATTCCTTCCCCAGCTCAACCCCTGACTCCAGTTGCTTTAAGCTGATTGAATCGCTGGAATAGGTATGTTCATTCTTGTTCTCTTCTGTAAACCGAAATCGGGAAGAACTGTGATCGAGAATGATGCGTTCACCGGACTGCTTGACTTCACCAATCAAGTAAATTTCCGATAGCAAAGGGGCTTGGTAAGGCGATAAGCTTGATTTCTTGAGCGTAACAGACGCCGTTACAGTTTCATCTTGAATTTGCATGCCGCCTCCGTATCCACGGCTGTAGCCGGTATTGGTTCTATCAACCTTCGCTGAAACCGAAATATCGATGGAGGGAGGAGCCAAAAGAACGGCATAACGCCTGTCGCGCTCACTAAGCGTATCGAGAGACACCATTATTTCCTGCCCATCTTCTTGTCTGAGCAGCACCTTGTCACCCATGGTGTGAACGTGTTCGGCCGTAATCGTTTTACCCTTATCATCTTTCCATTCGCGATACTCCGCAAAGGCAGTGAAGCCTTGTGATACGATCAATGAGGTAATGCAAATTTTGCTTAAAACAGCTTTCATGGCCTCTCTCCGTTGATGGTTAATCTATTAACTCGTACAACGATGCGTACCTGAAAAATATTGCATTAGCCAGCTAACATTTCGTGGCAACCATGATAAATGGTCAGTGTTATGAAATTTTCTAGAGTCTGGACAATAATTCAGCCCACTCGACTTGCGCCTTCTGGAGGGCGCGAGCACGGTGGGAGATGCTGTTTTTTACCTCGTTCGACAACTCCGCAAAGGTTTCAGAATGGCCGTTGGGAACAAAGAGCGGGTCATATCCAAACCCGTTTGTGCCCCTGAGTTTATTAATGATCATTCCAGGGCAAATGCCTTCTAAAGTTCTTACGTTCCCCTTTGGATCGGACAGTGCAATTACCGTACGGAACCGGGCGGAGCGATCGGTTGTTTCAGCGAGCTCACGCAGCAGTTTTTCATTGTTGGCGGCATAGCTGCATTCCTCGCCGGCATAACGGGCGGAATATACGCCGGGTGCGCCGTCAAGCGAGTTAACTTCAAGTCCGGAGTCGTCGGCCAGCGCCCAGCATCCGGTTGCCAATGCGATTTCCACCGCTTTCTTTTCGGCGTTGACTTCCAGCGTTCCGCCATCTTCTATAACATCTGGAATATCGGGAAAATCAAATGCGGAGAGCACTTCGAGCGATTTAAAATTAAAGATCGCCTTGATTTCTTCGAGTTTGTGAGCGTTGCGTGTTGCGATGACCAGTTTCATAGAGAACCGTTTAAATTTTAGTTGGGCGTGATACGCTAGCGGCCTTTTCGAAATACGGCCTGAATGATTTGGGACGCAAAGCTCAGAACACAGCTTTGCTGGACTCAACAATTCACTAAGCTAAAATCGATTGGAGCTGCGAGTTGAAACATTGAATTTTTCATCAAATCGAGACCGCACCTTGGCATCTCTTAATACATTAATTGATTCGATGTATTTATCTCTACCCTTTGTGGCCAACACAACACCTTCAACTGTCTGAACGCATACCAGATAACCGTCATACTTTGTGCCCCAGGCCGGATCCGGGTCATGCTCAAAATGCAACTGTTGACCGGTGAAGCCGTAGACGTCATTTTTTTCTTTGAGGGAAAACGTTTCCACCTTTTTATCTGCCAAGATTAATTCTTCATAGCGGATGTCTTCAGCCAATGCGCAAAAAATGATTTCATAATCTACCGGGTATGGGGCTTTGCTGGTTTTCTTAACTTGGATTTTGAATTTTATTTTCTCATGCACGTTATCGATATCCGAGCCGACCGTAGACCTTTTGATATCATCATCTACTGAGATCTCTATCTTGGGCAGTGTTTGCTTGTAAATATAGTTTTGATCCGCAGCAGACAATGCCGCAATCGGGACCACTTTAACTTTGCCACTTACGGGTTTAAGCCACACCTTGCCCGAAGCATCCTTCACATATTCTGCTTCGATGGTCTGCCCTGCCTTGCCGGTCCAAATTCGATTTTCAGCTTGAACCGCAACAACAAGAAAAGCCACACATAATACCATGAGAATCTTATTCACTTCCCCCCCCCTGGTTAGCATTTAGATTAAATTCAATACGGAACTAATAACAAACCAGCGAGCCGGGGTGCAAAAAAAAACTGAAACTTTAAGTGCGTGGGCACAAAAAAACCTTGGAACAATTAAGTTCCAAGGTTGGAAAATATATAAAACCGGCTGCGTGCTACTCTCCCGAGGTCTAATCCTCAGTACCATTGCCGCTGGGACCCTTCACTTCTGTGTTCGGAATGGGAACAGGTGTTTCCTTCCCGCTATGGCAACCGGAAAATTTTCAAAAATCACAACTGCATAGTATTGAAATAACAACAACGGCATGTACACCTTAATAAAAAATTAAGATCAAGCCTCACGGCTAATTAGTACTGGTTAGCTCCATACATCACTGTACTTCCACGCCCAGCCTATCAACGTCCTAGTCTAGAACGAGCCTTTAGATGGCACAAGGCCATAGGGAAATCTTATCTCAGAGGGGGCTTGGCACTTAGATGCATTCAGCGCTTATCCTTCCCGTGCGTAGCTACCCAGCGATGCTCTTGGCAGAACAACTGGAACACCAGAGGCACGTTAATCCTGGTCCTCTCGTACTAAGGATTAATCTCTTCAAATTTCCTGCGCCCACGGCGGATAAGGACCAAACTGTCTCACGACGTTCTGAACCCAGCTCGCGTACCGCTTTAATGGGCGAACAGCCCAACCCTTGGGACCTTCTCCAGCCCCAGGATGCGATGAGCCGACATCGAGGTGCCAAACGATTGCGTCGATGTGGACTCTTGGCAATCATCAGCCTGTTATCCCCGGAGTACCTTTTATCCGTTAAGCGATGGCGCTACCACTAGCTACCACCGGATCACTTAGACCTGCTTTCGCACCTGCTCGACTTGTGGGTCTCGCAGTCAAGCACCCTTATACCTATACGCTCTACGCATGATTGCTGACCATGCTGAGGGTACCTTTGTGCTCCTCCGTTACTCTTTGGGAGGAAACCGCCCCAGTCAAACTGACTCCCAGACACTGTTCCACGCCCTGATTCAAGGGTTCGTGGTTAGAAATTCAATAAACCGAAACTGGTATTTCACCAATGGCTCCACATCCCCTGACGAGAATGCTTCAAAGCCTCCCAGCTATCCTACATACGACATATCAAAGTCCAATGTCAGGTCACAGTAAAGGTTCACGGGGTCTTTCCGTCCTGCCGCGGGTATCCGGCATTTTCACCGGAACTACAACTTCACCGAGATGGTTGTTGAGACAGTGCGAAGATCGTTACACGATTCGTGCAGGTCGGAACTTACCCGACAAGGAATTTCGCTACCTTAGGACCGTTATAGTTACGGCCGACATTCACCAGGGCTTCGGTTCAGAGCTTCGGAACAAGTCCTAACCCCTTGCCTTAACCTTTTGGCATTGGTCACGTGTCACACCATATACATCCTCTTGCGAGTTAGCATAGTGCTATGTTTTTGATAAACAGTCGCCTTCGCCTCTTCACTGCGCCTCGAATTAACATCACAAGTAAATTGTTAGCCAACTCGAGGACCCCTTCTTCCGAAGATACGGGGTTAATTTGCCGAGTTCCTTAACAACCTTTCTCTCGCGCGCCTTGGTATACTCTACCCTCCTACCTGTGTCGGTTTTGGTACGGTCGCTTTACATTCAACGTTTAGAAGCTTTTCTCGGCAGCCTGGCATCATCCAATCCACATCACCCGGAGGCTCCATGTCCCATCGCGTCTCAGGCAAACATCCGCGGATTTACCTACGGAATACCCTACACGCTTAGACCGGCATTTCCAATCGCCGGCTGAATTAGCCTACTGCGTCCCTCCATCACTCGTGTACAGCGGTACGGGAATATTAAACCCGTTTCCCATCGACTACGCCTTTCGGCCTCGCCTTAGGGGCCGACTAACCCTGGGCGGACGAACCTTCCCCAGGAACCCTTAGGATTTCGGCGGGGGAGATTCTCACTCCCCTTATCGTTACTCATGTCTGCATAATCACTTGTGTACAGTCCAGGTTCGGTTCCCCGTTCCCTTCAACCCGGTACACAACGCTCCCCTACTGCTTTAACAGTAGTTAAAACCCGCAGCTTCGGCAGATAGTTTGAGCCCCGATCATTTTCGGCGCTAAACCACTCGACTAGTCAGCTATTACGCTTTGTTTAAATGGTGGCTGCTTCTAAGCCAACATCCTAGCTGTCTTCGCAATCTAACATCCTTCTCCACTTAACTATCATTTAGGGGCCTTAGCTGGCGGTCTGGGCTGTTTCCCTCTCGACTACGGAGCTTATCCCCCGCAGTCTGACTCCCGACGTGACGTTCACGGTATTCGGAGTTTGAAAACTCTCAGTATCCCGGGAGGGACCATCAAGTACTCAGTGCTCTACCTCCGTGAATTGCATTCGTCGAGGCTATCCCTCAAGGTATTTCGGGGAGAACCAGCTATCACCTGGTTTGGTTAGCCTTTCACTCCGACCCACAGATCATCCAAACGTTTTTCAACACGTACTGGTTCGGTCTTCCACTTCCGTTTAAAGAAGCTTCATCCTGTCCATGGGTAGCTCACCAGGTTTCGGGTCTACCGCAGGCGACTAAATCGCGCTATTAACACTCGCTTTCGCTTCGGCTCCACATCGAAAGATGCTTAACCTTGCCACATACGGTAAGTCGCAGACTCATTATGCAAAAGGCATGCGGCCACCCCGAAGGGCTACCACAGTTTGTAAGCGTACGGTTTCAGGTTCTATTTCACTCCCCTAAAAGGGGTTCTTTTCACCTTTCCCTCACGGTACTAGTTCACTATCGGTCTTCAGTTAGTATTTAGCCTTAGGAGGTGGGCCTCCTGTATTCAGTCAGAGTTTCACGTGTTCCGACCTACTCGGGATACCACTAGGTCTCGTCAAGATTTCGCTTAAGGGGCTATCACCCGCTATGGCCCGTCTTTCCAAACGGTTCTGCTATCTATTCGAGTACCACGTCGTGGTCCACACCACACCCTGTAAACAAGGTGTTTTGGGCTGTTCCGCGTTCGCTCGCCACTACTTACGGAATCACTATTGTTTTCTTTTCCTCCGGTTACTAAGATGTTTCAATTCACCGGGTATCGCCTCAATGCGCTATTTAATTCACACACTGATAACAGAGCATTACCTCTGCTGGGTTTTCCCATTCGGAAATCTCCGGTTGATAACGGGTATTTGCCCCTCACCGAAGCTTATCGCAGCTTATCACGTCCTTCATCGCCTACTGAAGCCAAGGCATTCACCGTACGCCCTTAGTAGCTTGATCAAATCAAGTCACTATCATTTCCGCAAAACGGAAATGGTTCGAAACCTCCGAAGAGATCTCTATAAGTAACATATATAAAGTATACATGCGCTTGTTGCAGTTATTCAATACTATGCAATTGTCAAAGAACACTCCGCCTAAGCGGAAAAATGTTGTGGTGCAAGATGGTCCAATCTTCCATTAAATGGTGGGCGTGACAGGAGTCGAACCTGTGACCTCGTCCTTATCAGGGACGCGCTCTAACCAACTGAGCTACACGCCCTTCATTCAAAATGGTGGAGGTAAACGGGATCGAACCGATGACCTCCTGAATGCAAATCAGGCGCTCTCCCAGCTGAGCTATACCCCCAGATTGGTACTACTAATCTTGCTGAATAACTCATAAGGAGCTTCGTTCCAGAAATGGTGCGGTTTGTTAAGCCTAAACCTTGCGGCATCACTTTCATGCTGCCATACCCCGAAGGGCAATACCCTAGGTCCAATCTTGCGATTGGCCTTCTCCTTAGAAAGGAGGTGATCCAGCCACTGGTTCCCCAACGGCTACCTTGTTACGACTTCATCCCAGTTACCGATCACACCTTAGGCGTCTTCCCCCCTTGACGGGTTGGATCAACGACTTCGGGTGCAACCAACTTCCATGATGTGACGGGCGGTGTGTACAAGACCCGGGAACGTATTCAAGGTATCGTAGCTGATATACCTTTACTAGCGATTCCAACTTCATGGAGTCGAGTTTCAGACTCCAATCCGAACTGGGGGTGATTTTGAGGATTTGCTCCACCTCGCGGCTTAGCTTCCCATTGTATCACCCATTGTAGCACGTGTGCAGCCCTGGACATAAGGACCATACTGACTTGACGTCATCCCCACCTTCCTCTGGTTTTCACCAGCAGTCTGTTTAGAGTTCCCACCATTACGTGCTGGCAACTAAACACAGGGGTTGCGCTCGTTGCGGGACTTAACCCAACACCTCACGGCACGAGCTGACGACAGCCATGCAGCACCTGTATAGCACCCTCGAAGGCTACGTTCCTTTCGGATCGTATGCAGCTATATGTCAAGCCCAGGTAAGGTTCTTCGCGTTGCATCGAATTAAGCCACATGCTCCACCGCTTGTGCGGGTCCCCGTCAATTCCTTTGAGTTTTAATCTTGCGACCGTACTCCCCAGGCGGTGCACTTAATGCGTTAGCTCAGACACGGAAGGGGGTAAAGCCTCCCACGTCTAGTGCACACCGTTTACGGTTAGGACTACAGGGGTATCTAATCCCTTTCGCTACCCTAACTTTCGTCCATGAGCGTCAGTATCTGTCCAGAGAAGCGCCTTCGCCGCCGGTGTTCCACTTGATATCTACGCATTTCACCGCTACACCAAGTGTTCCCTTCTCCCCTCCAGTACTCTAGACCGGCAGTTTCAAATGCAATTCCACGGTTAAGCCGTGGGCTTTCACATCTGACACACCGATCCGCCTGCGGACCCTTTACGCCCAGTAAATCCGAACAACGTTCGCCACCTCTGTATTACCGCGGCTGCTGGCACAGAGTTAGCCGTGACTTCCTCTGCAGGTACCGTCAAACAGCACGAGTATTAATAGTGCTGTCTTTCTTCCCTGCTGACAGGAGTTTACAACCCGAAGGCCGTCTTCCTCCACGCGGCGTCGCATGATCATACTTTCGTACATTGTCAATGATTCTCGACTGCAGCCTCCCGTAGGAGTCTGGGCAGTGTCTCAGTCCCAGTGTGGCCGATCACCCTCTCAGGCCGGCTACCCGTAAGCCTTGGTGAGCCATTACCTCACCAACTAGCTGATAGGATACGGGCTTATCTCTTTGCGACAGGTTCCGAAGAATCCCCGCCTTTAAACAGGCCACTATGCAGTGGCTGATCACATTCGGCATTACACATCGTTTCCAATGGCTATTCCGAACAAAGAGGCAAATTACCCATATATTACTCACCCGTTCGCCGCTGTCATCCATAGCTTCTTTTCCGAAGAATTGAAAAAATAGAATCTCGCTCGACTTGCATGCCTAATCCACGCCGCCAACGTTCGTTCTGAGCCAGGATCAAACTCTCCATCAAATTTAATTGAAATTGGTGTTTAAATCCTGATATTTGTTCGCGTTTTAAAACTCAATCTCTTCCTTAAAAGGAAGGATCAACAATAGTTTCAAAGCATTGGCTATAACAAACCGCACCACTTCTGATTCGAAGCGATGCTTGAATTCTGTCATGTTTACTTATGAGTTATTCTGATTTCAAAGAACAAAAAGGCTTCAACTTATCGGCGCTGTTTCCAGCGGCTTTTCCGTTGAAGCGGCGGACAACCTACCAAACTGACCGGATCAGTCAACCGCTTTCTGTAAAAAAGTTTTTATAAAAGAACAAGCCTCAGTCATATGGCCCGTTTTATCAGGCTCGCATAGTATTGTGAGGGTGGTGATCCGCAGTCGAAACTGCCTGATACCGTGCTCCAGCCGAACTGGAGTTCTTGAGACATCTTCCATTAAAGGAAGAAAAATATATAAAACCGGCTGCGTGCTACTCTCCCGAGGTCTAATCCTCAGTACCATTGCCGCTGGGACCCTTCACTTCTGTGTTCGGAATGGGAACAGGTGTTTCCTTCCCGCTATGGCAACCGGAAAATTTTCAAAAATCACAACTGCATAGTATTGAAATAACAACAACGGCATGTACACCTTAATAAAAAATTAAGATCAAGCCTCACGGCTAATTAGTACTGGTTAGCTCCATACATCACTGTACTTCCACGCCCAGCCTATCAACGTCCTAGTCTAGAACGAGCCTTTAGATGGCACAAGGCCATAGGGAAATCTTATCTCAGAGGGGGCTTGGCACTTAGATGCATTCAGCGCTTATCCTTCCCGTGCGTAGCTACCCAGCGATGCTCTTGGCAGAACAACTGGAACACCAGAGGCACGTTAATCCTGGTCCTCTCGTACTAAGGATTAATCTCTTCAAATTTCCTGCGCCCACGGCGGATAAGGACCAAACTGTCTCACGACGTTCTGAACCCAGCTCGCGTACCGCTTTAATGGGCGAACAGCCCAACCCTTGGGACCTTCTCCAGCCCCAGGATGCGATGAGCCGACATCGAGGTGCCAAACGATTGCGTCGATGTGGACTCTTGGCAATCATCAGCCTGTTATCCCCGGAGTACCTTTTATCCGTTAAGCGATGGCGCTACCACTAGCTACCACCGGATCACTTAGACCTGCTTTCGCACCTGCTCGACTTGTGGGTCTCGCAGTCAAGCACCCTTATACCTATACGCTCTACGCATGATTGCTGACCATGCTGAGGGTACCTTTGTGCTCCTCCGTTACTCTTTGGGAGGAAACCGCCCCAGTCAAACTGACTCCCAGACACTGTTCCACGCCCTGATTCAAGGGTTCGTGGTTAGAAATTCAATAAACCGAAACTGGTATTTCACCAATGGCTCCACATCCCCTGACGAGAATGCTTCAAAGCCTCCCAGCTATCCTACATACGACATATCAAAGTCCAATGTCAGGTCACAGTAAAGGTTCACGGGGTCTTTCCGTCCTGCCGCGGGTATCCGGCATTTTCACCGGAACTACAACTTCACCGAGATGGTTGTTGAGACAGTGCGAAGATCGTTACACGATTCGTGCAGGTCGGAACTTACCCGACAAGGAATTTCGCTACCTTAGGACCGTTATAGTTACGGCCGACATTCACCAGGGCTTCGGTTCAGAGCTTCGGAACAAGTCCTAACCCCTTGCCTTAACCTTTTGGCATTGGTCACGTGTCACACCATATACATCCTCTTGCGAGTTAGCATAGTGCTATGTTTTTGATAAACAGTCGCCTTCGCCTCTTCACTGCGCCTCGAATTAACATCACAAGTAAATTGTTAGCCAACTCGAGGACCCCTTCTTCCGAAGATACGGGGTTAATTTGCCGAGTTCCTTAACAACCTTTCTCTCGCGCGCCTTGGTATACTCTACCCTCCTACCTGTGTCGGTTTTGGTACGGTCGCTTTACATTCAACGTTTAGAAGCTTTTCTCGGCAGCCTGGCATCATCCAATCCACATCACCCGGAGGCTCCATGTCCCATCGCGTCTCAGGCAAACATCCGCGGATTTACCTACGGAATACCCTACACGCTTAGACCGGCATTTCCAATCGCCGGCTGAATTAGCCTACTGCGTCCCTCCATCACTCGTGTACAGCGGTACGGGAATATTAAACCCGTTTCCCATCGACTACGCCTTTCGGCCTCGCCTTAGGGGCCGACTAACCCTGGGCGGACGAACCTTCCCCAGGAACCCTTAGGATTTCGGCGGGGGAGATTCTCACTCCCCTTATCGTTACTCATGTCTGCATAATCACTTGTGTACAGTCCAGGTTCGGTTCCCCGTTCCCTTCAACCCGGTACACAACGCTCCCCTACTGCTTTAACAGTAGTTAAAACCCGCAGCTTCGGCAGATAGTTTGAGCCCCGATCATTTTCGGCGCTAAACCACTCGACTAGTCAGCTATTACGCTTTGTTTAAATGGTGGCTGCTTCTAAGCCAACATCCTAGCTGTCTTCGCAATCTAACATCCTTCTCCACTTAACTATCATTTAGGGGCCTTAGCTGGCGGTCTGGGCTGTTTCCCTCTCGACTACGGAGCTTATCCCCCGCAGTCTGACTCCCGACGTGACGTTCACGGTATTCGGAGTTTGAAAACTCTCAGTATCCCGGGAGGGACCATCAAGTACTCAGTGCTCTACCTCCGTGAATTGCATTCGTCGAGGCTATCCCTCAAGGTATTTCGGGGAGAACCAGCTATCACCTGGTTTGGTTAGCCTTTCACTCCGACCCACAGATCATCCAAACGTTTTTCAACACGTACTGGTTCGGTCTTCCACTTCCGTTTAAAGAAGCTTCATCCTGTCCATGGGTAGCTCACCAGGTTTCGGGTCTACCGCAGGCGACTAAATCGCGCTATTAACACTCGCTTTCGCTTCGGCTCCACATCGAAAGATGCTTAACCTTGCCACATACGGTAAGTCGCAGACTCATTATGCAAAAGGCATGCGGCCACCCCGAAGGGCTACCACAGTTTGTAAGCGTACGGTTTCAGGTTCTATTTCACTCCCCTAAAAGGGGTTCTTTTCACCTTTCCCTCACGGTACTAGTTCACTATCGGTCTTCAGTTAGTATTTAGCCTTAGGAGGTGGGCCTCCTGTATTCAGTCAGAGTTTCACGTGTTCCGACCTACTCGGGATACCACTAGGTCTCGTCAAGATTTCGCTTAAGGGGCTATCACCCGCTATGGCCCGTCTTTCCAAACGGTTCTGCTATCTATTCGAGTACCACGTCGTGGTCCACACCACACCCTGTAAACAAGGTGTTTTGGGCTGTTCCGCGTTCGCTCGCCACTACTTACGGAATCACTATTGTTTTCTTTTCCTCCGGTTACTAAGATGTTTCAATTCACCGGGTATCGCCTCAATGCGCTATTTAATTCACACACTGATAACAGAGCATTACCTCTGCTGGGTTTTCCCATTCGGAAATCTCCGGTTGATAACGGGTATTTGCCCCTCACCGAAGCTTATCGCAGCTTATCACGTCCTTCATCGCCTACTGAAGCCAAGGCATTCACCGTACGCCCTTAGTAGCTTGATCAAATCAAGTCACTATCATTTCCGCAAAACGGAAATGGTTCGAAACCTCCGAAGAGATCTCTATAAGTAACATATATAAAGTATACATGCGCTTGTTGCAGTTATTCAATACTATGCAATTGTCAAAGAACACTCCGCCTAAGCGGAAAAATGTTGTGGTGCAAGATGGTCCAATCTTCCATTAAATGGTGGGCGTGACAGGAGTCGAACCTGTGACCTCGTCCTTATCAGGGACGCGCTCTAACCAACTGAGCTACACGCCCTTCATTCAAAATGGTGGAGGTAAACGGGATCGAACCGATGACCTCCTGAATGCAAATCAGGCGCTCTCCCAGCTGAGCTATACCCCCAGATTGGTACTACTAATCTTGCTGAATAACTCATAAGGAGCTTCGTTCCAGAAATGGTGCGGTTTGTTAAGCCTAAACCTTGCGGCATCACTTTCATGCTGCCATACCCCGAAGGGCAATACCCTAGGTCCAATCTTGCGATTGGCCTTCTCCTTAGAAAGGAGGTGATCCAGCCACTGGTTCCCCAACGGCTACCTTGTTACGACTTCATCCCAGTTACCGATCACACCTTAGGCGTCTTCCCCCCTTGACGGGTTGGATCAACGACTTCGGGTGCAACCAACTTCCATGATGTGACGGGCGGTGTGTACAAGACCCGGGAACGTATTCAAGGTATCGTAGCTGATATACCTTTACTAGCGATTCCAACTTCATGGAGTCGAGTTTCAGACTCCAATCCGAACTGGGGGTGATTTTGAGGATTTGCTCCACCTCGCGGCTTAGCTTCCCATTGTATCACCCATTGTAGCACGTGTGCAGCCCTGGACATAAGGACCATACTGACTTGACGTCATCCCCACCTTCCTCTGGTTTTCACCAGCAGTCTGTTTAGAGTTCCCACCATTACGTGCTGGCAACTAAACACAGGGGTTGCGCTCGTTGCGGGACTTAACCCAACACCTCACGGCACGAGCTGACGACAGCCATGCAGCACCTGTATAGCACCCTCGAAGGCTACGTTCCTTTCGGATCGTATGCAGCTATATGTCAAGCCCAGGTAAGGTTCTTCGCGTTGCATCGAATTAAGCCACATGCTCCACCGCTTGTGCGGGTCCCCGTCAATTCCTTTGAGTTTTAATCTTGCGACCGTACTCCCCAGGCGGTGCACTTAATGCGTTAGCTCAGACACGGAAGGGGGTAAAGCCTCCCACGTCTAGTGCACACCGTTTACGGTTAGGACTACAGGGGTATCTAATCCCTTTCGCTACCCTAACTTTCGTCCATGAGCGTCAGTATCTGTCCAGAGAAGCGCCTTCGCCGCCGGTGTTCCACTTGATATCTACGCATTTCACCGCTACACCAAGTGTTCCCTTCTCCCCTCCAGTACTCTAGACCGGCAGTTTCAAATGCAATTCCACGGTTAAGCCGTGGGCTTTCACATCTGACACACCGATCCGCCTGCGGACCCTTTACGCCCAGTAAATCCGAACAACGTTCGCCACCTCTGTATTACCGCGGCTGCTGGCACAGAGTTAGCCGTGACTTCCTCTGCAGGTACCGTCAAACAGCACGAGTATTAATAGTGCTGTCTTTCTTCCCTGCTGACAGGAGTTTACAACCCGAAGGCCGTCTTCCTCCACGCGGCGTCGCATGATCATACTTTCGTACATTGTCAATGATTCTCGACTGCAGCCTCCCGTAGGAGTCTGGGCAGTGTCTCAGTCCCAGTGTGGCCGATCACCCTCTCAGGCCGGCTACCCGTAAGCCTTGGTGAGCCATTACCTCACCAACTAGCTGATAGGATACGGGCTTATCTCTTTGCGACAGGTTCCGAAGAATCCCCGCCTTTAAACAGGCCACTATGCAGTGGCTGATCACATTCGGCATTACACATCGTTTCCAATGGCTATTCCGAACAAAGAGGCAAATTACCCATATATTACTCACCCGTTCGCCGCTGTCATCCATAGCTTCTTTTCCGAAGAATTGAAAAAATGGAATCTCGCTCGACTTGCATGCCTAATCCACGCCGCCAACGTTCGTTCTGAGCCAGGATCAAACTCTCCATCAAATTTAATTGAAATTGGTGTTTAAATCCTGATATTTGTTCGCGTTTTAAAACTCAATCTCTTCCTTAAAAGGAAGGATCAACAATAGTTTCAAAGCATTGGCTATAACAAACCGCACCACTTCTGATTCGAAGCGATGCTTGAATTCTGTCATGTTTACTTATGAGTTATTCTGATTTCAAAGAACAAAAAGGCTTCAACTTATCGGCGCTGTTTCCAGCGGCTTTTCCGTTGAAGCGGCGGACAACCTACCAAACTGACCGGATCAGTCAACCGCTTTCTGTAAAAAAGTTTTTAAAGAACATCCACTCAACTTATATCGACTGCACTGAGGCGAATCGTTTGGTTTGAGCAGGCGGGTCATAGTAGGGATTCAAATGAATCCCGCAACCCGAAAGTTCAACTTTTTAATTATGTATCAAAGATCATTTTTTGCTGCTCGAAAGCAACGGTCTCATTCAACCTGCATCGTGTGTCTCAACAACCGGTTTGTTTTGAACAAGGCGGGCTATAGTAATGATCGAAGCATTTCGATCAACCCGAAAATCAAATTATTTTCAACGCGCTAAAAACGGCGGAATTAATCGCCGATCTTTCGATCCATCCTTTGCATCACATGAACGGCTATCAGCTCGTTTTGCATTGCAGGGAGTCGGCTTTGCAGCCCGGCACTTCCGATATCTTCAGTTATTGAAAAAGAACAGTTACCTGTTCACCCCGCAGCCTCAAAATCGGCTGACGTGTTGTGAACAGGGAGACGGATAGTAGTCAGAATCGTTTTTCCCGCAACCGTTTTTTCTCTTTATTTTTACGGCCTATCACAAAGCGCTAATAAAGCGTGTTTTGCAGAAGGTCTTTTTTAACCCATAGGCACCAAAAACAAACCGCACCAAGATGCTTTCCAAAGCTATTTCGGCCCGATTGGCGAATCGTCGCATTGCAAATCGCCTACAGCATACTGAATTCCATCGAGCAGGAAGCGGAGCATCGCCTCGCTTTCGTAGCTGCTGGGATGGTGCGAAGGACTGCAATAAAAGACACGCCCCTCGCCATGGCTCTTGATCCAGGCCACATAGCGGACATCATCGGCCACGCCCTTTTTCTTGAACGTTTCAGGGTCCAACTTCGAAACATCCATCACCAGCAACGGCCGAAAATTCTTTTCCCTATAAGCGTTCTTAAAGAGATAGGGCTCATCCTGATGAACAAACCCCCTGCCCTTGAAGACTGCAACCAACGGATGTTTTGGATCAACCAGCTCCAACGTCACCGTCTGAAATTTAGGATGCCAGTCGAAGCTGCCACCGATCATTTCACTTACGGCCGGCGAATTAATCTGGAACGCTATGGCGCCATGAACCACCACAAGCCCCCCGCCTCCTGCAACATACTCTATAAGGTTGGCCTCTAGCTCAGCCGCTTTCTGCTCATCCTTTAGGACATCCCAAAACAAATCCCGTTTGGCGCGATCAGGACAAACATTGTTCATTAAGATGGCGTCATATTGAGCCAGGCTCTCCTTTTCGAACACGCTGATGTCGTCGCTGAACTCCACCCTGAACGCCCCGGTCTTGTCGCCAAGCACCTCGATGACCTCCTTCACATGGGGAGCAACAATGTGCTTGAAGCCGGTCGCCAGCGAAAAAACCAGCACGCGTCTGGGCTTTGCCGGAACCACGGTTGCTTTTTCCGGAGCCAACGAACTGATTAACCCAATCCACGCCGCCGTCGGAGATTCGATTTCTTTTGTGACCATTGGAGCCTCGATATAGTTATTGGTTGCACAGCCAACCATCAGGCCCACCGCAACAGTTAAAATAATACTCTTCATTTAATACTCCCTATTAAACACCTCGGCTCAGCCAACTATCAGTATCTCCACTTCCTTGCCGGAGTTTTCCGATGAAACATATGCACTATAGATCGTGAGAATCGTGTCCGAAGCCAGACTACTGTTCGACTCGATCCGATCCCCATAGGCAACCGTCCGATAAAAAGCCTCCATCTCATGCTGGTAGCCATTGAACCAAGCCTCGTCCGGCGAGGTGCATTGCCAGCCCTGCTTCGTTCCTATCTTCTCCACGGTATAGATATCCTTGAAGTTTTCATCGACCGGGTTGTAGGTCTCCATGGCGTTATTAGGGCCAATGTTGCAGATCGTTCGGTGGTTGTTGGCCATGACGGAAACATGGTTCTTAATCCCCCCGGTCACAATGTCGGACGAAACGACATCGGCGATGGTGCCATCCTCGAACACCACGTGCATGATCGAGAAATCATCAATGTCGTGATAATCGCAACGAATGTGGCCTTCGTCGATGAAACCGGGCAGGCGGGTAATGGCGTGCGTCCTCGCCGTCACGCTCTTTGGGCGAATCGCCTTGCCGTTCCTCGCCAGACCTTCCACCTGCTTAAGGTAAAGGGCGGCCGACAAAGGATGGCACCCTTTCCCGAGCATCACGCCTCCTCCGGAAAACTTCCAATGCGCATAGCTGTCCGCCAGGGAGCCGGAATGGCTTTGTTCACCATGAATCCACAGGATCTGGGCTCCGGTCTTTTCGATGATCTCGCGCTCTTTCTGGATGGACGGCGCATAGACCCAGTTTTCGGCATAGAGGATCTTTCCCTTGCTCTTTTTCTCGGCCTCAATCATCCGTTCAACGCTCTTCGCCGCATACTCCAGGGCAATCTGCTTCGGGAACGTATCACCGTTGAATTCGTCGCTTCCATCGCCGAAATAACCCGTCAGCGGCTTTTCCACGATGGCAAACTTGTCCTTTTCCAACGCGGCCACCGTGATTTCCTCATGCGCATCGGCGGTCACGCAAACATGCACGACATCCACCTGATCCAGCAGTTCGTCGAGACAGCCGAAATTCTTAATGCCCCGTTTCTCCGCGAACTCCGCTCCGCCCGAATGCGAAAACACGCCGACCACCTCCGCGTTGACACCATGTACCCTGCAAAGGGCATCGTAATGGAACGACGCGGCAAACCCTGCCCCAACGATCCCTGCTTTAACTGTTTTCTTACTCTTCATAAGCTCCTCCGCAACCTCCAGCCATGCGTGCGAAATATGTAGCCAGAATAATTACCCCGGACAGTCGCACTGAAAATTATTCTGTCCTAATTGTTCTATTTATTCATCCAACACCCGAGGATCACACCGTCCAAGGTGCGCGATGCTCGAAATCGAGCATGGCGTTGGCCTCGGGATCGCCTATGATCTGCTCCTTGACCGGATCCCACTTCAGCTTGCGCCCGTCGAGCTTCATGGAAATGTGGTGCAGCACGCAAATCGTATTGGAGCGGTGCCCGATCTCCACCGTACTGACGGGGTCTTTCCGAGAGCGCATCGCCTGCAGCCAATCGGCTTCATGGTGCTTGCTTTCGTAGAGATGAACTCCACCCTCTGAAACTTTCTGGCGAAAGATCTCGCGGTCATTCGACTCAAATCCGCCACGCCAGCAACGGATCCAACCGTCCTCTCCAATAAACTTTACGCCCGGTTTTCCGTTGCGCGAAACCACCTTGACGCCATTGGCATAGGTGGCTTCGCCTTGATAAGCAACATGCACATCGAATAGTCCGCGTTTCGGAAACTCGCCGGTGGCGCTGATTTCCACAGGGCCGCTTTCGTCCATTCCAAGCCCCCACTGGGCAACATCATACATATGCGCGCCCCAACCGGTGATCATTCCACGGCAATAGGGTTCGATCTGCAGCCAGCCCGGACGGCTCAGATCTGATTGCGGGTGAACCCGCCATTCGGCATAAGGATGAATCGGCGTCGGCCCCAGCCACATGTCGTAGTCGAGGTTTTCCGGAACAGGCGATTGAGCCGGGTCACCGGTTCCCTTGTCTGTAGGCACCTCTACTTCAATCGTGTGTATTTCCCCCAACGCTCCGTTGCGCACCAGTTCGCAGGGTTTCCTGAAATAAATGCTGGAGCGCTGCTGGGCTCCAACCTGAAGCACCACGTTGTTTCTCCGCACCGCCTCTACCAGCTTTTGCCCTTCCACCACAGAATAGGTCAGCGGCTTTTGCAAATAGATATCCTTCTTCGTATCAGCCGCCGCAATCGCGTTCACGGCGTGCTGGTGATCCGGCGTCGCAATCACAACGCCATCAACACCTGATGCAAGCAGAAGCTCGTAGCAATCCTGATAGACCTGGATTTCAACTTTCTGCCCCTGCCGGCATATTTCCGCTCCAACTCCTTCTTCAGCTTGTTGGCGCGGTTAGCGTCCACATCTGCGAGCGCAGTGATCAATACGTTCTCTTTATCCCCGCGGCCAAAAACACTCATGATGTTTGAACGCCCCATCCGCCCGCAACCGATCAAACCAATCCTTAATGCCTGCTCTGCGCCGTAAACGCCCAACGGCAGAATTAATGGAGCGGCCATTATGCCCGCTGATCCAGCCAGAAAGTTTTTTCGGGAAAGTGCTGTGCTATTTTTCATTCCTGTATTCCTCCCACAGACGGTCTGCCTGTTCTTTGTTGATCTCTCCATCATATACAAGCACCCGGTAGCGCCGTGCATAGGCTTTCCCGGGTTCAAAATTCCACGAAGCATCCTGCACCGGATTAAAATTGGCGAACACCGCGCCGTTATGCTGAGTGTCCCAAGTCCGCAGCAGTTCCGGGTGGGCGTGGTTGGACGGATGCCCCATCATCAAAACACCGGCACTTTCACCCATTGGAACAGCTCCCTCGCCCTTCACCCAAACCGCCCGGGTAAAATTGGCTTCAAGGCGCCTCTTCCCTTCGCTGGTAAGAATGGTGCTGTTATCCTTGCTCCAATCCTTGGAAGCACGGATTGAAAATCCGCTGTAGCGGTATTTGGAAACTTCGACCGGCAGCTCGGTGGAACATCGGTGCTCGATGTCGAAATCCAGAAAATACCCGTCTGCCAAGGTGGTTTTAAAATTTTCGATGCCTATCTGGGTGGTCTCATGAAGAACCCCCAGCGGTCCATCGGGAGCCGTCCGGTCAAGATAATCGCTTTCAGCAACAATACCGGTTTTGGTGGGGACAGCTTTGCGGCCCTGATTCAACCCTTCGCCCTTCTGCAGCTCCCAGGTGATAATTTCACGACCGTCCACCTTGATCTTTTTCCATGGCCACCAAAGACCGAAATGGTGCAGATGATCCACGGGCTGGAAATCAGTGCCGGTAAAGCCGGAAGGCGTTTTCAGCGGATGAATAAAGTTCGAGCCTTTAAATTTGTCGCCACCCACCGGATTTTCCAAGGGTTGGAACTGGTAGCCGAAAAGCTCCTGCCCTTCTTGGCTGACCGTCATCACCCCATCATTGTCCTTAAAGGAAAATTCCGCAAAAGCAACTCCAACCAACGAAGTAAAAAAAACAGCGAAAACGACCGGACTACTCGACATCATGACATCCGACTCCTTAACAGTGCAGTACCACCCGGATTTGTAACCTTAGTTGACTATTAAAATCGAGACTAAACCTCTTTATTGGACAATTAAGGGGATCCGATAGATGCAGGCCTCGTAAAAGATCCGCTTGAACAAAGCTACTTCAGCCAATTTGCAAGCAACGCACCAGATACGCAAAGGCAGAACAACACCGCGGCCGGAAGAAGGTGAAAAAACCGGTGCTTTGCCACAATGTGGCTCTTCATGGCACCCAGCATCAGGCAAGCCAAACCAGAAAAAGCCCACACATCCAATATCTCCATCCAGAGGGCAATTCCCCCCAGAATTTCAATGATGCCGATGAAATACATGATTTCTAGTGGCAGCCGGAAATCATGGAATTGCTCCACCAACGGCTTCGACTTCATCAGCTTTGCACCTCCGTCCGCAATGAAAGCCAGACAGGCTACAACCTTTACAATCGTTAAAATGAGCATATTCATTATTAACTCCGTTGTTTGCGCTGGAGCTATCCTACCAGCCAAATCCACATCCAGCAAGTCTGCCTCTCTTCCTTGCGGACAGACTGGGACCGGCAAAAGAGTGTGGCTCTTTAAGCAACAACGGCTTCAGCTCAAAAGAGGCGATAGCCGTGGCGCCCCGCCGCCAATTGGGAGGCGGCGGACATTAACGAAGCTCTTCATCGAGAAGAAGAGTGCGACAATCGTTGAAAGAATCATCACGCACGGCCCCTGCTCCAACTATTTCCACGAGTCGGTCAGGATGCGGATTTCCTTGCCCTGCCAAATGACGGCCTTTTCATCGTGAAGACGAAGAATCAGCCGCGACAGGCTTTCGGGCGTGGTGCCGATGGCGGCGGCGATGTCTTTTTTAGAAAGCGGCGTATGAATAACTTCCTTTTCGCCGTATTGCGTGCGTAAAAAGGTAAAAAGCCGATGCTCAACGTCCTTGGTCGTCAACTCCTGGATGCGTTCGGTCAAATAGCGTTGCTTCGCCATCAACAAAGCAACGAAGTCATTCCGGAACCCCTCCTCGGCCAGCAAGCGATGAATGCCTTCCCGCGGAAAGATCAGGAGATGCACATTCGTCACTGCGCGCGCAGAGACCGGATAACGCTCCTTTTCAAACAAGACGACTTCGGCAAAAATTTCGCCCGGCTTGATGACCCGGATCACCACCTCGCGCCCATCCTCGGTGTTTTTGTGCAGCTGGACGTTTCCTTCAACAAGGAGGAACATGCTGCTCCCCTTTTCGCCTTCATGGAAAAGATAGTCGCGCTTGCTCACTTCTTTATATGCGCTGATGTTCGCTACCTCGCACCGGTGCACCTCGGACAACTCTTTAAAGAACGGCGACCCATTGATGAACTGCTCTATATTCATGTACACAGTTTGAACGCACCCATCCTCCCTTGTAAATTCCAATGCGCGAAAACATTGATGCTCTTTTTCGTTTATTCACAGTTCAATTTTTCAACCATTATATATAGGGTGCGTTTTTACTGTTTGGAGACGATTAATGCTTTGGTTCGGGAAAATAGAAAAAACCTGCGTACGGATCCCCTTGGAGGTAAAAGGAAAGCTGTTTGTCAGCCCGATGCCCTTTGGGCCTTACGACCCGGGCAACAACCTGCTTAAAATCTATAAGCAGAACCGCATCGAGTTTGTGGTCATGCTCGTCACCGACGCCGAACTGGCCAAGAAAGCGAAACGCGATGTCATTGAAACCTACAAGCAACACCATATAGAGCCCATCCGCTTTCCGATTGCCGACTACACCAGTCCCGAACGGCACGCCTTCTCTAAAGTGGTCGACCAAGTATCAGGCTACCTGCGCGCCGGCGCCAACGTGGCCGTACACTGCAATGCAGGAGTTGGTCGCACCGGGGTAATGACCTGCTGCATCGTACGCGACATCCTTCAGCTCTCCGCCGAAGATTCCATCGCCTATGTGAAGCAGCACATGCAAACCAACATGACGGATGAGCAGATGAGGCTGACCAACCGGTTCCAGCCCTTGGCCGAACGGATTGCCCCCTCGACCGAAAGCAATGAATAAGCGTTCCACACGGTAATCTCCGGTTGAAATACGGCGATCCGGGCTTGAGTGCTTCCGACCAAACCTGCATCTTCCCCCTTTAATTCAAACTTAAGGAGAGAACCCATGGCATCAGCAGCAGCAAGGCACATTTTGGTCGCAACAGAAGCAGATTGCACCGACCTTAAAAACCAGATCGACGGTGGCGCGGATTTTGCGGAACTCGCAAAACTGCACTCTAAATGCCCGTCAGGCGCAGAAGGCGGCGCCCTAGGAACCTTCGGCCCCGGACAGATGGTGAAGGAATTCGACGAAGTCGTGTTCAGCGCGCCGGTGGGCGAAGTCCAGGGTCCGGTCAAAACGCAATTCGGCTACCACCTCGTGGAAGTCACCCATCGCGTTGATTAGCATTTGAAGCATCGGAACATGCAAAAAGGAGAGGCTCTGCCTCTCCTTTTTGCATATTGGCATCTTATCTAAACAAAGGCGGCCCATTGTTTCTTATTGGCAAATCCACATTAAAAGCCTTAGCTCGTAGCGTCTTGTAGGTTTAATGATGAAACGGAAGCATGGATTCACACTGATTGAAACCACGGTTACAGTAGCCGTGATAGGCCTCCTTGCCTCCATTGCCCTGCCGTCCTTCAGCGTCGCCCGCACCCGCGTCCTGTACAAAACCAAACAATCTAATACTCTTCTTTTGAACAATGCAGTTCAGGAATGGGCCATGGATTCATGGCAACCGGATGATGCCAAGATCACCGCGGCACTCACCAACTACATCAACGGCGGGCTCGAAGCACTTAGCGTTGGCGAAGCCCGCATAAACCTCACGAACATCACGTCCAGAACGGTCGACCACGAATTTACGATTGAAAACCTGTATTAATCCTTGGGCTGCAAACCGAACTTTCGATAGGCCAGCGCCGTGGCAATGCGGCCTTGCGCCGTGCGCTGAAGATAGCCTTCTTGAATAAGATACGGTTCATAGACTTCTTCGATTGTGTCGGACTCTTCGCCCACAGACACCGACATGGAGTTGAGTCCAACGGGACCACCTCCAAATTTTTCAATAATGCAGGAGAGGATGCGCTTGTCCATTTCCTCCAATCCATCTTCATCAATATCCAGCAGATTGAGCGCTTTGTCGGCCAGCTCGGCGGTGATGCGGTTGTCGGCTTTGACCTGGGCATAGTCGCGGGCGCGACGCAGCAGGTTGTTGGCAATGCGGGGCGTGCCCCGCGAACGCGAAGCAATCTCCATGGCGCCGGCTTCTTCAAGTTCCACATTCAAAATTCTTGCAGAACGCTTGATGATGATCGCCAGCGTGGCAGCATCGTAGTAGTCCAACCGATTGACCAGCCCGAAGCGCGAGCGCATGGGGGCGGAAAGCATCCCGCTGCGCGTGGTTGCACCAATCAGCGTGAAGGGCTCAATGTTGAGCCGCACCGAGCGGGCGTTGGGCCCTTGGTCGATCACAATATCAATTACGAAATCCTCCATGGCGGAATAGAGGTATTCCTCGACAGAGCGCTGCATGCGGTGGATTTCGTCAATAAAGAGCACGTCGCCACGCTCAAGACTGGTGAGCAAGCCGGCTAAATCCGCGGGTTTGTCAACCACGGGGCCGGAGGTGCACTTAATGTTTACATCCATTGCATCGGCAAGAATGTAGGAGAGCGTGGTTTTCCCCAGACCGGGCGGGCCGGAGAGCAATACATGGTCAAGCACGTCGTTGCGCTCGCGCGCGGCCTGCACGAACAGTTCGAGTCGCTCGCGGATCTTGTCCTGCCCCGTAAAATCCGCGAAGCGCGACGGGCGCAGCTTCTGCTCGAATTCCTGGTCCGGTGTAATGATTTCGTTATTCATAATCGGAGCGTATCAAACCGTTTTTTCCAGCCGGAAAACAGGATTAACTCGATTCAAATGCGATATCGCCGGAAAAGTGCGCGATAGATGCAAAAAAACAGCCGGGGTTCGAAAACCCCGGCATCAGCACTAACGGCTCCCTGCCTAAGACAGGGCGCCTGCTTCATTAATTTTCGACTTGAATGATTCGCTTCTCTGTTATGAGCATCCGCACCATCTCATACTCGAAAGGCGAACCGGTCTCATAATAGCGAAAACCGATCTGGTGACGCTTATCAACAGCGCGGAGTGCGCTGAGTCCGAGCGAAAGGTTCCGCTCCTCGTTGTCGGTCATTCCCAGAGTACCTATGAGCCCATTGACCAACAGGCTGTGCCCAACGCCATCGACTACGATTCCTCCAGTATCCCGAACACAAGAAGGGCCCAGAACCGGCAGCACCAAATAGGGGCCGTTTCCAACCCCCCAGACACCCAGCGTCTGGCCGAAGTCCTCGTCTTGCCCGTGGATGCCCATCTTGGTTGCAACATCGAATAGTCCGAGAATTCCCACCGTGGAATTGATTACGAAGCGCCCCGCAGTTTTGCCTGCCTTTCCGCCTTTGGCCTGCAGCAGGCAGTTGGCGCACGTGTTGACCTCGCCCAAATTGCCGAAAAAGTTGGATACGCCTTTTTCAACCGGCTTTGGCAAAATGAATTCATAGGTCTTCACAACCGGCAGGAAGAAATATTTATCAAAGCCGTAGTTAAAACGGTACATACGGCGGTTGAATCCTTCCCAAGGGTCGTAAACATCGATCTTATACTCAACATCAGCCTTAACATATTCGCTGACCGGACGCTTGGCCGGAACTTCCGGCGCCTCCTGTTTTTTTGCAAAGGCTGGGCCCGCCACAATAAGAAGCGCCATTACCGGCATGAGCTTTCCAAACATCGTTAATTCTAGTTTTGTTTTCATTGGTCCAAACCCCTTTTTCTATTTGAGGAAGTTGATCATATATTCAACATAGGCCTTGCTCGCTATATTTCCGCAGTGCCCGCCGGTCGGATAAACCACGGATCTTCCGGCCAGCGTCTGCTTCAAAAACTCCACTTCGTCAGCCGTCAAAATAAAGTCGTCAGCGTTGGTCATAACACCTATTTTTTCCGTGTTTTTCAAGTAGTCTTTAATGCCTGTCAAACTCGCGTTCTCAACCATTTGCTCTTGGGTCAGGCTGGGGTCGAGTTTCTTGAAGTGGGGGAAAAACAGGTCGTTGAAATAATCCGTAAAGGTTGTCCGGCCGCATACCTTGGAGAAATCCGTAGTGGATTCGTAGCGTGTCAGCACATGATTGGGAGGAATAATCAACCCGCCATTTGACATCGCATCGGCGACATAGATCATCGCCCCCGAAGAAATGCGGAACGAAGTGCCGATCAACGCCTTCACATTGCCCTCGTTCGCCTGCCCATCATGTTCTTCGTATACGTTATAGAGAAAATCCTCATCAAAGTGGAGATACCCCTTCTTGCCGTATTCATCGGAAACCTTGCTCATCATATCGTCAAAGAACGCGGCATAATTGTCTAGTCCGCCCGGAATGTTATTCGCCAGCATGTCATCGATCGTCGTAACCGAATTAATCAGGTTGACCGACGGATTGAGCATCAACACTTTTTTAAAGTTGAAGATTTTTTTCTCCTCATCCAGCACCGAAACAAAGGCCGCCTGCGTGCCTCCCAAGCTGTAGCCGGTCAGGTAATAGTCGGTTACCTCGACTTTATTCTTCACCTTCTCCATGCACAGTTCCATCACACGGTAGATATCTTCAGCATCCTGCGCCACATTGCCCGGAAGCTTGCTGCTGGAGGCGGAAACAATGAAATTGGGGTGCGTCGGAGAAGAAATGCAGATGACGTGGTAGCCTTCCTTATAGAACACATTTTGAAGAAACTTCATTTTCGAGGACTGATAGCTCGCTCCGGTGCCGGCAATGACAAAGATCATTGGAGCCGAATGCTTCTGATAGGCCAGAGAAAACTTAAGTTTTTTCTGAGTCCATAAGGGGTCGGGAACTTCCTGATCCTTAAACACTTCCAGCTTGTATTGCTTAACGCGGACTTTTTCTGCCGGCACAGGCCGGTAGGAAGTGGGCGTTCCTACAACCGTGGCAACAAAGGCATCCGAAACCGGATAATCGTATTCCGCCGCCCCAGAATCATGAGCCGTTAAGAGGAGCAAGCCACTCAACAGACAGATATAGTTTAGCCTTTTTATAGGTCTCATCATTCCCTCCTTCAGTTTGTTTTCCCGCCCTCGCGAGAACCAGCTTGGTTTTCCGGAAGGTGACATACTGCCTTCCCAAAGAACCGCTCTTTTTCTACAATAAAGGGAGTTTACAAATTATAGAGGCCTTGCCAAACAAAATGTCTGCGCATTAACGTTTAGAAGCGCTTGTATTTTTCAAGCAACCGTTAGCCTGCCCCTTCTTCCTTGAGGCCGACGGAAACCCCCGAGAAAGTTCCTTCAAGTTTTTTTCTTCTCTTGCTTTCAAGCTGCAGGTAGAATTTCGGCATGAAACGCAGAGAGCTACTCCAACAGTTGGCGGTTGCCGGAACCGCTCTAGCCCCGCCTTCGGCAAAGGCAGGGGCATCCAAATCAGATCGCCTAGGTTCCATACTCCCTCGCAGGACCCTCGGAAAATGCGGAGAGCAAGTCACCTGCCTCGGACTAGGCGGCTACCACGTCGGCTGGCCGGAAGATGAAGCCGTCGCGCAAGCAACCATCGAAAAGGCCATCGAGGTTGGAATTCGATTCTTCGACAACGCCGAAAGCTATGGCAAGGGGCGCAGTGAAGAGCGCTATGGGAAATACCTCATTCCAAAATACCGCGATGATATTTTTCTCATGACCAAAACCCAGGCCAAGGATGCGGCCACCGCCCGCCAGCATCTTGAAGGCTCGCTGAGACGAATGAATACAGAAGTCATCGACCTATGGCAGATCCATTCGCTTAAGGATCCAGCTGATGCCGACGACCGGCTCGCCAAGGGCGTACTGGACGAAGCGCTGAAAGCTCAAGCAGAGGGTAAGGTCCGGCATATCGGGTTTACCGGACACGCCTCGCCCTATGCCCACGTCCGGATGACCGAACATAAGGCGGTGCTGGACGCCTGCACCTCCTGCCAGTTCCCGATCAACCCTGTGGACGCAGCGTCGAAGCACAGCTTCATTGAAACAACCATTCCCAAGATGCTTGAAAACAACATAGGTATTCTGGCGATGAAGACGCTGGCCGACGGACGCTTCTTCGCGCAAAAGGAGATGAACGGCAAAGTTAAGTGGACCTCCGACAAGCCGGTAATTCCCGGCGCACTGTCTGTTGAGGAATGCATCAACTTCACGCTGTCGCTCCCCGTATCCGTATTGATCACCGGTGCCGAGACGCCGGAATTTGTCGAGGAGAAAGCCGCCATCGTCAAACGGTTCACAACCCTCTCCGAAAAACAACGGCTGGCTCTCGCCGAAAAAGTTGCCGGCTTTGCTGAAGAGGGCAAAGTGGAGTACTACAAGAACAAGGATCTGCGCAGCTCGTCCAAAACAACATAAGGGAAAGGCCATGAACAAAGCATCATCCGCCCTCGTAATGGGCGTGCTTATACCAGCCTGCATCTCCATGGCGGCACCAGCATGCAAGCTGGTGGAAACATGGAAAACGGAAGCGGTGCTGGACGTGCCCGAATGTGCGCTTCTCAACCCGGCGGACCATCTGCTCTACGTGTCCAACGTGTCAGGCAAACCAGCAGAAAAAAACGGGAAGGGATTCATATCCCAAGTGGATCTGGGCGGGAATGTTGTGAAGCTCAAGTGGGCAACCGGCCTGAACGCACCCAAGGGCATGGCCATCCATGGGAACAGCCTCTACGTCTCCGACATCGATGAACTTGTCCAGATTGATCTCAAGACCGGAATCGTTGCAAAACGATATTCGGCGGAGGGAGCTGTTTTCCTGAACGACGTTGCAGCAGATAAAGATGGCAATATCTATACAGGCGACTCTTCGGCCGAGAACGGCAGGATCTACAGGTTGAACAAGGGGCGGCTCGATATTTGGCTGGTATCCCCTGAAATGGAACGTCCAAACGGCCTTCACATGCTGGAGAACAGGTTGCTGGCCGGCGACGCGCGGAACGGAAAACTCAACTCCATAAACCTCAAGACCAAGAAAATCACCCGCATCGCGCAAACCGACTCCGGCATCGATGGCCTCAAGCCCGACGGGAAGGGAAACTATTTCACCTCCAACTGGAAAGGCCGGACAACACTCATCACTGCAGATGGAAAAACCATCGTTCTAATGGATACCACAGCAAGAGGTGGAACTGAGTCGCAGCGCCACTACGGCGCGCTGGACGTTCATCATCGATCCCACCGGCAAAATCGTCTACCGCAATAATCAGGTCAAAGCCATGCAGGACCTGCGGAAGTGCAGACCTTCCTGATGAAATCCAAATAAGGCCGCTTACTCCAACTCCACCTGATAAAACTTGGCCGACTCTGCCGAAGTAGTCAGATCGGTATAGGTGTTTTCTGGTGGCGTTGAAGCGAGGTCCGTCGCCAGCGGACTGAACGCCATCGACACCAGCGTGGTGGTGGCATTGATGGTATAGATGCGGTTGGGCTCGCTGGCCCAGCGCACAACCTTTGGAGCCCCATCATTGAACGCCAGATGCGAGCCGGCATCCTTTGCACCGGTGCCGCATAGATATTCCGCCTTGTCGCTCTGCCCGTCGTGGTCGAAGTCCGAATCTTCATTGGCAATTTCCAAGGATTGGAAGTTAGCCCATTCCCAATCGTCCTCAATGCCGTCGTCGTCGGTATCAAGTTGGATGTCGGAGACCGTGACCGAGCCCGAATTCGTGACACGCAATCCACCCGCCGAAGCAACGATGCTCCATGGATAGGTTCCATTCTTGCCGTAGGCGTGCTGCGCCAGCGCATTGGTCGAGCCGGCTCCGTCGCCAAAGTTCCAAAGATGGGAAACGGCGGCGGTGCAGTTCGAGACGGTCGCGAACGCCCAGAACGGAAGCTCCGTGCGCGAGGCCGCGTTCGCCGGAACGAGCGACTCGCAAACCAGCACGCAGGTGCCTTCGGCCACGGTCACCGTGCCGGTGGCCAGGTTGGAATCCTTCTCCGTATTGTAGGCCGCGTACGTGAACTGGTCGGTTCCCGTGAAATTATAGAACGGCCGGTATACCGCATGAGTGCCGTTGCTGACGGCGGCCATCCCGTAACGGGGCGGCGAGATGATGCGGGTGAACAGATCCAAACCGCTCGGATTGCTGATGGACAGCGGCATGACCGCATCCGTGTTGGCGCTGATCACTGCAGAAATGCTGGAAACGGTGGCGGCGACCCGAGGATTGTCGTTGTCGCTGTTAGAACCTTCATGGCAGGAATAGCAGCTGATAATGGCGCCCTGCCAGAAAAATTTATTGGCCGTCTGGCCGTCGTCAGACCAGCTCAGGGTCTGGTCGGTCAGTGAGGCGGATAGCACCGTTCCCCGTTCATCGGCACCATGGCAGGCTTTGCAGCTGTTCGCACCCAGAACATCCACGGCCTTCTTATGGTTATGGTCGCCCTGCTTGATCCAGCGGGATCCGGTCTGATGCATCCCGTGAGGACCGGACAGGAGATTATTGGCCTCAGAAAATTGCGAGTCGGCGTGGCAGACCGAGCAATCACCCAGCGTGCCGCCCTGGCCTTGAAGGTCCTGGTTCTGCAGATTGTCGTTTTGGTGGAAGCTCGGATAAATGGCATGCGGCGAACCGTGGCAGGCCGAGCACTGCAAATCGCCATGCCCTTCGGAAAAGCGGTACAGCGAAAATCCGGCAGCCGGTGTGTCGGGAGAGGTTGCAAAGGTTGGGTTCACCGGAACCCGCAGGCTGCCGCCGTCATAGGCATCGAGATAGCGGATCTGGCCGTTGTTGTCGGTCGCCGTGCCGGTATGGCAGGCTTGGCAGTTGGGCTGCTCCAGCCAGCCGACCCGGGTGGCGCTTCCAACGGTGCTCATGTTTCCGTGGCAGCTTTGACACTGCATGCTCGTGGAGCCCGACTCATCAACCGCAGTCCCCATCGCTCCTCGCAGGCACAGTGTGTCCGACCCCGGGTGGCACCGGTAGCAAGACGAGCGGTTGGCCGAATCGTTCAGCGTCATGCCGGTCGCCGGATCCATAACCGCCCCGTGGTGCCCGTGCATCACTTGCGTCAGCGGAGGAACGCCGGTTTCTCCTAAACCTGGGAGCGCGTTGGATGAATGGCAGCGGGCGCAGAGGATTGCCGTGCCGTCGGCCACGACGGTTTGGTAGAGCCCGTTGGTGTTGAAACCCTGGTTTTCCAAGGCCAGGAAAAAGGCCGCATTGCCCTGCTGCTTTTCGTCATGCAGGCGCAGAATATTGAGTTTTACGTCCTTGTCGGCATCGGGGTGCCAGCGCCAGCCCAAAGCCGGCATGGCATCGTTCCCGCTCCCGGACTGGTGGCAGGCGGAGCAGGTCATTTCGTCGGAGACCGGCAGCACGATGCGCGTCGAGGCCAGTTCGGTTCCAACGTCATTGCGCAGCACGACCTTCATCAGCGGATAATAGTTCACCTTGCCCGCATCGTCGAACGGCGAGATTGGAATGCCCTCCCCCGTGAACCAGTTGTGCGCAGGCTCAAACTCCATGTGCTGCGGCGTGTTGTTTGTCCCCGGCATCGCCACGCCGGTCAAACCAACATCGTCCGCGGGCTGTGCGCCGAACATGTCGGCCACGTGCTCCCAGAAATTAACCTTGTCGGCGCTCGTGGTATTGATCGATCCCTCCGGATCGGCCACGGCCTCGAACGTGACATGCAGTCCGCTGCTCGATGTGACGAGATCGCCGTTATGGATGACCTGCGCATGGATCGTGTTGTACGGCGGAAGGATCGAGAACACCGAAAAGTCGGTGCCGTCCATGCAGTGCATGCCCAGATCGTTCCAGCCAATCACCTGCCACTCAGCGGCACTGGCTAGCGAAGTTGAAAGCAATAGCAACAAACCTAATTTTTTCATGTTTCCCTCTCTTTTACTGCATTGAAATCCGCAGTTTCATAAATTGAATGGGCTCTAGACTAACAGCACTCGTCGAACGCACGGCCACCGTTTCGGTTCCGTCCGGATTCGGCATAATCCCAACCACCTCGGCATCCGTCCACGGCCCGGCAATCTCTGGATTGGAGGCATTCGTTCCAAACTGCTCCGCGACCCAAGCGGCATAGTCGTAGGGCGTGGTAAAGATGATATCTTCGCCGTCGGTCGTGCCCTCCGCATTCGTGCCCTGCCCGCGATAGTGGTAGGGGGTGTGCGGCAAAAGGCCGGTGAGTTCAGCCGTAGACCAAATGCGATTTTTTTCATTAACAAGCCCTCTTATTAATGTTGCAACCTAGCACCTCCCAAACGTTTGTAAATCATAATATTCTAATGCGCTGAACAGGGAAAACACGGGAATCATTTACCGGTTTTTCACCTACTTCTTTCTGGGTAACACCCACGGGCCGAGGATAAAAGATGAGAGGGCTTCCAATGATTAAAAGTCCTCCGTAACTTTTTTGGTGCTTGTCCCATCGGCAGGGAAAACTAAAGGCGTAGCGCGGATATCCGCAGATCAGGGATCGAGGGTGATCATGTACATGGCGCAGCCGCCGGCCTCGAGGTCGACGTGCGTGTTGACCGGCGCCGTGGCGGAAATGCCCGACCGCAGAACGGAAAACCCTTCAACCAGATTGGTGCTCTTGTGGATTGTGTAGGTGCGGCCGGCGACGCTGTGCCAGCTGACGGCAAAACCGCTCCCCTCCCCTTCGAGGGCGCTGATGGCAAACACCGATTGGGGATCGACCGGCGAGGTGCCGGCCAGCTGTTCATGCAAGTTCGAAAGGCCGTCGCCGTCAAAATCATCATCCGGATCGACACTATCGAAATCTACAAATTCATCACCGGCATCAAAATCAATGATCGTCTGTTCAAACGCGTCGTCGAGTCCGTCTTCGTCGGAGTCGTTCGTGATCCCCGGCATCTGCACGAAAGCCGTGCCGCCGTCGTCGGCCGAAGCATAGATGGTGTCGCCGGACAACGTCAGCTGCATGGCGCGTACGAGCGGGCCAAAGTTGGTGACGGCCACGGGCGTCAGCGGATCGGACACATCGACCAGGCTCCAATCCATCAAGCCCTGCGCCCCATCCACCGTGACCGAATGAACCGCACCGGTGGCCAGCACGACGTTGTTGCCGGCAACGTCGAGATCGAATACATAGTCAGGCGATGTATAAGTTTCAACGACAGCTGGCGATGCAGGATTGGAAACATCCAGCTTGAGGACGTTGTAGCCTTCCGCAATGTATACAAGAGAGCCGGATGCCCCGACGCAGTGGACCACCGCAGGGGAGATTGGGGTGTAGGTGCCCAAATACGCCGGAGCAGCCGGAGAAGCTAAATCGTAGGTTGCCAATCCTTGGAAGCTGTCGGCCACCAAGAGCAGGCCACCTGCCACGGCAACGTCGAGGGCGTTGCTGGAAACCAGTGTTGAGAGAAAAGACGGATCGGTCGGATCAGACAGATCAAAAATCCGGATGCCCTGATTCCCGGCCGCCACATAGGCCAAGCCGTTGGCGATTGCCGTGGCCCGGCTGCGTGCCACCCCGGAAAAGGAGCCGAGCAACGTTTTGGTGGAAGCATCGAAAATGGAGAGGCCGCCAAAGCCGTCGGCCACATACAGCTTGCCGTCGGCAACCGCGAGGGCGGATGCATTGCCGGGCGTGGCGAGCAATGCGCCGCCGAGCACCTGAACGCCGGAAGCGCCCCGCGCCACAAAAACATCGGAGCCGGAAACGGCGGTTCCAACGGAAGGAATGCCAACGAGCTCGTTGGTGGACAGCGTCATGGAAGCCATGTCGATTTTCGAAACCTTGCCCTCGCCATCGGCCACATGCAGCGTTGTGCCGTCAGAGGCCATGCGGTTGCCGAATGCAACCATTCCATAGGCGGCGGTTTCGTTGAGGGATGCATCGAGCTTGATTACGCCGTTGAAATGGTCGAGCAGGTAAACCGCCGCTCCGTCAACAACCACATCCATAGCCGGGCCGTTGGTCGAGTACGAGTCCGTCACCGCCAGCGATGCGGCATCAAGCACAGCCAGGCCGCCAACTCCATCAGCCAAATAAAGAGCCGTCCCATTCAACGCCAAACCGTAGGCATGGCCGGGAGAATCAAACGTATCGAGCAGCTCCATGGACGTATTGGCGCGGTGCACGCCGGCATCGCCGCACGCGGCGTAGAGATTGGTTCCCTCAACCAGAATGTCTTCGATCAGGCCGGGCAGATAGAGCGAACCAGTGCAGACGGGCGCAACAGGGTCGGATGCATTAACGGCCAGCAGGATTTGGCCGGCCCCCACATACGCATGGGTTCCCTCCGCATCCACCGCCGCACAAAAACCGCCGATGTTTCCGAATGCTGCAGAAACCGAAAACAACCCGATGAAAAGCCATAGTCCCTTTTTCATGCCTGCCACTCCTCAATCAAATTTTCAACCGTCCGCACCGCTCCCGATACCGCGTCCGACACCGGCTCCGACAGCCGCGTCCCGAGTTCCAACGTTTCGGGCTCCACCCCAACCAGCGACCACTCCGCCGGCTTTTCATCGGGCGCAAGAAACCGCAACGCGGTCTTCAGCCCCAGCGAATGAATCGAAAGCGAATAGTCGTTTTCAAAAACTTCATCGCCATCCATCAAATAAATCGTGCCCGGCGCCTGGCCGGCCTTGAGCGCATCAACCACCACAATGCGGTCAACTCCGCGCAGGCAGTCGGCCGTATGGATGACCGCGGTGCCGGCATCGATCAGCTCGACCCCCTCGATTTTCTTTTCCTGAAGCTGGTGAACGACATGCACCCCCACCCCGTCGTCGGACATGAGCAGGTTGCCCATGCCCACCACGGCGATTCGTTCTTTGCGCTTCATAACCATGGTATCACGCGTCCGCTTCCCGCACGCCGGTGCGGTCGACAATATAAACCTTGCCCTTGCGGTCGGGCCGCATAACGTGCGTCGCACAGTCGAGGCAGGGGTCGAAGGAGTGGATGAGGCGAAGCACTTCAACCGGCTGGTCGGCCTTCTTGACCGGCACACCGATCAGCGCCTCCTCCATCGGCCCGCGGTTGCCGACGGTGTCGCGCGGCGAACAGTTCCAGCAGGTAGGCGTAACGACTTGGTAGGCGGCGACTTTTTCTTCTTTGACGGTAAGCCAATGGCCGAGCGCGCCGCGCGGGGCCTCGGTCAGGCCGACGCCGCTTTTTTCGGCAGTTGGCACTGCAGCAGGGGAATAACCGTAGGCTCCAACCTCAACGGCGTCGAGCCAGACCTGCATGGCCGAAGCAATCTTGAACGCCTCCTGCGACCGGGCCATGTGGCGGTCCATCACGGACACGCCGCCGGCATAGTCGCCATTGACGCGCATGCGGGCGAGCGGCCCGCACTCATAGTTGGTTCCGCTGTAGCGTGGCGCCTTGAGCCACGAATAGCCTTCCGCCTTCGGATGCTGCGGCACGGTGTCGCCGACCGAAGGATGCTTGTCGTTGGTGGCATCGTCGTACCACGAATGGGTCACCTGCTCGGTGACCTGGCCGATATCCAATGCCTGAATGGCTTCCGATCCGTCGTTCACCAGACCGGGTGCAAACAGCGTTCCGGCGCCTTCCTGGAACACGCCGTAGGACATCAGGTTTCCATAGCCCTTGCCAATGTTGTAGTAGTCCGGATAGAGCGCGCCGAGCAGCTCGACGTCGGGGATGTAGGTTTCTTCAATAAAGGCGATGATTTCGGTGAGCAAAGTTTGGAAATCGGTTTTGTTCTGCGCAGTGGAAACCGCCGTGAAGCCACCCGCAATGAACGACGGAGTGTGGGGCAGTTTGCCTCCATAGATCGCGCCCATCTCGTGGCACTTGCGCCGTATTTCGATGGCTTTGAGATAACTGCCCACCAACCGGCTCTCCGTCGCGCTGTCCAAACGTCGGCCGGTATCCCAACCGGGTTGCCACGGCGCCATGGCCGGCCCCTTGATGTAGTCGAGCAGACTCAGGATGTAAAAGTGCAGAATATCGGACTCGAGGAAGCACGCGCCATGCACCAGATTGCGCATCATGATTCCTGCGGTTGGCGGGGTGACGCCAAATGCATTGTCGAGCGTGAGTGCGGCGGCCATGCCATGCGAAGTCGGGCAGACGCCGCAAATGCGCGAGGTAATATTCGGCGCGTCGCGTGGATCGCGGCCTTCCATGATTTTTTCGAAACCGCGGAAAAGCGTGCCGACGCAGTGGGCATCAACCACCTGCTGAACGCCGTCGACGGTATCGATTTCGACATCCACTTTAAGATGGCCTTCGATGCGGGTTACAGGATCGATTGACGCGGTAATGATCGGCATGGCTAACTCCCAGAGATATAGGGTTTGAAGAAAGATTGGGTTCCAGGAAAGTCCGGCTCAACGCAGCCGATGCAGGGCGAGTTGACCCCGATGCACCAATTGGCCTCCTCAGCGATACCGTTCCAGCAACTGTCGCATTTGGCATTGGTCCACTGCCCGCGGCAGCCTAGATCAACCAGGCATTTGCCGACGGTTTCATCGAAGTCGGCGGCTTTGTTGCCGGTGTTGTAGGCGGTCTTGCGAGGGCAGGATTGATGGATCTTTTCCCACACGGTCGATCCGCCGCCGCCTCCCCCTCCAGTGCCCGTCTGTTGGTAGAGCGCAACCGGACGGCTGTCATTGTCCAGAACAACCGTGGCTCCTGTAAGCAGCTGCACGATGGCCCATACCACCCAGTCCGGATTGGAGGGGCAGCCAGAAATATTGATGGTCGATGCACCGGTGTGCGCAGCCACGCTAACGACACCGCTGGGATTGCTTCCAGCCCCGGGAATGCCGCCAAAGCTCGAACACGTTCCAACGCAAACCACCGCAATGGCATGCTGCGCCATCTCGGCGACCGCATCGGCGAAGGTAACCTCCTGCCCTTTGTAGCTGTAGGCAATGCAGCAGTGGCCGTTAAAGGCCGTCGGCACCCCGCCTTCGACAACGAGAATGTAGTTCCCTTTCTTCGCCGCATGCTCCAGCACCGCACCGCAGCTTTCGCCGGCAAACGACATTAGGGTCTGGTGGTGCGTGAGATTAATGGCGCCGGTGAGCACCTCAACAACCGTAGGCGGTTCGCCGACAGCATTGGAAATGCGGTTGAGCAGGGAAACCGAACAACCCGTGCAGGAGCTGCCATGCATCCAGATGACCTCCGGCGCATTGGGATTGGCTAACGCTTCGTTGAGTCCGGCAAGGTCGCCGGGGGTCAGCCCGATCGCTCCGGCAACAACCCCGCAATATTCTATAAACCGCCGTCTGGAAAGATTCATGCTTCACCCCGCTCGAATATATAAAGAAACCACCTACAGCGTCATTACACCTTTCGGCGCAACATCGTCACATCGAACTCACCTTTTTCCTTTTCTTTTTTCGCAAACGCCGGCGCCGCCAAAAAATGGAGTCAGAAAACAAGGGATGCAGTACGGCCGCCGCAAGGGCGACCCCCGAAATGGTCAGGACAAACACAACAAGTATCTGCAACACCGACTTATTGATGGTTCCGCATTTCACTAGATAACAGATTATCGAGAGACACAGCAGCCCCAGCGAGACCAACACCAACCCCCCAACCAAGAATGCAACCGCTGATTTTTGCTTGTACATGAATGCGCTTCTATCACTCCGCCATCCCGCGGGAAGGTTCATCTGTGATGATGATGCCTTGCCCTGCGCGGCTTAACCCAAAGGTGCGTAAATTGGTAACGGGCGAATGCCGCAATAAGGCATATGCCGGTCACCGCAACCGAAATCAAAACGAGCCCGTTCAGCTTTTCCTCGCCGATCTCGCCGTTCTGCACACGCTCGTAAATCATAGCGAAGCAAAACAAACCGGCAACCAGGCTGACAGCGGCGCCCACGAGCGCCGGGAAGGCCGGCCGGTGCCTATACATCAACGGCTTCATTCAAGATCTCCATCTAACATGAAATTTTTAACGCTCATTTTTAAACCCGCCGATTAAGGCAGCACCCGCGTCCGGTAGAACTCCGAGGGCGGTGCGTTGGTGGCATCGCGGGTACGGATGGCGTAGATGGTGCCGGACGGATCGAACAATTCCAGCACGGCGTTGGTCTGCCAAAGGCTGCTCGCAAGGTTGGTGACGGACTGGAACTCGAAAAACTGGTCCGGCTGTCCTCCGAACAAAAACAGTTCATACACGCTTGAGACCGCATTACTGTCTGTTGCCAAGCTTTGGCTGTAGTCGAGAAGCAGCACCGGCGATGTTGCCGGAACGATCTGATTGCGCAAGATCACCCCCTCGACCCCGGCGAGCACCAGTTGTCCGTTCTTGCTGGAAGCAGCAAACAGGGATTTGCCCGTCGGAAGCCGGAGCGGCGACCAGTCCGCCAGGTTCGTACTCGCGAGCAGCGTGCCTTGGTAGCCGGAAACAAACCATTGGCCGTCGGCAAACGTCACATCGGTCAGCCAGCGCGAAGTGCCGCTCGTGCGGGACGTCCAGTTTGCACCGTCCGGGCTGGTGTAGATGGAGCCGTTTTGCCCTACTGCAACAAATTGATTTTCCAGCCAATGGGCGCGATAGAGCCAATTGGTGGTTCCCATCGGAACCGCGCTCCACGATACGCCGTCGGGTCCGGCGCGGAGCAGCGTTCCATTGGCGCCAACGGCAACGCAAGCGCTCGATCCGATGGCGACGCTGGAGAGGAAGTTTTCCGTAGACGTGGCACGCTCCGTCCAGTTGGTTCCGTCGGGGCTGGTGAACACCTTGCCCATTGCACCGGACACGATGAAAAGGCCGTCTGTTGCAGCGACCCCCTGCAACGAGTTTGTAGTGAACTGAGGAAGATTGGTCCAGACCACGCCGAATCCTTCGACCTCATTGGTGACCGATACGTCCACCAAGCCCGCCTGGCTGATGAGGACATGGCCTTCGCTGCCGACAGCGAGCAGCAAATTAGAGGTTCCTCCCACGCCCAGCAACACGGTGTTCGTGAGCGGAACGGGAACGGCCTCGCTAGCCCATAGAATCCCGTCGAGGCTGGTTTGTATGGTGGCTAGGTCGCCGACTGCGACATAGAGGCCGTTTTGCTCTGTCATGTCCCAGAGCCAGGCGTGGGAAGATTCTGAAGGGGATGGCTGCCAGGCACAGTCGATGGCATTGGTGCCGAGGCCTTCCATTAAAAGTCCGGTTCGTCCTGCAACGAGCCAAGAATCCGATTTCCCGTGCGCCGAGAGATAAACCCAGGCGGGCGACGCATTCGTTGGGAGGTCGTTGATCTGGTCGACCCATGTCGTGCCACCATCGGCGCTCATGCGGATTTCCTGGTCGCCGACGAGCAACAGGCCGGAGGTGTTGAGGGCGACATCGAATAAATCGTTGGTTGCTCCGCTATCCATTAATATCCAAGAGTTGCCGTTGCCGCTGCGCAGCAGCGCACCATTGTTGCCGACGGTATAGAATTGCCCGCTCCCGCCGATGCCCAGATAGCGTACACGGTTGAGATGTTCTGTAGTCCCGCTCGTCTGTGCGGCCCAATCGATGCCGTTCGTACTGCTGAGGATGGTTCCGGTTTCGCCCACCGCAATGAATTTTCCGCCGCCAAACGCAACACCGCGCATCCATTCGACGGTACCGGATATGGCGGAGACCCAATTCGTGCCGCTCGTGCTGGTGTAGATCGCGCCGTAGTCGCCGACGGCAACCGCACGCGATGGAGAGGCGTCCACGCCCTCGAACCAATCGAGCGTGTTGGCGGGAGAAAGTGGCGCCTGCTGGAAGTCGATGCCGTCGTCCGACCAGAGGATGCATCCGCTTTCGCCGGTGGCGATGATGCGTTCGCCCAGCATCGTCACGCTCCGCATATAATTTTCCACGCCAGTAACGGCCGGCGCCCAGCGGTCATCCGAGCGGCGCACATAGATCGTTCCAGAATCGCCCGCCTGTGCAGAAATCTCGCTCGTCACGAACATGTCGAGAACGTTGTTGCCGTGCGGAAGCGGATTCGACCAGCGCCAGCGTTCGCTCCGCACCTCGGCGGATGCTGGATTCGAAAGCAGCATAAACAGCACGCTGATGATGACCGGAAAGAGATGGCGCCGGATTAGCGGCATGGCCGGGTGCTGCTTAATTTCTGAATTCTGTTCGCTGACTGGCTGCATGGATCCACCCTGATGATTTCTGTTTCGTGCCCGACAAGAAAAGCCCCCCCAACAAGAAGGGAGGCTTTCCTGTGCAACCTCTGGGGAGAGAGGCCGTACTTTAAAACCTGCGGGAGCTTATTCTCCGCCGCGGCGTGTCCGTTCCTGAACCTGCTCCTTGGCCTGCTCCATAACTTCGCTATGGGTCGGCAGAGCTTCGCGCATTTCCTGCAGGCGCTCACGGAGCTGGACGCGGTCGCGCGTTTGATCCTTGATCTGGTCGCGGAGCTGTGCACGGAGCACTTCGCGCTCTTCATCGACACAGGCGGCGAGCTCTTTCTGCTTATCCTTGAGCTGCTCCTGGTATTTCTCCCGGGCCTGGGTCATGTCCTTCACTGCTTCCTTCACTTCTTCGGGAAGGCATTCCTTCAGGCGGGTTTGATCCTTTTCAAGCGCCGGCGTGCAAGTCTGAAGCTGATCCTTGACCTTGAGTTGATCCTTGACGGCACTTGCGGATGCGCCCTTGTCGCCTTCCGCCGTTGCGATTCCTGCGACGGCCAGAGCGGCCATGGTTACGATTATCATTTTAATCTTCATCATTCTCTTCCTTCTTCTCTGTTCTCGACGGCCCTATGCCGATCTCCCTTATTGCACGCAGTGTGCCAAGAGGCATCCGGCCAAAAAGTGCCGGTTTTAGGCCGGTTTTCTCGGCCTCATTTTCCCGGGGAGCGCTCAAGCGGGCGCTAGCGCCCAGCCGCAAAACGACCCGGCGGGCGGTGCCACCCAAGCATTAGTCCGGCAACTCCATGCAGACGGACATAGGCAGCTCCAGCAGAAATACACAGCCGCTGGCCGAACTCTCTTCCAGCTCAAGAGCGGCATCGAGATAGTCCGCGATCTGCTTGGAGATCGCCAATCCGATGCCGCTACCGCCTTCACGCGTGGATTTCCCCGGCAAAAACAAATGATCGAGTTGATGCTCGGAAAAACCCGCCCCCCGTCCCGAACGCGAAAGCGCAGGCGGTCGTCCCCCCGCGAGACGGCCAGCAAAACCGCGCCGCCGGCAGGCGTGGCCTCGATGGCGTTTTCCAACAGGTTCACCAATATCAGGCTGGCGAGATTGGCGGTTCGGCTGGTCAGCACGCAATTGCCCTCGGCCTGGAAGGAAACCTCGACCCCGCGGCGGGCGGCCGCCGCAGCCACGCGCTTCTGCACCTCGCCGCCCAGCTCCATCACGGTAAGCTCATAGGACGGCTCCCCACGCGAATCGCAAAGCACTTCCAGGGTGTGCTCAACCAGGCTTTGCATCCTGCGCGCGGCCGTAAGCGCATCCTGCCAATCCAGCGGGTCTGCTTCAGCGGTTGCCGGGTCGCTGCGGGTAACGAATTGCGACAGGCTTGCAAGCGGGTTTTTCAAACCGTGCATCAGATGCGCGGAAATGGCGCCCACCGCCGAAACCCGGGCGGCAAGGACAAGTTCGTCGTTTGCCCGCTGCAGCCGTTCGCTATGGCGCGCCAGATTCAGGGTCAGCTTGCGCACGCGCCGGTATGCCGGCCAGAGCATGGCCACAAGCATCGTTCCGGAAACGGCGAACGTCGAGACCGCAATCGTGAACAAACGTCCATCCAACCGCGCATACTCTTCGGCGATGCTGCCCCCCTCGACAATGAACTGCGCGGCGCCAGCGAGCTTTTTCGTATCGCGCTGGTACAGGGGTACGGTGATCAACGCGGTCGGGATGCGCGCAATCCGGCCGGAGGCGAATTGCGGCAGGTAGATGAACACATCGGTCAGGGGCGTATCCGCAATGAACTGATTGTGCGGCTTCAGTGCGCGAACGGCTTCCAAGGCGTCCCGTCCGAGCGGGTGCGGCTGAACCGTTGCAGGAAACGTATCGCTGAAGACCCCGTCGGCATTGAAGAACCGGATGCCCAACACGCCTTTGAGGCGCGAAGCGCGAACGGCGGCATCGAAGCCGATCTGCTCGTCCGTCCGGACCTCAATTCCGTCGGAGGGAGCATCTTCGAGCTGTTCCATCAGAGTCGTGGCATGGAGCGCCTCGGCATCGCGGCGGGCGATCTGCTCGCGAACGAGTTCGCGGACGAACAGCAGGCCGGAAAAAACCGTAACCGCCAAGACGCCCAGCGCGATTGCGATTCCCCACCCAAACGCCCCCCGGGTATGCGGGATGAATTTTTCTAGATTGACCGTTTCCGTCATGACTTTCTCTTTGCCTCTAAAACTCGTATCCGGCGCCGCCGCTGGCCATCCAGCTGCGGTAGTCGTCGAGCGGGTCGTTGCTCATATTCCACTCGTGCTCCCCGGCGGTGAAGAGCATCCAGTGCTTGCCAAACCGGCGTTCAATCCGATAGCTCAACGTCACATAGGATCGCTCCCTTCGCTCGTTGTCGACATACTGCTCCTTGTAAAGATACCAGCCGAAGCGGGCGATGCCGCTGATATTCCAAACATCGTTCTCCCAGCGGACTTGCTGGCGAAGCTGCAGGCGGTCGTAGTCAAAATAGCCCGAGCCGTTGTCCCGGTTGGCCAGATAGCTCAGTTTGCTCGCCGTTCGCCAATGCCGTTCTGCATCCCAGTAATGCCGCCATTCGCCATCGGCTTCGTTTAGGGAGTAGGTCAGATCCGTGCCCGGCTCGGCATTTCCGGACTGGTCGTATTGTTCGCGCGTGTCGTATGTGCGAAGCATGGGCAGGAAGCCGACGGAAACCATCGAACGGTTGCCGTAGTTCCGGGCGAGGCTGATGCGCCCGCCGCTCTCCCAATAGTCGTCAAGCTCGCTCTCGTAGATCTGCCGCAAAACAACCCCCTCCAGTTTCGCCTCCCAGTCCCCCGCCTTATGCCGCCAATGCGGACGCAGCGTGGCGCCGTGCCCCCGCACAAGCACCCGCTGCAAATCCACTTCATTTACAGACGCATCGACAATCGTGTGCTGGTAGAGATAGTTGGCTTCCAGACCGGCTTCGTTGCGAGAGCCCACCGGTTGCACGAATTGCGCCGTACATGAAAAAATCTGCTCATAGTCCACCGACGGCGCGTTGAAATAGCGGATGTCTTCGCCAAACAGATACAGCAGAAAATACGCCCCCGACTCCGAAAGCCGCATAACGCTGGCATCCACCGAGGAAAGAAAAAATGCGGAATCCTCGGTGGCAATGCTCGAACGCAGGACATTGTTCCGGTAGCCAACGCCGGTCGATACCAGAGCGGTTGCATCCCAAACGGCAACCGGCGGTTGGTTGGTGCTTTCCGCCGGCGCACCTGCGCAAAGCAGCACAAGCAGCGGAATCAAGGGCATCGCCTTAGGCATCATAAATTGCCTTTCCGGTCTCCATGCAGACGGTAGCGGATGAAGTCGCGCGTCACGCCGAGCATTCTTGCCGCCTGCGAAACGTTCCCCCCGGCCTGCTTCAGAGCGAGTTGCACCAAGCGGTTAATGGCATCTTCTAGTACGAAGCCCTCGGCCGAGAAGTCGTAGCCGGTGTTGAGCCAATCGCCCGGATCGGCGGCGGTGCGGGAATCCACGCCTTCCCCCGGAAGGTGCGCGAAGTCCAAAGCGGCGGTGTCCTCGAAAACCAGCCCCCGCTCCAGCTCGTGCGCCAACTCGCGCACATTGCCCGGCCAGCGGTAGGCCAGCATCCGGCGCTTGCCATCTTCGGTGATTTGCCGGAGAGGAAACCGGTGCCTCAGGCAAAGCTGAGCCAGCAGCCGTTCAGCAAGCACCAGAAGATCTTCGCCACGCTCATGCAAAGCCGGCAGGTTCAAACGGAACAGGTCCAGCCGGTGCAGCAAATCTTCGCGGAATTCGCCCGACTCCACAGCGCCGTGCATGTCCCGGTTGGTTGCAGCAATCACCCGCACATCGACCTCGATCTGCCGGGTTCCTCCGATGCGGCGGATGTTCCGGTCTTCGATGGCCATGAGCACTTTGGCCTGGACGGCGGAAGAGAGGCTGGGCAGTTCGTCGAGGAACAAGGTTCCACCGTGCGCCGCCTCGAACAAACCCTGCCGGGTTGTGCGCGCATCCGTGAACGCGCCGCGTTCGCTGCCGAACAGTTCGGATTCCGCCAGTGTTTCAGGAAGAGCAGAACAGTTCACTTCGATCAAGGGCAGCGCGGCGCGCGGGCCATTGTTGTGCAGCCACCGGGCAAGGGTGGATTTTCCCGTTCCGGTTTCGCCGGTGATGAGCACGGGGGACAGATGTTGCTGCAGGCGGATATCGGCGGCCAGAATTTTTTCAAGTTGCCCGCGCAGGGGAGCAAGCGAGCTGCCGAAAAAGAATCCCGACTGCTCCTCTTTCTCGCGTTCATGCTCGCTGGCGCGGGAGGTCTGCCGAACCTGGCGTGCGCGCCGCATAACCAGCGGAAGCAGGGCGGGGTCGAACGGCTTGACCAAATAGTCCAGCGCCCCTAGGCGCATGGCTTCAACCGCGCCGTCGACGCCCCCCAGAGCGGTCATCACCACCACTCCGGTGCTGGCGGGAACAGCACCGTCGCGCATCAAATCCAATCCAATGCCGTCAGGCAGATTGACGTCAAGCAGGAGGAAATCGTATTCGTTTTCGTCCAGTTTGTAGCGGGCGGCTTCCAGGGTTTCAGCTTGGCCGGTCTCCGCTCCCAGCGCTTTCAGATGCGCCGCCAGCCGACGGCGCAAAAGCGTTTCGTCCTCAACCACCAAAACGCTCAACCCGGCGAGCGAAGTTTCGTTTTCTTTGTTCATGCAGCTTCCGTTCCTTACCGTTTTGCCATTCCAGCCGCATGCACCAAAGATCCAGCCAATGGACTATTCCAATGGCTGGAGGAATCTCATCGCTCTGTTTGCGGGCCGCGGTCAGCGTCCGAGAATGGCGTCGACCTCTTCCTGAGTAATGTATTGGGCTTCGTACGTTCCATCAATGATAGCCTCGATATTCTTTACAAAGGCATTCAGGTGGCTTTCCGAACCAGCAAGCAGATCGCCGTAGACGTTCAGGATGTCGGCCTTGTCGGTACGTTCCATGGAAAGAACAATGTCCTCGATATCGACCTCTTCAATCAATGCGCCGACATACAGGGCATCCAACTGGCTCGCCATGCCGATGGCAATCAGCTCATCATATAGATCCTGAAGGTACGCATTGGCAAATTCACCAACTTCCGGCAAGGCCGGATCATCCAATCCATATTTTAAAATGAGGTCAAGCACCGCATCGGTGTGCTTCTGCTCCGACTGCGAAATGTTGTCGAACACCTGATTGTGCCACTTGTCATAGAAGGTGATGTAGACATCGCGCGCCAGCTTTTCCTCCTCGCGCATGAACAACAGGTCGGCGGCTTCTTCATCAGTCAAAACCGGCACCGAGCCCCCGCCTCCACCCTTTCCTGCAATCACAGGCTGCAACATCCAGCCAGCAATCATGCAGCCTACAACAAGTGCCAATAATGTTCTGCGATTCATGTTAACCTCCATTGAGTCTCGACGGCTCTATCTCTTGGACACCGCACGCATCGTGCCAAACGACGGGCAGTGGATATTGTCTGGATTTACTGCCTTTTCCATACGTTCTGGATACCACTGACCCTTCTGATGGGCAACAGCGCCCACCGACCATCGGGCGCATTGGGCGGCAGCACCCACCAGCATTATGCCAGCACCACCCATTGGAACTACCGTCCTAAAATTGCATCAATCTCAACCTGCGGCATTTTCTGGGCAACATAGGTTTTCCCAGAGACGGCTTCGTAGTTTCTGACAAAAGCATTGAGATGCCTTTTCGAGCCGCCGATCAGATTGTCGAACACGGCGAGGAGATCCTCTTTTCCCGTCCGCCGCATGGCATCCTCAAGGTCTTTGATGTCCACTTCTTCGATCAACGCGCCGACGAGATATGCCTCCTCTCTGGACTTCGCGCCGCGGGCAACAAGGTCGTTGTATAGCTTCTGCAGTTCCGTGTTGCGGAACTTGCCGGGCTTCTTCTTTATGGAATCTTCGAGCCCATAGGCATTGATCAGGCCAAGGATGGCATCCATGTGATGTTGCTCCGCACGGGGAATATTGCTGAACACGCGTTGGCCATAGAGTTCATACATGGCATTGTACACATCCCGCGCCAGCTTTTCCTCTTCCCGCATAAATTGCAGGTCGGCGGCTTCCGCGTCAGTCAGTTCCGAGGCTGAGGCAACCGCAACCGCACACGCACACGGCCCCTTTCCCGCCAAAACAGGCGCAAGCATCCAGCCGACAACAACGCAACTGACAATTAATCCAAGCAGTGTTTTTTTATTCATCGTTTCATGCTCCGCTACAGTTATAAACTTCCAGCCATTGGAAAACCCAATGGCTGGATTCGCCTCTTTTAAGCATTAAGCTTAGCGGCCAAGAAGCTCATTGACTTCTTCCTGCGTCAGCCATTGAGCGACATAGGGCACGCCGGTCATGGCTTCGATGTTCTTCACGAAGGAGTTCAGGTGATTTCCAGAGCCATCCAAGAGGTTGCCGTAGGCATTCAAAATGTCAGCCTCATCGGTGCGGTCCATCGCCAGCACGATATCCTCCATGTCGACTTCTTCGATCAGTGCACCAACCATCAAGGCTTCCAATTGCCCTGCCATGCCGGCAGCGATCAGGTCATTGAACAAATGCTGCAGCTCTTCGTCGGCAAAGTCACCAATCCCCGGCAAGGCCGGATCCGAAAGGCCATATTTTTCAATCAGCCCCAGAACCGTATCGGTGTGCTTCTGCTCCGACTGCGAAATATTGTCGAACACCTGGTTGCCCCATTCGGCGTACAGAATGATGTAGACATCGCGCGCCAGCTTTTCCTCTTCCCGCATAAACAGCAGGTCGGCCGCTTCGGCCTCAGTCAATACGGGTGCGGGAGCTGGCTTTCCACCGCCATTGCCTTTTCCCTTTCCTGCCATGGCGGGTTGCATCAGCCATCCTGAAACCAATCCACACAGCACCAGACTACTCCATGTATTTCTCTTCATTCTTCTACTCCTTATGTTGTTTCCCCAATCTATAAAACGTACACTTCCGTACACGCATCCGTCACATCGCCGACATAAAAAAAAGGAGAGGAAATCAATCCTCCCCCCTCATTTGAAACATGCATGACTGGCTATCGCGTACATGCTCCGGTACCGGCTTTTTCGCCCGTTCCATCTTTTTTACGAATCTGCTTTTTTTCCTGAGCCGCAGAACCAGAGCAATCCTCTGTACCCTCCTGCGAGCAAGACTGCTTTTTGGATTGGGTGCCTTTTCCGTTTCCACCGCCGTTTCCGTTCCCGCCTTTAGCTTCAGCCATGACGGTTGCGAGTGCGATTCCTGCTACGAGTACTACGAGTTGCTTCATCTTCATTTTTCGTTCTCCTGTGGTTGGTTTCCCCATTCTCTAAAGGCCGTACACCCGTGCAGGAAAAAGCGTCACATCGGAGCATGAAAAATCAGTTCGACTGCACCCAAAGGCCGGCGTGGATGGTCTCGAAATCCTTGCCTGCGCGATGCCCGGCCAGAACAACATCAACCACGCGGCTGACTTCGATGCCGTTGAGATTGCGGTCGAGGCAGTCGTGCATAATGTGCAGCGTGTCCTTCGGGGCCAGGCCCGAAAGCTGCAGGGTTTCGCCGGCCTCGATCACGTGGATTACGCGGCCGTAGCGGAAGCCGCCCGGCCGGGAAAATACGGATTGAATCACCTCTTCGGGAAGCCCGCTTTCGAGCGCCACGCAGGTATGCATCACCAGATGCTGATGCTGGCCTCCGCGCTCTTGCCGGCCGGACATAACCAGCTGGTCCGCGCGACGCAGGCAATCCAGCCGGTTGCCGGCCGCCGCCTGAACATCCGTCCATGCAATGCGCTTGGCCAGGCCCTCTTCGATCTTCAGGAAAACGCACTCCGTCGGCAGCCCCTCGGCTTGGGCGGTGTAGACCGAACACAGCAGCGCATCGGCATTTTCAACCGGCAAACCGCTTTTGCGGCACGCGCCGAGCGTCTGGTCGACGCGCTCAACGGGCAACCCGAGTTGAAGGTTTTTTTCACGCAACCTGTTCCAATCCTTGGAAGGGTTCTGCTCGTGGCCAGCCACCGCCGCGGAACAGACCAGCAAACCAATCGCGACTACTCTATGCATTGTTTTCTTCATAAATATTGATCACCGTGTTCACACGCCCGAATCCGTCGGGCCGATGCGTTGCCGCCTTGGGGTCAGCCAGCCAACGCTCGCCGTCCACCAGAAAAATATATTCGTGCCGCCCCTCAGGCAGTTCGACCGTTGCGGTCCAGTGGCCGGAAGCGTCGGGACCGACCAAAACGATGTCATCGGTCATCCAGTTGTTGAAAGTGCCCAGAAGCTCCACCTTATCGGCACCGGGCGCATGCAACTCGAAATGAAAGTTCACCGCCGCCGTCTCCACGGGCCCCGCCCGGTGGCCGACGGCAAACACGGCCAGCAAGGCAACGGCCGCGCCAGCCAGCGCCGGAGCAATCCAGCGCCCTTGCCTCGGCCAAAAGCCCGCGGAACGTTGCATGCGCCAGGTCGGCAGCGATTCCATCACGCGCTCCACAAAGCCATCCGGCGGCGGGGTGCGGTGGTTTTCCAATCGTTGAATCAAATCGTTTTCACTTTTCATGATAATATCTCCTGCAACTGGGTTTTCGCGCGCATCACCCGCATTTTGGCGGCGCTGACGCCAATGCCTAGCACTTTGGCGACTTCATCATAAGCCATCCCTTCCATGTACTTCAGTCGAAGCGCCGCACACAGGTTTGAAGGAAGCTGTGCCAAAGCGCTCTCCAGCGCGTGGAAATCAGGAGCCTCTGCCGACTGAACCAGCGATTCCTGCGCCAGATGCTTTTCCTCTACAGCACGCCGGCGCATCCGTTTGCGGAACAGGTTTTTAGTCTGATTGGCACAAATGCGTAGAATCCAAGAGCGGAATTCATATTCCGGATTATACTGCTCCAGCTTGTTGTACGCTTTAATAAAAGCCTCCTGCGCCATATCCGCCGCGTCTTCCTGGTTGCGCGTCATTCCGACGGCCAAGCCATAAACCGAATCCTGATGGCGCTCAACCAGCTCCGAAAAAGCATTCCGGTTCCCGTCCAAACTGGCCCTCGCCAGCTCTGCATCTGTTCGTTCTTCCATGGCCATCTTCTATTCTACATACACCGCTTATGTGGATTCTGTCACACCTTCTTTAAATTTCCAATCCTTGGAAACGGGCGCTTGCATCTATTTCCCAAGGTTGGGATAGTCCGCGAAACCTTTGGAGAACCTATATGAAACGCATTACCGCTCTTTGCTCCTTTCTTGCCATCGCCGCCACACTCGTCGGCTGCGCAACTCAAGCGCCTGCACCCAGCCCGTCTATCTTGCGCGTCGGCGTCTCGCCAAACTCACGGCCTGTCATCTTTAAGCAGGGGAAACAGATCGCAGGAATCGAGGCGGATCTAGCCCGGAAACTCGGACATTCACTGAACCGCGAGGTGGTGTTTGTTGAACTGCCATGGAACAAGTTGATCGAGTCTCTGGAAAGCAACAAAATCGACATCATTATGTCCAACATGTCCATTACCTCGGCGCGCAGCGTTCGCGTTAATTTTAGCATCCCCTATCTCCAATCTGGATTGACCGGCCTGTTCCGGCGCGACAACTACGACCCCTCTGGCCTGCCCGCCAGCACCGTACGCAACCAGACCAAACGCATCGGGTTTGTAAAAGGAAAAACCGGCGAATTCATGGTTATGCAGCGCTTTAACCGTGCCGAGACCAAGAAATCCTATTCAAGCTCCGAAGCCGCTGTAAGCGCCCTCAAGAACAACAAAATCGATATGTTCATCCACGATGCTCCCATTATTTGGTGGTTGTCCGCAACCGATGAAAGCGGACTGGTAGCCTTTCCCGAACTGCTGAACATCGAACCCCTCGCCTGGGGCATCGCCAAAAACAACACAGAGCTGCTCAACAAGGTCAACGCACTCGTTATCGAGTGGGATCAAGACGGCACCACCAAGCGCATCGTCGACAACTGGCTCCCCAGCTTCAAACGCTAGTCCGCTTCATGAGCCAAAAAGAAAAGCCGGCTTTCCTTTTCCAGGATGCCGGCTTTTTCAACGCAAGGGCATTCCGCTACAAACTCCAGCCCTTGCGGTACTCGTGGTGGACATAGCGGTTGGCCTCATCGTTGTTGGTTTTCATATTCGCGCTGTTCCACGTCAGCTTCGTTCCAGATCCGACACGGGCGGCGACGCACCCGAGCAACATCATTTCAGTTAGCGGCCCCGCATAGTCAAAGTTGGATTTTGCCAACGAAGGGTCGTTGGCCTGAATCGCCTGAATCCACTCCTCGTAATGCCCCGGCGAACGCAGCATGGTCTTTGGGGGAAGCTCTTTATTTCTGGCCACCGCCTGCATTTCTGTTTCCGGGAAAATACGGGGCGACTTGCCGTAGCAGCTCTGCAGCATGTTGTGCTTGCTGCCATAATAGACAATGCCCCCGCCCTTTTCGAGCTTGCGCGTTTCCTCCAGGTTTTCAGGCCATGGAATCTTGTTCTTCCCATCAAACCACTTGAGCGTAACCGGCGGCATATTCCCGCGGGCGGCAAACTGGTAGGTTACAATGCTGGATACGGGGAAGGAGTCCTTCGCGCTCGCCGGATTTGCCCGGTCAAACTCCACCTCAACGCTCAGCGGCGCACCGAGGCCCAGCGCCCAGACCGGATGGTCCATAATGTGCGCGGCCATGTCCCCGAGCGCTCCTGCACCGTAGTCCCAGAACCCCCGCCATTTAAAGGGGGCGATCTTGCTGCTATAGGACTTTGCCGGAGCCGGCCCGAGCCAGACATCCCAGTTCATTGTCGCCGGCACATCCTCTGCCGACGGACGAACAATGCCCTGAGGCCAAACCGGCCGGTTGGTCCAGCAATGAACCTCCCGCACGTCACCGAGCACGCCGGCCTGAATCCATTCCACCGCAAGCCGGGCGTCATCATTTGCATGCCCCTGATTGCCCATCTGGGTGATGATTTTGTTTTTTCGGGCATACTCCGCCAGAATGCGCGCTTCAGAAATCGTGCGGGTCAGCGGCTTTTCGGTGTAGACCGGCAAACCCAGCTGCATCGCAGCCATGGTGATGACCGCGTGGTTGTGGTCGGGCGTCGTCACGACAACGGCGTCGAGGTTCTTTTCTTCCTTGTCGAGGAACACCCGCCAATCGTCGAAGCGTTTCGCGCTCGGATATTTCTTAAAAGACGATGCGCCTCTGACGCTATCCACATCGCAAAGCGCATAGACATTATGTGCCGAACACCCCTTGATATTCGCAGTGCCTTTTCCGCCAATGCCAACGAATCCAATATTCAGCCGCTCGCTTGGCGGGAGCTTTTCCTTGTCTGGCGCTGGTGCCTTTTTCTTCTTCTTGTTGGCGGCCTGGGCCAAAACACTAGAGGGAACTATGTTAAACGCGGTAACCGCGGCTCCGGCGGCCAATATGCTGCGACGGGATGGTTGCTTGCTCATATTTTTAGTCCTTTATGTGGGTGTTCATATCCAATAAACGAAACTCGTACGCGGGTTTTGTACAGAACTATAGGCAAATGCTCCCCAATGTCTTGTAGCCACAAGGACAAGCCTTGTAGATTTTCCGCACTACCTCGCCCTTCTTTACACTTTACAAACCATGTTTTATCCAAGACTTTCTTTGTTCAACTGAATACAGAAAAGGATGGCTTGTGATGCAAAAACTACTCATATTTTTTACCGCCCTTCAACTGTCCTGCGCGGCCGCACCCCCTGCCGTCGAACAGCAGGTCGCCAACCTGCAGCTCATTCTCCAGCAAGCCGACGAGGCCTATTACAACCGGTCAAAGTCGCTCATGAGCGATGCGGCCTACGACGCGCTTCAAGACCAACATCACCTCCTCATAACTAAATATCCAGAGCTAGCCGCTCCGCCGCGGCTAGGCGCACCGCCCGCCCAAATAAAATCCAAAATCACGCACACCGCCCCTGTTTTAAGCCTTCATAAAGCCTATTCCGATGACGCCGTCATTGCTTTCATCGAAAAGTGCGGCACCAACCAACTCTACTGCATCGAGCCGAAGCTCGACGGCCTGACCGTAGTGATGCGTTATTCCGATGGACTGCTCGCGCAAGCAACAACCCGCGGAGACGGGAAAATCGGAATCGACATCACCGCCGCCATCCTCGCCTCAGTTGCCGTGCCCGCCAAGCTCACCAATGCACCCCCTCAACTTGAAGTCCGCGCCGAAGCCCTCCTCTCTTTTCCGGCCTTCACAAAACTAAATCAACGCAGAACGACAGCCGGGCAGGCTCCGCTCAAAAGCCCGCGCAACACCGCCGCCGGCACATTACGCCTCTTAGACTATGCAGAAATCGCCAACCGTGGACTCTCAATCCGGGCTTTTGCGCTGCTCCATACCGAACCAATGCCCGCCACGCATACTGAAGCGCTGGCGCTACTGAACTCAACAGGCCTCCCCGCCATAGAGAGCCACACCGTCCAAGCATCCGAAGTCATTCCAACCATCGAGTCCCTGAACCAGCAACGCGCTAAATCCCCATTCCCAACCGACGGCATCGTCATCAGAGTCGACGATCTAGCACTTTTTGAACAACTTGGTTCAACCGCACACCATCCCCGTGGGGCGCTTGCCAGGAAATATAAAGAGAAACCGAAGGAGACCATCCTGCTCAGCATTGAGTGGTCGAAAGGGTCCACCGGAAAGCTGACTCCCATCGCCCACTTCAAGCCCATAGAAATCCAAGGAGCCACAATCAAAAGCGCCACCCTGCACAACCTCAACCACATTCGCGCCATGGATCTAAAAATCGGAGATCACATCCAAGTCATCCGCGCCGGAGGCGCCGTCCCAGAAATTCTCGGCATATGCCCCAACAAACGCACCGGCAAAGAAACCGAGGTCCCCACTCCACCGCAAAACTAAAAAAGAGCATGGCACATGCCACTGGAATCCATATATAGAGTGACAGGCACAATATAAATTTGATCATTGACTCAAGCAAAACTGATTTGATAAAAAATCCTCCATGAGAAAGCCCCGTATACTTGGACGAAGGGAAACAAACTACTACCACCTGATGTCTCGGGTGGTGAATCGGGATTATATCTTCGGAGATGAGGAGAAGGAGTTTTTCAGGAGAACCATGCGCCGGCTTGAGGCGTTTATGGGAGTGCGGGTGCTCACCTATGCCATCATGTCCAACCACTGGCATATCCTTCTGGAGGTGCCTCCCATGACAGAGCTGTCGGATGACGAACTGCATCGGCGCATTAAAGCATTTTATTCCAAACAACGGGCAAATGTCATCATGCAGGAATATGAGCGCGTCACTGCCTATGCCCAGCAAACCGGGAACTCAGCTTGGCTGGATGAATGGCGGGAAAAATACACATCGCGCATGGGTGATTTATCGATCTTCGTGAAGGAACTGAAAGAGCGGTTTTCCAAGTGGTACAACAGGAAAAACAACCGCAAAGGCACATTATGGGAGGAGCGCTTTAAGAGCGTTCTGGTTGAGAACTCCGATCATGTCATCGCCACAATGGCCACCTATATTGAGCTAAATCCTGTACGTGCTGGACTAGTCGAAGATCCCCGGGACTATCGCTTTTGTGGCTATGCAGAGGCTGTTGCCGGGGGCGCAGAGGCCCGAAAAGGGATCGAGCAAATACTGCATATGCACGGTCAGCAAGCCAGCTGGCGGAAACTTGCTGCGCAGTACCGTATTCATTTATTCTGCACAGGCGAAGAGACTTCCGAGCGCCCAGGAGTGAATCCAGAAAAAATGCAGCAGGTTATTGAGGCTGGTGGCGAACTCTCCACTTATGAGTTGATGCGTTGCCGGGTGCGCTATTTCAACGACGGTGTTGCCTTGGGCAGCAAGCTTTTCATTGAAGAGGTCTTTGAGCAGCATCGCTCTTGGTTTGGGGAAAAGAGAAAAAGCGGCGCCCGGAAGATTCGCGGAAGCGGCCTTGAAGACCTATTCAGCATGCGGGATCTAAGGCTCGGAGCGATCTCTCCTCCCGGACTGGCATCACTCGGATAGTCCCCTATCTCCACTCGTGCTTGGGATACCGCCCCTTCAGTTCCTTTTTCAGCATCGGGTAGGCATTCTCCCAGAAGCTTTTCATGTCCTGCGTCTTTTGTTGCGGGCGCTGGTTCGGGGCGAGCGCTTCGACCGCGACCGGGATCAGACCGAATCCAATCGTTGGAACTTTTTCGAGTCCGTACAGTTTTTGGATCGTTGCAGAGACAACCGGCGCCTGCCCCGGTTCGTAGCGCACCTTGGCATTCACCCCGCTCGGCAGCTTAATCCGTTCGGGCGCCTGCTTGTCGATCATGTCGAGTTGCACTGCTGAAAGCCACGACTTGACCACCTTCCAGACTGACCGGTCTTTCAGGTCGCGCTTGCAGACGGCGCCGAGACAGATTTCCTGCACCATCGCCTCCCGCGCCTCGTCATCGATCGCCGGAATGCCGTAGTCCGGACATCCTTCGGCCAAACAGTTGACACGTGCAATCCAACGCTCCACCTGGTCGTCCCATTTATGCAGAGACAACCGGCCGGCGAGGACTTCTGCTGCCATGATTTCCGCCGCCTGCTGCAGATCGACTTCCTGCTTCATGCTCGCATGAAGCTCCAGTCCGCGGAACGATTTCCAATGTTTGGAAACGACGCGCTTCAGCACGGGATCAAAAACGGCTTCGATCTTGTCCTCCATGTCATCTGGAAACAGCTCGTCGAGCCAGACCTCCTCAACTGCAGTGCAGAGGTTCAATTTCACATTCAAACCGCGGCCTTCGATCTCGCGGATTTCCGCAGCCACCACCAGAGAGCTGTCGCGCACAACGCTATCGCGATCGAGGTCGCCCGTGCGGCCGTGCACCACCTCGCAATGGAGAGTTCCGACGTCGCGGCGTTTTGCAACCTGATCGGAAAAGGCCAACAGGATGCATTTTTGCAGATCCTCGTCGTACGGTTCGCGGCTGTTGACCTTGAGCCCTTCCTTTTCGGCAATCTTCATGAAGCGCTCGTAGAGCGGCTTCACCTGCCGGGCGGCCGCGGCGTTGACGCCGAGCTTGCGACAGGCATCGACGCTGTAGCGGCTTTTATCCGCAAATGCCCACGCATGCATCAGCCGCATAAAATCAGAAATTCCGTCTTCGCCGAGGACGTCGTCGCGCTTGCCCCGCGTTGCGGCACCCTTGTTGCGCTCAAGAATGCTGCGCCCCTGCGTGAGCGCGGCAATCAGGCAGGCCTGCCGTACGCATTCGTATTGCCCGCCCGCAAGCAGCATGCGCGCGTAGCGCGGGTGCATCGGAAACGACACCATCTTTTTCCCAATGGCAGCAAGTTTTCCGTCGTGGCCGATCGCTCCGAGATCGGTCAGCAGCGTCAATGTTTGCGCCAGTGATTTTGGATTCGGTTTTTCCAACCATTGGAAGTTTTCCACATCGTCGATGCCGCCCGCCTTGAGCGTCAGCACCACCTCGGCCAAATCGTGACGCAGGATTTCGGGCAACTCCTGCATCGGCCGCGCAACGTGCTCCTGCTCCGTCCAGAGGCGATGGCAAGTTCCGGGCGCCGTACGTCCGGCACGACCGGTCCGCTGGTCGGCCGAGGCCCGGCTGATCCGCTCGACCAGCAGCGTATCGATTCCGCGGTTCGGATCATATTTTGCGATGCGCGCCAGACCGGCGTCGATCACGATGCGGATGCCGTCGATGGTGATCGACGTTTCCGCTACGTTGGTGGCGACGACGACCTTGCGCTTGTCGCATTCGCCGACGGCGGCGTCCTGATCGCGGGGCGACAGCTCGCCGTGCAACGGCATGACGGTAAAAGCGCGGGCGCATTTTCGCGCCCGGATCGCCTCGACGGTGCGGGAAATCTCGTAGCCGCCCGGCATGAAAACGAGCACGTCGCCCTCCGCGCCGGATTCGATGGCCTGCTCGAACGCATCGGCCGCGGCTTCCCACATGGGACGGCGCCGGAAATCGATGCGCTTGGGCGCATAGTTGATTTCGACCGGAAACATGCGGCCTTCGCTCTTCAGCTCCCTGCACGGCACGAGGTAGTCGCGGAGCGGGCCGGCATCGAGCGTTGCCGACATCACAATAATTTTTAGATCAGGCCGCGTTTGCTGAAGCCGAAGCGCGCGGGCGAGCGTGATGTCGCCATAGATGTGGCGTTCGTGGAACTCGTCGAAAATAATGGCCGAAACGCCGCGCAGCTCGGGATCGGAAAGAAACTGGCGGAGCAGGATGCCCTCGGTCACATAGCGGATCTGCGTTTTTGCAGAAACATGGCTTTCCATGCGGACCTGATAGCCCACCTCGCCGCCTAGCGGCTCGTTGCGCTCGAACGCCACGCGCTTCGCCAGCAGCCGCGCCGCCAGCCTGCGCGGTTGCAGCACCACCACTTCGCCGGGGCCGGCCACGCCGCAGTCGAGCACGATTTGCGGCACCTGGGTCGATTTGCCCGAGCCGGTCGGCGCTTCGATGATGAGGCGGTTTTCGGTTTCGAGCGCCGTTGCCAATTCGGCGCGCAGTCCATAGATCGGCAGTTTTTTTGGATCCATGCGAGCTACTCGCACTCTTCGCCAACGTAGCACCACTTGCCGTCAACCTTTTCAAAAACGGAACATTCGTGGTGGCGACCGGGGCCGGAGTTGGCGATGTATTCGGCGATGAATTCCACCTGCCCGAATTCATCCAAGTCAGAGCCGCCTTCCGTTGCCACGACGTGGAGCTTGAGCCATTCCACCTGCCGCATCCATTTGCGGATGGAGCCGGCCAAATCATCGGACCGCTCGTCCGGGTGCGTGGTTTCCACGAGATAGTCGACCTTCTTCAGAATATAAGCGGTGTAACGCGACCGCATCAGCGCCTCGGCCGTTAACGCTTCGCGCCGGCCTGCCACAATCCCGCCGCAGCACGCTTCAAAATCAATTCCACTTCCACAGGGGCATTTATCAAACTTCATCGTTCAGCTCCATTCATCAGACAAGCCGTTATATCGAAAGCCCGCACGGCTTGAAAGCAACCAAAGGATCTATTCCACCCCCCGCAGCATGAAGCCGATCGACTTTACGGAAAATTACATCGCCTTCTGCGCTATATCTATTATATATCTTTTAATCCACTTATCTGATGAATCAAAGGAGCACCATGAAACCACAGCGAATGTTGCATGTCTTGGCCATGTCTATTGCGGCCGTATCGATCGCCGCCCCCAAAAAGGAACCCATGAACGTTCTGTTTCTGGCGGTCGATGATTTGAAACCCATGCTGGGCTGCTATGGCAACGAGCGGGTCAAAAGCCCGCATATCGACCGGCTGGCCGACGGCGGAACGGTTTTTCTCAACAACCATTGCCAGTGGCCGGTGTGCGGCCCCTCCCGCGCTAGCATCGCATCCGGTCTGATGCCCGAGGAGACCGGCGTCATGGGCTTCAAGGCCATGCGCGGCAAGCTGACCAACCTCGTCACCCTTCCCGAACACTTCAGGAACCAAGGCTATGAAACCGCCGCCACCGGCAAGATTAATGATCCGCGCTGCGTCGGCACGCTTAATCCGAAAAACCCGACCGCGCGCACCAAGGATGGCCGCGATATCGACGACCCCGCCTCGTGGTCCATTCCGTATGTGCATGCGAGCGGCATCTACAACAGCCCGACCAAGCGCTCGTGCGAAAGCCCCGACCTGCCGGACGACCAGTTTTCGGACGGCGCGGTCTGCAACGAAGGACTGGCCTTGCTCGAACAACTGGCCCAAGGCGACAAGCCCTTCTTCCTGGGCATCGGCTTCTACAAGCCGCACGTTCCGTGGTATGCCCCAAAAAAATATTGGGACCTGTACGAACGCACTGAATTCCCGCTCGAAGAGTTCCAGGAATTGCCGAAGGGCGGTTCACTGGGCGCGTGGAAGAAAGGCACCGAGGTGCATGGCTACCCCGACACGCCCAATGCCTACCCTAGCCCGGAAACCGGCGAAATGGTCTATCCCCGCATCCCCGACGACAAGCAGCGCGAGCTAATCCACTCCTACTATGCCTGCGTATCGTTCATCGATGCCCAGGTCGGGCGCATCCTCGCCAAGCTTGACGAACTGGGCCTGGCCGACAACACCATCATTGTGCTTTGGGGCGACCACGGATACCACCTCGGCGACCACGGCCAGTGGGGCAAGCATACGCTTATGGAGGGCGCCACCCGCTCGCCGCTAATCATCAAGGCACCGCAGCTCGGCGAGCAGGTTCCCGAGACCCGCAGCCCATCCGGCCATATCGACATGTACCGCACCCTTTGCGAGCTAACCAGACTCGAGGTTCCGAAACAGCCGAAAAGCAAAAAAGCCAAGGACGGCCACACCGTCAAAGGCGTCAGCCTCGTACCGGTCATGACCGGCGAGCAGAAGTCCGTGCGCAAAGGCATTCTGACCCACAAAGGCGGCTATGCCTTCCGCACGGAGCGCTATCGCTACATCGAATTCGTCAAAGGCGGCAAAGTGCTCGCGCGGGACCTCTATGACTATGAAACCGACCCCAAGGAAACGGTCAACCTAGCCGACGAAAAGAAATATGCCGCCATCGTCAAGGAACTTGCCCAGGCCATGCGGGAATCGCCCGAAGCGGCAGGGTGCTATGAATTGATGGGCAAATAGCCCCGCCCCTCTCAAAGGCAGCCTGTTCGATTCCGAGCAGGCTGCTTTTTCGTTGCTGCACTCAGCGTTGCCAGATGGTTTCGCCGTTCTTTCGAACCGCGCGGATGCGGTGGAAGGGTATCGTGACGATCTCGCCCTCCATGCAGACCGTGAATGAAAAATGGTTCCCGTTTTCCTGCTTCAGGTTTTCCAAAGGCTGGAACTCGACGGCATCCTTAACGCGGTCATAAATCCCGACCGTAAAATCGCCCCGGCCAAAATTCTCATCCCAGCGGATGCGGTTCAGCAACTGTTGGATCGTTTCCATGGCGGAAGCTTAGCTGCCAACGAGCACAATGAAACACAAAAACCGGCGGAGATCAGCCTGGACTGGCTACTACAAGAAACCGTTGCGGGGCGGGGCCGATGCAGTGGAAGGGATAGCAGGTCAGTAGGAGCAGGCAGTCGTTATTGCGCTGTTTCTGGATGAGGGGCTCCACATCTCCCTTTTCAACGATGTGGATGGAACGGCACTGATACTTGCGCGCAACTCCTCCGCGCAGCTCCACGAGGATGACATCGCCTTCATTGATTTTTTCCAAGCCCTGGAAATGCGTGTCGCGGTGCGCCATCACGAGCGTTGCATCACCGACCTGCTCACGGCAGGGGAAGCGGGACAAATTGGTTTCATCGGCCCCGGCGAGCACCAGCAGATCCATTCCCGACCGGGGAATATTCAGCCATGCATACGGTTCGCCGAATGCACCGGAAGCGGGCCGCGTTTTGCAGTCGTTCCAGATCCGGGCCGCCGACCACGAATACCACGCGCGCTTGACCCATCGCCCGGCGGGCCGGGCCATAACAGCCAAACCCAGAACCAGCAGCAGCCACGGAATGCTACGCCGCACGAAATCCCCTTCGGCAGATCAATGAACCCATTACTAGCAACAGACCGATGAGCAGCTGCAACGGCTCGCCGGTGGCGGTGGGATACATATTCCATCCTTTGGGCGCCGGCACCGGAACCTTGACGGAAACCAGATCTGCGCCGTCCACGATGATGCGTTCCTCGACCGCAACACGCGAGGTGAAGCGGGTGACCAGCTGGTGCTGCAGCCCGACCTGAATGATCCCCTGTTTCAGTTCGGCCTGATCGTCCGGCGCGTCGGTCTGCATCAGGCGGATCATGAGATCCTTGACCTGCATCCGGCCATAGAGCCGGCCGATGGCTTCGTGCGTTTCGCCCTGGCTAGCGGCAATGTCGATGCCGTATTCCTGCGGCTCGCCATCGAGCAAACCGGAAATACGGACGCGCCCGCCGAACCCGCCCGGAGCATGTGCGACCAGCTGGAGGGGGCGGCCATAAAATATGTCGGGGCAGCGTTCGGGATAGACATGCGCGGCGCCGTCTTCCCAGTGCACGGAGACATCGGTGAGGACAGGCGCTTCGAGCGTCTGGAAAAAGTCGGCCATCACCTCGCCCACATCTTCGTGCGAGCGGATAAAACGCGACTGCCCGCGCCCAGTCTCGGCCATGCGGTGCATCAAAAATTCATTCGGCGCGCTGCCGATGCCAAAGGTGAACAGGCGCGTGTCGCCGAGCTTTTGCGAGAGTAGCGCGATAAGCGAATCCTCGTTGCCGACGTCGCCGTCGGTCAGGAAAATGATCATGGGCATGCGCGCAGTTTCGTTGGGCATGAGTGCCAGCACGTAGTCGAGCGCGGCCTGCATTTCGGTTCCGCCGTTGGCCTCCAGTCCGTCGATATAGTCGCGGGCGGCATCGAGCTTGCCGGGCGCGGCCTCGCGCAGCTCCGGGCTGAACCAGCTGAAGTCGGAGGCAAAGCGCACGATGGAGAAGCGGTCGTCCGGATTCAGGATATCGAGGCAGCGGCGCAGCCCGCTGCGCGCCTGGGCGATCGATTCGCCGGACATCGACCCGCTGGTGTCGATCAGAAAGACAACGTCCTTGGGCTGCGGTTTGTGCTCCCGGACTTTTCCGATGGGCGGCAGGACGCTGAGCAAACCGTAAGCTGAATCGGAGATCGACTGGACAAAGGAGACCGCCGGCGCATCGTTCGGCCGCAGGTGCACGGCGATGCTGAACTCGCTGTTCGGGATGGTTTCCTCGCGGGCGAGCGAAACGGAATAGCACTCGCCGCCTTCGTCCTTCACCGCGATGGCATGCGTGGTGGAGGTTACATTTTCCACCGGCAGGCCGCTGAGCGAAACCGCGATGGAAAGGCGATGCCCTGGATCGATCGTCGGCGGCAGCACGGGCGGATTCAGCCGGCCCGCATCGGTGATGTTTGACCGAACGGGAATGTAGCGGGTGCCGACCACCATCGGGAATGTCAGGTCGTAGCGGTCTTTTTGAAACCGCAGCGTTTCAACGTAGGAAAAGCAGATATCGACCGTCTCGCCGGGCAGCAGGTTGGCGACCGACGTGGTGAAGATGTTCGGGCGTTCCTGCTCGAATAGTGCGGTCTTTTTGCCCGCGGCTTTCGCCTCTTCGTAAACTGCCTTGGCCTCTTCGCGCTCCTTGACGGTGCTTTTGATGACGCGGTCGGCAAGCCGGATTTCGAAGTCGTCGACCGCGGCCTCGGAGGGAAGCGGAAAGATGTAGACGGCTTCGAGCGGGCGGTCGAGATCGTTATGAAACCGCTGCACCACTTCGGTGCGGGCGATGCCGGCGGTGACGTCGATCTTCACGTCGGTCTTCTTGAGCGGAAGGATCACGCGCGGCTCGTTGGTCGAGCCGACCGCGAACATGACCCCCGCCACTTCGCTTTGCGCGTGCGCCATGCCGGCGATCACGGTTATGAATAGAATCCATTTTTTCATCGTACCGATCCTTCTGTTTGTTTTGCGCCGAGCGCGTACCAATCGATCTTGCGGGTGAACATCATAACCAGAGTCAGCAGGCAGAACAGCAGGGTCGAGCCGGCGACGAGCGCGTGGTCCTCCGATTGCAGCAGGCCATAGAGCGCGCCGTAGAGAACGGACAGCACCACACCGAAAAGCAGCCCGCGCTTGACCCCTTTGAGCACGCTGCACAGGTAGGCGGCAATGACGCCGATGGTGGCGGCGCTGGCAACGAGATAAGAGATTCCAAATCCGATGTGCTCCGAGAGGCTGAGCAGCAGGAGGAAAAAGAGCGCCTGCGCCAGCCCGACAAAACCGTACTGGACCGGATGGATTTTCAGCTGCTTCACCAGTTCGAACAGGAAGAAGGCGGCGAAGGTGATGAAGATAAAGAGGAAACCATATTTCAAGGCGCGGTCGGTCAGCGGATAGGTGTTGACCGGATCGATCAGATCAACGCCCAGCTGCTGAATGGATTTAAGCTGCCCGGCGGACATCGCCTGCTGTGCCGAGCAGGCCAGGCTATTGACGTTCCATTCGGCGGCAAAACCCTGCTCGGAAACTGTACGGTCATTTGCAAGAAAATCGCCTATGAAGCTCGGATGCGGCCAGGCCGATTCCAGCCGAATGCAATTTTCGGCCCCGATCGGAACCAGGCTGAACTGCCCCATGCCGTGAATCTTCAGATCCAGCGCGAAGTCGAACGACCGGCCGGGCAGTCCGTCCGGCCCGGGAAGAGCGGCATGGATGCCCGACCTCTTGATTGCAAGCGAACTGCCCGGCTGGATCTCAAGCGGGTCGCCGCTCCATTCGAACGCAGGCACGTGCGAGATGCCGCGCGGATCGCTGACGATGAGGCAGGCCTTGGCGGAAACCAGCTCGATGGTGGAGTTGGGCTCGGTTCCGACCGTCTCCAGCGCGGGGAAGCGGACGGAGCCGGCGATGCGGCCGTTGCTCTGGTACACGTTTGCCTTGAAAATGCCGCGATAGCGCTCCTGCACCTTCAGCGATCCGCCATACTCCAGCCGCTCGGGATAGACCATTGCGGACCGCAGCGCGACCATCTCCTTTTCGTACCAGGTGTTCTTTTCATTGTTGTACAGCCGCGCCATCCAGCGTTCGCGGTATTCCAGCGCAAAGACCGGGCCAACGAGCTGCTGACGGCCGGCATAACTCTCGGCGATCCCCTGCTGAACCTCGCGCTGCCGGTTCTTCCGCTCCCGCGTAATTCCCGCGATCGACGACAACGCGATCAGCAGTAAAACCGAAACCGCCCCGAGCACCAACAACTTCAACCCCATCTTCAATTGCATGTGTTTCTCCTTTGTTTTCTACAAGGTGGAACACGCAGATGAAACGGGTATGAAGTCTATGTGAAATGGAGGTGAAAACGGCTCAGACGGGAAAAGAGAGCGTCGCTTCCACGCCACCCGACGGGCGGTTGGCCAGCACGACGTCGCCGCCGTGCAGGCGGGCGATCTGCCGCACAAAGTTGAGGCCGAGCCCGGAACTCTTCTTGCCGGACTCCGGGCGCGACAGGGAATAGAAGCGGTCGAAGATCCGGTCCAGCGCATACTCGGGAATGCCCGTACCTTCGTCGCAAACAGCGATGCGGATTTCGGTTCCGGCCGTTTCGGCATGGAGTTCAATCACACCGCCGCACTCCGAAAAATCGACGGCGTTCTGCGTCAGGTTCATGACGGCCTGCCGCAGCAGGAAATATTCGCCATACAACTCCAGCCCCGGCACCACGGAGCGGCGGAGCGTGATGCCCTTGGCCTGCAGCACCGGCGCGAGGCCGCCCGCCACATCGTCGAGCAGACCCTGAACATCGACCGGTTCGGCCCGCACCAGCCCTTTGCGTTTTTCAATGGAGGCCAGCGCCAGCATGCGATCGACCAGCCCGTGCATGCGCTTCGATTCGTTGCGGATATTCTGAAGAAAGAGGGCGCGCTGCTCCGGAGTCATGTCTTCATCGAGCAGCTCCGCCGCCCCCTGGATGGCGGCGAGCGGGCTCTTCATTTCGTGCGTCAGCGACTGGACATATTCTTCGACGTACTGCTTGCCTTCGAGCGCATCGCGCATTTCCTCAAAGGCATTGGCGAGTTCGCTCATTTCGCCGCCATGGCCCAGCACCGGGCGGGTAACCTTGCGGCCGTCGCGTATGTTGCGGGCGTAATCGGTCAAGATCCGGATGGGATGGATGATCCACAGCGAAACGGGAATGAGCAACAGCAGGATCGCGGTGAATGCGATGAGCGACGAGACGACCAAGCGCACGCGGGCCTGCCGCATGAACGGCGTAATGCTGCTGACGGGCTTGCCGACTGATACCGCGCCCGCGATTTCACCATCGACCCACACCGGCGCCGCCACGTAGAAGTGGAAACTGTCCGGCACGCCCGCTTCCTCGTAGCTTGCACGCGCGCCGTATTTCCCTTGCAGCGCCAGGCGGGTGTCGCGCCACTCGTATTGCGTTCCTTCGGCATCGCTTCCACGCGAGTCGTAGAGCACCCGTCGTTCCCGATCCACCACCACGACGCGTAGATTCATGTTCGTCTTCGTGAATCCGTAAATCTGCGCATCCAGCGTCCGCGCCACGGCTTCGGAGATCGACTTGCCGAAAGTCGGATCGATGTGAATGCCGCGTCCGTCGGTCTGCTGCGCGATCTGGGCGGCCAGAATCACCGACGTGTCCACCAGCGATTCCTCCATCGTGATGAAATAATGCAGCCGCACGTCCTGCACAATCCAGTCGACCAGCCAGTACACCCCGATCGACATCAGCAGGGCGGCGGTGATAAACAGGCGGTTTCGGATCTTCACCGGTCGACCTTCAGGCAGTAGCCCCAGCCACGGCGCGTCTGGAGGCAGTCGGACTCTGGATCGATCTGCCGCAGCTTGGCGCGCAGCGTTTTGATGTGCGTATCAACCGTGCGGTCGCAGCTGGCGTCCGGCTCCTCCCACGCGTGGGTCATTAGCTGGTCGCGCGAAAAGACCTGGCCGGGATGGCCGATCAGCAGTTCGAGCATACGGAACTCGTAGCGCGCCAGATCGAGCGGGCGGCCTTCGTAGAATATGGTTTTGCGGGTTTGATCGATGGAAAAAAGCGGCGTAGCTCCGGGCTTTGGCTCCGTGCCGCCCGTGCGTCGCAGAACGGCGCGGATCCGTGCGGTCAGTTCGCGCGGGCTGAACGGCTTTGTAACGTAGTCGTCGGCACCGAGCTCCAGCCCGACAATACGATCAACCTCTTCCTGGCGGGCGGTCAGGAAAATGATGGGAACGTTGGAGGTCGCCCGGATGCGGCGGCAGACATCGAACCCATTGGCATCCGGCAGGCCGACATCAAGCACGATTAGATCGACCGAGCGAGTATCAAGAATATCCTGCACTTCACCGGCGGTTCCAACGACCACCGGCACCATGCTTTCCGTGCTCACCGCAAAGGCGATGTTGTCTGCGATCGCCGGCTCGTCCTCGATAATCAGGATGGTCTTCTGGCCCGCCGGGAGGTTCATCAGCCGTGCATCTCGTTGAGGATGCCGGTCACCGCTGCGATGGCTTCGGCGACCTTTGTTCCGTCTTTGCCGCCGGCCTGTGCTTTGTCGGGTTTCCCTCCTCCGCCGCCGCCGGCGATTTTTGCGACCGCGCCGATAAGTTTGCCGGCGTGAACGCCTTTGGCTACGAGGTCATCGGAGACACTGGCTGCGAGGCAGGCCTTCCCTTCGCTAGCGCTACCAAGCACAATGACGGCGCTTTCAATTTTCTGGCGCAGACGGTCGAGCACCTGACGAAGCGCATCCATCGGCATTTCGCCGAGATCCGCCGCTAGGATCTGAAAGCCAGCAACCTGTTCAACCTGATCGGCCAGACCGTCGACATTAGAAACCGCAGCCTTCATTTGCAGTTCTTTGAGTTGCTTTTCAGCGGCCTTGGCCTGCTCGGCCATCGCTTTGATGCGCTCGGGCAGATCGGCCGGCTTGACGCTGAGGCTCTGGCTGATGTTCGAGAGCAGCTCGTGCTCTTCGGCCGTCCATGCCAATGCTTCCATTCCGGTTACGGCTTCGATGCGCCGGACGCCGGCAGCAACGGACGATTCGGAAACAATGCGGAACTGGCCGATATCGCCGGTGGCTTCCACATGGGTGCCACCGCAGAGTTCCTTGCTGAAATTGCCTACGTTGACGACGCGGACGGTTTCGCCATACTTATCGTCGAATACGGCTTGGATGTCGCCGGACTTCTGCACGTCGGCCAGCGACATTTCGAGGGTTTCGAGCGGCGTGTTCCGCAGGATCTGGTGGTTGACCACCTGCTCGATTTTTCGGAGCTGCTCGGGCTTGATGGCCTCGAAATAGTTAAAGTCGAAGCGAAGATAGTCGGATGCCACCATCGAGCCGGCCTGCTTGATCGAGCCATCGACCACTTCGCGCAGCGCGGCGTTGAGCAGATGGGTCGAGGTATGGTTGCGGCGGATTTGGCCGCGGCGGTAGCGGTCGACTGAAGCCAAAACCGGTTCGCCCTTTTTCGCCGCGCCAAAGGTCATTTCGCCGATGTGCAGGATAATGCCGTCCGGAGTCTTCTGCGTGTCGGTTACCTTGAAGCCGAAGTCGTTGCCTTTGATTTCGCCGTGGTCGCCCTGCTGTCCGCCGGACTCGGGATAGAACGGGGTTTCCTTCAGCATAATCGCGCCGGATTCGAGCACTTCAACAATCTCGGTTTCGCACTTGGTGAATTCATAGCCGACAAACTCGGAGGCATCCACGTCGAGGTTTTCGTCTTCGACGAGTACGACCGACTTTTTGTTGGCGTGGTCCGCGCGGGCCTGCTTGCGCTGCTCGTTCATCAGCTTTTCGAAGCCTTCGGCATCGACGGCAATGCCGCGCTCGCGCGCCATCACTTCGGTGAGGTCGAGCGGGAAGCCGAAGGTGTCGTACAGCTTGAACGCGTCCTCGGCCGGGAACGTCTTTCCGGTCAGGCCGGAAGCCACTTGATCGAACAGCACAATGCCGCGGTCGAGGGTGCGGTTGAAGGAGTCTTCTTCTGCTTTGAGGATTTTCTTTACGCGGTCTTGGTTGTTGCGCAGCTCGGGAAAGACGTCGCCGTAGGTTTCGGCGATAATGTCGGTGAGCTTGTAGAAGAAGGGATCCTTGAAGCCGAGAATGCGCCCGGTGCGGACCGCACGGCGCAGGATGCGGCGCAGCACGTAGCCGCGGCCTTCGTTGGACGGAATGATGCCGTCGGCAATCGAGAAAGCCAGGCAGCGGATGTGGTCGGCGATGACGCGGAAAGCAATATCAACCGGATCGGTCATGGCGCTGCCGTAGGTTTTGCCGCTCATTTCTTCCAATGTTCGGAAGATCGGCGAGAACACGTCGGTTTCGTAGTTGGAGATGACTCCGGAAAAATCGGTAAAGTTCTTGGTACACTGGATGATCGAGCAGGCGCGTTCGAAGCCCATGCCGGTATCGACGTGCTTGGCCGGAAGCGGCGCGAAGGTGCCGTCGGCATTGGCGTTGAACTGGATGAAGACGAGGTTCCAGATTTCGATGCAGTCGGCGCTGTCGGCATTCACCATTCCGGGGCCGCAGTTTCCTTCGGGGGTGAGATCGACATGCAACTCGGAGCAGGGGCCGCAGGGGCCGGTGTCGCCCATCTGCCAGAAGTTGTCTTTGCGGTTGCCGGGCACGACCTGCTCGGCCGGCAGATAGCGGAGCCAGAACTCTTTGGCTTCGAGGTCGGCCTCCGACTTTTCGTCGCCGCCGAAGTAGGTGGCGTAGAGGCGCTCTTTCGGAAAGCCCCAGACATCGGTGATCAGCTCCCAGGCCCAGTCGATGGCCTCTTTTTTGAAGTAGTCGCCAAACGACCAGTTGCCGAGCATTTCGAAAAAGGTGTGATGGTAGGTATCGGCGCCTACGTCCTCGAGGTCGTTGTGCTTGCCCCCGGCGCGGATGCACTTCTGGGTGTCGGCGGCGCGGCCCGGCGTGTAGGGGCAGTTGGCCTGGCCGAGGAAGATCGGCACAAACTGGTTCATGCCGGCGTTGGTGAACAGCAGATTCGGCGCGTCGGGGAGCAGGCTGCCCGATTTTACAATGGTGTGCTGCTTCGATTCAAAAAAATCGAAAAACGATTGGCGAATTTCTTTTGATGTCATAGCGATCTTCCTCATTCCGCCTAAAGGCGGGACTACAAACCTTTTCGCCGACTTCCAATCAGCAGAAAACAAGCGGGGTTTATACTGATAACGGATTGCCGATGCAAGTCAGCAAGCAAGGCCGGCTCGCCGGCGAGCCGTCGCCCCATCACCGACTCCAGCTCTTCCAGCCACATCAAGGTTCCGTAAGTAAATAGGTTTTTCACCTCGCTCATGGTTATCAGTTAATAGTTATTGGTTAATGGTCGGATTACCCTGTACGTTCTATCTCCGTTCGACAGAAACCCTACATAACGATTAACCATTAACAAATACCCATCGCGATGAAAGACCGAATCATTCAACCTGATTTTTGGCGCTACGAACTTCCCGGCGACTTCGAGGCATTGGCCGGGAAGACCGACGCCGACAACGACCTGCTGAGCTTGAAGGTCGCCAAGGCCAACGACCTGTGGTTCCACGTCCACGGCATGCCCGGCAGCCACGTCATCCTGCGCCATCCCGACGGCAACAAGCCCGACAACGCCACCGTCAAACAGGCAGCAGCCATTGCTGCCTGGCACTCGAAGGCACGCAATGCCGGAACGGTTTCCGTCAACTGCACCAAAGCCAAGCATGTCGGCAAGCCCCGCGGCGCCAAGCCCGGCACCGTTACCATCAAGCGCGAAAAAAACATCAAAGTGCGCCCCGCCCTGCCCGTCGCGTAGCGCTCTGGATCATTTACTAAAAATAACTCTTTGACGTTTGTTCGTGGCCGAACTATATAAGTGTTCATGACAACGAACCCACCCAATACCCAGGGGATCATCGGACAGATCGCACGCATCCGCGAATTGTCCAACCTCTTTATCGAGCTGGAGCTGCGGAATGTGGCGATTGAAGGCATCCTCCCTGCCCACGGATCCATTCTGAATTTCCTTTTCCAGCAGGATGCACCCGTCCCGATGAAAGAGATCGTCGAACGGATCGGCCGTGTAAAATCGACCGTCACGGGAATGATCCATACGCTGGAACAATACGGCTATGTTGAAAAACTCCCCTCCCCGGAAGACGGTCGCGTCGTATTGGTCAAGCTCACAGAAAAAGGCTGTTCCCTCAAACCGCCCTTTAAACAGATCTCTAAAAAGCTGATCGCACGGCTCTATGGAAATATGGCGGTTGAGCAAAAAGATAGTCTGGTGGAATTGCTGACGCAGATCGAAGGAAACCTTCAGCCCATGTAAAAAAATTCAACCGCATTATTTGATCACGAGCATTAAACAAGGAGAATTGAAAATGAAAACCATACTGACAGCAACAGCACTCTGCATTATCGCTTCCATTTCAGGTGCGGAAACTTCCGAAACCGCGGTTTTGAAAAAGCGTACGGCGGAATTTCGCAAAGATGTCGTGCAGGTGGCCGGCAACGTCTACACCGCCACGGGCTACTCCGTACAACCCGTTTCCATGATTGTCGGCGACGACGGCCTCGTGATCGTCGATACCGGACTGGATACCATTTCCGCCCAGGGCGTGCTGGCCGAGTTCCGGAAAATCACCGCCCTGCCGATCAAGGCCATCATTCTGACCCACGGGCACGGCGACCACACCGGCGGGCTGCCCGTCTTTGCAGCGGAGGGATCGCCCGACATTTGGGCGCGCGGAAATTTCGGGGATGAGGGGCATGCCTTCGAATCGGCAGGCCTGACAATTAACCGCAAGCGCGGCGCCCGGCAGGGCGGCTTCCTGCTCCCGCCGGAAAAGCGCATCAACAATGGCGTGGCTCAGGCCTACTATCCCAAGCGCGGCGGCGCGGTCTTCGGAGCCGACAAATCCGTGCAACCGAACAAACACCTGACAGAAGCGCGCAAAACCATTGAATATGCCGGGATCAAAATCGACCTCGTCTCGCTCAACGGCGAAACCAAGGACGCGCTCTATGTCTGGTATCCCGAGCAACGCGTGCTCTTTTCGGGCGACAACTTTTACAAGTCGTGGCCGAACCTCTATCCCATCCGCGGATCGGCCTATCGCGATGTGCAGGCATGGGCGGACAGCGTTGACCAAATGCTGCAGGAAAATCCCGATAAGCTCGTACCCGGCCACACCCGCCCGATTCTCGAAAAGAAACTCGTCACTGAAATGCTCACCAATTACCGCGATGCCATCCGATTCGTCTTCAAAAAAACCATCGAAGGCATGAACCAAGGCATGACGCCGGACGAGCTGGTGGACTATGTGAAACTGCCACGAAAATATTCAAAGAAGGATTCTCTCAAGGAATACTACGGCAACGTTGAATGGGCGGTTCGCTCCATCTTTGCCGGCACGCTCGGCTGGTTCGACGGCAATCCCACCACCCTCTTTTCCCTGCCCGTCAAGGGCGAGTCCGAACGCATGGCCGCGCTCGCCGGCGGACAGGACAAGCTGGAACTGGTCGCTTGCCAAGCATTGGAAAAACAGGATTTCCAATGGGCGGCGCAGCTGTGCGACCACCTCATCTCCCTCGATCCCAAAACCGCAGCACCGAAGCTGATGAAAGCGGTGGCCCTAGAAGGCCTCGCTGAAAACCTGCTCACCGCCACCGGCCGGAACTATTACCTCACCTGTGCTCAGGAACTGCGGAAGGAAGCCGGCCCCGAAAGCAAGGCGATGATGCCCGCAAAAACCGATGAAAAAAGCGAGGCCAACAAAAAGGCGGCACTGGACTTTTTCCAGCTGATCATGGGCGACCGCGACTATGAAGCCGCACGCCAATATGTCGGAGAATATGAGCAGCACGATCCCCGCATCGGCGATGGGTACAACGCATTGGTCGAGGCGCTGGAAACCCTCCCACCCTGGAAAGACCGGCCCCAAACAAAAATCGATTTCAAAAACGTGGCGGCCGATGGAAACCTCGTCTATTTCCAGACCCACAAGGAGATCAAAGCACTGGACGACGGTTCGCCCGCCCGCCGGATCGTCGTCCATGTTTTTCGTTTCAACGACGACGGGAAGATTGATGAACATTGGACGGTGGCGCATTCCGTGAAACTAAAAGACTGTGTCAACAAACACCCGCTGTTTTAACCAAAGGGAAAGCCCCATGAAACGCAGGACTGGAAGAAGGAGCAAAACGGCTGTAAAATCGTTCATGTTCACGATTCCGGAATGCCTGCCACGGGAAAACGCGAGGACTTCTTATGAATCTCGAAACTCTATATGAATATATTGAAAAAATCGGTGTCATGACTTTTTCAACTATCCTGAATAATGAAGTGCATTCACGCAGTGCTCACTTTAATGGCTTTGATGAGGATGGGCTCTATTTCAGAACCATGGCGAACAAACCCTACGGCCGGCAGCTGAAAGAAACCGGAAAATTGACGGTTTGCGGGATATCGGATTCGACGGTTCAGCACACCGAGAACGGCGGCGTCTACTTTCCCCCCAGCTTCACCATCCGCCTCATCGGAGATATCCGTTTTGTCCCGCCTGAAGTCATCATCGAAAAAGCCAAATCAAACGAACTGCTCAAAACCGCCGCCAATGATATCGTCGAATACCCGGCCATGGCGGACGGCAACTTTGTGATGTATCGCGCGAGAGTGGAGATCTACGACGCCGATTTTGAGATGGAGCACCGCGATCATAAGCTGTTGCGAACCCGGTTTTCCTTCGGTGGAGCAACCTTTAATCCGGCCGGCGTCCGCATCACCGATCAATGCATTGAGTGCGGGGCCTGCAAAGAGGCCTGCTCATTTAAGGCCATCGAGGAAGGTTCACCCTATCGTTGTGTTCCAGAGCGATGCGATGATTGTGGCAGCTGCATCCGGGCCTGCCCAGTTGATGCCATCCAGGAGTCGCTCGTCTTTTAGACCTTGTAGAGCAAGCGTCTCGCTTGCTTTACTTTGATCTGCGGAGTTTTTTATGCCGCAACCCATCACGCTCGTTCTATTGGGAATCTACATCCTGCCGATTGTGCTCTCTTCTATTACGTTTGCCAGCGGTCCTTTTCCTCGAGCACGGTTCGGGCAGCGGGGCAAGCGGGACGCCTGCGATACGGCTCCGGGCTTGCGCCGCAGGCATCCCGCCTACTCACCGTGATCTTGGGTGGAGCCGGACCTTGGGAAACAGACCTACTGCTTTGCCGGCATACGAGCACTGACGACCTCTTCAATTCGGTCGAGCGCTTCTGTATTCAGATGCCTCTTCCGGCGGACAAAGTAGATCCCGTCCCTTTTGATCATCATCCCTATTTGCAGGGTTGATCAGCGGGTAAATTCCGGATAAGAGAGGCATTTTCGCCTCCCTTACCGGAAAGAAATGCTTTATATTTCTCGTCAGTCAATCAAAGAGGCATAAAACACATGATTACTGTCGCCTTCCAGCCCGAGCTGCGTCCAGCACTTCCGCACCTTCCGGCTGGCGCTGCGCTACGGCATCCTGATTGGAATCACCGGCACTTCTTTCCGGAAGCTCTCCCGGCAGGTGGCCGACAGTCTGTTGTTCCAGTGGTTTACCCATACGGCTTTCATCGATGGCGTACGCCCTGGCTCAGCCAAAACGCCTCTTTTTCAGGAAACCCCAGCCGATCCCACCTATGATGCCACTCTTTTTACCTTTCTTTAGAAGTGCGGGATCTGTGCGATTTAAAAACTCACTCTGCCGGGACAAGCTCTAAATCAGAATTTTTCCGCACTGCCCGTTCTCCGTCGATGGAAGAATGGAACCGCAGCCCCGCGCCCTCCTTCGGAGAGGCCCACACCACACCCACTGTCTAGATGCGCGATCCCGGGATTTAGGGGTGATGATGCTTTTGGCCGTGCGTGGTCCTGACGGTAAAGCTGGCTCCGAGGATGGCCATAGCGACGAAGATGAGTCCTATGCTGATCCAAGGCGGATTCGGCGACCCGCTGACGTAAAACAAAGGAGCCGCCCCGAGACAGACCCCGCCCGCCAATGTAGTGAAGATGCGAACAAATCCAATGGGAGGATGGAGGGAGCGCAGGAAGAGCGCCACTCCAGGAACGATAATGGCGTACCCCTCCAGCGGATGGCAGTACCGCTCCGTCAAGTAAAACTGAACCATTAAACCGGCGGCCGACAGCAACATTCCGGTCAGCATGGCCGTATAGGTGAATTTATGGAGCTTGTGATGCTCAACTGTATGACCATTGTGCATGATATTCCCCCTGTTCTTGAATTCCCTTATACGTTCTCTACTCCTTATCAATTAAATTTCAAGTCAATTATCTGAGGGGGAACCAGCGAATGAAAGACAATCAGAAAACTTTTCCGGCTTCCCTCACGACCGCAATTTGATAGCTTCCTTCTCCTGTTGGCCGACACGCTCTACAGCGCTTGCCCATGGCCCAAAACAATATGGAACTTTCAATCATCCAGCACAGAGTCGCCGCGATCATGGATGCCGTTATCGGCAACCCTCTGGTCTATATGCCTTTAATCGGCGCGTGGTTCATCACGGAAACGTACTTCATCGTCAACTCCGACGAAGCGCACGGCCACACCTATGTGATGTCCACCGGGATCGCACTGATTTTTACGGCGTATATGATCTCTCCGTTTGCCGTCAAGCATCTTGCGTGGTCGCTGCTGGAACTGCGGACGTTTGTTGTGATGGTGCTGTTCCTTTATGGCGTCTTTCTGGTTTTGTTCGGCATATTGAAGCAGTTCCCCGACCTTCTGGCGGAGTTTTTCGGCGATCCCGGCCACGCGCTTGTACCGAGCATGATGGGCATCCTGTACATCGAGCACAACATCGCCTTCGACTGGGTGACCTTTGCCGTCATTGCAACGCCCGTCATCATCCTCAGCGTGATCAAGATCTTCCGGCGGCTGGTCTACCGGATCTCCAACTACCGGACCAAAAAAGAGGAGGCCTAGGGATGCTATTCAGACCCCTACTCCGCCAGCTTGCGGGTGAGGCGTTCAATCTCGGTCATGGCGGCTTTAAGCACGGACTTGGTGCGCCCCAGCTCGCACTTCATGCCGGAAATCTGAACAAGCGCCACGACGGCGAGGATGGCGGGCGTGCTTACAGCTGAAATCTTCAGCGCGAGAATGATCGTATCCATTGCATCTCCTTACAGTTGTTCAGCCGGCGGTTTCCACTTCCGGCGGGCGATGGAAAACTTGCAGCATATCCCGCAGAGAATACAACAGAAAACGGAACATCCCCTTCTGAAAACAGGTTTGCATGCCCCGTAGGGTTGCGTATAGTTCGCGGTTTCCGGAAATACTTAATCCCTAACCGGTGATTCAACATGGGTCTGGACGCACTGCACAATCTATTATTGAACCAACCGCTGGTGGTGCTGTTTGCACTCATTGCCACCGGCCTGCTGCTGGGCAGCGTGAAAGTGAAGGGCATCAACCTCGGAAGCTCCGGCGTGCTGTTCACGGCCTTGCTTGCCGGGCACCTGGGCTATTCCATTCCGGCCGGCGTCGGCACGCTCGGCCTAGTGCTGTTTGTCTACTGCGTTGGCATCGGCGCGGGCGACCGCTTTTTTGCGTCGCTCGTGCGCGAAGGCACCGCGCTGGCCAAACTCGCCGTACTGATCGTGGTGCTCGGCGCCGCGACGACCTGGATCGGCGCAACGCTGCTCGACATTCCCACCGGATTGGCGACCGGCATCTTTGCCGGCGCGCTGACGAGCACTCCGGCGCTGGCCGCCGCCACCGAAGGCATGGCCATGACCGCCCAAAGCGGCGCGGATGCGGTGAGCATCGGCTACGGCATCGCCTATCCCTTCGGCGTGATCGGCGTGGTGCTTTTTGTTCAGGTGCTCCCGCGCATCCTGAAGATCGATGTCGATGCCATCACCGACAAGCCGGAGAGCCAATGCGGCAACCGGGTGGAAAACGTATTGGTGGAAGTCACCAACCCCAACCTGTACGGACAGCGCATCTCGGAATCGGGCATAACCAACTTTAATGCCTGCCAGATCTGCCGCATCTATTCCGGCGGCAGCCTCGTGCCGCTGCAATACGACAACGCCTTTGAAGAAAACCAGATCCTGCTGCTCGTCGGCCGCAGCTGCGAACTCCAAATCGCCATCGACCTGATCGGCCACCGCAGCGACCGCAAACTGCCACGCGACATCGAAAACGAACGGCAAAGCCTGGTGGTCACTTCTACGGCCTTCATCGGCCAGAAGCTCGGCGATCTGGCGCCGCTCAGACACTATGGCGTGGTCGTAACCAGAATCACCCGTCTGGGGCTAACCTTTGTTCCGAACGCCAACACCGTCATAGAGCGGCACGACCATTTGACCTGCGTCGGCCGCGCGGACGATCTCAAAAAGTTTTCCAGTGCCGTCGGCCACCGCAGCAGCGCGATCGACGCCACCGACCTGCTCTCCCTATCCGTCGGCCTGACGCTCGGCATCATTCTCGGCTTGCTGCCGTTCGGCCTTCCCGGCGGAACGCCGATCACCCTCGGCTTGGCCGGCGGTCCGCTGTTTGTGGCGTTGATCCTTGGGCACTTTGGGAAAATCGGCCCAATCGTCGGCTTTATTCCGCGCCAAACACGCATGCTTTTGCAGGAGCTCGGGCTGGTCTTTTTCTTGGCCAACGCCGGCGTGCGCGGTGGCGGCGCTCTTGTGAGCACGTTGCAAGAACATGGATTTGTGCTCTTCGGCCTCGGCATTTGCGTTTCCGTCCTGCCGCTGATCGTGGCATGGCCCATCGCCACGAAGCATTTCAAAATGAATCCCCTTCAGGCCCTCGGCGGCATTTGCGGCGGCATGACGTCGACCCCGGCCCTCGGCGCGATCACCGACAAGACCGATTCCCAGACGCCGGTCATCAGCTATGTCTCCGCCTACCCCGTCGCGCTCATCTTCATGATCATCATCTCCAAGCTGCTGATCAAGCTGCTCGGCTAGAGCAGATTTCGAAAAACTCTAGCCTGTCGCGGTTTCGTGGCGCGGGCTTTCCTGCCTGCGCGGGGCAGACTGGAAAGTCTGCCCCACACCAAATCAACACAATGCAAGCGGCTACGGTATTTATTGATCTGCTCCAGCGGATGGGATTAATCCGGAGGGACGGCCTGGCCCTGCCTGAAAAGCGCGAGCTCTTTATTGTATCGATCAATATATTGTTCGTAGAACTTGGTATCCCGCATCATTGAAATGGTTTTAAGCATGCTCGTCTCCGCCTCTTTGAATTGGCCGTTGCGGGCGTAGGCATACGCAAGGGTGGCGTAGGCGCCGAACAAGTCCTCTTGCTTAACAACAAACAACTTTGCATGGTGCACCGCCTTTTCGCCATTCCGAAACACAGGGTCCTTACATTTGGCATACAACTCCGCCAATCGCCAGTGCGCATAGTACCCGCCTAGTTCTAAGCTCTTTTCCAGCCACTCAATTCCCGGTTCCACCTGCCACACCGGCTTTTTAATTCCCAAATAGAGGCTCCCGATCGTGTAGGCCGAACGGTCGTCCGGCAGGATCTCGAAGGCCTCCAAATACAGCTCCAATGCCTTCAGTTTATCTTTCTTGACCTCTTTTCCATCCTCGTATTTGCGCGCCTCAATTCTCAGCGCATTGGCTTTGGTCCGGGCGCTGGCCTCGGCAGTAGTTCGCCTTGGCGCCCTGCTTCCGGCAATAGGCGCCGGCGACTCGATCATTCTGCGCACCCGCACGAATTCCGCGGCCGCATCCGGATGCCCCTTCGAATCAGCAATCGCAAAACAATACAGCGACCGCTTCAGCACGCTCTGGCGAAAGCCCTCAACCTTCTGCGCATCAGCATCGGTTCTGACTCTCGACAACATTTCATTCATCCACGCCTCTGACCTCTTGCCCTCGCGGAAACAATCCTCCCGGTCTTTGTGCTCATACTTTTCCCAGACCGAACCAAAAAAAGACACCCGTACTTTGTGGTCTGAGCCCAGCTCAATGCCCGTTTCCTGCGCGATTTGGTAGCATTCAAACGCCGCAACATAATTTGCAGGAACCGCCGTTCCTTCCCAATGCAAATCGCCCATCGCCAACGCCGCCTCGCCGGATCCGACCGCTGCCGCCTTGTTGAACCACTCGAAAGCCAGCCCCATATCCCCGTTATCCCGACACATGCGGCCCAACATAAACATGGCCCAAACCGATCCCTTGTCCGCGGCGCCAACAATCCAATATTCAGAAGCCACGGCCGGCGAGGGTTTCCCCGTGGAATAGAAGGTCAGCTGCTCTTTCAACAGCGGGTTCTGTTTCAGCGAGCCCACGCGTATGGCCGCCGTTTGCGTTTTCATCGCCTGCTCAAAATCAAAATTCCGCGCATGGGCGGCGGCCAAAAGGGCGAGCGCTTCGGCGTCGCGCGGTTTTTTTCGAGCCCCGACCCCCGCGAATTTGACGGCCTTTTCGCCGTCGTGGAACTCGGGATCTTCGCACGAGGCGTAGATGCGGGCGAGACCTGCGCAAGCGGTCAGCGAGTTTTGCTGCACCGCCAGCTCGTACCATTCAATCGCCTTAGCATAATCGACCGCCGTGCCCGTTCCGGTTTCGCAGCAGTGCCCCGCCCCGGCCATGGCCGACGCATTCCCCGCTTCGCCCGCCTCCTTGAAAAGCTCGAAGGCCAGCGCCGGAGTGGTTTCGTAAAGCGCGGTGCCCCGCTTGTAGAGCGCGTCTGCCTGGCCGTCGGCGCCCACCGTCCCCGCCAGCAGCAGCGCTGCTAAGCAACTTGTCCATTTACCCATGATCACCACCCCGCCTGCTCTCCCGTTCCCATGGCCTGGAAACTTTGCGGTACAGCGTGCCAAAAGACTTATGAATACACAAGGATTTCAAGTTGGGCGTTACTCGCCGTCGTGGACTCATACGCACGGTTTGCATTTTGGGCTGGCGTTTTCGGTGCAGGTTGGAAATCCTGCTCGGCATGAATATTCCACAGCGAAGATTACCGGCGGAATGGGAGCCGCAGGATGCCGTGCTGCTGGTTTGGCCGCATGACCAGACGGACTGGCGGCCGATGCTGGCCGAGGCGCAAAAAACCTTCGGAACCATTGCCGAAGCGATTGAACGCTTCCAGCCAGTAATCCGAGTTCAGCCCGATGCATGGAATATTCCGCCGGACGATACGTGGGCGCGCGATTTCGGCCCCATCACCATCGAAGAGGACGGACGGCCCGTGCTGCTCGACTTTACCTTCAACGGCTGGGGCGAAAAGTTTACCGCCGACAAAGACAACGCCGTCACCCGCAGCCTCCACGCCGCCGGCGCATTCGGAACAACCCCGTTGCGGACGGTCGACCTCGTGCTCGAAGGCGGCAGCATCGAGAGCGACGGAGCAGGCACGCTGCTCGCCACCACCGAATGCCTGCTCAATCCCAACCGCAACCCGCACCTTTCAAAAGAGCAGATCGAGGAACAGCTAAAGGCCGAGCTGGGCGCAACCAATATTCTCTGGCTGGAAAACGGATTCCTCGCCGGCGACGACACCGACGCACACATCGACACGCTCGCCCGCCTCTGTCCGGACCAAACCATCGTCTATGTCGCCTGCGACGATCCGGCCGACGAGCACTACGCCCCCCTCAAGGCGATGGAGCGGGAGCTGCAGCAGTTTCACAACTACCGGTTGCTGCCCCTGCCTTGGCCATCCGCAAAATACGATGCCGATGGCGAGCGCCTGCCCGCCACCTATGCCAACTATCTCGTCATCAACGGCGCCGTGCTGGTGCCCGCCTACAACGACCCCGCCGACGCCGGCGCGCTGGAAGTAATTGAAAAAGCATTTCCCGGGCGCGAGATTGTGGGTATAGATTGCAGCACGTTGATTCTGCAGCACGGTTCGCTGCACTGCGTCACCATGCAGATCCCCAAAGGAGTGCTATGAGTAAACTGACCACCGGCCTCGTCCAGCAGTCGTGTTCCGGCGACCGCGTTGCCAACATCGAAAAGAGCATTGCCGGCATCCGCCGCTGCGCGGAACAGGGCGCCAAGCTCGTGGTGCTGCAGGAGCTGCACACCGGGCTCTACTTTTGCGATCAGGAAGACCCTGCCCGCTTTGATTTGGCCGAAACCATTCCCGGTCCGTCCACCGACGTTTTTGGCGCACTGGCCAAGGAGCTCTCCACTGTGATTGTGACCTCGCTGTTTGAAAAGCGCGCGCCGGGGCTCTACCACAACACTGCGGTGGTGCTTGAAGCCGACGGCACTATTGCCGGTAAATACCGCAAGATGCACATTCCCGACGATCCGGGCTACTACGAAAAGTTTTACTTCACCCCCGGCGATCTCGGCTTTAAGCCGATCGCGACCTCGGTCGGCAAACTCGGCGTGCTCGTCTGCTGGGACCAGTGGTATCCCGAAGCCGCCCGCCTCATGGCGCTGGCCGGCGCCGACCTGCTGATCTATCCCACCGCCATCGGCTGGGATCCGGCCGATACGCCCGAGGAACAGGCGCGCCAGCGCGACGCGTGGGTCACCATCCAGCGGTCGCACGCCGTTGCCAACGGCATACCCGTGCTCAGCGCCAACCGCGTTGGAACCGAGCCGGGCGGCGCCGTCTTCTGGGGATCGAGCTTCGTGGCCGGATGCCAAGGCGAGCTGCTCGCCCAGGCCGGTACCGCTGACGAAACGGAAGTCATCGTCGAGCTCGACGCCGCCCGCAGTGAAACCGTCCGGCGCATCTGGCCCTTCCTGCGCGACCGGCGCATCGACGCCTACCACGGCCTGACCCAGCGCCTGCTCGACGAAAACGAGACGCAGGCCACTTGATTGAGACGGATTGAGGGAGTAGGATTTCACGTTATGAAAACAACTTCCTCGATACAACTGGCCGGACTCCTTTTCGGATGCTGCTTCCTGGCATCCTACGCAACCACCGCCAATGATGGATTCGTTCCGCTGTTCAACGGCAAAGACCTAACAGGATGGACGCCGGCGAAGGAAAAACCGGAATCGTTCTCCGTTCAAGACGGTGAACTAATCCTCAAGGGCGGCCGCAGCCATTTGTTCTACACCGGCGACGTGAACGGCGGAACCTTCAAAAACTTTGAACTGCGGTTGCAGGCCAAAACCCTGCCGGGCGCCAACAGCGGTGTTTATTTCCACACCAAATACCAAGACACGGGCTGGCCGAATGCGGGCTACGAATGCCAGGTGAATTCAACCCACAAGGATCCGAAGAAGACCGGAAGCCTCTACGGCGTGGTCAATATTCTTGTGCTCCGCGAAGGCCAGAAGGAGCCGAAAGGCGGCAAGCACATCAAACGCGACGCCGCGCCAAGCACCGACGGCGAATGGTTCGACTACCACATCACCGTGGTCGACAAAAAAATCACCATCCGGGTGAATAGCGAAACAACAGTGGAATACATCGAACCCGAGGGAGGCCCCGGCAATACACAGTTTTCCGAACGCAAGGTTTCCGATGGCACCTTTGCCCTCCAAGCCCACGACCCGAAGAGCGAAGTCCACTACCGCAACATTCGCGTGAAGATTTTGGACTAAACAAAGAAGAACAGGAGCAGTCGAATGATCAACAGAAGAAACTTTGCAGCCGTACTGGCCGTCTCGGCAACGGCAAGCGTGAAAGCGGCTGCCGGAAATCCAAAGCGTGGAACACAGTTCTTCGAACTGAGGCGCTACCTGCTGGATGACGCAACAAAACAAAAAGCGTTGGAAGCCTTCTTCCGGGACGTTGAAATCCCTGCGCTCAATCGCGCTGGCATCGGCTCCGTGGGCGTCTTTAAAGAACTCGAAGGCGACAGCCTTTCGCTCTACATGCTGCTGCCCTTCCCCTCGCTCGAATCCTTTGTTTCGCTCACCGACCGTCTGGCGGTCGATCCAAACTATTTGGCCGACGGCGCCGCCATCCTCAACGCCGACAAAAAAACCGCGCCCTATCTTCGGATTGAAAGTTCGCTGATGGAAGCGTTCGACCGCTTGCCGACGCTGCGGGTTCCCGAAAAGAAAGCGACCCGCGTCTACGAGCTGCGCCAATACGAAAGCGCCAGCTTCACGGCCGCGCAAAACAAGATTGAAATGTTCAACGCCGGCGGCGAGATCGATATCTTTCTCGAAACCGGACTCGATCCCGTCTTCTTCGGAAGATCCCTCTCCGGCGCCAAACTGCCCAACCTGACCTATATGATCTCCTTCGACGACATGGCCGCCCACGACGCCAACTGGGACGCCTTTAAAAAGCACCCCGAGTGGAACCGGATAAAGGCCATCCCGAAATACAAGGGCACCGTCTCAAACATCACGAAAACCTTCCTGAAGGCAACGCCCTACTCGCAGATTTAGAAAAAGGAGATGATCCGATTAAAGTGATGATACTCTATGCCAACGCCGGCAACGGACACCGGCGCGCCGCCGAAGCGCTCGCGGCGGTTTGTGAAAAGGATGAACGGATCAGCGAATACAAGCTGGTCGATGCGCTCGACTATACCAACAAGGTTTTCCAGGAACTCTACGCCAACCTTTATATCGAGGCGGTGAAAAAAGCCCCGTTGCTTTGGTCGATGGCGTTCGACGACTCCGACCAGCCATGGGTCAGGGAAAAGGGCCGCATGCTGATGCACCGTCTCCATAGTCACCCGCTGGCCAAGGAAATCAAAAAATTTCAGCCCGATCTCTGCCTGTGCACCCACTTTATGCCGTCGGACATCATTTCAACCATGCTGCGCGAGGATGATATTCAAACCGATCTGGGCGTCGTGGTGACCGACTATTATGTGCACGCCTCCTGGCTGGAGTCCTTCGTCAACCGCGTCTACGTTGCCAAAGAAGAAAGCCGTGAGCAGCTCGTTCGGCTGAAGTTTCCGCCCAAGCGCGTCAAGACGCTCGGCATCCCGATTGATCCAATGTTTGGAAACCTCGGCGACCGCAACGAGCTCTGCGCCAAACACGGCATTGACCCCGCGCTGCCGATGGTGCTGCTTTCCGCCGGCGCGTTCGGCGTGATGTCCGGCGACGACATGGCGCAGATGCTCAGCGGGATCAGCTCCCCTTGCCATCTGGCCGTCGTTTGCGGAAACAATAAAAAACTCAAGGAGCAGATCGAAAAATATATCGCCGGCAATCCCGCGGAAAACATCACCTACCACATTCTCGGCTTCACAAAAGAAATGCACGAGTGGATGGCGATGGCCTCGCTGTTCATCGGCAAACCGGGCGGACTGAGCACCTCCGAGTGCCTCGCCTGCGGGCTGCCGATGGTGATTTGGAATCCCATTCCCGGCCAGGAGGTCTTCAACTCCATCTACCTGCTCGAAAACGGCGCCGCCATTTCGCCGGATAGCGTTTCGACCCTTTCCTTCCGCATCGACCAATTGTTGAAGAATCCGGAAAAGCTCAAGCGCATGCAGGAGTCCGCCAAGGCGCTGAGCCGCCCGGACGCCGCCCGCGCCATCGTCGACGACGCCATCGAGCACCTCGGCGAAGGCGTTGTCCGGATTCCCACCGGCAAGAAGGGGTTGCGCGACCGGCTGCGCGAAAGGCTCTGACCGCGTGCTTGAATTTCCGGATCAATTTTTATGGGGAAGCGCGGTTTCCGGCCACCAGATTGACGGAGGGAACAAACACTCCGACTGGTGGCACTGGGAGCTCGCAACCGATTCTCAGCCCTTGTCAGGCAAAGCCGTCGACCATTGGAACCGGTTTGAGGAAGACCACGAGCTGCTGGAGGCCATGGGACACCAGGCTTTCCGCTTCGGCATCGAGTGGGCGCGCATCGAACCGCGGCGCGGGGAGTTTGATCCCGAAGCGGTGGAGCACTACCGCCGCATGCTTCAGTCCCTCCGCGACCGCGGCATCAAGATTTGCCTGACGCTCCACCACTGGGTGTTGCCGCAATGGGTCGCCGAGCAAAACGACTGGTGCAACCCCGACACCGTTGATCAATTTTTGAGCTACGTAGAATTTGTGGTTCAAGAATTCGTCGCCTTTCCCGAACTTTGGATTACGTTGAACGAGCCGATGGTGGCGGCGCTTGCCGGAAATATTTCCGGCGATTTCCCCCCGCAGCGCCGCTCGCTGAAGGCCTTCCGGCAAGTGACCCGCAACATGCTGCGCGCACATGCCGGGGCCTATCGCCTGATCCACCAGCACTGCCCCGGCGCCCGCGTCGGCCTTGCCATGGCCTACCCCTATCTGCAGGCGTGGGGCTCGCGCGGACTGGCCGGCTGGTACGAACGCCTCGCTATGCGCATCAGCAAAACCGTCATCTTTCAGGCGTGGGACCGCTCCGTCCACACCGGCCGCTTTCATCCGCTCTTTGGACGTGGAGCCGTCAACGGCCTGCGCGGCTCCATCGACTTTTGCGGCATCAATTATTATTTCCGGGTAACGCCCCGCTTCTCTTGGCGCCGCCCGCGCACCGGGTTTCTGGATCTGGACGCCGTTCCCGAAGGGATCGACACCAACGACTTCAAATGGCAAATCTGGCCGGAAGGCATCCGCCGCACCATCGAAGACGTTTGGGCGCGCTTTAAAAAGCCCATCTTCATCACCGAAAACGGCATCGCCGACAAAGATGATTCCAAGCGCGGCCGCTACATCGTCGAACATCTGCGCCAAATCCATCAGGCGCAGCAGAACGGCATACCGGTCGACGGCTATTTCCACTGGTCCTTCATCGACAACTTTGAGTGGAAGGAAGGTTTCGAAATGAAGTTTGGCCTAGTCGAAGTCGACCCCGACGACGAGAATCTAACCCGCCACCCCCGCCCAAGCGCAAAGCTCTACTCCCGCATTATCCAGAACAACGGAATCACAGCCTGATTGACATTGATTAAACGGGGAAGAAAAGCCCCCGCTCCGGAGAAGGGGGCTTTCCTTCCCCCTGTTTGCATTGGAATCGGCATTGATCAGATAACCGTTTTCTCCCATCATTCCACCCGCATAGTAAATCCAAAGTGACGATCGTCAATCTGGATTTACCTCTTTCATTTGATCCCCCTACTGCTCCAGCACGTTCTGGATCTCGTCTTTCCACTTTTCAAAGCCGCCGGCCTCCTTGTAGCTGTGGAAAACCCGCCTGAAGCTTGGAGAAGCGTTCTGGTGGTATTCGTCCCTCCCGGCGGCGTGGATGAGGTCCAGCTGCGTTTCAACCCAGCCCAGCCAGCGCTTGAGTTCCTGCTTGTGGCTGACCAGATATTCGGGCGGCTTGCCAAAGCTCCAGAGATAGGTCGCATCGGTACCCTCGAAGGTCTCCCAGGCAAAGAAGCAATCGCTCTTTCCCGGCAGGAAACAGAGGAATGAAAAAGGGTCTTTCACAAGCCGAAGCCGAACGAGGTTGGAATGGTGCAGCCCGGCGAGATATTCAACGTGCGCGGAGTGTTTCGCATCCCTTGCCCGCAGGATGTCCACCAGAAAATCCGTATCCGACTCGCCAAAGCCAACCTCGTGAATACGCTCAAAAAAACGAGCCGCGGTTGTTACGCGCCTTTTTCCTCTTCGCCATTTTCTCAGTTCGCCTTTGACGTAGCGGAAGCGCACTTCGCCTATCATTCCCGGAGAAATCGAGGCGATGGCCGCCGATTCCGCCTCTACTGCTTCCACCTCGTCGCCCCGCCCTCGGACAGCAGCACGGATTTCGACCTCCCCGCTTCCGAGGCACTTAGCCAAATAGGGCTTGATGCAGTTGAGCTTTTCACTAACAAAACTATTCTCAATGGATGCTTCGAAGCGAACGAACCGTCCCGACAGCGACAGGCGTCCGCCCCACCCGACCGTGGCGCAACCCTCCTCAAAACGGATTCGATCCAAAGGAACCGTAAAGCAAACCGTCTCGTCGAAAGGCTCCGGTTTCGGAGGAGGCTTGGGCGGAACAAAAGGTCTGGGGCACGGTTTGGGCGGTGCTGGTTTTGGAATAGCGGGCTTTGGCTTTGCCAGCGCAAAATCAAGCACCTGGCCCTTGTCTACAAAAACCGACATCTTCCGAACAGTGGAAAGATCCACCGCCTGACTGCCAAAACCAGCAGCGGGCTTAAAGTCGCTCACATCACAGTCCAACACGCCATCCGAAAACCGCTGCACCCACAGCTTGATCCATGGAAAGCGGCGGAACGCAAACGACTCGATTTCCATCCCCCGGTCATCCGGATGGTCGAGAACCACCTTCTCCACCGGCAGAAAATCGCAGTCGCTGAAGAACAGCTTCTTCCCCTCAACCTTCAATATGAATTCCTGTCCTCTGTCAAACATGCCGTCCCCTCTTAAAAAGGAATGCCGCCATCGGCTTCATCGCAATTCAGGTCAAGCGCCGCATCCCGCCGTTGCTCCCACGCATGCAGCTCCTCCCACATTTCATTTTGCGCGAAAAATATCGGATCATCGATCTGGCTATAGTCGATCCCCGGCGGGCTGCGCAGCACCCGCTTTTGCTTCCCGTTGACAAAAATGGTTTCATACATCGCCTGCCGCCGCTTCTTCTCCCTTTTTTCTGCCGGAGTCAGCTTCCGTTTGCCCTTCTTCTTGGATTTCTCTTTCTTGCCCATAGCCATTGGCTCCCTGTTTTCTCCGTTGCCGCCCCGGCGGCAAGACCACCTAAACACAGCCACATGGTAAATCCAAAGTGACGATCGTCAATCTGGATTTACCATGATGTTTGAAATCACAGCAGCTCCGAGCCTGCCACGGGAAGCGAATAGCCAAGGGCTTCGTAACCTTTCAAACGCCTTTCAAACATACGCGCGAGAACGGGGTGGCCTTGATCGACATAGTCGAAAATACGCACCTCGCTTTTCGAGTCGTGCAGGCGATGGAGCCGGCCAGCGTATTGCGAGAGCACGCCCCGCCAAGAAACGGGCATGGCGAGGTAAAGCGTGTCAAGGCGGGGGTCGTCGAAGCCTTCGCCGAGATAGCGGCCGGTCGCCAGCACGGTGTGCGGAAAGTCTTTCCATTCGCTGAGTTTCGCGGTGATCTCCGCGAGCTTCTTCTTTCCAAGACCGCCTTTGAGAACCACCAGCCGCTCGATCTCCGGTTCGAGCATTTCGCGGAGGATTTCAAGATGGCGCGTCCGTTCGGTGAGGATCAGCGGGCTGCGCCCTTCTTCAAATGCCGCAACAACATCTTCGGCAATGCAAGCGTTCCGGGCGTCGGACTCCATTAACATCCGATAGATTTCCGTAATCGCCAAATCGCCCTCTTCGGGGAATGCAACATGCTCGCACGGACGGACAACCACCTTGTGGTCGAATGGGCGTTGCATGGCGTGCTTCTTGTCGTGCGCCCGGTAGCGGACGGCGCCACATTGCATGAATACGATCGGGTGGTGGCCATCGCGCCGAACCACCGTTGCCGAAAGGCCGGCAACATATTTTGCGGGACATGCCCGCAGGACATCCTCGAAGCTTTTCGCGGAAATATGATGGCACTCGTCGACAATCACGAATCCATATTCGGCAACGAGATCGTCAACCACGCCTCTCTTGTTTAGGCTCTGAATGACTGCCACATCGACAAGGCCGGATATTTTCCGTTTTCCCCCGCCGATCTGCCCAATGTCTTTTCGCTCCAACCCAAGAAAGACCGACAACCGCTCCACCCACTGCTCCATCAATTGCCGCCGATGCACCACAATGAACACATTGGTCTTTCGCTGCGCAACCAGCCATGCTGCCAACACGGTTTTTCCGAATGCCGTCGGCGCGGACAAAACGCCGATGTCGCGCTTCAGCAAGGCCTTTCCCGCCAGTAGCTGTTCGTCCCTCAACTCGCCGTAAAAAGAAATATCCAATGGCCGGCCTTCCATCCGCTGGTCGGAAATCCGCACTTCAATGAACAGCGATTCGAACAAGACTGCCAGTTCATCCATGCAGCCGCGTGGCAATCCAATATATTCCGGAAACTCCTCGGCACAAGCGATGATGCGCGGCTTGTTGAACACGGGTATGCGCATCGCTTGCGCCTTGTAGAACTCGGGATTACGAAACGCCGCCAACCGCAGGATTGCATTCCTGAGCGACGGTGAAAGCCCCTCCTTGGGAACATACACCTGATTGCCCAGCACGATGTCAACCGAGGCGGGATGCTTCCCGGAAATCTTCATGGAGCTGTTCCGCGATGGAGGCATTAGCCACGGCGTTCGATCCTCCTCGTCCGGTGCAGTTCGCACGCCGAGGATCAAATCATCCTGCTCCGCCGCCTTCACCCATTCGACAACCTTGGCGTTCTGGACTTTCCGAACATTGGATAGAAACTCCCACTGGTCGGGGAACGGCTCGAACGCCCGGTCGACAAACTCGCTGTTCCCGTCCGCCCGCGCCGCCTTCTGCAACGGCAGCGCAATGAGGTTTCCAAACCCGCCCGTCGGCATCCGATCCTGGTTCGGGAAAAAGCGATCATACGAATCAAAGCCCAGTTCCGGGCGGGCTTCCATCGCCTTGGTCAGGATGAACGAACCGAGCTTGCGGGCGAGGCCGGCAGGAACCGCTTCCTCGAAAAACAACCAGACATGCCCGCCGTTCCCTGACCGCGACCGCTCCAGATACGCAGCCACCTCAAGTTCGGCGCAAACGTCCAAAAAAGCTGAAGCGTCTTTTTTCCATTCGGCCTTGTCGAAATCAGCCGCCAGAAACGAGCAGGTTTCGTCCTGCATCAGCGGATAGATCCCCATCACAAACGGCTTGCCCTCTTCGTCCTTTCCAGAAAGGTGCTGGCGGACGACTTCGTCCGAAACCGGGACAAACTCGCGGTGTTCACACTTGGCGCACTTCACCTTTGGCTTGAAGCACACCCCCGTCCGCCATTCGTTTTTGCACACAGGCTGGTAGCCGCTCCGGTCGCTCTTCCGGCTCTCGAAGCGACGGGGAAACACATCGTCCCGCCCCGAAAACAGGTTGCGGAACAACTGGATCTTTTCCTCCGGCGAGAAACGGGAAACAACACGTCCAGACACTGGAATCTTTTCGCCAGATGCTTGCAGTTTCCCGATTTCCGCCACAAGTCCGCACCGCCGGCGGTCAAGTTCCGCCAGTTCCCTGTTCAGTTTTTCCAGTTGCTCTTCGCGTTCAGACATCGTTCGAATGGTAAATCCAAAGTGACGATCGTCACTTTGGATTTACCTCCATGAGTTTTGATCGGATTTGGTTGGTGAGTTTTTGGTGGAGTGCAAATGCCTCTTTTCCCTTGTAGTCGCAGGGCAGCAGCTGGCTTGGAAGCAAGGGATCGAGCACAAACGCGCTACGGAACGCATCGACTTCCTCCGCCGCCAGTCGCATCAGAGTATCCAGACTGGGCGAGACCAACCCATCGAGGATTTCAAGGTTCCCGGCGTAAACATCGCAGAACCTTTTCTGAATGTCGTAGAGTTGATCAAAGTCCCACGATTCCCAAACCACCTTTTCCGCCGGCATTCCCAGCACAGTACGTGCTTCGAACAGGCAGGCAAACACCTCCACGGCAGCGGCCTCTTCCAAGTCGGCATATTGCGGGCGGATGTCGTGCGGAGTGATCCAAACGCTTTTCTGAAAACAGCCCATGCGCTGCCTCCTCAGGAATTTCCGAAGCACATTGCGGTAGGGGCGATCGGCTTCAGGCACATCGTAGACCAGCAAATACCAGATGCCGTTCCACTTCGTGTTCCACCATTTGTCCGGGTGGAAATAGGCTTCCATCGACTCTTCCGCACCAGCAGTGAGTTCCAGCCAAGGCGTATCGAGTCCGCGCCGTTTAACCACAAGCCCCTGCTTGGATAACCGGCCAATGGCTTGATCGAGCGCTTTGCGGTTGGGATAAGTTCGGTTATGGAGAAACGCCCATGCCCCGTGAATGGCCACATCGCCCAGAACATCCAGCATTTCGAGCAGCTCCAAGCCAATGCGCCGCCGGACGACAGGAAGAGAGATGTCAGCATGATGAAAAGGCTCCCACATGAACCTGATGGTAAATCCAGCGTGACGATCGTCAATCTGGATTTACCATTTTCTTAATCCTTCATCAATCTGCCACAAGGGTACCAGAACGCTTATTTCATCATTTCTGCCCTACAATGCTGGGTGGGGGAGGTAGGCGCGATGCCGCTTTGAAGCAGAGGGGGCTTTGAGGAGGGATGCGGTTGCCTCTCCCGTTGGTCGTTGCTGTCGTTCCTTCAGCCTTTCGCTTCGCGTCGTCGCATCCGCACCTGAACGGGACCCCCCTGCCTGCGCAGGCGACGACGAAGCGTCGCGCTCCATGAAAAATGGACTGCTGATTCCAATCCGGTGTTCTCTGCGGATGAGACACCGGATTGGACGCAAAGCGAGGCTTGAGGAACGAAAGCAACCATTGAACCCAAACTTAGGCAAGCGCAATGAAACGGCAATCCGGCGCCACGGAACTGAGCCATCGTATTTCTTAAAATGCTTTAAACTAGTTGGAGGAAACCAAGGCGAATGCCAGCAGCGCTCCGTCTCATCCTAATCGATGCCGAGAACTTGACCCGTTCTGCTGTTAGGACGACACGGAGGTCGTCGCTCCACACTTTTCGAGCACACCGCCCTCGGCAAACATTTTGTCGACCTTGGCGGTGACGGCTGGATCTTCGATGAGCGGCGGGGCGTGGTGCGGCTTGAGGCGCGCATCGATGATAAGCGGGCCGGTGCAGCCCCAGTGCTTGAATTGGGTTTGCGCTCCGACGCCGTGAATGTCCCGCGCCGGATTGGAGCGGGTGAAGGTGACCCACAGGAAGTTGTTGAAGTCGGCGGCCAAAAATTCGGGGTCGTCGCACAACACCACCAGCGGGAAATCATCCACCGAAACCAGGCCTTCAAGATGCTTGGCGAATGATTCGAGCTCGAAGCTGGACGATAGGGCCAGAATTCCCGGGGCCACAACCGCACAGTCAATGTCCGGCTTTTTCGTTTCCAAGGTTCGAAAAGCTTCGCCGTTGCAGGCAAAGACCACCTTCGATCCGTGGTTCAGGCCGGAGCCGGAATAGTCGAGCGTGTCGATGCTGGTTTCGGTTTGGAAGTGCAGATCGCGCTCCCACTTGATCCGTTCGAGCATGTGCATGAAGTAGGCCGGGATATCGTGAATGTCGAGCTCGGGCGCGTCGGCCTCGTTGGCGATGAACACATATTTTGCGAGCGACAGCTGCCCCTTGCCTAGAATCGCATTGGCAATAGTGAGCAGCTCCGAGGGCCGGATGGTTTTGACGTAGGGCGTGTAGCGCTCCTGCCCGATGGCGAGCAGCAGCGGATGCACGCCGGCGGCGTCGACCGCATGCACGGCCTTGAGCCCGGGAATCTCGGTGGGGATGACGGCACCGGTCATATCGTGAATGACTTCGCCGAAGGTGGTGTCTTCCTGCGGCGGACGGCCCACGACGGTGAACGGCCAAATGGCATCCTTGCGGTGGAACACCTCTTCGACTTCCAAGCAGGGGAAAAGGTGGTCGAGGCTGTAGTAGCCCAAGTGGTCGCCGAACGGACCCTCGCGCTTGAGCTCGTCTTTGATGGTGCCGATGATGCAGAAGTCGGCGTCGGCGGAAACGGTCCAGCCCTTATAGTGTGCGTAGCGGAAGCGGCGGCCGGCGAGCAATCCGGCAAAGGCCACTTCGGGCATGCCCTCGGGCAGCGGCATGACGGCGGAAAAGCTCATGGCCGGCGGACCGCCGATAAAGATCGCTACGCGGAACGGCTTGCCGGCGTCCTGGTGCAGCTTTTGATGGACGCCGATCCCGCGGTGGATTTGGTAGTGCAGGCCGACTTCTCGATCGGGAACAAATTCATTGCCGCTCATTTGAATGCGATACATGCCGAGATTGCTCTTCAGCGGCTTGCCCGGATGGTCCGGATGCTCGCTGTAAACCTGCGGCAGCGTAATGAACGGACCGCCGTCGTCGGGCCAGCTGGTGATGGGCGGGAGGTCGCTAACCTTGGCGCGACACTCAAAGACCGGGGCGTTGCCCGTGGAAACCTTTTTAGGGAGCGCATGCAGCGCGGAGAAGCCGGCCTTGGCCGCCTTCGCCGGATTTTTGAGCAGCGCGAGCGGATCAGCCTTCGAGGCCACGAGCGTGGCGACCTGATCGTAGGTGTCCTGAAAAATCAACCGCGCGCGCTCGGGCGTTCCAAACAAATTGGATGCGCAAGGGAAGGCACAGCCCTTGACGTTTTCGAAGAGTAGCGCTGGGCCCTTGGCCCGATAGACGCGTCGCTGGATCTCGGCCATTTCAAGGTGCGGGTCGACTGCTGCGGCAAAGCGCAGCAGCTGCCCGCTTCGCTCCAGCGCCTCAACGCATTCTCTAGTGCTTTGATATCCCATAATCTTCCTCCAATCACTCTATCCCAAGCCAGCTCCGCAACAGAAGGAATATAGGCAGAATAATTGGGTGGCAGAATAATTTCAGTTCCCAGAGCAGGGAGAATTATTCTGCCACCCAATTATTCTGCCTAACCTTTGCGAGGACAGGCTGCCTGAAGAGCAAAAAATGTAAGTATCTAATGGGGTTTATTCTGAAACTCGGCGACAATCCGGTCCACCGCCGGCAGCAGCTTTGAACGGGGATGCGCGCAGTTGATGCGGAACCACCCTTCCCCGGCCGGGCCAAAGAAGGTGCCGCCGGAGAGCGCGACATCGGCGTTGTGAATCAACCGCTTGAACACCTCGGGCCACGCCCCGTGTTTCCGGAAATCGGACCAAACCAAAAAGGTGGCTTCCGGCGCCATCACATCAACGCCTTCCAAGGCCTGAAGCTTTTCGCAGACCAGCCGCGTGTTTTCGCCCAGATAGTCCACCAACTGCCGCTTATAGTCGGCCCCTTCGGGCGACAACGCCGCCGCCAACGCGACTTTGCCCAGCAAGTTGACGTCGCCCGCGTGTACCCGTTCGAGTCCGGCGCGGAAGCGCTTGCGCAGCGCGGCGTCGGGAATAATGGAGAAGGAGGCCTGCAGTCCGCTCGTATTGAAGGTCTTCCCGATCGAATGCGCAACAATGCAGTTCCCGCTGGCCTCGGCGATGTTGAGCATCGAGTTGTGGCGATGTGGCGGATAGACAATGTCGCAGTGGATTTCGTCGCTGAAAAGGATGACGCCGTTCGTCGCGCACAAGTGCGCGAGCTGCGCGAGTTCGGAAGGGCTCCAAACGCGACCGCCGGGATTGTGGGGGTTGCAAAGCATCAGCAGCTTAACGTCCGCTTGCGCCATGGTTTTTTCTAGGGCCGCGAAGTCGATCTCGAAACGGCCCTGCTCGATCCGCAGCGGGCAGTCGGCCACGTTGCGCCCGTTGGCCTGCGTGCAGGAAAAGAACGGGCCGTACACCGGCGACAGCACGATCACGGAATCGCCGGGCTCCGTCAGGGATTGAATGGCGATGGATATGCTGGTGACGACCGAAGACGAGAGCGAAATCCACTTGGGGTCCACGGTCGCTCCGTGCTGGTTTTTCATCCACCAGACGATCGCGTCGAAGACCGCATTGTATTGCTCGGTGTATCCAAACATGGGATGCGCCAGCCGTTCGCGCAAGTGGTCAACGAGAAAAGCCGGCGTCGGCAGATCCATATCCGCCACCCAGAACGGCTCCACTGCCGCGCTTCCGAAAAAGCGTTCGCGCGCTTCGTACTTTTCCGCAAAGGTTCCCTCGCGGGAAATGACGGCGTCAAAATCGTAGATTATTTTTTCTTCCATAGCGTCACTTCAGACAGCGTGTGCTGGTGTTTGTGGGCGGTTTCACGAATCACGAACGGCACCTTCACCGGTTCGCCCATAAGGGTGAAGCTTTCATCGAGCTCGGCGTGCAGGCCGTCGAGCGTGGTGACCGGCTCGCCGTCGCGCTTGAAGCCGCCGAGCCATTTTTCCTTTTTGGTGAATGTTTCAAGCCACGTGTAGGGCGAGGCAATCAGCAGCACCGCGCCCGGATTCATCCGCTTCGGCAGGTCGCGCAAAAAAAGTGCCGGATTATGCAACCGGTCAATGAGGTTGGCCGCCGCCACGAGGTCATAGCCGGCAAACTCCGGCTTCATGTTGGTGGCATCCTGCTGCATGAAATTAATGCGGCTGTAATCGCCGAGCAACCCCAGCTCTTCGAGCGTGCGCTCTTGGAACGTGGCCAGCTCGCCTTCTTCCTGCCGCGCATAGCGGATCCGGCCGGTGCTTTGCAACCGCGCACCCACCTGCACAAAACGGGCGGAAAAGTCCAGCGCGTCCACCTGTTCGAATGCGCCGGCAAGCTCGAACGCGGTCCGTCCGACGGAGCAGCCGATGTCGAGTGCACGGCGCTTGCTGCCGCCCTCCGCCGCATCGAGCGCCAGCTGCGCAATCGCTTTCGGAAAGTTGGGCACGCCGAAGCAGTCATCGCCAAAGTGGAACTCGCAATACTGCGCCACGAGTTCATCGGTTTCATAGATGTCGAACTCCTTGCGCACCGGCTTTTCGGAAACAACGTAGCGGAAACCGGCGTGCTGGTAGAAGTGGCGACGGAAGGCATAGCGGCTGTGCAGCGCAATTTCGTTGCCGGTCGAGATCCACGAACCGCCCTTGATTAAATTATGCCGGTTGTCGAAGGTGGGCACCGAAAAGTCGTCGTAGAGCGGATGCACTTCAAAGCCGTCGAACGCATAGATGGGTGTTTCATTCCACTGCCACACGTTTCCGACGAGATCGAAGAACGCGCCGTGGGCAAATTGATCCACCGGAACAGACGAGGCGCAGCATTCAAGGTTCCAATTGGCAGCGATGGGCGACTCGTGGTGCTCCACCTCCAAACCGGAAACCGCCAGCAGCCGGCGGTATTCCGCTTCGTCGGGCAAGCGGACGCATTGACCGGTCTGCTTGCTCTTCCAATTGCAGAAAGCCTTCGCCTCCAGATAGCACACCTCCGCGGGCCAGTTGGGCGGAAGCGGGATCTCGCCGGTCATCAACCGAAGGCGGTAGGCGCCGGGTTCGCCGCGCCAGAATTCGGGCATCGACGCTTGGTGATAGCTGCGCCAGGCCAGCCCCTCTTCGTCCCACCCTTGATCGTCGGCATAGCCGCCGTCTTCCACAAACACGAGATACTCGGCATTGGAAACCAAAAACTTGGAGGAGGAAAAAGCCGGAACCTCAAAGTCGGCCCGGCCGTATTCGTTGTCCCAACCGTACAGCCGATGATCCTTCTCCTTGCCCAGCCGCACGGTGCCGCCTTCAACATCGACCAGCTCGTTCTGCGGCGCGGCGCCGGTTTCCGTGCAGGGCGAAAACAGCGCGTTCGGCTTCACCGACTCCAACGGCAGCTGCCGGATCAGCACGGAGCTCGTTTCCAGATGAATGCGCTCGTGCTCGATGCCCATCATTACGAGCCACATGACGCTGTCCTGGGTGATGGGCATGGTGAACGACGCGGAATCAATCACTGCGTTGACGGCGGCGCAGACCTTTTTACGGTATTGCCGCGTTTCGTCCACCGTCGGCCAGTCATAGTGGGCGTCGTTGAGGTCGTCCCAACTCATCTCATCAACCCCGATGGCAAAGATTGATTCGAATCGGGGATCGATCCGCGCGTCCAGCTGCTTGGCCAGCACCAGCTTGTTCACAAAGAAGACCGCCGTGTGGCCGAAGTAAAAGATTAAAGGATGGCGCAGAGGCTGCGGGCGCTCGTAGAAAACCTCATCCGACGCCAGCGTTTCGAACAGATGCTCGTACAGCGACCAAGTGGTATTGAAATATGCCCTGACTTCCGCGCGCTTTTCTTCTATCCCGCCCGTGGCCAAATCGATATTGCGTGTAATGAAGTCCATTCCGTCTCCTCGGTAAAAACCTTGAACACGCATGGTACAGAGCCGCGCGATTTAATTTCAAACAGTAAAAGGCAAAGATCCCGTCCGCTAGTCCGCCTGCGGAGCGGCCTTGGCCGCTTCTTTTTCCCGGTGATGGGCAGCGAGCAGGTCGTCGAGCTTGAGGCCGGTGAGCTCGGTCAAAACGTTGAAGAGCTTGTTGAGCACCCAGAACATGACAATCATGCAGGGCACGAGCACGACGACGTGGCTTAGGCCGGTCATTTTGCCCAGCTCGGCGGTATAGGCCTCGGAGCCCGGCTCGCTCTTGAGCACAATCTTAGCGAGCGTGTAGCTGAGGCCGGCAGAGAGGAACATCGACGAGGCAAAGCCCCAGGTCAGGCCAACGAGGCGTTTCTCGAACACCGCTTCGTTCCCCTTTTCCTTCAACGCTAGCTTGAGCCGCTCGACATCGAACAACGATTCGGTCATGAGGATTTTCTTGATGAGTGGAAACGGCGTCTTGAGCGAAACAATGATTACGATCCCCATGATCAGCGGAATGGCCGCCTCTTTGATGGCGATGTATTCCGGCGGCAGCTTGAGAATGCCGAACACGCCGGTCAGCGTGACGCTGACGATGCCGATGACCGACATAAAGTCGGTCTTGCGGTCCTTGATCAGCCTGTACAAGCCATAGCTGATCGGGAAGGCCAGCCCCACAACAAGCGCCCAGACCGGACCGAGATATTTATCCTTGCTCAGAAAACTGAGGATCGCCACGGGAATAACGACGTTGATCAATATGCTCGTAAACGGGTTTTGCTGCTTGGCTTTGGCTTCGCTCATACATCCTCCAGAAAAGCGCGCATTCTACGCTTCGTTTGCTTTTAAACAACGGAAATGCCATCTTTAAAGCATGGAAGCGCAGCAAATACCTATCCGCTGGGGCATGGAATATCCAAGGGAGTGACCGGGCATTTCGGCTCGCAGAGCCGACTCTACAACAAAGCTTCGATGTAGTGTTGGCTCTACGAGCCAATCCAAATTCAGAGGGAGGACGCGAAGGGGAATCCTTTTTCTTTGTGTAGTTTGCGGCCTTGGTGTTGATGAAGCAGGCACGAAAAAACCCCGCACGAGGGCGGGGTTTCGGGTATGGCTTTTCTTATCGGCTAGCGGTGCGGGCGGCTTCCGCCGCTTCTGCGCTGGCCGCCGCTGTTGCCCCCTTGGGGCCGGCGTCCGCCGCCGTGGCGGCTTGCTCCTCCCTCGGGGCGCGGGCGGCGCTTGCGCGGCGGCGCCGGCGGGAGCTCTTCGAGCAGCTCTTCCGGCGGCATCGTGCATTTCAGCTCCATGCCCAGCAGTTCCTCGATCGCAGGCAGCTCGAACGATTCCATTTCGCAGGCGAAGGTGATCGACTTGCCGAGCGATCCGGCACGGCCGGTACGGCCGATACGGTGAACGTAGTCGTCCGGATTTTCCGGAATATTAAAGTTCACCACGTGGCTGACGCCGGCAACGTGGATGCCGCGTCCGGCCACATCGGTGGCCACCAAAACCTTGACCTTGCCCGATTTGAAGTCCTCCAGAATGCGCATGCGCTTCTTCTGCGTAACCGCACCGGAAAGCATTTCGCATTTAATGCTGTAGCGTTCCAGCTCATCGGTCAAACGTTCTGTTTGGTCGCGCCGGTTGGCAAAAATAATGATCCGGTCCGGATTATCATTCTTGATGATGTTGTAGAGCAGCGGGAACTTTTCCTTATCGGTCACGATGAAGACCTTCTGGTCCACGGTATCCACGGCGACCTGGTCCGGCTCGATGTCGATGCGCTCGGGATCAACCATCCAGTCCGCCGCCAGTTTCATAACGTCATCCGAAAGGGTGGCGCTGAAGAGCACGGTCTGGCGCTTTTCCTTTTGAGGCGTCTTGTAGATGATGCGGCGCACATCGGGGATGAAGCCCATGTCGAGCATGCGGTCGGCTTCGTCGATCACCATGATTTCGGTGGCGTTCAGCTTCACGACGCTCTTGCTGGCAAAATCAAGCAGCCGTCCTGGCGTCGCCACGACGATGTCGATCTGGTTGTCTTCCAACTCACGCTGCTGCTTGTTGTAGTCCATGCCGCCATAGAGCACGACCGTGTGCAGCCCGGTAAACTGGTTCAGCCCCTCGGAATCGCTGGCAATCTGCATGGCTAGCTCGCGGGTCGGCGCAATAATCAACGCACGCGGGCAACCGGTGCCTTGCTTTTCCAACGGATTGTTAAGGCAGTGGTTGATGATCGAAATCAAAAACGCAGCGGTTTTGCCGGTACCCGTCTGGGCGCGGCCGGCCATATCCCTGCCCTTGAGCGTGCCGGGCAGGATTTCCCCCTGAATCGGCGTGGCATACTGCCAGCCCAGCGCATGGATACCGCGCATCAGACGCGGGTGCAGCCCCAGATCGTGAAAACGGATCTTGCCTTCTTCAGGCTCAATAGTGAACTCAGCAGCATCCCAAGGGGTCTCTTCCGCCCGAGCCTTCGGCTCCTGCTTCGGAAGCGGTTTGAACTGGTTTTCCTCACGCGGTTCACGCTCGCGTTGCGGGCGCGGTTTGCGCTCGCCTTCCGAGCGGGGCTTGCGCTCGCCTTCCGGACGCGGCTTGCGGCTTCTATCCCGCGGAGGCTTCCCGGAAACCTGATCCTTCCTGCGCTGACGCAACCGTTTTTCATAGGCCACGCGGCGGTCTTCTTCCTCCGGACGGAATTCCTTCATCCGCTCCTGCTCTTCGGCCGTCAGGACGAAAGGCTCATCGACCGTCTTTTTCGGGCGCGGCAGGCTGTTTTTACGGCCTTCGCTCGTCCGGCCGTCGCTTTTCCGGCCATCGCTTTTCCGGCCGTCGCTTTTTCGGCCGTCGCTTTTCCGGCCTTTTCTTTTCGGGCCCTCGTCATTTTCCTGCTGCCTGCTGCTGCCCGGGGGCTTGCGGCGCGGCGGCTGCGGACGGGGTTTCGATTTATCCCCCGGACGCCACTCTTCCTGTCCGGGCGTGGTGTTCTTGGGCGTGGTCTTCTGTTGCTTCGGTGCTTCTTTTGGCTTCGGCTCGTCCTTTTTGCCGAAAACGGAAGCGATCTTTTTGATTAGGCTCAATTTCTAGTCCTTTCGCATCCGAAAGGGCTGGAAGAATGGATGGCTGGATTCGTCTTTGTTCTATAAAATCGGGTGTTTCAGTGCCTCCATAAGGCAGTTCTAAAATTCCAGTGGTCCAAAAATCCATTCTTCCATCATCGTTCGGATGATGCGTTTAGTATTTGTTGTATCCAGTCGCAGGCCATGCCTTGTGCATTTCCGGCGTTGACGTCTTCGTCGAACGCAGCCTGCGCTTCTATCTCTCCCACCGGCCCTTTCATGACAGCCATGGGAACGGGCTCGGAGGTGTGCCCCTTGAGGGCCACCGGCGTACGGTGATCTGTGCACAGCATCAACGTGTATTCCTCGCCGCGCTCTTCCAACCATTGGAGAACCGGCGCGCATACCTTGGCATCGAACTCTTCGATCGCCTGCGTTTTTTTCTGTGCGTCACCCATGTGCCCGCATTCATCCGGCGCTTCGATATGGATGAAGACAAAATCTTCGCGCTCCAATATCTCCAAGCCGGCATCTACTTTGCCCTGGTAGTTCGTATCCAGGAAGCCGGTCGCACCGACAACGTCGGGTGCTTCCAAACCGGCCAGTTTGGCAATCCCTTTCAACAGATCGACCGCAGAGATCACTCCGCCGCCCAGACCATAGAGGGACGTGTATGTTTCCAGCTGCATGGCATTTCCTTGCCCCCACAGCCAGATTTGCGTTGCGGGCTTTTTCCCTTCCGCAATTCGCTTTTGGTTCACCGGATGATTCGCGAAAACGTCCTTCGATAATTCCATCAGTTCGCGTATCTCATCCTGCCGATCTCCTGCTGGAAGGTATCCGCCCACCGGCTTGTCCGAGATCTCATGCGGCGGCAAGCATTCGCACGCCGCCGGCCCGCCATCCCAAATCAGCAGATGGCGGTATTGTACGCCGGGGTAGAAGGTCAGCCCTTCGCGGCCCAGCTTTTCCTGAAGCGAGCGCACCAGCGCCTGCCCCTCTTCCGTGGTAATGTGCCCGGCGGAATAATCATCCATCACCCCGTCGACCACCGTCACCAGATTGCAGCGAAACGCCACATCCTGCGGGGTCATCGGGATTTCCGCGCCAGCGGCCTCGATCGGTGCGCGACCGGTATAGTTCAATGCCGCGTCATATCCAAGCAAGGCCAAGTTGGCCACATCGCTTCCGGGAGGCATGCCCTCCGGAACCGTCTGCACCATGCGCACTTCCCCCGCCGCCGCGATTTTCCGAATCGTCGGAATCTTCGCCGCCTGCAGGGGCGTCTTGTCGCCCAGCGCCGCAACTGGATAGTCGCCCATCCCGTCGCCAACTAATACCACGTATTTCATTTCGAGTCCAAATTTCTGATTAATGCGCGCGAATGTCTCTGATAAACGCCCTAAAGGCAATTCTATACCGAACCTAATTAGCCCCCGAGCTGCCTCAAATTAAATGCCACCGAAACATCCGCGTGATTGTTTACCCGCGTTCAAAAACATGCACTCCGTTTACCTCTTCTTAAAATGGATATGACGGCCAAAGCTGAACTGACGGCCAACGGATTACAAACCCAAACAACTAATTACGTTAATCATTATCTGTCAATATATTATAGGATTTTACTAATGTGCTTTTACAGATAGATCCATAAAGAGACAAAGAAGGCCGCAGCAAAAAGCGTAACAAATAAAACTCCTAATGGAATTCGGGGGTGCTCTAAATCCGTCACTAAACGCCCACCACCATACCTGCTCTAACTGCCGTTGCTTGATTGCGATCCTAAACTTGCTTGGTGCGATAGGATTCGACTTCCCCGTTTTCAATGAATTCGCGCGGGGTGTCAATCATGTAGTTGATGCCGCCGAAGGCTTCGGTGAGCTGCATGACGAGTGCGCCGTCCTGCGCCAGCTCCCGCAAGGAAATCTAGAGTCGGGGCGACAAGATTCGACCTTGTGCAACTTCTACACCCCGATTGCTGTGTGGTGCAATATTCAGTTCTTCACGTAGTATGCTAATGCGGCTGCGCAGCAGAAGAATTGGACAGGATGATTAAATGACAGGATGATTTCCGGTGCGGACGGTTTGTTGCAGGACGATTAAGGGCAGGACGATTAAATGGCAACATGATTCATTCCAGCAGGCACAAAAAATTATCCTGTCATTTAATCATCCTGTCCTCAAATCACGTACGCAAAGGATGGTTCGCTAAGGAACGCAAAATGGATAGAAGTGAGAATGGAAGGAACTAAAGCAATGGCAATGCTTCCACAGCATAGAGAGGAAGTGACATCAGTTCGAACCTAACATCCTCTACCGAGTCCCCGGATCGCGTCTTGACGTCAACCATCATTTTTGACGGGCGGTTTAAATCAAAGCGAATGGCCTGAGCATTCCCTTTCTCCAACACAAACTGCTGAAGCGACTTCAGCGATCCGCTGGCCCCAGCCTTCACTTCTATGGGAAGAATCTGCATTCCCTGCGAGATAACATAGTCAACCTCGGCATTGTTGGCTCGCCCTTCCCTCAACCAGTAATTTAGCTGCGGTTTCCCTCGATCCAAATAGGCCAAATGCTGTCCCACAAACTGTTCCGCCAACGGGCCTTCATTCACCAGCACCTGCGCAGTCGCCTCTGATATATCATTCCACCGTCCGCCGCACAGGTAATTGACAATGCCGACATCCATGAAAATAAGCTTGTAGACATCGTCCGATGCCTCGGCCGCGAGCGGAATCCCCGAACAATGGGAGGCGTTCACCTTCTGACAAACCTGCGCCCGGCTCAATAACTCCACCCCTGCTTTAATTTCACGCGAGCGTTCTTCTCTGGAAAGATTCACGTATTTAATCTTTCTTCCGATATTGCGCGGGATCTGCCCAAAGATGCGCTGGAGCCGAACCAGCTCCGCATGTTGGGCATATTTAGAGAAATCGTCTTGATAGGTTTCCACAATGGATCGCTGTACCTCCTGCACCTCGGACAAGGATCCGGATTCCTGAAACTCCAGAACCGCCTCGGGCATTCCTCCGACAAACAGGTATTCCCTCAATCGAGAAAGAAGCCGCTGATGCGCGGTTTCCGGAATTTCTTCAAACCGTCCGGCCGCTTCCTTCCATGAATTCAAGTCCGGCTCCAGACAGGCAATGAACTCACTAAAGCTAACCGGGCTGATATGATGGTATTCCACGCGCCCGACCGGCATTGAAAAAGAATGTTTCGCCAGCGTGAACTCCAGCAGTGAACCCGCTGCAATGACCGGCAGCTCAGGCAGCTCTTCGTAAAAATAGCGCAACGCCGCGAGCGCATGGGGCGTCGCCTGAACTTCGTCGAGGAAAAGTAGGCTGCCGCTTTCGAGTATATTCCGCCCCAGCAATCCTTCCAGCTCCAGTACAATCCGTTTAACATCCAGACTCTTGAAAACATCATCCAGAAGCAGATGTTTCTCTAGGTTGATTTCATTCAGCACCAGCCCGTGATGTTCTGCAAATTGTCGAACAAGCGTCGATTTGCCCACCTGCCGAGCACCCCGCAACACTAGCGGTTTGCGACGCGTTTTATCGAACCAATGCTTTAGATATTGCTCTGATCGTCTCTTTATCATGCCATTACATACCCTTCTTTTAACCAATATATGTACCAAACTGATATATATATCAAGATGGAAAGGTTAAAATAATGAATGGGGAATCTGCCGGAGCATCAGCTTCCACTGACAGGAAACGCCACTGACGGAACCCGAACCCAATAATACAACGTAGCGTGTTTTTATTATTTATTTCACCACCCTTTCGAGGGGGTTACCTCTAATTTTTCGATATGCATCTATGCCTAAACCTGACGGGAGTATTTATTTACTCCCGTTTTTAGTTTAAAAAACCGTCAGATCTAGCGGTGACGGAGATTAGATGCACTGATGTTACCCGTCCCGGGGGCCCCATATTTTATGATCTGCTTTTTCAGGCTAAACGGGTTGGAAACATTTTCATACATCATCCAGACAAACTGACTTAAATAGAAGTCGTCAGTTTTATGAGCATACAATTCATCCCCAAATACATCCTTCAGGGTCTTCATCAAAAATATGTTCTTTGCATACCATCCAGGGATCTCTGACTCGGGAGGTAAAGAAATAATCTTCTGACCCGATAACCAGTAAAAGACCTGATCAAATTTAGCCGGATCAACCGTGGTTGAGACCTCCAATGTGCATGCTGCCGCCACACGATTGACCAACAATCGATTTTTTCTCGCACCAAATTTTTCAGCGGTTTTGTTCCACCCCTGCTCAAAGGCTTTAAAACTTTCCAGCGAAGGTTCCATGACAAACAGACGGAGAGACTTCATGAAGTCTTCATCTTTCGTATATTTCCCGAAATTATCATGGCTAAGAGTCGACTGACCGCGCGCAGCAATTCCATTGTTATCATTGAACAAGAGACGACGAAGGAATTTCTCATCATCGGCATTGGAGACATCCAACTGATAGCCGGTATTTAAACGTTTCCCCATTACACAGACTTCCGTATAGAAAGACCTATACTCTTCATGCCAGCCTTCAAGATCATGTTTCCGGTTCCCCGGAAAGTGCGCATGGCATCGGCCAAGGAAGTTGCAGCCATATTGAACTGCCACGTAGCCACGGTTCGACTGTACGGCCACCGAGGTTATATCACACCGCATTATTTAAGCGCTCGGAAGGTGGCATATGATCTTGATGAGGTCGAAGCCTACTTACGAGAGGGGTTGGCCAAGATAAAATAAATACAGGCTACTCCAATCGCCATGTTCTTGCTTTACATCATCAAGCCTCTGGAGGTATGTCTAAATCAGACATCTGAGTATTTTTGCGTGTAGACGCAGTTAGTTTCGTCCCAAAACCGCCAAAGTTAGAAACTAGGAAACAACTCGTTGAGGCAGCCCTGCCATGGGCGGCTTCTTCGTGTTTCCTAGTGGGCGCTTGGCGGTGCCTGGGACGGGGCATGTTGGGGTCGCCCTCTTTCTTGGCCGACTCCTCAGTGATCTGTGAAGGAGAATCATTATGTCCGAAGTTTTTGAACCAGGTACCGGGGTACAGCTAAAAGAGCACAGTCCCATTATGGTGTTCAGCGGCATTGAGGACGAAAACGGCCATCTCCAGTGTTTGTGGCATAACGATTCTGGCCATCTCCAAGAATACTATTTCCACCCAGAAATCTTAATTGACATGCTCAAGACAGAAACCTTTAGCAACGGTATGTTGGTGGAAATAGGGTCAGTTGTTTCGTTGGGCGTGGATCATTGGGCGCCCGGAAAGCCCGAGGTCGAGATGCTTGTGACCGGCCTCAATGGAGGGTCAGCAATATGCCTTTGGTTTATTGATCAAAGATGCGTCATTAAGGAAATACCCCTTGCTTCATTGGTGGTTCCAAGACAAGTAAAGTATGGAGCTGAGGAGAAGCCGGAAATCGGAAGCAATATCACTCTTCCTATTTCAAGCGCCCCATCGATGACATTGGCTTCCATCGATGAAGAGAAAGGTGATTGTCTTTGGTTCTTAGACTCTAAAGACCTCGTACGGGGGGTGTTTCCCGTCTCTCTTCTATTACCTGTTCTAGAGCCAAGCCCGCATATAGACCTTACTGAATATGAAGATGGTATCCCTTTTTGACGGAAGGAGCATGCAGTGAGAAGTTTAAAAATTGGTGATATGGTTGCACTAAAACGCGATCACCAAGACATGATAGTGAACCGCATTGACCCCAAAGCGGGGCTCCATGAATGCATTTGGTTTAAAGGTGATGGAAGTATTATGGCTTCTGATTTCCCTCTGGAAGCATTGGAGCTTTCAGAGGCACGGATTAATCGTTTCTTAAACAGAAATCCTCATCTGAAGCGATACAACCTGCTTATGGGGCCATTCATTCCTGACGCATGGGATGAAACCGACTATGAAAAAGGTCATAATAAACCCAATGAGTTCAGCAAATCACGAAATCCTTACCACGATGAAAACGCTGACCTTGATCAACAGAGCCAGGAGTTCTGGGATTGGTTTTGATATCTAAAAATGGAGGTGGCGCCATGCAGCGACAAACCAAACATCTGATCGAAATCGCGATGAAAGCGGACCACTCAGTATCCGGCATTCATTTCGCCAAAGTCATGGAAGCGGTCAATGACGACCAGACCCTTCCCGAAAAGTTATGCTTCACCCAAAAGGAAGTCGCCTACGCCCTGAGCATGTCCAGACAGACAGTCCGAACCTTGGTTCAAAAAAGGATTCTAAATCCGGTGGATATCTCCGGAGAAGGCCTGTGGCGTTATCCGAAAAAGCAGATTGAAGACCGTCTGAAACAACATGGTGAACCGGCGTCTGATTAAACCGAAACGTTTATCCGTTCACATACCGCTGATGCAGTCCTTGATCTGCCAACAATAGAAGGCCTTCGGATTTCCTTTACTTCTTGAGTCAGCCTCAAGATCTTGCGTTGACGCAAGAACCAACACCCACTTAGTGCTTGACGCTTTCGCGGGTGCGCGTTGTATACTAGCTACGAAGTTAGTAAATAAGTGACACTTTCAGATAGAGTTAGCACCTACCTATTATCCCCCGTCTATACATCTTCTCTTATACCTACGGTCAGAGTTAATACGTTTCGATACAGGGATAAGAGTAATGAGTCTGACATGTAGTCCTGAAACGAATCCCTATCTACACTCCTTGAGTTAAACTCTGGAGACTCCTGTGAGATTGAAGCGACACACTAAAGCAGGCTGTTGATCCGACGTGACTATACGTTCATCGTCCGAGGTTCGGCCGTAACGACATCGTACTTATCAAGCCCGGGCATTCCGTTGAGATGGTCTACCTCCACGGGGGGCGCCGAAGCATAACCGAAGTGATCGATCATCCCGTATGCCTGAGAGTCGCGAAACTAGCCTTAGAGCGAAAAAGTCATCCGACCGAGGCTTGGGTTCACCTAATGAAACGGAACGCCGAGCTGGGCCACTGACAGCGACATCGACCACGCCCTCCTGAAACCCAAAACTTTACCTCTGGAATTTGTACTCCATTTGTATTCCATTTTTGCGGCGTACAGTAGGAATGTTGGCGTACAGACAGCGACACTGGGCTACATGGACTTTTCCATATTAGCACTGAAAACATTGGGTTTTATTAGGAAAAAGGTGGAGCCAATGATCCGATTCGAACGGACGACCTGCTCATTACGAATGAGCTGCTCTACCAGCTGAGCTACATTGGCGCGTGAAAAGAAGTGATGTGTTTACGAAAATGCGCGGAGCGGGTCAATCTGCATTTACGGTATTTTTGCGGCGGACAGCCGCTTATTGAACCTGCGTGAGCTGATTGAGGTGGAGATTCAGATCCTGCCAGAGGGTTTGGCTGGCGAATTCATCGTACTCGCCATTGCTGTCGGCCATGTCGAGCACGGTGACGACGCCGGAGCCTTCGATGCGGAAGACTTCGAGCCGGAAATCGCGCAACGCCCGACCGGAGGCAAGCTTGACGTGGCCGCATTGGGCGATGGTCTGGATAACCTTGCGCTTGATGAACGTTCCGGACTTCACCTTGAGGTCGGCCTCGGTGATATAGGCGATTTCACGCCCGTTTTCGTCGCGCCAAACCACCTTGGCGCGGTCGAGCTGGAGCAGCGTTTTGGCGTTGATGGCGTAGGGCGGGAATTTGGGCAGCGACTCGTCTTCGCCCATCTCCGCGGGGTTCAGGCCCAGTACGGCGCCGAGGCGGCTGCCGACTCCGTGCAGCACCAGCGGTTCCCAGTGTCCACTGGCAGGAACCCGCTTGAATTGGATTTCCAGCCCTTGAATGCGCAACTGCTTGATGAAGGGCTTGTCTTTGGAAAGAAAGGAAAACCAGTTAAACGACATTTTTACCTCGGGCATGGAGACGCCTTGGAAGGCAAGCCCCTGCAGCCGCAGCCCGAGGAGCGGCGTCGCCTCGCATTTTTCCAAGGCGATGGGCTGGCCGGTTCCGTTGGATAGCTTGTCGGCGACGGCAGAGCGCGCACCCTCGGTGCGGGAGATGACGTGCACGCCGATGTAGAGGATCAGGAATATAATCAGCGCACTCGCCAGATTGCGTTTCCACCGCCCGATGAGGGAGCCCTTTTTTGCAGCTGTATTTTTTCGGCTCATGCTTTTCTGCTCCTCCCTGAATCAGCGCATCAGATAACCCAACGCGGCCAAGCGCCGTGCAATGGATGCCGCATCGGCCTTCTCGATCGCCACCCGCGTGCCTTCAACCTTGAGCGCTTTTTCGCGCAGCACCGCATCGGAAAGAAACAGGCGGCGCAGCTCAGGATTGTCGGCGAGCTCGTAGACGGTATAGCGCGTTTTCGGAGTGAGGGCGACCGCTGATTTTTTAGTGTCTTCGAGGAACTGCTCCCAGAATTCCGGCAGGTTGCGAACGATCTGCGCCTTGAACTTTTCAATCCGCTTCTGCACATCGCCCCCGGAAGAGCAGCCGCGCATCAGGGTTTGGCGGGTCATGCGGTAGCAGCCGTCGGAGATCTTTTCCATGAATTCGAGCAGCGACATCTCGGTGATGGGGTCGATGTGGCGGCAAATGGCGGTGAGGCGCTGCGGGTTGAGCAGGATTTCGGCGCGCTGCCGTTGGGATGCCTTCAGCTCAACCTCGTCGGTTTGCCCCAGCGCATAGGCCCCCAGCGGGGTCAAGCGTACGGCGGCGAGGCCGTCGTACGGCGTTAGGAAGACTTCCGACTTGCGTTGCCAGCCCGGATGGCGAGGCAAGGCATAGGCAATCTCGGCCAGGCCGAGGGCCGCCAGCAGAAATGCACTGCCCTGAACCATCGGAACAACGACCAGCAACCAGCCATTGGTAGAATCAACGTCGATCCGCCCGATGCTGTAATAGTCTTTCCGAATGGGTTCGATGCTGACTTGGCAGCGATGACGGGGAGCAGGATCCACATCGATTTCGCGATAGTTCACATAGTTTTCGAGATTCTCGAAGGAGACCCATTGATCGACGGACAGCGCGGCAAAAACGGCCTTCAGCCGGGCCGTGGCGGCTTTGTCGCAGCTGTACGGACTGCCGCTCAGGTGGGTGAGCACATATTCAAAGAACCAATCCGGATGCTTGAAAAGTTCGGTGGCCAAAGGCCGCAGCATCCGGGCCGGATCGGGCGGGTCTTCGAGCATGGCCTGCCGCAGCGAGGAGCCGGTAGATGCCACAATATTGACCAGCAGCTCGTGGCGCAGCAACGGCAGCTTGGCCGAGGATTTTTCGGCCGGGAAAAACTCGCCGCCGCCGGTGAGCCGGGCCAATGCGCGGATGCAGGGCTTTTTGATGGCCTCGTTTTTGGTGTATTCCAGATGACCGCGATCGATATAGTCGGCCACCACCCGCAGGTCCTCGCCGAGCGTTTCATCGCACCGGAAAGTGCGGGTGCCTTCCGGCGGGGCATCGAACGGTTCGAGGTTGTACCCGGCCGGTTTCGGCATATGCTTCCGGAACAGGCTGCGCACCGCCGGGGGCAGCCGCAGGGCGGTTCTGCGATCCGACGAATAATATTTTTCACTCTCATGGTCAGCGACCACCCACCACATTTCGGGCTTACGGGTGATCTCGATCCGTTCACGGTCATAATGGCGCTTTCGCGCAAGGGTTTTCCGGTTGAGCACTTCAACCCCGAGCTGTTTCTCGACCTTTTCCGCCCAATGGTCCCCACCCCATGCGAGCAGCTCAATCACCGCATAAAGGTCGGGAGGCATCGCTTTGAACAAGCGCTGCATGGTCTCCTCCGAGACAAACACCTCGTTGAGCTTCTCGATCAACTCGGCCTTCTTCTCCCTTTTGTCCGGCCGGGTTTGCTGAAGGGCGGGATAAACCTGTTGGCACGCAATGCCCCAAAGCTCCTCGGCGGTGTAGAATTTTACCAGCACTTCGTCGAGCGGCTTACTAAAAGCGTTCTTGTTGCTGTAATGAAGTTCCATGCGGGCTAGGCTCCAAGCAAGTGGTCGATATCTTCTTCGGAAAGGGATTTGAGCGTCGCGCCGTCGCTGGAGACCACCAGATCCACCAGCTCCTTCTTGTGCTGCTGGAGCTTCATGATTTTTTCCTCGATCGAGTTCGCCGCAATCAGGCGGTAGGTAAAGACCGTCTTTTTCTGGCCGATGCGGTGGGTGCGGTCCACCGCCTGCGTTTCGGCGGAGGTGTTCCACCAGGGATCGAGAATAAAGACGGTGTCGGCCGCCGTGAGGTTCAGGCCGACGCCGCCGGTCTTGAGCGTCATGACGAACACCTTCAGCTGCGGGTCGTTCTGGAAGCGCTCGACCAGCTGCGCCCGGTTGGACGTGGCACCGGTCATCGAAACATGTTCGATCCCCAGCTCGTTCAGCAGGGAACCGACCTGCTCGACCCCGGCGAGGAAGTTGGTGAAGACTAAACACTTGCGGTTGTTCTCGACCGCCTCCTGCAACGCGCCCGCCAACAGTTCGCGCTTGGCGGACACAATGGCGCCGTCGCTTTTCGACTCGGGCACCGTCGCGATCTGGCGGAGTTCAAGCAGGGCTTCGAGCACGGCAAAGCGGCTTTTGGCCAGCCCGTTGCGTTCGATTTCGCCCTTGATCAGCGCCTGATAGAAACACCGCCGCGCTTCATACAGCGTGCGCTGCTCCTCGCCCATCTCCACAAACAGCACCTGCTCCACCTTGGCCGGAAGATCCTTGAGCACGTCGCTTTTGAGGCGCCGCAGGATGAAGGGCTTGATCTTGCGGCGCAACTCGCGCGCGACATCCTTGTCGCCGGTGCGCTGGATCGGAGCCACATAGTCGCGCTCAAACTCCGCGCCGGAGCCGAACATGGACGGATTCAAGAAACGGAACAACGTGTAGAGCTCGCCGAGGTTGTTTTCAATGGGCGTGCCGGAGAGCGCCAGGCGAAATTCGCAGCGCAGCGCCAGCGCCGCTTTGGCCGTCTGGGTGTTCAGGTTTTTGATCGCCTGCGATTCGTCCAGCACCACCGCATGAAACTCCGTTTCGGCGAACGCCTCGATGTCGGCCCGGAGCGTGCCGTAGGTGGTCAGCACCAGCTGGTTCGCAAGCGTCTTGTCCAGCGCACGGTTCGGCCCGTAATGAATGCAGCTCGTCAGCTCGGGAGCAAAGCGCTCGAGCTCGCGCTGCCAGTTGAACAGCAGGCTGCGGGGCATCACCAGCAGCGACGGCTTCTTTTCCGCGGGATAAATCCGCGTCAGCAGAGCAATGGCCTGAATGGTCTTGCCCAGCCCCATGTCGTCGGCGAGGCAGCCGCCGAGGCGGTGCTGGTGCAGATAGTCGAGCCATTTCACCCCGGCGGTCTGGTACCGGCGCAACGTGCCCGAAAAACGCGGCAGCTGAAGCCGCTTTTTGCCGAGGGTGTTGAAGCCGCGGAACACCTCGCGCGAATCCGGCAGCTTTGACCGGCTCGCCCCTTCCTCCATCAGCTCCTCGATGAGGGGCAGATCGAAGAAGGAGATGCGCACCCCGTTTTTTTGTTTTTTAAACAGCCGGTCGAGCCGCTCCATATAGCGCTGGTCGAGCACGGCGTGGGAGCCGTCGGCCAGCGCAATGTATTTTTGCTTGCGGTACTGCTGCAGCGCATCGAACAGCGAAAAGCGCTCGCCTTCGAGCTCCAGCGCGGCATCGCCTTCGAGAAAGTCGATGCCGTGGTCGAGCCGCACATCGAGTTTCGGCTCCACGTGCCGAATGCGGTAGGCTTTCAGCTTTTCAGCGCCGAATAGATCGAATTCGCTCATGATCTCGGCCAGATGCTCGCGCAGGAACACCGAAGCCAGATCCGGGCCGAGAATCAGCCCCTCTTCATCGTCCACCAGATAGGCCTCGGGCGAGCCGGCGCTCCGGGCCAGCTTTTTCAATAGTTGCAACAGCGAGGCCCGGGCTTTGAGCACATCGCCGTAGAGCACATCCCGCACCCGGATCAAGCCCTCCATGTCGTCGGCAAAGGCCACGCGGCCGAGGTCGTAGTCGCGCGCAAACTCGATCGGGAAACCGGGGATCGCCTGCACAATGTCCAGATGCAGCGCCGCGTTTTCATCCACCTGCTGGAACACCAGCGTGGCCTTGGCCGGCAGCGGGTCGCCCGGACAGACGGAATAGTTGCCGCAAACAAGGTCCACCGAGGAACAGGCGGAGAAGAAAAGGGTGAGATATTCATTCAGCTGGGTCGCCGGAACCGAATCAGAAAAGAGGCCCAGCGTACGGAACCCCATGCCAAGCGGCTGGATGCCGTAGATGGTTCGGTCGGCCATCAGATGCGACTCCGCAACCAGCCGCAGCTGCTCCAGCGCCGTCGTGGAACCGTCCGCATGGCGCAGCCGGAAATAACCCGTGGCCCAGTCGGCATCGTCCAGATCCACCACCAGCTGCAGCCGCGCCGGGTCCGGGTGGAAAACCAACGGCTTCATATCCGCATCCACCACCTTTCCTGAACGCGCCAGCATCCAGACGAGGTGGCTGTGCTCGTGGAGCAAAATGCCGGAACGGTCGAATTCTTCCTCGCCCCATACCCGGCCGGCATCCCAGCTCCACCGAACCTCGCCGAACGCTTTCAGAATCTCCCGTTCAATGCCGCTGAATGCGCGGTAATCCGCGTCCAGATCGGCGCCCTTTTTATCGACTACGCGCAAGCTGAAGCCGGCAGCGCCTTCCAAAACCTGGAAAAAAACCGGCGTCTGCACCTGAGGCTTTCCGTCGCCAAACGAAGCGGCATTGCGCAGGGCCTCGAATAAATGAATTCGATTTGCACCGCTAGCCATTGGCCAGTTCCTTGGAGCGCGCCTGCGCAGCCAGCAAGGCCGCAATCACGGAATCTTTCACGCCCCGCTCTTCCAAGGTATTAATCCCTGCCGCCGTGGTACCGCCTTTGGAGGTTACCTTCCGGCGCAGCTCGGCGGCCTCTTCGCCGCTTTCTTGCATGAGTTTAGCGGCTCCGATCACCGTTGCCAAAGCCAGCTCCCGCGAGATGCCTTTTTCCAGCCCCATCGCATCCGCCGCTTCGAGCATGCTTTCGAGCAGATAGAAGACATAGGCCGGCCCGCTGCCGCTGAGCGCGGTTACGGCGTCGATCTCCTCTTCTTTAACAATCTTGGCCACACCAACCGCTCCGAGCAGTTTGCAGGCAAGTTCCAGGTCGGCTTCGGTGGCAAACTCGCCGGCGGCAATTCCGGCGGCGCCCTCGCCGACGAGCGAAGGCGTGTTGGGCATCACCCGCACCACGCGCACCGGCTTGCCGCTGGCAATCTTGGCCGACGGGATGCCGGCCATAATGCTGACCACCAAGGCATCGGGTTTGAGCGAGGCTTCGATTTCCGGCCAAACCGCCGGAAAAATCTGCGGTTTTACGGAAAGCACCACCACATCGGCATCTGCCACCGCCCCGGCATTGTTGGCCGAGGTGCGCACGCCATATCCCGACTCAAAGTGCTCCAGACGCGTCTCGGAAATATCGGTTACACAGACATCTTCAACCTGAACAACCTCGTTCCCGACAATCCCTGCAACAATGGCTTCCGCCATATTGCCCGCTCCGATAAATGTAATTTTCATAGTTCCCTAGTTTTAGGTTTTAAGTGGTTAAGTTTTAAGTCAGCCCTAATGCCTAGCCTCTTGCACCAAACAGGTCGGTTCCGATGCGCACCCAGGTACTGCCCTCTTCAATCGCCACTTCAAGGTCGTGCGACATGCCCATGGACAGTTCAGGCAGCGGTGTTCCGGTTTCTTCCTGCAACTGGTCGCGCAGCTTCCGCAGGGCGGAAAAATGGACGCGTGTTTTTTCGGGGTCGGGCGAAAACGGCGGAATGGTCATGAGGCCGTGCACCTCGATCTTCTGCATTTGGTTGGCCGCTTCGATGACGCCGGCCACCTCTTCCGGCTTCATGCCGAACTTGGCGGCCTCGCCAGAAACATTGACCTGCAGCAGAACCGGGAGCGCGGTTCCGGCGTGGCTCTCCAGTGCTTGGAGCAGCTTGAGCGAATCGACCGAATGCACCATCTGGAAATAATGCGCCGCCACCTTGGCCTTGTTGGACTGCAGGTGCCCGATCAGATGCCATTCCAATCCAGCTGGGCACATCGGAATTTTGGACTGAGCCTCCTGCACTTTGTTTTCACCAAACAGGCGGAGCCCGCAGGCCGCCGCTTCGCGCACGGCTTCGGGCGGCTTGGTCTTTGAAACCGCCAGCAAACGGACACTGTCCCGCGGACGGCCCGCCTTTTCGCAGGCGGAGGCAATACGTTGTTCAACACGGTTGAGGCGATCGGCAAAAGTTCGGCACATAATCAGATTCCATAGTTCGGCTTGAACACATACCCGCATTCCGGCTAGGGTTAAAGTATGAAAACTACCAAACTATTCATCCCTGCCCTGGCGCTCCTTTTGCTGGCCCTCTCCGCATCCGCCGGAGTGGAGGTCGACCGCCTGCTGGCGGAATACAGCAAGATCGAAACCGTTACCTGCCAAATCCGCCGCACTAAGGAGGGCGCCGCCGGAAAGATTAAATTCCTAAGCCGCGTCTACTGGACCAGCGAGGGCCAGCTGCACGCCGAGGGCATTTCGCCCATCAAGCGCCGCACCATCGCCAACGGAACGCGTCTCTGGCAATATACCGAAAGCAGCCCGAAAGGCTTTTCCCGCCCGATCGATAAACTTTCCAAGCAGATGCAGATCTCGCTGCGGATGGTGCCCGGCACCGCAATGGATAATCTCTTGCATCTTGTCGGCCACGACGAAACTGCGTTGCCGGCGGAAGGCGACGCCGTCAAGCGGATTGGAATCGCAACCGACAAACGCTATGCCGTGCTGATGCTCGATGCCCAGAACCGCCTGTTCGGCATTAAATTCTATCCGACGCCGGAAATGGCCCAACTCATTGCCGAGTATGAATACAGCGACTTCACCGAGCCGGTTCCCGGCGTCTGGGTGCCCCTTACCCACCAAGCCTCCATACAAACCGACAACGTGGGCTTTAAGGAAACGGTCAAGGTGGATCGTTTCATCGCCAACAAACCCGTTGCCGAATCCTTGTTCATTGAATCCAGTTTCTTCGACAAGAACATTGACTTTGTCGACGATTTCGCAAAAATTTCAACCGAGTAGAATCACAGGTCAGAGCAAAGTAGTCTTTAAACTACAATCAAAGGAGATACGTATGAAAAGAATCATCGCAGGATTGCTGGTAACAGCCTTCATGTTGGCGTCCACTGCCACGACGCAAGCTGAAGCGGCTAAAGATGACGGGGGCGGGCTGAAGGGCTTCCTCACCGGATGTTGCCTTGGTACACGTGCAGCAGCCGATTACAACACCGACGGCATCGGGGATCGGGACTTTGTTCCGTGGTTCTTCGTTGGCTGCTGCTTGGGTGGCAGAACACAGATCGCCTACACCGACGGCAAGACGGTCCACTGGCGGGAGTGGGGACGTTTGATCCCTTATGCGGGCATCGTGTTCGCAGTTTGGGATGGTGTTGACGGCGCGGGTGGCGAAACCACTGCAGACTTCGTAGAAAAGTATGGTTCGACCTATTATTAATCGGTCAACTATTCTGAGAAACAAGAACATTCTGGCGATCTCCATCACCGGAATGTTCTTTTTTTCTGCTTATGGCCAGACGGGCAGCCTAGAGCTGGCCACCGGCCTGCTGGAACAGCAGGAGTGGGAGCTGTGCCGTCGGGAATGCAAACGCGCTCTTCTCTCCGGCACCGGCCCGACCGAGCAGTTCCAGTTGATTGGGGCTTTAGCTTCCAACGGCGAAGGAATGGATCCGGCGCTGATCGCTCCCCAATTCCAACTGATCATCGCCACAAACAACACCCCGGAGGTTTCGGCCATCGCCTCCTACAAACTGGGCCGCCTACACTGGCAGACCGATCAGCCCAAGGCCGCACTCGACGCCTTTGCCTTTTCCTTCCAAACCACCACCAACAAGGAGCTGTTCCTTCATTCGGCCTGCTCCATGTTCCTGCTTTTCGGAGATCATCGCAGTCTCAAGAAGAACAACAAGGATCTCATTAGCCAAATCAATACGTCTCGATCCCAATGGTATAGAGCGCTCTTTAATGACTGCGCCAAACCAGTTCCCCATGCAACCCAGCCGCAGAAACCGAACTGGGTCATCCGCTTCTACCGCAGCCAGATCAGTCCCGCCATCGGCAGTCGCTGCGTCCTTGAGCCCAGTTGCTCTGAATACTTCCATCAGGCCTATTGCAAACACGGCGCGGCCTCCATCCCCATGATTGCCGACCGCCTGTGCCGCGAACCGAACGTAAGCCACGAAAAGAAGGATCCCGTCGTCATGCCCTCCGGCCAGATCCGCTATGGCGACCCCCTCGAAAACCATGATTTCTGGATGAAGAAACAATGAATAAAAAACACCTGCTTTTACCCCTCATTGGCACCCTGTTGGCTTCTGCCGCGGCGGACGGGCCGACCTTCCGGCTGGCCCAAGAGCTGCTCAATGAAAAAAGCTACGACCTCTCCGCCGTCGAATTCCGGCGCTTCGCTATGGAAACCGAACAACCAGCCGAGCAGGCCGCCGCCTATCTCTATTCCAGCTATGCCTATCTCCAGTCCGGCGAATCCGGCAACGCGGGCGAAATGCTCGACCGCGCCGAAGACACCGGCGGCGGCGCGCCATACCAGACCGAACACTCGCTGCTCAGCGCCGAAACCGCCCAAAGCAAACACGACAACGGCGCCGCATTCTATTTCTACGACCTGCTTGCCGAACCGGACCAAGCCGAAGACGTGCAGACCTTCGCCCGGAGACGGGCCGCCGCCCTCCATCTAAACGCCGGCAACATCGCCGCCTCCCGGCTTCAGCTCGAACGCTCCCCCGCCGATGAAACCCGCTCGCTCCAAGCTCTGGAAGTCTATGCCAACGGTAAAGACAAAAGCCCGGTGACCGGCGGACTGTGGGGCCTCATTCCCGGTGCCGGCTACTGGTATTCCGGCGAGATCGCCAACGGCTTCCGCAACCTGATCCTCAACAGCCTCTTCATTTTCGGCATGGTGCACACGGCATCCGAAGACCAGTGGGGCGCATTTGCCGCAATCAGCTTTTTTGAGATCACGTGGTATTCCGGAAGCATCTACGGGGGCGTCGATTCCGCCCAACGCTATAACAAGGACCGGCTCAACACCGCCAGCCAGGCCATTGAATCAGATATGTCCTACCGGCCCGAACCCGAAATTGTTGTGCCCATTTTCAAACTAAATATTGAGTTCTGATGAGCCGCTTTTTTTCAATCATTGGAAGCCTGCTAATCGCGGTTGCTGCGACGGCTGAATACCGCTTCCCCGTCGGCGAGCGCATCACTTACTCCATCCACTGGGGCCTTATCTCCTGCGGCACCTCCACCATCAGCTGCGACGAAGTTGAGCTCGACGGCCGGCAGCTCATCCGCATCCGCATCACCGCAAAAAGCAATTGGCTCGTCTCCAACCTCTACCCTGTCAACGACAGGGTTGACTGCTTCATCGATCCCGTAACCAAACTTTCCGTCCGGCTCGAAAAAAACACTTCGGAAGGCGGCTTTAAGTGCAAGGACATCCTCTGCATCGACCGCGAGAGCAACACGGCAAACTGGATCAGCGAAAGTGTCGGCATCACCACAAACTATCCCGTTGCCGCCAGAGCCTGCGATGCCGTCTCGTTCCTCTATGCCTTCCGCTACCACGAATTCGCCGCCGATGAAGCGCGCGAGTTTAATATTGCGGTTGACGCCGCGCTCCACGGCATCACCATCACTGCAGGGAAGGCCGCCGGAAAGAAAGTTGGGGAAGAGGGCGAGGCCTCTTGCCGTAAATATACCGTGACCCCGAAACGCGACGACCTCTTTGTGCGAAAGATTCCACGGGGCATCTGGCTGACCGAGGACAAACGCAAGATTCTGGTGCGGATGGACATCAAGGTTCCTGTCGGCAAAGTGCGCATCGTACTCGATAAATACATTCCGCCGACGGAGTAAGCCCGACCCGCAACTGCACATCTTCCAAAGGTTAGAACTCATCGGGGGCGCAGCGCTTGACCAGCAGGGTTTCGAGCAGCGGCACGAGAGGGATGAAGTCTCCGAAAACCATCTGTTCGTGAGTATCGACCACCCGAATTTCGGACGAAGCAGGGCACGCCCCGGTGCGGAAGCGATGCATTTTGCACGGGTCATCACCCTCCTTTTCCTCAATCAATAGGGCGTCATTCAAACACATTTACCGCCTCTAAAATAAAACATCTTTCGCATTGAACCCCATATAGCACCTAATCAATACTAGATGATGAAATTGAGGGGGGCGATCCCCAGCAGGTTTAAATAATAATTAGGAATAGGAGAAGAGAGTATGAAGAAAATTCTTATCATGGCCGCATGCAGCGCAATTGCCGTAGGAGTTCTTGCTGAAACCAAACCGTTCCAAGCCAGCTTGACGCCGGATATTGCCATCCAATCCAAAGACACGCGCATCGATGGCGTTGCGCTGAGCATCTGGGGCGAAAACCCGCAGTCTGCGTTTGCACTCGGCTTCGTGAATGGATCGACCGGCGACAGCAAAGGATTTTCTTTGGGACTGCTGAACTATTCCGAAGACTACACCGGCGTGCAATGGGGCATTGTGAACTACTCCACCGGCGAGTTTACCGGCTGGCAAAACGGTTTCGTAAACTATGCGGAAAACATGACCGGTCTCCAATCAGCATTCGTCAACTACGCCGAACAAGTTAAGGGCGTACAGTTCGGAGCCGTCAACGTTGCCATGCAAATGACGGGTCTGCAATTCGGATGGGTCAACTATGCTGAAAAAGTAGATTCCGGCGTACAGATTGGCCTCGTCAACATTATCAAGCAAAACGAATGGTTCACAAACTTCCCGGATGAACTGGCGAAAGGCATGGTTATCCTCAACTGGCGCTTCAACTAGACCGAAGCCGCAGTTCACAACAAACCGCACGGCATCTGATGCCTTGCGGTTTTTTTATGCTTACCGCAACGCCCGCCCCTGCCTTGACTTCGTTTTGGGATGTCCTACACTCCCCTTTGTAAACAGAGAGGTTCCCATTGAAAAACAAACTGCTTCAAGTTTTCGCCCCAATCGCCTGTACGGCCCTGCTCTTTGGGTGCGCCACCAGAGATGGCCAGCCCCAAGTCAAGGATTCCAGCGTTTCGCGCCAGGCCCAGCAGGAAGCCCAGCAGCGTCAGGCCCTTCCCGCCAAGCCCCGCTTTAAGCGCAAGGTGGCCATCGGCCGCTTCAGCAACGAAACCCGCTACGGACGCTCGCTGCTGCGCGACGACGACAACGATCCGCTCGGCAAGCAAGTGTCCGACATCCTCGCCGGACGGCTGGTGGAATCGGACCGCTTCCTGGTCTTTGAACGCCCGGACATCAACAAGCTTAAGGCCGAAAGCGCCCTGACCGGGCAAGCGCTCGACATTATCGGCGTGGACACCATGATCTTTGGCTCGCTCACCGAATTCGGCCACTCCACCACCGGCAAAAAAGGATTCCTCAGCGCCACGAAAAAGCAAACGGCTGAAGCGACGGTAGAGCTGCGGCTGGTGGACGTGAAGACCGGGCATGTGTTCTTTACGGCGAAGGGCTCCGGCACGGCGACGCTTGAAGCGGGGCAGATTGCCGGCTACGGAAGCAAAGCCAACTATGACGCGACGCTCAACGACAAAGCCATAGACGCCGCGGTTTCCGACCTGCTGAACACGCTGATCCGCAAGCTCGAAGAGCGCGCATGGCGGACCGACATCCTGAAAATCGACAACAGGCAGGCCTTCATCAGCGGCGGCGTGCACCAAGGCATCAAGGCCGGGGACGTGTTTGCCGTCATGAGCAAAGGCGAGCCGGTGAAGAGCAAGCAGTCCGGCTTCAACATCGAGCTGCCCGCCACTAAGGTCGGAACAATTGAAGTGCTCTCGACGTTCGGCAGCAGCGAAGCCAACGAAGGGGCGGTTGCAAAAATCGTGGAAGGCTCCTTTGCTGGAAGCCCGCTGGAAAGCCTGTTTGTGGCAGAGGCTGGAGAATAAATCATGAAACATCTATTTACAGGTTTAGTCGTGTTGTTAGCCGTGCTGACGCAGGGGTGCACCTATCCCGAACCAGCCCAAATCGAACAAAAAGACAGCCGGCCCGCCATCGGCGTGGCGGGCGCTCCATGGGGGTCGGTCTTGTATGTGGACGGCCTGGAAATGGGCAAGGCCCGCAAGTACGACGGCGTGGACGACGTCATGCTGGTCGAAAGCGGCATGCACCTGATCGAAGTGAAGTCGTCCCGTGGCGAAACGGTCTTTTCCGAAAAGGTCTTTCTCGGCCACGGCGTCACCAAAGTGTTCACGATCAAATAAAGGTTCCCGATGCCGCTTCGCTTTCTTTCATTGCTCCTGCTTCTCGGCCTGCTGTCGGGGTGCACCTCGCGCTCGTTGTATGAATGGGGGGACTACGACCAATGGCTGTATGAAAACTACAAGAATCCGAAGAACGACGAGGAGCTGTACGTCGATCTGACGGCCTTGATCGCCCGCTACGAAAACCGCGGCAAGCCGGAGATAAAGCCTTTGGCCCCCGGCCTCTATGCTGAGTTCGGGTTTCTGCTGATGCGCCGCGGCGAAAGCGCGCGCGCCATTGAATACTACACCAAGGAAAAAACGCTTTGGCCGGAATCCGCCGCCTTCATGGACAGCATGATCCAAACCGCCCAGATTGCGGACAAGTCCGCAAAGAAAGGAGCCCGGCCATGACGAAACGGCATCATGCATTGATTGCGCTAGCCGCAGTTGCCCTGCTGTCCGGATGCGCCACGGCTCCGAAAGGCCGGAACTATGCCGCGTACAGGGCGGCCGATCCCCGCTCAATCCTGATCGTGCCGGTGGTCAACAACAGCGTCGACGTCGATGCCTCCGACTACTTTCTCTCGGCCATCTCGCAGCCGGTGGCCGAACGCGGCTACTATGTCTTCCCCGTGAATATGGTCAAACGCGTCATGGAGGAGGACGGCCTGGCCGATTCCGACATGGTGCATGCCGCCGATCCCACGCGGCTCGCCAGTCTTTTCGGCGCCGACGCGGTAATGTATATATCCATCGAGCGGTGGGACGCCCGCTATGCCGTTCTCTCCACCACGGTAACGGTTGAGCTCGACTATGTCCTCAAAGACGGCCACACCGGTAAAAAGCTTTGGAACTCGCATCAAAACATTGTCTATCAGCCGCAAGGCAACTCGTCGGGCAACATCATTGCAGACCTAATCGTTTCTGCAGTAAAGGCCGCCGCCACCAAAGCCAAGCCCAACTATATGCCGCTGGCCCGACAGGCCAACGGCAACGCCGTTGCCAGAACCCATTACGGACTTCCGGCCGGACCGTACCGGATCAAGGAATACAAGCAGGACATGGAGCAGTTCTAAAACGTGGCGGCGGATTCCGATCCGGCGGCCCCGCTCCAGCAAAGGCACCGGATCGGAATCCGGCGCCACGGCAAGCATGCTACCGCCGGCGCTTCGGTGCGCAGATTTTAGCCAGCAGGGTTTCGAACATTAGTTCGTGCGGGATCGAGCCGCCGGAAACCATTTTCTCGTGTGTATCAACCACCAGTGTTTTGCGGGCGGCTAAAGCGCGGACCGTGTAGGGCGCGGCATGGTTGGCAATCTTCGAGGCGCGGAACCAGTGCATCTTGCGCGGATCCTCTGGCATTTCCGAAAAATAATCCTCGATTTCCTGATCATTGCTCCATTGAATGCGGTTGCCGTTCATGCGCAGCCAGCCCGCTTCCATATATTCGCGAAAGCGCAGCAGGTTTTGAAACAGGCTTTCAAGCTGGATGATCAGCCCAATCGCCGTCTGCTTCTGGAACAACAGCTGCCGGAAAATACGGATCGCATCGGCCAGCCGGCGCTCGGCCACCGCATCGGTGAAGTCCCACGCAATCGCCTCCCCCGAAGTTGAAGTGATCAGCTGGACGTCGGCAAGCGTAATGTTTTTGTCCGCGCCCTTAAAGAGCACCATTTTCTCGACCTCGTTCATGATCTGGCGCGTCTCGAAACCGGTTTTGTTGATAAAGGCGTCCGTTGCGGCGGAATCAATGGAAAGTCCCTCGCGCTTAAAAAGGGACGCCGCGCGCTTAATTGCGACGGGCCGCGCCTCGTAGTCGCGCTCCGGAATATCGTATTCCGAAATCTCGCCGCACTCTTTGACCGCCTTGTAAAAGGCCGACCGCTTATCGACGCCCGGCGCCGACATGATCAAAAACTGGTCTTCGGCCAAGCCGGCCTTGATATCGGAAGCCAGCTCGCCGAGCAGCCGCTTAACATCCGCATTCTTCATGATCACCGCATTCTTTAGAAACGAGACGTCTCGGAACCAAACCACCTTTTTCCCGCCAAACAGGCCGACGGTGCGGAAACCCGCCACGCACTGGTCGACCGCGGCCACAGCATCGTCGATCTTCGCCGCGGTTCCATCGATCACCTCCAGCGTAAGCGACTGCTCCGCCGCCGGGCAGATTTGATCCACCCTCTTGCGGGCGTTCAGCCCTACTAGATATTCATCGTTGCCACAAAAAAGATATACGTTGTTCGCCATGAGTTTCTTCCTGTTCGAATCGTTGGAAGATATGATTTAATCCGTTCGTTTGAAACCGAAAACATGAAGCGCGTTTCGGTACGGCCCGCAAAGGACTCACTCATGAAGATACTGCACACCTCGGACTGGCACTTGGGACGCTCCCTCTACGGACGGGCGCGCTACGCTGAGTTCGGGGCATTCCTAGACTGGCTGGCGGAACACATCGAACAGCACCACATCGACATCCTGCTGGTTGCCGGCGACATTTTCGACACCACCGCACCCAGCAACCGCGCCCAAAACCTCTACTATTCCTTCCTCACCCGCGTCGCTCAATCCACCGCGTGCCGCCACATCATCGTCATTGGCGGCAACCACGACTCCCCATCCTTTCTCGATGCGCCCAAAACCATGTTGCGCGCGCTCAACATCCATGTGGTCGGCACCATGGCCGAGGACGAACTGCTCATCTGCCAAAACCAAGAAGGCGTGCCAGAAGCCATCGTCTGCGCCGTCCCCTATTTACGCGACCGCGACATTCGCCAATCCGAAACCGGTGAATCGATGGACGACAAGCGTGCCAAACTGGCCGAAGGCTACCGCGCCCACTACCACGGAATCGGCAAACGGGCCGAAGCGGAGCGCAGCGAGCAGAAGATTCCAATCATTGGAATGGGGCATTGTTTCGCCGCTGGCGGCACCACCGTGGCCGACGACGGCGTGCGCGACCTCAATGTTGGATCGCTCGACCATGTGGAGGCCTCCGCATTTCCCGCCTGCTTCGACTATCTTGCCCTCGGCCATCTGCATGTGCCCCAAAAAATCGCGGGCTCCGAAACCATGCGCTATTGCGGCTCGCCCATTCCCATGGGCTTCGGCGAAGCCAACCAGCAAAAGATCGTCCTCGAAATCACCTTCGCCGGTCGCGCGCCGCAGATTGAAGAGATCCCCATTCCCTGCTTCCAGCCCCTCCGCCGCGTGTCGGGCGGGATCGACGACACCCTCGCCGCGCTCAAACAGCTCAAGCTCGAAGGCTCCAACGCCTGGGTTGAAGTGGAATACACCGCCGCCGAACTCATCCCCGACCTGCGCGAACAGGTCGAAGCGGCCATCGAAGGCACCTCCCTCGAAATCCGCCGCATCAAGAACAAGCGCGTCATGGACCGCGTCCTCCAACGGATCGATACCGCCGAAACCCTCGACGACCTCGAACCGGCCGATGTCTTCGCCCGCTGCCTCGAAGAATACGAAGTTCCCGCCGAGCAGCGCGCCGCCCTCACCGCCAGCTACACCGAAATCCTCCAAACCCTCCACGAAGCCGATGCGAAAGCGGAATAAGAAGGAGAGACCGTGAATAACGAGTTGAACAACCAAGACCTCTTCGGACGCGTGGCCGCGATTCTTGAACAGGCTCGGAACAACGTTGTCCGTGCGGTCAACTCCAACATGGTCACGGCTTATTGGCTGATCGGGCGTGAGATTGTGGAGGAATTACAGGAAGGCAAACAACGGGCAGAATATGGGAAACAGGTTGTGGAAGAACTGTCCACAAGGCTGACGGAAAGATTTGGGAGGGGCTTTTCAATAGCCAACCTTAAGAACTTCAGACAATTCTACCAGGCATATCCACAGCGAATGGATGGAATTGGCTACCCGGCGGGTAGCCAATTTCCCAAAGGCCCAAAAAGCTGCCCAGAGAGTAGCGAATCTGCAAATGAGGGAATTCTCTTCCCAATGGGGATAGAATTGGAGCATGGCTTTTCCTCTCAACTGACTTGGTCTCACTATCGTGCGCTGATGCGGGTGAAGGATGAAAAGGCCCGCGCATTTTACGAATGTGAAGCCAGTGAGGGAGGCTGGGATAAACGCACACTGGAACGCCAAATCCACACCCAATACTATGAGCGCAGTCTGCATAGTCAGCAACCGAACAAGCTGATCGCGGAAGGGCGGCAGCTGCAAAAAACAGCTCCGTCCGCTGCGGAGATCCTTAAGAATCCTTATGTGCTGGAATTTCTCAGCTATCCAAACGCTGCTGAACTGCACGAATCGGATCTGGAACGGGCCATCATCACCCATTTGCAACGCTTCCTGCTGGAACTCGGCAACGGCTTCGCCTTTGTTGCCCGCCAAAAGCATATCCGCATCGAAGAGGACGACCGCTTTATCGATTTGATATTTTACCACTGCAAGCTGAAGTTTTACCTGCTAATCGATTTAAAGCTCGGAAAACTGACCCATGCGGACGTAGGACAGATGGATGGCTATGTTCGAATGTTTGACGGGCTTTTCATTGCAGAAGATGACAACCCGACCATTGGCCTTATCCTCTGCACAGAGAAGTGCGACACGGTTGCCCGCTATTCCGTACTCAGCGACCGAAAACAAATCTTCGCCTCCAAATATATGCTTTGTCTGCCCACCGAAGAGCAGCTCAAACTCGAAATCGAGCGGGAACGCCGCTTAATCGAAACCTCCTTTCAGAACGGAATGACGAACTTTCACAATAACGAAATCTTAGACACTCAAACAAAAGCCGCCTAAAGGCGGGACTACATACTTTTTACTCATATGAAAATCCTCGAACTGCGTTTTAAGAACCTCAACTCACTTTATGGCGAGTGGTGCATTGATTTTACGCACCCGGACTTTGAGGCCAATGGGCTGTTTGCCATCACGGGCGCTACAGGTTCGGGGAAGACGACGATTCTGGATGCGCTCTGTCTGGCGCTCTATGGCCAGACGCCGCGGCTGGGAAAGATGACGCAGAGCGACAACGAGGTGATGTCGCGCCAGACGGGCGAGTGTTTTGCCGAAGTCCTTTTCGAAACAGCCAAAGGAACCTACCGCGCCAGCTGGCACCAGCACCGCGCGCGGAAAAAAGCCGGGGCGCCGCTGCAGTCGCCCAAGCGCGAGCTAGCCGATGCCGCAGGCACTATTCTAGCCGAAAAACTAAAGGAGGTGCAGGAGAAGATCGATGACGTCGTGGGCATGGGCTTCGACCGTTTCACCCGCTCGATCCTCCTTGCGCAGGGCAGCTTCGACTCGTTCCTGAAAGCGGATGCCGACGAGCGTTCGCCCATTCTCGAACAGATTACCGGCACCGAAATCTATACCGAAATCTCCAAACTGGTTCATCAGCGCAACAGCGCCGAAAACCAAAAACTGAACGAACTTAAAGCCGGGCTCGACGGCATTCAAATGCTCGGAACCGATGAACGGGAGCAGATTGCATTCGATCTGAAACAGATTGAAGAAAAGCACAAGGCGGAAGCCGAAAAGCGCGACGCCGCCAAGGCCGCGCTGGATTGCCTGAAGCGAATTGAAACATTGACGAATGAACTGGAGGCGAACCGCGCGGAACAGGAAACCCTGCGCGGGGATAATGAAGCCTTCAAGCCCGAAGCCGCACGCCTTGCCACCGCCAAGCGCGCCCAACCGCTTACGGTCGCCCACGCCAAGCTGGTCAATTTCCGCAACGATCTCTCGAAAACCGCAATCGAGTTGAAAGCGGCCACCGATGCGCTGCCCAGCCTTGAAAAACAGCAGACCAAGGCCGCAGCCTTGTTCAAAGTCGCCGTGAAACTACTCAATGAAAAGGAAGCCGCGCAGCAGGAATTGGCGCCGGTCTTAAAGCAAGCACGCGCGCTCGACACCCAGATCATCGGGCGTTTGGCCATACAGAAAACGGAAAATGCCGCGCTCGAACAGTTGAAGGGAGAGCAAAAAGCGTTGCGCGAAACAGAGGCAGAAAACAAGGCCGCTCTGGAACAACTCCAAGCCCGGCAAACTGAAGCCGAAATCTATCAAAAAGAACATGCGCACGATGCTGGGTTGGTCGGGCAGTTGGCCGCAATTCTCCAATCGCTGGAACATCTGGGAAAATTGTCCGGCGAAAAAGACAAAGCCCAAAAGACGGCGAAGCAAACCGCAACCGCCGCGACGCAAGCAACCAAGACCGCGGCCGAGGAAGAGAATAACCTGGCGGTTGTGCAGAAGGCTTTCTCGAAGGCCGAAACCGCAAGCAGGGAAATCAACCGCGAAGTCGAAACCCTGCTCGAAGGCAAGCCCCTCCCTGATTGGCGCACTCGACATGAGGAACTTCGGCTGCGGATCAACATCGAGCAACGGATTTTGGTAACGCGCGGAGCCATCGAGGAAAAGACGGCCGCAGTCTCCGGAGCGGAAAAGGAACTGATCCTGAAAAGGAGCGAGCAGGAGGGGCTCCAGCGCGAACAGGCGCTCGTTGCTGAAAACCTGAAGCTCCAGCAAAAAGTCGAAAGTCTCGAAGCCGAGCGCGAGGCGCTGGCCGACGGCCAACCCTGCCCGCTCTGCGGCGCGCTTGAGCATCCCTATGCCGCCGGCCTCCCTGCCCGCGAAACGAGTTCGCTCGAAAAAATCAACGCCGCTCTTTCCGCGCTGGCCAACCAGATCAACACCCTCACCGAAAAACAAGCCGGCGCCAACGCGGACTGTAAAACTCTCCAAACCTCGCTCAAAAAAGACGAAGCCGAACTTGAAACCCTCGCGCCCGGCAGCGCGGAAGAGGCGGAACAAATCGCCTCCCGCATCGGACAAATCGAAAAACTGGAGCGCGCCGACAAAGAAGCCAAAACCGCGCTGGACCACGCGCGCGAAGCATTGAACCGGCAAATGCTGGCCACGCAAAGCGCAAAGCAAAACGTCAAAACCGCAACGGAAAAAGCCGAGGAGACGGAAGCCCAACGAATCAAAGCCGAAACCATGCTGGCCGGAGCCGAAAGCCAGCTTCAACAAAAGATCGAACCGTTCGGGATTCCCCTCTCTCCCGAGACCTCGTCCAATCTGACTGTCCGGCGCGATCAATGGATCGAGGCGGAAGAACAAGCCGGCAAACTGAAGCAAACCATCTCGAACCTGCAAACCACCCGTGCAAGCCAAGCGGAACAAATCGGATTGCAAGAAACGCGCATTCGAAAACAGGCGGAAATGCTGACCGTGACCGGGTCCCTCGTCGTCGACTTGAAAGCGCAACGGATAAACCTCTTTGGCGACCGCGATCCCGACGCCGCGGAACAGGAAGCCCAAACCGTTCTCGATGCTTCGCGCAAGGAAGCCGCAGCCGCACAGACCCAACTGGGCGAAAGCAAGCAAGCCCTGATGCTTGCCCGGCAGAACGCCCAAACACTGGAAAAAGGGAAGCAGGAAATACAGGCTCAACTAGTAGAAGCCGGACCGTCCTTTGCCGCAGCGCTGACCGGCGCAGGATTCGAAAACGAGGCCGCCTACCTTGGCGCCCGGCTCGACGAAACGGAACAATCCAAGCTCGAAGCGCGCGCCGATGAACTAAAGCACCGCCACACGCACCTCGCCGCCTTGGAAGCCGAAAAGGCCCAACAGCTCCAAGCGGAACGCGAACAGAAGCACGTTGAATCCTCTCCCGAAGAGCATGCATTGCTAGTTCAGTCCTGCGAGGAACTCCTAAAGGAAATCGGAACCCTCAACAACCAGCTTGAGCAAAATCGAAAAGCGACCGAACTTCACCAAAGCAAGCTAGGCGAAATTGAAAAACAACAGATCGAATGCAATCGATGGAGCACGCTGCACGAACTCATCGGCTCGGCCGACGGCAAGAAGTTCCGCAACTTTGCGCAAGGGCTCACCTTCGAGCTGATGGTCTCGCACGCCAACCAGCAGCTTTCCAAAATGTCTGACCGCTACCTCCTCGTCCGCGACAAGCGGCAGCCTCTCGATCTCAACGTGGTCGATAACTACCAGGCCGGCGAAATCCGTCCCGTCAAAAACCTTTCCGGAGGCGAAAGCTTCATCGTCAGCCTTTCGCTCGCACTTGGCCTTTCGCGCATGGCCAGCAAGCATATCCGCGTCGATTCGCTCTTCCTTGACGAAGGCTTCGGCACGCTCGACGAAGATGCGCTCGAAACCGCGCTCGAAGCCTTGGCGGAACTCAAGCAGGCCGGTAAGCTCATCGGCGTCATCTCACACGTCGGAGCGCTCAAGGAGCGCATCAGCACGCAAATCAACGTACACATCGCCAGTGGCGGCCGCAACCGGCTGAGTGGCACCGGCATTTCATCAACAAAGGAAAAGAACCATGCAAAAGACGATATGGGCGCCGTGGCGCATTGAATATATTCTGGCCGACAAGGAAGGCGGGTGCTTCCTCTGCAAAATGTTTGCCGAGAGCAGCGACCGCGACAATCTGGTGCTCAAGCGCGGAAAAACCTGCGCCGTTGTCATGAACCGCTATCCTTATACCGGCGGGCATTTGATGGTTACCCCCTACCGCCATCTCGAACACCTCAAAGACATGACCCCCGAAGAGCGGCTCGAAATGACCGACCTCACCATCGAAGCCGTTGAAATCCTAAAGGCTGAACTCAAGCCCGACGGGCTGAACCTCGGCTACAACCTCGGCGGCGCGGCCGGCGCCGGGCTGAAAGACCACATCCACCAGCACATCGTTCCGCGTTGGATCGGCGACACCAACTTTATGCCCGTCCTCGCCGACACCCGCGTCATGCCCCAAGCCCTCATGGAGCAATACAACGCGCTCTACCCGCTGTTCAACGGATAAAAAACAAGCACTAAGACACAAAGGACTCTAAGCTTCCTCTGTTTCGTGCTCTTTGTGTCTTGGTGCTTAAAATCGATCCTTCAGTTTCCGGAGCGCGGCGAACTCTTCAACGGATGCGACGCGGAGGAAAGGATTGGTTTTCTTTTCCTCCACCAGCGTTGCGAAGATCGCCGAGGCCGGATCGGTGCGGTAGAGCGCGAGGCGCGCCTGCATGTCTGCATTGCCCGGCTCGACCGAAAGGGCAAATGCCATGTTGTCGGCGAGATAGTCGTGCCCCCCAAAGACCATCGTTTCATCCGGAAGCTGCTTGATGAGCTGCAGGCTGTTGAACAGCTGCTCCGCCGTGCCGCCCAGCAGGCGGCCGCAGGCGCCGTTGATGAGCGTGTCGCCCGTAAACACGATTCCGAGTTCAGGAAAATAGTAGCACTTGTGCATGGCCATATGCCCCGGCGTCGCAAAGGACCGGCAGACGGTTCCGAGCATTGAAACCTCGCGCGCTTCAACCCCCGGACTGGTCGACTGCACTCCGAGCCGGTCCTGAATGGCGCGGCACCCGCCGATATGGTCGTGGTGCGTGTGGGTGATCAAAATATCCAGCAGCTGGAGGCTTTCTTTTTCCAGCGCACGGAAAACCGGTTTCGCCTCGCCGGCATCAATCAGCACCGCTTGCCCGGCACGGCAAACCAGATAAACAAAGTTGTCGGACAGCACCGGCACCGCCAGCACTGCATAATCGCCTACTTTAAATCGCGTCGTTTTCATAAAATACCGCCAGCCAAATGGTTTTTTCCGTTTGCGAGGTTGCTTCAACGCGATGGCGCTGATGCGCCGGAATGAGCAGGTGGTCGCCGGGTTTGAGTGCAACCGCTTTGTCTTCGAAAGCCAGTACAGCGGAGCCGGAAACCAGCAGCACCCACTCGTACTGCTCCTGATCGTACCAAAAACCTTCCGGCGATGCGTGGCCGTCGGAGACGATCCGCTCAATCTTCACGCCCTCGCCTTCCGCCAAAACCGTCATCAGCTCTGCAGGCAAATCGTCGGGTATTTGTTCATACAGGTTTCTTTTCAATGGGCATCTCCAAGTTCTTCACGTAACCTATAGCCCATGTTTTCACTTCTTACAATTTTTGCGGGGGCGTTTGTGGTTGGTCTATCCGGCGCAATGGCTCCGGGGCCGGTGCTGACGGTCACCATCAGCGAAACGCTTAAGCGTGGCTTCAAAGCCGGCCCGCTGATTGTGCTGGGGCACGCAATCCTCGAAATCCTGCTGCTGACCTTGATCGCCGCAGGCCTCGGCCCCTTCTTCCAGCACCCGGTTGTGTCCATGGTTTTCCTATCGGCCGGCGGGGCCGTGCTGCTTTGGATGGGTGGAAAAATCATCATTACAAACAAGCAGACCACCGAGGATGCGCTACATGCAAAAGGCGCGGATTCGCCCTATGGCCCGGTATGGGCCGGCATCGTCCTCAGCCTAACGAATCCGTACTGGATTATCTGGTGGGTGACCGTTGGGATGGGCTTCGTGACCCAATCGCTTCAGTTTGGGATTATCGGGCTGCTCAGCTTCTATCTAGGGCATATTTTGGCTGATCTCGCATGGTACAGCCTGGTCTCGTTCAGCGTATCAGCCGGACGCCGGCTTTGCCCGCCCGCGGTTTATCGCGGCGTCTTTATCGTCTGCGGCATTGCACTCGTCTGCCTCGGAACACTGTTTCTCGTCAAGGCGTTTTAATTCTCTGCGCCCAGCAGAATGCGCAGCACCACATTCGCCTGCATATGGGCGGCGATGCCGACGCGCGGCGCCATCAGCCCGCAACCGGGCGCCGCACCGGCTTCAAGGTCGCCGACAATGTAAATGCGCTCCCCCATCTTGCGCACGCCAATGGTTTCGCCCGGGCCGTAGCCGGCCATGCCGGAGGCGGCCACGATCGGCGCGCCCTTGAAGGCCTGCAGCAGCATCGCCTTTTGGTCGGCGCGGTCGAATGCCTCGACCATCACATCGACTTTGCCAAAGAGCGTTGAAATGTTTTCGGGCGTCACGCGCACGCAGTGTGTTTCGTATTCCACATAGGGATTGATCCGCTTGAGGTTGGTTTCGAGCGCTTCAGCTTTGGTCTGGCCGAGCTGGTCGATGAAGTATTGCTGGCGGTTGAGGTTGCTGGGCTCGACGACGTCGAAGTCGGCCAGCACCAGCTTGCCGACCCCGATGCGTGCGAGCGCCACAGCGATGGAAGAACCAAGACCGCCCAAACCGGCGATGCCGACGGTTGCACCCTTGATTTTTTCGTGCACGCCGGGCGTATGGCGCGAAGCCATAACCGCTTCCAGCTCTTCGACGGGAAGAATTTCACCGCGCTGGATCAGATTGATGCAGTCGCCTTCCGCCAAGGCCATATTCTCGGAAACGGCCGCGCCGTTGTAGACCAACACATCGGCCTCCGGCTTTTCTGCATCGCGCAACTGAAACAGCGTCGCTCCCGCCTCAATCTCAATTTCCCGTTCGTTAAGCTGGATTTTCATCCCATTTGTCTAATGTTTTATCTTTCCGCCGTCGATGGTTTTTATACGATGCAACCCAACACGGAGACTTCATGCTGAATCGAACCAAGAATTTTTTCAAAACGACCATCCTCGGCGGCGTGATCGTCATCCTGCCGACGATCATACTCATCTTTGCGTTCAAGTGGCTTTTCGGCGTGGTGGGCGGCGGCATCCAACCGCTGACCAACCTGGTGGTCGACAACCTTACCCTGCCGGACCGCTACGACGAGCTGATCGCCACTGCCATTGTCCTGTGCGTCATCGTATTGGGCTGTTTCATGGTCGGGCTTTTCGTGAGGACCCGCATTGGACGATGGATCTACAACGGGTTTGAAAGCAGCTTGCTGAGCAAGGCGCCGGGCTACAAGATGGTGAAAGAAACCGTAAACCAGTTCCTCGGCAAAAAACAGTCGCCCTTCTCCTCGGTCGCGCTGGTGCAGATTTTTGAAAACGACACCAAAGTGACCGCCTTCATTACCGACCAGCACGCCAACGGCACTGTGACGGTGTTCGTTCCAACGGGCCCCAACCCGACGTCAGGCTTCATCTATCACCTGAATGAAAAATATGTTCATCCGGTGGATGTGGCCGTGGAAGACGCCATGCGCTCAGTCATCTCCTGCGGAGCAGGTTCCGGGGCGCTCATTAACTCCATGAAGAAGGACTAGCCGCAGGCTTCCGAGTGCTGGAAAAAGATGCTGCCAAGCGGAAGGCCGGTTTCTTCAGCGACTACGTCGCACTTGACCTTCATCAGAAAAAAGATCTCGCGGCCGCAGTCCTGCAGCGTTTCAAAGTTGCCCTGCCCCTTGGATATGATCATATCCGCCCCGTCGAACAGTTCGCGGAACTCCGTCGAGCATTCTCCGATAACGACGCCCGGCGCATCGTGGCCATTGTCGACCACGCGGCAAATCTGATCGATTCCAACCTGCGGAACCTCAACCGGCGTAATATCGTTAAGAATCGGCTTGCCCCTCACAACGTAAACCACCTTTTCGGCCGGCAGCTGCTCAATCAGCAGGCGGTCGAGCACCGCCTCGCCACAGTTGTCACCCAAATACAGAATCAGCCCGGCGTCTTCGATGCGCCTCTCAAACACCGCAAAGGCATCGAGGCACATGTCCGATTGCACCGCATGCTCGATCACGTCCAACAGGCCGTTGTCCTTCTGGCCATGCGGCGTGCCGAAATCAATAATGTTGCCGGCAATCGCCATGCGCACTGCGGTTTCCAGAGGCCGGTCGGATTCCGCAACTTCTTTGCGCAGCTGCGGCAAAAGCTTCATCACGGCTTCGTTCGAGGCGCGCTTGGCCTCGGCATACGGATCGGCCTCGCCGGTCAGCTTTATAATCGCCCGGAAATATTCGACCGCAATCTCCGGCGGGCTTTTTTGATAGTCCGCCTCCGCCGCAATCCGCAGCACCGTCCGCATCACTTCCTGTTGCAAAAGCGAATCATCCGGCGCATAGGCCAGCGCCGCTTCCGCCCCTTGCCGCGCAAAACACGGAATGCAATCGTTGTATACCTTCATTCAAATCCCTTGGTTAGCCTGCAATTAAAACAAGCCACCCACCCTAAACAAAACCGGCTGATATTGGAAATATTTACACCCATTGGAAATAATCCAACCTTGACCATTGTTAACTCGCAAGTTAACTTCTGGCTGTGATTAGGGAAGTCATATTCTGCCAAACCGATGCTGGACGCAGTCCGGTGGCTGAGTTCTTAGACTCTCTCGCTCCGAAACAGGCACAAAAAGCGGCTTGGGTTGTTGGTTTGGTAGAAGATCTGGATTCTGTGCCGAAGCAGTATTTCCAGAAGATGGCTAGTACGGAAGATCTTTGGGAAATTAGAGTCAAGGCAGGTGGAAATATATTCCGCTTTCTTGGTTTTTCGACGGACCAAAACTGGTGGTTCTGCCCCATGCATTTCAAAAGAAAACGCAAAAGACACCCCGGCAAGCCATACGGCTTGCCGAGGAACGTAAACGTAATTATTTCAGGAGAAAAAGAAAATGAGCGACCTGCAAAAATACATCAAAGACCGCAAGGCGCGGGATGCCGAATTCGCAAAAGACTTCGACTCCGGCTACGAGCAGTTCAAAATTGGCGTCATGCTCAAGCAGGCCCGGCTTGATGCGGGCGTAACCCAAGAAGAGCTTGCCGTGCGCTTGAACACAAAAAAAACCGCTATCTCGCGAATCGAAAACCACGCCGAAGACATCAAGCTCTCAACCATCGAAAAGTTCGCCGAGGCCGTGGGCAAAAAGCTTATCCTCAAGATCGCTTAAACAAATTTACCCATCACCCCGGGGCACGCGTCTACATATCAGCTCCGCGTGACTTGCAGGCCGGTTTCGGAGATGGCGAAATCTACAAAGCGCGCGCCGTCGTTGGGCGGGTGGTCTTCCAGCCGCTGCTTGATCCGCAAGGCGGCGTCGGCATCATTGGCAATCATGAAGAGATAGCCCCCTCCTCCAGCGCCGAGCAGCTTTCCTGCGGCTAGATCATCGGCGGCATCGTCGAAAATCTGCTGCACGGCCGGCGGATTGGTTCCGGGATCGAGCTGCTTGTTGAGCTTCCAACTGCGCCTCACCGCTTCGGTAAACGCCTCGAAGTCGTCGCGCTGAATCGCATCGTGGCAGAAGACCGAAGCTTGCGCAATGCCGTTCACCGTCTCCAGCCGCGAATTGGAGTTGAGAAAAATGCCCCGGACGATTTCGCCGAGAATATCGTGCGCCACGCGGGTGATGCCGGTGTAGTAGAGCAGCATCCGCGCCTTCTTTTCTCCATGGAAGAAACGGCCGGGCAGCCAGCGGACCACCGGCACCTGCTCCAGGCCGGGTACAGTCTGGACCAGCTTGATGCCGGGGAATACGCCGCCGACTTGGTCCTGCCACCCTCCGCCGCTGGTGAGCATCTGCTCCAACGCGAGCGTGCGCTGCGTAATTTCCACCTTGTCCCACTTCAGCCCGGCGAGATCGGACAGCACCCCAAGGATCGTGGAGGCCAGAATACTGCTGGTTCCCAGCCCCGAGCCTTTCGGAATGGCGGCGAGCATCGAAATTTCCACGCCGCCGCCCATCGCCTTGAGCTGTTCTTCCAACGTCGGAAACATTCCACCATTAAAGTCGGGGTGGAAGCCGGCGAGCGCAAAAGCCGCGCGGGCGAGCGTGAAGCCGCTGCCAAGCTGGTCGTAGGCGCGGACGTCGGCGTAGGTGCAAAGCGTTTCGGCCAGACCCAGATCGATGGAGCGGATGGTCAAAACAGGTTCCGAGGTTTTACGCCCAAAAACCTGAATGGGTGGCTGGCCGTTGAGCTCCACCGCAATATTCAAAACCGAACCGCCGTGCTCCAAACTATAGGGAGGCGTATCTGCCCAGCCACCGGCAAAGTCGAGCCGCACCGGACAGCGCCCCCAAACAATCTGGTCGGCGAGCAGTTTGCAGACCGGCTCAACCGGATGCTGTTTGTAGCGGTCGACGATCAGCTCGCGCAATACTTGAAAGGCGGCTTTTTCGCGCGCTTTCCACTGCGCATCGCCGCGCCGGCGGCGCACGGCCGCGCGGAACATATGGTCGTGCAGCGCAATCATCGGATTCCGCAGCGTTGAAACATCCAGCAGCTCCGGCAGGTCGAACGAGCTCTCGGCATAAAGATCAGCAGTGGCCTCGAGGTCGAGCTTGTAGAAGACACTGTACTCGGCATGCTTTGCCATCACAGGCAAAGCCTTTTCCCTCAGCCTATTGCGACGCTCGTAGATTTTCTTGAGATTCGCCTGCTGCCCCAGCTGGCGGGCCGATATGCGCTCAGACGCGAGCCATAGCTGCTTCCATTTACTGGAGGGTTCCGGATCGCTAGCAAACATCCACTGCACAAACCCAGACTCAAACGAGTCTAAAATCGGGAAAAGGGCCGCCACCTGCAAATCGGTCTGCGAATCGATGCCGGCTTCATCAAGCGTAAGGCCGCGTTTCCTCAACCATTCGGAAAAGGACTGGCTGACCCAACGAGTGGCTCCATCTCCAAGGGGGCCGCGGAATGCATCGGAATAGCCATAGACGCGCAACGCGGTTTTGTCGCCGAGCGGCACAAAATCAAGGCAAACACCCTCTTCGAGCTCCAGCGCCCAGTCGTTTTCCGGCACCCCGGTGAGAATGTTTTTTGAAGCGATTTTCCATGAGGCGGGCACATGGCTGTTCTCCACCCAAAGCGAGTCGTTTTCGGCGCGGCGCAAAGGCGCCTCGAACACCGAGTTTTGAATAAACTGACGGGGTTGCGCCAGCGTAGCCACGGCTCCGAGCTTCGTTTGGTCCGACACAATATTCTGCAGCTCGTAGAGCGACTGCACCATGTCGGAGCAGGTGCCGAAGTGGTAGAATCCCGCGTCGGGCAAAGGCACCACCGCTGTCGTCAGCGCCCCGACGTCGGCATCGGAATCGACCGGATTCGAACCCAAGCTGAGCGCCCAGCTGCCGTACAGGTCGTAGGTGTCCGGCACATCTCCTGAAAACGATTGCGCCTCGGCGTCCCACCCGCTTTTCTTCAGCAGGCAGTCCACCGCCCGTTCGCTGAGCAGCCAAATGCCAACGTCAATCAGGAATGCGTGATCCCGCGATTTGGCGCGGATCGTGTCGGGCGTCGGTTTTTGCAGGAAGGAAACGAGTTTATCCGGCGCATCGGGATCGCAAAACATGACGCCGAAGTTTTGCGCTTCTTCGGGCTTAACCCACAGGCCAAAAAACACAACATCCGCATCGGGGATGGGCGGGAGCTCCCCTTCAAGCCGCACCAGCACATCGCCGCTGGCCACCATCACGCGCGCTTGGTCCGAGGAAGCCATCGCCATCTTCTGCAACGTCGGCTCCGCCAAGTCCAGCAGCGTTTGGTCGAGCCGCTGGCCCAACGCCCAGCGAAAGACCGGCATGGGAATAAACAGCTTGCCCGGCGCGGCATACGGAGGCAGGCGCCGGCTTTCGCCACCGCCGTGGATGATCAGCTTGCCGGAGCTTTCCAACCATCGGGAAAAGGAGGGTTCACTAGAGGCACGCCATGCCTGCTCCAGCACATACGCGGTGCCTCCGCCGGAGCCGAGCTGCTGGCCGGGGGGGTCGAACGTCGAGAAGGCCTGCGTGGCCGCGGCGGGTTCGCATTCGGCCAAATGGCCGCACATGTTGGGGGGGAGCGAGAGCAGCAGGTCGAAAGGGGTTGATGTATTCATTCGCACAAGCTATCAAACCCGCAACGAATTACAACCCATTGGAAAAGAGAACTGCCATGAACAATGCCTTTGAATCCGCCGCACAAAAGCTGTTTGCCCACCCTGAATCCTTCTTCAATGCGCAGGAGTTGTTCGATGCCGCCGGGACGGATACCCAATCCATCGTGTCGGCGTTCCTGCTGGCGCTCGGAGGCAATGCAGACGCGGCGGCCTATTTGGAAAACGCGGCGGAATCGGATGGTTCGGCGCAGTTTTTCTTAGACAGCCTGGGGCGGATCGAACAGGAAATCGGGCAGGCTTGCCTCGCTCCGGAGTTTTTGGAGCGGCTGGAAGCGCTGGCCGAAAACCCTGCGGATGAGAATGCGTTGCGGAGCGTCTTTTTTCCAGAGGGGGCCGGGTTGCCGGAGACCCGCGCGGAACGGGTGCAGGCGCTGCGGGAAAAGCGGAAGGTCAGGATTGCACAGCTCAATCCCGCGCCGCTTTCAGATCCGGGCCGCGAGTTGCTGTTTACCTCGAACGTGCTGCTGACGATCCCTTCGGAAAACACCCGACTGGACGAGCTTGAATACAGCGACGAGCTGAAAGCCCATATCCGGCAGGCCGTTGGCGAGAAACAGCTGTATTGGTTCGACCACCCGATCCAGATCGGCGTGGAACCGCAGGCCAACGAAATCCTCTACGGGCTGCGCGGCCTCGACGAGACCGTCGAGTTCGAGCGCGCACGCGGCAATATGGGCGAAGGAAAAGTCGCCTGCGTGCTGTCGGCCTCCGTCACCCACAAGGGGCTGCACGGGCTGGCCAAGGACTATATCGAATCCGAGATCCGCAATGCGGGCGGCTTCAAGAACATCGATGTGTATGTTTTCACCGAAGCCGAAACCAACCGGCTGATCGACGAGGTGCTGGTTCCCGCCGGCGGCGATGCCGAGGCGCTGGACGTCTTCGGCGTCGATGGGGAGTATGGCCGGCACTACAGCTTTCTCAAGGCGATTTCTGCGCTATGGAATGCGACGAAGGATCCAAACGTGAAAGCCACGTTCAAGATCGACCTCGACCAGGTGTTCCCGCAGCGCGAGCTGGTGGAGCAGTCGGGCGCATCGGCCTTCGAGCATTTTAAATCCCCGTTGTGGGGCGCGCGCGGCACCGATGCGGACGGGAAGCCCGTGGAGCTGGGCATGATTGCAGGGGCGCTGGTGAACGAACGGGATATCCACAAGGGGCTGTTTACTCCGGACGTCCCCTTCCCTGAAGGCGCCGCCAGCCTCGAAGAAAAAATCTTCTTCAGCAAAATGCTGATGGCGCTCTCGACCGAGGGCGAGCTGATGACGCGCTATGGCGAAAGCGGCATCGACGGGAAAACCGAGTGCATCCAGCGCATCCATGTGACGGGCGGCACGAACGGCATCCGCGTTGACAGCCTGAAGAAGCACCGCCCGTTCACGCCGTCGTTCATCGGCCGCGCCGAAGACCAGTCGTACATCCTTTCCGTCCTGATGGCCGAGGGCGAAAAGCTGGGCTATGTCCACGAGGACGGGCTCGTTATGCGGCACGACAAAGAGGCGTTTGCCGGCGATGCCATCAAGGCCGCCTCGTTCGGAAACATGATTGGCGACTATATCCGCACCCTCTACTTTTCCGAATATGCGCGCGTGCTGAACAACGGCGACATTGCTTCCGTCAAAGCGATCGCCGACCCCTTCACCGGCTGCTTCATCACGCCCATGCCTGTAACGGTTGTGATGCTGCGCTTCTGCATGAAAGCCGCCGGATTCTTCTTGGCTGGCGAACAGGAAGCGGGCACGGAATTCGTGCAAGCCAGCCACCCGCGCCTGACCCGCGCCATGGCCTTTGTCCAAAACGGGCTGCGCGACCAGTACCGGCGCGAGCACCAAGGCTGGAACCAGTTCTACGACCTGCTCGAAGACGTGCAGCGCAGCGATGCCCTGCGCGCAAAAGCCGTCGCAATCATCGACAGCTGCCGCGTCCAAACCTGACGCCCGCACGGCGCTGCAACTATTGGGAGCAATTGTAATGGGCGGTCGCGCACCTAGTGCGATAGCGTGCTTGCAGTCACCGGGAAAGGAGTTCGCGAAGATGCTGAAAACAACAGCCAGAAACCTGCGCGGCGCCGCCATTGGCTCTTCCATTGGCATCGTCGGCGTGGCCGCGCATATCTGGAACCGGCCCTGGGACGGAACCGGCATCACCTCGCTCTACACGCTCATCATCGTCCTGCTTTTCATCTTCTTGATCGCCATGATCATGACCGACGCAGGCGAAAAGCGCAAAAACTTCAATGCCATCCTGCTGCTGGCCACCAGCACAGGCGCGCGGCTGTTCGCCATCGCAAAATTCTTCACCTAAACAAGGAAGTTCCCATGAATGAAAACCGCACCACGATAACCGACATCGACATCCCCTTCGGCCGGATGATTCTGATCATTCTAAAGACGATGCTCGCAGCCATTCCAGCCGCAATCCTGTTCTACATCGTCATGATCCCCATCATGCTGCTCTTTAGCGCCGGGCTTGGCGGGTGCGCCGCGCTATGCACCCTTCCATTTGCTCATCCTTAGAAATGCCGCGTTTGACGGTTGCAGGTTCTCGGTTTATGGTTTGCGCAACCTTGGGAGATTTATAATGAAAACATGGCTATCCGTTCTATGCATCGCTTTGCTTGCTGGCTGCTCCAGCGTGGAAATGAAGGAACCGTTCCCCGTTTCGCCGCTTTCGGACGAGGTGCGCGCGCAGCTCGAAGGAACGTGGCAGATCGATGAAAGCGTATTCCATATTGCATTTGCGAGCAACGGCGTCGCCCAGCTGGCGTGCATGGAGTGGGACGAAGAAAAAGAAGCCTTCGAAATGAAAACCTTCCCCCTCTATTTTGCCAAGCAGGGCAAGGTGCTTTATGTTTCCATGCGCGGCGAGGACGAGCCCTGCGCAGCGCCCGGCGGCTACACCTTCATGGAGGTGAAACCCAACGACGGCCAACTGGTTGCATGGATGGCGAATACCGATTATTTCAAGGAGCAGGTCGCCGCCGGGAAACTCAAGGGAACCGTCGAGAAAGACAAGCATTCAACCACCGTCAAGCTCGACGCCCCCTCTCTTGAAATCCTCGGGCTGATCTCTACCAACAACGCGGCGTTCAACTACAAGGAGCCCATTGTGCTCCGTCGCGTGCAGTAGGCTGCAAGAAACCTATTGACACCGCATGGTGTTCTATCATACATAGTACACCATGCTTCCATTCAAGGTACAATTCACGCAAGGCCGGCCGGTCTACGAGCAGGTGCTCTTTGCCGCCAAGAAGGCGATCGTCTGCGGGCAGCTCAAACCGGGGGACGCGTTCCCTTCGGTGCGCGTGCTCAGCCAAGAGCTGCGCATCAATCCAAACACGGCGCAGAAGGTTTCCGCCCGGCTCCGCGAAGAGGGGCTGATCGAAGTGAAGCCCGGCCTAGGCTCGATCATCACCGAAAGCGCCCGCGCGCTGAAGTCGCAGAAGAAGGAACTGCTCGAGCGCGAGCTGGAACGGCTGGTGGTCGAAGCCAAGAAGCTGAAGCTGACAGAAGGCGATTTGCAGGACGCCGTGCGCCAGCACTGGAAAAATTTGTCGTAGACGCGCGCTTCCAGCCGCGTTGCGAATGGGCGGAAGGTTTGATTAGCCGCAAAAGAACGCAAAGATCAAAAAAGACGGTGCGGATGCAAGTTAGGCAGCATGATTTTGGGGCAGAATAATTGGAGCGGGAGACACTATGGGGAATGTAATACAAACGAATGAACTGACAAAATCGTTCCGAGGAAAGGCCGCGGTCGACCGGCTTGCGCTGGAAGTGCCGGAGGGCAGCATCTATGCCTACCTCGGGCCGAACGGGGCCGGCAAGACGACGACCATCAAGCTGCTGATGAACATTCTTTTCCCAACCTCCGGCAGCGCCGAAGTGCTTGGCGTTCCATCGAGCCAGATCGGCGTGGAGCAGTTCCAGCAAATCGGCTATGTCTCCGAAAACCAAAAGATTCCCGGCTGGATGACCGTCCCGCAGCTGGTCAACTACTGCAAACCGATGTATCCCACGTGGGACGACGATTTCTGCAGCCGGCTGCTGCGCCAATTCGACCTGCCCAACGATACCAAGCTGCGGAGCATGTCGCGCGGCATGAAGGTGAAGGCGATGTTGCTCTCCTCGCTGGCCTACCGCCCCAAGCTGCTGGTGCTCGACGAACCGTTCAGCGGACTCGACCCGCTGGTGCGCGATGAATTCATCCGTGGCATCCTGGAGCTGACCGAAAGCGAGGGCTGGACCGTCTTTGTCTCCTCGCACGATATCGACGAGGTGGAACGGCTGGCCGACTGGGTGGGCTTTATCGACAAGGGCGCACTTCAGCTTTCAGAAAAAAGGGTGACGCTGCAAGAGCGCTTCCGGCAGATCGAGGTGGTGCTGCCCGACGGCGCCGAAGTTCCGAAACAGCTGCCGAAGGAATGGCTCGTGCCCGAACGCGCGGGGCATGCGTTCCGCTATGTGGAAAGCCGGTTCGACGGGCAGGCGGAAGAACGCTTCCGTTCCATGTTCCCTTCGGTTGAAACCTACGACCCGCAATCGCTGTCGTTGCGCGAAACCTATCTCGCCTTAGCCCGCCACTTTAAAGGAGGCGCCCAATGAGCCTGGTCATGCATATCTTCAAGAAAGACCTCCTTCGCCTGCGCGTGTTCCTCTGTTTCTGGATTCCGGTTGCCATTATTGCCGGGATCGCGAGCAGCGTGCGCGCGCCGGCCGACGACTTTGCCATGCAGACCGTGCTCAGGGTGGCCATGGCGCTCTCCGCCGTGTGCCAGTTTATCATGATGGCGCTGATGGTGCCGCTGCTGATGCATAGCGAACCGCTCACAGGAACCACGGCCTTCTGGCTGACGCGTCCGCTCAAGAAAAGCGACGTGCTCAAAAGCAAGCTGCTCTTTACCGGCATCTTCTTTTTGGCGGTGCCGCTGCTCATCCACGCGACGCTGCTGGCGGCGCACCAGGTTCCGTTCACCTATATCCTGCCCTCGCTGCTGGAAAAGACCATGGGCTATACTGGCGCACTGCTGCTGCTCATGGCGATCTCGGCCATGACCCGCAATTTTGGCTTCTTTGCCCTGACCGGCGTGGTCTATCTGGTGGTCGCAATCATAGTCGGCATCGTGACCAGCCTGTCGCAACAGTTCCAGCTGCTGGAAAACACGGCGCCCGGCATGGCCATTACGGATACGCGCACGCTGCTATCCAGCCTGGCCGGCATCGCAATGCTTTCCGGCATTGTCTGGATCCAATACCGGTACCGCCGGACACGGTGGTGCTACTATCTGCTCGCCCTCGAATTTCTTGCTACATTCTGGCTGGGCTCGTTTTGCAACGCCGCCTGGTTCAAAAAGCCGCCCGGCACGCTCAGCAAAGCCGAAGCTGAACAAGTTGAAGTATTGCTCGGCAAAAAGAACTCGCACATCAGCGACCATTTTTCCATGCGGCGCCGAAAGGTGAAATACAAGGAGATGAGCGGCGACTTTAAGTTTGAGCAGCTGCCCGAAAACGGCTTTGCGGTCGTGAGTCGCGTCGATGCCGAGCTGGAGGCCGAGGGCCGGAAGGCCGGGGAGGAAACCGCGGGAACCCGGCACTTTTCACGGATCGTAGACAAGGAGGCGCTTCGGAGCGTGATTGAACCGATGCAGCTGCTCGACGACGGCAGCACCACCTACTATTCCGACCGGCTGCTGAAGGTCAAAGAGTCCGACTATCTGGCCATGAAAGGCAAGACCGGGCACTATACGGCCGACGTGACCGCCAACATTTTCCGCTATAAAAAGGCCGTCGCGCTCTCGCTGGCACAGGGCGAGGAATTCAAGGACGGGCCGATGCGCATCGCCATTGCATCGCTGTTGAAAGAAACCAAGGGCTGCACGGTCATTATCCGGCGCCAGGACCTCAACCCGCTCTTCAAGCGCGACCGCCGGCCGCGCGGCGGCGACCGGTTCACCTTCCTGCTGGCCAATCCAGCCACCGGCGAGGCCTATCTTCCCGAAGACGATAACGGCCCGAGCATCACAATATCCAGCTCATCGAATTTTTCATCGTTCAACAAGTTCCTGCGCTTCAGCTCGATCGACAAGCCGGGCGACATCGACGACGCCTGGCTGGAAAACGCGCAGCTGCTCGCGGTTGAAACCGAATGGCTCGGCGAAATCGAAAAGCAGGTTGAAGACAGCCGGTTCAAACTGGGCAGCTCCAGCTCCTACATTTCATCGATTCCCGACACCAGCGCCAAGGACAACGCAGACAAGCTGGCCGAAGTCCAGCTGCCGGACAACGCAACGCGCGAGGAGATGAAGGTCTACATCCAGAAGATCCACAACATTTCCGCCACCCAGTCGAGCTATTCCCCGCGCGACCCGCAAACCGCCATGCTGATGGAGGTCGGCGCCGAAAACCTCGGCCTCCTGTTGGAGAACGGCGGAGAATGGAACTCGCACTATGAACTGTACGCGGTCAAGAAACTGGCCCGGGCGGAACACAAGGATTTGATCCTCAAATACCTGGCGGAACAGAAGGATTTGGCGGAAGTCGTAGTTGAGTTTGGCTGGGAAAGCGAAGCGCGTGAAACCCTGCTGGAAGGACTCAAGGCCGAGGAATACCTGCCCGGCGAATGGATCAAGGCCGTTGCCAGCTTCAAGGATCCCGCAACCTATCCCTTGCTGACCGGATTCCTGGTCAATGGGCGCAACCGCGATTCAACCTACGGAATCATCAAGGAGCTCCCCGGCATCGAGCTCGAAGAACCGGTGGCCAAGGCGTGGCGCCAAGCCAAATACGAACAGAACTGGGAGCGCATAGACATGATCCCAATCGCCACGGCCTACGGGCACGCCGATGCGCTCGGCGCCGCCGCCATTATGCTGAACGATGACGAGCTTCAAGGATACCAGCGCAAGGAATTGCGCAACGCCTTTAAGAAGCATACCGGCATCCGTGGCGCGGACGAAGAGCTGCTGAACTGGTACAAGGCTAACAAGGCCGCCCTTCGCTTCAATCCCGAAACCAAAATGTTTGTGGCCGAGGGCGGCGCCGTCACCCCGGAACCGACTGACCGGAAAGAGGCGCTGCTGCGCGAGGTGCGTCTGCTGCTAGGGGAAAACGATCTCGATCTTGAAATCGCCGGCGCCGAACTCTCCGAAAAGGGCGGCTTGATCCTGCGCTTCGAAGGCAGCGATCAACTGGCCGAAGGCGCAACCGCAACCTTTAAAGCTCCCGCAATGGAGGATCTGGAAGACGCCGTGCGGAAAATGTCTTCGGTTTTCAGGATCAGTGAAAAACAGGGCAAAAGAGTCAAAAGCATAATCTTAACGGGCGGCAAAAAAGTTCCCGCAACGTACGAATAAAGCTTTAGGCAAACAGGCCGCTCATCAGGTCGGAGCCCATTTCGTCGAGGTCGCAGGGGAATGGTCTTGATACCCTCCTGTCGCTACGCTATGAACAACGCATATTGAGAGGTTTTTATGAATTCGTTAAGCAATGCCATTACATCCCTGCCTGAGGTGTTAAGCGGCACCCCGGTTTTCAAAGGAACGCGGGTTCCGGTGCAAAACTTGATCGACTGCCTCGAAGCCGGAGATTCAATTGACTTGTTCCTCTACGATTTTCCGTCGGTTGCACGGGAGCAGGTTCTTGCGGTGCTTGAGTCCACCCGCGAAAACATCATGGCACTGGCCGTGTAATGAAAAAAGTGCTCATCGATGAGTGCCTGCCCCGGCGGTTGATACGTGATCTCCACCACTATCACGTCTCCACGGTTCCCCAAAGGGGCTGGGCGGGAAAGAAAGATAGCGAGCTGCTGGAGCTGGCATCTGCGGAATTCGATGTCTTCGTCACGCTCGACTCCAACCTGGCCTTTCAGCAGAACGTTTCACTGCTCTCACTTGGCATCGTGGTCATGCACGTGAAAAGCAGTCGCTACGAATCGCTGCAACCTCTGATTCCAAGTTTGGTTTCCACAATCGAAAATTCTGTACCGGGAACCGTTTCAGATATCGGCTGAGCGCACGAAAATACGGATCGAGCCACATCCTACGCGAAGAGACCGCTCATCAGGTCGGAGCCCATTTCGTCGAGGTCCTTCATCTGCTTGGTGGATTCGAGCAGGTCGGTGAGCGAGAGCAGCTCTTCGAGCAGGATCATGCGGGCGACATGCTGGTTGGCCTGCGGCACGTTGATGATGAGCTTGCCGCCATCCTGCACGAGTGTGAAAGCAATATCGTCTTTCAGCACGCGGTAGGTTGGCTGTTCGGTGTGCAGATGGTGTACGAAAAACTCCTCGGCCTGCAACGCGCGCACAAAGCGGTTGAGCAGGAATTCGGTGATGTCGCGCGACGGAAACGCAAGCTCGATAACTTCGACGTCTTCGCCGCCGCCGTCCATTTCCTTCCGGAGGCCGGAGCCACCTTCGAACGATTTAACCAGCAGCGGAGGCGCAAGCATCGTGGTGACGACCGTCATCATGATGGAGACGCCGAAGATGCCCTGATCGATGATGCCGCTGGCCAGGCCGATGCCGGCCACGATCAGCGCCACTTCGCCGCGCGGCAGCATGCCGAGGCCGATGCGCAGCGAGCCGCGCAGGTTAAACTTCATGGCATAGGCCGGCAGCCCGCAGCCCACCACTTTGGAAACAATGGCGAGCAGCGAATAGACCGAGCCAAATATCAGCACAGGCTTCATCGCGGCAAAGTCGACCATCATGCCCATCACGCAAAAGAAGATCGGAACCAGCAGATTGTAGACCCCCTCCATATGGTGCTCGATTTCATGTGCAAGGTCGGTGCGGGAAAGCGCAAGGCCCATGATGTAGGCGCCGATGATCATGGCCAGTCCGGCCATTTCGGCCAAGCCGGCCAGCAACAGGGCGAGGCCAAAACAGATGGACACAATGATTTCGGTGGACTTGAACTTTTTGATCATTGCGGTGATCTTGCGGGAGAAGATCAGACCCAGCGCCGTGACGACGACAAAGAAGCCGATGGCCTTGGCGGCGATGATGCCGATTTCGCCCCAGTTCACTTCCCCGCCACCGAGGCTGACCTTAGCCATGCCCATTACGATGGCGAGCGTAACAATGCCGAAGACGTCGTCGAACACCGCGCCGGCGAGAATGGTGACGCCCTCGGGCGAGGCCATCTTTTGCTTCTCCGCCAGAATGCGCGCGGTGATGCCGACCGAAGTGGCCACGGAAATCACGCCGAGGAACAGCGCGGCCGGATCCATGAACGAATCGATGCCGTTGCCCGGCCAGAAGACGGCGCAGAGATCGCCCAGCACAAAGGCGGCAAACAATCCGCCGAGTCCGACGAACGAGCCCACGACCGAATAGCGGATAAAGGCGGCCAGGTCGGTTTCAAGCCCGGCGAGGAACAACAAAATGATGGAGGCCAGCGTGGCGATGCCGTACAGCTGGGGGGTCGCCGCAAAACCGTGGCTTTCCGCAAAAAGGATTCCAAGGTTTGGAATGTCGATCATGCCGCCAAGGGCATAGGGCCCGATGAGCATGCCGGATGCGAGCTCGCCCAGCACCGACGGCATTTTGAGGAAGCGCTGGAACAGATAGCCGCCAATTTTGGCAACAACAATGATGACGGCCAACTGAATAATCAGGTGCATCATCATGTGCGTGATGCTGTGGCTGGACGCCTCGGCCTGGTGAACAACGGCCTCATGGACATTGTGGGCGGCAGCGGCAACGGCGTGGACAACGTCCCCGCCGACGTGATGGACTGCGTTGGTGGCGACGTGGGCAGCTTCTTGCATGATGTCTATTTCCGGGTCAAAGTTTCGTAGATCTCGCCATGGGTAGTGCAGGCCAAGAGCTTTTCGCGCTCAGCCGGCTGGCTGATCAGGCGGCTGACCTCGGCCAAAAACTGAATGTGCGGCCCGGTGCGCTTGGTCGGCGAAAGAGTCATGATGAAAATCGTGCAGGGGGCGCCGTCCATGGAATCAAAGTTGACCCCGGATTTATTGAGCCCAACCGCCGCCACGAGCGACTTCACCGAATCGGTTTTCCCATGTGGAATCGCAACGCCGTTCTGCATGCCGGTCGACATCTTGGCTTCGCGTTCGAGCACCGCCGTAAGTACGGCTTCGCGATCGTTTATTTTTCCGGCCGCCAACAGGCGGTCGATCATCTCTTCGATGATCCCTTGCTTGGAATCGGCCTTAAGGTCAACCCATACGGTATCCGGTGATAGCACTTTTTTAAGATTCATTTCAGCCTGCCCCTAAATGGCAAATTAAGCGCGACATTCTGGTGATAATCCGAGACAGGTCAACAGTTTTCTTTCCTTGGGAAAAACAACTTCCAGCTGTTTGTGGGAAATAAGCATGAACATAAAGAAGGGCAAAATCGCCGTTATGCAATCCTGCCCTTCGCAAATATACGCCTCGCCGCTATTTCGTGCTCAACTCAGCCAAACGGATATGGAGCTGTTTGGCGCAATAGTTATAGGCGTCTTCGACATCGCCCCACTTGGTGAAGTTGCCGCTCATGAGCGACTTGCGGCCCGAACGCGCATCCACAGCAGCAAACAGACGAACGCCGGAAGCGGAATTCAAGCCCTCGGCCTCAATGGAGGCTTCCCCAACGGCCATATGCGTGCCGGTGGCCGCATATTTCACCAGATCCACCGCAAGACTGATGGGAATGATCGTGGAAACGGTGTTCATAACCACTTTCCCTTTTTTGCCGTCGGTAATGGCCACGCGCAAACGCATGACGTCCGGCCCCGGCTTGCTGACGAATATGTAATCCGATTTCAACTGCTCCCGAAGCGTCGTCGCCAAATAGTTCACCAATTCCTTCTTCTCGGCTTTTGGCACCTTCGCCAGTTTGGAATCTTCTTTAACCCGCATTTGAACCGGTTCGAGCATGACCTTTTGATATTTTGCGAAGTTTGCTCTGGGGTTGATGTACAGCAGCTGGACCTCGCCGTCTTTCCCGGACTTGAGCTGCGAATAGTTTTTCAGGAATCCCGACTTGGAAACCTTGCGTTCTTGAACCGGCGTGCTGCACCCGGCCATCAGGATGAAACCGGCCACTACGGCAAGGCTGCCTACAAGAACAGTTTTTTTTGAATAGATCTATTTCACTGTATTTCTCCCGTTGTTGTTATATCAGATTAACTTGATTAGTATTATACTCACGTCCGTTTCCTGCAGTCGCTCAAGGCACCAAGTCACAAAGAACACGGTTTCCCAGTTGCCTTGTTCTCTAGTGGCTTCGAGGAAATTGTTCGCTATTCGCTCTCAATCATGTGTGAGAAACAATACCCTTCAGATTAATCCCATATTAATTGTACAACCGTCCATGCAGACGCTTGCTTGGCCCGAACGCTTCCTTCCGGAAATACCATCGGAACTCAATCGCGTAGAAGGTTAGCCGACAACACCGGAAAGACAAGGCCTTGCCAGAGCACATAACGAATGATTTGCCGTAGAGCCGGAACTCAGCTGCGAAGCAGCGTGGATCCGGCTTTCGTGCCCTGATTGCCGGATCTACGGGCTTCGCCCTAAGTTCCGGCATTACCTTCTACGGCATCTCATTCGTGAAACGCTATAGCCAAACCTTGCGGGCGCAACGGCTAGTCGTCCTCTTCCCCGAGATCGCCGTGGGTTTTCCACTCGTCGATGCGGGTGAGGATCCAGAGGGAGACGCCGGAGCGGTAGGCCGCCCGGCCAATCATGTGCGCCGCGACCGGCGCCGTAAGCAGGAAAAAGGCAATCACCAGCACGCCGCGAGACGTAACCGTGATATTTCCGAAATGGATCATCATGCCGATCGTGATGGCGCTGACGCCGACGGTGCCCGTTTTGGTGGCGGCGTGCATGCGGGTGAACAGGTCGGGTAGGCGCAGCACGCCGGCCACGGCCACGAGCGAAAGCAGGCCGCCGATCAACAGGAAAGCGGAAACAAGGATTTCGCGGATCATGACGGCCCTCCCTTGCTGATGTAGAGCGCCAGCGCCACGGTGCCAATGAACGAGAGCAGCGCAATGCTGATGGCCGCCGGAATATAATACGAAGAACCCGACTGCACGCAGTGGGTAAGGATGAGCGCGACTACAATGGTAGCGGCCATGTCGAGCGCAACGACGCGGTCGGGCAGCGTCGGCCCAATCACGACGCGCACAAACGCCGCCCCGAAGGAGACGATCAGCATCAGCATGACAATGGGGCAAACAAACTCAACCATGGCTACCTCTTAAATAGAGGGTGAAACACGAAGACACTAAGGCCACCAAGAAACTGAATGGAATATTCTGATCAGAATCCCTGCACTTCGTGTACTTTGTGTCTTTGTGTTTGATAATCACCGTAGCAACTCCAGCAGGCGGCGTTCGAGGCCGTCTTTGATTTCCTTGCGCAGATCGTCGGGATTGGCCACGTACATGGCGTGGATATAGAGCGTTTTCCGGTCTTTGGAAACATCCAGGCTCAGCGTGCCGGGCGTAAGCGAGATAATGTTCGCCAGCATAGTGATTTCCAGATCGGTCTCGGCATCGATCGGAATGCCGATCACGCCCGGGCGCATCAGCGGCAGCGGCTTGATAACGTCGATCGCGACGCGCCAGGAGGAAACCACCAGCTCCTTGGTAAAGAAAAGCGCAAAGCGCACAACCTGCATCGTCTTTTGGAAGTAGGAGTTCTTCTTTTCCTCTTCGGCGGGATACAGCAGCGTCAGCGCAAAATAGCCCAGCACAAAGCCAAGGGTCAGGCTGCCGACCGACACCTTTCCGGTGAGCAGCGCCCACAGCATCGATATGAGGACATTAACGACAAACAGTTGCATTACCCGGCCCTCGCAAATGAGTTGACCGTAAAGACGCGAAGACGTAAAGCGACGGAAATAATTTTCACCACAGAGGTACAGAGACTCGGAATAATTTTAAATATCCAGTTCTCCGTGCCTCCGTGTCTCCGTGGTGAAGAAAACCATCGCGCCTTCGCGTCTTTGCGGTCATTTAGCCTGTTGCAAAGCGGCATCATTTAGCACCTCCGAGAACGGCATCGATGTAGCCTTGCGGATCCATCAGCTGCCCCGCCGCCTGCTGCGCATAGTCGAAGACCGGGCCGGCAAAAACGCCGATGGCGATGGTGAGGACCGTGAAGCCAACCATTGGAAGCAGGAAGGCGGCCCATTTGCCCGGCGCCATTGGATCGAGGTCGGGCAGCGGCGCGGGAGCCGGCTTCCAAAACACATAGGCCCAGATCTTCGTCATCGAATAGAGCGTGAGCAGGCTGACGCCCAGCGCAACGGCGACAATCAGCCACGACTCGGCTCGCAGGCCGGCGATGATCAGCGTAAGCTTGGCGAAGAAACCGGAAAGCGGCGGCACGCCGGCGAGCGACATCGCGGAAATAATAAACAGGATCGAGAGCCCCGGTCTTTCTTTATAGAGCCCACCGAGTTTGTGCAGGTCGTAGGTGCCCTTCAGCCGGTGAACCGCGCCGGCCACGAGGAAGAGGTTGGTCTTTACGATAATGTTGTGCGCCAGGTAAATGACGGTTCCGGCCAGCGCAAGCGGCGTGAACAAGCCCAGCCCCATCACGATGTAGCCGATCTGGCTGACAATGTGGACGGCCAGAATCTTGCGCATTTCATACTGCGCCGCGGCGGCCAGCACGCCGGAGAGCATCGTGAGCCCGGCGCCGGCGAGAATCAGCCCGTGCAGGAACTCGGGATCGTTGGTGAAAATCAGGGTGAAAACGCGGATGAGCGAGTAGACGCCGACTTTGGTGAGCAAACCGGAAAAGAGCGCGGACACGGCGGCGGGCGGCGTGGGATAGCTGGCGGGCAGCCAGAAGTAGAGCGGGAACATGCCGGCCTTGATGCCGAACGCCATCATGAACATGACGGCCACCATCGTAACGAGGCCGCCGCGCTCGCCGTCCTTCACCACGTTTGCGAGCTCGGCCATATTGAGCGTGCCGGCCATGCCGTAGAGAATGCCAATGCCGGCGAGGAACAAGGCCGATGAAAGCAGATTGAGCGCAACATACTTGATGGAGCCTTCGAGCTGCGGGCGTTCGCCTCCGAGTGCGAGTAGAATGAAGGAGGCGGTCAGGAGCACCTCGAACCAGACATACAAGTTGAAGAGGTCGCCGGTCACAAACGCGCCGTTCACGCCCATCAGCAAAATCAGCATCAGCGGGAAAAAGCCAAACTTAATGCGCGGCCCGTCGAGGTCGAAGCAGGAGTAGACCGAAACCGCAACGGCCAGCAGACCGGCCAGCACCAGCATCACGCTCGAAAGCATGTCGACCGCCAGCGTAATGCCGAACGGCGCCTGCCAGCTGCCAACGTTCATTACGGCAATCGTTCCTCTGGCGGTGTGCGCCATCAGGCAGACGGCGGTCAGCAGCATCATGAAAGACGTCGCCACGGCCAGCGCTTTTTGCAACATTAGGCTTTTGCGGAAGAGCATGCAAAGCACCGCACCGGCCAGCGGGATAATGATGGGCAATACAGGAAGGAGGGTCATGTGTCGGTCCCCTTCAGTTCGTCCACGTCGTCGGTGCCGCAGGTTTGGTAGGTGCGCAGGAACAGCACCAGCGCAAAGGCCGTCACCGCAAAACTGATGACGATGGCCGTCAAAATAAGCGCCTGCGGCAGCGGGTCGGCCGGGGCCGAAGCATAGGTGTTTGTGGCTTCGTCCAAAATCGGCGCGCCGCCCTTGCGCAGGCCCCCGGCGGTGAAGATCAGCAGGTTGGCGCCGTGGCTGAGCAGGCCGAGGCCGATGATCAGCTGGATGAGGTTGCGGCGCATCATCAGATACAGGCCGCCTCCGTAGAGGACTCCAATCACAATGGCGAGGACGGCTTCCATGCTATTCCTCCTCCCCAAGCGTAAAGACGAGCGTCAGCAGCACGCCGAGCACCACCAGATAGACACCGATGTCGAAAACGAGCGGCGTGCCGATATCCAGCACGCCCCCCGTCAGCAAAGGCATCTTCCACCACGTACCTGTTAGAAAGGCATTCCCGCAAAACAACGGCGGGATCCCGCTGATCAACGCGACGGCCAAGCCAAACGCGGTAATGTCGCGAGTATCAAAGCGCAGCAGCTTCCGCGCATCGGCGGCGGAGAAAGCCAGCGCATACAGCGCGAAAGCCGATCCGGCGAAAAGCCCGCCCACGAATCCGCCGCCCGGATAGTGGTGGCCACGCAGCAGGACATAAACCGAAAAGACCAGCAACGGCGGAAACATGTAGCGCGTGGCGGTTCTAAGAATGATGGAGGTCATTTCGGCGCCTCCTCTTTTTTCGGCCGCAGCTTAAGCAGGGCAAACGCACCCAGCGCGGCGATGGTCAGCACGGTGATTTCGCCGAGCGTATCCAAGGCCCGGAAGTCGACGAGGATCACATTCACCACATTGCGGCCGTGCGCCGCTTTGTAGCTATGGTCCAGATAATAGTCCGAAACAGGCGTCGGGGTTTGGACATGCAGCGCGGCCAGCACCAGCAGCGTGATGGCCACCCCCGCCCCGATGGCAATCGCGGCGTCGATGGCGCGTGTGCGGACGGCTGAGCCGTGGCTGAAGGTCGGCAGGTGATAGAACGCCAGCGCCAGCAGAATCACGGTCAACGTTTCAATCACCAGCTGCGTCATGGCGAGATCGGGCGCGCCGAAAAAAGTGAAGAGTATGGCCATGCTGTAGCCGACCACGCCCAGCGAAAGAATCGACCGCAGGCGCGATTTGGAATGAACCGTGGCGAACGCGGCCAGAACCATCAGCACGGAAATCAATGCAACCCGCACGGAGACCGGCGACAGGTTTTCCCAACGCTGGAAACCGCCGGCGCGGATAAAGGATGCGCCGACCAAAGCCACTGTAGCGAGGACCGTAATGCGGATGTAGTCGCGCAAAATACCCGTCTGCAGCGCACGCGTCTGCCACGAGGCAAACTTCAGCACCGAAGAAAGAAGCAATTGGTAGGTTGCGTCGGGGCCAAAGCGGGCAAGACCGCCGAGTCGCCCCGCCACGCCAAGGAAGAACGGACGGGCAAAGCAAAAGCCAACGCCGATGAGCACCGTGACCAGACTGATGGCCAGCACCTTATTAAAGCCGCCCCATAAATGCAGATGAACATGAAGATGGTCGGCGGCGATCGCCGAAGCGGCCGGCTCAACCAGCGCAGCGCCGATGGGCCCGCACGTGAACGCCAGCACAAAGCAGCCGAGCCCGAGCACCAGCGGTCCAATGCGCATCGAGAGCGGCACTTCGTGGGCATGCAGTCCGGCGGGCATCTTGCCCATGAAAGGCTTCCATCCTGTAGAAAATCCGACCAGCACATAGGCCGCGCCACCGAGCACCGTGGCCAGCACCAGCAACGGATGGTGCTCCAATGCGTGGATCCAGGTTTCCTTGGCCACAAAGCCGAAGGAGGGAAATATGCCGCCCATCGAAACCGCGGCCAACATGGCGCAGACAAATGAGAATGGCATGGCCTTGCGCAGGCCTCCGAGTTTGTCGATGGAGGTTTCGCCGCCAGTTTCGTGGGTGATGCCGCCAGCCACCAAGAAAAGCGTAGCTTTGTAGAAGGCATGGGCGAGCACAAACGCGGCCATGGCCTTAATGCTCTCCTCTGTGCCGACACCCAGCAGCATGACCATTGCGCCAAGCGCAGAGACGGTGGTGTAGGCGAGCAGCCGCTTGAGCACGTGCTGGCCAAGCGCCATGATTGCGCCAACGAGAAAGGTGGCCGCGCCGATCGTTGTCAGAATGACGGTCCATTCTTCCGTTCCGCCAAGCGCAGGGTGCAGACGGGCCAGCAGATAGACGCCGGCTTTGACCATGGTGGAGGAATGCAGGTAGGCGCTGGCGGGCGTCGGGGCCTGCATGGCGTTGGGCAGCCAGAAATGGAACGGGAACTGGGCCGACTTGGTGAAGGCTCCGATGCAGACGAGAATCAAAATCGGCAGATAATGTTCGTGCGCCCGCAGCTCCGCGCCCCGCTGGAGGATTTCAGAAACACGCCAAGTGCCGGTCGCGTCGGCCATCAGAATCAGTCCCGCCAAAAGAAAGAGTCCGCCGAGAACCGTCACGAGCATCGCCTGCAGCGCGGCGGCGCGGGCATCCTCGCTTTCGTGGTTGAAACCGATCAGCAAATAGGAGGTGAAACTAGTCAGTTCCCAGAAGATGAAAACCAGCAATAAATTGTCCGCCAGCACCACCCCGAGCATGGAAGCCATGAACGCAATGATGTACATCAGGAAGCGCCCTTGCTGCGGATGGCCCTTAAAATAGCCCTGCGTGTATAAAATGATCAGCGCACCAATGCCGCTGATGATCAGGGCAAACAAGAGCGAAAGGCCGTCCAAACGGAATGCCAATTCAAGCCCAAGGCCTTCCACCCATTGGAAAGTTTGCTCGATGGGATGACCGTGCATCACCTCCGGAAGTTGCTTGAGCAGCCATGCAAGCATGGCCAGCGGCGCGCCCACCAGCGCGACTCCCGCATACTTCGGCAAAGCCCAGTGCATCAACGGAGCAATCAACGCCGCAACAAAGCAAATTGTTAGCAAAGCAACCATTCATAACCTTTTACAAAAACAAACCGCCCTTCAAAACCATGTCCGAAGAACAGTTTCCCATGAGGCGCAGCCCCGACTTTCAACTCCAGACCGCAACCCGCCGAACGATCTGCATGTGGCATATCATCGCCCGTCAGCGAAATGGAAACAGATTGGATCGGAGCGCGCAAGCCGGAAGGCGACAAAAGACCAGATAATATGATCGCCTTAATCGCTTTACCTGCCTCAACACACAAAACCCTAACTCCACCCCTATGAATATTGGTTTTTCGTGTATTTTCCTATTGCTAAGCAGAAAGGAATACCCTAGTAATTTTCTTTGCTGATCCGATACGGAGTCGGACGGCTGTGTTGGAATTAACCAGGAAAGCTCGAGGAGATTACACAATGGGAAAACCTATGACTAAATCACAGATCATTGCAGCGGTTGCAGAAAAAGCAGACATCACTAAAGTTCAGGCAAAAGACGCCCTCGAGGGCCTCGCAGAGCTCGCATACGAAGGCGCTGCTGACGGCTTTACCATTCCTGGCCTCGGCAAGCTCGTTAAGGTTGACCGCGCAGCCCGCATGGGTCGCAACCCGGCCACTGGCGAAACCATTCAGATTGCGGCTAAAACCGTTCTGAAGTTCCGCATTGCAAAAGCTGCTAAAGACGCTGTGCTCTAAGCATTTCGTTTTTGAATAGATGCCGCCCCGGCTTGTCGGGGCGGTTCTTTTTTACTCATGAAAAAACCATCCATAGCCTTATCTCTGATTCTTGCCGCCGCTACAATCGTGCTGGCCGGCTGCGCCACCAACGACGACTACCGGGACGAACAGGAATATTCCGACATGCCCTGGAACACGCCCCAATCGTGGGAAGGCTCGCGCTCCATCCCCGGCCTGTCGCAATAGGCCCATTCCTTGTTTATACGCCGAGAGCCCGCCGAGAGCGGGCTTTTTTGTTTGGAAGAACCGCCGAACGCACCTACTGAGGCATCGTGGCCAGCAGCGCATCGGCCCGTTCACGTCCGGCAGAGCGCTCGTTGTCCTCCAACGCACGGATGTGCTCGTTATCCAGTGCATCGCATCCGTTGCCCGCCGCCAACAGCGCCCAAGCATAGCCGTCCACTTTACTTTGGGGCAGCCCGTTTCCCATAAAACAGCAAAGGCTCACCGCCTCCTGGCCATAGCCGAGTCCGAGCTTGGCCGACTCAAGATACCACTGAGCCGCCTTCGCTGGATTCAGGGGCACGCCCTCCCCCTCTTCATAGCAAATGCCTAGGTTGTAGCATGCCGTGGAAGAACCCTGCCCCGCCGCCTTAAGAAACCAGTCCGCCGCCACGCTTTTCTTCTGCGACACGCCCGTGCCTTTGAAATAGCAGAACCCCAACCTGAACTGAGCGTCGGCATGCCCCTGCTCCGCTGCCAGCCGAAACCATTCCACCGCCTTTTCATGGCTCTGCTCCACCCCCTGCCCGTCGCTGAAACAATAGCCCAACTCGCACTGGGCCTCGACATGGCCCCGGCCGGCCGCCTTGCGGAAAAACTCAACCGCCTTGACCGGATCTTGATCGGCTCCCATGCCTTCGGCGTAGCAGAGGGCGAGGCCGTATTCCGCATCCACATCCCCTTGCTCAGCCGCTTGAACAAAACGGAGCAACGCCTTTTGAAGGTTCTGAGGAGTGCCCGCGCCCTTTTGGAGGCAGACCGCCAAGCTGTACTGCGCCTTTGCGTAGCCGGAATTAGCGGCCTTTTCATAGCAGGTCACCGCACGAACGGCATCGGGCTCAATACCCGTTCCCGTCAAGTAGCAGCAACCCAAGGCATACAGCGCCTCGGAGTGGCCCTGCCGGGCCGCCGCGGTGTAGAGCTTGACGGCCTTGGCCGCATTCTGCGTTGTTCCCTTCCCCTCGGCATGACACAAACCAAGGTTATACTGAGCATCGGGGTCGCCCTGCCGTGCCGCCTTTTCGAACCACAAAACCGCCCGCTGGTAATTTTGCGAAACGCCCCGACCGGCAAAATAGCAATAGCCTAGATTATGCTGGGCGCGCTCGTTGCCGTTGACCGCCGCTTTTTGGAACCACGCCGCACCAAGAGCCTCGTCCAGCGCCACGCCGCGTCCAGCAAGGCAGCACACCCCGAGATTATACTGCGCCTCTGGATACTCCGCCTCGGCCGCCTTGCGATACCACTCCACCGCCTTCTTAAAATTCTGGGCAACCCCATCGCCCGACTCGTACATCACGGCCAAATTATATTGAGCCGCAGGAAATCCGTTTTCAGCGCGCGCGCGCAACTGCTCAAACGCCACCGTCCCCTGCCCCTTCACCGCAAGCACGGACGCACCGATCAATATACTGCAGAGTACCCTTCTCACACCCAACCCCCACGCATTGCATTAATCAATGCATGCTACGTAAAAAAACCTATCTCGAAAAGAGCCAACCCCTCGGAAACAGCACCCCAGCCAAAGCCGCTCCGCTGCAAATCCGCGGAGCCGTTTAATGCGAGGCAACTCGCTCAATCAACTTTTCCGCGAAAAACGGTTGATTTTCTATGCGGTAACGCTATCTTTTGCGTCTCCTTCGAGTGGTGATTGTAGCTCAGTTGGTTAGAGCGCCTGATTGTGGTTCAGGAGGCCGCGGGTTCAAATCCCGTCTTTCACCCCAAGTTTCAAGCTCTGTTGCGCAAGCGACAGAGCTTTTTTTTTTGGCTCACCCCAAAAGCCGGAAAAAGGTGCCAGCCTATCCGCATTCAATCCGGAGGTGGTATGGATAGTGCTTAAAGTGTTGCACACGCACAATGAAAAGGGAAACCACGTGCAACACCAGAAAACTGAACTATCTTTTATAAAAACGGCCGTTATAACGCTGGCGATATTCGCCGGTGCGACCGCCTGTGCGGCATCGGCGCCGGCCTACATAACGGGAGCCCTTGCCGCGTCCATCATCCTGCTCATCCTTTACCGCAATCAAGAACTCCAAAAAGAAATGGCCAAGGAGGCCCGGCGGCATCTCGACAGCGCGGCGCACCTGCGCGACCTTTTCGAAAACTCGCCGGATGCAATTTTTCTGGTAGACGATGGCGGGAAAATCATTAAGGCCAATACGTGTGCCTGCGAGGCCGTCCAGGTGGACAAGCGGACGCTGCTGACTCAATCCATCAACGACCTTGCCCCAACCACGCTGCGAAACGAAGTCTCCGGAAAGCTGCAGGAATGGTTCGCGGGCGGGCGGCAGCGATACGAAGGAGCACTCCAGACCGCGGACGGCTGCGTGGTTCCCGTTGAAATGACCGGCTGCCTTCAGCAGCGCGGCGGGCATCAGGCATTGCAGCTGCATGTCCGCGACATCACGCTGCGCAAGGAAGCCGAAGAAAAAATCCATGCCGCGCGGCAGCTGGCTGAAGACTCTAAAGAGATGGCCGAAAACGCACAAAAATTGGCTGAACGCTCCAGTCAGAGCAAAAGCAGATTCCTTGCGGGCATGAGTCGAGGCATCCGCACCCCGCTCAACGACATTGTCGGAATGGCGCAGCTGCTGAACGAAAAACATCTAACCAACGAACGTGAAAACTACATTGAAATCATCCAGCAATCCTCCGCGGGACTACTGGAGCTCATCAACCATGTGCTCGATATTGCCAAAATCGAATCCGGCCAGATGGAGCTCCTGCTGGAACCTTTTGATATCCGGGAAATGTGCAAGAAGTTCCAGCAGCGCTTTCAACCCCTCGCCGATGCATCCTGCATCAACTTGGCATGCCAGTGCCAGAGCAGCGTCCCGCTCTACCTTATCGGCGACGAAAGATTGGTTGAGCAGGCGCTCGCAACCCTGCTGGACAACGCGATTAAATACACCCACCAAGGCTCAGTAATGCTCAACATTGAATGCCGCTCCATAACTCCATCAGGCGCAGGGCTCAACTTCCAGGTGATTGATACCGGCATCGGCATTCCTGCCGAGAAGCAGGATTCCCTCTTTGAAGCGGGCGCGGCAGATCAGCGGCGCCATGGAGAACCCAGCCTCGGGCTGGCCATTTGCAAGCGGCAGGTGGAGCTGATGGGGGGCGTTATTGGGCTGGACAGTTCAGAAGGCGAAGGTTCAACCTTCTACTTCAACCTCTCTCTGCCCCAGGCGAACAACTCGGAAGCCATCTTAGCGCTCGACACCCTTCTTCGCAAAGGGGCGCGTGTGCTGCTCGTAGAGGACAACAAGGTAAACCAAAAAGTCGGGGCCGCCATTCTTGCCAAAGCCGGATGCAGGGTCGACACCGCCGACAACGGAAGGGACGCCGTCCTGCAAATTCGAAAAGAACACTACGACATCATGTTCATGGACTGTGAAATGCCGGTCATGGACGGCTTCGAAGCCACCCGCAAGATCCGGGCTTTGCGCGATCCGCACTGCGACATTCCCATCATTGCCATCACGGCGAACGCCATGAAGGACGATCGGAAGAAATGCATCGACAGCGGCATGACCGACTATATTTCAAAACCGATCAACCAAAAGCAGCTCATCAAGCTGATCAACAAATACGCCGCCGAGTCCTACACGGTTTGAGCAAGCGCTTCCGGCAAAGACCGAACCGCTAGCCCTCTTGCCCGCTTTTCCAAACCTTGGAAGGCAGGAGGCCGGCGAAGATGACGGCGAGTTGGGTTATGACGAAAACGAGAAGCCAAAAGGTGGCGGACTGCGTGAAGCCGTAGGAGTGCAGGCCGACGCTGAGCTGGTTGACGCCGAACCACGACCAGGCGGTAACGATGTTGCCGGCAACGGCCATGACGGCGAAGCCGCGGTTGCCCACCATTTTCCCGTAGCGGGCGTGCAGCAGGATGGCATTCCAGATAACGATCAGCAGCGCGCCGTTTTCCTTGGGGTCCCATCCCCAGAAGCGACCCCACGAATCGTCGGCCCAAAGGCCGCCGAGAACGGTGCCGACAAAGCTGAGCAGCAGAGCGAAGCAGACGGTGCCGTACATCATGCGCACCATGTTTGCGTTGGTGGCCTCGTCGACCCGACGGGTCAAAAGGCCTGCAGCAATGTAGAAAACGCCGATGGTGCCGGCCACGAAGGTAGCCATGTAGCCGAGGGTGACGGTGATGACGTGCGTGGCCAGCCAGAAGCGAGTGTCGAGCACGGCGCGCATCTGCTCCATCGTATCGCCGTCGCCGGCGAGGAAATGGGCAATCAGCAGCGTAACGAAGCCGGCAATGCCGCCGACCAAGTTGCCCATGCCGTCGGCCTTGCGGTAGACCGCCTCCAGCACGATGCCGGCGAGCACGGAGGCCCAGCCGATGAAAATGGCGGAGGAGTACAGGTTGGTGACCGGCGGATAGCCAGAAAGGAAGCACCGCGCAATGATGGCGAAGGTGTGCGGGATGAAGGCGCAGATCATCAGCGCCAACGCCGCGCTGATCGGCCCGCGTTTGCGCGCCAGCCAGCCGAAGCAGCTGATCACGAAGACGAGCAGATAGAGCTGCGCCGACTTCATAAAGGCGCCAAAGCGGTTGTAGAAGGTTTCGAAGGAGAGCTTTTCGAAGACGGCCGGATTCTCGGCCTGCACCAGGGCGCCGTATTCGTAAAGCGTATCGTTGAACAGCTCAACGCGGCCTTCGCGGTAGGCGGCGAGCATCACGCCAAAATTAACGGCCATCGGGTCGGGGGCGCCCACGTGGCCCATGGTCTGCATCGCCGGATGGTTGGCCAGCAGCGCGCTCATCAGCGGCCGCCACTTGGAGCTTCCGGCGTTGGGGGGAATGACCAGCGGAATGGAATATTTTTCCAGCTGCATGTAGCGCTGCGCCGTGGGAAGCAGCTGGTCCTGCGGCATGGACGACGGATCTTCGAAGGCGGACATAAAGTTTTGGTAGAGGTAAAACTTGTTGGCCACCTTCATGACCTGCTTGTCGTAGAGGTCGCGCTCTTTATCGCTTTTGGCGTAGGCGGAGCGGGATGCGGCGTCTAACGCTCCGATTTTGGGGAGGATTTCGCGGTAGGAATAGCGGAAGCGCTTGCGCTCTTCGAGGCCGAGGCTGGAGAGCACATCCATGTTTTCGATGCGGAAGACTTGATAGTCCATCGCCTCGGGCCGCCCAGCAATATTGTCGAGCAACCATTTGGTCGCCGAAACCTTTTCGCCGTCCACGCGAACGGACTGCTTGTTCGAGAGCACGGTCAGAAAGTTGCGCGCCAGCGTATCGATCGGCTTCTTGCGCCCTTGGTATTTTACCGGAAGGTGCCCAAAGGCATTGACCTGAAACTCGTCCGCACTTTCCTTCGGCAGCTTTACGCCATTCTGGAAAAACCAAACCGCAAACAAAACGACAACCGTATTGATGATTATTTTCCGCATTAGTCATCGCTCCTCTGGTAGCGGCGCAGCGACTGCAGGAACTGCGCAGTCATACCCACAAATACAATCATGCACGCGAGATATGGAATCATCCAGCTGTCGTTTCGCACCACCTGCAGCACGGTGCCGCTGTCGTCGGGCAGATAACCGGACTGATAGAACGTCCGCCGGGCGTAGCGCAGCGGATTATTCATCCAAATGCGCAGCTCGCGGTCGATGTCGTCTCCTTCATTGACCAGCAGGATCTGGCTGGCAAAATCCTTGGGCATCTGTGTGCCTTCATATTTTTCGTGCACGAAATCGAGCAGCTTGATCGAGAAAGGGCTGCCGCTCGGCGAAGTGAGGTATTCCCGGCGAAAGCGCAGGTAGACCTCGTATTCCTTGCCGGCCAGCTTGATGCGGGTGGGCATGTCCCAGGTGCGCTGCACAAAGTTGGGATAGAACCAGAGGCTCAGAATATAGCGGCCGAGCGATGCGCCGCTGGTGCGGTCGAACAGCTCGACATCGACCGACGGGGCGTTCATTGCGCCGGTTGCGCCGCTCACCTCAGACTGTTCGGCCACATACAGGCGCGAGCCGTAGCCCTCGTATTTCGGATAGAGGCTGCGAGCCCGGTCCGGAACGGAATCCAGCGGCTGCGGCCGGTTCGAGTTCACATAATAGCGGTTGATCTTCACGTCGAACGGCAGCTGCTCCGAAGCAATGACTGCGCCTTCCTTGAGGCTGCGCTGCGGGAGCACGGTTACCGTGTCGTGGTCGGGATTGGATACCTCTGTAAAAGCAATTTCCAGTTGCTGCGAGTGGTCGATATAGTTGACCGTTTCACCCTCTTTGATGGTCATGCGGGCCTCGACGGCAAACATGGCCGTCATGAATTCGCCAACCATGAGGAACAGGATGCCCCCGTGCAGGAGCACCATGCCCGCGCGTTTGCGGTAGAGGAGAACGCAGGCTATGTAGAATACAACCGCCGCCAGACTGCCGCGCCCCAAACGCAGGAACACGCGCCAGAAGGCATCGCTTTCCGTGGCCGCCACCGAGGCGGCGCCCCAGCCGAACATGACGCCCAACGTGACGACGACGCCCAGCAAAAGCATCAGCAGCCCCGCAATACGCCGCCCGCCGTTGACTTGGACCTTGAAACTCGCCCAGTGCACGGTGATCAGGTTAATGACCAGCAGCCAGCCAATCAGATAGCCGCCCGGAAACGGAATCCGGATATTCGGGATGTCCCACATGCGCGGGAAAAAGACCGGCAGGTCGATCCAGGCAATGATGCAGCGGAAGTATTGATCCACCACCGTCCAGATGCCCTTGTCCACCTGCGCCAGCGTACCGGCGAACACCAGCACCATGCTCAGCGCCAGCAACACCACCGTCAATTTCAGTGAGAGGAAAATATCGACGATTTTCTTCAATGGTTGTGGCCTCCAAATTGGAGGGATTCAAGAAATGTCCGGAGATCGGCAGCGTTCGCCTGCAGCTCGGTCACGGAACCTTTGGCGGTGAAATACCAGAAGTTCGGCGAAAGACCCACAATGGCCGCAATGATGCCCTTTCCGCCCTCGGCATTGTAGATTTCGATATAGTTCACATCGTGGCCGCCGGCCTTGAACGTCTGAACCTCTTTGGCAATCTCTTCGGGCGCGACGGGGGGCAGTCCAACCTGCCCGCGCCAGCGGTTAACGTTGCTCGGCACGTCGCCCATGGTCAGGGAGATCAGGTAAAAGTCGATGGAGGTTCCCTCGATGGAGTAGCTGACCTTGCGCATTCCGGACCCAGCCTTCTCCGTCCACCCTTTCGGCAGTTCCGCCGTGAAGCCCGTCCCCGCCGGGGCCAGCGCCGTTTGGGCGGCGTGGGCGGCCAATACCGCCTGATTGTCCGCATCCGAGCCCATCTTTTGGGCCGAAGCTTCAGGCGCCGCTTGCTTGGGCACCAGATAACTGACCGGTTCCTCCTTCCCGCAAGAGGCGATTAAAAACATTGATCCGACAAGAAACATAGCGGCGCATTTCATAATTCATATCCCGTTGGTTTGATAAGGAATTGGAATATAGAAATGGCGGATTGCAATGTCGACTAATATTATAACGTATTACCCGCTAGTCAAACGGGGCAGCAATAACCCGATCGAAGGGCAGCACCATGGCGGAGATTTCAAACAGCATCGAATCGCCCCGTTCTTCCAAGCATTGGACAGGTGCCACAGCCGCCGATGACGGCGGCAGTGCGGTTTCCGGCGCGGGCGCCTGCTGAACACGGGATCCAAACAGGCTGAGCGCCAGATACAAACAGGCTATTGCAAGGGCATTCATAATGGTTGTCCGGCATCCACCGCCGAGCAACAATACATGAAGCTTTTATTGTGCCAAAAGTAAAGCCTCGGGCTTATTGGTCGAGCTGGACTTCGACGTGGTAGAAATGCGCGGAGCCGGCGTGTTCAACCGCATCGGTGTAGCTGTTCTGCGTGTACGGCAGATTCGTGCCGTCGGCAAACACCGAGAATGGGTAGTAAACCAGATTGCCAGAGTAGCCCACGTTGTAAACGCGCCCCGGCTTGGTCGACCAATTCAAAACAAACGGCGCATCGTTGCTCGGCGGCGCATTGAACGCGGTAACTTTGAACACCGAACCGGTATCGTTCGGCAGTGTGCCGGCGATGTATTCTCCCAAATTATCCAAACCGTCACCGTCCAAATCCGCCGTTGCCACCCCATTGGTTGGGTTGCTGAAATACAATTGCTCCCACGAATCCGGCATGCCGTCGAAATCGGAATCGCTGGAATTTCCGCTGACCAGCAGCGAATACCACTGCGTTGTTCCGGTCAAGGAACCGTCATAATCGACGGTGATCGTGTACATGCCCGACGATGGAGATGCAATATACACCTGCTCCACATTATCCACATTGTTTTCACTATTCGCTGTGGCCGGATTCCCCGGAATGTTTTTGTTTAGCTTATACGGGTAAAATGGTCCGCCCGGCCCTGCTATCTGCAAATCAAGATCGTTGATCAGATCAGGTTCGGCATCAGCATCGGCCGCACCCGCGGGATCCGTCCAGCAAAGCGTCACCCGAATTGGGTCAACCCCGTTCCACTGAAACGCATAGGTATCGCTTGGCTGTGATGCCGTGACGGTGGCTTCCGTCAGCCTAAGGGGTGCCCCTCCCGCATAATCCTTCAGCAGATCCGCCGCCGCCTTTGTATTCATCAGCCCCCAGCCGAATTTATAATCCGGACCTGCATTCCCCAAATTGTCCGCCGTATGAATGATCAGCCCCTTCAGCGTGCTCGCACGCATCGCCCCGCCGGAAAACAACTCTTTGTAATATTCCACCAGCAGCGCCGCCGACCCACAGGCATTTGGCGACGCCATACTGGTTCCGTTGCTAATAAAATAAGCGTCATCCGAGCTCGAACCAGCTGAACCAACTTCCCACCCGTTAGCTACGATATCGGGCTTGATACGGCCGTCATTTACCGGCCCCCAGCTACTGAAGTACGTCATGTCTGCATTGCCCAACGCCCTGGCTGTCCCCGAAACAGCATCCTTCACGGCACCAATCGTTATCACATTTTTTGCAACGCCGTAGGAAGAAACGGTTCCAAATCCCCCGATTACATCCTCCTGTTCGTTTCCTGCGGAAACAAAAGGCAAATAATACGGGCTGTCATACACAACGTCATCTACGGACGCTGGCCTTGACCAATATTCTCCAAACAAATAGGACTCATTGATGGTAAACCCATACGAGTGGTTGGAAAGATATAGCTTGGTTGCTTGGCCGGGAGCAGTTGAAGCCACGCCCGTCATTTCAGCGATGTCATCATCCCAATCATATGAATCAATCAAAACCGAAGGCGCCATTCCCTGCTTCCATAGTGAATAACCGGACGCTCCAATGGTTCCCGCCACATGGGTGCCATGGTTGCCGAATGCGGTGGAGGGGTCTTTCAAGCTCACGCGGGTGCCGAATTCTTGATGCGTGTTGCGCACCGAACCTTCGTCCCATACTCCCACGGTCAATCCATCGCCGTTCAGGTTGTAAGGCGTTGTATTGCGGACTTTGTCAGCTGCAGTTGAGATAGCGGCATGATAATTGAAAGTGACGTAATAGACCGGCTCCCCATTCCGGAGTTCCGTGAGCTCATAGAGTCTGCCGTTGCGCTCAAAGCGAACTGGCTTTCCCTTCGACTGCGCCCATTCTCTGGCTTTTCTCTTATTCGTCGTCGCTTGCATAGCCAGCTTCTCGACCAACGCCTTGCGCTCCAAAGAACGCTCCTCAAGCCGCGAATGCTTCTGGGCGAGCGCTGGGAAGGCGGAGAGGAGCAAAAGCAAAACAGCGGGCGCCAATGACTCGAACCCGCCTATTCCGGTTTTGCGCTGTTGAGCACCCATGCTTAGCCTTCTCTTAAAGAGGCACCGAGCTGTTTGCATAGGAAGTCGATCAGTTTTTGATGCACCTTGTTGACCTTTTTATCCGTTAGGGTCTGCCTCGCGGAGCGGTAGACAAAGGTATATGCCAAACTCTTCTTTCCTTTTTCGATGCCTTTGCCTTGGTAGACATCGAACAGGCCAAAACATTCAAGATCCTTGGGATTCGACTTTTCGATCAGCTGCACCACATCTTCGTTCTTGACGGATTCGTCGAGCACCAGAGCAATGTCGCGGCTCATCGACGGGAACTGCGCCAAATCCTGGGTCTTGGCCACTTGGAAGCTGTTTTTGAGCAGGGTTTCGAGCTTGATTTCGCCGGCCGCCACCGGCCCGGTGAGGCGCCATTCATCGCGCGCGGTCTTATTGACCAAGCCCATGCAGCCAACCGCTTCGCCGTCGACAAAAACGGAAACGGCTTTCCCGGCCTCGAATTCGGGCCGGTCCTCGGCCTTGAACGAAACCGACGTAAGCTTCTGGGAAGACAGCAGCTTTCCCACCAGCCCCTTCATCCAGACAAACATTTCCTCTTCGGAAACCGGCGCGCGCTTTTCGAGCAGCGAGCGACCCACCGGCCCCATCATGCCGAGCGATACGGTTTCGGTTTGCACCGGCGCGCCGTCCACTCGGCTGAACGAGCGGCCAAGCTCGTAGAAGCACGCTTCGTTCACTTGGCGCGAATGATTTCGGCCGAGGCTCTCGACCAGCTGCGGAATGAGCGAGGTGCGCAGGACGGACTGGTCAACGCTGATGGGGTGCGGAAGCTCTTCGCGGCTTTCGCGGTCATCCTTATTGAGCAGGTCGAGCAGCGGATGATTGACGAGCGTGTAGTTGAGGATTTCGCTGACGCCGAGTCCCTGCAGGTTGTTTCGCAGCACGGCAATCGAGCGCACGCGGGAATCATCGGCCGTGGGGATCACTTTCGCCAACGGGATCTTGGCGGGAATATTGTCGACGCCGTGGATTCGGGCAATCTCTTCGACCAGATCCACCTCACGCTCCAAGTCCAGGCGGAAGCTGGGCGCAACGGCCACGGCGGTTTCGCCATTGTCGTCTTCGATGCCGATTTCGAGAGTCCGGAAAATGCCCTTCATTTTCTCGGCCGGAATCTCCGCGCCGATCATGCCTTCGATGCGCTTCCAGCTGAATGGAATCTTAATCTGTTCCTTCGTGCCCGGATAGGCATCAACAACGCCCTGGCATAGCGAGGCTCCGGCCAGCTCACACATCAGCGACGCCGCTCGGCGGCTCGCCCACTCGACGGAGTCGGTATTGACGCCGCGCTGGAAGCGGTATGAGGCGTCGGTAATCAACCCGAGCTTTTTGGCGGTGTGGCGGATCGTAGACGTTTCAAACGCGGCCGCTTCAAGCAGAATGATTGAAGTGCCGTCCTTGATTTCGCTGTCGCCCCCGCCCATGACGCCACCGACGGCGGACGCCTTTTCGGCATCGGCAATGACGAGCATGTCTTCCGTTAATTCGCGCTCAACACCGTCGAGCGTGTGCATCTTTTCGCCGGGCTTGGCGGTGCGCACGATAATCTGCCCGCCGGCTACCGTGTCCTTGTCGAACGCGTGCAGCGGGTGGCCGGTTTCAAGCATGACATAGTTGGTGATGTCGACGATGTTGCTGATGGGCCGGATGCCGGCGCCTTCGAGGCACTTCTGCATCCATTCGGGCGACGGCCCGACTTTCGCATCCTTCAAAACGCGGGCGGTGTAGCGCGGGCATTTTCCGGCATCTTCAACAACAACGGAAATTTCGGCGTTCACGTCTTCGCCGGTTTCGGAGATTTCAAAAGCAGGAACCTTTAGCTCGGAACCATACAAAACCGCCATTTCGCGCGCCACGCCGATCATCGAAAGGCAGTCGGGGCGGTTCGGGGTGATTTCGAGTTCGATGACGGTGTCGGGCTCGCCCCAAACTTCAACAAACGGGGTTCCCGGCGCCAGGCCGGCGTCGAGCACGAGCAGCCCGGAATGGTCTTCGCCCAGGCTCAGTTCGTCCTTGGCGCAGAGCATCCCCATGGAAACCTCACCGCGGATCTTGGCCTTTTTCAGCGTAATGCCGCACGGCAGCGTCGTGCCGACCGGCGCAAAGGGATACTTGCCGCCGATTTCAACATTCGGTGCGCCGCAAACCACGCGCATGGTTTCTTCAGCGCCGTATTCAACCGTGCACATGCGAAGCTTGTCCGCGCCGGGATGCGGCTCAACATGGATTACTTCCCCCACCACCACGCCGGAAAAGTCGGAGCCGATCGTTTCGATCGCTTCCACTTCCAGGCCCGCAAAAGTCAACTTGTCCGACAAGCCCTCGATGGTGTCCTCGAAATCAACATATTCCTTCAGCCAGCTAACCAATACCTTCATAACGTTCTCCACGGCAAAAAATGAGCGTTCTATATACCGCTTGAATCAATCGACCTCAAGCGGGAAGACCCTTTTTCCAATAGGCCGAACCACAGAAAAGCCGCCCCGATGAGCGGCTTTTGGAATGTTGTTTATCCGGGCATCCTGCCGGCCGGAACGCCGTGCCCTTCCCAGTCTTTAGTCGAACTCGGCGATCAACGATCGCCAAGTTGGGTTCTGACGAAGCAGCTCCCTGCCCGCCTTGATTAAGGCGTCCACCTGTTCGTCGGTCAGGTTGAAGGAGGTTGGGATCTCATTCAAGAAGGCCTGCTCTTCCGGATCCTTCACATCATCAAACTTAACCTGAATAAAATACGGTTTTACCGGCCTTCCGGGAGTCGATAATTCTTCCACCCAACTCTTAATGCTTTCTTCCATAAGGTTGATGGTCGAAATATTATAACGGTGCATCTGTATGCCGGTCACGGACCCCATGGTCTGCTTGATGGAAGGCTGTTTTTCGCTTCGATTAATGGTCGTCTCTTTTTTCGCGCTGGCATTGACCGAAATAAAGATCATGCGGGTCGGAATCACGCGACGGGAATTGGCAGCCATGAAGGCGCTCGCACCCCCGGACATTTCAACAATGTCATGAAGCGCACGCAGGCCGAGGTTGTCGGTGATGCCGCCATCCACAAAGTGAACGAAATCATTGTCATCATCATCGAAATAGCTGCTGACGCCATGCGTGATCATTTTCAATTGCGCATTGTTCCCCAGCGTAGCCGCCGACCGAACCCGGGTCAGCCAAGCCGGAGTTTTCTTGGTTTTTTCCCCCTTGTAGTTTTCCACAACAATGGGGTCAAACAACACGGGAACACAAGAAGACGCCGCCACCGCCCGCGCCACGGGGAATGAGCCTATATCGGAATTAAACAGATCAAAGTATTCCTGAACGAAAGAGAACCGCACGCCGTTCCCTAAGTCCGAAGCATTGATCACAACCAGCGGCCCGTCCTTCGCTTTCAGGTCGGCAAAGGTGGCGCCATGAAAAATATGCTTCTGGTAATACTTCACCGCCTCCTCGGTCCGGCCCCACCTATTGAACCAGCTCAAGGGGTTCAGATACATCCGGCGGATCAAACGGCCTTCAATATTCACCCGCAGCACATCGTCCTCAAAATCCTCAAAAATCTTATCCCCATACAAGCCGTAATACGCGGAGGTGAAGCTTCCCCCGGAAACGGAGCTGATGGTGTCGACGGCATCCAACGCGCACAACGGAACCCCGTTCACCGTGCCTTTAGTGTCGCGCAACTCCAGCAAGACGCCATACGCCAACGCCGAGGCCCGGGTGCCTCCGCCGGAAAAGGCCAGCACGAAAGCCGATTCGTTGGCGCCCTCCAGATTCTTCGTCAGACTATAGTTTCCGGGAACATCGACGTCCTTAACCTTCTGCTTGTTTTCAACGAACCCATAAGCCGTGCAGCCCGTGATAATGATCGGCGCGGCCGCCATTGCGATGCATTTAACGAGATTCATCCATCTGTTTTTCATTTGATTTCCTCTTCTGGCTGCATCGTTGTTCAATTCGACTGAAGCGTTTAGAGACCCATCCCTTTTGATTGGATCGGAAGAATTTATGACTACAACGGTACTTTTTGTCAAGAGGGGCGGTTTGTTCCACCCAACGAAGCTTTCTCTAGGCTTTAATTGAACAACTCCACATTTACAAACGCCACCTGTATTGTTTATCCAGCCGCATTCGCTAGAATGCACCCCGCTTGGATCAATGAACCTGTTGCAAGGAAGGGGCCATTTTGAAATTTGAACACATACGCCACAAACCGCCGACCGAGCTCGTAGAAGAGCGCCCGCTGGTGGTGGCCTGCAGTCCGCTGCGCAGCAACGTCAACCTTTCGACCATCTTCCGGACGGCCGGCTGCTGCGGCGTCCGGGAAATCATTGCAACCGGCAACGCCAGGCTCATCGGCAAGATCGCGCGCGACGGTGCCGAGCAGGTCAATCTCATCGTCAAAAACAGCCTGCCTCCCGTTTTAAAGAAACTGAAGCAAGAGGGATATACACTCGTCGGTCTGGAACAAACCACCAACTCCACCCCGCTGGCCGACTACGCCTTCCCGAAAAAGACAGCGCTTGTGATTGGCTCAGAACGCGAAGGCCTTTCCGATGAATGCCTGATTCAGCTGGATGCCGTGGTGGAAATCGGAGTCTGGGGCATGCCCTATTCCTACAATGTAGCCACGGCCACCTCGATGGCTCTCTACGAATACTGCCGGCAATATCCAACGGGCTAAACCCCCGTTCGCAAGTTCGCTTAAAGCACAAAAACCACAAAGCTGCTCCTTCGTGTTCTTTGAGCCTTTGTGTTTGAAATATGTTTTGTCGATGCACAAAAAAAACCGCCCTCGAAAGAGAGCGGTTTTTGAATCATCGGGAAATCCGATTAGCGTGCGTAAAACTCGACGACGCTTGAGATTTCGCAGATCACCGGAACTTCCTCAGCGGTAGGAAGGCGGCTGAGCTCTGCAGTCAGCTCCTTGTCGTTCGCCGTAATGTACTCGGGGGTCTTAGCAACCTGCTGAGCCAATACGAACGCGTCCAGATCCTTGGACTTTTCGCGGACAGTGATCTTGTCGCCGATGCTTACGGAATAAGAAGGAATGTTCACCTTCTTGCCGTTCACGCGGAAATGGGCGTGGGAAACCATCTGGCGGGCCTGGTAGATCGAGCGGGCCATGCCGGCGCGCAGCACCAGTACGTCCAAACGGCTTTCGAGCATCTGCAGCATCACGTCACCGGTGTTGCCCGGCTTGCGGGCGGCCTTCGTGAAGACGCCACGAAGCTGCTTTTCGCTCATGTTGTACTGATAGCGCAGGCGCTGCTTTTCCGTCAGCTGACGGCCGTAGTCCGACTGCTTGCCGCGGCGGCGTCCCGGTCCGTGCTGTCCCGGAGGATTCGGGCGGCGTTCCAGAAACTTTTCAGATTTCGGGGAGAGGGCAACGCCCAAACGGCGTGCTTTCTTGATTTTTGGTCCAGTATATTTCATTTCTATTCCTTTCTGATTCCCGTGTGCATCCCTGCAAATTAAGCCGGCTGTACCGGCCGCCCGTTTGGATTGTTTCGAATCCGGGCGCTCGCCCCGCACCACGCGGTATTTGTTTCTTTGGCGATGATCCTTCGGTCAGGATTCCGTTTTACGGGAAAACAAGCGGGCATTTATATAGAATCGCTCCGGCGAGTCAACCCCGTTTGCCTGCAAATGTTTACGCCCGGAAGCCCCCGGAAACCCTATTTCAAAGATAACCGCAGCTCTTCGGTCTGCGCCATTTTTCTGGCCGTAAGCCCCGCATCGTTGGTAATATCAGGATCTGCCCCGCCCTTCGTCAGCGCGGCGATGCTGCCATACTTGTGCCCCGCAATCGCCATGTGCAAATAGGTCTCCCCCAAGTTGCCGCGCTTGTTGACATCCGCCCCCTGGCCCAGCAGGAAATCAACCATGACTTTGTCATCATTATAAACGGCGCAGCCAAGAGGGGTCACGGAACGCTGGTTTGCGATGTCCACGTCCACCCCGGATTTCAACAAGACAGCAGCCACCAGAAGCGATCCGTTCATCGCCGCCTCATGCAATGGAGTCCAGCCTTGCATGGATACACGGGTCGCGTCAGCGCCGGCAGCGATCAAGGCCTGCGCCGCGGCGAGGTTATCGGCCTTCGCCGCATGATGGAGCGCCGTTTCCCCGGCTCGATCGGCAAAGTCGGGGTTTGCTCCATGAACAAGAAGCAAATCCACCACTTCCAATCCGCTTTTCACCGCCATCGATAAGGAGTCATTCCCCTCCCCGTCATGCCTATTAGCATAGGCCCCGTATTCCAGCAGCAACCTGACGACGGCTTTGCTTTGCCGGCCTATTGCAAGGTGGAGGGGCGCTTCCCCCGTTTCGTCAACGTGGTTCACTTTCGCCCCCTTTTGAAGCAGGAGCCCGGTCACATCGGGTGCCTCAATGGCATAAGCCAGCGCTGTTCGCCCATTGCGATCAGTCGCGTTCACGTCGCGGCCCAGCCGAACAAGCCCTGCAACCAGATCCATGCGCCCCGCCTCCGCCGCCGCCATCAGCAACGTCATCCCCCTTCCGTTTCGCCAGCGGACCGAAGCGGCATCCGCCCTCAGTAAAGCCTCCATCTGGCTAAACGAACCGCTCTCAACAAAATCGAATGGAGAAGGCGCTCGCTGCGACAGAAAAACCGCGGTGCCAAGAGCGGCCATCGCCAACCCAATTGCGACGGGAAACACCCCGGGAACTCCATACCCAAGAGCGGAGTGATCCGAAGAAGGACAGCCATCCCTGTGCGTCATCGCTCTGCCGTTGCCCCACCGCTCACGGTTGATGCCCAGCCATCGAAAACCAAACAGATACAGGAGGAACAGACCGCTCCAGCCCAGGCCGACGAGCAGCAGCGCGATTTTCGCAAGGACCATCCCGCCGGGAACACCGTCGGCCTCGTTCATGTCTTGCGCAAAATATCCATAAACCAGCAACAAAAATAGTTCCAGCAGCCCGAGCAATACCAACCCAGCCGGCACCCGGCTCTTAAATAATAAATAGTTCATTCCAACCTTTTGTTTTTTCCTTTTATTGCGCGGCCCTCAAATGCTGAGAATCAAGTCTGCCGAAATCCCGCCTGCGAAATGAAGCGCCGCTTAAATAGCGAGAATCTGATTTTCATCGCAAGCCTGCCCGCAAATGTAGGGCTCCGTATGAAACTCATTGACCTCCCGAAGCTTTTGCAGCACGGCACTTATTGCCTCCACCTCCCGGATGCCGGCGTCGATTTCATCCATCTCCTCATTCGTTTGCGCCCTTTCTTTCATTAGAAAAAGCAACATCCCAAGGTTGGTGGCCGGCTGCCCAAGATGATGGCAGGCCGCGCCAAGACTTTGAACCATAACCCGGTGACGCTCGGCCTGCAGCAGCGTCTGATGCCGCTGCTCAAGCGCTTTGCGCAGCCCCGCTTCAACGGACAAGCGCTCCTCGACAAATTTGATTCGATTTTCCATCTCACGAACAATAACGTTAAAACCCTGCTCGATGTATTTGAGGTCATCGCTTTTCCCCGCTTGATCCAAAGAGATCTTTTCCGGCAACACTCCAGTAGCAACCTCCATAACATAGCGACGCAGCTTAATGATGCTTTCCGGATATTTCCGGAGAATCCGGTAGCCGGCAACGGCGGCCATAAGCGTGCAGAACAAAACAATGAGCTCCGCATAAAACGCCAACCCCTCGGCCTGGCGGCTCCGTATCGAGCCGACGTAAAACGAAGAAAGCGCAGGAACAACCGCCATCAGCATGATCGCAATCTTGGCCTGGCGGCGTGCGTTGTGCGCACTCAAGGGCGCAGCAAAGGGTCTTTTTTTCACCGGTCCTCTCTCTCCGCGCAAGGTCGTTCGGCTTCTAAACACCGGAAGCCAAGCCCTTGACGTGTTCTTGCAACACATTCCTGATCGCATTGATCTTGATCGGCTTGGGCACATACGCGTCCATTCCGGCGGCCAAATATTTTTCGCGGTCCCCAGGCATGGCATAGGCCGTCACCGCGCAAATCACCGAGCGGGGCATCTTTCTTTCGTGCTCTCTTCGGCGGATGCTCTGAGTCGCGTCGAGACCGCTCATGACCGGCATTTCAATATCCATGAAAATCATGTCGTAAGAGCCGCGTTCAGCCGCGTCCACGGCCTCCACCCCGTTGCTCGAAATCGTGGTGAGGCATCCAAGCCGCCGCAGCATTTTATCCAGCACCAGTTGGTTCAGCCGATCGTCTTCGACGATCAAAACGCGCGGCAGGCCCTCCCCTTTCGGATGATGCGCCGGCGGCACCGAGACCGGCAGGCGCACAGCAAAAAGGGTTCCCTTCTGCACCTGGCTCCTAACCTGCAGCTCGCCGCCCATCATACGAACCAGCTTTTGCACCTTGACCAACCCCAACCCGCACCCCCTGAATCGGCGGGTGGACGATCCATCGGCCTGCACAAATGGACCGAAAACATCGGCCTGCTTGTCCTCTGGAATGCCGATCCCAGAATCCCGCACACACAGCGTTAGAATCCCGCTTTCCGCCGAAGTCGGCCGATAGAACGTCCTAATGCTGACAAACCCGCTGAGCGTAAACTTTATCGCATTTTCGATGAGGCTGGTCAGAACCTGGCGGATGCACCCCTCATCGGACAAGATGCGGTCCGGCAAGCCGCTCGCATGGATGCAAGTCAACCGGAGGTGCTTGCTCTTCGCCTCCCGACAGGAGGAGCCCATGAGGCCATCGATCACCTGCCGTAAATCCATCTCCCTGCAGGATGCCTTTGCTTTTCCGCAGACCAGTTGGGCGGTATCCAGCAGGTGGACGATCAGCTTCATCATGTCGTCGCTGCTCTTGAGGATCGTATCGGCCATCTCGCTCAGCTCCGGATCCTGCAGCTCCAACTGAAGCATTTGCGCCATGCCGATAATCGAGTTCATCGGAGTACGCAGCTCGTGGCTAACGTTGGACAAAAACTCGGCCTTGGCCAACGTGACGCTTTCCGCCAGCCTCTTGGCCTGCCGCATTTGCAGCTCCGCCTCCTTAAGCTTCGTAATGTTTAGGTGCGTTCCGACCAGGCGCTCCGCATTGTCGAAGGCGTCGCGTTCCACGATTCTTCCACGGCTAAGAACCCATATCCAACCGCCATCCTTGTGGCGCATTCGAAACTCGGACTCGTAAGCCTCGGCAGACGATGTCCCGCGCACATACTGGGTGAGCCGTTCCAGAACCGAATAATAATCATCAGGATGGATCAGCCGTCTCCAGGTCTCCGGGCTGGACTCCAGCTCGTCAGAGCCATAACCCAGCATGGAGCAATACTGCCCATTGAACTGCACCTCGCCGGAAGGAATGCGCCACCACCAAAAGCCGAGATCGGCACCGCGCAAGGCCTGCTCAAACTCGGAGTGCGAAGCCTGCAAGCGGACATCCTGCTGACAACGCACCATGGTCAGCCAGATCAGGTCGGATGCGGTGCGCAGCATTTGCCTGTCGTTTCGATGCCATGAGCGCGGGGAGCGCAAGTTGCCCAGCACAACAAAACCGGCCAGACTGCCTTGTTCGGCAATCGGCGCAGCCAGCAGAGCCCTAATGCCTTGCGCCTGAAGCACACGTTGCTCGGCCTCCGCTTCCGGCGGCATCTCGAGCACATCGTGGATCACGATTGTCCGGCGGTTCCGCAGTTCTTCCATCCACCACAAAAACTCCGACACGAGAACTTCCTGATAGCGGCTCGCAATAGAAGCCTGTCCCGCCGAGCACCACTCATGCGTGATGCTGACACATCGACGGTCTTTGTCCAACTGAAAGAGAAAAACCTGATCAACCCCGGCCGTCTGTCCGATCTTCAAGAGGGTGTGGTCGAGAATCTCGTCCAGATCTCCCGGGGTCGCCCTCAACGACTTGGCGGACAAATTGCGCAATACGCGGTCGTACTGCAATTTGCGCGCGACAATTTCGCAATCGGCTTTCACAATGCCAACATTCCGCATAATGCCCACGATCAAATCCGCCCCGCCCCACGATACAGGCGAAGTGGCGATCTCGGCATCAATCACCTCCCCATTCCGGCGCTGCACGCTCAAGGTGAAATTGCCGTAGCCTCCCTTTTCCGCTTCCCGCAAAATGCTGAGGGCTCCCGCTTTTGCATTATCCGGACAAAGAGACATGAGCGGCAGTCCAATCACATCGGCACGGGTGCAGCCGAGCTCCCGCTCGAGCGACGGATTAACATCCTCAATGGTTCCGTCCGGCCGCATCACCATCAGCATATCGGGTATGGCGGCATAAATTGCCTCAACTTTCCCCAGCAACGCCTCCTGCATGGTGGAGGCCAGCCGCTCGGCAGTAATATCGCGACCGACCGAATGGAACTCAACCACGCCTCCCTCATCGCCCAACACCGGCACAATGGTCCAATTCGTATCGAACCTTTCCCCTTGGGCATTTATAAGGCTGAATGCATGCCGAAACGGTTTACCACTCACTCTTGCGCTTACAATCTGTTCCTGCACGGCACTCCGCTCCTCTTCCGGAACAAAGCTCAGCCACTGCGCATCGATCAAATCGTGCGTGGGTCCTTTGAATTTTTCGCATAGCGCTTTATTGACATAGGTTAGAGTGGTGTCGGGTCGCCAGCGGCACACCGCATCCTCTTGGGTTTCGATCATGAGCCGGTAGTATTCCGATTCCTGCCGGACTTTGCGGTATTCCTGAGAACGGATCACCTCCAGCGCGTGATCGGCAGATTGATTAAGCTTCCTAAGCTGTCCATCCGCATCGGGGGTGCCCATATTCCGGGTTTTTTCGATAAACTCAACCAGGCCGCTCCGGTTCCCAGCATAAATCATATCCACCAAAATCAACAGCTTCTGCGTACTGCTCGGCATAAAAACGCTGCCGTTTCGCCACTTTTGGATCGTCGCCACCGAACAACTGCACAGCTCAGCGGCCAGACCGTTGCTGATTGTGTATTTCGCCTGAAATTCATGCAACATATTTGTTTCCCCCAGCGGGTTGATGCTCCAACCCCGCTTTGCTTTCCCCGCTATCCTTACGTTGCCAGAAACCGAAGGCACTTCCCCGCGGCAATCGCCTGATTACTGCAAGTAATTATGCCCTGTAGTAATTACAGGTAATAATTACAGGTAATAATTACAGGCTTAATATATTTATTTGCCTCTGGCGTGTCTACCGCAAAAATTATTTTTTAGTATTTTTTACTATTAAAGTCACTTTCACCATCTGGCCCGCGCAGCCGCTCCAATGAAATAATCAATAGGGACGAGAGCCGCCAAACAGGCAATGGCCAAGACGTCGCCGGAACAGCGGCAAGGCGAAAAGCGCCCATCGCCAAACGGCATACAGAGGCAAAGAAATCGCCTGATTGCGAATGGTTTGGAGGATTGCTGGATGATTAGACGGTGCGCAGGGAAAACCCCTGCCGGCCTCGGATTTCAACAATCCATCAATCCAACAAATAAAGCCTATCTCATCAAACGCGGATCGAACTCGAAGGGCTCCGGTGCTCCGACCTGCAGTTTTCCAAAGTTCGGATGGCGCGGATTGATCAGATAATTGCTTTCGCCGGGGATCAGTACGCTGGGCACTTCCAGAACAACCGAAAGATTGTCCGCCACCCATGCATCGCCCAAGCCTTGCGTGGAAGCGCCGGGAGGCGTCTTGCGCCAGTCGTCGGGCAATGATTTCAGATCGAGAAGCTTCGCAAGCCGGGGATCGAAGCGAACAGGAATGCACAAATATTCATCCATCAAACTGTCGTCGATTATGTGCACCAGTATTTCCAAGGCCGCCAACGCCTTTGATTCGGCGGCATACACCACTGGTCTTCCGATGGAGTTCCACCGGCCGCCGAAGAGCCGCGCGCCCTCCCCCGAAAAAGCGTCGGCCACGCGACGCGGCTTGACGATGCGCCAAGCCGTTTGCATCAGGAGAAAACTCCGTACTCAATCCGGCCCAACAGATTGAACACCTCTTGGCTGCCCAGCTCGGTATCTGCAAAATCAAGCGGGGGCCTTCCGTCAAAATAGGAGCGGGGCGCCTTGAGCCAGCGCAGCGCTCGTTCCTTATTCCCCAACACCTCGATGGCCCGGGCCAGCAGCCGTGCAATGCGCGCCATTCGTTCAGATTGGTCGGCGGTCAGCCGGCCGTCTTGGATCTTGCGGATCAGCGTCCGCTCAGCCACACCGGCCATTTTGGCCAGCTCTTTTCGGCTGATCTCCAGCTCCCGGCCCAGTGCGTCCACAATCCCGGAGGGCAGCCCTTCCTTCAGTTCGGCCACTTGCTCCATCACGTCGTTGGACTTGAAGACGATGACCTTGAGCTCCGGCTTTTCGTGCTCGAGAACGCTCAGAGACACCTCGTATTTCAATGTGGCTTCTTTCACGGCGACCTCTTTTGCTTCCCACACATATCCTGTTTTCTGAATCTTTGTTTCTGTTTTCACCGGACTCTCCTTCTCTTGTCATTTGGCACTATACATTATGCCATATGGCTTTCAAGCTTTTTTTCTCCTCTCTGGGAGGTTCTTACATGGACAGAATGATTTTCCTGAACGGTTGCACTGCAAATTATTCTGTCCATAATCATTCTGACCGACCACTCAGCGGCAGAGCATCCAAATCCATGAAGAGACCACTTGAACAGATCCCATTCAACCCCGCGCGCTGGCCGTTCTTCTACGGCTGGGTGATTTTGTTTTGGGGCGTGGTCGGCGTGGTTCTCAGCGTGCCGGGCCAAACCACCGGCGTATCGGCCTTCATCGAGCCGCTGATCGAGGGGCTGGGCATCAGCCGCATGCAGATTAGCGGCGCCTACATGTTCGGCACGCTCGCCAGCTCCTTCCTGCTCACGCCCGCCGGAAAATTGTTCGACCGCATCGGGGCGCGCTGGATGGGCTTCGGCTCGTGCGCTGCCTTGGGCATCGTTCTGCTGTTGCTGAGCCAAACCGGACGCTTCGCGACGCAGCTGGCCAAGCTGATGCCAGAGCACGTCGCCGTAATCGGCCTGCTTTCCCTGCTGTTCCTGTTGCTGCGCCTCAGCGGACAGGGCATTCTGACCATGGCATCGCGCAACATGGTCATGAAATGGTTCAACCACCACCGCGGACTGGCGAGCGGCATCAGCGGCGCGGCCGTCTCGTTCGGCTTTTCGTATACCCCGACCCTCTTCAGCGGGATGATCGCCGAACGGGGCTGGTCGGGAACGTGGCTTCTGCTAGGCATCTTGCTCGTCCTCGTTTTCGCACCGCTCCTGCTCCTCTTCTTTCGCGACAACCCCGAAGCCTCCGGTCTTATTCCCGACGGCAAGGCGCACAGTTCTAATGATCGGGACAAAACGGAAACCTTCCATCAATTCACCTTGGCCGAGACGCGGCGCACGCTGCCGTTCTGGGCGTTCACCCTCACCATGTCGCTGCAGGCGCTGGTGCTCACCGCCGTCACGTTCCACATCGAATCCATCTTCAACCTCGCCGGCATGAACGGCTCGAAAGGGTTCGAAATCTTTCCGCCGATCGCGTTCATCTCCATCGCCGTCACCCTGCTTGGGGGCTGGCTGAGCGACCGCACCCAGCTGCGCTGGTTCCTCGTCGCCATGCTGCTGGCCATGGCCGTCAACCTCTTCGGCCTCTCTCGCCTTGCCCCCGGCTGGCCGGTCGCCTGCCTGATCGTGGGGGGCGGAGTCGCCAACGGCCTGTTTGGAATTCTGATGAGCGTCACATGGCCGCGCTACTACGGGCGCGAACACCTCGGCGCCATTAGCGGGCTCTGCATGACTTTCATGGTGATCTTCAGCTCCATCGGCCCCGCGCTCTACAGCACCATCCTCAAACTCACCGGCAGCTACGCCATCGGCAACCTCGCCAGCCTCCTCGCCGCCCTCGCCCTCCTCGGCGTCGCCGCCCGCGCCCGAAATCCGCAGCGGGAGCAGCCAAGCTGACCCGAAAATTCGCAGATTCGATGCTGTACAGGCGTAAACATTTCATTAGTCTTTCCAGCGTCTGGGAAATTAAATTCAACACAAGGGAGCGAGATATGAAAAAGATTATGTTCTACGGATTGGCCGCAATGATTGCACTGGGCGCCGGCTGCAAAAAACGCGAAGACGGAACCACCGAAATGATGAGCGCCGAAGAGGTGCAGGAAACTGCGGTGAAGGTGGCGGAAAAAACCGAGGAAGTCACCAAAAAGGCCTCCGCCGCCGTCAGCTCGTTTACCGTGAAGACGGAAGATGTGATGAGCGACCTCAACGTATCGGTTAAGGAAATCAAAGAAAAGGTGGCCGCCTTCGACAAGAACGAGGTGCTGGCCTATGCAGAGCAGTACAAGCATGTGATTCTGGAAAAGAAGGACCAGATTGGTGCGCTGACCGAAAAGGTCAAAGGGCTTTCAATGACCGAAGTGATCGGCGAAAAAGGCAAGGCGCTTAAGGACCAGCTCTCGCAATACACCGGCCAGCTCAACGGCCTGAAAGACCGCTACGGCATCTACCTCGACAAGCTCAAAGGGCTCGGCGTGGATCTTTCGGCCTACGGCCTCTAAGCCAAATCTGAAACTTGAAACTTGAAAGGCGCATCGCAACGGTGTGCCTTTTTTTAGTTTCATAGCCCATTTCCGGGCACCGCATCACCGCCGACAGTCGGAAAGCGGCTTCGGGGTCAGGGCGTGGCCGAAAACTTCTGGGCCACCTGCTCCAACAACGCTCTGTATGGCCGGCGTCGGGTCATCAGCAGCTGCATTTCCTTATCGCCGATACCCCCCGATTCCGGCATGGCATAGGCGGAGCACTGCAAACGGAGGGTTCCGTCACCGAGATTAACGATCTGAGCCTTAATCCGCTCCGAAACCGGCCCTCCGCTCTTGATATTGCTGCCATAGGCTATCTGCATCCATTCAGGACCGTCGCGCTCGAACAGCAGTTCATCACCCACCCCTGTAGACATGTAGCCCGCTTTGTCGAAAACAGCAATTGTGGCTGCCGAGACTTCCTTCGTGCTATGCCCGCTGATCTCAACCGATGCAAAACGGGCTCCTGACGTCGTAGAAAACACCTGGCATCCGAAGGCCGACAGACATACGGCTATAATAGCAGACAGCCCTATCCAATTTTTAGCGATTGACGCACTCATCATCTTCCTTTCTCCCTGTTCATTTATTTCGGATCCGATACGACAATGTATGCCACCTGCCCGCCAGAATAAGTGCGTCTATAGTAGATGCCTTCAAACACATAATAAGTCACTCCACCGATCACCTCTTTAATCGCGCCGCCCGGCGGCTCTACCACGGTGCAGGAAGTGTACCCATCCACATACACTGAACGATAGCAATATCCGCGGTAAATAGTAGCAGGCTTCGCCCCCGAAGGTGCTCGGCACGCCGAAGCCCGAATCGTCCGTAATGATCAGCAGTACATTGGACGCCTGCTTGAGGGAACAATGCGCGGCGCCCACCACGCCTTGGATTGCCGCGCGCCGTTTTCGATCTCGCCACCAAACCTTGGCCCCGGCGCCGGCAATTGCTCGCCGCTTTGCGGAACGCCTTTGCTTTATTTCTTGATTGTGCAGGGCTGCGGATAGTGGCGAAGAAGTGCTTGAACCACGTCGTTGCTCCGTTCCTTTCTCCGCTCTTCCGGCCAGTCCATGTCGATCTCGGCCATGATCGACCCGCGCCAAAGAAGCAGTCCCGATTTGCGGTCCACCACATCGAGAATCAGTACGCCGCACTTGTAGTGCATATCCCATTTCGTCTCGAGAATGGCCGGATCGATCTTGTCCCCGTAGGCCTGGTTCAGCTCGTCGGCATCAATGTCGCCGGCGGAGGCCAATGCATAGCTTACGATTAGGTCCGGTTCGGTCTCGGTAAAAACCAGCCCTTTGCCGCTTAAGGCCTCATGCATGGACTGATGCAGCCGGCCGTTGACAACGCTTAGGGGCGAGTCAAAGTCCGGCGGCGCTTTCAGCAGGGAATAGCCCCAGCCGAACGTCCCGGAAACCGGAATATCATGCTCTTGGCTGACCAGAATGTGGAGGGAAGGATTATCAAGCCCGACGAGCGGCCCGATCTCGAAGGTCTGCGGTGTGCTGGCGCAACCAAAAAGGCTGGCAGCAAAAACCAACGAAGCCGTAACGGCGCGAAACTGATTCATGATGTCACCTCTGTCGTGGTTTTCGGGGCGACGGGAGCAGGAAGCCGCTGCAAAATCAAGCCATGGATGGTTTCCGACATTTCCAGATCGCCGGTTACACCGACGCGAATTTCTATTTCGGTGGTTTGCGGGTCGATGCTTTTCAGTTTAATAGTGATCTCCGCGCCGTCGCGGGTCTTGGCGGTCAGCTTGCCCGACAGCGCATCGTACGACCCGTCGATTTCTCCAAACCCGGCCTTTTGGCAGGCTAGATTGGCGGCTTTCCAAACGGTTTCCACATTGAAGTCGCACTGGGTCTTGTAGTCACCGTTGAAAAACATAACCGAGGCCGTCGCCTTGCCCACGTTGCCCACGCCCGTCACGACGGCATCGCCAGCCTTATACACCCCATAGCCGGCAAGCCCGACGGCGCCGATCGCGACGGCCGAGGTGATCAACAGCAGCTTGCATCCGGACAGAAAACTGGCCAAAGCCACGCACGAAACCAAAAGGGGCGCACGCTTTAATGCGGATCCTTTCCGGCCATTTTCCGGATGGCCGCATCGCAGGGTCGCGCTCTCATTCCGTTTGTTTTTATACTCGCTCAACATCTACCCCGTCCCTTTATTTTATGGTGTGGCCTTGTTTGTCTTCACTTCCTTAGCCAGCGTGCCAGTAAAAGCGAGACCCGCAGGTTTAACAACTTTTTAATTTTTTGCGTCCGCTCATTCCCTATTTCAACTTTTCCTGCCGTCCCCGAAAAAAAACTAATGCTCAACCGGAATGCCGGGTTCGACCGAAACCGTGGCGCGGCGGTCGAGCAGATCGATGCTTTTCCAACGGCCGGAACGGAAGCGCAGCATAAAGCCGACTCCAAGAATGATGATGTAGAGCAGCGTCCATGCCCAGCTGACATACATCCCCGCCTTAAACACCAACACAATTACCAGCTGCCCGAGCACCAGGAACCCCCAGGCCACAACGGACTGGAAATACATCACAAAGTGCGTGTCGCCCGCCCCTTTGAGCGCACCGGAAAGAATGATGCCCGTAGCGTCGGCAATCCCCCAGACCGCCAGCATCATCAGGAGAATGCGCACGGCCTTGAGCAGCTCGTCGAACGGCACCGAAGCGGGAGCGTTGCCCTCGAACACATTGGTATAGAAGCCAGGAAAAAACAGAAACGTAATGCCGATGAAGATGATGTAGCCAATGCCGAGCTTGAGCGCCACCCACCCCACCCGCTCAGCGTCGCCGGGCTGATTGCGCCCGAGATACTGCCCCACCAAAATCGAAACCGCCATGCCCATGCCGATCATCGGCATGAAGGCAATCAGGTTGATGCTCAACGCAATGTTGCTGGCAATGTGGGCAATCGGACCCAAACGCCCAACGAGCAGCACGAAGACGGTGAAGGCCGCCACATCGAGAAACCAATGCAGGCCCGACGGCAGCCCGAAGCGGATCATCCGCTTGAACAGCCAAGCGTCGTAGCGCAGGTTCTTGAACGTCTGGAACTCGGCGTTGATGGACTTGGAAAAATAGAGCAGTGCAAAAATCAACGGGCTGATCCATGAGCCGATCACCGTCGCCCACCCCGCCCCGGCGATGCCCATTTCCGGGAAGCCCCATTTGCCGAAGACCAAGCAATAGTTGAGCACGACGTTCAGCCCGTTGGCGATAATGTTGCAGGCCATGATGACAAACGTTTTCCCGCGTCCGGAAAAAAAGCTGCTCAGCGCCGAGCTCAGCGCCATGCCGCCGCCGCACCACATCAGGATCTTGAAATATTCCTCCTCCAGCGCCAGCACCTCCGGGCCGTGACCGCTGATGCGCAGGGACCACAGGCCGATCGGCGTCAGCGCCATGATGAGCGGAATCGAAAGCAACGAAAAGATGATCCCCTGCGCCGTCGCCTTGGCGCATCCCTGCTTGTCGCCGGCGCCCCACATCTGGGAAACGAAGGTGTTGGTGAAACCCGCCAGCGCCATGAAGCCGCACACCAGCGTGAAAAACAGAATGCCGGCCGGAAGCGATGCACGGAACGCATCTTCCGAATACCACGAAAGGAATAGCCGGTCGCAAAAATTCAACACGGCAAACGTGCCGGAATTGATGATCAACGGCCAAGCGACCTTCATCAATTCCTTCCAGCCGCCAAACGGGCGGGGCTCTGTTTCGGGGGGGGGCATAAGGCGCGCAATCTACGCCCAAAGGCCCGGGGATGAAACTGGAAATGAAAATAAAAGATGCAATTTCACCCCCTCGGGCGGGAGAGATCAAAATACACAACGCATCGACAAAACGGCCCCTAATGCGTAGTGTCGCGGTCATGAATAAGCATTCTCATCTCCGACGCCGCAGACGGGGGCTGACCGTCGCCGGCGCCGTCCTTTTCTCCTGCGTGCTTTTCTCCATGTCCCAGACGGGCCAGCCGCCCAAACCCGTTGAGATCGACATCCTCGTCATGCATCCGGGCCTCAACCGGTCAGAGGCGACAGAATGGATCCTGTTCCAATCCTCGGATGAACAAGGATTTCCGGTTGAATACTATTTGGATGTTCCATCGGTCATTTGCGGCGACAGCCAGTGCGACATCATCACGGTCCGGCTGTTCTGGGATCCGCTGGGCAACGTTGTCCGCTACTCCTTCCCGGAGGGCGGAACCCTGACGAAGCGCGGCCATAAACAATTCACCGATGCAGACCACAGCAAGCTCCTGCAGATTTTGCAGGACCGGGAATCGTCGATGAAAAACGTCGCCGCAACGGATGTGGTCTCCCCCGCCGAAGCACAGACCGGCGATGAGATCGACGGGGCCTCCGGCGCTACCCTGCTCTCCGACAAAAGCGCTATTGTTCCCGGCGCGGTCTACACCTGCTACAACCTCTGGCATTGGGCCAACAGCGACATTCAGGAAACCATCCTCAGCATATCCGAAGATAAAATGACCAACGAACAGCTCCTGCAATACCTCGCCAGCGAAAGGCAGGAGCGCATGGCCTTTGCCATTGAACAGCTGACCGAGCGCGGCGCCGGCGACGCAGCAACGACGCAAGCCGTCTTTGAACTGGCCCTGCAAGGGAACGTGGAACTAGCCAGCCGAGGGCTGGAATATTTCGAGAGCCGCGGCGCCGACACGTATTACGTCGCCATTGAAAAACTCTTCGCCCAAAGCGCCGAAAAGCAGCGGGTGCTCTACCTCTCTTCGCTAAACGCCACCGACCTTGAAGCGCCGGCCGGATTCTACGACCGGCTCAGTACCTCGCTATCCTCCCTGGAAAGCTACTACGAAGTCCATCTGCTGCTCAACTTGATGAACGCGCGCAACCCATCGTCGGCCGCCGTCGCCAGCAACACCCTTCCCCTGCTCGAAAGCAAATCCTTCCTGATCGGCCGCAAAGCCTACAACTTCCTCATGGAAGAGGAACTGGCTCCGGAGCAAACCGCGCGGCTCGATGCCTTCCAACAAAAAAACGCCGACCGCCTTTGACCTCGGTTTTTTCGTTCAGCACAGATTGCTCCTTGCGCTCAACGAACAGGTTAAGCTATATCTATATTGTTTAGAACCCGCTCTGGCAGGTGCCGGAGGGGTCGTCTAAGGAAAAACACGTAGGAGTAAAAGAATGGCAAACCCAGCTACAAAGGCAGAGATCATCGCTAAAATCGCTGATGACGCAGGCATCACCAAAGTTCAGGCCAAAGCCGCGTTGGAATCTTTAGTTACGCAAACGTACAAAGGCGCTAAGTCTCTCGCCGGATTCACCATTCCTGGCATTGGCAAACTGATTAAGCACAAACGCAAAGCCCGCAAAGGCCACAACCCAGCTACCGGCGAACAGATCAAGATTGCCGCCAAGACCGTTCTTAAGTTCCGCGTCTCCAAAGCCGCCACCGATGCGGTGGTCGGCAAAAAATAGAACCACCAGCGATATCCGCCACCAGACGACGGATGAAAAGGAAGGCTTTCGGGCCTTCCTTTTTTTAGGCCCCATGAGCGATGCGACGGTGTTTAAACGCGGCTTATTTCACAGCTGCGCCGGGGCCGAGGTCGCCCTCGACGGTCACCAATTTCAGGTTGTCGCCAATGGAGGCGCAGAGGAGCATGCCTTCGGATTTTACGCCGCGCAGCTTGGCCGGCTTGAGGTTGGCCACGACCACGATGGTTTTGCCAACGAGATCTTCGGGCGCATAGTGCAGGGCGATGCCGGCGACGAGCTGGCGCTTTTCTTCGCCAAGGTCGATCTGCAGTTTGAGGAGCTTGTCCGCGCCCTCGATCTTTTCGGCTTCGAGCACGACGGCGGTCTTGAGCTTTACATTCATGACCTGGTCAAAGGTGATGAGGCCGTCGGCCGATTTTTGATTTTTGATTTCCGATTTTTGATTTTTCTTGGCGGGCTTCTGCTCTTTCGCAACGGAGCTGGAAGCTCCGTCTACTTTCTTTGCTTCGATGCGCGGGAAGAGCGCGCCGGGCTGGGAAATTTCGGAGCCGGGGATCAGCACGCCGAATTCGGCGAGCTTGCCTAGATGCGGCTTTGCATCGGCCATGCCGAGCGCGGTGCGCAGCTCAAGCATCTTTGCGGGCATGACGGGATAGAGCAACGCGGCGCAGACGCGCAGGCATTCGGCGGCGGTATAGAGGCAGTGCGCCACTTCCGCTTCGGAACCTTCCTGCTTGGCGAGGCTCCAGGGAGCGCGTTCCTGCAGATAGACGTTAATCTTGCGTACGGCCGACATGACCAGCCCAACGGAAGCGTCGAGCTTCATGTTGGAAATCATCGGGCCCATCTCTTCAGCCACGGCCACGGTATCTTTCCAAAGGGCGTCGTCGAGCGCGGTGTCGAATCCAGCATCTTTAGCAGGTGCTGGCATTTTATCGCCGCAGTAGCGGCTGATCATGTTCAGTACGCGGTTGGTGACGTTGCCGAGGTCGTTTGCGAGGTCGGCATTATATCGCTTCACAAAGGCTTCTTCGGTGAAGGAGGCATCTTGGCCAAGCGTCATTTCAGCGATGAGGAAGTAGCGGAAGGCATCGACGCCATAGTTGTCGATCATATCCATCGGGTTGACGACGTTGCCGAGCGACTTGCTCATTTTTGTACGGCCCGTCAGCCACCAGCCGTGGGCAAAGATGGATTCCGGCATTGCGACATTCATCGCCTTGAGCATCGTCGGCCAGTAGACGGTATGCGTGGTGAGAATGTCTTTGCCGATCAGATGAGTGGAGCACGGCCACCACTTTTTGAACTGCTCTTCGTCGGATTTGTAACCAACGGCGGAGATATAGTTGATGAGCGCGTCGAACCAGACATAGGTGACGAAATCGGCGTCGAACGGCAGCTCGATACCCCAAGCGAGGCGCGCCTTCGGCCGCGAGATGCAGAGATCCTGCAGCTCCTTGTTTTTCAGGAAGCCGAGCGTTTCGTTGGCGCGGAAGGCGGGCTGGATGAAACCGGGATTGGACTCGATGTAGTCGATGAGCCAATCCTGGTATTTGCTCATGCGGAAAAAATAGTTGGATTCGATAATCTTGTCGACCGGGCGGCCGCATTCGGGGCAGTTGCCTTCGACAAGATCCTTTTCGGTGAAGAAGCGCTCGCAGCCGACGCAATACCAACCTTCATATTCGGCTTTGTAGATTTCGTCGCGATCGAACAGCTCCTGCAGGGTTTCCTGAACCACTTTCTTGTGGCGCGGCTCGGTGGTGCGGATAAAGTCGTCGTTCTTGATTTCGAGGCGCTTCCAAAGCTCCTGAAAGCGGACGACGGTTTGGTCGCACTGCTCCTGCGGAGTGATGCCGTTGGCGTCGGCGGCCTGCTGAACCTTCTGGCCGTGCTCGTCGGTGCCGGTGAGAAAATGGGTCGGAACATCGAGCAGGCGGTGGTAGTTGGCCAGCACGTCAGCGAGGATGGTCGTGTAGGAGTGGCCGATGTGAGGCTTGTCGTTCACATAGTAGATCGGCGTCGTTACATAGTATTTGGATGGTTTTTCGCTCATAGCACGTCTCTTCTTCAGTTTTAAAAATCGAAGGGGCGATGATAAGGAGAACCCCGCGAGATACAAGCGTTGAATTGCCCGCGCCGCCCTGCTAGCCTCCTGCAAGTTCAATTGTTTTGGCAGAATAATTTCGTGGCAGAATAATTCCCCTATACAGCTGAGCAGAGAAAAATCATTCTGCCACTAAATTATTCTGCCCTGAATCCCCGTGCATTCCGTGGTGAAAAATGAAATTCAGACCCTGCATAGATTTGCATAACGGCAAAGTAAAACAGATCGTGGGCGGCTCGCTGGCGGAAGGCCAGGAGCCGGAAACCAACTTTGTGTCGGAGCACCCCCCGGCGTGGTTCGCCAAGCTTTACAAAAAAGACTGGCTGACCGGCGGGCACGTGATCAAGCTCGGCACGGGCAACGACGACGCCGCGCGCGAGGCGCTGGCCGCCTGGCCGAATGGATTGCAGGTGGGCGGCGGCATTACGGCCGAAAACGCCTTCCAATGGCTGGATGCCGGCGCGGCGCAGGTGATTGTGACCTCCTATATTTTCCAAAACGGGCAGATCGACGCCGACCGCCTAAGCAAGTTGGTGGCCGAAACCGGGCGCAACCGGCTGGTGCTCGATTTGAGCTGCCGGAAGAAGGACGGCCAATACCACGTCGTCACCGACCGTTGGCAAACCTTCACCGAAACCGTAGTAAATGCCGATTCGCTTCGGCAGCTAGCCGACTCTTGCTGCGAGTTTTTGGTGCATGGCGTCGATGTGGAAGGCAAGCAGCAGGGCATGGACGAAGAACTGATCGAGCTGCTGGCCGAACATTCCCCCATCCCGTGCGTCTATGCCGGCGGTGTCCGAAACTTCCAGGATCTGGAAAAACTAAATACCGCCGGGCAAGGCAAGATCGACGTCACCGTCGGCTCCGCGCTCGATATTTTCGGCGGCGCCCTGCCCTACCGCGATGTGGTTGAGTATTGCCAGAGCAACTGAATGCGCACTCCCCCAGCCAGGGGAGACAAGGCGTGGGGACGGATTCCGACCCGACGCTTTCCGTGTACAGAGGGCACCGGATCGGAATCCGGCCCCACATCAATACCCATCAATCAGACCTTCAAGATATGCCTCAGCCTCCGGGCTGTCTTCCTCGGGAGCCCACGGGGCGAAGGCTTTGTCGCCCGCCGCATCGTACGGCCCCGGCTTCACTTCGAAGAGCACGGTGTCGGCTTCGAGCGCCATGAAGCAGTGCCATATGCCGCCGTCGGTATCTACCCCGAACTGCGTGGAACCCGCTTTCAGTTTCAGCGCCTGATCCACTGCCCCGTCGTTGTTGAACGTAAGATAGAGCAGCGTGCCCGAAACCACGATGATGCTCTCGGCCCGGTCCGGCCTGTGGCGGTGCGGGCGGATGTAGCTGCCAGGCTGAATAAAGTTCAGCATCCGCTGCAGCACGTCGCCGTCCTGCTTGTGCAGGGGCTGGATAATGCGCCCGCGAGGGCTTTCGCGCGAAGCGGCCTTCCCTTGGGACAACATGGCCTCATCGACCGCAACAACCGCATTTGCAGGCGGGAACAGCGCTGTTGGATAGTTTGTTTCCGGCATTGGAACACTCCTTGTTAGGAAGTCTGAATATAAAGAAACCGCCTGGCTTGCGCAAGGCGGCTTGGTCTTGAAGCGGCGGCTTCCCGTAAGATAACCCTGCGGGCCAAACTTTAATCTTTTCGGGTGATTTTGAAGACGGTGGTCATGCCTCCGGCGGGTGCACCTTTGGGCACGGTGATCGACAGTCCTTTACCGGAAGCGGTCCACTTGACGGATTTGCCATCGAGCGTTTCCACTTTATCCACCTTGGCGCCGGCCTCGGTAAAGGCCTCCAGCGCGACCTGCTTGGAAGCCGGAACCCCGAGAAGAATGGCGTAGATGGTTTTGCCGTCTTTGGAGGCGGTGTAGCGGACATCCTTGGCGGAATATTCCAAGTTCAGAAACTCCTTGCGCGAAGCAAACCCGCCGCCCGGCTCCGCGGTGGGGCCTTCGGCGGCGATGACCCACGGACGGGTGCCGTAGATGGCCTCGCCGTTGGCTTCGAGCCACTGGCCAAGCCCGAGCAGCACGTCGCGCTGGTCCTGCGGAATGGTGCCGTCGGCCTTCGGGGAAATGTTGAGCAGCACCACGCCGTTTTTGGCCACGGTATCCACCAACGCATGCACCACTTTGTAGAGCGGCTTAATCTTGAGGTCCTGCGTAAAGCACCAGCTCCCGGTGCTGATGGTGTCGTCGGTCATCCACAGCTCGGGCAGCGCCTTGGGCTCGCGCGCCTTTTCGTGGTCGTTGATGGTGAAGTTGATCGGCATATCCTGCTGCTTGCGCACAATGGCGACCTCCTTGCCCCATTCATCGGCGGCGTTGAGGTAGTAGGCGGCGAAACGCTGGCGGTAGGTTTCCGGAATCCGGTCGAGCCAAGAGTCGAACCAGATAATGTCGGGCTGATAGTTGTCAACAACCTCCTCCAGCTTGCCGAGCCAAACCGTTTCGTTCCACTCGTCCTCCGGAACATTGCCATAGAGCAGGCGCAGCTCGGGGTCCTCGGAACTCGTATGCCAATCGGGATGGTAGGGATAGTGGCTGTCGTTATTCTGTCCATAGCCATCCTTCGAATTCCGCTGCAGGTTGCGGGCGTGGTGGAAGGTGGCGATGGTTTTCATGTCGCGCTTTTCCAACTCCGCGAAGAGTTCGCCGAGAACGTCCTGCTTCGGCCCCTTGTCCTTGGCGTTCCACGGCGTGATATCCGAATCCCACATGGAAAAGCCGTCGTGGTGCTCGGCCACCGGCCCAGCAAACTTGGCGCCGGACTTGCGGAACAGTTCCGCCCACTCCGCGGCGTCAAAATATTCTGCCGTGAACATCGGCACAAAATCGTGATAGCCAAACTCGGCTTGGTCGCCGTAGGTCTTGGCATGGTGCTCAAACTCCTTGCGGCCTTCACTATACATATGCCGCGGATACCACTCGTTGCCGTAGGCCGGAACCGAATAGGGGCCCCAATGGAAATAGATGCCGAGCTTAGCATCTTTCAGCCATTCCGGCGCCGCCTCGTGCGTTGCCAGCGACTCCCAAGTCGGTTCATACTTTTCCGCGACAGTGCTTCCTGCAACAGCCAGCGACAACAATCCCAATATCCACTTCATAATTTTATCCTTTAGTCCTGCTTCAATTCAACACGCGCGCTTTTCAATCCATCCGCCGAGGCGGTCACGGCCACGGCGCCCGGCGCATGGCCGGCCTGCAGCACCATCAGGCAGCGCCCTTGATCGGTCCGGCAGGTGTCGGACTGAAAGTTCTGGGTGCTTTTCGGAGATCCGTTATCAACGCCTACATTGCGGGCATCGCCCTCAATTGTAAATCTAGCCAAATGGCCTAGATGCTTAACAGGGACTCCATCGGCATCCACCAACTGAACCACGCAGTGCGCCACGTCAACCCCATCGGCATCCAGCTCCGTCTTATCGGCCGTCAACTGAAGGGCCGCTGGCTCCCCGGCGGTTTGCAGCGTTTGCAACGCGGTCTCTTTTCCACTGGTTCGGCCAACCGCCTTCAGCTCGCCCGCTTCGAACGGCACGGCCCACTTCATTAGACGGTCTTCGCAGTCGGCCAGCTTTTGAACGCCGAGCGACTTGCCGTTGAGAAAGAGTTCGGTTTCCTCGCAGTTGGAGTAGAGCTCGATATAAACCTGCTCGCCCGGCTGGTAGTTCCAATGGTTGACCACGTCCGGCCAGCCCCACTTGCGGGTGCGCCGCTTTTCAGGATTTTCTACCACTTGACCGTCCAGCATCAAATAGTTTGATTCGGCCAGCGGCTGCGTGGCGATGTAGACCAGCGGCTCGCTTTCCTTCCAGAAGGTTTTGAAAAACCAATAGTTCGGTTTGCGGAAGCCGGCGGTGTCGAGCATGCCGCTGCCGCTCGCCTTGGCGGGCCATTGCGTCGATTCGCCGAGATAGTCGATGCCCGTCCACAGAAAGACGCCCGGAACATGCGGGTTATCAAGCACGCCCTTCCACTCGTTCCACTGCACCCAGTTTTCGGTGCCGAGAATCATCTTTTCGGGATAGTTTTCGTGGCCCCACTTGTTGAGTACCGTGCGGTAGCTGTAGCCCACAATATCGAGCGCGTCGGCATAGCCGGAAAAATGGCTGATCGACGGCATCACCGTATTGGCCGTCACGGGGCGCGAAACGTCGATCTCCTTGATCCAGCCCGAAAGGTCGGCAGCCTGCTCGGCGAGGATATATTCCCCCTGATCTTCATTCTCAAACCGTTCCTTCATGGTCGGCGTATCCAACGGAGGCTCGTCCCAATAGTAGTTGACGTTGTTTTCCTTTTCCCAATAGCCGGTCGCGCCGCCATAGCCGGGATAGGTCCACTCGATTTCGTTTCCGATGCTCCACATGATGATCGAAGGATGGTTGCGGTCGCGCTGCACCATCGCCTTCACGTCGCGCTCCGCCCACTCGCCGAAACGTTCCGAATAACCTACGGTCCGATCGTCCGCCACCTTCTGGCCAAAGTTGTATTTCTTGTCCTTCGGATTGAACCATTCGTCGAACGCCTCATCCTGCACGAGAAAGCCCAGGCGGTCGCACAGGTCGAGAAACTCCGCGGACGGCGGATTGTGCGCGGTGCGGATGGCGTTGCATCCGCCCTCCTTCAGAATGCGCAGGCGCCGCTCCCAAACGCCGTCCGGCACCGCCGCGCCAACGCAGCCGCCGTCGTGGTGCAGGCAGACGCCTTTGAGCAGCATGCGCTTCCCATTCAGAAAGAACCCTTCGTTTGCATCGTAGCGGATTTCGCGAATGCCGAACGTCGCGCAGGCATTATCGAGCACGGTCTTCCCGTCCAGCACGTCCACAGAAGCCGTGTAGAGGTTCGGATGCTCCGTGTCCCAAAGCCTGGGCTTGGCGATCTGGAAAACCAGTTCAACCTCCTTCGCCTCTCCCGCCGCTAATTCGATATCCAATGATTGGGAACCGGCTTCTTGAACAGCCGTCTTAATGGATATTTTTTTCGCCGCATCCGATCCGTTGCAAACCGAACTCCTGACGGTCACTTCGCTGCCTTTGGTGGTTACAAAGACGCCGTGCTGTTGAATGTGAACGAGGTCGTGCGTCACCAGTTTGACGTTGCGGTAGATGCCGGAGCCCGGATACCAGCGGCAGTCTAAATAGGCCGTGCGGTCGGCCTTCACCGCGATGGTGTTTTCGCCTCCATAGTTCAGGTGCTTCGACAAATCATAGCTGAACGGCGAATAGCCATACGGGTGCATGCCCAAATGATGGCCGTTGATCCAAACCTCGGAGTTGCTGTAGACGCCGTCAAAGTCAACCCGCACCACCCGGCCCTTGCTCGACGCGGGAACCGTGAAGGTTTTGCGGTACCAGCCGATGCCGCCCGGAAGAAAGCCCGTGCAGCCGCCCGCGTCTTCTGTGGTGAACGAAAGCTCCACGCTCCAGTCGTGCGGCAGCTGTACGCCGCGCCAGGCGGCGTCATCATACGCAGCACCTTTCGCCTCCGTCACATCGCCAAGGTTAAATTTCCAATCCGCGTTGAAATTATCAACGGCCCTGCTTTCTGCATGTGCTGCCATAACGATGGTTCCTGTAAGAATCGAGATAATGATCCGTTTCATGATTTTCCAATGGTTGATTATTTCTTTCGAGAGAGAGAGATCGTGCGAGGCAAAGGCTGGGCCGCCGCATACAACGGCCCCGTCATCTGATCGAGCTCCAGAATAAGTTCGTCATACCGATCGACGTTCTCGGCGTAGGTTCTGAGCTGCCCCTTCACATAATCCGACGTTGCGCCCCAAAGACCTTCAGGCGCATCGCCAGCCTCGATCCGGGCAATCATCGCCTTGGAGGCCTCAACGTTGTCGGCATCAAAATCCTTGATGGTTCGGAGGTGGCCGATGGCCCATACGATCCGCCGGATTTTTCCCGCCAGCTGCGCACGCTTCTGGCACAGCGCCAGCACGGCGTTGGCCTGAGCCATCTGGGGCGCCTTGTCCAACAGGGCCAGATTGATTCCTGCGGCGCATTCCTCGGCGGAAACATCACCCTGCGCAACCTCGTCGATACGCAGTTCATAGGTTCCCTTTTTCAGGCCGCGAACCTTCAACAGCTCCTGATTGAACTCCGATTCAAAAGGGATCAGATCGCCCACTTTTTCATAGGGCCCGCGCGGAAACGGCAGCGCTTTTGCCGTGTATGTGAAGCGAAGCATCGTCCGGCTGGCCATCAGCTCCGATACGCTGCAATTCACCGCCTCCGCAACCCTTGCTTTTTTAGCATCGATGCCCACCTCTGCAACCGGCCCTTCCAGCCCTTGGGATTTCAGAAAAACATAGGCCATGACCATATGACCACCTGCGCCCGGATGAACGCGGTCATTCCCAACAATGGAAAAAGCCGGATCGGCCGTTTGCCGCCGGGCATTTATTTCGAGCATCGGCGTGTTAAAGTCAATCACCGGATAGTCGCGCTGGGCCGATTCAACATCAATCACCTCTTCGCCCAACGCAACGAGCGCGTCGTTTTTCCCAATGCCGAATTTGAGCAGATTTTCTTTCGCCTTTTCGTTCACCATCGTCTGGTCGTAGGGCGACGGCTTGATCAGCGTGATTCGGTCGATCCCCAGCGTCTCAAGGTTGTCGAGCAGCGTGGCATAGTTGTGTTTATACCATTCGAGCTGCTGGGCGTTCTGCGCTTCCAGCGCCTTTTTGGTTTCCAGCGCCAAGAAATGACCACCGCCGACATCGTTCATGCCGAGCATGACCGTAGCGGCCGTCGGCTTATACACCCGCACATCGCTTTCCCAGATGCCGCCGCCCTCAGCCGTTGAACGCTGATAGCCGCCCCGCGCCGTATCGCCGCTGATGCCCACATTAAAACAGGACACATTACGCGCAGGAAAGCGTGTGGCATAGAATGCCTGAACGAACGTGTGGTAGCTCCCGCCATGCGTAATGCTGTCGCCGACAAAGGCTACACGGTCATTCTGTCTAAACGGCTCCGCGCCCCACACCAGCAGAGGTGCGAGCGCGGCGAGGATAATAGGACGGGACCATTTTTTCATAGTTCGGTTTCCTTGCAACCTACCAATGCTTGAACAGGAAAGGCTCTGGATCAAAATTCTTTCCAAACGTCACCTTTACCACATCCGTAATGCTGCCGGCTTTCAGTTGCTCTGGGATGGAGAAGCTCAGTGTTTCGTTTTCATACGTGAACGGAAGCTTGTCGCCGGTACGAAGCAGCGTAACGGACTTCGGTTTCACCGCACACTCGTTCAATACAACCGGGTCTTTATCCGTGGCTTCCTCTTTGCGGGCATGGAAATACCAAACGCGGTCTTTGCAGGTGATCGGCACATTGCAGAGTTCCGGCCACGGCCCGCCACCGTTGATGCCGAATACAGACTCTTCGTTGGTTTTCATCCATTCTTCCATATCATCGAACAGGCGCCAGACCTGATCCTGATAGGTACCGTCCGGACGAGGTCCGATGTTGGCCAGAAGGTTGCCGCCCATGCAGCGGGCTTCGGCAAATTTGCGCAGTACTTCATCGGAGGGATAAATCTCTTCGCCCATGCGCTGATCGTAGTGCCAAGACCCCTTCTGAATGATGGAGTTTACTTCCCACCACCAGCCGTTCTCAAGAATCGGTTTAATGTATTTCGGATCAGACATGCCGAAGCCTTCCGCCGTTGCGTGGTCTCCGCTGGCCGAATCGCGGTTGTTGCAAACAATGCCGGGACGCAGCTGGCGGATCAGTTCAACCGACGCGCCGTGGCCGCCGTCGCCCCACCAGATGTCGGGATCAAATTTGGCAATCAGCTCTTTCACCTGGTTTTCATTATAGTCGCAATAGGCCGCCCACATGTGCTGCGGCTCTTTCGGCAGCGACTTCACCCACTCGCCCTTGTAGTTCATCAGCTTGTTCGGATCGAAACTAAAATTCATGTAGTCGCGGATGAAGTACCAATCCATCCCGGAATAGTAGAACCCGACCTTCAGGCCGTTATTACGGCAGGCTTTTACAAACGGATCTACAAGATCCCACCCATCCAGATACTGACGCACGCCCATCAGCGCATAGTCGGAATCCCACAGCGCATAACCGTCGTGATGCTTGGTCGTCAGAACCGCATATTTAAAACCTGCTCTCTTCGCGCCCGCCATCCATTTTTCCGGATCATACTTCGTCGGGTTGAAGGTGTTGGCCGCATCCCAGATTTCCTGCTGCGGATGAAACTCGCCCCTATCCTCGCGAGCCTGCGTCCAGCGACCCGCCCAGGCTTCGCCGGTTTTGTCGAATTCACTGACAATGCCCCAATGCATAAAAATACCCAACCCGGCTTCCGGCCACCACTGTGCATCCGGATGCTGCGTCCGCTCGCGACGCACCTGCAGCTTCTGGTTTTTGGATTGGTTCCAGCCCGGCCAGTAATAATAGGTATGGCCGTTTTCTTCGACAATCTTCGGCGCCAGCTCGCCAGTGTTTTTATCTGAATATGCCGCCGCGCTTCCATCCACGTTCTGCTGCTCCGACGGCTTTGCGGCCACCGAAGCCACGCACCATGCCCCCATGCTCACCAAAATGGCCAATTGCTTCCACGTCATGTTGTTCACCAAGTTTAAAAAACTACTGTGTTTGTGATTCTTTGAACCGCCGGTTCTCTTCTTCAATCCGTTTTTTCGTATCTCCCCTGAGTCCTTGCGAATAATAGACCTCAGGTTTGAGATACAACCCAGTCTTTTTCAGATGCGGATCGTGGACATCCAGGCTAAGATCACAATCGAAGCGAGTCAGGTTTGAATGGTTGTTTTTCCAGCCGTTCACCGCCGTGAAATGAGAAATGCCCCAAGTGATGCCACGACGGTTTTTACCATCGACGAACGCATCCGGGATAAACGGCCCGCCGGCACGGGGGGTCATGTTGACGACCGATGCGATCTCAAAGTTCACGCCGTCTTCTGCGAACTGAATGGTCGAATGCTCGGTGCCGTCGTGAATAACAATCGCCGCAATTCCATCGCGGAACGGAAAAAGCGTGGTTTCATGACCGGAATTGATAACCGGATTCAACGGATGCTTTTTAAACGGCCCCAGCGGATCGTCGGCAATGGCCAGTCCCTGCATGCGGACCTTGTTGGGATCTCCGTCGGAATCGGCTTTGTAGTAGAGATAGATTTTACCGTTATACACCAGTGGATAGGGATCGTGGATCGTGTATTGATCCCATGAACCTTCCGGGCCGTTTGGAATCACCACGTCCTTATGCGGCGACCAAGGTCCGTCCGGTGAGTCCGCATAGGAAACGGCAACAGGGCAATAGTCCCCTCGTTTTCCACTGGCTTCGAGAAAGGCCTGATAATAGAGATAATACTTCCCTTCCCAAACCAAAATATCGGTTGTGGCCACGGATCGCCAACCGACTGCCGGCTTCGGAGGGCGCGGCACCGCGACGCCCTGCTCTTCCCAAGTAAAACCGTCATCACTGGTGGCATAATAGATGTCGCACAGATCCCAGTCCGCCGACGGGATAGTGTCGGTGCACTTAGCCGCACCCATCGGCTTGCTCGGCGTATTCCGATACGTGTACCACACATAATATTTCCCGTTGGCAAAGATTACTTTGGATGGATCGCGGCGAGTCACTGTGCCGTCACCTCCGTTGTAATCAAAGCCCTCCAGTTTCGTATACTTAAACTGCGTAAACAGTTCATTGTGCTCCGGCCGAGGCGCTTCATAATTTGTATAGAGCCGCTCCATCGCCGCGCTCAGCTCCATGTCGGGCTTTTCTTCCGGCAACACAAATGGAAAATTCGGCTGCCGCTGTGTCGGTGTTGAACATCCGACGATGAATGCAACAAATGCGCCGTTAACAATCCAAGCCATCTTCATTGCACCACCTCCAATATTAATATCCTAAATCCTTCGCCCTCGGGTTTGTTGAAACTGAGCCATTTGGTGAGTTTTTTCCGAATGGGTTTTTCATACACCCCGGTAAACGGATCAAACCATGTGGCCGTCACAAAATCGCCTTCCAACACGCCGGGCTTGAGGCCGAGAAAATCATTTTCCTTGGGCACATAATAAACGATGCGGTCCTTGCCGTCATGCAGGGCGAATCCGCTGTTGCTTTTTTTGTCGCCGGCTTTCAGGCTGCCCAGATCATAGCGTTTAACCAGCTCGCTCATATGCCGGTAATACTCCAGCTTCGGACGCTGCTCTTCCGGCAGTTTTCCAAGGTCTGGAATAATCACGTTCCACGCCGCGCCCTGCCAGTAATGCGAAGGATAGGTTCCAGCAAACACACATTGATACGCCCGTTCCAGACAGACGTCCGGGCGGGTGTACGCACCGTTAAACACGACATACGGCGAGCGTTCATAACCGCCGTGCTCAATATTCAGGATCGGCTTGCCCGGAAAATCTGCCCGCACTTTGGTCATGATGCTGTGCAGCTCTGAGCCCCATAGCTGAACAGAAATAAAATCGAGCTTTTCAGGAAAACGGCCGCAATAGCCATAGTCATGCACCGTAACCAGCCGCTGATGCGTATCCAGTTTCCGAAGCCGTTCGATGCGTCGGGTAATGTAGCCGACATCGCTGTGCCCGTAGCCCAGCGCCTCTTTCGAAATATCCCAGACCATATTCGGGAATGCCTGATAGCGCTTCACCACATAATCAAAATAGCGGTTGTCTTCGGCCGAATCCGCTTCGGGCCAGTTCACTTCTTTGTTCCAGACATAAATCATCAGGTGCGAAGCGATGCCTTTGTCGTTCAGATATTCGACCACCCGGTCCAGCCGCTTGAAATATTCAATGTTCAGCTTTGAGTGGTCCGGCACTTCGTTGCTGCCGAAGAACGGGAAAACCGAGGGATGCCCATATTCATGCTCCGGCTTAAGTTTATCATCCTTTTTCCAGGTCACATCATAGGCAAAGGCATTCATGATCACCTGGTTGTATCCGTTCTCGGCCACGGTATTGACAAAGGTGCGCGTCACTGGAATATCATCCAGATTCTCCGCATCCAGCGCAAAGAGCCAGTCGACTTCGAAGCAGATCGGATAGTAGGACTCCCCGTTCTCGTAAACAAAGTTGCGAGGCTGTTTCGGATCAATTTTAATCCCGCCCTTGCGTCCCTCTTTCGGTGCATCAACCGTCAACTTTCCCGAAAGCCCATCGAGCTCCTTGATCGAAGAAGAAAGCTGATAAGTCCAATCCCCCTCCGCCGAAGCGGTGAAGCGCAGCGTGTAGGTTTTTCCGCCGTCATAAAACCCGTGCACGTTCAAAACCTCGCCGCCTTTTTTCAGCTCGGCCGTCAGCACTGCGTCTTCCGGCTGAGCCGTCAGCGTAGAAACCGGGAAATGGATATCCACCACTTCCCACTGATTCGCCCGTTTTGTTTTCATTGAATGCTCCAAGGTCTGAATGGCCGCTGCCTGACCGGCCACAAACATCATCAATACTAATCCAAGCAACAACTTCATCATGCTCCTCCTAATAAAAAATTTATGCCTACTCCCACTCAACCCGCACTCGATAGAACGACTGCGTTTCGGAATTCATTTGCGTGAAAGCGTAGTCGCCTTTCCCGGCCTCCAACGTTCCACTTGCCGCATCGACAGGCTTCCAGACATCGGAAGTGGTCAGCACCGGCTTTTGCTCAAGGATGTACACACGGTTCGATATAATCCACGGTTCCGAAACAATCACCTCGGGCACATTGGTGCTCACACCAGCGCTGATGGTAAAGACCGCGTTGGTGCCATCCATATCGGTTCCGATCAGATATTCCTGGTCATTCAACATACCGTCCAGATCCAAATCGCCTGTTCCATCGGCAGCATTATCCGGATCCAGTCCGACCGCGGTTTCAGCGACATCCGGAATCCCGTCGAAATCCGTGTCGATATCATCACCAAAGAAGCGCATGTACAGATTGTCTATGCTGTACATATCGCTCTTCGCTCCACTCTGAGAATTCAATGTTCCGTCATCGTCTCGATGGAGGTATACGCCTATCAGGCTGTTGGTGCTTACCCCCGCCGCCTGCAGCTCGTTCGAAGATATCGACAGTGTGAAAGAACCCGTCTGCCCAGCGATGGGCGAAACCAGTTCGCCTACGGTTATCTCTTTAATGATGGGGAGCAGCAGAGCGCCGGTTGAAGGATCAAGTTCAGCTACGCCGACGATCACTCCATAGTTATTGGAAAAAATCGTCTCGACTTTCCAATCGCCCGAGAATTCATAATCGCGAGCCGGATCCCAGGTTTGAGAACTGTTGTATTGCAGCTGCACTTCATCATAACCAAAGCCAAGCTGTATTTTCTCGTCGGGCTGATCTGTCACCGATGCATCCTGACTTTCAGCACTCCAAGTTGCGTTGGTGTCAAGATACCATGTATTGAGCGGAAAGGGTGCGACCGCATTTGCAGGATTCGGTCTGGTGGAAAAATCTTCGTTCAGGATTACATAATCCGGGAAAGGCGGCGTAGACGGAGGAGTTACCAGCTCAACAACACTGGATGCGCCTACAACGTCGGATGCATCCCGAAACGTAATGGTGTAGGTATAGGGCGTGTTCGGAAGCAACCCACTGTCCGTATAATACGTATCCGACTGCCAACCGGAGTCGTCGCCTCCATAATTCCCGGTCGTTTCCTCAAAAAAGTATTCAGCTCCGGCTGGCCCCGACACAGCCGCCATTGCAGCCGCTCCGTTGCTTCCGGAGATTGGAAATCCTTGAAAAGCTGAACCCAATATGGTCGACACGCCGCCCCCGACTTCCACCGCCCCGACATCCGGCAACCCCTGAATGGGGTTTCCGAAATAGTCATTGCTGACCGCCAAACCGATAGCCATGCCGATGGCATCACCGGGAATCATCGGGATCGCAATGCCCCGCCCTTCCACAAAGGCGCCGGGCAAAGGAATATAATCTTCTGCCGTGAACCCGCCGGGATTCGGCAGATTCGGATTGCCATAGATCGGATCTCCTTCAGTAAAGATCCAATCCGGAAATATGCCGCCCCGTTGGTACAGGTTGTTGGTCCAGATAACCCCATTTTCTATCCCGGCCGGATAATCCGCCAGCCAAGGAGAAGTGCCGTCTTCCGCGTGACCGTCAATGTAAAACAGATTATTGGCAACCATGATCCCATCCGCGGATTCCTCGATCGAGAAGGAACACGGCTGATCTGCTGCAACGTAGATGGTGTTGTTGTAGATATAGCTGTCATACGGACCGGCGCGGTTGGTCGTTCCGTTATGTCCGCTGAACAGAAGAACATGGCCATCACCGACTCCCAATCCATTTTCGTTCGTACCCGCCCTGCGGGCCCCATCGTTGATGCTGATATTGTAGCGATAGGAGTTGTTGTAGTTGTTGCCCAGAATTTCGACAAAGCCCCCCTCGTTATCGACACTCAGGTTGTACTGCACCACAACGTCGCGACAGTTGAAGTCGATATGTATCCCACAGGAATCGTACCGGCCACGAGCATGCATAAATCTGTTTTTCTCAATGAGTACCCGCTCGCTGGTCCAGGGCCAGATACCGCTGCCGCGGCCATGCATGCGCGGATCGCTATACTGGCCGGATCCATCGACCGTATTGCCGCGGACCAGCAGATCCGTTGTTCTCAGCGGCACGATGGCCGGCCCGCCAATATCCTCCATGTAGTTGTTGATGATCTGCACCTCGTCAAGCCAGTTGATATCCATAGCCTTGTAGCCGACGTTGCGTATGTCGCACTCTTCGATCCTGATGTTTGCAGCAATAGAGTCGCTTCTTCCAGCTACGCGTATCCCCGTTCCAAGGTAGGTGGTCGGATTGTGTCCTTCACTGGCGCTGTCGGTTTCCGGGTAGATCGTGTGAATAGTAAGATTGCTTGCCGTGATGCTGTCAGTCTGCTGGCCCGAGCCCGTATCGGCCAACAGGCCGTAACGCTTCTTCGAGTCGGAGCCGTCTACGGTTGCGCCTCCGTCGGCCGTAAGTTCCAGATCCATCACATCGATATAGCTGCAGCCTTGCAGACGTACACAGGCCAGATAACCGGCCGCATCAATCACGGGCTTGGAACCGGCTCCATAGGTTGCAATCTGAACTGGATTGGATCCTGCGCCGCTGACTTCTATCAGCTCCAACTTGCCTGTATACGTATCGCCGCGCTGCAATAAAATGCGATCTCCTGGCATATAGCTCTGGCTGCCGGCATGGCTGAGAGAAGCCCACGCCTGTGCAGGTGACGTTCCCGAGTTACTGTCACTGCCGCCGTCGGCATCGATGTAGTAGCTCACTGCCAAGCTGGTTGATGCAACCAAAACCCAGGTTGCGGCGGACACGATAAATAAAGAGAACCGGAACATATAAAAAACTCCATGAAGGAAGGCCGCCTTAAGGCGGGACTACGAACGGTCACTTCCAATGGGTAAACATATACGGCTCGTAGTTGAAGTTGTCTCCAAACTCTACGATGACCACATCCGTTACGTTACCCGCCTTGAGCTTTTCCGGGATAGTGATCTTAAGGACAGTGCCGTCAAACTCATAAGGCAGCGGATCGCCGGTGCGCATCAACGTTACCGCAACCGGCTTGCCGGCGCCGGAGAAGACGATCGGGCTCTGCGCGGTCGCTTGTTTTTTGTCGGCATGGAAGAACCAGACATTGTCACGGCAGGTGATCGGCACATTGCACAGCGCTGGCCACGGGCCGCCGCCGTTAATGCCAAAGACGGAGTTGCTGTTGGTTTCCATCCATTCGGCCATTTCGCCGAAAAGGCGGTAGGCATCGTCCTGCATACGGCCGTCCGGGCGCGGGCCGATATTGGCCAGCAGGTTGCCGCCCATGCAGCGCGCTTTCGCCAACTCCATCAGCACGGTGTCGGCGGGATAGACCTCCTCGCCCTTATGTTTGTCATAATGCCACGACCCTTTCTGGATGATGCTGTTGACCTCCCACCACCAGCCGTTTTCGAGCACCGGTTTGCGGATATATTGCGGCTGGGCCATGGCAAAGCCTTCCGCCGTGGCATGGTCGCCACTGGAAAAACCGCGGTTGTTGCAGACAATGCCCGGGCGCCATTTGCGGATTTTTTCGACCGGCGCACCGTGGCCGCCGTCGCCCCACCAGATGTCCGGACTAAACTTTTCAATTAGCTCTTTGACCTGGGATTCATTGAATTCCTCGTAGGCTTTCGTGAAGCTGGGCGGACGCTTCGGCAGGCTTTTCACAAACTCGCCCTTGTAGTTCATCAGGGTGCCAGGTGCCATGCTGAAATTCATATAGTCGCGCTCGAAATACCAGTCCATCCCGGAATAGTAGAGTCCGACCTTGATCTCGTTATCCCGGCAAGCCTTCACCCACGGCTCCACCAGGTCGCGCCCGCCCATGGTCTGGCGCACGCCAATCAACGCATAATCAGAATCCCACATGGCAAAACCGCCGTGGTGCTTCATCGTCATGACGGAATATTTAAAGCCCGCACGCGCGGCCGCGGACATCCATTTTTCCGGATCATAGTCGGTCGGATTCCAGCCATCTGTAGAAGCCCAAAGCTCGGTCTGCGGGTAGAAATCCTCTTTATCCGCCCGCCCCTGCGTCCAGCGGCCCGCCCACCCCTCTCCACTAGGCTCAAAAACGCTCGGCATGCCCCAGCAAAGAAACAGCCCAAGCCCCGCTTCCGGCCACCACTGCGCATCCGGATGCGTCGTTCGCGGCGTTTCCACATGCAACTTGCCGTTTTTCCACTCGTTCCACATCGGCCAATAATAAAACCGCTTGCCGTTGCGCTCTTCGATGCGCGGCTCGATTTTTGCGCCGGTAACGATATCGGTGTACGACGCCGCGCTTCCATCTTCGGCCTGCCCCGGGACATGCTGCCCGAAAGCCGCAAACGAAACCGATGCGCTCAACCCGAGCGCCATCCAATAGTTATATTGCTTCATGATCTTCTCCTAACCGGCATCGAACTCCGGCGTTTGAGGGCCGTTCTATTTTCGCTGGCCTTCGTATACTTTCTGGAGTTCCTTTTTGTGGTCGGGGAAATCCCAGAACTGATAGCGGATGTTGCTCTTGTTCCACTCGTCCCAATCGGCCTGAAGCCGAAGCACCCGGGCGGCGTTTTCAGGCGAGCTCATTAGATTGTTCTGTTCGCTGGGATCTTTGCTTAAGTCGTAGTGCTCCTTCAGATCGGACGTCCAGTCCGGACGCAGGAGCTTCGGGCCATCCTTGTTGATAATCGCCCAGGCCGCGCCGTCGCGCCGCCGGAAGAAAATGTTTTCGTGGGGAGCGCCCTTCTCTTCGCCGGCCAAAAAAGGAATCAGGTTTACGCCTTCCATGTTGCCGTGCTCCGCACCGGCCAGCGCAGCCACCGTCGGGGCAATGTCAATCGAGATCACCGGATACCCATACTGCTTGCCGGCCGGCAGACGCTTTGGCCAGCGGGCAACAAACGGCACATGTATGCCCCCCTCGCGAACCGAACCTTTGCCGTCCCGGAAAATCCCGTTATCCGTCACCTCTCCCGCATGCGGACCGCCGTTGTCGCTCAGGAAAAAGATCAGCGTGTCCTGCTCGAGGCCATGCTGCTCCAGCGTTTTCAGCACGCGTCCGATATCGTTGTCCATCTCCACGATCATGGCGGCATACGCGCGGCGAAGCTTGTTTTCGATGTGGCCCAGCGCATCAATCGACTCCTGCGGCGCCTGCCATGGCGCGTGCGGCGCATTGTAGGAGAGGTAGAGAAAAAACGGATCGGCCTTGCGCTGCTCGATAAACTCGATCGCATGGTCGGTGAGCTGATGGGTCAGATAGCCTTCGACGTTGGCAAATTTATGGTTATCGATCAGCGGCGCTTTGTATTCCTCGCCAATCTTGGTGGACTCGACTTCAAAATAGTCGTGTCCGCCGCCCGGCATGCCGAAGAAATAGTCGAACCCGCGGTTCAACGGATGGTGCACCTCGCTGAAACCCAGATGCCACTTTCCGATTAGGCCAGTTGCATAGCCGGCCTGCTGCAGGCGGGTGGCGATGGTGGTTTCGGAAGTCGGGAGCCCTGAACGTTGATCCAACGGCGCATAGGCCGGGTTGGTTTCAAAGCCAAAGCGCTGCTGGTAGCGGCCCGTCATCAGCCCCGCCCGCGTCGGGGCGCAAAAGCCGTGGCTGGCATAGCCGTTCACGCACTCAACGCCCTCTCGCGCCAGCCGGTCAATGTTCGGCGTTTTAAAATCGGTGCAGCCGGTAAAGCCCACATCCTGGTAGCCCAGATCGTCCGCCAAAATCACAATCACGTTGGGACGCTCCGCCGCCAACGCCGCGCCGCCGGCAAGAGCCGCGCTCAACAAAACCAAGTTCATCAAATAGTTCATAGGAAACCTCCCAACCCATTGCATCACTTTTTAACGGCGGCACGGATTACCGCCGCGCCCTTGCCGCTACTTCGCTTCGGTGGTTTTAACCAGCTTGTAGGACCGCACATAATCGTAGCGGGTGGTGTTGCGCGAGTCGTCGAGCAGCCCTTCTTTCGTGGGCAGCGTTTCCCAGTCGTAGATTTCGCAGACGAGGTTCACGAACATGGGCTGGTCGAACGGGGCCTTGTCCAAATCGGTCGGCGGCTCGATCGTTTGCACAAGCTTGCCATCGAGGTAAAACTTCATCGTGTTGGCATCCACCCACCAGCAGCCGTAGCGATGAAAGTTTTGATCCACATTTTCACCAATGTCGAACGACGCATCCTTCTTCACAACCGGACGCTCTCCATCCACCTTTGCGGCATTCAAAAAGGTCACATGCGTGTTGGCGCGGAACTGATGCTTGAATCCCGGCCAGCGCTTGGCATTGCCGATGCACTCCTGAATATCGAGTTCTGTGCGCTTGCCCGCCGCCTCGGCTTTATCTCGCGGATTCATCAGCCAGAACGTGGACGAGGTGGTCAGGCCCGACGCCTTCATGCGGGTTTCATAGTAGCCGTACCTTGCATCCTGGGCCTTCGACTGGATGGCGCCGCAGGCGACCCACCACTCGTTGCTCACGCCCTGCGGCGGATCGAGCACGGTGCATTTGATTTCCAGAAAACCATCCTTCACGCTCACCGAAGACGGCACAAACTTGCCCGGCACGCGGCCTTCCCAGCCGGGATAGGTGTCGTGCCATTTTTTCCGGTTGAGTTTTTTTCCGTCAAACTCGTCGCTGTAGTCCGTATTCAGCACCCACTTGTACCCTTCCGGCGCCTCTACCGGCGGGGGCGGAACGGATATGCGCGCGCCCATTGCGCAGGCTCCGGCAGCGGCGGCAAAAACAAACAGAGAAAGCGTCGTTATTTTATTCATCATGTACTCCTGAGTTACTCGGGTTTCAAATCAGCAAAGGTGCCCGGCACATCGGCCAGCAGTTTCTTCAGCTTGCCCTGCATCTTTTCCAGCTTGGCGGCATATTCGGGATTGCTGGCCAAGTTGGTGGTTTCGCGCGGATCGCGTTTGAGGTCGTAGAGCTGGTCCGGATCAAAATAATTCTTCACAAACGGAGCGGGCGGCCAGGTCATAATCTGGAAACGCTCCATAGCGTCCCCTCCTGGAGACATCCCCATCTGCAAATATTTCGCCTCTGGATCCAATGTCCATTTTTCTTTCGTCCACGGATGCTGCTTATAAATTTTTTCCATGTTTATCCGGTGCTCTTCCATCCGTTCCTCGAGAGGCCGGTTGGTATAGCTTTCCGGAACGCGGAAGGCCAGATACTTAAAATCGCCGCTGACCACCGCACGGGTCAGGCCGATTTCCAGGTAGAGCGAATCGCGCCATTCGGTTTTTTCGTTGCGGGCCAGCGGCATGATGCTTTTCCCGTCCAGATGCATCGTGGCAGGCGGAGCAATGCCGCACATTTCAAAAATGGTCGGGGCAATATCGATATTGGATACCAGTTCAGTGCGTTCGCCCGGCTGAACGACGCCGGGCAGATAGGCCAGCATCGGAACATGCGCGCCCCCCTGGTAGCAGGATCCTTTTCCACTGTCATCCGTACCGTTGTCGTTGAAGTAGAGAATAAGCGTATCGTCTTCCAACCCGAGGTCGGCGAGTTTCTGCTGCAGAGCACCAACCACATCATCGAGCCAGGTTGCGCCCCACAATTTTTCGTTGGTCACTCCGGCTTCTTTCGCCCGGCGAATCACATCTTCGCGTGAAGGCAGAATGCCGGTAATGGGCTCGTCCAGCAACCCGAGCGGAGAGAGGCGCGGATCCCCTTTAAGCGACTCATGCGGAAACGGCACATGCAGCAGCGTGGAGGCATAGTAGAGCACAAACGGTTCGTTCTTGTTCTGTTCGATAAAATCCAGCGCATGCTTGGTCTGCCATTCCACAGCATGCGTATTGCAACCGGTCTTGATCAACTGCTTGTCGTCGTTCGGATTTCCGGCATACACGCCGCCGACAAAATCGAAGCCCTTGTCCGCAATCCCCTTGCAGACGATTTCCTGGTTGTACCGAAGTACGGCTTTGGTTGCCGGATCGGACGGATCGCTGTTCGGCACCTGTTTCCGATGCCCGTATTTTGATCCGTGCCCGACATGCCATTTTCCAACCATGCCCGTCTTGTATCCGTTCTGCTGCATCACCTTGGCAAACGTCCATTCGTCGTCGCCGATGCCCATGTTCCACAGGACCTTGGTCATGCCCTCGGCACTGGTGCTTTCATGAAAGTTCTCCGTGTTGCAGCGGCTGGCATATTGCCCTGTCAGGCAGGAATAGCGGCTGGGCGAGCAGACGCTGCTCGACGCATAAGCATTGGAGAAATAGGCGCCCGTCTTTGCCAGCCGGTCTATATTCGGCGTGTGCGCCTTGCCTCGAATAAACCCGAACGAATCCATCTTCTGATCGTCCGTATACAACACAATGACGTTAGGCTTCCGCTCCGCCGCCTTGACCGCAAAACAGAGGCTCGCCAACACGGCTAAAATGATTTGTCGTTTCATATCAATATTCCTTCTGCCTCCAGGTGCGGACATAGTCGATTCTATACGACGCCGGCAGCGTCGCGTCGTCGGGCAGCGCGCCGAACCATTGGTTCGCTTCGATATTCAGGTTCATTTCCAACGGTTGGAAATAGTTGTCGTTATGCTTTTCACGGATTAGCTTTCCGTCGACATACCACCGGATGAAGGTCGGCGCCCACTCCATGCCGTACACATGGAAATCCTCGCTCATATTGAACCCCAGTTCGTGATGCGTGGGATCCACCAGATGGTTGTGCAACGTGCCGCTATAGTGCGGGCCTCGGAAATAGTGGGTGTTGGGCCGGAGCTGGGTGGCGTGTTGCTCAAGCCCCGCGGCCACCTCGACAATATCGATTTCCGACCACTCCTCGCGCCCGGCATGCGTCAGCCAGAAACAGCTGACCTGCGACGAATTCATCAGCTTGGCGCGCATTTCAAAATAACCAAACCGCGCCCGCTCCTTGCTGCGGACAAAGCCGGACAGGTGCGTAAAGGCCGACGGCATTTTCCGTTTCGCCGACTCCTCCGAATCAAAGGCCCAGATGTGCAGCAAGCCGTTCGACACCGCTACGCAGTCGGGATGAAACAGCGTCGGCGGGCGGCCGCTCCAGGTCGGGTTGTGGTCGTACCACTTTTTATGATCCAGCTTCTTGGCGTTGAACTCGTCGCTCATCGGCTCGAACGGCGCCCAGTCCCCGCCCTCCGGCGGCGCGGCAAGAGCAGAGGTTGCACACAGAACCATGCAGGCGGCAACCTGGAGGGGCGCACGCCGTGCGCCCGGGCGGAGAGGCCTCCGCCCCTCCATATGTACACTCGACTGTTGACCTGTTTTCAACATCACTGAATCACCCCCGGTTTGGTTTTCTGGGCTTTTTCCTGTAGCTGCTTGTGCAGCTCCTCATACAGCTTCAGGCGCTTCTGCTGATATTCCCCCGCCTGCAGCAGCACGTTGGCGGTGTTGCCCGCGTTCCAGTCGTTCCACAGCTTGACGAGCTCAGCGCGCTTTTCCGGAACCTGGCCGATAAGGTTGGTGGATTCGTAGGGGTCGTTGGCCATGTCGTAGAGCTGGGTTTCGGAGCCGCCCCAATTTTCCTGCAAATATTTTCCCGTTGGCGTGCGCACCGCCCAGCTGACGCCGTCGCGCACGCGCCAGAAAAGCGCATCGTGCGGCGTGCCGGATTTTTTGCCCGACAGATAAGGAGCCAGATTTACGCCTTCGAGCGGATGGCCCGAAGTGTCGCCGCCGCCGAGCGCCACCGCCGTGGCGGCGATATCGAGCGAAGAGATCAGCCCTTCAAAAGTTCCCGGCTTCTTGATACCCTTGGGCCAGTGGACGAAGAACGGCACGTGGCTGCCGCCTTCGAGCATGCTGCCCTTCCCCTTGCGGAACGGGCCGTTGTTCGACCAGTTTTCATTTTCGTGCCCCGGCTTGGAGGTTACGCCGCCGTTGTCGGACAGAAAAAAGATCAGGGTGTTGTCAAACTTGCCCGATTTTTTCAACGCATCCACCACCATGCCGATGCCTTGGTCCATTTCGTCGATCATCGCGGCATAGGTGCGACGCTGCTTGTTTTTGATGTGCTGGTATTTCTCGATCGTTTTCTTCGGCGCTTCGAGCGGACCGTGCGGCGCATTGTAGGCGAGGTAGAGGCAGAACGGCTTTTTGCTTTCGGCCACAAACTTGGCGGCTTCGCGGCTGAGCGCAGTCGTCAGGTATTCGTTAAACTCGCCGGCCTGGTTGTTGCGCATCAGCGGGAGATAGCAGCCTTCGTTGGCGCTGTAGTGCGGGGAGCCGTTTTCGAGCAGCAACGGATAAGCCGTGGTGGTGTTTTCCGGGAAATAGGAATGCCCGCCCGACAGGAAGCCGTAGAAATGGTCGAACCCGCGGCTGTTGGGGTGGTACGGCTGCGCCGCTCCCAAATGCCACTTGCCAATGATGCCCGTGCGGTAGCCGGCCTTCTGCATCCGCGTGCCGAACGTCTGTTCCGTGAGCGGCAGGCCGCTGTACAAATCGTACGGCGAATAGGTGACGTTGATCTCTAGGCCAAAGCGCGCCTGGTAGCGGCCGGTAACCAGCCCGGCACGCGACGGCCCGCAATACGGATGCGTCACATAACCATTACGGCAAACCATGCCGTTCGCAGCCAGCTGATCGAGCTGGGGCGTAAAGATTTCCTGCGACCCCGTAAACCCGACATCGCCGTAGCCCAAGTCATCCGCCAAAATCACCAGTATATTCGGCCTTTCAGCAGCGAAAGTATTTATTGAAACCGCCAAAGCCAGCGCCAGAACACCCATAAAACGTCGCATATCCATCTCCATTCTCCCTTCCCGACCCAACGGGAAACGCTATTTGTTTACATTAACACGATCTAATGTAAATAGATTTGCGACTACAAGCAACCTAGCCAATAGATGTAAAGCGATGGCCCCGCGAGAATGTGCGGAAATGTTGGGTGGGACTGGCGGTTAGACGACCTTAAGCTGTAGTTTTCCACCACATGCTTTGGCATAGCGGGAAAGCGTATCAACCGATACGTTTCCACCTCCCTCGATCCGAGAAACAACGCTCTGCGTTGTTCCCATTCTTTGCGCCACCTGCGCTTGGCTAAGATGCGCCTTGGTTCTGGCCTTGTGAAGTTCTTTAGCGATGGCGTATCCCACATCGAATGCCTCGGATACTTCCTGAAAAGCCGGTGTTTTCCGAATGGCCGTGGCCTGTTTTTCATGTGCTTTTCGCATTTTTTCCATTGAGCTATTCATCGTATTCACCTCGCTTAAGCATAGTCATGACTTTTAGCGCCTGCTTCATTTCCTTCAGCGGCGTTTTTTGGGTCTTCTTTACAAAAGCATGCACACCAATCACACAGTCCTTCTCTTGATAAAAATAAAGAACGCGGACCTGTCTTCCTCGGCGGAGCCGCATCTCAAAGAGCCCTTTATCCAGCTTCTTCCCATACGGTTCAACCAAGCGTCCATCCTGTTCCAGCTGCTCGACAATCTTGATGTATTCCGCCTGAACCCCATCCGGCTGTGCTTCAATAAACTGCCGAACCTTCTTTACCGCCATATATGATTTCTTGGCCATGACTATTTTCATATCGCATATATACAATATTCATACAAGGCGATTTTGCATCGCTTCAAACGAAAGGCCACAGCCTATTTCTTGTTTTTCCACGCCAGAGCGCTGGGCGGAAATTCGTTGTGCTTCGCCTCTTTAGCGATGCGGATATCGTCGATGGCCAATTCCAATAGCCGTCCATCCCTGTCGGTATAGCTGGTGCGGGCGAACAGCTGTTCGTTGTATTGCGACGAGGCGACGCCGGCATATTGCTTCCAATGGCCGGAGGCCACTTTCAAATGCTTCACGGCTTCGCGGCGGATTTTCTTTTCGCCTTCGACGCGGAAGCGGTGCAGCGCCGTCGCGCCGCGAATCTTATCGGCATAATATTGGCCGAGCCGAGCAAACGCTTCGAGGTCGCCATAGGTTTGGCGCAGCTCCTTGTTCGGCGGCGACGAAGCGCCGCTCTTCAGCACGGAAAGGCCGGCCAGCGTTTGCGCCGCCAACTGATCCAGCTCATTGGCCACGGCCAGCGGGCTCTTCAATTCCGGATTAGGACGCCGCACAAAGGCATCGATCGACTGCATGCCCTGCTCCGGCAGCGGTGCGAATTCGATGAAGTGGTTGACAGTATGATAGCCCTCTTTTTTGGAGGCGCAGATTTCGACCGACCACATATGGTCCCAGTCGCGCCAATGCCAGGTGTTGACGAGCGGGACGATTTTCGAGGCGGTCTGCCATGTGTCGTAGAGCGGTTCGCTTCCAACCATTGGAAAACGGTTGGCCAGCTGCTTTTCGAAAAAAGCGCGGTCGAGCGCCGGGTCGAAGCCAAGGCGGCCCCAAAGCATGAACTTGTACCAATGCTTGTCGATTTCGAGCTGGCGCGGCGAATCAGGCTCGATGCTGGTGAATTCGCGCCCCCAGACATAGCCGTCGGAGCCCATATGGTAGCCGGCCAGCAGCGGTTCAGGCGGCAGATTGCGCATGTATTCGCGGACATAATCCGGATCGCCCCAGCGGAAGCTGAAAATGTCGTCGTTGCGCAGGTTCATCCAGCACGAAAGGTTATACTTTTCGCAATCGGCCTGAAGCTGCTCCTTGAAAAAAGGCGGATTGGGAATGGAATAGAGCCGCGCCTTGGCATATTTGAAGCCGAGGCTGATTGGATCGGGATACTTCGAGATAAAGTCGTCCATCATAACGTCCATGCCGCTGTACCAAGTGCGGTGGATGAACTCGACCTCCCGGCCGGGCTGCTCGGCCTTGGCGTCGACGATGCCCTGCCCGTAGGTTTTCCACATCCATTTTTCGACCGCGTTTTGACCTTCGAGCTTGTTCTGCATGTGTTCGCCGCAGGTGATGCCGATGCCCTTGAGGTCGGGATAGGTCAGCACAAACTGCTTCACGCTTTCACGCATATAGGCAATCGTTGCTTCGTTGGTTTGCGAATGGCCGATGCCGTATTTGCCTTCGGCGCCGTGCACCCAAATATTCCAGGTGATGAAATAGATGTCGATGCCGCGCTCCTTGGCGTAGCGCATGACGTGCCTCCAAAACTCCACCTTATCGGCCATGGGCATGGTTTTAATGATCTCGTAGTTTTCCGGCGTCTGAAGATCGGCCTGCATGTATTGCGGCAGCATTTGGTCGTCGATTTTGTAGGTCGGAACAGCGACATCGTCGAGCGCAACATCGGGATAGTCTTCGAGCTGGAGCATGGCGGCAAACGGGTGGTTGCACCACAGCGTGAGCGTGTTGTAGCGGTGCTCCGCCATGCGGTCGAGAAAGCCATGCCAAAAGTCTTCGCTCCACACCTGCTCAATGTTCATGCGCGCGGAGGTGCCAGAGTCGTCGTAGCTCGGGCTACGCGCATCGAGCGGAATATTCATCTTCAGCCCGCGCCGTTTGATGAAAGGCTGGTTTTCAATGGAAAGCACCGATACATCTTCGCCAAAGCGCAGTCGCTCCGCCAGCTCCAGCCCGCCATACATCAACCCGCGCGCGTCGCCGCCGATCACCGTCAGCCCGCCGTTGGCCGGCCGGATGGCATAGCCCTGCTCCGGGAGCATTGGATCGATGCGCATCTTCAGGTTGGGAATCTTTGCCGGCGGTGCCGCTTCGCGGAGTTTTTGCGCGGCGAATTCGGCCTGCGGCACATTCACGGGTGCATGGATTTCTGCCGCCCAGGCAGACCAATACAACCCAATAACGAGCACCAGGAAATATGTCGGCCTTGTCATTTCATTCCCGCCCTACAGCCTCTATCTGCTAATTGGAATCTTGATCGTGTCGCTGATGCCGTCGGTTTTGTATTCGGCGCTTTTGCGGTCGGCCAAGGGGATGGCGTCGTCCCAGGAATAAGCGGTGATTTCCACCCGGCCCTTTTTGTGCGCGGAAATCACGCCGAACTTGTCGACCGTTGCAATAGAGGGGTCGCTCGACTCCCAGATCACGCCACGCCGGGTGGCTTCAGCGGGATATACACGGCAATCCAGTTCGACCGATTTTCCAGCGCGCAGCGGCACTTCGCCTTTAACCACTTCCAATCGTTGGACGGGAACGTAGGCTTTCTTTTCAAGCACCTTGCCGAGGCCGTCGTAGGCGCGCTTTTGTTCGGCCGTCAGCTTGTTTACTTCCAAGCCGCTGTGATGCCATTTGTTCCAGACCTTCGGCACCTTTTTCTTTTCGGCGCCAACCTCTTCGAACAGATCGGTGCGCAGGTCGAAGAAGCGGCCTTGGGGATAGAGCGTGCTTGGGGCATAGCGCTTGAACTCCTTGGTGAAGGCATATTCTATGACGTTGTCGAGGTCGCTCGACTTGTTGTTGCCGTTGTACCAGGTGTAGATAAACTTGCGGTGGTCGCCCTTGGCCTTGCCCGTGGCCTGCGGCCAAAAGCTGATGCCGTCGAGCGCATCCTTGTTGGGCGGCTCGATGCCGACGGCGTCGCAGAGCGTCGGCAGAATGTCGGTCAGGTTAACCATGCCATCGTAAACGCTGCCGGAAGGAATCTTGCCGGGGTCGCGCAGCAGCAACGGCACGTGCAGTCCGCCCTCCTTGTTGCCGCCCTTGTCGCCAAGGAACTCGGATCCGTCGGGCAGGACGTGGGCAAAACATTCCTTCGTGCCGTTGTCGCCCATCACGACCACCAGCGTATTTTTGGCGAGGCCCAGCTCTTCAAGTTTGTCGAGTACTTGACCCACCATCTTATCCATGTAGGCAATCATGTCGGGGAAATAGCGGCGGTCGTCGCCTTTCATGAAGCCATACTCGGAGGGCTTAGTAATGTCATGGTTGTCAAAGATGCTGGCAGGCTTGGTGTCCGGCGTCGGCGTATGTTCGTCGTGCATCAGCACCATGGAATAGTAGAGGAAGAAGGGCTTGTCTTTTTTGCGGTCGAGGAAGTCGAGGGCATAGCGGTTGAAGATGTCGGGGCCGTAGCAACGGCGGCCGGTGACCGGATCGATGCCCTTGTAGTTCATCATCTCGCCGTTTTCCACGATATCGGGATCGATCATGCGGTAGCCTTCGGTAACGACGTCGAAGCAGCAAAACTCGTCCCAGCCGAATTCGGCAATGTAGTCCTTGCCGTGGATCGACTTGGTGCCGCGGGTCTGCTTCCACTTGCCGACAATACAGGTCTCGTATCCCTCGCGCTGAAACAGGTCGCCAAAGGTGATGTCGGACGCATGTTGCGACTTGCACTGATGATAGTTGCGGATGTTGTTCATGCCGCTCATCAGGGCGATGCGCGTCGGCTCGCAGAGCGGATAGGCATAGGCGTATTCGCACTTCATGCCGTCTTTGGCCAAGCGGTCGATGCGCGGCGTCTCAAACTCGACGTTCTTGAAAAAACCCTGCGTCGAGCTGATTTTATTTGCGCCGTAGGCCGTGATCCCGTAGTGGCTCAGGTCGTCAATCAGGATGAATACCACGTTGGGTTTGGCTGCAGGCTTTTCAGCCATCACAGCCCCAGTCAGCGCCAAAACTCCCGCCATTATTGAAAAAAACTGCCTCATATGCCTCTCCAATCTCTAAAAAAACCGATTCATGCAACGCCCTACTTGTTAACAGTAACATGACGTAATGTAAACGGATTTTTATCCCAGAAAAAGAGCGTTCCTTAAACCGGTCGTTGTCCCATGAGAGGATTGACCGCTATCGCGCCGATGGAACCGACCGCTTTTCTCCGGCTCTGGCCTGTTCAGCAAACTCCGCAAAAATAAGTCCAATCCTCAAGACTCCCATGTTTACGTAAGACATAAATACGGATCAAATTGTGCCCACCTTCTCTCCAACCCCTTTCCATATAAATTTGTCATATTTTATAATAAACCAATAATTTCAGGGCTCACATGCCACATCTCTTAAACAATCCCGTTGACACCATTTCATGTTTGTGTTCTCATTTGAACATCTAGCAATAGATAACTTAAATATGCACATAAGGAGAGATATGAAAAAAACAGCTCTACTAATAGCAATGATCACGGTCAGCGGAGCCGCTATGGCGACGGTGATATACTCTACTGACTTTACAGGATATTCCGATGGACTACTAAGCTCCAGCGGTCAAGGCTGGAACGCCTCTAAAGGATGGTATACTGCCACAGGAGTAACAACATCATCAAACAACTGGAGCCAAGCCCAACAAGCAACGGCTAACTCACGTGTAAACGACATGGCTGAAGGCGATTCAATCACCATTACCTCGGAATTCGACCTCTCATCCATTGGCACGATGAATAACCAGTCATTTTTTAATCTTGGCGTCTCGGATAGTGCCAAATGGGCAGGAGCAGGAGTGACGGACCTTGGAATGACGATTACCGTGTTCCAAAGTGGATGGTATGTTCGAGGGCTTGGCGACTCCACAGTTAACGGCCCGTGGAAGAGCGGCCTATTTGATGGCCAAGTCAATGGAAGCTTCACTCTAACCGGGACATTTGAAAAAAGTGCAACGGCAGATGAGTTTCTCACAACGATCACACTTGGCAACGCAGTGAACCCCAATCTCACAACTCTTACCACGACATTAACTTCTGCCAACGTCTATGACTCGACCAGCCTTGAACTTGGCATGGGAGCAGTAGTCATAGATTCGACATCCGGATTCAATATGAAATCGATCCAACTGGACGCCATCCCGGAACCGGCCACACTTGGCTTGATTGCAACGTTCGCCGGCGCGACGCTCTTCATCCGCCGCCGCTTCATGATGTAGGTTTCCAAATCATTGGAAACGACGAAGCCCTCGCAACCGCGAGGGCTTTTTTTCGGCATCCTGCGTTGTGGCAAAGCCCCTTTGGAGTGCGACGGCTGGACGTCGCTTTTAAACACCCGCGCAAAGCAACCGACATCCAAAAGCGCAATCAAGCTTGCGCACTCCAAAGGGGCTTCACCTCAAAAGACGAGATCAGCAAACACCGTGAACTCACTCCGAGGCGCAAATTTCGGCGTCAACCGGCTCGCCCAGCAGCAAAACCTTCTTTTCCGTCGCCACTGGCCAGCTAAGGCCAAACCCACGCAAATTGATCGATGTAGAATCTTCATCAAACCAGTGGCTACAGCTGCGCGCCGCCGAACGGGGCCCCCGCCCGCTCTTCTTCGACAAAGGAGAGGTGGTATTCGAGCTCTTCAAACTGATAGCCGTTAAGCCGGCGCTGGCGTTTCCGGCGTGCAAGCCATGCCCCGCCGGCGCCAACTCCCATCAGCGTCAACGAGCCCGGTTCGGGAACGGCGGTTCCATAGATCGACATCTGCATGGACGATCCGCCGTAGCTCGCCCAGCCCAAGGCATTGTTGGCATTTGCAAGCGGCATGCCGGTTCCGGACACGTCTGAATCAAAGACTGCAGAATCGGTCATATCCCACCAGTAGCGCGTGGCTCCGGATGATTGATCGACAGAGGCGACAAACCAATAGGTGCTGTTGGCGTTCAGGGTAATTGTCGAGACGGCCGTCAGCATCTGGTCAATCGTGGCAGACGTGGCGGAAAACAGATTCATTCCGCCGGCGACCGCAGAGCCCGGAACCGTTCCATTATTGTCGTAGACCGAAACAGAGAGGCCGCCGGTGCCGCTGGCAAGCGTCAGATTGGCGCCGAAAAAGATCGATGTGAGGTTGTAGGCCGTGACGCCGGTCGAGAACGGCCTGGCCTGCAAGATAGGGGAGTCCGGGCCGTGGCCATATTCACCCACTGCCACCCGCCCGGCATTGGGAGCATTCGTCTGCGTTCCTGCCAGCAGCAACTCGGCATGCACCTGTGCGCCGGCCCACAGCAACCCCAACAATACAATCGTTTTTAACTTCATCGTCATCTCCATTGTTCCCTTATTGCAAACGCACATCGACCCGCAAAAATCCGTTCGCTTGGGCAACATCCACTGTGTGGCTGCTCTGAGGATAAGCAAGCCCCTCCGCCAGAACATCAAAAGAGTCGTCCGTCAGGCTGTCGGCCTGCATCACGCTGTAGGTGCGACCCGGCTGGGTTTCCCATTGAACAATAATTTTTTCGCCGGATTCATCCGCCGTTTGCACCGCATCGACATTGAAGACCGACGCTTCATTGACCGGACTGAACCCCGACAGAAACTCCTCCATGTTAGTAAGCCCATCCCCATCGATATCCAGCGTCGGATTCACCTGCCCGCCCGCAAGCCCGACCTCGTCCGCCCACTTGATGTATGCCGGCATCACAATGGCCGGTGCAGATCCTATTTTGAAATCAAGATTATCAAAATAGACGTGGTCGCTGATCACGGCGCCATCCTGGTCGAACCAGATGAAGGGCCGAACACTCGTTGGTATAAAATCCCCTCCCCCTGTATTCACGGGGAAAGTGCCCATGTATTCAATGTGGTGCTGCCCTGCAGCCAAGGTTTCATACGTCGTATCCGTCGATCCATTGACCGCATTGGAACCATCCTTCCAGCGGAAGTTTACCGAACCAACCGCATTCGTCAGCTCCGTCGGGATGTAGATATCGAACGACAGCACAAACTTATCTCCGGATCGGATGTTGTAGGCGCTCAGATCAATCGGGTTGACCGCAGGCCGGATGGCGGAAAATTGGTTGGAGCTGCTACTCAACAGAATTACATGATCGGAAGCCGAAGAAAAAGCGGCCGGCGCAGCAACTACTTTGCTGCTGAGCGTATTGGCCGTCTGGATAACGGTTCCTGCCAATGTTTGATTATTCCCAGAAGCGGCATCTAGAGCCGCGCCCTCAAAATCCTCGGCCCACAGCGAGGTCAGCGCCAGCGGCGGAGGACCGTCGGCCACATCAATGTTCAGATCCGCCGTATCAGACAGCCCGTCGGGATCCACCACGCGCACGGAGAAATAATTCATCCCGACATCAGAATCCGCTGGGGTTCCCGACAGCACACCTGCCGATGAAACCGTCAGCCAAGCCGGCCCGGAATCCTTGAAGAACGTAAGCTCATCGCCGTTTGGATCAAGTGTGTCATTCAAAAGATTTCCCGTGTATGGAATATCCTTTTCAGCGGAGTTTCCAACAATTGGATCGGCTTTAAAATACGGCGCATAGTTCGGCGCAAACACCTTGATCTCAAAGTTATCCATGTTCACTTCCGAAATGTGGCTATACGATGCGACATTGGTAGTGGTTCCATTGCCGCCATCGCCCCCCGTGCTGTAGCCACCGAAAACCGTAGATCCATTTGGAAAGCCGAGATCAACCTGCGGGCCGGTGTAAAGTACAGCGCCTCCATCATCCAGAATCTTCGCCTTGCCCATATAGTTTGCAGCACCGCGTTCAATGGTCCACTCAATACGGAACCAGTCGCTGAAACCACCGACACTTCTATCCACACCTAATGTCGTATGCTCGATCACATCATCGAGCGACGCATCCACTGGGCCAATTCCGATGCCATAATTTGCGATGCTGAAAAATTTATTCGGGCCGGTCCACCAGTTGTCCGCGCCGGAGAGCAAAAGCCCAGAGACCGCTTTACTTAGACCGACCGTTACACCGCTCACAGCCATGTGGTTGTAGCGAAAGTCGGAACCCATAACCGCGTACTGCCCTTCTGCCGACAATGAAAACCCATGCTTGCAGGGTGTGTGAAAGCTTTCTGCGGCAACGGTGGTATCCAGCACCGCAACGCTTCCGTTGCCGGTGTGCAGGTTCTGCTGATCCGTGGCGCTTTTCCATTTTGGGTTCCAGTTTACCCCGTTCAGCGATGAGGCATATGCTGCGCTGCTGAAGTCGTCCGAATAGACCGCAAGCTGTCCGGTCACCGTAACCTCCACTTCATCAGAAGCGGTATTGGCTTCATTGTCCGTGGCCGTCAACTGAAACACATACGTTCCCCCCGTCAGCCCGGATACGGCAACGTTGGTCTGGCCTGATCCGGTCAGTACGGCATCGGTCGGCCCCGACACCTGCGTCCATTCAACGGAGGAAATGGCTCCATCGTCTGACGCAGTGCCGATCAGTTGCGTTCCAGCGGTTGGAAGCAGCAGCATTTGGTCTTCCCCGGCATTCACACTGATCCCGGTTCCGGTTCCATTTGAAGCCAAGGATAAAGAGCGCCAGCGACCGCGCGCCCAGGCCCATACGCCGGCCGGCTGGCCGGTTTCCTGAACTTTGCCGTTGGAATGCGTAATCGACTCAACCGCAATCGTTGCGCCCGCCGGAATGTTCACCCCAGCAAACACATGATCCTGTTCCTGATAGTCAACCGTGGTAGTGGCATTCTTCACTTCACCGATCAGGGAGCCGTTAATCAAAAGGCGGTATGAGCACTCACCGTCGAGTTCTTTCAGCGCGGTGAGAGTGACATCGTAGGCTCCCGCACTGCCGTCAAAAATCAACTCCGCCCGCGCCCATTGGTCGCGATAGCTTTCGTTTGCCGCATTGATGGCCAGCGCGTTGTTGCCATTGTCCTTGTAATACGGAACCGCACCGGAATTGATGACCGGAAAATCATTGGTGGCCTGATACACATACAATGCCGCGGTCACTCGTTCAGATTCGGGCGAAGTCTGGGCGGTGCTGCCGTTTGCCGTGCTGTGATAAAGCACAAACCGGTCGATAGTATGTCCTTTAGACCGCCCTGCAATCCGGATTTCATGAAGCCCCGGCTCATAGTGCACTTTCGGGTTTACAACAAACACTCCATGCGCCGGCTCAAAGTTTGTCCCCCACGACCAAGCCAGTTTACTCTGCACCCACACTTTGGTGTATTTCGTCATGGTTTGCGTGCTGCCGTTGTTGGCCGTCATCGCCAGCGGCGTACCGGTTTCAAACTTTACATAGGTGTCGTTTCCTTGGTCTCCAGCCTGCCCCGCGTTGTACTGCTTCGAACGCCAGCGAAACGTGTAGTCGCCGGCCTTGTTAATCTGGAAGCGGTAAACACTGACTCCGTTGGCCTGGCTGTCCGCGATGGTCGTGTTGAATATCTGTGCACCGGCCCATTCAATCCAGCCGTCGCCCATGCTGCCGGCCATCGTTGGATCAACCAGATATGTGCTCGGCTGAACCGTCCAATCCTCGTGAAGCTCCCCGTGCTCCATTTCAATAGCCAGGATGCCGTCTTTTTCAATCCAGGTGCCAGAGGTTGGAGTCACGGTTCCACCATCTCCATAGTCGCGCCCCGTCGGGAAGTCCGGCTCATTGTTGGGAACCGGAAGGTTGGTTACAAACTTATCCCAGAATTTCTGGGTGGTATCGCAGTCGGTCGGCGCTCCAAAGATCCAGTGCGACTCCACCACATCAGAAAAGTCCACCCCGCCAGTTGAAATGGAAGAATGGTCTGGGAAATACCCTTCGTCGTTAATGACCCACTCCGCCTCCTGCCAGTAGGCCTTGGCCTTTTTGTTCTGCGAAGTCAGTGCCGCCGGCTGGAAGGCGGTACTGGTCGAACGGTAGGCCGGAGTGGCCGGAGCGCTCGGATCGCGTGCGGTGGATGTTCCGTTGCCATCGTTGATGGTCTGATAGGCGCACATGCTCTTCACATAGGCCAGGTCGGCATCTGTGGTCATGTCCTCGTTCCAGTTGCTATGCTGCACCACAACCACGTTGGTCTTGATGCTCGCTGCCGGAATGCCGTCGGCAATCAGCGCGCGCACCCAGTCGGCTGTAATATCCGACTGCCCGGCTTCCGCCACCCACGCTTTGCCGCCCGCAAGCAGAACCGGCTTCACCTTCGCTGCGATCTTCGCAACCGCGCCGTTCCAACTCGGATTCTGCGGAGATGCATTCACCCACTTTTCATTCTCGGCTCCGAACACCAGATGGAACAGTTGGGGGGATTCGATGAAATTGCCTATGTTCTGCTCTCCGTAGGCGCCATGCACCGCAAAGTAGTTGATGCCCTGATAGTCATCATGCACCAGCATGCAGCCCAGCGCCGCGATGGAATGAATGTCATCCGGGTCGTGGTTGCTGTCGAACTGCGGCAGAAAGATATCTTTGGCTTTATCAAATGAACCGAGCACAACAGGATCGCCGCCTCCCCCGGATGAAGCGGAATTGGTTACCGTAAAGTGGATGGTCAGCGGCGTTCCGCCCGTGCCGCCTGCCCCCGCATCTGTATAAGGTGTTGCCGTGACCGTGTGGCTTCCGACCAAGGGCGTCCAGTTCCAGTAATCCCCCGAGGTGTCCCCGGCCATGGCATAAGGTGCGGTACTCTCTGTCCGATAATTGGTGGCCGCATCCAGCGTAAAGCGCACACTCCCGACCGTTGTCGGCGACGTGTTGGCCCGGACGTTCATGTTGACCGAAGGCAGAGTGGCCAAATCCAGAGTCATGCCTTCCGTCAGCGTTTCATATCCAACCATCGGGAGATCTGTATCTGAATTAATCAACGTCAGGCTCGTGACTGATTGCTGGGCGAATCCCCAGCCAGCCAGCAGACAACATAACAGTGTTGTAATTGTTTTATTCATCATTCCCTCTTCTGTTCCTGTTCTTCCCCGACCATCTTCAGCATCAGCTATGCCTCAAAACCGGCATCGGCTAGCCCTGGCCACCTTGTTCAGAGCGATGCTAAACACTAAAACCAGTGTTTACATTCACATTACGCAATTAAAAAGCGTATTAGGCAAAATAAATTAAAAAAATTCCGCCCAGCAGCAATCAAGCCTATGGAATCAAACCAGCTATCTGAGCTTGTCCGTCAAGTAAGAAACTGACTTTCGCACTCCGTTCCCCCATTTTTTCTTGGGGCGCTGTGACTGTGCACTACGGCTGGGCAATGCCGATCTGCAACCGGATAAATTGCACGGGTGCAGCGGTCGAAACCGGCAGCGTGACCGCCTCATAGTCAGCGCTAATGGATTCCTCCGACGGCAGCGCCGCAAAATTCGTCCAACTATCGGAAACCAGATTGGTGGTCGCTTCGAGCTGATAGAGGATGCCCCGCTTATCGGCGTCCTTGCGCCTGCGGTAGACATATTCCATCGTTCCGCCATTCTTTCCAAGAAAGGGAAGCAGATCCGCCGGCACAAAGGCCTGCCCCGGATCGCCGCCCTGTCCGTATTCGCTCAGGTTATCGAGGCCGTCGCCATCGGGGTCGTCCGCGTAGCCATCTTCAGGGCCGACTCCAGGATAGCCCCGCATCCAGGATGCAAAGTAGGCAACAGGATTGGTACTGACGAGAAAGTTAAGTGTTTCCCGCGTGCTCAACCCCTTGCCGTCGTCTGCTTGGATCTGACAGTAATACTGGCCGAGTGCACTCTCCGGAGGCGTTCCGGTTAATATGCCGTTCGTCGTTACCGACAGCCAATCCGGAGCAAACGTCAATGAATAGGTAACCGCATCGCCATTGGCATCCATGGCTTCGCCGTCAACGGTATCTGCATAGAGTTCTTCCGGCACTGAATTGGAACGGACGACAGGTGAGCGTACAAAGACCGGTGCAATATTGTTGGTATCAATGACATCGGCACGCAACCACCCGCAACCCTGAGTCGAAACGTAGTAGCGATTGCGCACCACCTGATCGATCGCGATTTCGTTGACACGGTCAGACATTGGATTGCCGGTATTGATCTTGGTCCATGTGGCGCCGCCATCCTTGGACAGGTAGGTTCCCGGATTCTGGATATTAATGGTCTGCTTGCTGTTCATCTGAACGAGAATAACATCGGGATCATAGGCCGCTGTTTTGGTCATGCGTGCCCAACGGGTTTTGAACATCTGCGTCCAGGTTGCGCCGTCATCCTCACTGACCCATACGCCGCCGTTCAGATAATCGGAATCCCCGTGCTGGCCACATGAAACATAAATTTTTCCGTCATTGGCAAAATGAATGTCCGATACGCTGTAAATGTTTGACGGCAACGTTGGATGCTTATACCAGGATGCCGCATTGTTGGTGGACATATAGAGCCCGCCATCCGTACTGCTGCTGTAATAAACACAGGCATAGAGGTTGGTGCTGTTATCCGGATCCAGCCGAACGCAGACCACATCTTCAGAAGATGGCAACCCACTATTTGCCCACTCCCAATCGAGCCCGCCATTGGTCGTGCGGCGCACGCCCGTGGTCAGGCTTATTTGCGGGTCATAGACATAGCCATGGACGTCCGCATCATCCGGAACACAGAAAAACATGTAGTCCGGATCATCCGGATTAATCGTCAGGCAAAGCTGGTCGATGCTGTCGTTTTTCGACTCGCCCACCGGCCATTCGAGGGCATCAATTCCATATTCGACGAAGGTCAATCCGCCATCTGTGGAGCGTAATAGATCCCCGGCTGAAGCCTGGCGGAACTGAAGCGTATAGATCGTGTTGGTATCGTCCGGGTGAATCGCGATTGTGGAACAGGAATATTCCGCAAAACCCATCTCAACCCGGCGTGAAGCCTGATACCCGGAGCGCACGGTCTCACCACCGGGCTCCAACACCCAGTAATCATTTTCACCGCACGGCATAAACATGGTTTCCGGAAAACGCGAATCCTGTATAAATCCGTGGCCCGGAAGATTGCTGTTTTCCGCCGCAACCCATACTTCAGAATGAGGAGTTACTTCAATCTCATCGATTTCATACCAATTATCGCCGCCGTCGTAGGACACACACAACACCTTCGCCCACTGGAACATAATGACCGATCCGTCCGCATTGAATTCCAGTGCGGTGCCGGCCTTGCGTTCGTACGACTCGCGCTGTTCCCATTTTTTCTGGCCGCGCAGGAACATGTTGTGGGCGGTCGGGTTGCCGCGCCCCTGCCAGTAGCTCTGGTGCGTGCCCTCCCAGGCGGTTCCATTCCGCAGGGTGGCAATCCAGTTGGTGCCGCCGTCATTCGTGCGCCAGACCATCCCTCCGCGCATGGTGGTCCATGCGCCGTAATGTTTATAGTCATTCACGATAAAGATGTTATCCGCATCGGTCGGGTCTACTCGCACCATGCAGAAATTGTTCATCAAATTGGTCGGATAAACCGTATACGTCGTCTCTGCATTGGATATCCCGAACCATTTATCGAGCATGGTGAAATAGGTCGTGCGGAAGTTATAATCCGATGCCAGCACGGAAACATCCACACCGAGATCGCCATTGATGCTCGACCAGGTCTCCCCTTCGTCATCACTGCGGAATACGCCGCCGCCGGCATTGGTCACGGTCGATCCGGCTGAAGCCCATTTGACCTGATCGATGGCATAGAGCGTGACGTTGCTGCTGACCGCATCGTAATGCATGTCGAACGAACGGATAATGTCGTTATCCAATCCGGTGCCCGTTTTGGCCGTCCAGGAAGTACCGCCGTTGATGGATTTATAAAGGCCATAGGTGGTCGCCGCCCAAACGATATCCGAATCGGTTGGATGCACGATAATACGGATAATGCAAGCGTTGGTGTTGATCGTCGGCGTGACATCCGACCAGGTATCACCCTTGTCACTCGACTTCCAGATTTTAGCGGTGTGGCCGGATGCGGAACCATAACCATGAGGCTGGGCATCCGTGAAAAAGAATTTATTGCGGTCGTTGATGTCGCCTGATCCCACAAACCAGTTCTGATCATCCGAGGGATCGACAGCAATCGTATTCAGGCGCACGCCTCCCCAAATAGGATCGTTAGCGGAACCGGAAGATAAAGCACGCGTCCAAGTTTTACCTTTATCCGTTGTTTTATACAGTTTGGACTCCGCCTCGCGGGAGCAGAAACCGAAACCCGGATCCTGCCTCGAAAAATCCGGCGATTGAATTTCGCTCGGACCGCGTTCGTCAATGGCATGCCCCTGACCGTCATAGTCGAGAATGCCTTCATAGGTCATGCCCCGGTCCGTTGAGCGATAGCCATTGCCCATGTTCGGCCCGAGGAATACCACATCAGGATCGGTCGGATGCCAGTAAATGCGATAGTTATTGCCCGACATGCCGGGACCGAACTGACGCCACGTAATCGAAGGGTCGGACTCCACCCGGTTAGCGCGCAGGTCGGCGAACCAGGCCTCGTTCGTGGGCGGAGTCGGCTCCCCAACCTCAAAATGGATGTTATCCATATACATAAAATCCAGGACCTCCAACCCAGTCGTCTCTCCATTCTGGTCAATACCGATGAATGGCCGCGCTTCATTGACATCTGTGCCAATAAAATCAGATACCAGACCCGTATAGACAATGTGGTGCTGTCCGGCACTGCTCTTCGCAAAAGTATAATCGGTGTCCCCGTTTCCCCCATCACCATTCAACTCGAAACGAGGTTGAATGTCGCCCACCGCAAAGGCCAGACTGGACGGAATATAGATGTCGAATGACAGCGTGTATGGGCTCTCCGAAAAAACCTGGTCAAATTCAATTGGATCAAGGGAGGAGCGGACGGCGGAAAAATTATTGGAGCTTACCGATAATCGAATAAAGTTCCCTGAGGCCAATGTGAAGGCCGCGGCCGCGGAGGGGTCGGTTGACGCATCAACAACAATGCTTGAAGCTTTGTTTGCCGTCTGGATGACCGTGCCGGCCAGCGTCTGGTTATTGCCAGATGCAGCGCCGAGCGTCGCACCCTCAAAATCCTCGTTCCACACAACTTCCCCAAGCGAGGCCAAAACCAGTCCAAAGAACGTTCCAACCAATAATCTGGCGTTTTTGTTCATGCAGCTCCTCTTTTCCTGTGTTGCTCCACAGATACACAGATACACAGATACACAGATATCCATTTAGAACGTTAACATTACATAATGTTCATTAATAAACAACCTAGACAAATGATCACATCGGGCATGCGCAATAACGTCAGTCCTGCTTCCCTATTTTTCATTCACGACGGAGAATAGTTGCTGATTACCGGGTTGGTTCCGGAATTAAGCTTGCGGGAATATCCAGCTTCTTGTCGTCGGCGCCCAGGGCAAAGTCGGTAACAACATAGTCGTTTTCTTTGCGCCAGTTGACTTCGGCGCGCCGATCGCCCAGCACGATATTCCCGAGTTTTTGGCGGAACCAGTCGGCGAGCGGGGCATACTTCGGGTCGTTGGCCACATTCCAATGCTCGCCGGGATCGCTGCGCAGGTCGTAAAGGCAGAGCTCGGCTTGGGCGCGCGGACACTCCAGCGCCCACTTGATCCCTTCGCCGGGCAGGTGGCCCCACTTGTCGCCGGGCTTGCCGTTCTTCTCGCGCGTCTTCATCGAAAAGGCGAAATCCTTCGAGCGCATATAGGCGCGCGGACCGACCACGTGGTTGATCTCGCCCACAATGTATTCCCGCTTCGCCTGCCCTTTCGCGCTTTTCCGGAGGCTGGAGCCGTCGAGGTAGGCATAGTCCGGCGCATCGGTTTTGATGCCGGCCGCTTCGTAGAAGGTCGGCGCGCAGTCCACAAACTCAACAAGGTTATCGTTGTGTGCGCCCTTGGGAAACAGCCCCTTAATGGAGGATGCCGCAATCATCGCGTTATGCGTGGAATGGTCCCACGGCGCAAACTTGGCCTCGATCCCCTGCTCGCCGAGGTGCCAGCTGTGATCGCCGCAGACGTAGACAATGATCCAGTCGTTGGAGCTCTTTTTGCAATAGTTCAAAAAGGCGCCGATGGCCCGCCCAACCTGCGCGTCGCCGTGGGCGCAGAAGGCATAGTAGTCGCGGATCGCCTGCAGTTTTTCCGCTTTTGTCAGCCCCGAAAAATTCATCTTTTTATACAGCAGCTGAAGCTGCGGAGGCATTTTTTCGACTTCCGCCGGACTGAAGTCAGGAATCGTGTAGGGGATCTCCTTTTCCTTCGCCATGAAGAGGTCGCGGTATTTCTTCGGCGCCAGCACCGGCGAGTGCGGGAAATGGAAGCCGAGATGGATAAACTGCGGCTGGTCGGCATCCGCCTCGTCTTCCAGATAATTGATCATGGCGCTGGCGATTTGGCCGTCGATCGTCTTTTCCGGAGGCTGGGGGCTTTGCCCGCCAATGATCATTGTGCTCTGCTCGCGGGTGTAGGCGCGGATAATGTCGAGCTCGGCATCCACCTCTTTGCGCAAAGCGATGTCCTCCGGCGGGATTTCCTGGCCTTTGACGGCATCGATGCAGAATTCCTTCACGGTTCCGTCCGGGTAATGGAAGACCTCCTGTTTGCCAATCTTCTTCCCGTTCACTTTCTTGGAATCGGGGAAATAGTCGGTGAGGCCCTTTTTCCTCAAATCATTTTTGGCATCCACCGAATGGTCGTACTGATCCACCGTGTTCCACGTCAGGCCGGGGCCCCAATCGAAAATATAGTAGCCGTGCTTGCCGAACTCGGCCGTCTTGTAGCCGGCCGAGCGCATCACCTGCGGAACGGTTTGCTTGCAGCTTTCGGCCGCCTGATGCGTCTGCTCGAAGCCATAAACGCCGCTGCGGAACGGATACTGCCCATAATGCATTGAGGCGCGCGACGGCGCGCAGGCCGGCGCGTTGCAGTAGGCCTGCGTAAAGAGCGTGCCCTGCTTCGCCAGCTGGTCGACGTTCGGCGACATCACATAGCCCAACGGGCTCAGCTTTGTCCCGCTCACCGCTTCATTGAAGCACGCCAGCGAGTCGGGCCGCTGGTCGTCGGTGACGATCCACAAAATATTCGGTTTGTCCGCCACTGCATTTGCAACGCACAGCGCGGCAACGCATCCCGCAATATAATTCAATTGTCGAGTAGACATGTGACTTCCTCCATATTACTTATTGTTACACTTATTCATATGCGAGGAAGCCCATGCCCCTCACAGAACCGGACTTGAAGATTTCCCTCATCCGGCTCTTCAATTAAACTCCCGGCATGTTTAGCAATTCTAATCTTGCCCGTGTTGCGATCATATTCCTGTTATTATCGCACCATCGTTGATATCCCATACCGATACAAGAGCACGTAAAGCTTGTGGAACCGGTCATTTCTGTGCATGGCCTTATCTACCTCTGTGGATAGCACAAAACTCTCTCATTACTCTTTACGCTTAACTGCTAACCCCTTCGAGTGAACTTATTGTTCTCATTAGGCATTACCCTATTTACTCCTCTACTATGAGTTAGTCCGACTGCCAAAACCACATACCGCATCATCACCTTTGCCCGGCTCTTCTTCGGCTTCCTTGGAACATTTTGGCTCTCCCAAGTTCCGACACACACAGTTAATTTATCCGCCACGGACTTAGACCCCGGCACGCCGATATATTCTTGCCCTTAGCGAATATACCGATACTGACTTCCAGGAAATGAAACCTTTGGTCCTCTTGCAACAATAGAATTATTTCGGGGCTCAACACCTTCACGCTTTCGCATTGTGGCTGACAAATCGCCTACACTATAGCTTCAACTAATTCGTTACCTCCTTAGCCGTATAGTTCGTTCTGCGCTGTTGGCTAAACTTTGCGCAGGCTGGATTGTCCAGCTTATGTGTGCCAGCTTTGCTTGGCGCACTCATCATAGTTCTTCTCCAATCCTACCGTACGGTCAGCACGGTCTGGTCTGCTTCGAGCCCCTCCGACGCAGCGTTGATTTCAATTTTTCCACCCGCTTTGCCCGCTTTGACGATCAGCATGCAAAGCCCGCTGAAGGCGTCGCGGTGGTCGGCGATGAAAGGTGCGGTGGTGGCGGCGTTGCCGTTGCCGACGGCGGCGATGGTTCCCGCGCCCTCCACCTTAAACTGCACCGTATTGTCGGCCAGCGGGCAAAAGTTGCCGTTGGCATCCTCGATCCGGACGGTCACATACGAGAGGTCGGTGCCGTCGGCATCGATTTTTTTGCGGTCGGGCAGCAACCGGACCTTTGCCGGCACGCCGGCCGTCGTGATTTCCTTCTCCGCTACGGCCTTGCCGGCGATGTAGCCGATCACCTTGAGGCTGCCGGGGCTGTACGGCACGTCCCACGACAGGCGGTATTTCGACATGAAGGTATCGCCTTCGTAGCGGTTGAACTTAACCAGCAGCTTCGTCAGATCCTTGCCCTTGACCTTGCGCCCGAATGATTTTCCGTTCACGAACAGCTCCACCTCTTCGCAGTTGGTGTAGGCATAGACCGGAATCGTTTCGTGGCCGGCGCCTTCCCAGTTCCAGTGCGGCAGCACATGCACCATCGGCTCCTGGGTCCACTGGCTCTGGTAGAGATAGAAGCGGTCCTTCGGAAAACCGCAGAGGTCGACCGCGCCGAAATAGGAGCTGCGCGCCGGCCAGTCGGCATTCCAATAGCCGTTGGTGCTGTTGTCCTTCCCGCCGTAGGGCGTCGGTTCGCCGAGATAGTCGAAGCCGGTCCAAATATATTCGCCGAGAATCTCCGGGTTCTTTTCCAGCGCGTCGAACTCCACATCCGGCGGGTAGGCCCACGGCGGGCCGATCAAATCATAGCTGGTGACCTGCTTCGATTCATGCGTCTTGTATTTTTCGATCGGCAGATGGTAGACGCCGCGACTGCTGGTGCAGGAGGACGTTTCGGAACCGACCACCGGATTGCTCGGCAAAAATTCATTCACCGGCGCACCGTAGGCGAGCGGCTTATAGTTCATCCCGGCAATATCAATCTGCGAAGCCATGCCGTTTTCGTACGGCCCGGGCCACCAGTTGAACCCACAGGTCGTCGGGCGCGTGGAATCGACTGCCTTGACGTAGTCGTTCAACTGCTTGGCCATGCGGTTTCCGTTCTCGGCATTGCCCTGCTCCAGAATTTCGTTGCCGATGCTCCACATAAAAACGGAGGGATGGTTGCGGTCGCGCCGGACCATGTCCTTGATGTCGCGCTCGCCCCACTCCGCAAAAAACTTGTTGTAGCCGTTCTCCACCTTCGGCTTCAGCCAAACGTCGAACGCCTCGTCCTGCACCAGAATGCCGAGCTCGTCGCACAGATCCAGCAGCTCGTTCGACGGCGGGTTGTGGCTGGTGCGCACCGAGTTGACGCCCATTTGCTTCATAATCTGAAGCTTGCGCTCGTCGGCGCGGCGATAGATTGCGGCGCCGAGCGGGCCGTTGTCGTGGTGCAGGCAAACGCCCTGGATCCGCACCGGCCGGCCGTTCAGCTTGAAGCCGGACTTTAGGAATTCCAACGTGCGGATGCCGAAGCGGGTCTCCACCTGGTCCACCACCTCGCTCTCCACTCGGACGGTGGTGCGCAGCACATAGAGATGCGGCGAATCGATGTCCCACAGTTTTGGTTTTTCGACGAAAAGAAGCGGATCTGCTCCAACGGCCACCGTTCTGCCTTTGGGGTCAAAAATTTCATACTCCACCGCGCCGTCGCCCACCAGCGTTGTTTCCACCCTGACCGCGGCCTGAGCAGCGGAAACCACCGGCGTCGTGACATACGTCCCCCACTGCGCCACATGCACCGGATTGCGGACATCCAGCCAGACGTTGCGGTAGATCCCTGCGCCAGGATACCAGCGCGAGGAAAGATCTTCCGGCGAAAGCTTCACGGCGATAACGTTCGCGCCGCCATAGTTCAGGTGGTCGCTCAAATCATATTGAAACTCGCTGTAGCCGTACGGCCGGCTGCCCAGAAAATGGCCGTTGACCCAAACATGCGCGTTATACATCGCGCCATCGAACGTGACAGACACGACGTTGCCTTTGGCTTCGGCGGGGACGTCGAAGGTTTTGCGGTACCAGCCGGTGCCGTGGAACGGCAGGCCGCCGCAACGCGCGTTGTATTTGACATCGAACGGCCCTTCAATCGCCCAGTCGTGCGGGAGATCGAGCGCGCGCCAGTCGGAGTCGCCATATGCGGAAGCTTCCGCACCCTCGGCGGCGCCCAACCGGAAGCGCCAGCCCTCGTTGAACGAGCTTCTGCCCAATCCGTTTTTCATTTGATCCTTTTTCAGACGGAAAGCACTCATCGCGTACGACGACATGGCCGTTCCGGCCAGCAATGCACCCATATAATATCTTCTGTTCATCTCTGCCCCCTGCTAGTTCCGTTCAATTTTCAGCACGTATGCAAAGTCGCACGGCTTTTCTTTCGGGAATTTAACCGTCAGCGTATCGGCGGTCTGCTCCCACTCCATCTTTTCATCTGAGCCGAGAAGGCTAATGGATTGTATGTCGCCCGGATAGAGTTTTCCCGCATGGCCCAGCGTGCGGATGCTCAGCGCTTCGCCCGGCCAGCCGAGCACAATGGCGTAGAGGTTCTTGCCGTTCTGCGTGAAGCGGATGTCATCCTTCGTCCACTTCGGGATATATTTATCCTTTTCATCCCAGATGCCGTGCTTGTGGTGTCCGGGATTGGTTTCTTCGGTCGGCCCTTCGCCAAAGTAGGACCAGGGAACGGTGTCATAAATTGCTTCGCCGTTAAGGCGCAGCCAGTCGCCCAATGCGGTCAGCTGCGTTACCTGATCTTCTGTGAACGTGCCGTCCGCCAGCGGCGGAATGCTCAACAGCATCCGCCCGTTCTTACTGACCAGATCCACCAGAAGATCCACCAGAAGGTTCGCATCCTTCATGGGATTGTTTGGATTGTAGAACCACGGCGTGCCCCACTCCATGTGGTGCGCCATGTTGATGTCGGCCATCCAGGGATCATACTGCAAGCCGATCAGACTTCCGTTTTCAATATCGCGCATGCCAATGCCCGGCGGAATGTCGAACGACTTATAGATAAACTCCACTTCACGCCCGTCTTTAGCTGCGGAGTTGAACAGGTGCGCCAAATATTGCTGCTGATATGGTTCCGGAATGGTCCGAAGCTCGTTTCCTTTTCCCGGCAAATGCCGTCCGGAAATGCTGCGGCCCTGAAGTTCGGATCCAACCGTGCCGCCGAAGCTGGTATCAACCCAAATCATGTCCGGCTTGTATTTATCTGCAGCCTCCGCCATCCGGGCATACCAGCCCTCCAACAGCTTTTCATCCCGCCGTCCTTCATTGGCCGTGTATAGCGGTGAATCTTCTTTGTCCGGATCGAGGTAGGTCGGATCGCTTTTCGAAACCGGGCCCCAGATCGTGTAGTTATTGTGAAAGGAGGCGAGCACCTTCATATCGCGTTTCCGGATTTCGGAAACCAGCTCGCCTACGATATCGATTTTTGGCCCCTTTTTCGCCGTGGTCCAGTCTGAAAATTCACTGTCCCAGTTCAGCAATCCGGAACCATGCCACGCCACCGGGCCGGCAAATTGCGCGCCCGCTTTTTCAAACAGGTCCGCCCAAGCAGAAGCATCAAACTTTTCTCCCGTCCATAGCTCCAGTGCTTGGAGCCGGTCCAGCTCCTTATCCTTGTTTGTCAGCTGGATCGTCTGCGGACCCCAGTGGCAATAGATGCCAAACTTCATGCCATCCATCCACTCCGGCATTTCGTGCCGGCGCAGCGATGTCCAATTGGGTTCGTACCGCGGCTGTTCCGCAACGACCGATACCGCGACAACAAACGATGCAACCATCAAAGCCTTCATTCTCATCTACTCCAGTCCGGGCAGAAAGCCCCGGTTATTTGTTTTCATCAATGCCGTCAGGCGTTCGACTACCTCCAGATATTCCTCTGCCACATTGCGTGTTTCGTTCGGATCCGCTTCATGGTCAAACAACATCACCCTTTGTTCTTTCCCGTCATTAAAAAGCGCCAAACGATAACGGTCTGTGCGCATGCTCAGAATGTCGCGCCAATAGCTGATCACCTGCGGCTTACCGGGATTCGAAGGATCGTTCACCACATCAACAAAACTTTCTCCGGCCAAACCCTCGGGTTTCTGAAGCCCGGCGAGTTCGCAGAGCGTGGGATAAATATCGATCGTCGCAACCAGCCCGTCAGCGGCCACGCCCGGTTTCCCAATGTTTGGAACTTTCACGAGCAGCAGACTGTTCAGCGCACGCTCAAAGGTGCTGTGCTTCCCCCAGATGGTGTGGTCGCCCAGATGCCAGCCGTGATCGCCCCAAACCACCACGATCGTATTTTTGTCCAGACCCGTTGCCTTCAGTTGATCCAACACTTTACCCACCTGCGCATCCATATAGGTGACGGCCGCAAAGTTGGCGTGCCGGATCTCGCGCGCATAGTCATCGGACAGGCGCTTGCCCGCCCCGCCCTTTTCACGTCCGCCGGGATACTGGGCGAAAAACTCATTGCTGCCGTGCAGGAAGACGGAGTCCACCGCATCTGGCAAATCCGGGTTCGGAGAGAGCGGAATTTTCGCGCGATCGTATAGGTCCCAGTATTTTTTCGGCGCAGCGAATGGAAGATGCGGCTTGAAGAAACCAACGGCCATAAAAACCGGTTGGTCGCTTTCGGCCAATTCACCGAGTTTATTTACTGCGCGTTGAGCCAATCGCCCGTCCGGATAATCTTCATCCTCCAATTCCAGACATTCATAAGGTGGCATGGAGTCAGCCTTGCGATCTTTGCCATACGCATAATCGTGCACCTGATCCTGCTTGCCCCAACGGCTTCCAGTATCTGGAAGATATTCGTTCCAGCTGTGTGGCAGCTCGTGCGCCCCCTTTTTCGTTTTCTTATCAATATGCCATCCACTGCCGCTGTGGCTGATCTTGCCCATGCCGACCGTGTAGTACCCGTTCTTTTTAAAATGGTGAATGAAGGTTTCCGGGGAACCCGGCTCGGCGGTACCCGCGAGCGTTTGGGCCAGATGAGGGTGGCTAATTTCCGACTTTTTCTTCAGGTTCTTGCCCGTCAGCATACAGGCCCTTGACGGCCCGCAGGTTGGCACCTGCGCATAGTGATGATTGAACAACCGCCCCTCGGATGCCAATTGGTCCAGGTTCGGCGTAATCATATAGTCATGCCCATACGCCCCCAACTGCGGGCGCATGTCGTCGATGCAGATGAACAAGACGTTAGGCTGATCACCCCAGCAAACAGCAGCACCGAACAGCGTAAGAGAAAATAAAAGACGCAGTGTCATTAATAACCTTCTTTCCCAATGGTAATTATCTAGTTGTCGGTTTGTACAAACAGGTCGGCAGAATGATCGTGAAGTTTTTCAGCGTTGCTTGTACCTGAATTACAAAAACAATAAGCCTGTCATCTTCATTCTTAACGTCGTGTTATTTTGTCGGTTTCACGTATGTGTTGTTTTCAATCACCGTTGCTTCGTGTCCGCCATGGTCGTGAATGCCTTTTAGGCTTGAAGCGTGGTACATGGCGTTATTCGCGACAACGCAGCCGTTCAGGTTCTTAAGAATCATCCCATATAGCGGATCCGCCTCTTTATAGTCATATTCCCCGCGATTAAACCAGCCCCAGAGGGTGTTTCCTGTAACGGCAGTTCCGTTGCAGTCCTCCAGACGGATCTGGCAGCTCTTTTCACCTTCGCAATCCACCCCATTGGTGCGGACCTTGCATCCGGAAACGGTATTCGCCGTTGAATCCGTCATCATGATTCCGGGGCCAAAGTTATGATCAATCGAGCAACCGTTGATCTGCATGGAATTCGCACCGTTCAGGATGATGCCCCCTGCACGGTTCCATTCTATCCGGTTGGCCGTTAGCATAACGGACGCGCTTCCAAAGAACCCGATGGCTTTCTTTTCTTTTTCGTCCATCCCTTTCGGCGCTTCACCACCGGCATAAAAACCGGCGCCGGCATTGGCCGTCAGCATCGTATCAATCACCCAGCCGTCGTAGCCGCCCGTGCAGTCGATTCCATGTTCATCGTTCCACATAATCAGGCAGCGGCGAATCGCAAACACCCAGGCCTTCTCCAGCCGGATGCCGGAACCGGTAAAATGGTTGATGCGGCAATCTTCAATAACCAAATGCAGCTCGCATCCCGTGTGGCGCGCATAGATGCCATGCATGGATTTGCCCAGCTTGTTGCCATCCAGCGTAAGTCCGATGATCCGCGTACCCCGCGTGTCGTGACAATCCAGCAGCGCACGGGCATCGCCTGAAAGCGCTTTGAGTATCGTGCGTCCTTCGAACTCAGGATCTTTCTTTCCCTTGTTTTCATAGCCCCAGTTGGAAGCACCCTTCAGAGCAATATGCGAAGGCACCTTAACCGGATGGATGCAGTAGGTGCCGGTCGGGAACCAGATCGTTCCATTCCCGGACTTTGCCTTCTCCATGGCTTTCAGCAGCGCGGGAGTGTCATCGCTCTTGCCATCCCCCTTGGCCCCGAAATCTTTGATATTGAGACACACAGACATAGGATCCTCTCCTTTTTTAAATTTGCTTGCAGCATCAGCACCCAACCCCGCGACTAAAAGCACGCCGGCCATCAGAGAAAAAACATTAATATATTTCATCATATCCATGTAGAGTCCACCTACCCTCACAAATTTTCACCAAAGCTCCAGCCCTTGCGGACCGGCTCTTTGATCAGTGCGTTGAGTTCCGGATGGTTGGTGATGCGCATGTTCTTTGCGTCCCACTCGATCCGTTTTCCGGTACGGATTGCGATGCCGCCCAGCAGCACCACTTCCGTCAACGGAGCGGCATAGTCAAAGTTTGATCCGCAGGCCGGACCGCCTTTGATCGCCCCAATCAGTTCTCTGATGGGACCGCCGCTCACGCGCGACAAAGGGCGCAGCTTTAAAATGTCTTTATACTTCACCATATTTTCGCGTGGCCAAAGCATCGGACTTTGCGGTCGCATTTCCGCGGCGTATAGCGTCTCTTCTGAACCGACCATATACATCCCATTCCCTAGCAGTTCCGTCATGCCGGGCAGTTTCGGCGGACGCGGCCGGCCTTCGTACCAATGGAGTTTTACTGGTGGCTTGCCGCCTCGCGCCGGGAAGTTGTAGATGACATGCGCCCCATAGACCGTAAACTGGTCATTGACCGGTTGGTCGAGCTCCACCTCCACCGAGCTCGGCATGCCCAGTTCCAACGCCCAGAACGGCGCATCGAGGCAATGACAGCCAATGTCGCCGAGTGCTCCTACGCCATAGTCCCACCAACCGCGCCAGCGGGTCGGCATATATTCGGGACTGTATTTCTTAGACGGAACCGGGCCCTGCCACAGATCCCACTCCAGTCCGTCAGGAACCGGCGTGCCGGGTGGCGGATAGGATGACGGCAGCGGGAACCAGTTAGGCGTAGGCCGGTCGGTCCAGCAATGGACTTCGCGGACTTCGCCCAGAATTCCGGCCTGCACCCATTCAACAATCAGGCGCATGCCTTCAAACGTGTGCCCCTGATTGCCCATGTTGGTCTGCACACCGTATTTGTGCATCGCTTTCTGCAATGTGCGGGTTTGCCAGATATTGTGGGCCAGCGGTTTCTGGACAAAAACATGTTTGCCCTTTTCCATCGCCGCCATGGCGGCCGGAAAATGCGCATGGTCGGGTGTGGCGACAAATACCGCATCGATCTTGTCGCCCAAAGAATCAATCATTTCCCGGAAGTCATTGAACTTAGCGGCGTCAGGGAATTCGGCCGCCACTTCAATGGGGCACGTTTTTTTCCAAACCCCGGCACTGCGATCGCGCCAGTCGACATCGCAGATGGCGGCCAGATGCTCTTCGTTTGCCGTTTTAACCGCCGAATAACCCATGTGGGCAATGCCGACGCAAGCGATGCTGAGTTTTTCATTCGCTCCCAGCACCTTGCCGGGAATCATGGAACCGGCAGCCAAAGCGCCACCGGCAAACAAACCTGTTCTTCTTGAGATATCCATAGCTTCACCTTTCCTTTTGCTGCTGTGCATAGGTCTAAAACTTAATCATCACCGATAGAGCGTCTTTCTTCCCATGCTTCCGACTGGCCAGTCATCAGTTCGGAACGGAGTGACCGGCAGGCTGTTGCGGTCGTAAAGATTGACCACGGGGTTATTCGCCCAGCCATAGCGCACCGCGACCGGCGTGGGCACGTTTTCCGAAGAGGCCTCAACCTTGTTTTTGCCGACGATTTTAGCGTCAGCCCAATAAAACTTCTTGTCCGCCCCCGCAATGGCGAAGCCCTTCACCTCCGGAACGTCGAATGCGTAAAGATGGGTGGCTACGTGATCAAATTTAAGGACGGCTTTATTGCCTTCGATTTCCAATGATTGGAAACGCGGGCTTTCGGTGGCGATCTTAAATCCATAGTCTTTGGCCAGCGCATGGCGCGCCAGCCGGGCGGCAGTCGTCTGCTTGTTGCGGTAGTGAATATCGCGCGCCTCCCCGAGGTCAATCACCACAGCTTCTCCTGTGTTTGGAAGTGACAAGGTCATGGTCTGCGCTTCACGCAGCTCGGCCCAGCCGCTTTCGCCCGGCTCGGCAACTTCCTCATTAAAGTCGGCCAGCTGAATCCAGTAGAATGGGAGGTCATCCTGATCCCATAGCTCGCGCCAGGTATTGATCAGCAGCGGAAAGAGGGAGCGGTATTCATAGGCGCGCCCGATGTTGCTCTCGCCTTGGCACCAGACGACGCCTTTGATGCCGTAACCAATGGTTGGAAACAGCACCCCGTTATAAATATTGGACGGCCGCTTCTGAGCCGTGCGGACATCGCGCGGGGGAAACTTTTTCTTGCCGGGCTTCCCGGCCTCCACCCATTTCTTATATTCAACCTTTTCATTCGCTAGAAACTCATCGGAATATCCGGCCAGATAGTCGTCCCACTCGGCCAAGTATTCATCCTGCCCTGCATCTTCCAGCACTTTGCGCGGCAACCACGCTTCCAAGTCGGAACCGCCCCAAGCATTGTAGATCAGCCCAATCGGCACATTCAGCGCATGGTGCAAACGTCGTCCGAAAAGAAATCCGGGCGCGGTAAAGCCTTTGACGTTTTCGGGAGTGCAGACCTTCCAGCGGGCATCAATATTAAACTGTGGCTCCTGCGTTCCAACCCTTGGAACCGCCAGCAGGCGGATATTCGGATAGTTGGCCGTCGCAATCTCCATGTCATAGTCATTAATGGAATCAATCGACCACGCCATGTTCGACTGCCCCGAACACATCCAGACCTCTCCGACGAAGACGTCGGAGATGGAAACTTGAGACTTGAAACCTGAAACTTGAAGAACCTGCGGTTGTGATGTTGCCTTCATTGGCTTTAGCTTCACCCGCCAGTTGCCTAATGCATCGGCAACGGTTTCATGCGACTGCCCTGCAATCGATACGGTTACCTTTTCGCCGGGATCCGCTTTGCCCCAGGCCGGGTTTTCCTGATTCCGCTGCAGCACCATGTGGTCGCTGAAGATGTTCGGCAGGCTCACATCAGCCAGTAGACCTGATGCGCCAGAAGAAAGCAGGACTACAATGATGGTTAGTTTAAAAAAAGAACTCATTAGGATTGGTCTCCCGTGTAGATGATTTTGTTTTTCAAAACCGGATCATTGAAGTGCTTTATCCGCTTATCCAGTTCTTTTTCCATAGATTGAACAATCCGGGCATATTCCGGATTCGTGGCAAAGTTGGTCAGCTCATTGGGATCCTTTTTCAGGTCGAATAGCCACGGAACATCTTTATGCGAGAGAACAAACTTATAGCGATCCCCGAACAATCCGGCCCAACTGGCACTCGGCCCACTGACGTAGGTCATTGCTTTGCTGTTCACGACCTTATCCGGCGAAAGGAATGCCTTGGCATCATTGACACCGTGCGCACCCGGAATCGCTGGCGCTCCCATCACGCCCAAAATAGTCGGCGGAAAGTCGCTGGTATTGTACGGCGTATTGATGATCTTGCCGGGACGGATCTTGCCCGGCCATCGGATTAGGAACGGGATCTTGGCCGAGGCCTCATAGGGCATGCCTTTATTGCGTCGGTTGTGCTCGTAGAGCAAGTCGCCATGGTCGGCGGTGAACACCACAATCGTATTTTCATCAAGACCGTTGGCTTCGAGAAACTGGAGCAGACGGCCGACGTTATCGTCGATGCACTTAACCATGCCGAAGTAGTCCTGCATGTGCTTTTGCTTCAGCCCGGACTCCTGACGCTCGTAAGCCCATTTGGGCTTGGTTTCAGACGACTCACCCATCGTGCGCGGCTCTTCAAACTTAAGATCCTCGAACATCGTATTGTAGGGCGGTCGCACCGGATTTGGATCGTGCGGGTCGGGAATGGAGAGCACCACGCAGAACGGCTTGCCTTTATCGCGCTCCATGATTTCGATCGCACGGCTGGTGAGAAAGTCGGTGGTATAATTTTCGGGCGTCGCCTTTGATACATTAAATTTTTGGCTTTGCGTCTTGGGGTTGTGCTCAATGACAATCGGTTTGCCGTTTTCGTGCGCCAGCCCTTTCCAATGGCCGCGGTTCATCATATAGCGGTTGTCGGAAAACCCGAATTTGCGAGGTGGTTCAAAGCCTGGCTTTGCCTCTCCGTCCAGATGCCACTTGCCGACGTAGGCCGTAGCATAGCCCTGGTCCTGCAGCACGCTTCCAAAGGTTGGAAGCCCATCGTGGAGAGGCATGTCGTTGAGCGGTGATCCGGTGGCAATCGGATAGAGCCCGGTTACGAAGGAGGCGCGCGATGGCGTGCAGACCGGGCAGGAGGAATAGTAACTGGTACAGATCGCGCCTTCGTCCGCCACACGGTCGAGATTGGGCGTATCAACCTTAACCCCTTTGCCCCAGACATACGCCTGGTCATCGCTCATCAACTCGCGATAGCAGCCAAGCGTGCGAAAGTTATGCTCGTCGGTCTGAATGACCAGCAAGTTGGGCTTGGCCTCCCGTTTTGCGACTGATGCCGTGACGGTCGTTGCCAGAATTATTGCTGTGAAATTTCGTCTCTTCATCCTCTCACTCCTGCAGTCTATTCGTTGTAGGCACGGACTTCATAAACACGTGCAGACTGATCACCGTTCGTTGCGTTGACGACCACCTTGATTTTCGATGCCTTGGTCGAAGGGAAACGGTGGATACGACGGCGCTGGTAGTTGCCCGTCACTGCAGCAACCGTGGTCCAGATTGAACCGTCAAAGAGCTGCACCTGATAATCGCGGACACATTCGGGAGGCATGCGTTCATCGTCTTTCCATTCCCATGTAGCGCGCTTGGCATCGTTCAGATCCGTATCGAATGTCAGGTACACCGCATTGACTTCTTTCGGTTTGCGGAATTTTACCTCGAGCCATTGCGGCATGTCCTGAGCCGGATCCGATGCCCACATATTCATTTGATCGCCGACAATTCTGGAAACGCCGCTGAGCACATTCTGCGCGCTGAACAAGGCCGACTTTTCGCTGGAAGCAGAGACGCCCGCGTCCAGCGCCAGATCGTTAAGGTCTTCGTTCCGCAGGCCAATGATATACTGGTCATCCTTCAGCAGCTGCTGCTGAAGCTCGGTGATATGCTTTTGGTAGATGCCGCGCGGGTCGGTTCCATAACGAACGCACATGGCCGCAGCGGTTCCGACCGCCTGGCCCATCATGCCCGTTGTGCCCTGCACTCGCACCGTACCCAGAGCAACATGTGTGCAGGAAACATTGCGCCCAGCCATCATGAGGTTCGGGACATTCTTTGAATAGAGCATACGGAAAGGAACATTATACATGGATATATGTGTATTGAAGTCGAAGGGCCCTTCCGTTGAAAAAATGGCATCCGGATGATGGATATCCAATCCCCAGCCGCCATGACCAATGGCATCCTCAAACCATACTGTTTCTACCAGATCATCCTGTTTAAGAACAAAATCGCCGACCAGACGCACGGTTTCACGCTTGGCATTGGTAACCGGCAAAGGCAGCAGTTTGCGGTTGGCCGCCTTTTCCTTGCTGTCTGAGACATTTTTTATCCAGTCCCAATAGCTTACGCTCACGCGGATCAATCCGTCGCGCGCCGCTTCCGGGTTCCACAGATCATCTACATCATTCCGGTTCTCATGCCACCATGAACCGCTCTTATGTGTCTTCTCATAGCCTTTGCGGGCCTGCAGATTGGTGGTATTGAAGGAAAGATCCCACACCCAGTCCGGACCGGAAAACGGCTCCGGCTTCCCGGTATCCACACTGTTGTACCCGAGCGTATGGGAATGCATCAGTGCACCGCTCATCGTCATAATGTCCGCTTCTTCGGGCGCATTGCTTTCATTAAACATCCAGCGGGGCTCGCGGCCGCGCATCAGCTCGGCACCGGCATAGTAGCCGACCCAGGCATCGCCCGTGCAGTCGATAAACTGCTTGCCCTCATAACGGCTTAGGTGACCGTCAATCATATCGAATGCGCGCACCGCCACGATGCGGTTTCCTTCAGTGCGTTCAACGTCATAGACGTGGGTGTTGAGGAAAATCGTAAGGTTCTTTTCCCCTGCCGCAATCACCTCGGCGCCATTGCTCCACTTCTGCATAAAATTGAAAGAGCGCAACCGGCCGATCTCTTCGTTCAGGCCGCCCTCTCGGGCATTCTTCTTGCCAAAGTCCGCCGGGCCAAGAATCGGCACGCCCATTTCGGTGCTGTTGTTTCCTCCAATCATTGGACGGTTCTGGATCAGCGCAGTTTTAGCCCCCATGCGCGCCGAAGAAATTGCCGCATTGATACCTGCAGCTCCTGCGCCCACCACAACCACATCGTAATCGCCCTCGGTCTTTTCGGCGGCTCCGCGACCGGTCAGGCGGCGTTGTTCACCCTTGTAGCCCTCGAGCACAAACGGTGGAATATAGTACATGTCGCGCGTTAAAATGATCGCATCGCAACGGCCATACCAACCGGTCAGGTCGTGTAGCTTCAGTTCAACGTCTCCGGCTTCCAGCTCAAAGATTCCGCCATCCTGCCAGACCCACTCTTCAATCGGTTCGGTGCCGAATACGGTATCCGATTTTTTCCCGTTCACAGACACATTGAATGTGCCCGGATTGTGATCCTTAACCCAGTTGCGGTTGCGCACCCACAGCTTATAGGTTCCCGGTTTTTCAACATTAACGGTGGTAACCGCGTCTTCCACTGGTTCCCCGGTGCCCGCTGCGAGCATATAGGGCGAACCGACCTGCGGAACAAACTGGGTTTCCATCCACCAGCCGCCATACTCATCGAAATCTTCCGCATCGACCCAGATATAGCCCGGAACCACGGCCTTCGGCTTTCGCTTTTCACCCTTGTGAAAAAACGCGGCATGCCGGGCGTCCATACGCTCTGCTTCAAACTTTCCAGCCAGCGTGGCTTTATTGATTTCATCCACAGCAAGCGCCCGGCCGAAAATCCGTACTTCATCGATCGGATTCCAGAGGAAGTGCTTTCCATTCGCGGTTCCAACGAAGACCGGCGAATCGCTTGCATCAATTTTTCCAGACATTGGAACTTCGTTGTCCAGCTTACCATCAACATACAAACGCATCTTCCTGCCGTCGTAAGCCCCGACAACATGATACCAGACCGATTTTTTCCAATCGGTTTTTTTGGAGCTCAGTAAATGTTCTTTCCCGCCCACCCACAACCGGAACCCGACTTTTTTGCCGGGAACAAAGCTCAGCACATACGATCCATCTTTAAAAACAAAGGTAGGAGAATCCTGAAAATTCGGTTCCCAGGGGCGAATCCACGCTTCAACCGTGATCGCATCGGCCGGATTCAGGCTCTCACTGTTTTCGGCGCGGAGTTCGCCGTCGGTTTTCAGGGAGACGGCTGCACTGTTCAGCCCCTGGCTATATGCAAAATTTTTGCCGACCAGCGTATTTCCATTTCCTGAGCTGTCCGTCAAATCTGTTCCAGCACCATCATTCATCGTCCAATGGGCACGAACATCGCTCGACGCCCCGGCCATTGAAGCAATGGTCAATATCGATGACAGCAGCGCACACACCCGTTTTGAATATCCTTCAGCAATTTTCATCGTCCTTCCTCCTCTTTATGAGTCCTTTGTCTTGCGGTAATATTTTTTAGTTTTCCGGTTTGGAGAGTCCGTAACACCCGGTTCATTGTACTCGTCGAAATAGAGATCATAAGTCGGCAGAATTTCCAGCAGCTTTTCCTGCTCGGCCCGGTGCACTTCCAATACCGCCCCCCAGTTTTTAATTTCATCAAAGCTGATCAGATCGTCTTGATCAGTCGAGACATCAAACCATTTGCCCCGGCCGTCTTTGAGCACCTTCTTACCGCGAATAAACTGCTCCGGCCCGCGATAGCTGTAGATCCAGTCGCGGTGCTCTTTCTGGTCGGAGAACAGAAACGGAACCATGCTTTTTCCGTCGATCTTATAGTCCTCCGGAATCTTGTAACCGACGAGATCGGCAATGGTCGGCATAACGTCCGCCACGCTCATCAGCACATCCTGCTCGCCGTGTTTTTTCATGCCCGGCGCATAGATGATCATTGGGATGTGGCAGCCTTTCTGCACCTCCGGGCTGATCTTTCCATACCCGCTGGTGCCGTTGTCGGCGCAGACAATGATTACGGTGTTATCGGCGATCCCCATCTTTTCCAGCTTTTGCTGATAGAGCCAGATCTGGTAATCGATATAGTTAATATGATTATGGATCCCCGGCTCGGTTACGGTTCCGTGCGTATCATACTCCCCCTTGTCTCCGGTGATCCTCGGCTCGGTGCGGGCGTACTTCTTGCCGTCCCACTTTACGATCGGCGCATTTGGCCATTTGCTCTTCGGCCACTTTTTGTAGTCCGGATCGAGCCAGTTGAACGCATCGTGCCCGAGATGAGAAGTGTGGTAGACAAAGAACGGCTTGCCTTCTGTGTGCTTCCGTTCCATGAAATCGAATGCAAAGTCCAGCTCCACATCCGGACCATAGGTGTGCGGGCCGAAGTTTTTCTTTGCCTCCGGCGTATTCGGCCACCAGACAATTTCACCAGGAGCGGTCGGGTGATTCATCAACTTCACATGCGGATACCAATACCAGCCGTGTTGCCAATAGGTTTCCACCGGCTTGCCGGTATCCACATTGATAACTTCCTTTTTTGTGCCCTTGATGGGCCTGTGCTTAAAGTCGGTGTAGGGATTATCATTATCGCTCAGGCCACCGGGCGTAAAACAGCCTTCGTCAAAGCCGTGCTTTTTATAACTGCCAGCCATCTGGGTTTTGCCGGACCAATACGTGCCATAGCCCGCCTTCTGCGCCACATGCCCGATCAGCAGCGGAGAACTCATGTAGACCGGCCAGGTGTTGACCAGCTTGCCGTTTTCATCGTGGCCGCGGCCCCGGTCCCCATTGTTCCACCATTTGGTCATATAGGCATAACGCCCCGACATCATCATGGCGCGGCTCGGGTTGCACACCACGGAAGCCCAGGCCGTTTTAATCCAGCAGCCATCCTGTGCCAGCTTGTCCATCACGGGCGTTTTGGCCCGATACTTCGGGTCGGATGTGTTCGACGCATCGGGCGCCGTCCAAACCGAGCTTCCATAAACCGGAAACTCGCGCGCACTGATATCATCCGCAAAGAAAATGACCACGTTGGGCTTCGTCGTCGCTTGAGCAACGGTTGTAACCAGCAGAAGCGCACCTGATAGTACTAACTTTTTATTCATAATTTGACTCCTCTTGATTTCTCAGTTGCAGAGACTCGCCGGCATACCCCCGCATTCATTACAAAGAGCCCCAGCTCCCTGCGCGCTAAAGGCGACTACACAAGGAACGATAATATCGGGATTTTTAGTACAGGAAGAAACCTAGCCAAAAGAACAAGAAGGAGTTACCCAGCACTGCTTCGCCCCGGGAACCGCAGGCGATGCTTCCAGCTGCGTTCCGAATGAGCTCGGGATTTGTTTTTCCAATGTTTGAAAGATTTCTCCCCAAAAAGGGCAGGAAAAACACCTGCGGTAAGTATCGTCGCCGTCTCGGCGGCCCCGCACTGCGACATGCAATAACGTCTCGAACGAAAATGCCACTCATGTCACACAAATGTGACCTCTTGTCAGGCTGGTACACCGTTCCTTCCAATAACCCCAGAATCCATTCACCGTACATGACCAACCCTACCGCTAAGGACTACACCCCCGCAGAATGGAAAGCCGCCCGTGACTCCGAACAGGGGTGAAAAGTCGGACGCTTACAGTCCTTTGTACCTTTGCGTTGAATAAACTCAGTAGCTACTATTTCACTTAATCGACGCGTCGAACTCGTTCATTTTTTTCTTCAGCTCCTCAACCTTTTCCGGATTGGATTTATATAAATTATTCTTCTCTCGAGGATCTTCCTTGAGGTTGAAAAGCATCGGTTCAAAGGTTCGCGGTTTCTGGCCCTTTCTATTTCGACCGCCCTTGTGCAGGAACTTCCAGTCCCCCACGCGTATCCCATCAATATCCGGCTGCGTGGCCTGGTAGTAATAGTTCACATTACGTGGAGAGGTGCCGGTTTTCCCCGCAAGGAGATCGGCAACATCCTGTCCATCATAAACACGGTCGACCGGAATTTTGGCGCCGACATAACCGGCAATGGTAGGAAGAAGATCCAGTGCCGACACCATTTCATCGCAGACGACACCGGCCGGAACTTCACCGGGTGACCAGATCACCGTCGGCACACGAACACCGCCTTCAAAGGTCATAAACTTTCTTCCTCTCAGAGGCCCCGCCGACCCAGCGCTTGCCGGTCCGTTGTCGGAGGTGTAGATAACAAAGGTATCCTGATCGAGCCCCGTGTCTTTCAAGGCTTTCATCACTTCACCAACGCTCCAGTCAATTTCATGGATAGAATCGCAGAATGGATTCTCGCCGGATCCTTTGAACGCATCAGATGCAAAGATGGGCACGTGGGGCATCGCGTGAGCAAGGTACAGGAAAAAGCTGCGATCCTTGTTCTCGTGAATGAAACGAACGGCCTCCTCAGTATAGCGCTTTGTGAGCTGGCTCTGGTCCACGGGATATTCAATCACTTCGTTGCCTCGCATCAGCGGCGCGAGATTATTTCTTGATTTAGAATCGGCCTTAATTGCGGCTAGATCCTGCTTCAGCTTATCCGCAGTCCAGCCCTGTGCAAACTTCACGTTCTTCGCAACGGCTAGATCAGGTGACGTTGACATGTTGTTGCTGTACGGAATTCCAAAGTATGAATCGAAACCTTGGTTGGTAGGCAGGAATTGTTTCTGGTGACCCAAATGCCATTTACCCACAAGCGCCGTAGCGTAATCTTTCGTTTTGAGAATTTCTGCAATCGTCACCTCTTCCGGCGGCAGCCCGGTCGTGGAATGCGGAAACAACACCCTTGGCACTCCTACCCGTTTGGGCATGCGCCCGGTCAACATGCCGGCCCGCGATGGAGAGCAGACCGATGACGCCATATAGAACTGCGTCATTCGCATTCCTTCACTCGCCAGCCGATCAATGTTCGGCGACTGAATCCGTTTGGAACCAAAACAGCTCAGATCCCCATACCCCTGATCATCCGCCAAAATAATGATGAAGTTTTTCGGAGCAGCCACTGTTTGTAATGCAGTACAAACCGCTGCAATCACCCAAACAACTGAAATCAGTTTCCGCATCATCTCTGCCTCCAAAGGTCTTCGCCGGCATCCCAACCTTTACGGACCGGAGCTTTGATGTATTTATTCAGACTCGCATCTTTGAACTCCATTTTCTCTGGATCCCAGTCGAGCTGTTTACCCGTACGGCGAGCAATGCCACCCAAGCAACAGAGTTCCGTCAGCGGTGCTGCGTAGTCAAAGTCCGAGCCTACTTTCGGGCCGCCTTTGATCGCATTAAACAGTTCGGCCACTGGGCTCTTGGACTTCAGACGCGGAATGGTTGGCTCCGGCAGTTCGGTTTTTCGGAAGGTGTACCAGTCTTTCCGGCTCATCAGAATTACCGGATTATCCGCGCGGATACCGGGATGATAAATCGTGCGTTTTGTTCCTTTAATCAGAATACCTTCATTCGGCAGCTCGGTACCATAATCAAATCCTTCCGGCACATCCGGCTTCAGCCCGCCTTCATACCAGTGAACCGTGAGTGGCACATGTTTCCCACGGGCCGGATATTTAAACCGAACGATACCGTCACGCCCCGTAACCTGCTCATTAAACACATCGGCTTCCGAATTGACAGAAACCGGGCCGGTCAGATCACAGGCCCAATAGACCGAATCCAGTAAGTGACAACCAATATCGCCCATGGCTGAGTTGCCAAAGTCCCACCAGGCGCGCCAGTTATTCGGAAGGTAGCATTCGTTATAGTCACGGTGCGGAACCGGGCCCTGCCAGTTGTCCCAATCCAACGTTTCCGGAATGGGCTGTTTCGGGCGCGGGAAAGGACCATCCGGACTGCCCCAACCTGGGTAAGGTCGAACCGTCCAAGCGTGAACTTCGGTCACATCGCCGAGCAATCCTGCATCAATCCATTCCTTGATCTGACGAATTCCATCAAAGCAACGCCCTTGGTTGCCCATCACATTTTTAACGCCGTACTGGTGCGCTGCTTTCTGGAGCGTACGCGCCTGCCAGATATCGTGGGTCAGCGGTTTTTGGGTGAATACATGCAGCCCGCGTTCCATAGCCGCAAGGGTCGAAGCAAAGTGAGTATGGTCCGGAGTTGAAATCAGCACCACATCCAGTTCCTTATGATGCTTATCCAGCATTTTGCGGAAATCGGTAAAAACCGGAACATTGGGGTGTTTCTGATATGAAGGCGCAGCACGCACCGCATCCACATCGGCAAAAGCAACAATGTTCTGTCCGCCGGACACTCCAACGCACATACGCCCCATGCCGCCCGCCCCGACAATGCCGACATTCAGCTTCCCATTCGCACCTAACACACGACCCGGCACTAACATTCCAGCTGTTGCCGCTGCGCCCGCAAACAAACCTGTTCTTCTCGTCAAATTCACATTCGTCTCCTTATGTATCCCGTGCCTTCCACACAGAAATATTACGATTTCCAAATAGAATACACCGCTATGGACTACGGTCAAACTAGCCAAAAGAAATAGATCCAAAGGGAGGACACACCTCACTATCAGACTACATAGCCCCTATGCCTATTAATTTATTCCTGTGTACCCATATAATCATTCACCGTTGGAACCCAGGCGCGGTTGAATTGTTCCACTCCCGGGAAATCGAAGAAACGGGTTTTAGAGAGCGGTTCCAATTGCTTTGCCCGTTCATTCATGGAAGCAGGATCGGTGTCCGGCCAAACTCCGGAATCCAAGCGCTGCATCACCGTTTCAATGGAAGCCAACCATTCTCCCGTACTGAACATGCAATGTCCCCAGTTGTCGACATAGGCACTGCGGAACAGATCTGAATATCCCTTTTGCCGAACCAGCTCTTCATAGCCCTGCGTCAGCACCGGATAAACCAGGCCGTCTCCGCTGGTATGGATTCGAAGCAGGGGCACCTTCGGCTCTCCAACATGCGTGCGCCCTAACGCACTCCAATATTTAATCGCCGCCGGATCCGATTTGATACGCGGAGCGGCATTGATTGTTTTCAAATCGTCTTCGATCCGTATACCTGCTTCCTGATAGAGGGATTTTACTGCGGCTTTATAGTGCGTATTTCCATTTTCAAAGAGTTCCGCATAATCCAACCCGACATTTGATCTCAGCTGCCCACGGCCTGCACGTTCCAGCATGGTGGTTCCCTTGGTCCTGCTGTTGGGGAGCAGCATGGCCATGCTATGGCACATACTCTCCTGCAGGGCACGCACATTCGTCGGGTCCGGCTTTATAACCGGAGCCTCACCACGACCGCCCCATGCCGGCCACTGACCAATGGTTATCGCGAGGGCAATGCGGGCACGTCCTTCAGGCGTCTGTTGTGCTTCATCGATGGCCACTTTCCATTTCTCCCCGAGTGCTTCAAGTTTCTGATTTTCGTAATCGACCAGATCAACAATCGGCAGCTCCGGCGCAATCAGCGACTGCATCACAAACAATCCATCCAGATGCATGTTGGCCATCCACTGACTCGTTGCCGCACACGCCGCAATTCCGCCATCGATCCGATCCGAATATTTTTCGACCATGGAAAGCGTCACCGTCCCACCGCCGGAACATCCCAGCTGAATAATCCGCTTCGGTTTTCCAAACGTGGACTCGAAGATATCAAAGATGCAGATAAAGTCGTGGGCCTCGTGGGCAGGATCATAGCTTTGCCCCCGATCCGGCCGGCGGACCGTTCCCGACAGGGCATATCCTTTTTCCAACAGCAACATGCTCATGTAGGAATCGGCTTTCTTGCAATAATCCAGATCATTCAGGAGCGTGCCGTTCCAGTTTTCCGGAACCCGGATCATGTACTTCGTTTTACGAATCGGTAGCGCATCCTTTACCTCGCGATACTTCACCTTCGTCTTATCACTCGCCGTCGCCTCGACCACCTTGGGAAGGTTCCAATTCTCGTTCTGATCCTTTGCTCCATCGGCACTGAAGCAACCACTCAAGACGATTAACCCTACAGCTACAAATCTCTTGCTGAACATCGTTGTCATGATTCCTCCGTGCTACTCAATAACCAAGGGCTTTTTCTTTGCCGCGTCTTTAATCTTCTTTTGATACTGCTCTTCAAAAAGTTGAAGCCGTTTGCTGTGATAGACCGGAGCTTCATCAAGAATGTTATTTATATTCCCGGCGTTCCACATGTTCCACCGTTGCGCGAGTTCGGCCCGCATCTCCGGGCGCTGAGCCAATATATTCTGATCTTCATATGGGTCGTTCTGCATATCAAACAACTGAATTCCGTCCGGATGGTTCCAGCTCTCTTTTAGATATTTGGCTTTAACCGTCCTCACCGCCCACGATGTATTATTATTGGTGCGCCAAAATAGGGTTTCATGAGGGGAATCCGTTTTTTCGCCCGTGAAATATGGAACGAGGTTCACTCCTTCCAACTCATGGCCGGATGCATCGCCGTTTCCGATAGCCACGGCGGTTGCCGCAATATCCAGTGAAGAAACCAACCCGTCGATCACCGTGCCTCTTTTAATCTTTGCGGGCCAGTGCGCGATGAACGGCACATGACTACCCCCTTCCATCATGCTTCCCTTGCCCCGTTTAAACGGGCCGCTATCACCCCATGCATCATATTTGTTTTTAAAGGGCTTGGGAAAAATTCCACCATTATCCGAAAGGAAGAAGATCAGCGTATTATCAAGTTTCCCGCTCTCCGCCAGTGCATCAACTATCATGCCGATCCCCTGATCCATCGCATCGACCATCGCGGCATAAATCCGCCGTTGCGGATCCTGAATATGGGCATATTCAGCAATCAGCTCTTCCGGCGCTTCCAATGGAGCATGCGGGGCGTTGTACGCGAGGTATAAACAGAATGGAGATTCACTACGCTGCACGAAACGCGCAGCATCGCGACTCAGGGCCGTGGTCAGATACTCATCAAACTCGGCGGCATTGTTGTTCCGCATCAGCGGCAGCAGGCAGCCTTCATTCACATGGTAAATCATTTTCTGCTGATCATTCACCAACGGCTCATTACTGCTCACCTGTTCCGGGAAATAGGTATGACCGCCGGAAAGGAATCCGTAGAAATAGTCAAAGCCGCGGTTGTTCGGATGAAACTCGGGAGCCGCCCCCATATGCCACTTTCCAATCACGCCCGTCCGGTAGCCGACTTTCTGCAGACGATCTGCAAATGTCCGTTCGGTCAGTGGTAATCCCATCGTGCGGTCATAAGGCGAATAGCTCGGATTGATCTCCATACCGAACCGCGCCTGATAGCGACCGGTAATTAAACCGGCGCGGGACGGTCCGCAATACGGGTGTGTGACATACCCGTTGGAACAGATCGCCCCGTTCGCAGCCAGCTTATCCAGCACCGGTGTTTTGATTTCGGTCGAGCCTGTGAGCCCCAGGTCCCCATACCCCAAATCATCACAGAGAATGACCAGAATGTTGGGACGTTCAGCTTCCGCTTTGAGAGTGCCCATTCCCGCCATCAGGCACAACAGACTTACGGCTAATCGAACCATTTGTTTCATCCTACTCATTTCCTTTTCTGTCGCTTTTGTAGCTCGGAGCATCATGCTCTGTCGCATACAGATCAAACGGTTTAATAATGCTCAGCAGTTTTTTCCGCTCTTCGCGGAACAGCTCTGTTTCCTTACTCCAATCAGTAATCTGGCGAAAACTGTTCAGATCAGCGGGCATAGTGGAAACATCCCACCACTTATCTTTTCCATCTTTCAGCACATAGTTACCGCGCGCCAACTGGCGCTCGCTTTTATACGAATAGAGCCAGTCGCGATGATCGGCCTTTTCGGTAAACAGAAACGGAACCAGACTTTCCCCGTTAATTTCATAATCGGCCGGAATATCAGCGCCCACAAGCTCGGCGACGGTCGGGAGCATATCGGCAATCGAGACGAGTATATCCTGCTCCCCGCGTTTCTTCATACCGGGCGCATAGATAATCAGAGGAACGTGCACGCCCTTCTGCCGGTCCATATTACCCTTGCCATACCCATGCGTCCCATTGTCCGCGCAGAAAATAATGATTGTATCCTCGGCAATACCCAGCTCTTCAAGTTTGTTTTGATAACACCACATCTGATAGTCGAGATAGTTAATCTGATGATGTATTCCGGAAGGGGTCACCGTTCCATGCGTATCATATTTCCCCTTGTCGCCAGTGACCCTCGGTTCGGTACGGACATAGCCCTTACCCGTCCATTCAATCACCGGCGTGCCCGGCCATTTTCCTTCATCTTCAGGGCGCAGCCAATCAAATGCGCCATGCCCGAGATGGGACGTATGATAAATAAAGAACGGTTTACCCTTCTCGTGCGTTCGATCCATAAAATCGAAAATAAATTCCATCTCTAGATCAGGGCCATAGGTGTGCGGACCGAAGCTCGCGCGGGTTTTTGGAGTGTTCGGCCAAAGGACCAACTCATCTTCTGCCGATGGATGATTCAGAAGCTGAACACTGGGCATCCAGAAATAACTAAACGTGGGGAATGATCCGCCGGGCAGACCGCTGTCACGGTTTACCATCACCTTTTTCCCATCCACCTTCTTCTGTATGATTTGAAAATCTGTGCTCGGATTTTCCGTAATACTTCCACCGGGGGTAAATATCCCTTCGTCGAATCCGTATCGGGCAACATGATCCAGCGTCATCTGCGTTTTCCCTGCCCAATAGGTGCCGTAACCCACCTGCTGAGCTACCTGCCCAAGTTGAACCGGCGAACTTTCATAGAGCGGCCACGTGATCTTACGATCCTGCTCATCAAAGCTCTTACCATAGTCCCCGTTATGCCACCACTTGTGCAGATGCGCATAACGGCCGGTCATCATCATGGCCCGGCTGGGCGAACAGATCGTAGCCGCCCAGGCATTGCGGATCCAGCACCCCTCTTCGGCCAACTTATCCAGCACAGGTGTTTGGGCGCGCAGAGCCGGATCGTCTGTATTTCCATAGCCCGGTTTGCTCCAGACATCGGAATTATAGATCGGCAGTTCACGCGCACTGATATCATCCGCAAACACGAGAATGATATTCGGCTTTTCGGCATTCACGGAACCGGCCAGGAGCGAAATCCATATGATGTTTATCCAAACTTTCATTTATATCTCCGACATTAATTAGGGAAGAGAAACGCGAACCCGGTAAAAGCGATTTGAGTCGTTATATGCATCCGGAATTTCAACGGTGCCGCCATTCCCGGGAATCCCGTTCGACAGGATATTCCAGCCCGAGCCCAGAGAATCGGTATATTCAACATCGTATAACCGGCTGGAAACCGACTCGAATGAAACTCCATAGTTGCTTCCAGACATTGGAACTCCATCCACGGTCAGCAGACTCGTTGAGTTCCGGGGATTGGAACCGGCCACATATTCGTTGCTGTTGACCATTCCGTCATTATCCGCATCTTCCCCCGCTTCGTGTGCATAGAGTCCATTCTCGTAGAGCCAATACTCCATATCATAATTCGCATTCGAAACTGATTCCAGTCCGATATATGGCGCATCAGAGCCCGATTCCATGGAATTAATGTGCCCAGGATCAGCTGCCGAATTGGTGTCATTGAGCGTCATACCAAAACTGTAGGTGCCATCGGATGTGACAATATTGGATACCGAGATGGAGTACCACTCACCGACGGCAGACATCTCTATGGTACCCACACTCGGTGAGGTGGCCGGGTCGCCCGGCTTTGTGACCCAATCAACCGTAGCCTGATCCCACCCGTTGGAACATTCAAAAATGCCCACGGTTCCTACGCATGAAGCATTCTTCAGCCACAGACGAACATCCCCGGAACCCGGTGTATATCCCGACACATCAAACTGCATATAGGCATAGCGTGGAATATCGTCATCAAACTTCATGGTCGATGCCGTGCGAAGTACAACGGTGCTCTTCATATCCACGTCATGCGTGACGGTACCGACCGTCTGGGCGGAACCGGCTGAAGGCGGATGTGGCGGATCGTGCTCCAACGCATAATTATCGAACTCCGGGAGGATCGCCAGCAGTGCATCCCGCTCATCGCGGTGGGCCAAGGAAACGGTATTCCAGTCCGTAATTTCCGGGAAGCTGATCAGGTCGGATGGCGTGCTCGAAATATCCCACCATTTGTCGTTGCCATCTTTCATAACCAGATGACCCCGAATTAATTGATCCCCATTTTTATAGGAATAGATCCACTCCTTCTGGGTCGAATTGGTTTCCGTTAAGTACGTCCAAAAACTCTTGCCGTGGATTTCATAATCCGCGGGAATTTCCGCACCGGAAACTTCTGCGAGCGTCGGCAGGAAATCGGCCATACTGACCAATTCATCCTGCGGCCCCTGCCGCACCATTCCCACTCCCGGCGCATAAATAATCAGGGGCACATGCGTGCCTTTCTGCCGGTCGCCACTACCCTTCCCGTAGGAATGGGTTCCGTTATCGGCGCAGAAGATCAGGATCGTATTATCCTCGATGCCCAGCTCCTTCATCTTTTCGATATATTGCCAGAGTTGGTAATCCAGATAATTCACATGCTCATGGATACCCATGTCCGTAACCGTACCATGCAGATCATAGACCCCGATATCCCCGGTAATATTCGGTGCTGTACGGGAATAGTTGGTTCCATCCCAGGTCACGATCGGGGTGCCTGGCCATTTGACATCCTCCGGCTGCCCCAGCCAGTTATAGCCGTCATGTCCCAAGTGGCTGGTGTGATAAACGAAAAACGGGGTATTGGAAGAAGCGCTTCGTTCCATGAAACCCATGATCAGATCCATTTCCACGTCCGGACCATAGGTACTCAGTCCATAGGCGGCCTGATCGGCTGCTTCGAACGGCCACCAGATCGTTTCAGTGGGCGCGTCCGGATGGCGCCAAAGCGATACCGACGGCTGCCAATACCAGGATCGCTGGGCAAAACTGGCTACCGGCAAACCGGTATCGATGTTCGTTAACTCGCCGCTCACATTTTTCAGTTCAAAATCGGTATAGGGATTGGGGGAACCATCGGCCACGCCCCCTTGTGTAAAGGCCCCTTCATCGAATCCATAATCTTCGCTGTTATAGTTGTTCATCTGGGTTTTACCGCACCACATGGTCCGGTAACCGGCCTGCTGGGCCACCTTGCCGATAATGAGCGGGGAACTTTCATAAAGATCCCAGACAGCGCCGTTCTCCTTCCGTCCCTTGTCATCATTGTACCACCATTTATGGGCCGATGCATACCGCCCGGTCATCATCATGGCCCGGCTTGGACCGCAGATAACCGATGCCCAGGCTGAACGGAACCAAACACCGTTGGTCGCCATCATATCCATCACCGGCGTCGCTGCGAAATAAGCGGGATCAGACGTATCGCCACCCGGCGGCGGGCTCCAGACCGTGCTGCCATAAATCGGGATTTCCCGCGCGCTGATATCGTCGGCATATACAACGATCACGTTTGGCCCGTTCGTATTCGCATAGACCGATCCCGCAACCAGCACTGCAACCCCTATGATTTTATTCAACATTCTACCGCTCCGTTATTTTTAAATTCGGCCATAAATATAAAAACCCCGCCCGAAGACGGGGCTGCTCTGAGAAGAGCGTTATTAAATTTTACTACATCATGAAACGGCGACGGATAAACATGATTCCCCCACCAAACGCCGCAATCAGACCCAGCGTGGCTGGTTCAGGAATGGTTTCCAACACAATGTTATCAACCGCAAATTTCGGCAATTGAGTAGAAGGCGCTTCCGTATCGTCCGAGGTTGAAGTCCAGGCGATGAAAATGTAATCACCCGCACCGACACTACCTAATGTAAACGTGTCAGAAAACGCGCCCGTTGCGGTTAGTTGTTGATTCCCGCCCAGAAGCTGCGTTGCGCCTGCAATACCAGCTGGCGTAAAGTCCGGATCAAAATCCACGGCATTCTTCTGCATGTCGACAGAGACTCCATTCCCTGAACTGACACCTGAAAAATGCCATGCGCCAAAGTTGACCTGGTCATCATCAGTGACGTTCGGGATACCGAACTGAGTGATGTCAAAGGATACCTCGAACTGGTTCTGATCAGCTCCGGAGATGTCGATGGCAACACCGATCGTTCGAGCCCTGGCTCCACCCGAGGCGTTCGCGTCATTGGTATACGCCATTTCCCCGCTACCAAAATTATAGTTGGCCGAGTTTGCAGCAATTGCAAATTCCCCAACTTCCAGGGCAGCACCTGCAGTACCATCGAAAACAGCGGCATTTGCAGCGATCATTGTGGGAGCAGACACAAAATCATTCTGATAAATGATAGTTGCATGCACCACACTTGAGCAAACAAAGGTCATTATGGCGGCCATCGCTACTCTGTGTTTCATTTTTTTCATTTTGTTTCTCCTTATTCGTTTTATTTTCCCCCTCGAACAAAATTCACCCCGCCCGAAGGCGGGGCCGCTCCTGAGGAGTGAGCGAGATGAAATGGTTTGCCCTGCACCCGAAGGCGCAGGGCATTAATTTGCTTACGGCGCTTCCGTAACCTTCAGATCGATGAACTCTGCTGCGGCATCGGCCGGGATAAAGTTCGTTACGGCCTTGAAGTAATAATCGACATTCGATTCACCGATTACTGTAATCGAAGCATCCGGTCCCCATGACGGGAAGGCAAGATTGCCGGTAGTTTCCAGCGAATAGTCAACTCCCGGAGTCGGATCTCGCAGTTCCACGTTCACGAAGGTGAATCCATTCGTGCCCATGTAGTTTGCAGCCGTGAATTCCGGCAGGGTGCCCACGTCGTTGGCATCTTCCGGATTACCTCCGTAGGCGTATTCCTTGATGTTGCTCAACGCATCACCGTCGGTATTGTCCGTCAGATTGCTTACACCGGCATACTGGTTCATCCAGTATTCTGTCGAAACAATGGAGCCTGACACGGTTTTCTCCACCTTAATTTCAGCGTAGCGTTGTTTCGTGTCACTCGCATTCCAGAGCCCGGCGGCATTCACCTGGGTGAAGTTGGCTCCACTTACGGTGAAGCTTGCCGGGTCAGCCAACAGTGTGGCCGGATCGGTTGCAACAGCCGCCCAGTTCGTAGCACCAACATCGGTAATATCTAGCTCAGCCGAGCTATCCGAGCTCGCAGTCTGCTCACTCACATACCACTGCGTTCCGCTACGGATGGCAACACGAACGTTAGAACCCTGATTCACGCGAAGCCTCACGCCAAGCTGATCTGCTGTCAGATCAACATCTTCACCTAATTCCATAAATACGAGCGCAGAATAGGGTGTCCCGCCATTACCGGCATTAATTCGAATGGCATCTGCAGGTTGCCAGGTACCGAACGCATCGTTGTTCTCAATGCGCACGTGAAGCCATGTTTGATTTGTGAGGTTCTCCTGGATAATGCCGTGCAGTGTTGGTCCAGAGTAATCTGCATTCACGGTTGAAGACATCATCTCCGCAGTTCTGAAATCCAGATAGGTAAGTCCATTGATTTCAACCTCACCCTCGGTCGGGAAGCTTCTGTCTCCGGAAACATAATTCTGATTCCAGCCGTCATAATGCGCCAACGTGCTGACAATCGCCCCGCCGGTCGGCACACCGGCCACGGCGTCCGAGTTTTCATTGCCGGTTACGAAATGCGACCGGACTTTATAATAGTTCGTAACACCGTTGAAACGCGGTGTATCCACGAAGCTGGTAATGTTGGTGGTTGCGCCGGAAATATTAATTTCCTCACCGCCCAGGGTTTCGGACATGAATACCTCGTAGCCTGTGGATTCGAATGCCTCATCCCAACTGACGGTTACGGTGCGATCTGAGCCAATCGTTACAACATTCTCTACGGCTACCGGAATCGGCAGACTGTTGGTATGCGTCAGGCTCATGGATTCAACAATGGTATTGACCACATCGTTTCCGCCTTTGCTGGCTTCATTATATTGCCCCATTGTAAACTTTACGCCGGAAGCGGCATACAGGGGAGCCTTCGTCTTCAGAACATACGTTGCCGTTTTATTGGTAGCCGACGACGTGCTGAGGGTCGCCTGCGCCTGATAAGTATCGGCCACACTTGTTTTCCGGATACTCCAGCTCAGGTGGATGGAATCGGTAATCAGATCATCGGCCGTGACACCATTTGCATCCTCGTCTTCCGGATCCCAGCCGACCGCTTCGCGTTGCAGTGCTGCCAATGAATCACCGTTGGTCGTATCGGCAAAGTTAACTTCTACATTTCCATCGCTTTTCGGGCGGACCACTAACAAGGCCATCGAGCTTCCATACGCGTTATGAGCCGCATTTTCGTCGGAGGTAAGGCCCAACGTAAAGATCGCCTGATTAAGAATCAGAGCAATATTAGTACCCGCTGCAATTTGTGAAGAAATCACAAAATCCATCTCCCCCTGCAGGGTGTCATCTACATTGTTATCCATCAGCTTATCGAGATAGACCGCATTACCAAGATTGGTTGCTGCGTTATAGTTGTTTCCGATCGTCGACGCTTCACCAGTCGTGGTGTGGTTTACGATGTTCAATGCATTGCTGTCGGAGCCTGTCGCCCATTTCCAGGACAGCTGGTCGGCCAGATCGCCATTCGAATACCCTTCGCCCTGAGTGAAGGATGTATCAATGATAGTGCCCGTAGAGATTTCCAATGGTGTGCCCGTGGCTTCCATGGAATTGGTCGAGAGTCCGAAAACACCAAAATCCGCCTGAACCACATAGTAGACCGGGATATTGAAGGCCAACCCGGAATCGGCAAAGCCAAGGGCGTTGATATTGGTTACTTCCGTATAAGGCCCTCCCATGGAGGTGGAGCTGGAAAGCTTGTAGCTGGCGGCTTCCGGTACCGCATCCCAGTTAAGCGTCACAGTGTCATCATAAGCAGCAGCCATTAAGGTCGAAGGAGCTGCCACAGCAGGGGCTACCGATGCCCGGGAAACCTTAAAGGAATCAATATCAATATCCACGAATCCAAAATCGTCATTATATGCGCCAGCCGGACGGCCAATAGCCAGAACCGGAGTACTGGACGCATAGAGGTCGGTGGAGATGGTGGTTGTCACGACTCTATTAGTATCGGCATTAGCGTAATTAAAGAATGTCCCGGTAACCGTATTGGACAGTGTGGCAGTAGCCGTGTAAGTACCCGCATCACCGGTTTTTCTCATGACAACGGTCACCTTCAGCTTATCCGTTTCAAAATCAGTTGTTCCGAATACGCCCCCCGGATCCCAACCAAGATTAGTACCATCGTTTTCACACCTTAGAATACGATCATCACCACTGGCCGTGTTCTGGAAATTAAGGTCAATGTTTCCTTCCGCCTGACGGGTACGCATGAGTATCAGCGCATCATTGCTATCAAATTTGGAAAGACCGTTCGTGGTTGAACTGGTGATTCCAAAATAAATAAATTCATCGTTAGCCATTACAACAGCCGGATCCCCGGCAGTACGACCAGGCAAGGAGACTTTGAATTCCATTTCGTAAGTCAACTCATCAAAAACATCATTCAAGACCGATGCTTCATCGAGATAAACATAGCTGCCATTGGTGGTGACTAGAAAAGCAGCGTCCGCCCCGGGGGTAATCCAGTTGCTGTTATCTACGTTGAATGCATTTGAACCCAATTGGTCGACACCGACAACTGGGGTTCCATTCGATGTAATAAGCAGTTCTGCCCAGTTTTCCTGCCCTGCCAGATCACCAGCAGTGTAGCTCCCTACGGAACTGTCGAATATAACTTGCCCCTGTGCCACCCAGGCGAATCCTGCTGCGAGCAATAGGGATAGATACTTCTTCTTCATGGTATTTCCTCCTTGTTTGATCCGTCTCTAAGCCACCGGCACGCCCCGGAACATGACTAATAGAGACAGTTAACATGTAGAGAAATACCACAACCATGAATTCTGACTAGCTGTTGATTCGATTAGCTAATCGAAAGGTGAGGTATTTGTTATCTTTCTTAACTTTTTACAGTTCTGATGGTTACGAGATAATTTAATAGCAGCAACCATTAGATGGGTTCATCATTTACTCTAAGGATTCCTCTCCGGAATCCCTTCACAACGGCATCGGTGCGATCAGCCGCACCCAGCTTTTCCCGGATATGAATAATATGAAACTTTACGGTGGCCTCCGAGATATCAAGCGCGACAGCGGCCTCTTTGTTACTGCTACCATTCGCCAACAGTTTTAGAACTTCCAGTTCCCGCTCTGTCAAACTTGGTGCATCGCTTCGGCGCTCCAGCTTTTTCGCGATCACTCCGGTAAAAAAAGTTTGCCCATTTGCAACCTGCTGTATGGCTTCAACCAGAACATCCACTTCCCCGGCCTTTTTGGTTAAGTACCCCTTAACCCCTGCCTGAACGGCATTCCAAATGTCTTCTTCGGAATCAAAGATGGAAATCAGAATTACTTTTGCCTCCGGATCCTCCTGCAGGAGTCGCTCGGTACATTTCAACCCATTCTCGCCGGGCATCTGATAATCCATGGTAACCACATCCGGCTGCAGCTTTCGGTAAAGATCCAAAGCCTCTGTAGCATCACCTGCCGTCCCAACCACATCCAGCCCGGGATCAAGTCCGATCGCTTCACACAGCCCTGCACGCATCATCTCATTATCATCAACTACCAAAACCCGAATTACTTTATCTGTCATGTCAAACCTCCCACGCTGCCGTTGAATCCATCGAAATCAGAATCTCTGTTCCCTTCCCTTTTTCACTGTTGATCTCCAGAACGCCCCCGAACTGCTTCATGCGTTCCCGCATGCCTTGCAGTCCGTAATGCCCTTTTTTCTGTATACCATCCGCGTCAAATCCGCAGCCATCATCCTTCACCTTTATTTGAAGTCCCTCTTTGGTGAACCGCAGAACAACTTTAATCCGTTCCGTTTCCGAATGACGAACCGCATTAGTGACCGCCTCTTTGGTAGTAAGCATCAAGTTCCGTTCAATCTCCTGCTTCAAGGCTCGGGCTTGCCCCTCCAGCTTAATGCTTAACAACACACCTGTTTCATCAGCTAAAGGCTCCAGCACCTCCTGCATCGCGGTCAGCAATCCCATCCGCCCGGCCATACCGCTGCGAAGATATAAAATAGACGACCTCGATTCCTCACTGCAACGCTCCATCTTATCCAACAGGTCATCCAGCGATTTTCGCTCTTCCGACGTAATGTTTTCAATTTTTTCAAGTACCGGCCCCAACGCCTGATCAGGCACATCAAATTTTTTGAAGAATGCAAACAGTTCCTTTTTATTCAGCTCCATTTTACGAATACGACTTTTTAGCTGAATCCCCATTCCAACTAATCCTTGTGCCAAGGTATCGTGCATCTCGCGGGCAATACGCTGCCGTTCTTCATGGATGGCCTCCCGCTCTACTTTTGCAGCAATGACTGCGGTCTGGCGTTCTACCGTCCGGTGCAATACAACACCCCATATCAGGGCCAGCACCGCCACGGATACCATACCTCCCAACAGTATCAGTAAACGTCCCATTGTCCACCAAGGCGACTTAACCAACACCTCAATGTCGTCCATACTTCTAAGTGCCAGAGAGAATCCATCAACTTGGAAATACCACGAGAGGTTCTGATTCCGCGTCACATTGCAGATACCGGTCAACCGCAGCTTGGCTCCCGGTTTTAAATCATCGCTCAGGGATGCACCCGCAGGAAAAAACACTTCAAAAAGCTGGTCGAAAAAACGACAAAGCAGGATCTGCTGAGCCACACCATCGGCTCCCCAAAAAGCCTTACCCCTCTCCACCAGAACGGCATCGAGCTCAATCAGGTCATAATTAAGAGAAACATCAATCTGATCATTGGCCTCAATCCGGACGGGAAGAGGCCGATCCTTCTTCCCGATTACCTCGACCGACCTAGCCCGGAAAGCCGGGGTTACCGGTTGCGGCGAGACGACCCCCTGAACCATCACTTCATCACCGACTTCGACATCCGGGCGGGTGGAGACAGCAACCTTAAGAGCAGCCTGTTCCCCGCGAAGATACATTTCGCGTGGGCCCAAATACGTGACGACGCCATGGGTTTTTACTTCGCGGCGGCTGCTTATTCCATACCGATACAGCTCATGAACCTGCATGAGTTTTGCAGGGGCGGTATTCTGACTCAGATCAACCGCTATAAAATCATCCGGCGAATTGGCATAATAAATCCGGCCCACCGCTTGGCGCTGCGGATTATAAACCGTGCCGCAAACTGCAGAAAACTCTACAAATTCAAACATGAGTTCCGTCAATCTCACCTCATTCGATTCGGAGTACGGCATTTGAATATTCAGCAGAAGATCATTGCGACTGACCTCAAGGGAGATGGATTTCATATTCCACCTAACGGTCATGGAAATCAAACGTCCTCTGGTTTTGATCCAGTCCGCATCAAATACAGGAGACAACCGCTGGTGTTCTGTTAAGGAGTCCGCCTCATGCCTGGGCTCATGTCCTAAGACTGTGATGTGATGAGCATCAATATCCGGAGCAAAGCCTCCTGTGGTAGTCACGCCCTTAACCTGCACCACATCGCCGGCCTTCAACGACTTAGCCTCAGCAGACTCCTCGGGGCCCTGCACAAATATCCCGTTTTCTCCGTCATACAAAAAGAATGTGCCCCGATGAGAATTAACCCAGACAACCTGCGCTTCCAATTCAACCGGCCGGCCTTCGCTCGCTTTTTCAACGGAGAGAGTTCGCACGCTTTTAATACTGTCCAATGTCGGGAAAGCATCGACTAAGGATGCCGCAAGAAACAGCATCATAAAAACAACAGCCCTAAATTTTCGAATAGCTTTACACATAACCCATGGCCAACATCCAGAATGGCAAGAGGCGCACCTATTCGTGCACATCGTTATCCAACACCCTTACCGAATATGAAGTCATTCTAACCATAAATTGATGAACAAACAACAGCTTCAAATGCGGCCACCATACACGCTTATCGCATTCGCAGTTGCTGGCTATGCAACTAGCTAATCAAAAGATTAGTTAAGCCAATTATGCACATTCATCATCAACCCTTCCTCACAAGAAAGTGAAGTTTACGGATAGGCTGTTAGTTAAGTAAGCTCTATTCAACAACCAGCGTCGAATACCCGACCACCAGTTTTCCGTTCTTTGTTTTTCCGATCAGCTTCCCTGCAAAATTCTTTTCCGTGATTCCGTTGCCCGCGCCTCAAATCCGCCGCCCATGTTGACGCGGAAATCAATAAACACGAGATCAGGATTATAACAGAGCAGATCCTGCTCCAGACGACAGGCCGCAAAATCTGCACCCGTCCCGGGAACCGCCGCATTAATCTCGATCAGATTGGCCTTCGGGTACTGTTCATTGAGCCATGCAAAGCTCTTCACCCGCCACCCTTCCGCCTGTGTGATGCTGCCCCCGAGGTAGGCCACGCGCACTTCCTGACCGGCATCCAACTTCTGGAAAAAATTCGGAAGTCCGTCGCGAATGCGCAGCTCCTCCGCAACCAATGGATCGTGGTTATAGGGTGCGCCTGCCATTGCTGAAACGGTTGTCATGAGAAGGGTTCCTATAATGAGGTTGCGTATACACATAATGCTTATCCTGTTTTTGGTTTCTAAAATTTGATTCTATTGATTCTGCCCGATCACGACATCGGCCTTCCGACGTGCCGGAGCAACTGCAGTTTCAACAAGCTGCCCATTTTCGAACCGGCACTCAACCGTCGTCTTTTCCGGCGCATGCAGTTTAAAATCGACGTCCCAATCCGCTGGCCACGCCGGCAGCATACGGATCTCTTTGCCGTCTTTAGCAATCGTCTGCAGCAACATTTCCTGCAGACCGATCATCCCCGCCGCGCCCCATTCCATCGACGGCATGCAACCATAGCCCGGGCCCCAGAAGGCAGGAAAACGGTTCGGCTTCGGCTTTCCCTGGGGATCCCCCATCGCATGGCCTAGTTTCTTGGAAATATATTCCTTCGCCTCACCGGTCAGACCAAGCCGGGCCAGCATAGGAACCTGTTGACCCCAGCCCCACCAGGCTTCCTTCTGCGGATAGCCATCCACGCCAAACTGTTTACCCAGATACGTATCGCCCGCCGTATCCAATCCGTATTTCCAGGTATTAACTCCGACCTCCAGATCAGGTTGCCCCAGCGCATAGATGCCATAAGGAAACACTGGATAAAGCTGCGCGAGCTCGCGGTTGCATAATCGGCTCGACGGTTTTTCTTCCAGCAGCGGTGAAAGCGTCTTATGTCCGTTGCGTATACGGAAGTTGAGTTCCGGCACCCGAGCGGCCCAATCGCGAAACTGAGCCTTCTCATCAACACTCACCCACTCATCCGGCAGCTCAAGCAGGGCCTCAAGGTTCTTGTGCAGCGCAGCCACTTCAGGCATCGGGTTACTTCCCGGCTTATAGGTCTCGGTCGCCTGCATTCCTTTCAGTACCAGCTTGCCGTTTTCATCCCAGTCCTGACCGTTTCGACGCCGCTGCAGCATCTTATGATATTCATAATGGAAGATTACCGCATCCTTCATAAACGGAATATATTCCGAAATATCCGCTCCCGTGAACCGACGCCATTCATGCATCATGTAGGCAAATTCGAGCTGGGTATGAAAATAGTGCGTGTGATGATGCTGCATCCCCATTTCATGATTCGGGCTGCGCTTTCCATAAGGCGGCTCCCAGCCATAGTGGTATCCGTTCGGCAGCCCGGCCGTATTAATCTGCTCCGCAAAGGAACAGCCCTTGATCCCAAAAGAGACTTCATTGCGAAGCTGGGCATTCCGCAGATTCTTGCGGAAAAAATCAAACTGCGGACGCATCATTTCAAAATCACCGCTCTTCAGCATCGGCCAATAAATCAGCCGCTGATTCATTCCTGTCCAAGCACCCCATGCCCGAAAGTCGGCATTGTAGAACGACGGATCCAAGCCCTTCCGCCCGCTCACATAAAAGTGATCATAAATAAACAGCCCGCCATTAAAATTGGTCGGTAATTCCCCATAGGCATTACACGCCAGCATATAGCGCATAAGCTGATAATTACGACCTACCTGCCAACCGACATCTTCCGGACCTCGACCCTTATTAATGATGACACGGCTGCGGTTCCAAAATTCTGACCACCAGTTGAGGTTTTCGTTCCACGAACCTAGAGGGACTACGGCCTCGGCGCCAGCGGACGCAGAGGCCTGCGACCCTCCAACCACCGTCTCCAGATTCGCTTTCCATTGATCCAAGCGTTCCGTTTGTTCTGTATACAATGCGATCTGAACGTGATGCTGTTTCGCTGGGTTAATACTTTTCAAATTCCACGCCTTGTGCGGAGTGAAAGCATATTCGCCTTCCGTGACATCACCAGCAGTCAGATTATCCCCAAACATCACACCACCAAAAATACGGTTGCGTGTGGGTTGATTCATCTGATCCATCACGCCGTCCAATCGCTGGAGCGCAATCTCTTTATCGATTAGATCGTCGCTTCCGTTCCGGTGATAAAACAAAACCCGATTCTTATTCTCAAACGACACCTGATCCGGATACGAGAATACCTCACCCTTGTAGGAAACATAGCCATAGCAAGCCCAACGGTTAAAATCGCGACCTCCACCACTTCCCGTATCGGAGATAGGAATCAACTTCTTTTCATTCCGCCACGACTCAAACGACGCCGTAATCCTTGATTCTTTCTCCGCGTCCAGCTCCACATGAATCACAGGGCGATGCACCTCGACCCAGATTTTTATGTTTACCGTATTGTCCGTCGTTTCACCGGAGATCAAAACCGCACCGCATTTCAGATCCAGCTCCTGCCTGAAAACGATGTCCTTACCGTCTTCAGCAAAAGGGCTGGGTTCAATCTGGATCCGCACACGACCGGTTTTCAGCAGCTGATCGTTTTCATCAACATTGCCGCTACGTTCAACGTAGAAAAAAAGATCACCCTTTTCCACCCAGACGTTTAAGCCAATGTCCCCACCACCGCACGGCATCGACTCACTCGAATTCGCGCTTTGGCTATCCCACACCACGGTGTAGTCATCCAGCCAATCCAATCCTGCCCATGCCGAACCGCAAAGAACGAAAATAAAAATCAAGCTGCTCCGAAATGTCATACTCAGTACCAGGTTGTCATGATCACAAAAGCACAAAGAGACTTTCGCGTTGTAGTGTTGGCTCTATGAGCCAATGACCGCCGATCGGCTAATAACATTTAACATCTACCCTGCGAACTTTTCGGCTCGCAGAGCCGACACTACAACTTCGTGCCTTCGTATCTTTGCGGTCATTCTCTTATTCTGCAGCAAGCTTCGAGTAGCCGATAACCAACTTTCCGTTATTTATTTTTCCGATCAGCTTGCAGACAAAGTTTTTATCGGTTATTCCATTCGCTGTTCCATCAAAAATCAGAATAAGCCCATCACTATGCTTCATGGTTTTCTCGAGCTGAGCCCCATTTCCAAAGTTCACAGCCTCCGAACCGCCGAAGTGTAACGAATCCAGATCCAGATCGGTCTGAGCATCAAAGCCCTCTTCGGAATGGATCAGCACCCTGATTTCCTTTGTGGATGCGGTCACCGGCTTTTTATTCAGCATGGTTAGACGTTTGGGAACGGTCAGCGGAATGATCAGATGCTTGGCGCTGTGTTGGTCGTTGCCATAGTCATAATCTTTCAGCACATCAATGGCCGCCAGCGACAGATGGGTTGCCCGGCCATATTCATCCTGCAGTACATTCGGTCGTTCGACCTTGTACCAGAAGGTGCGCGTTCCATCTTCGTACTCGGTACAGGTCGGCGTGTAGGCCAGCCCATCTTCATATTTCCAGTTTATGCCGTCCGGCGAACGCAGGTAGATGGCGCGGTAATCCAAGAACGCATTGATCATCATGTGATACTGCACGCCGTCGTACCACATCGTCGGATCTTCATAGTTTGATTTTCGGTACTGCTCAGGAATGGTTTTGTTTTCGCCCACGATGCCCGACACAACGTCGTAGGGCCCGAGAATCCCGCCCGTGCTGCGCATCATCGCCCCGGCCTTGGTGACGAAAAGGAAGCTGCCGTCCTCGCACTGCACGCCCGAAAGGTTGCGTTCAAGCCGGTAGGCGATCTTGTAATCTTCCGGAACATTCACCGTCATCTCGCCTTTGTATTCCCACGGCCCGTTCATCGTCTTGGAGGTAAAGATGCAGGCCTTCCAGTTGATCAGCGAATAGAGCGCGTAGGTTCCGTCGTTCAGGACGATAATGTTGGGGTTGTGGCCCTTGCCCTTAGTAAAGTCATAAGCCACGGCATTTTTTTCAATGTAAGGTCCTGTCGGATCATCGGAAACAACATGTGCCACCGTGGAGTCCGGCCACGCCCAGTGCCCCCTGCGGTCACCTTCCGGCCAGCGGGTGACCAGGATATGATATTTCCCATCCGAAGGGTCTTTGATGACTTTGCCGCCCCAATAGGTCCAGTCCGGATGTTCCACGCCATTATCCGGATCGCGCGGACGTACGCCCTCCGCGCCCCACACATCGGAGCGCAGTTGTTTGTGAATCGGCATCGGCAAAAGCAGATCGCTGAACGACGCGCCCTCCACCGCCTTCACCTTGGCCGATGCGGTTTTGGAAACCTTGCTGACGTTGCCGCTATAGTCGACCGCTTCCACGGCATAGCTGTTTACCACGCCCTTAATCGGCAACATGTCTTCGAAGTTGTCTCCGGTCACGTGCGGAGCAATGCACGCCAGGTTTTTTCCATCCACATCTCCACGATAGATTTTATAGAAAGCGACGTCCTTATCCTTCGTTTTCCAATAGAGTTTAACGACCCAGTCTTCGCCGAATGCCTTGACCGCCTGCGGCGCGGCGGGCGCAACCGAATCGATCTTGCGGACGCTGACAATCGGTGATGTCAAGTCGCTTTGCTTTACCGCATAAAAATAGGTTTTTCCGTTAATGATGGAGCTGTCGATCCATCGATTGCCCTTTACGCCTTTGGCCAGCTTCTGAAACCCCTTGCGCTCTTCGTTGCTGCGGAAAACGGTGTACGCCCTGTTTTTGTCGCCATCCCATGACAGCTCAATGCCGGCATCGACGGCATTGGCCGCCAGTTCGCACATCTTGCCCTGCAGCACCTTCAGATCCACCCAGTCGACATACACCTTAATGCCGTGAGTCGATTCGAGAGTGAATTTTGCTTTCGGCATGCCGAGTTTGGCGTCTTCAGCCGTAACGGTATAAAATCCTTCATAAACCTTCGGCTTATCCGGGCCGCTCGGCACCTTGACGCGCCCGGCCACTACCCGCTCCTGATCGCCGAACACCAGCGCGAAGCTGACGCGGCCGTCGCAGGGATATTCCGTATTGGAAGCAAAACGCCACGCCAGCACATCCCCTGCTTTCAGCGCTTTGAGTTCTGTGTGATCCAGCATGATCGATTCAACGGTTGCCAGCGTGGCCCCATTGTTCATCATCTGCCCCAACGCCTCTCCGACCTTGCCGCCGCCTTTCACCACCTTGGCGGCCCAGTACGGCGACTGTGCGGGAGTTCGCCAACCCGCACGGAGCTGATCAAAGTCCCCATCAAGAACGCTCTTGTTCGGAATATCGCTGCCGATCAAAACCACATCAGCATAGGATCCAATGCACAGAAACACTGTAACAAGAAGTCTGATCATAAATCTCGGTATGTTTTTAATTCCCGACATTATTTCCTTTCGTGGAACACGCTAAAGCGTGGACTACATGCACTCAATTCCGCTATCGAGGAGTAAGTAGTCCAGCCTTTAAGCTGTTCTGTATTTTAGAGTTCCCGCACCCAGATATTCCGGAAACGGACAGACTGGCCGTGGTTCTGCAGCACAATCGGAAGCTTGTCCGCATGCACTTTGTAGGGCGGAGCCTTGTTGTGCTCTGTCGGCCCGTAGATTTCCATGTGGTTCTGCACCAGCACCCCGTTCTGCAGAATAGTCACATAAGCCGGAGTGACCAGTTCGCCGCCCTTGAATACCGGCGCCGTAAAAAAGATGTCAAAGCTTTGCCACTCGCCCGGCTGTTTACAGACGTTCACCAGCGCCGGCGTCTGGCCATACACCGCGCCGGCCATGCCGTCCGGATAGGCTGTGTTTTCCCACGCATCCATAATCTGGATTTCATATTTTCCCATCATAAAGACGCCGCTGTTTCCCCGGCGCTGCGCTTCTTCAACCACCTCGGCCGGAGCGGCCCACTCTACATGGAGCTGAACATCGCCGAACTTTTGGCGGCTCAAAACACTTCCAGTCTTTGGAACCACCTCCATAAAGCCTTCACCCAGGATCCACGGAACGGTTCCATCCTTCCCGCCCCACCACGCATTGAAGTTCGATCCGTCGAACAGAACGATGGCATCCGACGGCGCGTCAGAATCTGTTTGCCCCGGCGTTACAACCTTTGGAAGCGGCCGATCCATGTCGTGAACATGCCAACCGTTCGGCAACTTGGGAAACTTATTGGCTACGCCAGCCGAGGCGGAGGCAGCGATCAGAAGAAGAAAGGTAAGCATTTTTTTCATGGGTTGGTTTTCCTATTACTTTCGGGCCGCCTGGTTAAGTGCAGGCGGCAGCGGGGTTACAAAATCCATATATTTCTTTTCCAGCTGGGCAGCCACTTCGGGATGTTGCTTAATCAGATCCTTCGACTCTGAGATATCGGCATCCAAGTCATAGAGCCAGCGCATGTCTTTCCAAACGAGTAGCTTCCATTTCCCATGCCGTACGGCCCCGCCGTCATCATGGAACCAGTAGAGGGTTTCATGCGGAGCACCGCTCTCTTTCCCGGCGAGGAACGGGTAGAGATCCACGCCATCGAGCCTGGTCTCTTTCGTCACCCCGGCCTCTGCCGCCGCGCAAAAAGTCGGGTAGAGGTCGAGGGTGCTGACCGGTTGTTCGTACACCTGTCCGGCTTTAAGCCTGCTCGGCCAGCGAATGATGAAAGGAACGCGGTTGCCTCCTTCAAAATTGGTTCCTTTTTTGCCGCGCAACGGGCCGACGCTTCCGAGCATCTCTTTCGGCCAGTCTTCGGGCCAGTCGACGTTGTACGCAAAGGTGGCGCCGTTGTCGCTGGCAAAGGCGACGATGGTGTTTTCGGAAAGCCCCAGCTCATTCAGCTTATCCAGCACCTTGCCAATATTTTCATCCATCGAGAGCAGCATGGCCCCGTACATCCTGGTGGCCTCTGTTTTCAGATGGGCCACCTGTGGTTTATGACTGATCTTGGCCTGCATCGGACTATGCGGTGCATTGAATGCCAGATAATAGAAAAACGGCTCCTGTTTGTGACGCTCGATAAAGTCTACGGCATGGTCGCCCAGCCGGTCGGTCAGATATACATCGCCCTCGCGCTCCGGCCCCCAGAGAATACGTTTATGTCCGCCACGGGCAACGGGTTCATCCACCCCGGCATAGTGTCCGGTTTCATCGGGGAAATATTGCCCGCCGAACGCCATGACCCACTTGTATTCATCGAACGTGGTTTTCGGATAGCACGGCATATTTGATTTACCGGACATACCGGTAACGTACCCCGCCCGCCCCAGAGCCTGGTTCATCATGAGATGGCCCGCAGGAATCCGATTGTCGGCGAGGGTTTCGGCCTCTCCGTTTTTCAGATCGCTCCACGTGTCTTGATTCCACTGAACGCCATACTTTTGCTGATACATGCCCGTCAGTAATCCATAGCGGCTCGGTCCGCAGGCCGACGCCGTCACATAACCCTGCGTAAAGCGGATGCCCTGTTCGGCCAGGCGGTCAATGTTGGGCGTCGGAACCAGATTGTCATAGCCGTAGCACCCAGCGTCTCCATAGCCCATGTCGTCGGCAAAGATCATGATAATGTTGGGTTTTTGCTCCACGGCAACAGCAGATAAAATGGAGACTGACAGAGTCAGGGTTATAAGGTTTGTCTTCACGCTCAGCCTCATTCTACTCGTTGTAAGCTCGAACTTCAAAGATGCGTGCGGAGGAGTCGCCATTCGTCTGTTCAACGGTCACCCGGACCTTTGATGCTTTCTCCTTCGGAAAACGGTGGATACGGCGGCGCTGATAGTTGTTGTCAACCTCGGCAACGGTCGCCCAATCCTTGCCATCAAAAATTTCAATCCGGTAATTTCGGACGGACTCCGGCACGAAACGTTCGTTTTCCTTATGCTCCCACGAGCAGTGGCGTTTGTCATTCAGATCGGTATCGAAGGTCAGGTAGACCGCGTTGACTTTTTCCAATGCCTGGAAATCGAGCTCGATCCACTGTGGCATGGACTTGGCCGAATCCGAGATCCACATGTTCTTTGCGTCACCGACAATGCGGGTCACCCCGCTGATTACATTCTCCGGTTCGCCGCCCGTCTGGAAGCTGGATGCCGTTACTTTGGCTTTCAGGGCCAGATCCTTCGAATCTTCGTTTTTCAGGCCGATGATATACTGGTCGTCTTTCAGCAGCCGCTGCTGGAGCTCGGTCATATGTTTTTGGTACAGACCGCGCGGATTGACCTTTTTGTCCACACACATAGCCGCCGCCGTTCCGGCCGCCTGTCCCACCACGCCGGTTGTGCCCTGCACCCGCACGGTGCCTAGGGCGACATGCGTTGTGGAAACATTGCGACCGGCAAACAGCAGGTTATCGACGTTCTTCGAATAGAGAATCCGGAACGGGATGTGGTTGAGCGGTGAATGCGTGTTGAAATCGAACGGGCCGTCTTTTGAAAAGATGCCTTCCGGATTATGAATATCAAGCGACCACCCGCCATGCGCAATGCGGTCCGCGAACGGTTTGGCGCTCAGCACTTCATCCTGCGTCAGGATATGGTCGCCCATCAGGCGGCGCGTTTCGCGTTTCGCGTTTCCGATTGGAAGAGTCGTCATCACATAATTCTCGGCCTTCTCCTTCAGGCTCGAATGTTTTTTGACCCAGTTAAAATAGCTGAGATTCAGAACAATCAGTTCGTCGCGCGCATTTTCCGGATCCCACAGGTCATCGACATCGCCGCGGTTTTCGTGCCACCAGCGGCCATAGGTGTGGCTGCCGTCAAACATTTTGCGGGCTTCAATGTATTCCGTGTTCGGCGTCAGATCCCACAGCCACTCCGGTCCGTTGAATGGTTGCGGCGCATCCATCTTCGTTGTGTTGTAGCAAAGCGTATGCCCCTGCATCAGGCAGCCACTCATCGTAATGTTGTCCGGCTGTTCCGGGGCGTTGCTCTCATTGAACTCCGTGCGTGCTTCACGGCCGAGACGGTATTCCGCTCCGGCATAATAACCGAGCCATCCATCGCCCGTGCAGTCGATGAACTGTTTCGCCGTGTAGCGGGTGCGCTTGCCGTCCACCATATTGAACGCTTTCACCGCGGTGATCGTTGAGCCTTTTTTTTCCACTTCATTAACGTGCGTGTTCAGAAAGACGCTCAGGTTAGGCTCGTTGGCCACAATGTTTTCCGCGCCCCGGCTCCACTTGCCGTGATAGTGATAGGCCCGCTCCCGGCCGATCTCTTCGTTAAGCCCGCTCTCGCGTGAATTCGGATGGTTGTGCTGCGCCGGCCCGGAAACGACCACACCCAGCTCGAGACTGTTGTTTCCTCCAATCATTGGACGATCCTGAATCAGCGCCGTTTTCGCTCCGGTGCGGGCCGATGCAATCGCCGCATTGATTCCGGCGACGCCGGCGCCGACCACAATCACGTCATAGTTGCCCATTTCATCAACCGTCGTATCGTCCCCGGTCAGGCGGGCCCGTTCCGATTTATAGGCCAGCAGCCCTTCCGGTGGCGCATACTGCATGTCTTTGGCCAGAATGATGGCGTCGATGCGACCGTACCATCCGGTCTCGTCGCTGATGGCCAATGCCGCTTCGCCCTTTTCCAGATCAAAGGTGCCGCCCAGCTGCCAGGCCCATTCATCAGAGGGGGCCGTACCGAAAACCTTTTCAGATTCCTTTCCACCAACGCTCACCTTGAACTGGCCCGGCGAATGGCTCTTCAGCCAATTCTTAGTGCGAACCCAAAGCCGCCACTTTCCAGACTTTGGAACATTGATCGTGGTCGTTGCATCGGCCACCGGCTTGCCGATTCCCGCTGCAATCAGATACGGCGACCCCATCTGCGGCACAAACTGGGTATCCATCCACCAGCCGCCGTAATCATCAAAATCCTCGGCGTCGATCCACAGGAAACCCGGCACCGCGGCCTTCGGCTCGCGTTTGTTTTCTTTTTCAAAATAGGCGCTGAACTCAGTGGCTTCGCGCACCATGTCGAACGCTCCTTCGTTGTAGGATGCGTTGATTTGATCCGCGGACAACGCCTTGCCCGCAACCCGCACCTCGTCCATGCGCCCGATGGTCCGCGTCTCTCCGTTCACAGAGCCGATAAAGCAGTATGACCTGCTTTTATCGATTTTGCCGGAAGCCTTCAGCTCGCTGTCCTTCGCTCCATCCGTGTAAAGGGTGATTGTTTCCCCGTCATAGGTTGCCGCCACATAAATCCAGACGCCGTTTTTCCATTCGGTGCGGTTCGAGGTCAGCTCCACCGCTTTGCCGTCGAGCGTCAGTAGAATTGAGAGCTTACCGCCCGGTGCAAAGCGGAACTCGTAGGAGCCCTTTTTGGTTACAACGGTTGGAAAACTTTTATAGGGCAGATTCCATGGTTTCACCCAGGCCTCAACGGTCAATGCATCGGCCGGGCTCAGGCTCGAATCATTCCCGCAGTTTACAAATCCATCCCCACCGGAAAACAGCAGGCAGGAGTTCCGAACACCGCGTTCCCATTCAGCGCCTTTAGAAAATCCAATGTTTCCGTTGCCGGAGTCGTCGCTGATTTGCATTCCCGTGCCGTCATCCAACCGCCAGTGACCGCGAATATCACAGGCATCCCCGACGCCGGAAAGAACAACTGTGCTCAACGCCATGAAAGTAACTGCCCATTTTTTCATTTTCATTTCTCCGTACACTTTATTGACCATACCGTGCTCCCCAAACCGCTCTTGTTAAAACTCGCCAAAGGGATGCGGAAGGCCGGCAAGGTAGCCTTTCAACAACTCTTTCATTTCGTTCAGTGTTTCTGCATTGGCCGGATCGCCGGCCAGATTATTTTGCTCGAACGGATCGGCATCGAGATCGTAGAGCTGGTCGCGGTCAAAATAGCCGGGAAACTCGCGGTCGCCATCCATGATCACACCTTTACTGACGTTTTCGGGTGTGTTTATTCGGCCGTCCCAGGAAACCCGGCGCCGGCGTTGTTGTTCCAATGCCTGGATGGAATCCTGCGCCATCAACTCTTCGATTTCGGCCGGAGCGCGGCCGGCAATATATTTCCAACGTTTGGAAACCACCGCGCGGGTGTGCATCACTTCCAGATAAAGGGAGTCTCTGCAGTGTGCCTCTTCTGTCGTCAGCATCGGCAGCATGCTTTGGCCGTCCATGCCGACATCGCCGGACTCTTTGGAGCCGGCCACATCGAGAATCGTGCTCACCAGATCCACATTGGAGCTGATGCCGGCCTTGCGGGACCCCGCGGCAACCTTGCCGGGCCAGCGGACAACAAACGGAACGCGCGCCGCTTCGCCCACGGTATTTTTGCCGCGGCTCTGGTGGTCGCTGGTAAAGATTACCATCGTGTTTTCGGCAAGCCCCTGTTTTTCCAATGTCTGGAGAATCGCGCCTAAGCTGTCGTCAATATAGGTCCCCATCGTATTCACCATCGGAATGCCGGCTTCCTTGCAGCGCCGCACCACATCATCACGCGGCGGCATACAGTCGGAAACCTCGTCCAGCCAACCGCCGGGTGTGCCACGCGCATCGCGCGAGAACCAATAGGCCGCATTCGGATTGCGGGCTTGCGAATCGTAATACTGCCGATGCGGCAGCGGCAACGACACGTAGAGGAAGAACGGCTTCTCATGTTCCTGTTCAATAAAGTCGAGAGCGCCCTGCGTCACCCACTCCAGATTTTCCTGCCGAAGTTCCTTCGGGGCCTTCAGCGCGCCGACATTCCCCATCTGCAGACTGGCGGCATAATCGAAGCCCTGTTCTTTCTGCATCGTTTCGCATTCCAACCGCTGCGCTTCTTTCACCTTCTCGTTCACGCCCGGATCGGAAAGCTTCATGTTCCGAAGTTCGGAATTATAAGCCCCGGCACCGTGTCCGTTATGCCATTTGCCAACCATACCCGTAGTGTAGCCTGCTTTCTGCAAAGCCTTAGGCAAATTGCTTTCCGTCGGCAGCAGTGTTGCGCTCCAGTCCACGCTGGCCGACTTGCCTGCCGGATATTTTTTCTGGAACCCTTTGCTGCGGCTGGCATAGCGACCGGTCAGTATCGAGTAGCGGCTCGGCGTACAGATCGGCGACGTGATGTAAAACCGCTCCAGCACCATGCCGTCCTTCGCGAGCTGCTGAAGGTTCGGCATCAGCATGGTCGGGTTTTCAAAAAAGTCGCCTTGCGGCGCATCAAACTTCGGAAGGTCGTCGTCGTAGAAGCCCTGTTGCTTCATCCCGGTGTGGCTGGGAAAGCGCTCAAGGTCATACAACCCCGGCGGGGTTTCATCAAAATCCAAGTCATCGGTAAAGAAAACAATGACGTTCGGTCGTTCGGCGCCCCCGCTCGCAGTCAATGCGAACAGGGCAAGCACTGTGAACAGAACCTCTCTGGATCTAAAGAGCATAATACTGCTCCCATCCTTTGCGCGGGGTGTCTTTGAGCAGGCTGTTCGCCAGCTCATTGTTTTTAAATCGGTTGGTTGCGCGGTCGAACTCCAGCACGTCGCCCTGGGCGCCGATGCGCTGCACCAGCGACCCGAGAATCAGAAACTGCGAAAGCGGCCCTGAAATCGAGAACGGCGAGCGCGCCTGTTCATCGCCCCGGCAGGACAGCAAAAAGTTGGCGTAGTGGTCGGAATGTTTTCCGAAGTTGCGCGGCAGCGAACCGGCCTTCAGCAGCTCGCGCATTTTTTCATAGGGGATGATTTCCAACGGCTGTCCATGGTGTCCGCCCTTGAATACCGTGTCCTTGGTGTAGAGAAACTTACCCGGATCTTTTTTGGTATCCATCGTGCGCCCGGCATACTCCGGCGGAACGGGACACAGGTTGGTCCATCCGTCATAGTAGTCGACATCCATTGCCGGCAGGCCGTTGCGCTCCGGGAATTGGAAATTCAGCGTCGTGGCCAGCGGGAAAATAAAGTCGTTATGCCCCTCCAATTTTTTAACGGTAATCTTTTCCGGCATGCCGAGTTCGAGGAAGTGGTGCATCGTATCAAAAACGTGCGCGCCCCAGTCGCCGAAAGCGCCGGTGCCCCACTGCTGCCAGCCACGCCATTTGTTGCGCGCGTACAGCGTACTGTATTCATGTTCCGGTGTCGTGCCGAGCCAGACATCCCAATCGACGCCGTCCGGCTTAATCTCGCCGGTCGGGTAGCCGGTGATGGCCTGTGTCTTATCGTAATGGTGCTTGTACCAAGCGAAACCCAGGTTGATGTAGGCATCGACGTGTTGGACATCTTTGATGATGCCGGCTTCCTGCCACGCCTTAAACTGGAAATAGTTGTCTTCGGAAAAACCTTGGTTGCCCATCTGGTTGACTACGCCGTGCCGCTGAGCCGCGGCCGTCATCAGCTCAATTTCCTGGAAGGTGCGCGCCAGCGGCTTTTCGGTGTAGACATGCTTGCCGATCGCCATCGCCGCCATCGTGACCGGGAAGTGCGAATGATCAGGAACCATGACGGTAACGGCATCGAATGCGTTCGGCATTTCATCAAACAGCTTGCGCCAGTCCTGATAGACCTTCGCATCCGGGAAACGGCTGGTGGCTTCCTGCATGTAGACACTCGTCGGATCCACGTCGCATAAAGCAACGACGTTAAGAACGCCGGAGCGCTCAAAGTTGCTCAGCAGCCGGTTGCCGCGCCCGCCAACGCCGATCCACGCCACGTTCACCTTTTCATTTGCACCCAGCACCTTGCCGGGGATCAGCGAACACGCCGCCGTGGCGCCCGTCGCAAACAATGATGTTCTTCGAGAAATCTTCATGTAGCAGCTTCCTTTATTAAAACGGGGAATCGCATTCCCTCTGAGTTGCATCGCCTACTGCCCGAAATATTATTCGAGACCGTTGATGCAGTGAGTTATAGCAAAGGAAACGAGAAAACGAACCTGACCAAAAGATAGGCTGAAGAGCGGGTAGCCACAAATGAGAGGGCACCCTGAAAAAAGTCGGATAGAAGAGATTTTCTAGCGCACGCCGTCCTCGCTGTCCGCGGACGCCGAGGACGGCGTCCCTCCACGAACGGTCAATGCGGCATCTCGTGATCCGCTCTATCCATCAAGATGAATAATACCGCGTTTGAAGGCGTGAACCACGGCCTGGGTGCGATCCGCCGCATCGAGCTTTTCGCGCAAGTTGAGAATGTGGAGCTTTACCGTTGCTAAAGAAATGCCGAGCCGGTCAACGATCTGCTTGTTGCTGCACCCTTCGGCCAGCAGCGTCAAGACCTCCATCTCGCGGGGCGTCAGGCTGTCCTGCCCGCTGCGCCGCTCCAACTTCTGGGCAATGCCGGCAGGAAAGTAGGTGCCGCCGGCGGCGATTTCGTGGATGGCCTCCAGCACATCCTCCACTTCGCCGGCCTTTTTCGTGAGATAGCCCTTTACGCCGGCCTGGACGGCCTGCCAAATATCTTCTTCCGAATCAAAGACCGAAAGCAGCACCACCTTGGTGTCGGGAAACTCTTCCATGATTTTCCGGGTGCATTCCACGCCGGACTCGCCGGGCATCTGATAATCCATGGTGACCACGTCCGGGCGCAGCTCGCGAACCAGCTCCAGCGCCTCCGTCGCGTTGGCCGCCGCGCCCACCGGCTCCAGACCGGGTTCGATCGTAATAGTTTCCGTCAGCCCCAGCCGCAGCAACGCGTTGTCGTCCACCACCAATACTCTAATTTCCGCCATGGCTATTCCATCTCCCATTTTTGGACTGAGGCAATTTCCACCTGGATGGAGGTCCCCTCGCCCAACCTGCTCTTAACCTGAATCGTGCCCTCTAAATGATTGATCCGCTCATGCATGCCCTGCAAGCCGAACCGGCCTACCTTGGGAACGCCATCCACGCTGAAGCCGCATCCATCGTCCTCGATGCGCAACGCAAGGCCGCTTCCGGAATAGGCCAGCTCAACGCCGATCCGCCCGGGCTTGGCATGGCGCGCCGCGTTCGAGGCCGCCTCCTTGGCAATCAGCAGCAGGTTCCGCTCGGCCACCTGCTTCAAACGGCGGGGCTCGCCTTTCACCAAAAAATCCAGCCGGGCGCCGCATTCCCGAGCCAGAGGCTCCAATGTTTCCTGCAGCGCCGCGGAAAGATCCATGCGCTCCAGCACGCCCCCGCGCAGATCGAGAATGGACGAGCGCGACTCCTCGCTGCAATACGCCAACATGCTCCGAACCACATCGATCGCCTTCCGGTTTCGCGCGGCGTCTTTCACCACTTCGCTCCCCGCTTTTTCCAGATGCTGCTCCAGCTCGGAAGCCTTGTTTTCTTTCAGCAGCCGGACCGAAGAGCGGATCGATTCCAGCCGCTTTTCCATATTAAGCTCCAGCAGCCGGAGCGCGCCGCGCAGCTGGATGGCCATGCCCGCCAGCCCCTGCTCCAGATTGTCGTGCAGCTCGCGAGCGATGCGCTGGCGTTCATCCAGAATGGTTTCGCGTTCAATCTGCTTGCCAATAATGCCCGTCTGTTTATCAACCGTCTTGCGCAGCGCGGCCACCCAAATCAAGGAAAGGGCCAGCACGCCCAGCCCGATGCCCAGCAGCCAAAGCAGCCGCGTGGCGGTCCACCACGGGGCCGGCGCCAGAATCATCACATCGTTTGCATCGCGGAGCTGGATCCAGAACCCATCGATATAGAGTCGCCAGCGCATCTCCTCGCTCCGGATCAGGTTGCAGATTCCGGTTAGCCGCAAGATGGCACCCGGAGCCAGCCGTTCGTCGAGCACGGCATCGGCCGGGAGCTTTGCCTCGAGCAGGGAGCTGCCCTGCCGGCAAAGCAGGATGCGCTCCTTCGGACTTTCGTCTTGCCCGGACGACACTCCAAATGTTTTCCCCACATCCACCAACTGGACATCAATGCTGACCAGCTCCTGATCGAGGCTGCTGTCCGGCTTGAGCTGCCACTGGGCCTTCAACGCCTCGTTCAGCTCCAGCGTTACCGGCGCCGGCGGAGCCTTGTGCTCCAGCACGTTGACCGACCGCGCGAGAAAGGCCGGGCTGATTGGTCGGGGCCGGGCAAAACCTTCCAGCGCAACAAAGTCGCCGACCTGCACCTCGGAAGCCGCCGGCAACGTGGCTTTCAGACAGGCCTTTTCCCCCCGCAGAAAAAGATCCCGGCCAACGGCGCGGGTAACAACGCCGTACGTTCCAACAGGAAGCCGGTGGTTCACGCCGTCCCGCATCAACTCGTTAATCGGCCGCGATTTAACGCCGCCGGGCGGTTCGTAGTCGTCAATCACTTCAAAATCGTCGGCGGAATTCACATAAAATATGCGGCCGATAATCTGGCGCTCGTTGTTGTAGCGGGTTCCGGCAACGGCATCGAACCTGACCCGCTGAAAGATTAAGCCGGCCAGCTTTTCCGCCGAGGCTTTCGAATAGGGCGCCTGCACATCCAGAACGGAATCGTTGAACTCCAACTCCAGCATAATGCTGTTGCTGTTTTTCGGGCCGGAGGCAAACGTCTTTACCGAGATCAGCCGCCCGCGGACCGAGACCCAGTCGCAATCGATGGTGGCGGAATACATTTCGTGCGCATTGAACGGCCGGGTTTCCGGCAGCGGCTGCCGGCCCAGGACCTCCACTTCTTCCGCCACAACCGCCGGCGAAAACCAGCCCGGAGAAGTCTTGCCGCGCACCCGCACCATTTCGCCGGAATGCAGCTGGGCGTGCTTTGGCTTGGACACCGGACTGCGGACATAAATGCCCTTGTTTCCGTCGTGCAGGAAAAATCCGTTTTTCGGCGGCGTCACCTGCAGCACCTGCCCCTCCAGCAGCACCGGAAGCGCCTGTTCCGCTTCTTCCGGCGCAAGGCTGCGGATGCTGTAAACCGTGCCCAGCGGGTCAGCCCCAGCCATGCCGGCCACCGCCAGCACGACCCACACGGCCAACCTATTGCTGAATCCGATGCGCCGCAACAATGTCCGCAAAGCGGTGGTACGAAAACCCGAGAGGCTGGGCTTTCGTTGAACATAATTGCTTTTTAAAGGTGTGGCGGAGCTATTAATCTTTAGATCCCGGCTATGATAGAGAGAGGAGTATGAAGCAAGGTGCTCGTATTTTCCTTATGCAACTTCCAGGCGCAGGTTTTTTCCGACGGCTTCAGCAAAGTTTTCAAGCGTGGATAGCCGGATGTCTTCCGCATGGTTCTCTATGCGGGAGATCGCGGATTTTTTCGTGCAAAGTTTTTCGGCCACCTGTTCCTGAGTGAGGCCTGCATCCAGACGGGCCTGCTTCAGCAAGGCGCCAATTTTGAACTGCTCGTAACCTTTGTCGAAGTCCTTGGCAAACTTGGGCTTATCCTTTTTACGCTTCTCAATATATTTATCTAGATCGTCCATGGTTCAGCTCCTGCTCAAATAATCCTTTTTCCGGCGTTCTGCCAACTTGATTTCCCGGGGCGGCGTCTTTTGGGTTTTCTTCTGGAACGAGTTGGTCAAGATCACCAGTTCGCGGCCTTGCATAAAACCCAGTAGGCGAAATGTATCGCTGCCTACATCTACTCTCACTTCCCAGATATCGTCCGTATTGACGAGTTTCTTGAAGTAGTTCGTAGGTACGGGATTTATTTCCCGAACCAGCTTCAAGACCCAGGCAATTTTCGTTACCTGTTTGTCAGACAGCCGATCTAAATGCTCCTGTACCGGTCATTTTCCCGAACCTGTCCTGTAAAATATGATTTTCATCACGGCATCGAAGTTAACATATAAGTGAACTCCGTCAAGTAAGGATTAGGTCGTATTTAGGCCAGCATCTTGTGCCGAAATGTTCCCCCGCCCACGAAAAGCCACGCCGGCCCCACCGAGTTCAGCTGACAGAACCCGATCTCAGTTGGTGCGCTTGCTTTATCCCAATAACGAATAACCATTAACGATGAACCGGAACAGTTCTGCACGTTCCCCTACAGCTTGTAATACTGCTCCCACCCCTTGCGGATGTTGTCCTTGAGCAGGCTGTTGGCCAGTTTGTTATTAGTGATCTGCTTGGTTTCGCGGTCAAACTCGAGCGAGCCGCCCAAACGCTGCGCCATGCAGCCGAGCGCCAGCATTTGCGAAAGAGGTCCGGAAACGGAGAATCTGGAGTTGGTGGTGTTTTCACCACGGCAGGCCCGCAGGAAGCTTTCATAATGATCCGGATTCTTCCCAAAGTTTTTCGGAAGCTTGCCGGCCACCAGCAGTTCACGCATTTTTTCATAGGGAAGAATCTGCAAAAGCGATCCATGGCTGTCTCCCTGAAAGACATAGTCCTTGCTGTAAATAAACTTTCCGGGCTTATCCTTGTTCAGCGTTTTGCCTGCAAACTCAGGCGGAAGCGGCGGAAGATTTTCCGCGCCGTCATACCAGTCGATATCCATCGCCGGCATCCCGTTGCGCTCCGGGAAACCAAAATTGATGGTGGAGGCCAGCGGGAACACATATGGGTTCGGCAGCTCCCGTTTTTTTGCAGTGATCGTGGAAGGCAGGCCCAGCTCCAGAAACTCGTGAATCGTATCGAGAATATGCGCACCCCAGTCGCCGAAGCAGCCGGTGCCGTACTGATGCCAGCCGCGCCAGTTGCCGGGATGGAGCTTGTCGCTGTATTCAACATCAAGCGGGGTTACGCCCTTCCAGATGTCCCAGTCCAGATGGGCCCGCATCGGTTCGCCCGTCGGATAGCCCGGCACATCGCCCCAAGGATGCCAGCGACGCCACTTGTTCATATACGCGTCCACGTGCGTGACGTCCTTAATAATGCCCGCTTCCTGCCATGCCTTAAACTGGTTAAAGTTATCGGAGGTGTGCCCTTGGTTGCCCATCTGGGTCACCACTTTATATTTTTGTTCCGCCGCCATCAGCAGCTCAATTTCCTGGAACGTGCGCGCCAGCGGCTTTTCGGTATACACATGCTTGCCCATCGCCATGGCCGAGATGGTGATCGGAAAATGGTTGTGGTCCGGCGTCAGCACCACAACGGCGTCAATCTCGTTGCCGATCTGATCCAACATGACCCGCCAGTCCTGGAAGATTTTGGCATTCGGGAAACGGGTCTGCGCTTCCTGGAGATATTTGGTGTCCTGCTGGACGTCGCAAAACGCGATAAAGTTGGCAATGCCCGATTTTTCAAAGTTGGTGATGATCCGGTTGCCCCGGCCCCCGACGCCAATCCAGGCCACGTTCACTTTTCCGTTGGCGCCCAGCACCTTGCCGGGAATCAATGAGCATGCCGTAGTTGCACTGGCGACAAACAGGGTGCTTCTTCGTGAAATGTTCATCTCGTCTTGTCTCCTTTTATTAAAATCGGCTCAATGCACTTTGTTAACGCACACATAACGTCATGTAAATCAATTTGTGGACAAAACAAACATTCTATCGGTCCCCTGCCCGCCGGAACATGATTACACCTAATATTTTCAACACCAAGATCGCAAAAACGGCTCCCTCTTGGGACCTTTGCGCTCTCTTGTGGCAAACAATCCCGATATTTAGCTGCCGCATCCATAAAGAATCTGGTCTTTGTGCATCTTGCGCCTCTTCGTGGCTATCCTCCTAACATCTATCCGCTGAATCTATAATTTACTGGCCACCGAAACCCGTTCTGGCTGTTTTTGAATTCAATCCGTATAGTTCATTTCTATGCTTAATCGATCCAAATCTAAACCGGACGGGATGGCCTTCCCCGCACTGAAATTCCGCTTCGATTGGCGGCCGTATCAAAAACGGGTGCTGGATGCGATTGAGCACCATCTGAGCGATCAGCGCCTGCACGTGGTCGCCGCGCCGGGCGCGGGGAAAACCGTGCTGGGCCTAGAAGCGTTCCGGCGGCTTCAAAAGCGCGCCGTCATTCTCTCGCCAACCCGCATCATCCGCGACCAATGGCTGCAGCGCCTGACCGACTTTTGCGAAACGGACGATCCGCTGAGCCTCGACTGGGTCAGCAACCGGCTCGACGACCCGCGGGTGCTGACGTCCATCACCTATCAGGCCCTGCACTCAAAATCGCGCATCGACGAGGACCTCGAGCCCAAGGAAGAAGACGAGGAAGAGGCGGAAACCGTGGATGCCGCCTTTGTGGTGGAAACCTTTAAGCGGCATCAGGTGCAGGTCATCATTCTGGACGAAGCGCACCACTTGCGGGCGGAATGGTGGAAGGTGCTCGACCAGATCTGCGAAGCGATTCCCGACCTGGTGATCGTCGCGCTCACGGCAACGCCCCCCTACGATTCCAAGGCTCCCGAATGGAAGCGCTACGAAGAGCTCTGCGGGCCGATTGATGAAGAGATATCCGTGCCCGAGCTGATCAAGGCCAAGACGCTGTGCCCGCATCAGGACTATATTTGGGCCGTCGATGTCAGCCCGACCGAAAAAGAGCGGATTAAAACCTATGACGACCAGGTCAAGCGGCTGCTGGAGCATCTGGTGGACGACGAGGCGTTCTGCACCTGCATGCTGGAACATCCATGGCTCGACGAGGAGCTGGACACCTCAAGCGTCTACAGCGACCCGCAGGCGGCGATGGCGCTGCTGGTTTTCTTGAAGCATAAAACCGGCGAAGCCGCCCCAGAGCTGTACACGGCGCTGGATGTATCCTTTAAAGAGATTCCCGAACTCAGCAGAACCTGGTGGCAGGTGCTACTCGAACACCTGCTGTTTTCCAACAAGCCGGAACAGAACGCGGCCGCCTCGGCCTATTATGCCGAGCTGAAAAAGCGGCTCCGCTCGCTGGAGCTGCTTCGCAAAAACGAGCTGTCAATTGTGCGCTCGCGCCGGCTGGAGCGTTCGCTGGCGCTAAGCGAGCGAAAAGTCGATGCATGCATGTCGATTCACAAACTGGAGCTCAAACAGCGCGGCGACGAATTGCGCCAGGTGGTGCTAACCGACTTTATCCGCGACGAGGCGCTCAACACCGCCCGCTCGCTCGGAACCTCCACCCTCGGCGCCTGGCCCATCTTTCAAGGCCTGTGCGGCACATCACCGATTGCCGAGTCGATTGCGTTGCTGACGGGCCGGCTATGCATCGTGCACGAAACGCTGGTCGAAAGCTTGATGGAGCAGGCCGAGGGACAAAAGGTGGTTTGTGCGCCGTTCGAGCGGATGCCGGGCTATGTAAAGGTGTCCGGCCCGCTGAATCTGTTGACCAACACCTTTACGGCGCTCCTGATCCGAGGCGACATTAAAACGCTGGTCGGAACCGGCGCGCTGCTCGGCGAAGGCTGGGACGCCCCCGTGGTTAACTCATTGATTCTCGCCAGCTCGGTGGGCACCTTCATGCTCACCAACCAAATGCGCGGACGGGCCATTCGGCTTGACCGGTCGAAGCCAGAAAAGGTCAGCAGCATTTGGCATCTGGTGGCGCTCGATGTGAGGGGCGAAAGCGGGCTGGGCGATTTTCATGACCTCACCCAGCGCTTCGAAACCTTCGTCGGCCTCTCCCAAAACAGCCTAAGCATTGAAAGCGGCTTCAAGCGCATGCAGGCCTCGGGGCTGGAGATCGGGCTCACGGAACTCAAGCCCTACGCCTGCTTCGCCAACAACCGCCAGATGGTGCGCAGGTATCGCGACATTGCAAAAGTTTCCGAACGTTGGAAGGCGGCGCTTTCGGGCGACAGCAAGGCGCGCGTCGTCCCATCGGTTGAAACAGAAGTCCTGCCCCGGCTCCGCGCCTACCACCTTTGGAACACCCTTGGCCATGTGCTCTTCCGGCTAATGAGTGCGATCAGCTGCTGGCTGAGCTGGAATGCCGTATTTGCCCGCAACAAATGGTCCCTGCTCTTCGCGGCGGTTGGAATCGGAACCGCTTGGATGCTGTTGACCCGGCTTGGATCAACCCTTGCCGTATTGCGAATCGGCTTGCGGTATTTGCCCGTTGACGGCTCTTTGCGGCAAATCGGAAAAGCGCTCTGTCGGGCGCTGTGCGAGGCCGGCATGATTGAAACGCCCTACCGGCGCTTGCGCATTCGAACCGTCCAAGCCACGGACAAAAGCTATTACCTGAGCCTCAGCGGCGGCACCTATTATGAATCGTCCCTCTTTGCCGATGGTTTAGCCCAGCTGCTCGGCCCCATCGACAGCCCGCGCTACCTGGTCATACGCGAAGGGACATTCCTTGGGTTCACGCGCGACGACTACCACGCCGTCCCCGCCCGCTTGGCGGTGAAAAAAGAACTGGCCGAAATCTTTTACCGCTCCTGGGCGCGCTGCGTCGGCCCCTCCGACCTCATCTACACCCGCAGCGAAGAAGGCCGTGCCGAACTCGTCCACGCCAAAGCGCACGCCTTCACCGCCGCCTTCAAAGACCAAACCCGCCGCCTCGACCGCTGGCAATCGTGATGCCAGTAGGTTGAGCGAGCATATGGAAGCTCAGTTTATCGGCTTACGGACAACCTCAGATGGCTGGTTGAGTCTTTTTCTGTTTTTATATAGGAGGACTATCCATAAGCATAAACCGAAATACACAATGGACATCAGTCCCAATCCGTATTGCTTTACTATGGAATCAGCTCTACTGCTGAAGAAGAAATAAACTCCAAGCAATACGGACGATAACCATAGTCCGAGTAGTAGTATTAATGCTGTTGTGGATTTTCGAATTAGTGATGTATAAATAAGTATGAGCTCAAGTATCATTCTTAAAGCTCCAGTCATGTAGCTCCCAACTGCGGAATAATCATTTTTAACGCTGCCTACGGAAATCAATATCCCAAGGACCAAAACAGACATGAAGATTGGCCATTCAGATGGTTTAATATCTCTGAGCCATTTTTTCATCGTTTCTTTTCCTGACCCAACAGTTGATTAGGCAGATGAAAATTCACTGCCCTTGCATGAGAGGCATGCATAGTCCGCCCGACCGAAGAATGCAAAACTCTTGATGATTAATCGGCATTTTACCGCAAGCCCAGATCGGCACGCTTTCCCTTCGGGTGAAGCGCGGCTACACCTGCAGGCTGTAGGTGGGGGCGGCGACCCCGCCTTTCGATTGGACGTGTTGGATGCGCCGTTCCGGGGTCGCCGCCCCCGGCTACAACAATACTACTCCGTGCTCTTCGTGGCTTCGTGTGAGCAAACGGCATTCGTAGGCTTGGTTCCTCCCGCCCGCGCCATCGGCATTCCATCCGACGCCGTGTGGGGCACACGGCCTGTAGCACGAGCCCGTAAAGCGTCGTTGCTGTAGGTGGGGGCGGCGACCCCGCCTTTCGGCTGGACGTGTTTTGGATGCGCCGTTCCGCGGTCGCCGCCCCCGGCTACAACACTACTGCTCCGTGCTCTTCGTGGCTTCGTGTGAGCATTCTGCCTTCAGCGCGAAGGACTCTTTGCCTAGGGCATACATTTTTTTCCTCCCCATCTAGCGGTGGAAATAAATGTCGAAACTCCGTACAACCCGTTGTTTTTAGAAGGGTTGGAAAAGCGGCGCTTCGAGCCTCAGGAACCCTCTGACAATTATTTCCGAAAGCCCCTCCCCTTCGCTCCTCCCGCCTCCCGCCTCACATCTTTTCTTAACACTTAAAACATAACCACTTAAAACTCCGCGCCACGCTTCGCACTGCGCGGTGGCACACCTGATGCAATAGGGAGTTCCAATTATTGGAAACAACACCATGGCCAACGAAACCATCAATCTATTGGAAAAACGCAAGCGCCAGATCCACGAGGGCGGCGAATTTGTGATGGAAGCCGAAAAGCAGAGCCTTGCCGGGTCCGTCAGCCAGCGTTCGTGCAGCTTCTGCGGCTCGAGGGTGGTGCTCTACCCGATTGCCGACGCCCTGCATGTGGTTCATGGCCCGATCGGTTGCGCATCCTACACCTGGGACATCCGCGGCTCGCTCTCCTCCGGCCCCGAGCTGCACCGGCTGAGCTTTTCAACCGATATGCAGGAAAAGGATGTCATCTACGGCGGCGAAACCAAACTCTACCACGCCCTCATCGAGCTCATCGACGAATACAAGCCCAACGCCGCCTTTGTCTACACCACCTGCATCATCGGCGTGATCGGCGACGATGTGACGGCCATCTGCAAAAAGGTGGAAGCCGAAAAAAACATCCCGGTCATCGCCGTCGACTCCGAAGGCTTCAAAGGCTCCAAGAAGGAAGGATACAAGGCCGCCTGCGACGCGCTCTTTAAAATCGTCGGCACCGACGACGTGAAGGAAAAGGTTCCGAAGTCCATCAACATTCTGGGCGACTTCAACATTGCCGGCGAAATCTGGGTGATCAAAGACTACTACGAACGCATGGGCGTGGAAGTGGTCTGCTCCGTATCCGGCGACGGCCGCGTGGAAGACATCCGCAAGGCGGGCCGCGCCCAGCTCAATATTGTGCAGTGCTCCGGTTCGGTCAGCAATCTGGCCAAGATGCTCGAGCATGAATACGGCACGCCCATGATGCGCGCCTCCTACTTCGGCATCGAAGACATGTCGAAGGCGCTCTATGACGTGGCCGACTTTTTTAACGACGACGAAATGCATGACGCGGCGGCACGCGTGATTCAGGAAGAAGTAACCCAACTGGTGCCCCAGTTGGCGCCCTACCGGAAAGACCTGAAAGGGAAAAAGGCCGCGGTGTATACCGGCGGCGCCTTCAAGGTCTTTTCGTTGGTGCGCTCGTTGCGGACCATCGGAATGGACGTCGTGATCGCCGGCTCCCAGACGGGATCGGTGGAAGATTACAAGATGCTCATGGAGCTCTGCGATCCGGGCACCGTGATCCTCGACGACACCAATCCGCTCGAGCTCGCCAAGTATGTGAAGGAAAAGAACGTCGACCTGTTCATCGGCGGCGTCAAGGAACGCCCCATCGCCTTCAAACTCGGCGTCGGCTTCTGCGACCACAACCACGAGCGCAAGGAAGCACTCGCCGGCTTCATCGGCATGTTGAACTTTGCGAAGGAAGTCCATTCATCGGTCATGAGCCCCGTCTGGCAGTTTGCGCCGCGCAAACAGGAAGTAACATGAAAATTAAACACAAAGACCCCCAGTACACCAAGACTACACAAAGCGGTTCCTTAGAGCCCTTTGTACCTTCGTGTTTAATAAACCGTGTTACTGGGAGGATGAAATGAGCTGCAAATGCGGAAAAACCTGTGCCCCGGTCGAAAGCCCGGCCAACATCTGCACAACGGAAGACAAGGCCAAATGCGGTTGCGGCCCGGCCCCGGAAGCCACTCCGCTGACGGGCAAGAACTTCACCGCCACCCGCAATGCGTGCAAGCTGTGCGCCCCGCTCGGCGCCTGCCTGGCGTTTCGCGGCATTGAAGGATGCCTCCCCTTCCTCCACGGCTCGCAAGGCTGCGCCACCTATATCCGCCGCTACATGATCAGCCACTTCCGCGAACCGATGGACATCGCCTCGTCGAACTTTGGCGAAGAGAGCGTGGTCTTCGGCGGGCGCGGCAACCTCAACGAAGGGCTCAAGCATGTGATCGAGGGCTACAAGCCCAAGGTGATCGGCATTGCCACCACCTGCCTGGCCGAAACCATCGGCGACGACGTCCACATGTATGTGAAGGACTTCATCAAAGAGAACGAGGGAAGCATTTCCATCCCGCACCTGCTGCACGCCTCGACCCCCAGCTACGCCGGCAGCCATGCCGACGGCTACCAGTGGGCCGTGCGCGCCATCGTCGACCAGCTGGCGGTCGACGGCCCCAACGAAAAATTCATCGGCGTCTTCCCCGGCATGATCTCCCCCGCCGACCTGCGCCACCTGCGCGAAATCATGGACGACTTTGGCATGCAGTTTTCCATCGTACCCGACTATTCCGATCCGCTCGACGGCCCGGTCTGGGGCGAGTATCACCGCATCCCGGAAGGCGGCACCCCCGTCAGCGAAATCAGCAAGCTTGGGCGCGCCTCGGCCATCATCGAGCTGGCTTCAACCATCGCCGACAAGCAGTCGGCCGCCACCCTGCTCGACGAAAAGTTTTCCACCGCGGTCTTCCGGGTCGGCCTGCCCATCGGCATCCGCCAGTCGGATAAGTTCTACAAGGTGCTCGAGCAGATCACCGGACGCCCGACGCCGGCCAAGCACGCAGGCGAGCGCGGCCGCTTGATCGACGCCTACGTCGACGGCCACAAATATGCCTTCGGCAAAAAAGTGGTCATCTTCGGCGAAGAGGATTTCGTGGTTGGCCTGACGGCCTTCTGCGCTGAGATCGGACTCAAACCCGTGCTGTGCGCCTCCGGCGGCAAGAGCGGCAAACTCAAGACCTGCATCCGGGATGCCGCGCCGGAGCTCGACCCGGAAACGGAAATCCTCGAGGGCGTCGACTTTGCCGAAATCGAGGTGGCCGTCAACCATTTGAAGCCCGATCTGCTGATCGGCAACAGCAAAGGCTTTTCAGTCAGCCGCAAAACCAGCGTCCCGCTGGTGCGGGTGGGATTCCCGATCCACGATCGGGTCAGCGGCTCCCGCACCCTGCACTTGGGATACCGCGGCGCGCAGCGGCTCTTCGACACCCTCGTCGACAAGCTCATGGAAATGAAACAGGACGGAAACGACATCGGATACACCTACATATGAAGAGTTTTAGGTTTTAAGTGATTAAGTTTTAAGAGCTCACGATCCCTTCGTACTTAACCACTTAACATCTTAACACTTAAAACTGAACGGAGAATAGCCATGGCTTTAGATTTCACCAAACACCCCTGCTTCAACCCCGACGTTAAAGGCAAATATGGCCGCGTGCATCTGCCGGTGGCCCCGAAGTGCAACATCCAGTGCGGCTACTGCAACCGGAAATACGACTGCGTGAACGAAAGCCGCCCGGGCGTCACCTCCAACGTGCTCTCCCCCGGGCAGGCGCTCTACTACGTCAACGACTTGGTGGACAGCGGCAAGCCAATCTCCGTCGTCGGCATTGCCGGCCCCGGCGATCCCTTTGCCAATCCGGAGGCCACAATGGAAACGCTGCGCCTCATCCGCAAGCGCCACCCCGACATGCTGCTGTGCGTCTCCACCAACGGCCTCAACGTCGCGCCCTACATCGCCGAGCTCGCGGAACTCAAGGTCAGCCACATCACCATCACGCTCAACACCATCGACGCGGAGATCAGCGCCAAGATGTACAGCTGGGTGCGGGAGGACAAGAAGCCGCTGCGCGGGCTCGAAGCCGCCGAACACCTGCTGCGCCGCCAAATGCAGGCGATCAAGGCGATCAAGGCGCACGGCATTACGCTCAAGATCAACACCATTCTCGTGCCCGGCGTGAACGACGGGCATATTGGCACGGTGGCGGCCTTCGCAAAATCCGAAGGCGCCGACCTGCACAACATTATCCCCATGTGTCCGGTGGAGGGCACGATGTTCGAGGACATCGAGGAGCCCACCCCCGCCATGATCCATGCCGCGCGCGACGTGGCCGGAAGCCACCTCCCGCAGATGACCCACTGCCAGCGCTGCCGCGCCGATGCCTGCGGGCTGCTGGCCGAAGGCACCACCCAGGAAACACTGAACCTGATCGAGAAAGCCGCCAACGCTCCGATCAATCCGGACGAAGAGCGCCCCTATGTCGCCGTCGCCACCCGCGAAGGCGTACTGGTGAGCCAGCACCTCGGCGAGGCCGCCAACGTCCATGTCTACAAAGAGAACGACGGCCTGATTCAGCCGCTGGAAATCCGCACGCTGCCCTCGAAAGGCGGGGGCGATGAGCGCTGGACAGCCGTCGGCGCCACGCTCAAAGACTGCCGCGCCGTCCTCGTCTCCGGCATCGGCCCCAAGCCGACCAAGGTGCTGCGCGACTCCGGCGTCAAGGTGATCGTGATGGAAGGCCTGATCGAAGAAGCGCTCGAATGCATATACGCCGGCGAAGAGATCCGCGCGCCCCTCCGCCCCACCAAGTGCGGCGAAAAATGCGCTGGCGACGGCGGGGGGTGTGGGTAGAAAACTTATTACGTATTGCGTATTGCGTATTGCGTATTGCGTATTGCGTATTGCGTATTGCGTATTGCGTATGATGGAACCGACAGTCCGAAAGAGCAGTCAATACGCAATACGAAATAGAGAACTTAAAAACTAAAACTCAACTCTTAATACCAACCAACAACACAGGGGATAACAACCATGCCAATTATTGTAAAACCGGAATATCACTTTTTCATCTGTAACAGCTACCGCGTCGGCGGAGACGCGAAAGGCGTTTGTAACAAGAAGGGGGCGACCGACCTTCTCATGTATTTAGAAGGCGAAATTCTTGACCGCGGAATGGACGGAGCGGTTTCGAGTACGGGCTGTCTGAAGGTCTGCACCCAAGGGCCAGTCATGGTGCTTTATCCACAAGCCAAATGGTTCGGCGAAGTGACCGAAGAAAAATTGGATGCCATTCTCGATGCCATCGAAGACGGCGAGGATACCAGTGAACTTGAAATCGAATAGCATTCTGCTTCTGCTGCTCATGGCAATGGTCATCGCTGTAAAGGCCGACCACCTGCTGGTCTTTGCGGCGTCAAGCACCACGGATGCGATTAATGAGCTCGCAACCGCCTTCAAGGCGGAAGGCGGAGAAAGCATCCGTTTTAACTTTGCTTCGTCGGGCACGCTCGCACGGCAGATCGAGGCCGGCGCTCCGGCAGACGTCTTTGTTTCGGCCAATGCAAAGTGGATGGACTGGTTGGAGGGCCGCGAATTAATAGAACAGTCCAGCCGTTTCAATCTCGCCTCAAACACGCTGGTCATGATTGCACCGAAAGGAAGCCTTGCGACGTTTGATGCAAACGTGCAGGGCCGGATTGCCACAGGTGATCTAAAGAGTGTACCGGCCGGATTGTATGCAGCAGAGGCGTTGCGTTCATTAGGCTGGATGCAGCGCCTCCGACCCAACCTGGTGATGGCTTCCAATGTTCGCACGGCGCTTCTTTATGTGGAGCGCGGCGAGGTTGCGGCGGGCATTGTCTATGCCACTGACGCCAAAGCTTCCGCCAAGGTTTCCGTGATTGGAACCTTTCCGGAAGAGAGCCACAGTCCGATCGTCTACCCCGCCGCCTCCTGCTCGGCAAACAGCGGCACCGGACCATTCCTTTCATTTCTTAAATCGAATACCGCGAAGCAGATTTTAACGAAATACGGCTTTAAATGATTAACCTGACCCCAACCGAGTGGACCGCCATTCTGCTGTCCTTGCGAGTGGCGCTGGGCGTCGCCCTGTTCACCACCATCCCGGCCGTGCTGCTGGGATGGCTTTTGGCGCGGCGTGAATTCCGCGGTAAGATCCTCGTAGAAAGCCTGGTGCACGCACCGCTGGTGGTGCCTCCGGTGGTTACGGGCTATCTGCTGCTGATGGCGTTCGGCGCCAACGGTTGGATCGGCAGGCACTTCGGCGTTCGTCTGGCATTTACGTGGCAGGGCGCCGTGCTGGCCTCGGCCGTTGTTTCGCTGCCGCTGGCCGTGCGCTCGGTGCGGCTGGCGATTTCGCTGGTGGATCAAAAGCTGGAAGAAACAGCACTGACCCTCGGACGCTCCCCGCTCTGGACCTTCTTTCGCGTCACCCTCCCGCTGGCTTGGCCAGGTATACTCGGCGGCATTCTGCTCGCCTTTTCCCGCAGCTTGGGCGAGTTCGGCGCAACCATCACCTTTGCCGGCAACATCGAGGGCGCAACGCAAACACTTCCGTTGGCTATCTACTCCGCCTTGCAGGTGCCCGGCGGCGAAGAGGCGGCGATGCGCTTCACGCTGTTCTCGCTCGTACTCTGCATGGCCTCGCTGGCGATCTCGGAAACCCTAACGCGAAAGGCGGCCAAAAACCATGCGGCTTGATATCGACATACTGCACCGGCAGGGCGACTTTGTTCTCGATGCAAAGTTGCTGATTGAAGAAAGCGCCACAGGCGTCTTCGGCCATTCGGGTTCGGGCAAGAGCACCCTGCTCCGGTGCATCGCCGGGTTGATCAAACCCAGCATCGGGCGCATCGAGCTCGACGGCGAAACGCTCTTCGACAGCGACCGCCGCATCTGGGTTCCGCCCCACAAGCGCCGCATCGGGGTGGTATTCCAGGAGCCCCGCCTCTTCCCGCATTGGACGGTCCGGAAAAACCTCATAGCAGGCAAAAGCCGACGCAACATCAAACCGCCCTGCTCCGAGGCGCAGGTGGTGGACCTGCTACGGATCGAACCCTTGCTTGACCGCTCGGTCCGCGAACTCTCCGGCGGGGAAAAGCAACGCGTATCGCTTGCGCGCACGTTGCTCGCCTATCCGCGGCTCATGCTGATGGACGAGCCGCTTTCCGCGCTCGATTCATTCCTCAAATCGCGCATCCTTCCGTTTCTCGACCGCATCCACCGCGAGCTGGATATTCCAACCCTGATGGTCAGCCACGAGCTGACCGAGCTCCTCCACTTGAGCGACCAGCTGGTCTTGATGAAGGGCGGAAACATTGTTTCGCATGGCACCCTGTCCGACGTCGTAAAGCACGACGAAATGGCGGAGCTGATTCAAGAGAAAGACCTCAACCATATTATCGGCCACCAGCTGCGCGGCCGCGTGATAAACGACCCCAACCACCATGAATGCTCCCTATCTAATTGACACCACCCTGCGCGACGGCGAGCAGATGCCGGGCGCCGTATTCACGCGCGAGGAAAAGCGGCAGATCGCCGCCGCGCTTGCCGATACCGGCGTCGGCGAAATTGAAGCCGGCATTCCCATGATGGGGCGCACCGAGCAGGAAGACATTGCCGCAATCATCGCTCTCGACCTGCCCTGTCGCATTACCGGCTGGTGCCGCGCGGCCTTCGCGGATCTGGACGCGGCGGAGGCGGCCGGATTGCAGGCGGTCCACTTGTCGTTTCCCATCTCCGGCCATCATTTCAAGGCCTTGGGAAAAAGCGAGGAATGGGTGTTCCAAACCTTGGAGCAGGTTTTGCCGGAAGCGCTGAAGCGCTTTTCCTTCGTCTCCGTCGGGGCGCAGGATGCCGCGCGGGCCGACCGCCGCCTGCTGGCCGCCTTCGCCCGGCGCGTGCATGAGCTTGGCGCGAACCGCTTGCGAATCGCCGACACGGTCGGGGTGTTGAACCCGTTCCAAACCAAAGAACTTTTCCAGGCCTTGGAAAACGCGGTGCCGGGATTGGAGCTCGCCTTCCATGCCCACAACGATCTTGGAATGGCGACGGCTAATACGCTCGCCGCCTTTGAAGGCGGCGCGGCGGCCGCGGACGTGACCGTGGCAGGCATCGGCGAGCGCGCCGGCAACGCGGCCTTCGAGCAGGTGGCGATGGCCGTTCCCGGCCTAGGCATTGACGCCCGAAAGCTGAGCCCTCTTTGCGACGCCGTGCTTCCGGCCGTCGGAATGGAACTGCCGCGCTGCTTCCCAATCATTGGCAAAAACGTTTTCAGCCACGAGTCGGGCATCCACGTCCACGCCGTGCTCAATCACCGCGCCGCCTACGAGCCCTTTTCCGCCTCCGAGATCGGCCGGACCGATGACACTCAAATCGTGATCGGCCTTCATTCCGGCGAGGCCGCCGTGCGCCACGCGCTCGGACAGCTTGAAATCCGCCCCGGTGCCGAGCCACTCGGCTGGCTGCTGAACCGCATCAAACAGCACGCCTTGAAAACAAAAAAGCCCGTCACGCCGCGCCAGCTGAAGAACCTCTATTATGAATGAGCGTGAATCGTGACACAGAGAGCTCACTGATCATGTCTTTCCATCCAGATCCTACATCTTGGTACGCTTATTGCGTTATATTACCAAACATGTCGCGGACGTGTTTTTTTAGACATATTTGTATTAAGACCAACAAAATGACGACCAACAAATGCCAAATTGTAAGTTTGACGATCCAAAAGTCTGTGATGCCCGGCATATCAAGGAGCTCGAAACGCTGGCCCAAATCGCCCGCACGCTTGCTTCCAAGTCTCAGCAGGAAGAGATTCTCCACGAAGTAATTGACCTGCTCGAACAAAGCCGGAGTGTCCAGCGAGGAACGATTATGCTGCTGACGGCTGACGGGCGCGAGCTGCGGGTCGAGGCGGTTAAGGACCAGAAAGTGCAGCAGGACACAGGCGCGGCCTATCGCCGCGGCGAAGGCATAACCGGCAAGGTGCTCGAATCCGGCGAAGCGCGGATTGTGCCGCTGGTGGCCGAAGAGCCCCGCTTCAAGGGCCGTCTTCACAGCCGCTCAGATGAGCCGCTCAGCTTTATCTGCGTTCCGATCAGCGTCGACAATAATTCCGTCGGCACGCTGTCGGTCGACTGCAAGGCGAAAGGCATGCCGGCACTCGAAGAACTGTTGCGCTTTCTCTCGATCGTTGCCGCCATGATTGCCAACGATGTGAGCGCACGGCGCCTCTCCCGCATGGAGCGCCAAGCGCTGGAATCCGAAAACCTGCGGCTGCGCACGGAAGTGATGGAAAAATTCCGGCCGGAAAACATGATCGGAAACTCGCACCTGATGGACGAGGTCTATACGCGCATCCACCAGGTGGCCCCGACCGACACCACCGTTTTGATCCGAGGCGAGTCCGGCACCGGCAAGGAGCTGGTGGCGGCCGCCATTCACTACAACAGCAGCCGCGCCAAGAAGCCCTTCGTCAAGGTCAACTGCGCCGCCCTCAACGAAAACCTGCTCGAGAGCGAACTATTCGGCCACGAAAAGGGTGCCTTCACCGGCGCGCTTCAGGCGCGCATCGGCCGCGTGCAGGAGGCAGAAGGCGGCACGCTTTTTCTGGACGAGATCGGCGACTTTTCGCCGACGATCCAAGTGAAGCTGCTGCGCGTGCTGCAGGAGCGGACCTACGAACGCGTGGGCAGCAACGAACAGCGCCGCGCCAACATTCGCATCATTGCCGCCACCAACGCCGATCTGGAAAAGGCGATCATCGATGGCCAGTTCCGGCAGGACCTTTACTACCGCATCAACGTCTTTCCCCTCCACCTTCCCCCGCTGCGGGCGCGTCGCGACGACGTCCTGCAGCTTGCCAACCACTTCATGAAGAAATATTCTGCAAAGATGCGCGTCGAGATCCGGCGCATCAGCACGCCCGCAATCAACATGCTGATGGCCTACCACTGGCCCGGCAATGTCCGCGAGCTGGAAAACTCCATCGAGCACGCCGTACTGATGGGCCAGCAGGACGGCGTCATCCACGGCCACGACCTGCCGCCCACCCTGCAGACTCCGGTGGCGATCGCCGCCACGGGAAGCTCGAAGGATACGCTCAAGGCTCGGGTGGCCATGCTCGAACGCGACCTCATCGTCGACTCGCTCAAACGCCAAAAGGGCACCGTCAGCTCCGCGGCGCGCGAACTCGGAATTACCGAGCGCATGGTGCGCTACAAGATCAAAAATCTCGGCATCGACTACGAAACCCTCTTCAAAAAACGCCGCCGCAAACGCCCCGCCCAATGAACACCGTACTACGCAAAGCATCCGCCTCCGACCTGCCTGCGATGATCGAACTGTTGTCGCAGCTCTTTTCGCTCGAGGCCGACTTTGCGCCGAACCCGATGAAGCAGGTCGTGGGACTGCACCTGCTGCTCAACCGCCCGGATGCCCTGGTGCTGGTTGCCGAGCAAGACGGCGCCGCCGTCGGCATGTGCACCGTCCAGCGACTGGTTTCCACCGCGGAAGGCCGGGAGGTCGGGCTGATTGAGGATGTGGTCGTTCTGGCCAAATACCGAGGCCGGGGCATCGGCTCGGCGATGCTTGCCGAAGCGGAACGCTGGGCCGTCGAACAGGGCCTCTCCCGGCTTCAGCTGCTGGCCGACCGATGCAACGCACCCGCACTGGAATTCTACCGCAAGCATGCGTGGAAACAGACCCAGCTGGTGGATCTGCGGCGCCTGCTGCACCGTTCGTAATCCATCCGCCTCCCATGCGGGAAATATTTGTCTTCCCGGTTTTTAGGGGGGAAATAATTGTCGGACTTTCCTGCTTCCTTCTCGTTCATAGCGGGTTACACAGCAGCACCTCATGGGCGCCCGCCGGTTCCGACATTTATTTCCGAAGCGCCGCCCCTCCCCCCGCCACACGCATCCGTCCGCACAAAACTTCCTATCAACTATCAACCAACAGCTTGCAACTGCGGAGCGCTTGCGCGATCCGCGATGGCACACCTGTTGCAATAGGGGATGTCACATTTAGGGAAGTAAGAAACCGAATTGAAATTGGAAACAAGTTAACCAACCAAGGAGAAGCACCATGAGAAAAATCGCAATCTACGGAAAAGGCGGCATCGGAAAATCAACGACAACGCAGAACACGGTGGCCGGACTGGCCGAAGCGGGCAACAAGGTGATGGTGGTCGGCTGCGACCCGAAGGCCGACTCGACCCGCCTGCTGCTGGGCGGCATGGCTCAGGGAACCGTGCTCGATACGCTGCGCGAAGAAGGCGAAGATGTCGAAATCGATGACGTTATCAAGGATGGCTACAGCGGCACCCGTTGTGTTGAATCCGGTGGACCGGAACCGGGCGTGGGTTGCGCCGGACGCGGAATCATTACCTCCATCAACCTGCTTGAACAGCTGGGTGCTTACGAGCCCGACCAGAAGCTCGACTATGTTTTCTACGACGTACTCGGCGACGTGGTCTGCGGAGGATTCGCCATGCCGATCCGCGAAGGCAAGGCCGAAGAAATCTACATTGTGGTTTCCGGTGAAATGATGGCCATGTATGCGGCCAACAACATCTGCAAGGGTATCGTGAAGTTTGCGGATGCCGGCGGCGTTCGTCTGGGCGGCCTGATCTGCAACAGCCGCAAATGCGACAACGAACTCGAACTGATCACCGAACTGGCGGACCGTCTCGGCACGCAGATGATTCACTTCGTGCCGCGCGACAACATCGTTCAGCACGCCGAGCTTAATCGTCAGACCGTCATCGAGTTCGCACCGGAATCCGGCCAGGCCGACGAATATCGCGCCCTGTCGAAAAAGATCAACGACAACGAAATGCGCGTGATTCCGAAACCGCTCGAAATGGAAGACCTCGAAGAGCTGATGGTCAAATACGGATTTGATGCATAAGGCAGCAAAGCTACCGGTTCTTAGTTCCTAGTCCTTGGTGCTTAAGCAAGAAAAATTAGGGCCAGGGCACTAGGCACCACGAACCAAACACTACAAAAACTACCAGGAGAAAACCATGTCTAAACTACTCATTCGATCCATCGTTCGTCCGGAAAAGGCGGATGCCGTCATGAAATGCCTGCTCGAAGCCGGCTACCCGGCCGTCACCAAGGTTCCCGTTTTCGGACGTGGCAAGCAACGCGGCCTGAAGGTCGGCGAAGTGACCTACGACGAGCTGCCGAAGGAAATGCTAATGACGGTTATTCCTGTAGAAGACAAAGATTTCGTGATCAAGGCGGTGCTTGCATCGGCTAAGAGCAGCGAAACCGGAAACTTCGGCGACGGCAAGATCTTCATCTCGCCCGTCGATGAAATCTACACCATCAGCTCCGGGGTAAAAGACGCCTAGCGCTTCTTAACACCTAAAACCTAAACACTTAAAACTCACACGGAGTGTGTTATGAAAGAAGTAATGGCTGTCATTAGAATGAACAAAATCAACGACACCAAGCGTGCGTTGAACGAAGCGGGCATCAGCTCCTTCACCGCCACCGGGCGGGTCCAAGGCCGCGGAAAAGGCCTGGTCGATTTCCGCATCCTGCACGGCGCCGAAGAAGGCGCCCCGGAAGCGATCGAGCAGCTGGGCGAAGGTCCGCGCCTCGTCCCCAAGCGTTTGATCACCGTTGTGGTGTCCGACGACTGGGTGGAAAAAACCGTCGATACCATCATTAACACGAATCAAACCGGCAGTTCAGGCGATGGAAAAATATTTGTCCTGCCGATATTGGAAGCAACCCGCATCAGAACTGGAGAAACCGTCGAAGGCCCTTGTGGTGGCGACGTACTTGACTCCTCAGGAGGTTTAGCATGAGCGAAGACAAAAAATTACCGGATCCTTCCATCATCAAGGAGGAAATCCTTGCGAAATATCCCCCGAAAATTGCGCGTAAACGTGCAAAATCAATGGTCGTCGTCGACAAAAGCATGGATCAGGAAGTACAGTCCAACGTCCGCACCATTCCGGGAATCATCACCCAGCGCGGCTGCTGCTATGCCGGCTGTAAAGGGGTGGTACTCGGTCCGACACGCGACATCATCAACCTGGTTCACGGACCGATCGGCTGCAGCTTCTATGCCTGGCTGACGCGCCGCAACCAGACCGACCCCGGTGAAGCGGGGCCTGACGGTGAAAACTTCATCAACTACTGCTTCTCGACCGACATGCAGGACTCCAACATTGTATTCGGCGGTGAAAAGAAACTGAAACAGGCGATTCAGGAAGCCTATGACATCTTCAAACCGAAGGCGATCGGCGTTTTCTCTACCTGCCCGGTTGGTCTGATCGGGGACGATGTCCATGCGGTATCCCGTGAAATGAAAGAGAAGTTCGGCGACTGCAATGTGTTTGGCTTCAGTTGCGAAGGCTATAAGGGTGTTTCCCAGTCTGCGGGCCATCACATTGCCAACAACCAGCTCTTCAAACATGTGATTGGTCGCGACAACACGCAGCCGGAAGGCAAATACAACATTAACCTGTTGGGCGAGTATAACATTGGTGGAGACGCTTTTGAGCTCGATCGAATCTTCGAACTCTGCGGCATCAACGTCATCAGCACCTTTTCGGGCAATTCGAACGTCACAGGTTTCGAACGTTCGCATACGGCGGATCTGAATCTGGTGATGTGTCACCGCTCGATCAACTATGTGGCTGAAATGATGGAAACCAAATATGGTATTCCGTGGTTCAAGGTCAACTTTATCGGGGGCGATGCAACGGCCAAGAGCCTGCGCCGGATCGGCGAATACTACGAAGATCCCGAACTGATTGCCCGGATCGAAGAAGTGATTACCGCCGAGCTGCCGTCCGTCAAACAGGCCGCCAAGGATGTCCTCAAGACGACCGATGGAAAACTGGCGATGATGTTTGTGGGAGGCTCCCGTGCACATCACTACCAGGAACTCTTTGCAGAAATGGGGATGACGACCGTTTCCGCCGGATATGAGTTTGCCCATCGCGATGACTATGAAGGCCGTAAAGTTCTGCCGACCATTAAAGTCGATGCCGACAGCCGCAACATTGAAGAGCTCAAGATCGAAGCCGATCCGGAACTCTACAACCCGCGCAAAACAAAAGTTGAGCTGGAAGACCTCGAAAAGAACGGCCTTGAATTCAGCGAATACAAAGGGATGAAAAACGATATGGCCGACCAATCCCTGATCGTGGACGACATCAGCCATTGGGAAGCGGACAAGCTGATCGAGTATTATAAACCCGACATCTTCTGCGCCGGCATTAAGGAAAAATATGTCGTCCAGAAAATGGGTATTCCGTTGAAGCAGCTTCACAGCTACGACTACGGCGGACCGTATGCCGGCTTCGAGGGAGCCAAAAACTTCTACACAGATATCGAGCGCATGCTCAGCACCTCCATCTGGAAAAAGCTGAAAGCCCCGTGGCTGGAAACGGGCGCATCGGATCCCTGCATCTGTGCGGAATATGTCGCCTAAAGGAAAGTTAAAGGTTCAAGGGTTGCAGCGTTGAAAAGTTCACCCTCTTAAACTCTGCAACCCTTCCTCTCTTGAACCCATATAACCGGAGAAAACCATGTTACTAAGACACACACCCAAAGAAGTTAAGGAACGCAAAGCGTTAACCATCAACCCGGCGAAAACCTGCCAGCCAGTCGGTGCCATGTATGCGGCCTTGGGCGTCCACGGATGCCTGCCACACTCACACGGCTCACAGGGCTGTTGCTCCTATCACCGCAGTGTTCTTACGCGTCACTATAAAGATCCAATCATGGCTGGAACCAGTGCCTTCACAGAAGGCTCCTCGGTCTTTGGCGGACAGGCCAACCTGATGCAGGCCCTGACCAATATGTTCACGATCTACAATCCGGATCTCGTGGCCGTTCACACCACCTGCCTGTCGGAAACCATTGGAGACGACCTCAATCAGATCTGCTCCAAAGCCATTGAAGATGGAAAGGTACCCGCAGGTAAAAAGGTGATCTACTGCAACACGCCAAGTTATATCGGATCGCACGTTACTGGATTTTCCAACATGTGCACCGGAATCGTTAAAGGTCTGGTGGAACACACCGGTGTCGCCAAGGATCAGGTTAACATTCTGCCGGGCTGGGTTGAGCCTTCCGACATGCGCGAAATCAAACGTATCGCCAAGGATATGGGTGCCAAGATCGTACTGTATCCCGATACCTCCGACGTGGTCGATTCTCCGCAGACCGGTGAATATAAAATGTATCCCGACGGCGGCGCAACGGTTGAAGACATTGCCTCCTCCGGCGACAGCATCAAGACGCTGGCGTGCGGTGCGTTTGCTTCTGAAGATGCTGCTAAACTGCTCGACAGCAGCTTTAAGGTGCCGTACGAAGTGCTCGACATTCCAGTGGGCCTCTCCGCATCAGACCGTTTCATCACGGCACTCAGTGAAGCCGCCAGGGTTACCGTTCCGGCGGCCTTCGTTGCTGAACGCGGCCGATTGGTCGATGTTATTGCCGATATGACTCAGTATCTGCACGGTAAGAAAGTGGCGATCTTCGGCGACCCCGATCAGCTCATTCCGATGGTGGAATTCCTGCTCGACCTCGACATGATCCCGACGCATGTGATCTCCGGAACGCCCGGCAAAAAGTTCACCAAAAAGATCCAGGAACTGTGTGCTGAAAAAGCACCGAATGTTCAGGTCCAGAATGGTGCGCAGGCCGATATGTTCCTGTTGCATCAGTGGATCAAGAACGAGCCGGTCGACCTGTTGTTGGGCAATACCTACGGAAAATACATCGCCCGCGATGAAGACATTCCGTTCGTACGCTACGGCTTTCCGATTCTTGACCGTATCGGACATAGCTACTTCCCGACCGTGGGCTACACCGGCGGCATCCGCCTGCTCGAACTGATGTTGGGGGCCATCATGGACCGTCAGGACCGCGATGCCGACGATACAAAAGTCGAACTGGTAATGTAAAATATCAGGGATCCGGGCTCCGTCATTTCACATGCCCGGTTCCCAAAAACCGAAAAGGAGATACCATGGCCAAGAAAGAAGCAGAACGTTTTTTGATTGCCGGAGGGGAAGACAAAAAGCTGCGTGCTCGCTATGACCAGCTTGAACCCAAAGAAGCCTTTGTGGCCGAAGCCAACCGGGAAGGATACAACTACACGCTAGAGGAGTTCGATGATGTCCTGCGTGAATCAGGCGACTCTTTTGAATCGTTCGGAAATCCGCGCAAGCGGGGAATCTGGTGGACCTGACCGAATGCACGTGTACCGGCCGGGCGGTTTAAATGGTTCCTCACCACCCGGCCGGTACGCCCATAAATTTTAAACATGAACCTCAGATAAAGGGAGAATGAGATGCTCGCAAAATGCGATACCGTGACTGACTACCAAGGCTTTTTTCGGGAAGGCGATAAATATCTTAAAACAGCCCGTGGCGGCATGAAACGACCGGCCGTCTTCACCGCCGAAATTCTTTACAACATAATCGGGCTCGCCATTGAAAAACACATAATGGGTGCCATCATGGACCGTCAGGATCGTGACTGTTCCGACATTAATGTGGAACTCGTAATGTAAAACTCCAAACTTCGTTCCCGCCTGTTCCGGAGGCGGGAACGAAAACCCTTTGGAACCGGAGTGCGTGGATACTATTGCTTCAAACAGGAATTCTCTCTCCTCCTCTCTGTCTGCACCACGCGCTCCGGTTCCAATCTTTTACGTACCGCCGGCTTCCAGCCGGCTCCGTTTAAAGACGGAAATACGCAGTACGTAATACGATGCAATACACAACAGGAGTACGAAACATGAAGGAAGTAAACACGAAGTACGGCGGTCTAACGGATTATCTAAATATCAAGATGCATAGCTCCGATCTGCCGGCCTCGATTCTGCTCACAGGCTACACTGAATTCGAGACGCCCTACGGAACCCTGATTCCCCAATATGAAGTGGAAGATCTGGGAAGAAAGGAACATAAATATATCCTCTTCCACTCCAATGGAACCGTGCGGAAAGTGCCGTTGCAGAATGAGCAGGACATCGAAACCAAATACGGCACCATCGCCTCGGAAATGCTGCTGTTCTATAATGACGGAACCCTGAAAAAACTGTTCCCTATCACAGGTAAACTGAGCGGTTACTGGACGGAAGAAAATGAATTCGCGCTTGCCAAAGATCTGAATTTGGCACTCCCCTCCGGAACCATAACCGCAAAAGCAATCAGCCTCGGGTTTTACAAATCAGGAATTATCCGAAGCATCACACTTTGGCCTGGAGAAATTATTTCCGCAAATACGCCGGCCGGAATGATTGAAACCAGAACCGGAATTTCCTTCCACGATGAGGGCAGCGTCAAAAGCCTGGAACCATTGATTCCAACCGCCGTTGAAACGGCGATCGGAACAGTGGAGGCCTTCGACAATGATCCCGATGGCGTTTCCGGAGATATCAATTCGCTCAACTTTGATCCGGCCGGAAATGTTTCCTCGCTGTACACCACGTCGAGCAAAGTGACGGTGACGATAGATTCCGACACAGAAAAAACCTATCAGCCCACAGAAACAGCGAGCTTATGCTCGGATTCAGTGAAAATGGCTGTGCCGTTAAAAATCGAATTTATTGGCAACAAGGTGCGGTTCAACCAAAGCAATGATGACGTATATGACATTGCTGAATGTTCATTTAAAATCGAAGACTACGTAGCGGATCTGAAAATACCCTGTTACGAATGTGCTTAGGTTGAGGATGAACCCTGCGTTCTCTCAGGCCTTTTCCTCGCGATCGCAGTACCTTCGTTTCCAAAAAATTTCTACTAGGAAAAAGTCATGAATACACAAATCATCAAACCCCTCGGGAAAATCACTGCGTTGCTGGCCGATCTCGGCCTCGAAGTCACCTACGCCTACGACGATCTGGTCTTTGTGCAGGAATGCGCCTTCCTGCTGCAGTTCACCGATGACCCCGTACAGCTAAACCTCTTCACCAACACCGAGTGCCACCCCGACGAAGCCAACAGTGTCGCCGCGGAGATTGTACTCGAATTCGACGGCGCCGGCTTCTGCGTCACCCCCGCCGGCCGCTACTCCCTTGCAGAAGGCCCCGAGTCGACCATTGAACTTCAGTTTTTATAGCGCCACGCTTTGCCGTTAAAACTGGCCGGTGTTCAGCAGCACCAGGGTGCAGGCTTCCTCGGCGGATATGCCCTGCTGTTCCAACGCACTTTTCAGCGTTGGATTTTCGGTGCCGGGGTTGAAAATGACCCGCCCTGGATTCAGGGCGAGGATATCGCCGATCAGCGGGTTCGAAAGGGTTTCGGAAACATAGAGAGTGAGCGTATCGACCTTCATGCCGATCTCAGCCACCGAAGCGACAACCGTCAAGCCACCGATTTCGGCGATGGCGGGATGAACCGGAATGACGTGATGCCCGTGCTCCAGCAAGAGGTTGACGGCCTTGTTGGAATAGCGCTGCGGTTTGGGGCTCGCACCCAGCACGGCAACGGTTTGTTTGTTTTTGCTCATAATACCTGCCTTTTCTTCTGAAGTTGACTCATATGGCCAACACTACAACAGAATATCATGAAGCCAGTCTATTTTTTCTTTTTCTTTTTGCCCTTCTCAACCTGCTTCACCAAGTCATCATACTGCGTTGCGCGCGAGGGACGCGCATAGTCAAATATTGCGCCGTTGCCATGCATGCGCGGGTCGCCCTGGATGGCCAGCTCCGCAAAAAGGGCGCTCTTCATCTTGCCCTTCATCGCAGCATACTCGGGATTGGCGGCCAGATTCTTCAGACACTCCGGGTCAGCCTTCACGTTGTAGAGCTCTTCCCCCGGGCGTTTGCCGAAACAAAGCTCGAAGGCGGTTGTGCCTTCTTGCTTATAAACCAGATAGCTTTTGACCGGACCCCAGTCGGTATCGCGGAAGCCGGCGTCGGGGTTGCCGCATGGCCAACGGTCCGGTTCAAAGTTGTGCATGTAGACATAGTCGCCCTTGTGGAAGCTGCGCACGGGATAGCCCCAGCTGTTGGGCCGGCACATATCGTTGCGTTCGCGTCCGGTCAGCACCTGATCACGCCCGGCAACCGTGTTGCTGAAAAAGTCCGACAGGCTCTTGCCCTCGATCGGCTGCATGCCGGACTGCGTCGCTGGAATGCCGGCGGCTTCCAGCAGCGTTGGGGCAAGATCAATGAACGAGGCAAACGCATTGCAGTCGCGACCGGGATCCACAATGTGCCCCGGCCACTTCACCACAAACGGCAGCCGCGTTGCAAATTCGTGCGGGTGGCCCTTGTAGCGAGGGAACGGCATCCCGTTGTCGGAGGTCGCAATGATCAGCGTATTTTCCAGCTCCCCGGCTTCCTCCAGCTGTTGGAGAATCTTTCCCAGCTGCCGGTCGAAATATTCCACCTCCACCGCATAGTCGAGAATATCGTGTTTAACCTCGTCGGCATCGCCCCAGAAGGAAGGCAGGAAATCCAGATCCTCAAACTTCTTCCCCGCGTTGACGCCCGATTTAAATGCATAGCCGCGGTGCGGCTCCTTGCAGCCGTACCAGAAAAAGAACGGTTGATCCGGCGGCTTGTCCGCGAGGAATACCCTAAAGTTTTCGGCATAGTCATACTTCGCCACTTTCAATGAAGTCGGCTCGATCGATATCGCGTTGTATTCCTTCCCCGTCAGCAGGCGGCCTTTGGGATGAATGCCCGGATTCCAGCCCTTGCCGGTAAAGCCCGCAAAATACCCGTTGTCCGCCAACGCCTCCACCACGCTCTTGAATTTCTCAGGCCAGATCGGCTGGTGGTTTGCCGCGGCTTCCAGCTGCCAAGGGTTGCGCCCGGTAATCATCACCGCCCGCGACGGCGCGCACTTGCTGCTTGGCGTGTACATGCGGTTAAACAGCAGTCCGCCCTCTGCAATCGAGTCAAAGTTCGGCGTCTGCACAAACTCATAGCCGTAGGCGCTGGCATGCGACATATCGTCCGCCAGCGCAAACAGGATATTGGGCTTTTGGGTCTCCGCCCCGGTCAGCAACGCAACTGCAACAATGCCCCCTGTTATCCAATGCTTCATTCCACCTTCGCTCCGTTTTTCTTGCCGGCCTGCATGGCCTTGAATTCGCGGGTGTAAATGTGACGGGCCCGTTCCGGACCGGGAATATAACCGCGCGGTATATACAGTTTTTTCCGGCTTCCGCCTAGTTGTAGGCCTGGATCGAGTCCGCCCGCTGGTCATCGGTAATGATCCATAAAATGTTTGGTTTGGTTTTCATTAATTCGTTGCCATTAAACCTCTGCTGCGGAGTCCACGGACAGCGAGGAGACTATCCCTCCACCCGCTCTCCGGCGTCGCTCAAAATCAGATTGCAATACACGCATCGTCTGTCCCTCTTCGGCTTATTTGAATGTCGCTTTAACTTTGGGTCTATATCCGGCTTTCTTGGCATCGCCCGGGATGGCTTCGGCAAAAAACTGGTCGCGGTTTTTATGGTAGGCCTTATAGCCCATCAACCGGCACGGCACGTTGTCCGCATCCCATTTTTTCCATTGTGCATAGAGTTCTTTGGCGCGTTCCGGCTGCTTGCTCAGGATATCGTTTGCTTCAGAAACATCGTCGGGCAGGAAATACAGCTCCGGCTTTTTGGTGTCGTGATCCACCAGATGCTTGGTGCCGTCAGAGGCCAGCACCGACCAGTTTGCCCCGTCGCCGCCGCGCCAGAAGATGGCTTCGGCCGGTGCGCCCTTGTTTTTGCCCGTCACGAACGGAATCAGGTTAACGCCTTCCATCGCGGGGCCGTACGATGCGTCCGCTCCGGCCACCGCCACGGCGGTGCGGGCAATGTCCAACGATTGGACGGGATACTCGAAAACCTGCCCGCCCTTAATCTTGGCTGGCCACGATGCGATGAACGGTACGTGCACGCCGCCATCGTACAGATTGCCTTTGCCGCCGCGGAACGGTGCATTGGAGGAGCCGTTTCCTTTGCCCGGCTGCTTGGGTGAAGACTGCGGCCCGCCGTTGTCGCTCAAGAAAAAGATCAGCGTGTTTTCATAGATGCCGTTTTGCTTCAGCGCATCCACCACTTCGCCAATGCCCCGGTCCATTACATCGACCATTGCGCAATACACGCGGCGTTTTTTGTCTTCGATGTGAGAATAGCGCGCGACGTCCTCTTCCGGCGCCTGCTGGGGGGCGTGCGGGCAGTTATAAGCGAGGTAGAGAAAGAACGGCTTGTCTTTATTGGTCTCGACGAAGCTCACCGCATCGCGGCTCAGCGCGGTGGTCAGGTAGCCCTCAAAATCGGCCGGACGCTTGTTGCGAACCAGCCCCTGCAGATAGGCCTCTTTGACCGGCTGGGAAAGATCGATCCGGAAATAGTCATGGCCGCCGCCGAGGAAGCCGTAAAAATAATCAAAGCCGCGTTTGTTCGGATGGAATGCATCTGCTGCACCGAGGTGCCACTTGCCGATGCCGCCCGTCACATAACCCGCCTTCTGCAGGCGTTCCGGAAACAACACTTCGCCGGGATCAATGCCCATGATCGGGTTGGACGGATCATAGGCCGGGTTGGTCTCGAACCCAAACCTGTGCTGGTAGCGCCCCGAAAGCAACGCCGCACGGCTCGGCCCGCAGAACGGATGGTTGGCGTAGCCCTGTTTAAACACGACGCCCGAATCGGCGATATTATCCAGATGAGGCGTCAGGATATCCTTCGATCCCGTAAAGCCCGTATCTTCAAAACCCATGTCGTCGGCCATGATCACAATAATATTGGGCTTATCGGCTGCTGCAGTCACAGCAACCAGGCCCATCAAAACAATCCATTTTTTCATATCAACTCCACTCCGTTTAATTTTAAAAAATCAACGCCCCGGCACCGTCGGAATGCCGGACTGCATAATTTCCATGTATTCCTTGAACATGGTTTCGACGAGCTTTTTGTACTCGGGGTTTTTAATCAGGTTTTTGTCTTCGTGCGAATCATCCTTGAGGTTGTAGAGCGCCTTCGGTTCATACTCGGTGCGCTTGAAGTTGCTCTGGATAATGAGCTTCCACGGCATCTTCCGATACATCAGCTCCTGATTGGCTCCGGCCTGGTTAACAAAGTAGTCGCGTTGAACGAACTTACCCTTGCCCGTCAGCAACGGCAGCAGGTTGTTGGAGTCCTGCGCCTGATCATTCGGGATCTCCGTTCCGAGGACAGCCGCAAAGGTGGCGACCATATCCTGGTTCACCGCCAGTTCGTCCGTGATGCCCGGTTTGATGTGACCCGGCCATACCGCAAATGTCGGGACACGATGTCCGCCTTCAAGCGGCAGGTTTTTTGAGCCGTTCCATCCCCCGCCCGGATGGTATCCAATTTCTTTCGTTGCCGTCCCATCCGTCAACCCGCCGTTGTCGGAAGAGAAAACGATGAGCGTGTTTTCAAATTCGCCGCTCGCCTTCAGTGCATCCACGATGCGTTTTACCTGCATGTCGAGATCGGCGGTCATATCCAGATGCGGGCTGACCGTGCTGCCTTTAATCTTCCGACCGTCAAATTCGTCGGGAGGGCAATGCGGCACATGCACCGTCGGACTGCAGTAGTAGAGAAAGAAGGGTTTCTTTTGCTGCGCGCCGGCCTTGATGAAATCAGCCGCCTTGGCTGAAAGGATTTTGCCGACTTCCTGGGTATCCCAGTTGGAGTCGCCCGGCCCCGGCCCCTTGTCGCTGACATCCTTTGGGGCTTTAGCATTCTGCTTGTTGAAGAATACAATCTCCGAATCCTTGGCCCAAGGAGACCACTGCTGGTTTTCATAGAACAGATACATAGGGCCCTGGACGCCGCACGGCGTGGTGAAGTCATAGTCGAAGCCGCAATATTTCGGGCCGCCACCGATCCAGCGCTTCACATCGACCTTGTCGTTGATGTCGCCTGACTTGGGACCGCGGTAAATCTCCTGGGTGCCGGGAATGTAAAAGTCGCCGCCCAAGTGCCACTTGCCGATGAAGCCGGTGCTGTAGCCCGCATCGCGCATCACCGTGCCGAGCGTGGCTTCGCCTTCCTTGAAGGCCGTCGGGGCAAACGTGCTCCAGACGCCGGGAGGCGCATAGGAGCGGTAGTTGTTGTTGCCGCTCATCACCGCATAGCGCGTCGGCGCGCAAAGCGCCGTGGAAGAATGGCCATCCGTGAACCAGAGCCCCTGCGACGCCAGCGCATCAATGTGCGGCGTTTCCACAAAGGGTTCCTTTTTCAGAATATTCCGCGCATGGAAGCTGACATCGCCCAGCCCCAGATCGTCGGCCAGAATAAAGACAATGTTTGGACGCTCGGCAGCAAATATGGACATCCCGCTGAGTACGAATAGAAGACAAATTGTAAGGTTTCTATAGTTCATGAGGCTTCCTGTTGGTTACTTTTTCTTTTTTTGTTTTTTCTCTTCCGGCGGCGTGCCCGGGGCATCGTGAGCGGAGGCATGCAAATCATACGGAGCGATGACCCGCATGAGGACTTCCTGCTCTTCCCGCTGAATCTCCAACGCTTTGCCCCAGTCTTTGATTTCTCTATAGCTGATTAAATCGTCGGGTTCGCTGGTGACATCCCACCAGGCACCATTGCCGTCCAGCATCACCTGCTCGCCACGGATCAACTGCATCGGTCCGCGATACGAGTACACCCACTTCCGATGTTCGGACTTGTTGGTCATCAGGTAGGGCCAGAGGCTCTCACCATCGATTTCATAATCGCGTGGAATTTCAGCCCCGGTGATATCGGCAACAGTTGGATAGAAATCGGACAGGTTGACCATGATGTCCTGACGGCCGTGCTTGCTCATCCCCGGCGCATACATAATCAACGGTACGTGTGTGCCCTTCTGACGATCCGGACTGTGTTTGCCATATTTGCTGGTGCCATTATCGGCACAGAAGATAAGAACCGTATTATCGGCAATCCCCAGCTCCTCCAGCTTTTGCTGATAGAGCCAAATCTGGTAGTCGATATATTCGAGATGCTTGTGGATGCCCGGCTCGGTGATCGAGTCGTTAAACTCAAATATTCCCTTGTCGCCCGTGATATTCGGATCGGTGCGGGTGTAGCTTTTTCCGTCCCAATGCACCTTGGGCGTGGGGGTCCAGCTCTGGCTGTTGCCCGGAGAGAGCCAGTCATGCGCACCGTGTCCGAGATGTGTGGTGTGGTAGATGAAAAACGGTTTTTTCTGCGCCTGTTGGCGATCGATATATTCAAAGATAAAATCCAGCTCCACATCCGGGCCGAAGGTGTTGACACCGAATGAGGCCTTGGACTCCGGCGTATTCGGCCACCACGAAAGCGGGGCCGCACCCGGATAATTCATCAGCCGCACATGCGGTTTCCAATACCAGCTAAACTGGCCATAGCTGCTTTCCACCCGGGCACCGCTGTTCAGATTGATCTGCGGGCCGCTATAGGAACCGACGGGCTTCAACACGAAATCGGTATGTGGATTGCTCGGAGCGCCCTGCTCGCCCGGCGTAAAGCAGCCTTCATCAAATCCAAACTTTTGAAGATCGCTTCCTTTCATTTGGGTTTTACCCGCCCAAAACGTGCCGTATCCAGCCTGTTGCGCCACATGGCCAATCAACAACGGGGAGCTTTCATAGAGCGGCCAGGGCATGCGCTTGTTCTTGTCGGTAATTACGGTGCCCAGATCGCCATTCGTCCACCATTTGTGCCGATGAGCATAGCGCCCCGTCATCATCATGGCCCGGCTTGGCGAACAGACGGTCGCGCCCCAGCACTGCGTTACCCAACAACCATCCTTGGCCATCTTGTCGAGCACCGGAGTCTGGGCGCGATAGTTTGGAGCGTCCGTGTTTTTCCCTTTCGGATCGGTCCACACCGAGGAACCGTACACGGGCAGCTCCCGTGCACTGATGTCATCTGCAAAAACCAGAATAATGTTGGGTTGCTCCAAGGCTTTGGAGCTGCTGACAGCAAGACATGCCACACATAAAAACAGTATCGTTGATTTCATCCTATCCCTCTCCGGGTAATTCTAAAGCTTCAGTTTTTTGTCGTCCGCGCCGGGCGCAAAGTTGCTGCGGAAGACTTCGGTTCCGTCTCCTGCTTTGCCCCAGTTCACTTCAACCCGGTTGTCGCCGAAAACAATGTTCAGCAGCTTGTTCTTCATCGCTTCGGCGATCTGCTTATATTCCGGGTTGAAGGCGAGGTTGTTCAGCTCATCGGGGTCGGTCTTCATGTCATACAGCACCGGCTCGAGTTCCTTGTAGGATGCTTCCATGGCCCAGCGCATGTTCTTGCCGCGGGTTTTGTCGGGGCGGGACTTTATGGAAAACATGTAGTCCTTGGTGCGGATCGTTGCACGCGGCCCGGTGACGGCATGGCTCTCGCTGAGCACATAATCGCGCGGCGCCAGCTTGCCCGATGTAACTTGGGCCAGGTCATAGCCGTCGAGGTAATCAAATTTCGATGCGGACACATCCGCTCCGCCTGCCGCTAATACGGTCGGCGCAATGTCGACCAGTTCGGTCAGATCGGTGACGACTTTGCCCGCCGGAAATCTCTTTTTATCGGAGGAGACGACAATTATTGGATCCATGGAATCAACCTGCCACGGCGAAAACTTGTAGATCGAACCATGCTCGTTCAGCTTCCAGCCGTGGTCTCCGCAGACGTAGACAACCATCCACGGCTGCTTCTGTTTTTTGCTATACGCCAGAAACGCCTCAACCGCCTCGCCAACCAGATGGTCCCCATACGCGCAAAAGGCATAGTAGTCCTGAACCATCTGCTGCTTGTCTGCATCGGAATAATGATCGGAGGCGCCGCCGGCCACCAGTTTCTGCAGTTGCGGAGGCAGTTTGGCAAATTCGGCTTTATCAACTTCCGGCAACGTATATTTCTTTTTCTGAAACCGTTTTCTGAACGATTCCGGCGGCAGCACCGGGGTATGCGGGAAATCATAGCCAATGTTGGCAAAGAGCGGCTTGTCCGGATTTACGCCGGCATAGGTCTGCGAACCGACTTTCAGCTCTTTGTTCGGATTTTTCAGGAAACGGATCAGCTCGGTGGTATAGGTTCCGTCGCGGTTTTCACCTTCCGGCATGGAGCTGACTCCCCCGATGATTTCGCCATAGCCCGCCTGCTTTTCACTGGGCTTTTTATATTTGCGCAAAATGTCGTACTTCTCATCAATCTTCCTGCTGTGATCCTCAAGCCCAGCGATTTTATTCAGCCCGTAGCCGGTGTATTCCCAGGAGCCTTCCGGTGTCCTGAACCATTCGCAGTGAACCGGCTTGTCCAGCGTGATTCCATCGACTTCCTTCACCTCGCCTTTGCTCCAGCCGGTAATTCCCTCTGCCTGCATTTTATGGAAGCTGATGTCCTGCTGATAAATGGGGTGTGCGCCAAATTTTCCGTTGGGGCTGGTGGTGCGGACACGCACGCCGAGTTTGCCAACGTGGAAGGTTTGGTAGCCGAGCTTTGCCATTTGCTCCGGCAGGGACGGGCGGGTGTGTTCAGCATCCTTGTTGTGCCATTCGAACTCATAGATGCCCGTGCGGAACGGGTAGCGGCCGTAGTGCATCGAAGCGCGCGACGGGGCGCAGCCCTGCGCATGGCAGTAGGTGCTAGGGAATGTCGTTCCCATTGCGGCCAGCTTGTCGGTGTTCGGCGATTCCACATAGCCGAGCGGGCTCATTTCCTGCCCGCTGACTATTTTATTAAACGCCCGGATTGAGTCGTAGCGATGGTCGTCGGTCAGGATCCACAGGACGTTCGGTTGAGGTTTTGCAAATGCCGATGCAGCAAGTGAGAGTGCTGCCGTTAAAATCCAGTATCGTTTCATGGCGTTATTATTCCCTTCAGCTTCAGGTTTAGTTCCAGATTATTTATTTACCTTTTCGAGCGTAGTACGCTTTTTGCTCTTCGCGCGTTGCCAAGCCGTCGTTGTTGGCATCCATCTGGTCGAACAATTTTTCCACTTTAACCTGAACATAGGTTTTGCCCTTTTTTCCCATCTCCACCTTCTTCAGGGCACAAAATGCTTCCTTTGATTTTCCGGCTTGCGGCGAAGCCGGCTTTTTCTTTTTTACCGGGACGGCTTGCACCTTGGCGCTCTGTTCCGAGCGCTTTCGGGAATATTTCGGCCGCGACTTCGGTTCATGGTCCACACCAGGTGCGTTGTATTCGTCGTAATAGAGGTCGTACTGCGGAAGCAGCTCCAACAGTTCCTCGCGCTCGTCGCGGTGCGCTTCGGAGACGGCACCCCAGTTTTTGATTTCGTCGAAGCTGATGAGGTCGTTGTGATGCTGCGAAACATCGAACCAGTTATCGCGTCCATCCTTGAGCACCTTTTTGCCGCGGATCAGTTGTTCGGGGCCGCGCTGGGCATAGATCCAGTCGCGATGCTCCGGCTGATCGGTATAGAGGAAAGGCACCAGGCTTTCGCCATCGATTTTATAGTCTGCCGGAATCTCGAAGCCGGTCAGGTCGGCGAGGGTCGGCAGCACGTCGGCCACGCAGGCGAGCACATCCTGCTCGCCGTGCTTAGTCATGCCGGGCGCATAGATGATCATCGGAACATGGCAGCCCTTCTGCTTTTCGCCGCTGTTTTTGCCATAGCCGCCGGTGCCGTTGTCGGCGGCAAAGATGATGACGGTGTTGTCGGCGACGCCCATTTTGTCGAGCTTCTGACGGTATTGCCAGAGCTGGTAGTCGATATAGTTGAGGTGGCTGTGCATGCCCGGTTCCGTCACGGTGCCATGCGTATTGTACACCCCTTTGTCGCCGGTCACCTTCGGCTCGGTGCGGGTATACTTTTTGCCGTCCCATTTAATCTTCGGCGTGCCGACCCAGCTCTGACCGTTCTTGACCGGCTCAAACCAGTCCCATCCGGCGTGGCCGAGGTGGGTGGTGTGATAGATGAAGAACGGTTTGCCTTCCTTTTGCTTGCGGTCCATGAAGTCGAACGTGAATTGGAGTTCCACGTCGGGACCGTAGGTGTGCAGTCCATAATTCTCTTTTGATTCGGGCGTGTTGGGCCACCATTCGATCGATTCTTTCGAGGAAGGATGGTTCAGCAGCTTGACGTGCGGATACCAGTACCAGCCGTGTTGCAGATAGGTGTCGCACACCTTGCCGGTGTCCTTGCAGACCGGGACGCGTTTACCATCGACCTTTTTATATTCGTGTTTGAAGTCGGTGAAGGGGTTGTCCTTGTTTTCCAAGTTGCCGGGCGTGAAGCAGCCTTCGTCGAAACCGTGCTTTTCCCAGCTGCCGGCCATCTGGGTCTTGCCGGCCCAGTAGGTGCCGTAGCCGGATTGCTGTGCGATATGGCCGAGCAGGAGCGGCGAACTTTGATAGACCGGCCAGGTGCCATTGACCTTTCCGGTTTCGTCGGGGCCAAAGCCCTTGTCCTTATTGTTCCACCATTTGGTCTGGTATGCGTAGCGGCCGGACATCATCATGGCGCGGCTTGGATTGCAGACGCAGGCCGCCCACGCGGTTTTGATCCAGCAGCCATCCGTTGCCATTTTATCGAGAACGGGGGTCACGGCCCGGAGTGCCGGATCCGAGGTGTCGCCGCGTTCCGGCTTGCTCCACACCGTCGATCCGTAGATCGGAAGTTCACGGGCGCTGATGTCGTCCGCAAAGTAGATGATGATATTCGGTTTCTGCAGTGTTCCAGCAGCATTGCCCAAACCGGCGCACAGCAGACATCCCCAGACCAGCGGTTGAATCAGTTTCATACTTCCCTCTCAATTACGGTTATACTATAGGCCCGTGATTCGTACACATAGCTACAAAAGGAACGTTAACACTAACTAATATCATCCAAAAAAATGCCTAGCCAAAAGGTTAGTCCGCCTCTGCCTTAATCGCTTGCACGCCAGCCTCTACCCGCTTTGCACTCCGAACGAATCATACGTATGCCTTTGCTGCTGAAACTGTTGCCCGTTAAGAAGCAGAAAATAAAGCACCTACGACCCAGAGGATCGGGGAATTGCACCCACCTTCGATTAAAAAGAATGAACAAAATCATACGTCCGCAAATTTGGAAGCATTCTCCCTCCATATATTGTTGTTCGTTGCTGAGCATTGCTCGCCGAGCAGAATTTGTTTGTTCGCTGAAATCACCCTGCTAAGCTGTTCCGGTCATGATCAAACCTGTCCATATACTGCTTTTGGCTGCATGCGCTACAGCTTCGGCTCAGGTTGAGTTTGCCGACACGCGGACGATTGATCATCAGCTGCGGGAGGAGCCGGCGGTGCTGGTGAATGCGCAGGGGCTGGCGCAGCACGACCTTTCAATCCGCGGGAGCGGCTATACCGGCGCGGGCATTTCAATCAACGGACTGAATCTGAAAGTGCCCTATTCCGCTCATTTCAACGCGGAACTGCCGCTGCTGGGAACTTTGCTTTCTGCATCGCAGGTGCGCACTGGGCTCGATAATGTTTCCGGGCACTTTATCGGCACCGCCGCCTATGCCACCGTTCCGCAAACGGCCGGCGTACAGGCCGGCTCCAGCGCGGGAACCGAAAATCATTATACGGCGACCCTCTCCGGCCAAGCAGGCGGCACAGGCGGATTTTTTGATTGGGAAAAGGCCAACCGGATCGACCACGACGCGAATGACCTCGACCGCTACGCGGGCGGCGCCCATGTACAGGTGGAGCAGAACGACTGGCTGATCGATCTGATGGGCAGCCACCAATGGAAGGAGTTCGGCGCGCAGGGATACTACGGCCTGCCATCGTCCGTTTATGCCGAAGACCGCTTTGAAGACACCTTGTTTTTCGGCAGCGCCGTGCACGGGGAGCTGGACGATGCTTATTTCCGGGCCAGCACAGCGTGGCGGCAGTTCGACGATAAATACCGGATCCGATCAGAGAATTTCGAGAGCGATATCCGTTCGCGCTACGGTGCTCTGGTGCTGGAAGGGCGCACGATGGAGGTTCAAAACATTGCGCTGAATCTGCGCGCTGACTTTGAGAGCGAAGAAATCGATAAGGATCTCGGCAGCCACAGCCGCACGCGCGGCTCGGTGCTGGTGATGCCCGAAGCGCGCTTCGAACACTTTAACTTTACGGCGGGGCTGAATACGGTTTTGCAGAGTTCGGAATCGGCCGAATGGCTGCCGCAGGCGGGCGTGGAATGGCTCGCGACCGACAACAGCACGCTCTACGCAACCTATTCCGAAAACGTCCAGCAGCCGGACTATCAAATGCTGCACTATACCGACCCGTACCACATCGGAAATTCGAACCTGGATCAACAGAAGACCCGCAATACTGAATTGGGCATCCGGCAGTTTGTCTCGGCCCATCTCGACTGGCGGGCGGCCGCGTTTTACCGTAGCGTGGACAACGCCGCCGACTGGACAAAAGAAAACAAAGCCGATGTCGAATGGACGGCCACCGATCTGGGCAATCTGGATGTGGCGGGGGCGGAAGCGGAAATCAACTATTATCCGTCTGACGAGCTGGAGCTGCGCGCATTCTACCAGTGGGTTCACAAAGACAACTATGATTTCTACGCCGGACTCTACGAACTCGACTATCCCGAACACCTGCTGGCCTTTTCCGGCAACTGGAAGTTTTCTCCTGATTTCGAGCTGTTCGCGGTGCAATCCCTGCGTTGGCAGACCGACAACGCCGAGCGCTCCAGCAGCGGTTTTGGCGCCGACGCCTCCGTTGGCTTGCATTGGTTCCCGCGCTTTGCGCATAATGCGCGCCTTTCGTTTCTGGCAGACAATTTGTGGGGCACAAACTTCCAGGCCATCCCCGGCCTGAAGCGACGTGGCCCCTCTGTCTCCGCCGGACTCGCCGTGGCTTGGTAGTTTTTAAACACGAAGGCACCAAGAACACAAAGCGCAGTGAATTAGAACTCGGAGAATCTTCGTGAGCTTCGAGTCTTTGTTTTTGAAAATTTAGACTAATGAGGTTTTAAAAATGGGTTTTGAAAAAGGATCGTTGAGTTTCCGCATGTTTTTCGCACAGCGGGATTTTGAAGAATCAGATATTGAAAAGTTCGCCGAAGCGGCCTTTCCGCCACTAAACAGCCTGGCCGAGGAAGAGATTCACGGCTGGGTGGCCGGCCGCCATATTCTCGACCGCACCATTAATGAAGAAACCGCCTATCTGGGCGGCTACCTGCGCCTCACCCTGACGCAGGCGAAGAAAGCCGTCCCCGCCTCGCTGCTGGCGGCCGAATGCGCCGTCGAGGAAATGGCCGTGATGGAAGCCGAGGACAAGCAATACCTCAACCAGCAGGCCCGCTCTGAAATCAAAAAAAGCATCAAGGAGCGCCTGCTGCCCGACATGCCTCCGCAACTCAAGGGCATGGACTTTGTCTTCGACGAGCGCTCGCACATGATCTACTGCACCGCCACCTCCGAAAAACAGCTCGACGCCTTTGTGCTTTCGCTGATGCAGACCACTGGTGTGATTGCACAGGTGGCCGACCCCGACAACTTGGCCAGCAAAGCCAATGGAGTCGATGTGCAAAACTGGGGGCCCGCCAGCTTTTCCGACGAGCTCGAAGACGGCATGGTCGACGGCACCGCCGGACGCGAATTCTTGATGTGGCTGTGGTACTGCTCCGAAAAGCGCGGAGGGCTGGCCAATATTCCAGACGTTGGCGAAATCGCCTACATGGTTGAAGGGCCGCTGACTTTCGTAATGGAAGGCAAAGGCGCGCACATAATTACGCTCACGAAAGGCGAACCAATGCTCAGCCCCGAGGCCAAGACCGCGCTGGTCAGTGGGAAAAAGCTGAAAAAGGCCAAGGTTCAGTTTGTGCGCGGCGAGGAGGCTTGGTCCTTCACGTTCGACGCCGACGACTTTGTTTTCCGCAGCCTCAAGCTGCCGCAAACCGAAACCTTCGACCGCGTCGGCAAGTTCCAGGAACGCATGGTGCTGCTCGAAACCTTCCGCCAAAGCTTCTTCCACCTCTACGGCGAATTCGTCAAAGAGCGCGACGATTCCAAGCAATGGAAAGAAACCAAGGCCAACATGCGCAAGTGGGTCGCCGAACGGCCGACCTCGGCGTAGTTAGCGCGCTAATTCCTTTTTTAGCAGGCGGACGAATTTTTCGGCGGGCCTGTGGTGCTCGGGCCCCATCATGCTGGCCTGAATCCAATTGCGTTCGAGCAGGTAGTTGTTGCGGTAGCTGATGTGTACGCCGTGGTCCTTGAGCGTGTCGCCAATGGCTTCCGAAGAATGGAGGGCCGGCAGCGCAATGGTTACGACCGCGGGCATGGCGCAGGAGTCGGGAGCGAGAATAGGCGCGTCGATTTCGGCCAGTTTGCGGCGGATGGACTTTGACCAGTCGCGCACGTCTTCAAAGCGCTCATTCCAATCGTGCGCCTGCAAGGCGGTCTGCAATCCATGCACCAAGCTAGGCTGCACCGTAAAGGGAATGCCCTGCGCCGCTTGATAGCGGCCGAGGTCAAGGCAGCAGGGAAGGTCGTCGGGCGCCGGCTCAAAATCGTGGTTATGGAACACCATGGCGAGTCCGGACGCGGCACCGAGACCTTTGCCGCTGGTACCGGAGGCCAGATAGACGCCGGCGAGATCGACGGGCACGGTGCCGATGGAGCTGATGCAGTCCATGCATAACTTAACGCCGCGGCCGTCGCAAACCGCCTTGTACATTTCCAGATCGTTCAAAACGCCGGTGGAGGTTTCGCAGTGCGTGCCCCAAATCCATGCGATGTCGGGATGCGCCTTGAGCTCCTGCTCGAGGTCCGCCGGCTGAAATGCCTGCCCTTCCGGGATTTCCAGGATATGGAAAAAGAGTTTGGCGCCGTTGGCGTTTTCGATGAGGCGGCGGCCGAATTCACCGCTGACGAGCACGAGGCCGGGCTGGCACAACAAAGCGAGCTGACCGGCAATGGCATCCGAGGCCAGCGTACCGGAGCCCATCAATATTTCAACTTGTTCGGCATTCACCAATTTGCACAACTGTCTGCGCACGGCTTGGAAATCCGTCATGAAGCTGTCGCTGCGGTGCGAAAAAGGCAGTGCCATTACATCTCCCATTGTTCCCCCCTATCTTCCGATGGAATGCGATATGATAGCATGATGAAAATATTATTCAACCATGCAACACCCAAGAACTTCCAGCGATTGGAACCGCCAGCGAGGCGGCGACCGCCCAAAGATTTATCTCTATTCCATTTGTAGCAAAGCGGTGTTTGGCATTATATATTACGCCGTTTGTTTTAATGCTGAACAATGGAGCAATGCCATGAAGTATTTTTGTATGCCGGCGGACTTTAAAACCGAAACGCTCGACGCCTATGCGGAACTCAACCGCACGCACACGGATGCGATGATTTTTGAGACGTACGGAAACATTACGGTGAAGAACCGCTTCGGGTCAGGGCGGAATACCAGCGACCTGCAGAAGATCGACATGGAAGCGCTGAAGATTTATGTGGCGCACTCCGTAAAACACGGCATTGATTTCAACTACACGATCAACACGCCCTATATGGGCAACATGGAGTTCACCAAGGAAGGCGTCGCCGAAATCCGGGCGTTTCTGACCGAACTTTACGAAGCGGGAATACGCAGCCTCACACTGGCGTTGCCGGGCCTGATGGAGATCGCGAACGAAATGGAGCCGGGATTTGCCATCCGCGCATCGGTGATCAGCAACACCAACACCGCAAACAAGGCGATGGAGCTGAAGCGGCTGGGCGCAGAGCGCGTGGTAGTGGACGAATCCATCGCGCGCGACTTCAAGGCGCTTAAAAGCATTGTGAGCGCATTCGGCGGAAAAGTGGAGATCATCGCCAACTCGGTCTGCCAACAGGACTGCACCTACCGCATCTTCCACTATAACCAAATTGCGGGCGATTCAATCGATCCGACCGACGGCGTGAGCTGCTCCTTCTACCGCCACCGCTGCGCACTGCGTACGCACAAGGATCCGAGCACGTTGCTGAAAGCAGCCTGGATCCGGCCGGAAGACCTCAAGCATTATGTTGATATCGGCATTGAATATTTCAAGCTACAAGGACGGCAGGCCGTTGCAACAGGCGATCCCGTGCGGGCGGTCCGGAGCTACATGGAAGAGTCGTATGACGGCGATTTTGTGGAGCTGCTCTTCATGTTTTCATCCACCAAGCAACTGCAGCTCAAACTGGACAACCGAAGGCTGGACGGCTTCATCACCCCGTTTGTGGAAAACGACTCCTTCTGCCCAAAAAACTGCGCTGCGCATTCTTATTGCAGCCGTTTCGCGGAGAAGGTGCTTGAGGGAACCGGGGCGGAACAGGTGCTAGCGAACGGATGCGAATTTCTCTCCCAGAACGATCCGTTCAAAACGATCCAGTAGGCTTCGCTCTAAATCAGATTGTAGCGCCCTGGAGCAATAATGTTGTTCGGGTCGAGGATTTTATTTAGATCACGGACGGTCCGCCAGAAAGGGTCCGACTCGCTGATATGCCGTTGCATGGAATCAATGCTGTAGCGAAGTAGTGGAAGCCCGTTCTTAATGTAGTATTCCTCCAACTCGACCATACAGGCCCGTGCGGACGCCGTTCGCTGTTCATCGCAGCGGTTGAACCCAATGCTCACAACGGCTTCAGACGCCTTGGCATCGATCAAGTTAACCGTAATGGCGACGTCAAAACCCCGCTCAGAGCAGATGGCGCGAGTATCGAGCACGGCGGAGTTGACGACATCCCCGTCGTTCGGAAGCGTGGGGATGCAGAAGAGGATGCCACTGTCGGAATGATCAGGATCGGGGCAATCAAGATGGTCGAAGTCGCCGGCGGCCCAATACACCGACTTGAGCGCTTTGTCAGTGGCCTCACCGCGGGTGAATCCGTAGACCGGTTCAACCGCCTTCAGCAGCATGAGCTGCTTGCGGACGGCGGGAATGAACGAAAGCATTCCGGCAACGGCCTTAGCTCGGGCCACGAGTGCATCATTGAGGAAGAGGGCCCTGGCAAAACCACCGACGGCTTTGCGGATTTCCTTCTTCGCCAGCTTGAGCTGCCCGTGTGTACCCAGTACGCCGACCGCCGCGCTCCATGGGCCAAAACCGTCTTTTTCAAGAATGGAAACCGCTTTATTCCGCGTGGCCTCGCCCGCCGATTCACCGGCCTGAACAAGCTGTTCGTATACCAGTGGCGCGAGAGTGACGTAGGTGCGCTCGCGATTGCCAACGTGCGCGATCGTCAGAAAAACACCGCGAGAACGCAGCTGGGCGAGCACATCGATTAATTGCGGGAGCTTGTCCTCCGAATCAATCTTTATAATGACGGCCATATGCTCTTCGGACATCGGCATAAGATCGATGCAAGCGGAGGTAACGATGCCGTAATTGCCCTGCGGAAAGAGGCCGGAAAGATCGGGCCCCGCACCGTGGTGGTAAAGGTTCTGGGTCTTCGCCCCCTCGAAATGGCCGAAGCCGGTCTTCAACACTTCGCCGTTGCCGAGAACAATGGTTAAGTTAGCGATGCTCTCAGCACGCGAGCTGAAATAACCCACACCCCGGTCCATCGCATTGCCGATCAGGCTGGTGTCGGATGTCGATCCGGTCACATTGAGCATCAGCGGCAGATTGTGCACCTTAATATGATCGAGCAGCTGGCGCTGGGTGACGCCCGGCTCAACAATGGCATAGTGGTATTTCGCGTTGACCTCGATGATCCGGTTCATCCGGCCAAGATCTACAACGGCCGCGCCGTCCTGCACCGGCAGACGCGATCCCATCCCCCACTGCTTGCCGGTGCTGATGGGATAAAGCGGCGTCTTGAACTGGTTGGCGGTGGCGACAATCTTCTGCACCTCTTCGAGCGTCCGGGGCCGGAGCACAGCCGTCAGCCGGCGCTGCGAGGCGCAGGTGCTTTGAGCATAGCTCTCCAGCTCATGCAGAGCGGAACCAACCGAATCGGCGCCAAGATCCTGTTTCCAGGATTTGATAGCATCAGATATAGAGGAAGCGTTGCCGGACATGGCGGGGTCAGGCAGGAATCAGGGATTCTGGACTGGAAAAATAGCCCAGCGCCGTTTGGGCCTGCGGGAGTCGGACGGTAACCATTGTGCCCTCGCTGATCCGGCTCTCAAACTGCAACGAGCCACGGTGCTCTTCAATCACTTTCTTGGTGATGAACAGCCCTAATCCGGCACCTTTTTCAATGGTTGCCGTGTTGTCGAACGGCTCGAAAATCCACCGCAGACGCTTGGTGTCAACCCCGCATCCATTGTCCTTCACCTTGATTTCGAGGTCGCCGCCGTCCATAGAAAGCAAGACGGTGATCTGAGGGTTAGGCTGATGCTCAACCGCTTCGACCGCGTTGTCGATGAGGTTTTGCAACGCCCGCTTGATCTGCAACCGTTCGCCGAGCATTTCATACTGCTCTTCAATGCCTTCGAGCTGAACGGAAAACGATATGTCGGTGTGGGTTGCTGCATCCCGAAAACAGTCGTTCGAGAGTTTGGGGATATTGAGCCGCTGCAACTGGGAAAAGTCGAAACGGCCAAGGGCGCGCCAAGATTCAACCAGTTCAGCGCACCGTCCAACGTTGCTTTCAATCTGGTCGAGGTATTCATTCATTTCATCCGAAGTGGATTCCTGCTTTTCCTTCAACTCATAGTTGAGCAAATCCAAATAGCCACGAATAATGGTGAGCGGGTTGCGCAAATCGCGAACCAATTCGGACGAAGCCGCCCCGAGCGAAGTCAACTTGTTGGTTTTGCCGACTTCGCGCCCCAGCGACTGCGTCATCTTCTGCAGCTCCTCCTGGGCTTGGTGCTTGCGGTGCTTGAGTTGGGAGCGCTCGACGTACTTCTTCACGACCGCCTGAATATCGTCGGTATCGAAGGGCTTTTGCAGATAGTCGTTCGCGCCGAAGCGGATGGCGGCCTGCGCCGTTTCAAGGTCACCGTAGCCGGTGAGCATGACGATCGAAACGCTAGGGTCGATGTCGCGGATTTCCTGCAGGCCTTCGATGCCGCTTTTCTCCGGCATGCGGATATCCATGATCACAAGATCCGGCTGCTCGCTGCGCAAAAGCTCAATGCCCGCATCGACGCGGTCAGCGAGAAAAATTTCGTAATCATACTTCAGCACCATCCGCAAGCTTTCACGCGGACCGCGCTCGTCATCGATAACTAGAACCTTCCCTTGCAGCTGCTCGGCTTCCACTCTGTTTCTCCAATAATTAAAACGTATAGGAATATGTCAGACCTACCAGATTAGAATCAATGTCATAATCACCGTTAAATGAATCGACCTGATTGTTGTCAACATTCAGATCGTCGTAGAAACTGAAGGAATAAGCCACATCGAGCGTATGCCCGCCCGCAGTCCAGCCCAGTCCCACGCTAAGTACGTGGCGGTCGGCATCCGGAAGGCTTGGAGCAACGGTTTTCTCCGGGATAGGCGTTTCAATATAGGCATAGCCCGTACGGAAGGTGAAGTGCTCGGAAAACTGCCAATCACTTCCGATAGAAAAGGTTATTGTATCGTCCCACTTCTGGGGAACCTTCATCGACCCGTTCGACCCGAGATCGGCTTCCAGCGTTTTGTTGACCGACCAGCCCAGCCATTCCAGGTTGGCTTCAACGTTAATTGCGTCGGTCACCTGAATGCCGTATCCGAGGCCGAGCGTGGTCGGATATTTGATGTCCATGTCGAAATCGCTACGCTTCGAACTAAAGGCGGGCTCCCCGGTTGCGGGGTTGGGGGGACCGACGGTGTTGATCTTAAAATCGCCCTCATACTTGACCTTGACCTCGCTGCGGTAGGAAAACGCCATACGCTGGCGGTCGGTCATGTTCCACGTAACCGCGGCGTTGCCGCCGTATCCGAATCCGTCACCGTCAGCCTTGACGTTGCCGCTTTCAAAAATCGGAGCAATCTCGCCCCAAGGATAGTACTGCTTAAATTCAAGCTTGGAGTAGTAAATGTCCGCTCCCACGCCGATGGCAACGCGTTCGTGCACCTTAAAGGCGATGGTCGGGTTAAAGTTGATTAAGCCAACTTCGGCGCTGTAGATGGCCGGGGGTTCAGGCTCGCCAAAGGCTCCTGAAAAAGCCGGCATATTCACTAAATCTTTCTTATTGTAATCGATGCCTTGCCCGTACGGCGTACCAATTCCCATCCCCAAAACCACGCCCGTGTCGCCGGCAGGCATGGAAAAGAACACGTTCGGCAGCAGCTGCCAGTCGGCATCCGACTTCGCCGTCTTGGTTCCAGAAGAATCCGACTTAAACTTGTTCTTGACGCGGGCCAGCGTGGCATCGACCACAATAGAGGATTCTTCCTGCATCGCCAGATTGGCCGGATTGTAGAAAACCGCCGATGCATCGTCTACAAAGATCATGTTTGCACCAGACCGGCCAATCCCTTCGGCCGTAGGCGGAGGATTGCGGTATCCATCCGCATACGCACTCTCAGCCCAAATCCCCAGCATAGCAAAAACCGCCACCCCACTTCCAAACTGCTTAACTAGATGCTTCATAGTATTATTCCCTTTCTGCATTAAAATCGAATTGCCTACTACTAGCACCATCCGTGCCAAATGTCACTTGGTTTATCACTGCAGTTTATCACTACAGGTTGTGTATTAATTCTTGATATATACAATATGTTGATATTTAATGCGTACAAAATTGTACAGGCATACATGGGACGCTTTATCACCATTTAATGTTTTGGCCTTGATGGCCGGGATTAAAGCCGATGCCCAAGCCTGCGGTACGGGGGAATAGAAAGAGTGATCGGAAGAAATCGAGTCGTCATAACAGGGCTGGGCGTGCTGGCGGCAAACGGCATCGGCAAAGACGCCTTCTGGCGCACCCTTCTCGCCGGCGAATCCGGCATCGGGCCGATCACCCAGTTCGAGACAACAGATTTTAAGTCACGGATAGCGGGTGAAGTTTCCAATTTTGTGCCCGAGAACTTTATGAATGGGCGCGTTAAGGCGCGACGGCTCAGCCGAAACGTACAACTTGGAGCCAAAGCGGCCCTCCTTGCAGTAGAGGATTCGGGGCTGAATCCTGAAGATCTTCGTCGCGCAGAACCTCTTCCCATTATTATAGGAATAAGCTTGGGTGGCTTTGATCACATCGAAAACCAAATCCTGCGCGTTTCCAAACTAGGCCCTAATAAGCTGGTTCCTCATGCGGTCGAAGGCTGCATTCACTTAGCGGCAGCCAGCCTCATTGGAGCTATTTTAAATGTAGAAACAGAACTTTGCACTATTTCCAACAGTTGCGTGGGAGGACTGGATTCCATCGCTAGGGGCGCTCAAATAATTAGAGAGGGCAAAGCTGACATCTGCATTTGCGGAGCCACTGAAGCTCCTATTGTTCCATCAGCCATGGCCGGATTTTGTGCTGCTGGCATGGTTAGCACAAATAATGATAACCCGAAACTGGCCAGCAGACCGTTCGATATTAGTCGCGACGGCGGAGTGCTCGCAGAGGGAAGCGGCATTGTTGTGCTAGAATCATTAGACCATGCAATGAGTCGAAACAAGGCCCCATATGCAGAAGTGCTAGGCTACGGGACATCTCGCGATCTAAACGTGGGAATCTCTGGAAACGGCTTAAAAATGAGCATGAGAAAAGCTCTGGCAAACTCCAGCTTAATGCCCCGCGAGATTGATGCCATCTTTGCACATGGGCCAAGCGACCAGATACTTGACGTCTCAGAATCTATTCTGATCACGGATTGTTTTGGCGATCATGCCTATCGCATTCCGGTCACATCCATAAAAGGGGTAACGGGCAATCCGTTGGCCGCCGGAGGGGCACACCAGACAATTGCGTGCTCCCTGTCAATGAAAGCAAATTGCATTCCCCCGACTGCAAACCATAAATTTCCAGATCCAGACTGCTTGCTCGACTATGTACCGGACTCGCCTCGGCACCTATGCGTTGACAAAGTCCTGATTAACTCCCATGGCAGCGGAGCAATGAATAGCTCCTTGATAATTGGGAGTGCCAGCTAACATGGGTGCTGCTGAAATAGCTATTCTTGGAACACTATTTGTCGATAGCATACTCGGGCTCATTGTCTATTTCACAAATAGGAAACGCGTAGTAAACCAGCAGTTCCTGCTCTTCACTGCGGGGGTTGCCCTTTGGCAGCTTTCAGGATGGTATGCTTTGCAAGCCCCTTCCTCCGAACATGCCGCAACCGCAATTCGTTTTGCATCCGTCTTTGCCGCCCTTATACCAACATCTTGTCATCTTTTAAGATTATCCATTAAATACCAAAACATGTCTTTCCTTGCCGTAATGCAAAAGGGGAGTGGTTTTTTATTAATCAACCTCATCACGACTATTTTCTGTTTCACAAGTTTTTTCCTGAAATCAGCAACAATGAAAGTAGCCGATGTTGCATTTAATGGTGCACATGTGGAGCCTGAATATGGCAATGGCCTTGCCTTGTATGCCATCTATTTTCTTTTCTCAGGCATAGGATTGATTGTTGCGTTTAAGCGAGACCTCCAGCAGCTCCGAGGTTCGCAAAAATCTGAATTGGCATTCGTGGTTCTTGGCGCAACTGTGGCCCTCTCGGTTGGAACTACACTCAGCCTGTCCATCCCATTGATTGCCGGCACGTCACAGTTCGTTCCATTCTCCAACGCATTGAGCATAATCACGCTGGTTTCAACGATCGGCTATGGCATAGCAACACAGCGGATACTTGGTATTCTCACGATTATCAGGCGAATTTTTGCCTACACCCTACTCTGCCTATATCTTGTTGTTTTATATTTATGCGTGTGGTTTGCGCTTTTCTTCATTTCTGAACGGCTTTCAATTTCATCTTTGCTCCCTGCCCACGTCGTTGCCACATTGGTCGTGGCATTTTCCATGGCTCCTGTTCACGGACGGTTGCAAAAAGTTGCCGACAAGCTTATACCCTCCAAACTAATAGATATTCCTGGAACCATAAAAATGGCTGGCGACATATTCCAGTCCGTGACGACTCTAGACGCCCTTTGCAGCCAATTTTCTGTCTTGCTAATCAAAGCACTTGGGGCAGAGCATGTAAGAATGCTATCCGCAACGGGAAAAAACTTCCGTCTCTCTTACGAGCTTGGATCACACTATGAAACAATGGAATTGATGCAGGAAACGCCCTTGATCAAACTTATAAAAACGTCAAAAGAACCCGTTTCTCGCGATAGTTTGATCCGGGTCAGAGAAACACCACAGTCGGTGGCCTCTCTTCAGATTATGCTAGAATATGACATCAGCGTTGCAACAGGTGTTTTCTCCAAGGGCGATCTGAGTGGCATAGTGCTTTTGGGGGCAAAAAATGACGGTCGGATCTACGATAAAACCGAACAGGACGCCCTGCAGATTTTGTGCAACCAGCTTGCGGTTGCGCTTGAAAACGCGCGTCTTTACACCGAAATGCAGGACAGCAAGATCCGCAACGAGATTATGCTCGACCAGCTGGTGAGCGGCGTAATCGTTGCAAGTCCGGAGCGAAAAATCGCCTTGTTCAACCACGAAGCGCAACGCATCACCGACATCGACGAACATGGCGCCATCGGCGAGAGCATCGACGTTCTTCCGAGGCCGATCATCCACGCCTTGGACGCTACGCTGGAAAAGCAGGTCGGCGTCCGCAATGTAGATGCCACTTTATTTACGCAGGACAGCGAGGAGGAGAGTGCCAGCATACGGATGGGGTCGGCGTTCCTGTTCGGACATGACAGCAAGCCGGTGGGCGCCCTGCTGGTGTTCACCGACATGACCGAGCTTAAGAGCCTGGAAGAGCAGGTCCGCCGCTCCGACCAGCTTTCGAGCGTCGGCACCTTGGCCGCCGGCATGGCGCACGAAATAAAAAACCCGTTGGTCACGATTAAAACCTTCACCCAGCTGCTTCCCAAGCGCTATGCGGACGAAGACTTCAGGGAAGATTTTGCATCGTTGGTCGCGCATGAGGTTGAGCGTATCGACAGCATCGTAAACGAACTGCTCAGCTTTTCAAAACCGGCCAAGCCACACCTCATTCCCATGAATCTGCATGAAACTGTTGAACAAACACTGAAGTTGATGTCCGAGCAGCTGTCGCAAAAAAACATTGCGCTAAAAAACACCTGCCGCGCCGGAAAGGCTGCCATTCTTGGCGATGCCAGACTGCTCTCCCAGGCATTGGTCAACCTCGTTCTGAACGCCATTGAAGCCATCGATGACGGCGGGCACATCACCGTCGGAAGCATCAACTGCATGCACCTTTTTGCCACAGGGGCCAAACCGGGGAACCCCATCGCTAAAAACTGCATCCGCCTGCAGGTCAGCGACACCGGAGCAGGAATTGCGCAAGAAAGCCTGCAAAAAATATTCGATCCCTTCTTTACCAGCAAGAGCGACGGAACCGGCATGGGGCTGTCGGTCTCCCATGGCATCATTCGGGAGCACCACGGTGTAATCGAAGTAGAGAGCGAGCCGGAAAAAGGCTCCACTTTCTACATCTACATTCCCCTGCTTGAAGAAGGAGGAGCAATCGCATGAAGACCATGCCGTCCTGCATTCTTTACAGTCGCGACGAAGAGCTCATCGGGCGGCTCATCCGCATCTCCTCCTCCGTGGCCGCCCTGCAGCCCATCGACGAACAGGCCGACTTGGAACAGTGGATTTCCCAGTTTGGCGATACCGTCTTGCTGGCCGACCTCCGCGCCCCCAACTGTCTTGAGCTGCTAGCCTCCATCCGAACCGAACGGCCCATGACCGTCATCATTGCCATAGGTGCCGAACGGTCCGACCCCATGCTCACCGCCGAATGGCTCGATCCATATGCCACAACCAACTTCGAGCCAGAACGGCGCGAATTTCTAGCACTGCTTTCAAAAGCCGTGGAATGCCTGAAGCTGCGGCAGAAAAACCGCCTGCTCGAAGAAGAGCTAGCCACGCTGAACGCCCGCAAGGCGGCCCCGGCCCCGGCCCCGCGAACCTTGTTCTCCGCCCCACTGCAAAACTTTTCAAGCGCCCAACGCAACTTCGACAACATCGAGAAACTCTTCGACAGCGTCGTCGAGGGGCTCGTCGCCACTGCCCGAGTTTCCCGCGCCGGCATTTTCATCAAGCCCGACGCCGAGGAAGCATACCTCTTCCAAGCAGGAACCCGCTGCCTTGCAGCCACCGAAAAGCTTTCCATCAGCTCCGGCGATCCATTTATCCGGTGGGTGGAAATGAACACCCACTTGATTTCCAGAAAAACACTCGAAAACGTATCCGACCCCCAAGAGCGGGGCATGCTCAAACACATGCTCGACTCGCTCGGCGCAGAAATCATTATTCCGCTCTATGCCAACGGCCGCATTAAGGGCTGGATCTTTGTCGGCCAGCGCTCCACCGGAATTCCTTTCGACATCGCCGACCTTGAGGATCTCACCGGACTCGCCGACCATATTTCCACCACCCTCGAAAAAGCACTTCAATACGAAAAAACCGCCCTGCAGAAAGCGCTGGCGGAGACCCTGCTCCACTCCATCCCGTTCGGCATCATTGCCTGCGATGAGAGCGCCATTGTACGCTGGTTCAACAACGCCGCCCGCGAGACCCTCCAAACCGAAGAAAAATCTGTGATCGGCAGTCAAATCGAAGTGCTCGGAAGCCGCATTGCCGACATGCTCCGCCGTGCCATCGGGAAACAGGAAGGCTACGACACCCGCGAATGGACCGACCCGGCCACGAAGCTGACCCTCTCGGCCGAAACCCGTTGCCTCATGTCGGACGGGGAATGCGTTGGTGCCATGATGATGCTTCGGGATGTAACTGGAGCGGCCCTGCTCCAGGAAAAAGAAGAGCAACTCGAACGCGCCGCCTTCTGGAACGAACTCGCCGCCAGCATGAGCCACGAAATCCGAAACCCGCTCGTCGCCATCAAAACCTTCTCCCAATTGTTGCCCACGCGTTACGAAGATCCCGACTTCCGATCCGAATTCAGCGAGCAGGTTACCACCGAGGTCGATCAGCTCAACCACATCATCGACAAGATCAACGAGTTCGCCAACCCGCCGGCTCCTGTCTTCCAACCCCTGGATATCCGCAAGCCCATCGAACATGCCGTCACCCGGATCCAAGACTCGTTCGGTCACGAAAACCTCAAGATCCATCTCTCCTCCGATGAATCCGCACTGCAAATCAACGGCGATGCGGCTTCGCTCGAAGAATGCGTCTACCACCTGCTCCGCAATTCGGTTGAAAACCTGAACAACCGGGCAGGCTCACGCGTCAACGTCACCGTCAAGAGCCGCGATCCGCAAAACGGCAACGCAAACCTCTACATCATCGTGGCAGACAACGGCGGAGGCATCGATGCTTCGGTGCGCGACAAGGTGTTCTCCCCCTTCATCACCACCAAGGCGCGCGGTTTCGGCCTCGGCCTGCCCATCGCCAAGCGTGCAGTCATCGACCACAACGGGAAAATGGAGATCGAAACCAGTGACGGCGGCACTAGTATTTCCCTGACGCTTCCGGCGCTGAAGAAGGCCTCGGAATGAGGCAGCTCATCGTCATAGAGCCGGAAACGCCGCACTGCCTCGAAAATGCCGTCGCCGAGTTCGAGCGGACGCTGATTGTCCATGCGCTGGAAAAATGCGAAGGCATTCAAACGCGCGCCGCGAAACGGCTCGGCACCACCCGGCGCATCCTGCGCTACCGCATGGACAAGCTCGGAATCGAAGCGATGCGCAAGCAATCCTAACCTTGCCAAACGCATGATTCTGCATATGATGTTCCTCAGTAAACGGAGGCTCATAATATGAAACCGATACTCGCTGCCGTAGATTTTTCAACCACCACCGCCGCCGTCGTTGAACAAGCGGCCGCACTCGCCAAAGCGCTCGGGTCCAAGCTCTGGATTATCCACGCCAGTTCCGATGAAACCCGCGCCATACTCTACGACAGCGTACAATTCGACTCCTACTCGCCTGAATTCTCCAGCATGCCCGGCGACGCGCAGCTCGCTCGCGACCTCAGCGCAAAAGAAATCAAGCGCGAACACGCCCAGCTGCTCGGCATCGCTTCCTGCCTTCGTGAAAAGGGCGTCAAAGCGCAAGCCATGCTCATCAAAGGCGACCCGGCTAAACTCATCATCGAAAAAGCCGAAGAATTAGAGGCCGACATGATCATCATCGGCTCCCACGGGCACGGCCTGCTGCATAAAGCTTTGCTAGGCAGTGTTTCCGAAAGCATTATTCGCCATGCCCGATGCAATGTGATGGTGGTTCCCTCAGCGGTGGTTCCCTCAGCTGAAAAATAGGCTTCCCAAACGCAGGAACTCACGTACCCTGTTGCAATCCCAACCACCGGAGACAGGGAACCATGCTCGAAACCATCATAAAAAATGCGCTCGCCGGCAACGGCTGCACGCCCGAAGAAGCCCGCTCGCTCATCAACTGCAGCGAAATCGAACTCTTCACCGCGGCAACGCAGGTGCGCGAAGCCCACTTCGGCAGACAAATCCAACTTTGCTCCATCATTAACGCCAAAAGCGGCCAATGCGACATGGATTGCCGCTTCTGCTCCCAAAGCGGGCACAACTCCACCGAAATCGAAGCCTACCCCTTCATGAAAAAAGGGGAGCTCAAGCGGCGCATTGAAGAAACCATTTCCGGCAACGACCGCCACTGCGGCGTCGTCACCAGCGGCGGCAAGCTTTCCGGCGACGAGCTCAACGTGCTGGCTGACACCGTCCGCAGCGTTTCCAACGGAAAACCCGGCCCCGTCTGCGCCTCGCTCGGCCGCCTCACAGAAGACGAGCTTGCCAACCTCAAAGACGCCGGCCTCACCCGCTTCCACCACAACCTCGAAACCTCCGAAAACTATTATCCCGAAGTCTGCTCCACTCAGCAATGGTCACAGCGCCTCGACACCGTCAAGGCCGCCATGGCCACCGGCCTCGCCGTCTGTTGCGGAGGCCTCTTCGGCCTCGGCGAAAGCTGGGACGACCGCATCGAGCTCGCGCTCACCCTGCGCGGCCTCGGCGTCAACAGCGTGCCGATCAACTTTCTCTATGCCCACGCAGGCACCCCGATGAAGGATACGCCTCCACTTGCCGCCGAAGAAGCCCTGCGCATCATCGCGGTCTACCGCTTCCTGCTGCCCGGCACCACCCTGCGCATCTGCGGCGGACGCACCCACGTGCTGGGCGAACGCCAGGCCGACCTCTTCTCTGCCGGCGCCAACGGCCTCATGACCGGCAACTATCTCACCATCGCCGGCTCCCAATACGAAACCGACCTCGAAATGATCCGCACCCTCGGCCTCGAAATCGCTCAGGTCTGAACCAACAACGAATCCTTAGAACCAACCTTGCTGCTTACATTGCCCGATCTCTTTCTGGCTCCGTATGCCTTGATTCAAAACTTGACCGCAACCCTGAGATATAGATACTCATTATAAATATAGAGAGCCCTTCAATATGAGACGATATTCACCATCTTTCCTAGTTTTTCCGATTTGTGGTCTGTTGCTTGCGACCGCTCCAATGGTTTCGGCCAATGCCTTTCTGATCGATGATTTCAGCGATCCTGCCAACCAAACTACGACGAGCCAAGGGAATCAAACTGCGTGGGAGGATACCACTTCCTCCGTCATCGGCGGCATTCGCGACGGAAGTGTAGGCTGCGAGTCATCAAGTTCCGGCGGCACCACCACCGCCAAGTTCGCCAATGGAAAACTCGAGGTTTACACCAACAAAAAAGCCAGCCCCAGTATCTATTTAGCTTATGACGGAACCGCCGGATGGGGAAGCAATCTGGACACCGATCCCTTCGGCAACGGCACGATCAGTCCGGTCCTCGACTTTACCGACGGCGGCGGCAACGACCGCTTCAGCATCACGTTTGCCAGTGCAGGCGGAATGGATCCTTCCACTAATTTTTTCAACGATGTCCTTCTATCGGTCAAAATCGAGGGCGAAAAGAATCTGTACCAAGCCAATATGGATGATGCCGCCAACGCCTGGATGGATGAAAACTACAACGCGCTGGCTGCTGGTCGCGCCGCGGCATTCGAAATCGATTTTTCGGCTTTGGGTGCATCGATCGATATGACGAAGGTGGAAGCGTTCTCGCTACACATCTGCTCCGAAAACAAGAACATGGACTATTCAATCGACAAGATTGAAGCGGTGCCGGAACCGGCCGTGCTCACTCTGGTTGCACTATTCGGCATCGGCCTGTTGTCGGCTAAACGTCTGTTCAACCGCTAAGCCCATCGCAGGCTCTTCTCCATAAATCATTAGACAACATCCCGAAACCGAGTAGTCTCCTGCTCTTATGGGAACCGATTCCATAGCAACAACCGAGGCAATCCTCGAAAGCATATCCGACGGCGTGTTCACGGTCGGCACCGACTGGTGTATCACCTCCTTCAACCGCGCCGCCGAAAAGATCACGGGCGTCCCACGCGACGAAGCCATCGGCCGCCGCTGCTCCGAGGTCTTCCGCTCCAGCATGTGCGAAGGCGCCTGCGCACTCGGCAAAACGCTCTCCACCGGCAAGCCGATCATTGCCCACGCCTGTTATATCATCAACGCCGACGGCGAGCGCGTCCCTGCCAGCGTCTCCACCGCCGTGCTGCACGACGAAGATGGAAAGGTCATCGGCGGCGCCGAAACCTTCCGCGATCTCAGCGAACTCGAAACACTCCGCAAAGAAATCTCCGGCCGCTACTCGCTCGGCGATATGGTCAGCCACAGCCACGCCATGCAGCCCGTCTTCGAGCTCGCCTCGTCCGTGGCCGCCAGCGACATCACCCTGCTGATTCAAGGCGAAACCGGAACCGGAAAAGAACTGCTCGCCCGCGCCATACACGGCATGAGCACGCGCGCGGTCAAGCCCTTCATCGCCATCAACTGCGCCGCCCTGCCCGACACCCTGCTCGAATCCGAACTTTTCGGCTATAAAAAGGGTGCCTTCACCGGGGCCATCCAAGACAAGCCCGGCCGGTTTGCACAGGCGGCCGACGGAACGGTTTTCCTCGATGAAATCGGCGAGATCAGCCCTGCACTTCAGGTCCGCCTGCTGCGCGTCCTGCAGGAACACACCTACGAACCGCTCGGCAGCAATACCACCGTACACACCAAAGCCCGGATTATTGCAGCCACCCACCGCGACCTGCCAGCGCGCGTGAAAGAGGGCTCCTTCCGGGAAGACCTCTTCTATCGCATAAACGTGATCAACATCGAGCTCCCCCCGCTTCGCCAGCGCAAAGACGACCTGTCGCTGCTGATTGAACATTTTATCCGGCGTTTCAACCGCATCCACAGCAAGGCGATTGCCGGCATATCCAACGGGGCCCGCTCCCTGCTGATGGCGCACGACTGGCCCGGCAACGTCCGCGAGCTCGAAAACATTATTGAACGCGCCTTTGTGCTCTGCACCGACCCGCAGATTGAGATCAAACATCTTCCCGCCGAACTCCGCGGCCGCTCCATTCAGTCCGAAGGTTCAACCGACATGGAAACTGCACGGCGCTCCGCCGAATCGCAGACCATTCTGGCCGCCCTCGAAAAAAACGGGTTTAACCGCCTCGCCACTGCTCGCGACCTCAACATTCATAAAACCACGCTCTATCGCAAAATGAAGGCCCTCGGCCTTCACCCGTCCAAAGATCAATAGGTGCAGTTTCGCTACCTTTCGGCCGCCTGGTGGTTGCATTTATGCATCTATTCGTTTTGTCGAAACCTAACCGCCTCTTTTCTTAATCGTTTAACGGGTACAGGTTGAAAAGCCCCTCCTTCCCTGCTCATACGTTGGCACACCTAGTGCATTAAAGCAGGCAATGAAAGTTGCTGTTACAGAGTGGCAAGGACGGGTTGCCCCGTTGTTCGACGTTGCCGGAACCGTGGTTCTGATGGATGCGGATGGCGGAATGAACACATCGAACTTAGGCGGCCCTGCCGACAGTCCGCAAAGCCGTATTGCCTTTCTTGAAGACCATCAGGTCGATGTCCTCATCTGCGGTGCCATTTCCCGGCCGTTAATACAGCAGGCGGAAGCGCACGGGATACAGGTGCAGGCCTTCGTGTCCGGCGAAATCCACGATGTGCTGGAAGCATTCAAATCCAACCAGCTCGACCAGCCTGGCTTTTCCATGCCGGGGTGCCGCCGATGCCAGCGGCGTCAGGGCCGTTGCCATTAACATTTAAAGGAGGCATATCATGCCGCAACAAAACGGAACGGAACCAACCCGGGCCGAACCAATGACAGGACGCGGCACGGGAATCCGCGCGTGGATTCTTCCGCAGCCACTCGCAGCATGCTGTTGCAGCGGCCGACACCATCGTGTTGCAAGGAAAGATCGATGCCCTGCAAACGCAGCTCACGTCGCTCCAAAAGCAACTCGTCCATTTAAGCGAAATCCAGAACAACTAACAAATTAGGATCAACCCATGAAAATAGCAATTACCACCGCGGGAACCAACCTCGAATCAAAAGTCGACAGCCGGTTCGGCCGTGCGCCCCAATTCCTGATCTACCACACCGAAACCGGCGTATTCTACATGAAGGAAAATTCGCAGAACCTTAATGCGGCGCAGGGCGCCGGCATTCAGTCGGCCATCCACATCAAGGAAGAAATGGTCGACTGCGTCATCACCGGAAACTGCGGCCCCAAGGCCTACGCCACCCTCGATGCCGCCGGCATCAAGGTCTACACCTGCATCGCCGACGCCTCCGTCAGCGAAGCCATTGAAATGTTGAAGCAAGGCCAACTGACCAAATCAGAAGAAGCCAACGTGGAAGGGCACTGGGCCTAGCATGCAGATATATAATCAATGCATTCCCTGTTTTATTCAGCAGGCCTACGACGCGTTGCAGCAGGTGGACAGCGATGAAGCGCTGACGCACCGAACGCTGCAACGCGTTCTGCAGGAGGCGGCCCGGTTTCCCACCACGCGCACGCCGCCCGAAATGGCACAGATCACGCACCGGATCATCCGAGAGGAAACCGGTCGCGCGGATCCTTACGAAAAAATAAAACGTCGTTCAACCGAATTCGCCCTTCGCATAATGGATGAAGCCCGGGCCATCATTAACGGATCGATCGATCCGTTTAAAATGGCGCTCCGCTTTTCGATTGCCGGAAACATCCTCGATTTTGCCCTAACCACCAAATGGACTCAGCTGGACCTCGCCAACTTTATCGAAAACACCCGCGTCCAACCGCTCAACGATGCGGCCGTGGAGCAGCTCCGCAAAGCGGTGCGGCGGGCCGGATCGATTCTGTTTCTGGGCGACAACGCCGGCGAAACCGTCTTCGACCGCCTGCTGATTGAGCAATTCCCCAATACGGATGTTTTTTACGCCGTAAAGGGCTCGCCGGTCATCAACGACGCCACGCTGGCCGACGCCCGCGCCGCCGGGCTGCATGAAGTAGCCGAACTGACAGAAAACGGCAGCGATGCTCCGGGCACCATTTTGGAGGACTGCAACGCCCCCTTCCGCTGGCTCTTCAACGAAGCGGGACTCGTGATCGCTAAAGGGCAGGCCAACTACGAAAGCCTCAGCCAAGCCAAGCGCCCGCTCTTTTTCCTGACACAGGTTAAATGTCCAGTGATTGGAAGAGACCTCGGTGAGCCGGTCGGCGGCTGGGTCGTGCGCGAACATAAAGGAACTGAACAATGAAAATAGCTATAGCATCCGGAAAAGGAGGCACCGGCAAAACGACGATCTCTTGCGCGCTGGCCTTTGCAGCAACCGGGCCCGTCCGTCTGCTCGACTGCGACGTCGAGGAGCCGAACAGCCACTTTTTCATTCAGCCCAAAATCGAGCAAACAGAAACAGTATTCAGCCTCGTGCCGCAGGTCGATCCAGAAAAATGCACCGGTTGCGGCGAGTGCAGCCGCGTCTGCCAGTTTAGCGCGATCGCTTCGCTCGGCAAAAAAACATTGGTGTTCCCGGAGCTTTGCCACAGTTGCGGGGCTTGCGCTCGAATCTGCCCAACCGGCGCCATCGAAGAAACGCAGAAGGAAATCGGCCTGCTCGAAATTGGCCGGCACGGCGAGGTTGAATTTGTGTCGGGCTTGATGAACGTCGGCCACGCAATGTCGCCCCCCGTTATCCGAGCGGTGAAAAAGCATGCACTTGAAGAGGGCCTGACCCTCATCGACTGTCCGCCGGGGACTTCGTGCCCATTTGTTACAGCGGTCAAAGGATGCGACATCGCCCTACTCGTTACCGAGCCCACGCCCTTCGGCCTGCACGACCTCAAACTGGCAGTCGAAACACTCCGCGAGCTGGGTCTTCCCTTCGCCGTGGCGGTCAACCGCGCGAACGGCGAGAACAACCGCATCAGCGAATACTGCAGCGAAGAAAATATTCCGCTGGTGCTGCAGATTCCCGAAGACCGGCGCGTCGCCGAAGCCTATTCTCGAGGCCAGACCCTCACAACGGTTCTGCCCGAACTGCGCGAAACCCTCGCCGCTCTTCCAGAAAAATTAAGAGCGCTCACAAATCATTCAACAGAAACTCGCAAAGAACGCGAAAAGCTGGCGGCATTATGATTCATTTTAACCAGCAGTCCTTTGCGGGCTTTGCGTCCTTCTGTTCAAAACCATGTGGTACTGGAGCATCAGTATGAAAGAACTCGTAATCATTAGCGGCAAGGGAGGGACGGGGAAAACCAGCATCACGGCGTCGTTTGCGGCGCTGGCGGAATATGCAGTTTTGGCCGACTGCGACGTCGACGCCGCCGACCTGCATTTGGTTTTAAGCCCGACCATTCAACAGCGCGAAACCTTCACCAGCGGCCATGCCGCCGAAATCCGGTCGGCCGACTGTACACAGTGCGGCCTGTGCGAAACGCTCTGCCGGTTCGATGCCATCAGCGATTTCAAAGTGGATCCACTCGCCTGCGAAGGCTGCGGGGCTTGCGTTGAGTTTTGCCCGGTCAACGCCATCGACTTTCCCGAACAGGACTGCGGCGAATGGTTTGCCTCCACCACGCGTTGCGGGGAAATGGTGCATGCACACATGAATCCCGGCGCAGAAAACTCCGGCAAGCTCGTCAGCCTCGTGCGGCAGGAGGCTCGCAAGATCGCCGAAAAGCAAAACAGCAAATATCTGCTGGTTGACGGCCCGCCCGGCATCGGCTGCCCGGTTATCGCCTCCATTACAGGCGCCGATGCCGTGCTGGTGGTTTCTGAACCAACGCTCTCCGGCGAGCACGACCTCAAGCGCGTGCTGCAGCTCACCGACCACTTTAAAATCCCGGCGATGATCTGCATCAATAAATGGGACGTCAATCCCATCATGACCGAGCGCATCGAAACGCTGGCGAGAGAATTCGGCGCAATCCCCGTCGGGCGCATTCCGTACGACTCAGCTGTTACGACTGCCCAGATCAACGCCCGCGCGCTGGTCGAGGATTCCAACGGCCGCGCCGCCAAATCCGTACGCAAAACCTGGGAAGCCGTATGTTCAACGATGCAATGAAGGCCATCGAATCGCGTGCAAAGCGGTTCGGCCCCATGCGGGATGCCAACGCCTACGCGAAGGTGCGTGGCGCATGCAATGACACCGCCGAAATCTGGTTGCGCATCGATGGCGGCAAAATCCGCAAGGGCTCGTTCATGACCGACGGTTGCGGCTATTCCAAACACTGCTGCAACAAAGCGATTGAGTTGGCCGAAGGCATGCGCCCCGAGGAGGCGGAGGCCATGACCCAGGCCCAGGTGCTCGAAGCCTCCGGCCCCATTCCGGAAGACCATCAGCACTGCGCCCTGCTCGCCGCCGATACCATCAAGCTGGCCATCGCACACTTCTACAACCCTCCGGAAAAACAAACCCTAAGCCAATGGCTGAAAAGAATCCTGAAAAAATGAGCGCGCACCTTCCTTCCCTAAGAATCGTGGTCGATAACCAAGCCGCCGTTGGCTTGGTTGCGGAACACGGCCTCTCAATCTGGGTCGAAACCCAGAATTGCCGCATTTTGTTCGACACCGGCCAGGGCAACGCATTGCGCCCCAACACCGAATGCACGAAAAACGATCCGGCCAAAGCGGATCTGCTGGTGCTGAGCCACGGGCACTACGACCACACCGGCGCAATCGATTATGTGTTGCAGCAAAATCCCGAGATTTCAGTTTTCGCCCATCCAGTCATCCTGAGCCAGCGCTACAGCATTTATTCCGACAAAGATCCCAAGATCATTTCGATGCCGGAAGAACAGCAGCTGTTGATCGAAAACCTGCTCGACTCCCATCTTAATTGGATCCGGAAGCCCACGCAGATTGCTCCCGGAATCCATCTGACCGGGCCGATCCCACGCATCCACCCCCTGGAGGATACCGGAGGCCCGTTCTTCGTTGACCCTGAAGGCAAAGAGCCCGACCCAATCACGGATGACATGGCGATGTGGATCGAAACCCCGCGCGGCTTGCTGATCATTTGCGGCTGTTGCCATTCGGGACTGATCAACACCGTTAACTATATCCGTCAAGCCAGCAAAGAAGAGCGTATCGTTGGCATCATGGGTGGATTGCATCTAAAAAACGCCTCCGCCGCCCGGCTCGTCGCCACCACGGACGCACTGCGTGATTTCAATCCAGAATTCATCGTGCCGTGCCACTGCACCGGTGATGCCGCCATCGACTATTTCAAACAAAACCTAACCACCAAAATCACCTCCGGATTTGCCGGATTCGAACTTAATACAGGAGATATGCAATGAGCGAATGTGCAGCCCACCCCCCCGCCAGCCCGGAAGAGGACCAGAAAAAAATCAATGCGCGCATGGCGCAGATCAAACAAAAAATCTGCGTGCTCTCCGGCAAAGGCGGCGTCGGGAAAAGCACCGTTGCCGTAAACCTCGCGACCGCGCTGGCAGATGCCGGCAAAAAAGTCGGCCTGCTGGATGTCGATATCCACGGACCGAGCATCCCGACCATGCTTGGCCTCGGACGCATGTCGCTGGTTTCCAATGCGGACTCGGTCGACCCGATTCAGGTGGGCAACCTGAAGGTGATGTCGGTCGGATTCCTGAACCAGAACGAAGACGATGCGTTTATCTGGCGCGGCCCGATGAAAATGGGCGTGATCAAACAATTTCTCGGCGACGTAGAATGGGGCGAACTCGACTATCTCATTGTCGATTGCCCGCCCGGCACCGGCGACGAACCATTGTCGATCTGCCAACTGATTGAAAATCCCGACGGCGCAGTGATCGTTACTACCCCGCAGCAGGTGGCGGCGGTTGATGTACGCAAATCGCTGACCTTTTGCCAAAAGCTGGAACTTCCGATCCTCGGAATTGTGGAAAACATGAGTGGCTTTGCCTGCCCGAAGTGCGGCGAAGTGGTGGACATCTTCCAGTCCGGCGGCGGCGAGAAAATCGCTTCCGACTTCAGTGTTCCATTCCTTGGGAAACTGCCGATCGATCCTGCCATTGGGAAAGCATGCGACGCCGGCCGGCCCTTCATCCAAAGCTACGCCGCCAGCGAAACCGCGCACATGATGCGCGAAATCATCAAACCCCTTCTCGCAAGATCCATAGGCTAAGGAAACCCGATTGATGCTGACGCTGCTACGCAATATACAGAAGCGCTTGATCATCGCGATCCCGGCCATAATGCTTCTGGGCTTTGCAGCGGGGCTTCTATGGAATCCCGCGCCCTTAAAGCAATGGATTGTTCCGCTAACCTTTCTAATGGTTTACCCCATGATGGTGAACCTGCAGCTGAAGAAGGTTATTGAGGGCGGCGACGGGAAAGTCCAGCTGGTCACCCAGCTGCTCAACTTCACCATCATTCCACTGTTTGCGTTCTTGCTGGGCAAATGGGCCTTCCCCGACTCCCCGTACATCGCGCTGGGCCTGTTGCTGGCGAGCCTGCTTCCGACCTCAGGAATGACGATCTCTTGGACCGGCATGGCGAATGGAAATATGGCCGCCGCCGTAAAAATGACCGTCTTTGGGCTCATCATTGGCTCAATTCTGACGCCCATCTACATCAAGGGACTGATGGGAACCGTCATCGAGATTCCCATGGCCAAGATCTTCAAGCAGATCATGGTGGTGGTCGTGCTGCCGCTGGTGCTCGGCAACCTGACGCAGCGCTTCCTGATTGCGCGCTATGGCATGGCGCACTATCAAAAAGACCTCAAGCCGGTCTTCCCGCCCTTCTCGACGCTGGGCGTTTTAGGAATTGTGTTTGTGGCCATGGCGTTGAAAGCGCAGTCCATCGCCTCCAACCCCGGACAGCTGGCTACGCTGATCGGCCCGTTGCTGGCGCTGTATGGCCTGAACTTCCTGATCAGCACCTTCGTCGGAAAATACTTTTTCAACCGCGCCGACGGCATTGCGCTGGTCTATGGAACCGTCATGCGCAACCTTTCCATCGCACTGGCCATTGCCATGACCGCCTTTGGAAAAGAGGGCGCTGATATTGCGTTGATCATTGCCCTCGCCTACATCATTCAAGTTCAAGCCGCCGCCTGGTATGTAAAATTCACCGACCGCATTTTTGGGCCGGCTCCCGAAACCACCGTGCGCGACCTGATGCTCGAGGGCGTTTTTTCCCTGCATCTTTCCGACTCGCTCAATCGCGCCCTGAAGTTGCTGGCGGAAGAGCATATCCACTCCTTCGTCGTACTCGACGACCACGAAAAGGCCATCGGCATGCTCTCCACCGCCCATGTGCTCGATGCCCTCGCCGCTGAAACCCCGCAGGAAACCCCGCTTTCGGACCTAACGTTGGAACCGGTGCTTTTCGCCTCGGCAAAAAGCCCGCTGAAAGAGGCTCTCACCAACATGAAAAGATCCCACGAATACAAGGTAATTGTGCTAAACGAACAGAATGCCCCTTCGTATGTTTTGACCCAGGAAGAAATTATTCGACACATGGCTAAAAAATAGCTCTTGAGAGAGCCCCCCCCCCCCCCCAATACCTATTCAAAAGGAATTTCTTATGAAGAATCTTGCTGCCTCGTCACAACGCTCTCGCCATGCGGTTTTTGTAGTACCCGACAACTGGTCTGAAGCATCGACTTTGGATAAAGCAATCTAGCGCGCACGAAACCGCTTAACACATAAATTATAGGGAGTCAGATCATGCCATGGATTCATTCACCAACGTGTGCCGGATGTGGAATTTGCGAACCAAGTTGCCCGGCAGGCGCCATCGAAGTTCATAAGCAAAAAGCAGAACTGAACCAAGAAAACTGCATTCGCTGCGGAATATGTCACAGCGTTTGTCCTCAGAATGCCGTGCGCCACGACAGCGAATTAATTCCCGGCGAAATTAACAAAAATATGGAATGGGTCGCGAAGCTTCACACCCATCCATACTATGCGCACGACCCTGAAAAACAAAAACAACTGACTGCACGACTGAAAAAACATTTCAATAAAACAATAAAAGTAGCTCAGCAAACATTAGAAAAACTTCCTTGAACTTTCAGATAATACAACACGCAAACATTTTGAACAAACGAGTATCCAGCAGAAAACTTGGTGCGACCAACCCGTACCAGCAACAAAGGAGTAACCTATGCGAAAAATTGATGTGTTAGTCATCGGTGGCGGAGCCTCAGGCTTACAGGCCGCAATAACTACAAAGTCCACCTACCCGGAAAAGGAGGTTGTATTAGTCCGACAGGAGAATAAAGCGTTGATTCCTTGCGGAATCCCCTACATCTTCGGCTCTCTTGAAAATAGCGATAAGGATATTATTCCAGACACGCCTCTTACAAGCCTGGGGGTGGAGATCATTATTGACAAGATGACCGCAATGCACCCCGATGAACATGCCTGTAGTTTTGCAAGCGGTGTAAAATTTTACTATGAGAAACTGGTCATGGCCACGGGTTCCGTCCCAACAAAACCAGGCTGGCTAAAAGGCGGGGAGCTAGAAAACGTATATACAATCCCCAAGAACAAAGTCTATCTGGATCGAATGATAGAAACGATTAAACCGATGAAGAATATCATTGTTGTCGGCGCAGGGTTTATCGGAGTTGAAGTCTCAGACGAACTGAATAAAAAAGGATATCATGTTACGCTCGTTGAGCTGGAACCGACCATCCTCAACAGAGCCTTTGATCCTGAGTTCGGAAAGATTGCAGAAGAGCATCTCATTGAACGAGGAGTCAACCTGATCACCGGCAAGGGAATCAAAGAGATCAACGGTAAAGATAAAGTGGAAAGCATCACGCTGACAAGCGGTGAAAAATTGGATGCAGATGCCGTCATTCTCTCCATGGGATATGCCCCGAACACCAAAATTGCACAGGAAGCCGGCATCGAACTCAATGAACTTGGTTTTATTAAAACCTGTGAATATATGAGAATTCTGCCTTGCAGCACGGATATTGTAGCCATCGGTGACTGCGCGGAAAAGAGAGATTTCATCACCCGAAAGCTGGATGCAACGATGCTCGCTTCAACCGCCTGTGCGGAGGCTCGTGTTGCAGCGATGAACCTCTACACCTTAAGCCCATGCAAACCCTTTACAGGCACCATTGCCATCTACTCAACCGCCATCGGAAAACATGCTTTTGGTACTGCAGGAATCACTGAAACCCGGGCAAAGAGTGAAAACTTTGACATTATAAGCGGAAGCTTTACCGGCATGGATACGCATCCCGGAAACCTGGCCCACTCCCATCAACAGACGGTCAAACTGATCGTAGCAACCGACTGCGGGATGATTCTCGGCGGTGAAGTATACGGAGGCTTTAGTACCGGAGAGCTAACCAATGCGATCGGATTCCTTATTCAGAATCGAGTTACGGTAAAGGTTCTGCTCACCATGCAGATCGGCACCCAACCGCTGTTAACGGGATCACCAGCAGGTTATCCACTAATCAAAGCCGCTGAGGTCATTGTTAAGAAAATGAGGAAATAGACTCTTTTCAGATGTACGTTTTTAAGAGGTTCCTTCCCGTTGATTCATTCGATAAGTTGTAAATCTTCACGTACATGTCTTTTTTTTTCGCAGGCTTGGCGGGTTCGCCCGCCAGCCTCCGAATAACCCATCGGCCAACTATTTTGCACTCCTTCATTCGAAACCAAAATTAACAAAAGATAAAATTATGAAAGTCATGAGCGGTCCGGTTGCCCGTAAAACCGCCGGATTCACCCGCTTTTTAAATCAATCGCCCCAAAATAAACCACGTAAAAAAGGAAATGAAAAATGAAAATAGCTATTCCAACAGTTAACGGAAGACTCAACATGCACTTCGGTCACTGCGTCGCATTTACCCTGCTCGACATTAACCCTGAGAGCAAAACCATCACGGCCACAACCGAGCTGGATGCGCCGCCCCACGAACCCGGCCTGCTGCCCCCTTGGCTTGCAGAACGAGGCGTGAATATGATTATTGCCGGAGGCATGGGCCAACGCGCGCAGCAGCTGTTTAATGCGCAAAACATTGAAGTAATCGTCGGTGCGCCCGCCGAAGATCCGGAAACGCTCGTGAAGGCCTACATGGCCGGAGCCCTTGAACCCGGACAAAATGCTTGCGACCACTAGGCCCTTGCATTCGATATAGTCAAAGGGAATTTGTCCAAATGCGCACGCATTTGGGCGTCCCTTTTTCTGTTTATCTCGTAAAAGCGGGCTATATTATCTCCGTTTGTGAACGAAAGGTTTTCCTATGCATGAAGATATTGTGAAAATGAATGAACGCTACCAAGCCGAGAGCGCAATTCTCCAGAAGGTGCGCGACGAAGTGGCCAAGGTGATTATCGGCCAGGAAGATCTGATCGAGGCGCTGCTGCTCGCGTTGCTCTGCAACGGGCACGTGCTGATCGAAGGCATTCCCGGTCTGGCCAAGACGCTGGCCGTCACGACGCTCGCCCAAACGCTGCACGCCGGCTTCAACCGCATCCAGTTTACGCCCGACCTGCTGCCCGGCGACTTGATCGGAACGATGATCTACAACCCGCGAACCAATGAGTTCACCCCGCACCAAGGCCCCATCTTCGCGAACATCATTCTCGCCGACGAAATCAACCGCTCGCCCGCCAAGGTGCAGAGTGCGCTGCTCGAAGCCATGCAGGAGCATCAGGTTTCCATTGGCGACACAACCTACAAGCTCGACGAGCCCTTCCTCGTGCTAGCCACCCAAAACCCCGTCGAGCAGGAAGGCACCTATCATCTGCCTGAAGCGCAGGTGGACCGCTTCCTGTTCAAACTCGACGTCGTCTATCCGACCAAGGATGAAGAACACCGCATCCTCAAGCGCATGGGCAAAACCAAAGTCGACCTCACCGTCAATCCGGTGATCGAAATCGCCGATATCAACCGCCTGCGCAGCATGGTCGACGACGTCTTCATGGACGAAAAGCTCGAGCACTACATCCTCAACCTCGTCCAGGCCACGCGCAACCCCGCCAAGTTCGGCCTCGATTGCGCCGACTACATCCGCTACGGCGCCTCGCCCCGCGCCAGCATCTTCCTCGCCGTCGCCTCGCGCGGCCGCGCCATGCTCAACGGCCGCGGCTACGTCGTCCCGCAAGACGTCAAGGACGTTGCCCTCGATATTCTCCGCCACCGCGTGCTCCTCACCTACGAGGCCGCCGCGGAAGAAAAGAGCTCGGAAGATATTCTGAAGCAGATCCTCGATACCGTTGAAGTGCCTTAGGAATGACAAGTGAAACGTGAGCCGTGATTTTTTCACGCCTCAATCGTCACGCCTCACGCCCATGCCTACGAAAAGCCATACCGACCTCCTCAAAAAGGTTCGCGAAATCCAGATCGTCAGCCGCAAGGTGGTCGATGAGCTTCTGGGTGGCGAATACAAGAGCGTCTTTAAAGGCCGCGGGATGGAATTCGATGAGGTCCGCGAATACATGCCCGGCGACGAAGTTCGCACCATCGACTGGAACGTGACCGCCCGAACCGGCAAACCCTTCGTCAAACGCTTCATCGAAGAGCGCGAGCAGGCGCTCTTTTTCCTCGTCGACATGTCCGCCTCCGGCACCTTTGGCTCGACAGAAAAAACCAAGAACGAAACCGCCGCTGAACTGTGCGGCATCCTCGCGTTCTCCGCCATCAAGAACAACGACAAGGTTGGCCTCATCATCTTTACCGACGAAATCGAGCTGTTCATTCCCCCCGACAAAGGGCAGATGCACGTGCTGCACATGATCCGCGCCATCCTCACCTTCGAGCCGAAGCGCAAAGACACCAGCATTGCCTGCGCGCTCGACTATCTCGGCAAGATGGTGAAGAAAAAATGCGTCACCTTCCTGATTTCCGACTTCCAAGACTCCGACTACGACAAGCACCTCAAGCTCGCCGCCATTCACTACGACCTCATCGCCATCACCATCACCGACCCGCGCGAGCTGAAGCTGCCCAACGCCGGCCTCGTCGAGCTGGCCGATGCCGAAACCGGCGAGCAGCTCCTCGTCGATACGGCCAGCGCCGACGCCCGTAAAAAGTTCAACACCGCCGCCAAGGCGCGCCATCTCGAAATCAAGGCCTCGCTTTCCCGGCTCAACATCGACCAGATCGACGTGCGCACCGACCGCGACTACATGCGCGACCTCATCCGCTTCTTCCAGTCCCGCGACCGGAGGCAGGTGCTATGATGCGATGGGTCTCAGGTCTAAAGGTCGAAGGTCGAAAGTCATTTCTACTGTTTTCGTGCTTCTTAAGCCTCTTTGTGGCCATTCCCTTTCTGAGCGGATGCTCACCGGAAAAGGCGGAGACGGCGGGCGCGTCAGAACCGGCCCTTTCGCGGCAATACCGGAAGGGATCGGCCACGGTCATTGTTTCTGCCAGTGAAACGAATATTCCAACGTCTGGAAAAATCCACCTGATGATTGACGTCCACGCACCGCCCAATGCTGCGGTGGTTTTTCCAGAGATTGAATATTTCATCGAACCGTTCTCCGTGGTCGACGGCTACGCCGAGCCCGTTCAAATTCTGCCCAACGGCAAACATCTCCACCGCCGGGCCTGGGTGCTGGTGCCGAATCTGCCCGGCGAATCCATTTTCCAGCCTCTAGAAATCCAGGTCGGAACGGCCTCGGTGGCCACCGAGCCGATTGCCGTGCAAGTTACCTCGCTCCTGCCCGCAGGAATTGAGGCGTTTGAGATCAAGGATATTGCCGGGCCCGCCGAGCTCCTGCCGGAGCAAGAGAAACAGCAGCGCCTCGGACTTATTCTGCTCGGCTTTGCGGTTATTGCGACGTTTCTGACCCTCCTAATCAATCTCATTCACCGGCCCAAGGTGGAAATAGTGCTCGCCCCGCACGAAGCCGCGTTCCAAGCCTTGGAAAACCTGCCGGAAGACGAGCTGGACCGCATACAGACGCTGACAGAAATACTGTTGGCCTTCATCGGCGGGCGCTACCGCATTCCAACGGCGGGAAAAACCATTAACGAAATTCTGCCGCACCTGCCGAAACCCCAGCTGCTGGGACGCCGGGAGCCGCTTGAAGGATTCCTGACCACCGGCGAACAGATCCGCTTTTCAAACAAAGTTCCAGACGGCTTTGCCGACGAGTTGGAAAACTATGTCCGCTCGTTCGTAGACGCAGTGAAGGAGGTTCCATGCGACTAGCGCTTCCATGGGCCCTGCTGCTCCTGCTGCCGGTGCTGAAGATGGTGATCAACCACTTTCGCAGAGCCAGCGGTTCATCGTTGCAGTTTTCGTCGCTGGCCTCGTTTAAGAAAGTGCCGCAAACCACGCGGCAGCGCTTTATGCCCCTGCTCTTCTGGATGCCGGTGCTGGCGCTGACCCTGCTCGCATTCGCCGTCGCCCGCCCGCAGGTTAGGGACATGACGCAGGGCATTCCCAAAGAAGGCATCGCAGTTGAACTGGTCGTCGACATTTCCAGCTCGATGGATATTTCGATGCCGTTCCGCGACGCCTCGATGAGCCGCATGGAGGTCACCAAAATGGTGGTCGAGCAGTTTGTCGGCGGCGGCGACAGCCTTGAAGGGCGACCGAACGATCTGATTGGCCTGATCACTTTTGCGCGCTATGCCGACACGGTCTGCCCGCTGACCCTCAGCCACGACTCGCTGCTGTTTTTCATCCAAGGGCTGGAAATTGAATCGCGCCCGAACGAAGACGGCACCGCTTTCGGCGACGCCGTCGCCCTGGCCGCCGCCCGTCTGAAAACCGCCGAGGAACGCTACAGCGAAGAAGACGAAGAGGCCGGCTATACGATCCAAAGCAAAGTCATCATTCTGCTGACCGACGGCAACAACAACTGCGGTCGCCACCTGCCGATGGAAGGCGCCGCGCTCGCTGAATATTGGGGCATCCGGGTGCATACCATCGCCATCACCGATCCACCGGACATGAAAACCATCCAGACGCCGGAAGGCCCCGTGCAGATTGAAGAAGAGCCGCTGGTGCAGGAACGCATTCTGCAGAAGATGGCCGAAACCACCGGAGGCGTCTACCGCCGCGCCACCGACGAAGCCTCGCTCCGCGACGTCTATAGCGAAATCAACGCCATGGAAACCAGCGAGATCGAAACCACCCGCTACAACACCTACACCGACATCTTCCAGCCCTTCGCCATCGCCGGCCTTCTGCTGCTCGTTGGCCAAGCGCTGCTGACCTCCACCTGGCTCAGGAGGATTCCATGAGGAACGTAACGAGTAATTCGTATTGCGTAATCCGGGAAGCCTTTGCTTCGCGGAAATATTACGCATTACGCATCACGCATTACGCAGGGGTGCGCCCATGCTAGTACATTTCTACAACCCAAGCATGCTCATGTGGCTTTGGCTGGTGCCGGCGCTGGCCGGACTCTTTATCTATGCCGCCGTGAAACGCAAACAGGCGATTCGCGCGTTTGGCGCCGGCGCGGCGTTTGTGAGCCGCAAGCGGGAAGCGTTCAGCTGCTGCGCCGCGGTGGCGCTGGTCATACTGGCCCTCGCCCGCCCAGCGTGGGATTTGCAGGAGCAGCAGCTGCAGGAAACCGGGCGCGATGTGGTGTTCCTGCTCGATGTTTCGCACAGCATGCTGGCTGAAGACATGCACCCCAACCGCCTTGAAAACGCCAAAACCGCCATTCTCGACTGCGTCGAAGGGCTGTCCGGCGACCGCGTCGGCCTCGTGCTGTTTGCCGGCTCGGCCGAGATCCGCTGCCCGCTGACGGTCGACTACGACTATTTCCGCATGGCGCTGCGCCAGGCCGCCCCGGAGAGCGTAGCGGCAGGCGGCACCATGATTGCCCACGCCATCGAACGGACGGTCGATAAGCTGATCGATCCCGAAAAGGCCGGCATGCAGGACTTGATTCTGATCACCGACGGCGAGGACATGATTGAAGGGCTCGACGAGATCGAGGCCGCCAAGAAACTCGACGAAGTCGGCGTACGCTTGATTGCCATCGGCATCGGCGACCGCACCCGCGGCAGCCGCATCGCCCTAGAGGATGAGGAAACCGGCGCCCGTTCGTTCATGAAGGACGGCAACACGGAGATCTGGACCAAGCTGCATTCCGAAACGCTGCGCCGGATGGCCTCGTCGGTTGAAGAAGGCATTTACTTTGACGTGGCTAGCGGCCCGTTCGATCTCGCGCGCATCTACCGCCAAGTGATGGAACACGCGCAGCGCATTTCAACCGACTCGCAGGTGATGGAGCGCTTCGAAGAAAAGTTCCACCTCTTCCTCGGCGGCGCCGTCCTCGTGCTTCTCGTTTCCAACCGTTGGAGGAAAAAGCGATGAGGTCCAAAAGTTGGAAAGTCGAAGGTCGAAGGTCGCTTTGGTTGTGCATGGCATTGTTGCTCGCGGTGTCTGCATCGGCCAACCCCGCCAAGCTGTTTAAGGAGGGGAACAAGGCGTATGCGGAACAGCGCTTCGACGATGCAGTGAACATTTATATGGAAGCCGTAGCCGAAGCGCCGGAGTCGGCCCAGATTTATTACAACCTCGGCAATGCACAATACCGCACCGGAATTTTTGAGGAAGCGGTGGCGTCGTATGAATATGCCGCGTCGATGGCCGAAACCGATGGGATGCGCAGCCAGTGCTGGTACAACCTTGGCAACTGCATGGTTAAAACCGGAGAAGGGCTGCGCGAGACCGATCCGCATGCCGCGGTGAGCTGTTGCCAGCAAGCGACATGGTTCTACCGCATGGCGCTCGATTATGACGCCGCCCGCTCCGACGCGGCCTACAACCTTGAAATGACCCAGCTGATTGTCGCCGGCATCGAAGAGCAGATCCGGGAGCAGGAAGAAAAGGAACAGCAGGAAAACGAGCTGATCACCTATATCCGCGAAAAACTCGAAGAATTCATCGAGCGCCAGACCCAGTTGCTTGAAACCAGCAACACAGGCGAGCCTCAGCAGATTCTTGAAAACGAGACCCGCGAGCTGGCCAAGGTGATGGAAGGCTCCGGGCTGCACGCAGACATTGAACTGCCGGACGGAACCAAAATGCCGGGTCCGCTGAAAGAAACCTACGACCATACGGTCTTGGCGGCCGACGCGATGGCGGTGCCTGACCAGCCAACCGCGCTGACGGAACTGATCGCCGCGCTGGGCTCGGCTCCGGAGGATCCGAACCAGCAGGACGGCGAATCGGATGAGGACTCGGAAGACTCCGAGGACTATGATATGGACTACGAGGAGTCGGACGAAGATGCGGACATGTACGAGGAGGCCGACCCGTTCGGCGACTTCTCGGAATATGAGGAAATCCGCGGCGTGCCGCCTCCGAACCAGACCGAAATGGACATCCTTGCTGAAGAGATCCGCAATCAGGAGCGTCGCAAGGACAAAAAGGCCGGCGAATACAAGGCCGTGGAAAAGGATTGGTAAGCGGAATGGAAGCCTGGAAGAGTGGAATAATGGATGGATGGAAAACAGCGTGCTTGGCGGCAATGCTTGGCTTGGGAGCTGGAGCCGCTGAGGCGTCAACCAACTTTTATGCCCAGGCAAGCGCAACGGAAACCAATGTTTTCCTCGGGCAGGTGTTCAACCTCGACGTTATCGTCAAGGCGGCGGAAAAACCGGACGCGCCGCAGCTGACCGGCTTGGCGGACTTCAACGCCACCGTGCTCGATGCTGGAAAAACAACGAGCGCAACCAACACCTGGCTCTACCGCTACGCCCTGCGGGCCAAGCGCGAGGGCGAGCTGCAGATTCCGGCGCTGCGGCTGGGCGGGTTGACCACCTCGCCCATCGGCATCAAAGCCAACAAGCCGGAAGCCACCGACCGGATGAAGCTTGAACTGAAGCTTTCCAAGCCGTCGGTTTATCTCAGCGAGCCCGTTTTGCTGACCGCCGTTTGGGACAGCACCTACCAGTTCGGCGCAATCAAAGCCGTTGATCTGCACTTTCCGATTCTGAACGACAAGCGCTTCCAAACGTTGGAACTGTACGAACCGAAAAAGGAAAACAATGCCCAGAGCACCGGCCTTCCCGTGCACGGCACCCGCGTGCTGGCCACGCGCAACAGCTACAAGGCAGAAGCAACCCAACACCAGTCGCTCTCGTTCAGCAAGCTGCTGGTTCCAAAGCACAGCGGCACGCTCCTGATCCAGCCCGCCACCCTGCTCTGCGCCGCGGAGAAGGAAAAGGATCCGAAGAGCAAGCAGGGCCAGCGCTCGGCGTTTCAATATCCGTCCTACTTCGACAACACCTTTTTCGACCAAAACGTAACAGGCGGCAGCTGGACGCGCATCTACACCGAATCCGCACCGCTCGAACTGGAAGTCAAACCCCTGCCGCTCGAAGGGCGCCCCGACCTCTTTAACGGCATGGTCGGCGACTTCACTATTCTCGTAGACGCCGAGCCGACCAACGTGCGCGTGGGCGAACCGGTCACGCTGACGATCACGATCACTGCGCAGGAATATATGGAAAGCATTTTCTTCCAACCGCTGCGCTACCAGCCCCGCTTGGTCAACCATTTCGAGATTCCGTCGGACCGCTCGCTGCCGCGCCGCGAAGGTAAATCTAAAATCTACACACAGACGATCCGTCCGCTTTCAACGAGCAACACCGAGGTTCCGCCCCTCCTGCTGGCCTATTTCAGTCCAGCGTCAAATGCCTACATCACGGTGGAGTCGGCCCCGATCCCGCTGAAGGTTTCGCCTGCAGAAGAGATCGGCGTATTTGGAGGCAGCATCTACCAAAGCCGTCTGCGTGCGGTTGAAGAAGGCATTCGCCACAACTATGAAGATCCGGACATGCTCGAAAGCCGCCGGCTTCCCCTGTTTGGCTGGGCCCATCCGTTTGCCGTGCTCGGGTTTCTGCTCCTGCCGCCGCTGCTGGCGGGCGGCTACTCGCTTATTTCGCTGTTTGGCGAAAAACGGCACCACATCCATCGCACGGCCAAAGCCGCACGCGCCTACAAGGTGTTCCGCAAAAACGCCGCGCACATTGTTCATAGCCATTCCATGAAGAGCGAGATCTACGAGGATCTCGACCGGGTTTTGCGCGCCTACCTCGGCGACCGCCTGCATCTGACCCCCGGCGCCCTCTCGTTCCGCGATGCCGTTGCAAAACTCGAAGAAGCGGACACCCAAAACGAAACAATCGATAAGCTTCGGGAGCTGTTCATGGTTTGCGAGGCCTACCGGTTCACCCACGGATTTGACGAAAAGGCCAACACCAAGAAAATCGTCCACGACGCCGTCCAAGTCATCAAGAATGTGGAGAAAACGCTCAAATGAAGATGAGTTTTAAGTTTGCCATTCCCTTCGGTCGTTGCTGTCGTTCCGCCAGCCTCGCTTCGCGTCAGGTTTTAAGTTTTAAGCTGCTCCTGCTAGTGGCCGCGATGCCAGCCCTAGGAAGCGACTACCAGCTCCAAACCTTGGAGAAAGCGAACGGCATGTTCCGCGCGGCTACGAATTCAGCCATGTATGCCGAAGCCGCCAGGCAGTTTGAGTACCTCGTGACGGAAGAGGGCGTCCGCAACGAACAGCTCTTCTATACGCTGGGCAACAACTGGTTTATGGCGGGCGATGTGGGCCGGGCCATTTTGAACTACCGCCGGGCGGAGCAGTATCTGCCGAACAATGCCGACCTGAAGCACAATCTTTCCTCCGCGCTCGAACTGCGCACCGACTTGATTCCGGAAAAAGAACCGCATCCGTTGGCCGCCAAGCTGCTGGGCTGGCACTTCAAGAGCTCGACCGCGCTGCGGTGGTGGCTGTTTGCCTTCGTCTGGATGTTGTTTTGGGGCGCATGGCTTTGGGCCCGACATTCGACGAAGAAGGAGGCGGGCATAACCCTGGCCGTTACCGCGGTCTTGTCGGTCGTACTGCTGGCTTCGCTGCTCACCGAATATATCCAAGAGAAAAAAGCGACGCCCGGCGTGATTACCGCCAACGAGGTGCTGGCGCGCAAAGGCGACGGCGATATGTATGCGCCGGCCTTTCTGGAACCGCTCCATTCCGGCTCCGAGTTCCAAACCTTGGAAGTCCGGGGCCCATGGCGGCACATCCGCCTGGCCGACGGCCAGACCTGCTGGATTTCTTCGGCCGCAGCGGAAAGCGTCGCATTGCCCTAGCTGCTGAGCAGATTCCGCACTTTGGAAATCACCTTGTCGGGCGTGAAGGGCTTTTCGAGCACGGCGGCACCGGGCGGAACTCCTTCTTCTTCGAGCTGCGAGCAGGAGTAGCCAGACATGAAGAGCACCTTGATTTTGGGATAAAGCTCCTGCGCGGCGATGGCCAGCTCCGCGCCGCCAAGTCCGGGCATGACGACGTCGGTAAACAGCAGGTCGATCTTGCCCTTGTGCTGGCGGGCCACTTTGACGCCCTCCCAGCCCTCGTCGGCCTCCAGTACAGTATAGTCCTGTGCTTTCAGCGTCTGGGCAACCAGCGTGCGAATCATCGGGTCGTCCTCAACAAGCAGGATGGTTACGCTTCCTGCTTCTGCGGGCGTTCCCGTTTTTTCTTGTTCAGAAACCGGATTGGCCGCCACTTCGGACTCTTCGTCGATTTCTTCCGGGATATTAAGATCGCCGGCCGGCAGGTAGAGGAAAAACGTGGTGCCGCCGCCGACCTTGCTCTGGACATCGATGAAGCCGTCATTCTGCTTCATGATGCCTTTAACAATAGACAGGCCGAGCCCCGTTCCCTTGTCCCGCTCCTTGGTGGTGAAGAACGCTTCAAACATTTTTCCCATGACTTCCGGCTCGATGCCCTGCCCCGTGTCGCTCACGCTGATTTCAGCAAATTCGCCCGGCGGAATGTTGCAGGGTTTGCTGCACTGACCATCGTTAATCTGCCGGCTCGCGACCTTGATGGTAATCCGGCCGCCGTTGGGCATGGCGTCGCGCGCGTTGACGGCGAGATTCATGAGCACCTGCCCCAGCTGAACCGGATCCGTGAGGACATGAACCGGCTCGAAATGGGGCTTGGTGATCAAGGCCACCCGTTCACCGACCAGGCGCGAAAGCATCTTATCGATGTCCTGCAGCGAAACGTTGAGATCGACCAGCATCGGTTCGATCTGTTCCTTTTGACTGAAGCTCAGCAGCTTGCGGGTGATGAATGAGGCCTTGCGCGCGGCCTCGACCACTTCCTTCGCGTTTTGGGCGGTTTCTTCGGATTTGGGATCGGAAATAATAAGGCTGGAATAGCCATCAATGATCGTGAGCAGGTTGTTGAAGTCGTGCGCAATGCTGCCCGCCAGTCGGCCGACCGCTTCCATTTTCTGGGAGTGGTGGAGTTGTTCGGTCAGCATGGCCCGTTCGTTTTCAAGCAGGTTTCTCTCCACCGCAGGAACGATCGCCTTCTTATTGAGCAGTAAAGTCAGCAGGGCGATGATCAGCAACCCGGCAAACATAAACAGGCCGATGGCAATCGCCGTTACCTTGGAGCCGATGATGCCGTCGAGAGTAACCTCCCCGAAAAGCTGAACCAGAAAGGTCAGTATGGCTCCGGTAACCACAGCCGATGCGGCCGATGCGACAGTAAGAATGACCAAGATGCGATTCTTTAGATTCATGACTACCTCGTTTGCAAAATTTCAGAAAAGATAGCAGGTGCGGAGGGAGTAACACGTTTAAAATCAACGCAATTTGAGCAACGCCCTACTGTACCTCTGCCCAGTTCCAGAAATTGCGGAGCATGCGCAACCCAGCCGCCTGCGATTTCTCGGGGTGGAACTGTGTGGCGAAAACATTGTCTTTCCAAACGCTGGTGCAATATTCGAAGCCGTAATCTGTTTTCCCCGCCACGATCGCAGGGTCGTCTGGGCAAACATAGTAAGAGTGAACAAGATAGAAGAACGAACCATTCTCGATGCCGTCGAACATCGGGCACTCCGGGAGGGTTTCCTCCATGCGGTTCCACCCGATCTGCGGCACCTTCAACTCCTTGGGAAGATCGAAACGCTTCACCATCCCGGGAAAGATTCCGAGTCCAGCAACGCCGGGCGATTCCTCCGAGCTTTCGAAGAGCGCCTGAAGCCCAAGACAAATGCCCATCAACGGCTTGCCGCCTTTCACCCAGTCTTCAACGGCATCCACAAAGCCGTGCTCGACCAGATGGCTCATGCAGTCGCCAAAGGCGCCGACGCCCGGCAGTATCAACGCGCGACAGGCATCCATTTCCTCCTTCCGCGCAACAATCTTTGCGTCGAGTTCCAGAAACCGGAAGGCGTTTGTCACGCTTCCGAGATTGCCCATGCCATAGTCGATTATGCCGATCATTGTTCCAATCCTTGTCAATTCGAGCCGGTAGTTTAGCGGCGACGTTAAGCATGGGAATATAAAAACGCAGCAAATGCCAGACAGCAACCTGCAGACAAATATTTTATGTTAGTAGTACTTTATGCTAATTTACTTTTCTTTTTTGAATGGCGTCATACTGTCCAGAACAATAGTGTTCAACACGTCCAATCAAGGAAGGCTTGATGAAACTCGCTGTTAAAACCGAAACACTGAACGCCGCCGGCAAATGCAAACACAACCATGTTTGCCAAACGGACGGCGGCCTGCCGCATTGTGCAATCAACGAAACCGTGAACGGAAAAGTCTTCTTCACAAAAGACCGGGAAACCACGGGCTGCCCCTACCAGCATTCATTCGGAAGCGCCTTCATGTGCATGTGCCCCGTGCGTCAGGAAATCTACCGGAAATACAAAATATAGTCAGCCCTTCAAAACGCCCAGCGGTCGCAGCCTCGCGACCGGCTCGATCAAGTCAAGCTCGGCCGCAATCACCTCGTCGATGTTCTTATAGGCCTGCGGCGCCTCGCTGAGGTCGAGCAAGCCCCGACCTTTTTTCCCGCGCATGGCGTGCCAGCCGTAAAAAACAACGCCCGCCATCGCCCGGTCGCAGGCGTTCTTCGAAAGCATGCGCGAAGCGGCCATGCGCCCCATGGTGCGCCCTGCGACGTGCGAGCAGGACGCAAACGATTCCGCCACAATATACGACGGCGGGCCCATGCTGCCGGGAATGATCCCCTCCTCCCCGGCTTGGGCGGAAGTCGCCCCTTTTCGATGGACCCAAACCGGCTCGCCAAAGTGCTCTTCCTTCGCCGCATAGTTGTGGTGGATGTTGATCTCTTTCAGAAACGTCACACCTGCGCAGGTGTGACCGAGCGTCTCCTTAAACGCCGCCATCATGCGGGCGCGGTTTTCGGGCGCATAAGCCAGCGCCAGGTTCATCTCGCGGATGTAGGCCCGCCCCTCTTCGCTTCCGGCCTCGAGAAACGCGAGGTCGCCCAATTCAGGATGTCGCTCTTTTGCAATTTGATGGTGGCGTTCGGCAATGCGGTAGCCGAGGTTGCGGGAGCCGGAGTGGAGCAACAGCCAAACCAAACCGTCGTCCCCCGCCTGGATTTCGATGAAGTGGTTGCCGCCGCCCAGCGACCCAAGATTCTTGAAGGCCAGCTCGCGCGCCCGCCCGTCCAGCCAATCCGGCAACTCATCGAACCGGCTCCAGTTCTGCGGCTTTTCATGGCCGCGGCCCTCGCCCAACGGAACGCGGCGCTTCACCTCTTCCAAGCATTGGAGGATTTGGCCGCGGGAAGACCGGTCTGCACGGCGCACATGCCGCAGCCGATATCGACTCCGACGGCGTTGGGAATCACGGCGTCCGTAAAGGCCGCCACGCCGCCGATGGGCATGCCGTAGCCAACATGGCAGTCGGGCATCAGCGCCACATGCCGGAACACCTTGGGATGGTTGGCCAGATTGGCCGCCTGCTCCAATGCGCCCTCTTCAACCCGCTCGCACCACGACTTGACCGGCAGTTTGCCAAGCTCTGTATTTTCCCACTTCACAGCGCGAGCGAAGCATGCACTGCCCTTTACAATCAACCGTTAAAGTTGTAATTAAAGCGTCTCTAGCAGCGTGATATACACAGGCGCTCAAACCAACCGGAGAGATTCGACATGAAAAAGCAACTGCCCGCCATACTGCTTGCCGTCGTCAGCATTGCCCTTGCATTGGCGCTCTACGGCGCCAAGCAGGAAAACCTGCGGCTCCAACAAGAACTCGCCTCCTCCAAAACCACAGCGGAAAAAGCCGAAGCCGCTCCGCTGGAAGAAACCGTTGTCGCGGCCGTACACCCCGAAGCGCCCGTTGCGAGCTCTGCGCCGGAAGCCGCCCCCGCCCTCCAGCAGCCAGACATGGCCGGCCGGCAAATGATGAAAAGCATTTCCTCCATGATGGACAACCCCACCATGAACAAGGTGATGGAAGCCAGCCAGCGCGGAGCGGTCGGCGCCCTTTACTCCGACATGATTGAATACCTCGATCTCAATGCCGAGGAGACCAGCTATTTCATGGATCTGCTCATGTTCCGCCAAATGAAGAATGTGGATATGGCGATGAAAATGATGGCCGGCAATCTCAGCGAAGAGGAAAAGAAGGCCCTGCAGGATGGAATAAAAGAGGCGGGTGAAACGGTCAAAATCGAAATGGAGCAGTTTCTCAACAATCCCGACGATTTTTCCGAGTGGGAGTTTTACGAAAAAACCATGGGAGAACGCATGATGCTCTCGCAAATGGATCAGAATCTTTCAGCCTCCGATGCGGCGCTTTCGGACGAAACCTATCGCAATCTGCTCGGTATGATGAGTGAAGAAAAGAGCGGCTTCACCTTCACGAGCAACCTGAGCGACGAAAAAAACAACGACATGAGCCCCCAACGCTTTTCAAAGCAAAATATTCAAAACCACATCAACGATGTGAAAAAACTCAACGAGCAGATCACCGCGCGGGCACAAGGCATGCTGACTCTGGCGCAGTATGAAGAGTTTGAAAAGAGCCTAAAGGCCACAACCGACATGCAGCTCGCCCAGCTGGAAATGGCCGGCCAGATGTTTGGTGGAGGCGAGGCGCCTAAAGCGCCTTGAGGATCAGCGTAACCGACGTGACCAGCAGCACGGCATAGATCAGGAAGGTGTAGTGCTTCTGCTCGGTCTTATGCGTCAGCCACCAGCCCAGCGCCACCCCGAGCGGAATAACCGGAAGCAGCGCGGCGCCGAGCTTCAGGTTGTCGGCTTGAATGCGGCCGAGCATGGCGAATGGCAGCAGTTTGATCAGGTTGAGCATCCAGAAAAAGGCGCAGCTGGTTCCGGCAAACTTTTTCTTTTCGAGCTGCTGGGGCAGCAGATACATCTGCATGACCGGGCCGGCGGCATGCGCCAGCGTGGAGGTCATTCCTGCGCCAAAGCCGAATACAGCCCCCTTCCCCCATGTCGGCTCCGAGGCGTGAATGTGCCGCAGGATCCATTTCTTGAAAGCAAAGTAGAGCACAAAAACAATGCCCAGCAGACCGATCATGATTTTCAGCGCCCGGTCCGAAACCGCGATCATGGCGGCTTCATCCGACACAAAGAGGAAGCTCGCAACGACAACACCCAAAACCGTGGCCGGCATCAAGTAGATGAGCCGCCCCCACTGGACATGCCGCCAATAGAAACAAAGCGCCACCGCGTCCATCAGACATAGCATCGGCAGCATGAAGCCCACGGCGGAGCGCGCCGCGTTGGCCTGGGCCGGCCACACCAGAATCAGGACCGGCAGCGCAATCGCCCCTACAGGGAAACCGCCCTTGCTCATTCCAATGAGGAAAAGGCTCAGCCCGATCCAGAATAAATCGAGCGTACCGTATTGCGCAAGGATCTCCATGAACTATGCGCCGATGCGGCCTTTGCTCGATGGGAGCAGGTCGAGCGCGCGCGGGTCGGAGTCGCACGCCACGCGCAGGGCGCGGGCAACCGATTTAAAGATGGCCTCGATGCAGTGGTGCAGGTCTTCGCCGAACTTCAACTCGATGTGCAGGTTCATTTTGGCGGAGTCGCAGAACGAGCGCCAGAAATGCTTGATGATGATGACGTCGAAGTCGCGGATGTATTTTTGCTCGTGCTCCATCTTGTAGACAAAGAAGGGGCGGCCGCCCAGATCGAGGCAAACCTCGGCCTGCGCCTGCGCTTCGTCCATCGGCAGCACCCAGAAGCCATAGCGGTTGATGCCCTTGCGGTCGCCGAGGGCTTCGTTGAACGCTTCGCCCAGCACAATGCCGACATCCTCGACGAGGTGGTGGTAATCGACGTCGATATCGCCCGTGGCCGTGATTTTAAGGTCGAGCAGCGCATGTTTGGCGAGCAGGTCGAGCATGTGGTCGAAGAACGGCACACCGGTGGAGTTTTCGTAGTTGGCCTTGCCGTCAATGTTCAGCGACAGGTCGATCTGCGTCTCCTTGGTGTTTCGGACAATGTGGGCGGTGCGTTGTTTTTCCATGATCAATCCTTATGGGGCTGTATCACCCGAGGCGCGTCGGCCGATGTATCGGGCGCGAAAATCTCGATGGGGGCATCCAGCTTAACCGGCGCGTTGTTGGTTGCACTGGCGCCGGCGGTGTTGATGGATGCAATGGCGGAAGATGCGCTGCCGGCCAGCGAATTAAAGTGGCGAACCAAGACTTCTTCCTGCAACAGATTGATCTTCTCGAGCTCGGCGATGGAGGCCGATGTCGATTCTTCCAAGACATTCAGCTCAACTTGCAGGTCGGCCAGCTTGACGGTGTTGGCGGCGCTCATGACCTTTGAGGCGGCGGCATAGTTTTCGATGGAAGCCTGCTGCGCCTTCAGCTTCTCCACTTTATCCGAAAGCGTGCGAAGCATCTCCGCGTTGGCTTCGCCCTGTTCAAGGGCGACCGCGGAAGACTGCTTAAGCATAACGATCGAGTTTTGCTGCGCGACGCTTTCCTCGCGGTTGTCGCGGTGCGAGGCATCTATCATTTCCTGCACCTTGGAAGAGGTCGCACAACCCGCCGTAAGAAGAGCCAGCATAGGAACAACGACTGCAAAATTGGTTTTCATAATTTCCCTACCTATTTTCGACCAACAGCTTGATCGCGGGATTAAAGCTAGTTCCTCGCCTTGGAAGGGTCAACCCTTTAACGCCAAGCCGCGCAGGCGAATTAAAGGGATTGCGTTTGGATTCCAAACCACTACGCTTCCGCGCTCATTAATGGAAAGGAAACATGAGAAACGAATTTGCGGTGCTGCCCAAGTGGGTCATCAATCTCTTTTTATGGATCGGGCTGGCCGCCAGCATCGCCGTGCGCTCGCTGATGCTGCTGAACCGGGCCAATCCAGAGGCGGCAGTGTGGGTGTGGCGGTTTGCCATGTTCAGCTATTGCATCTTTTTCGGCTACCGCCTGATCGTCGGCCGGCGGCGCCACCACGTGGTAACCCGCCACGACCTGATTCAACGAATCGGCGAAGCCGAACAGCTCGACCCAAAAACACGCGAAGCCACCGTCTACATCCTGCGCTCGATCGTCTGCTCGAAGGAACTGTTCAACTATGCCTTCATTTGCGCCTTGAGCGTCATTGCGCTCGTGCTTGATTTTTTTGCCAATTAACGCCTGTTTCCCGCCCGTTTTAAGAACCCTCCTAAATAGGACGGTTTTTGTACTTGATAAAATCCGCGTATCCTCTACATTGCTTGCAGTTCACAACAAAAAGGACGAACAAATGGCATCAATTACTTTAAAAGGAAATCCCGTTAGCACCGTTGGCGAGCTGCCGGCTGTCGGTTCTGCAGCCCCCGCGTTCGGAGCGCTGAAAACCGATCTTTCGGAATGTGCACTGGCGGATCTGGCCGGCAAAAAGGTTGTACTCAACATTTTCCCGAGCATCGACACCGGCGTATGCGCAGCCTCCGCCCGCCACTTCAACCAAGAAGCCGGCGCGCTGGAAAACACGGTTGTGTTGTGCGTTTCGGCAGATCTGCCCTTCGCTCTGGGCCGCTTCTGTGGCGCTGAAGGCCTTGAAGACGTGGTTCCGGTTTCCGTATTCCGCAATCCGGAGTTTGGAACAGGCTATGGCGCAACCATCGCCGACGGACCGCTCGCCGGCCTGTTGTCCCGCGCCGTCGTTGTGATCGACGCAGCCGGCAAAGTGGTTTACACCGAGCAGGTTCCGGAAATCACCGAAGAGCCCAACTATGAAGCTGCACTAGCCGCACTTTAAACCATTTCCCCTAGAAACACCCCACCCGAACGGGTCGCCACCTCCCCCTTGGCGACCCGTTCACCTTTTCAGGACTCCAATGAAAGTAATGCGTTGCAAACACTGCCTCATGAAGGCGGAACCGAGAAACGGGAACTGCCCGGCCTGCGGCATTGTCCCAAACAAACCCAAGGGCGACCTATCGCCCGGCGAACGGCGAGTGCGCCTCCACGCGCGGGGCATCCGGCTGATGGCTATGTTTCATCTGGTTGGAGCCGGGGCCGGCTTAATCATGATCCCGTTTTTCCCCGCCCCGCTGGCCATGGCCGTACTGGCCGTCGTCAATCTGCTGCTGGCCTTTGGGCTGGCGCGCTATGCCCTGCCCGCCTACAAGGCCGCCACGGTCTACTATTTCCTCATCGGCATGGTGAACGTCATATCCATCCAGCACGGCGCCATCCATCTTGGCGGGATCGCCATGGCGCTGCTGGGGCTCTACCTCGTGGGCAACAGCACGGCCAAGGCCGTTTTCGAGCGACGCCTGCCAGAACTTCTCTAATATATATATATTTACACCCTTTCCCTTTGCGCGGACGGGGTGTTTCGTGTATCACCTACCGCGCTATGGAAGAAACGAAGAATAAAAGAGTTGTGGCGATTGTTGGTCGCCCGAACGTAGGTAAATCGGCCCTGTTTAATCGGCTGGTGGGCCGACGCGTGTCGATCGTGCATGAAGAAGAGGGCGTAACGCGCGACCGGATCGCCTGCGAAGCCAACTGGGATGGCGAGCGCTTCGAGCTGCTTGACACCGGAGGACTCGGCCATTTCGGCAAGCAAGTCGCCACCGACCAGATCGTGGCGGGAACCGAAATGCAGGCGGAAATCGCCATTGGCGATGCGTCGTTCATCATTTTCGTGGTCGATATCACCGCCGGTCTTGCACCGCTCGACGAAGAGGTTGCCCGCATCCTGCACGAAAGCGGGCGCACCATTATTCTGGCGGCCAACAAGGCCGACAACCCTGAGCGCGAGGAAGACTGCTGCGACTTCGACCAGCTCGGCTTCCCCGTATTCCCCGTCTCCGCCGTCCACAACCGTGGGATCAATGCGCTGATGGAGGAACTCATTCCCCTGTTGCCAAAGGAAGAGAACCCCACCGAGAGGGAGCCGTTGCGCGTGGCCGTCGTTGGCCGTCCGAACGCAGGAAAATCTTCCTACATCAACCGCCTGCTGCGCGATGAGCGCGTGATCGTTTCCGATGTGCCGGGCACCACGCGCGACAGCATCGAGATCCCCTTTGCCATCGGAAGCGGCGAAACCGCCCGCCACTATCAGCTCATCGACACCGCCGGCGTCCAGAAAGACACCCGCGGCAAGAGCGCAGTCGATTGGTTCAGCAACCTGCGCACCGACAAGAGCATCGAACGCGCCGACGTAGTTGTGATTGTGCTTGATGCCGAGACCGGCCCGACTACGCGCGACAAGAAGGTTGCCGCCAAGGTCATTGAAGCGCAAAAGGGCTGCATTCTGCTGATCAACAAATGGGATCTGGCCAAAGAGGCCGAAGAGGACATCACGCAAACCAAGTATTTGCCCGTCCTGCGCGAGACGTTGCCTTTCATGGGCTTTGCCCCCGTGCTGTTTGTTTCCGCCAAGAGCGGCTACAACATTAAGCGCAGCATCGAAGCCATCGACTATGTTGCCGCCCAGACGCGCACCGAGATTACAACGGGCGTGCTTAACCGGGTGATTCAGCAGGCGGTTGAAAAATATCCGCCGCCTGTCGCCAAAGGCAAGCGACTCAAAGTGTACTACGCGACGCAGTCGGGCACCAACCCGATCTATTTCAAGGTGTTTGTCAACAATCCGGACTGCGCGCGCTCCAACTGGCTGGCCTATCTGCAAAACCAGATGCGGGCGGCCTTCGGCCTCGAGGGTGCGCCGATCTTCATCAAGCTCGTTGCCCGCTCCCGTCCAATACGGTAACTAGTCCGTTAGCGCCAGATCAGCCTCTGCGGCGCCGGTCACTTGCCCGCATCCGTGGCCCATCCGGTTGCAGAGGTTTTTGCAGTCGAGCTCATGCACGGAGTAGGGCTTAACCATGCCCTGGCAGACGCCGTCGGGATCAAGATCGCGCAGCACGAAGACAAAATCGCGGATCACGAGGTCGTACTTTGGCTTCAGCTTCAGAATGCCTTCACGCAACTCTTCGCTGTAGTGGTGGGTGAAAATCAACTCGTTGACGCCGTGCTGCTTGATGATCTCTTCCAACTCGTTGAAGGTGCCCTGAACGGGATAACCGTAGACCACTTTCTTGTACAAAGCCGGATTGTCATCGACCAGCCCGACAATCTTGCGGGGCGCTTTCTGCTGGTCCTCGAAGGAGGCCTGCCGCAAATAGAGGATCGCATTTTCACCAGCGCCGAGAATCAAGGTTTTCAGATCGTAGTCGGAGCCGATGGAGCAGCGCAGCCAGGCGTTGAGATCCCTCGCCATCCGCAGCGATGCCCGCACGCCGACAATTCCAATGCTGGCCACCAGCGTGTGCAGCGCCAAGGAAACCGCCAGCTCATAGGCAGAGAGTCCGGCCACCCACAGCAGCGCCACGTACGCAAGAACCTCGCCAGCCATCAGCTGCAGCAGCAGCACCACGAGCTGCGAAATCCGCGAACGGGTCCAGACCGTTTTATAGATGTTGTAGAAATAAATGGTGGCAAAAGGAATGAATACGCAGACCGCCAGGTGCATGAGCGAAAAAGTTTTTCCAAAAACAACGCCGAACACTAAATAGGTGGCCACCAGCAGGCTGCTGATATCCCAGCCGATGCTGACGAGCAGCACAACCAGGCTGCGCGGCCGGCGCACGCCTTGCAGCACGACCTGCGTCGTCGTCCACAGCTCAACCTGAGCGATCTGACGCACAATCAAATGCAGTGCGACAATCATTCCAATCAGCAGCAACGCTGTGCGGTTGGAAGTCATCGCGGTTGCCCCCAAAGCCACCACGCACACAAAGATTGCGGTGATGTAGAGCGCTATGGCGGCCTTGCGCTGCGTCATGCCGTTGCGCATCAGCTTGTGGTGGATATGGTCGAGGTCGGGGCCGAAAACCTTGGTGGCCAGTCCATCGTTGTGGATGACGGAGATGAGCTTGCGCGCCAAGCGCCGCCACACGGCCATGATAACATCAAAAACCGGAACGCCCACGGCCAGCAACGGCACCAGCAGCGCCACCACCATGGACTCTTTCACGTCGGCCTTCAGCGAAACCGCCGCCAGCATGAAACCAATGAACATGCTGCCGCAATCACCAAGGAACACAGAAGCCGGGTTAAAATTGTAGCGCAGAAAACCCAAGCAGGCGCCGGACAGCGCAATCAGCACCAAGGCATCGGTGGGCTGATGCAGCGACAGGAGCATCCCGGCCAGCCCCGCGCTGGCAATCAGCCCTAGACCGCCGCAGGCGCCATCCATCCCGTCGATCAAGTTAAAGGCGTTAATGATCAGGGCAAACCAAAACAGGGTGGCGATCAGATTTATAATGAACGGCAGTTCAATATGTAGAAAGGCTTCAAAGGTGAAGCCGCCGAAAAACATCAGCAGCGCCACGCCCAGCTGGCCCAGCAGCTTGAACCAAGCTCGCATGTCATAGCGGTCGTCGAAAATACCCACGAGCAGCAGCGCAAGCGAGCCGATAAAAATAAGGGCCCACTCCTTGAGCTGGGTCGCGCCCGCAAGATGCGGCCACGGGCCAAAGAACACGATCAGCAGGCCGATATGGGTGGCCGCAAAAACCGCAATCCCCCCGCAACGCGGAATCGGTGTTTTATGAATTCGGCGCTCATCCGGCTCGTCCACCATGCCCAAGGCTGGCGCCCACTTTTTAACCAGTGGCACGAGCAGCCACGCGGCCACCAAACTAACCACAAAAACTACAATGTACTTTACGATAAATCCCATAAGCCTGTCATGCCCAGCCAGCCCTAAACAACCGGAAGGGCTGTTCACCCTTTTTAACTTCTGCAGATTGTAGCAAAATGCGTGCCTGTATTTACTTTCTGGTGTCCAATGGGCGACTCTAGAGGCCCTTTCCCAAAAATGGAAGTCCTTCTGTCGCCTATAAACTAGCAGCTTTTACTAAAGAGAGCCTCTTGCCCGCACGGCCTTCCCCATTCATTACGGGAAACTCCCGCGCCATTGGTGAAGCGAGGAGCCAAATAGCCGACCATTTTCATCCCATTTTAATCCGTCGCTCTTTACATTGAACCCGCAACCACCTATCTTATCGCGTTTTTGCAGGAAACAGAGGAATAGAACCTAGCCAAACAAAACCGGCTTTGATCTACTTCCCCTTTAAGAAGGGTGAATGATGACTGAAAACCAACAACCGCATAACGGCTTCCCCATTAACCTCTTTATGGAAGACCGCCCCAGCCTGGTGGCCGGCGGCGGCAAGGTGGCCCTGAGAAAGATCCTGCTGCTGCTCGACGCTGGATCGCAAGTAGCCGTGGTGAGCCCCGATGTGTGCAAAGAACTCGGCCACCTGATCGAAGCCGGCCGGGTCACTCATACCGTTCGCCGGTTTAAAGACCACGACGTGGATGGGGCCACCATCGTCTATGCCGCCACCAACAGCCGCGGCGTCAACCGCCAGATCCTGGACTGCTGCCGCGAAAAAAACATCCTCTGCTGCTGCGTCGACGGCAACTGGGCCGAAAGCGACTTCACCACCCCGGCTATAACCCGCCACAACCAGCTGACCGTATCCGTTTCGTCGAGAGGCAACGACTGCCGCCAATCGAAGATGGTCAAGAACAGCCTGTCGCGCCATCTGCGAATGATGGAGGAGGCGCATCTCGTTGTGGTAGGAACCGACCACAACTGCCTGTCCGTCGAAGAGCGCGAGCCCTACCACCTGACCGGCCACCGCTTCGAGCGCGCCGGCTTCATGATCATGCAGCTCTGGGGCATCCACGAGTTCATGATCCTCAACACCTGCAACCGGGTTGAAGTCATCGCCGTGGTCTCCGAAGAGACGGCAAAGAACGGCATCCTCCGGCATATCATGGGCTTCACGAACTTCAAGGAAGACAAATTCTACCTCAAAACCGACAAAGAAGCCTTCGAGCACCTTTCCCTCGTAACTGCCGGCATGCTTTCGCAAACCCCGGGCGAAAACCATATCACCGCGCAGCTCAAGGAAGCCCTCGAAACCGCCAAGCAACGTGGCTGGGCCGGCAATATGACCCAGGAATGGATCTCCTCCGCGCTGCATGTTTCCAAGCTCATCAAGAACCAGGTTTCCCCGTTGCTGCACAACTATGAAATCGAAGATCTCGCCCTGCGCTACCTCGAAGCCCAAGGCAGGGATTTAGCGAATTCCACCATCATGCTCCTCGGCGCCGGCGTGATCGGCAAAGGGCTGGTGAACGACAGCCTGCCAAAGGTTGGAAAAGTCATCTGGTGCTACCACGTCAATAAGCCGGAAACGCCCAAGGAATGGAACGGCAAGGTTGAACTTTGCACTTTTAACGATATGAAGAACCGCATCACCGAAGCCGACATCATCATCAGCGCCACCGATGCACCTGGCCACATCCTGCATATGGCGCACGCCCCGTTCTTCAATCAGGAGCGCCCGATCATGGTCATCGACCTCGGCATGCCGCGCAACATCGACCCCGAACTAGACGACCTTTCCTCCGACGTCACCGTGGTCGATCTCGATGGCCTGAAATACTGGTACCGCCGCGAACTCACCGACATGAATGACATTCTGTCCCGCAGCCGCAAAATCATCGCCGACAACCAGGATCTCTATGAAAAGATCGCCAGCAGTTTTAAGAGCGGGAACGCGGCCGAGTAGCCTCGCGCTCACGCAATCACGCAGCGCGCTAGACCGCATCGAAGGCATGCTCGAAGGCGTCTCTTTCGAGATGGTTCCGATCACCTCCACCGGCGACACCGACCGTACGACCGACCTGCGCGAAAGCCCCGCCGACTTCTTCACCCGCGAACTCGACGGCGTCCTGCTGCGCGGGGACGTCGACATGGCCGTGCACAGCGCCAAAGACCTGCCCGCCGCCCTGCCGGCCGGGATTGACTGGTTCTGGCTCCCGTGGCGCGAAGAACCGCGCGACGCACTGATTCTTGCCAAAGACCGGGAAATATCCGACCTCCCCGGCAACCCCGTCATCGGCGTCAGCTCCCAACGGCGCGAGCAATACTGCACCAAGCGCTTCCCCAACGGCATCCAGCGCAACATCCGCGGCAACATCGAGGAGCGCATTGCCCGAGTCGATAGCGGAGACTACGATATCGTCGTCATGGCCGCCGCCGCCCTGCACCGACTGAACATTGAAGAGCGCATCACCGAATGGATCCCGCTCGAAGAGCTCGAAGTGCCCGAAGCCCAGGGCTACCTCGCCGTTACCTTCCGCGAAGGCGACGAGCGCATGGCCGCCCTGCGCAGCCTCTTCATGCACGCCGTCACCTTTGCCGGCGCCGGCGTCAGCAACAAAGACCTCTGCACCGTTGCCGCGCTGCGCGCCCTGAAACAGTGCGACATCTGCCTATACGACTCGCTCATCGACAAAACCCTGCTCGACGAACTGCCGCCCCGCACCCAAATCATCGATGTCGGCAAACGCTGCGGCGCCCACAGCAAGGAGCAGCACGAAACCACCAAGCTCATCTGCGAATGCGCACGCCAAAGCAAGCGCGTCGTGCGCCTGAAGGGCGGCGACCCCGGCATCTTCGGCCGGCTTGCCGAAGAAACCGAAGCGCTCGAAAGCCTCGGCATCCCCTTCCGCGTCATTCCCGGCATCAGCGCGCTCCAGGCCGCCACCACCGGCACCGGCATGCTGCTCACCCGCCGCAATGTTTCGCGTGGCTTTGTGGCCCTCACCCCGCGCCAAAGCGGCGGCGCGCTGGCCCGCTGCGACGCCGAAATGAAGAACCTCCTGCCCGTCATCTACTACATGTCGATCCGGGCCATCGAGCCCATTGCCCAGCAGCTGCTGGAAGGCGGCCGCTCGCCCGATACTCCGGCGGCGGTCATCTATAACGCCGGCGGTGAAGATGAGTTGATTTTTAAAACCACACTCGGCCAACTTCCGGCTCACGCCAAAAAACACTGCATCAAACAGCCGGGGCTGATCATGGTCGGCACAACCACCGCCTACGGATACCGAAACGATCTAGGCGCACTTCAGGGCAAAAAAATCCTGCTCACCTGCTCCGAAGCCATTCAGCAAAAAGCCGCCGACCTCGTCCGCGACCTCGGAGGGCAGCCCATCCAGTTTCCGCTCATCAAGCTGAAGAGCCGCTTCCATGTCCCTCTGGAATGCTCAAAATTCGACTGGCTCGCCGTCTCCTCCCCCTCCTCCGTGCGCGCCTTTATGAGCTTGATCGAACATCAGAAAACCGACTACCGCACCATCCCGAAAATCATGGTTTGCGGGCGCGGCACAGCGAACGAATTCGCCGACTACGGCATTCGGGTGGACGCCCAGCCCAACGGCGCCTTCAGCGCCGAATCGCTTAAGATTTTGGCCTCCGAAATCATTCAACCCGGCGAAACCGTCCTGCGCGTCCGCTCCGACAAAGCCGGCCCGGATCTCGCCAACGCCCTGCGCAGCTGCGCCGCCGAGGTCGAAGACGCCATCATCTACGACAACGTGCGCATCGACCACGAAACGCTGCCCGACTTCGATGCCGTCTTTTTTGCCAGCGCCTCCGGCGTAGAATCCTTTATTGCCCAATGGGGCGTTAACGCACTCGGCGAAAAAAACATTACCGTAATTGGAAAGCCCACGTCCGACGCTCTGGAAAAGCACAACCTCCAGCCCGACGTTCTCGCCCGCGTGGCCACCGTCCCCGGCGCAATCCGCTCGCTCGCAGAGCACTTTACCGCCGCGCGAATTCTCAGCTAACTCTTTTTTAACTTATTCCTCCTTTACTCTTCAGAGGAGCCGTTATAAGAGCCAGTGGTGAAATACACGGATATAGTTTTATTTTGGGGAGTCCTTTTATGGGCGATGGCCCCCTGTTCAGCGATAACCCTAACCGAAATCACCCAGCACGTTTCGGCAAACAGCTATTCCAACTTTCATGCCGGCCTGTTCGTTGCCGACGGCAACAGCCGCGGCTTCACCGATGGCGCCAGCCCGCGCGTCCCCGCCTACCAGCACGATCTGGCGCGCGACTTTATCCACTCCAACTTCACGGCCATGGGCTACGACACCTGGCTCGATCCTTTCTCCTTCAATAAAACTTTTTCCTCAAACCCCACGAACTATACCTACCAAGGCTGCAACAACGTGGTTGCCGTTAAATGGGGCAATGGCGGAACCAACGTCTACATCGTCGGAGCGCATTACGACTCCGTAGACAGCGGACAACCCAACATCACCGGCATCTGTCCGGGAGCCGACGACAACGCCAGCGGAGTCTCCGGCATGCTTGAGGCCGCTCGGGTTATTCAGGAACATGTCTTCCGAGATACGATTATTTTCATCGCCTTCGATGGTGAAGAGAAGGATTTTAAGGGCTCAGACCATTTCGTGGGAACTCATACAACAACCAGCATATTAGCAACGAATGAAACCGTCTTTCTCCGCTCCTCCATTAAAGGCATGATCAGCGCAGACATGATTGGCTATGACGACACCAATACCGTGATGGATATTGTCATCGGCCGAGTGAACACGGATGACTCGCCCACCGCTGATGCCGTTGAACAAGCCCTCACAAACTATACCGCCCTTGCTCCGTATCAAGGGTTGGGTTGGACGGGAAGCGATCATATGCCATTCCACAATGTGGGCATTCCTTCGATACTTTTTATTGAAGGTGATTATTATGACTACTGGAATAACCCGCCAGAATATGAAAATCCCTACTACCACTCCGACGGCGATTCCATAGACAGCCCCAACTACATTTCATACAGCTACGCGTCTGAAGCCACGAAATGCATCGTGGGCTATCTCTGCGAGCAGGCGCAGGTTATTCCACCAGCCACTCTCGTTCAGTCCGTCACCGGTGGCAGCACGCTCGAATTATGCTGGTTTACAGCGCCCAACGTAGTCTACAACCTTTACGGTGCGGACTCGTTGCTGCAAACCAATCCTTGGACGTTCATCCAATCTTTCCCGCCCACGAATGCGACCGTTGAATTTTCAATCCAGCTCGACCTCAACACCGTCACTCAAAGCATGTTTAGAGTCGAAAGCCAGTAACTCGGTGTGCCGCGCAGACATTCGATTGGACATCGCGGGTGCGCATCCCGTAAGCTCTCTGCTCGTTTAAACAGTGGAGAAGCCCATGTTCCCGGAAATCAGACTCAGACGCCTGCGCCAAAGCGCGGGGATCCGTAAAATGCTCGACGCCCCCCTGCCCGGCCCCGAAAAATTCATGTGGCCAACGTTCGTGATTAATGGTGAAGGCCAGCGCGAGCCGATCGACTCGATGCCCGGCCAGTCGCGCCTGAGCGTTGACCAGCTGCTGATTGATCTGGAACCGGTTGTCGACTCCGGCGTCGGCAGCGTGTTGCTGTTCGGCCTCGCCGACGAGTCGCAAAAGGATTTCCAAGGAACGGAAGCCTACAACGAAAACGGAACCGTACAGCGCGCCATCCGCGCGGTGAAAGGCAAGTTTCCGGATCTCGTTGTGGCGGCCGACGCCTGCGTCTGCGCCTACACCGAACACGGCCACTGCGGCCCGCTGACCGACAGCGGCAACGTCGATAACGACGCCGCACTCGTAAACCTCGCCAAAATCGCCGTTTCGCACGCCGGCGCCGGCGCTGACATCGTGGCGCCGAGCTCGATGATGGACGGCCAGGTGCTCGCGATCCGCGACGGGCTGGACGAAGCCGGCCTGACCGATACCATTCTAATGAGCTATTCCACCAAATTTGCCTCGGCCATGTACGGCCCGTTCCGCGATGCCGAAAAATCGCAGCCCGGCAAAGGCGATCGCAAAGGCTACCAAGCCTCCTACCGCGATCTACGCACGGCGCTGCGGGAATCAGAACTCGACGAAGCCGAAGGCGCCGACATGCTGATGGTCAAGCCGGCGCTGTTCTATCTGGACGTGCTCGCCGAAATGCGCGCCTCCACCGATCTGCCGATTGCGGCCTACAACGTCAGCGGCGAATATGCCATGCTCCACGCCACGGCCGACCGCGGCTGGGGCGACCTCAAGGGCATGGTGCAGGAATCCACCGCGGCGCTCGTGCGCGCCGGCGCCGACCTGCTGATCTCCTACTGGGCCAACCAGTACGATGAACTCTTCAAGGATTAGGCTGTTCAGCGCAAATAACGCGGCGGAATTTTGGATACCGGAATGAATTCCGCTGTGGTCGTCCCGTCTGCATGGAAACGCACTACTGCCAGAACGGGCTCATCAGGGACCGGTTCCAGCATTGGAAATACAAATGGTCCGGACTTGCAGGGCTTCCCGCGATAGATCCACGTCACCACAACGGGAAGCTGCTGGCAGCTGCGCAAAGGAAAGGTCGTCCCGAAGAACCCTTGCGGAGAAATATAGCTGCAGGACGCCGTCGCCCCCGTCGCCTCTACCCAAAGCTCCGCATCGCGGATCTCATAGTCCGTTAGATTGCGAAAGCCGCCACCTTGGATCTGCAGCTTCGGCTTGCTTTGCAGCATCCCTGAACGGCCAGCACAATAGAAACCGCCAGAAAAGCGCTCCACAGCCGCATCAAGGCTGCTCCTCGAAATCCGTCAGCATATAGAGCGCTTCCACCTTCTCGCGCGCCCACGGCGTCTTGCGCAGAAACTTGAGGCTCGATTTAATGCTCGGCTCCCAGTTGAAGCAGCGGATGTCAACCTGCCGCCCCAGCTCGTCCCAGCCATAATAGTCCACCAACTGCGTCAGCAGCTTTTCGAGTGTAATTCCATGCAGCGGATTGTTCGGCTGGTTATCCATTAATCAATGCCCCTTGTCTGGCCAGACTAGTTTTTCTGCGTTCGGATCTCTTTAGAATAACGATGGCCGTCGGATCCACCTCGAGAACCATCTCCAGCACATCGCCGGATGAAGAAACCGTACAGGTGGAACAAGTCAAGCAGGCGCCGTTGCAACGCGACTGCCCAAGCCGCACGCGGCCCGCTTCGTCCAGCTGGTTTAAAAACGCCTGCATTTTTTCGGGCGTCATCTCAAAGCGCGACGTCAGTACATCCATGATTTCATTCAGCATACTTTTTCTCCGGCGACCTCTCCTCCAACCGTTGAGCGGGAATACCTACCTGCATTGCCCTATCCGTGCGAGCCTTTTTTACGGCGATTTGGGCTGCATGACAAAAAAAGGCCTCGCAACCGCCAAAGAACTTGAATCGGTCTTTGCCGTGGCAAAAGGTGACTATCACGCCCTGTTCATGATTCTCCTCTATACCGGCCAGCGGCTGGTGGATTGCGTTAAACTCGAATGGCAGAACATTGATTTTGAAGATGGGACGCTTTCAGTTGTCCCCAAAAAGACCGCTCGGCGTTCTGGGAAGCCCGTCTATATCCCATTGCTGCCCCAGCTTAGACAGGAACTCGAATCGAAGCTAAAGGCCCATGCATTCATCCTTCCGGAACTTGTTTCTCTTTATGGCCGCGACATTGGAAGCGCCTTGTCCAAAGAAATCAAGGCCGTTTTCAAAACCGCCGGCTGTGAAACACTGGTCAAAGGCCAGAATGGATGCGAACAATTTTGAGTTAATTAGAGGGGAAATTCTACTACTAGGATAGAGCCTATTTTACCGGCATAGAGGGCTAACGAGCTCCCCCGCAGATGAACTGCCTTTGCTCGTGACCCACCCTCTTAGTTGAGAGATTTCCGGAGGGCATCATTCTTCGAGTTCAGCATACACCTGGAGCAGTCTCTTTCTTACGGCTCCAAAACGCCATGTGCCGGCAAGGGCAACCGCCCCCCCTAGTGACAGGAGAATAAAGCCCAAAATGACCAGCGCCTGTTCGTTCGGGAAAATTTTTACGAGCGTGCCACCCGCAGCGGACAACGCAATGGCGGTACGTGCATATGAGAGCAACGTACGCTCATTGGCCAACACGGTTCGGTCGTATGCGAGATGGTCCCGCAGAATCATGTCGTTCGGATTTATTTTTGAATATGGCATACAGTCTACTCGCCTCCTTAAATCTTCATATTAGTCCCAATGAGGTTCGGCCGGAAGAGCGGCATCGAACTCGGCGAGGAGTTGCTGCTGGTAGTCGCCGGCAAAGGTGCCGGCAAAGAACTTTCCGAGTCCTTCGGTGAGCAGGCGCTGCCAAGACGTTTCCTCCTTGCCGGGAATGATGGGATAGTAAAGCGCGTCGTTGGCTTCGGCGGCCTTTTGATCGCCTGGAGCATCGCCCACCATGAGGACGCGGTCCTTTCCGTATCCCTTGCCCTCGGTGGCAAATTGAATGTGTTCGGCCTTGGTGCCATGCTCCTGCCCTGCAATGAGCGAAACATAGGGCGTCATATTGTTTTCTTCCCATTCCCGTTCAAGCGCTTCGAGCGGGGTTTGGGACACGACAATCATGTCGGCCTTGCTCTTCCCCTCCTTGAGGACTTCCATTACGCCAGGGAACGGGGTCATACCGAAAACCATGTCCTCGACACGGGCGTTAACCTCTTTGCTCCAGTCGAGCATGATGTGCAGGTCTTCGTTTCCGTTTTCAACCACCTCGGCTTCGAGCGCAGGATTCCCGAGCTGGGTTTCGCGCGCTATCCATGCATCGAGTTCCTTGAGTTCCAGAGGCTGGAAACCGCGCGCCTTTACATCTTTGCGTTCTTTGAGCAGGTCGCGGAAGTATTGGATGGCCAGGAATCGGTTGCAACCGCGGGTCTTGCTGTAGAGATTGACGAAGTCCCACACTTCGCGGGCGGCCTTGCTGACGGGCTGGCAACGCATGTGCTTTATCATGGCTGGACAAAAGCATTCCTTGTGCTTGAGCTCCATGGTATCGAACGCACAGCCGTCGCTATCGAAGCCGATGAAAAAATCGTTCTTCTTCGTGAGGGTTTTAAGTTGGGCAACATAGTCCATTCTAAGATTCCTTCTTTTGAATTCGTTTTCCAGCGAGCAGCATCAACAGACCGATGCCGCCGACAAACCCGGAAATAGTGAGGATTACCCACCGCCCCGCTACCGTGTGGACCGGGAAGAGCAGCAACAGGAAGAGTCCACCAAGCAGCAAGGCGAAGCGGCCAATCATGATGAGCTGGAAAGCATCGCTGTTTGAGCCGACTTCGCTTTCGAAATCAATGGGCTTCTCCATGCGCTCATAAAACGTCTTCGTGGCTTCGCGTTCTTCATCGCTGACACGGTTCCAGAACAGCCGGGCAATCAGGAAGCCAACGACGCCGCCAATGAAAACGCACAATCCCTTTTGCTGGTAGGAAAAAACGAGGTCGGTGTTGGCCGAGATGGCCCAAAACACCAATGATGGAATATAACCGCCGGCCAGCGATGAAAGAATCGCCCAGCGCGGCACCTTGCGAATGAACAGAAAGAGCACCAGCGGCGTCACCTGCGGGGCGATCAGCTGCGCCACAACCATCAGCATCACATCAAAGATCGAGGCGCTTTCGATCGTCGAATAGATCAGCGCAACTCCGATCACGACACCACCCGCAATAACAGTGGTGATTTTGCCGAGCACCAATTCGCGGTCAGGGTTTATCGGCTTCATCTTCAGCAGTTTGCGGTGTGCCGGCAAGAGATCGCGGATAATCAGCGCCGCGTTGCGGTTAAGGCCGGTGTCGAGCGAACTAATGGCGGCGGCAAAGATGGCCACAATCATAATGCTGAATGTCCCTTTGGGCAGCAGCTGGAAACTGGTGACGGAATACGAATATTCCACCGCCTTGGCCGGGAGTTCATGCATAGCCATCACTTCTGATTCGAGAAAGATGCGCGCATAGATCGGCGGCACGAAAAACACAACCAATCCCATTAGCATCATCACCCCTGCAAAGATGGAGGCCTTTCGCGCCTCGCGCCCATCCTTGGCCGAAAAATAGCGCACCCCTTGGAACAGGCTCGACTGGTTGAAAAACTGCACAACGAACGCAACCATGAACCAAGTCAGGCCATATTTTGCCGACCAGAACGTCTGGCCATCAGGGATCGGCGTGATCATTTTCAAATCACTCGCAGCCGATGACGATTTGATCGCGCTGAAAAACTCACCAATTCCGCCCGCATTCATGAAGCACAGCACCGTGACAATGATGGTGACGATAATCAGCACAAGACCTTGAACAAAGTCGTTCGCCATTACCGCCCAGTTGCCGCCAACAGTGCAGTAGACCACAACAACCATGCCCACTCCGATGATGAGCCCCTGCACGGGAACGCCCGGCACCAGCGGCGTGATGAATACGGCCAAGGTGTAGAGGCCGATGCCCGCCCACATAAATCCGTTAAGCACGAGCAAGTGGGCAACAATCTGTTCCGACGTTTTGCCAAAGCGCTGCTTAATGACTTCTGCATAGGTGACCACTCGCATCTGTCGATACCAAGCCCCGAGAAAGACAGCGGCCAGGATGAACCCGCTCACGTTAGCGAGGTAGATGGCAAATGGACTCCAGCCCGCCTTATAGATGCCGGCGGCGTTGCCAACGAAGGTGTAGGCGCTGATGCCGCTCATGAACATGCTAGAACCGACCATCCACCAACTGCCCTTGGCGCCAGCCTTAAAATAGTCGCCGCCCGTTTTAACCAACTTGCCGAACGCAATGCCGATGAGCACCAGCACCGCCATGTAGACACCCACAATAATTAAATCCAAACTCGATCCCATTCCCGTTTCTCCAGTTTCCGGTCGTTTGCAGACAATGTGGATGAATGCTAGCACCGGCAAAAGGCAATCTAAAGTTAAACCGTAAACCATGGGTGCTTTACGGATAAACCTGCGTTTTGCGTGCAGAGTGCATCTTTTTCATTCAGGTTGTCGCCAATTCAAAGCAATGGAGCTTTATTAATGAAAAAGAATGAAAAACTAAACACCTACTATGGCGACATCCACAACCATTGCGGCGCGAGCTACGGCCACGGCCCGGTCGAGGACTCCATCGCCAACGCCAAGATGCAACTGGACTTTCTTTCCGTCACCGGCCACGCCCTGTGGCCCGACATGCCTCGCCAACAGGCCGGCATGGAGCGCCGGATCAAATACCACGAAGATGGCTTCAAGAAACTCGAAAACTGCTGGGACCACTTTGTCGACGTAACCGACAAGGCCAACGAAGACGGCAGGTTCGTTTCCTTCCTCGGTTACGAACAGCACTCCTGCCACTCGGGCGACCAGACGGTCATGTACCGCGACGGCAAAGGAAGCATCCTCAAAACCCAAACCGTGCCCGAATTGCGCGACGAACTGGCCAAGCTTAACGAGCAAGGCATCGCCTGCATGACCTTCACCCACCACATCGGCTACAAGCAGGGTTTCCGCGGCATCAACTGGAAAGAGCACAAAGACCATCCCCTCAGCCCGGTCGTCGAACTCTTCTCCATGCACGCCTGCAGCGAGAGCGACGACACCGCCTACCCCTACCTGCACTCCATGGGGCCGTGCGACCACGACAGCACCTACAGCGCCGGCCTCAAACTTGGCCGCATCGTTGGCTGCATGGCCTCCACCGACCACCACAGCGCGCACCCCGGAAGCCACGGCCACGGCCGCCTCTCCGTCCGCGCCGAAGAGCTGACCCGCACCGCCATCTGGGACGCCATCCTCCAGCGGCGCACTGTTGCGCTGACCGGCGACAACGTCGAAATCGACTTCGCACTCAACGACGCATTCATGGGCGATGTCATCGAAGAACCGAACGCCAAACGCAACATACAGTTCAGCGTCAAGGCCGGCGGTGCCATCCGCACGGTCGAGCTGCTGAAAAACGAAGAGGTGCTGCAGCACTTCTTCGTGCCGAAAACCACCGAGATCGCCGAAGGCACAGGAACAGTTCGCGCCAAGATCGGGCTGGAAGTCGGCTGGGGTTCGCGGGGCAAGACCGTGCTTTGGGATGCCTCCATCAAATTGCATGATGGCCGCATTCTGAAAGCCGAGCCACGCTTTAAGGGTTCCGAGGTGGTTTCGCCCACCGACCACGAAGACGACTTCCGCTTTTCCGAATGGAAGCAGGACGGCGAACAATCCATCCAGTTCAAGAGCAAAACCGTCGGAAACCCCACCCCGGTCACCAACTCAAACCAAGGCTTTTCGCTCGAAGTCGAAATGCCTGCGGATGCCGTAATCGAGCTGACGCTCAACGGCACAACCTTCAAGCACACCCTGCGCGAGGTGGTTGCCGGAGCCCGAAGCGGCTACATCGGCGGCTACGGCACCCCGGCCTACCGCATCGTCGCCGCCCTGCCGGAATCGTACGAATTCGAAACCCAGATCGAAGATGCACCTGCAAAGCAGCCGCTGCCGAACGGCATGGATGTCTACCGCCTGCGGGTCGAGCAGTATAACAAACAGTGGGCATGGAGCAGCCCCATTTGGATTGCCCAATAATCTCTGGAGTTGAGACATGACAAAATCGCTATTGGAAATCACACCCGCAACCAAACCGCCGCTGGACAAAAGCTTCTGCCCCGCCATCCTCGGAAACCGCAACTACCGCAACGCGGTGGCGCAGGCGGATAATTCCAGCCCTATGCACATGGCCCTGGAGCGCACCGACGGGTGCGTGGCGCGGGTTGATCTTCAGATTTTCAACCCCGGCTCTGAACACGACGCCGACACCATCCGCTATGTTGAGCGGCAGATTAAATCCCTGCTCTGGGCCCGCGGCGGATCCGTCCTCTATCTGAGCGGTCCGGCACAAGTCTGCAGCGCCATCCGCGAAATCTATTCCGCCAACGGTGCACGGGCATACGACACCAACCGCATGGATGTCATATACGACAACGGCTTCGACATCCGGATCGTCGATGCATGCGACGTGCCGGACGCCAAGGAACAGAGCATCCCCATCGGCGGGTTTCTCGATGGGTGCCGCATTGGGTTCGATCTCGGCGCCAGCGACTACAAGCTCTCCGCTGTCATTGATGGAGAAGCTGTCTTCACCACCGAGATCCCGTGGAACCCCAGCATTCAGACCGACCCGGAATACTACTACAAGCACATTGGCGACGGCCTCAAACTCGCCGCCGAACATCTACCCCGCGTCGACTCCATCGGAGGAAGCGCGGCTGGTGCGTATGTCGGGAACATGGCCAAATATGCCTCGCTCTTCCGCAACATTCCCTCCGAAAAATTCAACCAGCGCATCCGCCCCATCTTCCTAAACCTGCAAAAGGAATGGAATGTCCCGTTCGAAGTGCTGAACGATGGAGAAGTCACCGCACTTGCCGGAGCCATGTCGCTAAAGAAGAGTTCCCTGCTGGGCATTGCCATGGGTTCCAGCGAAGCCTCCGGCTTTATCAACAGCGACTCGCTCTTCACCGGGAACTACAACGAGCTCGCCTATGTCCCCGTTGATTTCAACCCCGACGCAGCGATTGATCCTGTAGCCGACGACATCGGTTGCGGCGCGCAGTATTTTTCCCAGCAGGCCGTCGCCAAACTCGCCCCCGAAGCCGGATTCGACTTCCCCGACGAAATGCCCTTCCCAGAACGGCTCAAAGCCGTCCAGGCGAAGGCGAACGCGGGCGATCCCGCCGCACTGGACATCTTCACCACTATCGGCATCTATCTCGGCTATGCCCTGCCCCACTACAAAGAGTTGTACGACTTCAAGAATGTGCTGATCCTTGGGCGCGTCACTTCCGGACGGGGCGGCGAAGTGATCATTGAAAAAACCCAGGAAATCCTGGATACGGTCTTCCCTGAACTTGCTCAAGAAATCGAACTTCATGTGCCCGACGAACAAAGCCGTCGCGTCGGTCAGGCCGTTGCAGCGGCCAGCCTGCCGCAGTTGGAGAGAATTTGAACCACGCGAGGCGTTCCGGCATCACTCAAAAATAGTCGGCAGCATTGTAATCGGCAGCGTGTTGACATTCTCTGCAATCGGCCATGAATCGTTGCCCGGATAGATAACGAATGCACGATCACACTCTGTATCCTCCATCGCGTTCCAAAAGCCACGCGCCAGCTTCGGTGACAGCGAACGTTTAATTTCAATGGCCGTAAGCTGACTGCGGCCAGGCAATTTCAACAACAGATCAATCTCCGCGCCGCTTCGCGTGCGGTAATGGTACAGCTCCGTTCGAAACGGCATCATTGCAGCAACTTGTTGAATAACAAACCCTTCCCACGAATGTCCGCAAACGGGATGTGAAAGGAGTTGATCCTGCGTGTCGATCCCGAGAAGGCGATGAACCAATCCGCTATCCGAAACATATGTTTTGGGCATTTTCATCAGCCTCTTTCCAATGTTTGGAAGCCATGGCTGGAGTTGTCGAACCATGAAGGTGTCTGTAAAGACATCCAACCAACGGCGTACCGTTTTATCCGTAACCCCCAAAGATAATGCAAAACGGCTCGCATTGAACTGCTGCCCCTGAGAATGCGCGAGCATCGTCCAAAAACGCCGAAGCTGAACAGACGGCAACGAAAAATTCAGTTCATTTAGATCCCGCTCCAGAAAGGTGCGGATAAACATCTCGAGCCAATCCATTGATTTCGAATCGCTATGAGCCAGTACTGATGAGGGAAATCCTCCTCGCAACCAAAGCCTATCCTCCGAAACGCTCCCCGACAGTTCAAACAGGTTAAACGGCTGCAACTCATGATACCTAACCCGACCCGCGAGCGACTCGGATGACTGCTTCAAAAGGTCAGGAGATGCCGATCCCAAAAGGAGGAACCGCCCTGAAATTCGGTTTTCATCAATCAACGAACGAAGAACCGGGAATAATTCCGGCGCCCGCTGAACTTCATCCAAAACCACCAAGCGATCCTGAAGAGGTCTGAGGAAAAGTGTAGGATTCGACATGCGAGCCAGGACATCGGGGTTTTCGAAGTCAAAATAAACGCTCTCGGGAAATACAGTTTCCAACTGTTTGGCCAATGTAGTCTTACCCACCTGGCGCGGCCCAAGAATTCCAACCGCCGGAAAATCGCTCAAACTATCCCTAATCCTCAGCTCTTCCTGTCGAGTTATCATGACGAAACAATGCCCCACCATCATTTAATGTCCAGAATATAACATGGTTATTTCGGAATTAAGATCCGAATTATCCATCTTGTTCCCCGGCAGGAAATCGACATGCAATGGCTCCGTCTCTCGGGAAAATCAGGCAGAGGGCTGCTTCGCGATCGAAGCGCCCTCACCCCAAGTGGAGGGAATCTGGATGACGCGCGGCATATCAGGAACGCCGCGGTCATTGTAATACATCAGCTGCACCAGCTGCTCAACCGCAGCCGCGCCAAGAACTGAGGCATTTTGATCAATGCCGGCAATCCCGCCATCGGCCTCATAGCGCGACAATGTGACCAAACCTACATCTCCCGGAAAATCCAATCCCAGTTTTTGGAGTGGTTCGATGATATTGAGGTCTGAACTGACAATCACATCAGGCGTATATTTCTCGTACCATTTTTGAAGCGCCTTTTCATCTACTTCGTCGCATTCGAGCACGGGAATGATGCCGCGTGATTTTTGGGCATGCTCAAAACCGTAGAAACCCGAACTCCACAGATGCAACGTTCGCAGGTCGCTCTGTTTGTTCAGCAGCAGTCCGGGGCGTTTGTAACCCATGTGCTTGAGCTCGCGCAAGGCGAGTCGAATGCCGCGATATTGGTCGGGACACACCCGGTGCATGTTGGGGCTAAGCATCGAATAGCCGATGGCCATCACCGAAAACTCTTCCCAATCAATATTCAGGTGTCCGCCCGCTTTCAAAAGAGGAGGCACAATCACCCCGCTGATGCCGCGCGTTGTAAGAATCTGCGTCAGACGTTTTCCGGTCATCTTTTTTTGGTCCAAATGGAAGCGTTCCAGCTTGAAGCCCAGTTCCGATGCACGGCGGTCCATGCCTTGCCACGCCTTGAGGTGATAGCTGTTCGATTTAATCATTTCCAAATCGTGGGTATAGATCGCCGCCAAAGGAACCGCCGCCATGGATTGGCGCGACTGGTTCAGGTTCGCCATAAGCGCCGAGAGCATCGGATGGCGGCGATAGCCCAACCGCTCTGCGGCTTCACGCACCTTTCCTTTGGTGGCGTCCGAAATGCGCGGATGGTTGCGCAGCGCCAACGACACGGTAGTGGGCGTAACGCCGCACTCCTTGGCCAAATCCTTTAAGGTCACGTATTTTTGTTCACTCACGGTCTCAACCTTACGGTTGCAATTGCTAAATCCCAATCTCTAAATTCTAAACTCATCCCATTCGGGTTCGTTTTCATAAATCCATTTGAAATATTCTTGATCCTGCAGCTTGCTTGCGGCCGCTTCGTCAACAACGACCACACAATGCGGGTGGAGCTGCAAGGCCGATGCCGTAACTCGCGAAGTCACAGCACCCTCGACCGATTCAGCCAGAATATCCGCCTTCCCCTCACCCGTTACCAATACGAGCGCACGACGGCTTTCGAGGATTGTCCCAACGCCCATGGTCATTGCGCGCTTCGGCATCGCACCCGTTTTGAACAAGGGGCCGTTCTGAGCTATCGTTTCAGGAGCGAGTACTTTGTCGCGCATGCGCGACATCAACGACGAAAGCGGCTCGTTAAATCCAATATGCCCGCTTTGCCCAATCCCCAGCAGCTGAAGGTCGATGCCGCCGCAGGCGCACATCTTTTCTTCGTACCCCCGTGCCTCGGCTTTCAAGTCGTCGGCTGTTCCATCCGGAAGATGCGTGTTTCCGGGTTTGATATTAATGTGCCGGAACAGGTGTTCATCCATGTAGTGGTGATAGGAATTCACGTCGTCCTGCTCCAAGCCGATATATTCATCAAGGTTGAACGTACGACAGGCTGAAAAATCCAGCGCTTCATCTCGGTGCATCCGCGCCAGTTCGGCGTAGACCTTTTCCATCGTTCGCCCCGTCGCCAACCCCAGCACCAAGTCCGGTTTTTTGCGCACGGCCTTGGCGATGATCCGGGCGACCATGCCGCACGCGACCTCCTCGTTTTCACGTATGATGACTTCCACGCTACAGCTCCGTTACCTTCAAATTCATTTTCTTTTTCGCCACATCCAATTCCACGCGGTATTCCCGCCCATCAACATCCAGCAGAAATCCGTCCTCCACAACAGATGCCTCTACCTTAGGCGCCGCCCCTGCCGGATATGGAACCAGTGCGGTCAGGAAAATCGCCCTATCCTCTGCGGCCGTTTTTTTCATTCTATAGCTCCACGCCGGGCGTGTTTCCTTGACCTGCGGCTTGAAGGAAATCCACCCCTCCTCTTTTTCAACCGTAAGCGCCTTGCCTTGCGGGAAACTCTTCACCAACAGGTTGGCCCCTTCATCGAAACGGGTTTGCACGGTCAAGCCGGAGACGGCATAGTTGCAACAAACCAGCTGGTAGTGCGTGCGAAGCGTTCCGGTGGCAGCCCCCATAGCCTCGTCCAGTATCAGAAAATATTTATTATCGATAAACAGCACCGTTCGCCGATGCCGCAACTCCGGATAGCTTTGATTTTCAATAACAAGTGCAACCAGGTTCTCCGACTCGCTCCACATGATCAATTCCGGCTCCAACGCAATGTTTTCATTATTAAGCGTCAGTGTTTGGTGCACTTTTGTGCTACGGAACCAGTCGCGCCAGCGCTGGTCTTCGACATCTGAGCTGCCGTACATATAGCTGCCCGAATCGTTCATAAAATTGCGCCCATGGGCATACAGTTCAAACGTGCCGTTATCGATCTGGCTGTGCCATTGCCCGCCCGCCGCATTTTTCATCACCATGAAAACCGCATTGGAACTCCACTCCGATCGCATAAAATAAAAGCCGCTCTCCGAATAGGCTACGTTGCGCTTTGCCGGAGGCTCGCCTTCCGCTCCGCCAGACACCATGTAGTCGAAATAGGGAATGTCATCCTTGAAGGCTTTCAGGTTCTTGCGGTACAGGTCGCCGGGGAAGCGCGGTTTCCAGGCATCGCCGAACTGGCAATCGGTGAAGTCGGGGAATGATTGGTAGGCATAAATTTCCGCCATCTTGAGAATGCGCGGATAAAAATCGACCGGCAGGCGGTCGGCATAGCCATGCTTGCTGAACATTTCATACGCCTGCGCAAAAAGGCCGACATACATCTTGTGATAGCTAAAGACGAGCTCACGGTTCATTCCATCTGGGTAAACCTCCTCGTCCATCATCGCCGGGAGACGTTCCACCGCGTCGTTTTTCCAATGCTTGGAAGCCTTGAACTCCGGGAAGTTGATCCCGTTCATGAACACCACGCTCAGCTCGCCCAGCAGATGATTGCCCTTTGCCGAATAGACCGTGCGTATATGCTCCGCCTGTTCATGAAAGCTCATAAGAAAAAAGCCAAGCGTCTGTGCGTCGAAGTTTGACGACTGAAGCATATAAGGAAACACTTCCGTCAACCGGGCGCAGCGGTTGTAGGTCTCCATGCCGCGCCGAATAAATTTTGGTGTTTGCTTAGTGATGGGCAGATTATCCTCTACCCAATCAACCATCTCATAGCGCCACTCGAAAAAATAGTTTTCATCGCCCGTCACGGCATAGGCATGCGCCAGCGCCGGCCACCAGGTCAACCGCTGAAACTGATAATACCACTCCGCATCATGGATTTCCTCGCCATCCACAAAGGCACGACCGATCCAATCAATATCCGCACTCCGGAATATCGGCGGATGAGCATCGCGATTGCCCCGGAAACGATGCTCCATGGCATCGGCCGCATGAAGCGCGTCCTTTTCAGTCAACCTTTCAATCGGTTTTGGGATGCGCGTTTGACGGAAATAGGCGAGCAGCTCCTGCTCCGCCGAGACAAAGTCTTCCGCCTCTGCAGCCGACTTTACTTTTCCCAAGCCTTGAAAATCGAGGTCAAGCAACGGAAGCACATGGGCTATTCCAAACTCCGCGCTGGACGGTTGCTCCGCCCAATGCATATTGAAATGTTTAACGTGCCGCTGGACGTCATCCGCCGTCGCGCTTGAAACCAGCAGCATGGCCAGAAGAAAAATCATCATTTGCCGCATTACTTAGCTCCAAATTCGCCGAAGGTGTGCGGTAGTTTTTTCAGCTGGGAATCAAGCTGTTGCTTAAGCTGTTCTAGCCGCTCTTTATTCTCCGGATTGGCAATCACATTGTTCTGTTCGAACACATCGTTGCCAAGATCGTAGAGTTGGTCAGGATCGAAATAGTGGGGGAAATCCTGATCGGCATTGAAGCGCACACCCATGCCGCTCGCAGGATTGGTTGTTCGCCCCGACCAGCCGACGTGGCGGCGGCCATCGCCTTTTTCAGCGGCGATACGGTCGGCCTCCATTTTTTCGAGCACCTCCTGCGGCGGACGGTGCGCGATGTATTTCCAATCCTTTGAAACAACGGCGCGGCTGTACGAGGTTTCCAGCAGGAGGCTGTCGCGCCACGCGGCGTTTTTTCCGAGAATTGGAAAAAAGTTTCGGCCATCAACAACGGCATCGGCGGACGGCTTGGAACCGGCAGCATCCAGCAGGCTGGGCAGCATATCAATATTTGAAATGATACGCCCTTCCCGTGATCCGGCGTCGATGTGCCCCGGCCAGCGGATAACGCCCGGCGCTCGATGCCCTTCGTGGACGGTGAGTTTTCCGCGTGATTGGTGATCGGAGAGAAACAACACGATCGTGTTTTCAGAAAGCCCGGTTTCGTCGAGCTTGGTGAGCAATGCGCCGAGACTGTCGTCGATCCAGGTGGCCATCGAATTCTGCAAGGGCAAACCAGCTTCCTGAATGCGGCGGAGCACGCTTTCCCGAGGAGGCATGCCTTTCGGCTTTTCGCTCAGCATGCCAGCGGGAGTGACACGCCAATCCTTCTCCATCCAGTCCTCGAAATATTGTCCGTGCGGGGCGGTGATGGAAAAGTAGAGGAAGAAGGGCTCCTCTTTGTTTTTATCAATGAACTCCAGCGCGCCTTCGGTCAGCCACTCCAAATTGTGCGCCTTCATGTGCTTGGGAATAGGCAGCTCGCCGTAGTTGGCGTAGTAGAGGCGGTCAACCACGTCGAAGCCGGAGATGCGCTGCACGCGCTTTTGCATCACGTCGTAGATGCGGCCGATTTCCTTCTGCACCGCCGGGTCGCCATAGTCGGCCGTCGGCTGGAAATAGGATCCCACCAGCTGGAACTCACGAAGGCCCTTGGCTGTGCCGTTGCGGGTGTGATGCCCGCCGTATCCCGAAGCGAAATCAATCTCCGGGATGTCGTAGTCGTTCAGATGCCACTTGCCCACCAGCCCGGTTTTATAACCCGCCGCCTTGAGATCCTTCGCGAGGTTGTTTTCCTGGGGATCCATGTGCGAATTCCAGCCGAGGAGCGGCGTTGTGCCCGGCGGTGTTTCGCTGATCAACCGCGACGACCGCGAAGCGTAGCGGCCGGTCAGCAGGGAGTAGCGGCTCGGCGTGCAAACCGACGTGGTAAGATAGAAACGGTCGAGCACCACGCCCTCGTCGGACAGCCGCTGAACATTAGGGGTCAGCACGGTCGGATTTTTATAATAACTCATCTCGCCGGGCTTGAGAAAGCGCCCGTTCTGAAATGCGGTAACCGGGGAAAGCTCGGTTAGGTTTCCGGTCATCTTTGCTCCGGTATAGCTTGGGAACTTTTCGGTGTCGTAGACCGAAACCTGGTCAAAATCCAGATCGTCCACATACATTAATACAATGTTCGGAGGCTGAGCGGAAGCGCTGCCAACTACACCCAACATGAACGAGAGACTGATAAACTTTTTCAACATAACATTTCCTTTCATGGCTAAAATGATTCCAATCCCGTCTGGACACTCTGCGCATCAATGCACGGGAACTCCAACGTTGTTTTAGAGGCAGAAGATTCAACAACCTTCACAACGCTTCCGCTTTCGGGCTTCCATTTTCCGCGCAACGTAATGCGGATGGGCTGCGGCGTGCTATCGGCATAGAGCAGAGGAAGCGCCTTGGCCTCCTCTATCGAAAACTGCCCGCCCGGCGGAACCCGCCCAAAATCAGGATTGCAGACACTCACCGTCAGTCCATCCTTTTCCTTGCGCAGCATGACGAGCCCGGGCTTATCGACCTCAACGAGCGTCGTATCCTCTACCAGTCCGGCCTCGAACAGCGCGTAGCCAACGATTCCTTTCTTCGGATGAGATACAATGTGCGCGCGATTGTCTTTTTTAAGCACGCGATAGGATGGCTGGTCGACATAAAATGCGGCCCTCTCTGCGGTGGCCTGAACAAGCACCGCATATTCATAGCCATCGTTTTCCGGCGTATTGCCGTGGTCGAACCATGCGACGGCATAGGTGCCCGAACTTGGATTGCCCCGGTCGGTCTTCGACTTCTGCATTCCATGGCTGCTTTTCAGGCTTCCAATGTTTGGAACAAAATAAAAATTGCCGACGCCGTCGCTCAGCAGCTTCTTATCGCCAATCCGTTCGGGTGCTTCTTCCACAGCGGTTTGGAACAACGTCGTATGCACTTCGCCGGTATCATTCTTTGCGGAGATGCCCGAACCAAGAGCAACGATCTCATCATCGAAAAAGAAGTATGACTTGCGCGCTTCCAGCCAGCCCTCGCCCATCGGATATTTCCCATCGTTCGACTTGTACTGCTTCTTGTCCGGAACAAATTGATGATGCACGGCAAACAGGCCGCAGCGTCCATCCAAAGAAACGCCCCCCATAAACCCTGATGCAGTCAATTGGCGTTCCGCGGATTTACTCTTGTCCATGCCTAGCACGGGGGCGGTCGCTCCCGGAATATGCTCCCAGTCCCAGCCGTCTTGCGCATAGCCCGAGGCGTTGCGCGAATCCGTCAGTATGGTGAGCGCGGCCGACGAGCCGTGGTAGCCGTAGAGATTCTGCGAAGAACTGCTTTCATAGTTCCAGATATATTTGCTTTGCCCCTTCACGCAAGCCATCCAGCCATCGCGGCGATGCACCGCCAACCCTCCATAGGGAAATGTCCAGAAGCCTTCCGGGGCGGCTTCGGGCTTAATGTGTTGAGCGCCCTTTTCAACCATCAACTCAAATGCCCCGATGCCGCGTTTCGGCACGCGTTTCAGAAAGAATTCATCGGTGGCCAACCGAGCCGGCTTCCAAAGTCGGGAAAACATAGCATCGGTTTCGGGGGTGCCAAGCAGTGCGTAGCCGGTCAGCATTTCAAGAATCGGCGACGAGTTGGACGGGAAACGACCGCCGGTTCCCTGCACCGTGTCATACGTTGATGACATGATCCGCATGGCGCGATAGGCATTCAGCACGGTTTCGGTTTCCGTCTCTGTGTACGCATACTCCGTCCCATCGAGCAGCCACTTCATCACCGCCGCGTCGATAAAGGTCGACGGACTGTATGCGCCGACATAGACGCCTTTATGGTGGTAGCCCGTTCCATCGGGTTTGAACGTATCGGCAAAACCCGGCGCAATCTCCAGCCCCTTTGCGAGCATCATACGCCAATGCGCCATCGTGTCGGCGTCATTCAGCATCAGCGCGTACGGAAAATAGAGGCGGGTCAGCTTACGGAACCCGTCGGAGTTGTAGCCGGAAAACCGGTCGCCCGGAACCGCGTTTCCAGTCTCTGGAAGAAAAAGACGGTTGCACCATTCAAGCGTTTTCATTTCGCGAGCGAAGCGACCGTTCTTTTTCAGTTCATCGCGCAGCAGGAACAATGTTGCGGGGTATCCATCGAGCTGGTTGTAGAGCGTGCCGCCGAAACCGAAAAAGCCGAGGGTTTCCATTGCTGTGTGCGCTTCGTCAACGTCAATCCCCAACTCGAAACCAGGTTTGAAGCCCTTCTCGTTCAGCAGGTCAAGTAGAGCCGTCGCCAACTTCAAGGTTTCAGCACTTTGATAATGCGGGTTATCAACGCCTTCAATCCGATAGCTCATTGCAAGCAGCGGAAGAACATCAAAAACTTTGCGAAGTTCGTTCTGCGATTCCTTGGGCATTCCCGCGATGGCATATTGCCCGGAGCTTGGATGCGCCCGGATTTTTTCGGCAGAGGCATGGGCATCATCCATCTCCGCACGCATGGTTTTCCAAGCGGCAGCCAATACGGGATTTGAATAGTCTGGGGCGTTGCCCACCAACAACTGCTCGTAACGCACTGAGATTGTTCCGGCGTCCGCGGTTGCCAGCAAGCCCGCGACCAAAACAAGCGCCCACTTCATTATTTAACCTCCTTGAAGAGGAGTTCCTTGGTGAAGCCATGTTGCAGTTCAATCTGCACGGTGGTCTTGCCGCGCTTGGCCTTCGCTTTCACGCCGTCTATTTTTTTAGACAGCTTCCACTCGCCGGCGAGCGTGATCGTGGCGGTGTGCGCCTTGCCTTCGGCATGCACGATCTCGCGCGGCATGAACGACATGTTGTGCCCCCACTTTTCCAAACGGAGATCGGGGTCGGCGACAGCAAGCTTAAGCGCAACTTCATTCTGGGCGGCCATGAGCAGAAGCGGGGTATCCACGGCGGAAACAATGCCCTGCCCTTCAAAGCTTGCAGGATCAAAAATGGCATAGGCCGTGACCGGTCGGACAGGACTGATATGTCCGATCACATGAGCAACCGAATCTTTTTGCAGCACCTCGAACGGCACATGCGGTTTTTTCTGTTTGGCATTCACCGCCACCATGTATTCGTAGGAGGCATCCTTCGGGGCTTTGCCGTGGTTGATCCAGGCCCGTGTGTTGGCCCCCTTGCTAGGCTTCCCGCCTTTGCCCCAGGACTTCTGTTCGCCGCGGCGGATCTCCACTTTCTGATCGCCGGGAACAACATAGACGTTGCCGTTGGCATCGCGGATGGTTCCGTTTTCGAAGACGGGCTCGAAATCGACGGTGTTCTGGAAAAGCGTCGTGGCCGTGGCAAAACGCTCGTCGGTGTTTTCGATGCCGGTGCCGAGGCAGTAAATGTTGCCGTCTACAAAGAAATAACTCTTGGTTGCACGAAACGAATCATCGAAGAGGATGCGTTCGTCGTCGGGCGCGACGGTGTCGTGCATCACCATCGAAAAGAACCCGTTGCCCGCCATGGAAACACCGCCGCAAAAGGTTTCATCGGTATAATTGCGGTGCTTGCATTCGAGGTATTTCGGCGTGGCGACATATTTGAATACAGTTTCTTCGACCGGCAGCGCCTTGGTGGTGGCGCCGGGGAGGAAGCCCCAGTGGTAGCCGGTGTCGAGATCCTGCGCGCTACCGGCCAACCCCTCTTCAGGAATAATGAACATCGCGCCGTGGCTGATGTAACGGCCAAGATCGTTTTCGTGCTTGCTTCCCGATTCAAAGTCCCAGACATACTGGCTCCAACCGCGAACACACGCCATCCAGTCATCACGGCGGTGCGTGGAAAAAGCACCGTACGGAAACGTGTAGTGCCCTTCGTCCGGCGCAAGGGTTTTACCGTTCGCTGCAGCGGCAACCTTGTCCATCAGTTCAGCGGTCCCCAGCGTTCCGTTATAGGCCAGGCTTGGGAAGTTGAGCTTATTCAGCTCCGGCTTATAGAGGCGGTTGAAGACCGCGGCTTTTTCAAGATCGACTTCGTCACCGGACAATGCGGAGAAGGCGTAGGCCGGAAGCAGGTGCTTGTCGAGAGCTCTGCGGGTTTGGATGCGCCCGCTTATGCCGGGATGCAGATCGTACGTATTGGCCATCTTGAGCTGGGCGTCAAGCGCGTTGGTTAAAATGGTTTTGGACTCGCCTGATAGCTCGTAGACGGTGCCATCAAGCAACCAGTCGATAATGACCATTGTGTTGAGCATTGAAACGCCATAGGCGGATTGGTAGGCCGAGCGATGGTGATAGAGTGTGTAGTCGGGCTTGATCGTGTCGGAATAGCCCGGCGCGATACCGGTGACATGATTGAAATACCCAACCAGCCCCACCATCGCACCCGCCTTTTCCGGCGAATCTTCCATCAGCAGTACGCTGATCAGCTTGGGGAACGCGGTGCCACGGATAAAGTCGGTGTTCACCCCCTCGTCTTCCGGCGTACTGAATGCGGAGCCGAGCATCGAAAACCACGCCAGCGCGGCAGCATCGCGCTCCATCCGATCCGAGGATTCCAGTTGTTCCTGAAGCAGGAGCATGGAGAGGCCAAAGCTGTTGACGCGGATCATATGGTCCGCCGTTCCGTTCGCGCTGCCGACGGCAAAGCCCTGATCGTTTAGAAAATCAAGAAGCATCATCGCTCGCTCCAAGACCTCCGGATTTTTGGTGACCCTATATTCCAATGCCAACGGAAAGAGGATGTTCTGCCCCACCTCCTGCAGATTCAGCGAGTCGGGCGATACGTGTTCGTCGCGCCCGGAAAACAACGGAGTTCCATTCAGCACGCCATCCTGCTCTGTGATGTTAAGCTTTTCGTAAGCCTCGTTCCCCTTCTTGAAAAACGAACTGAGCGTTTTTTGGTAATCCTTCGGCAAAGCGTCCATCTTTGCGCCGGAGCCCAGCACCAGATATTCCAGTCGATCCCGGATGGAAGAAAAGGCTTTGATTTCAGCCGGACCCAGCTTTGCGGGTTTCATTAGCTGGCGCCCTTTATCATATTCCAGAATGGTATAGGAATCGTAGCGCTCATGGGTCGGCTTGTTGTTCGTTACCTGATAATCCGAGTGACGCTTGAGCGACATGCAGGAAACAAAGTTCACCCAGTCGATATTCAGTGCGCCGGATGTTCCAGAACTTGGAACCAGCGCCATCGCAACCATCGCTTCCGGCCCTTTGTACCCCGCAACCTTCGCATCCTGAGCAAAATGAACCCAGACCGCACGCCAACCTTGAAAGTCGAGATTAACGGGAAATTTGTAGCGGGGACTATCGAGCGCAGCGCTCGCGTCGTTCCCCACCTGAAGAAACAGTTTCCCTTCCTTGGAAGGTGTTGCGTTATAGAGCCAGAGCTTCACGCCGCCTTCGAGACCCGGCCCAACATATTTACGTTCATACTTTTCCGGGCTGCCGCCTTCGTACGGTTCGCAGGCCTGCTTCAGCCCTTCCGGATTTTCCAGCAGCAGATAGCCGCCGTCGTTCCATTTCCAAAGACTGGACCTTCCCCCCACTTTAGCTCGTTTTCCGCTGATTTCTATAGAGCCGTTTGTCGCGTTCCAGCCTTCGATTTCCGAGGGACTTTCGAACGAATATGTTCCGGTCGTAATCTTTTCGGCGTATTCATTAAACAACCCGCCAAATGAAGCAAACGGCAGGGCAACGAGCATGGCAACAATGGTTTTATTCATCTGAAATCCTTTTTCGATGGTGTGGAGATAGCATATCCAAGCGGCCTTATCCTAGGAAAGATGCCCTAAGGTTTACTCGTAAACCCAGTGAACAAACAAAAAGCCCGATCACCTAAGCAACCGGGCTGGAGGTGTGAGATGAGAAGCGTTAAATCCTGAAGCGACGGCGAATAAACAACAGGCCGCCTCCAAACAACGCGATCAGCCCAAACGTCGCCGGTTCCGGGATGGTTTCCGCCCACATGTAGGAATAGTTCGTTCCATCTGTGTCTGCATAGAGGGTGACGCCATCGCCATTCGTCCATGAGGCATCCGCATCCGCAACATCGAGGGTTGCAGCCAGCGAATCCAATCCGGAATAGCTCCAGGTCAGCACATCGGCAGCAATCAAAGCCACGGCATCATCATACCCCGTCGCACCGTCGACGTGACGCAGCTTCAATACACCCCCCTCAAGAAACAGAGATTCAGAGGCACTGTCGCCATCCGACAGAATCTCATGAATCTGAAATTCTCCGTCTTCGACAACTATTGAACTGTTTACCGAAGCACCAGCATCACCCAACGACAGTGTTGAGGCTTTTAGATAGGTGTCCTTCCCGCTAAGTGTCAGCGTCCCGGTCGTACTCGCTTCGTTGCCCACTTCCAAGGTTCCCACGGTCATATATCCATCGCTCATTACTAGAACGCCGGAAGCCCCGTTCGCGCCAGAACCGTTGTCCTGATTGCCCAGAGACAAAACTCCACTGACCGCGTTTGTTCCGCCGGACATCGTCATCGTTCCCACCGAGCCTTGCAGATGGCCGACATACATATCGTTTGCATTGATCGCACCGGCGCTCTGGGTGATGCTTCCGTTGCCATCGCGGACCTGAATACTGGAGGTTGTCGCATTCAGCGTTCCACCATTAACCTTCAGTTCACCAGTCGCAGCAGCATTATCCGTGATCCTAAGATTCCCGACGCAGTTCAGCGTTCCGGAAGTCAAGGTCACCACACCATGCGACGAGGCAGCATTACCGACTTGCAGATCATTGTTGAAAGTCGCAGTACCTCCGTTGATGTTAACATAGCCGAATGTACTGCCATCAGCCCCCAACTGCGTGGTTTGGGAAACAGTCAACGAACCGCCGGAGTAGATGTTCACATACCCCGCATCCCCGTCACCACTTTCGCCAACCTCGAAAATCCCCGTTCCAGAAAATGTTGCGGAACCGCCGTTGTTAATGTTCAGCGTGGCATCGCCGTCGGAACCGACGCGGTTGTTGCCGCTGAACTGGGTTCCATCCGATGTCAGCGAACCGCCGTTGTTCACATTGATGATGGATGCACCAAGGGTGGTGTCACCGCGAAAATTAAGCCCGCCGACCACCTCAACTGAATCAATGTCGGCCGTCACGGCGTTCTGAAGACGAGCCAGATCGGTCGCCCCCGGAACTCCATTGTTCCAGTTAGCCGCATTGGTCCAGTTACCAGCTGATGTAAAGCGGGACTCCACCGCCTGCGACTGCATAACTGCAAAAGTGAGAACAAGTCCTGCTGTCACATATCTGCCTTTTTTTATCATTATTTTCTCCGTTATTACCGCAAAGAATTCCCCGACTAATGCCGGGGAACAAAACGTCGCTACTCGCTAATCATGATTTCGAGTTGGGTGAATTCAGCGGACTGACCTTCCATGGAGATCCGGTTGGTGACCGACTCAAACTCGTCACCAAGCGAGCCAGTGAACGGAGCGGAGATGCCAACGGCCAGTTCATAGTCGTTCGTCCACGTTCCGGAAACCAGATTATCGACGTTCAGAACATCATAAGCCAGACTGCGGTCAACATAGTCCGTGTGGCGGTTGTAGACGTAGTAGAACCAATTGGTCGAACCATCATCGAGCGTTTCGAAGGCAGGGAGAATGCCGCCTTCAACGAATCCATTGGTCGGGTTTCCGCCCAAGGCATACTCGGCAAGGTTGTCGAGTAAATCGCCGTCATAGTCGTCCGCATAGGTGTTGCTATTGGTCATGCCGTAATCATCCGTCCAATCCGAAAAGGTAGGAACCGGCTGATCGGCTTCCGCCCACATGTAGTAATAGTGGGTGTTATTGGTTCGCGTGTCCGCATAGAGGATGGTTCCCATGCCATTTGTCCAGGACATGGTTGCTAACTCAGCATTCCGAAGTGATGCCGCAGATCCCACCGCGCCGTTTGTCCAGGTGATCACGCCTGCATCAATCAAGTCCACAGCATTGGAAAATCCTGTTGCACCGGAAATATGGCGCAATTTCAAAACGCCACCCGCCAGGTGAAGGTTTTCCTGTGTGTTATTACTGTCAGACAAAATCGCGTGAATCTGGAATTCGCCATCGTTTACCGTGATTGAGCTGGACGCATCCACGCCCGCATCGCCAAGTCTTAAGGTCGAGGCTTTAAGATAGGTATCAACTCCACTCATTGTCATGATACCTGTTGTACCTACTGATGCGCCGACTTCCAGAGTGCCAACGACCATCGATCCTCCGCTCATATTAAGTGACCCGGACGCACTGGAGGTGCCATCGCCTTGATTTCCGAGGGTAAGAGCTCCAGAAAGAACATTAGTTCCTCCCGTCATGATCATCGAACCCGTTGCTGTTTTCAAATGGCCCACATAAATACCTTTGGCAGTAATCTCACCACCGGACTGGGTAAAGGTTGCCAAGCCATCACGCCCTACCTGCATTTCTTCACCAGTGTGCGTAATCGTTCCGCCTGTCATATTAAAAGTGGCAACTGCGGAAGTGTTATCCGTCATTTCGAGTCTGGTGCCCTCAAATGTCATCGACCCCGAAGTCATCGTTACCGATCCAGTGGAAGTGGCCGCCTGCCCTACTGCTAGCACATTGCTGAAAACAGCTGTGCCGCCATCAACCAACAGGCTGCCAAGAGTCGAGCCGTCCACTCCAAGCTGAGCTTCCTGGGAAACAGTCAATACGCCGCCCGTATACACATTCACATACCCGGTATCGCCGCCACCGCTTTCACCAACCTCGAAAATGCCTGTGCCTGAAAAATTGGCGGATCCGCCATCATTGATATTCAACGTGGCATCGCCGCTGGAACCAACCCGGTTATTGCCGGAAAAGTCACTGCCATCAGATGTCAAAGAACCACCCGCATTTACGTTGATGATGGATGCCCCGGGAGTCCCGCTACCGCGGAAATTCAGACCACCGGCAACTGCCACCGAATCAATATCGGCCGTTTTGGCTGCTTGCAACCGAGCCTGAAGAATTGCAGTAGGCACTCCTGCCGACCAGTTTGCGGCGTTTGTCCAAGCCGTATCGATCGTTCCATTGAATCGTGTTTCCGCCTGCGCCTGCATTGAAAAGCCCGTCATTGCGACGATGGCCAGTAGTGTGGTTAATGTTTTATGTGTCATCTTATTTACTCCATTTCAGTGAATGATTCCGTTCCTTATCGACCTGTCCAACGACTGGATACAATTCCCCTTTGGACTAGTTTCTTTTTTGCCACGCCCTGTCAAGATGCGCCATAAATATTTACTCCTGCTCAGGTTTAACCGTAAACCTAAATCTAAGCCGTGACGAGTAATGCGTGATCAGGTTCGTAGTCCCGCCTTTAGGCGGCTGTGCGGACGGACCGCCTTGTTTGGGACTTCATGACTTATGGGGGAGGGCGACGCTCTGTCGGAGCCGTTCGGCGGATTGGCTCGGACAGAGCCTCGCCCTCCAGTCCCGTTCATGAAAAATCCAGCGCAGCTGGTGGGGGGACTAAAGGCGGGACTACGAACCTTTACATACTTTTTATTTTCAGACGGATATATTGATGTGGCTCGACATCGGTCGGGACTTCATTGGTCACGATTTCAAAGCCGGTTTCGGCCGGAGCGAAGCCGGTTTCGGAAACGCCGTTGGTTGTCCACGTGCCAGAAACCAGGTTTGTGTTGCGCTCGACGATGTAGGCCAATCCCAATGCCGTTGCATTGGTTCGGCGGCGATGAATGTATTCGAAGAAGGAAGCGTCAATGGATCCAATCACGGGAAGAATTCCGGACGATACGGTTCCATTGGTTGGGACTCCTCCTAAGGCATATTCCGCCAGATTGTTCAGCGAATCCCCGTCCGGATTCGCCAGCAATTCGGCATCGCTGCCGAGCAGATTGTAGTCCGCCGCCCAAACAAGATAGGGACTGGTTGCCGATGATGGTGTCGCAATGGCAATTTCGAGGTTGTCGAACCAGGTTTCCTGCTGGGGGCTTGAATAGGTCTCGAAGCGCAGGCTCCTAATATCGGATAGCGTATTGGTTCCAATGCCACGGTCGTTGACCACGTCGTTCCCCACAAGGTTGCCGTCCTGCCATACATCCATTTTTCCTGAAGCCAGCATTTGCGGACTGCCGTGCGGGTCGATGTATTCAATCGCATCGACGCGTTCATTGAAGAATACATCCACATGGACCTTGGTGCCGTAGGGAATCGGGGTGCTGTCCGGCTTCAGGATGCCATCTTCCGGGCGGATGCCGCCAACGACCTCGTCCTCGCTGATTTTCACGTTATCGATCCCCATGCGAACGGAGAGCGATCCTGTCAGGCCATTGTCCGGCTCGGAAAAGTCGAAGCTCAATCGCACAGCACGCGCATCGACAATATCCTCGGCCACCAGATTCGAGGACTTTCCCCCAGCATCGCGCATGCCGAGATATTGATTCGCCGGCCCTTCACCGAAAACCCCACCCGCATCGGTGCGGACATGGACAAAGACATTCGACGCTTCAAAGTAACTGCTGGAGGTCCACTTTCCGGCGGTCGGCAGGGCGGCATCAGAAACATACAAATCGAAATCGTCCTCAAAAACCACCGTTGTAAATTCAAGCGGACTGGTTGCACCGCCGTATGGAGCAAGCACGGCGTCGATGCTTTCGCCGTGGATGCAGGCGAATCGCAGCACGGTACCGCCGTTTTCATAGCGCACCACCGAGACATCCGAAAGCGTTCCGACCAGCTCCCACAGCCCCTGCACACGAATGTCCACCGGCAACTCGGTGCTGGGCAGATACTGCCGTTCGTCGGAATCGTTGATCCAGTCAAACGTGACCTCCTGCGCGGTGGCCACAAAACCAAGGTCAGGATTCGCGACGGAAATTTTCCAGCCATTGGACGTTGGCTCTGTCATTGCGAGACAAGGCGTATCGACCCATTCAACCAACGCATTCGTATTATCGACTGCTCCGAAAAAGGCGTAGGCCGTCTGGTTGGCCTGCGGGAAGAAAACCTGATGCACATTGCCGTCCATGCGCTGCACCTGGTAGTAGGAACTGGCGGACGCGGCGAGCGTTCCGATCTCCCCTTCCCCCTGCACCAGGATGGCGGCCTCGTAGGTCTCAGCGGAGGGAGCAAGGCCGTGGTCGAACACCACAGTGGAATAGTCGCCGCTGGAGGCCGTGGTGCCATGGTCATGGTAGGAGTTTTGATTGCCTTGAAACAGTTTCATGCCGTACGCATCGGGAATGTAGTATCCGTTGCCGAACGGATCGGCCAACGTTATGCTGCCGGAAGCTGCGATGGTTTCCGATCCATCGGGGAACACCACTCCATTTTTCTTCATCGTCTGGCTGCCGGAGGTGTGGCACGACTGGAACAATGTGGTTTCCACCGCATGCGAGCCGTCGCCTCCAGAAATATCCGTTCCGAGCATCACAATCAGATCGTCCGAAAAGAAAACGCTCTTCTTGGCAACCAGATCCATCTGCGTTCCGTCAGGAAATTCGGGATCGTCGAGAACCATGCCGAACAGGCCGTTTTGTTCATCCACCGATACGCCGCCGAGAAAAGTTTCGGCACTGAAGATGCGGTGTTCCATGGCGGCGGGGCTTCCAACAATTGGGAAGCGCACGCCGGTGGTGCCGGGCTGGCGATACCAATCCCAGCCGTTCTGAATGTCGTAGCCGCTGTCGATGTCGTTGACCGGCGAACCGTTGGCAAAGATGGTCAGCATGCCGTGGCTGACATATTGGCCATAGACGTTTTCAGTGCTTCCGCCGTTTTCGTAGTCCCAAATATATTTGCTAAAGCCTTTGACGCCCGCCATCCAGCCATTGCGGCGGTGAATCGCGAGGCCTCCGTAGGGCTTCATCCAGAAACCGCTGGGATCGGGTTCGGGAACAATGGATCGGGCATCGAGTTCCTTGGCCATATCAACGGCATACATGCCACGCAGAATCTTGCCGCGCCCGCCATCAAATACAAAATCCATTCCAACTGCGGACGGATCCCAGAGACGTTCAAACACGGGACGCATCGAGGCATCGTCGAGCCCCAGCCCGGAGGCAAAGATGACATAGGTTCCAAACGCCTGGCCGATGATGTGCTCCGTAACATCGGGGAAGCGTCCGCGGATGCCGAAGGGCATGGCATATTTCTGCGAATACAGCCGGTAGGTCAGCGCCAGTTGCTTCAGGTTTTCAACCGAGTTGGTTTCGACGGCATAGGGCGTTCCCTGCAAGGCATAGACCCCGAACGCCGCCTGCGGCATAAAGCCGCCCGTGTAGGAATTTCCATAGATGCCGCGATGGTGGTATCCGGTAAAGTCCGGCTTGATCGTATCCGCCCAACCGGGAATGCACTTGAGCGAATCAGTAAAAACCTCCTGTGCATCGGCCAGCATTTCAGCGCGACGGGTGACGTTGGTCTGGAGCATGGCCGAAACAAAAGTGACATCGGAATAAATCTGGAGCGCATCGGACTGGACGAGACCGGGCAGATTGGTCGGGGTATCGTAGGGAATCCAATAGTAGACATGCCCCGAACTGCGCCCCAGCATTTCAAGGAAGGTGACGAGCTCCAGCGCGTCGGAAAAAATCGGCTCGCCGGCGGCATGAGGCTCCATCAGCAACGCGGCCTGACAATAGGAACCCATGCGCAACTCCATATCCACAATATTCGCGCAACCCGCAGGCGGAGGATTGTTCAGTTCGCGAGTCGCATTGCGATGGAATGTCATCCCGGTTTTGACACCGCGGCCATAGAGATATTCCAGTGATTGAAAATAGAGGTCTTTGATGCTCGAATCAAGATAGTGAGCATTGCCGGGCGCATCCACCGTGTAGCCGAAGGCCAGCGCGGGAAGCCAGCTTTCAAGAAACTTACTGTATACCTCCTCCTCTTCCTCAAAACCTGTTTCGCCCGGATAAAGCGAAAAGACCGCGTTCGTGTCGGACGTAAAGTCAAACGCCTGCACCTGCGCTACCCGCGAGTTGATCCGACTCACAAAGACACTGGCCGCTTCGCTTCCCAGCGATCCGTCGAACGTCGTGGAGGTGCCTTGTAGGAATTGCAGGTAACGCGCCTTCACCTGCGCATGCGCCGCATTAATCTCGTTCGTCGTCAGCGCACGGCTCTGCGCGGCAAACATGAACAACAGTAGAACAACCCATATACGCTTCATAACAGTGATAAACCTTCTTTGACTAATTGGATCCATTTATGGCGCAAATCATTCAGCTTCAGCGACATGTTTTTCCGAGGATGCCGGTTTATTCGTAAACCCAGACCTCGCCCCGTCTTTACCTGTTCGCCGGTAAAAGCGCCTTGTTTGTTAGGTTTCCGCTCATAGATCGGCACTACAGCCCATTTTGAAACACGCACCCTTGGAAATAAGGGGCGAAATACGGGTTAATAAACCGGAGGTTGATTCGCCAACCGCTGCACCGAAACTTCCGCCCCGTTCTTTTCCACCAGCAGCGTGGCGGACGCCGAAACCGGAGGCAGCTGTTCGCCGAACACCTCGGACGGCCAGTCATTGATATAGAGACAGGCCTTATCCGACTGTGCCGACAGGCGGGCCGGTTTGGATGCATCCAGTTCCGCGCGCACCATGGTATCGCCGACCCGGAATGTTCCGTTGCCCTGATCCTCCACCGGAACCGGTGCCGCTCCTTGGTCACCCAGTTGCAGAACGGTCAGAAAGCGCATGCTTTTCGATTTGCCCTGAGTCACGTAGCTAAGATGGTACTGCCTAGGTGTGGCCTTGTACTTTTTCTTGAAGTCGATGGCCGGCGAAAAGAATTCGTCAGTCAGGCTGGCCTTGAGTGGCTGTGATCCGGACACATAGACCTCCGCCACATTTTTACCGGTGTCGAGGCGCAACAATCCGGCAGGGTCGAGTCCAGGCGGCTTCATGGTGTGCAGCAGCAGGGTCCAGTCGGAATCCTGCTCGGATTCAAGCACGTCGTACACCACGACCGTATCCGGATGCAGAAGCATCACATGCCGCTCGAACAGCTTCAACATGCTGTCGCCATAGCCGTATTCCCGGGTGTTGGGCTGATTTGATGTCTCCATCATATCGAGGAACTGTTCATCCACGGTCGGACGGTAGGCCATCGTCGCATCACCGCAAGCATAGCCAATCCGGCTTCCGTTCGCGAAACGCTTGATCCAGCCGTAGCCCTCGTGCCCGTAGGCCTGCCCGCAGCCGTTGACGAGGATTGTGTTATGGGCGCGGGTGTGACGGTAGGACGACATCGCGTGGGGATCGCAAAACGAGGTGTAGTAGCCAGTCGAATAGAAGAGCGGCTCCCCTTTGCGGGAGAGGTTGAAGGCGTTCTGGTTGGCATGCATATGGCCTTTGGCTCCGAACGGCGAGGAGCGGAAGTAGACGGCGGTATCGCGCGAGCTGTCGAGCACATCCGAATGCAGGGCGGCCAACCCAACCCCGGCAAACATGCGGGCCTGCGGCGGCTCCGCCGGAGCGGGTACTTTGGAGAGATCCAGATGCAGGTTTTCGACAACCTGATACCAGGCCTCAACGTCCACATCCTTGCCGGCCATCTGCGACAATCGGAAGATCGCCTTGGGATCCTGGTTTTCAACCCCCAGAACCAGCATCGAGTTTTGCCCGACATCGCCTTCACCCACGCGATCATGCATGTCGCCGAAGCCGTCGATCCGCCCCCCGACGGGTGCAAAGTAGATGTAGTAGTCCGGCAGATTCTGGTACCACTGCATTTTGAAGACGTCGGCGCCGCCGATTTTCTTCATCAGCAGGGCCATATCGACCACGGCGGACTTGTTGACGCCGAAATAGCCAAACCCCTCGGCCCAACCGCCATCTGAGGCGGCAAGGTTGGGGAAGCGGGCCAAAAAGAGTTCGTAGGTGTATTCGAGCATTTCATTGGCCGGTTCAAGATCATGGACGGTCGCCAAGGCGGCGGTAAAGTTGCCCGCCAGCTCCATCTGCCAGAAATGATTTTCAACCTGCCGCCCCTCTTTGTCGCCGGGCCAAGCCTTGAGGCCATGCTCGAGCTGTCCAGCGATCACCGCAAGCATGCGTTTGCGAACCTGAGGCGGAATAGTGCTGTAAAGCGCATCATACGCCTTCGAAAGACAGGTAAGCACCTTCGATCCGAGCAGGTCGTCGGTCGGCCAGGTCAGCAGAACATCGATCCGCGTCAGCAACGCTTCGCGCATTGCCGCATCGCCAGTTAGCACATAGGCGTCCACCAGCGAGTGAAAGCGCAGCACTTCGTTGTTGCTGACTCTCGTCAGCGCCTTTGCTTTCGCCGGATCCGCGTCGTCCAGCGGCCCGTAATAGACCGGAGCCTTGGCCGCAGCCTGTCCCTTCTCGATCATCGAGGCGGCCAATGGATGCGTCGCTGCGGATTTATGAATGTCCGCCAGATCCCGCCCGAGGGTGATGACACGCGGGTGCGTTTTGGCGACGCCCGCTAGAAACGTTTCGAAATCCGGAGACTCAAACACCGGAGTATTGTCTTTGATCACGAACGAATAAGGCCCCTTGGTGACGCTGCTTTTCCCATCCTGGATTTCATAGCGCCAGTACCAGACGCCGGAGGCCAGCTTCTGGTGGGGATTGAAAAAGCACCAACGTTGCAGCTGGCCTCGGATCGTTTTTCCGGCGGGAAAGTTTTCGTCCTGCGACAATTCAACGCGGTACTGCACGCTGCGCTTCTCAAAATGCTTCACCGAAGCCCACTGAAGGCTAGGAGGATTGACCAACGCATCGTTCCCTGGGACTGGCGCTGGCGATTGGCGCCACTCTTCATAGAGATAAGGCGGCATACCTCCGGGAGATCCCGAAGCAGCCGCCATTACAACTACTCCCACACACAAAACGCCAGCTATAATCTTCCATTTATTCATAGTCATCGCCCTTCTTATATCTCATTGCTGGAGGATAAACTTAAAGATGTTGGCGATATGTTTGTACGCCACGTCCGCACAGGTCAGTAACGGCTATAAAACCGGGCCAAAGAGCTTCAGCAAATTGTACCGGTTTTGATAGCGCTCGTTTCCGAGCCCCTCGATCTTGATAAAGCGGGCCTTCTGTGCCGGGAAATGGAAGCGCTGCTCCCCTTCCCGCTTTGAGCTGTGGCCGTGGAAAACCTGTTCCCACGTTTTACCATCCGTGGAAACGTGGATCTTGAAATCATAGCGCCGCTGGAATGCGGTATCGAAGCCGAGCCCAACCGATGAAACAGGAGAGGACTTCCCGAGGTCGATTTCGATGAACTGGGGTTTGAATATTTTCTCGCCGTCTTCCTCGACATAGCTGTTGGCTGACCAGACCGTTGTCCAGTCGCCATCGAGCAACGTAGAGGCATCGCCCTCAGCAACGCGGACCATTTGCACGCTCAGCGGAATCTCCGCAATGGCAGGAACGGCCTGGGCGTCCGGTTGTTCCTGCGGACGGAACGCGACGCTAAATTTCAAATCCTTCACATCATCGAAGCGTAAAGCCAGACGCGTGATCTTCCCAGCGTCCGGATATTCGCCAACGATCACCCGCGAGGTCGGCAGCGGGCGGGCGGGTTCTGCGGTAAGGACGGGCGGCGGTGTGCCCTTCAGCATGATAACTTCAAGACGCACCGTCTTTCCATTGGAACGAAGAAGCGCGGTTTTACCGTCCTCCATAAGTTCAACTTCCGCGGCCGTGTGCGCAAACCACCAGACCTCCGATGGCTTCTTCAGCGTCAGTTCATCCTTGACCAACAGGTTGCCATTGTATCGATCCAGCATAAAACCGCGGTTCACCTTCAGAGCGGCATCGGCATATGCGGGCGTCATGTCGCCCATCAACCAGCCATAGGATGGCGTGCTCTGGGTCGTGACGATTTCGCTGTCGCTATCGATGATCTGCTGATACGCGTCGGTCGGATTGATAACAATCGTGTTGTGCCCCTCCGGCTTAGCGCGATAGAAATGATAGCGTGCGTCTTCATAACTAAAATAGTTATTGATATACGGCGCTCCCGAGAGGTCCGTGATCCAGCGAACGCCGCCCCAGTCGTAAACAAAACTTCCGACGTCGGAATGCGCATGGCTCTGCCATGGCCGACCAAACTTGAAGCCCACCCACGCGGCGGATTCGTCGTCCCAGCTCGAACGCGCCGTGCCGACTCCAATACGCCCGAATGTCGCGTCCAACGGAAATTCGGTCGCCGTCGCTTTCATGCTCGGATCGTCCCAGCAGAGCCCCAAAACAGAGCCGCGATGGTTTTCCAATGATTGGAGATGGCGGAACGCCGCGGCCAGTTCCGCATCGTCGGTCACCTGGGCCAGCCAGCACATCCAATAGGCCGAATTGATCCGCGAGGTGCCGTCCGCATAATTAAACGTTCCCGTCGGCCCCGTGGTCGCGACGAGATATCGGCCGGTTTTCCCAATGCCTGGATGATCCAGCAATCCCGACAACGAACCCAAACTGTTTTGAACCGAAGAGAGACCAAGTGTCATGCCGGTCATGCCATAACCAAAATAGCCCGATCCTTCATCCCACGCGCCGTCCGGCAACAGACCATCGAGCGTGCCGACCTTGAGCGATCCCAACCCCGCCACGATCACTTTCCGCGCGGCAGCATCGTGCTCCGTGCCCAACAGCGCCGATGCCACGACCAGCGAGGCGCCTACGCACACGCCGTTGTGGTTGTTGTAGTAAGTGTTGTCCGGCCGTTTCGCGGTCATCCACCACGCGCCTCCATCCACCGTCTTTTGAAACAGCGCGAGGCTCGTTTCCGCGAGGTTCCGCTCCGTCGCTGCACGAAGTTCCGCAGGCAGATCGTCATACAGCCAGTCCAACGCCACCGCGACGCCCACCGAAACCATCGCCTGATCCAGCGCCCACTTTTTATCCCACATCGGTTTTTCATACGCGGCAGCGAGGATCTCCTTCGCTTTGTTCTGATACGCTTTGCCGCCCTCGACCTTGTGGACCAGCGCGAGGTTCATCAGATCGGCCTGTGTGTTACGTCCGATCTTCACCTCCGCCTCAACCACGTTGTCCGCGGCCTTTTTCACGTCGGCATACCATCCCGCGTGTCGCGGACTTCGCTCGATCCGCGATTTAATTTCCACGAACCCGCCTTCCGGCAAAACCAGTCTCGGCCGCTCCACGGCTAGCGCGGCGCCCGCGATCAACAGGGCTATGAACAACGTTGATAGAATTCTAAAGTTCTGTGGTTTTCTCTTCATGCTATATTCCTTCTTTTCTTGAATAGATGTCATTTAAATCGGCCGAGATAACCGTAAGCAACAATATCTATTTGGTCATACGAATTCCTCTTTAACGCGATGAAAAACCTTCCAGGAATTGGATGGCCGGATCAGCGAGCGAGAACTCTTTTTCCGAACCTTGAAAAACATCGAGAGTTACTGAAACACGCCAGTCACCGATTTCCGCACCGCCTTTTTTCCATTCCACCACCCGTGGTTTTTCGCCGGAAGGCGTGATCTGAATGATGGAGAGGAAGCGTTGTTTCGCGGCGGGTTTGGAATCGACCGACAAATGCCACTGATCAGGCATCGGGCGGACAGAGCCATCATAGGCCTTGTGCTTCTGCCAGTTGGTGGCCGGAGAAAAGAACTCGGTTGATATTTTCGCCGAGGTTCCACCGCGTGCCTCAACGTACCCATCAAATAAACCGTTGCTTGTTTTAAACCGATCATTCCCCTCCGTCTTCAGTTCATTCGGGCTGTGCAGCAGCCAGCTCCATTCAATCGGATGATCCCCTTCCAGCTCATCGAGAATCACCAACGTGTTGATTGGATGAATGAACAGCAGGTGCCTTAGAAATTTCGTTACGCCCGCGTCGCCAAAGCCGTTCTCACGGGAATGCTCGACGTTATTCTTCTTAAAGTTTTTCACCCACATGTCGTCGGTCATCTTGCCGCCATAGGCGTCCGATGCGTCGCCCATCGTATAGGTGATAATTGGAGATGAATGGAAACGCCGAATCTGCCCATAACCCGAAGTCCCGATGGTCTGCCCGAGCCCGTCGGCGAGGATCGTGTTATGCCCCCGGCTGTGGCGATAGTGAAGCAGCGTGTGCGGATCAGCGAACGAGGTATAGTAGCCGCTGCTCAGGAAGAGCGGTTTTCCGCCCGCAATAATGTTGAATGCGTTTTGGCTAGCAAGACAGTGGCTGCCGGAGCCGTACGGACTGGATCGGAAGGCAACAAAGACATCATCCTTTACCGACTCCGGTGCAGTATGGATCGCCACCACGCCGGTATCAGGCATCGCCCGGGCGGTTTCACTCGGTGGCTTCGGCACCGGCATCGGCTTTTCGCTCAAGTTCACAAACCATTCCAGCGCTTCGCTGTCGAGCTTGTGTTTTGCATTGGGATCATAGATCCGCTTTTTTTGCCCGTGCTCCCATTTTTCCAAGGTTTGGAAATACCACGCCGCGCGCGGATTAGCCGTCTCCTTTGCGAGCAGCTCCATAAAAACGCCACGCTTCCAGTGCGGGTGCGTCTGGCTGCTGTGGCCGTCGCCGAAACCGGCCGAGTAGGATCCCGGTGGATATGTAGCGATAATGCTATCGGCCGCGTTCTGGAACCACGGGTGCGCAAACGCATCGATACCAACCAACCGCTGCCAGAGCAACGGCACCTGGATCAGCGTCACGATGTTGGCCGAAAGATAACCGGTGCCGTTGAACCAGCCGCCGTCATAGTTGAAGCCACCCGCCGGTGCGCGCGCAAACCACAGCTTATAGCAATACTCCAGCCACTCGTCCGCACGGTCGTCGTGTCCATACAAGGCCACCGCGCTCCGTAACAAGCTAGCATACGTCTTCTGCCAGGAATGGTTGTCGAACATATGCGCTTCAAGCCGTCCGGCCAGATGCTCATAGACGCGCTCAGCGCCGGCACCTATGGTTTTCTGAATCGCTAGCCGGTCAGCGGGTTCAAAGAATTCAAAGCAGCTATCAAATGCAAACACCAGTGTGTCCTGCACTGCAGAACGGGTAAAATCGTTCAGCCCGACCAGGCGCGGGTCGAGGTTGCGCACCCCTAATGTCAGTTCTACGCACTTTTCGGCATATTTCGTTTCTCCCGTCAGCAGCCACGCCTTGGCCAAGTAAAGAATCGGCGTTTTTACCTTTCCCAGAAATATCTTAGTATCGTTGATCGCCAAGCGGTTCACCGTGGCATCGTTGATTCGGCTGAAATCCACATTCGGAGGCAGAAGATCATCCATCGAGGTTTTCATGAACAGATCGGCGTTCTCTAAAACCTCTTTCCGTAGGTCGGGGCTGATCCGCTTAGCAAAGCTCGCGCGTTCCCCTTCCAGCAGCAATAACCGCGGATGGGTCTTTGGCATTCGTTCCCTGATGGATCCAAAGTCTGGAATCTCCATCGACCATTCAACCTTTTCAGGAACCGTGAATTCCTGAACCTGATGTTCATTCACCTGCCAATACCACGTTCCCGGCTCCAGCTTCTTCCCATTGAAAACAAACGACCATTCTGTTTCTTCAACCGCCGCACTCGAAAGATCCGGTTTCCTCCCAAGTCGAAACGTGTTTTCCCCGTCCTCTTGAGGCCAAAGGAACGGCATCGGATTCGCGCGAATCATGCTGTCCTTCTTCGGATAAAACGCATCGCGATGCTTCGCATGGGGTGCTTGCCCCGCAGCAACCGAGAAACCTAAAATGAATAATAGAGTCAGAAGAACACCCTTTTTCATGCTTTTCCTTTTTGCGATCTCTGCGTTCTTTCGCGGCTAACAAATCCTGTCCGTTCATCCGCAACGAAGCTGGAAGCTTCGTCTACATTCATTCGAAGGTTTGGGTGAATCCGGCGCAATCAACCATAAAACCGTCAGCACCGGGTTTGTAGATGCCATACTTAAAATACGGGCCCTTCTCATCGTTCTTGCCGATGTCGCCCGTCCAATCCACAACCGGTTCCCCATCCATCCACACCTTCACAAAACCGGATTCAAGCGGCACATCGTGATCCAGGCTGTATTTTGAATACTTGATCTGAACCTTAAAGTTGATCCACTTATCAATCGGCACCTCCGCGATCGGCTTTTCAAAAATGCATGCACCCGTTTTATTTCCCTTGGCCTGCTCACGGCGGACGACGGGCTTCGGCTTAATGCGCACCGTGTTGTCGGATCGTGCATTGGGGTCGTTGCGAACCAGCAGGCACATGTGGCCGTCCTGAAACTTGAACGCCGCAATCGGCCCACCGGCAGAGCCGTCGAACTTCCACCCGTTAGGTTTATCGGTTTTTGGATCTATGCCGATGTGCTCATCCGTCACCTTCATGGACTTCCGCAAGGCAATGTATTCTGCGGTCGGCAAGATCTTCCGCTCGCCCTCCGGCGTGATAACCAGCGTGCGGTCGGGGCGGCCGTGCCATTGCGCAAATATTCCCTTCGCATCCTCCTTCAGTGGCTCTGGAAATCGCGCGTTCCATTCATAGGTGATCGTGTCGCCATAATGACCCTGGTCATTTTTCAGGTAGAGATTCGCCAGCTCGGAAAGATCGGATAGTTCCCTTTCAGAAAAACCTTCGAGATTCGAGGCATAGCAGGTGGTCAACTCGACGCGATTCACCTTTGGCGAAGCTTCAAAACGGTAGACGGGATTCCCTTTGTAGGTATTGATCACGTCGCGATACAACTTTCCCTCCGGCTCGGGATTGCCAACAACGATAAATTTCCCGTCGATGACATCCTTCGGTTGTGGCACGTCGCGCTGTGCGGAAAGACGGGAGGTAATGTTTTCGCCCTTGCCCGCATAAGCAAACGGATCTTCGTTCAGCTCATAGACTTCATAGTCGTCATACCATCCCTTGGCCGAAGCCATCAGTCGCAACGCGAAGAAACCATCGCCGAACGGTTCGTCATCGATCCAATCGACCAGTTTTTCACCATCGCACCGAAAAACCACATGCCCATTCCATCGAAATATTTCGAGTTGCACTTCCCGCTTCAGCGCAATCCTCGGCACATCGCCTTTTTCCTCGGCGGTGAGCTGGCGTCCCGGCGCGCGGCGCATGTTGCTGGTGCCGCGTGAACCAGCCCAATAGCTTATGCGGTAGTTTTGGATGTCGCCATACATGTATTGCGCGGCCAGGCCAAAGCGCGGCGCCAGTTTTGGATCGAGTACATCCTCGCCGTTCACCCCGCGCCCGCAGAAGGTAACCATGTGCAGCGGATACGGGTTCGCCGCCTGAAACTTGAGCCTAATCAAAAAGTTTTCGGGATGTGCATGCTTGTTCCAAAACTGGATATGCCCGCCCGAAAACTGTCCGGGCTTATGAAAATCGAGTACATACTTTGGCAGGCTTTCCGGTTCGCGCTCTTTCACCCACTGCTCGATGAACGGGTAGTATTTCCCGCCGCCGTCCTTGAGCAGATCAATTTGGCCATCCAGCCGTTCCAGATCATCCGCCCATTTGGAATGGATCAGCAGCCTGCCGCCTTCAACCTTCGCAACGCCTGGCCCTTCCATCTTCCAATCCGCCAGTGACGCCGGAGTGTCGAACGAGTTTTTATAAAGAAGAGTGGTGGCTGGTTGTGCATAAGCGCTCACACACGCACAGATAAAACCAATCAGCACAAAACATTTATCTTTCATGTTGCCTTCTTTCAAGTGAACGAACGGGCTCCGTCCCTCCCTGTTTATAAACAAAATTTCGCACCAATATTAGGTCAGCGCGAAGATTGTCCAAACTAAGCGGGTCGCTGTGCATTCGGATCAGCACTCACATACGGTTCCACTTTCTTCAATCGTTTGAGATATTCAGCCAAAGGCACAGGATCGTACGGCGGGTTAAAACGCACCTCGCATTCAGGATCGGCGGGTTTGATCATCTGTTTGGCAAAGTTGGGTCCGTAACGCATACGCCGGGTCTGCAAAACAAGTTCGCCATCTTTCACCCACTCTTCGCCGCGCTCCTCGAGAAACGCAATCATGCGCTTACGCCATGCGGTCAACCGCTTCGGATCGCTAATGTTTTTGGTTTCCATCGGATCATTCATCAGGTCAAAGAGCTGCTCTTTACCGGTCTGCATAAAGCGAATATATTTGTACTGCTTATCCGTGAGTGCGACATAAGCCTGCTCTGAAAAATACTGGGAGCTGTGCTCAAGATCGAGAACTTCGCGCCATGTACAATCCGGATTGCGCAAAATATTGATCATGCTTTCTCCATCCAATCCGTTAGGAATGGGAAGTCCGGCAGCATCGAGGAAGGTGGGCATAATGTCGCGCAGCTCCACGAGATGGTCCAGTTTTTGCCCACGTTCCATAGGAATATGGAGCGCGGAAGGCCAGCGGATAATCATAGGAATATGAGCACTCGGCTCATAGGCATAGACCTTCCGCCAATGATGATGATCCCCCATCATATCGCCGTGATCGGCGGTGAAAAGGATCAGTGTATTTTCCAGTTCACCGCGCTCTTCCAAGACCTGAAGCACCTCGCCGATTTTTTCGTCGACATGCGTGATGGACGCATAATAGGCCGCACGCGAATCGTGAGTTTCCGTAACAGAATAATGTCCTAATCCCGAACTCGGCGAGTTATAGATTGATCCAGTTGCATCGCTAAATTGTTCCTTCGCCCAATCGCCAACCACCGGTTGAGGAAGTTCTTTGGCCTTATAATAATTCATCAAACGCTTGGGCGCATCGAAAGGCGGATGCGGACGGTGGCAGGAAAACTTCAGAAACCAAGGTGCATCGCCGTCATACTCGCGCAAAAATGCTTTTGCGCGTTCTGCGGTCCAAGTGGTGGGATGTATGGCCTCCTCGTAAGGCCACGGCCGATTTCCGCGATGGTCTGTAAAACTGGGGGCCCCACCCTTAGGATGTTTGTCCGGATGGTTCAATTGCATCCAGCGCATATAATCGTCGCGATAAAGGCCGTCCGGACGCAAACGCTTATCGATCTCTTCAACCTCACAGGTTTGATATCCATGTTTCGCACCATAAAAATGGTTTTTACCGGCCACGTGCGTACGATAGCCCCCATCAGTAAACAACTGCGGCATTTCGACTCTGTATTTATTCGGAATGGTAAGGAAAGAAAGCAAACCATGATTCCACGGACGCAGACCTGTAAGGATACCGGCACGTGCTGGCAGACACGAGGGCATGGAAGAATAGGATCGGGTGAACATCGCCCCTTCATTCGCGAGTCGATCCAAATTCGGGGTATCCAGCCAATCCGCCCCCGCTGCACCGATGCAGTCGCCCCGATGCTGATCATCCATGATGAACAGAATATTGATTTTCTTTTCGTTGGCTGGCGTAGAGGTTTTGCATCCTGCCAGCAGCGTTGCCGATGCCGCTCCAGACGTTTGGAGAAAATATCTGCGTTTCATAATTCTACTCCTGGATTAGTTTTACCCGTATATCCATACCGTCAATGCAATTGAACCGCAGCACCGTGCTGTTCCCGCCCTGCGAGATCAACGCAACTTTATCTGACGGACTCTTCAGGCGCCACTTTCCTTTCAGCGTCACATCAAGCGGCAGCGGCCGGCTGGGGAGATATTGATTTTCGCCTTCATTAATAAACCTTTGATAGTCCACATCGAAGCTTCTATCGACTATGTTTAGGTCAGGATTGGCCACCCCGAGCTCTAGCCCACCTGCGGATTCCTTGGCCATAACAAGGCACTGGTCGCTCACGTCGGAAATGATTGGATCTTCTATTTCCAACGGCTGGAAAAAGGCGTAGCCAGTCAGCTTTTCGTTGGGGAAACGGACTTGGTGCAATTGCTTGTCCTTGCGCACCACTTCATATTCCTTCTTTGTTGCGCCGCGCACACCAATGCCTGCTTCGTATTCTGCGCCCTTCGGATTACATCCATGGTCGAACCAAGCGACGGCATAGTTTCCGGTGGTCCGCGTCTTGCCGTTATCGAGGAATGATTTCTGGATGCCCTTAAAGGTTTTCAGCTGGCTTCCTTCGGGGATGTAGTAGCGGTTGCCCGCTGGATCGGCCAATGCCGATGTAAACTTAAAGTTTGATCCTGTGGGCAGAAAGGATTGGAAGAGCGTGGTTTCAACCGCGTGCTCGCCGTCGCCTCCGGAAATATCGGAGCCGAGCATCAGGATAAAGTCATCGACGAAGAATACGCTCTTCCGTGCCTTCAGGTTGATGGCGGTGCCATCGCCGAATTTTGCTTGATTGAGCGCCATGCCGAACACACCGTTTTGACCATCAGCGGAAACACCGCCAAGGAAGGTTTCGGGGCTGAACTCGCGATGCTCCAGCGTACCGCGCGGCTTGAGCGTGAAATGGACGGCAGTGGTTCCGGGCATGCGGTACCAGTCCCACCCTTCGTTCAGGTTATAGCCGCTATCGATGTCGTTGATGGGGTTGCCTTTTGAAAAGATGGTGAGCGAGCCGTGGCTGAAATATTGACCATAGATGTTTTCCAGCTTGGAGCCGTTTTCGTAGTCCCAGACATATTTACCGTAGCCCTTCACCGCGGCCATCCAGTCGGCGCGGCGATGAATCGCGAGGCCGCCATAGGGCTTGTACCAAAACCCATTCGGATCAGGTTCCGGCGCGATGGATTCGGTCTCAAGTTGTTCCAGCATATCGAGCGCGTACATGCCCCGGAATATTTTTCCGCGGCCGCCGAAAAAGAGGAATTCAAGCGTGACATCGTCGAGGTTCCACAAGCGTTTGAAAATGCCTTTCATTTCGGCATCGTCGAGACCGAGCGCGGAGGCGTAGATCAGGATGCCGGGAAAGACCTGCTTATTGATGTTGTCGGTGTTCACCGGCATGCGGCCGCGGATGCCGAAGGGCATGGAATATTTCTGGCAGTAGAGGCGGTAGGTCTTGATCAGCTCTTTCACGTTGTTAACTGATTCCGCATCCACCTCGTAGTGCGTTCCGGCAAGCACATAGACACCGAAAGCCGCCTGCGGAATAAAACCGCCGGTATAGGCGTTGCCGTAGATGCCGCGATGGTGGTAGCCGGTAAAGCCAGGCTTGATCGTGTCCGCCCACCCGGGCACGACTTTGAGCGAATCGGTGAAGACCCGCTTGGTGTCGAGCAGCATTTCAGCCTGCCGTTTTGGATCGGTTTCAAGCAGCGCGGAAACGAGCGTGGTGTCGCCATAGTTTTGCATGGCATCGGACTGCGCGAGAAAGTTGAATCCGTTCGGACCGATATAGGGATCGTAGTAGCGGACGTGCCCAGAGGTCTTGCCGAGCATTTCCAGGTGACGGACCAGCGCGCGCGCCTCCTTGAACATTTTCGTCTTCTTGAAATAAGGCTCCATCAGCAGCACCGACTGGCAGTAGGCGCCCATGCGCAGCTCCATTTTCACCAGATTGCCCGCGCCGTCTTCGGGTTGCGGCGCACCGTCCATATTCAGACGCGATTCGTTATAGTGGAACGTCATGCCGTCGCGCACGCCGCGCCCATAGAGATAGGCCAAACATTGGAGATAGCACTTGAGCACTTTCGGATTTTGGTAGTACGGGTTGTCCGGAGCATTTACCGTATAGCCGTATGCGAGCGCCAGCACATACTGTTGGAGGAGCGCCGAATAGACCGCAAACTCCTCTTTATAGCCCGGCTCGTCCTGGAACACATGGAAGACCTTTCCAACATCTTTCGAGAAGTCGAACTTCATCGCCTTTCCGATGGGGCCATTGATCCGCTCCAGAAATCCAACGGCGGCTTCCTTCCCGAATTTTCCATGGAAGGTTTTATCGGTTCCGATTAAAAAACGAATATAGCGTTCCTTGATCAGAGAATGATCGGTCACGAGCTCCGCGCGGCCCAGTTTAACCGGCGGATAGAGAGCCGGATCAATTGCCGGAGCGCCCGCTTCCCCAAACGAAAAACTAGTGCCTAACAGTAACAATCCCATCAACGCTTTTTTCATATGCATTCCATTCCTTGAGTGCGTTTACTGCATCTGGTTCACCCAGTACCGCGCAAACCAATCGATGCTTGCCTGGCTCCAACCGACCGGTCAAGGTCGGGATGGCGGTGCACGGATTCATCAAGTTCGTGTTTGGCAGTGGTTCAACAACCGACGCTTCACGTTCCCCTTCGATATTTAAAATACCGCTTCCGCCATAAAGAACCCCCACAGCCCCTTCCTTAGGAACCGATTCAGCCTCGCGCGAAGCGGCAAAGCCACCTTCGGCGGTTTCAAGCGCTCGGCCGGTCTTAATGGTGTGTGTCCGGATATGCCACGGATAGCGGTGCTCCAGTCGCGTTTCAATCTCCACATCCGGCCAGGGTTTCCAAACTGAAATTACCGCATCGTCGGTGATCTCGACCAACTCGCACTGACGGCGAACGCGCCAGTGGTCCTCCCCGTCGCTGAGCGCCAGCATGGAATCGTAAGCCCCCTTCACCAATCCGGTTGCTTCACGCGAAACACTGAAACCAAAGTGGGTCGAGTAGGCAAACTTGGAATACTTTTCCGCCGTATGACCAAAATCCAGTCCGCACCACTGCCCCGACGCGAGCGCCACTAAATGGTCGCGGTTCTCGGAATGCGCGATCGACATGAGCGCCGGCTTTTGAACCGATTCGTTTCCAATGCGTGGAAACGGCAGCTCCTCCGATGTCCAGAACGGGTGATCTTCGGCCACCGCCAGCGGCAGGAAGGCTTTCATTGCCCAATACGGGGAACCCGGGCCATTATAGAACTCGCTCATCAACAGGTTTGGATAGTCGTAGCCAATCGAGAGCAGGCCGTCGGCCGTAAAGATCGGTTTCCTGAACCAATGACGCAAGTGGCGCAGGAACAGGCCCTTGATCTCGCCCCACGGCAAAGCCTCGACATCGGCAAAAGCCAGCGCGCCCCAGAAGGCTCCCTGAGCAAAGCGGTAGGTCAGGCTGCGCCCGAACGGAAGCGCTGCGCCCTCTGCGGTGAACCAATGCAAAAAGTCCTTCGCAAAGATGGTTGCACGGTCCTTGAAGATAGCCGCGCGCTGTGGGTCTTCATCGCCCATCAGCTTGGCATAGATCAGGGAATAGAAATGGATCGCGAACGGAATGTAGTAGTCCATCCGTTTGCCGGTGCCATCGGAATACCAACCGTTGCCGAGATAGAAATCTTCCAGTCGGTCAAGGCCGGCTTCCATCACTTCGGCATTGTACGGCATGCCCGCCTTTTTCAGCGATGCGTTTACAAGGATAGGAAATGCGCGCCAGTTGTTATCGGACATCGCCTTGTGGTTAATCTGATCCATCCATGTGGCGATCTGCTCCCGCTCGGCCTGCGAGAACGGCGTCCAGAATTGATCGGGCGAAAGCGCGAGCGCGAGGGCAATCGGCGGCATCTCAACCGCCAGCTGATCCACCTCGCCCAGCTCGCCCCAATATTCCGGGTGCGCCGGGTTGGTGCCGTTTAGCAATCCTTTGCGGCAAATGTCCCAAAAGTTCGAATCCCCTCCCCCGGCAGCCAACGGCATCAGCCCCCAGAACGGGCGGGCAAAAGCCTCCATCTCGCAACGCCGCTCGCCATAGTTGGTGCAGGTGGCGCCAAGGTGGACAAGCGCCTTGCCCTCGCTATAGTGCGGCTTGAGCGGCTCGCAAATCTGCCGAACCGCCTCCTGCACATCGGCGCGCGTTTTCAACGGGTTGGAAGCAATGGGAAGATCGAAGGCCTTCATGGCAACTCCTTGAATTTCTAAACTCTAATTTCTAAATCCTAAACAAATCCCAATTCCAAAGCTTGATAATTCAAAGTTTGAGATTGTTTAGAATTTAGGTATTCGGATTTATGATTTCTATTTTTCACCGTAGATGGTTTTAACCGCGGCAGTGAGCGACTCCGGTGCTACGCCGTAGGTGCAGATGACGGTTTTGTAGGCATCGTCAACCGTGTACGGGTAAGGCGAGTTGGTCACCACGATGACCGGTTTGTCGGTGGCCTTAACCATGTCATCGACAAACACGCTCTTGGAATGCGCACGGCGGTCGTAGTAGTTCGAGGTTACGATCACATCGAAATCATCGGCCACGATACGTTTCATAACGCGCTTCATATCGTATTCGGAGGGCACCATTTCCACTTCGACCTGACCAGGGGATTCCGTGCGACTGAAAAAGTTTTCCCAAAAGATGCCCGGATGGCACTTCTGCGTTTCGGTGCGGAAATGCAACGGGCAGCGCTGTTCAATGACCAGCACCTTTTTGTCCTTGGAAAGCGGGAGAACGCCGGCCTCGTCGCGCAGGACTTTGGTGGCGGCCAGCGCGGTTTCCCAAGCAATCTTCGCCACTTTTGGATCCTTGATGCCGGAGGAAGCCTGATCGACGGTACGCAGGTTGCCGTTGTCGAACAGGCCGTAGTCATACTTGACGGTGAGCGAACGACGAACCGCGTCGTTGATCCGCTCTTCGGACAACTTTCCATCCTTTACGGCCTGGACGACCTTTTCAAACACTTCGTCGATCAGCGGCGCTTCATCGCGCAGCAGGATCAAGTCGCAACCCGCGTTCAGCGACGCAACGCAGGCTTCGTCGACTTCGTATTTTTCAACGATCCCACCCATCGTAATATCGTCGGAGGTCACACAGCCCTCAAAGCCCCACTCGTTCTTGAGCAGGTCGGTAAGGATCGGCTTGGAGAGCGTCGCGGCGTTGTCGGGATCCAGGCACGGATAAACGGTATGTGCGGTCATGATGCAGGGGATACCCGCATCGACCATCGCCTTGAACGGCTTGAGGTGCTCTTCCATCTCTTCGCGCGGCATATCGATGACCGGCAGACCGCGGTGGGCATCGGTCACAGATTCGCCGCGTCCCGGGAAATGCTTGCCAGTGGTGATGATACCGGCATCCCTGAAGCCTTTGTACCCCTCTTCGCCGTATTCAATCACTTCCTCGGGGGTTTCGCCGTAGGAGCGGGTTCCAATCTCTGGATTCATCGGTTCGGTGTTGGTGTCGAGTACCGGCGAATGAAGCCAGTTGACGCCGAGAGCGTTGAGCTGACGTCCCGTAGCCCAGGCGGCATCATAGGCCATTTGCGTGTTGCCGGAAGCCGTGGCGCCCATCGGGGACGGCAGGTTGAACAAGCCGCCACGGGTGTAGTCGCAGCTAACATCGCCTTCCATATCCATCGTGATATGCAGCGGAATGCCAAGGCCGTCCTTCAGCGCCTCTTCCTTCATCGTGTTGAGGAATTCGCAGTATTCTTCGTTCGTGCAGTGCGGCGGCAGGATGCCCGGAATAATGTCCTTCACGCTGCCGGTCGGGTCGCGCAGCACGCGGTGGGCGAAGACTTCGCTGGTGGCATAGGGGTCGTGCAGGGCGGTCTTGGCGCGGAAGGTTAGCCCGGCGCGGATGCCGGCCGGCTTTATTTTACGGATCCGCTCCAGAATCGTCGGGGTGACGACGGTTCCGCAGAATCCAATCACAAAACACTGCCCGACTTTTTGTTCGAGAGTCATTTTATCAATCAGCTCAGCAATAAAAAAATTCTTATCTGTACTCATGTTTTATCTCCATGTTTAAAAGGGTGTCTTGTTTTGTGGAATAAAAGCTAACCACCTCTATCAGCTTGAACAATAAACAAGTCCCAATCGTTAGGTTTATCCGTAAACCCCACAGGTTGACGATTTAACCTAACCAACGATTAAAAGGGTTTGAAGCCCACGAAATATGGCCTATTATCGCGTTAACTGGAGAATGCTCGATGAAAACAAACCGTAGAGAATATCTCGTCGCATCCACCCTCGCAATAGCAGCCGGACTTGCTTCAGCAGCCGGCAAGGCAAAAGAAAACCGCCCGAATATTCTTTGGATCATAACCGATCAGCAGGTGGCCGATGGCATGAGTTGCACAGGGAACCCCAACCTGAACACCCCGGCGATGGACAGCCTCGCCGCTAATGGCGTGCGCTTTGAACGGGCCTATTGCGCCAATCCGATCTGCGTGCCCTCGAGAACCTCCATGATGACCGGGCGGATGCCACATGAAACCGGCGTCACCCTCAACATGGATTTGTTCAAGGTGCTCCACCCTTCGCTCGGCTCCTTCATTACCAAAGCGGGATACGATACCGGCTACATCGGCAAGTGGCACATTCCCATGCCGACCGACACCTCCGACTGGCATGGCTTCAACCGCATGCAGGAAGGCTCCAAGGAATTCAACGACCAACATTTTGCCGCGCCTTCCATCGAGTTTATTAAGAAAAAGCGCAACAAGCCCTTTTTCCTCGTCGCCTCCTTCGTCAACCCGCACGACATCTGCGAATGGGCTCGCCGGGCAACCGGGGGATTCCCCGAGCGCAGAACCCTGCTCTGGAACGGATCGATCAGCGACACCCCGCCACCGGAGGAGTGCCCTGCCCTGCCCGCCAACTTCCAGATTCCGGAAAACGAGCCCGACATCATCCGCGAATACCAAACCTGGCAGGAGGGAACCTATCCAGTCCGCGATTGGCCGGATGAACGCTGGCGGCAATACCGATGGGCGCTCAACCGCCTTACCGAACGCGTTGATTCCGAAATCGCCAAGGTGCTTGATGCGGTGAATGACAATACGGTCATCATCTTTACCAGCGACCATGGCGACGGCAACGGCGCGCACAAATGGAATCAAAAAACCCTGCTCTACGACGAGCCCGCCCGCGTTCCCCTCATCATCAGCGGCAAAGGCATCGCCAAGCCCGGCACGGTTGACAAAGACCGCCTTGTTTCCACCGGCCTTGATATTTTCCCAACGATCTGCGACTACGCCAAAGCCGCAGGGCCCGACGGCCTACGCGGCCTGAGTCTGCGACCGCTCGCCGAAGGCAAGCCCGTTGAATGGCGCGACCAGCTTGTGGTTGAAAACGACTTGTCCCCGGCCTACGGCCACAGTGCGGGCGTGGTCGGGCGCATGCTGCGCACCAAGAACTACAAGTATGTCGCCTACTCCACCGGCAAGCTCCGCGAGAGCCTTACCGACATGCGCACCGACCCTGGTGAAATGAACAACCTCGCCGTCGATCCCGCCTACCGCGAAATCCTCCAAGACCACCGCAACCGCCTAGTCGCCGAGCTAAAGATAACCAACGACTCCTTCATAGTCCCCGGCACAGTCTCCAATGGCTGGAAATTAGCCCCCTGTTAAACAAAATAAAGAAAGCACCACCTGCACGTCGATCAAGGTCATGCTGCCAGATGGTGGCCGGCTGGTGCCGTACCGGATCGAGCTTTAACAGCTCAGAGTCCCCATGATTCACAGGGAAAAGGCAGGAAGTGTCCTAACGAATTTTCAGGGGTTGGGTGCAACTTAGGGGATATATGTAAGGCGAATGTGCGCCGGGGGGTACCTCCTCCCCCATCCCCTACCACTGCCTGCATTGCATCACCGCAGAGGGTTTAGGAGACCACGGCGCAGGCCACAGCAGGCGATCCTCGTAGCCTAATCGCCCACATCCAACACGCCCAACGCCCAACTTGTGGTATTATTGTGGTATTAACTCAGGCCAGACAGATGCCACAGAACAAAACACAAGAGAACCATTCAGAGCACACGAACAAAAGAAAACCCCCGCCATATTTGACTACGACGGGGGTTTAAGGTGGTAGACGATGAGGGGCTCGAACCCACGACCCGCTGATTAAGAGTCAGTATCTCTCAGAACCATTCCCACCCTTCTATTATTGATTTATATGGCAGTTATATTTTTGCCGTTGGATCATTGTTGGATCATCTACTTGACTGCCCACGCCTAATTCTGCCTATATTGCGTTATGGCAAAAGAACGCAAACTTACAATCAAGGCCGAGGGGAAGGAGCACTACGAAGGCTTCACCATCACCAAACATGAAAGGCCAAATGGAAGCGTCTACTACGATGTCTATCTGGGGCGAGCACTAGGAAGAAAACGGCCACGATTCGACACGCTTGGGGCTGCTCGCGGGTTTGCCCAACTCAAAAGCAACGAACTTACAGACCATGGGATCAAAGGACAAAAACTTTCCGAGAAACAGAAAACTGACGCGGCGGCGGCATTTGAACGCACAATGAAACTCGGAGCCACCCTTGAAGCTGTCTTAGATTTCTACGAGAAGCATCACCAGCGCATAGATGAAAATAATGGTCTGGGCTCGTTGATCGATAAATACTGGGCAGTGAAAGAAAAACAAGTCGAGCAAGGCGAATTTCGCATTCGTTCATACAACGAGTGCATAAAATGCCTCAAAGATTTCAAACTCGACCTTGGCCATTTAGCAGTTGATGCGGTCACCCCAAAAGAGATCGACAGCTGGCTTGATCAAAACAGGCCCAAGCCAACGAGCAGGGCGAATCACAAAGTATACATAAAAGCCTTTTTCAACTGGGCAATCTCCGAAGAGAAACTTGAGATAAATCCCGTCAAAAAAACGCGCAAGGTCAAACGATCTAAACATATTGTCAGCATCTACACTCCGGCGGAGGTTGAGGCCGTAATGATGGCTGCCATCAAATTTGGAGCCGAACATAAGGATACGCGCATGGACAAGAACGGGAAGCCGATAGCCCCGGAGCAGTCTGCCATTATCCCATACCTCGCCCTTGGATTTTTCGCTGGCATTCGGCCAAACGAACTACACAAGAGACTTCGCTGGAAGGATTTTAACTTCGAGCTGGGCGAAATCCACGTCAACGCAGAGACGTCCAAAACGTCCTCCGCCCGTATCGTCCATATAGAACCGAACCTCGCCGAATACCTGATCCCCTGCCGAAAAGAGGATAATGAATTTATTTTCCCCTACAGCGACAGCACACTCAAACGATGGCGGACAAAAGTATTTAGCAATGCGCAAGTCGAAACGATTCAGGATGGGTCGCGCCACTCGTACGGAACCTATCATTTGGCCAAGTACGAAAGCGTAGACAAAACCATGCGGGAAATGGGCCACAAACTTCCCCAGACTCTGCATGATTTTTATGTTGGCCTCGCCGAAAACCGAGATAAGCAGGCCGAAAAATATTTCAACATCACCCCGAATAAAGGGAAAATTATTCCCATGGTAAAGGCTGGATAATCATGGAGCTGAACACAGAGATCGAAAATAGAGGTTACTACCTTAGCGTTCGCCGTCAGTTAGAATCCGCTATAAGAAATTGTCTTTTAAAGATAAAGGGCTATGCCCGGAAGACAAAAAATACATCGATCCAGAAAGTCTGTGAGTGGATGGAATCTCCAGATTGGTCGGCATGTCCTTATTTTCATAAAGCTCCTCAGAGCAAAAGTGATCCCCGATGCTTCCAGACTCTGTCTCGCGAAGATTTTGCCTTTATTCGGCCTAGAGAAGCCGCGGTTCTAGGCTGTCCTTATGGTGAAGACTTCATTTGGCGCACCGGCATGCTGTGGGGTCTCCTAGCGGAAGAATTGCGAAAGACTCCCCCCTGCGAGGGTGATTCGGGGCCGGAAGAAATTACCGAATATCAAATTATTTCTCATGAGGTGCTAATCGAAACATGGAACCTACTGAAAACGTGGGAAAGCATCTACATGCTCGCCAACCATGATCATGGCGATCATGCCGAGTTTATTCATCATCACCTTAATCGCGCCTTATCAGGCATTGTATGGTCACAATTTTCACGATCACTTGAAGGTGGAAGAAAAATCGCCGACAACGCGAGGCCCCTGCGCCAAGAGATTATTGACGCCGGAAGAAGGATCGATCCACAGCAGAAACGTTCCGCCAACAGTTTAGCCGAGGAACTATCGCTCACGTTTCGCATCAAAAAAATGATTCCCGACCCACAAAATAAAGGCGGGTATAAGCCTATCTTCCAAGCAAGAAAAGGGTGCGGAAAAAGCAATATTCGTAAAATCCTGCTAGTAGAAGGCTGGCTAAACCGCACAAATAATTAGCCCCTAATATGCCGTGCATCTAATTTGCTATGTGCAACTTGCATAAGTTCACAGGCTACGCCAGTAAACTTACTTTTCTGGTCAATCATCATCAATTCTCCACTCTAGGCACTTCAAGCGCAATTGGGCACTTGATCTACCTAAAGGGAAAAATGATGAAAATTACGAACATGCCACCCCGCGCCCTAAAAGCCGGAGAAGCCGCAACCTACCTCGGAATCAGCCGCCGCTACCTGCACGACCTCTGTGCGGACGGGCGCATTCCATACTCCAAAATTGGGCGACGCTGCCATGTTTTTGAGATCGAGGAGCTAAATCGGTTTCTTGAAGAGCACAAAATCAAAGCAGCCATCTGACCCACCTAGACAAGGTTTAACGAACCGCATCAGCTGGCAAGCACGTTGCCCTGCACATGAGGACAGCACACCCGTCGTTCTCGGTATCATCCGGTAACGGCGGGAGAACCCTCCTCCATTGCCACGCTGGATGCGACTTCAAGGATAACCGAAATGAAAAAGAACCCGCCGGATATGGACGATGAAAAGTCCAATAGAAATAATGAATCCGCCCAAAGTGCATTAACGCAAGCCCTTGATGAGGATGTAGAGGCCAGTGGACACAGCACCCAACTTGTCGCGTACTACGATGTCCTGAAGAAGGAGTATCTCATTAAGAACTCCCACGGCTGGATTACGCAAACAGCCGCGCAGTTCAAACGGCGGTTGCGGCGGGATGGGGTTTCATCCAAAACATCGGACGGCCAAATGATTAGCCCTGCTGAAGCCGAGATGCTTCGCATCGAAGATGATCACTCCGTTCAGTACGTTGGTGCTTTGGCGGGCTATCAGGAGGGCTTCTACGAGACCGACGGTTTGCGATTCTTGGTCTCACAAAGCCCGTGCATGGTTAATCCTGTGAAAGGCGATTGGGAGGTTTTACGGAAAACATTTGATGCCGTATTGGGTGACGATGCCCACGACCAGCGACCCTTTTGCTTTGGCTGGCTTCAGGTGGCCGTCAAAGCGTTGCGAGCAGGCTTGTTTGTGCCGGGACAGTGCCTAGCCATCGCTGGCCCTGCTGGGAGCGGGAAGAGTTTGTTGCAGAACCTGATCACGGTGATGCTGGGCGGTCGATCCGCCAAGCCCTATCAGTTCATGACCGGAGGGACGGCATTCAATTCAGAATTGTTTCAGACTGAACATTTGATGATAGAGGACGAAGCCCCGGCCTCGGATTACCGATCCCGCCGTAAGTTGGGTACGCAGATCAAACAGATCACGGTCAACGAAACCCAGCGCCTTCACGCAAAAGGGCGGGAGGCGGTTACCGTCAGGGTGCTGTGGCGCTTATCCATTACTCTGAATGATGAGCCGGAGGATTTACATGTGCTGCCGACGATTGATTCCAGCCTTGAAGACAAGCTCATCCTGCTTCGCGCCTACAAACGCACCCTGCCGATGCCCACGGATTCGCAGGAGCAGAAAAAAGCGTTCTGGGATGCTCTCATGGCCTCTGTGCCCGCATTTCTGCATTGGTTGATCCATGACTTCGTCATCCCGTCGGAATTGGTGTCTGAACGGTTTGGGGTTCGGCATTTCCATCATCCCGCGCTCGTTGCTTCGCTTATTGAGATGAGCAACGAAACTGAGTTCCTAGCACTGATTGATCGGTACATCACCCTTCCATTCAGCGGGACGGCTTCCGAACTGGATGCCAAACTGCGAGAAGAGGCAAGGCGGCAGGCGGACGCGCTTCTATACTTCAATGGAGCCGCCGGGGCTTATTTGGCCCGATTGTCCAAAATGCATCCATTACGAGTGCGGAAGCGGCGATCTGCCAAACAGAACCAGTGGGAAATATCCCCGCAAGATGATCCACCTTGTGATGAAAATCAGGATTAGTGGAGGGGGTGGAACCCTATTTTACAATTCACAGAAAAAACAATGGGGTACGTAGTAGCAGGGAGTCACCGAATTGAGCGCTGCAAACATAAAAATACCCCTCCACCCCCTCCACGAAAATGGACAACAGCTATGGCCATAATCGATAAATACACCGACGCATTGAAGTCAATACCCGCTCCCGGCGGTGATGGGTGCCACGCATCGTTACTTGGTGCGTCCACCCTTGGGATAATGGCCGGACTCACGGAGCAACAGATTTTAGCCGATGTGCGCGTCTCGATTCCTTCTGGCAAACGAAGAGTTTCTGATCGGGAAATCATCGATGCGATAAAACGCGCTCGGATGGACACTCAGCCGTTGGGGGAGAAAAGTGACCACAAACCCGTGTCACCCCGTCCGCGCCCTCCGGAGCCACTCATAAAGCCCAGCTACAGCGATCATCTCATACAGAAAGGGACAGGATTCACCGAACTGGATTTTATTAACGCATCACCCGTGCCGCTAATCTACGAGCCTCAGCACGATGCCCGGCTGATTCTTGAAACCCTGTACCGGCCAGACGATATACTATTCATTGGAGAACGGTATGACACAGTGGTTCACCCAGTATCCGAGTGGCTTCGGATCATCGATAAGCAGGGGACTGCCGGATTGCCACATATCGTTCCGAATCCGGTCACGGGCGGAAAACACCCCGCTCAGTCACGGAAGCCCTCATTCAGGTGTGATGCCGCTATCAAGAGTTTCCGCTTTTGTATCATCGAATTTGACAACCTCAGCCGCGCAGAGCAATTGGCATTCTGGGCGGCGGTTCCTCTTCCCGTGGCCGCGCTCATCGACAGCGGAAACAAGAGTGTTCATGGATGGATTGCGGTCGAAGGTGTCAGTACAAACCAAGAGTGGGAAGAGCAGATTAAAATCGAGCTGTATGCCCGGCGTTTTATTCCAATGGGCGTTGATCCATCATGTCGGAATGAATCTCGGCTGAGTCGATTGCCGGGGCATTTGCGGGCAGGTACACAACGGTATCAACGGCTTTTGTATTTGAACCCATCCCCAAAACCAAAGCCAATATTATAGGTGTGGGGGGTATGGCATGTGCGTTCCCAAGAAATCAGTGTGCGCACACGTACAACATGGGTTTTCCGAGGGGGCGGAAACCCTCCGATTTCCGACCCTTATTGGCGCAACATCTTGTCAACACGAACAATGCAACTCCGGGAAAAACCTCACTTCCATGTGCTTAATGAGAAGCAGGCCGAAAACGCCGAAAATTGACCTTTTTTTTTGATGCAATCATCTGATTGAACGCAGATTATACCTTTGTCCCTTTAGAGAGATTCTGGATAGGCAGGGTGGTATTGTCCTGATACCTGCATGCTTGAGCTGGGCATCACATTCAACCTGTCCAAGTGGCGGCCTGTTGCTCTGCAATCTCATACGCCTTCGCTTTGTCGCGGGCGCGACTACCGAACCAGATCGAGTTAAGGTGCTTGGATGCGTTTGCGGGTTGGCCTGAGTAATGATCGACATACTCCGTAACCGCGTTATATGCCGCCCATAATGTATGCCTGACGTCTTCCACGGTCAGAGGTTCGGGATTCATATAAAGCTGTGTGCAGTTAGCCCTATCCTGCTTCGACCTTTCGACGCTACGCTCCCATTGCGCAATTTTATCGGACTCGTCGGGCTTCGCGGGTTCGGGATAAATCTTGCCCAAATACTCCTTCAGGCGGTCTTCACCCACCTTCACGGACGCCAGTTTGTTAAACTTGGCCTCGATGTTGGAGTATTCGCAGGTAATGTTGGCAAACAGCTTCTTCGCCTGTTCCATGTTCTGCCCTACACGCAGGTCATGCTTGATGCTGTAATTGGCATTCCGCTCAAGCGCCCAAGTCAACGTGTTGTTGCACACTACCCGGATCGGCGTGAACTTGATTTGAACAGCGGATTTGCCATCGTGGCTGTTCGACAGGAGAAGGTATTTCTCGGTCATGTCGCCTTTGATGCAGATGGGATCGGCCAGCTTGGCCAGAACCCAAACACGCTCGCCTTTGCCCAAGGCACCAGCCGTTTCATACGTCGCATGGCCTTCCTTAACCACGGGATCGAAGAACGCAAAGGCTTCCGCGTTTTGAAGCGGCTCATACTTGTCGGAAACCACTCCGAAGACGGGACGCTCTCTTTCCGGCCATCCCTCGGTGGGTATCACCGCATGGGTGTCAGGAACGACTCCCACCCGTTCAATGCTCTCATGGTAGAAAAGCGGCACCTTGGCTACCCGCCAGTCTAATTGGGCCAACCTGATCGCTTCCTCTGCTGTGGGCGGGACATCCAGTTGGGTTCCCAATTTATGCCAAGGTTTGTCGCCCACGTAAAACATAGATGCCTTGCCGTCAGACGGGCTTGAGGTCTTCAATAGGATCGACCTCGTATTCTTCACCAATCGCAGCCAAATCTAGTTCGTGGTGAACATGGATAAACTCATTGCCCAAGTCACCGTATGTATCCGTGAACTTGAAGCCACAAACAGCACACCCATAACCGTACCGCTCCAAGCACATGCGTCTGGCAGCCGGGCTTCTTTCATAGGCATTCACGGTGACTGTTTTTTTTGCTCCCTCAACCAACCGGGTCGGATCAGGCAACTCATCGGGGAAAATGGTTTTTACCTCCGCCCCAAACTCAGCTTCTAATTTTTCGACTTCTTTAAGAAGGGTGACTTGCATCCCGCCATTCGGTAAGCTCGCATAGTATTCGATATGAAGTTTGACCGCTGAGACGGCCTCCTGAAAACCCGCTGTTCCAAAATCAGCATGAATATTACGCAGGAAATATTTCGTTGCTTCTATGTTCATGGTTCGAGCGTATTTCCGCCCAGCCAACATGTAGTGAAGATTCTGTATGGAATCCCGTGCGGAAGCATCACTCATCCCTCCGAATTGCATTGCCTGACCAACAGCTTCTTTACGACTCAAGCTGCCTGAATATACCAACTTGGCCTGTCGATATATATTGACGATGGCCTCCATAGAGATTTTCATATATTCTTACACCGGTTCGCCATCTGAAACGGACTTCCTATTATTTGATGTTCTTCTTTCCAAATTTATCGAGTGCATCGAGCAATTCGTAAACATTTGTATAGGGATTCCATTGGTGTGGTTGATTCCACGCCGGATTTGCACCAGCCTTCGTTTGGTGATTCATTACCTTTGCGTTCTTTCGAGCTACACTGATTTCCGCTTCAGAAAACAAGCGTTTTTCCCCTTTATCATATCCCTTAATATGGGTTTTGAGGGCACTCCGTTTCCGAAGATCGGAATAACTAGTATAGGGGGCAACGTTCGGTTGGAAATGAAGTAGAATCCAAACCTCGAAACAGACATTGGAGATTGCGATGCGAATATCATTGGCCTTTGCCTTGGCACGGGCTTCAGCATGCAAGGCATCCGCATATTTATGTTTGGCTTCACGGTCAAAGACTACCCAAAACTTGTCGCCTGACGGGTTCTTTCCCTTTGCCTCAATTGCAACCTCTACAAGTTGAACGGGCGTGTTTTTTGGCGTTTTTCTTACGGGTGATAGCATTGTGCCCGGAAATTTCTGTTCGATATATCCTGTGATGTAATTTGGCTCTGTTTTTTCACCTTCACAGAAAATGTAAAAACGAGGCCTAAACGGCTCTACTTGCTTCCCACGTGGCTTAGGCATTGGAAGCCTCGGCTTTGTTCGTCATAACCTCGGCAATTTTATGGTAATCAATTTTCGGAACGGCACCAAAACGACCTTCAGCATACCATCTATTAAAAGGGCTTTGCGACTTCACCTTGTTTTTATCGAACTCATCCAAAGAGAACAGTCGGGTTGCGCCATTCGTTTTTTCAGTCAACCAGATTTGATCCCGCCGAAAACGTTCGGGCGACATCAGGCTGATGTTATGTGTCGAGAAAATGAGCTGTGCATTTCCGCAATTAACATCAGGATCATTGAATAAGCGAATAATCAATTCTGCCATGAAGGGGTGCATGCTGTTATCTAACTCATCGACAATCAAAATGCCTCCATCCTCCAAAGTTTGTACAATCAAAGGAGCTAAACGGAACAACCTTTGCGTCCCGCTTGATTCCAAACGGAGATCAAATAGTTCACTATCTCCAGCTTCTGTTGGATGCGCGAACAAGAAAGTACGCCGCATATCACGCAAAATTGATTCTCGAACGGCTTGAGGTATATCGTCAGGAAAACGTACATCCTCCTCATCAACAGAACTTTTCCGAACAATGACCCCGTCTACCCCGGCATCAACAAATCCTAAAATAGCTGAAACCTTTTTGAATACATCAGGATTATCAATCCAGTCATCAAAATGAATCTCTTCATTTAGCCCTAGCCGAAGAATGTCATTTTGGAAGTAATTATATACTTTCCGAATCAGTTCCGGGGCATCTGCGCTGTCGCCCGCTTTTGAGAGATAGGAATTATTGTCAAAAAATGGAAACTTTCTCCGACCGCCAGTATACATTCCCCCCAGTTTAATCGTTTCCCATGTGTCTTCAGAGTTACGGTCAAAAATAAGCGCGGCCTTTGCCGATGGATAGAAGCTCAAATGCTCTTCAACAATTCGTTTTCGGGTGAATGCAATTTTATAAACATATCGCATCCCATCAGGCGTAAAAAATTCGATTTCAAAACGAACCGGAGCAGTACGTGTTTTCTTAGACAGACGAAACGGTTCATAGCATCCGATGGCACTTCCATCCGTCAATCGGCCGGAAACACATACAAGCCATTGCAACGCTTCAAATGCGAGCAGCACGTTGGATTTGCCCGAAGCATTTGCTCCATAGATGCCTGCACTGTTCAGAACACCGACCTTCTTGCCCGCTGGATACGAGATATTTTCTAAAAGATGGCCTCCCGGAGTTTCCGCATACAGACTAAAGGTCTGTTTATCGCGAATGGAACGGAAATTTGAAATGGTAAAATCGACAATCACAGCACAATCCTCGTTTATTTCGGTCAATAGCGACAAAAACTAGACGAATAGTGCCATAATAACGGATGCCGTCTAGCTTAAAAAACGAGAAATTAGAAGTGTCGCTTCGACTACAGAAGCGTCCCGCTATTGGCACCGGGAAAGCGGCCCTCCCACAGCCCGCGTTGGAGTCTGCATCCCTTGTTGTGTTCTTCATCGGCCTTAGCAGAAACCAATATTTCAATCTCGCCTCGAAGTGATTGCTTGGCATGAGGATTTCCGGCATAAAAATATCGTTCAGTTAGAATGGTAAATTGTTCAAAAAAGACATCTTGATACTCCAATCCCAACTCTACACCCTTTCCAGAGCCTGAAATATCGGGAGCGGGAATCAACGTGTTGGCCGCCACAAACTTAAAGTCGAGGTTGGGTAACGGAAGGATGCCGCGATTGTCCTCGGCATCGTCGATCTTTTCATCGACCACCAGCGTCAGAAAAAACCGCAGTTTGGCAATTTCGATGGCGACGGGCTGGATGTCTACACCATAAACTGAGTTTTGAATGATGCCCAGTTTGCGACCATAGTCGGCCTCGTTGGTCTTGAAAGCATGTCGTATTTCATCCAACCGCCGATCCTCTTCGCCTTTGTCGAGGTTCATAGATTCGATCTGCTCGATCTGGGCATCAAGCCAAAGATCATTGTCGGGATCAACCTTGCGCAGGGCGCACAGCATCTTCTGCAAAATTCCGACGGGGAACGCGCCGGAACCGCAGGCAGGGTCTAGCACCTTGATGGTGCGGAAGGCATCCACCACCGCTTTGCGCGTCTGTTCGTCCAGCCCATGCGGATTGTCGTCATCCACGAATAGGGCGCGGAACTTCGTTTCAATATCAGCATCCGGCGAGATGGAAGTTTTCAGATGCTGAACCAAAGATTCTTCGACCATGTAGTCCACAATCTCGCGGGGGGTGTAGAACGAGCCGGTGGCCTTGCGGGCGGTGTCGCCGGTTTCCGGATTGATCTCGGCCAACAGGTTTTCAAAGATGCGTCCAAGGATTTCGGGGTCAATGGAAACATCGCTGTCGAGCGAGGTATTTTCGTCGATGGTAAAGTTATATTGCTCTAAGCATAGGAAAAGGTTCAGGAACCAGTCATCGGGAATCTGGAGCGTATTCAGATGAATGGATGCGCCCAGTGCTCCTTCTTCATAAAAGTCGTGGAGCTTGGGATCGAACAGACCGCCGTTCAGATAGGGAATGAGGTGGGCAAATTCTGGGGCATATTTGCTCCGCGCATTCATCGGCTTGTTCAGGGTCTGGAAGAATAGCTTTTCGAGAATGGTATGGTAGTACCCGCCATGTTCCTTGATGGCCTTGGAGGAAAGCAGTTCTTCGGGGATCAGCGGACGATCCTTGTCGCACCGCTTGTGTTTGAGGAACCAGCAGAAGATGACACGGCCGATCAGACGGACGGCAAACTCCTGATACGTCTGGTGGTTGTCTTCGGGTTTGCGCGATGGCAGGGCAAGGCATCCGGTATAGTTTTTGTTTTCGACCTTGCCACCAACCAGTTGGTAGAAGTGCTTCTGGATGTCGCGGTAAAACTCTTTGTTCAGCTTCTCGACGCTGAAGGCGTTGATGATGTCGTCCAGCGACGCTTCCTCCTTTTCGCTTAACGCCGCCAGGCGTTCAGCGGCAGTGCGGCAGGATTCGTTTGAACCCAGCAGGTAGGTGTATCGTTTGGCCGGGGTTTCTTTGGCGATTAACTCGCCATCGACCAGTTCAGATTCCTTGGCCACAAAGCTGAGGCGGTAGTCTTCGCCACCCTGATCGAAAATAGCCAATACGCCATAATGGCTTTCCTGATCGATATACTTGGCCACCAGATTGCGGAGCTTCACGCGGGCGCGTGGAAGATTGACGCTATCGGAAACCCGCACCTCGAAGAGGGCGAGGTTCTTCCCATCCTTTAACTGCACTGTTCCTTTTTCGACGAATCGGTCAACTATGTCATCGTCAGCCAACAACTCGCGCTCCTTTGAAAAATACTGGACGTTATGGAACACGCCTTCGACAACCTCTTTCCATCGTTCGGCATCAAACGGTTGGTGAAGCTTTTCCTGTAAGATAGTTCGATCCATAACGGTTTACCTATTCGCCTTTGCCAAACGATTCCGAGATGATGATTTCGGGCTTCATGTCGCTGAACTGCTGAACTGATACCGGCGTATCCAGCGACTCATCGAGTTCATCCAACGGATATTTATTGATGATCTTCATGACCGCATCAAGAATTTCAACGTTGCTCATCTTGGCCTTTTTGATGTTTTTCTGGAGCTTGTTCACGTCGCGTTGCAACTTCTGGAACCGCGCCAGCTTGACGGCTTGCTTGGCCGCATTGATCTTGTGCCGCTCGACCTCGCCGGTGATCGGCAATTTCAGAAAAGCGGACAGGAAGGCCAAAGCCTTCTTTTCATGCGGCCCTTGATGCACATCCACTGCGTTGGTGCCGACGGCATCCTCCTTGAGCTTGTCGGCAAAATCCTCAACCGCCAATGCTACCTGTTCATGGTGACGCTCATGCAGCGGGATGGCCGACTCCGGAGGTTCCGCTTTAAACTGGCGGGCGCATTCAACAAACGTCAGCTCTTCAATCCCGCCGGCCTTCGTGGCGAAATAAAACGCATCCCGTCGTTGGTTGCGGATAAAGCAAAGCGTGGTTTGATCCTTGGTCTTGTCTTTCCGCCCCGTTCGCGCCCTCAACGGCATGTTGCGGATGATGCGGAACTGTTCAGGGTGCTGTTCCTTAAACCGGCGCAGTTCCATGAGATACACCAAATGTTCGTCGCGGTCTTCCTTGTGGTTCTTCTCGAATAGACCGAAGTTTTCCACCAGTTCATCCTGCGAATAGATTTGGCTGTCTTCGCCCAGCGCGGAATGAAATGCCTGCAGCTTCATCAGCGCCTTCTTCTTCAATTCAATGTCATCGTCCACCTTGGCGGTTGGGTAGAAAATATAATTGTGGATCACGGGGGCATGGGAGCCGATACGGTTTACGCGGCCAATGCGTTGCATCAGACGTGTGGCGTTCCATGGGGTGTCATAGTTCACGACTACATTTGCCCGGTGCAGGTTGACGCCTTCCGCCAGCACCTCGGTGGTTATGATGATGTCGTAGTCATACTTCTGCTCGGCAATCGGGATATTGGCGTCAAAGTTCTGCTTTACCGTCTCGCGCATGGTGTGGCGGTTGCCGGCATCAATGCACAGGATACGGTCAAATCCCTGTTTCTTGAGGGCTTTGTACATGTAGGTGGTCGTATCCTTCGACTCGGAAAACACGATGAGCTTCTTGTTCGGGTTTTGCTTGGGGTCAAATAGTATGTCGTTCATGTGGCGGATAAACTCTTCGAGCTTGGGGTCTTGATCGACGGCATTATGCTCAAACACGCCAGCGAATTTCTTCAGCAGCGTATTGTCCCCTTCGTTCGTAAAAAACTTCGTACTCATCCAGTCACCCCTAAAGCGCACATATAACCATAAAATCCTATAGACTAATAAGGGGTTCAGCAAGCAGAAGGCAGAAAAATAGGAGGATGACGAATCAGGACTGGCGATACATGTCCCGCCAATCTTGTATGGCTGTGCTGCTTACAAATGATGGTTCTGGTGTTTTGTCCTTCTGGACTTCTTCGATGCTTGCCGGAGCCATCTTGGGGTCATCGAAAATGGCATACCACAACTCATCGCTAGCGTGATATGTCTCAATTTGCAAGCCATCCGGGGTTACGACTATATAGATTTTCTTTTTTTTATAGGACTGAACAAGTTCCAGCAAACCGCGATACCTGATAAAGCATACGCCCTTTTCGGTAATCATTGCCGATGTTGAAATGGCCACGCCATTTGCCTCAAGCTCGACTTCCATATTGTATGCTTTGATGCGGAGGTACTGGTTTTTCTTCCGGTGAGAAATTGAGGCCATGTCTCGGTGATTAACAATCTTAAGCATCCGAACGAGGTGCTTCTTGTCGATGACGAATTTCATAATGCCCCTTAGTTTGCCCAATTTTATTTTTGTTTTTGAGGGAGTCCGTCCCAGAAAACAAGGTTGTTTATTAGAATCTGCCTAACGTGCGCGGGTGACTCCGCAGAGGAACGATCCATTAGGACATCCGGTGCCGGATGGAACCAAAAGAGGGGGACGGGGGGATACTATTAGTCACTCTGCACGTCCCACTCTCTCGCGGCATATAACCAACCAACCCACAGCCAAAAACCGCGTAACCCAGAACCGACACGGCCGAGGGCAAAGTAGAACCAGTGCCCCGTCTCCAGCTACAGATTGCGCCACCCCTCTTCCGCTCCGATCTGACATTATTCCCGTTTCAAGTTGATGGCCTTGCCGAATTCCCCGCCCCCTGCGTTGGATCAACTTTGGATCACTTACGGCCTTTATTAGATCATTTTACGCCTATTCTGTACCAACGGGCGATAAGGGGCGAAAAAACAAAACCCCCGTAACCTGTTGGCTACGGGGGTTTAAGGTGGTAGACGATGAGGGGCTCGAACCCACGACCCGCTGATTAAGAGTCAGCTGCTCTACCAACTGAGCTAATCGTCCGTAAAAACAGAGAAAGATACGGACACGGACGGCCTCCTGCAACCTAAATGCGACAGAATGTTTGCATCCAGTGAGAGACAAAAAACCGCCCCAGAATACGGAACGTTTGCAGGCCTTTTCCAATCGGTATTTGAAGTACTGGTTGATGATGAACTTGTAGAGCTCCTGCCTGCCGCTGATCGGGGAAGGCTCTCCGGCGGCGAAGGCGGCCGGCTTCGCCGAAGAAAAACTCGTGCTCGAAGGCATCCTGCAATGTGTCGGCAAGGGTTTCAACGGAAAGATACCCCCCCCCTTGCAGGCCACCTGCCCTTATGTGCGTTTGCCGAGTTGCTCGCGTGTCCAAGCCGGATTGCTACGCATATCCAGCGCCGCTACGACTTCGGCGCGATTGTTTTACACGTTGTAGTAGATCGCGAATGGGAACCGCCTGGAGAGCATTCGGTGCAGGCCCAAAGCAAATGGCATGAACGCCTGCGGATATTTCAAGCGATTCAAGGTCAGCGATCAGCGAATCGAAGAAATACGCGCCCAGTCCCGTTTTTTGCGTTTCGTAGAAATCGACGCCTTGGGCAAGGTCGCTTGCCGCTGCATCAAGAACCACCACTTGATTGACCATCATGGGCGAAGCCTTTTTTTCACCTCGTCGATGGTCAAGTATTCGGTGTGGCCTTCCGCTATCTTGGCTTGCCGCGCCTCGAGCACATCTTTGTGCCAGGCAGGGGACTCCGGCTCCTGTCCCTGATGGCACAATTCATCCCAAAGCATTTCCATTGCAAGAAGCAGCTCGGGGCGGGACATGGCTTTGATCTCAGTAATGCTCATGCCCATTGCATATACCAAACGGAGGGTCTCTTCTCAAGAGCTATGTTTAGTCCTTCTCCAACGCATCGAGGCCGGTCGCGTTCAAACGCTCGTCCACGCAAAACGGGGCAAGCCATTGGCTTGCCCCGCTGTTCCAAACATTGGAATAATGTTTGTTAGATGTACTGGTTGATGATGGACTCGTAGAGCTCCTGCTTGCCGCTGATCGGAGCAAGCTCTCCGCCGGCGGCGCCGATGGATGCGAGTTCTTCGAGGGTCAGCTTGCCGGCGGCAAAGTCGGCGCCTTTGCCTTCGCCAAAGGAGGCGTAGCGGTCGGCGCGCATCTTCTTATAAGGCGAATTGGCCAGCATCTTGTCGGCCACGACCAATGCACGGGCGAAGGTGTCCATGCCGCTGACGTGGGCGATGAAGATATCATCGAGGTCGGTCGAGTTGCGGCGGATCTTTGCGTCGAAGTTGGTTCCGCCGCCCTGGAGGCCGCCGGCTTCGATGATCACGAGCATCGCTTCAACGGTTTCGCGGATGTTGACGGGGAACTCGTCGGTATCCCAGCCGTTCTGGTAGTCGCCGCGGTTGGCGTCGATGCTGCCGAGCATGTTGTTATCGGCGGCCACCTGCAGGTCGTGCTGGAAGGTGTGCTGCGCGAGCGTGGCATGGTTGACTTCGATGTTGAGCTTAAAGTCGTCCTGCAGGCCTTGGGCATTCAGGAAGCCAACAACGGTTGCGGCGTCGAAGTCGTACTGATGCTTGCTCGGCTCCATCGGCTTGGGCTCAATGAGGAAGCTGCCGGTGAATCCGTTTGCACGGGCATAGTCGCGCGCCATGCGCAGGAAATTGCCGAAGTTGTCGAGCTCCTGCTTCATGTTGGTGTTGAGCAAGCTCATGTAGCCCTCGCGTCCGCCCCAGAACACATAGTTTTCGCCGCCGAGGGCGATGGTGGCGTCGATGGCGTTTTTGAGCTGCGCGCCGGCATAGGCCACGGTGTTGAAATCGGGGTTGGTGCCGGCGCCGTTCATGTAGCGCGGATTGGAGAACAGGTTGGCGGTGCCCCACAGCAGCTTGACGCCGGAAGCGGCTTGCTTCTCTTTAGCATAGTCGACAGCCACCTGCAGGCGGCGGCTGGATTCTGCAAAGTCAGCTCCTTCTTCAACCAGGTCCATGTCGTGGAAACAGTAGTACGGCGCACCGATCTTGGTGAAGAATTCGAACGCAGCATCCATTTTGTTCTTCGTGCGGGTGTCGGCATCAGCGCCGGCAAACCATGGGAAGACGTGGGTGCCGCCGCCGAACGGATCGCCGCCGGTGCCGCAGAACGTGTGCCAGTAGGCGATGGCGAAACGCAGGGTTTCCTTCATCGTTTTGCCGCCGACTACGGCGTTTTCGTCGTACCATTTAAAGGCCAGCGGGTTGTCGCTTTCGCGGCCTTCGAATCCGATTTTTCCGATGCCCGGAAAATATTCTGTGTTGCCAGTTACAATGCTCATGTTATGTCTCCATTTAGTTTTTGAATTTCAAATTCAGGTTTCAAGTTTCAGGTTTCAGATTTCCTATCCCTGCATTTCTTCCAGTTCGAGCCCCTTGGTTTCGTACACGAACTTGATTACGAAGAAGGTTGAGATGGCGGCAAAGATGGCATACATGGAGTACGCTCCTCCCAATCCAATCGATTCGTTGCCAAGCATCATTGGGAAGGTCTTCGTGATGGCATAGTTGGCCACCCATTGAACCAATCCAGCCACAGCGAGCGCTGAACCACGGATTTGGTTCGGGAACATTTCGCCCAACATGACCCACATAACCGGCCCCCAAGAGAAGTTGAAGAAGACCACGTAGAGGTTCGCGGCAATGAGTGCGGCTAAGCCGGTGCTTTTGGTAAGCATGAGGTCGCCTGCTTCATTGCTTCCGGCCTGACTAAAGATAATGGCTACGGCCGCGAGTGTGATGGTCATGCCGATCGATCCAATCAGAAGCATCGGTTTACGTCCGATACGGTCAATCACCAGAATACCGACGACAACAGCGCCGATACTAAGAGCTCCACCAATTACGTTAATGAGCAGGGCGTCGCTTTCCCCAAATCCGGCCGCCTGCCACATGACCGAACCATAGTAGAAGACCACGTTAATGCCTACAAATTGCTGTAGGGCAGCCAATCCGATACCGATCCATACCACCGGACGGAATCCAAATTTTCCTAGGATGTCACGGAAGCGTGGTTTGTGGTGATCCGAGGATAAAGTACCTTCAATTTCGTTATATTTATGTTCGGCCGAGTCACCCATAAGCTTGGTCAATGCATCCATGGCCTGCTCTTTTTTCCCAACAGCCACCAGGTAGCGCGGGCTTTCCGGAATGATGAGTAGTGCAAAGAAGAAGATGACGGCAGGAACGAGTTCCACCCAGAACATCCAACGCCATGCATCATAACCCATCGCAAAGACTGAGGTTGATCCTTTAATGGCGCTTATGTCTGCCCCTGCAGGAAGATTTGCAATCGCGGCGGCTTCTGCCGATCCAGCAATAAGGTAGTTGCTCAAAAAGGCAATAAAGAGCCCCGAAATAATTGCAACCTGCTGTAGTGATGAGAGCATGCCGCGATATTTTGCCGGCGCGACTTCAGAAATATACGCCGGAGCCAAAACAGAGGCAGCACCTACCGCTAAACCACCGACAATACGGTAGATAATGAATTCGGTAGAGCCCGTTGCAATTCCAGATCCCCACGCACTGACGCTGAAGAAAATGGCTGAAACCAATAGAATACTCTTACGACCAAAGCGGTCAGCCAAACGTCCGGCGGCAAATGCACCTGCCGCGCAACCGAGCAGCATGGAGGCTACGTTGCTGCCTACTTCTTGTGAAGTCAGGCTAAAAGCGGTTGTAAGCCCGTCAACCGTTCCATTAATTACCCCTGAGTCGAATCCAAATAGAAATCCGCCAATGGTTGCCACCATGGCAATCAATATAACAAAACCTGTCTTGTGTTTAGTTTCTGACATCCTTTCCGCCTCAGTTGATTGCTGCTTCCAGTTGCTTCTTCCACACCGCGTACGCTTCTTTGTAGCGGCCCTCGCCGGGCTCGACCACTTTCCGTTTTTCCAAGGTGCTGAACGCCTCTTCGAACGAGGCATAAATTCCCGCGCCAACGCCCGCGCCGCGCGCCGCGCCGAGGGAGCCGTCGGTTTCGTAGAGCTCGATCGTTGCGCCGCTGACGCCGGCCAGCGTTTGGCAGAATACATCGCTCATGAACATGTTGGCGAAGCCGGCGCGGATGGTTTTGAGCTCGATGCCGGTTTCGGCCATCACCTCCATGCCGTACATAAAGGAAAAGACGATGCCTTCCTGCACCGCGCGGCAAATCTGCGCACGGTCGTGGCGGTTGAAATCGATGCCGGCAATCTGTGCGCCGACATTGCGGTTGCCGAGCACGCGCTCGGCGCCGTTGCCGAAGGGCAGCATGGTTACGCCATCGCTGCCGATGGCGACCGACTTGGCCAGCACATCCATTTCCTTATAGGAAATGTCGCCTAGCAACCGCTTCGTCCAAGCGTTGAGGATGCCGGTGCCATTAATGCAGAGCAGCACGCCGAGACGCGGGTCGCTTCCATCGTGGTTGACGTGGGCGAAGGTGTTGACGCGCGATTGCGGGTCAAACTTTTTGGCGCCGGTCACGCCGTAGACGACGCCGGAGGTGCCGGCTGTTGCCGCGATCTCGCCGGGATTCAAGACGTTCAGCGAAAGCGCGTTGTTGGGCTGGTCGCCGCCGCGATAGGAAACCGGCGTTCCAGCGGCCAAACCAAACTCGGAGGCCGCGGCTTCGGAGAGGGCTCCCTGAATGCCGAAAGAGGGGACGATTTCGGGAAGGATGTTTTCATTAAAGTCAAACTGGTCGAGCAGGAATTTGGCGGGCGCCTCGTTTTGGAAGTCCCACATGATTCCCTCCGAAAGGCCGGAAGCGGTGGTACGGGCGTCGCCGGTGAGCTTCATGGCGAGCCAGTCGCCGGGCAGCATGATTTTGTCGATCTTCGCGAACAGCTCCGGCTCGTGCTCCTTCACCCAAGCGAGTTTGGAGGCGGTAAAGTTGCCGGGCGAGTTCATTAAATGGCTGAGGCACTTTTCGGAGCCGAGCGCTTCGAAGGCGGCCTGGCCGTATGGAACGGCGCGGGAGTCGCACCAAATGATGGCTGGGCGCAGCACGTTTTGGGTGGCGTCAACACAGACGAGGCCGTGCATCTGGTAGGCGATGCCGACGGCCTTCACCTCTTCGGGCTTGGCTCCGGCTTCTTGCATCGCATCGCGGACGGCGTCTTTTGCGCAGTCGTACCACAGCTGCGGGTTCTGTTCCGCGAAACCCGGCTCCGGCGATTCAATCTTTTGTTCCGTCTTCGGATAAAACGCGCTTCCGGCGCAGGTGCCGGTGGCGGCATCCAACAGCGACGCCTTGACCGACGAGCTGCCCACATCTATGCCTAATAAATAGTTCATTCCAAGTTCTCCGCTAAAATTCGATGGTGCAGTGTTCCAAACGCGGGAAACTAGCGCCTTGAATATTTTCCCAAATACCAGCACTATATTCCCACGCTATGAACTCAACAATTGCAGACGGAATTCACTATTTTGGCCTTGCGGGCTTTCCGATGGCGGTCCGGCGGGTATGCACTGACTCGGAGCATGCCCCTTCGCACCCGCACGATTTGACCGAAGTGGAGCATAGCCACGACTTTTGCGAACTGGTGATTGTGACCCACGGCAGTGCGATGCATATGCTCGAAGGAAACGAGTTTCCAGTGACCGCCGGCGACGTCTTTTTGCTGCAGGGCCGGCAGCGCCACTATTTTTATGACCGCCAGAATCTCGACCTGATCAACATTATGTACGATCCGGAAAAAATCGCGCTTCCAGAAAACGAGCTGCGGCGGATGCCGGGCTATTGCGCGATGTTCATGCTCGAACCAACGTTCCGCCGGCAGCACCGCTTTGCGAGCCGCTTGCATCTCAAGCGGGTGCCGCTGGCCCACGTTGAGCAGCTGGCCGAGGCAATGGAGCGCGAGTGCGACGACGAAATGCCGGGCCGCGAGGTCGCGCTGCGCGCCAAGCTGCTGGAACTAATGGTTTATCTTTCGCGCGCCTACACCAGCACCGACACCACCGAGGCCCACGCCCTGCTCCGCGTCGGCAACGTGATCGGGGCGCTGGAAAACGATTTTTCCAAGGATTGGAAACTCGACGAGCTGCTGCAGATTGCGCACATGTCGCGCAGCAACCTGATGCGCGTCTTCCGCAAGGCAACGGGGCAGACGCCGATTGAATACCTCGTGCGCCTGCGCATCCAGCGGGCAATGGAAATGCTGCGCAACACCGACCTAACGATCACCGAGATCGCGATGGAGGTCGGCTTTAACGACAGCAACTATTTCACCCGCCAGTTCCGGCGCGCCCTCGGCGAGTCGCCCCGCAGCTTCCGGCAGGGGAAGGCGTAGTTTTTTGTCGATTCAGCCCGGATTCGGCTTATGATGCGGCGTATGAAAACGTGCAGGGAATGTGGACACAATGTTTCGGAGCAGGCCATCGCCTGCCCAGAATGCGGCGCGCCGTATCCGGCCCGGGAAAAATGGGACGGCTGGGGCTTTGAATATAAAACGCAAACCACGCTGCTCGGGCTTCCGCTGGTTCATGTTTCATTCAAATACCGCCCCAACCGCGTTCCCGTTCCAGCGCGCGGCATCATCGCCATCGGCCAGTTCGGCATTGGAGTCATCACGATTTCGCAGTTCGGGATCGGATTGGTAAGCGTCAGCCAGTTTACGGTCGCCGGCTTCGCGCTGGCGCAGTTTGCCCTCGCCTGGTCGCTCATCGCCCAGATCGGAATTTATGTCGATCAGGGCGTCGGCCAACTGGTTTGGAAGCTCTCGGCGCTACTCTGAGGGCTGCGCCGCGCCAGCGAGCACCGCATCGAAATCCTGATAAACGGAAAGACATTCGGCTGGATTGCCTTTACACTGCGCCTTGATAACTGAGGAGTGTCTGTGAACTATCAGAACGCCGTATTGCCCGAAGGTGCCGTTTTAGCCGGCTCCACCAAGCTGATGAATCAGGAAACCGTGGTGCCGGGCATCCTGAAAAAACATCTCGCCCCAAAAGGAAAATGGGGCCGTCTCGTGGTGGAAAGCGGATCCCTTCAATTTGTCTGGGAGGATGATGCCGACAACGTGCTCGAAGCCGATGCCGGCCACCCGATCGTCATTTTTCCCGAACGCTTTCACCATGTAGTGATCACCGGCGAAGTCGAGTTCAGGGTCGATTTTTATGTGCTTAAACAAAAGGCCACTAATCCAGAGCTGCAGGGCGACCGCCCTGGAGCGGCCTTTCTTTAATTGGAGCATGTTATGGAATTTTTTGCACCAATGAGCACAACGGGTTGGATGGTGGTGGCGGCCGCTGCCGTAATCATCGTTCTGGTTTTGTTTGCCAAGGCCATCAAAACCGTACTGAAGTTTGCCGTAATCATCGTTATGCTCGTGTTCATCGTCTATTTTCTGCATCAGGCGGGAATCATCCAGATCCCAGGGATTGGAAACTAATGGAGCACACCGTGAAAAAATGGATCCTGATGGCCGCCTTGATGGCCGGACTCTCCGCCGGCGCCCGCGCCGACGACGGCATTCTGCTCCAGCGCATCGTTTCGCTGGAAAGCCGGCTCACCGAGCTGGAGGCCAAGTTGGCGCCGGTGCTGGAAGAGGAACGCGTGAAAGGCGTGGTGAAGCAGCAAAAGGCGCTCGCCCGCGAACGGATGATGATGGATGCCGAAATCTATCAGCGCCACGACCTCAATATTATTGAAAAACTCTACCAAACCATCAACGAAGACTGGACCTCGGAAAACGCCCGGAAGGCCGTTGACATCTTGAATGAGCGCTATCCGCGAGCCAACCGGACCGGGTGCGCCCTGCTCTATCTCGGCCAAATGACCTCCGGCAACGAGCAGCTCGACCACCTCAAGGCCGCCATCGAGAGGCATGGAGGCTGCCGCTACGACGACGGAGTCCAAGTAGGCGCCTATGCCCGACTGTATCTCGCCATGCGCCTCAAGAAGGACGGGAAGCACGAGGATGCCGCTGAACTCTTTGAGGAAATCCGCACCGCCTTCCCCGACGCCGTCGACCACAAGGGCCAGCTGCTCACCATCCATCTGAAAGGAATGGAATAACATGACGGAGCCGCCCAATTCCGGACTGGAACCGGAAGAATATTTCCAAGGCATTTTCAACGCCAGCGACGACGCCATCTTTATCCAAGACGTGGAAACCGGCCGGCGCTTCCTCGACATGAACGACCGCGCCATGCGGATGTACGGCATCACCCGCGAAAAACTGCCCACCTTCCACATCCGGGATCTGAGCGACGGCGTCGAGCCCTATTCCCAAAAGGATGCGGACGAGTGGAACCGCAAGGCCAAGGAAGAGGGGCCGCAAACCTTCGAGTGGATCGGGCGGAATGCCAAGGGCTCGACCTTCCCCTTGGAGGTGTACCTGCGGGTCGCCCAGATCGGCAAACAGAAGCTGCTCATTTCCACGGTCCGCAACATTACCGAACGCAAAAAAACGCAACGAACCCTCGAAGAATCGCAACGCAAGTTTCAGGCGCTGCTGAGCAACCTGCCGGGCATGGCCTACCGCTGCTCGAACGAATACAGCTGGCGCATGGATTTTGTCAGCCAAGGATCCGTAGAGCTAACCGGCTATGCCCCCGATGAAATCGTCAAAAGCGCTGCCGTGGCCTATGAAGACATCGTTCACCCCGAAGATCGGGATCAGCTGTGGACCAATATTCAAACCGCGCTTGAGAGCCGGAATCCCTTTGAGCAGGAATATCGGATTATAACCAAAGGCGGCGCCATCAAGTGGGTATGGGAACGCGGCTCGGGCCATTATTCCGAGCAAAACGAACTGCTGTTCCTCGAAGGATTCATCACCGACATCAGCGACCGCAAGCGCCTGCAGGACTCCATTGAACAACGGATCATCGCCCTGACGCAGCCTTTGGAAGGCGCCGGCAACATCGACTTCGACAACCTTTTCAGCCTTGAGCAAATCCAACGCCTGCAGGATCATTTTTCTTCGGCGACCGGCGTGGCCTCCATCATCACCCATCCCGACGGCACCCCCATCACCGAACCAAGCAACTTCACCCGCCTCTGCCACGAAATTATCCGCAAGTCCGAAATCGGCCGGGCCAACTGCTTTAAATCCGATTCCGTGCTTAGGCGCAGTTTCCCGCAAGGCCCCATGGTGCGGCCCTGCCTAAGCTGCGGCCTGTGGGAGGCGGGAACCCGCATCATGGTGGGTGGCCGGCATATTGCCAACTGGCTGATCGGCCAAGTGCGCGACGAAACCCAGCCCGAAGAACACATACGGGCCTATGCCCGCAAAATCGATGCGGATGAAGAAGCCTTCATGGAGGCCTATGCCGAAGTGCCCGTCATGTCCTCTGACCGCTTCAGTCAAGTGGCCAAGGCCCTCGACACCCTAACCAACCAGCTTTCCACTTCGGCCTATCAAAACATTCAGCAGGCCCGCTTCATCGCCCAACAGCACAAAGCCGAAAAGAAGCTTCAAGAGCTGACCAACATCCAAAGCCTGATTTTGAACAACAACAGCTTGGGCATCGCCTTGGTTGACCAGCGCAGGTTCAAATGGGTCAATCCCCGGCTGGGCGAACTGCTGGGCATCCCGGCGGAACTGCTTCGAGGGACTCCGGTCCGGATGCTCTACCCCAGCGACCAGTCCTATTCAGAAAACGGGAAAATCATCTATGACGAGCTGGGAAAGGGGCTTCGCGTTGATCGGGCCCTTGAACTCCAGCATCAGGACGGAACTCCGTTTTGGGGCCGCCTGATCGGCAAGGCGCTCAACCCTGCTAAGCCGCAGGAGGGGTCGCTCTGGATGCTGGAGGACATTACCGAACGCCGGGAATCGGAAATGGAGCTGACCCGCCTTTCCACCGTAATTACACAGTCGCCGGAAGCGGTGATCATTACTGAGCTGGACGGAACCATTCAGTACATCAATCCGGCGTTTGAAGCCGTATCCGGCTATTCCCGCGAGGAGGCCCTCGGGCAGAAGCCCAGTATTCTTAAGAGCGGCAAACAAAGCCCGTCGCTGTATGCCGCCCTGTGGGGAACCATCGAGGCCGGCCGCATCTGGGAGGGCCGTTTCGTTAACCGGCGAAAGGATGGCTCGCACTATACCGAAGAGGCCACCATCTCACCCGTCAAAGATGCCGAAGGGCGCATTACCAACTATGTGGCGGTCAAGCGCGACATTACCGAAGAGCTCATCCACGACGAAGAGCTTCGGCAGGCCCAGAAAATGGAGGCCGTCGGGCAACTTGCCGGCGGTATTGCCCACGATTTCAACAACATCCTCCAAGGCATTCTCGGTTTCAGCGAAATGCTGATCTCCGACACCAAAAAAAGGTCACAGCAACATGACAATGCATGCGAGATCCGCAAATCGGCCAAGCGCGCGGCTGAGCTCACGCAGCAGCTGCTCGCCTTCAGCAGAAAGCAGTCCACGCAATTTACGCGGCTCGATCTCAACAACACCATTCATGACTCGACCGCCTTGCTCGACATACTGCTGCGGAAAAAATACAAGCTGGTTCTCGATCTGCAAGAAGGGCTGCCTCCGGTTCATGCGGACCAAGGCCAGCTCTCACAAGTCATCATGAATCTCGCCGTCAACGCGCGCGACGCCATGGAGGAAGGAGGCCGGTTAACCATTTCAACCGCCTTTGTGGAGCTAAATGAAAAAGATGCCGGCTTCATCCGCGGTGCCAACTCAGGCGCCTTCGTGTGCGTGTCGTTCACTGATACCGGATGCGGCATGGACGATGATGTAATCAACCGGCTTTTCGAACCGTTTTTCACCACCAAGGAAGTCGGCAGCGGCACCGGCCTTGGACTGGCCGTGGTCTACGGCATCATCAAGCAGAGCAAGGGCTGGATCAATGTATACAGCGAAAAAGGCACCGGATGCTGCGTGAAGGTCTATCTGCCCGCCTTGATCAACCCGCAGCCACTCGGAGAGGATCAACCCCTCGCCCGCGAGGCGGACAACACCCGGATTCTGCTGGTCGACGACGATCCTGACATCTGCCGCATGGTTTCAGAAATTCTAAATACGGCGGGCTACCGCTCCGTTGCCGCATCCAGCGCAGAAGACGCCCTGGAAATCTTTGAAAAAGAGGGCGGGCGGTTCGATATGCTCATGAGCGACATGATGCTGCCCGTCATGTCAGGAGACGGTCTTGCCGATGCCCTCCGAAAAGCCAACCCCGACCTGCCGGTCCTGCTCTTCAGCGGATACTGCGACCAGAAAGAGCGCTGGCAGCATCTCGACCAGAACAGCTACCACTTCACCCCAAAGCCCTTTACCGTTAAAAGGCTGCTCGAAACCGTTCATCAAATCATAAACACCCCGGATTAACCATGGCTCTCATATTGATTATCGACGACGACCCCGTCATACAAAAGCTGTTCTCCCAATTTCTTGCCGGCAAGGGCTATCAAACCGCGCAGGCCGCCAACGGGAAAGAAGGCTTGCGGTTGATGGAGGAACGCACGCCCGACCTCGTGATTACCGACATCCTCATGCCGGAAATGGATGGACTTGAAATTCTCATGGCCATCCGCAGCCAGCGCGGCGACATACCGGTGATTGCCATTTCCGGCGGCATGCGTACCGCACCCATCAACTTCCTGCAACATGCCAAAGTCTTCGGCGCCCGGCATGTGTTTGAAAAGCCGGTCCCCCTCGATGTGCTGCTCAAGGCCGTCGAAGAGCTGCTGCAAGAGCAACCCTAGTAAACACGATCCCGTTCTACACATTGTTTACAGAAGAACGCAAAGCCCGCGAAGATCAAGTTTGCCCGTTTCTTTGCGCCCAGTGCATTCTTCTGTTAAATCCATGCCAGAAAAGTCTTTTAAACACAGGCGGCCGAGAATAGAGCCCTTCGCTTCTTGGCGGTGAAGCCGTCCATTCGCTAGAATGCGTGGTTTTAAATCAATGCGCCTCACAAATCACTCATCAGGAGTTCAGCTATGGCATGGACAGGAAAAATCATCGGCGGCGTGCTCGGCTCGCTGCTCAGCCCGCTGGGCACCGTAATCGGCGTGGCGATCGGCCACCAATTCGACAAAGGCGCAGACCGCGCCAAAATTACCGCGCAATCCTTTCAAGTCGCCTTTTTCGGCTGCCTCGCCAAAATGGCGCAGGCCGACGGGAAAATCACGAAAGACGAAATCAACGCCGTCGAGCAGATCATGGCTCGCTTTGGTTATGCCGGGCCGATGCGCGAAGCCGCCATCGGGATTTTCCGCCGTGCGAAGGACGATCCCCATACGGCCGCCGACTATCTCAACCAGCTTTCCAGCGTGACTCAATTCAATCCCCAAATCGCCATGACCTTCATCGCGGCGCTTCACGCCGTGGCGCAGGCCGACGGAGTCATCCACCCCAACGAGCGCGAAATCCTGCTGCAGGCTGAGCGCGCCTTCCGCATGCGCCCCGGAACCATTGATGCCCTGCTCGGCGGAGGCCGAAGCAATACGGCTACCGCGCTCGACAACGCCTACAAAGTGCTCGATGTTTCGCCCGAAATGACCGACGAGGAAATCAAAAAGATCTACCGCAAAAAGTGCGTCGAATTCCACCCCGACAAGCTCGCCTCCAAAGGCCTGCCCGACGAATTCATGAACTACGCCAACGAGCAGCTCGCCAAGGTCAACGAAGCCTACGACATCATCAAGAAGGCGCGCGGTTGATGCACCGCACCGACTTGCTTCAAAAGCTCGATGCCTATCAAAACGAGCGGCCCGATGAAGCCGCTGTGGCCCAGCGCCTCATCGATTTTGTTTCGGCGAATGCGGATTGTTTTGAGCGGCACCTTAAAATCGGGCACGTCACGGGTTCGGCATGGGTGGTCAATCAGGCAGGAACCCACGTACTGCTCACCCACCACAAAAAGCTGAACATGTGGCTCCAGCTCGGCGGGCATGCCGACGGCAATTCCGATATTCTCGGCGCAGCCACCCGGGAGGCCATCGAGGAGTCCGGGCTGGCCGGGCTCAAGCCGGTCAGCACTGATATTTTCGATATTGATATTCATCTGATTCCAGAACGCAAATCCGAACCGGCCCACAACCACCACGACATTCGGTTCGCCTTCCAAGCCTTGGAAACGGAAGAGTATGTCGTAAGCGATGAATCCCACGACCTCGCTTGGGCTGAAATCCAATCCTTGGAAAAATACACCACCGAAGAATCCATGCTGCGCATGGCGAGCAAATGGCTGGACCGATGAATCAACACTTTCAAGACATCACCCTTAATGCCACCGGCGCTGACCGGCTCATCGAATCCGAAGTGATTCAAAGCCTCTGGAGCGGGTACGGCAAGATCGTGCGCTGCAGGCTGGAAGGTTCGGAGCTCGACAGCGTGGTGGTCAAGCATGTGCATTGGCCGGACTCCAACCACCACCCGCGCGGCTGGAACACCAGCCGCTCGCACGAACGGAAGGTGAAGTCCTACCAGGTGGAAACTGCGTTCTATGAAGAATACGCCAGCCGCTGCGACGATTCGTGCCGCGTTCCAAAATGCTTCGCACTCGAAACGCATGGCGACGAGGTGTTCATGGTGATGGAAGATCTCGATGCCGCCGGCTACGACGGGCGGCGCAACCGTGTTACCGACGCCGAAATCAAGGCCTGCCTCTCATGGCTGGCCGGCTTCCACGCCGCCTTCATGGGCACGGCGCCGGACGGGCTGTGGGAAACGGGCACCTATTGGCATCTCGAAACGCGTCCCGATGAATTAGCCGAACTCGACGATCCCGCTCTCAAAGCCACTGCCGGTGCAATCGATCAAAAGCTAAGCGACAGCCCGTTTCAAACCTTCGTGCATGGCGACGCCAAGCTGGCCAACTTTTGCTTTTCGAGCGACGCCCGGGTGGCGGCGGTCGATTTCCAGTATGTCGGCGGCGGATGCGGTATGAAGGACGTCGCCTATTTTCTCGGAAGCTGTCTTTGCGAAGACGAGTGCGAGCGGCAGGAACAAAAGCTGCTCGATTATTATTTCCAATCCTTGGAAACCGCGCTTAAAGAAAATGGGAAGGCGGTCGACTTTCCTGCATTGGAAGCCGACTGGCGCGCGCTCTATCCGGTTGCTTGGACCGACTTTTTCCGCTTCCTGCAAGGCTGGAGCCCCGGCCACTGGAAAATCCACCGCTACAGCGAGCGCCTTGTCCGCAAAGTTTTGGAGCAAATCAAGCTTGGCAGCGAATGAATGTAAAGCAACGAATCCTTTCATGCGTTTTATTCGCTGCTTTACATTCATTCGTTGCTAACCTTTTGAGTTATGAACCTGAATTTTAAACATCTGAATGCCCTGGCTGAGATTGCCATTAGGGCGGCGCGGAAGGCCGGCAAACATATTTCGGAAACGCGCCCGATCAACGTCCAGCACAAGGAGGGCGGCGACACGCTCGCCTCGCAGGTCGTCACGGAAGTCGACCAGCAGGCGCAGGACATTATTCTTGAAACACTCGAACCAACGTTTGCCCAGTTTGATTTGGCGCTGCTGACGGAGGAGAGCGCCGACGACGAAAGCCGGCTGGCGAAGGATTATTTCTGGTGCATCGATCCCATCGACGGCACCCTGCCTTTCATCGAAAGCGTTCCGGGCTACGCGGTATCCATTGCATTGGTTTCGCGCAGCGGTATGCCGCAGGTTGGCGTGGTTTACGATCCGGTGGAACACACGCTCTACCATGCCATCACAGGGCAAGGCGCTTTTCGTGATTCCATGCCCTGGAATCTTCCCGAAGCCGGTTCCAAGGTCCGGATCATTACCGACCGCAGTGTTGCTGCTTATCCGTATTGCGGCAAAGTCGCCACCGCACTGAACGCCAGCGTGAAAGGCCAGGGCGGTGCCGTGATGAATGCGATCTGGTGTTTGGAAAATCCGCCGGCGTGCTACTTTAAGTTTCCTAAACCGGAAAAAGGCGGCGGTTGCTTCTGGGATTATGCCGCAACAGTTTGCATTTATAATGAGCTCGGTGCGATTGCCACGGATATGTCCGGAAAACCCATGAGCCTGAACCTTCCCGAATCCATCTACATGAATCCCTTTGGCATTCTGTATGCCACGGATAGCAAACTTGCGCAAAAAATCATTGCCCTGAAGGAGACGCTGTCATGAAACGAATCTTATACCAAATTCAGATGGCTTTTGATTTGAAACGGCCAGCGCCACCAGCACGCCAAGCATCAGCGGAATTTTCATCCTAATCGAGTTCGTGATCGTTTTGCCGGACCATCTCGGAAGCGAGCGCTTCTTTCATCGTTTTAAGGCGTTCTGCATATTCAGGGTTTTCGGCAAGGTCGTTCATTTCGTTCGGATCCTTCGCCACATTGAAGAGCCGGTATTTGGACGCCTTGGGATAGTGCATCAGCTTCCAATCGCCCTGCATAACGCAACGCTGCAGGTTTTTATACGCCCCATAGATCACGTCCCGGCCCTTTTGGGTTTTGCCCGTGATGAGCGGCAGCAGGCTTTGGAAATCGACCTCGTCCGGCATGTCCGCGCCGGCCAGCTCCAGCGTGGTGGGCATGATGTCCTGAATATAGACCCGCTCGGTGATGCGCTTTCCGGACTCAAGCCCGGGGCCGTTTACGATCAATGGCGCACCCAAGCTATGCTCGTACATGTTCTGCTTGCCGATCAGGCCGTGATGCCCGATGGCCAGGCCGTGGTCGGCGGTGTAGAAAATATAGGTGTTGTCGAGCTCTCCGCTCTTTTCCAGCGCTTCCAGAATTTTTCCGATCTGCACATCCATGTGGGTGACCAGTGCATAGTATTCCTGCCGGTTCACCTTGACCGAATATTCCGTACGAGGGAATGGGGCCAGCCGGGCATCACGCAGACTTTTACCGCAGCCGATGTCGTCGGCATAGGGATAGAGCGGCTGGAAGTTTTCCGGAAGCTTAATGCTCTCGATCGGATACATATCGACAAATTCCTTGGGGGCCTGACGCGGATCGTGCGCCGCGTTGAAAGCGATATACATGAAGAACGGCTTGTCATCTTGGGACGCTTGGTCGATGAAGCCGATGGCTTCGTCGCGCAGAACCTCGCTCCAGTGGGTGCCGCCTTCCCAGAAACCGCCCTTCGACTTGTCCCAGGGGAGCCAGTTCTTGTCGTTCTCGTCCAGCGGACGGTTGTATCCTTCCGGCGTCTGCTTCGGCATGCCGCCGCGCTCGGTCCCCACCACATCGAACACCTGTTTCGCCGAAAACATGCTTACGTGCCACTTGCCGGCAAAATAGGTGCTGTAGCCGGCATCGCCGAGCTGCTGGCTCCAGGATTTTATCTGCCCGGGAAACGGCTTGTTTTTGTGTGTCTTTTTCCATTTGGCCGACTGCTTAATCAGATCGTTGCAGTTCCAGACATAGCGACCGGTGTTGAACATGTGCCGGCTGGCCACGCAGACCGCCCCGCTCCACGACCCCATGTTGTAGGCCCGCTTGAAACTGACGCCGCCAGCCACCAGCTTGTCCAGGTTCGGCGTTTTTACCTCCCCGCCGATGCATCCGATCGTTTCCCAGCACTGGTCGTCAGCCAGAATAAAAAGAATATTGGGTTTCTTTGCCGCGGCATCAGCCATCGGCGCCGTACAAGCCGCGACCCCCAGCAACAGAATCATCGTTTGTTTAGTTTGCATCTTCATCATCACCAACCACCTTTTATAAACTGGTTCAGACCGGGATGGAGACCTATCTCACCCCCCGGCAGAACGTACTTTTCGATTTCAAAAACTAGACGAAACGCAGAGTCGGCATTCCGTACAAGGGACACTTAAAGCGGAGCCGTTCAGGGCATGAATCAAATAAAAAGCCGCTGCTGATGACTCAGCATCGGCTTGCATGTCCCGAATGAATTAATAAAAGCGTCTGGGCCGGGTTGGCCAAGTGCGCTCCCCGTTTTCATCAAACGTTTTTCCCACAGGCAGCGTTCGCAGATTATCGGCTATCTTAAACCACTCTTCTTTCTTTGCCTTGTAAGCAACCACTTCGCCCCGCGAATCGGTAACAATAACCATATACCCATTGTATGCATCTCCACGCAGCTGGCCTACCAGTATGAATTCGGTCGCCGTGATCTCATCCGTCGTCACCTCAAACAGGCTTGCACTGCCTTGTTCAAGATAGAACTGCTCCTTCTGATAGTGAAACAGGATGCTCTTATCCCCGGCATTTTCATCGCCAATAATGAAAAGCTCAACCGTCAGCGGCTTAGTGTATACTTTGCTGGAGGTCTGTTTGATTTTGACGGTAAATGTATAAAAGGTCTGTCGCGGAAGTTCATCATCATTATAGGTCGGAGGATAAGTGCGCTGCTCAGTCGTCTTGCTCACCGAAACATCAAGCGCCGGCGGATTGAGCAACTCAATATACTCCAAATCTTCATCCGAAAACTGCACTTCAGGGATTTTAACAATCTTTCCCTTTTTGTTTTTCAGTGTAATATTCAACCCGCTATAGGTCGCAAACTCGGCCTCCAGGGTTTTTCCATCCTTAAAGGTCCAGACGCGCATTTCAGCCAACACGCACTGGCACAACATGATGCCCGATATAATTGAAACTAGTTTAATCATGATGCCCTCTTCTAAAAATCGCGGAAAACCGGCCCGTTGGTAAGGACGCATTCGCCTTCGGGCAGAAGTTTATAAATTTCTTCCAGCATATCTCTCGAGAATTCTTCCGTTTTAAACGCAGGAAGTATTGGCCCGCCTTGGCGGCTTTTCGGATACTCCATGCCTTCGACCTCCACCAGAAGAATAATCCCCATTTGCCCGCCGGTATATTCCCCGAAAATAACTTTCATGTCCTTCGGCTCACCGGCTTTAAGATCAATCCATTCGCCTACTTTCATTAGCTGATTCCCACAGAAATACTGATCTGACTGCCCCGGTTCCGGCGACGTCCAGTGCGTCAGATAATCCAAACGACCGTCCCAGCCGTTAATGAGCACCGTTTCGTCATCCACGGTCACCACGCAATAGGCGTCTCCCGTCCCCCAGAAGCGAAAACGGATGTCATCCTTGTAGACCAGCTTTCCTGTATATTTCACCAAGAAGAAAAAGCTGGCCGTTTCCGGCGACCCGTAGACATCCGGAGCCATGGGCGACGTGATGGGCGGAATCATGAAATGGGTGGTAAAGAGCTTGTTGGGCGCCCTGTAATACCGCCCGAGAAGCGACTCTTTCATCTTTTCCCGCGCCAGCTTTCCCACAATCGTCATGTATGGATCCTGCTCCATGGAAATGGTGCCGCCGCGACGGTCCCGCTTGAGGTCGTAGAACCGGCCTTCAAAATCGTTGCCGATGCTTTGATTGCCGCCAAATACGCTGACTTGGCTCAAATCGGGCATGATTTCGAAGCCGCCGATCCCGCCGGCCAGCCCATCGCCCATGCCGGACATTTCCGGAAGTTGGATATCGGGCATGCTCGCGCGCTTGACGCGGGTTACGATGCGCGTAGTGGGCTTGGGCTTGGAGCTTTTCCGAACCTTCACCTTCGGTTTTTTCAGATTCATCTTCGGGCGTTCGACCGCTTTGGGAGGAACAAACTTTTTTTCCTCCTTCTTCACCACGTTAAACACCACGAGCATGCCAGCCAGCAAAAAAGCCGCAGCATGAACCAGCAAGCTGACCACAAAACCGCTTGGAGCCCCTTTGACCACTCCCTTTTCTTTTTTATTCAGCATCAACTCTCTCCATCTCTACTTTACAACCGGCTGCCGTCCAAAAAACCTCACGTCCGTCACTGGGGAAATGGTTAATGAAGGAACCTAAAACTCTGACTTCCTACAGTGTAACATGAGATTAGCAGCAGACAACCAATTAATAAACGACGTTTTCTTAACCCTTATTCTCATGTTCCGGATGGCACTTCCTTAAGCATGACCACCCCATCCAAATAGCAGGAAAAACGCTTGCGATGCAACGCATTTCGATGCCTTCTTGGCGGTTTCTTCGGAGCCCGCAGCCAACGGGCCGTACGCCAACCGTACCGCGCTCCCCGCAGAGACAAGTTGTTGAGAAATCCATGCAAACAGTCCTTAAGAAAGTGCCATTTGTTTCATGTCCCCTACTCCATTTCCACATTGATGCGGTAGAAGCGGTTCGAGAAAATTTCGCTATCGCTGATTTCCAGCGGATCCCCCGTGCCAGAAACTCCGTTGGTGAACTCCGTCCAGCCGGACAGGAGATCGTCGGTCATGTCCACCGAATAGAGCCGGTTCAGCACCGAATCGAATACGAGGCGGCCCGCGCTTCCCTCATTGGGCGCCAGATCCACTCGGAAAAAGCTTTCGGTGATGCTCGGATCTGTGCCGGCAATGTATTCCTGATTGGCATCGAAGCCGTCTTCATCCGTATCCGCTAAGCGGTCGGTCTGGCCATAATCTTCCATCCAGTCCCAATAGAGCGGTTCGTTCGGCTCTCCCGTGAACAAAGGAGAAATATCCGCCCGGAAAAAGCCCGTTCCGTGGTTGCTCATCCATAGAACATTCTTGTCGTACGGATCCGGTTCAACTTTTCGGATGCCGTCCGGCTGGCCGTGGCTGCTGTTGATCTTGAACCAGTTGGCGCCGCCATCAATCGTTACATAGAGCCCCGGATTCCGTTGCCCGACCGTGGTGTTTTTATCAACGTTAACGGTAATAATATCGGGATCTGCAAGCGAGGGGGAAAAGTGGCGCAGGTATGGCATATCAAACAGCAGATGCCAGGTTAAGCCGCCATCTTGGCTGATATAGCCCCCGCCGGTTGAGCCATTATAGTCGCCGCAAGCGATGTAAATATATCCGTTCGGATGCGCAACCACATCATTCACACTCCGGATCCCCGACGGAATTGTTACAGCGCTCCAGCTGGCTCCGCCGTTCGTCGTTTTATACAGCCCGCCGGGATCATTGTTATGCGTTTCATTGAGGGCGGCATAGAGTATCAACGGATTGAACGGATCCATGGCCATGCGATAGACACTCCTGTTGGCCGGAATGCCGTTGGTAATCATGCTGAAGCTGCCCCCGCCATCGGTCGACTTATAAATCCCCTGCCCGAAGTCTTCCGTATCCCCGTCAAACTTCCGTCCGTTGTTAACGAAATTCCCGGACCATCGTTCCCACTCGGAAAACGGAATGCAGAAATAGATATTGTTTGTATTCTGATGGTCAATCAGAAGGGAACGCGAATCGAGCACATCGTTTCCATTGGGAAAAGAGATTGGTGTGGAAAGCGTTGTCCATGCATCGCCCCCATCAGCTGAAAAGAGAAGTTCGCCTTTCATGTTCTGCCGGAACGGAATCATGTAAACGTGATCCGGATTCTGCGGAGCCGTTGCGATGGTTGATATCGACAGCGGACTGTTGTCCGAGATGCTTTGCCCGGTGAGCTGTTCAACGGCAATGGCGCCGGGATAGACGAGGTCGCCGTCATCCGTGTTGCGCCAAAGTCCGTGCTCGCCGCAGCCCCAGAGATAGGTGCCCGGCGTTCCCGTATCCAGGCAGAAGGTTTCGCCGGGCAGGTTGCAGTCGCCGCGACCCACCCAATGACCGCTGCCGGGCGCCGTCTCATCATCGTCAACCTGGTTCCAGGTGACGCCATAATCGGTTGAGCGCATCACCTGTTGGGCAAAACAGGTGTAAACCTCACCAAGCGGGTTGCAGAACACAAAGCGCGGGCCGGACTGGGTGTTGTCGTTTTCGCGATGCTCCCGGTCCACATGGGCAAAATTCGCATTCATGCCCATCGGCTGGCCACGAGACTGCCAGTAGGATTTATTCACTTCATTGATCCAGTACGGCCCTTCGCGGGCGGCGGCGATCCAGTTGGCCCCGCCGTTATCGGTCATCCAAATGTTTCCGGGCGGAAAGGCATAGTCGTGCTTATAGTTGTGCGAGAGATAGATGCGGTCCTTGTCGGTCGGATCCACGGCGATACGAGTAAACTGGCTGAAGGTATTCGCCGGAAATGCGGGAAAGTTTGTTTTTGCATACTCCGTGGATTCCTCCAGCCACTTGCCGATAGCCCAGAAATATTTTTCCCTGTACCCGTAAGAGCTCGGGCCGATCACGCTCATGTCAATGCCGAGGTTTCCGGTTAGGTTGACCCAGTTGGTGCCGCCGTCTGAACTGCGGTAGACCCCGCCGGAGGTGTCGATGGTGTTGCCGTTCGGCGTATAATGAGTCACTTCCAGCACGTAGAGCAGGAATTCATTCGCACCGTCATAGTAGAATCCCATGTCGCGCGGCTGGTTGTGCGGCAATTGGGCATGCCCCTCCACTAGAGCCCAGCTCATCCCGCCATCTTCGCTCTTGTGAACACCATACTGGGTGGACGCATACACAACGTCGGAGTCGCGCGGGTCCACGATGATTTTGCTGAAATCTTCATCGCCGTTCGGAAAAAGAACCTTTGTCCATGCCTGCCCCTTATTGGTGGACTTAAGGATAAAGCCGGCGGAATAGTTGCCGTCGGAGGAATAATAAAGCCCGTTTTTGGTGAAATGCGTATCTTTAATCATCCAGTGCTGGCCGGCCCCGATATACCACACATTGTCGTTATTCGGATCCACCGTCATCACGCTGTTCATCTGAGAGTTGGGGTTCGGGAATATATCCACCAGGAAATCCCAGCTGCGGCCGCGATTGGTCGTTTTATAGATCCCCTCCTTGGCCATCATCAGTCCAAAATCCGGATCCTGATACGAAAACTCGATGCCGGTAACGCCGCCGGGCAAACCGTTTCCATCAATCTCTTTATAGCTGGTCCAGTATTCGCCCCGGTTCAGGGTGACATGCCCGTTGCCCATATCCAACTGGGTATACATCGCATTCGGATCGCCGTTGTTAATCCAAAACTTGTCGATGTAGCCCGACATGCCGGGACCAAACTGCTGCCACTTAACCAGCGGCGTGGAAAAAACAGTTCCGGCTTTCAGCGCGCTGAAATATGCACTGTTCAACGGCGGAAGCGGATCGGCCGGCGATACGATCTCCAGCCTGATGTTGTCCATGTACATGAAATCAGCCGCAGCGACGGCACCGAAACTTGTACCGTCGAGCTGTTCAATGAAAAGGAAGGGATAGGCCGTATCCGCATCACCGGTCGAGTTCGGATTTTTAAAGTTCGCCACCGTATCCGTATAGGTAATCGTGTATTGGCCCGTTGCCGTCACGGCTGAATCTCCAAAGGTTGCACCGTTGCCGGCAGCACCGCTGGTCTCAAGGCGAGGATTGAACTTAAAAACGGGAAGAACGGTATTGCTCGGGAGATAGATGTCGGCCGTCATAGTCACGGTGTCCGTGTCGTCAACCGCAGGGAAGGTGATTGGGTTGGCAACGCTGCGAACCGCAGCATAGTTGTTGCTCTCGACCGAAAGGCGAATAAAGTTCCCCGAAGCCAGCGTAAAGGCCTCCGCCGCTGCCGGATCGGTTGATGAATCAACAACAATGCACGAAGCCGCGTTGGCCGTCTCAATCACCGTGCCCGCAAGAGCTTCGTTGTTGCCGGATGTATCAGAAAGCGTCGCACCCGAGAAATCCTCGCCCCAGATCACCGCTGCCGGTGATGACAACGACCATCCAACAAGGCATAAAATTAATGTCCGCAGTTCAATTTTCATTCTAGCTCCAAACTGGCCGTTTTAAAAATCTCGCACCCCTTCACGCGACCTATCATTCGCTCCCTACAAAGGGAGGAATAGGTCGAGGGTCTATTTAACCTGATTAGCTGTAAAATTAGCCCGCCGAACCCCCATTAGCAAGAGCCATTGTTTACGTAAACATTTCGAGGAGATCCGAGCCGCACACTTGTTCCCCGCAAGCGGGGCTTGATCCAAAGAAAGCCCTTTTGCAGTACAAAAGGGCCCTCTTTTCTGTTTTTCATCTAAAACCCGGCGGGATCATCAATAAACGCCGGCGGATGCGGCATGCCCCTGCACCGCGGGCGGTGCAGGGAATGCTGTACATTACTACTCAACCTGCAGCTGAATAAACTTCGCGTCCAAATCGGCCGGGATGGAGTTCGTGACTGATTTCCAGTAGTAATCAATGTTTGCCGTGCCGGCAACCGAGGTATTGGTTCCCAGCGTGCCGATAACCAGGTCATCGGTCGTTTCCACCGTATAGGTGATGCCACTATTCGGATCGCGCAGTTCGTTATGCACGTAACTGAATCCACCGCCCTCTTCAGCGAACACCTGCAGGGCTCCGACATCGTTTCCGTCCAGCGGATCGCCGCCGAGGCCATACTCCCAGGCATTGTCCTTGCCGTCGCCGTCCGGATCGTCGGTCGCGCCGTCGATTCCGTTGGTCAGACCGTTGTTGCCGGCCCAGTATTCATACGACGGAATGGAGCCCGAAGAAGAATAGATCAACTGGTACGGCTTCCATTTTGTGATACCGACGCAGAACCAACCGATGGCATTCACATTCGTGAAAGAGTCATTGTTGCTGGTATCAAAGGTCCCCGGATCCGTGAACCAAGTGCCAGGTGTAATGGTGACCTCTGCCCACGCATCAGCATACAGGTTTGCAATCGTCGTTTGGTCTGGCGCTGCCAGCGTACCGCTGAGCAAATGCGTCTGACTCACATACCATGTGTCGCCATTACGGATGGCGATACGGTGCGGTTTGTCGTTTGCACTGATCTGATTGGCAAAGACAACCGTATGCGTATCTACGGTCAGGTCAATGCTAGCGGAAGGCTCGGCAAAGTCGGTTGACTTCACATACCAAAGCGCCTCGGCCTGAGTGCCGGCCGTGGTGAACTCGAAGTGATCGCTCTGCGTTCCGTTAATTACCTGAGCTCCTCCTTGGCGAATCCGGTAGCCGGTGGTTCCTTTCGCGCTCGTGATATCGGGTTCGATCGTATTCACCTGCGAGAGGCCATACATCGGCGCAGCCGACCAGCCACCCATGCTCGATGTAACAAACGGCGTGGACGAGTAATCAATGTAGGTAACCTCGTTGCCCACATTGGTCTGCAATCCTGTGGTCTGGTCCAGATTCACTGAAGAACTGATCAGCGTCGAATCGGAGCCTAGGCCATCGATATTGATTTGCGTGATCAAGGCAATCGGCGTTCCTTCCTTTTCTTCCGAATCGTCGGAGTCGGACGGGAAGTTAGCCCGAACCGTGTAATAGCCCGGTACGCCATTGAAACGCGGTGAATCCAAATAAGTCAGGGCGGTCAAGCCGCCGGCAACTGTAATCTGGTCGCCTCCCGATGTTTCAGCAAACAGCACGTCATAGTCGTCCGCTTCATAGGCCACATCCCAGGTGATCGACACACTGCGGTCGCCGCCGATGGTATCAACATTACCTGGAGCTGAGATTTCCGGAAGGTTGTCTGCGGTGTGCGTCACGTTCATGTCCTGAATCGTCACATTAACCAGCTCCGTATCTGCGGCGAGCTTCGCCTTGTAATAATGGCCCATGGCAAAGTTGGAGGCAGGGCTGTCATACATGGTTTGCTTGGTTTTGAGCGAATAGGGGACAATCGTCTGCATATCACCGAAAGCACCGCTAACCAGGTTCGATAGTGTGGCTGTTGCCTGGTACTCTCCGTCAACGGTGGTCTTCCGGATTTTCCAGCTATATCGAATGGGATCGGACACCAAGTCCGGCGCCGCCGGATTATCGGGATCCCAACCGGTTTCCGTGTTGCCGATCAGCACTGCCAGACGCGTATCGTCTGCATCGTTGCCATCCTCGCCGAACAACGCAACCAGCTTACCATTCGCACGCACCAGCAAGCTCATCAGCGCCATTTGATCGTTGGCTCCGCCGCTGAGGATCAATGGAGCATCCTTGTCGGAAGTGACACCGAAGGCCAGCACGGACTGGTTTGAAATAAGCGCCACATTCGTACCAGACGATGCCTCTGCGGACACCACGAAGTCGATAGAGCCTTCCCAGGCATCATTCTTCAAGTTGTCCATCAACTTGTCGAGATAGACGGCGTTGCCGGTATTCGTGCTGAAGTTGGCGGCGGTGCTGACGGTGTCAATTGCAGAATCTGAGGTTCCGGAATTGATGACGTTGAACGCATTGTTGGAACTGCCCAAAACCTGCTTCCAGCCCTCTTGGCCTGCCAGGTCTGCGTTGGCATAGCCGATAAAGTTGGTATCAACCAGCGTACCCGTGAAGATGGCCTGCGGCGTACCAGATGCTTCCAGCGAGTTGGTGGAATTGGAAAGTCCGGGGAAGACCGACTGTACAACATAGTAATATGTGGTGTCGTTCACTACCGTAGTATCCAGCAGCGACGTTCCGGTCACATTGGTCAACGCAGCACCGTAAGAATCGCTGGTTTCGGAGCGGAATACATCGTAGCTGCCGGCTTCTGCAACAGAGTCCCAGCTGAATGTCACCTGCGCATCGTACGGCGATGCGGCTACGCCTGAAGGCGCGGTGATTGCAGGAGGAACGGATGAGGTCACGACGCTGAGCGCATCGATATCGATATCGATCAAACCACCGATCTGATCATTATATGCCTGCGAAGAGCGTCCGTGCGCAACCTTAACATCAGCGGCGTTGTAGAAATTCGTAGAATAGGATGATTCCACTACTCTGTTCGTTGTCGGTCCGACAAGTTCCAGACCGTTAAAACTGAAGCCGGTGTTCAGATTGGTGATAATTGCCGATGCAGTATAGGTGTCGGCATTGCGGGTTTTGCGGGTCGTCATGATAAGACGTAAATCATCGGTCTGATAGTCTGCAGTAACCGCAGTGCCGTCATCCATGACTGCTTCCGGAGCCCAGCCGATGTTTTCCGGCTTGATCTGCAGGATACGTTTATCGGATTGGTCGCCCGACTGGAAATTCACATCCAGACGTCCGTTTTCCGCACGGGTACGTAATACAAAACAAAGGTCGTTCCGATCAAATTCGCTCAACCCGTTTGTGGTGGAAGCGGTAAGACCCACATAGAAAAACTCCGCGTTCGGCATGGCGATGCCGGCAGCGCCGCCATCGGGAATGGAAAAATTGAAATCCATAGTTGTTGTCCAGACCTGGTCGTCGGCATTGCCGGCGGAAGCTTCGTTCAAGTATACAAAGCTGCCGTTGGTCGTCGTCAGGAAATCACTGTCGGTTCCTACCGTGTCAACCCAACTGGCATTGTCGACATTAAAGGCAACCTGACCCAGTTGGTTTGACTGGCCCACAGGAAAAGGAACACCGTTGGTTTCAGTATTCTGCAGTGCAGTCCAATTGTTCTGATTGGTGAGATTCCCGACGGAGTAACTCCCCGCCGTGTTGTCGAATATAGTTTGTCCCTGAGCAACAACAGCCAATCCAGCTGCCAGCATCAAGGTTCCGATGATCTTTTTCATGTCCTGCTCCTCCGCTTCCGGGCCACGCGCCCCCTGCAACATACAGAAAACTATTTACGCGACCGTTAACATTTATATAGTACGCCTGCGCGTTCTTTTGTATAGCTAGACATCTGTCTAGGAGGAAACGGAGGCCGGATTAGCGCGTCAGATGCACAATCCCTTGCTTTACTGCAGTTATTGCTGCCTGGGTCCGGTCTGAGGCGCCCAGCTTACATAAAACATTGGAAACATGAAGCCGGACGGTTCCAGCGGAAATATTGAGCGAAGCCATGATTTCCTTGTTGCTGTTACCATCAACAATTAGGCGGAGAACTTCCAGCTCGCGGGCGGTGAGGTTTTCCTGCTCTTTCCGGGCCTCCAGCCGTTCGGCGATTGCAGGCGGGAAATAGGTTCCGCCAGCGCCGACCACCCGAATGGCTTCGAGCACGTTGCCGGCCGCCTCGGACTTGGAAAGGTATCCCCGGACGCCCGCCTGCCACGCCTGCCAGATGTCCTCTTCACCCTCATACACCGAAAGCACAATGATCTTGGCGTCCGGGAATTCGGCCACAATTTTGCGAGAGCATTCAACGCCATCCTCGCCGGGCATCCGGTAATCCATCGTTACGACATCGGGCTTGAGCTTGCGGAACATTTCCAGCGCCGCGGCACCGTTGGCGGCTTCGCCGGCCGACCGCAGATCCTCTTCCTCCGAAAGCGCCTCGAGAATCCCCATGCGCAGCAGGACATTGTCGTCCACCACCAAAACAGTAAGTGCCTTATTCATGATCTTCCTCCTTAATAAACTCCGCAACCGGCACGGCCAAATGCAGCTTGGTGCCTCGCCCCGCTTTGCTTTCAATTTCAAGCGTGCCGTGGAGCCGATTAGCCCGCTCGTACATTCCTCTCACGCCGAACCGGCCCGTGCCCTGTATGATGCCGGGGTCGAAGCCGCACCCGTCGTCCTCCAGAACGAGCCGGAACTCGTTCGGGCTGTAGCGCAGCTCAACGCGAAAGGTCTTGGGGGCGGCATGGGCAATGGCATTGTTGGCCGCTTCAGTCACCATGCGCAGCAAATGGTGTTCTGCAAAAAGGGTAAGCCGGAGCGGTGCGCCCTCCCGCTCGACGGCGAATACGGCGGTGCTGTTTTCGAACAAGGGCCCGAGCGTATGCTCGATGGCGGCCTGCAGATCCATCTCTTCCAGAATGCCCCCGCGCAGATCGTGAATCGAGGCGCGGGATTCCTCCCGGCAGACGCGGAGCATGCTTTCCGCCAACTCGACCGACGCCCCGGCCGAGGCCGGGTTTTTTTCGATCTTGCGAAGAATGTTTTTCAACTGGATCGACAAGGCGGTCAGGCCCTGCTCGAGCGTATCGTGCAGTTCGCGGGCAATCCGCTGGCGCTCGTTCAGCACGGTCTCGCGCTTGATCTGCTTCCCGATCACCGCCGTCTGCCGCCCCACCGTCTTGCGCAGCGCCGCCACCCAGACCAAAAACAGGGAGGCAATGCCCAGCGCCGCCCCGGAAATCCACAACAGCCGTTTTGTCGTCCACCAAGGGACGGGCTGCAGCACGACCAGATCGTCTTCGCTGCGCAGCTGCAGCCAAAGCCCGTCAATAAAGAGCCGCCACTGAATGCGCCGGTTTTCAATCAGATGGCAGATGCCCGTCAGCTCCAGCAGCGCCCCGGGCCTCAACTGTTCGCTAACCTCCATTCCGGGCGGCAGCTTGGCCTCGAACAAATGTGTCCCCGAGCGGCACAGCAGGCTGAGCCGCCCCCGCCCCTCCAGCTCGTTCGGCAAGAGCCCGAACGTTTTACCCACATCCACCAGCCGGGCTTGGATTTTAACCAATTCATAATTCAGCCCCGGCCCGAGCTCTGCCTCCAGAATAACGGCCTGCGGTTCCGGTCCGCCGTTGGATTCCGCCGGCTCCAACACCGACACCGACCGCGCCCGAAACCCCGGACTGACTGCCTCCCTCACGGTAAACCCTTCCAGCTCCACCCGTTGCCCCACTTCCACCGCGCTTCCATCCAGCACCGCCGCCTTCAGGCACGCCTGTTCACCCCTTAAAAATATTTCCCGGGGCCCCGCATAAGTCACCCGCCCGTGTGTTCGAACCGCTTGCTGATGATCCACTCCCAGGCGCATCAGCGAGTGAATCGGCACCGACTGCAACTCGGCCCCCGGCTCCTCCTCATGAAGCGGTTTGAAGTCCGCAACGGAATTCACATAAAGAACCCGGCCCGTCAGCTGTCGCTGCCGGTTGAAGACGGAACCGATCACGGCATCGAAACGCACCTGCTTGAACATGATTTCGGCCAGCTGCTTTTCCGCCTCTTCCGAATAAGGGACCTGGATGCTCATGGCAATCAATCCATGCATTTCCAGTTGCAATACAATCGCCTGAAAAGTTTTTCCGCCAATCAACATGGAGGTTAACCGGCCGGTGACCGAAACCCAGTCGCAGTCGATGCCTGCCGAATTGATTTCATCAAGGCGCAACGGACGGGCCTCCGGCAGCGGACGCGATTCCAGTACGGTCACCCGCTCCGCTGAAACGTCTGGAATAAACTCGCCCGCCGAAGTAAAACCCTCAATCCGAACCATGTCGCCAGACTCAAGCGGCCTCGGCGTAGAATTCCCTCGGTAGCGCCCCACGTACAAGCCATGCTTTCCGTCAAACGCGAAGAACCCGAGCAGGGAGGGCTGCACCCGAAGCACCTGCGCCTCGATCGACACCGGCAACCCCTTGGCCGCCTCGGCAGGGGGCAAGCTTCGGATTTCCGCAATGCTCTCAATCGCCGGCCCGGCCGCAGCAGTTCCCGCAAAAAGCAAGACCCCGGCAACGGCACTGCGCACATGACTTCTAGACTGGAATTTAAAATTTCGCATGAAATTATCAGTTTACAACAATACCCGCCCCTTTCCAAGCCTTTGAGCCCGCCTCCGAAACGAAGATGCCTCCCTTACCGCCCTTTTGCTCAGTGGCGAACCAGCGTGGTTCCAGCTTCAGTGCCAGAATTGCCGGATCTATACCATTCCAACGGAACTGAACGCTTCTTTCGAGACAAGGACAGGAAGATTAGAGCTCTTGACACTAGAAATGTCGTTTCTGAATTAAAAATCGTCCTGTCCAACAAATCCACATCCGGAACTGTGGTTTTTCATGATATGCATTATTCCACCTCGGCCCGGACACGGTAGAAGCGGTTGGTGGCTCCGTCGCTATCGACCATTTCAATCAGGGTTCCGGTGCCGGACACGCCGTTGGTGAAATCGGCCCAACCGGACAGCAGGTCTTCGGTGGCCTCAATGGCGTAAAGGCGGTTCGACTTCGACTCGAAGGAAATCCTGAAGCCGCTGCCGAGCTCGGGAATTCCTGCCGTCGACAGGAAATCCTGGTCATTATGCGGATCGGTGCCGCAGACATATTCGGCGGCGTTGTCGTAGCCGTCGAGGTCGGAGTCGATGGCTCCGTCTGTATAGTCGGACGGATTAAAGCCGTTGGCAATTTCCCACGCGTCGGTCATGCCGTCGAGGTCGCGGTCGGAATTCAACACGGCATCGCTGGCGTCTTCCGCCGTGAGGCGGACGGAGGTAATCTTCATCAACGCCTCCCCTTCAGCCGGCACGATGGTTACGGTGTTGGAACCGTCAAGCAAAACGCCTTCGGGAATGCGCAGCGAAACCTTGGCCCAGTGGCGCGGCGCGCCGTCGGTGTAGGAAAGGTCGGGCAGATCGGACAATGCCGTTCCATTGACGGAAACGGATTGCAGGCCGTTGCTGAAGCCGCTAAAGGCATAGAGCCCGAGGTTCACCCAACCGGCGCTGTGGGTTTTGCCGGCAGCGGAAGGCAGCTCAATGGCGAAGTCTTCCCCCACCCCGGTCTGCATCGGCACAAGGGTGCGGTCGCCATAGTGGTTCGACTCCTCCCAAACCGGCAGCGACGGCATGCCGGACAACGCCAGTTTGAGCATTACGGTTTCGTCAGGTCCGATGAGTACGCTGTGGATATCGGCCGGCGCGAACGGATCGCGCGCAACATCGTTGTTCCCCAGATAAAGCCGCTGCATCTCAGCCGACATCAACGTTGCGCCAGCAGGCAAGGCGGCTTGCACATCGACCTGATAGGATTCTTTATAGTTATTCTGCATCACCACAAACAGGTTGGTGCCGCCCGAGTTGAAGGCACGCTGCAAAAGATGCGGCGAGTCGGCATCGGAAAAGAGATAGTCGCCTTCAAGATTGCGCCAGAAGCGCAGGTATTCAAAGTAGCTGGTTTTATAAATATTGGTGCCGTTGTCATCGGAGGCAAAGAAGACCCGCTTTTGATTCCAATTGTAGGGCGCCCACGACATCAGGAAGGCGCTCATCTTATCGACCACGTCCGGACGGTCGAGCAGGGAGAGCAGGATGCCGTTGCAGCTGCGCAGCTGGTAAAAGGCATTGGTGTCGCCGGCACTGTTGTTCAGCAGGCCGTATTCCGAAAAGACAAACGGCTTGGTTTCGCCCCAGGTGTTGACCTGCTCGTTTTCCCACAGGTCGAGGAAAGAAGGAAGGCGGCCCAGATGCCAGATTTCAAACCGTTCGAGATAGTCGTCATAGCTGGTTCCGCCGTTCATCTGCTCGTAGGTGTGCATCGCATAGGCGCCCATCTTGTCGCCGGTTTGGTGCACAAACTTTTTGTTGCCGCCTTCCCACGGGGAAAAGTCGCCATCCTTGTCGTCGCGGAACGGATAGGCATCGGTCGAACCGGCCACCTTTACGGAATTGGAGTAGACCGACGCGTTCATCGCGTCAGCCACCGCATTGTGGTATTCGGAAAGCTTGTCCCACGCGTCGGAATCCCAGAACCAGCCAAAGTTGCTCTGGATCGAGCTTTCGTTGGTGACCTCGTACCACTTGGGCCGCAGGCCGCCCAACTCCTCGATGCGGTCGAAAACGCGCACCACCGCTTCGCCATGCGCAACGTGGTTGGAAACCGTCGGCACATTGTGCGTCATGTTGGTCGGCCAGCACATGTAATCCGGATAGTCTCCGTGACCACGGCCGGAAAAAACGGTCTTGTGGTCCGGGTCGTATCCCTTGGCCGTCACATAGCGGGACAGCTGGCCGGTGTAGTTGGAAATCGCAGCCGGATCGATGAACGAGTCGCGCGCGGGATCTTCAGGAAACTGGCCGTAGCCGATCGTACCGCGCGACGGCCACATGTTTCCCTCTTCATTGATCCATTCATCGATTTTCTTGCCGTCAACCGTACGCGTTCCATAGCCGGCTTCATGATAGACGCCGAACCAGGTTTCGCGGTCGAGCGCCGTAATCCCGCCAATCGAGCGGGTGCGCGTGGCATCCACGTTTAAAACGACAGAAATCGGAGGAGCTACAGTTGTGACGACCCAGCGGTCGAGATCCAGCGTGACGCCCGTCGCGCTCACGCCGCGAAAGCTGGCGTTCATGATACCGCCCCACGATCCGTCCGCCGTCGATTGCGTCCAGGCGCTGGAGCTGCTGCCGAGATCAGAGCCGGCCGTTAGGTTGGTGGCGGATACGGTTCCGACAAATTCGTTGGAGACACCGCTGCGGGTGATCGTCTGCGTAAACTTGATCCAATCGCTGGAGGCCACGGCTGGAACGTCGATGCGCTGGCTTGGCTCTGAGCTGCCGAACCAGTAGCTGCCGTCGCCGTTGGAGTGGATCTTCGAGCCGATCGACGGCGTGTTGCCGCCCGAATGTTCGGTATTGATTGCAAAGCCGAAATAGTAAACATCGGAATTCGGCCAGCCATTGGTTGTCGAGAGGCGAAACGTGCTCTCAATCTGCACCGAAGCACCGACATCGAGAGAGAAGCTGGCATAGTTGCGGGCCCGAGACCACCCGCCGGCCATCGTGGCATAGCCATCACCTGCCGTATCGGCAGCCAACCAAGCTTCCTGCGCATTGAAGCCCTGAATTCCATTAATCGGAGCTCCGTCGCTGAATCCCCCCGTAGCCGAAAACTCAATGTCCAGCACCGGCGTGGCAAACGCCGGAGAAACAAGAAGGGTTATCATGGAAATAGTTGCTTTTACTCTCATATTTGACCTCCCAACCATTGGATATTTTTTTTGCATAGATGCTGAAAAACCCCGCCCGAGGCGGGGTTTTCCAATATACTTATGAACAACTCAGCGAGCGTTTAGTCAACGTCCACCTTGATGAAGGTCCGGTCAGCAGCATTCGGAATATAATTCGTCACCACCGTCCAGTAATAGTCAACATCCGTCTCAACGGCTGTGTAGCCCGTATCCGACCAGGGGCCGAATACCAGATTATCCGTCGTCTTCAGCGTATACGTAAGGCCGGAGACCGGATCACGCTGCTTATAATAAACATACGTAATGGCGTCTTCAGCCGTATCTGGATCCGCCACAACCGTCATATCCATTACCGGAAGAACCGCTGTATCCGCAACCAGAGGATCGCCGCCATAAGCATATTCCTGCTCGTTGATGATGCCGTCCATGTCCGGATCGAGTCCTGCCGCCGAGTTGGAGCTGACGAGCCCGGCGTTATCCGCCCAATAGTCGTACGAGTCCAGCGCACCGGAGACCTTGATTTCCATCTCGCGAATACTGGAGTTGAAGTGACGGTCGGAATAGAACCCGATCGCGTTGATATCCGTGAATATGCTGGTATCCGGCACGGAATTCGACACGTAGTCCATCTGGGTCGCGGCAGCAACCGCGAGCGGGCTCCATCCAGCGGCGGCCACGTCGCCAACGAGGATAATCTCATCGTCCGTATGCGGCGCCTCAAACATATTGTTTTCATCGGACACATACCAATCCGTTCCATTGCGGATGGCCAGGCGCATATGGGCATCAGCCTGACCGGTATTTCCGTTTGAGTAGTCGGCCAAACGCACCTTGATGTAAAGCGCGCTAGCATCGGCATCGAAGGTCGTGACCGCTCCATATCCCATGTCTTCAACCTTGACGAAGGCCAGCGTCGATGCATAAGGACCAAAGCTCCAGACGGCGGCACCACCCCAGAAGTTGATACGCAGTTCGTCACGGCGAACCTGCAAGGTAGGATCCTTACACTGGTGCAATCCGTAGATCGTGGGTCCGGTATAGCCATCCACTCCGTTGGCGTAAAACGGCGTAGTCATGGCATCGATATAGCTCATTGTGTTGCTGACCGCTGCGATCCCGGTTTGGATCCAGTCGATATCCGAATCAGCCCAGTCGGGATTGTTAATCGAATAAACCGGCTCCAAAGCGACAGGAGCCGCAACAAAGTTTGTGCTGGCGGTATTCGGAGCCAAGTCTGAATCGAAGTTTGCCGTCAGCATGTAGGTATTCTCAACACCATTCCAACGCGGAGCATCGGTGATCGAAGTAATGTTGGTTTTTTCTGCCACAACATATGCCTCACTGTTCGGTGTTTCCACGGTAAGGGTGTATCCGCCCAATGCGTCCAGCACCGGTTCCCACTCGATAGAAACTTCGCGGTCGCCGGAAATAACACTCGTGACGAAAGGCGCTTCCACTACAGGAAGGTTACCAGCCGAATGCAACACGTTAACTTCATCGACTGTGGCATTGATGATACTCACCAGCGTGCCGTCGTTCGCGGCCTGGGAATGGCCCATGGCGAATATGGCGGCCGGAGCGTCGTACATATCCTGGGAATCCTTGAGTTCGTATTCAATCTTCACGGAGGTTTCGTCGCTGGAAGACCAGCCGCTCGTCAGGTTGGTGATGGATGCCCACGCCTGGTAGACGCCAACTTCGCGGGTTTTGCGGATTTTCCAGGCAATACGCAACGGATCGGTTTCCAGATCGGCGGCGGATCCTGCCACATAGTCCCATGCATCATCCTTTGGATTCCAACCGGCGTTGGCCTTGCCGATGTCCGCCAAGCGGTTCGAATTGTCGTCGTTCGCATTTGTTCCGGTACCGAACAGGACGACAATCTTGCCGTTGGAGCGCACCTTGATATGGAACATGGCCATCATGTCTTTTTCTGCTGCAAGTGCATCCGTGGTGCCGGAAGTCAGGCCAAACTCCATGACGCCCCAGTTCACGAAATCGGCAAAACCCGGTCCCACGTTCGGGTTGGACGTGCCAACCGCTTCGGTCGCGCTGATGACCACATCGAAGGAGCCTTCAACCACATCGTCTGCGGCATTCTGCATGAGGCGATCCAGATAAACGGCGTTGCCGACGACCGGGTCGAAGTCAGCTACTGTGGACACCGTGTCCGCCTTGTTGGTGCCGCCTTCGTCGATTACGGCAAAAGCATTGTTGCTGCTTCCAGAAATCTCGCCCCATTCTGCATTGGCGGCCAAATCGCCGAGCGAGAGGGCTTCGAAGTCTGCAGTTGCGTACACCGACTCGTCGACGTAAACCTTTTTCGGAGTCACCGAAACCTCATCCGACTTGACGGAGTCTCCACCGGCAAATTTCGCCACAATGGAGTAATAATAGGTCGTCCCGTTCGAAACGGTGTCGTCAAGATGGCTTTCCGTGTCAACCGTGACAGGCGTTACCCCTGTGTAGTCTCCGGGGATCTCGGTTCTGTATACGTCATATTGCGTTGCACCCGGCATGACATCCCAGCCCAAGGTAACCTCGCCATCGAGTCCCAGTGCGGAAACGGATGTCGGAGCGGCAATAACCACATCCAGTTTTTCCATTTTCACGTTCTGGATATAGTTGGTGATTTGCCATGCACTGTGAATGGTGAGCGAAAGATCGGAGCTTGCCCATACATCGGGACGCACGATGCCGCTATCCGAACCCGTGTAATACGCACCTGATGTCAGGTTACTCGTGGACACAGCAACGTTGAACTCGTTGGCAACATGCGATTTGGTGATCGTGTAGACGGAGCGAAGCACATCGGAACCGGCATCGATGTATGCCGCACTGTCATACGGTGCCTCGTTGGTGTAGTATCCAAACGGATTCATTCCGCAGTCCGCTTCAGCCATCATTACGTAGGTTCCAGGACCAGCCCACTGCTGGTTGTCCGGGAAAAAGTTCACCTGGCCGCTGTAGCGGTTTTGAGGCTCCAACCCGAACATAAATACATAAGCGTTCAGGAGTTGGGCATTATTCGTTGCCGTGGCGATACCGTTGTCCTGAATACCAAATCCGAAACCTTGATAGTGGTTACGGGTGCTGGGGATGCTCACGCGATAATCCAGCGTGACTTCAAGCCTCTCGCCAACCGCCAGACTCGTGCCCGCACCGGAAAACACGATCCGGTCGCCCGTTGTGGCCAGCATCAACTCTCCGCTTACCACCTCGTTGGTCTTGCCGGCGGTTGAAGCAACCCAGCCGCTCACGCTATTGATGTCTCCATCCGAATATCCGCTGAAATCCTCATTCATGATTTCAGTCGCTTGCGATGGCAACACCGACGCCACCGCGCACAACGCCACTAATAATACTTTTTTCATCATATTATCCTCTCATTTTCGGCAGCCCCCAAACAGGGCATTTTAAGCACCAGCCCTGCCCGTCAGAACCCATGCGCCTTTTCCGATTTACATATGTTAACGTAAACTTTTATTTGAAGATTGTAAAGCGAATGCCTCAAAAAAAAACCTGCCAAAAGAACAGGGCAACCTAAGTTCATCTCAAATACTCCGACCCTCTAAAATAGAAGCATTATGAGGGTTATATGAAACAAACCCTTCATAGCTTAATTATTATCGCCTTAACAACCAACCACTCAACTGATTAATGCCTTCAATTGTTATCGTTGCCACTATGTTCACTAAAAAGGGAAAACATTCCCTATCAGAACAAAAAGAAAATGCATAGGCCCCGCCCGCATCCCGCCACAAAAAAACCCCGCACAAAGGCGGGGTTTTTCCTAACTTCCAATATCTGAAAGGTTAGTCCTGCTGTTCGAGATACAGCTTCACGAATATTTTGCCTGATCCGGAGTCTGTCACCGTTTCTGAAATCTCGCTCATTTCGAAATCATCAAGGGCAACAACCGTCACTCCGCCAGTAATCCACGTACCAGTCACAAGATCTTCCGTCGTCATAAGGGCATATCCTACTGCCGGATCATTACGCACGGAGAACATATAGTCCGTGCCAGCGATCACCGGTACAACACCAACATCGGATGTGAGGTTCGGATCGCCGTTAAGCACCCATTCGCCCCAGTTGTTGATGCCGTCGGCGTCATTATGGCCAGCCGGATCGGTTACACCGTTATTTTCCGCCCAGAGATCATAACCATCCAGCGCCGGAACAATGTGCTTAACCAGCAGGTTGTCGACTGAAACGCCATTGGTGCTATCATAGTTGGACGCACCGTAGAATGCAAAGAACAGTTCATCGGCATTGTAGGTAGCAGCCTGCGTGAAGCTGACATCCGACACACCCGTGGAGAATCCACTGACCGTATTAGAGATGGTTACATCTGTAATCCATTCGTCCGCTGTAGCAGATTTTTCAAGCGTATACGTGACATGACACCACTCGGTAGTCGTTGCGCCTGAAACCGCAACCGTACCCAGATTTGTGAGCGATGTAAGAACATCGTCTGCAGCAATGCTGTCTTTGTAGGTTTCAATACGAAGATCACCAGCCGCTTTCTCGTCAAAACGGATACCCATAGCGTGATCACTATTGTACGCCATACCGGCATTCACGTAGTTCGTTGACAGCAACACATCCAGCATGGTCTTGTTAATGAGGCCTTTGCGCAAATAGAGCTGCGTATCGAAGTCAATTTCGATCGTATCACCGACCTCAACATCCGTAATGGTGCTGAAGGTGTTCATTTCACCGCGCCAGTTGTAGCCTAGCCCCTCAGATGGCCAGCACGTGGCAACGCCGTTGGTCGTAACAAAATGATCCCCGGTAGAATTCAGAGGATCCCATTCGCGATCGGAATCCAAGAATGCACCATCAACCAAGTCATTGAAATCTTCATCAATGATCACGCCTGCAGGCAGTGCATCAGCCGGATCCTGCGAACGCATGCTGACGACAAAGTTATCGTATTCGTTACCTTCTGTTCCGTCGGCCAAATCGTTGAATGAAGAACCGTAGAAATAGTGGTTTTGTAAATTATACCAAGTGGCATTATCGACCTTAATTTCATCGATGGATGCTGTTGCTCCCGTGCTCTTATTCGAGACTGACAGGTCGATATACCAAATATTTTCCGTGGTGGTTTTTTCCAGCGTGTAAGTCACACGCATCGTATCACTGGTATTATCGCCTCCTGCCGGACCAATGCCGAACAGGGCATCATCCCAAGTGCTAAGATAGACGGCATTCGTGGTTTCATAGAACACCGGACGGAATCCTCCCCCGAAGCGTTGCTCCATGCGGAACGACATCGGTGTGTGATCACTTTGGGCGTAGGAACTTAAACGATTGGCCCAAATTCCATCCCAAAGATTCGTTTGCATCCCGAAATCAAGATAACTGTTGTTTTTGTCACCATCCGTGAACACGCGCCAGTCAAACTCCACAACAACGGTCTCTCCCGCCAGCGGCTGAATTGGAGTTTCGTTATAGACACCGCCCCAACTCGCACCGGTCTTATTGGTAGAGAACCCAGGACGTTGCATAGCATAGCCATTGTAGCCCATCCACTTTTCGTTGTTTCCAAGAAGTTCCCAATTGCCACGGTACTGAACACTCGCCCCATCGGCCAAGTCATTGAAATCGTCTTCCCAAATGACACTTTCAAGGGGCTTTTCAAAGATTTCCACTTTGAAGTTATCCCACTTAGTCTCCTTCACTCCTCCGACATTACCTGTGCGGATTCCCACATTGACTTTGGCAGCATTGTAGGCGTTCGAATTAACCACGGTGATTAGGACATTGTCCTTAATTATCACGCTTTCCGTCAGGTTGGAGAAGCTGGATTTAACACTGAACTCACCCACAACTGTGGATTTTACGATCTCGGCCGTCCAGCGGATCCACGAGTTTGTGCCCTGAAAATTATTTAAATCGTACCAACCGGCCCAGTTCACGCCGTTATTGAACGTCTTGAGCTCCGACCCAACTTGGACAATATCTCCGCCCGTGTTCTCGGCAGTATCCGAGATTCCGATTTTTGCCGCTGTCCCGCCATGGCTCGCATCATGGTTTCCGTACCAGAAATCGGTTGTGATAACCACCTTGTTGGTCTCTAGCAGTTCGGATGTCATAACGAGCGACGGCCAAAGCTTTGCGCGGCCCCAGTCGTTGGTCGAAATCAATATGCCGTCACCCTCGGCATCGGTAACTACATACCCACTTTGGGCTTCCCATTGGGCCTGAGCACTCAGCAGGTCGTTCGACATGCCATCGGCCGTTGTGAAGTCCGTTGTATAGAAACTCAAAGCATTGGCCATACCTGCCACCAACACCATCGACATCATTATCGCTAACTTTTTCATCTCATGTTCTCCTCAATTCAGCCGCCCACGACGGACACTCTTCATGCAGCCGGCCTCCCTCGGCATAGCTACGGCCTATTTGCGAACGTACACAAAGTATGTTTGGCACCGTTCACATGCAACTTTTTTTTGCGGGTTTTTTTCATCTATCCCTCTTTTATAGCTCTGTCATTGAACAAACCACATTCACTCCACCCCAAGTCCTTAAAGCACCAGCCCCCCTAAAACCTAGCCAAATTGTTAGCATCCAACCCTCTACGCAACAACTTCTTTGTTACCTATAACATTTCGGTTGCTTCACTTTCTGGCAACGGGACTTCCCCCGTTCCCCCTTCCAGAGGTTAACGGAAAAGAAGCGCCGCGCTCCCTTCCAGCTCTTGGCTGTTGCTGTCGTTTCTCCAGCTTCGCTTCGCGTCGTCGCATCCGGCGAAGGACAAGCCTCCCCTCTCCGGCAAAGAACCCCGTCGTTAAGTCGAGCGTTTTCATTTAGACAGCTATGGCGTTTTAAATATTCCTGTGGTCACAGGAAGTTTCTACTGAAAATCTGGACAGGACAATTAGATGACAGACTCGAAGCGGGGCTGGCGTAACACGAAGTGAGAGCAAAGCTCAACCGTCGGCCGCGAAGCGGCAATTATGCCATTCCTGAATGACGCAAAGCTTAATTACCCACAGGGAATGGTTCAAATCGTCATGTCATTCAATTGTCCTGTCCGATCATCCACGGCAGAACAGCTATGGTTTTTCTTCATCTGCTCTAAGCGGCCCAAGCCCGAAAAAAGCCCTTCCATTTATCTCATTCATTCCTTATGTTTCCGAACGGAATTAAGAGGAAAAAAGTCATGAACGTTCCAGCAGCCATACAAACGCGCCGATCCGTCCGGCATTTCGACCCCAGCCATAAAATGTCCGCCAAGGAGCTTGAAAAGCTGCTTTCGCTGACGTTGCACTCGCCTACCGCATTCAACATTCAAAACTGGCGCTTCGTAGTGGTTCAAGATCCTGAACAGCGGCGGAAGATTCGCGAGGCGGCTTGGGACCAAGACCAGATCACCTCCGCTTCGCTGCTGGTGATTCTCTGCGCCGACCTCAAGGCTTGGGAAAAAGAACCCCTGCGCTATTGGCGCTCCGCCCCGGCTCCGGTGCAGGAATTTATTGTGCCGGCCATCGAGCGCTACTATTCCGGCCTCGACCAGGTCCAGCGCGACGAAGCCATGCGGTCCTGCGGCATCGCCGCCCAGACCCTCATGCTGGCCGCCCAATCCATGGGCTACGATTCCTGCCCCATGGACGGATTTGATTTCGAGACCGTCAGCGACATCATCAACCTGCCCGACGACCATGCCATCTGCATGTTCGTCGCCATCGGCAAAGGCCTAAAAGAAAGCCCTCAAACCAAAGACATGCTCCCGTTCGACGAAGTCGTCATCAAAGACAGTTTTTAGAGCCTTTAACGGTTGAAAAACCGGAATGGAGGAAAAACCTCTGTGTCGTCCTAACGGAAGGTCGGCGAGGAACATTGCGAGCATAGGACGGGACGGAGCCCGTCTCTCCAGATCCCTCTTGTTTTTTTCTCTCCAAGCTTAGAGCATTTACCGATTGAAACACCGTACGTATTCGGTTCATAGAGCCAATCTAGCAAATAAGGGAGGCTCGACACCCAATCTCAGCTACCTGCGCGTGCGATGGTGCCGGTGTTTTTTTGAATGGGCGGCCTGCGGTGTTTTCCAAAGATGGGTGAACCGGTACCGCGAAAAAGCCACGATCAGAAAGCTGCCGGTCAACACAATCGTCACGCAGCCGGCCAGCATGACCGAGGACGCCGGCGCGACGCCCGCCTCATACCGTTGCCGCATGCCGAAGACCAGCAACACTCCCGCCACGCAGGACAGGCCCGCCGCGATGAGAGCCGAAAGTATCGGCCGATGCCTGTAGATCATTGCGCACATAAATCAACCTCCGTCTTTAAAACAGCAAGAGCAATTTCCATTCTCGCATCAACGGAGCCGCCGAGACGGCGGCGATACGTACCGCACGCGTCCCGCCTGCCATCCCTGAGCGACAAATTTAGAAGAAAATGCCCTAGGCCGAACCATTCGGAACAGCTCTCTTCTTATTGCACCCCATCAACCGCCACCTTGATTAGCAAAACCTGCGCCCATTCACGGTTGATTTCGTCGAAGAAGCGCAGCTCCAACCCCTCGGCGCCATCGGCCGGCCTTAAGTCATACGTCCATGCCCCTAGGCCGTCATACATCACCAGCATCTTGCGTGCTTCATCCACGTTTCTGATGCTCACGTTCCGCTTGAGCACGGACGAGTCCGGCGTCAATTGGTAGCGCAGCCGGATTGTTGGGCCGACAATGATCGCTTCGCACATGCAGAACACATTGGTGGAGACCGCCTGCCACTGGCCCTGCATTCGCTGCAGATCCGCCGGATAGGCTTCGGCCGTCTCCGACGCGTCGGCCCCCGTCTCATCGTTGCCGCACCCGTAAAACGTAGCCGCCGCCAAAAATAGAATCAAAAACCGCACCATCATAAATCCCCGTTCAGCTTTCGCCTACAACTCATAATCCAGCCGGCAACGCGGAAAAACATAATCCGTTCTCTATTTTTAGTTTTTTTTACTAATCTTTTGGACGCTCAGGCAGAACAACGTTGCTACCAATAGACATAGACACGGATTGATGCGTCATTGAAAGGAATCCCTAACGACTCCACAAGTGAGCACGGTCGTTTTTTGTATCTTCGTGTAAATCGGCGAACATCTGAGAGACTCGAAGCGAAACGGAGGGAGGCTAAGCGTGCATCGGCGGCAACGAAGCGGCAATCTGTGGTTCCAATTTTCCATTTAGGAAAACTGCGAAAAGGCGCGCCGCACTCTTTCAATCGCTGGAAGCGTTTTGCTATATTCCGCCGAATGCAGAATAAACCCGTCATCCAGATGCTGCCCGACCAGGTGATCAACAAGATCGCCGCCGGCGAGGTGGTTGAACGCCCGGCCTCCGTGATGAAGGAGCTGTTCGAAAATGCGCTCGATGCCGGCGCGACGCAGGTGGATGTGGACGTGATCCGCGGCGGACAGCAGCTCATTGCCATCACCGACAATGGCTGCGGGATGGGCCGCGACCAGGCGCTGCTAAGCATCGAGCGCCACGCCACCAGCAAGATCCGCTCGGAAGCCGACATTGAAAACATCCACACGCTCGGCTTTCGCGGAGAGGCGCTGGCGGCCATTTCCTCCGTCTCGCGCTTCACGCTGATCACCCGCCCCGAAGAAGACCTGTCCGGCACGGAAATCCAGATTGCGGGCGGTAAAATGCTGTCCGTCGAGGATATCGGCTGCCCCGTCGGCACGCGCATGGAGATCCGCAACCTCTTTTTCAACGTACCGGCCCGGCGCAAGTTTCTGCGCGCCGAGCAGACGGAACTGTCGCATATCCGCCAGCTTTTCCTCGTCCACGCCCTCGCCCATCCCGAAACCGGCATGAGCCTGAAGGTGGACGAGCGCATGGTCTACAACCTGCCCATGGCCGGCAAAATGGAGGACCGGATTACGGAACTCTACAACCACGGCTTTTTCGAACAGCTGCTGGAAATCGACCATTCCGATGCGGAATATAAAATCACCGGCTATGCGGGCCTCCCGCAAACCGGACGCAAGGACCGTCAGGACCAGTATATCTTCGTCAACGGCCGCCCCGCCGCCGCGCCGGTGGTCTACCACGCGCTCAACGAAGCCTATCACTCGCTCATTGCCAAAGGCCGCTATCCCGCCGTCTTCCTCTTCATCGAAATGGAGCCGTCGCTCGTCGACGTCAACGTGCACCCAACGAAAAAGGAAGTGCGCTTCCGCCGCCCCAACCAGCTGCGCGACGCCGTAGTTGCCGCGCTCAACAAGGCGCTGACGTTCCAAACATTGGAAGAAGAACCTCCAACCTCAAACTTCCAACTTCCAACATCGCCCCCGCCCCGCCCCATCCGCCCCAAGTTTGAAACGCAGAAGCAGATGAATGAGATTCTGGTGAGGCCTGAGTTGATCAAAGGTCAAAAAGTCGAAGGTCGAAAGTCAAAAGAGACGGAACATCAAACTTCGAACAAGGAACTTCGAACATCGAACATTGAACGCTCAACTCCGAGTGAAGAGCCCCTTCAAGTTTCACGTTTCACGTCTCAAGTTTCACCGGCGCCAGCGGCTTCGCCGCAGTCGCCGTGGGGCTGGTGCCGGATCGTCGGCAAGATCGGCGACAACTATGTGGTGCTCGAAACCGAAGACGGCTATGTGCTGATGGAGCCGCGCGCCGCCCACGAGCGGGTGCTGTTCGAAAAATTCATGCGCGCCGCCCACGAACATGCGGTGCAGAAGCAAGGGCTGCTCGCACCGGAGACCGTCGACCTGCTGCCGTCGGACGCGCAGATCGTGCGCGAAAACATAGCCGACCTTCAGGAACTGGGCTTTGGCGTTTCCGAGTTTGGCGGCGACACGTTCATCATCGATGCTCTGCCGGTCTATGTGCAGGACGGGCCGGCGGAATCGTTGTTAGTGGAAATAGCCCGCGAGCTCGAAAAGGCCGGAAAGAAACGCGGCGAGCGCGAACTGGTGCAGGAACGCATTGCCCAGGCCGCCTGCCAAACCGCAGTGCGCACCAAAGACCAGCTATCCGATCAGGAAATTGAAAAGCTCGTGGCCGATCTGGCCAAAACGGAAATGCCCTACACCTCGCCGCGCGGCCGCCCAACGCTGATCTACACCAGCTTCACCGAGCTCGACCGCAAGTTTAGCCGGGAATAAACCGGGTTTCAGGGTTTCAGGGTTGCAGAGTTTCAGGGTTGCAGGGTTGCAGAGTTTCAGGGTTGCAGAAAAGTCCCTTAAACCATTTAACTTTTCAACCCTTCATCCGCTCAAACGTGGGCAAACTTCCGGGCGCTCGGATCAATGGGACTGCAATGCTTGTTCTCTTTGATCAACTGCGCAAAATGGTCGCGCGCCTTGTTGTAGCGCGCGAGTTCTTCCTTGCTGGCGGCAGACGTGTTTTCCGCTTTTAGTTGCTCAAAGGGGGCCTCAGCCAACCGCAGCGTGCTTTGAATGGAACGGACAATGTCGCTGGCGCGACGCTGGTACTCCTCCGCCTGCAAAGCCACCGACGCCTGATTGGCGCCGAGAAAGCTGAACGACGAGCCCGTCGACCGCTCAACCATGTCTTTTAAATTGAGCATGGAGAGAATCGCCTTCACGTTTCCGGCCAACATATTAATGAATTTGGCGAACTGCTCGTCCTTTTCGTTCTTGCCGCTTTCGCGGATGGAAAACTGCGAGTGCTCGCGCGCCACGCGCAGCAAAAACAGGATTTCTTCATAGTCGGCAATATTGATCCCCGGCCCAAAACCCTGCTGCTGCACGGAGATCATCGATGCCGCCTGCTCAAAAAAAACATCGCGCCGAGCAAGGTGCACTGGCCGGTTTTGGTCAAAATGGTTAATCGCCTTCACGGTCAAAAGATTAGCAAACAGGCCAAAGTTTTCGAGCTTTTAATGGCGATCTTTCGAAAAAAGGCTCGAGACCTGCTCCATCACGGAGCAGAGGTCGCCGTGGATGACGCAGTCGGCCTCGGGATCAAGCGGCGTGGGATCGCGGTTGACGATGGCGAGCTTGGCGCCGAGGCGCCGATAGCCGGGCAGCCCGGCGGCGGGATAAACGGAGAGCGACGTGCCGAGCACCAAAACCAGATCGGCCCGATGGATGGCGGCCACCGAGGCGTCCCAGTCGTATTCCGGCAGCATTTCACCAAAAAATGTGATGTCGGGTTTATAAACCCCCTTACAGGAGCAGCGCGGAATTTCGCCGGCCAGAATAAGGGGAAGCAGCGTTTCCGTCTCGACGCGGTCGCCGCATTTCAGGCAGGTGCTGTGGATATGGTTGCCGTGCACCGTGTAGACCGGCGACGACCCGGCGCGCTGGTGGTAGTCGTCCACATTCTGGGTGACGACCGTCACCTCCTTCCCCCGTCGCTGCCACTCCGCCAGCGCCTGGTGGGCGGCGTTGGGCTGGGCGTCGCGCACTTGCGGATAGAAGGAGCGGGCAAAAGTGTAGAAAATCGAAGGATTGCGGATGAATGCGTTCAGATCGAAGACGTTCGCGTTGCCCGAGGAATAGACCCCGCCCGCCGACCGGAAGTCCGGAATGCCCGACGCCGTCGAGATTCCCGCCCCCGTCAGCACCGCGATCGATTCGGCCTCCGCCACCATTGCTGCCAATTGCTCAACCATGGCCGAACATTAAACAACTTGAGGTTCACTTGTCTACTATCGCCTTTCCGGTGCGTCTATTATACAAATTAAAAAAGCAAAACCAAGGAGTGGGAAATGATTGATGCATGCACGCGCAGAAGTTCGCTGAAAACAACCGTCATCGCAGGAACCGTCGCCAGCCTGGCCGGTCTGGCCAGCGCCGCACCCGGAAAAACAGTGAAAGTCGCGCTGGTGGGCTGCGGTGGACGCGGCAAGGGCGACCTCAATAATTTCCTGAAAGCCTGTAAAATCCTAAACCTCGACGCCGAAGTCGTCGCCCTCGCCGACGCCTTCGAGAGCGCAGCCGTTGACTACGGCCAGAAATTCAACGTGCCGGCCGAGAACTGCTTCGGCGGATTCGATGCCTACCGCAAGGTCGCGCAATCGGACGCTGAATATGTCCTGCTCGTCACCCCGCCCCTCTTCCGCCCGCTCCATCTCGAAGCAATGGTCAACGCCGGCAAAAACGTATTTGTTGAAAAGCCCGTGGCGGTCGATGCCCCCGGTTGCCGAAAAGTAATTGCGCTCGGCGAGCTCGCCAAAAAGAAGGGGCTCGGCGTTTCGGCCGGCATGCAGCGGCGCCACTCGGGGAGCTATCTCAAAAACAAGGCGTTGGTCGACGCCGGCGCCATCGGCGAAATTCTCGGAGGCATCGTAACCTGGAACGGGCGCGTGCCGTGGATCAAGGAGCGGCGCCCCGAGGACAGCGACGCCCAATACCTCGCACGCAACTGGCTCAACTGGACCGAAATGTCCGGCGACCATATCTGCGAGCAGCACGTCCACAACCTCGACGTCGCCAACTGGTTCATCGGCCATCCGCCCGCTTCCGCCGTCGGCTTCGGTGGGCGGGCCCGACGCGAAACCGGCAACTCGTTCGACTTTTTCAGCGTCGATCTCGACTATGGCGACAACGTCCACATCCATAGCCAATGCCGACAGATCTCCGGCTGCTACAACCGCGTCGGCGAAGAGCTGCGCGGCACCAAGGGCGTCGTTTTCGGAGGCGGCAAGCTCAAGGGCGATCCGGCCATCACCGTTCCCGATCCCAAGATGGACACCGACAACGAGGGCGTTCAGGAATTCATCGACATGATCCGCGGCGTCCGTTCTGGCCAGCCGCTCAACGAAGCACAAATCGTCGCCGAAGCCACCGCCACCGCCATTATGGGCCGCATTGCCTGCTACACCGGCAAGATGGTGCGCTGGTCCGACCTGATGCAAAACGAAAAGTCGGAGTGGTACAACTTTACCTGCGGGATCGTCGCCGAGGACTTCGAGACCGGCAGCGTCAAACTCCCGCCCGAAGACGTTGTCGCGATCCCCGGCGACGGAGCCCCCATCAAGCGCCGCAACTAATCCAGGAGACTGCTATGAAACCAATGATAGCCATATTGCTCGCAGCCCTTGTTTCCGCCAGCTTTGCCGGCGAGGAATGGAAGCCGCTCTTTAACGGGAAGGATTTCACCGGCTGGAGCTTCGATACGCTCGACAAAGCCGCGCCGGAAACCATCTGGTCGGTTGCCGACGGCGTCATTAGCGTCGGGGGCAAAGACAAGCCCAACGGCGTAATGCGCACCGAAAAAAGCTATTCCAACTATGAGCTCGAATTCGAGTGGCGCTGGCCGGATTCCGGCGGCAATAGCGGCTGCCTCATCCACTGCTCCGATCCCCGCCTGATGAATGTCTGGCCCAAATCGATCGAGGTGCAGTTGATGAAGGACAACGCCGGCGACTTCTGGGAGATCGGCGAAGCCATCGAGGTGACGCCCGAGCAGATTGCCCCGCCAGGGAAAAAGGGGCCGAGCCGCCGACGCCTCAACCTGACCGACGGCTCCGAAAAGCCGATGAGCGAATGGAACACCATGCGCGTCGTCGCCAAAGGCAACGCCGTCGAGGTCTTCGTGAACGGCACCCTCGTGCAAAAGGGTTGGGACGCCTCGGTTTCCGAAGGCGCCATCTGCCTCCAGGCCGAGCGCGCCAACGTCCAGTTCCGCAACATTCGGATCAAGGAGAAGTAAAGGAAACGGTTCGTAGTTCCGCCTTTAGGCGGCTAGTCCGCAGAGCCGCCTTGTTTGAGACTTCATTGCCGAACAGGACGTTTTCCTTCGCAAGCTCAGGTGAAACGTCACTACACCAAGCAAGGTGTAGCATCGCTTCACCGGCCGAAGGACGGAAAGCGATCTTTCTTCGGAACTCTAATACATGAAAAATCCAGCACAGCTGGTGGGCCGCCTAAAGGCGGAACTACAAACTTCTTTTACTCCGGCACGCCGCTGTGGAAGCGGAAGAGGCCGTCGGGCGATTCGATGGCGCTGCGCTCGATTTCGCCGAAGAACGCCACACGAGCGACGATAGGCTCGCCGGCATATTTTGCGGCCAGCGTGAGATAATCCTTGAAGTGTCGCGCTTCCGATTTGAGCAGCGAACTGAAAAAGGCGGCGATCTCTTCATCCATGTGCGGGGCAAGCGAGGCAAAGCGCTCGCACGAGCGCGCTTCGATGTAGGCGCCAACGATGAGGGAATCGGTCAGCTGGCCGGGCTCGCGCTTGCGGATTTCGGCGTTGAGCAGGCCGGCGTAGCGTGACGGCTTGAGAATCTTGTAGGCATAGCCGCGTTTCGTCAGCAGCGCGTGCACCTTCTCGAAGTGGCGCAGCTCTTCGCGGGCAAGCTTCGACATTTTGGAGAGCACGTCGGTTTTATCCGGACACCGGAACATCAACTGCAGCGCGTTACGCGCGGCGCACTGCTCCAGATAGCAGTGGTTCTGCAAAAGGATTTCTTCATGCTTCAGCGCTTCCTCGATCCACGCCTGCGGGGTCCGGCACAGCAGAAAATCAAACAACGCATCCAAATCAGACTGGTTCACCAATTCCATTTTATTTCTCCAAAATAGGGGAACAAAAAGCTACACGAAGAAGACTATGAGCGCGAAGAAGATTTGATGCTTCAATTGACGAGGTGTTTGCCCCGCATTATGGTGTCTGCCGTTTATCTATAAATAGAATCCCTTAGCCTGACTGGAGTCATCTGATGAAAAACCTTTTATACCAAAAGCAATGGAACTGGAAAGTGAGCGGCATTGCTCTGGGCATTGCCTTTTTGCTGGCCGTGGTGTGCGTAAAACCCATCGGCGTATCCACCCAGTTTGTCATTTTTGACGGCGTGATCTGGGATCTGTTTTCTCCCGGTCTGGTGGTCGATGACGCCGAGGCCTCTACAGGCTACAGCAGCACCAACCCTTATCTGAACAAAAGCGGAGGCAAATATGCCAAGAGCGTCGCCAAGCCGCTGAACTACAGCTTTGTGTTTGCACTGGCCATGGTGGCCGGCGGCTTTCTAGCCTCCCGGCTTCAGACCACCCGGCTCGGCAAAAAGGAGTTGGCCGCCCCGAAAGTTTGGAGGAATAAATTCGGCGACTCATCCGTCAAACGCTACATCGTGGTATTCGTGGGAGGCGTGTTGGCTCTGTTTGGCTCGCGCCTCGCGGGCGGCTGCACCAGCGGGCACATGATGAGCGGCATGATGCAAACCTCGATCAGCGGCTATCTGTTTGCCATGGGCGCGTTTGCCTGCGCCGTCCCGACCGCCATCATTATGTATAAACGGGGGGAATAAGATGGAACTCCTTTTTGCCATTCTCATTGGAACCGCCTTCGGCTTCATCCTGCAGAAAGCGGGCGCGGCCAATCCGCAACGGATCATTGACATGCTCCGCCTAAAGGATTTTCACTTAATGAAAGCCATCTTTTTGGGCATTGGGTCGAGCAGTCTGCTGCTGTTTGCGCTGCTGGCGCTCGGCTGGGTGGATAGCAGCCATGTCAGCGTGAAAACCGCCTACAGCGGCGTCATCCTCGGTGGCGCCATCATGGGAATAGGCTGGGCGGTTTCTGGATTCTGCCCCGGCACCGGACTCGTTGCCGCCGGTGCGCGGCGCAAGGATGCACTCTTCTTTACCCTAGGCGGACTGGCCGGCGCACTGCTCTTCACCTTGATCTACGGCTCCATAAAATCGAGCGCGTTGTTTGAAAAAATCGGCGAAGGCAAAATCACGCTGGCAGAAACCGGGATCGAAAGCTACACCGCCCTGTTGCCCTCCGTCCCCGGCGTAGCCGTGGCCGGTGGTATCGGCATCGTGTTTATCCTGATTGCCTGGAAGCTCCCGAAAGGGAGCCCCAGCGAATAAAACACGCCTACTCCATGCGCACCTTGACCCGGTAAAAGACTGGTTCGGGGCCAACCGCCGGCGGATTGGTGAAGGCGTTGACCTCCGGCGTGGCCGGAAGTCCGTTACCTCCCGCGACATCCAAGAAGCTCGCCGCGGCCAGATTCGTCGCCGACTCCACCGTGTAGCGGCGGGCGGCGGCGCTCGACCAGCTGATGATGGTTCCTCCCCCGCTGATCGATAGAATCTCGAAGCAGGACGCGCCGTTGGTCGGGTCGGTTCCGGCAATGTATTCCTCCCAGTTGCTCAGCCCGTCGGCGTCACCATGCTCTGCGCCGTCCGGCGCAAGCGGGTCGAGCCCGTACTGGTTCTCGAACGTGTCCGGCATGCCGTCGTTGTCGTCGTCCGGGTCAGCCAGGTTGCCGGCGCCGTCGCCATCGGTGTCGATTTCGTCGAGCGTCGCCCAGCCCGGCACGTCGTCGACCTGGAAGTTCATCCGGCGCGTGGACTTAAAGATGCCGTCGTCCGCCACGAAGTCCACATACATGGATTCGTAGTGGCCGCCCCCTTCCGTGATCTGCAGCGCGTCGGGGCGGAAGGTGAAGATGCCCCGGGCCGGATCAAAGGTTGTGTTTTCCATCGGCGTGCGCGACAGGACGACCGGATCACCATCGGCATCTGTTGCCGAGATGGTTGCACTGAAAAACTCGCCTTCCACCAGCTCGACCGTGTCCGGCGCCCCGTTGAAGTCGATCACCGGAAGGTGGTTGCCTTCGCGCGAAGCATAAGTGGTCAGCTCCATCGTCCAGCGCTCCGTCTCACCGGCAGCAAACGCGAGGTTGGCGGCGTCCACTTCAACAAAGTGATACTCCACCCACCCGTCAAACTGCAGCTCGACGACCAGCAGACGATTCCGCGCAACCACATCGGGACCCTGGAACAGATAGCCGTTGTTGGTGGACGACCACGGATTGTGGACATCCATGCCGCCTTCCCAGCCCGGCAACGTCTGGTGCGGGAAATCCCACTCACCGAACGCGTCAGTGGTGCCGCTGAACTTCGGGTTGTCCGGCACAATCTCATCCCACCCGCGCTGGAACACGCGAATAGCCGCGCCGTCCACCGGCGTGCCGTCGAGGTGCCGCACGCGCAGGGTGATGTTCGACTGAACCGCCGCCATGTAGTCGCCATAGAAGCCGCGCCGCATGCCGAGGTTGCGGTTCATGCCCGCCACGGTGCTGGAGCAAAAGTAGCGCTTGCCGTGGTTGGCCATCATGCCCCGCTCGGGCTCGACATAATACGCGGCGCCGCTGTCGTGCATGATCTCCATGTTTCCATGGAACAGGGTTTCGCCCCAAAGATTCGGGCAGGCGGGCGTTCCTGCAACCGCCACGCCACCCGTGGTGATGAGGAGCTTGCTGTTGACCGTATCGTCCCGATAGAGATCAACAATGCCAATCTGGTGGCCCCACTCATGCATCAGCCCGCCTTCCACAGACTTGGCATAGCGCAGCACATCCTCCTCCTGCCATCCATCAAAGATAAAGTCCCAGCTTCCGTCAGAAAGCCAGCGTTCGGGATTCGATGCGCCCGACAGGGAAAGATCCGGCCACACGTCCAACCGATCCAGCCGCACCGGCTGCGGGCAGCCGCAGGCGTTGAGCCGCCGTTCGAAGGCGCGAACCATCATGCGCGCCCAGTCTTCGGGCGAATAGCTTTCCAGTAGGTTGGGCATTCCGGCAAACAGCCGATAGGGCGTTTCCTCGAAGAACAGCCAGAAGACAACTCCGACAATGTCGTCATCGACCACATTGTTCAACTCGCACTGTTCGACGATGACATCGAACGGATCGAGTTCAAAGCGGATGCGGTGGCCGGGCACGCCGCGTTCGAGCTTTTGCGTACCTTCGGAGTAGGCGCCGCCGGGCTCGGCAATTGTTTCGACGGCGTCCGCCGGCCATGGCGCGCTCCAGCTGTTGGACCATGCGACGCCGGATTCGCAAACCGCGAGGACACCCTGGGTCTGCACCGTTCCATCAAACACCCAACGCCAGACCACATTGCTGGTGGCAAAGTCGCCGCGGTTCCAGCAGTGCGCAGTGTAGGTGACGGTTTCGCCCGGTGCCGGCCACTTTTGCTCGCCGGCGTAGGCGGGATCCACCTGCGGATCGCCCGCATACGAAACATGGAAACGGTTGTAGGCAGGGGTCCGCTGGACATAGCCCACATCCAGATCCGCCGCGCGCGCTTCGCGTACGGTCAGCGTGGCAATTCCTGCCACATCGCCGGAAAAGGCCCGCACCGGGGTTGACCCGAGCGACAGGCTTTCGACCACGCCGGCGCCCAGCGAAACCGCAACATGGGTGTCGGCCACCGACCAGTCGACATAGTCGCTAACGTTCCAAACCGCCTCGTTGCTGTAGGTCAGTTCACCGTAGGCCGTGAACGATTCTGTTCGACCGGGAATCGACTCGAACGGGTCGGGTTCGATCACAATGCGGTTCACCCGCACCGTTTCAACCCCCATCACGATGTCGGTTTCCGGCAGCAGCGGCAGGAGGGCCAGCCGGCGGATATGCACGATGTCCGCCGGATTCCCGGCGCGCAGCACGGTGAACCGGTAAACCGTTCCCGTTGCGGGGACGTCCGTCCACCAGCGGTCGTGCAACAGATCGTCGGTCAGGCGTTCGGGACCAAACACCTTGCGATAGGAATTGGTCTGGTCCTCGAGGTCGGCGGTCGATCCGGCTACCTCAAGCGTCCAGTCGTGATAGGACGCATGCGAGAAGCGCCCCTCGGCCCCTACCACCACCTGCGGCGCATCGAACGTCACGGTCACGACGGCCGGGTTGATCAGAATGGTCTTGTAGTAGTTTTCGGAATTGTCATCGAAAATATTATGCCAGTCCTCGTACCCGACCGTAGCCTCCAGCACAGCGAAGCCGTCATCAACCCAATCGTTGACGGGAATGCCGCCCGACTCGGTAACGAGCACGTCCGCGGCGGCGGACAGCCCTTCCAGTACCGCCCGGACATGGGCCAAGCCGCCATGGGCCGCCTGTATCCAGCCATTGGAAACCGTCGCGGCGGCCGGTGCATCCGAAAACCAATTCACCAAGCCGGTCACATTATAGTTGGATGCCGGCGCCGCCGTGTTCCACGCCCAGGCCTCCAGCTGCAGGCTGGCGCCCGCCGGCAGATAGGCCGAAGCAGGAAGCACCTCCAGCGCATTAACCTCCACCTCTTCGCCGTCCACCTCGATAACCACGTTCGACGACAAAGGAGCAATCAGCCAGCCGCGCTCGACGCCGTCGCCCACGGCCAACGACAGCGCATAGGGCAGGCCGTTGTTCGTTTTGAACAGAGGCTCGAAGTGAACATCATTTTCTTCGCCTTCGATGCGGTCGACCGGGGTGTAGTAGTTTTCGTGCGGCGCATTGGGCCCGATGTACCAAACCAGGTTATCACTGCACGCCACATGATTGCTCATCGATTCGTGGTTGTAGATGGCATAAGCGTTATCGCTGTACGGATCGGAGTTTCCGTAGGCGATGATGCTCTTTTCTATGTTCATTGTACGGTTGCCGCCGGAACCGCGCAGCCGGATCAGGTCGGCATCGCCGTGGTCGGGACTCGCGCAGTTGACGATGGTACAGTTTTCGACCTGCACGGTATGCGACAGGCTGCCTCCTTCGTACCCATCGTAGGCCGCCGCACGGCCAAAGCCTTCAATCAGGCAGTGCGACACAATGACCTCGCCGCCGATGTTGGCTTCCGTTCCCCAGCCGCCGAAAAAGATGGCCGTCCCGTTACGCTGGTCGCGCGTTCCGGCAATCTCGTTGAGCTGGTCGCCATCGTATTCGCCCTTCATCCAGATATTGGAGAAGGTGGCATTGCAGAACTGCCGGTCGGGTTCCGATGCACTCGTCCAGAACTGGAACGCCGAGCGTGACCAGTCGGTGCCGTCGCCGGTGACCTCAACCTTAAAGTTGGCGAAAAGCGTACGGTTCGAACAACCGTTGAGGTCGCGGATAAAGCGTGTGTTGGAGGTTTGAAAAACAGTCGCCGTTGGCCCGGCGCCGACCACGCCGATACCGCCGTAGGTGCCCCAGTAAATATTTTCGTTCCCCGCACCGGAAAAGGTACCGGGCCCGACGTTAATGGTTGAGGGCGAAACCGCGATATTGCGTGCTGCTTCCAGCGTCAGCTTGGCGGTGGCCCAGCTCAGACCGTCGTTCCCGTCGTTTCCGTCGCTCGCAACATAGTATTGCGGCAGCTCGGCCTCGGTGGTACGCCAGCCGCGCTCGACATCATCAGCCAGGACATAGGGCTCGCCGCCGATGGTTTTGAAAGTCGGCGCATAGTGTTCATCGGTCTCCTCGCCATCGATGCGATCGGTCGGCTGATAATAGTTTTCGTGCGGTGCATTAGGGCCGATGTGCCAGATGAGATTATTGCTGCAGGTCACATGGTTACCCAGCGAGTCGTTGTTATATACGGCATAGCCGGTGTAGCTGTACGGATCGTTATTATTATAAGCGATAACGCACTCGCGAACATTCATCCAGCGGTTGCTGCTGGAGGCGCGCAACCGAATCAGATCGGCCGCCGCGCCGTCAGGACTGGCACAGTTAACGATCGTGCAGCGCTCGACACTCACGGTGTGCGACAGACTGCTCCCTTCATAGCCGTCATAAGCAACCGCCCGCCCGAAGCCCTCGATCAGACAATGCGAAACCACCGCCTCGCCTTTGAGGGCGGTTTCCGTTCCCCACCCTCCGAAGAAAACGGCGGTGCCGTTGCGCTTGCTGCGCGTTCCGGGAATGCCGTTGAGCTGGTCGCCGTCATATTCGCCCGTCATCCAGACATTGGAAATGGTGGCGTTGCACCAGTGGCGATCTTCCTCCGCCGCGGTGGACCAGAACTGGAAGGCCGCACGCGACCAGTCGTTACCGTCGCCGGTGACTTCGACCTTAAAGTTGGCAAAAAGCGTGCGATTCGAACAGCCGTTGAGGTCGCGGATAAAGCCGGTATTGAAGGTCTGGAAAACCGTCGCCGTTGGCCCGGCACCGATCACGCCGATACCGCCGTAGGTGCCCCAGTATATGTTTTCGTTCCCCACGCCGGAAAAGATTCCGGCGCCGACGTTAATGGTTGAGGGCGAAACTGCAATATTGCGTGCCGCTTCCAGCGTCAGCTTGGCAGTCGCCCAGGAGAGACCGTCGTTGCCGTCGTCGCCGTCGGTCGCAACATAATATTGCGGCAGCTCGGCCTCGGTACTGCGCCAGCCGCGCTCGACATCGTCGGCAATCACATAGGGCTCGCCACCGATGGTTTTGAAAGTCGGTTCGTAGTGTTCATCGGTCTCCTCGCCGTCGATGCGATCGATCGGCTGATAATAGTTTTCGTGCGGTGCATTGGGGCCGATATGCCAGATGAGGTTGCTGGAGCAGGTCACCTGGTTGCTGGTCGAATCGTTATCATATACAGCATAGGTATTCGCGCTGCAGGGATCCGAGTTGCCGTAGGCAATGACGCACTCCGTGATCTTTACATTTCGGTTGCCACCGGAACCGCGGAGCCGGATCAGGTGTCCGGATCCCTGGTCGGGGCTGGCGCAGTTTACCATGGTGCAGCGCTCCACCTGTACGGTGTGCGACAGGGTTCCTCCGCGATAGTCATCGTAGGCCACGGCACGGCCAAAGCCTTCAATCAGGCAGTGTGTCACAATCGCTTCACCTTCGAGATCGGTTTCCGTTCCCCACCCGCCAAAATAAATTCCATTCCCGTTGAAGCAGCTGCGGGTGCCGGCAATTCCGCTGAACTGGTCGCCGTCGTATTCGCCTTTGAGCCACAGATTTGAGAACGTCGCATTGCAATACTGCAGCTCCGGTTCCGACGCGGTGGTCCAGAAGGTGAACGGCGCCCGCCATCCGTCGGTTCCGTCGCCGGTAATTACAACCTTGAAGTCCGCGAACCGTGTCCGCGTCTGGCAGCTGTTCAAATTCCGGATGAAGCCGGTGCTGCTTGTTTGAAAAACGGTCGCCGTGGGACCGGCGCCGACCACGCTGACGCCATCGGAATATTTCCAGTCAATATTTTCGTTCCCGCTGCCCGAAAAGATGCCGGGACCGACATTGATGATTGAGGGTGAAACGGCAATGGCCCTGACCGCATTAAGCGTAAGCTTGGCGGTTGCCCAGGTGAGGCCGTCATTGGCGTCGTTGCCAGAAAATGAGACATAATATTCAGGTTGCGTGGTGCGCCAGCCGCGTTCGACATTGTCGGCGAGGACATAGGGTTCACCGCCTATGGTTTTGAAGTCAGGTTCGTAATGGGCGTCGTTTTCTTCGCCTTCGATGCGGTCGTCCGGCGCGTAGTAGCTCGTATGCGGCTCGTCAGGGCCGATGTGCCAGACGAGGTTGTTGGAGCAAACCACCGTATTGCTGAATGTGTCATGGTTGAAAATGGCAAAGCCGTTGTAGCTCAAGGGATCATCGTTGCCATAGGCAATGACGGTGTCGCTGACCAGCATCGTCCGGTTGCCGCCGGAGCCCCGCAACCAGATAAGCTCGGCACCGTTACCGGGGGTGGCGCAGTTGACGATGGTGCAGCGTTCGACGCGCACGGTATGCGAAAGGGCCCCGCCTGCATAGTCGTCGTAGGCCACAGCACGGCCAAAACCCTCGATCAGGCAATGAACTATATCGATCTCGCCGGCCAGGCTCGTATCCCCTCCCCAGCCACCAAAAAAGATGCCGGATCCATTGGCCTTGCTGCTTGTGCCGGGAATGCCGTTGAGCTGGTCGCCGTCATATTCCCCTTTCAGCCAGAGGTTCGAGAACGTCGCATTGCAGACATGCTGATCCGGATTCTCCGAATCGGTCCACAACCCGAGCGCAGTGCGGCTCCAGTCGTTACCGTCGCCGACAATCTCTACCTTGAAATCGGCGAAAGTCGTATGCGCTTCGCAGCCGTTCAGGCCGATGATAAAACTGTTGGAAACACGGAAGACCGTTTCTGTAGGCCCGACACCTATCACGTTCACACCACCATGGTAGGTCCATTCAATATTATCGTTGGCGGAAAACACGCCGGAACCGACGTTGATCGTCGAAGGAGAAACCGCAATGGCCTTGGCACCTTCCAGGGTGGCTTTGGCGGTTGCCCAGCTCAGGCCGTCGTTGCCGTCGTCGCCAGTCACGGAAACAAAGTACTCCGGATCGGTGCTGCGCCAGCCTCGTTCAACGCTGTCGGCCAGAACATAGGGCTCGCCGCCGATCGTCTTGAAATTCGGTTCATAGTGTTCATCCGTCTCCTCTCCGTCGATGCGATCGGTCGGGTTGTAGTAGTTTTCGTGGGGCGCATTGGGGCCGATGTGCCAAATCAGGTTGCTGGTGCAGGTCACGTGATTACTGGTCGAATCGTTGTCATATACAGCATAGGTATTCGCGCTGTAGGGATCCGAGTTTCCGTAGGCAATTACGCACTCCTTAATGTTCATATTGCGGTTGCCTCCCGTTCCGCGCAACCGGATGAGATGTCCGGAATACTGGTCGGGGCTGGCGCAGTTTACGATGGTGCAGCGCTCCACCTGTACGGTGTGCGACAGGGTTCCTCCGCGATAGTCATCGTAGGCCACGGCACGGCCAAAGCCTTCAATCAGGCAGTGTGTCACGACCGCCTCGCCTTCGAGATCGGTTTCCGTTCCCCACCCGCCAAAATAAATTCCATTCCCGTTGAAGCAGCTGCGGGTGCCGGCAATTCCGCTGAACTGGTCGCCGTCATATTCGCCTTTGAGCCACAGATTCGAGAACGTCGCATTGCAATACTGCAGCTCCGGTTCCGACGCGGTGGTCCAGAAGGTGAACGGCGCCCGCCATCCGTCGGTTCCGTCGCCAGTGATTACGACTTTGAAGTCCGAAAACAGGGTGCGGATGGAGCAACTGTTCAGGTTGCGGATGAAGCCGGTGTTGGAGGTTTGGAAAACGGTCGCTAAGGGGCCTGAGCCGACCACGCCAATGCCATCGGAATATTTCCAGTCAATATTTTCATTCCCGCTGCCGGAGAAGGTACCGGGACCGACGTTGATGATTGATGGAGAAACGGCAATGTTTTTAGCCGCGTTCAACGTTAGTTTCGCCGTTTCCCAGGTCAGACCATCATTGGAATCGCTGCCAGTGGTCGAAACGTAGATATCGGGGCCGGCCGTAACGGCCAGCGGTGCACAGAGCACGAGAAACAAAAAAATCAGAACGTATCGAGCAGTCATTTTAAACCTCCCTATTCCACTTCTGTTCGCTGACTTGCACCGGTGCATATAACGCCGATCCCGCAGGCTGTCAATCTCTTGGCAGGCAAATACACCTATTCGATCATAAGTACATCCGTAATGCCTTCACTCAAGGCTATTTGCAAAATATTTCATTAAATACACGATTCGCACAATCACTGGATTTCCGTGATTTTGCAGGCATAAAAATAGGGGCCGTGTCGGCTGGCAGGTCTACCCGACAGGAGGTTATCGCACCCAATTTTTGCTCGACCCGCGCGCTAAAACCAATAGCTTCAGCCGTTCTTATGAGCAACGCCGAATCCGAATTGAAGCCGCAGCTGCTGACCCGCCACGAAGAAATCGCGCCGGGCGTGTTTGTGATTGGGTTCAAACGCCAACACGACTTTAAGCCCGGCCAGGCGATCAAACTCGGCATTGACCAGGAGCAGCCTCCCCGCATCTACAGCATTTGCAGCGGCGCAAACGACGACGAGCTGAGCGTGCTCTTCAATATTAAGGAAGACGGATTCCTCACGCCCAAACTGGCCGAACTCAGCGCAGGCGATACTGTTTTCGCCTCCGCCCCGTACGGGACCTTTCTGGGCACAAATGATCCGGCGTGGTGGATTGCAACGGGCACAGGCATCGCGCCGTTCCGCAGCATGGTGCGCTCAGGGATGACCCGCAGCAAAACGCTCGTGCACGGCGTCCGCCACCTGAATCAATTTTATTTTCAGGACGACCTAGCCGCTGCGCTGGGCGACAGCTATCACCGTTGCTGCTCGGCGGAGCAAGCCGACGGCGTCTATGCTGGCCGGGTGACCGCCTTTCTGGCCGGACAGCCGCAACTTCCGCAAGACGTCCGCTATTATATCTGCGGGCAGGCCACGATGGCCGTGGAGGTGCGGGATTTGCTGATTGCAAAAGGCATCCCCTTCGGGAACATTGTCACGGAAATCTATTTCTAATGCGCCTTCGAAACAGAAGGAGTATTGGCAGAATGATTTTGTGGCAGAATAATTTTAGGTCCCAGCACAGGTAAAATTATTCTGCCACCCAATTATTCTGCCTAACCTTTTCGAGAAATTGGAGAGAAAGCACCTAATCATGGAACAAAACAAAACAGCCCTTTTTGGAAAAACATTGGCCGAACTGCAGGCCCTCGTTGCGGAATACAAGCTGCCGAAGTTTACCGCCAAGCAGATTGCCGACTGGCTCTACTGCAAGGAGGTGGCGTCCATCGACGAGATGACCAACCTGTCCAAAAAGGCGCGCGAAATTCTCAACGAGCGCCACACCTTCGGCCTTATTGATCCGATCGAAACCAAGGTCAGCACCGACGGCACCAAGAAATATCTCTTCCCCACCGAGCATGACCAGTTTATCGAAACAGCGATGATTCCCTTTAACGACCGCAAGACCGTCTGCGTTTCCTCGCAGGTCGGCTGCAAGATGGGTTGCCTGTTTTGCATGACGGGCAAGCAGGGCTTTCAGGGCCAGCTCTCCGCCGGCGAGATTGTGAACCAGATCCGCAATATTCCGGAACGCGACGGCATCACCAACATTGTCTACATGGGCATGGGCGAACCTTTCGATAATCTGGACGAAGTGCTGAAAAGCGTCGAAATTCTCACCTCCGAGTGGGGCTTCGCCATGAGCCCGCGCCGGATCACCGTTTCCTCTATCGGCATCATTCCCGGGCTTGTGCGCTTCCTGAACGAATGCGAGGCCCATCTGGCGATCAGCCTGCACACCCCCTTCCACGAAGAGCGCCAGCAGCTGATGCCCGTCCAGATTGCCTATCCGCTGGAGCAGATCATCGAAGAAATCCGCAAGTGGGATTTTGGCGGGCAGCGCCGCGTTTCGTTCGAATACATTGTCTTCGGCGGGCTCAACGACTCCCCACGCCACGTCAAGGAACTCGTCCGCATGCTCGGCGGCATCAAGTGCCGCGTCAACCTGATCCGCTTCCACCCGATTCCGGGAACGCCGCTGCACGCCACCGACGAAGACACCCTGCAGCAATTCAAGGATGCCCTGAACAACAAGGGACTCCTGACCACCATCCGCGCCTCCCGCGGGCTCGATATCTACGCCGCCTGCGGACTCCTTTCCACCAAAGCGCAGGCCAAACGCGCCTGAATTCCTCCCCTGCGCGCTTCTTTGCTTTTTGTCTAAAGAAGGGGGAACGGCTTCTTTTGGGGTGCATGCTGGTGAATATTATGATGTTTTCATGAAATCACTGGAGAAGCCGTTATGAAAAGCCCCGCTGCAATATTGATGACCGCCCTGCTCGCCTGCTGTGTGGCCGCCCGTGCGGAATACCGCGTTGAAGGAAACATCGGCAAGGGCAAGCTCGGCGCGGTCAGCCAAATTGCCATCGGCGCCAACGACACCCTCTGCGCGCTCGAAATGAACGGGAAAATAACCGTTTTCAATCCAGACGGCACCGTGGCCTCCACTCTCGATACCGGCCTGGAAAATACGGAAGCCCTGGCCGTGTCGGCGGACGGCAGCCTCTACGTGCTCTCCACCCTGACCGAAACCAAAAAGGTCAAGTCCGGCGCGCGCATGCGAACGGTGCAAGTCCCGGTCGGCGTCGAGTGCGGCGTTTTCGACGCCAAGGGCAAGAAGCTTAAAACCATGAAACTCGACCAGCTCAAGTCCGCCAGAGCGGCGCGCATTGTGGACGGCAAGCTGGCGGTAGCCGACCTCTCCGCCCGCGCCTTGGTTTTCCACGACGTGGAAACCGGCAAGGAAACCGGACGGATAAAAAAGGGCCTGCGGCTCTGTTGCGGCATCTTCGATTTTTGCGAGGGGCCGGACAACACGGTTGCGATCTCGAACCTCGGGGCGTTCAAGCTGCAGCGCTACAGCCTCGACGGCAAGCTGGTGAGTGAATTCGGCAAGCGCGGGCGCGGCATCGACGATTTCCAAGGCTGCTGCAATCCGGTCAGCGCAGCCTATCTGCCCAACCGCGGCATCCTGACGGTCGAAAAAGATCCAACGCGCATCAAGGTCTATGACGCCAACGGCCAGAATGCCGTCCAGATCCCCGGCGTGGAAGAGCTCGTGAAAGGCTGCAGCTTTATCCCGGTGGCGGTCGACAGCAAAGGCGTCATCTATCTCGGCGCCGCCGAAAAAGGATATATCGTAAAATGCGTGCCATAACCACTAGCCTAACCGCGACCGCCCTCGCGCTGCTGTGCGGGTGCGCGCCTCAGTCGCCGATTGCATTGAAGATCGCCGTGAACGATATTTACTGCACCGACACCGCCTGCTTTTGCGTCCACGATGTGGCGGCGCGAGGCTATGCCGATACCTTGGAAAAGCTGAAGTCCGACAGCGGCATCGAATTGCAATTCACCTATTTCACGGAGCCCTACCAACTGGAAGAGGCCATCGTGGCGAACGAATACGACGGCGTGCTTTCCAAGCCGTGGACGGCGCTGCGCCTGCAGAAGCAGGCGGGGGCCTCGTTCCAGCGCATCGTCGATGTGCTCGACCCGAACGGCAACCGCTGGCTGACCGGCAGCGTGATTGTCCCCACCGACTCCCCCATCCAGACTCTGGAAGAGCTAAACGGCAAACACATCTATCTCGGCCAAACCGATGCCTACGAAAAGCATCAAGCCGCCAAACAGTTGTTTGCCGCCAAGGGCATTCTGCCCGCCAAGATCGGAACCAACGCCAGTTGCGGCGAAAACATCGGCGTGTTGCTGGACGAAGAAGCCGACGCGGCCGTGATCAGCGACTATGCCCTTTCGGCCGACTGCGCCGTGGACTTTGCCAAGCCGGAAGAATTCCGGACTCTGGGACAAACCGAACGAATTCCGCTGACCTCGCTGATGCTCGACATGAACAAGGTCCGTGAAGCCGACGCCAAACGCGTGCAAAAAGCCCTGCTGGCGCTGTCTGGGGAAAACGCGCCCGAAAGCCTGCTGGGCAGCGGGTTTGTCGAGCCCGCCCCGTGGAACCCGCCCGAACTGGAGAACCAGCCATGAGCTCGCGCAGAAACTATCTCCGCCTCGGCGGGCAACTGCTCGGCGCCGCCGCGCTCGGCACGGCCACCTTCCGCATCTTTTCGCCGCCGGCGGAAGACGCCGAATTCATCGCACAGGGCCGGCAGTTCGCTTGGCAAATCAACCCGGACAAATGCCGCAACTGCGGCATCTGCGAAACCGCCTGCGTCCGCAAGCCCTCTGCCGTAAAGGCGCTGAACGACCAAACGAAGTGCTCCAACTGCGTCGTCTGCTACGGCCACATCACCAGCACAAAGATTGATTCCGATAAAATCGAGAGCGAAGGCGAGCGCGTCTGCCCGGTCGATGCGGTTAAGCGCAAAAACTTTAGCGGCGGCGTGGACGGGCTCTTTCTCTATTCGCAAGATCCCACGCTTTGCATCGCCTGCGGCCAATGCACGAAGCGCTGCAACCATCACGGCACCCAGTCCATGTTCCTCGCCATCCGCCCCGACCTCTGCCTCGGCTGCAACGAGTGCGCCATTGCCGTCGCCTGTCCGCACGACGCCATCGAACGCATCCCGCGCGAGCCGGTCGACGACTACCGCGGCGACTATTGGTTCGACCACACCTACCTGATGGGAGAAGGCGCTTGATCCGGTCTATTTTTCGTTGGAGGACCCCACGCTTTCCTTCGCTTTGCGAGTGGTTCAAGCGTTTTCCCGCAATAAAGGCCCTGCTGCTTGCATCACTGTTTCTGCTCACGCCCTTCGTGACCGTCGCCCAAGAAGTGGAAGATTGCGACCGCCCGCCGACGCCGGAGCTGGCGGACTACAAAGAGGCGTATGTCCCGCAGGAATTCCTGCACGAATCGTTTAGCTGGGAAGTGGCCGATGTGGTTGTGCTTGCCCTCCTGCTGGGCGTGGCGAGCCTGCTCTCGGTCAGGCACCATCGCAAGTGCCGGTTCACGGCCTTGGCCGTCGTTGCGCTGGCCTACTTCGGCCTGTTTCGCGGCGGCTGCATCTGCCCGGTCGGCGCCACCACCAACTTTTGCATTGGCCTGGCCGCACCTGAGCTGATCGGCAAGACCGTGGCGATCCTCTTTCTGCTGCCGCTGATCACGGCCTTTTTCTTTGGCCGCGTCTTTTGCACATCGGCCTGCCCGCTCGGCGCCATCCAGCATCTGCTGGCGCGTAAGGACGGCTACCAGCTGCCGCCGCGGCTAAACGGTATTCTCCGGATCCTGCCTTTCGCGCTGCTTGCCGCCACGATTTGGGCCGCGCTGCGCGGCGGCATCTTCCTCGCCTGCAAGCTCGATGTCTACAAGCTGATCTTCTTCACCGGCTATGCCTGGATCGACCAGCTCGGCGATTTCCTGCGCGGCACACTAACTGAACCGCGCCTGCTGTTGGTTGGAGACCTGTTTGCCTGGCTGACGCTCGGCTTCACCCTTTTGCTCGGCGTATTCGTGCCGCGCCCGTTCTGCCGCTTTGTCTGTCCCTACGGCGTCCTGCTCGGTTTCTTTTCCATGATCGGACTCCGGAAACGCAGCATCGACCCGGAAAGTTGTTTTTCCTGTATCCAATGCACCAAAACCTGCCCTACGCAAGCGATCTCCGCCGACTTCGCGAAACGTACCGTCAAGGTATCCAGCTTCCATTGCGTTCAATGCGGGCGCTGCGACGAAACCTGCACAACCGATTCCCTCCAAACCCGCTCCCCCTATCCCGACACCCGCTTCCCGAACATTGGGAAAAATTAGCCGCTCTACCGCTTTCCTCTGGGAAGCCGCTTGCCTGCATCAACCTCAGATGGCTCGTTATATTTTTAATGCCGCATGCACCATTAAATATAGGGCGGCGCATCCGGTCAGCCACCCCATAATTTCAGCATTACGAAATGGATGTTTTTTAGCCATGTTGGGTTTACTCATAAAACTGATTTGCTCAATGAGTTTAGAACAGGCCTTCTTTTCTACATTCGACTTTTTGGAATCCTGAATAATCTTTATGGCAACAAAGATCGCAAAAAGGCTCAGTGCCATATCTTCCGCAACCTCCCACATTGGCGATTCCCAAATAAATCTTGCCACCCATGTGAAAACAACGAACCCAATGAGCGGCATAGCTTGTTTTGATAAATTCATTTATATCCTCTGCCAACGGACAATGAGCGCGGGTGCTCTTTATTGGTGAATATGCTAACGCCTAGCGGATGCCCCGTCAATTCGTGGCGGGATAAGCTTTTCAAACATATGAAAAAAAGGCGCACACGCCGTTGCTTCATCCCCTTAGCAAGGCTCAAAGCCACAATAGGACAGGATTTAAGAAACCCCGGCGTTCAGCCATCCTGTAGATCCTGTAATCCTGCCAAAAAACAGACACGGGCGGCTTTGCGGTATTCGGCGGAGATGATGGCCCATTTTCGGAACTGTTTGATGCTGCAAATCCGCTTTCGGATATATCGCCGGTGAAATTCATTATGTAAACAAAAAGCCGCCCCTCAAAAGGGACGGCCTTCTTTTTAAATAGGATGGTCTGATTACTTCTTCGTGCATTCCGCCTTCTTGGTCGAGCATTCCGCTTTCTTGGCCGAGCACTCAGCCTTCTTCGCTGTCGAGCATTCCGCTTTCTTTTCAGACGGACATGCCGAACATTCGGCCTTCTTATCTGTCTGGCCCGCAGTGCATTTTTTACCTTCTCCAGCCAGGGCAAACGCACCGGCAAACATCAGGACTACTGCTGCAATACTTATGATTTTCTTCATATCAATCTCCATATGGGTTAACAGTGAGTCATTACAGACCTACATCTTGTCATCATGTTCAAAAAATAATTCTGGAAAGAACGGCTCTTTATCGCTGTAGGCCTCAGCGCACCCCGCTCCGCCTTCGCGAACTTCGTGCAATTGCTCTCGCTTGGGCTCATGTGGTTAATTTTCTGCGTCCATCCGCGTATATCTGTGGTTCCAACACATTGCTCCGTGGTCCTCTGCGCCCTCCGTGGCGAACCCCATCGGCCTGCCCTTTTCTGCCGGATTGGCTCATAGAGCCAACGCGACAACAAAGCACACACAACGCCTGGAAACCGCTTCACCCAGCTTGCTGGGCCATGGAATGATAATTTTCGAAGCCGCGCAGCCATAATTTCCATCAGGAAATAGTGACCAACGGGAACGTTTCAATAGCGAGCTGAACGAGTGGTTCAAGCGTTCCAATAAATGAACGGGCATATCCGTTATACACGCAACCTCGGAGGCGTCATGAAGACCATGCTTAAGACAGGACTGTGTTTCGCTGCCTTCCTATTCATCCTTTCCCCGCTGTCCGCACAGCAGCAGTTCACCTATGACCGCTTGCTGGAACGCAACGACCAAAACAACGACGGCGTGGTCACCCAGGACGAGTTTCGCGGGAACCCGCAAATGTTCGACCGGATGGATGCGGACAAAGACGGCAAGGCCACCCGCGCCGAGTTCGACGCCGCCATGAAAGCGCGGAGAGGCCGCCAAAGGCAAGGCGACACTCGCGAACAAAGCGGCAACCGCTTTGCCACGCAAGGACTTCAGCCCGGCCAAAAAATCCCCGAACTGACGGTCTACGACCTTGATGGCAAGGAAGTGAAGCTTTCCACTCTTTGGAAAAACAAGCCAGCCGTACTGGTGACCGCATCCGCAACCTGCCCCATCTCCGTCGGCAGCTGCCCCTCGCTCAAACCGCTCTCGGGATCCTATTCGAGCGAAGTCAACGTGGCCGTGCTCTATGTTAAAGAGGCGCATCCCGCAGAGGACGGACAATCCTCGCCCGGTCGAACACTAGGTGCCCGCACCCACCCGCAGCCCCAAACCTTCGAGGAAAAGCTGGCGCTCGCGCAACTGTTTGACCAAAAGATCGATCATGGAAACGCACTGTATGTCGACGGTCTGGAACGAACAGCGGCCAACACCCTCGGCGCCGGCCCCAATATTGGTTTGCTGATCGATCGCACCGGAAAAATAGTCCTGCGCCAAGGCTGGTACAATGCCAACGGCATGGAAGCCGCAATCAATGAGCTAAACGAAAAGGCAGCCAAGCCCCAGAGGCAATACCGCCAGCGCCAACTTCCAGAAAACATTACGGCGCATCGCGACCTTGAATATAGCGTAGAGGACGGCGAATCGCTCCAGCTCGATCTTTATCTTCCGGAAGCGAAGAATCCGCCCCTGATGGTCTGGATCCACGGAGGCGGCTGGAAAAACGGCGACAAAGCCAACGTCAATCCGGCCATCCTCCGGTTGAGCGGCGAAGGCTATGCCGTCGCCAGCATTAACTACCGCCTGAAGGATCTTTCGATCCATCCGAAAAACATCCACGACTGCAAAGGCGCGGTGCGCTGGCTGCGCGCCCATGCTGCCGAATACGGCTACGATCCCGAACGCGTTGCCGTGGGCGGCGGTTCCGCCGGAGGGCACCTTTCCCTGCTGCTGGGCATGAGCAGCGGCGTCCAAGAGCTGGAAGGAACGGTTGGGGGAAACACCAATCAGAGCTCCACGGTCAAAGCGATCGTCGATCTCTATGGACCAAGTGACTTTTCAGCTTTTTCCAAAACAAGCGAACGGTTCAATAAAGCCCATGAGTTTCGCCAAGAGCAGCTCACGCACGCCTCTCCGCTTACCTATCTATCCAAAGATGATCCGCCCGTGCTGATCCTGCACGGCGATCAGGACAAAACGGTTCCGGTCGAGCAGAGCAAGCTCCTGCACGAGCGCTATCAAAAGGCCGGTCTCACCTCCGAGCTGCATATTATCAAAGGCGCCGGCCACGGCGGCATGGTCTTCAGCGACGAAGAGCGCTACCAGCTGATCAAGGCCTTCCTAGACCAGCATCTGGCAGAGTAAGTTCCAACCATTGGAAATCAAAAAGGGGAACACAAGTCACGGAAGTCTGCACGATCGCGCAGGGTTCCGTGACTTTGGTGATGGCGAGACCGTACGCACAAAGGGATCAATACCTGCGCTGGGCCAGCAATAACAGGCCTTCCCATAATAAGCACATGGTTATCACCTTTCGCTTCGATATGCGTTTATTATTATATTCTGATATTTATCTTTACGGATGTTTAAAACGTGCGTACTTTAGCGACTATGAAACCATGCAACTTCCAGTTGTTCGAACTGCAGGCCGAGCTTTGCCAGATGATGGCGAACGCTAAGCGCATTGCCATCGTCGAAATTTTGAGCTCCGGCGAATGCTGCGTCGGCGAGCTGGCCAAAGCGCTCGAAACCTCCGTCAGCACCGTCAGCCAGCACCTGCGCACGATGAAGGACAAGGGCGTGGTGCTCAACCGCAAGGACGGCCAGACCGTCTACTACCGCCTTAAAAACCCGAAGCTTGTTGAGGGCTGCCATATCATGCGTGAATTCCTGCTCGAAGAAATGGAAGCGCAGGGGCGTATCGCCCGCGACTACGACGAAGAGACCGTTTTAACCCATTAACCTAACGACCGGAGAGACTATGAGCGAAGAAACCATGAATCAGGAAGAAATGATCAAATCATTGATGGCTCGCGTGGAGGCGCTGGAAGAACAAGCCCCCGGCGACAAGCTTTGTCTTGGCCTCATGAGCGGCGATCTGGACAAAACCATCGCCACCTTCATCATCGCCCTCGGCGCGGCGGCCTACGACATGGAAGTGGATATCTTTGTCACCTTCTGGGGACTTTCCGCCCTGCGGGACCCGAAGAAGCACGCGAAGAAGGATCTCCTCGGGAAAATGTTCGGTGCCATGCTGCCGAAGAGCGCCGGAAAGCTCCCCCTTTCCAAGATGCAGATGATGGGCATGGGGCCGCCCATGATCAAAATGGTCATGAAGATGCACAACGCCAAGTCGATTGAGGAACTGATGAAAGACGCCGCCGAATTCGGCATCCGCATCCATGTCTGCACCATGGCCATGGAATTGATGGGCATCAAAAAGGAAGAGCTGATCGACTATCCGCATATGGACTTTGTCGGCGTCGGCGCCTTTGTCGGCATGTTCCAGGAATCGAAGCAGTGCTTCTTTATGTAAAGGGAGTAACGAGTAATTCGTAATGCGTAATTTTCCGCATCACGAGTTACGCATTACGTTTTACGAATTACTAATTAACCAATAGGAGAAAACCATGAGCGAAGAACTGAAAGCATTAGACGTAGCAGTAGAAGTAGACGCACGCGGAACGGCTTGCCCCGGACCTTTGCTGGACGCTAAACGCGCCATCGGCGATTGCCCGGTAGGCGGAGTGATGTGCGTTATGTCTTCGGACGAAGGCACCATCATCGACATCCAGCGCTGGAGCAAAAAAATGAAGCACGAGTATGTCGGCGACTATGAAGACGACGGCTTCTGGCGCGTATACATGAAGAAATTGGTCTAACGACCACTAATGGTTATTGGCTGCTCGTTAATAGTAGCCAATGACCCACCTTTCCTAATAACCAGTAACAGCTAACGATTAACCAGGCCCCGCCATGAAAAGCAAAGAACCCCAACCAAAGATTCTGGTCTTCTCGACCAACAGCATCTCGGATCCAGGCATCGATTTGGCCGGCAGTGCGCACATGCACTATTCCACCGAGGTCCAGATTATTCCCCTGCCCTGCTCCAGCGGCGTAAAACCCTCATGGATCGTCCACGCGATCAAGCAGGGCTTCGACGGCGTCTTTATCGCCGGATGCGGCGGCGACTGCTCTTTCCTGGCCGATTGCACCCCGCGCACCAGCGCACTCATCAAAAAAGCCCAGGATCTGATGAAGGAAAACGACATCAGCCCGAAGCGGCTTAAAATGTCGGGGATCTGCTCCGTCTGTGCGGATAACTTTGTGGCGCACATGAACAATTTTCAAAAAGACCTCAGCAAGCTGGAGGAAAAATGAGCGATAAAAAAGATATGGACTACGATGTAATGGTGGTCGGCGCCGGCACCGCCGGCATGGAGGCATCGCTCTCCCTCGGCGACATGGGCTTCAAGGTTCTGCTTGTCGAAAAAGACCCCAGCATTGGAGGGCGCACGATCCTGCTTTCCAAGGTATTCCCGACCCTCGACTGCGCCAGCTGCATCTCGACCCCAAAGATGGCGCAGAGCCTGCACCATCCGAATATTACCTTGATGACCTACAGCGAAGTCGATGCCGTTACCAAAAATGCAGACGGCTCGTTCCACGTCAACATGCACAAGAAGCCGACCTACGTCGACCAGACCACCTGCACCGGCTGCGGCCAGTGCGAAGAGGTCTGCACCGTGCCGATCCCCGACGAATACAACTACAACATGATTGCCCGCCGCGCCGCGCACATCCCCTTCCCGCAGGCCATTCCGAAGAAGGCGGTCATCAGCCGCAGCGCCCAGCCCCCCTGCACGCACACGTGCCCGGCCGGTGTAAAGCCGAGCGGTTTTGTTTCTCTCGTTCGCGCCGGAAAATATGAAGAAGGCTTCAAGCTCCATTTGGCCGATGCTCCATTGGTTGGAAGTTTGAGCCGTGCGTGTTATGCCCCCTGCGAAGGCGAATGCACCCGCGACGACATGGAAGGCTCCGTCAACATTCGCGCCATCAAACGCTTTATGGTCGATTGGTACTACGACCGCCATCCCGAGCCTGACTATGGCCCCGTGGAAACCCAGCTCGACTCCAAGGTCGCCATCATTGGTTCCGGCCCCGGCGGACTGACCGCCGCGTTCCACCTGGCCAAACAGGGTCACCAGGTTACGGTCTTCGAATCCGAACCGCAGGCCGGCGGCATGCTGCGCCACGGGATGCCTGCCTACCGCATGCCCAAATCGCTGCTCGACCGCGACATCATGAACATCACCGCGCTCGGCGTGGAGATTAAAACCAACAGCCCGGTGGAAAGCATTGCCTCCCTGAAAGAAGCCGGCTACGACGCCGTCTTCGTTGGCGTCGGCAACCAGAACCCGCGCATTATTCCAATCACTGGAAATAATCTCGCCGACGTGACCGACTGCATGTCGTTCCTGAAAGACACCAATGTCGGTGACGAACTCCCTGATATTGAAGGCAAAGATTTTGTCGTACTCGGCGGCGGCAACGTGGCGCTCGACGTGGCCCGCGCCGCGGTCCGCATGGGCACCAAGAGTGTGGCGATCGTCTGCCTTGAAGAAAAAGACAAAATGCCCGCGCTCGACTTCGAAGTCCGCGAAGCGGATGAGGAAGGCATCACGTTCTACACCGGCGTCTCCACCAAACGCATCTACACCGACGATGCCGGCAACAGCATTCTTGAAGTGCTGACGGTCGACAAAATCGACTTTGATGAAAACGGCCGCATGACCGGCTTCTCCACCGCCGAAGGTTCGGAACAACAAATTCCCGCCGACGTGGTCGTGATGGCGGTCGGCCTCTCGCCGAGCACCATCCCGTTCGAGAGCGAGCTGGAGCTGAAAGGCAACAAAACCATCCCGGTCAACGAGCAAACCCTCCAGACGGCAGACCCGATGGTCTTTGCCGGCGGCGACGCCGTGCTCGGCCCGTCGATCATCGTCGAAGCCATGGGGCAAGGCCGCAAGGCCGCCTTCTACATCGACCGCATGCTCAAGGGCGAATCGCTCGATGTTGGTTTTGAATTGGAACTGGAAATCGCCGACAAGGAGGAGATTATTTCCTGCTCCGGAAATTGCTCCACCGTACCGCCGACCGCGATACGCGAACTCGAGCCGCATAAACGCATTCAGAGTTTCGAGGCCTATGAAGAAACCATGACCGAAGCCGAAGCACGCGATTCCGCGAATCGGTGCCTCGGTTGCGGCGAGTGCTCGCAGTGCCAGGAATGTGTGAATGTTTGCCCCGGCGACTGCATCAACTTTAATATGAATCCGGAACCGCTGGAAATGACCGTCGGCTCGGTGATTATTTCCACCGGCTATGAGATTCTCGATCCGGCCGGCAAAGAGCTGATGGGCTACGGGAAATATCCGAACGTCATCTCCGGCCCGCAGATGGACCGTCTGCTGGCGCCGACCCGCCCGTACAACGGCGTGCTGCGTCCGTCAGACGGTAGGGAGCCGGAAAGCATCGCCATCGTGCTCTGCAACGGCTCGCGCGACCACACGGTCTGCAACCCGCTCTGCTGCCGCATCGGCTGCATGTATTCGGCCAAGCACGCGCAGCTCGTGATGGGTGCGCTGCCCATGGCGGACGTGACGATTTACTACATCGACTTCCGCGCGTTCGGTAAAGGCTACGACGAATTCTACGAGCAGTCGAAGGGCATGGGCGTGGAATACACCAAAGGCAAAGTGGCCCGGATCGACGAACTTGATGGCGGCAACCTGAAGGTGCACTACGAAGACATGGAAGGCGACGGCGGGCTGAAGGAAGCGGAACACGACATGGTCGTGCTGACCGTCGGCTTCCTGCCCAACCTCGAATCGCTCAAGCTCTTCAAGGGCAGCGAACTCGAAGCCGACGAATTTGCCTATATCAAGGAACCGGATGCGACCTCGCAGCCGGGACGCACCAACATCGAAGGTTTGTTTGCCGCCGGCACCGTAATCGGTGCGCGCGACATTCCGGATACGGTTTTGCATGCCTGCGCTTCATCGGCCCAGGCAGCGGGCTACATTCAAAAGCTGAGGAATTCATAATGGCTACGGGAAGAAAAATCGGGGTTTTCATCTGCCACTGCGGCGGAAATATTTCGGACTATGTCGATGTCAAAGCGGTGGCCGCGGCGGTCGCTAACGAGCCGGGCGTGGTGGTTTCCAAGAACCACATGTTCACCTGCTCCGACGCGGCCCAGCAGGAAATGATCGACGACATCGAGGGGTTGGAGCTCGACGGACTCGTGATTGCCTCCTGTTCGCCGAAACTGCATATGTTCACCTTCCGCGACATGGCGGAGCGCGGCGGCATCAACAAATACCAATATGTACACGTCAACCTGCGCGAGCAATGTTCGTGGGCGCACACCAACGACAAGGTCGGGGCGACCGAAAAGGGCATTGCCCTCGTTCGCGCCGGCATTGCCAAAGCGTCGCTCTCCGTGCCGCTGACCGCGCTGCGGGTCGACACCATTCCGAAGGTGCTGGTGATCGGCGCAGGCATCAGCGGCCTGCGCGGCGCCCTCGCCCTCTCCGACATGGGGCTCTCAGTCTTCATCGCTGAAAAAGAGAAGGAAGCCGGCGGCACCGTGAAAAACTGGGGCCGCATGGCACCGGACGATCAGCACGGCAGCGCCATCGTCAAGAGCCTGCTCGACGAGGTGAAGATGCGCGAAAACATCATGCTCTACACCGATGCTGAAATGATTGAGAAGAGCGGCTATATCGGCGACTTTAAGGTGACCCTTCGGGTCGGCGGAAAAGAGGCGGTCCAGCTGCAGGTCGGCGCAATGCTCATTGCGACCGGCTTCGATTCCTACGAACCGCAGGAAGGCGAGTTTGGCTTCGGTCTCGATGGTGTCGTGACGCTGCCGCAGTTCCGCGATTTTGCCGACCATCAGGAAGGCGAACTCACCTACAATGGCAAGCCGGTCAAGAACGTGGTGTTTGTCTACTGCGTCGGCAGCCGTCAGAAAAAGAGCGAAGCCTGCCCCGAGCCGAACCAGTATTGCTCACGCTACTGTTGCAACGCCGGCACCCACATGGCCGTCTGTCTCGAAGACCGACCGGGCGACTTGAACCAGTATCACCTCTATCGCGACATCCGCACCTACGGGCATAACGAAACGATCTACGAAGAAGCCCGCACCCGCGGCGCAGTCTTCATGCGCTACCCGGACGCCGAAGCGCCAACGGTTGCCAACACCGCCGACGGCCTCGTCGTTACGGTGAAAGACAAATTGATGGGCGGAGAGGAAGTTGAAATCCAGGCCGACCTGGTGGTGCTCATCACCGGCATGGTGCCGAAGAAAAACCCCACCCTGATGAACCTGCTCAAGCTGCCGATCAGCAAGGACGGCTTCCTGAACGAGCTGCACATTAAGCTGCGCCCGGTGGAAACCGTGATCGACGGGGTATTCCTCGCCGGTGCGGCGCAAAGCCCGAAGACGATGGCCGAAAGCGTCGGCGCCTCGCTCGCAGCGGTCAGCAAGGCGGGCGGTCTGCTCATGAAGGGCTATGTTGATCTCGAGCCGCTGATTGCGCGGGTCGATACCGACAAGTGCCTGTGGTGCGACGAGTGCCTGAAAGCCTGCCCCTACGGCGCCATCGAAAAGATTAACTTTGGTGAAAAAGAAGTGGCCTTTGTGGTCAAGTCGCTCTGTAAAGGCGAAGGCGCCTGCGTGCCGATCTGCCCACACGACGCGCTGGATATCGAGGGCTATACCGACCAACAAATCACGGCAATGATTGATGCCTGCAGCAAAGAGGTGGTGACCGCATGAGTACGGCAAAACGCGATATGCGCGAAGTGATGCGCGATGAAATGATCATGAGGGACCGCATTGTGGCGATCCTGCAAGAAGGATCCAAAACCGTGCCGGAAGTTTCGGAGGCGCTCGGCGCCCCCGAATACGAAACGGTCTACTGGATGATGGCAATGCGTCGCTACGGCATGGTCGAAGAGATCGGCCGCCCGGATATTGACGGCTACTTTAAATATGAGTTCAGGGAACAGGAGGAAGAAAGCCATGAGTAGGGTATCATCAAAAATGGCTTTGGCCGTAAAGTGCTCCGACACGTTCAACGCCGATGCCTGCATGCACTGCGGCGTCTGCACCGCCGTCTGCCCGATGGGCATCGAAATGCTGCCGCGCAAACTCTTCCGCTATGTCCAGATTGGACTCGAAGACAAGGTGAAGGAAAATATTTCCACCATCTATTCCTGTCTGCTGTGCGGCATGTGCGCCGAAAACTGTCCGGCCGAAGTGAACATTGCCGACAACGTGCGCTTCCTCCGCAAATACATTAACGAAAACGAATTCAATCTTTCATAAGGAGCCGCCATGCCGTTACCAACTAAAGACATTCTGGGCATTCTGGCCGACAACCTGAACCAGCGCAAAAGCGTACTCCCGATCTCATCCGCCGCCGCAACGCGCTGGGCGAAGGGGCTCGATCTTCCAAAGGGAGGAAAAACCGTTCTCTACACCGGCCACCTCTATCAGCTCATCCCGATCATCGATGCGATGTCCGGCCAGATGGCCAAGTTTGAGGATTCCGCGCTGACAAAATATTTCGGCCTCGGCCGCAACGTCAACAAGTTCATCAACATGACCTTCTTCATGGGCATGATGGCCTCGAAGGACGAGCAGAAAGACTACGACCGCATGCTGCGCAACATTGCCCTGCTGCTCAAGAAAGCCGACGTTGATTTCGGCTATCTCTACGGCGAAGAGCTCTATTCCGGCGCGCTCGTCTACGACGAAGGCGTCGACGGCTCATTCGCCAAGCATGCCCAGCGCGTGGCCGACATGTTCAAAAAGAACGGTGTTGAAAAAATTATCACGGTCGATCCGCACACCACGCACACCCTGCGCACCGTCTTCCCGGAATTCGTGAAGGGCTTCGACATCGAAGTGAAGAGCTATCTGGAAGTCCTCGCCGAAAGCGGCATCGAACCGACGAATCAGATTACCGACGACCTCTCACTGCACGACTCCTGCGTCTATGCCCGCCACGAAAACGTGGTCGAGCAACCCCGCGCGCTGCTGGCAAAGACCGGCGCGAAAGTGAACGAGCCGCGCCTATGCGGCAAGAACACGCACTGCTGCGGCGGACCGCTCGAATCGCTCTTCCCCTCCGAGTCGCACCGCATCGCCGGCAACCGCGTGGAGCAACTCAAGGAAGCCGGCGGCAGCATCGCCACCATGTGCCCGATCTGCTTGGTCAGTCTGCGCAAAGCCGCCAAAGGCTCAGTGAAGGTGAACGATTTGTCCGATACGCTGGCCAAAGCCTACGGAGTTTAACCGCTTTCCTCCCTTCGGGAGGTGAAGCGGTGCTACATCTGGAATCAGGCTAATCTGGTGTAGCAACGCTTCACCCGCAGCGAAGCAAGGGAAAGCGTTCTTCGCTGGAAAAGCATTTGAACCCGAGCGGATAATTTTGCAATATTGCTCTCATGAGCGAACGTCCTAACAAACCGCATCGCCTCGATCAAATCTTCCAGAGCTACGACGCTCCGGTTTATTTCGTGACGTTCTGTACCGCCAACCGGAAGCCAATTCTTGCCAACGATTATGTTCACGCGGCGTTCCGCCATTATGCCGAAAAGGCCGAACCGCGCGGCATTGCGATGGGTCGCTATGTGATCATGCCCAATCACATCCATTGCTTCGTCCGCATGGCTCCCGAGCACACGCTCGGAACAACGGTTCGGATGATGAAGCGGGCTTTGTCCGCTGCTATCGATGCACCGATGCCACATTGGCAGCCCGGTTTCTTCGATCACCTGCTGCGGCATAGCGAGAGCTATTCGGAAAAGTGGGAATATGCTTATCAGAACCCGGTACAGGCGGGATTGGTGGAACGGGCGGAAGATTGGAAATTTCAGGGCGAGGTTGTTTGTATTCGGTTCTGAGAAGACCGCTTTCCGGCTTTCAGCCGGTGAAGCGGTGCTACACCTAACGGGCGTTATTTCCAGGCTAACCCGGTGTAGCAACGTTTCACCCAGCTTGCTGGGAAAACGTTCTTCGCAGAAAAAGCGTTTGATTCAGAGCGGGACGCATCGCCACCATGTGCCCGATCTGTTTGGTAAGTTCGCGGGAAGCAACAAAAGGCACCATGAAGGTGAATGATTTATCCGACACACTCGCCAAGGCCTCGGGGTGTAGCCTATTCATCGAAAACCGCTTGAACCACTCGCAAGGGATTTGTTTCAGGGAAAATCAAGTGTAGCAACGCTTCACCCAGCTTGCTGGGAAAGCGTTCAGCGCAAAAAAGCGTTTGATCCTGCGCGACTGATTTTGCACTCTCGCTCCCATGAGCGAGCACCCAAATAAACCCCATCGTTTGTCGCAAATCTTCCAGAGCTACGACGCGCCGGTTTATTTCGCAACGTTCTGTACCGCTTACCGGAACCCGATACTTGTGAACGATTTAGTTCACACGGCATTCCGTAATTATGCCGTCAAAGCCGATCCGCGCGGCATTGCGATCGAGCGCTATGCGATCATGCCCGATCACATTCATTGCTTCATCCGCATGGCCCCGAGCATACGCTCGGATCGACGGTTCGGATGATGAAGCGGGCGCTATCCAAAACCATTCAGGAGCCGCTGCCCCACTGGCAACCAGGGTTCTTCGAACACCTGCTGCGGCATAGTGAAAGCTATCGTGAAAAGTGGGATTATGTTTATCGCAACCCGGTTCGTGCGGGACTGGTTAAACGGGCGGAGGATTGGGCGTTTCAGGGAGAGGTGGTTTCTATTCGGTACTAATGAGAACCGTGCGTGCGAAAACCGCTTTCCCAGCAAGCTGGGTGAAGCGGTGCTACACCGGAATCATACATGAGTTAGGTGTAGCAACGCTTCACCTGAGCGGAGCGAAGGAAAGCGTTCTGACGTCAAGCCAAGCGCTTGAATAGCGCGTAAATGTAGGGGCGCGGATTGATGTAGGGTATGCGTCTGTTCGTTCACCCACTTGACAGCATTTATGCTGACTGTGCGCGGGATGAGTTCCATTGAGCCGGAGTCCAGCTGGCAGCTTCGTTCTGTCCCATGGTTGGAAGGGCTTCGAGCACATCCCGCAAATAGTCGGCGGGGTTGATGTCGAGTTTTCGGCAGGTTTCGATGAGACTGTATATGATGGCGCTATCCTGACCGGATCGGGGGCTGCCGAAGAAGAGGAAGTTTTTCTTGCCGATGGCCGTGGGCCTGATGGCATTTTCGACAAGGTTATTGTCGATTTCCAGCTTCCCGTGCTCAAGAAACAGGTTCAGGCTGTCCCAGCGTTTGAGGGTATAGCTGATAGCTTCTCCGAGCTTGCTTTTGGGCAGTTGTTTTTTCTGTTCACGATCCAGAATGGTTTTTATTTCATTAAGCACTGGAGCAGAGTGTTCCTGCCGATAGGTTGCCCGGTCGAGCTCCGGTTGTTTGCGCAACGTGGTTTCGTTGCGATAGAGCTTCGCAATGAGTTTGATAATTTTCCGGCTGATTGAATCCCCGGCCTCATGAAATTTACGCCGGGCATGTGCCCAGCAGCAGGCATGAATAATATTTCCCTTTTCCTGTTCATGAGCCGGGTCGTTCAGCCATGACGGATAAGAACCGTATCCATCGCTTTGCAGAAGACCGGCGTAATCTGTCAGCATCGAATCAAGACATGATGCAGCACGACTCGGAAACCATTCAAAGAGCACTCCAACGCCTGGACTGTGATAGGCCCATAGGTATCCATTGGGACAATGGTCCTTTTTCGGGTCTTGGTATTTGATAAAAGTTTCGTCGGCCTGAATATACTCACTTTGCCGGATTTCATTTCTCAGTGCTTCGTAGATCAACGTTAACCAGTCGGCGATAAGATACATCCAGTTGCCCATGGTTTTGCGGCTGATTTCGATGCCGTGGCGGTATTTTAAAACCTGTTCCTGACGGTAGAGCGGAAGATGGTCGCAATATTTGCTCAGAATGATCTGTAGGAGCAGACCGGCAGAAGCATAGCTGTTTGGAATCAGTCTTGCCGGAGCTGGTGCGATCAGCGGCGGCACTTCACGGTTATCAATCTCAATAAACTTTTCTCGAATGATTTCACGGATAAAATACCGGGTCGGAACAACGTCGAGCTCCCGTACTTTTTCCTCCCCGATTTTTTTATAGCGACCAGGATTTCCCTGAACCTCATCGGGAATGATGATCACCTGCTCAACCGGCAGGTCTTCCGGGACCCGTTCCTTGAGCGGCTTGCGCTTTCCTCGACGGGACTCAACCGGCTCTGAATCATCCTGTTCGGCCTCTTCCGCTATTTCCAGAGCCTCTTGGGCTTCCTGCAGTTCATCGAGCAGTAGTTCCATCTGATCCGGGCTTAACTTTTCGGAACTGCGCCCGAACAGTTTTTTCAGCAGATACTGAACTTTCTCATTAAGCAGTTTAACTTCGGTTTTGAGCTGAGTGTTTTCGGCATTCAGAGACGTCCGCTCCTTTACCATCAGATCAAAATTTTCCCGGTTAAAATTCATGCCGTACATTATACCAAAACACGTTGAAAATGCGGCACCAACCTGATGGAAAATGCAAAAAAAATCAGCGCTGATACCAAGGTTTGAGCGAGCCTTGTTTTAGATCAACTCCATCGAGCAGCAGGGCCAGCCCTTCCGGAGCAAGACTAGGCTTTTCATCTGCGCCAACGCCATGAGGCCAACTGAAACAGCCCTTTTCAAGCCGCTTGATAGCAACCCACATGCCGGTACCATCCCAGTACAGCGTCTTGATCCGGTTTTTCCGTCGGTTCGTAAACACAAACAATGTGCCCGAACACGGATCTTCATTTAACCTATCCTGCACTACACAGTGCAATCCGTTGAAGCTCTTACGCAGATCCACCGGCTCAACCGCCAGAAATACCCGGATTGAATTACTTAATCCAAACATCCGGCAGCCTCCCGCAGAACCATACCGAGTTCATTCAGTGACGGAATTGGAAGCTGAACCTCAATCCCGTTCGGCAGAAAGATCTTCAGTTCATCTATCTCAGGAGGTCCGGGCTGAACTTCCACCTCGCAAAAAGCAACCTCAGATTCCTGACGTTCAATTCGCAGCCAACGGGCCAGCGTTTTCGGGTTGATGCTCCATTCCCGGCAAAACGCCGCCTGGGTCAGCCCCGCTGAATTAAACTCCTCGATCAGTTCCCGGCGTTCTTCCTCCGTATAGGAAGCCCGCCCCGACACATTGTTTTCATTCGTATCCATGCCTGACAAATTATCAGGCTTTGCCGGAGCTGACTACGGGGTGAAAGAAGAGGCGTTTACGATGTAGGTGTGGTCGAGCCCGGCGCAGCGGGAAGCGGCGGGAATTCGGCAAACAGGGCATAGCCACCCATCTTCAGCTTCGTCACCAGGTTTTTGAAGTAGCCTTCATTGTCGTCTTCCGCGGTCAGGAGATGGCGCACGGCGCGGTCGGTCCAAATATCAATAGGGACAGGCGTCTTTTCCAAAGGCCGGGCAATGTCCCGGCAGATCCATTCGATGGATGCGGTGCGGCCGCTCGTCCGCTCCTTACCTGATTGAGGACTTCTTGGCTGATGTCGTTGAGAACCATTGTGCCCCCGCATCAAGCAGGAACCCGATCAATGCCGACGTGCCAACCCTCGGCAGAAAGATGGTGGCGTTTCCCCATGCCGGGATTCGATTTAGCAATCGGAGAGTATTGGCCGAATCGCTTTCATGCCCCCCCGCTGTTCATCCGATGTGTTGTGAAAAACCTGATTCCAATGTTCACTGTTCATTTCATGGCCTAAATAAAAAAGGTCCCGCAACGACACGCTCCCGTTGGACGAAGTGATCATCCGGGGTTGTTTTAGTCCTTTTTCAACCCCTTGGAGCACCGATCAATGCAGCCTCTCGATCCTTTTCGTTTCTTGACAAACGCCGGATCGGGGTTTCTCCAGAGATGCGTAAACTGGTAGCGCGCAAATGCCGCAATAACCAGCGAGCCGGAAATTCCGCAAGCGAGGCAACCGGTCAGTATGGCTGAAGAAGCATCAGCCTCGCCAGCGTCTACTTGCTTCAATATATCGCAGACAAGCACCGCACCGAGCACCAGCACTACAGCCGCACTGATCAAGGACGGGTAGGACGGCCGCTGCTTGTACATCAATGACCCCATTTATTTCCGCTCCACGCTAATTTTGTAAAAAGCACACGGCAGGGATTCAGAATCCTGATATGACATTCCCGCCCCTGATCCTGACAATGCATCTGACGGAATAAACGCCTGGTTAGTCAAATTGGTTGAACGCATAACGGTATAGTTGCAGTTGGATGAGGAGGCCCACTCCAACCCTGATCCATTCATGCCGAATGAGAACCGACTGGCGGGATCGTCCGGAAGAGAATCCACAATGAACTCGGCGGCGTTACTGTCCCCGTCTTCATCCGCATCGGTTCCAGGAAGCCGCTGCCGGATGACTAGACCAAAACCATCGATCCAAGCACCGTAGCCTGCGCCCGCTCCCTTCAACTCGACGTTGTCGACCATGAAGATCGGCGAAGGAGCATTCTTATCCCACTCCATGGTGATCCAAACTTGATCGGTTGCACGGATGATGGTTTCGAACAAGGCATCGTTCCCGAAAAAATCCGGAGAGAAATGGTTTAGATCAAGCGGCATGGAAATTCTGGAAGGGTGCGTTCCGGGATCAACCGCCATTGTGGCATTATACACGGCGCCGAAAATGGCGTTATGCACCAACTGGATCTTTAAGGTGACCGACACGGAAGACTGGAAATCCAAGTCCAGCGTTTCGGCCCCCACACCATACAGGGAACCCGTGAACCAGCCTTCCGAGGCCGAGATATCCGCAACAAACGACCAGCGGGGATTAAGCGGCGACCCCGCATCTACCGTCGGAGAAAGCCGCAAGGCCCCTTCCGACACGTCCAGATTTTGATCCGATAGAACCCCGGTCGACTGATCGATCCGCATCCATCCCCTTAACGAAGTGTCCGGCCATGTTTCAACGACACCCACCTCGGCCGCAAAGGTGGAGGCTACGATATAGGTAAAACACAGGATGGATATCAATCGGGACATCAGAGCTACTCCTTAAGACAGCAACCGGCGACCTACCAATGCGGCGCCTGCAAACACGATAATTAAAGAAAGCACGGCAGGCTCCGGAATGGCCTGGGTATAAATGGCTACGCGATCAATCTGAGAACCCCAGGTTGGGGCTCCGACAATATCAACCGTCAGCGAGTTCGAACCAACAACCTCGATCGTTCCGGTCCAAACCATCTGTCGCCACTCTCCGATTTTTAGGCCGTCTTGTTCAAAAAAGTCATCGATATTGAAATCGGTCACGGTACCTCCGGACACATTGATCTCGGGAAGTTTTGTGATATCGACGAAGGCAACCACATCAATCCATAACTCAACGGTATAAGAATCAAGGCTTTCATCCGAAAAGGGAACCGCTGTGCGAATATAACCATCGGGATTGATATTCCACGCTCCGGAGCCATCTGCACGCGTGACCTCCCACGGCACGGCGGGATCGTGCCAGCCGGCAGAAGCGGTTCCCGGCAAAAGACTGGTCTGCACAACCCCGTATGGATTCGAAACTTCGTCCGCAACAGGCGGGTTGACATCCGTTATAAACGAATAAGCAACCGATGTAGTATTTTCGTTCCCCGCCCAGCTTGGTACCGATAAATCCGAGAAACCGGTTTCTCCAGCAAAAAGTCCCGCCAGCATAACCACGCTATATTTCCACGCTTTCATCTCGATCTCCCACGCTCCGATTATTCACCTTGCTGAAGCCAATTAAACTGTATGATTCCATAATCGGTTATATTAACCGCCCCATCGTGATTGACATCGGCAAACGGTTCCGACGAAAGCCAGTAGTAGCTTACAATGCCGTAATCCGATATGTTGATGGCGTTGTCTCCATTCAAATCTCCGCACAGGAGCGCCGCTTCGCCTGAAAAATCGACCAGGCCCTGCATATTGGCGTCAAACGAGACGGGTTGCACCCGCGACAGGCTGGTGGCTCCCTTCGCCCGTAGAAAAGCGGTCTCCAATGGAATATCCTGAAGTAGCGCAGCGGCCTGGCCATCCGTAAACACCAGAGAACGCTCGTCGACGAGGAGCTCCTGAAAGTTGACGTCAAGGAAGGTCAACGAAACCGGCTCCTCAAACGAATTCCCGGTCGTAACCTGCAAATCAATATTCACTTCGATTTCCGCCGTGCGGATATCCAGCGTGGCGGCATTGGTAACGGTATTGCCTGAACGGTCGGCAACCACAGCAAACACATCGTATATCCCCGAAGGAACCGTCGGTGTAACCGGCAACGCCCATATCCACAACGTACCAACTACCCAATTGGACGTAGCAAGCAACGTGGGGCTGAGTTGAATTTCCGGATCGGTCCGCTGCTGTATGACCAAATTTGGATCGACCAATCCAGACAACGCATCGCTGGCTTCAAGTGTTATCAGCACCGAGCCCTGCAACGTTTGGATTAACGGATCAAAGACATCCATCGATACCCCGTACTGATCTTGGAATCCGTCGAAGCCATGAACCGAGGGGGGAGTCCCGTCCACCGTGACAGCCTCGCTATTCATCGTGAATGGGACAAGATATGTTCCAGAAATCCCATTGGTATCGGATGCAAGCCGCGTATCCCATAATTCATTGATTTGGGGACGAAAATAGAAAACGGTATCCCCCTCTTTGGCCTGCGCCTGCATGGTGACGTGTGCTACGGCGCCATCCGCTACCGTGCCTTCGCGCGGAGCGCTCATGCCAAGACCGACTCCCGAATCAATCTCACCGAAAAGCGGATCCCCCGCTTCAAAACTCCAGGACTCCGCGATATTGAATTCCCATGGCGCCACAAGCTCCAAGATACCGTTCGTGAAGAAGCTTCCGTTATAGCCCAGCAACGCCTCACAACCCGATACGGGCACGTTCAACCCTGAGAGATTCAGAAGGAGATCAAAATTATCGCCTGGCTGAATGAACAATCCTTCCCCGTCGAGGGTTCTTCCAGCGGGAAGGTTTTCATCCGACATATCCAATGAAAACATGTTTTTCACAGTGGAAATATCTGCGACATTCCCCCATTCGTCGACTTCTGTTACTGTTCCCGCTCCCGAGTCGACAAGCACCGCCCCGTCCATCATCACATTATGGAAAAACCGAACTCCGATCGCCTGTGCCGTAATGTCCACCGGCGTATCGAGGAAAACGCAACTTTGAATTTCCATTACAGCGTTTGATACCGCTAAGTTGCCACACCCCGACATTTGCGTGCGGGACATCTTGAAATCCGCACCATCGGCCACCACAAAATCGAATGAGCCGCCTTCGGTAGCGCAGTCAACGGCGCATCCATCTAGAATCAAAGAACCGCTAACACGAAGCGTCACGCCATCAGACACAACGATGTGCGAGACCAGCGCCAAGGTATCGCCGGAAAACTCCGTATCGTTTTCGATGAACATGGATCCCATCGAATCGTACAGCGTAAACGAGCCGGCCACCGTTGTTTCCCCTTCCGAGGTTTGGAAAACCACTTCGCCGCCAGTAACCACAATGCTGGCCGATGCGGCCATAGCCAGCTCCGCCATCCGCAATGAGCCGCCTTGGACATCCAGCGTGATCCCTTCGTCCAAGATCAGAGTATTAACTCCCAGAGTCTCACCTCCAGAGACCGCAAAGCTGCTTCTCAAATCAGCAATTCCATCCGAAAACGCCAGCTTGGTCAATGCGGAATCTTCGAACCAAGGTTCAAAGAACACCTGATTTGTATCGATCAACAGGCCAAATTCGGGTAGTGGGCCGCCCCAATGATTATGGTCGGCCTCAACCGATTGCTCCGTGCTGATCGCCCGGCATCCGGCGGGCAAGGACAGCGCACATTGGTGCATGCCAAACATTCCTACGGACTTTATTGCCACCGCCGCCGCCTCGCACTGGTTGCTGGCCACCGACAACATGCAATCCCGAAGCGTCAGTCCACCTCCCTGTACCCGCCACCATCCGTTCGAGGTTACCGGTTCCAAGGGCTGGAAGACGGTAAAAGAAGCCCCTGCACCAACCACTTCAATATCTTGTTCCACCTCCATCGGGGGTATCGTGAATATTCCAGAGGCAACATGGATCGTTCCTCCATCAACCATGGCCAAGACGGCATCCTCCACCGATGAAAAGCGCGAAACACCCCACCCTTCGGAGGATGGGGTATATGACCCGTCCACGTAATAGCAACCAGCCGGAGCTGCGCAATCGCACTCCGGCAGGCTGGCCTCCGCCGACACTGTCCACCCCGCCCAGATGAGCGGGAGCAACAGTGCCGCCTTTCTTATCCATACACTATGCTTCATTCATGTCCCGAACTTACTCAGCATCACCTGACAGATACCAGTTGTACTGAAGCAAACCGTAATCGGTCATGTTTACCCAACCATCGCCATCAATATCGGCCTCGGGAGTTTCCAAGTTGTAGAAGTAGCGCAGGCGGGCAAAGTCGAGCATGTCGACAATGTTGTCGTTGTTGAGGTCGCCACCGGTCAACACCAAGGCCGCCGAGGTCTGTCCGTCGCCATCGTAGACCAAAGTCTGCCTACTGCGCAGCGTCCAATCCGTGTCCGCACTGATCGCCGCGACCCCTGCCGGAACCTGCAACATCGAGAGCGTGGCCACACCACCGATGAATTCCAGGGTCTCAACACGGATTCCCATCACGGCACTGCCGGCATCGGTCATGACCAGGGTCACATCACGGGAAAATGTCCCCGCTATGGCCCCAGTCAATTCGACGTTCAGCGCGACCTGAGTCTTGTTGACCTCGATCGTCGCCGTGTTGGTGGTTGTGTTACCGGAGCGGTCGGAAACAACCAGCTCGACATCATAGATGCCGTTTGGCGTCGCGGCGTCCACAACCAATGCCCAGCTGTAGCTGGCATCCAGCTCTCCCTCCGTATGGCTGGAGGTCAGTGTCGGCAACAATATATTCGCGTCCGGACCCTGATTCACCAAAGTCAAGGTGGAGCCTGCCAGTCCGGAGAGCTCGTCGGTTGCATCGATCGTGATATAAACGATACCTTGCTGGGTCAGAACCGCTGGATCAAATACATCCACATCACCGCTGCCCTGATCCTGGAAACCCATAAACAGGGAGGAGACCGGTGCAGTACCGTCAATAGTGACGTAGCCCGAATTCATCGTGAACGGCGAAACATAGACCGGATTCCCGTCAGGCGCGGAGGTCAGGCGGGTATCGGCCGGTACATCACCATCTGCACCAACGCGGAAGAACACTTTGGTAACGCCTTCTTCATCGGTGGTAGTGAAGTCGAGGCCCAACACCGTCGAGTCGTCGGTTGTGCCTTCGATCGAAATCACATCCACACCGATCGACTTGTCGATCTGGCCGTAGGTGGCATCGCCGAGGCCAAGTGACTCGTAGATATCAAACGTCCATGCAGCTCCGTCGGTGACGGTCACGGTGCCGGTATCGCCAAGGAAGAGCGTGTCGAAGCCCATCAGGGCATCCACGCCACTGACCGGCACATTCAGGTCGCTCAGGTCGAGCGAAACCGCCAAGGCATCGCCGGGCTGAATGTAGACATTGCCTTCGGCATCGGCGTCCGCGAGAGTCAGGCCGAGGTTATTCGTCGTGACCTCGCCAGCGGACAGGTTGTCCCATCCATCGGAAGCCAGCACGGTGTTTGCGCCGTTGTCGGTGAGATCCGCCTCATCAGTGAAGATGTTGTGGAAAACTTCCGCACCGTCGGCTTCCTCCGTAACGATCAGGCCGTTCTCAAAGAGGTTGTCTTTGATCAGCGCGTCGCCGGTGGCGACCGCAAAGCTGCTACAGTCAAGCACTTCGTTGCGGACCATGGTCAACGAGGCGGAGTTGGAAACCACTACGGAGTAGCTGCCGTTCTCTTCGGCTTCCAGTACGCAACCGTCGAGGGTCAACCCGCCGGACACGGCCAGCTCCACGCCGTCAGCAAAGACGAGGTGGGAAACCAGTGCGATGGTGTCGCCTTCCAGCTCGGCATTCGCATCAAAGTAGATGCTGCCCCAGCTGTCGAAGATCGTAAAGCTCCCGGCGAGGATGGCCGGCTGTCCGTTCGCTCCGGTCAGCTCGAGCTCTCCATTGATCACGACCAGTGCAGCGCCGGCAACCAGATCCAGGGAATCAGCACACAAGGTTCCATTATTGACCGTCACTGTCGCGCCGTTGGAAACACTCATGGTTCCGCCAACGATCACCGTCTCACCCGGATCAACCGTCATGTCTTCAGCAATGGTTGAATCATCAGCATATTTCAACAGCGTCATCGCTTCGTCGGCCCACCAAGGGCTGACTTCAACCGGACCGTCAACCAGTGCAACAAAGTCCGGGTCTTCCGCACCAAACCAGTTCAACGAACCGTCCACTATCGTAGCGGGTTTCGAAGAAAAAGCCGTTCCGTTGCCCGACAGGTCATTCATGGATGCATTTGCAATTGATGCGTCCGTGTCATTATATCCGACCATAATACCATTGAGGTTCCCGGTAATGGTATTACCGGTAATTTCTGCAGCCGTACCGGAGCCATACAGATCCGACACCAACACGCCGCAAGAAACGGAATCATCACTCGAAGCGATCCCCGAGCATCCGGTAATCAAGTTATCGCTCACCACGACATTTGCTCCGGCACCGATGTCGAGAGCATAATCAAGCCAGTCGCCTACTCCCTTGCCCGTGTAGGTATTTCCGCTGAATAGCCCTCCCGTGCCATAATACAACACACCGACACGCCCGATGTTGGTAAACGATGAGTTTGTTATGTCCAAATCGCCTATGCCGCCATTGCCAGCTCCGACAGCAAAACCGCCGTAATCACCGTACAGAATGTTCGCAAAGGCCACGTCATCGATCGATCCTAGACCTAGGTGTCGGATCCCTTGGAAAATCAGATAACCGTTACCGTCCAAGGTCATGCCACTTAGCTCTAGATTGACCCCCGCCTGAACAAACCACCACCCACGGAGATCCCCGCTGGAGGCGGTATCGCCGGTAGCATTGAAAATCGTGCTGGCCATGCCGGCACCGGCAATGGTCAGATCCTTGTCAATCACAATCTGGCCGACTTCGGCATAGGTTCCAGCCGCGACCTTAATCGTATCGCCTGGCACAGCGGCATTAATCGCGGCCTTGATGGTCTTCTTGGCCAATGCCGGATAGTCGCCCGAGTTGGAGTCATCTCCGATGCTGTCGTTGACGTACTTGTCGGGATTCGTGGCGATGGACTGCTCAACGCCGTCGATGTACCACTTGAGGTTGCCACGCACGCTATACGGCGCATAGTCCCGGTTGGTGTTGTTCAGCACCGTTGTGCTGTCGAGGTACGCCGTGTTTCCGGAGTTGCAGCAGTCCTGAATCAGGGACTCATAGCTTGTGCCCGTTCCAGCCCACTCGTTAACGAGGGTCGACCCGGTCAGGTTGACTCTCGTGTTTATGGCCGAATCAAAAGCCACCGCGCCGTAGTTATTGGAAATCGGGCTCCAGAAAGTCCTGCCTGTAAGAGTGGAATTTACGACGTTGATCGTCGACCCCGTGTTGTGGAGGTTCAACGCGGCGAAGCCCGTCAAGGTAGAGCCGTCGATGTTGGCCACCAGGCCCGGGCTGTTCAGCGTCAAGGCGTAGTGCCCTGCCGTCACTGTCGAGTCCGTGATGTTCAGAATCGAGTTGGCGGAGTGGTAAAACGAGATGCCTCGGTTCGCCATGCTGCTTGAACCCGTTGCGGCGCAAAGGAGCCGGGAATTAAGCAGCGAGATGACGTTGTTCGAGTTGCCGGAATCAGCGAATCCAAATGATATGCCTCTACCGATCTCCCCGTAATTCACGGTCGTGTTGTCTAGGACCAAGGAAGTGTAGCTGAGGTCGCCCATCTGAATCCCTCGACCTGCGCCGGAGACCGTCAGTCCAATGTCCTTGAGCGTGAGCCCGAGAACATCGCCGGAGGATCCGCTGGTGTCCATCGTAATAGCGTTGCTGCCAGCGGCTGGGAGGAGGATGGTCTCGGCAGGTCCTGCGCCCACGAGGGTCACGGTCCGAGGAACGGATGTGACTGCAGCCGTGTACGTCCCCGGGGCGATCTGAATGGTATAACCGACTGGGGCTGCGGTGACGGCCGCTTGGATGGTCAGCTTGGCCGTGGTCGGCATGAGCCCGTCGTTGGCGTCGCTGCCGGTGGTGCTGACATAGAGAATGGTCTGGCCGGGGGACAGTGGATTGGCCTGCTCGACGCCGTCGATGTACCAGTGATCACCGATACCGCAGAGCTGAACGTCGGACGGCGCGTAAGTTCTGTTGGCGTTCGTGAGCACGGTCGCGGCATCCAGGTAGACCTTGTTGTTCCTGTCTCCCGCCGGCTGGCTACCCGTTGCCGTGGAGAGGATCAGGGTCTCGTAGCTTGTGGCCCCGGCCCCGACGAACTCGTTGGCAATCGTTGAGTGCGTAACGTTGACGGTGGTGCGTACCGCTCCGTCTTGCATTACCAGCGTGCCGTAGTCGTTATTACCGTCAGACGACGGCCAGAAGGTCCTGCCGGTGAGCGTGCATTCGTCGATGTTGATCGTGGAATCGGTGTTGTTAAGGTTAAAGGCGGCGTATCCGGTGAGGGTCGAGCCGTGGATGTTGGCGACCAAGCCCGGGCAATCGAGCCGGATGGCGTAGTGTCCCGACGTGATGGTCGAGTCGGTGACGTCCAGCGTCGATTCCGACGAGTAGTACCACCCGATGCCCTTGCTGTAGCTGCTGGCGCTGGTCGCCACGCACTCGATGCGCGAGTTCGCCAAGGCGATGGCGTTGTGGCTGCCGCTCCCTCCCGAGCCCGGCGTGCCGAGGAGGATGCCGATGCTGGCCTCGCCATAGTTGATAACGCTATCATCCAACGTGATGGAGACGTAGCTAAGGTTACCCGCGTTGATGCCCTTGCCAGCTCCCGAGACGATCAAGCCGACGCCGTCGAGCGTCAAGGCGCATACATTCCCGGCCGATCCGCTGGTGGTCAGGTCGATGGCGTTGAGGCCCGCCGCAGGCTGGATGAGGGTTGAGTCTGACCCTACACCGACAAGAGCGATGCTCTTGTCCACCGACAGTTGCTCGGTGTACGTCCCTGCCGCAACGTTAATTGTATCACCGTCATCTGCGGCGGTAACCGCAGCTTGGATGGTGGCGAAGGCTGTCGCCCCCCAGCCAGATGTCGTGTCCCCGTAGGCTGTGTCTACCGTCAACTCCGCTGATTGAGCGGCCGATGCAGTCAGCAATATGGCGGCTGCCGCTGTGATAATTTTATTGATCCAGTTCTTCATTCCCTATCTCCATTATCGCTTCACTCGGTTAGGCGCCGTTGCGACTCGACCCGCAAGTTGCGTACGCACCTTTTGTCTGAAAAGCAGGAGATAAGCCCAATATGCACATTCTTGGCAATTAGCCATAGCGCGTAGCAAAAAATATCAGGAGAGGATTTCAATAAAGATTAGCTGGACACAGGTGTTTCTCGGCAGGCGATGCAGATGGGCCGAGTGCCGGTCGGGCATTTAACCTGTATGCAGTTCAACCTTTGCGCGTTGATGGCCTGCAAGGCTTCTCTCTCGGCGGCACCGCGTGTTTCGCATCTCAACTTCTGAAAGATATGCTCCAGGTGCTTGCGGACGGTTGGCGTGTGAATATTCAAAATGGTTGCAATATCGCTGTTTTGCTTGCCCTGCGCCACCCACAAAAGCACCTCGGCTTCCCGTTGAGTCAAACCCAGTTTTTTCAACACATCAATCTCCCCGAGAGATTCCACCTCTTCGAGTATGATGAGGAATCCGAAGGCACACCGAATAAGATCCAGGCAGAGCGTGGAGTCGCGGGCTTCAACCATTAACTTGCGGGCGATCTTGTGACTTCCTTCCACCACCGGAGCCCTCTGGATTTCGAGTGCAATCCAGCGTTGGACATCTTCCGGCAGGTTCCATGCCGAATTCCATTTCTGGTGGGGGAAATATTGGTCAAGGAGTGCCCGGGCCCATGCTGGACAATCCATCATTCGACCATCGGCGCAAAGCGGAATCATATGGTCAGGCAGATTGCTCAGCCACCCCTTTTGCTGGATATTATACATCCTGTATGCCGCGCCAAGATGGGGAGCAACCAGATTCAACAGCCTGTGGCTTCCCTCATCCATTGCCTGGGAATCCGAGAAAGAAAAACTCACGCAGAGCGCACCAGAATAAAACCGGACATTGGTATCGTGAACAATCCCCAACGTCCGATTGACTTCGTTGTACACGGAGGTTTCTTTCCACTCCTTCTCCGACATGATATCCGTGGTACACAATACCGGTCCCGCGCTGTTGGAATAGAAATATTCCATGAAAGGATGCGACTGCAGGAGCGTTGTAAGTTCATCCCTATCCTGACGCATTCCGTCATTATGGTTGTTCATCGTCTTACATTTTAGAATGCGGGCATCCAGATCGTTAAACCAACAGCCCGATAGGGATGATGGAATCCGGGAATCCAGCACCGACAGGACATGTTCAAAGAAATCACCGGATACCGGAAAAGTATAGAGCTCCAACAATAGCTCCGAAATCATTTTACTGGTTATCTGCCTTGAACCCATGCTCCCTTCTCCAAATGATATATGAAAACCTTCCTAATTATGCGCTATTACTACTCTTTCTTGAGCTAATTTAACATACGCCATATGACTTATACTTGCATGCTAATGTCTCTGTATTCCCTTGTTTTTTTTCTCTTTAGCAAGATCTGTGAGTTAGTTCCGGCTCGAGGAGTTCGCCCATGGTTTGAAACAGAGCGATTTTGAGCGCTTCGTAAATTCGAAAACCAAATGCTCTTTTCGTTGCCAGATTCATTTTGCGGGTCAAGCCCTCGCAACGGCGGAGGAATAGGCTTGATTGGCTTTGAACCAGTTCATGACCAGCGGCGGATGCCAACGGTTTGTTTTAACGAACCCCTTGGTGGGATTATGCTTATCAGAATCCGGTTCGGCCAGGCTTGGCAATGCGATCGAGCGATTGGCCGTATCAGGGGAAAATTGTTTCTATTCGGTATTGGCCGCTTTCCTTCGTTTCGCTCAGGTGAAGCGGGGCTACACAGGTGACGATGGTGTAGCACACGCTTCACCCCAACGGGGAAAGCGTTTATGCAAAGCCGCGCTTAAACACAAAAAAAGGCCCCGTTTCCGGGGCCTTGTCCGTTCCAATGACTGGAAACCTTTAAAACTTATAGGAGAGACCCGCCGTCAACGAATTCTGGTACATGCTGATTTTTGTGCCCTTGGCCAGAGGCTCAAGAGCGTCAGCATCTTTGCCGTTTGCCGTGATACTATTCTCGAATGCGTGGGTGTAAGCGACGTGCGCCGTAATTTTTTCCCATGCATAGGAGGCGCCGCAGGAAACATGCGTTTCCGTGATGGCCGGGAAGAGCGCATTGCCGAAAGCGGTGTCGCTGTCGATCGGGGATTTTCCGTAGGAGACGCCGGTGCGCAGGGTCAGGGCTTCATTCACGCCCCAGGTAACCCCGGCCTTGACAATGTTCTGGTTATCCCAGCCAAATTTATCGCCCAATGTATCGAGCTCGCCCCAACCAACCCAACGGTAGTCGAGCACCAGTTCAACGTTGTCGAGCACGTTGAAGGCGGCACCAACCGTTAACTGTTGCGGCAGATTTAACGAATCGCCGAGGAGGTCATCATAATCATCATAGGTGGTCATATACTGTTCGGACATATAGCTTGCACCCAGAGACAGCCTGCCGAGCCTTTGATTAACGCCAACGATCGCGCCGATGCCATATGATGTTTCCCAGTCACCGTCCATGTAAGCGAATGTGTCAGGGTTCAACATGTCGGTCTTGAAGCGGGAGATAACAAAAATAGGGCCTGCGCCAACGCTGAATCCACTGTCACTCGCCCTATAGGCATAGGTGGCCGTCATTTTAGCGATCGAAAGCTCGGTCATTTTATCGCCTTTGCCTTGCGGCTGGCCTGTACCAAAATCCCCTATGCGGCCCTTATCGTAATCCACACCCATGCCGCTGGTGCCGTATACACCCAAACCAACAAAGCCGTTTTCACCTTGGCAGCAGCCAAAGGTTCCGCTGATGGAAGGAATAACGAATGCCGAAGTATCGGTCTTTTCGCCTGCGCCAAAACTAGCGTTTGAATCGATGGTCCGGTGCGGCGCGAAAACCTGCAGCGAGGAATCGATGCCGGGCTCAAGATCGACAAGGCCGGCCGGGTTGAGAATGAGCCAGGTGGAATCTTTTGCAGAGGCCACACCGGCTCCTGCGGTTCCTTGCTGAATCGGACCAATGCCGATCAGGTTGATGCCTTCCGTGGCAAAAATCTGGGTGGTTATGGCCGCGGCGGCTACTGCGGTGGTAATCAGGCGTTTATTCATCCCCTAGCTCCTAGTTGGTTAATGGCGTGCTGACTATGCACGTATGAAATAAATACACCATTTCCAGCAGAAAATCACAAGCACAATATTTCAATATTAGAATATGCTATTCCTTTATTATGAGATAATTATGTACGCCTTTAACCCCGTCAAAAAACAAGATCTAAACACTGGCCTCCAACCCGTATATTAAAATAGCAGCACATTTTAATTGAGCTGAATATAAAAATATTATAATTCTTAGCGAGCTAGATTTAGGAGAGAAGCATGACTCAAGAAGAACGAAATGTTGCATCGGACGTTTTGAAGGCGATGGCCCACCCTGTTCGACTGGGCGTTATCGAGGTTTTGGCAAAGGACGAAAAAACGGTCACCCAGCTTTACGAAGAACTGGGGTGCAGCCAATCGATGATGTCGCAGCAACTAAAGATCCTCTGCCAACAGAAACTAGTTGAAATCCGCAAGGATGGAACGCAGAAATACTGCAGCCTGTGCAACCGCGATTTTTTGAAGCTTTTCGGCTGCATGCACAAACATCTGCGTGAATTTTTGAACTTTCAGGACTAAGTCCTGTCTTTTTACCCCATACATTAATTTATTACCTACTAATAATACATGACAATAAAGGTCATCTTATGAATATGAAAAAACTGCTCATCATTGGAGGCGTCGCCGGAGGCGCCAGCGCCGCTGCGCGTGCCCGCCGTCTGGACGAAAATGCGGAAATCATTCTGTTCGAACGCGGTCCGGATATTTCGTTTGCAAACTGCGGCCTGCCCTACCATATCGGCGGAACCATCGCCGACCGTGAAAAATTGCTGGTCACCACTCCTCAAATGATGACCTCAAAATTCAATATTGACGTCCGTACCCTCAGCGAAGTGGTTTCCATCGACCGCGAAAAAAAGGAAATTGCCGTTAAAAACCTGAAGACCGGCGAGGAATACACCGAAGCATACGACGCGCTGGTCCTCAGCCCCGGCGCCGCGCCGATACGCCCGCCGATTCCCGGCATTGATAACCCGAACGTGCTGACGCTGCGCAACCTCGAAGACATGGATCTGATTATCCAATCGCTGGCAAACAAAAAAAGCGCGGCCGTCATCGGCGGCGGCTACATCGGCCTCGAAATGGCCGAAGCCCTGCGCGAAATCAAGATGGACACCACGCTAATCGAGCTGGCGCCGCAGGTGATGGGCCCGGCCGATCCCGAGATGGCGAGCGTCCTGCATCAGGAACTGCGACTCTTTGGCGTAAACCTCAAACTCGAAACCTCCGTAACCGCCTTCGAAGAAGCCGGCGACGGAGTGGACCTGATCCTGAGCGACGGCGAGCGGCTGCATGTCGATCTGGCAATCCTCGCGATCGGCGTAAAGCCGGAAGCAACGCTGGCGGTCGATGCAGGCCTGGAGCTCGGCACAACGGGCGGCATCAAGGTGAACGACCACATGCTCACCTCCGATCCAGCCATCTATGCCGTTGGCGACGCTGTGGAAGTGACCGACTTCACGACCGGCCAGCCCGCCCTGATTCCGCTGGCGGGCCCCGCCAACCGCCAGGGCCGCATTGCGGCCGACAATATTTTCGGAGGCGACAGCTCCTACAAGAACACGCAGGGCACCGCCATCTGCAAAGTCTTCAATCTGGCCATCGGCATGACCGGCCTCAGCGAAAAGATGGCGAAACGGCAGAACATTTCCTATGAAAAGGTCTATGTGCATCCGGCCAGCCATGCCTCCTACTATCCCGGCTCCCACCCGATCTCGCTCAAACTGCTGTTTGATCCAGCCTCTGGAAAAGTCCTCGGGGCCCAGGCGGTCGGCGCCGACGGCGTGGACAAACGCATCGACGTGCTGGCCGTCGCCATTCGCGCCGGCCTGACGGTCTACGACTTGGAAGAGATGGAACTCACCTATGCCCCGCCCTACGGTTCGGCCAAGGATGCGGTCAACTATGCCGGCTTCGTTGCTTCGAATGTGCTGCGCGGCGACGCCAAGCTCTGCCACGTTGAAGACGTGTGCAATCCAACCGAAAACCAAATGGTGGTTGATGTCCGCAATCCGGAAGAAGTGGAGGGCGGCACCGTCCCCGGCGCAAAAAACATTCCGCTCGGGCAGCTGCGCGGCAAGCTGGACGAGCTCTCGAAAGACCGCGAGTACCTGATCCTCTGCCAAGTCGGCCTGCGCGGCTACCTCGCCTGCCGTATTATGACACAGAACGGCTTCAAGTGCCGCAACCTGACCGGCGGGTACAAAACCTATTCCATGACGACCGCCCAACACCTGCCCGACGTGCCGGAAAACGACCAGAGCACGGACGATCCGGGCGCGGAGACCATTAATATGACCGAAAAAGAATCGGCCGCCGGAAAAGTGGTCAAGCATATCGACACCAGCGGCCTGCAATGCCCCGGCCCGATCATGAGCCTGAAGACGGCGCTCGACGAACTGCAGCCCGGCGAAGCGCTCACGATCCTCTCGACCGACCACGGCTTTGCCGCAGACATTCCGGCGTGGTGCAACTCCACCGGCAACCAGCTCGACAATGTTGCGCCGGCGGCCGGCGGCGGCTACGAAGCCACTATCACCAAACGTCAGGGCGGTGCAGTCTGCTCCATGATTCCGCAGGAAACGAAGCGCTTCACCAACGTGGTCTTCAGCAACGATCTCGACCGTGCGCTCGCCTCGTTCATCATTGCCAACGGCGCCGCGACGATGGGCTATGAAGTCACCCTGTTCTTCACCTTCTGGGGGCTGAACATTCTTCGGAAAAACGGTCCGATGACCTTGAAAAAAACGATGATCGAAAAAATGTTTGGCCGGATGATGCCGCAGGGGCCCGACAAACTTTCGCTCTCGCAGCTGCATATGGCCGGCATGGGCACGGCGATGATGAAGGACGTCATGAAAAAGAAAAACGTCTCCACCCTGCCGGAGCTGATTAAGGCCGCTCAAGCCAACGGGGTGAAAATGGTCGCCTGCACCATGACGATGGACTTGATGGGCATTAAAAGCGAAGAGCTGATCGACGGGCTGGAAGAAGGCGGCGTGGCAATGTACATCGACCACCTCGGCAACAACGCCAACCTCTTCATCTAGAAACAGGAATAGCTATGGACAAGGCCGCGATCATTAATTTGTGCACCTGCATAGGGGTTGGCATCATCCTCGGGGCAATTACGGGGTATTTCGGCAAATGCAGTTCGGGTGCCTGTCCGTTGACCGCCACGCCTTGGCGCGGCGCTATTTATGGCGCCGTGATGGGTGCGTTGTTTAGTCTTTCCTTTCGAAATTGAGCGAAGAGCACTTTCCTGAAATCATTCTTCGAATGCCTCCTGAACAGCTAGCTCTAGCGTGCAGATTTCATCGTCGGCCAGCATGTTGAAAAACTTTTCGCGCTTGGCTTTGCTGAGCTTGTAGCCATTGGCTTTGCAATTCTCGACAAAGATCCGGGCTTCCCGCTGAGACATGCCGTCCACGATCTGCTCGACCGCGTTTTTGGCATCGGCAAACCGTTTTAGAAAATCTAGTTCTTTGAGGTATTCGCTATCAATCGTATCACTTATGAATGAAAACAGGTTTTCAACAATGCCGGTTGCATCGAAATAACGATAGTAGTCAACCGTGTCGCCGCGCACGGTCATTGCGCCTTCATGATCCAGCGAATAGTCAACCAATTGAAGCAAGGGTTCCGAGAACAGGTTCAAGGTATCCTGATACTCCCGGGCATTCTGGTACATAACGGCCGATACCGGGAAAACAAAATCCTGGGGCGTGAATCCCATCCGGGAAAGGATGTGGTGTATAAGGAACCGGTGGATGCGACCATTGCCGTCTTTGAATGGATGGATATAGACAAATCCGAACGCAATGATCGCGGCAATCACCACCGGATTGAGATCTGAATCCATCATCCGATGCGCCGCATTGAACAAGCCCTCCATCAGTTCGTCCAAATCCAACGGTTTTGGAGGAACCAAATGAACAACATCTCCGGTTAGCGCGGATGAGCCGACATATTCCTGCGAATCCCGGTAGTCCTCCCTGTGGTACCGCGGATCCGTGATGACTTTTTTCTGCAACTCAATCAGTCCCGGCTTGCTCAGATAGTCGCGGGAATCCGCTTCACGCAAGAGCTGCATAAACCGCTCCTGCTTGTTCCCGGACAGCGATTCCTGCTCAATCCGGTAGGAACTTCGGGTTTCTTGCGTATACAGATAGGCCAAGGCATCGCGAATGAGTTCGGGTGGATAGCCATCTATGATCTCTTTGCATTTGCTCCCGAAATCAGCTTCCAGATATTGTTCCATCTTAGGTGTCCGGCGCACCGTTGGGCTGAACGCAAAGTCGCCGAGAAGATTGTCATTGATGCGCTGCCTTTGGACTTGAGTCGGTTTTGCCACGAAGAACTTCTTTGGATCGATCAGATCGATGTAGTTCCCCTTGGTCAAATCCGGCAAATCCAACTGCTTTCCCGTCAGGTTTTCGTAGAGATACCACAATTTTCGATGGTACCTGCCGGTTGGGGTGGATTGGATAAAATCGGTTAAAGTCCAAGCATTTGTCTTCTCAAACGCCTTTTTAAGTATCAGCAGGTTGATGCCTTCATACTTCAGGGCAAAAACCATCTGGTCAAAGATCGAATCGCCCGGCGCATAGGATTTGGTGTAGTATTCTTCGGTCTTCCCGGCATGCTCCACCGTCTTTCTGGATCCAGATTCCAAAATATGCGAGGTACAGTGGCAAGGAAGATCCCCGACCCCTAGACATTCCATAATCCTTTTATAACCAACATGTTGTGAATTATTGTTCATTTAACCAGCCCTCGTTCTGCAAAAACTGTTATATTTTACCCAGTTTGTCAAAATATTATTATTCGTTTTGGCGCATCGGTATTTCGGCAGTTCAAGGATCTCTCCCTACGTTGTGTAATTTACACAAAGCCCATGCGCATCGTGTTGCTTGGTTCAGTTTAAGGATCTCTCCCAAGCCGGGGCGGGCGGGTAACATTTGTTACCTCCGTGTTGCTTGGCTCAATTTTAGGATCTCTCCCAAGGCCGATGCAAGGTTACATTTGTAACTCTACGTGTTGCTTGGCTCAATTTTAGGTTCTCTCCCAAGAGCAACTCGGGCTAACATTGTTAGTCATACCGTATTACTTGGCTCAATTTTAGGATCTCTCCCAAGAAAACGGTTCTTCGTGGAATTTTGTGGTGGAGAAATCGGAGAAATCTTTTTGACGGGATAACAGGATGAACCGGATCAAATCCTGTATATCAGCAGGAGAATGGCTTTTAATGTGTTTCCTTACAATGACTTGCCCGTATCGCCAGGAGGGATTGAAGGGGGAACTGGAAGGTCGACAGGATAGAGCGGCCTTCATAGTAGAGTCATCCCGATGATCCTGTTATCCGGTCGAAAACCTACGTTCTCCATAAAAATTAACGGAGAGCCAAGAAAACTGCCTAATTTAGGCGGTTCCGGGGGGTGTCGCTTGGCCCAGTTGAAGGATCTCTCCCAAATAGTTCCCTACTGCCAAAAAATGATTATGCGCCAAAAAAAACAATTACGGACGGGCGTGTGGGATAAATAATGGATTTTCGATTAAGCTCCCCTAATCCAGGGGCTTCTTACGAAATCCCCGTATTTACAGGGTATATACCTCTTTTGTGTCTAAATTTTGACAGCAAGAACACTCTCTTTGAATGGTCTGGGTGGTTCTCCATTAAGCTGGTCAAATCATTTGGCTGACGACACGGCCACAAACCGTTCTCGCCCTGAAAAAATAGTTACCGCCCAAAAAAAACAGTTACCTGATGCGTATTGCTCATAAAAACGGGTTTTATTTTCTTGGTAGCCGTTCTTGATAATCATTCAGCATGGCATGTTGAGGGGGATCGCTTTGGCCTGAAAAGGGCATGTAAGCGCGTGCTTCTCTAAAGGAGTGCACCCTCCAAGTCGAGAAACGCACCACGCCCTTCTTTCCACGCCCCGAATTCCCTTCTACCACACATTAGAACATTTTCATGTTTTTACCCATTGACATATTCATATATTTGAATATGTTTATGCCCATGAAAGCCAAGGAACTCAACTGCGCGCTCGAAAAAATGCCGGCGGAAGCCGTCAGCCACGCGGCCGAAATGCTGCGGACGCTGGCGCATCCGGATCGGCTGCGGATTATCGATGCACTCCATACGGCGGGCGAGCTGCCGGTTTGCGAAATCGCCAAGTATCTGAAGATCGCCCAGTCGGCGACCTCGCAGCACTTGAACCACATGCGGCGGGTTGGACTGCTTAAAACCGAACGGCGAGGCAAAAAGGTCTGGTATTCGGTTGCCGACAACCGCCCCATCGCCCTGCTGAACTGTATTTGCCATTGCTGCAACATTTAAACGGGAACCAAACAGGAGACATAAAATGAAGAAAATCGGAATTGGAATCTTTGCCGGAGCCATGCTGCTGGGAATCATTCTGTTTACGGCGATGCCTAAAATGATGCTTATTGAAAAGGCCAGCCCCTATGGGCACGACGAAACCGTCCAACGAATAGAGAGCGCCGTAACCAACGGAGGCTGGGAAATCTCGCGAACCATGAACATGCAGAAAAGCCTGGCCAAGCTCGGCCAGGAAATCGGGCGCGTTACCGTGGTTAAAATCTGCGAACCGAACCACGCGGCCGCCATTCTGACCGACGACGACGCCATGTTCGTTGCCGTCATGATGCCCTGCTCGATCGCGGTCTACGACAAGACAGACGGGAAGACCTATGTTTCAACCATGAATGCCGGCATGATGGGCCGCATGTTCGGCGGAACCGTTGCCGAAGTCATGGCGGGGCCGGTTGCCCGGGAAGCCGCTGCGTTTACTGCTTTTCTTGAATAACCAAAACGGATCGTCGGATACATAAATAAAACATCTGGGAAGGAATAGACTATGAAGCGCTTGAAAATGACGACGTTCAGCGTCCGGTTTCCGTGGATCATCATCCTCGCGGCCGTGGTCATCACGGTACTGTTCGGTTCGCAGTTCCCAAAGGTTAGTTTCGACAACGACCCGGAAAACATGCTGGCGGACGACGAGCAGGTGCGCGTTTTCCACACCCGGGTGAAGGCGCAGTACAACCTCTACGACTTCGTTATCGTCGGCATCGTGAACGAGGCGCACGAAGACGGCATCTTCAATGTCGAAACGCTCGGGCGCATCGACGCGCTCACCAAGGAGCTGATCAGCCTGCGGCAGAATGCCGCGGGCCTGCCCGAGGTCGTCCGCGACGGGCAGCCCTTTGCGCCCGGGCTGGAATCGTCCAGCGCCTGGAACCGCGCGCTCTCGAATGTATTCGGCAACGATGTCAACTGGCTGTTCGACAACAAAGGCAACTCGGCCATCATCGCGCAGGAAATCATCAGCCCGAGCGTGGTCGACAACATCAAGCAGGCCGACCACGGGCAGCTCGCCATTGAATATTTGATGGAGGACGCGCCGACCACCCGCGAGGAGGCGCTGACGATCCGCAACGACGCGATGAACAACCCGCTCTACAAGGGCACTCTCGTTGCCGAGGACGGAAAGGCGATCGCCCTCTATATTCCCATCACCGAAAAAACCTACTCCTACAACGTCGCCAACCTCGTCGAAAAGCTGACCGAAGACTGGAGCGGAGACGACCAGGTCTACATTACCGGCCAGCCTGTTGCACAGGACACCTTCGGCGTCGAGATGCTCGTGCAGATGGCCACCTCCGCCCCGCTGGCCGGGCTGGCGATCTTCCTGCTGCTGCTCTTCTTTTTCCGCCGCGTCTCGCTGATCATTGCCCCGATGCTCGTGGCCATCGTCAGCGTCGTCGCCACCATGGGGCTGCTGATCGGCCTCGGCTTCGATGTGCATATCATGAGCTCCATGATTGCCATTTTCCTGATGCCGATCGCCGTCGCCGACTCGGTGCATATCCTCAGCGAGTTTTTCGACACCTACCACCGCTTCCAAGACAAAGCGAAAACCATCAAGCATGTGGTCGGGCGCCTCTTCAAGCCCATGCTCTACACCTCGCTCACGACCATCGCCGGCTTTGCGTCGCTCGCCACCACGCCGATCCCGCCCGTGCGCGTCTTCGGCCTGCACGTCGCCTTTGGCGTCGCCTTGGCGTGGCTGCTGACCATGACCTTCGTGCCGGCCTACATCATGCTCTTTGTCCGCAAAAAATCGCTCGAAGGCGTCTGCCAGGTCCAAGATCAGGAGATCTGCGAAACCAAGCCCTCCCGGCTCGACCACATGCTCACATGGCTGGGCGGATTTTCCTATGCCCGCTGGAAGCTGATCCTCGCCTTCACCATGGTCGTTGTCGCCATCTCCGCCGTCGGCATCTCGAAAATAAAGGTGAACGACAACCCCATCAAATGGTTCACGCAGCACCACCGCATCCGCGTGGCCGACCGCGTGCTTAACGACCACTTCGCCGGCACCTACACCGCCTACCTCACCCTCAAACCCGAGCTGATCCGCCCGCCGACTTGCGCCGAACGAATCCATATGATGCGCAACGCCGCCATTGAGCGCTTCAGCGGCACCTTGCCGGAGGCCTCGCAAATCTTCCTGCAGCTCCTCGACGAGGCCAACACCCAATTCCAAGCCTTGGAAAACGCCGACATCGACCGCTGTTTTGTCGATTTGGTCGAAGAGGCAAAGGGGCTCGATGAAATGGTCAACGGCCCATGGAACGCGCTGGGCGACGAAATCAACTATCTCGACCCCGAAGGCCTCACCTACGCCAAGCTCGCCGCCGCCATGGCCGGCATCGGCGACGAAGCAACCCGCGGCGCCTTCGCCGAACACATGCAGGAGTTCCAATCTCTGGAAGGCGCGGCGCTGCAGAACCAGGCGCTGGATATCATCGACGAATATGCGGCGCTCTCCTTCACCGACTTCCTCTTCGAAGCCCGCGCCGATGCCGGAGCCCCCGCCTTCAAGAAGCCGGAAATGCTAGCCTACGTCGAGCGGCTGCAAGCTTTCCTCGCAGGCGTTCCAAACATTGGAAAAACCAGCTCGGCGCTCGACGCGCTGAAAAAAGCCAACTACGAGCTTAACTTTGCCGCCGAAGGCTCGCCGGAGCGGAACGACGCGTTCTACAGCATTCCCCCCACTCCGTCCGCGGTCGCTCAGGTGTTCACCCAGCTCGAAGGCATGAAGAAAAAGGACAGCCTGTTCCATCTGATCACCAAGGATTACAACGAGGTGAACCTCTGGATCCAGCTTAAGAGCGGCGACAACACCGACATGCAGGCCGTGGTCGATCAAGTCGAAGGCTGGATGGCCGAAAACCCGGCGCCCACCGAGCTCGATGTCGGCTGGGCGGGACTGACCTACCTCAACGTCGTTTGGCAGGACAAAATGGTGGCCGGCATGATGAATTCGCTGCTGAGCAGTTTCGTGGTAGTGCTGATCATGATGATGGTGCTGTTCCGCTCGCCCCTCTACGGCCTGCTCGCCATGATCCCGCTCAGCGTCACGATCACCTTCATCTACGGCCTGATCGGCTGGGTCGGCAAGGACTACGACATGCCCGTCGCCATCCTCTCGTCGCTGACGCTGGGCTTAAGCGTCGATTTTGCCATCCACTTCCTCGAACGCGCACGGGAGCTGACGAAGAAATTCGGCGGATGGAAAGAGGCCGTTCCGCACATGTTCCAAGAGCCGGCCATGGCGATCAGTCGCAATGCGATCATCATTTCCATCGGCTTCACGCCGCTGTTGTTTGCACCGCTGATGCCCTACAAGACCGTCGGCTTCTTCCTCGCCACCATCATGGCCGTCTCATGGCTCGGCACCCTCTTCATCCTCGCGGCGCTCATCACTGGACTTCAAAAATATTTATTCAAACACGAAGGCACCAAGGGCACAAAGGAAGAGGCTTAGTGGACTTCGCGCCTTAAGCGAAGCGAGTGTTTAATACGGAGAACCAAAAATGAAAAAGTTAATTGCAGCAATGTTGGCGGCAAGTGCGTTTGGAGCGTTTGCAGAACTATCTGTGGATGAAATCGTGAACAAGGCCAACGAAGCGGCCTACTACGCCGGAAGCGACGGACGCGCCGAAGTCGAGATGAGCATTATCGACAAGAGCGGCAGTGCGCGCACCCGCAAGTTTGCGCTGCTCCGGATGAACACCGCCGGCGGCAGCCAAAAGTTTTATGTCTACTTCAAAGAGCCCGCCGACCTCTACAAGCAGGTCTTCCTCGTCTGGAAGGAAGTCGATGAAGGCAAGGAGGACAGCCGCTGGATGTGGCTCCCCGCGCTCAACCTCAAGCGCAGCATCGCCCCGGGCGACAAGCGCACCTCGTTTGTCGGCTCCGATTTTGTCTACGAAGATGTCTCCGGCCGCAGCCTGAAGGAGGACGCACACGAGCTGATTGAAACCACCGACACCCAATATGTCGTCAAAAACACTCCGAAAATGCCCGGCGACGTGGAATTTTCGGCCTATACCGTGCGGATCGACAAAGACACCTTCCTGCCGCGCAAGGCGGAATACTACGACAAGAACGGCAAGCTCTACCGCACCGTCGAAGCCACCCAGATTGAAACGTTCCAAGGCTTCCCGACCGTCACGGAATCCGTCGTAAAGGATCTCAACACCGGCGGCTCCACCGTCAACACCTTCACCAACGTCAAATACGACATCGGCCTCAAGGAAAACATCTTCACCGAACGCTTTCTCCGCCGCCCTCCCCGTGAAGTCACGCGCTAACGGAAATTTAAACACTAAGACACGAAGAACACAAAGAAAGGTTTCTCCATGAAATTAAGAAGGTCCGTTAGAACAGCTTCGTGCCCTTCGTGTTCTTTAGCGAAGCGAGTGTTTAACTCTCTATTGATCGGCTTATTGCCCGTGTCAAGTTTCGCCCTTGATACCGAACTCCACGGTTTTGTGGACGGCCGCGCGGGGGTGCGGACGCAGAACGATCCCCATGAAGACGACCGCAGCCTGTCGGAGCTGCGTCTCCAGCTCGACTCAAAGACCTATTTCGACTGGGGCGAGTTCAACGCTCGGGGCGATTTTGTCTACGACGACCTCGCCGACGACCGGGGCAAGGTGGATCTGGAAAACGGCGACGGCTTTGTTGACCTGCGCGAGCTCAACGCGCTGTTCACCCCCGTCGCTTGGGCGGACATGAAAGTTGGGCGCCAGATCCTGACTTGGGGCACGGGCGACCTGCTGTTTATCAACGATCTGTTTCCCAAGGATTGGAACTCGTTCCTGCTGGGGCGCGATGTGGAATACCTGAAAGCCCCGTCGGACGCGGTCTATGCCAGCCTGTTTCCAAGCTTTGGAAACATCGACCTCGCCTACACGCCGCGCTTCGATGCCGACCGCTACGTCGACGGCCGGCGCATTTCGTATTGGAACCCCCTGACGCAAAGCATTGCCGGCCAAAATGCCGTCATCGATGCCGAGCGGCGCGACGCGTGGTTCAAGGACGACGAAATCGCGGCGCGCTACTACCGCGACGTGAAAGGCTATGAAGCCGCGCTCTACCTCTATTCCGGATACTGGAAAAGCCCAACAGGCTACGATGCCGACGATGCAAACTATTATTTCCCGCAGCTCAACGTCTACGGCGCCAGTGCAAAGGGCGCGCTCGGCCGCGGCCTCTTCAACGTCGAAGCCGGCTACTACGACTCGCGCGAAGACCGCGGCGGCGACGACCCGCTGGTTCCCAATTCCGAAGCGCGCTTTCTGACCGGCTACGAGCGCGAAGTGGCAAAAAACCTTTCCGCAGGCATGCAGTACTACGTGGAATGGATGATGGACTACGACGGCTACAAAGACGGCGTGCCCGATCGCTCCACCGCGCGCGACGAGCTGCGCCACGTGCTGACGCTGCGCCTAACCCAGATGCTGCTGAACCAAAACCTGACGCTGAGCCTCTTCACCTTCTATTCGCCAAGCGACAACGATGCCTATTTCCGCCCCGTCGCCACCTATAAGATTTCCGACCATTGGATGGTGACGGCCAATGCCAATATTTTTGTCGGGAAGGACGATTATACCTTCTTCGGCCAGTTCAAAGACGACAGCAACGTCAACCTCGGCGTACGCTGCAGCTTTTAATCCATTCCTGATGTGACCTAATTCCGCCGGCTGTTGTATGCTTAGAAACCAATTGAAAGGAACTCTCAATGAAACTCAGAAAAATCACATCGCTCACCACCCTGCTCTCGTTCATTCTGCTGCTGGCCACCAGCATCATCCTGTACATAACGCCGCAGGGAAAAATCGCCTTTTGGGCCAACTGGAAAATCGGCGGCCTCGGCAAAGAGCAATGGGGGGCGCTGCACACCAACCTCGGCTTCCTGTTCATCATTGCCGGCCTGATCCACACGATCCTCAACTGGGGGCCGATCGTGGCCTACATGAAAAACAAAGCCAAGAAGCTCAAGGTATTCACGGCCGACTTCAACGTGGCGCTGATCATTACGCTGGTGATCGCGGGCTTCACGCTTTTTGAAATTCCGCCGATCAACGCCGTGCAAACCTTCAATGAGTCGCTCAAGGAAGCCGCCGCGGAAGAATACGGCGAGCCGCCCTATGGCCACGCCGAAGCCTCTCCGCTGAAAACGTTCTGCCAGCGCACCGGCCTCGATCTGAAAGACGCGCTGAAGAAGCTCGAAAAGGCCAAGCTCCAATCTGTTTCCGCCACAGCCACGCTGGCCGAAATTTCCAAAGCCAATGCCATGACCCCGCAGCAAGTGTACATGATCATCAAACCGGCCCCCGTTAAAGGCAAAGTGAAAGAAATGGCAATGAGCCCCGGCATGGGCTTCGGCCGCAAGACGCTGGAGAGCGTTTGCTCCGAATTCGGGCTCGATGCCCAAAGCATCAGTGACGGCCTAAAAGGCCTCGGCATTGAAGCCTCCTCCGGGGAATCGATGAAAGAAATCGCCGAAAAGAGCGACACGGATCCGCATGCGATCTACGAGGCCATCCGGCAGCTGCAGGAGTAAACCGGCGCTATTTTCGCCTATTGGAACTTCTTCCTCGCGAAAAAATGCACGAAAAAGACGTTTCTTGACTCCGGTCAAGGAACGCTTTTTCGTTTAGGGCATACTGCGTCCAACAATTTAAGAAAAGGAGCAACCATGAAACGGAAGATTATTGAAATTGACGAAGCGCTTTGCAACGGATGCGGCGAATGCATCGTCGGCTGCGCCGAAGGCGCGCTGCAGCTGGTGGACGGAAAAGCTAAAATGGTGAAAGAGGATTTCTGCGACGGATTCGGCGACTGCATCGGCACCTGCCCGACCGGCGCCCTGCAGATTGTTGAGCGCGAAGCCGCCGCCTTCAACGAAGAAGCCACCATCGAACACGTGCGCAATCTCGGCGGAGAAGAAGCGGTGAACAAGATGCTCGATGCGGCGGAAGTACACGAAGCCAAACAGAAACCAGCGGGTGGCGGATGCCCCGGTATGCAGCTGCGTTTCGGGAACCAAGCAGCAAGCACTAGGCACCAGGCACCAGCGGAACCCGCTTCCGGACAGGTCATTAAGTCCGACCTCGACCAGTGGCCGATCCAGCTGCACCTCGTTCCGCCGACCGCGCCGTTCTTCGACGGCAAAGAGCTGGTGGTGCTGAGCACCTGCTCGCCCGTGGCCTCTCCGGATGTGCATTGGCGCTTTGTCCGTGGCCGCTCACTCGTCGTCGCTTGCCCGAAACTCGACAAAACCGAAGGCTATGTTGAAAAGCTCGCTGGCATCATGGCGGGGAACAATATTCCGAAAGTGATCATTGTCCGCATGTCGGTGCCCTGCTGCGGCGGCCTGACCGCCATCACCCAGCAGGCGTACAACGCCAGCGGGCGCACCGACCTGATCGTTGAAGAAGTCACCATCGGCCTCGATGGCGAACTGCTCGGCACCAAGCAACTGGCAGGCTAAGTTGAAAAGTTCCAGAGTTGCATAATTTAAGAGCCACCTTTTTAACCCTTCAACCCTTCTTAACTGGAGAAAAACCATGAGCGACAACAAAGGCAAACCCCTGAACCTTAAAGAAGAGATCACCTACGCCGACGGCGCGGTGATCAGCAAAATCCTGCTCAAAAAGGATACCGGAAACATCACCCTCTTCTCGTTCGACACCGGCCAAGGGCTGAGCGAGCACACCTCGCCGTTCGACGCCGTGGTGCAGGTGGTCGAAGGCGAAGGCGCATTCATCATCGACGGTGCAATGCAGACCGTAAAGGAAGGCGAGATGATCATCATGCCTGCCAATATTACGCATGACGTCCAAGCGGCCGAACAGCCGTTTAAGATGCTGCTGACCATGATCCGCTCGGAAACCTAAACCACCGGATTTTCCACTACGGAGCACTGAGATTAAGAAGTCTCTGGCTTTCCGTGCTCCGTGGTAAAGATTCTGTAGCAGTAATTTGTAATGGACTTTGCGTCTTAACGGACTAAGCTTTCAACATTAATTTGAAGCCTCGTCCATGAACGAACCCATTGCCATCCTAGCCGCGACCGCCGCCACCATCGGCTTTTTCCACACGCTGTTTGGCCCCGACCACTATCTGCCCTTCATCGTGATGGGCAAGGCGCGAAGCTGGTCGCTGGCGAAGACAATGGGCATCACTTTCTTGTGCGGGCTTGGCCATGTTCTCGGGTCGGTGGTTCTGGGGCTGATCGGCGTAGCGCTCGGGCTGGCCGTTGGCCGACTGGAGGCGTTCGAGGCGTTGCGCGGCAACCTGGCGGCGCAGGCGCTGATTGTTTTCGGGTTCACCTACTGCGTCTGGGGAATCCACCGCGCCATCAAGAACAAGCCGCACACCCATGCGCATTTGCATTCCGGCAACGTGGTGCATGCCCATGAGCATTCGCACTCGAACGAACACGCGCACCCGCACAACGTCAAGGCGCGCAGCGTCACGCCGTGGGTGCTGTTCACCATTTTTGTGCTCGGCCCCTGCGAACCGCTCATCCCGCTGATCATGTATCCGGCGGCGGAGCACAGCATCAAAGGCGTGCTGGTGGTGGCGGGCGTATTTGCGCTCACAACCATTGGAACAATGATGGCCGTGGTGCTGGTTTCAAGCTGGGGCGTCAGCTTTGTAAAGCTTGGAACCGCAGAACGCTTCACCCACGCGCTTGCCGGCTTTGCGGTCTGCGTATCCGGCCTTGCGATCCAGTTTCTCGGGCTTTAACCAAGCTTTAGATGCGTCTGGGCCTTGGCGCCGAGCGCGGTGTAGGCCGCCGGGTCTTCCGCGAGATTGATTCCAAAGGCGGGAACCATTTCCGCCAGCTGTTTTTTCCAATCTTCGGACGCCATTTCGGCCGGAAAACATTGTTCCAACACCTGGAGAATGATGGAGGTCGCCGTAGATGCTCCGGGGGACGCACCTAAAACCGTGGCGAGCGATCCGTCGCCAGACGCCACCACTTCGGTGCCGAACTGCAAGACCCCGGTTCGCCGCGGATCCTTTTTGATGATCTGCACCCGCTGTCCGGCAGTGATGAGCTTCCAGTCTTCGTCTTTGGCATCCGGAAAAAATTCGCGGAGCATATTGCACCGGCCTTCATGGCTCTTGCGGCATTCGTTGATCAAGTACTGGGTCAGCGGCATGTTGTCGCGCCCCGCTGCGAGCATCGGCAACAGGTTGTCGGGCTTCACCGATTTAAATAGGTCGAGATTGGATCCGGTCTTCAAATATTTTGGGGAAAAGCCGGCATAGGGTCCAAAGAGGAGGGATTTATTCCCGTTAATGATGCGCGTATCCAGATGCGGCACCGACATCGGCGGGGCGCCGACCGCGGCTTTGCCGTACACTTTTACGCCATGCTTTCCCACAATCTCCGGATTTTTGCAGACCAAAAACTGGCCGCTCACGGGGAACCCGCCAAAGCCTTTACCTTCGGGAATGCCCGACTTCTGCAGCAACGGCAGCGCACCGCCCCCCCCGCCGATAAATACAAATCCCGCGGAAACCGCTTCGTGGCCTCCGAACACGATCTTCCAACGACCGCCCTTTTCCCGAACGATATTCGTGACCTGAGTGTCGAGAGCCAGCTGAACTCCATCAAGCGAAACCAAATGGTCGATGAGATGGCGGGTCAGCGCGCCATAGTTTACGTCTGTACCGGCTTCGACACGCGTTCCGGCCAGCGCTTCGCCGGATGGCCGCCCTTGCGTCAGCAGAGGCGCCCACTGCTCAATGATCGCGGCGTCCGTCGTAAACTTCATCGTTTCGAACAGGTGGCTTTTCGTCATAGCGGCATGGCGTTTGCGAAGAAAATCCTGGTTCGCCGCCCCCCAGACAAAGCTCATGTGCGGACAGGGGCGGACAAAGGCGGAGGGTTCCGTGATGATTCCCTGCTCCACCAGATAGCCCCAGAAATGCTTCGAGGTTTCGAACTGTTCGTTGATTCTTGCCGCCTTGGAAATGTCGATTTCACCGTCAGCGCCTTCCGGCGTATAGTTCAGTTCGCAGAGCGCCGCGTGGCCGGTGCCGGCATTATTCCAGGCGTTGGAGCTTTCCTGCGCGACCTGAGGCAGCCCTTCGATAATCTGAATCGTCAGCGCGGGGTTCAGCTGCTTAAGCATCATGCCCAGCGTTGCACTCATGATGCCGGCGCCAATCAAGACAACATCAGGGGCTTCCAAAATTGGGTCTGAATCATGATCGTTTTTCATAGGTATATGAATAGGGGAAGTGCTGGAAGCAAGTCAACTGTTTGCGTGCATTCCGCTTATTGGATGGTTTCGGGGATTTCGCGGTAGAAGAGAAGCAGAATGATGGCGACGCCGATGACTTCGTTGCCGACGGCCTGGAAAGCGTTGGCGGGGCCGGCCTGCCAGGCGAAAAGACCAAACGAGAGGCCGGTCAGCAGAATGATGCCGAGCGTGAAGATCGAGGTGATGCTGACGGGGTCTTTCCATTCGTCGCGCAAATGCCGGAGCCATCCGAAATACTGGTAGCCCATCAGCACGAACACGGTATAGGTCAGAAACGAATAATCCTCCAGCGCCGGCACCATGATGAAGGCGTCGTACAGCCCGTGAATCATCACCGCCATGCCAAAGGTGACCAGCGCCTGAAGCACGTTTTCGGCTCTATGCGCAACAGCGCGGGTGAGCGTGAGGCCGCACATGGCCGTGAGCGCAATATGCAAAAAATTGGCGGTCGCGAAACGGCCCAGTGCACTGAGCCCGGCCGAATGTTCGAAATAGTTAATGTTTTCCTCAATGGCAAACCCGAGACCGACCAGGCCGGCAATCGTCAGGATTTCCAGATCGGTGCGTTTCAGCAGGAAAGGAATGAGCGGGACGAAAAAGAGCAGCTTCATCAGTTCTTCGCGCAGGCCGATGCCGCCGATGCAGTAGATGAGCTGCTGCGCCATCTCATTGCCCATCACAAAACCAAGCTGATGTTCCTGCCAGTAGATCACCAGCAACGTACCATGCGTGGACAGCGCTCCAAGCAGCAGCGCAGGAACAGCCAGCTTCACCACGGCAGCCTTGATGGAGAGCGACCCGTTGAAGCGCAACAGGATCAGGGCCCAGATCAGCCCCGAAAACAGCGCGAGCGCCAGCATGGCCATGCTCGTTCCTTCGTAGGCGGCGGGGATTTGGGTTTTAATGATGACCGGCCAGTCCATTCGGTCGAGTGCGATTTCCTGCACTACATAGGGCGTTATGAATTCCTTATATTTAGGGTCTGCCCCAAGCGCCTCAATGGCATCGTACTTTTCGAGATCCAGATAGGTGGTGACCAACCGCTCGCGGGCGTGGGCGCTGTCGTGACCATCAATTTCCCGATACAGCGCCGTGATCGCGGCAAGGTCGTTTTTCCGGTTCTCGAACGCTAGCGCGAGGGCAAAATTGGCGTCGGGCGCAGGCGGCTCGGCGACGGCCAGCAGCTCCAAGGGCTGGAGGGCGGCGGCATCCTTCGGCTTTGAGCAGGCTTCGACGAACGCCACGGCAATGGCATGGTTAGTGGAAGAAAGGCTTCCGGCAGCGGGGATCTCAATGGCGTTGCTGGGAGGCGCGTAATAGAGCAGGTATTGGATATCCAACAGTTTTTCATGAAACGGCGCATCGGCCTTGAGTATTGCGGCAACGGCCGCCTCAACCGCATTCTGATTTGATTCCTCCAGCAGAAATCCATCCAGCTCTTCATCATATTCACCCACATATTCTGGAGCGAATACATCCTGATAGGCATCCAGCCGGCCCGTGTTTAGAAAACTGACGCCCACGCCCAAAACCACCAGCACGACCGCAAGCGCCAGCGAGCTTTTCCGAAGAAAGCCCGCCTGCCTCGTAAGATGAAATAGTTTGTTTTTGTTCATCATTTTCTATCCACCCGGGCTTCCGTACGAGTTGCGCAACCCTCGAAAGCACGGCAGCGTTGACTGCCGTCAAACATGACAGCCCTTTATTCCCCTAGCAACCATGAAGCGTAAAGCAACGAATCCAACTCCTGTCCACTTCCCTCATTTGTATCGCAAAGACTCCTCGCCGCTCATGCAGGCCTGCTGTACAATGTAAAACCAAGGGTGGGGCGGATAAAAGGAATAAGGAGCAAATCCGTTGAGATTGAATAGAACCGTTTTTAATCGTTCTTTACCGCCTGCGCTTCCAAGCACTGGAAAGCGAGCAAACCCCTGCATAATCGGGCGGGCGGAACAATGACGCGGCGACCCGTCATAATGCTTTCCCATTTTCTGCGGTTCATTGTACTGGTCGTGCTGCTGCTGCTTTTCCAGGTGGTCGTATTGCCTCGCATTGTGGAGCGCATGATTCTTTCGAAATTAGATGAAATAGGCCTTCCGGATGCGACGATGGAAGTGCACAGCTGCTCCTGGCGCGGGGCTGACATCGCAAATGTGACGCTGGACAAGGAGTGCTGCGGTGTCATCGGGGCCATGGCCGTCCAGTATTCGCCCAGATCGCTGATGCAGGGAAAGCTGAAGCGAGCCCAGATCATTGGGGGTCAGCTGCTGTTGCGCGTTCGGAATGGAAAGATTGAGTTCGGGGGTTCGAGACAGCTGAAATCCGGAAGCGGTGAAGCCCTATTTGACCACATCGAGCTGAACGCCTGCATATTATCCGTTGAATGGAAAAACAAACGCATCCATATCCCCTGCGACGGCTCCATTGTCAACTCAGGCGCCGGCCGGTTGGAAGGAGATCTGAACCTAAACCTGCAGGGTGTTCCACTGCGGCTGCAATTCGCCATGCTCCGCGAAGACAAGGCGTTGTCCTTCGGCATCGAGAAGAAGGCCGTGGATCTGCGGGCGCTGCTGGCGGCTTTGCCGGCCGATGCGCCGGATCTTCCCGCAAGATTTGCCGGCCGGGCAGACCTCAAGCTCGAGGGCTCGGTCTCCGGAAACAATGGACTGGCCTTTGCGTTGACCGCCCGGAACGGGCAGCTCAAAACCGCTCTGGCTGGTTTTCCAGTCGATGCAGACGAATTCGATTTCAGCGTGGAGAAGACGGCGGAGGGATTCGCCTTCGAGGGCTCGGCCGCCGGGGAGCAATGGCAGCTGAAAAAACTTTCCGGATTATGGCCGAAAAATGCCGGGGAGCGCCTCGTAAGCATGGCATGGGAATTTGAGGGCCATCCTCCGGAGAGCGTGTCGCGGGCGGTTTCAGACCACGGGCTGGACATCTCCCAGCTTGGTGCAATGAACATCAGCGGACGCTTATTGACGAATTTATCCCGAGCGCCCGGCAGCACCGTGCCTGACTTTGAGGTTCCCGAGCTGCTGGTGGCGTTTGCTCCCGGCAAGTTGCGCATAAAACCGAATGCAGTGCTCCGAAAATTTTCGGGCGAGGTTCGGCTGAGCGGAAGTTTCAAGAATGCGCGGAGCAGCTTTTTTCTGCAGCCGGACAGCTGGCTGGGGTTCGGTTCCGCCCGGTTCGGCGCGTTGACGATTGAAAACATGCGGATGACCTTGCAGACCAAGAACGGCCGAAGCGTGGTTGAGTCGGTATTCGATGAAAACGGGCCAAGCACTCATGTTCATCTGGAGGCCGTGTCCCACGGCGCAACGGTGCGGGCAGGCAAGAAAAGCCTACCGGCAAAAGTGGATGGAGTTCGACTCTCCATCGACACCCGTGTAGGTCCGGAGACGGTTGAGGCCGCCGGAACCCTTGCGCTTGACCGACTGGAGCAGCGGGAGGGCTCTTCAGGATTGCTGCTTGCGCTGGAAGGGGCGGTGCTGAATGCCCGGTTAAATCAGGACGGCGTCGATGGCCCGGCCATTGAATCGACGCTTGCATTGAATGCGGCAACCCTGCTTAACGCACAATCCGAGGCCCTGCTTACACTGAATGAAGAGATACTGAAACCGCTTTCCGGCACGTTTAACCTGAAGCAGCGCAAGGGCGCCGTTTCGCTCGAATGGCCCCTTCAACCAAACGCCGTGCTGCATGCGAACGGATATATCACCCTCGGGGAAACTAATCCGTCAGGATTCTTTTCGGTTGCGTGCGAGGGCTTCCGGATAGCGGAGGAACAAGCGGCCGTCAAGCGGCTGGCGGAGTCAACCGGTTTGACGGTGAGCGGCGACGTCTCGCTGAAGGGCAATGTGAAGCTGCAGCAAGGCCGCCTCGTTCCGCGCATCACCCTTGCGGCCTCGGGGGCGGCCCTCTCCAGCACGCATTACCGGGCAAAGGCAGAAGGGATCAACGGGTCGGTGACCTTCACGGGCTTCTCGCCCATCTCCACCCCGGGAAACCAGCGTATAAGAATCAAAAGCCTCAAGCTGGGCAAATTGCTTTTGCATAACGGGCTTATTGCGTTATGCCTCGAAGATGATCCGCCGGCGATTCTCATCGAACGCGCGGAATGGGGCTGTCTGGGCGGGCGGGTCTACAGCCGCGCACTGCGGATCGACCAAAACCATCCCATCCTCGATGTCAGGTTATTCGCAAACGGGCTGGATATCGGCCAGCTGTTTGGCCTGGCATTTGGAGCTTCGGGAACCGGCCAAGGCTCGCTCTACGGGATGATTCCCGCGCGGGTTTCCCGCTCGAACCTGGCTGATTTCACCATCGGAGAGGGGTTCCTCTATTCAACCTCCGGGGAAGGGTCGTGGAAACTCGAAGAGAATAATACGGCCAATATCGTTCAGCAGGCGCTTGAGCAGCAATTTGAGAAAATGCTGCCGGAATCTATCGACGAGGGCGTTCACGACAAGATACTCAGCGCATTGCGGAATTTTGAATACAGCATGTTCAAAATTGATTTTGTCCGGCAGGCCGACGGCATCCTCGCCCGGGTAACCACACGGGGCCATAGCAGGAACCAGCGAGTTCCTGTGGAGTTTGAAGAACTCATTCTGGAGTTTCCCGGATTTGATGAAAACCTGCGTAAACTAATGATCATTAAAACCGCGATCGGCCAGAATTTTAAGCAGATGGCGAAGCCGTCGGAACGTTGAACTCAACATCATTAAGAACCTGCAGTTGAAGGCATAATAAGATTGAACAGCCCATCAGAGCATGCTGGAATCCATAAACAAATTGAGGTGCATCATGAAACATGTTTTTTTTACTGCAGCGGTCTTGGCAACGGGTTCTTTTTTAGGTTGCGCGCATCGAGTGGATATGAAGCCGATTAAAGTGGAACCAGTCCACATGACGCTCGATATCAATGTTAAAATGCAGCAGCAGGAGATTGAAGAAGCGGCGGCCGAAACCTCTCCGGTGGTCGGCAAGGCCGCGCCTGACTTTTCCATCCCTGACCAGAACGACAAGCCGGTCACGCTCAGCGAATTCCGCGGCAAGTGGGTGGTTCTTTACTTTTACCCCAAGGATGACACAACGGGATGCACGATCGAGGCCAAAGAATTTACCGAACTGCTGCCCCGGTTTCACGCGATGAACGCCGAGGTCATCGGAATCAGCGAGGACTCAGCCCAGTCGCATTGTGATTTCGTCGATAAACATAATCTCGAGCTTTCGCTCCTGAGCGACGAGGATCATGTGGTGATGGAAAGCTATGGCGCATGGGTCATCAGTTCCTTTGGCAAAATGCATTACGGCCGTGTGATCCGCGTTACCATGATTATTGATCCGGAAGGGATCATTCGCCACTACATCCCGGAAGTCCTGCCGCAAGGGCACGCGGAGCGCGTCCTCAACAAGCTGGCCGTCTTGCAAGGTGCGGGCCCGGCCGAATAGGACCGATCGAAGGAAAGCGGAAAATTCTCGTCATTGCAAAATCTTCATGCTCCACTCACGCGCTATGAAACCTGTCATGCTTTTTACAGATGGAAGTGTACATCCGCCTTCCCGGACCGGTTATGGCGCCTACCTCGCCGTAACCGACCCGGCCGCCGATCCGGAAACGCTAAAAGACCGCATTCAATTGAAGCGGTTTAAGCTCACCTCTTCCACCCAACTCGAAATACAAACGCTCCTCTGGGCGCTCGGCGAAATCCAGGCTCCGGCAGTGACGGTCTACACCGACTCGCAAAACATGGTCGGCCTGCCCGGCCGCCGCGAACGCTTTGAGCTTCACGAATACCGCTCCAAAAGCGGAGCCCGGCACAGGCACGCGGATCTGTATCAGGAATTTTATAGACTAACCGATCAATTCGGCTGCACCTTTGTGAAAGTGAAGGGCCACCACCTTTCCGATCAAAAGGATGCAGTCGACCGGTTCTTCACCCTCGTTGACCGTGCTTCGCGCCAAGCCCTCCGGACCGATCCGCTTTGCATTTAAGCGTCCGCAAGGTATAAGGGGCGCCATGAAAGTTCCGAAACAAATAAAAACCTTGATTGAGGACGGCCTGGTGGACGAAGTCCTGCGCCAGATGATGAGCGGCAAGGAAGCCACCATTTATATCGTCCGCTGCGGCGATAAGATCCGTTGTGCCAAGGTGTACAAAGACGCCTCCCAGCGCAGCTTTAAGAAGGCCGTGCAATACCGCGAAGGGCGCTCCGTGCGCAATACCCGCCGGGGGCGCGCCATGGAAAAGGGCTCCAAGTTCGGCAAAAAGGAGCAGGAGGAAGTCTGGCAAAACGCCGAAGTCGATGCGCTCTATCTGCTGGCTGATGCCGGCGTGCGGGTTCCCAAGCCCTACGGCTGCTTCGACGGCGTGCTGCTGATGGAGCTGATCACCGATGCCAACGGCGCCGTTGCCCCGCGCCTCAACGATGTTGCCATGCCCCCCGAGCAGGCGCGCAAAGACCACGCAACGGTGATGAAAGAGATTATCCGCATGCTCTGCGCCGGGATCGTCCATGGCGACTTGTCGGAGTTCAATGTGCTGGTCGATGGGAACGGCCCGGTCATTATCGATCTTCCGCAGGCGGTCAACGCCGCCGGCAACAACAATGCCCAGCGGATGCTGGCGCGCGACGTTAACAACATGACCGCCTACTATGGGCGCTTCGCCTCCGACCTGCTCGGCAGCAAGCACGCCAAAGAAATCTGGGCGCATTATGAAGCCGGCACCCTCTCCCCCGAGACCAAGCTCACCGGCCTCTTCCGGGAAAGCACCAAGCCCGCCGACGTGGAAGGCGTGTTGCGGGAAGTCGAATTCGCCGCCAAAGAAAATGAAGAGCGCTTGCACCGGATCCGCGTCCGCGAACTGCTGGCCAAGGCTCAAGAACGCCAAAAGTGACCGAAAAACCATGGCGACCTTGAACTATTTATCCGGCTATGCCCCGGAGCTGCAGGAAAAGATCCAGCAGATGATCGAACAGGACTCGCTGCGCGCATTCCTGCAAAAGAAACATCCCGGCACCCACAACATCCGGAGCGACGCCGCGTTGCGCGACTACACCCTCGCGCTCAAAAACCGCTTTATGAAAAAATCCGCACCGCTGAGCAAAGTGGCCTACGACAACAAGATCCACGTCATCCATGGCGCCCTCGGAACGCATAGCTATGTGGCCCGGGTGCAAGGCGGGAAACTCAAAAGCAAGAACGAGATCCGCATCGGCAGCGTTTTCAAGAAGGCTCCGGAAGCGTTTTTAAACATGATTGTGGTGCATGAGCTGGCCCATCTGAAGGAAAAAGGCCACAACAAGGCCTTCTACAAGCTCTGCGAGCACATGCTGCCCGACTACCACCAACGCGAGTTTGAAATGCGGCTCTATCTGACGCAGCTGGAATTGAGCGGCCCAGACATATAGCACAAGAGGGGCACTGCTTTCGGCGCGGGATTATGAAATAAGTGCCCCAACCGCAAACCTCCCGTTTTTAAAGGATTACCGATGACCGCCAAAACCCATATTCTCGGCAAAGACGCCGCCCTCGAAGACACGATCGCAAAGGCGCAGGCCCTGCTGACCACTCATGGCTTTCCCGTCGATCTGGTTTCCAGCAAAAACCCCGTGCGCAACTGCTGGTCGGTCCACCTGCGGTCGGCGGAATGCCCGCAGATCTACACCAACGGCAAGGGCGGCTCCAAACTCGCCAGCGAAGCCAGCGCGATTCTCGAGTTTTTCGAGCGGCTCTCCACCAACCTCTTTTTCTTCGACTTCTATCTCGGCAACGCTCCCGAAAACAGCTTTGTGTTTTACCCGGCCGAGAAATGGTTTCCCATCGACGCCCCGGCCGCCATCCCGACCCACCACCCCGACGGCACCGAGCTGCTCAACGAAACCCTGCGGACATTCTATAACCCAGAAGGGGAACTGCTCCCGTCCCAGCTGCTCGACAACAATACCGACCAGCCGGACCGCGGCATTGCCGCGCTGCCCTTCGAGTGCATGGAAACCAAAGAGACGGTCTACTTCCCCGTCAGCATTCTCACCAACCTCTATGTCAGCAACGGCATGGCCGCCGGCAATACGCCGACCGAATGCCGGGCGCAGGCGCTGGCCGAAATCATGGAGCGCTACGTTAAGAACCAGATCATTGCCGAAGGCATCTGCCTGCCCGACGTGCCGCAATCCGTACTCGACCGCTTCCCCCGCATTCAGGCCGACATCGACGAGCTCAACGAGCACGGCTTTCCGATCATGGTCAAAGACGCCTCGCTAGACGGCCAGTTCCCCGTGATCTGCGTCCTGCTGATCAATCCCAAAGACGGCGGGTGCTATGCTTCGTTCGGCGCGAGCTGCCGCTTCGAGGTGGCGCTCGAACGCACCGTGACCGAACTGCTGCAGGGGCGCGGCCTCGACCAGCTGGATATTTTCGAGCGGCCCTCGCACGACCTCGACGCCGTGGCCGACGGGCTTAACCTGGAAAGCCATTTCATCGATTCCGTGGGGCTGCTTTCCTGGAAAATGTTCGGCAACCAGCCGGACCATGCGTTCAACGATTGGGATTTTCAGGGCACCACCGCAGAGGAATACGCGCATTTAATGTCCATCATCAACCGTCTCGGCTTCAGCGCCTACTGCGCCGAATACCCGCACTGCGGCGTCTACACCTGCCGCATCATTGTGCCCGGCATGTCGGACATCTATCCCGCCGAGGATCTGATCTGGAGCAGCAAGACCACGGGCGCCTCCCTGCGTCCGGAACTGCTCAAACTCAACCAAATGTCCGTCGATGAGCTGAACGGCTTTACGGAAAAACTGGAAGAGCTCGGGCTGAGCGACGTCCAGCCCCTTTCCGACGCCATTGGGGTGATCTTTGAGGAAGGCACGGCTTGGCACTCGCTGCGCATTGGCGAGCTGAAAGGGATGCTGTCGCTAGCCACGGGCAATCTTAAAGAAGCGGCCCAGTGGTGCAGCTGGTGCCAGCACTTTGATTCCCTGCCGCCCGCGCGGCAAACCCTCTACCGCGCCATTCACGAGCTGGTGAACTTTGGACTTACGGGAGAGAACCCGGGCGTCTACGATGCTAACCTCGGCCTGTTTTTCGATGAGCAAACCTTGGCCGACGCCCGGAACATTATCGCAGGGAAACTAACCTTTCACGGGCTCCGCTTCGCCGAAAGCTGGGAGGCCGTATCGCCCGCCCATCAAAATTTTATGGCAATCTACAACCGGCTTCGCCCGCTCAAAACCGCTTAAGGAACCTTGATCGCTACATTATCGTAGTGCATTTCCTGCTTGGGCGTCACGAGGCCGATTTTATTCTTCGTCGCATGCGCGATGCCTTCAGACCGGAGCGAACCAATCAACTTCCCGTCGATAAAAGCCTGCATGACGTCGCCCTTGATGCGCACCGAAACCGAGTACCACTGACCGGGCTTCAGCTTGACCGGAAAGACGGCCTCTTTGGTCTTCAGCAGTTCTGCGGTGGCGGCATCCATCGTCTTGGCTTGACGCATGGCGTGAATCTTGTTTTCAAAAACGCCGGTTTTGCCGTCGCGCAGCGTCACTTTGGTCGGAGACACGACCACCCGGCAGACATGGCCAGCATGCGACCCTTTGAAACCATTTTCATTGAACGTGAGGTTGGTTGCTTTTGATCCTTCGAACTTGAGGTCGACGCGCAGCTCAACGTCGCTGAAGGGCTCAAGGGTAACGCTGTGTACCGCCGCGTGGCCGCCGTCTTTTTGCTCGATGCCCACCAACGCGCCGTCGCGGATGACCGACGACGATTTATACAGCCTCCACTTTTTTGAAAGGGCCGGAGCGGAAAAGTCATCCGCGAAAACCTGCGTTTTGAAGGTGGCTTTTGAGATCGGCTGGAGGTTTTCAGCATGTGCCAGGAAGGCGGAAGCGCAAAACAACGAAACAAGAGATAGAGCTTTCAGTGCATTCAATATCGTTCTCCATTTAGAAACAGTTCGGAGATGATGCAATGAGCTGGCAAAAAAAACCATCGCCAAGTTGAACGGAAACCCGCTCTTCCTGGCGATGCAAGCCTTCAGTCTGATTGGCCGGTTTAGCGGCGGCCGCGACTGCGGTTATTCTGGCCGTCGCTCTGCTTGACGGTCTTCTTGCCGGATTTCTTGGCCGGTTTCTTCCAAGAATGCTCTTTGGTTGTGCACATGTCGGGCATCCCGGCCTGGCAATTCCCTTTGCCCCAACCATGGTTCGGCTTGCCGTGTCCCGGTTTTCCATGCCCCGGCTTGCCGGCGGGATAGGGGCCGTAAAACTCTTCTTTAACAATGGCAAAGGCGCCATAGATTTCGGGACCGATTTCATCGCCGCCCTCGGTGTACCAGATGCCGTCAACCAATACGTCGGTGCTCGTGACTGCCTTGAGCTTTAAGTAATAGTACTCGCGAACAAGCTGGGTTTTGCCGTCGATCTCAATCTCGTAGGTTTGGGACTGAATATTGATCAGCGCCGCGCCGGAATCAAAATAGCTCGCATAGCCGTAGTGGCGGTCGAGGTTGCCGTCGGGCTCGGTGCCCTGCGAATCGTCGCCGCGGTCCTGGTTGCTCAGCCAGGCATCGTTCCATTTCATATAGAGGTCAAGGTCGCGGGCGCCCCAGTACCACAGCTCCGAAAGCATGGCTTCGGCATCCTCAATCGTATCAGCGTAGCCGTATTCGACCATCGCCAGGTAATACATTTCGGTGTTGCCCATGTAAGGCGGGAATCCATCGCCGCCCAAATAGACATTGGCGTAGGAGCCTTTGAACATGTGGGTCTGGTAGTTGTAGCCGAACATGTCGCGGCAGACCGTCCTCGGCCAGCCTTCGAGGTAGTGGCCTTCGGGATAAAAGATCGTCGGGGGCTTGTCCTTCAGGGTTGCCGCATCAACGAGACCTGCATAGACCATGCAGCAAACAACCACTAGCAATGCTTTGAGAGTACGCATAACTTTCTCCTTTTGTTGTTTTAAGAGCTTACAACAGAGCAAGATCCATGCCTTATTGCAACCTCTGAGCTTGTTGCATCAATAGCAACCCGCGCAGAGAAAGTCAATTAAACGCTTATGATCTGGCTGGCTCAGGAAATAGGGCGCCGCTTAACCTGAACCCTATGGGCTTCGTTCGTGTCTAACAGCAAAACGTATATGCAGGAGGAGCATCATGTGTACGGAACCTGATTTTGATCTGCCTGAATCCTTCATCAAAGCGATGCGGCGGCTTGAGGCCGGCGAAGTGGATGCCGAGCTGAGAGTAAAGCTGGCACCCGATACCGAAGCGTTGGTGCAAAAGATCGCCGAACAGACGGGGCTCCCCGCCGGCACGGCCGCCTCGGCCCTGCTCGCCGAGGGCATTGCGGCCTACCGGTCAAAAGGGATTCTTTTTTAGCCGTCAGGAGGCAGGGCATGACGAGGCTTCAATTCATATTGGCGGCGAGCGCCTTCCTTTGGGTAAACCTAGCGATTGCTCAGGCCGTCCCCCAACCGACGTTTACTGTGCGGGCCACCTCCGCACCGCCCTATAGCGCGACCGGCGAACTCTTCATCTTGCAGACCGACACCAACACGACGGCGCTGGTTAACCCCGTCTTGGTGGTGGAGGGCTTCGACATCGGCAACAGCATGGACTGGCCGGAGCTCTACGACCTGCTGAACAAGGAAAACCTGGTGACCGACCTGCAAAGCTACGGGCGGGACCTGATTGTCCTTAATTTTGGCGACTCCACAGCCGATATACTCGCCAACAGCGCCTTGACCGAAGCCGCCGTCAACTACGTCAACAGCCACCGTTCCAACCCGTCCGACAAGTTTACCGCTATTGGCGCCAGCCTCGGCGGTTTGACGCTGCGCAAGGCGCTGGTCGGTCTGCCCTACCACGATGTGAACACTTGGATCAGCTTCGATGCGCCGCACGAGGGCGCCAACCTGCCGCTAGGCGTCCAGGAGTTCTTTGAATATTTCAGCACCGTCAATCTTCCGACGTTCGATCCCATACGCGAGTTTCTGCTGTCGCTCGACACGCCGGCCGCCCGGCAAATGCTGCTGGTTCACCACAGCCATTCACCGGACGCGCCAGCCGGCGCGAGCGCCCCGGAACGGCAGGAATTTGTGAACACCATGACCGCAGCGGGATATCCAGCCAACTGCAAAACCATCGCCATCAGCAACGGTTCCGGCTACGGCGAAAAGCTGCCGTTCAATCCCGGGGACCTTATGCTTCACTGGGAATATAACGGCGGCGGTTTTCTGGATCCCAACATTGATGCGGATATTTATGCCCTGCCCCAATCAGACAATGCCGCTTCCACGGTTTTCTATGGCGATTTCGACGCGTTCCTTTTCGGAAGGCCGGAAAAGACGGTCAATACCTACCACCCGCTTTCACTCGACAACGCACCGGGCGGCTACCGCACCACCTTCTTCCAAATCTTCACCAACCTGCCTCCAGACTATATTGACGGCGACGACTACATCGCCTCGACCAACCACTGCTTCATTCCCACCGTCAGCGCGCTCGGCATTCCCATCGAAAACATTGAATCCAACCTCGCCAGCCATGCGGAGCTGACCGCCCTCAGTCCGTTCGACGAAATCCACTATGCCGTCAATAATGAAGAGCATGTGGAGATCAACGCCCGCAACAAGCGCTGGATCATGCGCGCCGTGCTCGAAGACCACGACTCCGACGGCGACGGATTCGACGACTATCAGGAATTCCTGCTCGGCACCGCATACGATGACGCGGATAGCACGCTGACCGTCTACGCGGTTATCGAAGTGCACTTGGTCGATGGCACGGCGGCACTTTCGTGGAACGCTTATCCGAATACGCAATACGCAGTGCGCTTCACCGAGGCGCTGGACGAGCCATGGCTGCCGCTCGAAACCATTCCGCCGACTTCTGAGCCAGATATCACCCGCGAATATCTGCTCGAAAGCGAAGCGCTCTCTGGCTTTTTCCAGATCATCGCGACACCCGTCGATCCCGTCACCGATTGATGTTTCACAGGATGGTTGTCCGCGGTAAACTGCCGGAATAAATAAGGGCACAGAATATGAGTGATGATCATGTAAAACACGGATGGAACCTTACCCGATGTGATTTCCTGAAAGCTTCAGGAACCGTCGTCTGCGGGCTGTCTTTAAGATCGGCCGGCGCAACGGAGAGCACAGCAAGGCTGCGCTTCGGGATTCTAACCGATCCGCACTATGCCGACACCGCCCCGAAGGGCTCGCGCCACTACAGAGAATCCGTAGCCAAAATGGCCGAATGCATCGCGCTGATGAATGAGCAACGGGTTGATTTTATAGTCGAGCTCGGCGACTTCAAAGACCAGAACAAACCCGTCTCTGAGGCAAGCTCCTTGGAAAACCTCAAGGCCATTGAATCCGTTTTTGGTCGGTTCAAGGGCCCGCGCTACCATGTTTTGGGCAATCATGATGCAGACAGCATCTCGAAGGAACAGTTTCTAGCGAACACCGAGAACACAGGAATTGAACCCGGATCGAAATACTATTCCTTCGATTCAAAGGGGCTTCATTTCATCGTGCTTGATCCCAACTACAAGGCGGATGGGTCCGACTACGACCACGGCAACTTCCACTGGAAGGATACCAACATTCCAGATCAAGAAATGGCTTGGCTCAAAAATGATCTGGCCGAAACGACCGCCCCCACCATTGCATTTATTCATCAGCCGCTTGATCCCCGTGACGAAACGCTGTTCATCAAGAATGCAGATCAGGTTCGGCAAGCATTGCAGGAGAGCAAAAAAGTTCTGGCGGTTTTTCAGGGCCACCTTCATAAGGGAAACTACTCGCACATTGAAGGCATCCACTACTACACCCTGAAAGCCATGGTTGAAGGAACCGGCGCAGCAAACAATTCATACGCGATTGTCGAAGTGGATCATGGCGGCAACATCACCGTCACCGGCTACAGCCGGGCCGTCTGCCAGACAATGAACAAAGCCCCGGCTTAATCGCCTAGCGGAGAGGGGGTAATCGCGGAGCATGACTAGAGGCGGAAAATTTTGCCTGATTGCAGCGGCGGCTTGCCTGCAGGGAATTGCGCCCTGCATCGGTCAAACCAGGGATTTTGCCGTGGCCGTTTACGGCGCACAGCTGACCCGGGAAAAATGGGAACACACCATCTCTCCGGATACTCGTTTTACCGGAGCAACCCTTGTCTCGGCGACGGCCTCCTGGACCGCCTTGCGGTTCTTCGACGGAAAGCTGTCCTGTGACGTGGAAGCAGGGGTTGGAAAATATTTCGGGGAGCAAGACAACTGGGAGTTCAACCTGCCCATCCTCGGACTCCGCTGGCACCGCTTTCCCTGGGATCACCGGCTGGCGACCAGCCTGGCCTGGGGAATCGGCCCGTCCTACGCCACACGTGTTCCGGAAATCGAGCTTGAAACCAACGACGACAGCCAGCGCTGGCTGATCTATTGGTACGGGGAATTGACCCTTGGCCCACGCGAATCAAACTGGGAGGTTTTGATGCGGCTGCACCATCGCTCCGACGGTTTCGGCACCGTGGCCGACGACGGCGGCTCAAATGCCGTGGGTGCGGGAGTTCGATACCGTTTTTAATCCGTCAGCATACGTCTAAAATGATGCCTTCCTCCCCAGCGCGGAAAGAGAACGATCCGGCTTCGATATTGCCCATCAGCGATGCACCCAACGGGGACTCGGGCGTGATGACGGTGACCCGCTTCCCGTCAACGGTCACTTCGCCGCCGCCACCGCAGTGGAGCAGCAGGTAGCAATCGGTTTCGCCGCTCATCTCCACCTCGACCAGCGCGCCGACATCGACTTCCTGCCCGGTAAAGTCCTCGACTTCCAACGCCTTGAGCTCCTCAATCTGCTTGGCGAGAGTGATGCACTGCTTGGCATAGCCATGCGCAAGAAAAGCGGCTTCGACCCCGGTCGTGTCCCGCTGTTTTTCAGCATTCGGCGCACTGAAGGCCGCGCCCTTGTTGGACTGCTCATTAGCATGGCTCAACCGGCTCAGCTCGCGTTCCAGCTCTTGAAGGATCGTATTTAGAATAATGCGTTTCATGGCGGCGGTTATTGCGGCTCCTAAAATTCCGCGTGAAAGCATGTTATGTTTTATTTTCCCAAGGGAACTCGCTCTGGCTACAGGGTTTATCCAAAAAGCCGCACAATTTCCCATAGGCTCCCTTTTCCCCCACATTCAACACCAGAAGATTCTCTGGCCGGGAACGGAAATGATCGACCACCCCTGCATTATGGCGCTCATAGGTTCCGATCAGCACATCCTTTTGATAGGGGTTGTCTTCGGGAACGTCAAAAAGATTGCGGTGAATGTACCAACTCCCGTCTTTTTCCAGCTCCGCTTTGGTCGGAGGAACGCGGCCATCGCTCCAAACCTTTGCATGGAAACGCACCAACGACTCATACCATTGCTCGGAGGAATCCCGCACCGTTAAAATAAACCTGCTGCCCGGGAAGGCGGCATCCAAAGCTTTATAGGTGTCGGGATAACTGAATGGCAAGTCCTGAAAAGCCTGCGCGGTGCGGCAAAACCAGATGAGCGTACGGAAATCACGCTGCGCCCAATGCTTGAAGGCGATCTGCTCCCCCAGATGCTGATTGCCCACCACATAACCGAGCCGCTTCAACGCCGTTTCAAGGGATGTCGTTCCGGTCTTGTTGAAGCCAATGCAAAAAACCTTTTGCTTTCCAACGGAAAGGATTGCCCCCAAACCCAATCGTCCGCAAAGGCGCATCCTGTTTTTTAACCTATGGAGCATATCCCTCCCGCCATATCCGCACCCAACATGTGCTGAAACAGTAAATATCTAAAAGAGCAGCGCCACAACATGTAAATAATGTGAATTGCCCGACCCCATCACGGAAAAAGCCAAAGGCAAGCTGGGCCATTCCTGCAAAAAACTATGCCTGTATTGCACTCGGAAACCCAGCACAAGAAGGGTTTGCAACGGCACCTTCATTGCTAAACCCCTCGGATAAAAACAGATAGAGCACTTCGCCTACAATATTCATATTCCGAGAGGGGATTGCCTGCCCAAGGAGGTCGGAGGATATACCTTTGACAACGGGTATGTTTTCCGAGAGCTTGTTTTACGCTAACTATTTTGTCTCAGGGGGGGGGTGCTTCCGCGCACGGGTGGTGCCGGAAGAGATGGAGCGAGCATAAAACAGATTAACCGGAGTTCATCATGAAAGCGAAAATCGAAACGATCACCAAAGAAGCATTCAGCAAATATGGCCAGGTCATTGAAATGCCGATCAAGACTGAGCCCACCATTGCCGTTCCGACGGTTAACTTTTGGAAGCAGCAGGCATTTCTTGCCATCGACGGTGATGTCGAAGTGGGCGTTCTGAACATTAAGAAAATGGATATGGTCTACGATGACCTCGAAAACCACTTTGAAACCCAGACCGGCCTAATCTCCCTCACAGGCGACTGGGCGATCGGTGTAGCCACGCCCAGCGATGCTGTTCCGAAAGCCGAAGACATGAAAGCCTTCCGCGTAGCCAAAAACCAACTCGTTGTACTCGCCGACAAATGCTGGCACACCGCGCCCTTTGCTGTAGACATTGAAGAAAACATCATGCTGGTGATCTGCAAAAAGGATTTCCTCGATAACGACACGGTATACGAAAAGATCGACCAGCCCGGCGAACTGGTATTCTAGAGGAGTATAAGTTTAAAAATGCAAAGGGCGGTTCCATGAGCCGCCCTTCCTCTTTTTGCGCAGAATGGATTTAGTTGTTATTACTTCAGCACAATCCTGAATCCATAGGCATGCGCGACACCAATATCTGCGGGCAACTCAATCCGGATTTTTTTTGCGGACGAATTCCATTTTCCAAAGATCTTCAAAAAATGGCCCGGCATGTCGCCAGGGGCCTTCCGGTGCAGGGAAAAAAGCTCTGTTGCTACTGAAGCTCCCGTGCCGGGAGCCTCCTTTTTTCTTATTCAAATCATACCGCTGTGCTACACCTGAAACATGTTTACGATCCGCCCATATGAAAACAGGGACAAGGTCGCGGTCTGGAATCTGCACAACGCTGCCCTGCGTCCCACAGGCGCGCATGCCGGAAACGGCGATTGGGATAACGACCTGCATCATATCCCCGAAGTCTACCTCGAAACCGGCGGCGTTTTTCTGGTTGGACTCCTGAACGGCGGCATCGTGGCCATGGGCGCACTTGAACGCAAAGGCCAAGGGCAGGCCGAAGTCCGTCGAATGCGAGTGCACCCGGATCAGCAACGAAATAACTTCGGACAGTTGATCCTTGAGCAGCTGGAAGAATCGGCCCTCCAACTCGGCCTCCGCAATTTGTATCTTGAAACCACAACGCTTCAAGAAACTGCTCAGCGTTTTTACATGAAGAACAATTACAGGGAAACCGAACGCAAAATAATCGCCCCATTCGAAGTGATCCATTATGAAAAAACGCTGGGGACAAAAGGAGAAGAATGAAAGCCTTCTATCTAGCCATCCTTTTTTTTACCGGAGGCTTCTGTTTTGCACAGGAAGCCGAATTTATGACGTTGTCCCCAGCAACCACCATATCCAATGCGGCTCCTGGGGAAACCGGCATCACCTACCATGTTTATGTTCCAACCACATTCAAGCAGGATAACCCACCTCCCCTGATTATCGCCTTCAGCCCCGGCGGCAAAGGGCATCAGATTATGACCAAGCTTAAACCCAGCGCGGAAAAAGCCGGCTGGCTGTTGGTCGGGGTGGATAAACTCCGGAATGGAATGAAAGACGAAGCCCTTGAGACACAGATGGAAGACGAGGTGCTGGACGACATCTTCCGGCGCATTCCCCACAATCCCCAGCGCATCTACCTCAGTGGGTTCTCGGGAGGAGCCATGCGAGCCTATGGCATTACCGCCCGGCGGAAGGAGCCGTATGCCGGGGTAATTGCCTACGGCGGATGGCTTGGCGGCGATGACTATCAGGAGTTGCCCTTCCGCGAAAGCATGGCGGTCGCAATCATCAACGGCGTAAACGACAAGGGAGCAAACAAGTGGGATGAAATTGACTCGGCCACGCTAAAAAAGCGCAATTGCCGCATTCAAAAATTCACCCACCCCGGCGGACATAAAATTGCACCGTCCGATGTAAAAGACGCTGTTCTCCAATGGCTGCAGGAAGACTGGGAAGCAATGAGCCATAAAAAAATCTTGCCCATTAAACCCGGAACCACCTACTACGTGAACTTTCCAGAGCTTGGCCAGACTTGGAAGGATGAGCCAGCCAAAGCAGGCATCTATTTCCCGACCGATTATTCGCCGGATAAAACGTATCCGATGCTGGTCTGGTTCGGCGGGGGCGCTGGCACGAACAATCCGAAAAAAGCGGCGGCCATCACCGAAGGCAAAGGGTATATCTGCATTGCCCTGCCCTACCGAACAGACAAAGGCGAAGAGGCCGGGGGGTGGCAGACACCGTGGCCGTATTACCAAACCATGCTCAAAAAACTGGAAACACTGGCTCCGAACGCGGATCCTCAAAAGCGGGTGGCAGGCGGTTATTCCTCGGGAGGGGCGGCGGTCATGCATCAGCTGGGCCATTCAAACGAAGCATTTCAGAACTATTTCCATGCATTCATTCCTGCCGGAGCCGGATGGCCGATGGGCGGGCTGGAGAGCATCAAAGGCCGACCCATGCTCGCCATTATCGGAGCGAACGACAAACGACGGGTTAATTTCGAAAAGCTGGATGAAGCCGCGCGCGAGGCCGGGGTCGACATCACCTTCCTCGTACTTGAAGGCGTAGGGCATAAATTTCCTGAAACCAGCTATCCGCAGGTTCGGGAATGGCTGCGGCAGAAAGTGGAAATGCCATACATTAAGTGAATACATGAGCGAAAGAAGTCGCCCGTCAGCCGCAGAACAACTGCCGGGAAGCCGGTTTACTTCTGGGAAACAACGGGTTCCAGATAGATGTTCCGGTAAGCCACCGTGGTGTGGTCGCCCTGCAGATAGATGGGGCCGGGCGCTGCGGGATTGGTGAAAATAGCCCCCGCCGTGGGTCCGGATACCGGTTGGTTATCGATCACCTTCTCGCCATTCAGCACCACCGTGAAATGGCGGTCGACCAACGTAATGTCATAGCTCTGCCACTCACCACCGGCTTTGCCGGCGTTGTGCGACGGAGCAATGGTTCCAAAGATGGCTCCCACGCCCTGCATCCCCTGCATTCGGCTGTCGCGATCCACCACCTGCGCCTCATACATGCCCCGCAGATAAACCCCGCTGTTTCGGTTGGTACCGATCAGAAACTCGATGTGCAGCCGGAAGTCGCCGAAAACCTCTTCGGTCCTTAAGTTTGCATACGCTCCAGTGGCGCTGAAGTCCGTTTTCGGCGTGGAATTCTTCAATGTGCCGTCCACTGCAGCCCAGCCATTTACCTTGTCCGACTCGTGAACCCGCCAGCCCGTCATATCCTTTCCGTTAAAAAGCGTGATGGGCTTGCCAAACCGGACCTTGGCCAGATTTGGAGCAGAGGCCGGCATCGGGGGAATCTTCTTTCCGGTGAACGCCTCGCGCTCCCCCCTTCCATTCGGCGACGAGCGGACAATCACTCCGTCCAGCTTCCCGTCTTTTGTTCCTACGTCAATCGTCTGAACGGAGACCGATTTACTCTTTTTATTTTTCTTCCGGATTTCAAATTTGAGCCGGCCGTTTTCAATTTTTGCATCGCGGTGCGGGCCGGCCGGCCCGACATAGAGCCGCAGGAAGGCCAAGGGCTGCCCATTGGTTTCAGCCACCCGCATCCACGCGGGCAAACCGGAATCAAGCTCGAGCGACCAATCGCCCAGCAGCTCCTTCGGAACCGGCTCGGCATGCAACGTCGATGCAAGTGCTAAAAGCATAAGGCCAGAGAGTCCAAAAACACATTTTTGCTTCATATTCATGGCAGTTCCTCTATCTAAAAATCATATGTATTATTTTGAAGGACCAAGCAAATAGGTATTGAACCACTGCACGAACTGCTGTTCATCCGTCGCCCGGTCGGGCCAGCCGTGGCCGCCCCCCTCTTTGATCACGACATCGACCACAGCACCCTCTGCTCGAGCGGCTTTCTGAAAACTCAAGGCCTGATGGAGCGGAACCACTTTATCTTGGTCGCCATGGATAATGAAAACGGGCGGCGTGTCTTTGCTGACATGGTAGATGGACGACATCGCACGGCCAAGAATCTGACGGCCCTCCGCGGTATCCGCTTCCGGGCCGAAGGCCGGCTTCCATCGCTCCTGCTTGCCGATGCCGACCGCTTCGTCGCCGGGCTCCGCCCAGTTTAGATAGTCCGTCGGAGGATAAAAAACGGCCGTGGCCTGCACCGCGCTGCTGGCGCGGTCGACGGGATCCTTTGCCTTTGGATCACCTTCACCGCCCTTTGTTGCAAGGATTAAACTCAGGTGCCCGCCCGCGCTGCCGCCGGTCACGCCGATTCTATGGGGATCAATGCCCCATCGATCCGAATTAAAGCGGATAAACCGAATGGCTCGATGCATGAAGCCCATGATGTCCCGCACCTTGTACCGAGGCTGGGAGCCATGGAAAACAGCAAACACCGTGTAGCCTTGGTCCGTATAGGGTTTCGCAAATTTTTCATCCAGTATGCGGTATTTTGATTTCCACCCGCCGCTTACGATTTTTACCACGGCCGCGCCGTTTTGATTCTCGGGGGTAAACACATCCATGGTCAGGGCAACCCCTTCAAGACGGTGGTATATCACATCCCTCTCCACTTCCGTCGCAAAGGTGATCGTTGCGATCGAAAGGGCCAGTATCGTGAGTCGCTTAGTCATTAACACATGTTCCGTTCTTAAACTCATATAGGTCAAGCTAAAAGCAGCTTGCTTGAAGCCACATACCGATTCGAAACTCCTTGAACAAGGACTTGTGGGATGATTGCGAATGCTCCAGTTTAGATGCTCTTGCATGCACCGAAACCTGGAATGCCTTTGCAGGCCAAGACTCCGATGTCTGTCCGTTCACAACCCCGAGTCACGGACGGCATGCTTTGCGTAGTGGTCGGCATAATGGTCCAGCCCGGCCCCAATCAGACGGAATTCAAGATCGCCGACGGCGACGTCCCGGCAACCAGCTTTGCCATGGCCGGATAGATCGACCACGGTCATCCGGCTTATGCCATTGCACCCATACAACGCATTCAGCTGGCTTAATCGCTTATCATCGAGCGGAGCATCCACGGAAAGCAAGAGCCCCTCGAGCTCCCCGTTTCGCCGCACTAGCATGGGGAAGCGCTGGCAGAACCGAGCCGCGTTTAGATGCCCGTTCTTCGGCCGGACCAATAAGGAGCTTGGGCTGAAAGAGTCCTCCACCAAGGCGCCCCACTTTCGCTTGAAGCGGAAGACGCCATCGCTCAAAAAGGTCCGCGTCCCCGTAAAGTCCACCGCCCAAAGGCCTTGGTCCAAAGCATGCTTTATTCCGAAATAATACACGGCGCTGATCGCAGCCTGCGGCGGTTTTTCAATGCAGTCGGAAGGCATGCCCAGCCATAGGAAATAGAGCGCACCATCCTCAGGATAAACAACGCCCGCCACCACGACCCGCTCGCCTTTGAAGATCTGCAGCAAACAGCCCTTGCCGGCGCGGCGAACCACATGCCGGCGCGACGCTTTGACTGCATCCAGGCCATGCCTGCTTTCGATAAACGGCAGGTACATTTCATCGTAGAATTTTTCGATGGCCGCCCGGTCGTTCGTTGGCTCGCATCGGTATTCATTCAGACGGATGTGCCGTAAATCCTGCCGGCGGGTGGTATGGCGAAACAAGCGAATAGTGTCTTCCCACGTCTCGCCCAGCTCCAGTGCCATCCCCGCCCAGTCGGGCATCTCAAGATACACGCCGCTGCGGTTCATCAACCCATGGTATGGCCAGCCGATATCGACGATCGCCACATCGGATGCCGCCTCCATCCGATCCATGTGCCTTCGGAAGGTCAGCAAAGTCGTCTTCCGCTCTTCCACAACGTCGCATTCCTCAAACAGGTTCTTCTGCAAATAGTGGTAGTTCCCGTATCGCCCGACATACAGAAGGGCCAGCGGATCGTCGCTGCCCTTCATGGTTCCGCGCAGCAAGATGACCGAGCAGGGCATCTTGAAAATCAATTTAATGCCCAGTGGCAGATGCTGGCCATATAACTTAAAAAAGTAAAACAGGCGTCTGCACGCTCCTCTGGCCCTTGATAGCAGCCTCATGGCATTGACCAGTAATCGCTTAAGAACGTGCAGTTGAATGGTTTCATCAGAGAAAGGGTAAGTAGAAGGCAGGTTTACTGTCAAGGTTTGCTTCCTCTCCGGCTTTCAGGATTGATTGGAAACCGCCTGCACCCCATTCTGTCGCTGTAGCTTCGTGGAGGAAAATCGTGAACGGCAAAAAACTCAACAGGAAGGTGAAGCGGGCAACCAGCGCGGTGCTGGCCGGCTTTTGCATTCTGCTCATCGTATCAAGCGCCAGCAGCTGGCTGATCTGGAACGAATACTACACCGGCATGTTCAAGCAGGACATCTTCCGCGCCGTCCTCCTCGGCAACATCGTCACCTCCGCCGTCGGCGCCTGCATGGTCTACTTCGCCAAGAAATTCTGATTTTCCCCGACAGCCTCCTCTTCTGAAACTCCCGTCGCGGATAAGTTCCCGCCGTTTCTTCTTTATGCAGACCCATGAAATATCATTCATTCATCGTCATGATGAAACACTGGCTATCCGGATTTATACTGCTCACCGCATTTTCAGCTATCGCTGAAACAAACGCCCCGCCCCGAGGCGGACCGCCACTGGGATGGTCGACGTCGGTGCGTGGCGGATCGGTGTATAATTTCGAAACGGATATGGATGGGGGCGGCAACTTTTCTTTGCACCGCTACTCTGTGGATGCCGGCCTGGCCTATCTCTTTAAGGCGGACCGGATGATCTCGCTGTCGGTCGGCTACGGGCTGGACGACTATGACTTTTCAGGAGTCGAGCGCCAGCCGTGGAACAATATCGAAAACTATCGCGTCAGCAGCTTCACCCGCTGGGCCCTCGATGAGGAGTGGTCGCTTTTTGCAATCCCTTCCGTCCGCTCGTATGGAGAGAAGGGAAGCTCGTTTGATGATACGCTGACAGGAGCGTTTATCGGCGGCGCATCCTACAAGTTCAGCGACCGGCTAACGCTGGGCCCCGGATTTGCGGTGGCCGGGCAGATCGAAGATGATGCGCGCTATTTCCCGGTGCTCCTGCTGGACTGGAAAATCACCGAGCGGCTCAGCCTAGGTACGGGCAGCGGCGGCGCTTCCTCCTCTGGGCCGGGGCTGACCCTGAGCTATACGGCGTCGAAGCAATGGATCTATGAACTGAGCGCGCGTTACGAAAGAAGACGTTTCCGGCTTGATAAAAACAACCGGTTTGCTCCGGGCGGCGTGGGGGAAGATCGAAATATTCCAATCACTGGAAGCATCACCTATCAGCTATACCCGGGAACATCTCTTTCCGGAATAATCGGTAGCTCCTTTGGAGGAAGGCTTCGGGTCGAAGACCGCTCTGGAAATAAACTGCGTTCCGAAGACTATGACCCTGCTGCATTCGCTGGGTTGATTTTGAAAATACGGATGTAACTTCGCTCTTTTCTGAGGAAAACCGTGAACAGCAAAAACGCTGAGCGCCCCGCCAGATAGTTTCCAGACCTTGGAAAAGCAGGCGCTTGAAGCCCGGCTCGGCTAGAATGCCGCGGCCAGGCCGATTGCGCCCCACGAAAGGTCGCCTAAGCACTCTCGATCAACATCTTTCTGGGCCCAGCTGTGCGATAGTGATCCCACAAGATTGAGGCCGTCCATCAGCGCCAAACTGCCGGCGATTCCCACTTGAAAGTTGTTGGCGCCGTCATGTCCGTCGGTGGCATAGCCGAAGTCGAAGGCCTGCAGGACGTAGGGCTCAAGCATGAACCGTTCGCCGAATAGCGCGACCTCAGAGCTCAGCGTCAGCTCCAGAAAACCGCCCTCCGCTTCTGTTGAGTAGACATAGTCGAGGGCGGGAACGACAAAAGGAATGACATTCAACGCCACTCCAGCCGCGTACTCGTTGTCGTGCTCATGGTCCTCAAGAAACTCGAGCCGGGCATAGCCGGCCCGGACATCCAGAGGGCCGGCTGAAACGCAATATTCGATAAACACATTCACTTCCTGATAATCTTCTTCGTCTCCGGCCGCAAACCATGCGCCGGCAGCGATCCCCTTCCACTCCACGATGCCTTCGAACGAAAAGATGCCCCCATCGTCGAGATTGTTCCGCCCTTCCGAGACATACTTGCTCTCCCACAGCGCGGCCAAGCCCACCGCCGGCTGATTTGCCGACGCAGGCTCCTGATGGAGGGCGGCGTGCGCACCCGTGGCATACTTGCCTTCATAGAGAGCGTCCATGTGCGGTTTGGTGCTGTCTTCTTCAGCCATCGAAACGCTGGCGCAAAAGAACGCGCCAAGGGTGGCCAGCAAGGCAGCAATGGATGGTCTGGGGCTTTTCATGATGGGGTCTAAAAGTTCATTCATGGCGGGGTCCCCAGCCGGGCGTTTCCAAGGATTGGAACATTCAGCTCCAAGAGCCGGCGCAGCACCAGTGCAGAAATTGTCGTGCAGGCGCCGTGAGTCAAGGTTTGCAGAGGGAATGAAAAAGGCCGCAGAATAATTCTGCGGCCTTTATTCTTTTTCGGCGCTACTCAGCGTCCGGTGCAGCCGCGGACTCTTCAGTTGTCGCGGGCGCTGCCGCGGACTCTTCAGTTGTCGCGGGCGCTGCCGCGGACTCTTCAGTTGTCGCGGGCGCTGCCGGCATTTGAACTGGAGTTAATCCTTTGGCGCGGGAATCAATGGCTTTTTTTAGAGTAAAACCACCCTGCTTCCAGCCCACAGCTTCTTCTGGAGTAAATCTTTCACCGGACCAGTCTTTGGCTTCATCAATGCTAAACTCAGCTGTTACCCATCCTTTCGCCGTATCGGGAGTGAAGCCGTCGTTTCTCCAGCCCTGGGCAATGGAGGCATCAAAGCCGATATCTTTCCACGCGGCGATTTCACCTTCGGACATGCCTTCCCAGGTAGGGCTCATGCAACCGGCCAGTACTAGCAGGGATGCCGCCATAATCGTATTTTGAACTCTCTGTTTCATGATGATCTCTCCTTGTATAATTGAGCTTCACTTATTGTTTTTAGTCTGCAACTCGCGCCACACACGATGCGTTGGAAAATAGGCCATCAGGCCTATGTTGTCAATCCGGCATAAATTAGATGGTTTAAACCATACAATCGATTGCCGGTGGATTTGCAGCTTAAACCGCGGTGTTTAAAACAGTCTGCCTCTCGATTCCCAACCAATAAACGCATCCCGGCTCGGCGAAAACGCCCGTGCGAAAGTTGCAGCTCTTTGAACCAAGGTTTTGAGCACGGAGAAATTTGGTTCACAACACTTGGAGATTTATGACAGGGCTTATTGCCTATGAGCGGAACGATCTTATTTTGACGTGTTTTTGGGAATGATCGTAAACCAGCGGGTTATGCTTTCTTTTCCCTTGCCCTTAATCTTCGCGTGAACCAAAAAGGGTTCCCCTTTTTTCCTGAAAGCACCTTTGCCGGCATCCCCGTCAAGGCAGTACGAAACATCTGCATTGGCGCAAACAAACTTATAGCTGGTTGCAATGCCATTATCGCGCTCATTGGTGCTCGCGAAACCATATAAAACCCCGTCCGGCCCCCTGTATACGCAAGCTGCGCTCCAGTTGTTTTCAACCACCACATACGCCAGCCGGCTGCCCTGGCAGGCCCGCATGAAAGTCGCACGCCCTTTATTGATCTGATCCCACCAGCATGCTGAATCAATGCCCTCTTCCGCGCCGACGATCACCTCCACAAGTGCATGCACCTCCGGGTTCATGAAAGATTTTTTGTCATCTTTCACGGTATCGATGAAATCAATGTGCTGCTCCATGGTTCCCCCGAGCGTGTGGGTGCTTCCGGCATCCAGATTCGAGTCGATCTCTTCGTACCATTGTTCGGCCTGACCAGTGCTCAACGTGCTGGGGCCAACGCGCTCAACGCCCCAATCCTCACAAAGCTCCAAAAGCTCATCAAGATCGTCCTGGCCTCCCATATTCCATTTCTTCCAATCCGGCTCTTTGAAGGCTTCGACAGCCACCACCTTGTGCCCCCTGGCTTCAACATACTCCTTGCTTTTCAGCATCACGTTGTACCAACGATCAATCCGCGCGCTTCCATTCGACTTCTTATACCAATCGAGAATTCCCTTTTCATTATTAGGGCTGAGCATAATTGGAATTTTTGCGTCGATCATATCTGCAAATTTCAAAGCGCTATCCAGCATCTCGATTTGGCCGGCGCTTAAACTCCCGTCCTCGTTATAGGGCTCGTGCAGATAAAACCCGATCCGCACAAAATCGATTTCCGACCCCGCGTATTCAGCAGACTTTTTGGCATTGTAATAATTAACCCAGGTTGCGTCCTCGCCCCAATTTGTGACGGCCTTGCTTTCTCCGGCATTACGCGTATCGAATTTTACGGTTTTGGTTGTCGCGCCAAATGCCGTCACCGACCCAATCAGCAACGCGTTTAAACCCAGAGCAATTCCTCTTATTCCTCTCATATGAAGTTTCTTTATATAGACTCGCAGCTCCAGAAGCCCTGAAAATACGGGGCGTTTCCAAAGCCTGGAAAAGGCAGGGCTCGATCGCCGAGCGAGCCGTTCCAAAGAGCGTCCGCCGTTCCAGTCTCTGGAAAACTCGGCTCACAGAGCCGACACTACACCAAGGCGGAAGTTGGTGTTGGCTCTATGAGCCAAGGCCTTGATGGGCATGGAAAAAATTTGATTCGCGAAGACCGCCACTCGCTCTGTTGATTATGCCCAAGATAGATAGAAGCCATTTGCCCAACATTCCGGCCTTCAACTCCTTATTGGGCGGCTTCGGTCCAATCCAGCACCCCAACAATAGCTGAGCCATCCGATTATTCTCAACCTTGCCCCGGGAAGCGCCGCCAATAAAAACCTCAACCGTTCCTTGATCAAACGTGTAAAGCATCTCTTCGCCGTCTTTCATATCGCTCATTAATGCATTCAACTGGGCTAAACTTGGCAAAAGCGTTTTGAGCTCTTTCTTCTTACATTGTTTCTCAAAACCCTCGGTCCAGGATTCTTGAATGACATCCGCATCAACATCCCTTTTGAAAACCATGCGAACCACTTTTTTGGTGTCGGAGGCGATGATTTTTTCCCCGTCCGACGTCTTCGCCTCAAGGTACAAACCGGCAGCATATACTTTCACTTTAACGAATGTCGCCAGGCGCATGCCCATCCCGTTAAGGACCAGTGTGGAGTCGCCTAACTTATACGTCTCTGCAAATTCAACCCCTTCAAGCTCAGCGGCAAACAAATGGTGCGATGCTAGAATTAAAAAAGACAGGAGTAGCTTTTTCATATGAACCTCGCAGTAACCGATAGAAAATCGCGATTCAGACATCGCCCGAAGAAACCGTTTTAAAGTGGGGCTTCACGAGCAATAGATTTAACGGCGGGCGGGAATGTTGTCAAGATTGGCCGACCGCGGTAATGTTCACTTAACCAGGCGCGGTTCCTGTCTCATATAATCATCGATAATCGCCCGCTCTTGCGCGTATGATTGCTTTCGATTGAATAACCGCACCGCCCACACAGAAAAAGGATGCCTCATGTATAAGACAACGACCGACTCCGCCTTTGGCGCCATGAAATTCGACTATGGTTGGTGCAAAGAAGAAGACATCTCCTTCTTCGGGAAAACGATTACCGTGGAAGTCTTGGCCGAGGCCGAGGTCGGGCAGCCTATTTCGGATATCCAACGGAACCTATACACCCGCTTTTGCAACGAAATCAAAACGCTCTCAGCCACCGCACTTGAGGCTTTAAGAGCGTACTATTCCGAAAATCATCCCTTTATCATCATGCAAATGGACTTCCCCGGAAAACTTCCCGAACCAGATAGAATCACCGATATCGATCTCATTAATATGGTGATCCCCAAAACCGTATTCTTCCCGCAAGACAACCTCTACGCGATTCTCTGCGACTCCCCCTGGGAGCCGCAAGAAGGCCTGGCCATAATCATTTGCGACGACGCCGTTTCAATCGGGATCCAAAGCGAGGTTCTCTAGGTTGATGCCCCCGCCCTTGCGACCCGCTCGGCCTCGGAACGAATTCAAGAAACTGCCGGGCATTTCCAACGACGGGAAAACGCGGCTCACAGAGCCGACACTGCACCGGTGCGGAAGTTGTAGCGCTGGCTCTATATGAGCCAAGCTTTTGCGCGCGAAGGCCGAGTGACCGCCAAACCAGGGAGACCTCACAAATACCCTTATAACTCTCTATATGTTTTGTGTTTGCCCGTATGCATTTGCTACTATTTCTGCTGAGTTATGGGAGATTGTATGGATGTTTTATCTGGTGGGTTTATTCGGCGATTGTTTGGGGCGAAATGGTTTCCGCGGCTTTTTCAATGGATCGCACTCTTGGTGTTCGGGCTGATCATCTGGGGGGCCTGGGGGGCAAATACGCACGATTTGGCGTTTGCCAAAATTCTCAGAAACACCAACCTTTCCTGTCTGTTCGTCTGGTCGTATTGGTGGCCGGCGATGCTGCTTGCAGTTTTGTTCGGGCGGGTCTGGTGCATGGTCTGCCCGCTGGAGCTTGTGGCGGCATTGGGAAATAAAACCGGCCTGAACCGCAAGGTTCCTTCGATGCTGAAAAGCAGGTGGTTCATCACAATTGCCTATGGTCTGATTTTGATCGCGGGCATGTATTGCTCAGCCATTCATCGGGTTCCGTTCCGGATGGCGGTCTATCTTTTGCTGTTGTTCACGATGGCGGTTCTTGCAGGCCTTTTGTTTGAGAAGCGCGCGTTTTGCTCCTATCTCTGCCCTATTTCCCATTTGCTGCGTCTCTATTCCTGTTGTGCACCGCTTGAATGGAGAACCAAAGTTTCGTCGACGTGCAACGCCTGCCGGGAAAAATATCAGGCAGCGGGACAGCCGATTCCCTGCACCTGCCCGAGCGCGCAGTCGCCGGCGGCTTTAACAGACAACCGTTCATGCCTGCTGTGTACGCAATGTTTTAAGAATTGTCCGGAAGACAATATCCGGTTATCGACCCGCGCTCCGTTTAAGGATTTTTTCCAGAACATAAAGCTGAGCACCGCAGAGCTGGGCTTTATTGTGCTGGTCAGCGCGTTTGTCGTTTATGACATTGTCCCGGAGTGGAAAGTCACAAAACAGCTGCTGATGTGGCTGCCCGACCAAATCGTGAATTTGCTGGGACTTTCAGGCGCGGTTGCCAATTATACCGAGGCGCTGGTTTTATTTGTGGGGCTTCCGGTTCTGTTTTTCCTCATGGTCGTAGGCATCGCCAAGGTCTTTAGCAAAGAACGCGCAATAACGCTGGCCAATAGCTTTGGACTGCTCCTCCTGCCAACGATCGCCTGTACGCACATGGTGAAAGGACTCTTCAAAGCGGTCTCCCGGGTTCCGTATATCAGCATGGCCATCTCCGATCCAAACGGGGTTCAGACGGCAACGGAAATCTATGAAAATACGGCCATGGTCGACAAAAGCGCACTGGCCGTATTAGAGCCCATGGTGAATGTGCTGTGGGTGATATTTGCGATGGGTGCGCTATGGGCAACCGTTTTGATCCTGAAAAAATCCGCCGCTTTTAAACCGTACGCCCTCGGAACAAAATCCATCCTATTCTGCGGTGCCTTTGCCTACTGGAGCCTACTCGCCCTAGCCATTATCATGTGGCGGTTTTAGCTCTGGCATTCATCAAACCTATCGCAAAAAGATCGGACTACCCCGAACGACGCCTTCCCATGGGCTGGGTCAGTCGCCGAAGATGCCCTTGAGCAGGTTGCCGATGGCTTTCGTAGTTTCGTCTTCCTTCTTTTTTTCATCCTTCTTCTTTTCTTCCTTCTTCTCCTGTTGCGGCGACTTATCTAGCACGCGGTTCAGGATGCCGCCGAGGGTGGCGCCCGCATCGGCATCCTTGTCGCCTTTGAGCACACCCAGCACCTGGTTGGCCAAATCGGCGGTCTGCGCGTCTTTCCGGCTGATCTTGCCGGCGCTCGCAAGCACTGCGGTCGCAATGCCGGCCTGGTTGCGCAGGTTGGTCAGGTCGCCCTTCAACGGAATGGTCGGCCCAGCGTGATAGCCCGAGGCATCGCCGTCCATAGCAATGTCGAACCCCCCGCTGCGAAGGCTGGCCGCCTTGCCTTCCGAGAACCCGGTCTCAATCTCCAGATCCGGCGTCCATGCTCCGCCAAACTGCAGCGAGCCGCTTCCGTCGAGCAGGAACAGGGGCGCTTGCAGGCGCAGCTGCTGGAGATGGATGTCGTGGTCGCCGAACTGCGCCTTGTCGACCGCCAGATCCAGTCCGCCGCCCACGAAGTTCATATCGCTCCAGCCCATGTTGAACAGGCTCAGCAGCAGCAGGTCCGTCAACCGCCCGGCCGTGCCTTCCAGCTGCTCGACGACGAGCCGGTCCAGCTGCGCGGTCACTTTCGCAACAAGGTTGTCCTGCAGCGACGCCATGTCGAAACCCGCCCCCTTGAGCTCGATGCTGGCCACCTTCAAGCCCCCGCTCATGAAGCGGCCCGCTTTGGGCATGAACGAGGAAAGCATCGGTGCGAACGGGAGATTGGTGGCGCTGGCCACAACGTCGTAGTCCGGTTTCTTCGGATCGCGCAAGTCGACGGTTCCCTTGGCTTCAAGCAGGCCGCCGTTGAGCAGGAGCTGTCCCTTGGAGAGATCGAGCTTGCCGTTGCGATACTCGGCCTCGACGGTAAAGTCTTCGATGACCATCTGCCGGTACGTCGCCCGCGCCACGTCAATCCCCATCGCGATCCACAGGTTCGGCGGGGGCGGAGGCGCGTCCTCTTTTTCGCCGCCGGGAGCGGGCCGGGGCGCCGGAGCCTGCGGCGCTGCTTCCTTCCTTTCCGGACGGACAACCAGCTTCTCTAGTTCGTCCAACAAGACCGTGCCCCGCGTCGATGCGCTGACGACGTTCTTCACGTCCGGATCCATGCCCGTGTCGAAACTGCCGGCCACATCCAGAAGCAGCAGCGGTTCCCGTTCGCCCGTCCGCTGCAATACGACACCCATGCGGTTGATCTGGGCCACTCCGCCGACGGCATAGTCGAGCGCGAGGTCCAGCGAGGGCGACAACGGTCCGGCCAGCGCTGTTCCGTCGCGTTTGGAAAAATCGAGGCCCTCGATGGCGGCCTTCGCATCCAGCCGCACGGTCTGACCCGGGCCGGTCATGGTCGTGGCGCCGTTGAGCTTCACGATTCCAGCCAGCTTTGCGATGCCCGCTTCATTCGGCACGAAGGGGAGGAGCTTCGCCAGATCAAGATCGTTCACCGCAAACGTGAGCGGCACCTCAACCTTTCCGGGCGCCGTTTGCATATCGTCCAGCGCAAAGCTGGTCTTCCCGATGGAAACCTCGACAAGGCCGTCGCGGCCGAATCCGTTTACCCGGAAATAGCCCGGCTCCAGCAGCACTTGTCCGCCATCGCGCAGGCCCCCTTGCAGATGGGTTTCAATATCAAGCGCAAGGGGCCGTTCCAGCCCCAGCGAAGAGCTCTCGGCCTCGATCCCGGTTACACTGAGATTAAAATCAACGTTCGGGTTGGCCACGCTCTGGCGCAGGTCAAGTTCTATGCGGCCCGCCAGCTTGGGCTGGCCTATGGCGAAGTCCAGTTCGCCCAGGAAGGGCTTGGCCAGTTCCATCAACTTCGCGCCGTCTCCCTCGATCCGGGCGGTCAGCTGGCCGGTGGGTTCGGGCGCCAGTTCCATCGTTCCGCCGAGGAAAACCGTTGCCGCCGGAGCGGCGCCCGCCGCCAGCGGAACCAGCCCGACCTTGAAGTGCTCGATGTCCAGCGTCTTGAATTCCACCAATTGCAGCCTGGCTTCGTGGTCGATGCGCAGAGGGCCGATCTGTTTGCCGCCCTGCCGCACCACCAGCTTCTCTACCCCGCCGCCGCCGATCTGGAGCACCACGAGGCGGCCGCCCTGCTCGATATCCAGCTGCACGTCGCGGTTGAGCTCACCGCTCACGATGCGCAGGTCCTGTTGCTTGGCGAGCAGCGCGTTGAGCATCGTCAGGTCGAAGCGGTCGATCTTCACCGAGAGCTTGGCGGCCGCGGCGCCGCCGGGATCTTGCAGGTCGAGCGCCACCGCCCGGTCGAGGGCGACGGCCACCACATCCCGCCCGCCATCCGCCACGGTCGCGTCCAACCGCGACAGCGTCAAAGTATGCGAGGTTAGATCCATGCCCAGATCATAGTTTACGGCAATCTGCAGAGGCCGAAGCGCCGGTACGCCGGCGGAGGGAACCGCCAGGGTCAGATCGCGAACGTGCAGTTCCCCGCGCGACGCGAGGCTGCCTTGCGAAGGCATATCCACATGCCCCTTGTAGGAAACGGCCGTCTGGCCAAACTCGAGGCCTCCGGCCAGGGTGCCGACCACGTTGAGCAGGCTTCCGGGGGGAATCTCCATGGCCAGGTCGAGCGCGGCGGACGGCGGCGCGGCCCCCAGCTCGCCCGTCACAACCAGTTCTGCGTCCTTTGTCTCGTGGTCGTATTCCGCCAGGTTTAGATGCTTGAGGATCCAGCGCTGCGGGCCATCGCCCGCCAGTTCCATGGCAGCCTGAACCCGGCGGCCGTCGAGCGCGACCGAACCCGCAGTTCCGGCCATGCCCTTCACATTCACGGTGAGATTAAGCATGGTCGGCATCAGATCCTGCCCGAGCGATCCCTTGAGATCCACCGAGATGTCCCGTACTTCGGCGTCGACCAGCTCCCCCACAACGGCTTTTGCCTGGGTGGCCACCGTCAGGCGGAAATCCTTTCCGGAGACCAGTTCGGGCAGGTCGAGATCCAGTTGCGGCACCAGCAGCTCCATTCGTTCGGCGGAACCGCCTGCCTGCACGTAGCTCAGGCTCAGGTTTTGCACCTTCACATTCCGCACCGCGATGATCAGCGGTTTGGCGGGCTTCGAAGGTTTGGGCGTAGCTTTTTCCGGTGGCGCCGCCTTGGTCAGCGCCTCCAGTTTTTCGGGGGTGACCGCAACCTTCACGTCGCGGAGCAACACCTCGTTCACCTCCACCTTCCCGGAGAGGATGGAGAGTGCGCGGTAGCGCATCCGGATATGCCCGGCCAGCAACAGCGGGTCGGCCTCGCTGCCGACGCGTAAATTTTTGATTTCAATGTGGTTGAAGGCCGAAAAGGCCACGTCACCCGACTGAACCTCGGTGCCGAGCGCCGCGGCCACGCGCGGGAAAACCTGCGTCCGGATAAATCGCCCCGAGCTCACGTAGAAGTAGGTGCCCAGCAACGCCGCCAGCAGCACCAGCACCACGGCGGAGGTGGTTTTTAGAACTTTCTTTTTCATGTCTCGTTCTCCCTATTCATATCCATGAACCAATGCTTGACGCGAACCAAGCTAAACAATCCCAATTCGTCAGACATTCAGGGCGGAATTGCGCCGGAAAAACTCTTCAGACAGAATCCATAGTGCGTATGCAATCCTTAGCGTCCACGGGCAGCGAGGACGTTGCCCCTCCACCAAAAATATGCAGCCGAGGCCCATGGCCTCGGGCGAGTTCAAGGAACTCGGCTACAAGTCAGCCGGACATTCCCAACGACTAGAAAAATCGGCTCATAGAGCCAAGGTTTTGAGCACGAAACTTTTGGGTTCGTGAAGGCCGTCAGAAAATCAGCCCTAAATCTCATTCGCCCCTTTGCAGTCAGGATAGGCGGAGCAGCCCCAGAACTGATGGCCAGCGTTCTTGCCCGTCTTCGCGGTTCGTAGCACCATCGGCTCACCGCATTTCGGACAATCCAAAACCGGGTCGGCGGTTTTCTTTTTCTGGCGCTCTTTCAGACGTTCCTTAGCAAGCAACTCGCTGTAGCCGCCCTCGGAAACAAACTGCTCCTCCAATGCCGCTATCTGCTGATCCAGCAGATAATTGGTTTGGTGAATCAGGCAGATGAGCGCATTGGCACGAATAGCAGGGTCGTCGTTTTCCAGCCACTCGGCATAAAGCGCATAGCGCTCGCAATCTGAGAGATCGGTCAGATTAGACTGATCCGACCGATCATTTCTGAATTGCTTCGGCACATTCCGCACGGCCAACGCTTCCGGAGAACTCAGTTCCCACATCGGCAGTCCCCGATGCCGCAAAAAATCTTCATAGTCGAGCAGGAGCTCTTCCAGACTTGCCCGGGCTAAATTCACGAGTCGCAGCTCCGTCTGGCTGGAAGTGGCGCTTGCCCGACTCCCCTCGGCAATGTTCTGCCTACCGCTCCGCGCGGCCTGAACCATCTGATCCACTGTCCGTGAGCGACGATCTACAAATTTTTCACAAAACCAGACCGTTGCGTCATAAACAATCGTCGAAGCCTGGAACGTAGCCAACTGGCGGTAGCCGCCGCTTTTGCGAATTTTCCCCATTGCTTCCTCCTGTAATAAGTCAGAATGGACTGATCTGACTGATTACCAAAGAAAGCTATTCGTTTGAAGAATAATTTACGAAACCGCGATGTTCACCAGCCGCCCCGGCACAACAATCACCTTGCGGACGGTTTTGCCTTCGAGCCAGGTTTGGATTTTTTCGGCGGAGAGGGAAGTGGCTTCGATTTCTTCTTTGCTTCTAAGCCGGTGTATATCCTGACGCTTCTGGGGCTTACGGGCTCTGTGGCATTTCTGGTATTCTTTTAGCGTAAATCAAGAAACGCCATAGCTGTTGCTTTTCCTTGAATTGCTCTATTGCATGGCCAGTTCGGAGAGCGTGGAGGGGAGGGGGTTCAACCCGAAAGCCTGCAGGACGCCTTGTGTGACCTCATCGAGCAGACCCTCTCCGGCATAACCCTGGTTCAGGAGGAGTGCTGCGAACTGACGGTAGACATCAATGAATTCAGCGGCATGGGCTGTGATCTGTTCGTTGCTGTCCGGTTTTACCATTATGGTGAAGACTCCCCCGGCATTGACGGCACCAAGCAACGTAAAGGCATCCTCTTTTTCAAGGTGCTGGTCGTAGTGATGGCTGCGTGCCCCGTTGATCAGGCAGGGAACCGCCGCCAGCATCAGGTGGTCACCGTCCAGCGAGGCTTTGAACAGGAATCCGGCTTTTTCCCGGACGATCCCTGGATCATTCAGAGCCCTGATCCAGGCGGCGGCTATTGACGATCCGCCGATCTTCCCATTCAACGTGACTTTGCTGACTGTCATAGGCCGCAGTATGGTTCATTTAGTTGATGAACGAAAGGGTCGGAACGCTTTTTTCATCATTTGTACCAAAACGAAGCTGGATAGATTGCTGCCTGCTGTCGCACGCGAAGCGAGGCTTTCCGAAAGAAAGCAGCGACCAAAGGGAGAGGCAATCACGTCTACATTTACGAAACGGCAATGTTGACGAGCCGTCCGGGGACGACGATTACCTTGCGGATGGTTTAACCGACAAGCGCTGATTGGTGGAGACTGGGTGCGCGAGCAACCAGCGTCCGCGGGCAACGAGGACATTGCCCCTCCCCCTGAAATCTGTAGCCGAGGCCCATGGCCTTGGCTACGGCGACCGAGTTCAAGGAACTCGGCTACAGTTAAGTCGGCCATTTCCAACGACTGGAAAACTCGGCTCACAGAGCCGACGCTACACCGGAGCGGAAGTTGTAGTGTTGGCTTTATGAGCCAAGGTTTTGGGCGTGAAGAAATATCAGTTCACGTAGATCGACTCGATCAATCGACGGAATAATCATCCCGAAAACATCATTTCATAGATGACCCCTGCTACTGACCCCTGCTCCAATTTTAATGGAGGCGGTGTGCTGACTGGTATCGACCGCTCCTACCGAAACGGCAAGGGCGTGGCCTATGTGTTACCGACCGAAGACGAATGGTATAAGGCGGCCTATTTCAAACCTGACGCCAGTGGCTATTCTCTCTACGCGAACGGGAGTGATGATGTGGCTGATCTGACTCGCGGCACGGTCAATGGATGGAACTATAACGATGTCACGGACGGCTACGTGAACGATTCGCCGAACCACACATGGGAAACTGGATTTGGCGCAGAGGAGCAGAACGGCACGTACGATATGATGGGCAATGTCTGGGAGTTGACTGAGAGCAAGTTTGGCCCTAACTACGGCTTCCTGAAGGACTATTATGCGATGCGAGGCGATGACTACACCACTTATGAGAGCCAGCTGAATTCTTCGCACCGCGGCCTCGCCTTCCCCGTAAGTGAGGAGATCTATTTAGGCTTCCGCGTCGCGGCCATCCCAGAGCCCATGAGCGCCTCTCTGATCATCCTTGTGTTCCCGCTGATGATCCTTCGCCGCAATTTATGTTCAGGGAAAAAGAAAGGCTCAGGCCAGCTCTACATGCACCTCAACAAGCTCTTCTGCTCTTTGTATAGCGAGCGTGCTTAGAGTGTATTTGAACGAACATGTTTATGGCGTTGTTCATACAGCCACCCAAAACGGGTGAATCCAATAGTTCAATGTCTACTCTTCCGCCCAGTCCCCACACAGCAGTTCGGCCTGTTGCAGGACGGTCTGGGTGGCTTGTTCTTCCCGGTCGGGAGGATAGCCATACTTGCGGAGGATGCGCTTTACCATAGTGCGGATCTTGGCCTTTACGTTTTCCTTGCGCGTCCAGTCGATTGATACGCTGTTGCGTACGCCCTCCACAAGGCTCTGCCTTGTTATTTCTGGACGCGGGTGGTGCCTTTGTTGTCGGTCAGCACGCGAACGCGGTCGCCGACAGCAAACTGAACGTCTGCTTCCTGCACGACGGCAATCACTTTGCCGCTATCGAGTTTGACGGTAATTTCGAGGCCAGTGTACTGCGTCCGTTTTTCTTCGACCTTATTTCCGGCAACGGCTCCGACGGCTGCACCACCGAGCGCAGCGAGCTTAGACCCCGAGCCCGAACCCACGGTACTACCCAGCACACCACCAGCCGCTCCGCCAGCCACGGTACCGAGACCGGACTGACTGCCTTCAACCTGCACTTCTTTCACAAATTCAACCACACCGAGTTGTACATTCTGGGTGGCACGGGCTTGATCGCGCGTATACACCTCGCCGGACTGGCTGCTCGCGCACCCCGTGATGAGTGCGATGATGGCAACGGCGGAAATAAACTGTAAATTCTTCATTTGATTCTCCTTCATTAAGATCTCTGTACTCTAATTGATAGGAAATCGCTTTTCAGGCGATTGGGGCGCTCGCCCCGAGAGGCCGTTCTGGACAGCGGTTTCATGGTGGAATATGTAGAGGAAGCCGGGGGCTTTGTCAAGGGAGGGAGTCTGCCCGTCCAGGGCGTGCCCCGGACGGGCAGACACGATGGCCCGATGGACAAAAACGACCTGTTTCGGACAAATCTCCCCTGCCACGAACACTCAGCCATTCGCGCAAACATCGTATTCCATCACAGGATCCCTGCTGTAGTCGGGAAAGGGATCGCCGGGGAACAACTCCACCGTACCCTCGCCTTCCGGTGGCGCACGGGCCGGTTTTAGTGGAACACCCTTCTCCCACATGCAGAGGTGCCGCAGAATGCGTTCGATGACCGCGCGTTCGTCGATGAGGGCAACAATGCGCATTTCTCGATTGCAGGTTGGGCAAATGAGCGGATCGGCCTCCCATATTGGAATGCTTGGTTAAAGGTACAAACTTGTTGTTCAAAAAGATGAAACATCCCAACGGCTAACAGATTGTGCATTCCTTGGAGAACATTTTGAAAGGACGTACAGTAATTGATTGCCATATTCCGAACAATTTCAGCAAGATCTGCTTCATTCATTACTTTTGGATTCACAACCTCCGAAAGTCGCTCAAACTCCCTCTGCTCGAAAATCATTGCATCGTTGTCTAAATCATCAAATGCGGGAAGCACCCGTTCCTGAATACCTTTCAGAAAGAAGTCTATCTGAGATAAATAAAGGTCAAGATGTGTATACGTGAACCATTGCTTAATATCCATTTTCATAGACAGGAACCCTAACTAAATGATCGGAAAAGGGGGCAAAATACTTTTACCATCATTTCTCATTTTCTGATTCCTTCTTCTCGCTCAAACATAACGCGGCAAGATGCCGCGTCTACGTTTACGAAACCGCAATGTTCACCAACCGTCCGGGCACTACAATCACCTTGCGGATGGTTTTGCCTTCTAGCCAGGTTTGGATTTTTTCGGAGGCCATGGCGATGACTTCGATTTCATCTTTACTAGCTGAAGACGGGACTTTGATCTGGTCGCGGACTTTGCCGTTGACCTGAACCGCCAATTGAAGCTCGTCGCGCTTGAGGGCTTCTTCGTTTACGACGGGCCAGTCAGCGTTCATGACGCCGGCTTTGTGGCCGAGCTCGACCCACAGCTCTTCGGCAATGTGTGGCGCGAAGGGCGAAAGCAGCAGGACGACGTTGACCATGGCGTCGCGGAAAACGATTTTGGCGGAGTCGGAGCTGTCGGCCGAAATCTTGAGGTGGTCGACGGCATTCATCAGCTCCATGATTCCCGCAATAGCGGTGTTGAACGTAAACGCCCCATCGAGCCCGCGGGTGATCTGCTGGATGGTTTCGTTGGTTTTGCGGTAGAGGTCGCGCTCGGCGTCACCCATGTTTCCGAGGTCTGGAACTTTTCCTTCAACGGATTTGAGCAGGTCCAGATTTTCCGAAACACGGCGCCAGATACGTTTAAGGAAACGCGATGCGCCTTCGACGCCGGTATCCTGCCACTCGGCTTCTTTTTCGGGCGGGCCGATAAAGAGCGTGTAGAGGCGGACGGTGTCGGCGCCGTATTTTTCGAGCAGTTCTTCGGGGCTGACGACGTTGCCTTTGGACTTCGACATTTTGTACAGGTTGCCGTCGGGGCCTTTTTTGCAGATCATGCCCTGCGTAAAGAGGTGTTTGAACGGCTCGTCGAAATCGATCAGGCCGAGATCCTTGATGGCCTTGGTGAAGAAGCGCGCGTAGAGCAGATGCAGAATGGCATGCTCGATGCCGCCGATATATTGATCGACCGGCATCCATTTATTGGAGATCGCGGAATCGACGGCCTGCGTGGAATCCTGTGCGCTGAGGTAGCGCAGGAAATACCAGGAGGAGTCGACGAACGTGTCCATGGTGTCGGACTCGCGGGTGGCGGGTTTTCCACACTTCGGACATTTGCAGTTCATAAAGGCTTCGCTGGATTTGAGCGGCGATTCGCCTTCGGCTTTAAATTCAACGTCGGTCGGCAGCAGGATCGGGAGGTTTTCCTCCTTTTCGGGAACCACGCCGCAGTCTTCGCAATAGACCATTGGAATCGGCGCGCCCCAGTAGCGCTGACGGGAAATGAGCCAGTCGCGCAGGCGGAAGTTAATCTTGCCTTTGCCGAATTCCTTTTCTTCGGCGAGGGCAATCATTTGCTTGATCGCTTCGCGGTTATCGACACCGGAAAAATCGCCGGAATCAACGCAGGTTCCGTCTTCGGTGTATGCATCTTCCATTTCGTCGAGGACGAGCGAACCTTCCGGATTCTGAATGGAAAGCTTGATGGGCAGGTCATATTTTTTGGCGAAGGCAAAGTCGCGGGTGTCGTGCGCCGGAACGGCCATGACGGCGCCGGTGCCATACATCAGCACATAGTTGCCGACCCACAGCTCAATCTTTTCGCCATTATAAGGGTTGATGAGGTAACGCCCGGTAAAGCGACCTTCCTTTTCAACCTCATCTGCCTCGCGATCGAGGTTGGTCAGCTTGGAGTTGGCCTTGATGAATTCGAGCACCTCTTCTTCCTGCGGGAGGCCGGCAACGAGGTTTTTCAGTTCCGGGTGTTCGGGGGCGAGCGCCATGTAGGTGCAGCCATAGATGGTGTCGACGCGGGTAGTGTAGCAGGCGACGTTTTCAATGTTGTCCCCTGCCCCGTCTTCGCGCGGCACGATCGGGAAATCAATTTCGGCGCCTTCGGAGCGGCCGATCCAGTTTTTCTGCATAGTCTTCACGCGGGTAGGCCAGCCGTCGAGCGTATCGAGATCGTCGAGCAGCCGCTGGGCATAGTCGGTGATTTTGAAGAACCACTGATCCATCGACTTTTGGTCGACTTCGGAATCGCAGCGTTCGCACGCGCCGTCAACGACCTGCTCGTTGGCGAGCACGGTGGCGCACGACGGACACCAGTTGACGTTGGAGTTCTTTTTATAGACGAGGTTTTGCTTATAAAACTGAATGAAGAGCCACTGCGTCCATTTATAGTAGTCGGGCATGCAGGAGGTGACTTCCTTGTCCCAGTCATACATGCAGCCCCAAGCGCGGAGCTGCTCCTTCATGGTCACAATATTCGCGGCGGTGTATTCGGCCGGCGGCGTGCCGGTTTTGATGGCGGCGTTTTCGGCGGGCAGACCAAACGAGTCCCAGCCCATCGGCGTGAGCACATCGAAGCCTTGCATCTTTTTGTAGCGAGCAACGGCGTCGCCAATGATGTAGTTGCGCCCGTGGCCGACGTGGAGCTTGCCGGAGGGATACGGGAACATCATCAGGCAGTAATACGGATTTTTAGCCGTCGCCAGATCGGTCTTAAAGTCGCCGTTGTCGTCCCAGAAGTCCTGCCACTTGGTTTCAATATCGCTAAAGGGGTAGTTTTCGTTCATTGCATTCACCGTTATTTGTTAATCGTTAATAGCCTATGCGTTGGGGTCTTTGGCCTTTTTGAGATAGTTCATATATCCATTGGTTATTTTTACCGCATCCCAAACCAGGACCTCGCCCTCTTTAAACGTCTCTTCTGAGATCAGCTCTTCATCACGCGCCGCTTGCAAGCGATCCAATACTTCATAGCTCGAACCACGTGAATTACTGCAAAATTTTGCATTATCCAAATAGTGGTAACGCCCATAGCCTTCCGCAATATTGGCTGTGGTTGAACGGGCCGCTCGAACTATTTGATCTACCAAGCGGTACTTTTCCTCTTTGGGAAGCAAAGGGACAACCTTCTTCACAACAAACAGCTGCAACTCCCGGCACGCTTGCCAGCACTTCAGTTCCCGAAAATCCTTCATACCACCACCTATCAACAATTAACCAATAACGATTAACTGCGCACCCCGTGCGCTAAAGATCGGGAATAATAAGGATTAGCCCCATTTTATCCACTTCCAAAGCTTGGAAAAATCAGCCTAGCTCCGGCGCTTGCTGCTGCCCCCGCTTTTCTTGCTGCTGGAACTTTTCTTCTGTGACGTGCCTCCGCCGTTTGACGATCCCCCGCTTTTCTTGGAGGCCGCGGCATTTTGCTTCTGGAGCTGCTGCATAAACTGCTGGCGCTGCTGGGGAGACATCCTTTGCATAAAGGCCCCCACTCGGCTGGCGGCTCCCTGAACCCCCGACGATGGAGAGCGTTGCTGCCCGGATTGCGCCGTGGCCACAGTTCGTGCCGCGGCCGGTTTGGCGGTTCCCGGCGATGTATCAACCACCATGCCCTGGCCATAGCCGCCCTGCGCACTGTCTTTCGCATGCTTAAGCGGCTTGTAGTCAACTTCGTAGGTTTCCACTTCTCCGGTAATGATGTGCTCGAGCGTTACCCCGGCAAAGTCGATCGACTTGATCTGCCATTCCTCCAGAAAATTAACGATGGGCTGCCGTGGATCGCGCTCGTCCTCGACCTGCGAAAGGGCGGCCTGCTCGTCGCCCTGCCAGACGCGCAGATTGGCCCCGGGCTTGGACTTAAGCGAAAAAACGGCGTTCCGCTGAGTTTCGCCCACATAAACGCCTTTGACCAGAAGGTCCGGAAAGGCGTTTTCGCCGGTGGCCGCGCGCTCCGGAACAAAGAGATGCTTGGCCAGAACCTCTTCCATGGTTGGAATATAGCCGTCGAGCGCGAGGCTTTCGGGAATCCGCGCTTCGGCAGCGTCCGCGGAATCGGCCGCTTCGAGCTCAACCGGCGAACGCAGTCCCGCCGCCACCAGCAACGCCCCGCCTATGCAGCAGGCTCCTAGAACGGGAACCACATATTTGGAAAAATCAACATTCAGGTTCATGCTCCCCCCTCCTCGCCGGCCCGCGTATGAATTTGGATCGATATTTTGAAGCCCATGCTCGGGTCCTTCGTTTTTTCGGTTACGGTCTTCTTTGATTTCGAACTGTTGGATTTTTTCGGCTTGGGTGCCGACATCGACATGGAATCGACCAAAATCAGTGGCCGGTAGGTTTCCATACGGTGCAGGAATTTGAGAATTTCCGGATAGCGCCCGCGCCCCTTTACCTCCATATTCATCTGGGTGGACGCATCGCCGACCGATGAACGTCCGGCAGAAACTTCCAGCCCGAGATCCGGGCCCATCTCGTTAAGCAGCTTGATCAGTTGCGTCTGCATCATGATGTGGTTTTCTATCGGCGGGAACAACAGCTCGTCCGCGCCCTTAAGCGCATCGCGAAGCATTTCGTTTTCCTGCTGGATTACTCGGGCATCGTCCACCAGTGCATTGAGATCCTCCAGCAAGGCGGTTTCGTCCCGCAGCGCTTCCAGCTGCTCCTGACGGAAAGCGGAAGCGGCTTTGAGGCCCGGAAAGGCCACTAGGCCTATGAACAGCGCAAGGCCTCCGGCAATCAGGTAGATTTTTTCGCGTTGCGAAATTTTAAATATCAGCTTCTTCATCGGAAGTCCTCAAGGTAACGGTGATGGCGAAGGAATGATAGTCGCCCTCCTTCTTGCCAATATCCGACTTGCTGATCTCCTCGATCTGCGGCGATTCGAGCAGGAGTTCGGGCAGGCGGTCGGGTTCTTTTGAAAGCCCGCGGATATGAAGCGAGCCTCCGTTTTTAAAGTAGGCCAGCTGCAGATAACTGTCCTCGGGCAGCGCCTCGCTGAGCGCGCCCCAAATCTCCATTCCGCTCACGTGCCGGCTGCAGATTTCGTCCAGCCGGTAGAGCTGGCGACGCATTTCGCGGTTTTTATCCTTCATGCGCTGGATCGGCGCGGCGCGGCGGCGCACCTTCGAAATTTCTTCGGCCACCTGCTTGCGCTGCAGCGCCGGCGCGCCGGTCTTGAAGGCCAGCGAGGCCAGCAGCTCAACCGCCAGCAGTGCGCAGAGCGCCGCCACCAGAATGGTGCGCTTGCTGATTGGAACCTTCCGTCCCGCATTTTCGATCAGGTTCAATTCGGGAGGAAGTTCGGCCGCATCCGCCAGCAGAGCATCGGTCAGCGGTTCTTCAACCGAAGCAAAGGCCTCGGGCACTTCCAAGGGCTGGAGATTCAGTCCGAAAGCGGCGCCCAAATCAGCATCCAACGGCTCGGGACCGGCCACCAACACGCGGCCGACGCCCTCCATGCCAAGCCAGTCCTTATGTTTGACCGCCATTTGACGCGCCGCGGTAACAACCCGCTCCGGACCGAAGCCCGGCATCGACCGGCTCATCACCTGCGAATCCTGCAGCAGGCCGTTGCCGTATAAGCACAACTCCACGTTGCGCACATCGGAAACCACCAGCAGCGTCGGCTTATCTGAAAGAATCGGAAAAACCGCCGAGCTAAACGGAACCGCTTCGTCGATCGGCACTCCGGCCTCCTCAAAACGGCCAACCAGCGAGCGGACGTCCGCCTCGCGCGCCGCCACCAAGCTCAGCACCACCTGCTTTTCGTCCGGCTCCGGCGCCGCCGACCAACCCAACGCACGGTCGGCCTCCGGCAGCGGCACATGGCGGGTGGCCTCGAACTGAATCATGCTGGCCATATCAGCCAGCGACATAGCGGGATAGCGCAGCGTCCGCTGCATCGCCTGTTCGCGCGGGATGCACAGCAGCACGCGGCTCGGTGTTTTTTCCACCGACGCCATCAGCGCCGCCACCGCCTCGAACACCTGTTCATCGCGCGGCAGCCGCTCCATGAATTTGATCTGCGCGCCGAGCACCGTGCGGTCGATGAATACAACCTCCACCGCCTCGTCCCGGAACAGGATGCACATGCTTGCTTTATTCGTCATAGGCTTTGCCTGATTTTGAGTTTAAAGGATTCTGTTTTACACCTTCATACGAAGAAAATACGAAGGCACCAAGAACTCGAAGATGCACAAACATTGCGCCTTCTGAGCGTTGCAGAACTTGGTGCCCTTTGAGTGTTTGTGTTGAAAAATTCATAGCATCTCTTCCCCGGGTACGCCGTAGGCGAGGATGCGCTCAACGGTTTCGGCGCCCGCGTTTTCGAGCAGGTCTTCAATGCGGTAGCCGTCTTTCGATTCTTCGAGCCGCACCAGAATAATGTGCCGCGATTGATAGGCTGGTTCCGGAAGCTGCTCTTCCTCATCTTCGAAAAAATCATCCTCGTCCATCGGACTTTCCTGAACAAAGCCCTGGGCAATCAAATAGAGGTGGCTGGGCTTTTCTTCAATTTTGGTGAACCGCTCCCGATCCTCGCGGCGGCTGGCCGGCTCCGAAGGCAGCACGCCGTCGATGATGTATTTGCGCGAAGCACGCGCCTCCAGGCTGTTGTCGCCGATGAAGTAGCGCAGCAGGCCGCCGCCGACGAGCATATTGTCCTCGATCTGCACGGGGTTGCCGTAGCCATAGAGCATGTCCGGCGTAAAGCCATAGACGAGCAAGACTTCCTCATAGCTCGAAACGGGGCTGTTTTTGGCGTGGCGCGGTGGCTCCAGGTCTTGGTAAAAATCTTCCTCCGCCCCGTTGGCCCGCACAAGGTTGTCAGTATCAATCCAGTCGTGGAACGCATCCACAAGCGCATTGCGCTCCTCGCCCTCTTCGATTCCGCAAGCCACTTCCAGCAGCCGGTGCCAATCGTTGTGGCTCACCTTGTTTGGATCAAGTGCGTTTGGCTTGTGGATGATGCGGTACGACGCGAGTCCCCTGCCCAGCTCCACCCCTTCGCGGTAGAGCATCATTTCCTCTATTTCCGATTCGTAATCCTCCGCCGCCTTGACAAAAAAGGCGTTGCCGTATTCGTCGGAATAAAGCGTCGTGTTTTTGCGGTTGAGCTCCATGCGTGCCAGCGCCAGCGCGCTGCGCGCCAGCTGAAAGTTGAGCGCCTCTTCATAGTGCCCGCCCGCCGCCTTCACCTCGCTCTTCATATCGACGCCGAAGGTCGTAATCAGCACCGCCAGCACCACCACCACCGCCAGCACCATGATGAGGGCGGAACCTGATTTCGCCTTCGGCTCAGATTGAAAGTCTAAGGGCCCAAAGTCGAAAGGTCGGCTGGCTTTCCCGACTTTCGACTTTCGACTTTCTGACCTTAGACCTCTCATATGCCCTTCCTGCGGATTGAGTAGTCAAACATCAGCGATTCGGTTCCGAGGCCCGGAACGGCCATGACCATTTCAACGAGGTCGGGGAGGCGCACGGCATAGTCGGTGTCGATGTCGTCGAACTCCATCTCTTCCTTTTCCGGCTCGTCGGTAAAGCCGCTCTGCTCCAGCTCCCAGTAGCGGAAAAAAATCTCTCTGGTATTGTCGAGCAGCATCACCTCTTTGCGCGGTTTCCAATCCTCGGAAAGGCCGGCATCGCTCCAGTCGTCCCCCACGGGGTTGTCGATCCCTTGCAAATAAGCCGTGTCCACCATCCACAGGCTTTGCGCTTCCGTTTCCTCGTCGATACGCACCTCGACGGAAATCCAATGCATGTAGCCGTCGCGCTCGGCCTCGAGGAACGGACGGTCGAGCACGAAACCCAGCGCGAGCTCTTCGCCTCGGAAGCGATAGCGCCCATCGGCCGTGTCGTAGCTCGAATCGTCGGCCAGCCAACTGCGCTCCTGCGTTGAAACCGTAACAATCCGAGCATCACGCAATGCGCCGCCGAGCACCGTTTCGAGCGACCGCAGCCGCGTCAGCTGATCCATCGCGGCCGTTCCCTGCGCCACCGACCTCGAAGCATTGTTCAGCACACCCGCGATCGAACCGCCGAGGATTCCAAGCAAAACCAAAGCCACAAGGAGTTCAAGGAGGGTGAAGCCGCCCCTTGAAACCTGAAACCTGAAACCTGAAACCTGAATTGTACTGCCCTTCGGCATTCGGCATTCCTTGTTCGTTATTCGCTATCGCTGTTGAAAAAGCTCCAACCCCTGAAACAAAACCCGTTTTCTCAATTCGCCGCCCTCGACGTCGCTCCATTGCACCAGCACCGTCATATTACAGGGCTTCAGCGCGCGGGAACTGCCCGTCTCGTCGGAATCAACGCCAGGCAGTTCGTCATAGTCGGCCTCTTCAACCGTGGTCGTCCACACATAGCGGCCTTCTTCCCCGGTCATTTCTGCGTCCGGCAAATATTTCATCCGACGCAGGGCATTCATTTCCCGCTGGGCAATGCGGACGCCGCGCGCGTGGTCTTCCGAAAGCGACACGTCCTTCATATGATGCGTCAACGCCGCCAACATTCCGGTTACGCCGATGGCGAAAACCAACAACGCCACCAAGATCTCTAAAATGGTAAAACCCTTCTTCATTGCTCACCCGATCCAATGCGGTTCACCAGCTTTGGGCGTCCGGTCAAAATATCCGCCGCAATGTCCAGGCGGGTTTCCTTGAATGCCAGGCTTATGCCGCCGCCGTCGCTCCCGCCAAAATGGGTGAAGGTGAATGCGACGGTTTCGGCCTCCGGATCTTCCGTTGTCCGGTAATCTTCGTCCTCCCTTTCCTCCCGCTGGAACACATCGTCCTCGTTGAACGGCGCCTGGATCTCATCGATGGAAAAACCTTCGAGCATGATTTCGTCACTGAACGCGATCACCTTTTCAAACCGGTTGCTCATGGCGAGCAGCCATTCCTCGTCTTCGCGGTCGATCAGCCCGTCGGGATAGTTGGCGATGATTGACCGGTAGGCCTGTGATTCGACCGCCCGGATTTCATTCATCACCGGATCGATACGGACATCGATGCGCACCTTGCGGCTCATGGCCACCTGGCGCGCCTCGCTCATCAGCCGCATTACTCGCCGCCCTTCCTTGCGCAGGGTTTCCTTTGGGGAGGAAAACGAAGCGATGGCCGGCACGCTGACCGTGACCAGCACGGCAATGATCGCCAACACGACAATGAGCTCAACAAGCGTAAACGCTTGTTTCGAAACCTGAAACCTGAAACTTGAAACTTGAATGGATTGATCTTTCGGCATTCAGGATTCCTTGTTCGATATTCGTTATTCCCTACTCATCCAAACTGGAGAGGTCCGCATTGAATCCTTCGCCGCCTTCCGCGCCGTCGGCGCCGAGGCAGATGAGTTCATAGTCGGTGCCGTCGGAAGCCGGTATCTGGAGAAGATAGTCGTTGCCCCACGGATCGCGGAGCGCGGTTTTCTTCCGCATGTAGGGACCGCCCCAAGAGCCGTCGTCATCATCGGGCGCAACCACGAGCGCGAGCAGGCCTTCTTCCTCGGCGGGATAGGTTCCGCTATCAAGCTTGTAGCGCTCAAGTGCGGTTTCGAGCTGGCTGAACGAGGTCCGCGCCGCCTGCACCCGCGCCTTATCGGGCTCTTTGCGGAACGTCTGCATCGAAATGGTTCCAATCACCATCAGGATCACGACCACCACCAAAAGCTCCACCAAAGTGAAACCACTGCTGTTCTTTCTTTTCTTCTGGTTCATTACTACCTCCGTATTCATTTTGAATGCCGATTTCCGATTTCCGGGTCTGCGACGCTTTTTTTTAGAAGCCTGTCGGCGCAGCCGTCCCTCAAATCCAAATTCCAAATTCCAAAATCACAATTTCCCCTATCCACCACTCGTGCTCATGGCCATCATGCCCTGCATAATGCCGATCACGATGAAGCCGACAAAAATGCCCAGCACAACAATCATTAAAGGTTCAAGCACGCTTACAAAACGGTCGGTGGTGGCCGAGACCTTTTCCTCGTAGCGGTCGGCGACCTTATTGAGCATGGTGCCGAGCTCGCCGGATTCTTCGCCCAAGGTCACCATGCGCGAGGCAAGCTGCGGAAATTCGGGGTGCCGCTGGAGCAGCGGCCCCATTGGCTGTCCACCCTGCACGGCCTCGTAGACCTTTTTCATGAGATGTTGCAGCGCGGCGTTCGAGAGCGTGCCGCCGGTAATCGAGATAGCTTGCAGGATCGGCACCTGGCCGTCGAGCAGCGCGCTGAGCATCCGGCAGAAGCGGCTGGTTTCAGCTTCGGCCGTCAGCCGGCCAAGCACAGGAATCCGCAGCACTTTCAGCCCCCACTTTATTTTTCCTTCATCAGTGCGGGTAAAGAATTTGAAGACCGAAAAGCCGGCCACGATCAGAAGGGGCGTGAACCACCAGTAGGTGCGGTTAAACTCGCTCATGGCAATCACGGCACGAGTGGACGCCGGCATAAGCTGCCCGCTCTCGGTAAACATGGCGGTGAGCACCGGAATCAAAAACCACATCAGGCCGGCCACCACTCCGATGCCCAGCACCAGAACCAGAGCCGGATAAACCATGGCGCTGGTGACCTTTGCCCGGAGCTTTTGGCGGCGCTCCATCAATTCGGCAATGCGGCGCATGATGAGCTCAAGCGAGCCGGAGGCTTCGCCGCCGCGCACCATGTTGGAATAGAAGCGCTCGAACACCTTGGGGTGGCGCGCGAGGGCGTCAGCGAACGAAGCCCCGCCGTTGACGTCTTTCCAAACCTCGGTGAGCACTTCTTTAAAACCGGCGTGGACGCTGAGCTCGGCCTGGGTTTTGAGCGCTTCTTCGAGCGGAATCTTGGCATCGAGCAGCGCCGAGGTTTCGGTGGAGAATTCCATCAGCTGCTGCGCGGTGATCCGCCCGCCGATCGAGCGCGAAACCGACGCTAAGCTTTCGGGCGTATCGGAGCTGGAGATGCTGAGCAACACCAATCCCGTTTGCTGCACCAACCGAACGGCCTGGTTTTGCGATGGAGCCTCGATGGTTCCGTTGCGCGCCTCGCCTGTGGCGGTAATGGCTTTATATGTAAACTTGTTCATGAGTCGTATTTCGTATTGCGTACTGCGTATTGATCGGCTGGAATACGCAGTACGCAGTAATAAATCCTATGTCCATTGCGTTACCCGGCGGATTTCTTCTACGGTGCTGGCGCCTTTGATGACCGCTTCCCAGCCGCTTTCGCGGAGGAGGCGGGTGCCGTGTTTTTTGGCGAGTTCGCGGATGGGGCCGGCTTCGGGCGATTTTTGGATGAGCTCGCGCATTTCATCGTTGGCGGCCATGAGCTCGTACAAGCCCATGCGGCCGAAGAAGCCGGTTCCGTCGCAATGTTCGCAGCCCTTGCCGTGATAGAGGGTGTATTCGGGATCGACGGCTTCGGGGAAGTCGGACAAATGCGAGCGGCTGACGACGGTGGCCTCGGCGCAGTGCGGGCAGATCCGGCGGCAGAGGCGCTGGGCGAGCGAGCCGGTGAGCGCGGAGGCGATGAGATAGCTTTCGACGCCCATGTCGGCCAAACGGGCAATACTGCCGGCGGCGTCGTTGGTGTGCAGCGTCGACAGCACCATATGGCCGGTAAGCGAGGCCTGAATGGCGATGTCGGCCGTTTCGGCATCACGAATTTCGCCGACCATGATGATGTCAGGATCCTGGCGGACAATGGAGCGCAGGCCGTTGGAGAAAGTCATGCCGATCTTGGGGTTCATCTGAATCTGATTGATGCCCTGCAGGCGGATTTCGACCGGATCCTCGATGGTGATGATCTTCACTTTGTCGGAATTGAGGTGGGTGAGCGCGGTGTGGAGCGTAGTGGTTTTTCCGCTGCCGGTCGGGCCCGTAACGAGAATGAAGCCCTGGGGCTGTTCGACCATTTTATTAAAGAGGTCGCGCTCGCGGTCGGGCATGCCGAGGCTGGAAAAGTTGAGCTCGACGTGCTGCTGGTTGAGCAGGCGGATGACGACGTTTTCGCCGTAGATGGTGGGCGTAGTAGCCACGCGCATGTCGAGGTCGTGCCCGTGGATCTGCATCTTGATGCGCCCGTCCTGCGGAATGCGGCGCTCGGCGATATCTATCTTGGCCAGCAGCTTGAGGCGCGAAATGACGGCGGCGTGATGCTTTTTATCGATGGATTCGGCGGCGTGCAGGACGCCGTCGACGCGGTAGCGCACGCGCAGGTTGTAGTCGCCGATCTCGACGTGGATGTCGGACGCGCGCTTTTCGACGGCCTGGGTGATGATGAGGTTGACCATGCGGACGACGGGCGCTTCGAGGGCGAGGTCGCGGAGATGCTCCTCTTCGTCGCCCCACTCGCCGGCCTGGAAGACTTCGGCCTCCGCCATCATGGACTTAAGGTTGTTTTCAGCGAACGCCTGCACCTTGGCCAGCGCCGCGTCCATCTGTTCTTCGCTAGCGAGGTAGACCGGCAGCGCCTCGCCGTGTTGCAACCGGGCGGCTTCGATGGATGACCAGTCGGATGGATCGTCGGTGATGGCGCAGATGGAGTCTTCCAAGGTCAGGAACAGCACGCGGTGCTCGATCATGAACGGAAAAGGGAGCTGCTCTTCGAGGAAGAGGTGCTCGGCCGGCTTTTTATGCGGGCAAACGGGAAGTCCGTACTGCTCGGAAAGCGCCTGCACCAGCTCCTCCGGCTGAATATCGCCGTTGTCGACCAGGATTTTTCCAACCCTCGAAAGCCCCCCGCCCTCGTTCTGCTTGCGCAGGGCGGCCTCGATGGCGTCGCGGTTGACGCAGCCGCCGGCCACGAGAATGTCGCCTATGGGACGATAGGCCATTATTCGGCCTCCGGAAGAACAGGCTCAACAGGCTCTTCTTCCTGCAGGTTATATGTTTTGCGGATCTCTTCACTGCTTTGGCTCAGGGCCCCCATCAGCTTCCGACGGAAATCGCGGGTGAGCAGGTCGGTTTCATCGCGCGAATCGACAACGTGCGGCGTGAGCACCATCAGAATTTCGGTTCCCTCCTTGCGGATGACGGTGCGGCCAAAGAGATATCCAACAAATGGAATGTCCATGAGGTATGGAATGCCGACTCGCGCCTCGATGTCGCCCCGCTCGATCAGACCGCCGAGAATGATGGTCTGGCCATTGTCGACCTGAAGGTTGGAGCGGATTTCGCGGGTTCTAAAGGTCGGTGCGCTGTCTTCCGTCGCGATACTGTCCTCCACTACGCGGCGGATTTCCTGCTCGATATTAAGCGTGACCATTTCCTGATCGTCGATATGCGGCGTAACCCGGAGCGTGATCTTGGCGTCGCGGTAGTCGAACGAAAAGTTTTCGTTGCCGCCGGAACTCAGCGTGCTTTGCCGGATGGGCACCTCTTGACCGAAGGAGACTTCGGCTTCCATGCCGTCGCGGGTAAGCACGGTCGGAGAAGAGAGCACCTGAAGGCGGTTGTCGTCCTGGGCGGCCTGAATGAGCGCCCACTTTTTATCGTTGGCGTTGAGAAAATAGGTGAATCCATTGGCTGCATCGGTGATCGGCGTGATTCCAGAGGCAAGGTCGCCAAGCTCTAAACCGCTTTGCTGACCCGCGGAGCTTCGGTCCTGCCCGCCGCCCTGCACGGCCCATTCCACGCCGAGGTCGATGCCTTCGTCGAGCACCACTTCAACCATGGCGGTTTCGATGAGCACCTGGCGGCGGGATTTGTCGAGCTCTTTAATGGTGCGTTCGATTTCGCGCTGCATGTCGGCCGGGGCATTGACGATGAGGGTGTTGGTGTCTTTGTCGGAGAGAATGATGACCTCTTCGTCCATCTGTACGGCGGAACCGCCCAATGATGCGCCGCCGTTGGCTGAGTGGCTTGCAGACGACTTTGCTTTGGGTGACGCTGTCTTGGCTTTCGACGCGCCCGCGGTTTTTGACGCCGCCGCTGGTGCCGGGGCGGCGACCGATGCCTTGGCTATTTTGGTGGCGGTCTTGCCACGCTCGCGCTCGCGCAGCTGCGCCTGCTTATAGAGATCGGAGTAGAGGCTGCTGAGGGTTTTCCCGATTTCTTCCGCCTCGATTACCTGCATGCGGTAAACCTTGGTGACGCGTTCGTTGAGATCGTCGGTCTTATCGAGCAGCTTCACCCATTTTTCAACCTGCGCCAGCTGGTTGAGCGCCAGGTTTTGGGCAACCACGGCATTCAGGCGCGGCACGGCAAAGAAGCGGATCGGCTGGCCATTGCTGCCTTCCTGCCGGTAGAAAATATTGGTGAGCTCGCCGGCGACATCTTCGGAGTCGGCCATCTCCAACACATAGTGCGACATGACGGAGGGCGGAAGGTCCACCATGGCCACCAGCTCCTCGACCTGGCGCAGAAAAGCCTTGGTCCCGATTACGATGATGGTCTGGGAGCCGCCCATGGCGAATACGCGCTGGGGCTTTCCGCCGACGCTGCTGAGAAACTGCTGCGCCTGCGCGCCGCTGATGTTCTGGAGCTTGATGACGCCGATGACGGGCTGTCCGTCAGGCAGGTCGGAGTTGGCTGAACCTAGAACGACCGGACGGATGTCGGAGGGTGAATAGATCCACACGCGTCCGCGTTGGATGCGCTGGACGCCGGCGGTGTCAAGGATGGCATCGAAGAGCTCGAGCTTATTCTCCCGGTTCCAGGTGGTGACGTCGCCGGCACGGATGCTTACTTCCTGCGTAACATTGACGGAGGGGGAAATGATGAATTCCATTCCGAGATCGCGCGAAAGCACCTCGATGCAGTCCTTCAGCGTGACGTTTTCCCAGTTGATGGCGACCTCGGACTTGGAGGCGTCGCGCGTGACCGCGGACTGAACCGGAGGAATGGAAGTTGAAGAATCGCGCTGGCTGGTGATGGCCGTGCCTTGCGGCGCGGCATTGGCGGGCGACGGCGCCGGAGGCCGGGCCTCTTGGCCAAATGCGCCCGGAAGCCCCGTTAAACTCATGGATGCCGTAAGCACCCAGCTTAAAATCTTGGAAGGTTTGTGCATTACCCTGCCTCGCGTTGGTTATTCGTTTCTCTTAAAATCATACCTGTACTCTCATGGGACGCTTTCCTGTAAGCCTTTTCAGACAGAAAGCGCAACAATTCTACGCAAGCCCGACACGGGTAAATGTCAGGAAAAGGAAACACCGAGCGTTCTGGTTAATATGAAACGACGCAACTTTATTCCCCTGCTTGCTGCCGCGCCGGTATTTGCGCAGCAAACGCCCTATGAAAGACGGCAGATCCAAGGATGGACGGTTGTAGTGAGCCGGAGGCTGCTTGATGAGGAAGCACCGCTCGCCTCCGAGGCGATCAAACTGCTGGAAACCAAGCTCAAGGAGGTTGTGCATGCCCTCCCGGCAGAAGCGGTGGAAAAGTTGCGGGCGGTGCCGGTCTGGCTGGAGCATCAAGACAATGGCGCGGCAAAGTGCGCGGCCTATCATCCATCAGCGAAATGGCTGACGGATCACGGGCATAATCCAAACAAGGCCCGCAGCGTTGAGTTTGCAAATCCAACGCTCTTTATCCAATGGTCGGAAATCCAGCCTTCGATGGTGCTGCATGAAATGGCGCACGCCTACCACCATCAGGTTTTGACCCACTCCTTTGAACCCATTGCCTCTGCCTACAAACAGGCGTTGAATTCCGGGCTTTATGCCGAAGTGAAGCATGCCAAAGGAAAAGCAAGGCGCGCCTACGCACTGAACAATCAAAAGGAGTTCTTCGCCGAATTGAGCGAGGCCTATTTTGGGCGGAACGACTTTTTCCCGTTCAACCGCATGGAATTGCGGGAATACGACCCCAAGGGCTACGCCGCCATTGAAGTGGCTTGGAAAACAAGCGCCTAGTCGGCTGGAACAGTTTCGTCGAGCAGGCAGGCAACGGATTCCTTCGGGCGGAACGGGTGCAGGAAGGCTTCGGTGAAGTCGTAGCCGCCCATGAAGTCTTCGATGGAGTCCTCGTCGGTCTTGCCGAGCAGGCCTTCGTTGACGAGGTTGAAGACGAGATTTCCAAAATCGACGCATTCATTGATGCCCCACTCGCAGAGGACGCGCTTGGCTACCGGACCAAATTGAACGAGAGCATAGTCGCGAATGCCGGAGAGCAGCTCCTGGCCGGAAACGTGGCGGGGTTTGTCGAGCTTGCGCACGGTATGGTCGAGCGCCTCGCGGATGAACATATAGGCTTCAGCCGTATAGCGGACATCCTTTTTGAGGATCGGAGCCAGCAAATCGTCTTTGTTTGGTTTTTTCATGGTCTATAAATGCTTTCGCAATTTTCCGGCCAACTCAGCCATTTCATCAAAATCGTCGTATTTTTTCGCGTTCCAGTTCCAGTGGTGCCCATCATCGGAGAAACGCGGAATGACGTGTATATGAATATGGGGCACTTCCTGCCCCGCCGCCGTTCCGTTGTTTTGCATTATATTGACCCCGTCGGCGCCCAGTGCGTTCATTTGCGCCTGGGCAATGCGCTTGGCAACGAGGTGAAGCTTGGCCAGTACATCGTCCGGCGTTTGGGTTACAGGGTCATAGTGCTTTTTAGGGATAACGAGCGCGTGCCCTTTGATAATCGGGCCAATATCCATGAAAACAAGCACATCGCCGTCTTCATAGACGATGGTTGCCGGGATTTCCTTTGCGGCTATTTTACAGAAAATGCAATCACTCATGCGTCGGCTCCATTTTTTCAATACCGGCGGGCGTGTATACAGCAGGGTTTCGGTTTTTCAAATATAAATAGCGCGCCACAATTCCCACAAGAAAGAGGGAGCAGATCACGAGAATGTACTTTTTCTCCTGATTCGTGAGCTTAAAACCGGCCTGCAAGGGACTGGGAAGATTTTCCGCCATGCACAGCAGTGTAGCAAAAGCGCTGTAAATGGGCAGACTGATTTTCGAGAATAGAGGGTTTGGCGCGGTTATGTTCCCGGCGGCGGCGGATTCGGGGCTCCGCTGCGCTCTTCGGTCGAAAACCCGGGGCGCGGCGGCATGTTGGATCCGCCGCGACGGCCATGCGACTCAAACTGCGTGCGGGCGCTTTCCATGAAAAGGGCGAATTTTTCTTTGCCGAGAATCTCTTCCATTTCCATGCGGTTGCGCACGAGAATCCAAAGCTGCTCTTTCTGAAGCGCGCATATTTCGTCGATAGCGGCGCCAAGCTGCTTCTCTGCTGCGCCGGACTTTTGAAGGGCGGAAAGTTTCTTGCGGGCTTCGCCGGATCGTTGCGAGACGATCCGCATCTTTTCTTTATGTGTTCGCTGAAGCTCTTCAATCTGCCCTTGCTGCTCATCCGAAACACCAATTTTTTTGAGGGCCTTTTCCATCAGCTGAACCCGGTACTCCTCCATTTTTTCTTTTTGACCGGTCGTCATATCAGAGCGGCGCGAACTGTGCGGGCGTTCTGGGCGCTCGCCTTTTTCCTGGCCGGGGCGCCATTCACCACGTCCGCGCGGGATTTGGTTGGTTTGCTGAGCTATTGCGGGAATAACCAGCGCAGAAAGGGCTAAAATTAAAAGCTGTTTGTTCATAAGGTATCTCCAGGATCTCTGTGCTCGGCTGTATAACGCAGCCTAACAAGCGCTTATTGCCTATAACAGCTCAAACTTTTTCGGGCAGGCGCTAAGATAGCGGTAGCCGCTCTCTGTTACCACAACCGTATCCTCAATCCGGACGCCGCCGAGGCCGGGATAATAGAGGCCGGGTTCAATGGTGATCACATTGCCCGGCTCGAGCGTTTCACCGCTGGCTCCAACCCGTGGAAGTTCGTGGATGTCGAGCCCGACCCCGTGGCCGGTTCCGTGGATGAAACCGACGTAGGCACCGTCCACCTCCTTGGTTTCGAAGCCGCGCTGCTCAAAAACGGTTTTGCACAGTCCGTGAATTTCATCAGCGCATACGCCGGCCTTCACTGCGCGCAACGCAACGGCCTGAGCCGCTTTTACCGCGTTATAGAGCTTTTTAAGCTCTGCCGAGGCCGGCCCTCGGCAAACGGTGCGAGAGATGTCGCCCCAATAACCGGTTTTTTCGGAACGCGGAAAAATATCCAGTATAACGGATTGGCCGGCAAAAAGCGGGCCGTGGCCGCGTTCATGCGGATCGGTGCCTTGATCCCCGCCTGCGACGATGGTTTCGATCCCGGCGCAATCGTGATCGATGAGGGTTTTGTGTATCAGCTGGCGCACTTTTTCGGAGGTCAGGAATTCCTTCTCTATAAAGAGGTGGCCATTTTTACCTATTTTTGCCGATCCGATCAGCGAAATTGCGCTCTTCATAGCCGCCACGGCGGCTTGCTGGCTTTTCCTAAGCTTCGCAATCTCCGCCTTGTCCTTAACTTTGCGCTCGGGACAGATCGCTTTCCGCTCGATGGCTATCTTGAATCCTTTTTTTTCCAACGCATGGAAAAGTCCGGCGGGAAAATCGACCGGCACCAAGATGCGACGGAGTTGCGCTATTTCCATCAAAATCCGGATTTGCTCTACCTTATTCCATGCTTTTTTACCTTTAAGGCCTAGATCAGCGGGTGTGAATATCTGTGTTCCGGGAGTAGACTGCTTTATTGCCCTGCCCTTTTCCATGGCCGAAACAACGAGCAATCCACCTTGGGCCGTTTTCATGTAGAGAAATGAGTCAGGAGCAGTAAATCCGCTTAAATAGTGAATATTCGTGGTGCTTGGAGATGATCCTGCAACTAATATCATACCTGTTAATTGATTCATTTGGGCACAACCTCCTCAAATTCCTTGCCTTACAACTTATCTATACCGCAGAGCTACAATTATGGCTTAACCATATCCCAACAATTGGAGGGCTATCTTGTGTAGTTGCGTTCCGTTACAACCATATTTAGTGGTATGGGTTTTTTTACGCGATTTTTTTCGCTCTTAACTTGAGCACAGGATGGCGTTGAACTACCTTTCAATCTCGCAAGTGAGAATAGGAAACCACTGCCTGTTAATAACTTGTCAATAAGGTCAGATCTCCTGTTAAGGAAAAGCAATTTACTAATATGTCCATGGAAAACAGCAATATTTGGAACGAGGCGTGCAAACAGCTCAAGGGGATACTCTCCGGCGATATTTATGACCGCTGGATCGCAGTAATTCAGTGTGTGGATATTTCGGACACCACCATGCGCCTAGCTGTTGCCAACGACTTTTATAAAGACTGGCTAGAGGAAAACTATTTTCCGATGATCCGCAAGGCCGTAATGGTTGTAAGCGGCAAGGAAATTAATATTTCGCTGGAAGTCGATTCCAGTTGCTTTGATATCGCCAAAGAAGAAGCGGAACCGGAACAGCATGCCCCTATTTCAATTCCCGGCCTCGGTTTTGGCGGAAATAAAAAGCCTACTCACAACCTTAATCCCAACTATACGTTTGATTCCTATGTTGTCGGCCCGGCCAACCAATTTGCCCACGCGGCCTCGATGGCGGCGGCCAACTCGCCGTCTCGCACCTATAACCCGCTGTTCATCTATGGCGGGGTCGGTCTTGGAAAAACCCACCTGATGCAAGCGATAGGCAACCATGTTGCCTCTAAGAAGCCCCGCGCCAAAATTTGCTACATCACCTGCGAAACCTTCCTGAACGAATACATCGACGCGCTCCAGAACAACAACGTGGCCGCTTTCCGGAAAAGATACCGGAAGATCGACATGCTGATGATCGACGACATCCAGTTCCTCGACGGCAAGGCGCGAATCCAGGAAGAGTTCTTCCACACCTTCAACACCCTTTTTGAGAGCCATAAGCAGATTGTGCTCACGTCCGACCGCACACCCAGCGAAATGGCCGGCCTTGCGCCCCGTTTGATTTCGCGCTTCGAATGGGGATTGGTGACTGAACTTGGAAAACCGGATGTGGAAACCCGCACCGCTATCCTCCGCAAAAAGGCTGAACTGCTTAACCTCAAAATCGACAACACCCTGCTTGACTACCTTGCTGAACGTATTTCATCCAATGTCCGCAGCCTCGAAGGGGCATTGATCCGGGTGGCTTCTTTTATGTCGCTCACCAATCAAAAAGTGGATGTGGAAAAGGTGGAATCGCTCTTGCACGATCTGCTCGACAAGGAATCGCAGGCGTCCATCAGTGTTGACATCATTCAACGCACCGTTGCTGAATACTTTGACCTGCGCCCTTCTGATCTCACAGGAAAGAAGCGTACTAAAGATATCGCCTGGCCGCGCCAAATTGCTATGCATCTTTCCCGCTCCATGACCACGCAGTCGTTCCCGGTGATCGGAGAGCAGTTCAGTCGCAACCATGCCACCATCCTTTATGCTAACGAGCAAGTTGCAGGAAAAGCCAAGGAAGACCGTGGCCTGCAGCAAACCATTGCCATCCTGAAGGATAAGGTAAACAAGAACTGCGCCAAAGCCATACAGTAGGGCTTCCTTCATCGGTAGGTTCTTTGAGGCCGTCCTTCCGGGACGGCTTTTTGTTAGTTCATAGCCCGTTTCAAGGGAGTGGAAATCGTCAATGGTATCGTAACGGTTCACCCGAGCTTCGCGAGGGATACGCGGTCAGGTTGGTGCGAAACGACGGCAGCGAAGCGGCTAAGCGTTCCCCGTAATCGGGGAAGGAACCTTTTTTATTGGAGGCCAACTTAGGCTTAGAAGTTTTATTCAATATTTCATGCCATTAGAACCCCAATTGGCTTGAAGAATCGGTGCGTCATGGAATAATACTCATCTGCATTCAGCTCCGTAGAATCCGATGGATTTGATCAGGACGAATGCAAATACGACCCTAACGGGCTGTTAATGAAACCTTAGTAACCTGTGGAGTTTCTGAGGATGGATTTAATAACTCGGAGTTGTGAACAGAACGCCGTATTTACGATCCGTTTATCAACAGGGTTATTAATGTTTTCAAACTTTTACGGGTGACGGGGTTACAGAAAAAAAGTACTGTTTTCCGCGGTTATCTACAGACCAATACTAATAGTGAATTTATAAATAAACTATATCTATATAATAGGAGGCTTGTTAATGAAGTTCAGCATCGAGAAGGATCAGATTCTGGAAGCGCTGCAAAAAGTGCAGTCGATCGTTGGCCAACGCACAACGTTGCCGATTCTTTCAAACGTTCTGCTTGAAGCGGGCAATGGCAAGCTGACGCTGACAACCACCGACATGGAGGTGAGCGTACGCACGAGCATTGAGGCCGACATTGACGAGGAAGGGTCCACCACCCTGCCCGCCCGCCGCTTCTTCAGCATTTGCCGCGACCTCCCCAGCCATCAGGTTGACATTGGAGTGAGCAACGAAGATGTAGCCACGATCATTTCGGGTTCCTACAACTGCAAGCTGGAAGGCCTTTCGAAAAATGATTTTCCGCCTATGCCCACATTCGAAGAGAGTTACTCCTATACGCTCAAGCGGGACGCCTTCAAGGATATCCTCCAGAAAACCTCCTACGCGGCCTCTACGGATGAATCCCGTGCGATTTTGAACGGTTCCCTGATGGCGTTCCGCGACAATAAGCTGACAACGGTCTGCACCGACGGACGCCGGCTCGCTTTGGTTGAGCAGGAAATCGACATGCCCGAAGAAGCGGAAGTCGATATTGTGGTGCCTACTAAGACTGTGAGCGAGCTGATCAAAACTCTCGAAGGCGAAGGCGAAGCAACGATCAAAACCTCGGCAACGCAGGTGGCTTTTGAATTTGGAAACATTTTCATCATTTCCAAGCTGATCGACGGCACCTATCCGAACTACCGCCAGGTGATTCCGTCGCAGTGCGAAGAACGCATCGCGATCGACCGCGAAATGTTGGCCAGCGCCGTCCGTCGTGTTTCTCTGATGCTCGACGACCAAGCCGCCTCCGTAAAGGTTAAGATTACTGAAAACCGCTTGGAGCTTATTACATCGTCACCTGAAATCGGCGAATCCAACGAAAGCGTTCCGGTAAAGTATTCCGGCAAGGACATTACCATTGCCTTCAATCCTGGCTTCCTGCTAGCGCCGCTCAAGCATCTCGACTCCGATGAGGTTTTCCTTGAGCTGTCGGACGAGCTGAGCCCCGGCGTCATCAAGACCAATGTACCGTTTCTCTACGTGATCATGCCGATCCGTGTGAACTAAAATGCATCAAAGGAGGCTGGGAAAAGGTTTTTCCCGGCATTCTGAAGTTTCAGAAAACGGGAAAATGGTTGCCGAACTAGGGGTCGAACCTAGACTAAGCGAGTCAGAGTCGCTAGTGCTACCATTACACCATTCGGCAAACAAGGTCGGAAAAGTATCCATTTACCCCAACGGGATCAAGCAGGTTTCATAAAAAAATGTCTATCGGTAACGAAAAGAAAATTGTGCGCCTGCTCGGCGTCGGATTCGATGCTGAAGACGGCCACGTCCGCATTACCAAAGGCGAGAACTACGATGTGTTCATGGGCTCCGGCGAGAGCCATGAATATCTTCAGCAGCTCATCCAGAAAATCGAAGAGGAGCTTAAGGCCCGAGGCATGAAGCTCGACGACCTTACGCCCAAAGAATTCGGTGAGTTTTTTAAATCCATCCAATAGGGGTGCGTGCAAAGCCTCGGGGTACTAAATTTGAACAAACCTCTTCCAGAACTGCTGGCTCCCGCAGGAACGCCTGAAGCAGCTTGGGCGGCCCTCGCGTATGGCGCTGACGCCGTCTATGCCGGACTGACGCAGTTTTCCGCCCGCGCCGGCGCAGGGAACTTCACGAGTGAGGCGCTCGACGAGCTGATCGGCTATGCACACAGCCTCAGTCGCCATGTCTATGTAACCTTCAACACGTTGGTGCAGCAGCGCGAGCTCAATGCGGCACTCGAAACATTTGCGCTGATCCGCGATCTGAACGCCGGCGGCGTCATTGTCCAGGACATGGGCATGGCCCGTTTGATCCGAAATAACTTTCCGCAGCTTCGTCTGCATGCCAGCACCCAGCTCGCGGTTCATAATTTGGCTGGAGCAAAACAATTAAAGGCATCCGGATTTTCCCGCGTCGTGCTGGCGCGCGAATTAAGACTCGCTGAAATTAGAGAAATCAGCCGAAACTGCGGCCTCGAAACTGAAGTATTCATTCATGGCGCCCTTTGCTTCTCCTACAGTGGACTCTGCCTTTTTTCGTCGCATATGCTCGGTCGAAGCGGCAACCGCGGTCGCTGCGCCTACTGCTGCCGCCAACCCTTCAAGGCTAAAGACGAAAATGAATCGCTGCCGTTTTCGATGAAGGATTTTTCTGCGGCTTCACATTTGCCCGCACTGCTTGATGCTGGTGTGGCATCGCTCAAAATTGAAGGGCGGATGAAGAGTCCGCTTTATGTTGCCGCTGTTACCGAATTCTACCGCAAAGCGCTCGAAGGCGATTCAGCGGATGAAGAGCAACGGCTCTCGGACATCCAAACCATTTTCGGACGGCCTTCAACCGGCCTTTATCTTGATGATTCAGCCGACAATCCGGTTGATCCTGTAAACGATGGGCACCGTGGTGCGTTGATTGGAACAGTTAAATCCGTTGTCGGTCCATGGCTCGTGCTTCACAGCAGTCGCGCTCTGCAAAAGCACGACGGTCTAAAGATAGAAAGCGATGGAACCCATCCGTTTGGTTTTGCGGCCGATGAGATGCGACTAGCGAGCGATCCGGAAAAGAAACGCCGTTTCGAACTTCCAGCGGCTGCGGAGATAGCGCTCAAGCTGCCAGCAGATTCGCCACGGATCGAGATTGGAGTTCCCGTCTATTGCTCATTTTCGCAGGCGGTGCGCCAGCGCTACGAATTCAGCACCCCTCGCCCCGGAGTGTTCCGCCAGCGCCGTCCGGTTGATATTCATGTTTTGCAATCCGCTGAAAGCGTTGCGCTGACGGCCTCGGCCGACTGCGACGGAACTCAGGTGCAAGTGGAAAATACCCTGCCTGGTCCATTTGAACCGGCGCGCCAGCCGGAAAAATCAGTGGAGGCAATTCGGCGCTGCTTTGAAAAACTCGGAGAGACCGATTGGATGCTCGGTAAACTCACCTTCGGCGAAGGTTCCGATCCGGTTTTTGTTCCGGCTTCCATGTTGAATAATGCCCGTCGGAAGTTGATCGACGATTTTTCCGAGGTATGGAACCAATCCAGAAAGAGCTTTTTCATTGAGGAGGTTATTCCTACCGAACCTGCAGCGCAGTTAATTTCGTGGTCCGTTAAAACGCGATGTTTTAAACTATTGGAAAACCTCGAAGGCATCGATGAACTTGTGTTGGAGGTTGATTTGTCTAACCTTGCATCTATTAATACTGCGATTGTTGCTTTGCCCCCGGAAAAATTACGGCTCGCCCTACCCGTTATTATTCGCGAAGAAGACACCGTTGCATTTCGCGAGTTCATTGATTCGTTGCCAAACCAGCAAAAATGGGAAGCAGCGAATGTTGGGGGGCTTCATCTATTGAAGGGCAAAGCGGATATTACTGCCGATTGGCCGCTTTACACACTTAATACCCAGGCCGCATTGCAATGGTGCGATCAAGGAATCCGGCAGTTTGTCTTTTCGCCCGAGGACGATTCGCAAAACTGGTCGGCATTGATTCCGCAGCTGGGCGATGCGGCCATTGTACCGGTTTACCAGCATACGCCCCTGATGATTTCCGCCACACCGCCGGCTGGGCACGAAGAAAAACTGACCGACCGCTCGCGCCGCTCCTTCCGTATTGAAAAAAACGGACGGCAGTTTGTAGTTGTTGGAAAAACGCCGTTTTCGTTGGTTGAACATTTCGATGAGCTGAAAGAACTTGGTGCGCGTCGCTTCCGCATCGATCTCTGCTACGGCATCGATACATCCGAGCAAGCTGGCGACATAGTCCACAAAATCATTCACGCTCAGCCCATAAATGGGCATTCCGGAAACTTTAACCGCGAGCTGCAATAAACGGATGCGACGAAGCGCATCCACCATACAGTCTAATGCTCAAATAGCATGGTTTTGCAATCGACGCCGGCAATGGCCTTTATTTCTGTAATCATTCTGCAGGTTTCAGCGGTATCCGCCATTTCCAGCAGAATGAGGCCGTTTGAGGAGCAGATGTCGTCATGAATGCCCAACCGGGTTTTTATCTGGGAACCGTAGCGGGTGAAAAGCTCTTGCACTTGAACAGCGTGTACTTCTCGCTCTACAATATGCACCCCAACAATAATATGCTTATCCATTATTTTTTCCTTATCCCATTCGTGAAGCGTGACGATTGAGGCGTGAATTCAATTCGATTACACCTTAATCTTCATGTGAAAATTCACGCCGCCTGATAATACTACACAAGTTCCTTTTTGTAGTATTTAGTATGGAGCAACTCATGCGATTTATGGCCCAGGGGTACGCCGAGGAATTCTTCGTAGAGTTTGGCGACACCTTCGTTTTCGTGCGACTTTCGCAGGGTCTTGCCTTCGTCTTCTGCGTAGATCGCGGCGATACGCTTTTTGCGGACTTCGTCGGTGGTGATGCGCGGTTGTCCTCCGCCTCCAATGCAGCCGCCGGGGCAGGTCATTACTTCAACGAAGTGATATTCCGCTTCGCCGGCACGGATTTTATCGACGAGTTTGCGGGCGTTGCCCAAGGCATGCGCCACGGCAACCTTGACGGTCACCCCTTCAAGGAAGCTCCATTCAGGAACGGTTCCCTCAATGGTAATTTCGGCATCTTTGATCCCTTCAAGGCCAACGACCGGCGAGACGTGCAAGTTTTCAAACGGCAGTTCGCGACCGGTAACAATTTCATAGACGGTACGAAGGGCAGCCTCCATCACTCCACCGGTATTGGCAAAAATGTCGGCCGCGCCGGTGCTGAGTCCGAGCGGCGCATCCATTTCGGAATCGGCGAGGCTGGAAAAGTCGATTCCAGCTTGTTTGACCATTTTCCCCAGTTCGCGGGTGGTGAGAACAATATCCACATCCTGCGCATCGCTATCGTTCATTTCGTCGCGGGCGGCTTCATGCTTCTTGGCGGTGCAGGGCATGATGGAAACCATGACGATCTCTTCCGGCTTTTTTTCTATTTTTTTTGCATAGTAGGTTTTAACCATGGCCCCCATCATCTGCTGCGGTGATTTGCAGGTGGAGAGATTGGAGAGCATATCGGGGTAGAAATACTCCGCGAACAGAATCCAGCTGGGACAGCAGCTGGTGAACATGGGCAGGGCCACGTCCTCCTTGTCGACTAACGCCTTTTTCAGGCGGGTGAGCAGCTCCGTCCCCTCTTCCATAATGGTAAGGTCGGCAGAAAAGTCGGTGTCGAATATGGCGTCGAATCCCATATTGCGCAGCGCGGTAGTCATTTTTCCGGTAACGAGCGTTCCGGGTTCCATGCCAAAGCATTCGCCGAGCGCGGCGCGGATGGCCGGGGCGGTTTGCACGACAACGGTTTTGGATGGGTCGTCCAGCGCGGCCCAAACCTCGTCGATCTGGTCGCGTTCGGAGATGGCACCGACCGGACACACAGCCGCGCACTGTCCACACTGTACACAGGTCACCGTGTCGAGGTTCTGCGCAAAGGCAGGGCCAATCGTGGTTTTGAAGCCACGGCTTTGCGGGAAGAGAGCGGATACGGTCTGAATGGCCGTGCAAACGGTTACGCAACGGCGGCACGAAATACACTTGGCGCTATCGCGCACAAGCCCGGCCGTACTGTGGTCCTGGAAGCGCTGCGCCTTTTCGCCCTCGTAACGCAACTCCTTGATGCCGAGGTCATGGGCGAGACTTTGCAACTCGCAGTCTTCGTTGCGATCACAGGTTTGGCAGTCGCCTTCATGTTCGGAAAGCAAGAGTTCAACGACCACTTTGCGAGCCTCGCGGACACGGCGGTTGTTGGTAGTTACCTTCATGCCCTCGGCCACGGGCATCACGCAGGAGGCCACCAGGTCCTTCACCCTCTCGATTTCGACTAGACAGACGCGGCATGCACCAATGGCTTGGATGTTTTCAAGATAGCAGAGCGTGGGGATCTTGATGCCTGCCTGCTTGCAGGCTTCCAGCACTGTGGTTCCTTCTTCAACGGTAAGCGGTGTGTTGTCGATGGTCAGATTAATCATATCTCAATTTCTCGTTTATTAAATTTCCATTACCAAGTGTGGACTTCTTCGCGGTAGTCGCAACGCAGGCAGCGTTTGGCCTGCCGGATTGCCGTGGCTTCATCCCACGGCTGCTCAACCTCGTCGAAGTTGCATCGCCGCCGCTCCACGGGAATGAGCGGCTGTTTTTCACGTTCATACATAACGGGTTCCGCATCGGGATCGAAGAAAGTGTTGTTCCGCTTCTCCTCGCGCCAAAAGGCATTGTTTTTACCGGTAAGAAATTGGTCGATTCCTGCCGCGGCCTTTTCACCGTCGGCCACAGCTTCAATCACTGAAGATGGGCCTGTAGCGACATCGCCGCCAGCAAAGATCCAATCTTTAGAAGTTTTTTTAGTGAGCGCGTCGGTAGAAAGATAGCCGTTGCGCTGTAAATTAAACGTGTAGTTGCCGCTCAGTGCCGGCAAATCCACACTTTGACCAATGGCCACGATGACTTGGTCGCACGGAACAATAAAGTCCTTGTCTTCCCCTGCAACGGGACGCCGTCTTCCGGAACGGTCGAATGCACCGAGCTCCATCGGTTTGCAACGGATGCCAACCACGTGGCCGTTTTCCACAACAATTTCTTCAGGAGAAGTAAGTAGCTGTAGTTTAACGCCTTCGGCTTCTGCCTCTTCAATCTCCTCTTCGTAGGCCGGCATTTGCTCCCGCGTGCGGCGGTAGAGCACGGTCACGGTTTTTGCATCTAGACGGGTGGCGGTTCGGGCGGCATCAATGGCCGCATTGCCGCCGCCAATAATGACGACGTCCTTGCCAACCGGAACGGAACCGCGGACGTTGTATTCGCGCAGGAAACTGATTGCTTCGGTGACGCCCTCTGCGTCCTCGTTTTCCAGCCCAAGCATTAAACCATCTGGGGCCCCTACTGCGAGAAATACGGCTTCGTAGCCGTCCGCCTTAAGGCTTTCGAAGGTAAAGTCCCGTCCAAGCGCCCGGTCGCATTCGATATCGACGCCGAGGCGTTCAATCATGCGGATCTCGCGAGCGAGGATTTCGCGAGGAAGGCGGTAGGATGGAATGGTCTGCGCCATCATGCCGCCGGGGCGTGACGAGGAATCGAACACCTTAGGCTTGTAGCCGAGGCGCGCAAGAAAGTACGCACAGGACAGTCCCGCTGGACCTGCGCCGATGATGGCGATTTTTTTTGAGGCATTCTTTGCGTTCTCTTTGCATTCGGGAACTTGAATGATCATTTCTTGTTCCACCATGAAGCGCTTTATGCCGCGGATGGAAATCGGGCTGTCGAGCGAGGAGCGGCGGCAGTGCTCTTCGCAGGCGTGGAAGCAAATGCGGGCACAAGCGGCCGCAAATGGGTTGCGTTCGCGGTGCAGCTTGAGCGCATCGGCATAGCGTTTTTCTCCGACGAGCGAAACGAAGCCAGGTACATCGACCGAGGCCGGACACGCACTTTGGCAGGGGGCACGGACGAGGCCGGCGCATACGCCGGCGCGGCACTTCTTTTCGCGAATGTGCTCTTCGTATTCCACCCGAAAATGCCGGATGGTGGATAGCACCGGATTGGCGGCGGTTTTGCCTAGGCCGCACAAGGCCGTTTCTTTGATTTGGTTGCCGAGGGAAATAAGCTTTTCAATATCGCCCTCCTCCCCTTTTCCATCGCAGATGCGCTCGAGAATTTCGAGCAGTCGTTTGGTTCCCACACGGCACGGGGTGCATTTGCCGCATGATTCTTCCTGAACAAATTCAAGGAAGAAGCGGGCAACATCGACCATGCAGCTTTCTTCGTCCATCACGATCAAACCGCCGGAGCCCATGATGGCGCCGAGTTCGTTGAGCGATTCATAGTCGAGCGCCACATTGAGATGCTCTTTTGGAATGCAGCCTCCAGACGGGCCGCCAAGTTGCGCGGCCTTGAACGGCTTGCCATCGATCATTCCGCCGCCGATGTCGTAGAGGAGTTCGCCGAGAGAAATGCCGATTGGCACTTCCACCAATCCGGTGTTGTTTACCGCGCCGGCCAGTGCGAATACTTTCGTTCCCTTGCTCTTTTCAGTGCCGAGTTCGGCATATTTTTCGGCACCGTCAGAAATGATAACCGGTATGCTGGCAAACGTTTCCACGTTGTTCAATAAGGTAGGCTTTCCCCATAGCCCTTTGATGGCGGGGAATGGCGGCCGCGGCCGTGGTTCCCCGCGGTTGCCTTCGATCGAGGTCATTAGCGCGGTTTCCTCTCCGCAGACAAATGCGCCGGATCCCATGCGTATTTCCAGATCAAAGCAAAACTGGGTTCCAAGTATGTTTTCACCAAGCAAGCCAATGTCGCGCGCTTGGTTGATGGCCCTTTGCAGGCGTTCGATGGCGATTGGATATTCAGCGCGACAGTAAACATACCCGCGAGCGGCACCAACGGCATACCCCGCGATGGACATGCCTTCGATTACGCTATGGGGATCGCCTTCCAGCACACTGCGGTCCATGAATGCTCCTGGATCACCTTCGTCCGCGTTGCAGACTACGCTTTTGATATCGGACTCCGCCTCGCGGGTGAATTTCCACTTCAGTCCGGTCGGGAACCCTCCCCCGCCCCGCCCACGCAATCCGGATTCCAAGATGCTGTTGACTACTTCTTCGGAACTCATTGAAGAAACGGCCTTTGCAAGCGCCTGATATCCTTTGGTCGCGATGTACTCGGTTATTTTAAAAGGGTCGATATTTCCGCAATTTCGTAGCACCACCTTATTTTGCCGTTTGAAATACTCGATATCATCAATGTCCGCTACCGGTTTTCCGCTAGCGGCGTCCTTATGCAGCAAATGCGAAACTATCTGCCCCTGCATAATATGCTGCTCGACAATGGTTTTTGCGTCCTCAGCAGTGATACCTTGGTAGAACACATTGTCGGGCATAATTTTAGCAACAGGACCTGCGGCGCAAGGCCCCATGCATCCGGTTTCGACCAACGTGGCCTTATGTGCAAGGTCGTTGTCTGCAATGGCCTGCTTAAAGGCTTTGCAAATTTCCAGAGCACCAGAAGCCAAGCACCCTCCTCCAACACAGACTAATATTTCACGCGCTGAGCCATCGCGAGACTTTGGAAGCGAGTGATCGACACGAAGTCCAAGCTTTTGGATCTCTCGGATTTGTAGTTTCGTTAGATCTGCCGGCGATTTAATTTTTTCAGACATAGCTACGCTTCCTCCATTTCAGTTTTATAGTAAGGAGCAAGGATTTGCTTAATTCGTGTAGGTTTGACGCGTTGATGGACGTCGTCATTGATCATGATGGCCGGCGCTAACCCGCAGGCGCCGAAGCAACGTGCCACCTCCAATGAGAAAACCTTATCTTCAGTCGTTTCGCCAACGTCAATATGGAGCTCCTTTTTAAGGGAATCCAAAACCTGTTTTCCACCTCGAACATAGCATGCTGTTCCTAGGCAGACTCTTATAACGTTATTTCCGCGTGGTTGCGTTGAAAAGTAGGAATAAAATCCTACGACACCAGCCACCTCGCTATAGGGCTTGTTCATTTTAGTTGCAATGTGATGCAGCGCCTCTTCTGGGAGAAAGCCAAACAGCCCTTGTGCGATTTGGAGAACAGGAATAAGGCCGCCCTCTTTGAATTTGTACTCTTCGAGAATCTCATCCAGCTTATCAAATAGTGTTTCATTGTTTTCATTCGTTCCACAGGAACAAGTTACAGACATATTTGCATCAGGCATTTTAATCTCCACTGCTAGGGTTCTCACGCTGTATATACGGAAAGTCCACATTCCAAAATACTTAAAAAAACGGAAAGATCAACGGAACTCCTTTTATATCGATATATTTATACGAAATATAGTTTACAGACTAATCACTAGCATTATTTATCCTGCCATACTTGGTAATAGGTAGCTAATATGATCAACTTTATCGTCATTTATCTCGGCATCGAAAATATACTTGAGCATTATATGCTAAATTTCAGGATAAATTTGTAATCCACTATATGGTAAGAATAAACCCTCGCTTAAATTATTAATTAGAGCCAAAAGGATGCCCCGCTAAAACCTAGTCATGAGTTCGATTTAAATGAGGGATTCGATAAATAAATCCATGAACTCAAAGTTGAGACATGGATCTAATGGTAGGGATGAAAAATCTATTAATATACGGGGAAATGAAATGACGATCTAAGACATCGTCAAGGCACTATTTCCGTTGTATATGGCGTTTAAGCCACATAGCAAGAATGGAAACGTCGGAAGGATTTACACCCGATATGCGGGCAGCTTGGCCCAGGTTTTCTGGTTTTATTTTCTTCAGTTTTTCACGGGCTTCAAAACGCATGCTATTAATCACATCGTAATCAAAATCGAGTGGTATTAACTGACTTTCTTGCTTTTTCGATGATTCAATACGCTCTTTTTCCCGCTTAATGTATCCAGCATATTTAACTTCAATTTCAACCTGCTTAATTACTTCTTCATCTAAGGAAGATGATTCCTGCGGCAAAGTTTTATATGAAGATTCCGGGCGACGGAGAAGTTGGCCGAGAGAGTTTCCTTCGTGAAATACTTTTTCGAGGCGTGAGATTTCCTTTTCGATCTCTTTCCATTGCCGAGAAATAAGGCCTATTTCATTGGAGTCGATAATACCGAGCTGTTTTGTTTTTTCCAGCAAACGGAAATAGGTATTGTCCTGACGAAGTGTAAGGCGATGTTCTGATCGCGAGGTAAACATGCGGTATGGCTCATCCGTACCTTTGGTAACTAGATCATCGATTAAAACGCCAATATAGCTTTCGTTACGGCTTAAAGTTAGGGGGTCTTGGCCTGAAACCTTTAGCGCAGCGTTGGCACCGGCAATAAATCCTTGTCCGGCGGCTTCCTCATAGCCAGTTGTCCCGTTTAATTGGCCTGCAAAATAGAGGTTTTCTACTCGTTTTGTTTCCAGAGTATGGAATAGCTGCGTTGGATCGGAATAGTCATACTCAATGGCATAGCCTGGTCGGAGGATTTCAGCGTTTTCAAGCCCGTGAATTGAACGGACCATTTGCTCCTGAATGTCCTCGGGAAGGCTGTTGGATGTTCCGTTGGGGTAGAGGCGGATGTTGTTTCGCCCCTCAGGTTCAATAAAGACGTGATGCGAGTTGCGGTCGGAAAACTTAACAATTTTATCCTCGATTGAGGGGCAGTAGCGCACGCCTGTGCCTTCAACCATTCCGCCATACATTGCGCTTTTGCTGAGGTTGTCCGCTATTATTTGGTGAGTATTTTCATTCGTGTGAGTGAGCCAGCATGGAATCTGATCTGCGCCCGGCATCCATGGGTGAAGAGCGTTATGTTCCACGTGGAACAAGCGCTTCATCTCTTCTGGGTCTGGGTTTCCATGTTCCACGTGGAACATTTTCCATTCTTTGCGGGCCATTCGCGAGAAAAAGGGAGGTGGATCATCCCCTGGCTGATTCTCCATTTTGGAATAATCCACCGAATCTCTGTGAATACGGGGCGGGGTGCCTGTTTTAAGCCGTCCTAGGTCGAATCCAAATTGGTCAAATGATGCGGAAAGACCTTCAGCAGATTCTTCTCCCATGCGTCCTTCCTTGATGCTTTTCATGCCGATAAGCACTCGGCCACGAAGAAAGGTTCCTGTGCATATTACAACGGATTCGGCATTAATATCTCCGCTGGAGCGACAGGTGACTCCGCATATTTTTCCATTCTTTGTCCGGATGGCCGTTACAATATCATCCAGCATTTCCAGATTGTCCTGCATGGCGAGAACTGCTTGGATTCGTTGGGGGAATAAGTCCTTGTCGCACTGAATCCGGTTTGATTGCACTGCTGGTCCCTTTCGGGTATTTAGCATGCGGTATTGGATTCCGGTGTAGTCAGAGTTGCGTCCGAGTTCTCCTCCAAGAGCGTCCAGTTCAGAAACAAGGTGTGATTTTGCAATTCCTCCAACAGCAGGGTTACATGGTAGTCTACCTATAAGTCCCTTTTTTAGAGTTATTAATAGAGTATCAACTCCCATTCTCGCAGAGGCTAACGCGGCTTCGTATCCAGCATGGCCTCCTCCAACTACAACCACTTTGTATAAAGACTTGTACATAAATAAATCCAATCTTTCAGCGTAATAAAATAGAAGCAGATAGTTGCACCCTCTTAACTAGGGGTCAACAAGCAGTTGCACACAATAAGGGAAGGGGGGTGGTTATTCTTCCAAGTCGCCCTTTATGGCCTCCGCTGTATCCATTGCGCGTTTGCATTTGCGAATCTGCTCGTTGTAGTCTTCAACTGATTCTTTAGTGATATCAGTTCCATAACGGGCGGCTAAAGCAGCCATATGATTGATGGAGCGGTAGGCCTTCTCATACTCACTGCTGACGTAGTAGGCCTCAGAAAGCGTGCTCCATACGTGGTGGTCGTTCGGGGCAAGTACGATAGCCTGCCTAGCCAGAGAAATGGCCTTTTGGCCATCACGGAAACTCGGATCCTCTGCTGTCGCATAGAGCCATGCCAGGTTGTTCAGTAGTTTGAAATCTTCAGGGTAATCTTCAATCAGGGCAGAAAGCTGTTCCTCGGCTTTCTTATACTGTTTTCCGCTGATGTAAACATGGCCGATGATGAATCGCGTTTGCTGGTGCATGGGATCGATCTCTAAGATGCGCTCATAGGCACTGATCGCCGACTCAAAATCGTCTTCATTGAAATACGCCGTTGCGACATCCAGAAGAAACTGAATACGTTCTTCGGTGGTTTGAGTTTCGATTGAAAGTCCTGACAAGGCCGCATTTGAAGTGCTTCCAGTTTCCTGTGAAAAAACGCAGGAGGAGGCGAGTAGAAGGCTTGCAATGACTAAAAGATGGGATTTCATGGTATAAATTTCCTCTGCTAATTTTCAACATCAACGTGTACAACCGTAGGAACTGTTTTAACAAGCTGAACATCTTGGGGAAGATCCAAAACAACGGGCAAATCGTAGCCGGTGTTTTCCGCAAGGTCGGAACAGCTTACAAAAGCAAAGACATCGCTTGATCGCATTTGTTCAATCCGCTGCTGCTGCCCTTTTACGGTGACTGATATAGTTTGCGGGTGAATATTGAAGTGCCTTTGTTCTCCAGATGCGCACATTATTTTAACTTCTACGTTTTCAAAAGATTGCACAGAGCTGCGCTCTTCCAGGATAAATTCAACCGATACCCAGTCGGGATCCACCTGCATTCTGCCCGCCTGGGGCAGGGCAACAGGAATGCTTTCCTTGAATGTTGCTTGGCGGTCTTTCAGTTCAATCGTTTCCGTATGAATGCTTTCCATCCCATCCAGCACCTGCTGCGCACCGAAAACCCTAACCGATGCAGGTGTGCAGACAATCCGGTCCACCTCTAGTCCTTCAGGCAGGGTTCCGTTGATCGTCGCCTTGACCGGGAGGAGGCGTTCGCCTTCATGGTCGAGTTTGACCGTGACGTCGGAAGGGCTGAAACGGACCACTTTGGCGCCCGTCGGGTTCCTGAGGAATTTTTCCGAGAGCTTAACATTAATATCTTCGCCGTATGCAGGATTGGGCAAGGGGATGACAACGCGAAGCTGCTCGTTATTTAGATAACGGATGTCTTCGCGCGATCCACGAAATAGAATATTCACCCGGTGCGTGGATTTTTCCCAAACCGCAACGCCTTCGGGAACATCCACATCGACCAATATATCGGATACAGAAACCTCGAAGCCCAGATTTCTTCTAATCCCTTGCCAGGCAAAGAAAGCCAGCACGAAACAAAAAAGCATCAACCACTTTTCTTTGCGGAGGTTGCCCCAGAATTTGGAAAAAGGCTTACTCATCGTGCTCTTCTCCGTAGGGCATCAAGACCGTATCCGAGAGCGTCGCTTCTCCGGTTTGGATTTTCTGCTGGAACCGCGCGAGGCCGGTTCGTTCGCGCCTAAGCATGGATGTGAGAACCCGTCGCAAGCGTTCTTCTTCCATGCCCCGCCGCAGGCGTCCGTTGTATGCAATCGAAACGGCCCCGGTTTCTTCCGAAATCACGACGACAATCGAATCGGTTTCTTCAGTCAGTCCAATCGCGGCGCGGTGGCGGGTTCCAAGCGTCTTGCTTAGCTCTTCCTTTTGGGAGAGGGGGAAGAGGCAGCCTGCCGCGCAGATGCGGTCGCCGGAAATAATGACGCCGCCGTCGTGCAGCGGCGTATGCGGAAAGAAGATGGTGGAAAGCAGTTCGGCGCTGACCACGCTGTTGATCTTGGTGCCGGTATCCTGGATGGCGCGGGTTCCGATTTCCCGTTCAATGGCAATCAGCGCCCCGATCTTTCGGGTTGAAAGTGTTTTTACGGTTTGCATAATCGGTTCAACCAGAGACTTTTGCTTCGTTATTCCGTTGGTGCTCCAAGGTTGCCTTCCCAGTTTGGCAAGTACGCGTCTGATCTCCGGTTGGAAAATAACCACGACGGCCAGCGAGATATAAAGCATGAGTTTGGAGAGCAGCCAATTCAGCACGTCGAGATGGCTCAGGCTGGTAATGGCGTAGAGCGTGCCGGATAAGATGATCAAGCCGGTTAGGATCGCCGCGCCGCGTGTGCCTTTGAATAGCCGGAAAATAAAATAAAGCAGGGCGGCCACGATGAATATTTCTATCCATCCCAGCACGTCCGGCAGTTCAAAGGCTTCTTTCCATTGCATCAGGGCTCTCCGCAAACGAATGTATCCAACATGCGGCAAACATCGCAAGTTTCGATTACATCGTGCACCCGCAAAATATGCGCGCCTTGAAGCACCGCCCATGCGGCTGCGCCCAGGCTGCCGGACAGTCGTTCGGCGGGATTGTCGCGCCCAAGCAACTGTCCGATGAAGCTTTTTCGCGAGGCGCCAACGAGCAGCGGGCGGCCGCATTCCGCCAAATCGGGCAGCCTGCGCATCACGTCCAGATTGTGTTCAAGTGTTTTGCCGAAGCCGATGCCGGGGTCTACCACCAAGTGTTCGCGCCCGACGCCGTGGGATGCCGCAAAGTCCATGCGTTGCTGCAAATAGCTCCGAACATCCTGAACCACGTTTGCATAAGCGGGATCATCCTGCATCGTTTGCGGTGTGCCCTTCATATGCATTAAAACCGCTCCTGCAGCAGTCTGTGCGGCTACTTCAACCATTTTGGGATCGGTCTCGAACGCCGAGATGTCATTAATGATGTTTGCTCCGGCTTCCAATGCCTGAAAGGCCGTTTCAGCCTTCATCGTATCGATTGAAATCGGAACAGAGGAGTGCTCGCGGATCTTTTCTATGACGGGAAGCGTGCGTTTAATCTCTTCTAAAGCCGGAACAGGCGTTGCGCCGGGCCGGGTTGATTCGCCGCCAATATCAATGATGTCTGCGCCTTGGGCCTCCATGTCCAGCGCACGGTCCACGGCGGCATTGATATCGTAAAAATCGCCGCCATCGGAAAACGAGTCGGGCGTCGCATTTAGAATGCCCATCACCAGCGTTCGGTCGCCCAACTTCAGAGTGAGGTTGCGACACTTCCAATTGTAGGTTCTGCGGTTCGTCATAAGTTGTTCATAGCACGATTTGCAGGCCATCCCAAGGAACGGTTGCCGCTTCGCCAAGCTTCTGCTGCAGGCTGTGGTGCTCGGAGTTGTGGGTGAGGTGGGTGATGAACGAACGCTTGGCGCCGATCCGTTCCAACTGCTCGATGCATTCGCCGGTGGAAAAGTGGGTGGGGTGCTTTTGCGGGCGGAGGCCGTCGAGGATCATCGCATTCATGTTTTCCAGCAACTCGAAAGTAGTTTCTGGAATGCCGTTGCAGTCTGGAATATAGGCAATCCGCACCCCACCGGCTTCTACGAGAAATCCGTAGACGATGTCCTTTCCGTGCGAAACGGGCAGGGGAGTGACCATCACCGCGCCGCCGATTTCAACCGGTTCGGTCTGATCCGTAAAGCGAACGCGCGGAACGCCTCCGAAGGAGTGGCTCTTCCGGTCCACATAGTCGAACTTTTTTCGCATCTGTTTGATGGTTCTGGGCGATCCATAGACCGGGATATGGCCGTTTTGAATATCGGAAAAGCGGCGGACGTCATCGAAACCATAAATATGGTCGGCATGCGGGTGCGTTAGAAAAACCGCATCAACGCGCTCGACGCCAAAGTTGAGCACTTGGTCGCGGAAATCCGGAGGTGTGTCGAAAATAAGGTGCTGGCCTTCGGCGACCACATAAAGGCTGCAGCGCCGGCGCTTGTTTTTAAGATCCGTGGAAGTGCACACGCTGCAAGAGCATCCAATCATCGGGATGCCGTGCGAGGTTCCCGTGCCGAGAAATGTAAATTTCATATCAGGCCACCACGCAATGCCGCACCAGCGCTTGGCTGCGAGGAAAAATAATGTCGAAGCGGTCGGACAGCTCGCTCTCGGTATCGATGGAAGGCTTGTGGGCCACGTTGCGGAGCAGCAGGTATTTTTCTGAATATTCCTGCAGCAGCCCAGCGAATTCGATCACCTCGCCATCCTCGATAATTTCAACAATCACTTGCTTGCAGAGATATTTTTCAAGCACCGGTTCGTAGGCGTTCGGCACGGTGCCGAGCAGCGTATTGCCAATATCCCCCGCGCGCTTGTCGGCACCGGACACCTTGCCCATAGGGGTCTTGGTCTTCATGGTGCCGATAATCATGCCGAGCGACTGCGAGATGGCATCGCGCAGCGTATTGAAGACATTCCAGATCCAGCGGCGACAGCGGCGCAATAACGAGGGATTCGCGATCTGCTGGATTTCCTTTTTCCATTTTTCGTGTTCTTTTGTGCCCGACTCCGGCGGGGGCTGGAGGATTTTCTTGATGCCGTCAATCTCCGGCGTATAGAGGACATAGCTCGCCTTCCGTACGCCCGATTCGTCTTTGGGCGGATTATCGAAAACCAGTTCCATGGTTTTGGGGTAGGCGAACAGCTGCCCCCAAAGCCACTTGCCCGACTGCATCAGAATCATCACCGGCTCGCGGTTGAAATATTTCAAGCAGCGGTCGCGCTTTCGCCTCGCGACGATCGCAGCAATGGTGGCGGCGACAAAAAGCAGGGCCATCGGCAGCCAAAAATCGAACATGGTTGAACTCCTTTTCCAAAAATCCGCAAAAAAAAACGCGGTGTCAAAACAGACACCACGCAATACAGGTAAAATCTGAAAAAGAAAAGCCCCGTTTGAATCCGCTCAAACGGGGCGCTCGCTATGCGGCGGCGTGTTCGTAGTAGTGGGCGTCACTCCAGCACTGCGGCAGCGCTTCTCCTGAAGGGAACGCGAGTTCGGTCTTCAGGAAGTTTTCCGGACGCTGAATGATCTCGCCCGTATGGGCTCTTGCCCGAACCGTGGGGGATCCGGGGTTGATCACGTCCGGCAGGTCGATCACCTCGACCAAGTCGCCTGATGGTACATGCTTTAGGAACATAACATACCTCCATTGCTTTCAAACCCTTCGACCACATTGCCTCAAAAGGGTTCAAACCGGTATTGTGCTCATTTCCTAAATATATATTGCTCAACGGATTTCATTCCATCGAGCGCCGAACTTACGATGCCTCCGGCATAGCCGGACCCCTCGCCGCACGGGAAAAGCCCTTTTACGCCAGTCGATTCGCCGTCTGTATCACGTAAAATGCGCACAGGGCTGGAACTGCGCGTTTCAGAGGCATATAGAACTGCTTCTTCCAGTGGCGTGCGGTTCAATTCCCGCAACATGTTTGGAACGGCTGATTCCAACGTGTGGAATACGAACTCCGGCAAAATATCCTGCAGGAGGGCGGGGGAGGACTGCATGCACGAGCGCTCTGTTGGTAAGTCGCCCTTTTTTCCTTCAAGAAAATCGATTAACCGAGCGGCGGGCAATCCATAATTGGAGCCTCCGGCTTCAAAGGCCGCCCGTTCCATCCTTTTCTGAAAATCAATGCCGGCGAGAGCGGGGTTTTCTGCAACTGGAAAGTCAGCTACATCAACCGGAACCAGGAACGCCGCGTTTCCGAACGGTTTGTCGCGCGCAGAAAGGCTCATTCCGTTGGAGGTTATCAGCCCTTCCGACGAAGCGCACGAAATCACCAATCCGCCCGGGCACATGCAGAAGCTGTAGCAGCGGCGCGCGTTTTTTTCTTCTTTGCGGGTCAGCCGGAAGCTCGCGCTTCCGAGCATCGGAAGTTTTCCCGCCCACTTGCCATACTGCGCCTGGTCGATCCGCTGTTGGGGAATCTCCAGCCGCACGCCAACGGCAAAAGGCTTTGCTTCGAGGGGAACGCCGTGTTTGTCGAGCATTCCATAAACATCGCGTGCGCTGTGGCCCGTGGCTAAAAAGCAGGCATTCGTTCGGATTTGATTTCCAGACGCCACAATGCCGTGCAAGGCGCCGTTTTCAATCTGCAGCCCTTCGAGCTTGGAATTAAACGCGCACGCGCCGCCCAGTTCCCAAATGCGGTTGCGGACGGCCGGAATAATATGGGTTAAATCATCGGTGCCGATATGCGGCATGGCATCGAACAGAATCTCCGGCGATGCGCCACAGGAAACCAGTGTTTCAAAAAAGCGGCGGATGCGCGCGCGGTCCTTCGAGCGTGCCGTCAGCTTGCCGTCGGAAAAAAGGCCGGCTCCGCCTTCGCCGTAGAGCACGTTGCTCTCCACATTGAGCGCTCCGTCCTTCCAAAAGGCTTCCACCTGCTTTTCTCGCTCGGGGGTTTCTGCGCCACGTTCAATCAGCAGCGGCTTGCGTCCTGCTTCGGCGAGCGTCAGCGCAGCCATCAATCCCGCGGGGCCGGCGCCAATCACCACGGGCGGGGGATCAATTGCTTCAGCGCTTGGAAACACCAGCGGCGGTTCAGGCTTCGGGGCTTTTTCAAGATGCCCCTGTTTCCACATTGGCGGCTTGCCGGAATAATCGATCTCCACCGAGAGAATATAGCGGGGTTCCTTGTCTTTTTTGCGCGCATCCAGCGACCGGCGCAGGATTTCCAGATTTTGGAGCTGCTCCTTATGGCAACGCAACACGCGGCAGACGGCCTTGAGGACGTCGCTCTTGCCATAGGTCAGCCGAACGGAAATTTGATTTATTCTAAGACGCATGGGTAAAGGATCCTTTTTCAAAACGCGGATAGTGCCTGATTAAAGCGTAAAACTGCAATTAACATTTTACACGTGTGATGACTCGGATCTAAAAATAGTTCTAATTCAGATTGACGGCCGTGAGTCTGGATTAGAACATGGTACACATGAGGTGGGTGGAGTTCCATGATCCCAATATCAGTCTTCCGGTCGTGAAAAGGCGCATCGGGCTTGAGCTGATGGAAATGCTGGACCTGACGGCAACCTTCTTGACCCAGGGCGGGTGGGGGCTGCTGAAAAAGTCGTGCTATCCAAACGAGAAGGCGTATTGGAACGCCGTCTACCGGCTTCGCAAATCCGGACTGGCCGTTACGGGGCAGGGCGGAGGGAGAATACCGGTGCTGCGGCTGACCGAAGAAGGGGAGGGAGTGCTCGCCGCCTATTTCCGGCCTGAAAAATATTGGAACCGGTCGTGGAACGGCATTTGGTATCTCTTTGTCTACGACATCCCTGAGCGGAACCGCGTCTATCGAGACGGGTTGCGCAAATATTTGAAGCGGCTGCATATGGGATGCTTGCAGCAGAGCGTGTGGATTTCGCCAAACGACATCCGGCCGGAGTTTGACGACTTGGCGAAGGCGGCGGGGGTGGACTCGTTCGCCTATCTGTTCGAGTCGCGCACGGTTCTGGGGCTTCCGAACCGCCGGGTGGTGGACGATGCCTGGAACTTTGACCGGCTGAATGAAATCCAGCAACGCTACTGCGATGTATTCGGCGAAAACCTAGACCGGCTCAGCTCCGGCGTATGCGACGCTGAAGCACTTGCTTTTTTGGTTAGGGATGAGCTCGGCGCCTACCGGTCGGCATTCGTGCTGGATCCGCTGCTTCCGCGGGTGTTGCGTCCGTCCGGCTACATGGGCGAGAAGGTGTATTCCCTTCACAACCAGATCATGCACGCCGTAGCGTCCCGTCTAGAAAACATCTAATCCAAACTCACGGCCGTGAGTTTGGATTAGAGCTTTTTCTGGGGAGCGGGCTATGCCTTAGCGGAGGCCTGGTCGTTCCCTGCCTTCTTGAGCATGAACCACTTCATCGGCAGGCCGAGCCAAGCCGTAATGAGGCCGCGGCCAACAAAGAACATGCAGATAACGCCGATGGTCAGCGAAGAGGCCACCAGCCGGCCGATGCTTCGGAAGCCAAAGCCATTGATGAAGCCGGCGGCGATGGACGAAACCAGCATGCCGCAGGTCAGCAGCAGGTTGACGGCGGTATCGTAGACAAAATGGCCGACGGTGTAGGAAGAGGTTTGCGCCGAGGCCGGGTCAACGCCCAGTATGCCGGAAATCAGATTCAATGCTCCGAGAATCATCGTGAGCAGGAGCAGGGTAATCATAACATAGCCGCTGCCGAAGAGGAACGCGGCGAATTTGGTGCGTTTCTGGATGGTGCGCGAAAGGAACAGCTTCTTGCCGTGCGCCATGAAAGCGCGCATTACGCCATAGGCCCATCGCATTTGCTGGCGGAATAGATCGCCCGGCGTGTAGGGGACTTCGCAGCGGATGCGCAGGTCGGAAACATAGGCGATGCGCTTGCCGTCGGTAATCACGCGTAGCGAGTAGTCCACGTCCTCCGTCAGCGCGCCGGCCGTCCAGCCCCCGTGCTCTTCGAGATAGCTTTTCTTTACCAGCTCGCCCGAACCGCAGAAAACGCATTGGTTCGTGGCTGCTTTCAAAAAGGGAAGAATCACGGTGTGGATAATGTTTACGATGCCGGTGCCCATCAGCGTGCTGTGGTTGTCGTGCACGTTAATGATGCGCCAAGCCGCCTGTGCGCCGGCCAGCGTTGGGTCCTTGATCACCGGAACCACCAGGCGCTTGAGGAAGTCCCGCTTCGGCAGGAAGTCGGAATCGAGGATCAAAAGATAGTCGCCCGTGGCCTTGGGCAGCATCACGTTGAGGTTGCCTGGTTTAAAGCCGGCGTTGTCGCCCCGGCGGCTGATTTCGATGCGCGGGTTGGCGACGGCAAATTCGTCGATCTGGGCCGAGAGCTCCGGTTGGTTGCTGTCGTCGCCGATCATGATCTGCAGCTTGTCGGCTGGATAGTCGAAGTCGAGGCAGCGCGCGGCGCAGTTCAAGGCCGCCAGCTCGTTGTACGTTGGAATCTGGACGGTGACGGTTGGATAGAGCGACTCGTCTTCAATGGTCTCAGGCTTGTCCCGAAGCCGCGAAAGAGCCAGTGCAAATGCGGTCACAATAAAGTAGCCGAGCGAAAGAACAAACGCCCCTGTCAGCGCAACTTCAAAACCGGTTTTAACAATTGTGTGAAACCCCATATCTATATCCCCCTGAAAAAAAAGGTTATATCCTGTTTTCTCTTTCAATAGACGGCGTTGTTTATAGGGATTTTTATCCAAAGGCAACCCCCATAAGGCTTTATTTTTCCGCTCGGATAACGTTGGAAATGGCTTCCGTGGTTTGGGCGCGCCTGTTCCTGCAGAGTCGCGGTCGACGATTGGCTCGGCGCCCGTGTCCGGAACAGGAGGGAACCGCCGAATCATTTACTGCCACGGCTTCATAAGAACAGGAATAAAAACATATTAAATACGCATTCAAATACTATTTAACATGCGGTGAATGGTTCTTGCATTTCTTGATTGAACGGGTGTATTCCTGCTTTGGGCTTTGCGCAAGTACGGAGGCGTGGCATGACAACGAACATTCGGATGGCAACATGGTTTGTTTTCCTTATTGGCGGGCTCTTTGCCTTTAATGCTGAGGGAACGACCGCCGCCTACACCTTTGACAACTATGTCGACGGCTCGATTTGCGGGCAGCAGGGGTGGAAAATAATCTTGGGCGTGCCCAGTGGCTACCGTGTGGTCGATGGGGCGGGAAAGAGCGGAAATCCCGGGGACAAGGCGCTTAGAATTGAATTCAAAGGGGCCTACAGTAAGATTTCCGCACCGGAGACGCTCAGCTGGAAGCCCGGGGAAACCAGTTCGGTCGAATTTGATTTCCGGCTCAATTTGGACGCGAAGCCGGTTCCGGAGACCCGCGAATTTCTCCTGCTGGCCATGGGCGACCCCAGGCTGGAAGAGGACTCCCGCTGGGTGGAAGCGCTCGGCACCGAACCTGATGGTGAATGGTGCTGGGGGGGCGGTGCTCCCGACTGGCAGCTTTTGCGCAATCAACCTGCTTCGACATTTGTCGCCCGGCCGGAAACGGGGAGCGCCGATTCAAAGTGGTTCCATTTGGTGTTCACAACAACCAAGGCGGATGAACAGGGCGCTTTTGAGAGCGTGCTTACGGTAACCGATTCCGCTGGCGTCGCAGTGCTGCATCGGGTTTACACGACGGAGCCGGACAACAAACCGAAACAGATAAAAGTCTGGAGCCTTGAAGAGATGACGTGTGGTTTTGTTGTGGGAAAAGAGTCTCCCCACGGAACGGTATTTATCGACAACTTGAATATTTCATCCAAGCCGAGGGCAAAAAGCTATGCCTGCAACTTCGATGATTTTCACGAAGGTTGCTTGGCCGGGCAGCAGAACTGGGCTCTTATCCGCGGAAGCTCCGTCGGCTTCAAGGTCGAGAAAGCGCCCGGCCGATCAGAAGGAAAGGCGCTTAAAATAGACTTCGAAACTGCGCACAGCACGATTTTGGCGCCGGCCGCGCTAAGCTGGGATTTGGGCGAAACCTGGTCGCTGGATTTTGATTTTAAACTGGATCTGGAAGCCGGGGGAATCAGCGAAACCATTGAGCTGTTCACTCTGCTGATGGGAGGTGGCGAACTGGCCGATGGCTGCCGCTGGGTCGAAGCTTTGGGAATCCAGCCCGACGGGAAGTGGAGCTGGATAGGGGGTGCGCCGAATTGGAAGCTCGACAAGAATCTCCCGGCATCCCTGTTTCTGGATCGCCCAGAGACCGGCCTTTCCAAATCGCCCTGGTTCCATTTCAGCTTTTCGTCGAAGAAGTCCGAGGAGAGCAATCGGTTCAAAAGCATCTTGAAAGTCATCAAACCCGATCAGAGCGGCATCATTATCGAACATGCCTACAAAACCGGCCGGGACAACACGAAAATGGCTTCCACGGTCTGGAATCTGAAGTCGATGCGGTTTGGGCTCAGTCAAGGCAAAGCCCCGCCAAGAGGAAGCATCTGGATCGATAATATTAAGGCGGCTTCCCTCGAGGCCGAGCGCGGGGCCGTGGCTGCGCCTTCCAGTCGGGCGGAAAAAAGAACCGAGGCGGGTGGATATGCAAAGATATACTGCAAAAGGCCGTTCAGCGGATTTCGGAACGACGATGATATATCCCTCGATGAATGGGGCGGGGTTTTTGCTTCAATTCCCGATAGGTTCAAAGGGTTCAAAATAAGCCAAAGCCGTACCAATACAGAGAAACCCCTTCAGTTTACGGTTAAGAGCCAAGGGACCGTTTGTCTCGTTGCCCAAAAATCGTCAGTTAGAACGCTGACCAAGGATGGGTGGAAAATTTCGGGAGAAGCTAGGATGCTCAACAGGGAGACCGGCGCAACGGTACCGCTGATGATCCTGGAAAAGCATCTGGATGCAGGTGAATATGAATATCCCAGCAAAGGAAGGATCGGCACTCAGATTCTTAAGGATTAGCTGGCATGTCCCGCAAAGATCAAATTGTTGCAGACGGGGTTCTGTCTATTCGTCACGTCGGACCGCGGTAAATCAAATTCAAGTTTACTGCAATTTACTCATTCCTCACTTTATTCATGGGATAAACTGGAGTACATTGGATTTCAGTTTACCGCAGTTTACGAATAATCGGAGGCAGAGGCATGGAACAGGATTTGGATCGTGAATCGTTGATTTGGGCCAATTACGGCTTTTTGAGCAATCCCTTCGAAACCCGGCCGTTGAGCCTTTTCAGCCAGTCCGAGCTTTCTGTGAGTAATGCGTATCTTCCACGGGAAACGACGGAGGAGCTCAATCCCAGCGAAAAACTGGACCAGTTCCTCAAATCCGAAGGCGGAGGCTGTGTGCTGGTTGAAGGGAAAATCGGGGTCGGCAAGACGTCGCTCGTAAACCACCACCGAAACGGGTGGCGCAAAACGAGTCGGCCGCTTTTTACGCCCATCAGCGAAATCTCGGCGGAGAAGGATTGGACGAAACGACAGTTCCTGATCGATATCCTAAGCTGTCTGGCCCGCACCTTCATTACCGAGCTGGATGACAAGTCGATTGAAGAAAACCAGCTGCTGATGGAGGTAATCGCAACGACGGGCACCTACTATCAAAGCAAGAGCGGAAAAACCTACGGATTTTCGATTGCCGGATCGGGGCTGCAGTTTGGGCAGGGAAAGGCCACCACCATCCATAAGGGCGAGATTTCAAATACCCAGCTGGAGGACTATATCCGCAGAGTCATTACGATGTGCCAGGCAAACGGCTACCGCGGCGTGCTCATCCATTTGGACAACGTTGAAATCCTGTTGGACAAGGATGCCGATGCCTGCCGGGAGTTTTTCGACGACATCAGAGATGTTCTCCAAATCAAAAACGCCTACTTCGTATTTGTCGCCAGAAGCGGATTCTTTCAGCAGGTCGTTTCCCCCCAGGAGCGGGTGCGGAGCATTTTCTATGGCAACCCGGTCTACGTTCGCCCTTTTACCGAAAACGAGACCATTGCCATCATAAACAAGCGCTATGAAGTGCTGGCCCACGAAGACCGGCAATTCATCAAGCCGGTGGATGACGATCTGATTAGGCGGCTCTGCAGAATTCATGACAGCCGGATTCGGAATGTGATGAACGACATCGAGATGCTGGTTTTGGAAAACATTTCGCCTAACCGGGTGGGTACGCTGAAAACAGAGCAGGCGCTCGATGCCTTGAAAAGGCTGACGGAAGAAAAGCTCAATTGCCTGACCGCCGGCCAGAAAAAGTTCATGCTCGGTCTGCCTGTCGGCACCTTTTCGAACCAGGATCTGGTGGATTCGACCGGCAAGTCCAAGCAGAATGTCAGCAACGTGCTGCGGGAGCTAAAGAAGAACAACTTCATTCGGCAGGCGGAAGGGGAAGAGGATCATGTCTACGAAATATCTCCAGAGTTTGGAATTTTGTATGAGGCTGGAAGCGCAGGGAAATAACAGGCTCTGATCCTCGTCATCAGCTTGCTGCGGATGTTGAGCGAGAGGCTGGAAGTATTTCCTCCACCGGATGCTGCTTTGGCTCGTTCTTCCCGATTTTATTAGGCGGATGCTTTATCAGGATGGCCACTGGAGGGCCTCCCTGATTCCATGCTACCGGTCCGAATCCCGTCATGTTTGTCCATTGAATATTCATCGTCCACCTCCAGTGCCTCCCCTTGCTCGTAATAAAACGTGATGCAAAGCGGAATATTGCAGCGCAGGTCACGAGTAAAAAAGGCCACCCATTTGGGGTGGCCTTTTTCATAATTCCTGCCGCTGGAACTATTTGGTGGCGATGTTCAGGAAGTCTTGGATCACCGGGGAAAACTTGACGACGACGGGGGTGAAGACGACGCTGACCATCGTCATCAGTTTGATGAGAATGTTGAGCGAGGGGCCGGAGGTGTCTTTGCAGGGGTCGCCGACGGTGTCGCCGACGACGGCTGCTTTGTGGGCGTCGGAGCCCTTGCCGCCGTGCGCGCCTTTTTCCACATACTTTTTGGCGTTGTCCCATGCGCCGCCGGCATTGTTGAGCATCGTAGCGAGCACGAAGCCGGTGGTGAGGCCGCCCGCGAGCAGGCCCATCACGCCCGGCACGCCGAGGATCAGGCCGGTGGCGACCGGCACAATGATGGCGAGCAGGGAGGGCATGAGCATTTCCCGCTGGGCGCCCTTAGTCGAAATCGCGACGCAGCTGGCATAGTCCGGCTTGCCGGTGCCTTCCATGATGCCGGGGATTTCTCGGAACTGGCGCCGCACTTCTTCCACCATCGCGCCAGCCGCGCGTCCGACCGCTTTCATGGTCATGGCGCAGAATACGAAGGCCATCATGCCGCCGAGGAAAAGGCCGCAGAGCAGCAGCGGGTTCATGATGTGCAGCTCGAAGGCGTCTACGAAATCCATGATGCCGGCATGTTCAGCCTGTTCGGCGGTGAATCCGGCAAACGAGCCTTCGCCGGCAAGCTTGGCGATCCAGATTTTTACTTCTTCAATATAGGCAGCCAGCAGCGCCATGGCGGTGAGGGCGGCGGAGCCGATGGCAAAACCCTTGCCGGTGGCGGCGGTGGTGTTGCCGAGCGAGTCGAGCGCATCGGTGCGTTCGCGCACTTCCGGCGGGAGGCCGGCCATTTCGGCGTTGCCGCCGGCGTTGTCGGCAATCGGGCCATAGGCGTCGGTGGCCAGCGTGATGCCGAGCGTGGCGAGCATGCCGACGGCGGCGAAGCCAATGCCGTAGAGCCCCATCGACATATCAGAGAAACCACCCGCAAAGCCAAAGGCGCAGATAATGCCGACCACGATGGTGATGACTGGGATGCCGGCGGAATACATGCCCGTCGCCAATCCGTCGATAATGGTGGTGGCCGGGCCCATGACTGCTTGGTCGGCAATGCCTTTGGTCGGCTTGTATTCAGCGGAAGTGTAATACTCGGTGGCTTGGCCAATAATCACGCCGGCAGCAAGGCCGGAAATAACGGCGAGGACGATGCCTCCGGCAATCATGCCGCCGAGCCACATGCCGATCAGCGCCAGCACGATGAGTATTGAGCTGCCCAGCGTTCCGGTGAGCAGCGCCTTGAGCAGGTTTTTCTGGGATGCCCCTTCTTTGCATTTCACGAGGAACATGCCGATGATGGATAGAATGGTACCGATGCCGGCCACAACCATTGGAGCGGTAACCAGGGCGATCGCATCGGCTTCGGTGCCGGTGCCGTTCATCACGTTGTGCGCGCCAACGGCCGCGCCGAGGGCGGCGGTGGCGAGGATCGAGCCACAGTAGGATTCGTAGAGGTCGGCGCCCATGCCGGCGACGTCGCCCACATTGTCGCCCACGTTGTCGGCGATGGTGGCCGGGTTGCGCGGATCGTCTTCCGGAATGCCGGCTTCAACCTTGCCGACGAGGTCGGCGCCGACGTCGGCCGCCTTGGTGTAGATGCCGCCGCCCACGCGGGCAAACAGCGCCTGAGTGGAGGCGCCCATGCCGAAGGTGATCATGGTGGTCGTCATGTGGACGAGCTTTTCGGCCACGGAGCAGTCGGCAGGAACTAGCTCCATTCCGAGGAAGTGCCAGCCGTCAGCCATGTGCTCGGTGGTGTAGACGAGCTTATCGAGCACGAAGTACCAGATGCAGATGTCGAGCAAACCGAAACCGACCACGACGAGGCCCATCACCGCGCCCGAACGGAACGCAACAATCAGTCCGCGGTTAAGCCCTTCCGAGCAGCCCTGCGCGGTGCGCGACGAGGCGGCCGTGGCCGTCTTCATCCCGATATAGCCGCAAAGGCCGGAGAAAAAGCCGCCGGTCAGGAAGGCGATCGGCACGAACGGATTCTGGATTTCGAAGAGCGCGAGCGCCTGCAGAATCACAAGCAGCACGACGAAGACAATGATGACCACCTTGTATTGGCGCATCAGATAGGCCATGGCGCCATCGCGGACGTGCCCCGCAATTTCGATCATGGTTTCGTTGCCTTCGTTGGCGGCCATCATTTTCTTGTAGAAAAAGACCGCGAACAGCAGTGCGAAGATGGACGCGATCGGCGCGATCCACCACAGGCTGGTGATGACTGAGCTCATAGTTTCCCCAATTGTTAGCTATAAATCAAAAGACTCAAAATTTAACAAACATTAGAGAGAAGGGCAACGCATATCAAATGGGAAAATGCGTCATTTTAGCGCTGAATTTGCGCATTGCTGGTTCTAGGGCTTGGGAAACCAAACTTGACTTGCCGGTTTTATTTTCCTATTTCCCCTCAACGGAATTCTTGCACAACTTGGTCGTTGTGCCTACCCTTCCCATTGAAACCGGTTTTCGGCAGCTTTTTGCTGGCTAGCCCGATGAAGTTTGCTGATAACCACCCAGCCAATTAAACCAGCCTGCCGGAATGCATGGCCGTTATGAAAAAAGGATATAAAAGGATATAAATGGATACATTCAGTTGGACATTGTTAATCGTTGCGGGAGGAAGTTTTCTCGCCTTGGGCTATGCGGCGATAAAGACAAAGTGGATTTTCGGGCAGCCGGTCGAGAATCCCAAGCTCGTAAAAATCGGCGGGTACGTGGCCGATGGAGCCATGGCGTTCCTGACTCGGGAATACAAGGTTCTGATTCCCTTTGTTCTGATTGTTGCCGCTTTCCTTGCCATCGCCAACCAGGGTTCGTTGAGATACCAGTCTGTGGCGTTCGTGGTGGGAGCGATGGCTTCCGCGCTGGCGGGATTCATCGGCATGAAGGTGGCCACCGCCGCCAATACCCGCACCACCCACGCCGCCCAAGGCGGCTTGATTCCCGCCCTGAAGGTTGCGTTCACGGGTGGCAGCGTGATGGGCATGAGCGTGGTCGGGTTGTCCATGCTCGGTTTTCTTGTCCTTCTTTTTCTTGGGAGGCTGTTTTTCGGTTCCTCCGTTGGAGTCCTTGCCGACCAGATTCTTCCGATTGTTACCGGATTCAGCCTGGGTGCGAGCTCGATGGCCTTGTTTGCCCGGGTGGGCGGCGGCATCTTCACCAAGGCGGCTGATGTTGGGGCGGATTTGGTTGGAAAGGTCGAGGCGGGAATTCCCGAAGACGACCATCGGAATCCGGCCACCATCGCCGACAACGTGGGCGACAATGTTGGTGATGTGGCCGGGATGGGGGCGGACTTGTTCGAGTCCTATGTGGGCTCAATCATCGGCGCGATGGTTCTCGGGGTCAGTATTGCCGGGAGCGATGCATATCGGCTGAAGCTGGTGGTCTTCCCCCTCCTGCTTGCGGTGGCCGGCATCGTTGCCGCGATGATCGGGGTGGGGCTGGTGCGCGTGAAGGAAAGGCAGTCGCCGCAAGCGGCCCTGAACAAGGGAACCTTTGGCGCGGCGGGCATTGCCGCCGTGTTCTCCTTCCTGCTCAGCTATTTCTTTTTGGGCGGCGGCGCGGGTGAAGCGGCTGTGGGCTGGCTCAATGTGTTCTTCGCCTCGGTGCTTGGCATGGTGGCCGGCACGCTGATCGGGATGATTACGGAATACTATACCGGCACCGATACCAAGCCGGTGAACAAGATCGTGAAAGCCTGCGAGACCGGTCCGGCCACGACCCTCATCACTGGAATGGGCGTCGGCATGGTTTCGGCCTTTCCCCCGATTGTGATTATTGTGGCGGCCATCCTTTCCAGCGAGGCTTTGGCCGGGCTCTACGGCATTGCCATTGCCGCGCTGGGCATGCTGATGACGCTAGGCGTCCAGCTGGCCGTCGATGCTTACGGCCCGATTGCGGACAATGCCGGCGGCCTGGCCGAAATGTCGGAGTTTCCTCCGGCGGTGCGGGAGATTACCGATGAGCTTGACGCCGTAGGGAACACCACCGCCGCCATCGGAAAGGGATTTGCCATTGGTTCGGCTGCCCTGACGGCGATCATCCTGTTTTCGGCCTACCGGCAGCAGGTTGGCGTGGGAACCATCGACCTGATGAATGCGAAGGTTATTTCCGGCGTGCTGCTGGGGGCGGTGCTGCCTTATCTATTTTCCTCCATGGCCATGAACGCCGTTGGCGAGGCCGCTTTTGCCATGATTAAAGAAGTCCGCCGCCAGTTCCGCGAAAAACCGGGCATCCTGAAAGAGACCGAAGAGCCGGACTACAAAAAGTGCGTCGATATCTCCACCGCCTCTGCGCTGAAAGGCATGGTTGTGCCGGGAGTGGTTGCCGTGCTGACACCCGTTCTGGTCGGGTTTATCGGCGGTCCTGAAATGCTGGCCGGAACCCTGATTGGCGTGACGGCTTCGGGGGTTGTCCTGGCCATCTTCATGTCGAATGCCGGCGGGGCTTGGGACAATGCCAAGAAAATGATCGAATGCGGCGCTAGCCAGGGCAAGGGCTCCGAGGCGCACAAGGCGGCGGTGGTCGGCGATACGGTGGGGGACCCCTTCAAGGATACCGCCGGACCGTCGTTGAATATCCTGTTGAAACTCATGGCCATCATCTCGCTGGTGATTGCGCCAATGCTCAAAAACTACTGGGGGTTGTAAAATGAACTATGAAAACCGGCTTTATATGGTGCTCTACCCGAACACGGCGTTGATTGCGTCGCAGCTCGAACCTAAAATGTTTGCCAAACACTACACGTCTGGTTCCAGTCGCCATTATTCCGGCAAGCTGGTCTTTGCGGAAGTGGATGTGGACTACCGAAACGATTACTTCGACATAGAAAACATGCTGAAGGAGCTCATGCCCCACGAGGACGGACGCCTTAAGGCCACCAAGTTCATTGCCTCCTACCGCGTGCTCGAGCATGTTGACTTTTCGGCGATCGGGCGGCTGTACCTGTCGACGGAAGAGGGCCATTGCATCGGTCTTGACCGGGGAGAGCACGATATATCGCATGCCGAGACCATCAGGATCTATGCCGAAATTGCGCCCATGCGCCTGCTGGTGATGTCGAAACTCACCCCCCCGGAATTTGGGAAACGGATCACCAAGCCCGGCCATACCAAGGCCGCCCCGAAGCAGTTCTATACCCAGCTCAACATTGATATCCCGGAATTCCTCAAGGAGTTCGAGCAGAATCCCTTCAAGCCCTCCCCGGTGGCAGCCCTGCATCCATCAACGATCAGGGACGCCTTTCTCGATCTGACGACCAGTCCGGAAAAGAACAGCAAGGGGCTCTCCCTGGACAGCAACCTTGACAGCATTTCCTACCGCCAGTTGAAGCACGGCTTCACCTTTGCCACAGAAGGCGAAAACATCTTCTATCCGTTGCCAAGCCAACGCGAAATCGAGGCCAAGAATCTCAAGTTCTGGCGAACCATGTAGCTAGGGAGTGTCACGATTGAGTTGCCGCCGTAGACGCAATCGGCTCATAGAGCCGACGCTACACCAGTGCGTGTTGTAGAGTTGGCTCTGTGAGCCAATCCGTTTGGTACCGTCTTCAGGTCGGTCTTGGCATATTCGTAGAAGCGACGTCCCCGTCGCTTTTTCCGTGAGCATGGCCGCCATCACGGCCATCCGTTTCGTCATCTCCCGTCCGGGTTAATACTGGAGCATCAATCTACGTAGTTCGGGGCTCCGACGGAGCGTCGCCCTCCATTCAACTCATGCCATGGGGATTCTACAAACGAGGTCTGGCAGGGTCGTGGTATTTGGGTGTTAGTTCCAATGGCCGGAACATTCCGGCTGTGCTAGCTTTCACCATATGGAAAACCAACCGGTCATCGAATTGGTGAAGCACTACACGAGTTGCCGGAGGCAGAAAGCATGCGGGACTTTGCCAAGGATGATGGCGGGATCGGGTGATTTTGGACGGTGAGTGAGAGGATTTGATGTATGACGGAATCGAACCGCATTGAATATAAACGTCAGCTGACGGATTCGCTGGAAAAAGAGGTGGTCGCATTTCTGAATTATCAGGATGGCGGGGTGATCCATCTGGGGATCGATGCCGATGGCGAAGTGGTCGGGATCGCGGATTGCGATGCGGTTCAGCTGGCGGTGAAGGATCGCCTCAAAAACAATATCCAGCCGTCCATCATGGGGCTTTTTGATCTGGTACTTGAAAAGCATGACGGGAAGAACGTGGTGCGCATCACGATCGCAGGCGGACAGGAGAAGCCGTATTACCTTCGAAAATACGGCATGACGGAAAAGGGGTGTTTTCTGCGCGTTGGGAGCGCATCGGAGCCTAGCAGTCTGTCGGACTTAGCTTGCGAATAATATTTCAATATTCATGAGACTGTGCCAGTCTATGCCTGTCTTAACCAAAAGGAAGTGATGGCCACACGACTCAAGAACCTCGACCGCGACACCCCGATGCTGCTTCCGCCAGACCTGCGCGACTGGATTCCTCAGAAGCACATTGTGCATTTCCTGATCGATGCGGTGGACCGGCTTCCCGCTGGAGACTTCCGCTTCAACCTTCGGGGAACTGGCGACGAGCAGTATCCGCCGCGCATGATGCTGACTCTGCTGATCTATTGCTACGCCACGGGCCGCTTCTCCTCGCGCGGGATCGAGGATGCGACCTGGTCGGACGTCATCGTTCGCTACATCTGCGGCGGCAGCCTGCATCCCGATCACGACACGATCTGTGCCTTTCGCCGCACGAACCGCGAGCTGTTCGAAAAGGCTTTTGTACGGGTGCTGCTCATGGCGCAGGAAACCGCCGGTCTCAAAAAGGTCGGCACCGTGAGCGTCGATGGCACCAAGATCAAAGCCAGTGCCAGCAAGCATTCCGCTGTCAGCTACAAGCATGCCGGCGAGCAGGTCGAACTGCTGCGCAAGGAAGTCGAACAACTCGCCGCCAAAGCCGAGCAGGTCGATAACGTCCCGCTTGATGACGGGCTGAGCATCCCGGACGAAATCGTCCGGCGCGAAGACCGCATCAAGAGCCTGGAGCACGCCCGGGCAGTGATCAAGGCGCGCTACGAAGAGGAGCGCAAACAAAAACAGGCCGAGTACGAAGAGAAGAAAACGGCCTTCGAGGAAAAGCGTAAAAACAAGAAACCGCGGGGAAAAGAACCTAAACCTCCATCCGCAGAGCCGCCGGATAAGAAGCAATACAATTTTACCGACCCCGAAAGCCGCATCATGAAGGCCGGCAACGGCAGCCACTTCGAACAGGCCTACAACGCGCAGGCCGCTGTAGACACCGAAACCTATCTCATCGTTGGTCAGCTCGTCACCGATGCGCCCAATGACAAAGAGCAGCTCAATCCTGTTCTCGCAAGCATTCCTGAGGAAGCGGCCACTCCGGAAAGCGTATTGACCGATACCGGCTACTACAGTGAGAAGGCCGTCAAAGACGCCGAAACCGGTGGCGGGCCGACGGTGTACAGCGCCATGGCCAAAGGCTCGCACCACGTCAGCGTTGCCGACCTCGAGAAGCAACCGCTGCCGACCCCGCCGCCACCTGGCGCACCCATCAAGGAACAGATGGCCTACCGTCTCAAGACCCCCGAAGGGAAGGCGCTCTACAAGCAGCGCAAGCAAACCGTCGAACCCGTTTTCGGGGTTATCAAGGAAGTGCTCGGCTTCCGCCGCTTCTCGATGAGGGGGAAGGAGAAAGCCGAAACCGAATGGAGCCTCGTCTGCCTCAGTTACAATCTAAAGAAAATATTCAAGCTCATGGCGGCGCGTGCCCCGAAACACCCGGCGGCAACCGCAAAACAGCACGCCAATGCACTGTCGGCACATTTTCGGGCGTATTTTCAGACATTTTCTTGCTTCGCCCGGCCTTTGCCTCTTTTACTTGATAAGTTCATGCCGGGATGTCGCCAGTGCGGGGTTCTAACTCCGACAGACTGCTATGACGCAGGAAATGATCGAGTCGCTCTACGGCCGGCGCGTTCGGAACATGATCGGCCGCATGCCGTCCACCCGCCTTGACCTGGCGTTTGAGCAACTCAAAATTTATTACGAGGCGCGCGGTCTCCAGCTGAATACCGCCTTTATGCAGAATTTGGAACTGCTGACGCCGGAGGGGAAACCCAACTATGCCGCCTATCTGCTGGCCGACGAAAACGGGGTTTCCATTCAGGTGGCCAAATATGCCGATGCTACGCGGGTTGAATTGATTGAAAACCGCGACTATGGCCGCTGTTCGCTCGTGAAAGCGCTCAAAGGGGTGCTGGAGCGGATGGATGTTGAAAACACGATTTACACCCGGATCGGCTATCCCTTGCGGGAAGAGCGCGAGATGATTCATGGCCGCGCCATGCGCGAGGCGGTGATTAATGCCATTGTCCACAACGACTATTCCAACGGCGCCTGCCCCAAGTTCGAGTTCTTTTCCGACCGTCTGGAAATCACATCCGCGGGTGGTCTGCCCTATGGTGTGACGCGGGACGATTTCTTTAACGGCTACTCCTCGCCCCGTAACAAGGAAATCATGCGGGTGTTCCGCGATCTGGAAATGGTCGAGCAGCTGGGCAGCGGCGTGCCGCGCATCCTGGAGCGCTACGGTCGGGAGGTGTTCGAAATCCGCCCGAATTTCCTGCGGGTGATCTTCCGCTATGAGGGGGCGGAGGAAAGTTCACCGAAAAGTTCACCGGACATGCCCGGTTCGGGGTTGGCGGAAAGGTTGGTAGAAAGGTTGGCAGGTCGGTTGGTGGAAAGTCAGCGGACTATTCTTTTGCTCGTTTCAAAAAATCCTGCCGTCAGCAAACGCGAAATGGCGGAAACAATCGGCATCAGTACAACGGCGATTGATAAAAACATTGATAAGCTTAAGAAAATGGGTGTGTTAAAGCGCGTCGGACCCGATAAAGGCGGTTCTTGGGAAGTTCTGGATAAATAGGGTTTTTAATGAGTTTTAGTGAAACTATGGAAAGTCAGCCATTCATCAATTTAGTGAAGCACCGGACCAGCTGCCGGTCGTACGAGCCAAAGCCGGTGCCGCGGGAACATCTGGAGTTGATGCTCGAAGCGGCGCGGCTGGCGCCGTCGGCTTGCAACAAGCAGCCGTGGCGGTTTGCGGTGGTGGAAGACGAAGCAACCCGGATGCGGCTGGTCAATGAATCCTTTCTGAAAGGCATCCCAATGAAATGGGCAGTAAATGCGGGGGCGATCATTGCGCTGGGCATGGAGCGGTCGGGCATTGTTCACGCGGTGGGAACGAAAATCTCGGGCGTCGATTACCCGCAGCTCGACCTCGGCATTGCCGGCGAGCATCTGGTGCTGCAGGCCGAGGAGCTCGGGCTGGGCACCTGCTGGATCGGCTGGATCAAGCCGAAGCTGGTGAGCCGCATCGTTGGCTGGCCGCGTTCGATCAAGCCCGTCAGCCTCATCACCGTCGGCTGGCCGGCGGGGGAGCGCAAAACCCGGCCGCGGTTTTCTGCCGCCGAAATCGCTAAATGGATTTAATACGGTTTCAAAAAACACGATATAGCATTCATGAGTACTGATTGTTCGTATCGGGCCGCTGGCATACACTTCTTTTTCAAAGATGAACCAATGGTGATCTGAATGGCGAAATGGACAAGATATCTGGTGCCGCATCTATACACGGCAGACCCGCATGCGCATGTGTTCGACGGAAAGTTGTATATTTATCCTTCGCACGACATCGATGCGGGCATTCCTGAAAATGACAATGGCGATCATTTCGCCATGTGCGATTACCACGTTTTTTCGATGGATGAAATCGATGGCGAAGTTACGGATCACGGGGTTGCGCTGGATGTGGAGGATATCCCCTGGGCAGGGCGTCAGTTGTGGGATTGCGACTGCGCCTGCAAGGACGGTAAGTACTACCTGTATTTTCCCGTTAAGGATCAGAATGACATTTTCCGTATCGGCGTGGCCATCAGCGATAAGCCCGAAGGGCCTTTCATTCCGCAGGAGAAGCCGCTCGAAGGAAGCTACTCGATTGATCCCTGTGTCTTCCGCGATGCGGACGGCTCGCACTATATGTATTTTGGCGGCATCTGGGGCGGGCAGCTGCAGTCCTATCGAAGCAACAAAGCCGTTGAGGGCGGGCAAGAGCCTTTGGACAACGAGCCGGCATTGCCCGCGCGGGTGGTGAAGCTGAGCGATGATATGTTCCAGTTTGGCGAAGAGCCGCGCGCCGTCCTGCTCCTCGATGAAAATGGCGAAGAGCTGAAAGCCGGAGATCATGATCGCCGTTTTTTCGAAGCGGCGTGGGTGCATGAATACCAGGGGAAATACTACTTCTCGTATTCCACGGGCAATACGCAGAAAATTTGCTATGCGATGGGGGATAATCCATATGGACCCTTCACCTACGAGGGCGTGATCCTGACTCCGGTTGTTGGGTGGACCACGCACCATTCGATTGCGGCGTTTAAAGGCAAGTGGTATCTGTTTTACCACGACTGTGTGCCCTCGGGGGGAAAGACCTGGCTGCGCAGCATGAAAGTTTGCGAACTGGAATTCCGTGAAGACGGAACGATCTGCACCATCGACGGCGGGGGTAGAATGGAACCGCTGAAACATCATGATCTCGCTGAGGATTAAGGGGTAATATGGGACACTTTCATCAGAAACTATCATTTCGCGAAAAGGCAGGGTACAGCTTGGGCGACGGAGCAGCCAATTTGGTTTTCCAGGTGCTTATGGCGTATCAGTTCATGTTCTTTACCACGGTCATGGGGCTCAGTCCCAAGGCCGCGGGGCTCCTGTTCCTGATTGGCCGTTTTTTCGATGCCTTTACCGACCCGGCGATGGGTTTCATTGCCGATCGCACTCAAACGAAATGGGGACGCTTCCGTCCCTGGTTGATTTGGTCGGCACTGCCTTTTGCCGCCATTTTCTGGCTGACCTTTACCAGTCCCGGATGGTCGCCCACGGGACAGATGGTCTATGCCTACGCCATGTATTTTCTGCTGATGGCCATATATACCGTCAACAATGTACCTTACTGTGCGCTGAACGGGGTGATGACAGGCGACGTGGACGAACGCACCAGTCTTTCTACGTTTCGGTTTGTTTGTGTGATGATCGTTTCGTTCATCGTTCAAGGCATGACGTTGCCGCTGGTTGATAAATTCGGGCAAGGAGACGATGCCAAGGGCTGGTCGATCACGATGGGCATTTTCGCGCTAGTGACCATTGTGCTTTTTGTGATTTGCTTCTTCTCGGTGAGGGAACGGGTGGAGCCCGACCCGGACCAGCAGTCTTCCGCAAGACAGGACATGCTCGATACCTTCAAGAACCGCCCGTGGGTTATTCTTTTTAGCGCCACACTGATGATTTTCATCATGCTGGTGGTTCGCGGCGGATCCATACCCCTTTTCATGGAACACTTTGCCGATCAGCAGGCGTTGGCTGATTTCATCGGAAGCATGGGGCTCCAGTCGGTTGAAGGGGTTGCTCCGACCGGCTTCGGAAAGGTGCTGAACGCGTTCGGTTATCTGCTCAAGCCGGATCATTCCAATGTGCCCAGTGTGGCCTACGGCATCATGGGCATGCTGGGTACCTTTACCATGTTCCTTGGCGTACTAAGCTCCAAGCCTCTGTCGAAGCTCTTCGGGAAGAGGATGGTTTTTGTAGGATCACTTGTGGTTACCCTGCTCGTGACCCTCTGGCTTTTCTATATTCCTGCAACGAATGTCCGCGCCATGCTGTGGCAAAGCGCGCTGTGGGGATTGGCCTATGGACCTACTGTACCTTTACTGTGGTCTATGATTGCGGACTCGGCCGACTATTCGGAATGGAAGACGGGCCGCCGTGCGACCGCATTCACGTTCGCAGGCGTGGTCTTCGCCCTTAAATTCGGATTGGGGGTCGGTGGCTATATCCAGGGACATATTCTGGGCATGTATGGCTACGAGGGCGGAGTGGAGCTTACAGAGCGGGCGGTTACGGGTATCCGTATTGCCACTTCCGTTGCTCCGGCGGCCTTCATTATCGTGGCGGTTGCCATTCTGCTGTTCTATCCGATTTCCAAAGAGTTGAACTATCAGATCGGCGATGAGCTGGCCCAACGCAGGAAGTCCAGAGAGGTCTAGTACACAGATGACGGGTGTATGACCGCAAAGACACGAAGACGCAAAGGAATAAGAAATGGGATCTGAAAAACTTATTTTTAATGTTTGGAGCGAATCCAGTCATTTGTTTCCAGAGATTGGAACCGGGCTCTTTCCCTTTGCGTCTTCGTGTCTTTGCGGTCAAAAAACACACGTAGTTGGGGTCCTGCCGAACAGGACAAATATTTCATGACACAGTACTGGTCTAACGCGCCCGTTCCTCACGTTTCATTTTACGGTATTTTCCAGGCGTCGTATCGAATGCGGAGCGGAAGCTGTTAATCAGGGTGTCGACGGAATAGAAGCCGCAGTTCTCAGCAATGTCTTCCAGTTTGGCTTCGGTGCAGCTGAGCAGATGGGCAACGGACTGGATCCGTTGATATCGAATTTCCTGACCCGGCGAGCGTGTGTAGTTGACCGCAAATGCCTTTTGCAATCCCTGCTGGGTCACGCCCATGGCTTCGGCCGCATCGGTGGCTTGTATGCCGGTATGAAAATTATTTTGAATCCAGTGCAGTGCTTCAGAAACCAGCGGGTTCCGCACGGCGTAGCAGTCGGTGCTTCGCCGCACGACTACTTCCTTGGGCGAATGGCGAATGAGTTCGGGTTTCGATTTTTTAGGGGGATGTTCAAGTATGCTCCGCAAGACGTTGGCCGCTTGCCGGCCCAGCCCCTCTTGGTCGCTGTCAATACTGGTGAGTCCAACGGTAAGCCCCGCGTTAATCAAATCGTCATTATCAACGCCCAATACGGCGATGTTTTCGGGAACGCGGAGTTCATGCTGGAGGCAAATGGAGATCAGTTCCGCGGCCATAACATCCGTGTAGGCAAAGAATCCCAACGATAGCTCCTCAAGGCGATGGTTGCGTTGATTCGCAATTTCTTCCAACTCCTGGATCACGGCCCGTTGCATGTTTTCCGATGTTTGGAGAACCGTCACGGAACCGCCATCTTCCTCCATAAACTCCTGCAATGCATCGAGCCGTTCCTGATACATACGCACGTTGCCGGGGCCCAGTGCAAAAACTTCGCGGTAGCCGTGGTCGCGGAAATGCTCGGCGGCCATGCGTCCGATTTCCCGGTTGTCCGTCACGACCCGCGGTATGGGGAGCTTATGCTCGCCGAGGCCGAGGTCGACCAGTGGGATTTTGTGGGTTCGGAAATATTCCAGCGTCTCGGTGCATTGCAAAAGCGCGATACATCCGTCGCCCTTCCAGTCTTTTAGAAAGCCCTCGTTGGTGATGGGGTCTTTGGGGCAGTTGAGCTGCCATCCGGCTTGGCGCGCCACTTGCGCCACGCCGCGATGGATGCGGTAATCGTACCATTCGAGCAGCAGCATAATATGCTTTCGTTTAATCATCCTAGTTTCACCAATTTGGAGTTTTAAGGTTAATAGACGGATTTCTGAGCTGTGTCAATCGTTCGTGGATAGTTTCATATTTACCGATTTTAGATTCGTTACTAGGGATTGAAAGGATGGTTGATTTCCTTATATTAGGTACACATGAAGAATGCGGTGGCAGAGTAAGCTTGGAGTCAGGCGGTGCCATCAATGACAAAATAACAGGAGAGGTGGAATCATGAAAAAATGCATATTAACTATAATGGCAATGAGCGCAATGGTGGGCGTCGCGTTTGCGGTGGATTATGACTGGAACGGAAGCGTTAATGGAAACTGGTCCGAAACCAACAACTGGGTCGGGCTGGAAAAACCCGCCGGACTGGGAACAACCGATCTCTATTTTACGAACGATACGGTTAATGTGGCCACAACCAATGATACCAGCACTGCGCTGAAGCGATCCGATATCGTGTTCGGTCCAAATACGAATGGAGCGTGGTCGATTAGTGGCAACAATTTGACGGCGGGTAATTTAGGCAATACATCCATTACGCTACAAGATGGAGCGGGAACCGTGACCATCAATTCCAAGGTGGAATTTGCCGTCAGTGAAAAAAACCATACGCTTACCCTCGACGGCGCTGACACGCTGGAGTTCAACGGTGATTTTGACAATACCACCGGAGGCGACGTTATTTTTGAGGGAGGACTCTCTGGAAGCATAGTTCAACTTAACGGTGCGACAAAGGTCATCGGCGGAGATTGGCAACTCCAAAAACAGGGAAGCCTGGTGTTGGGGGCCGTGGGTTCCATGACGTTTGAAATCGGGGCGAACGGCGTGAATAAAAAAATAGTTGATTCCAATCCGACCAGTTGGAAGCCGAAATTCAACGGGAATGGTACCTTTATTTTTGATTTAACGGCCGCCGGCACGACGGTCGGCGATTCCTGGACGATTGTTGATCTTGTTACTCCTGATCCAGCCAAGCAAGGCAAGGCGACTTGGGATGCACCCTTCAATGTGCAGGGCTTTACCGAAACTTCTGTAGGCTCAGGAGTCTGGGTCGATGGCGCAATGGCGTACCAATTCATCACGACCCCATCCAACGGTGTACTGTCGGTGATTGGGACTCCGCCGCCTCCGGCGTTACTGGCGGTCGACTTTGATTTCAGCCAGATCACGAACAACGTATTCTATGAATACATTCCCTTCTTGCTGGACATGAACACCCCGAGTTTACCTGTTTCCACGAATTATTCGGGGCAGCCGATTTATGCCGGGTTTGATGTATATACGTCGGTGGATCCCGCCTCCAATAATGCCGCTCTTGCTTTTAATAATAGTACAGGATGCGCGCTGCAGTGGAATGGGCCTCGCGGAACGAGTGATGCGGGGAAAAACGCGGAAGACGATATTTCCACCGGTATTTTTCTGTTTCAAAAGGAAGACTTCCTGAACGGCCTTGATGCGGGAACTGTCTTCATGGCTTCCACGAACGATACCCTCAACGCATCGGTTAATTTTGATCCAAAGGATCCCGCACGCCTGAAATCGGCCAGCTTCCGCTGGGTGGTGCAAGATGCGGGCAGCTATTATATCAGTGCGACCGTAACCAATATCGACAACTCCGCGGGGTTGATTACGGACGATGTGTATGTTGATCTGACCGCAGAGGCGTCGGAACTTTCCTGGTTCGACTACGATCCGGAGTCGAATGTTGCAGCCATTTCGAATGCGGCGACTCCATCGTTGCAGGACATCGAGGCGATTGGTTTCTGGACACAGGCGACGATTTTAACAAACGCCGCTCTGCACAAATATCCGCGTATGGCCGTTACAAGCTTCGACGCGCAGGCTGGCACGCTGACCGTCACCCCGACCTCGCTCTGGAACGACTGGCTTGGTGGATATCCCGGAGTCGGCGCCAACACCGGCCTGCTCGACCATGGCGACAGCGATATGGTCGACAACCTGTCCGAATATGCATTCGGCGGCGATCCATCCAACCCGGTAGACCAGGGCAACACTCCGGTACAGTCGCAGTTGAGTGGTGCGACCAATGTAATCGAGTATATCTACTTCGAGCGCGATGATGCGGCAACCCGAGGTTTGGTCTCGATTCTCACGGTGGGAACTGATCTGGTCTATACCAACTGGGCAGACGGCAGTGGTTATGAAATCGGCAGTGGTACTTCGGCCGTATCGGGATATAATGCGGTCACGAACTGGATTCCAACTGAGGTGGAAGACAAACAGTTTATTCGTTTGCAGATCGAGTTCACGCCGTAGGTGGTGCTGGTTTGGTAGATTGAATGCGCCCCGTTTGCGGGGCGTTTTTTATATCTGAACCATTCCGTGATTTGGGATACAAAGGTTCTGAACCGAAGAATGAGGGAAGCGGTGTTCAGCACAACGTTTCATTCGCTTCGCGAAGGTAAACGTTCTCTACACAGTTCATAAAAAGAGGAGAATAAAATGAAGACGGAATTTAATAGAAAGAGCGTTATAGCGATACTTGCTGCCTTTTCGTGCGCGGCACAGGCCGCTTTGGTAGTGGATTTCGATGACGCCACTCAGGTTCTAGTCGACTCCGGCCTCACAGGCGCGTCTTTCGCGCTGGATACGGGGACTCCGACATACGCCCCCGACGGCGTAAACTATACCGGTCCGGCTATCTATGCCGCCATGAACGAGCACTCCGCGACGCTTATGTCTTTAAAGCCTGGAGACGGAACGAGAATTCGGATGAACGACTCCACCGCAAATGGAGGGGAAGCCTTGTTCATGTTCAAGACTCCCGCCGTTAGCTTCGAAGCCGGTATGGATGTCTTAAACATCGGTTCTGCCTTTGTCTCTACAGCCGCAAGGCTAGATTCGGCCACGATGCGCTTTGTGGTCGAAGAAGCCGGGCAGTTCTACATTTCCGATGCCTCTGCCTCTCATGCCACCTCGTACAGCGTCAATGCATTAACCGCAAACTGGTTCGCCTATGATCCATCAACGATAGCTGGCGTCTCAGTAATCGGAGCGGCTGCTACTCCTGCGTTCGCAAGCATCGACTCTATTGGCTACCTCCTGAGCGCAGATGGTCCTGCAATCGGTGGTGATGGTGTCAACTTCGGAGTGACGAAGTTTACGGCAACCGCCGGCACTCCGCCCCCGCCGACCGTCGAGCTGGATGTGCCGGTTTGGGAAGGCATTGATGGATGTGTCTTTCAGATGGACGCAAAAGAGCATTACCGCTTCGCGATTGATTCAACCGACCAACGGGTAACCGGCTGGGATGGAGTTTATGGTGTCGGACAGGTAGATGCCTCGACTTCTAGACGCCCGCTCTATGTTGAAAGCGGTTTTAACGGAATCAATGTATTGGATCTTCCTGCGGATTGTTATCTGGACTGTGTATTTGATGCGCCGGTGAATGAATTTCAGGTTTTTGTGGTGTATTGGTCGGATTCAGCGGCACCAGCCGCTTTGGTAGTGGATTTCGATGACGCCACTCAGGTTCTAGTCGACTCCGGCTTAACAGGCGCGTCTTTCGCGCTGGATACGGGAACTCCGACATACGCCTCCGATGGCACAAACTATACCGGTCCGGCTATCTATGCCGCCATGAATGAGCGCTTAGCTGGGACCAAGATGCTTATGTCTTTAAAGGCTGGAGCCGGAACGCAGATTCGGATGAACGACTCCACCGCAAATGGAGGGGAAGCCTTGTTCATGTTCAAGACCCCCGGCGTTAGCTTCAAAGCCGGCGTGGATGTCTTAAACATCGGTTCTGCTTTTGTCTCCACAGCCGCAAGGTTGGATTCGGCCACGATGCGCTTTGTGGTCGAAGAAGCCGGGCAGTTCTACATTTCCGATGCCTCTGCCTCTCATGCCACCTCGTACAGCGTCAATGCATTAACTGTAAACTGGTACGCCTATGATCCATCAACTATAGCTGGCGTCTCAGTAATCGGAGCGGCTGCTACTCCTGCGTTCGCAAGCATCGACTCTATTGGCTACCTCATGAGCGCAGAGGGTCCTGCAATCGGAGGTGGTGGTGTCAACTTCGGGGTGACGAAGTTTACGGCACAGGCAGGTGGGCAGGAAGTGTTGATTGATCATCCGGATTTTGAGGTCGAGCTGTGGACTTCCTCAGATGCGGCTCCCGCCATTGCGGTGGGAACGGCATCCGGCTTGACCGATATGGATCAGCTGTTTCTCGGAAAGACCTATAACGGAAAGGTGGCCGAGGTGGTTGTTTTTGACCATCAGCTCTCCGTGGTAGAAGAGCAATTGGTGTATGACCGTCTGAATGTGAAGTGGATCGAACGGGTCTCCCGGGACGTACCCAACCTCTTTAAAACCCTGCTGGGCAAAACGGATGCTCAATTTGCCGATGCACTGGCCACGGTGAGCTCAAATTTGCTGCACGATTATTACACGACTTCAGAAGGGTTCCGCGGCGATACCAATACCATCTTCTGCCAGGGTCTGAAAGATGACGAAGTGGTGTCGGCGCATCAGGGCGAATGGCTGGAGTGCATTCTCCTCAGCCTGAATGATAAGACCCTATTCGACAAAGGCGTCAACCTGTTTGAGGATTATCATTGGCGCTGGGATTCCGTGGTCGGGCAGTGGTATTTTTATGATACCATTTACGATAGCGGCGACGAATACCGCGGGACGTATTCGGGACAGGGAAACCATTACATGCTGGCCAGCGTTCTCTATCAGGCCTACGCAAAATGGCGCGAACCGCGCTACCTCGAACTGGCCGATCGCCATGCTTCCTTCTGGCAGGCTCACAGTAGCTTTGAAGATCCTGAAGCCGACCAGGAAATGATTTTCTCGGCCGACAACAGCGCAGGTTACGGAAAGGGCGTGATCAAAATGTTCCGGGGCGATTCGCTCGGGCTGGATGCCTATACGGAATGCACCTATCAAAAACCGCTCGGCTGCCGGTTGGCGGCGGACTTTGGTGCCGACGTTGACGCAACGTTTTATGATTTGGCACCCCATGCCCAGAACCAGTGGCTGCTGCGCTCATCGCATCCCGTAACCGGGCTGGTTCCTGCCACCAGCGACCTGCAGGGAAATCCTGTGGAACACAAAGATGAGCAGTGGGCCCGCTACTGCAACGATCCCACCGAAAAAGTGTGGGATCGATATGTGAACTCCATGATCAATTATCCGCAGGATATGGACGCCGACTTACTGGAGTCGCTTAATAAAGTCGCTGCGTGGGCTGCCGGAATCGGGGTCAATAATTTCCAGAACGACTATGCGCTGGACGGCACCCGAACCAACCAGCAGGTAGTCTACAAAAACGGCGGAGCAACCGAAGGTGGAATTGCCACCATCGCCGCCCTGGCACAGGTAGTGGATACCGACCTCACATCCTGGGTTCAGCAGGCCTGGAACGATGTCGGCAACACGGATCGTAGTCAGCGCGGCTATGTCCGTTCCTTCTTTACCATTTCAGGACTCGCTCAGGTTCAGAACGACGGCCTGCGCAAAAACTATGTTTCCAATCTGGGATTTGAAACACCGGCTGACCTGACGGGTTGGGACGTGTCTGTTGCATCCGGTAGCGTTGCGACGAACGCAGCTCGGCGGGGTTCCTACGGACTCGCCTGTACGTACCAATCACCCTCGCCGGAGCTGGCAGCTTCCGCTTTCCTCGCGGGAGCCACCTATCGGTATCGGGCCTGGGTGCGTTCGACCAGCGGAGCTCAAACCGTTAACGTCCACTGTGCGCTTGACGCCACCACATCGACCTCGGAGCCGTGGGGTATTACATCCGATTGGAAGCTTGTTGAATACACCTTCAGGTTGCCTTCAGAGGAGACAACCTCCTCCATCCGCCTTTGGGTTGAAGCCGGCCCGGCAGTCACCTATGACCTGGATGATGTCAGTGTGGTGTTGATGAGCGCGCCTGCCGTGATGTCTGAGCCAATGAATAGTGAAGTGACGCCTGCATCCTGGTGGAATCAGTGGATTGCTGAATATCCCGAGCTCGGTGGCACCACAAATTTTGGGGATCATGCCGATAACGATCTGCTGGTCAATCTTGTAGAATATGCGCTGGGAGGAAGTCCGGTGGATGGAGACGACCAAGGCAACACGGCAACTCAGACCATGATTTCTTCCGATGGATCAAATTATATTGAGATTGTTTACTACGAACGCGACGATGCCGTCGAACGCGGGCTGGTTACTATTCTTGATGTGGGAACCGATTTGGTCAACACGAACTGGGCCGACGGCAGCGCCTATAAGGTAGGTAGCGGAGCGTCGGGAATTACTAACTTCAATGCCGTCACCAACTGGATTCCAACCGACGCGGAAGACCAGCTGTTCATCCGCCTGCAGATCGAGTTCGCCCCGTAGGTGGTGCTGGTTTAGCAAAATAAATGCGCCCCGTTTTCGGGGCGTTTTTTGTATCTGAACCATTCCGTGATTTGGGAAACAAAGGTTCTGTATGGAGTTTTGTGGAGAACAGGAATTCAATCGAACAAAAGATTCTCAGAGATTTAAGCGCGACTTAACCGGGGGTGTAGGACCGCTTACCCGAAGAATGAGGGAAGCGGTGTTCAGCACAACGTTTCATTCGCTTCGCGAAGGTAAACGTTCTCTACACAGATCTATAGAAGGGGAGATCAAACAATGTCAGGATTAAACAGAACGAGCGTTATCGCGATATTGGAAAAGGGGGTTTCGTTTTTGCCGATTTTAGATTCGTTACTAGGGATTGAAAGAATGGTGGATTGTCTTATTTTAGGTATACGTGAAGAAAGCGGTGCCAGAGTAAGCTTGGAGTCAGGCCGTGCCATCAATGACCAAATAAAAGGAGCGGTGGAATCATGAAAAAATGCATATTAGCGATAATGGCAATGAGCGCAATGGTGGGCATTGCATTTGCGGATGAATATGACTGGACCGGTGTGGTTAATGGAAACTGGTCCGAAACCAACAACTGGGTCGGGCTGGCCAAACCCGGCGCACTGGGAACAACCGATCTCTATTTTACGAACGATACGGTTAATGTGGCCACAACCAATGATACCAGCACTGCGCTGAAGCGATCCGATATCGTGTTCGGTCCAAATCCGAATGGAGCATGGTCGATTAGCGGCAACAATTTGACGGCGGGTAATTTAGGCAATACATCCATTACGCTACTAGATGGAGCGGGAACCGTGACCATCAATTCCAAGGTGGAATTTGCCGTCAGCGAAAAACCCCATACGCTTATCATCGACGGCGCTGACACGCTGGAGTTCAACGGTGATTTTGACAATACCACCGGAGGCGACGTTATTTTTACGGGAGGAAAGTCTACAAGCAAAGTTCAACTTAACGGTGCGACAAAGGTCATCGGCGGAGATTGGCAACTCGAAAAACAGGGAAGCCTGGTGTTGGGGGCCGCGGGTTCCATGACGTTTGAAATCGGGGCGAACGGCGTGAATAAAAAAATAGTTGATTCCAATCCGACCTCTTGGCAGCCGGAATTCAAAGGGAATGGTACCTTTATTTTTGATTTAACGGCCGCCGGCACGATGGTCGGCGATTCCTGGACGATTGTTGATCTTGTTACTCCTGATCCAGCCAAGCAAGGCACTGCGACTTGGGATGCAACCTTCAATGTGCAGGACTTTACCGAAACTTCTGTAGGCTCAGGAATCTGGATTGATGACGCTTCGGGCGGGTACCAATTCACCACAACCCCGTCCAACGGCGTGCTGTCGGTGCTGTCGGTGATCGAGGCACCCGAGCTGGAGGTGCCGGTTTGGGAAGGCATTGATGGATGTGTCTTTCAGATGGACGCAAAAGAGCATTACCGCTTCTCGATTGATGCAACCGACCAACGGGTAACCGGCTGGGATGGAGTTTATGGTGTCGGACAGGTAGATGCCTTGACTTCCAAACACCCGATCTATGTTGAAAACAGTTTTAACGGAATCAATGCGCTGGATCTGCCTGTGAGTCGTTTTATGCGCTGTGTGTTTGATGCGCCGGTGAATGAATTTCAGGTTTTCGCGGTGTATTGGCCGGATTCAGCGGCACCAGCCGCTTTGGTAGTGGATTTCGATGAAGCCACTCAGGTTCTAGTCGACTCCGGCCGCACAGGCGCGTCTTTCGCGCTGGATACGGGAACTCCGACATACGCCTCCGACGGCGTAAACTATACCGGTCCGGCTATCTATGCCGCCATGAACGAGCGCTCCTCGGTGCTTATGTCTTTAATGGCTGGAGCCGGAACGCAGATTCGGATGAACGACTCCACCGCAAATGGAGGGGAAGCCTTGTTCATGTTCAAGACCCCCGGCGTTAGCTTCAAAGCCGGCGTGGATGTCTTAAGCATCGGTTCTGCCTTTGTCTCTTCAGCCGCAAGGTTGGATTCGGCCACGATGCGCTTTGTGGTCGAAGAAGCCGGGCAGTTCTACATTTCCGATGCCTCTGCCTCTCATGCCACCTCGTACAGCGTCAATGCATTAACCGCAAACTGGTACGCCTATGATCCATCAACTATAGCTGGCGTCTCAGTAATCGGAGCGGCTGCTACTCCTGCGTTCGCAAGCATCGACTCTATTGGCTACCTCCTGAGCGCAGAGGGTCCTGCAAGCGGAGGTGGTGGTGTCAACTTCGGAGTGACGAAGTTTACGGCACAGGCAGGTGGGCAGGAAGTGTTGATTGATCATCCGGATTTTGAGGTCGAGCTGTGGACTTCCTCAGATGCGGCTCCCGCCATTGCGGTGGGAACGGCATCCGGCTTGACCGATATGGATCAGCTGTTTCTCGGAAAGACCTATAACGGAAAGGTGGCCGAGGTGGTTGTTTTTGACCATCAGCTCTCCGTGGAAGAAGAGCAATTGGTGTATGACCGTCTGAATGTGAAGTGGATCGAACGGGTCTCCCGGGACGTACCCAACCTCTTTAAAACCCTGCTGGGCAAAACGGATGCTCAGTTTGAGGCCGCGCGGGCTACAGTAAGCGCAAATATGCTGCACGATTATTACACGACTTCTGACCATTTCCGGGGCGATACGAATACCATCTACGCCCTGGATGATTCTTCTGGCGAGGTGAGCTCGAGGCATGCGGTCGAATGGCTGCCATGCATTCTTATGGGCGAGAATGACAAGGCCATGTTCGACCAAGGCGTCAACCTGTTTGAGGATTATCATTGGCACTGGGATGCTGTCGTCGGACAGTGGTTTTTCAACGCTACCGTTTACGAAAGCGGCGAAGAATATCGCTCCACGTATGTGGGTCAGGGACACGATTACGGGCTGGCAACCGTTTTATATCAAGCGTACGCAAAATGGCGCGAACCACGATACCTTGAATTGGCGGATCGCCACGCGGCCTTTTGGCAGGCACATAAGGGTTTTGAAGACCCGGCCTCTGATAGAGAGGTGATTTATTCCGCCAATAACGCCGCGGGGTATGGAAAGGGCATTATTAAAATGTTCCCGAACGATTCTCTCGGGCTGGATGCCTACACAGAGTGTACCTACATGCAACCGCTGGGGTGCCGGTTGGCGGCTGAATTCGGAGCTTCTGTAGACGCTGAGTTTTATGATTTAGCGCCCCATGCCCAGAACCAATGGCTGTTGCGCGGTTCGCATCCCGTAACCGGGCTGGTCCCCGCTACCAGTGACCTGCAGGGAAATCCGGTGGAACATTCAGGCAAGGAGGATTGGGCTCGGTACTGCGACGACCCAACCGAGAAAGTGTGGGACCGGTATTTGAATTCGATGATCAATTATCCGCAGGACATGGATGCCGGCTTACTGGAATCGTTCAACAAGGTGGCCGCGTGGGCTGCCGGAATCGGGGTGGACAATCTTTTGAACGATTATGAGCTGGATGGCACCTGTACCAACGTAAATGTAGTCTACAAAGGTAATAAAGCGACCGAAGGCGGGATCGCGACGATTGCTGCCATGGCCCATGTGGTGGATACGGATCTCACGCCATGGGTTCAGCAGGCCTGGAACGATGTCGGCAACACGGATCGTAGTCAGCGCGGCTATGTCCGTTCCTTCTTTACCATTTCAGGACTCGCTCAGGTTCAGAACGACGGCCTGCGCAAAAACTATGTTTCCAATCTGGGATTTGAAACCCCGGCTGACCTGACGGGTTGGGACGTGTCTGTTGCATCCGGTAGCGTTGCGACGAACGCGGCTCGGCGGGGTTCCTACGGACTCGCCTGTACGTACCAATCACCCTCGCCGGAGCTGGCAGCTTCCGCTTTCCTCGCGGGAGCCACCTATCGGTATCGGGCCTGGGTGCGTTCGACCAGCGGAGCTCAAACCGTTAACGTCCACTGTGCGCTCGACGCCACCACATCGTCCTCGGAGCCGTGGGGTATTACATCCGATTGGAAACTTATTGAGTACACCTTCAGGTTGCCTTCGGAGGAGACAATCTCTTCCATCCGCCTTTGGGTTGAAGCCGGGGCCTCATCCACCTTTGACCTGGATGATGTCAGTGTGGTGTTGATGAGCGCGCCTGCCGTGATGCCTGAGCCAATGAATAGTGAAGCGACGCCGGTATCCATGTGGGATCAGTGGATTGCTGAATATCCCGGGCTCGGTGGAACCACAAATTTTGGGGATCATGCCGATAACGATCTGCTGGCCAACCTCGCAGAATATGCGCTGGGAGGAAGTCCGGTGGATGGAGACGACCAAGGCAACACCCCCGTGCAGTCGCAAATGGAAGATAGTGGAACAAACTACATCGAGTTTGTTTACTTTGAGCGTGACGATGCCGTCGAACGCGGGCTGACTACTATTCTTGACGTGGGAACCGACTTGGTCAACACGAACTGGGCCGACGGCAGCGCCTATAAGGTAGGTAGCGGAACGTCGGGAATTACTAACTTCAATGCCGTCACCAACTGGATTCCAACCGACGAGGAAGACCAGCAGTTTATTCGTTTGCAGATCGAGTTCACCCCGTAGGTGGTGCTGGTTTATCACAATGAATGCGCCCCGTTTCCGGGGCGTTTTTTGTATCTGAACCATTCCGTGATTTGGGAAACAAAGGTTCTGTATGGAGTTTTGTGGAGAACAGGAATTTTGATCGAACAAAAGATTCTCAGAGATGTAAGCGCGACTTAATCGGGGGTGTAGGACCGCTTACGCGATATAAATTGGCGACTCTACGATAATTTTTATGGAGAGACAGCTAAGCTGGAATATTTTTTGACCGGATGAACTGGATGAACGGGATTTTATCCGGTTGATCCTCTTGGCAGAGAGCCCCGAAGCTCAAGCACTGCAATAGGTGCGGAAAACAAGCAATTAAAATCAATTTACGGAATATGGGTTGGGATTGAGCAGGATTCCATTCAACCACATCCTGAAAATCCTGTGATCCCGTCCCGCGAGCGTAGCGACCGATAATTTGCGGAGAAAATAATGACCAGAGGTCATGGTTCAAAAAAGCAGTCGCTCGGAGTTTCATTGGGTAGGTATATTCTTTCTTAGAACGCTCTAATCCGGCAGTCCGAGCTTCTCGCGATACCATGTTGCATAGTGTTCCGCAGCGTTTTCTTCTGTGATGCATCCTTGATCGCCTTGCTGCCGCATCCAGCTATCCAACTGTTGTGACAGTTCCTCCTTCTTGGATGTATATTCCGGGAGGTCGGCTAGGTTGTTCAGTTCAAGAGGATCTAGTTTTCGGTCATACAATTCCTCCGCCGGGCGCTGTTCATACCGGAGGATCTTTGCGGCGGCTTTGGTATTGCCTTGAGCAGCATTCATTTTCCAGGATGGGTAGTATTCGGCATCGGGATTATTGTTGATCACATTTTGGAAGCGGTTGTTCGGGTGCAGGTTCCGGATGTAGGAATATCGTTGGTCTCGAACCGAGCGAATCCCGAACGGTTGCGTGCTGCACTTGATGCCGGTCGATGTATGGATGCCAAACGTATAGTTCTTATGAAAATTGGTTTCGCCACGTAGCACAGGGAGGAAGCTTTTTCCTTGAATCGATGGGGTCGGTTCGACTGCTGCGATCGAAAGCAGGGTTGGAAGGATATCGGAATACTCGACCATGGCCTGGCTTGTTGCGTCGGGCTTGATCTGTCCCGGCCAGCGCACAATCATTCCGCTGCGTAATCCTTCTGCATAGCACGTCCATTTGGCGAAGGGGAATGCGCTGCCTTGTTCGCTGGCAACCATCAAAGCGGTGTCGTCGGCAAGCCCTTCCTGGTCAAGCAATGTCATGGTTTGGCCGACTTCCCGGTCAAACTCCGTGATCTCTGCAAGATAGCGCGAATAGCAATCTCGCGTCTCGGGCGTATCCACCCAGTGTGGTGGAAGCTCCAGTTGATCGGGTGGGTAGCGCGTCGGATCTCCCGCGTCCCATGGATCATGCGGATGGTTCGACATCAGGAACAGGCAGAACGGTGTATCTGTATTCTGGCACTCGCGGATGAATTTCCGGACAACGGTGAAGTCCGGATCCTTGTTCACCGAATAGTATTCGAAGTCAAATACCGTTCGGGGGCTGATATGTGTTTTTCCGGACATTGCAATGCGGTATCCGACGGGTTTGAGGAAGTGGAAAACGCTTTTTATTTCGGGGTCAACCTGACTGTGATTTGGGTAGGCCCCTGATTTAACTGGATAGGTGCCGGTTAGAATATTCATCCGGGTCGGGGCGCACATGGGTGCGGTTTGCCAACAATTGTCAAATCTCATCCCCTGTCTGGCGAGGCGATCCAGGTTGGGCGTGAACGCTTGTCCTCCATATACGCCGAGATCGGTATAGGTACAGTCGTCGGCCATAAGAAAAATAAGGTTGGGTTGGGTTGGAGCGGCCAATGAAACGAATGGCAACAGGCAGCAGAGGAGTAGACGGTGTTTCATGGAGTTTGGAGTAAGTATTTTCATAATGGATGGCTCATTATTATAATTAAACCTCAATTGTTCATAGAGTGCATGTTGGTGTCAACGGGTGGTTTTGAATTCATTATCGTTAATAGTGAAATTCCAACGGTGCTTCCTAAATTCATGGGGCGGTACCTCCATGTGGAGTTTCATTTTTTTGGATTTTTGTTTCGATAACATGGGTTGCGTGAATGTTTCGGGGGTTTATGGTGTACCCATAGAAAGAACTCGCCTGTTGAATCTGGTGGGCTAATAACCAATAACTTTTAACGAATAACCGCCTCGCAAACCCAAAGGGTTTTGCAAGAGGCTCTCAAGTAGAAAGATACGCTATACAAAAAAGGAAACTCCAATGCGCCTATTGATACCCTTATTGATCCTGTTGAACTGCTCCGCTTTTGCGAAACCCGTGAAACCAAATTTAATGTTCATTTTAGCCGATGATTGCACCTTCCGGGATCTGGAGGTTTATGGCGGACAAGCCAAAACACCGCATCTCAATGCGTTGGCTGAAGAGGGGCTGAAGTTTAATCGATGTTATCAGGCTGCAGCCATGTGCTCGCCGACGCGCCATAATCTCTACACCGGAATCTATCCGATCCACAGCGGGGCGTACCCCAATCACACCTTCGCAAATCCCGGCACAAAAAGTATTGTGCATCATCTGAAAGCGCAGGGTTATCGCGTGGCGCTGGTGGGGAAGACACATATTAATCCTGAATCCGTCTTTCCCTTCGAATATCTTGACGGCATGGAACATGGCTATAGCGACAACAAGAACACTCCGGCAAAAGAGGTCGTGATTCGCAACCCGCAGCTCAAGCAGTTCATTGAGGAATGCACGGAATCGGACACGCCGTTCTGCCTGTTTGCTGCTTCGTATGATCCGCATGGCCCGTATACCCGTGGCAACCCCGATGCTTACGACCCGCAACAGTTGGTGCTGCCTCCCAATATTTTTGATACCCCTAAGTATCGGAGCGACTATCACAAGTACCTTGCAGAATGCACCTTCTTTGATCAGCAGGTCGGGGAATGCCTCTCGTATCTGGATGAATATAAGGTCAAAGACAACACGCTGGTGATGGTCGCCACGGAGCAGGGTAGTTCGTTCCCGTTCGGAAAGTGGAACAACTATGAACACAGCCTGTCGAGCGGGCTTATTGTTCGCTGGCCCGGTAACGTGAAGCCTGGCACCGAAACCGAAGCGCTGGTCGAATATGGCGACGTGGTTCCAACGTTCGTTGAGGCCGCCGGCGGGAAACTGGTTGCGCCCGTCGATGGGAAATCGTTTCTGGCCGTCCTGAAGGGCAAAAAGCAGCATAAAAACTATTCCTATGGATCCCAGACCATGACGGGCGTGAATGGAAACAAAGAGCCCTATGGCATGCGAACGGTCGTGAGCGAACGCTATCGCTATATTCGCAACCTGAAACCGGAGCGCCCGATCACGTTTCATGCGACGAACCCCTTTGTCCCGGAGCTGAACCCCAAACGTTCAGAACTTGCGGCGCTGGCTCTCAACGGTGATGTCGATGCACAGGCCTATATTAATCGCATGACGCATCGTCCGGCGGAAGAACTCTACGATATCAAAAAAGATCCGTATTGCCTCGTTAACCTCATCGATCAACCGGAGCTTAAATCCGTTAAACAGGATCTCATCAAGCAACTCGATGCCTGGATGCTGGCGCAGGGGGATCAAGGCTGGGCGACCGAGCTGGAAGCACCGGAGCGTGTCACGAGAACCAGTGCGCTGTGGAAGGAAATCAGAAGTCAGAAATAGATGAAAGAATACGGACTGCTGCAAGGACTGCTCAACCCGCACAAAATCACCAGCCAGAAACCATAAGGGAGAGCCGAGTAAACCGGGTTCATTTTTTAGCATTCGGCGTTCACTTCTAGGGATTGAATGTTTTGGCCTGAGAGCTAACATACGCTTTCAAATAAGAAAATGAATACAGGCAAACAAAGGCGATAATGCAATGAAGATGAGATATGTATTTACCATTATGATGGGGTTGCTTTCCGTGGCGGCACAAGCCGTTGTGGTCGTGGATTTCGACGCAGCCACTCAGATTCTAGCCGACTCTGACAACACACCCTCGTCTTTCGTGCTGAATACGACAACTCCGACATACGCCTCCGCCGGCGTAAACTATACCGGTCCGGCCATCTATGCCGCCATGAACGAGCGCTCGACGACTCTTGTGAGTTTAAAAGCTGCAAACGGAACGTTCATTCGGATGAACGACTCCACCGAAAATGGAGGGGAAGCCTTGTTCACGTTCAAGACCCCCGGCGTTAGCTTCGAAGCTGGCGTGGATGTCATAAAAATCGGCTCTGCCTTTGTCTCTAAAACCACAAGGCTGAATTCGGCTACGATGCACTTTGTGATCGAAGAAGCTGGGAAGTTCTACATTTCCGATGCTTCTGCCTCTCATGCCACCTCGTACCGCGTCAATGCATTAACCGCAAACTGGTACGCCTATGATCCATCAACTATAGCTGGCGTCTCAGTAATCGGAGCGGCGGCTACTCCTACGTTCAAAAGCATCGACTCTATTGGCTACCTCCTGAGCGCAGAAGGTCCTGCAATCGGAGGTGCTGGTGTCAACTTCGGAGTGACGAAGTTTACGGCAACCGCCGCCATCTCGGAGCCAGCCACGATAGGACTGATTAGCGCATCTGGAAAGGGGGTCTATCCGCAAGCCGAAAAAGATCCGGTCTGGGTGACGACACCGATGCGTGCTGCTGGCCGGAACGGAATAGTTGAAGATCAAAGAATTCTATAAATTCATCAATAGGGGTGCGTATTTGAATATGCAGGAGAAAAACAGCATTCATAACCAGGAACGAACAGGAAATACGATGAAAGTCATAATGACAATAGTGGCACTCCTGGTTCTCTCGGGATTTTCCCGGGCCGACAACCGGACGGATGTCAGCCTGAAATGGAAAGACAAAGCAACGCAGGAATCTGAGATCCACTCCGAAAGCGGGAACCTGTTCCAGAAGCTGGCGCATCACGGCCCGGCGATTGAAAACGAGTGGATGGGGGTGAGGATCTATTTCGACAAAAAGTGCGCGCTCGATGTCTATAACAAGCAACGGGCCGGCCTGGAACTGGCGGGTGCTTCATGGTATCCGACCGAAGAGCAGCAACAGGCGGGCTGGGGTTCCGATCAATACAAGGTTGGGCCGACCATTGGGATCGGGGGCGTACGCCTGTGGGATAATGGCAACGTCGTCCGGCTTGATCCGGTTTCCATGCGCACGGCCCGGGTCCGCAAAGAGGCCAGCTTTTCCCAAATTGAAATGCTTTCCGAGGACGTTCCGTATAAGGGTGGAACAGTGGATATCCTGATTCGTGTTTCGGCCTTTACCGGCATTCGGGAGATGAAGGTGGAGGCGTTCGCGCTTTGCGATGATCCGGTCGAATTTGTGACCGGGATTAATTATTGGGAGACCACGGACACCTTCGAGGGCGATCAGTATATCGGCACGTGGGGCATCCACCCGGAAGATGTGGCGGCATCCCCGCAAGCCATCGGTGCCGCCGTGTTCTATAATCCCGGCGACGTTGCTAAAACAGTTAGAACAGATAGCGAAATCCTGCTGGTTTCGAAGCCGACAAAAATGCTCTCAACCTGGATTATCAGCGCCTGCGAAAAAGAGGCAGGAATCAGCCGCCAACGTTTTGAGCAACGTTGCGCGGAGAGCCATTTGAATCGGTAGAAACGGGAAGTATTTTTTTTTAATGTTAATAAGGGCATATGTTATGAGAAACACGATTTCAGCTTTGTTGCCAATTTTTATTGGTGCAGGTTGCCTCTTCGCTTCTGGGCACCTATTCGCTCAATCAACCGAGGACATCGAAGAGAACTCTGTGGAGCAGGTTGCTGCTTGTAAGGAAGCAGAACCAAAAGCATTCGAAATATTGGAATTCGGCAGCGGAGGAAAGCGCAACATGCTTTACGACGCACGGCAGCGACCGCAGTCTGTCCTGCTGCATGGGCGTCTCTACATCGTCTACAATGCTGACGCGACCCCGACAAAGAACCTCAAGGGTGACGCCTACCCGATGTTCATCAGTTATGATCCAACATCGCGCACGTTCACTGAACCCGTACGTATCGGACCCAGGAATGCCGATCACCATTACAGCCCCATTATATGGGCTGACGAATCCGATTTCCTGCACGTGCTCCATGGATGCCACAGGACGCCGGGCATACACCTTGTCTCAAGCAAGCCTGTCGCCGCAGGAGTGGTGGATATCGAATGGGAGGAGGCTCCCCAAATTGCTCCTCAGATTTCTTACCAAACGGTTTTCCGCATTTATGATGACAAAGAAGTCATCACCTATCGAACCGATGGGCATACCAGCTCGTGGACGTATCGCATCAGCGATGACAACGGAAAAACATGGGTTGGGCCGGAGCAGGACGTCACCGACCTAGACATCAAGGGGAGAACCGACTGGTCCGCTTATCGAACTGCTTTGCCGAGTCGTGATGGAAAATATTTACATATGGCCTATATTGACTATGACGACAATATTACAGAGAAGGCTAATGAGCGCCTCTTCAATCCGCGTTACGATAAGAAGGTTGATATTCGGAAATACAATCTTCATTACGTAAAGATCAACCTAGAGACTTATGAGGTGGTCAATGCGGACGGAAAAACGCTGACGACGCCGATCGATCTCGATTACTCAAAGAAGCATTGTCTTATCTGGGACACGGATTGGCGGGGGGCAGGCATTCCTCCGGCCATCGCATTGGATAAGAACGATGAGCCAACCTTTCTGCACATACTCACTGGTGAGACGTCTCTGACGAAGCATGACTTTTATTATGTCCGTCGCGAAAACGGAGAATGGCGAAAAACCAGAATTACTCATTCAAACCATTACTGGAACAGCGGCCATCTTATCCATGGTGAAGACGGCGTCATTCACGCATACCTAATCACTGGCAAAGGGTATCGTCGGGGCGGCTATATGGATGATCGTGGAGGCGGCAACGTTGAGGAGTGGATTTCAGCGGATAACGGGGAGACCTGGAGAAAGTTCCGGGATCTGACGCCGGATAGAAAACGGTATCCCGGATGGCGCTTCAATCATATCCAGCCGGTTGTAGAACCAAACGGTGAAATCGTTGATGGCATGTTGCTGTTCTATGGCTGGAAGGATGAGGATGCTCCAACAGCAAAGGCTTTTCTGCTGCACCCATCATCCTAATCAAACGTTGCACGCTCCGCCGTTCCGCCGCCCGTTTAACTACTAAAAACTGACCGAGATTCAAGGAACCAAAAATATGAAATCAATCATCACTTCTCTAGTCCTGCTAACCAGCATCACTGTTTCAATGGCGGACACCAACCTTTCGGGGGTCCCGAGTAATGATCCCAAGGAACTTGCCGGCCGTGTCATTGACAACCTGCTTTCCCGCGGAACCATGTATTATGGAGATCAGGGACTTCATTATGCCGAAACGTGTGCGGCAGTTGGGGCTCTTCGCTTTGCTCAAAAGCAAAACGACACCGAACGGCTTGAACGAATCATTGCCCGCTACGAAAAACTACTGGAACCGGGCAACGATCTCATTTCCCGCCATCCGCATGTCGATCAGTTTGTCACCGGGGCTCTCTCGCTACAGATCTATATGATTAACGGCGACAAACGGCATCTCGAGCTGGGATTGTGGTTTGCGGATCAGCAGTGGGAAAAGCCCCGAGAAGACGGTCTAACCTCCCAGACACGCTGGTGGATTGACGATATGTATATGGTGGGGATGCTTCAGATTCAGGCCTATAGAGCGACCAAAGAGATGAAGTACGCCGATCGTGCGGCCCTGCAATTGGCCGCTTATCTTAAGAAGCTCCAAACGGATAATGGTTTGTTCTATCACGGTCCTAAATTTCACTACCATTGGGGACGCGGTAACGGTTGGGTCGCTGTCAGTCTGGCCGAAGTACTCAGCGATTTGCCTGCCGATCACAAACTCCAGCCCGAGATTATGAAAGCATACCGGAAGATGATGGCATCGCTTCTGGCCTATCAATCCGACAACGGCATGTGGCGTCAGCTCATCGACTATGAATACGCTTGGGCTGAAAGTTCCGGTACCGCCATGTTTGCCTTTGCCATGAGTGTCGGCCTCAATCGCGGCTGGTTGGATGCATCAGATTATGAACCGGCAGTGAAGCAGGCCGTTAAGGCCCTGTGTGCCCATGTGGACCGAAAGGGCCAACTCCGCGAGATTTGCATTGGCACCGGACAGCAGGACGATATCGAATTTTATCTAAACCGACCCCGGACGTTGGGCGATTTTCACGGTCAGGCCCCCTTTCTCTGGCTAGTAACAGAAACTACAGAGTTGGTTGCATTGGCCCAAACGAAGTCTCCTCCGAATATCGTCGTCATTATCTGCGACGACCTGAACGATACGATCGCGGGAATGGGGGGCCATCCGCAGGCCAAGACGCCCCATATCGACCGCTTGATCAAGGGAGGGGTGCGCTTTGCGAATGCGGCATCGAACTGCCCGCTGTGCGGACCATCGCGTGCCAGTTTGTGGAGCGGACTGTATCCGCATGCCTCTGGTTTTTATGGTACGGGCCGGCCAACGGATCATTGGAATGAAAATCCAGTCATTGGAAAAACAAAGTCGCTGTTTGAGCACTTTACGGCCAACGGATATAGGAACTTTTCCACCGGTAAAATCCATCACAACGGACACGAGGTTCTGAGTATATTTGAAAATGAGGATGGGTTTCCCGGATTTGGCAGCCTCCCGAGCTTCGGTCCCGTTCCCAACAATGGGAAGCCCGAAAATAAAAAACACGGAATCGCCCCCCCGTGGTGGCCGGAGGACTGGCGTAAGGGGAGTGGATGGGGCGATGGATTTGGCCCCGTTGAGGATCTCTCGTCTTTCGGAGAAGGGTATGGATGGACCTCCTTTTATCACGGGAAGCCCTGGGAATATAGAAACGGACACGACCGCGACCCGCTGCCCGATGAAGTGCATGCGGCCGAAGCGGTTGGTTTTCTGGGGAAGAAACACGACAAACCTTTTCTTCTGACCGTCGGGTTTTCACGACCCCATACCCCTTTGTATGCTCCGAAGAAATACTTTGACCTCTTTCCCCTTGAATCGGTTGAGCTGACACCTCTCCTCGAAAACGATGCGGCGGATTGTGCGAAAATTTTGACGGAGCAGCACGATCTCGCCCATCCGTGGGGATGGGAAAAGTACGATTCCATCATGAAGAATGGAGGGGAGGAGCGATTGCGGGCGTGGACTCAGGCTTATCTGGCCTGTGTGGCATTTGCGGACGATATGATTGGTCAGGTTCTCCATGCACTGGAAGACAGTCCGTATGCAGAGAACACGCTGGTGATCTTTACGAGCGACCATGGGTATCATATGGGCGAAAAGGATTTTCTCTTTAAGTATTCCCCGTGGGAAGAGAGCGTCAGAATCCCGCTGGTTATTAGCGGGCCGGGCGTGGCGAAAAACCGTCAATGCACAACGCCGGTCTCACTGATTGACCTCTATCCGACCTGCGTCGATTATTCCGGCCTATCGGCTCCCGGGCACACGCTCGACGGGGTTTCATTGAGACCGTTGCTTGAAAACCCCGCGGACGGAAAATGGTCCGGTCCGTCGGTTTCCATTTCTGCTTGCGCTTCCAAGGTTCCCGCGGAGCGGAATGTGCCGGCCAAAGCAGACAATCAGCACTTCAGTGTGCGGTCGGAGCGCCATCGTTACATTCGTTGCCGAAATGGCGAGGAAGAACTGTATGACCACCGGAATGACCCTCATGAATGGACGAATCTAGTGTCCAGCCCGGAACACCAGGAGATCCTGAAGCAAATGCGAAAACAGCTCTATAAACAGGTTCCTCTCGCGGAGTAACTTTAATCAATTAACGTATCAGTGAACGAACCCACTCTCAGAGTTAGTATTCTGCGGGGATAAAACGGATAAGGACGGCCTCATGACAATTAAGAAATACACTACAGAACAGATCATCGGAATGCTGCGGGAGGCAGAGATGTTGTTGACTGCTCGGCAGGTCATCGCAACGGCTAGCCGAAAACTCACCCTGCGGGCAATCATACAAACTGCATTGTTTGTGTGTGTGATCTCATCATCTGGCGTATTTGCCAGTGAACCACCCGCGTCGGTTTGCTTTGAAGGTAAGAGCGGCATGCCTCTTATCAACAATGGCCAACCGCTGCCCATCGTCATTTCTGAGAGCGCTGATCCGGCTGTAAAACGGGGCGCAACAGCTTTCGCCGAAGATTTATATAAAATAGGCGGTTCTGCGACCCGCATTATTGAAGCCGGCGATACCCTTAAACACCCAGCCGTTTTAATGGGTGTTCTGGGCAACCACCCGCTCATTGACGATCTTGTTTCACAAGGAAAGGTAGACATCTCCACCATTAAAGGTGAATGGGAAGCTTTTCAAGTAGCCGTTGTTGAAAAGCCATGGCCAGATGTTGAGCATGTGTTGGTGATTGTGGGCGCTGATCGTCGCGGTGCAATTTATGGCGCCTTTGATCTTTCCGAACAAATGGGTGTGTCCCCTTGGTATTGGTTTGCTGATGTCCCTACTGTGCAGCATAAAAATGTATTTGTTACTGCAGGCAGCGTGACGGATCAACCCAAAGTGCGCTATCGCGGCATTTTCATTAATGACGAAGATCCGGCATTAAAGGGCTGGGCTGAGAAGAAGTTCGGTGGTGTTAATTCGGGGATGTATGAACGGGTGTTCGATTTGATACTGCGCTTGAAAGGGAACTACATTTGGCCTGCTATGTGGGGCAAGTCGTTTCATTTGGATGATCCAAAGAATACTGCGTTAGCCGATAACATGGGGATTGTTATGGGCACGTCCCATCACGAGCCAATGGCGCGAGCCCACGCAGAGTGGCGTCGAAAAACACGCAATCCATGCATTGGGGTTGGTGAGTGGGATTACGAAACGAATAGCGAAAATATTAAAACGTTTTGGCGTGCCGGCATCGAGCGCATGATGTCTAAAGGCAATGGATCGTCCTATGAATCACTCGTCACGGTTGGGATGAGAGGGGATGGCGACGAGCCGATGTCAGAAGGTACTGCGATCGATTTATTGGAAAAAATCGTCAGCGATCAAAGAGACATTATTGCGGATGTGACGGACGCTCCGGCTGATGCTACGCCCCAGGTATGGGCGCTGTACAAAGAAGTATTAGACTACTACGAAAAAGGCATGACGGTGCCTGATGACGTTACCTTGTTGTTCGCCGACGATAACTGGGGGCTGGTACGCCGATTGCCCACAAAAGAGTTGGATCGAGAAGGGGGCTTTGGCGTTTACTATCACTTTGATTACGTAGGAGTACCTCGAAATTACAAATGGAACAACACCATTCAAATTGGCAAGGTCTGGCAGCAAATGGACTTGTCCTATCAACGTGGCGCGAGAGATTTGTGGGTGGTTAACGTAGGTGATCTCAAGCCCATTGAGTACCCTATCGACTTCTTTCTTACCATGGCATGGGATCCTGAAGCGATGGATACTCAGGCGTTGGCACAATACGCGACCGGTTTTGCGGAACAAACGTTTGGCCGTGAACTGGCCCTTGAGATCGCCGGGTTAATTCAACGTTATGGTACCTACGCAGCAACGCGTAAACCTGAGCTGCTGAACCAGAATACCTTCGCCATCGGGAGCATCGGTCTACCAAGCCTTAAAGGGGGTCCGTTCTACCAACATGTAAAAAAATGGCGACAGCTACAACGTGACATGATACGCGTGAAAGCGAAGATAGGTGAAGAGCACTACGCTGCATTTTTCCAACTCGTCGAATGGCCGATTTCCGCGATGAGTAACCTGTACGAAATGTATTTCGCAGCGGCCTGGAATAAAGTACTGGCCGAAGAAGGGGACGCCCGCGCTAATCACTTTCAACAGATCGTAACGCGCAACTTTCAGCGCGATGCGGAGCTGACGGATCAGTATCATCAGATTAACGATGGCAAATGGGATGGCATGATTAATCAGATACATATGAGCTACGTCACGTGGAGGCATCCCGAACAGCAGATTATGCCCCCGGTATCTAAAGTAGATGGCGTAAAAAATGACATCGCAGTGAGCTTTGTGGAGATGCCCCAACCAGTCCATATTCAAATAATCAATGCAGGCGAGTTCAGCAACGCGCACAATAACAATGGATTAACTTGGACCCGAGTAGAGCATTTGGGGCAATCCAGCGCCGCCGTGGTGGCCCTGCCACAGGGCAAAGCAGCAACCCGTGTCAGCGACAACGTTGCTCTGACGTATAAAATAGAGCAACCCTTTTACGGTAGTGCAAACGTCACCCTAGAGCTGAGCCCGACACTGGACACAATAGGCCAGGGCGGTATGCGTTTGGCTGTGACGATAGACGATGAGCCCGTGCAAATCCTCAACTTTGATTTACATGCAACGGGGGCTGGTCAGCATACAGCAGAGGAAAAAGCCTGGGCTAAAGCAGTGGTTAACAACAAGCATACGATCGATGTCAGATTTGTAGGCATCAGCCCGGGAGAACACGTGCTGAAGATTTTCCGAATAGACGACAATGTTGTTTTGGAAAAAATGATTATTGAATCAATTCAAACAGAAACGCCTGCGTCTTAAAGGACAACCCTGATTAAAAGGTAGATTAACATGAAACAGTATAAGTTCATTTTGGTGGCGGGACTCCTCGCGTTATTTACGGTGCATGCGACGCGGGGCGACCCGCGCCCTAATATTATTTTCATTCTGGTCGACGATATGGGTTATTCCGATATCGGGTGTTACGGCGGAGAGATCAATACGCCGAACCTCGACCATTTGGCGGAGCGGGGGATGCGTTTTTCCCAGATGCACAATACCTCAAAATGTTATCCATCGCGTGCTTGTCTGCTGACCGGGGTGTATGCCCAGCAGTGCGGCATGCACACTAAATTCAGCGGCATCCGCGATGCGGTTACGCTGGGCGATGTCCTGCGTTCGGCGGGCTATCGAACATTGGCCGCAGGAAAACATCATAGCGAGCAGAGTCTCTATGAGAAGGGTTTCGAACGCTGGTTCGGTTTGCGGGACGGCGCCAGTAATCATTTTAATCCCGGCCATCCGCGCCCCGGTGAGCCACAGCCCGCGCAGAAAAATCCCGGCCAGCGTGCGTGGTGTATTGATGATCAAACCTTCACTCCGTACACCCCGCCGGAAAAGGATTTTTACTCGACCGACTACTTTACGAAATACGCGATCTCCTATCTCGAAGAATACAAGAGAGAGGAGAAACCCTTCTTCCTCTACCTTGCCTACACCGCACCGCACGATCCGCTGCAGGCCTGGCCGCGGGACATCGCGAAATACCGCGGAAAATACAGCGCCGGTTATGAGGCCATTCGAACCGCTCGCTATGAAAAGATGGTGGAACTGGGGCTGGCTGATCCGGCGATGAAACTCTCCGACCCGACCTTCAGTGGCTGGGATTCTCTTTCGAATGATGAGCGGAAAAAGGAAGAGGAACGTATGGAGGTCTATGCGGCGATGATTGATTGCGTGGATCAGAATATTGGCAAACTGCTCGTCCAGCTCGAAGCACTGGGAGAACTCGACAATACCTTGATTCTTTTCGCGTCCGACAATGGAAGTTCCCCGGTATTCGCCGAGAAAGGGGTCGGTGGAACCGGGCCAATCGGTTCCATGTCTTACTGGGCATCGCTGGGCAAAAACTGGGCAAACGTCAGCAATACGCCTTTCCGTTTCTATAAGAACGACAGCTATGAAGGCGGCATCTGCACTCCATTTATCGCCTATTGGCCGGGAAAAATTAAAAACCATGGCTCGATTGATCACCGTCCGCTCCATTTTATCGATGTCATGCCTACGCTGGCTGAATTAGCCGGTGCGACCTATCCCTCGGAATTCCGCGACCAGAAAATCACGCCCATGCAAGGCGAGAGCTTTCTGCCGGCCTTGCTGGGAGCGGAAGCTACGGATCGGGTGAAGCCCATTTTCTGGCAGTGGAAAGCGGGTAAGGCCGTTCGGCGCGGAAAATGGAAAGCGGTCGCTAAAGGTTCTGAATGGGCACTGTACAATATGGAAATCGATCGTAATGAAACCACCGACTTGAAAGCACAATTCCCCGAAACCTTTGCCGAGCTGCGCGGTCTTTATGATGCGTGGTCAACGTCTGTCGGCGTGAAACCTGCAAAGAATCAAAAAAAGAGCAAGTCGAAGAAAAAGGAAAAGAAATCATGAGACGACGTCACTTTATTCAATCAGCCGGATGGTTCGCACTGGCCGCTCCGGTCGGGTCGTTCGCTGCGAAAAAGAGTAAGAAAAAAGGACGGGCCGATCCGTACGGGCATATACGGATGAAAGCTGGCGGTCTGGCGACCAGTCTCGAGATTTTCAGCTTGTACCAAAAGCAGGCGCCTGTGCGTATTGAAATGTTGAAACAGGCCTACGCGGTGCTGGAAGCAGATCCGCAGGCTTCGTTTGCCGATTTGCTGTCCCATTCACCCTTCCAAGCATTATGTGCGGAGGCCGGACTGTCGCTGTTGGGCGGCCCGATGCTGGGCAATATTTCTGAAACAGGCGCGTCAGTTTGGGTGCGCACGTTGCGGCCCGCGCAGGTCAGCGTGCGGGTGGGCGGCCAAACATTGGGTCCGGTGGCCAGCTCGGCCACAACCGATTTGACGGCGGTGGTGGCGGTGAGCGGACTGAAGCCGGGAACGGAGAATCGGTATCAGATTCTGATCGATGGGAATCCGGTTGCATCGATTGGCGCGCAGTGCATTCGTACCGTGCCCGAACAGCACCCCAATTCGCGTATTGCATTCGGAAGCTGCTGGCATCGCTGGGGTCTCGGTCATGCGCATTTGGATACCATCCGCGCCCGCAAGCCGCTGGCGATGCTGATGATCGGCGATGTCGCGGTGCAGGATCGTCTGGGGCATGCCGGATTGCAGCGTCATGATGTTTTGCTGCGAGATCTCCGACCGCGTTGGCAAAACTTTGCCTCGGAAATGCCCGTGTATGTAACCTGGGATGATCACGATTATGCCGCCAACGATGTGTCGGGAGTGATGAAAAAGTTTTCGGCCGAAGATCGACAGCGGACGTTGCAGGTTTTCCGTGAATCTTGGGTGAACCCGGAATATGGCAACGGAAGCGAAGGACTGTTCCTGCACCGGCGGATTGGGCCAGCGGATGTGATTATGCTCGATAACCGCTATTTCCGTGATCATGCAAAAGGCCGGGATTCGTTTCTCGGGAAGGAACAGATGGCGTGGCTGAAGGAAAAGCTGCTGGCTTGTACGGCGCCCTTTATCATCCTTTCGTGTGGAACGATGTTCTCTGATTATGTCTCCGGGGGAAAAGATTCGTGGGGAAAATATGATCCCGAAGGTCGGGAAGAACTGTTCCGCTTTATCGAGGAACATAAGATCGCCGGCGTGCTGATGATTTCCGGCGATCGGCATGGCGCGCGCGGCTTCACCATTCCGCGCTCCGGCGGATTTAAGTTTTACGAGTTTGAAGGCGCCTGCTGCGGCGGGCGGGGCGGACTGGCGGCAACGGATCCAGCATGGGAAACCCAGCTCTACGGAATCTCCTATAAATACGCGTTCAGTGAGTTTGAGTTCAATACAACGGTTGCCGATCCGACGGTCACCTTCAGACTGCTGGATGAGAACGAGACGGAAATTTATACAACCAAACTCACCCGTTCGCAACTGACGCCGGGCTGAACGACTGAAGAGGAGCTGCCGAATGAACAAAAATATTTTCATCTCTAGTATGGGTTTGCTGTTAGCGTGGGGCGCGAGTGCCGCGGCTGAAGAACGGCCCAATATCGTATTTTTCATTGCTGACGATGTGTCGCAGGAGGATTTCGGTTGCTACGGCCATCCGACGCTTAAGACACCGAATGTGGATGCGTTGGCGGCGAGCGGTATGCGTTTTGACAACGCCTATCTGACAACCAGTAGCTGTAGTCCCAGCCGATGCAGCATTATCACGGGACGCTACCCCCATAACACCGGCGCGCCGGAACTCCATGTCAAGCTACCCGACGCGCAAATCCGATTTCCCGAGCTTCTGAGAGAGGCGGGCTACTACACGGTGCTGTCGGGCAAAAACCACATGTTTGGAAACACGGACCGCGCCTTTGATCAAATCACCAAGGGCGGAGGCCCGGGCAAGGAGGAGGATTGGGTGGGGCATCTGAAAAACCGTCCCAAGGACCAACCGTTTTTCTTCTGGTTTTCTTCCATCGACGCACACCGCGGTTGGCAGGAAAGTGAACAAGCCCCGGTATACAACCCGGAGGATGTGATCATCCCTCCCTATATGGTCGACACCCCGGTGACGCGCGAGGACCTGGCCAGCTACTACCACGAGGTAAGCCGCTACGATCACTATATCGGGCTGGTGACGGCTGAACTGGAACGGCAGGGAGTGCTGGACAATACGCTGATTGTGGTGGCGGCCGACAACGGCCGTCCTTTTCCGCGCTGCAAGTCGCGCCTGTATGACACCGGCATCAAAACGCCCTGGGTGGTTCATTACCCCCGCATTATAAAAACCCCGGCGATGACTGATAGCCTGATCAGTTCCATCGACCTGAGCGCCACCTGTCTGGAGTTGGCGGGTATTGAAAAGCCAGCCTGCATCCAGGGTCAGAGCTTTCTTCCCATTTTGAACAACCCGGCGACCGAAACGCGGCAGCTGGTGTTTTCGGAGCACAACTGGCATGTCTATAAAAACCATGAGCGCATGGTGCGCTTCGGCGACTTTGTCTATATCCGGAACAACTATCCGAACCAGCCCAACCTTACGTATGAATCCGACACCAAGTATCCTGCGGGAGAGGAGTTGTGGAAGGCGCATGCCGCGGGGAAGACAACGCCTGAGCAGCAGCAGATCTTCGCGAATCCCTGCCCAGAAGAGGAGTTGTTCAAACTAAGCAAGGATCCGAACCAGCTTACCAACTTGGCCGATAATCCGGAATACGCGGGAGCGTTGAAAAAGGCGCGCGGATTGATCGATCAGTGGACGGAGCAGACCGGCGACACGATTCCTAAAAATCCCACGCCCCATCGCCACAGCCCGCCGCGGATCGAGGATGGAAAAATCATCCCTGCGGGAAAATTCAAAAACAAAAACCCCCACGCCGAAATGCCCGGTGCCGCAGCAAACGCCACCGAGATCAACCATCCGGGGCCGGTAGAGTTATAGGAGAAGGAGATTTTCGATGTCGAAAATAATATGGAGTTGTATCATGTGTGCATGCCTAGCGTCTTCGATGGATGCACGCGGGGCCGGGCTGAAAGGGAACGCTGCAGGCCTATTCCATCTTGAAAAAAATAATGGCAGGGATTGCCTGATGGATCCGGCTGGCAAGCCGTTTCTTTCATTGGGCGTGAATCATGTTCAAAATATTTTCCCCCATTCCTTTTCCGGCGACCGGGAGAAGGAATGTGACGCGGTCTTCAAGAATCTTACATCATGGGGCTTCAATACAGCGGGCTACGGTTCTCCGGCACCGTTGACCCGGATGATGCCCTATCTGGCTCCGATGTACCTTACGAAGAATGCGAACTACATGCCCGACTCAGAATTTTACTACCCGGATATTTTCGATCCGGCGGTTCAGGAAGAGATAAGAAACGTGATTGGTTATGAAGTGGGCAAACAGCTGGGCAACCCCAACCTGATCGGCTACTACTGGACGGATACGCCGCAGTGGGATCTGGAGCGGGCGCGTAAAAAACGCGGAACCGACTGGGTGTCGACCCTGCGTGAAATGCCCGCCGATGCACCGGGAAAAATGCGGTACGAACAATTCCTGAAAGAGGGAGGAACCCTGGATGAAGACTTCCTGCGGCTGATCGCGCGTGAGCTCTACAAGGTGCTTGGCGAAGAGACGCGGCGGCGGCATCCCGATGCGCTCATCTTTGGCGAGCGTTATCTGATAAACGACCATCCCAATTGCGTGGTCGAGGAGGCGTTGCCCTATATCGATGTCCTGTCGATCCAGCCGGGCGGGGCGGAGTTCAACGGCGACTTTTTCGACCGATTGCATGCCAGGTTCAAAAAACCGATCCTGCTGTGCGACCATCAGTGCAGCTTCCCGACGCCGGAATATTCAAAGACCATGTGGCAGCAGATGGAAAACGAGGAGGCCGCTGGGCAGGCCTATGCCCGGTATTTAAGGGACGCATTCGATAAATCCTACATTATCGGTTATCAGCGGTGTCAATATATTGACCGCTTTGCGGAACATCGCGACGTGCTCAAACAAGGCATGCTGCGCGAGGACGGAACTCCGTACATGACGTTGGTTCGGCATATCAGCGAAGCCAATACGGAAGCGATTAATCGCTTTATGAAGCACCTAAAATGAAGCGAACCGCGAATTTGTTGAATACTGCAGTAACCCGCAAAAAGAGTGGTCTTATGAAACTGAAATCATGTTTTTACTTAATGAGCGTGTTTCTGGTTGGGGGAGCCTTTCCCGCTCAGGCTGTAAACCTGGTCGACTTTGATGCCGACACGATTTCAAGCGCCATCAATCAGACCAGCGACTTGCTCTTCAGCGAAAGCTCGACCACGTTGGATTCGATTTCCAGCCCCGGCTACACCGGTCAGTCTGTATATGGCGGGTTTGAAGAAGAAGGGGAGAGCATGTGGTCCGCGAACAACCGGGCGAATGCCGGCCTCAAAGTTCGGTGGAATGCAGGCGCTGGTATTGCGGGCGAGGCCTCGTCCGGCTTGTATCTTTTCGAGCAGGAGGATTTCCTGAACGGGCTGGATTCCGGCCTGATTCTGATGGATGCCGCCGGCGACACGGTGAGCGGCGAGGCGGGGTATATCAATCCCAACGGGGCGGTTTCATCCACCACGATACGGTTCGTGCTCAAGGACAGCTCGGGCTATCATATTTCCGCCCCGCAGCCTCTCGTTTCCTGCACTGTTTTTTCATTCGAAGCAACGACGTTGTCCTATTTCAGTTTCACCCCTACGGCCAACACCTCCACGGAGGCCGGCATCATTGGCGGTGTTTCAACTCCGACCTTCTCCGGCATCACATGGGTCGGCTTCCGCATCGACGCAGTCCGCGGAGCCACAGTCGCGAACGGCGTCAATATTGGAGTGGAACTCTTTTCGGTTCAGGGGGCTTCCGCTCCGACCGCCACGGTGGTGGACGGCGGATTGCGCCATCAGAAAATCGAGGGATTTGGTGCCTCCGGTGCGTTTTACATCAACCGGCTCATCAGCAACAACAATTCTACAGAACTCGCCAATCTGTTGTTCCGGGATCTGAGCCTCGATATTTTCCGAATCCAGAATGTGTATGACCATGATGGCTATGTGAACAAGGTGGACGATACGGTTGCTACGATCCAATTGGGTGAGGCGGCCTTGGGAAAGCCGTTGAAAATCCTGATGTCATCCTGGACACCGCCCGCATACCTGAAAAGCACGGGATCGCAGGCAGGATCAGATGATGCGACGCTAGACTCTGATGTCAATGGATACCGATATGGTGATTATGCAGCATGGTGGGCCGATAGTCTGGATTATTACAATTCTGAAGGCGTTGATGCCGATTATATCAGCATTCAGAACGAACCAAACTGGCATCCGGATTATAATAGCTGCGGATTTGAGCCGGTTGAGACGACCAACTTCGCTGGTTACAATAAGGTATTCGAAGCCGTCTGGCAGGAGCTGGCCCTTCGCAAAGGAACAGTGGCCATGCCGAAAATGCTCGGGCCGGAAACGATTTCATTCAACAAGCTGGATGCTTATATCGATAATCTGATCCATCCATTCCATGCGTATGGTTTTGCGCATCATTACTACCAAAATAACGTAGGCGAGAATCCCGATGTGCTTAATTCGAACATGGCCGAGTTTAATACCGACTATGGCTATAAGCCGCTGTTTCAGACGGAGTACTGTGTGCTCGATGCCAACACGAATTCTCCGCTCGTCAGAAAACTTAATCTGGCGAGGCTGATGCATAACGCGCTGACGATCGAGGAAGTGTCTTCTTACTTCTACTGGTCGCTCTATTGGAACGGCGAGCAGGGACTCATCGATATCCCGGATTCGTCGAGCTACATCATCACGCCGGAATATTATGCGTTTAAACATTTTTCCGCATTCATCAATGCCGATTGGCGACGTTTGGATGCCGTTTCTTCCGAGGATGCCATAGATATTTCAGCGTATATCAGTCCGGATGAAACGAAGGTAACGGTTGTCATCGTTAATGATGATACTAGCACCGCGCATCTGGATATCTCTTTTGTCGATATCTCAATTTCGGGAGGAGATATCTACCGATCTACCGATGCATTCAACTGCACGAACATCGGTGTGTTTAACCCGGCCGCCTCTGTTGCAATCCCTGCCGAATCCATCACCACGCTTGATCTTTCGGCTACACCTCCATCCGCGCCGGCCAACCCCAACATCCTAATGATCTGTGTCGACGACCTCCGTCCGGAAACCCGCGGCTATGGCGCGGCGCAAATGATCACGCCGAACATGGATCAGCTCGCATCAGACGGTTATCAGTTTAACCGCGCCTACGTGCAGCAGGCGGTTTGCTCGCCGTCGCGCACCAGCCTTATGACCGGCATGCGTCCGGACTCCACTCAGGTGTTCGACCTGACGACCAACTTCCGCGACACCATCCCATGGGTTGAAACCCTCCCGCAATACCTGCAGGATTATGGCTACTATTCCGTCGGGATCGGAAAAGTATACCACGGAAATCTGAACGATGATCTTTCATGGAGCGAGCCATGGTCCTCAGGTCCGGGAGTCTACGGTTCGCTGGGGCCGGGTAATCCTCCGACTGAATGCACCAACGTGACTGACAACGTCTATCGCGATGGCGCGGTGACCGACGAAGCCATTCTGAAGCTGGCCGATCTGAAAACAAAGCAGCCTTTCTTCTATGGCGTGGGTTATGTCCGCCCGCACCTTCCCTTTGTTGCTCCACAAACCTACTGGGATATGTACACCACCAACGACCTGGTGCTGCCGCATACGGACGATCATGCGGTTGATGCCTCCACCTTCGCCTACACCTCCTGGGGCGAGCTGCGCAACTATGACGGCATTCCTGCCACCGGCCCTGTTTCCGATGCGCAAGAGAAAGAACTCATTCACGGCTACTACGCGAGCGTCTCTTACATGGATGCGCAGCTTGGCCGGCTCATGGCAGGGCTCGAGGCCGAAGGATTGGCGGACAATACCATCGTTGTCGTCTGGGGCGACCACGGCTGGCATCTCGGCGATCACGGCCAATGGACGAAGCATACCAACTTTGAACGCGCCACGCGCATTCCCATGATCGTGAAAGTGCCGTGGATGCCCGGCGCCTCTCAGATCGACGCGCTCACCGAAGCCGTCGACCTCTATCCAACGCTGCTTGATCTATGCGGCATTCCGCACCCTGTGCAGCTGGAAGGCGACAGCCTGGTGCCGCTCCTGCAAAACCCGGATTCGACGGGCGACGATGATGCGCTCAGCCAATATCCGCGCAGCGGCAACATGGGCTACTCCATGCGCACCGACCGATACCGCTATACGGAGTGGCGCGTGCAGAATTCCAACATTTTCGTCGAGCGCGAACTCTACGACCACTTCCTGGATCCCCGCGAAGACACGAATGTGGTGGCTCACGCCGAATACGCCGACGACGTTGCTTCGCTCGAAGCGCAGCTTCAGGCGCGGCTGGATGAACTGAACCCTCCATCGAATGCTTCCGGCGATAACCTGGTTGTCAATGGAGAGTTTGAAGATGGTCTGAACAACTGGTCGGAAAATATCCATGCCGATGCAACAGTCTCTTTTGCCACCGTTGGAGCAGCGCCGGATTTGGAGTTGTATGTGGATATTACAGACGGGACTACTTCGCCTTATAAAATTGCGCTTGAGCAGATTGTGCCTGCACAGGCTGGCAAACTCTACACCTTCCGGTTCGAGGCCCGGGCCGCGGCGGATCGTGAGCTGCGTATTCTGTGGCGCAATAAGAATAACAACACCAATGCTTATCTCCAGCTGGACGTGCCGATTGATACGGTCAGTCGATCCTATGAATTTACCGGCATCCAGCTGGACTATCTTTCCGGCGTCGATCCCGACGCAGAAATCCGGTTGCAGTTTGGCGGCGACGATGCGGACGTCTGGATCGACTCCATTGAAATCTATGCAGAGACTTCCTTCGCGGCGACGTTGGTCGAGGCCGGGTTGTCCGGCGCGGATGCGCTGCTCGATGCGGATGCGGATAGCGACACCGTCATCAACCTGTTCGAGTATGCGTTTAATCTGGATATGACGACCAACGACTACCATGTGTTGCTTCCAGGCATTGGAACATCCGGACTGCCGACCTATCAAATTGCCGACACGAATAGTTTCCAGGCATTGGAACTCGAATACTTGCGCCGGTGCGGTGCTTACGATTTGGAATATATTCCAGAATTCACGAGCAACCTGGTTTCCAATGTCTGGATAAGTCCGGTCTTAACGGAGACGGTTGTGCCGATTGACTCCGACTGGGAGCGGGTGACTGTACGAGATCTCGAGACCACCGAAACCGCCACCAACCGATTCGGGCGCATCCGGATTCTCTTCAAGCCTTAGTGAAACGAAGGCGGGTTTTATTTTCCCGCATTCCGCATTCAGGACTGCCGATTGATATATTTAGTGTGCTCCATAAAATGGTCTTCCTAAATTGAGAAAGAATAGTGCGATCATGACATCGCATTTGGTTGTCAGGAAAGAAGGGGACATGAGAATGAAAAAACTATTAACGATGGTTGTTCTGTTTGCTGCAGGTGGTGTGTTTGCAGCACCGGTTGAATATTTCGGGTTCAATGAGGCTTCTGGTATCTCTATAGGTGCTTCCACCAATACGGGGACGATTGGAAGCGTTTGGAATTTCGGAGGGCCGGGTACGGTTGCGCAGGACGGTGGCGGTAACCTGGTTATCGACACGACTCATGCCGGCGCCATGTACCGAAAGCTCCCGGGCAAGGGCACTGCAAACGCAAATGCGACCTTGGATCAATATGCAACACCGATCACCACGGGTGCGTACCGTTTGGAAATTGATATCACCTCATGGGATCTCACCGCAAATGCGGTTGGCGCCGACATGACCTGGTTTGCCTCATCCCAGAGTTCCGGTGGTGTTAACCTTGCCGGAATTCGGCTTGAAAAAGATTCCGCCACAACGGCCCGCATTCGTCTGTTCACTGATTTAACCGGTACGGCAGGGGGATTCCGTAACTATGCCTACAGTCTTACAGAAGCGGGCGGAGCCAATGTGGCCATAGAATTCGATTTCGATAATAACACCGTCGAATACTTTATCGATGGTGATTCCAAACAGACCTTTTCGGATTTTGAAGCAACACAGCTCGGAACACTCGTGTTCAACACCGATGCCGCTTGGATTGCCGGGTCCACGGTCTCGATAAATGAAATGGGACTGGATGTGATCCCGGAACCGGCCACGTTGGGGCTGATTGTCGCATTTGGCGGGGGCATCCTGTTTATCCGCCGCCGCTTTATGATTTAGACTCAATAGGTTTACAGAACCGCCTGCATAAACGGGATACCGTTTGCTCGGCATCCCTTTTTCGTATACCGTGCTTTTCGTCCATACAGTATACGAAGCGGTAGTGGCGTGATCGTACACGCGAAGATATCATAGTTTGTTTTTTAAAAGTAAACGCCTCTTCTTTCACCCCGTAGTCAGCTCCGGCAAAGCCTGATAATTTGTCAGGCATGGATACGAATGAAAACAATGTGTCGGGGCGGGCTTCCTATACGGAGGAAGAACGCCGGGAACTGATCGAGGAGTTTAATTCAGCGGGGCTGACCCAGGCGGCGTTTTGCCGGGAATGGAGCATCAACCCGAAAACGCTGGCCCGTTGGCTGCGAATTGAACGTCAGGAATCTGAGGTTGCTTTTTGCGAGGTGGAAGTTCAGCCCGGACCTCCTGAGATAGATGAACTGAAGATCTTTCTGCCGAACGGGATTGAGGTTCAGCTTCCAATTCCGTCACTGAATGAACTCGGTATGGTTCTGCGGGAGGCTGCCGGATGTTTGGATTAAGTAATTCAATCCGGGTATTTCTGGCGGTTGAGCCGGTGGATCTGCGTAAGAGCTTCAACGGATTGCACTGTGTAGTGCAGGATAGGTTAAATGAAGATCCGTGTTCGGGCACATTGTTTGTGTTTACGAACCGACGGAAAAACCGGATCAAGACGCTGTACTGGGATGGTACCGGCATGTGGGTTGCTATCAAGCGGCTTGAAAAGGGCTGTTTCAGTTGGCCTCAAGGCGTTGGCGCAGATGAAAAGCTTAGTCTTGCTCCGGAAGCGCTGGCCCTGCTGCTCGATGGAGTTGATCTAAAACAAGGCTCGCTCAAACCTTGGTATCAGCGCTGATTTTTTTTGCATTTTCCATCAGGTTGGTGCCGCATTTTCAACGTGTTTTGGTATAATGTACGGCATGAATTTTAACCGGGAAAATTTTGATCTGATGGTAAAGGAGCGGACGTCTCTGAATGCCGAAAACACTCAGCTCAAAACCGAAGTTAAACTGCTTAATGAGAAAGTTCAGTATCTGCTGAAAAAACTGTTCGGGCGCAGTTCCGAAAAGTTAAGCCCGGATCAGATGGAACTACTGCTCGATGAACTGCAGGAAGCCCAAGAGGCTCTGGAAATAGCGGAAGAGGCCGAACAGGATGATTCAGAGCCGGTTGAGTCCCGTCGAGGAAAGCGCAAGCCGCTCAAGGAACGGGTCCCGGAAGACCTGCCGGTTGAGCAGGTGATCATCATTCCCGATGAGGTTCAGGGAAATCCTGGTCGCTATAAAAAAATCGGGGAGGAAAAAGTACGGGAGCTCGACGTTGTTCCGACCCGGTATTTTATCCGTGAAATCATTCGAGAAAAGTTTATTGAGATTGATAACCGTGAAGTGCCGCCGCTGATCGCACCAGCTCCGGCAAGACTGATTCCAAACAGCTATGCTTCTGCCGGTCTGCTCCTACAGATCATTCTGAGCAAATATTGCGACCATCTTCCGCTCTACCGTCAGGAACAGGTTTTAAAATACCGCCACGGCATCGAAATCAGCCGCAAAACCATGGGCAACTGGATGTATCTTATCGCCGACTGGTTAACGTTGATCTACGAAGCACTGAGAAATGAAATCCGGCAAAGTGAGTATATTCAGGCCGACGAAACTTTTATCAAATACCAAGACCCGAAAAAGGACCATTGTCCCAATGGATACCTATGGGCCTATCACAGTCCAGGCGTTGGAGTGCTCTTTGAATGGTTTCCGAGTCGTGCTGCATCATGTCTTGATTAGATGCTGACAGATTACGCCGGTCTTCTGCAAAGCGATGGATACGGTTCTTATCCGTCATGGCTGAACGACCCGGCTCATGAACAGGAAAAGGGAAATATTATTCATGCCTGCTGCTGGGCACATGCCCGGCGTAAATTTCATGAGGCCGGGGATTCAATCAGCCGGAAAATTATCAAACTCATTGCGAAGCTCTATCGCAACGAAACCACGTTGCGCAAACAACCGGAGCTCGACCGGGCAACCTATCGGCAGGAACACTCTGCTCCAGTGCTTAATGAAATAAAAACCATTCTGGATCGTGAACAGAAAAAACAACTGCCCAAAAGCAAGCTCGGAGAAGCTATCAGCTATACCCTCAAACGCTGGGACAGCCTGAACCTGTTTCTTGAGCACGGGAAGCTGGAAATCGACAATAACCTTGTCGAAAATGCCATCAGGCCCACGGCCATCGGCAAGAAAAACTTCCTCTTCTTCGGCAGCCCCCGATCCGGTCAGGATAGCGCCATCATATACAGTCTCATCGAAACCTGCCGAAAACTCGACATCAACCCCGCCGACTATTTGCGGGATGTGCTCGAAGCCCTTCCAACCATGGGACAGAACGAAGCTGCCAGCTGGACTCCGGCTCAATGGAACTCATCCCGCGCACAGTCAGCATAAATGCTGTCAAGTGGGTGAACGAACAGACGCATACTTTTAAAAGCCGATAACCGGTAAAGGAGCACCCATGGTAAGCAAATTCAGATTGTGGGCGGTTATGTTGCTTTGTGAAGCAGGCGTGTTTGCCGCGTCACAACCCAACGTGGTGATCATTTTTCTGGATGATTCCGGGTGGGCCGACTTTCATCCGTTTGGTAATCCGCTCTATGAAACGCCGCATGTGCAAAAGCTCGCGGCCGAAGGCTGTCGCTTCAATAACTTCTTTGTTCCCCAGGCCATCTGTTCCGCTTCGCGGTCGGCATTATTAAGTGGCTGCTATCCGGGGCGCACCAGGGTCTTCGGTGCACACGGCCCGAATGGCAGGGGGCTCGATCCGAAGTTTGCCACGATGGGCGAGGTGTTCCGGAAGCAGGGCTACAAAACGGCAATCTTCGGTAAGTGGCATATTGGAGATCGGCCGGAAACGCGGCCGCCTGCACGCGGATTCGACGAGTCGGCCGGGCTGATGTATTCGAACGATATGTGGGAATACCATCCGGTGGACCCCGAGCACTGGGGAAAGTTCCCGCTGCAGTATTGGAGCAACGGCGAAGTGATTTGCGAACGCGTTACGCCGGAGTTTCAGAAATCGCTCACCACACGCTACACGGAGCGCGCGGTCGACTTTATCGGCCGCCACAACGATCACCCCTTCTTCCTTTATGTGCCTCACTCCATGCCGCACGTGCCGCTGTTTGTCAGCGATAAGTTCGAAGGCAAATCCGGAGCCGGGCTCTATGGCGACGTGATCCAAGAGCTGGATTGGTCGGTCGGACAAATCATCCAGGCATTGGAAAATAACGGTCTGGCGGGAAATACAATTGTGATCATGACCTCCGACAATGGTCCCTGGGCGGGCTACGGCAACCATGCCGGCAAGACCCCGTTCCGGGAATTCAAGGCGACGGGCTTCAATGGCGGTACGCAATCAGCGTGCATCATAAAATATCCCGGTAAACTCAAGGCCGGTTCATCTTCCGGCTCCATGTTCTGTTCTGTTGACCTGCTGCCGACGCTATGCCGCCTGACGGGAGCTGCGCTGCCGGAAAATGAAATCGACGGAAGGAATGTCTGGCCGCTCATCTCCGGTCAGCCGGATGCGCAGAACCCGCACGTCTACTATCCGGTTTCGACCGGCAAAAAGTTTAACGGCGTGATGGGCGGCGACGGACGATGGAAGCTGCACCTGCCGCACGGCTATCGCCATATTGTTGCGTATGGGAAAGACGGGCAGGACGGTAAATATGAAAATCGCCAGATTGAACTGTCGCTGTTCGACCTGAAAGCCGACCCCTATGAAAAGAACAACGTTATTAACGAGTATCCTGAAGTGGCTGAAAAGCTCCGGCGGCTGGCCGCGGAGCATAAGAAGAAATTTTATAAATAGAAGCACGCATGCCGTGGTTTCATATTTCCCCATTTAAGGCTCAATTGTCGCGGTTTACATCGATAGACTGCAGTCATATCATGTGTACATAAATCAAATTCTACAGAAGGCTATTATGATGAAACTTTCACTACGCTTTTTAATTCCGATGGCCGGCATAATTGTGGCCGGGAGCTGCATGGCCGAACCGGCGGCGCCGAATATTCTCTTCATTATGATCGACGACCTGCGGCCGCAGCTGGGTTGCTATGGTCATGACGAAACGGTTTCTCCGAATATTGATCGGTTGGCGGAGCAGGGCGTTGTGTTCGATCGGGCCTACGTGCAGGTTCCGGTGTGCGGCGCATCGCGCGCCAGCCTGCTGACCGGCCTCTATCCGACGGCCGACCGCTTCGTGACCTACTATACCAGGGCGCAGGAGGATGCGGCGGGCATTCCGGACATCCCCACGCACTTTAAGTCGAATGGATACACCACCATCTCCAGCGGGAAGATCTATCATCACGCGGATGACAACACGAATTCGTGGCACGAGATCCATCGACCGAATGATTTTCGGGTCTATTTGAAACCGGAAAACCAAGATAAGGAATGGGCTGAGATGACGGCCTACGAAGATGCGGATGTGCCGGACAACGCCTATCCCGGAGGCGCCTTGGCCGAAAAGGTTATTGGCGACATCCGCCGCGCAAAGGAGGAGGGGACCCCCTTCTTCATTACCGCGGGCTTCACCAAGCCGCACCTGCCCTTCAACGCGCCGAAAAAATATTGGGACATGTATGACCCTGAAAAACTGGAGCTGGCCGATAATCCGTTTGTCCCGAAGGGGGCCCCGTCGAATGCGATCCATCAGTGGAATGAATTGCGCGACGGCTATGGCGGCATGCCGACCAATGGGCCGGTCTCTGACGCGACGGCCCGCAAATTGATTCATGGCTACTATGCCTGTGTGTCCTACACCGACGCCATGGTCGGAAAGCTGCTCGATGAGCTGGAGCGTTTGGAACTACGCGATGATACCATTGTGATTCTGATGGGCGATCACGGATGGCAGCTGGGCGAGCATGGACTTTGGTGCAAGCATGCCCTGTTCAACACCTCCACCTATACGCCCTTGATGATCAGTGCGCCCGGATTCAACAAAGGGAAGCGAACCGATGCGCTCGTGGAGTTTGTCGACATCTACCCCTCGCTTTGCGAACTGGCCGGTCTTCCAATGCCTGAACATCTTCAGGGAAAGAGCTTTGTTCCGCTGTTGGGCCAGCCCTCGATGGATTGGAAGACTGCGGCTTTCAGCCGCTACCACGGTGGTGAGAATGTGGTGACCGAACGCTATTCCTATTCGGAGTGGACCGACGGCAGTCGCATGCTTTACGACCATAAAAAGGATCCGGATGAAAATATTAATGTTTCCGAGAATCCGGAATATGCACCGATCGTTGAAAAACTGGCGCGACGGCTTGAGCGCCACAACGAAGCAGTCACGGCGAGGGATATAACTTCCGGTCTCGGGACAATCAATAACGAGCCACCGGTTTGGAAATCGCAGACGTTTCAGCAGAAAGAGGCAACCGCTGGCCAGCCCTACATGACTTACATCAATTGGCGCGTGTCGGATGTTGATGCCGACGAACTCGTTTTCGCCAAGATTAGCGGCCCCGCATGGCTCTCCATTGCCAATGCAAACTATGGCCGGATTGAGGGAACGCCGTCCGCCGGCGACATTGGCATGAATGTTTTTGCGGTCAGTGTTTCGGATGGAACAAACGAGCCGGTTAAAGCCACCATGGAACTGAACGTATTGCCTGCGCCCTGATTCAGGTCGTTATGAGAGGGAAACAATGAAACCAATTTTCAAGATCATGTTGTGCATTCTCGGAGCATCGGCATCCAGCAGTCTCAGCGCCCCGCTGAAAGACGTCTATGCCGAAGATTTTCTGATGGGCACCGCTCTGGGCAGCCGCGGTGTGAACCATCAGTATGTCTATCCCATGCGTCAGAATAAAAAGGAACGCGATGTGGTGGCGCGGGAGTTTAATTGCATCACCGCCGAGAACCTGATGAAGATGGAATACCTTCAGCCGAAGGAGGGTTTCTTCAATTTTGACCAAGCCGATGAATTCATGGCGTTTTGCGAGGAGAGCGGGTTGGCCGTCGTCGGCCATGCGTTGGTCTGGCATTCGCAGACCCCCGACTGGCTGTTCAAAGATGATGCCGGAAACCCGGTGACCCGCGAGGTGCTCATTGAGCGGATGCGCAACCACATTCACACCGTGGTCGGTCGCTACAAGGGCCGCATCAAATATTGGGATGTGGTCAACGAAGCAATCGATACGAAAATGGTGGTGGATGAAAGCCTGCCGTTGGATGAAGAGGGTAATCCGCAAAAGAAGCGGGTGGCTTTTTATCGGGACTCCCCGTGGCTTCAAATTATTGGCGAGGATTATATCGAACTGGCCTTTCGGTTCGCTCACGAAGCCGATCCGGAAGCTCGGCTGCTCTACAATGACTACAGCATGGCGAACCGGGCCAAGGTTGAATTTGCCGCCGGCATGGTGCGGGGCCTGAAAGCCAAAGGCGTCCCGATCCATGGCGTCGGCATGCAGGCGCACTGGCAGTTGGACTATCCCGAGATTGAGCAGCTGCAGGACTCCATCGATATCCTTGCTGCGACGGGCTTGAAGGTCAGCATCACCGAGTTGGACATCGGGGTGCTGCCGAGGGCCAGCGAATATCACGGTGCTGATGTCAATCGGCGCGAGGAGCTTCGTGCGGAACTCAATCCCTACTCAAACTCCATTCCCATGGAGGTGCTCAACGAGCAGGCGGAAAAATACCGCGCCGTGTTTGAGGTGTTTCGCAAGAACAGCGAGCATATTGAGCGGGTGACCGTCTGGGGCGTCTCCGACCGGTATACCTGGAAGGCCAACTGGCCCGTACCGGGGCGAACGGCGTATCCGTTGTTGTTTGACCGGAACTTCCAGCCCAAGCCGGCGTACTATGCGCTTCAGAAACCAAACATTGTGGTGATCATCTGTGACGATCTAAATGATTCGATTGCCGGGATGGGCGGCCACCCGCAGGCTAGTACACCCAATATCGACCGGCTGGCGAAGCGCGGCGTGCGCTTCACGAATGCCGCTTCAAACTGTCCGCTGTGCGGCCCGTCGCGCGCCAGTCTATGGAGCGGGCTGCATCCAACCACGACCGGCTACTATGGCTACAAGCAGCAGATCAACCACTGGAAAAAGAATCCGAAGCTTGGAACCGCCGCCACATTGTTCGAACATTTCACGGCCAACGGCTACCGCAACTTTGCAACCGGCAAAATCCATCACAACGGCCACGAAGATTTTTCCATCTTCGAGAATTCCGACGGATTTCCAGGCTTCGGAACCAAAGGCAACTTCGGGCCGCTTCCGAACGACGGAAAACCCGAAAACCTGCAGCAAGGCGTACTGCCTCCCTGGATGCCCGCGAAGCTGCGCAAGGAAGGCGGGTGGGGCGACGGCTTTGGCCCGATCCAGGATCTAAAACCCTATGGCGATGAATATGGCTGGACGATGTTTTACGACGGCAAGCCTTGGCAGTTCCGCAATGGCCACGACCGCGATCCCATGCCGGATGAAGTTTGTGCCGCCGAGGCCGTGGCTTTTCTGGAGAAAAAACACGAAGCCCCGTTTCTGCTGACCATCGGCTTCACGCGTCCGCATTCGCCGTGGTATGCGCCGCAGGAATATTTCGATCTCTTCCCGCTCGAATCCGTCGAACTCGCGCCCATTCTCGAAAACGATGCGGCCGACTGCGCGAAAATCCTTACCGAGCAGGAGGACATTGCGCAGCCGTGGGGCTGGGAAAAATACCGAACCATCATGAATAACGGCGGCGACGAGCAGTTGCGGAAATGGACGCAGGCGTATCTCGCGTGCGTAGCGTTTGTCGACGACCAGACCGGCAAAGTGCTCGATGCACTGGAGCAGAGTCCATATGCAGCCAACACAATCATTGTTTTCACCAGCGACCACGGCTACCACATGGGCGAAAAAGAATACCTGTTTAAATATTCCCCGTGGGAGGAGAGCGTCCGCATCCCGTTGGTGGTTTCCGGCCCAGGCGTGGCGACAAACCAGGCATGCACAACGCCGGTGTCGTTGATCGACCTCTACCCAACCTTTATCGACTATGCCCGCTTGCCCGAACCGCACAAACTCGACGGCTTCTCGCTGCGCCCGCTGCTTGAACATCCAGAGGTTGGAAAATGGGATGGACCGGCCTTCTCCCTGGCGGCCTCAGCCTCCACCGTGCCGGTGGAGCAGAACGTTCCCGCAAACGCCGCCGACCAGCATTTCAGCCTCCGTACCGAGCGTTACCGCTACATCCACTGCCGCAACGGCGAGGAAGAATTGTACGACCACCGGAACGATCCCCACGAGTGGAAAAACCTCGCCGGCAATCCGGAGTCGGAGCAGGTGCTTCGAGCGTTCCGCTGTGAACTGAAAAAAGTTATTCTGGTGGACTGAGAACTTCTGGATAATAAACGGCGCAGAGCACCATTCTACGTAGCACGGTGCTCCGCGCCGTGTTTAAAATCGGCTCTTTATGAGAAGCGCCTTGATGCATTGCTGCGTATGGATCAATATCCGGCTTTTATATATCCAGAACAATTAAGGAGCAGGAATGAATGTAAACTGGCGTGGACTGAAAAAACTAATGATGGTCCTTTTCGTGGGCTCAGCGATGCTGGCGGGCGCGACGGAGTTTAAAACGCCGGTTACATCGATCGACCTGCAGGATGGTGATACGTTTGTTTTTCTGGGCGACAGCATTACGCACCAGTGCCTCTACACCCAGTATGTGGAGGATTATTTCTATACCCGTTATCCAGACCGACGGATCCGTTTCCATAATGCCGGCGTCAGCGGTGACAAGGCAGCCGATGCGCTGGATCGTTTCGAGGAGGATGTCGCTCCATTTAAACCGAAATACATTACGGTGCTGCTCGGGATGAACGACGGCAGTTATCAGCATTTCAACCACGAGATTTTCAACGCCTATGAAAATGGGATGACGGAGCTGGCTGATCGGATGGAGGCGTTGGGTGCGATCGGAATCTTTATGGGGCCGACGATGTATGATTCTCGCGTGGCCTCCGTCAAACCGCCTCGCTGGCTGAAGGAACAGGAAAAAATTATAGAGGCCACGCACTATTACAATGCCGTCCTCGCGTTTTACGGAACCTGGGTCCGCGACAGCGCGTTGGAACGCGGAGCGGGATATGTGGATATGCTCGGCCCCCTGAATTACTACACCACGCAGCAGCGGCTCGAAGATCCTGCGTTTACCCTGATTCCGGATGCGGTTCATCCCGGCCCTGACGGCCATGCCGTAATGGCTTTCAAGCTGCTTGAACAGATGAATGCGGATCGTTCTGTAAGCGGGGTAAATGCCACCCGTAAGCCGAATGGCAGTTGGCGCGTCGCATCCCCGGACGGCGAGGTGTCGGAGGTGGCGGGCGAAGGCGAAACGCTTCGCTTTACCTTTACGGCGGAGGCGCTTCCATGGGTGCTACCGCCGGATGCGAATCTGGGTTATCAAATCACCAAGTCTGGACATAAAATGAGTAACGAGCATCTTTCCGTGCGTGGCCTTAAGCCTGGAAAATACAGGCTGAAGATCGACGGCATCGAGGTGGGGCAATATATGCATACTCAGCTTGGATCCAAGGTGGAGCTACAGGGCAACGAAAAGACGCCGCAGTATCAGCAGGCGCTTGCGGTCGCCATGCTCAATAAAGAGCGCAACGAAACCGCGGTTCGTTCTCTGCGCCAGCAATGGCAGGCCCGCAAAGGCAGGCGCCGGAAAAAACTGCAGGAAAAAGATCCCGAAGCCTATGCGCAGTTTTATTCGGAATTCGAAACCGAAGTTGCCCGCCTTCTTGAGCTGAAGGCCGACTACGAGGAGCGCATTTACGAGCTCGCACAGCCCGGAGCGCGCATCTACGAAATCAGCCCGGTCAAATAATCCGCCCTCGGACAGCGAGGTTGGCGCCCCTCAGTGTGGCCGACATCATGAAGTGGATTTAAGCTATTTTCCGTCAAACTTTGAGACGTTTTCAAAAAATGCGCCGTCGTTGATCAGGCGCGGATCGCCGGTGGTTTTCATTTCGGTGAGCAGCTGTTTCTCCAACTTCGCGACTACTTCTTTGTATTCGGGGTTGGCGGCGAGGTTGTTCATTTGGAACGGATCGTTCTTTATGTCGTAGAGTTCCAGACGCGGGCGCTTGCCGTAGGCGCGTTCAAAATAGGCCTGCCACTTTGGATCGGTTCGGTGGTCAACGATCCATGCCTTGGTCGGTCCGGCGTCTTCATCGGGCAGGGTGGCGCCGGTGCTGTTTTCCAGCTTGTCGATTGACGGGGCTTGCCCGCCGTCCAAATTGAAGGGGTCGCCGAGTGGGTAGCGGTCGGGCTTAAAGTTGATGACCAGCAGATGGTCTTTGGTGCGGATCGCCCGTTGCGGATAGGGCAGGTTGCCGGCGCGCGCCTTCCGGACGTGCCGCTCGCGTCCGATGTAAACCTCCGTGCGCGAGGCATCAACCCAGCCGTTGCGGTCCGATTTTAGAACTGGCCAGAGCGTTTTTGCGGTCATCACTTTGGGAACAGCAACTTGTCCCGCCTCTAAAAAGGTTGGGGCGAGGTCCGGCAGCGAAACAAAATCGTTTACCACGCGCCCGCCTTTGATGCCGGGGCCTGAGACCGCCAGCGAAACCTGTGTTCCAAAGTCATACAAGTTGCACTTTCCGTGCGGGAATCCCGGCGCGCCGTGGTCGCCCGAAACCGCAATGATGGTGTTTTCAAATTCACCGGTCCGCTTCAGTTCGTCCATCAAAACACCGATCGCGCTGTCGAACGCCTGCGCCTCGCCCAGATAGTCGGCAAAGTCCTCGCGCACTTCCGGCACATCCGGCAGGAAAGGGGGCATCTTCCCTTTCAGGCTATCCGGATCGATGTTCCACAGTTTTTTGCCGGATCCCTTGATCCACTTGCGGTGGGTGTTGGTCGGGCCGAACCAAAATGCGAAGGGTTTTCCTTCGCCGCGCGTCTTCAGGAAATTGCGGAAGTTGCCGCGTACTTCATCGAGCAGCACCGCTTTGGCCTGCTCAATGGATTTCCCTTTTTCGATCCTCGTGTTGGCCGTTTGCGAAAACGAATTGAAGCTTCTGCCGGCCTGCTCGAACTGGGTTCGTTTTTCGCCGATCGGCGCGTTGCGCGGGGTGCCTGGCGACCAGACTTTGTAGGTGTAGCCAATGTCGTAGCCGTTCGCTTCCAGCAGCAGCGGCCAGCTCGGAATATTCAGATCCCACGTGGCGCCTTGCAGGATCGCCCCGTTGCCCGTCCGCCAGAAATACTGGCCCGAAAGCAGCGAGCTTCGGCACGGCGTGCACGACGGGGAATTCACATAGCTGTTTAGAAACAGCACGCCCGAGTCGGCGAGCCGGTCAAAATTTGGCGTCGATACAGCATCGTTCACCGATCCCGGTCCCTCCGCCTTTGCATAGGCGCTCGCGTGCCGCCCCCAGTCGTCCGCAAATAAAAACAGAATGTTGGGCCGCTCCGCGGCGTGCACTCCGGCAGCGGTGGCGATAAGCAGGCAGGCGATGGCTGAGTATTGTCGTTTCATGCAACCAATATAGATGGAATTTCAATGGTCTGCAAATGCGCGGTTGGATCTTTCCGTGCATTGGAAAATACGGCATGGTTGTTTCCATGAAACTATATCCATATTTTTTTGCATCACGGGGCGCGCTGGTTTTGGCCGGGATTGTATTCTGCGGGTTGAATGCGGGAGCGCAGGGTTGGCCGGAATTTCGCGGGCCAGAGGGTCGCGGTCTTGCCGAAAAGGGCGCAAAGCTTCCATTAAATTGGAGCGAGACTTCCAACGTGAGTTGGAAAACAGCAATCCCGCACGTGGGCTGGTCGACGCCGGTGGCCTTGGATGGCCAGTTGTGGCTGAGCAGCGCCACGGAGGACGGACACGATTTCTATGCCTATTGCGTGGATGCCGAAACCGGGAAGATGCTTTTTGAAAAGCATCTGTTTCATTGCGATGAGCCGGAGGTGCTTGGCAACAGCGTCAACTGTTATGCCTCGCCGTCGGCGGCGCTTGAGCCGGGGCGCGTCTACATGCATTTCGGCAGCTATGGAACTGCTTGCCTGGATACGGCGACGGCCAAGGTGCTTTGGAAGCGTGACGATATGCCCTGCCGGCACTACCGCGGGCCGGGCTCTTCGGCAATACTCCACGAAGACCTGCTGATCCTGACCTTCGACGGCGTGGATCAGCAATACATAACCGCGCTCGATAAGAAAACCGGCAAAACCGTGTGGCGAACCGAACGGACTACGGAATGGACGGATTGGGATGAAAATGGAAAGCCGAAGCGTGACGGCGATTTCCGCAAAGCGTTTGCCACTCCGATTATTGTAAAAGCCGCCGGCAAAGAGCAGCTGCTCTGCCCGGCTTCATCATGCGTTTTTGCCTACGATCCGCGTACGGGAAAAGAGTTGTGGAAGGTTCCGCACAGCGGACACTCCGCTTCAGTCAGTCCGGTATACGGCAAAGGACTCGTTCTCGCAGCAACCGGAGCGGGTACGTCTGAAATCCTCGGCATCCGCCCCGATGGCAATGGCGATGTTTCGGGCTCGCATGTGGCTTGGCGCTTTGCAGGAAAGGATGTTCCCACCACCCCGTCGCCCCTCGTGGTCGATGATCTCTTCTTTATGGTCAGCAACCGGGGCACACTGACTTGTCTTGAGGCTGAAACCGGAAAATCCGTGTGGCGCGAGCGGGCTGGCGGCAACTATATCGCCTCTCCAATCCATTGCGGCGACCGGATCTATTTCTTCAGTAACAATGGGAAAACCACCGTGGTCCGCGCGGGCCGCGTATTCGAACAGCTGGCCGAAAACCAGTTGGACGACGGCTTCATGGCATCGCCTGTCGCTTTGGGCGACTCGCTGATCCTGCGGACCAAAACGCACCTCTACCGCATTGAAGAGCGGTAGAACGGGGGTTGTTCTGCTTGATTTGATTCGTTCGGTGCTTGTTCCTTTGCAAGCCTTTCCCCGATAGTCCGCGCATGGATTTTTTAAGGGCAATGGATGTGTTGGTGATCTGCGTTCCGGTTTTCGCCGTGCTGGGGCTCGGCAAGCTGTTGGGGCTCAAGGGCCGGATCAAAGAGGAGCACTGCCAGTTTATCAACTGGCTGGTCTACACCTTTTCCCTGCCGTCGCTGATTTTCAATGAAGTGGCCCGGCAGCGCTTCGATACTTTTTTTGACCCGGCGGTAATTGTGATGCCGCTCATCGGGCTGGTTCTGGTGGCGTTGATCACGATGGTGATTGCAAAATTCAACGGCTACAAGGGGGGCTTCGCCGCCGCTTTTGTTTTCGGCACGTTTTGGCCCAATGCCACCTACATCGGCTTGCCGCTCTGCCAGAACGCGTTTGGTTCCGAAGGGCTGGCCAAGGCCGCCATCTACAACGGCTTTGTGTTGCCGTTTGTAATTCTGTTTGGCTACCTGCTGATCGGCTTCTACGGCGCCGGCGACGGCAATGTGAAAATCGGGGCGCGCATCAAGAAGGCGTTTCTCAACCCGATCCTGATTTCCGCCGTTGCGGGGGTTGTGGTGGCGGTGATTGCGGAGCAGTTCCGCGCGGCCGACGGTTCGCTGGGGCTTCCCGTGCCCGTCGTTTCATCCGCAGTGCTGATTGGGTCGTTCCTCAAAATGATCGGGGTGATGGGGCTTCCGCTGGCGCTGCTTTCCATTGGGGCGTCGCTCAAGTGGGAGCAAACCAAAACGCATTTGGGCGCGCTGAGCTGGTCGGTGGGCTGCAAGCTGCTGCTGCATCCCTTGTTCACGATGCTGCTGATTGGAATGATGTGCCCCGAGGCCTCGCCGACGGCGCTAGGGGTTGCGGTGATTCTGTCCGGAACGCCCAGCGCGGTGGCGATGTATGTGATCAGCTGCCAGCTCGGGGTGGAGCGGGGCTTTGTTTCTTCAATGTTGGTGCTGAGCACGGCGCTGAGCGTCGTGACCATTCCGGTCTGGGTCTACGTGCTTAAAGGCTTTTAAGCGATCGTGGCCAGCTCGTCTTCTTGGGTTTCCAGCGCGAGGTCGATGCAGTAGAACTCCGGCATGGTGCCTTTGTCCCATTGGAAAACGAGGTGTCCGGAAAACACGGTAACGAATTGCTCGTCCGAGCGCAGCAGGTCGTAGGCGCCAGCTTCGGGCATCTTGTTGGTTTTGCGCGCGTTTGCAATCATATCGCGCGCGAACTGGCGCATCTCCGGCGGGATAATCAACTCCACGATATCCCGGTTAACCGCTTCGTCTTCGCGATAGCCGTAAAGATGGTACGAGGCATCGTTCCAGAAAAACACTTTGCCGAACGCATTGTAGCCCTGTGATGCAATGTGCGGGTTGCGTTGAAGCATATCCATGAATTTTTCGCGCGTATTGTATTCGTTGGCTTCGGCCGCCTTGCAGATGGTATGGATGATGGCTTTCGCATCCTGATATGAATATTTGGTCATGTTGCCCGCCCCTTTGATAATACGTGGAAATTTATATCTGCAATCCGTCCGGCAAGTCAAAAACTTTTACAAATATGCATGGGGCTTGAAACATGTTCTTGCCGTGTTTGCTTCTGTTTCGGGGCGGGCTTGCCTCGAACAACAAACTCCGGCATCGTTGATCCGTTTATAACTAGGAGCATGCATGAAGGAGATTAAATGGGGCATCATCGGTTGTGGGGGTATTGCGAATTTGTTTGCGACCAGCCTGCAGGCATTGGAAACAGGAACCTTGCTCGCCGGCGCATCACGCACGCCGGGGCGCGCGGCGGAATTTGCACAAAAGCATGGTATGGAGCGGGTCTACACCGACTATGAGGCGCTCGTTTCCGAACCCGATGTGGATGCCGTATATATTGCGACTACGCACAACTTCCACTACGAAAACATCAAGCTCTGCCTCGAAAACGGCAAGCATGTGCTCTGCGAAAAGCCCTTCACCGTCAATGCGGTGCAAACCTTGGAGCTCATTGAGCTCGCGCGCGAAAAGAACCTCTTCATGATGGAGGCCGTTTGGACGCGCTTTTTGCCGGCCATTCTAAAGCTGCAGGAGCTGTTGGCGGACGGGGTCGTCGGCGAGGTCCGCACCGTCAAGGCCGACTTTTCCATTACCGGCGAGTTTGCTTCCGAGCACCGGCTCAATAACAAGGCGCTGGCCGGCGGGGCGCTGCTTGATCTCGGCATCTATCCCATCACCTTTGCATCGATCGTGTTTGGCGAGCAACCGTCGCGCATCCAAAGCTCCGCCGTTATCGGCGACACCGGCGTGGACGACCGCGGGTTCTATCTTTTCGACTACGAAGGCGGGCGCCGCGCCATGCTCTCTTCGTCCTTCACGCACAACGCGCCGACCGAAGGCATAATTTGTGGAAGCAAGGGCTATATCCGTGTGCCCCATTTCCTCGGGGCCACGCAGCTGCAGCTTCACCGCGAAGGCGAAGAGGTCGAGTTTTTTGACCTCCCCTACGACGAAGGGGAAAACTTTAAGTTCGAGATCGCCCATGCCATGGAATGCATTGAAGCCAAAAAATTAGAGAGCGACATTCTGCCGCTCTCCACAACCCACGCTGTCATGCAAACCATGGACACCCTCCGCGCGCAGTGGGGGCTGGAATACGAAGGGGAATAAGAAATTGGCTCATAGAGCCAACACTACAACTTGAATGATGGAGTCGGCTCTGCGAGCCGAGTTATTCCGGCTTGTCGGTGTTCTTCATCAGATCCAGCTCGCGGATCCAGATGTTGCGGAAGCGCGTGTCGTTGCTGTGATCCTGCAGGACAATCGCGTCATCGCCGTGCGGTTTATAGACGGGCAGCTTCTTGTGGGCGGTTGGCCCGAGGATCTGGGTTTTGTGCTGCACTAAAACGCCGTTCAAGAACACCGTCACGTAGGCCGGCGACACCAGCTTTTCGCCCTCGAAGCGCGGCGCCTGGAAAATAATGTCGTACGACTGCCACTCGCCCGGCTTCTTGCAGGCGTTAACCATCGGCGGGGTTTGCCCGTACACGCAGCCGGCCATGCCGTCGGCATAGGTGCGGTTTTCATAGTTGTCGAGCACCTGCGTCTCGTAGCGGCCCATCATGAAAACACCGCTGTTGCCTGCGCCTTGGGAATCGCCTTTGCGCGGATTTGCAGTTTGCCACTCAATATGAAACTGGCAGTCGCCGAATTTTTGTTTCGTCTTGATCGAACCGGTCGGAGTGCATTCCAGATAGCCGTTTTCCACCTTCCAGCGCATCTCGCCTTCCGGATTGTATTTTTTCTTCTTGGGATCGTTCTGTACGGAACCCGCCCAGGCCGAGGCATCGGTGCCGTCGAACAAAATAATGGCATCCGACGGCGCGGCGCCCGGTTGCGCCGCGGGAGTCACCACGGTGGGCTGCGGCCGGGCGATATCGTGGACGCACCAGCCGGATGGCAGTTTGGGCGTGTTGTCGTATCCCCAATTAGGTTTTTTCTTTGCCTCAGCGGGTTTTTTCGCCGGTTCGACAGGCGCTTCCTGTTGTTTTGCGGTGTGGGCGCAACCGGACAGCAGCGCGACAAAAACAAGTGCAGATACAATATTCTTCATGGGGAACCCTTTCTTAAGTTGAAGCGGGAAACGTTACCGTTGTCCGCTGCGCTCCGTCTAGCATCGATTCCGCTGGAATTTGTATAAAAACCGCACCTGCTGCTTTTAGATTCAATCGTTCAGGAGCAGCCTGGGTTGGAGGCTAAGACCTTCGCCTCCACCGGGAGCGGCTGTCACATCCCGGTTCTTGCTGGCATCCGACAGCTCTGCGCCGAGCAGGCCCAGCAAAAGGCCGAAGGCCAATAGGGCCATGGTCCCGAGTATGACTTTGAATTGTCTGTCGCTCATGATTAATTTTTTAAAGGGTTTGAATAAGCTGACGCCTTGCGAGGCGGCGTATTGGACAGCGCTCTAGAGCATTCCGCGAATGAGGTGCCGGAGGCGCAATCGGCTCATAGAGCCGATACTACGCCGGTTCGTGTTGTAGAGTTGGCTCTATGAGCCGCGCAAAGCGAAGCGGCAATCCACGCAAAGCGCAGTATGGCATCTCATTTGTTTTGTGCTCCAGCCCTATGAGCAAGGAAAAAGAAACGAGGACTATTTTTTCACAGAAAGCGGATTTCCGGAGTCGCCGGAGCTTAGGTTGCGGAAACCGGTTCCGCCATCGCGGGTTACCATGATTCCAAAGACAATTGATCCAATTAATATGAGTACAGACAGCCCAACGAAAATTTGGGCCAGCCATGTTAGTGCGCTTTTCTTCTCTCCTGGATACATCGACTGCCTTCCGTTGCCGCTTTCGGCGTTGTTTGAATTGTAAGTCGCTTTATTCGCAAATTTAATGCCGTGTTGTTTTATCACGCTTCAATCGTCATGCATCACGTCACGGCATCGGTAGGCCGTCCATGGAGTGGAGCGACTTTTCGAGCAGCTCGTCTTCGTTCAGTGTTACTTTAATCTGTTCACTCATCATGCCCCCCTTCCGATTAATCAATTTCGACAGAAAACATGTAGAAAGAGTAGGTGTTTGAGGATGGTTTCGTCAAGAAACACCGCTTGCCTTTACGCTTTTTGATTGTAGGCTTCAACCAACGGAGGTTCACATGAAAGTTTTAGTATCTGGATCATCGGGGCTCGTCGGTTCCGCATTAATGGAAAATCTGCAGGCCGATGGCCACGAAGTCGGACGGCTGCCTAGAACCTTTGAGCAGGCCATCGATTTTTCCGGCGTGGGTGCCGTGGTGCATCTGGCCGGCGAAAGCATTGCCGAAGGGCGCTGGACAGATGCCAAGAAAAAGCGGATCGAGGAGAGCCGGGTCAGCGGCACCCGCCAGCTTGCGGAACAGTTGGCTTCCAGCAGCTCCAAGCCCGCCGTATTCATCTGCGCTTCCGCCATTGGCTTTTATGGCGACCGTGCCGACGAAACGCTCGATGAAGCGAGCAGCGCCGGTTCCGGATTTCTGCCTGACGTCTGCAAAAACTGGGAAGCCGCGGCGAAACCGGCCGCCGATGCGGGCATCCGCACCGTCTGGATCCGCACCGGCATTGTGCTCAGCAAAAAAGGCGGGGCGCTCAACAAAATGCTCCCGCCGTTCAAGATGGGCGCGGGCGGGATTCTTGGCAATGGCCGCCAATACATGAGCTGGATCAGCCTTGAAGACGAAATCGGCGCCATCTGTTTTTCCATAGAAAACGCCGTTGTTTCCGGCCCCGTCAACCTCGTTGCGCCGAACCCGGCCACCAACCTCGAATTCACCAAGGCCCTTGGAAAAGCGCTCCATCGCCCAACCATTCTGCCGATGCCCGCTTTTGCCGTCCGCCTCCTGTTTGGCGAAATGGGCGATGCGCTGCTCCTCGGAAGCACACGCGTATTGCCGAAAAAACTGATCGAAGCCGGCTACGAATTTTGCCACCCTGACCTGCAATCAGCTTTGGAGGATGTTTTACGATGAGCCATTCAGACGCATTTAAGAAAATACAGCAGGACCTGGCCGACCGGGAAAAGGGCTACCGCGCCAAGGCGCTCAAAATGTTTCCCCACGTGTGCGGCAGCTGCGCGCGCGAGTTTGAGGGCAAAAACCTCAAGGAACTGACCGTTCACCACAAAGACCACAACCACGACAACAATCCGCCCGACGGCTCCAACTGGGAGCTGCTCTGCGTCTATTGCCACGACAACGAGCACGAAAAGCATAAGATGAAGGGCTACGGCGGCCCCGTCGATGATTCCTTCAAGTCGGAAGGTTTCTCCGCTTTCGACGGCCTCGACTCGTTTTTTCCAGTTGCAGGAAAGGATGAAAACAAAAGCTAAATGTTCAATCTGCCCGAAAGGGTGCGAGCTGGCGCCGGGAGAAACCGGCGATTGCCGTGTGCGCAAAAATATGGCCGGCGAGATCCGATGCACCACCTATGGCGAGCCTTGCTCGCTGAACATCGACCCCGTCGAAAAAAAGCCCCTGTTTCACTTTCTTCCGGGCACCCCAATCCTTTCCGTGGCCACCGCCGGCTGCAACCTGCACTGCAAACAGTGTCAAAACTGGCAAATTTCCCAGACGAGGCTCCATGCCTCCCGCGGTTCCGGCGCCCGGCCCGCAGACATTGCGAAGATGGCGCTCAAGCGCGGCTGTCCCGCCGTTGCCTACACCTACACCGAGCCACTTGTTTCCTTCGAATACACCTTCGACTGCTGCAAAGCCGCCTCCGAGGCCGGGCTCATGAACGTGCTCGTCACCGCCGCCTACATCAACCCGGATCCGCTGCGCCAAATCTGCAAATATGTCGATGCCGCCAACGTTGATCTCAAATCCTTCTCCGACGACTTTTACCGCGACATCTGCGGCGGCGCGCTCGCCCCGGTGCTCAAAGCGCTGACGGTTATGAAAAAGTGCGGCGTCATGCTTGAAGTCACCAACCTCATCATTCCAACGCTCAACGATTCCGAAGAAGAAACCAAGCAGCTCTGCGGGTGGGTCGCCGAAAATCTCGGTGTCGAAACGCCGCTCCACTTTTCGCGCTTCTTTCCGCAAAACAAATTGCAGCACCTGCCGCCTACGCCGGCCGACACCATTCTGCGCGCCCGCGAAATTGCCGTTGAAGCCGGCCTGCAATTCGTCTATGTGGGCAACATGCACAGCACCGAAGGCGAAAACACGCATTGCCCAAGCTGCGGGGAGCTTCTCATTGAGCGCAACGGATACTCTATCCTCCAAAACCGCATCAAAAACGGCCAATGCCCCGCCTGCCATGCGCCGGTTTATGGTGTCTGGGAATAGGCCGTTTACAATCGTGCCGGCACATTATAATTGAGTGAGGCCGTCGCTCCGCTACTCTCCCTGCATGCGATCCATACCAAAAACCTTCGCCGTTGCGGCCTTGCTGCTCTGCATCCCGTCTGTCCAGGCATCGGACCGGCTGCTCAATAGTTTGCAGCCTCGCGGCGTTGTGAACGATTTTGCGAGTGTCATTTCCGAAGAGAACGAGCAGCGCATTGGATCGGTCGTTGAAGAGCTCAAGCAAAAGACCGGGGCCGAGATTGCGGTCGTGACCCTCCAGTCCTTGGAAGGCAGCGGCATCGACGGCTTTTCGACCCGTCTGTTCAACAAATGGGGAATCGGGCGGGCAGGCATCAACGACGGCCTGATGGTTCTTGCTTCGATGAAGGATCGGATGATGCGCATCGAGGTGGGCTATGGCTTGGAGCAGGTGGTTTCCAATTTGGACGCGGAGCGTATCCGTGTTGAGGACATCACGCCCCGCTTCAAAGAGGGCGACTATGGCGAAGGGCTGCTGGCCGGCGTTGTGTCGCTTTCGTTGACTGTTGGAAAGAGCCAGGGTGTCCGTCTCAAGGTTGCGCGCTCGGAAAAATCAAGGTTGCGGGAAATACCGGACTTTGTCTATCAGGTGGCCGGGTTTGCCATCCTGCTGACAATCCTTGGAATCATATGCTTCATCGGCTATCCGAGAAAATTGAAGCGCAAGTCCGGCTCCGGCGGCAACTATTTGTGGGTCGAGCACCATGGCGGGCAGTCCGGCGGCTATGGAACGGGCGGAGGCGGTTTTGGCGGCGGAGGCTGTGGCGGCGGTTTTGGGGGCGGGTGCTCCGGCGGCGGCGGATCGAGCGGCGGCTGGTAGTTCCGGTGCAATTGGGTTGAATGGATAACAGCAAACAGTACTGTCCACGGATGCGAAAAATTAAAACCATACTTCCAATCATTGGAATCCTTGCCGCGGCGCTCACGGCAACGGCTTCGGAGCAGTTGCTGAACCGCCTGCAGCCGCGCGGATTCGTCAGCGATTTTGCCAATGTCATCTCTGCGGCAGACGAACGGCAGCTTGAATCGATGATCACTGAAGTGCGGCAAAAAACCGGTGCAGAAATGGCCGTCGTAACGATCCAGTCGATGGAGGGCGGGCAGATTGACGATTTTGCCACGCGCCTATACGAAAAGTGGGGCATTGGCCAAAAAGGCAAGGACAACGGTTTGATGCTTCTGGCGGCGGTGAAGGATAAGAAGATGCGCATCGAAGTGGGCTACGGCCTTGAAGGCGCAATCCCCGATTCAGCCGCGGGGGCCATTCGGCGGGATGTCATAACGCCCCTCTTCAAGGCCAACCAGCTGGGCAAAGGACTTGTGGTCGGGATCGCGGCGCTTTCGCAGGAGATTGCCCAAGAATACGGCGTGCAGCTCACGGGGGCGGCCTCCCAATACCGCCATCGCAGCAGCAGGGGGAGCAAAAAACAAAATCCCCTTGTGACGATTATCATGCTGGTTTTGTTCGTCGCCTTTGCCATTCGCCATCCGCATCTCGCAATGTTGCTGCTGCTCAGCGGCGGACGGGGAGGGGGCTATAGCTCCGGCGGAGGCGGCGGCGGTTTTGGCGGCGGCGGAGGCTTCGGCGGAGGCATGTCCGGCGGCGGCGGGTCTAGTGGCGGCTGGTAGAAACTTGAAACCTGAAACCTGAAACCTGAAACTTGAAACTTGAAACTGGAAATTTGAACCTGGAAATTACGAATTACGCATCACGAGGTAAATATGAAACCTGAAAAACTGGTAGAAGAACTCAAGCAGGCTTGCCCTGCAGGCTTGAAGTCGGTCGTGCTTTACGGCTCCGCCGCGGCGGGCGATCATGTCGACAAAAAATCCGACTACAACATTCTGGTTGTGGCTAAAGATCTGGGTTTGTCCACATTGGACGCTCTCTCGAAGCCGGCGTCCAAATGGGCGCAGGCCGGCAATCCGGCGCCGCTAATGTTTACCGAGGACCGGCTGGCGCAGGCGACGGATGTCTTCCCGATCGAACTGCTCGACATCAAGGAGTGCCACAAGGTGCTGTACGGCGAAGATCTTGTCGAAGGGCTGGAGATCGACACGAAAAACCTGCGGCTGGAGATTGAGCATGAGCTGCGCGGCAAGCTGATCCGGCTGCGGCAGAGCTATCTGCTCACCGGCAGAAAGCCCAAAGCCGTGGCCGACCTGATGACCCAGTCGCTTTCGACCTTCCTCGTCCTTTTCCGCGCCTCGCTCCGGCTGTTCGGGGAAGACGTGCCGCAGAAAAAGTTCCAGGCCTTGGAAGCGCTGGCCGGCCATCTGGAGTTCGACGTTGCCGTGTTTAAAACGGTGCAGGAGCTCAAGGAAGCAACCAAAAAGCCGAAGGATGTTCCCGTGGGCGAACTCTTCAGCACCTATCTAAAAACCATTGAATGCGTCATCGATGCAGTTGACGCCTACATTCACAAGGGAGAATAAATTATGAAAGCAGCACTTATTGGAATTGGCGGCGTGCTCGCCGTGGTCGTTGTTGGATTCATGATATTCATCAGCATCAACAACAAAATTATTGATCGGGACGAAACCACCATCCAGGCCTGGGCGAATGTCGAAACCGTGCTGCAGCGCCGCTACGACCTGATTCCGAACCTGGTCAACACCGTCAAGGGCTATGCCTCCCACGAAAAGGAGCTGCTCGAGGAAGTCACGCGCCTGCGCAGCCAGTGGGGCGCCGCCAAGGCCTCCGGAAACGCGGCGCAGAGCGTCAAGTCCGCCGGCATGCTCGAAAGCGCGCTCGGCCGCCTGATGGTCGTCGTCGAAAAATATCCCGATCTGAAGGCCAACCAAAACTTTCTCGCGTTGCAGGACGAGCTGGCCGGAACCGAAAACCGGATTTCTGTCGAGCGCCGCCGCTACAACGAGTCGGTTGCGGCCTACAACAAGATGATCCGCAAATATCCCGGCTCCATGGTGGCCGGCATGAAAGGCTACGAAAAGAAAACCCCGTTCGAGGCCGCCCCTCAGGCCTCCGCCGCGCCCGTGGTCGAGTTTTAGGCAGCGGTTCCCCGGGGTTGGAACGGGTGGCCGCACAGGCCGCCCGTTCTGTTCAAACGCTTAATCCGTGCTTGAACTGGTCTCGCGCGGCCTGCACTATTCGCCGTTTGTTTAATTTCAGGAATTGAGTGCCCATATGAGAATCAACCCCTCCCCAAGCTATAGCATTCTGGTTCGCCTGCAGATCCCGCGCGAACCCGGAATTATTGGACGCATCAGCGCCGCGATCGGCGAGGCGGGCGGCATTATCGACACCATCGATCTGGTTTCCCGTACGGAGCAGGCTTCGGTCCGCGACATTTTAATCGAAGCCAGCAGCTGCGCGCACCAGCGCGAAATTATCCAGGCATTGGAAAAAGTCGACAACGTCTATTTGCTCAGCGCCGAGGACTTAACGTTCAAATACCATATCGGCGGCAAGCTCGAAACCGGCTGCAAGCTGTCGTTCGCCAAGCCCGAGGTGCTGGCCATCGCCTACACGCCCGGCGTGGCGCGCGTCTGCACGGCCATCCACAAAAACAAGGCGCTGGCCAACAATCTGACCATCAAGCGCAACACCGTCGCCGTGGTTTCCGACGGCACGGCGGTGCTCGGCCTCGGCGACATCGGCCCCGAGGCGGCCATGCCGGTGATGGAAGGCAAGTGCCAGCTGTTCAAGGAGTTTGGCGGGATCGACGCCTTCCCGATCTGCCTCGACACCCAGGATCCCGAAGAGATCATCCGAACCGTAAAGCTGCTGGCGCCGACTTTCGGCGGCATCAACTTGGAGGACATTTCCTCGCCGCGCTGCTTCGAAATCGAGGAGCGTCTGAAAGCGGAAATGGATATTCCCGTTTTCCACGACGACCAGCATGGCACCGCTGTTGTCCTGCTCGCCGCGCTGTTCAATGCGCTCAAGATCGTCGATAAAAAGATCGAAGACCTCAAAATCGTCATCTGCGGCATTGGCGCCGCCGGAACCGCGTGCGCGAATATCATGCTGGAGGCCGGCGCAAAAAACATTGTTGGCTACGATCTCGGCGGCGCGGTCTATAAAGGCCGCTCCGGCGACCACGAGCACCTGCAGGCCTTTGCGGAAAAGACCAATCCGGAAATGGAACAGGGGCCGCTCAGCGAAGGCATCAAAGGCGCCGACCTGTTCATCGGCCTCTCCGCGCCGGGCGTGCTCAAGCAGGACGACGTCAAAAACATGGCCGCGGATCCCATCATTTTCGCCATGGCCAACCCCGTGCCGGAAATCATGCCCGAGACCGCGCAGCCTTATGCGCGCATCATGGCCACCGGCCGCTCCGACTACCCGAACCAGATCAACAACGTGCTCTGTTTCCCCGGCATCTTTAAAGGCGCGCTGCGCTGCAACGCCTCGGCCATCAACGAGGAAATGAAGATCGTCGCCGCGCACGCCATTGCCGACTTGATTCCCGCCGACGAGCTGAACGAACAAAATATCATCCCTTCCGTATTCAACGAAAACGTGGTCGAAGCGGTCGCACAAGAGGTGGAGCGCGTTGCCCGTGAAAGCGGACTCGCCCGCGAGAGGGCCGATGATGCATCCCTTTACAAAATGGAAATTTAGGAGAATAACATGACGCTGCAAGCCATAGCCATAATTCTGGGAGCACTCGCCGCGGCAGGCGGGCTGATGGGAGTTTTCCGGCCTGATCTCATTAAAAAATTTGCCGAGCTGTTTCCGCGCAGCGTTGCGCCGGCATGGATCTTTACGGCGCTGTGCTGCGTGCTCGGCGCCAAGGAAGCGCTGGGCATGAACATGGGCTTTCTGGATGCCTACAAAAAATACATCTACGTGATTTCGCCGGCCGTCTTCATTGCCAGCGTGGTCTACATGAAGGAGTTGCTCGCGCCGCGCGCGCTCGGCGGCTTTCTGTGCCTGATCGCCGTTCCGATCCTGCACATCGCCCGTTGGCACGAATCGCCGCTGCGCCTTGTGGTGGTCGTTGCGGTCTACCTCTGGATCATCTACGGCATTGTGCTGCTCATGTCGCCGTGGTATTTCCGCAAGATCAACAAGCCGTTCATGGAGAACGAAGCGCTCTTTAAAGCAACCGCCTTCGGCAAAACCGCCTTCGGCATCGCGCTCCTCCTCCTCGGCCTCTTCGTCTACTAACGCGCCCTTGCGACAGAATGATTAGGCAAAATTATTCTGCCACTTAATTATTCTGCCTGAATGAATTTCATGAACAGCACCCAGCTCCAGGCCGTTCGGCGGCACTTCATTGAATATGCCAACGGCTACATCGCCGAGGCCGGCGATATGAAGCATATGATGGAGATGAAGCGCGAGCACTGTGCCTTTGTGGCGCGCAATTGCCGCGAACTCGCTGAAACCAGCGGTTGGAGCGACGAAGAGGCCAATACCGCCGAGGCGCTCGGTATCCTGCACGACGTCGGCCGCTTTCCCCAGCTCGAAGAATACGGCACTTTCGTGGACGCCAAGTCGATCAACCACGGCGAGCGCGGCTGGCAGGCCATCCGCGAAAGCGGCTTGCTCGATGAGGTCGATCCCGCGCTGCGCAATGCGATTCTCGACGGCGTCCGGCACCACAACGCGCGCATCATTCCCGAAAGCCTGCCTCCAGCGCATCTCCGCTGGGTCAGGCTCATCCGCGACGCCGACCGGCTCGACATCTACCGCATCGTCCTTGATGCCATCGAGAACGACCAGCTCGACGAGCATCCGGAGATTGGCCTAAGCCTCGCCCGCGAAGGCGATCCCTGCCCGGAGCTGATCGAAAAGATTCTCCAGCGCGGCGCGCCGTCCTACTCCGATCTCAAATGCTTCAACGACTTTGTCCTGCTGATCCTCTCGTGGGCCAACCACATGGGCTATCCCGCCACGCTGCGGCTCATGCGCGACCGCAACATCATCGACCGTTTCGCTGCGCATCTTCCAACCGAGGTTCCAGCAGTGGGAAACGTGCTTTCCAGCCTGCGGGCTTGTGTCATGGATGCCGGTTCTGAGCAGCCAGACGCGTAGTTACGCAGGGCATGCCTTTTCGGTTGTAGGCGGGGGCGGCGACCCCGTAACTCGCAGAGAGGGGCTTTTCGCGCGGAAAGCGGAGTCAGCGCCACCGCCTACAACAGGATCCGCCGCTTGACTGATAACTTGACGAATACTTGACTTACGGTGGGTTTGGGCCGGTTTTTCCTGTAATAGTCGGTGTGGAAGCATCTTCAGGGCATTTTAAAAGGGGGTGAAATCGTGCTGCTTGTAGCGCAAGAGTACGCTGTCAGCATCTAAATGCCGGGGTGATGACCGCAAAGACACTAAGGCGCTAAGAATAGGAACCTTCTTTTCTTTGCGTCTTCGCGGTCAATTAATGCAGTTGAATGGTTTTAGGTAAAAAATGGAGGGGGATAAATATCTCTGCGCATGGTCGGATGTTTCTGCCACCTAATTTTGCTGCCCATATTTCCTGTAGTAGAGTGATGGCCGCTCGCGTAGCGATAATTCCTGAAAGGAATAACGACGGAGGAGTGGTTCAAGAGGCACACGCGAAGCGAGACGAAGTCAACAAGCACGAAAACTCAGTAGAACAGGTCCGCGCGCAATTGCTTCTCAATGGTGCGGCTAAAAAGCCCACCTTGACTTCATTGCAAGAGCAGTGGAACTGTTGAAAAGAGAACAGAAACACTCATGTTGTTTAAGGGTTCTTTTCAAGGGATATGCTTGCTGAATGGTGCGGGTTTTGGTTACAACTCAAACCATTGCACTCGGGGGCATGCAGGCGGACGGGCATTCAACAGGGGTGGCGGCGTGAAGAATAATTACGTATTGATCGACTACGAAAACGTGCAGCCGAAGAACCTCGAAATTTTAAAGGGGCATGAATTTATCGTTAAGGTGTTTGTCGGGAATATTTGAATAAAAAATCACATAACGAGGAATAATCGTGAATGTTTCAAACGGAGAGTTAGTGCTGTCAGCCGCGTTGGATGACGTGGTAGAAGTGGGCTACTTCAGCCGGAGCCAATACCACTGTTTGCAGGCTGGTTTACTATCGAAGCAATTCCTGATTTTAACTGGGCTTTCAGGTTCTGGGAAAACCCAGCTAGCTCGACTGTTGTCTAAGTGGCTGTGCTCCAGAGTTAACTCATCATTGTATGAACTGCTTGAAAAAGCAGCTACTTCAGACGGGTTTTTGGAAAATTATGATTTGCTTTGCGTCAATAACCTCGTCGTTGAAGTGATTAATAAGAGGGGGTCTGCTAAAACAATTATCCCATTGCCAACTAATGTGATCTTCGAGTGGTACCATGCTCTAAAAAATGGAGAGATAGAAGAGGGGAAAGATCCCAAAGAAAGCCGTCATATCATCGGAGCTTTGTCAGCGTATCAGAAGTACATTCATGGATTTTATACTGAATTTTTCAAACTTGCCGTCCTCATGGTTCGGGAATCAGAAAAAGACGAAGGTCGCGACAACGAGAAGACGGTTTCAGGCACGTATCAATTGGTTTCTGTCGGGGCGGACTGGACGAGCAATGAAAACCTGTTGGGCTATCCGGATGCGCTAAGAGAAAGTTGTTACCGCAAACCGGATAACGGGGTGCTGGATTTGATCTTGCAGGCTCAATCAAACCCCGACCTGCCGCACTTCCTGATTCTCGATGAAATGAATCTCTCTCATGTGGAACGCTATTTTGCGGATTTTCTGTCGGCTATGGAGTCGGGCGAGGCAATCAGCTTGCACGATGACACCGGCGAGGATTGGGGTGCCGAGGGCTCGCTCAAAGTTCCTGCTAAACTGAAGATTCCGAAAAACCTGTTTGTGATCGGCACGGTCAACGTGGACGAAACCACCTACATGTTTAGCCCGAAGGTGCTCGACCGAGCTAACGTGATTGAGTTCCGGGTGTCGGAAGACGAAATGCAATCGTTTCTCACCAATCCGGTCAAACCGGACCTCGATGCGATTGCCGGGCAGGGGGCGCAATACGCCAAGGCATTTGTTACCGCAGCTAAGCTGAAGGATGTTCCGCTGGACGCTGCCACCCGCGAGGCGGTGTCGAAGGTGTTGATGGAGTTTTTCCCGCAGCTGAAGGAGGCGGGCGCGGAATTCGGCTATCGCACGGCCCATGAAATCTGCCGCTTTATCTATTTCCACAAGGAACTTTCCACGGACTGGAAATTTGAAGCGGCGATGGATGCGGCGATTATGCAGAAGCTTTTGCCCAAGCTTCATGGGTCGAAGAAAAAACTGGGGCCCGTTCTGGCCGCGCTTATCCGCCTTTGTCTCAAAGAAGGGGACTGGCTGAAGAATGATCCGATCAAGGCCGAGGATCTGGTTGCAGAAAATGCGGTTTACCCGCAGTCGCTCGAAAAGCTGGCGCGCATGCGCAAGCGGCTTCAGGAACATGGTTTCACCAGTTTTGCGGAGGCGTAGGGTGCCCGCTGACAAGGGAGCTCCCGCTGTAGCGGGAAAGAACTGGGACTGAGTTGGAGAGGGTACACATGGCGCGCGAGATCAAACGGAGCATGTCGCAGAAGCTGCGGATGGATGGGCGCGACTATTCCCGGCCCGGCTGGTATTTTCTTACGCTGGGTGCCGATTATCATCGTCCCCTTTTTGGGCGGGTCGAGGGGGGCGAGATGCTGCCCAATGAGCTGGGTCGACTGGTTGATCGGTGTTGGAGCGAGATTCCACAACATTACCATCATATTGAGCTGGGTGCGTGGCAGGTTATGCCGAACCATTTTCACGGGTTGATTCGGATTGTGAGGCCGGGAGAGAAGGGCTTGGGCGAAGTGGTGAATATGTTCAAGGGTTCAGTGACGCGGGAGTGGCGGCGGTCGAAGGGGGCTTATGATGTCTCCCGCCATGGCGGGAAAGAACATGGGCATGGCGAGAAAGAACATGAGCATGGCGAGAAAGAACCGGCGCGGGTCTGGGCCCCTAATTATTATGATGTGATTTGTTTTGATGCAGAGGAGCTGGCGGTTCGGGAAAACTATGTGCGGGCTAATCCGCGGCGCTGGGCGATGAGGGATGTTCCGCAAGGGAGCTTTAAGGGCCGTTTTTACAAAGGGAATCTGGCGTTGCTTGAGATGCATGTTCCGCGGATGGCTTTGCGGGTTTCGCGCCGTTCTTCGGAGGAGGACGTTGCCCAATTGCAACGCGGTTTGGCCGCGTTTGAGGGCGTGGTCTGCAGCACGTTCTTTTCGCCCGGGGAGCGGTCTTGTCTTAATGTGCTGCGGGCCGGCACTGCACATATTGTCTGGATGTTACCGATGGGCGTGCCTGAATCAATTCCGGCTGATTGGACGAGGAGTTTTCTGGAAGAACGTGCACTGTGGATTTCAACTTTTCCAAATGAAATGACGGATGCCTCCCGCGCCAGCTGTGAACAGGCCAATTTTCTGGTGGAGCAGTTTTGTTCGGATGGAAATAATAAAGCAGGTCAGGAATCGTGAATAACCCATCCATAGTTTTTCCTGGCACGCCGGCTGGCCTCAAAATTATTTCGGCCCATACGGGAGAGCGGGTTTCTGAACTCGAAGAGAATGGGCGCTATGAATATGAGGTGCTTTCCTGTGATTTTGAGCTTAAAGAAAAGAATGGGATTATCCGGCGCAGCCGTATTGCCGATGCGAGTGACCGCGGATCCATTGAGCCGGGCAACTATGTCGGACTGCTGAAGCTGGAGCTTCTCGACAAGCAGACGGGGGCAGCGGTTTCAACGACGCATATCGATGTCCGTTCGACGAAGCTGGGCTATGAAGATGAATATCGTTCTATGCTCGAGGATATTGCCGACCGGTGTGCCGATTTTCTGCTGCAGCTGGAATCCCCTGTTGAACAGCCGCTCATTCCCGATGGGCTCACGGAGGCCACGCTGGCGCAGCGGCTCTATTTTTTGAAAAGCCTGCTGGGCGGAGAGGATTTTCAGCAGGCCGTGCAGCGGATCATAACGATGCCGAATACGCAGTGGCGTGAAGAGTTCCGGACGATCGATGTGCTGCAGAGCCGGCGTCTTGGGCGGTATGAAGTCCGCCAGTTTGCTTCGGCGGGCCGGCGCATGGAGGTGCCGGATACGCATGCACTTCATTCTGTAATGACGACCATTCCCGAGCGAATCGAAATACGCGATAAGCGCGATACGGTGGACACGCCGGAAAACCGGTTTGTTAAACATGCGTTGAACATGTTTCTCCAGATCCTGGAAGATTTGCTCGAAAAGTTTCCGGTCATTGGAAACGGAAAGTATCCCGGCTTGCGGACGGAGATTGACGGGCTGATTAACGATTTGGAAGTAACTATTTCACATGATGTGTTCAAGCAGGTTGCGCTGCCGGAGCTGCTTCCGCTAAACAGTCCGGTTCTCCAACGCAAGGAGGGCTACCGTCAGGTGTTGCGCGCATGGATGCTGTTTGAACTGGCAGCAAGGCTGAGCTGGGACGGCGGCGATGATGTGTATGAAGGCGGCAAGCGCGATGTGGCGGCTCTTTACGAATACTGGGTCTTTTTCAAGTTGCTGGATCTGGTTGCGGGTCTTTTCGAGCTGAAAAATCCACCCGTTGAAGATCTGATTAACGATAAGGATTTGGTGCTCAAGCTGAAGGCCGGCAAGCAGCTTCCGATCCGCGGGGTCTATACCGGAGCCGGGCGCCGGCTGCATGTGGAGTTTAGCTACAACCGGACCTTTGGCGTTGCCGGCGAGTATCCCGCGCAAGGCTCATGGAGCCGGCAGATGCGTCCCGATTATACGTTGTCGCTCTGGCCGGACGGATTTACTCAAGCCGAGGCCGAAGAGCAGGAATTGATCACGCATGTTCATTTTGATGCAAAGTACAAGGTGGACAGTCTCACCAAGTTGTTCGGTAAAGAAGATGAGGATTTAGACGAAGAAAAGTCGGCGCAACGCTCTGGGAATTATAAGCGGGCGGACCTGTTGAAGATGCACGCTTATCGGGATGCGATCCGCCGATCCGCGGGGGCCTATGTGCTTTATCCCGGAAGCGAAAAGGAACAGATGCCGTTTCGCGGGTTCCATGAACTGCTGCCCGGCCTCGGGGCATTTCCGCTTCGGCCCAATGATTCGGACGATGGGTCCTTCGCTGTTGAACGGTTTTTCAAGGAGGTGGTTGCGCACGTTTGCAACCGCACAACCCAGCGCGAGCAGCAAACCTATCACACCTATCGCATCCATAAAGACGAGCCACCGGATGCGGTGCGCGAAGCGCTGCCGGAATGGGGAGCGGTCACTCGATCAAGACCGTCTGCCGAAACCTATGTGCTGCACGGATGGCTTAAAGGCCCGGAATATCGGGATTGGGTGGAGTCATCGAGTCTTTACAATTTCCGAACGGAAAGCCGGGGCTCGTTGCGGTTGCATGAATCTGTGGCGGGGGCGTCCTATCTTTTGCTTCATGGTAGCGGTGACTATCGAGGAGGTGGCCGACTGTACCGGATAACATCCGCAGGGCCACGCGTGTTTTCCTCAGAAACGTTATTGGAAAAGGGATATCCTAAAAATGGATCCCAGCCCTACTATCTCGTCTACGATGTTGCTCCATTAGATCCTGATGATCCTCTTTTCGCATATGATTGGGATCTCTCCAAAATCGAAGCAATCGGAGAGGGTCATAATTCCGCAATCCCCGAACAAGGAATTCCATTGAGTGATTTGATGGTTGGGGCAAGGCGAAAGCGATAGCTGGTCTTGAGGTCGGAGCGATCTAAGCCTGCGAAGCGGGCAAGGGGTCGGTCCGAAAGCGCCGATTAAAGTCGGCGGAGAGTAGAGAATGAAAGAGTCTTACATTGAAATCTTAGCGAGAAACAATGGCCCCGAGTCATGCGTCGACGATCCGCGAGGACGTGGCGAAGCGTTGACAGGGGAAAGCATAAGCCGAATTATTGAGCTCCGAAATCACCAGTTACCAGATGGCATACCCAGTGGACTGCAGGGGACGCGAAATGGAATGCCGCGTAATCGCGAGTGGCATACCACTCTGGCGGAGTCAAAGAACCTTGGCCTGTGTGGACACTCTCCGCGCGGAAATCGGGAGATCTCGGGAAGGAGGCTCGCCAAGCTTGAAGCACCTGGTAGAGGCATCGCTGGAAAAGGCTAATCGCCGAATACCAGCGATGAGTTCCCCCGAGAAGTCGGATGACTTCATAGTACCTGAGAAGTTTGCGAACAAGGAGGCTTCGGTTTCTGCGGAGCAGATGGAGGAAAGGAAGTCAACCAAGAGGAAATCAGTGAATGAAGCTGCGGCAAGGACTCAGAGCCGAATAGTCGCATCGAATGAATTTACAGGTTGCGTAGTGGGCATCAAAAGGAAATGGCTTCGATACAGGTTTTCCGCTCAAAACGCCATTACTTGAGGTAGGAGCCGTATGCGTTAATGTCGCACGTACGGATCTGTGCGGGGGGCGGTCGGTGACGACCGTCCCTACCGCGACTATAAAATGATGATCATGGCCGAGGATCTGGTTGCAGAGAATGCGGTTTATCCGCAGGCGCTCGAAAAGCTGGCGCGCATGCGCAAGCGGCTTCAGGAACATGGTTTCACCAGTTTTGCGGAGGCTTAGGGAGCCCGCTGGCAGGGGAGCTCCCGCTGTAGCGGGAAAGAACCGAGACTGAGTTGGAGAAGGTACACATGGCGCGCATGCGCAAGCGGCTTCAGGAACATGGCTTCACCAGTTTTGCGGAGGCGTAGGGTGCCCGCTGGCAGGGGAGCTCCCGCTGTAGCGGGAAAGAATTGAGACTGAGTTGGAGAAGGTACACATGGCGCGCGAGATCAAACAGAGCATGGCTTCACCAGTTTTGCGGAGGCGTAGGGTGCCCGCTGACAAGGGAGCTCCCGCTGTAGCGGGAAAGAACTGAGACTGAGTTGGAGAAGGTATACATGGCGCGCGAGATCAAACAGAGCATGGCTTTACCAGTTTTGCGGAGGCTTAGGGTGCCCGCTGACAAGGGAGCTCCCGCTGTAGCGGGAAAGAACTGGGACTGAGTTGGAGAGGGTACACATGGCGCGCGAGATCAAACGGAGCATGGCTTTACCAGTTTTGCGGAGGCGTAGGGTGCCCGCTGACAAGGGAGCTCCCGCTGTAGCGGGAAAGAACTGGGACTGAGTTGGAGAGGGTACACATGGCGCGCGAGATCAAACAGAGCATGGCTTCACCAGTTTTGCGGAGGCGTAGGGTGCCCGCTGGCAGGGGAGCTCCCGCTGTAGCGGGAAAGAATTGAGACTGAGTTGGAGAAGGTACACATGGCGCGCGAGATCAAACAGAGCATGTCGCAGAAGCTGCGGATGGATGGGCGCGACTATTCCCGGCCCGGCTGGTATTTTCTTACGCTGGGTGCCGATTATCATCGTCCCCTTTTTGGGCGGGTCGAGGGGGGCGAGATGCTGCCCAATGAGCTGGGTCGACTGGTTGATCGGTGTTGGAGCGAGATTCCACAACATTATACTCATATTGAGCTGGGAGCGTGGCAGGTTATGCCGAACCATTTTCACGGGTTGATTCGGATTGTGAGGCCGGGAGAGAAGGGCTTGGGCGAAGTGGTGAATATGTTCAAGGGTTCAGTGACGCGGGAGTGGCGGCGGTCGGAGGGAGCTTATGGGGTCTCCCGCCATGGCGGGAAAGAACAGGGGCATGGCGGGAAAGAACAGGGGCATGGCGGGAAAGAACATGAGCATGGCGAGAAAGAACCGGCGCGGGTCTGGGCCCCTAATTATTATGATGTGATTTGTTTTGATGCAGAGGAGCTGGCGGTTCGGGAAAACTATGTGCGGGCTAATCCGCGGCGCTGGGCGATGAGGGATGTTCCGCAAGGGAGCTTTAAGGGCCGTTTTTACAAGGGGAACCTGGCGTTGCTTGAGATGAATGTTCCGCGGATGGCTTTGCGGGTTTCGCGCCGTTCTTCGGAGGAGGACGTTGCCCAATTGCAACGCGATTTGGCCGCATTTGAGGGCGTGGTCTGCAGCACGTTCTTTTCGCCCGGGGAGCGGTCTTGTCTGAATGTGCTGCGGGCCGGCACTGCACATATTGTCTGGATGTTACCGATGGGCGTGCCTGAATCAATTCCGGCTGATTGGACGAGGAGTTTTCTGGAAGAACGTGCCCTGTGGATTTCAACTTTTCCAAATGAAATGACGGATGCCACCCGCGCCAGTTGTGAGCAAGCCAATTTACTGGTGGAGCAGTTTTGTTCGGATGGAAATAATAAAGCAGGTCAGGAATCGTGAATAACCCATCCATAGTTTTTCATGGCACGTCGGTCGGCCTCAAAATTATTTCGGCCCATACGGGAGAGCTGGTTTCTGAACTCGAAGAGAATGGGCGACCCTTTTCCCGGCGGTTCTTGCGGAAGAGCAGAGCAACGGTCTCGGCATTCCAGAGCGCTTCGTGCCATTTTCCCAATGCTTTATCCGGGCTGTCCCGGAAGGCGGAAACATCCACCGAACCGTCCTTTACACACACGCTGCCTGCGGCATTTGGGCCACAGGCAGCACACCTAAGACGATGGGGACAGCCTGAGGAAGGCTACAGGATGAATATACGCCGCAAACCAAACAATCCCGAAGCCATCACGGTCAGAAGACTGAGCGTTTGCGGTTCCGGAACCACGGTTCCCGTAAAACCAAGATTGTCGAAAGCACCGCTGATACTACCAGCGTTTGCATCGGATCCAACCAGGTTGAACGTCGCCTTCTCACCATCCGCCAGCACAAAATCCGCCAACCCGGCTAAGGAGACTTCATAATCAGTGTAGTCGCCCTTTAAGCCGCCATTGGTTCCAATGTCTGAAAATGTCTTGATGACCGTACCATTGGCAATCCCCGTCAATGCACCATATGCATAGCTGATCGTAAGAGTCGATGGCGCCCCGCCCCAGTAATTTGCATAGTCAAACACCAATTTATCCAGGGTCAGATCTTGACCGGTACCGTTGATAATCTGAATACCCAGCGTATCAGTACTCCCCGGAACAACCGTCCGGATTTCATAGGCTGTAAGGTCTGTGGAAGCACCGGTTTCTGTCGGCCCGAAAGTCCCATCCTCTGACCCCGCAGAGGTATTAACAGTGTACAGAGAGCCACCCCATAGATTTCCAGTAATCCCCTCTACATTTTTGGCCGAAGAACCTGTTAATCCACCATCCCAGCCAATCAAAAGCTCCGCCTGAGCGCCGCCACACAGCGCTAAAACCGCTAACGCCATACTTATATTCCGTTTCATGGTTTTCTCCTTTTATTTCCACCCCAGATGAAACTCAATCTTCAGACCGGCACCCGCCGAAGCCACCCACATGCTTCTCTCTACAGAGTTGATCGATAAAAGGTAACGCATCCCCTGCCAAACCGCCACCTAGAGATATCTCTAGGTAATGTTTCCCCGGCGTCAGGTAATTCAAGCATGGGCTGGTTGCGGTCGTGAAGGACCCCGGTTCGGTTGTTTCGCCAACCCACTCAATCCCACCGGCATCCTAGGAAGGATCGTGCGGCAGGTTCCCTTTGGTACCCGCACTGTAGGTCAGGCTCTTGTCATCCTGACGTTGCAGATGTGCATGGTAAAACCAAGTGGTTCCGCAGATTCCCGCCAGCAGATACACAAGAATTATTGAACCTCTTTTCTTCACGACATTTCCTCTTCGTACAATTTGTTTAAGTTCATACCGTTTATTTCCAGGCAGACGGCATCTCAAAAACGGTCAGTTCAGAAATCGTGCCGCCACCCGACAGCTCAATCCGGCAGCGGTTGTCCTCAAAGCCATCCTCTTCCCGGCGGAACGAGAGGGCCTGTTCTCCTCCATTGACAAACGCCTCCGTGATGGTGCGGTCCGCGAGAACCCGCAACGATCCGCTGCCGGAGGAGGAAACCGGCTGCCCGTTGACCGTCAGAGTCAAAACGGCATCCGGCTCCAGCTCATAGCGAATCATCACATCCAGTATTTTCCCGGCATGCTTTTGCACGGTCAGACCGGCGGTTTCCGGGGTCGGATTTTTCAACGATGCCATCTGTTTCCCGCGGGAGGCATCGAACTCTTTGACGGGATAGAAAAACAACCGAAGCCCGTCCGGAGTCTCGCGCAGGGTCACCTCTTTCGGAACCAGAAAACCCTGAGAGAAACACTGCCCGGGCCAGCGGTTCGGGTAAATTCCCTCATGAGCCCAGATCATCTGGATTTTGCGGTCGTTCGGAGCATCGCTGACCAACTGCGCAGCCCGGCCGATTCCGGCTTCGCCGGGAAACGGGCCCGATTCCGGAACAAACCGGTGTCCGTCAAAGGCGCCGATAAAATAGCGGTTTTGAACCCCATAAACGATCCAGCGGGTTTCATCCGGCCGCCCTTCAACCGCAATTTCAAACAGTTCCGGACACTCGTGAATCGCGTTGCGGTCCGCATGAACGAAGCGGCTTTCAAAGGTCCATTCCCTCAGGTTTTTTGACGAATAAAAGGCAATACTGTTATGCCGTTTGTTATCGGGAACGCCTGCCATCGGCGGCGGATCCAACATTTTTTCTGTCACATCAAACACAGCCATGACCCATTTTTGATCTGGTTCATACCAGATAATTTTCGGATCGCGCCCCCGATGTTTTACCACCGGATTTTCAGGCAGCTCGATGAACGTACTCCCACCGTCCAGACTGTACGCGAGGCATTCACCCCGGTCCGTACTGGTAAATGCGGCAAACTGAGCGGGCTCCCCGTTCGTTGAAAGTCCGGACGTATTTCCGACATCGATAAATCCGCCGCCGGAAAACATCATGTCGCGCAGGCCGTTCTGAAACAGAACAATGCCGTGTTCGGTCCAGTGAACCAGATCCGTGCTGGTGGCATAGCCCCAATGCATATTGTCCCAGTAGATGCCGAACGGGTTATACTGGTAATACAGGTGATAGGTTCCATTGTTATAAACCAGCCCGTTGACATCGTTGTTCCATCCGCGCCGGGGTGAAAAATGAAACTGATCCCGGTACGGCTGGCGGTAGCCATCACGGTCGGCCGCAATTTCATCGGCTACAACCATTTGATTCGCCGCCGCCAGGTATTTCCGCGGCAAAGGGTTCCGGCTTTTCAGAACCAGCGTTTTCCCCTCGAAAGCATCGATCGGATACGATGCGGTCCAATCCGTTTTTTCGGTGTCTTCCGGCAGGAGCACACGAAACTCCTGAACCATTCTGCCTTTTTCCATCAGCTGAAAAACGGGTGCCCCTTTTTTGGTCGGCCCGTTTTTAACGGGTACCCGCAGATAGCGTCCATCCACCGTCAGTTTCTTTTCAAAAACGGCGCTGGCGACCGGCTCACAGAGCGTCTGTGGACGCCGGTTGCTTTGAACAATATGATCGATGTTGATATGACCCCACCTGCGGGCATGACGATCCACGATCTGGAGCACAGCCTTTTTGCCCAGCAAATCGGCGACATTCCAGGACTCCCACTCGAGAACTTCGCGCATCTGCTCGTTTTTTCGACTGCGGCCTGTTGCGGTTCGAACCGTTTTCCCGTCAACCTGAAGATTGATGCAGGTCTCTCCGGGGTGATGGCCGCCGCCGATTAAAAAGCTGATGTGACTGCGTTCAATCGTAAACGCCGGAGATGTCAATGTTCCGGTTGGGCCGTCTCCGCCGAGATATGTATTCACCAGGCCGCGGCCCCGCTGGCCGACAACCTTGTTGGGCGGGGACACATCGGCAACGGCCGGCCGCTGGCCGAAAGCGCGGCCCTCCGCCTGCCAGTCGCCATACGTTTCTTCTTCGAAGTCGGCAATCACCAAGGCATCGGAATCATCCACGCCCCGGACGTTCTTCACAGCGGGCTTTCCGCCCGCAACGGCGTTTTGCGGAATCCATGGTTTAAGCTGCGCGATCACCCCCGCAGACTCCGCCCGCCCGGCCAGGTTGGTGATGTTCCACGGATCGTTGTCCGCATACAGTTCCTCCGTTTCGTCCGCATAGCAGATATACCGGTGGGTCTTCGACCGGACCGCATGATTCCCTTTCAACCAGGTCATCAGCGCCGGACGCTCCCATTCCATCCCCGGATCTTTCAACAGCGGAACAAGACTCGTTCCGTCCAGCTCAGCAGGACAGTCAATGCCCGCCAATTCGACCAGGGTCGGATAGATATCGACCAGACTGACGGGTTGCCCGCAGCGCGAACCGGGCTCGGTGACGCCGGGAGCAACGATAATAAACGGCACATGGTTCGCCTTTTCCCAAAGCGTAAATTTGACGCAATGGTTTTTGTCGCCGAGATGGTACCCGTGGTCGGACCACAGTACGATAATGGTGTCGTCCGCACGTCCGGTGGCATCGAGCTGATCCAGCAGCCGCCCGATCATTTGATCCGCATAATCAGCGCCCGCCTGATAACACTGAACCATTCTCTTGAGGCTCCCCGGATCACCCGGTTTTTTCCGGGAAGTGTTTTCCCATATAAACGATTCAGTCTTGGTGAAATCCTGTCCTGCCTGTGGAACATCATCCATATCGTCCGGCGGCATCAGCGGCATGGACAGGGTTTCCATCGGATAGCGCGCAAAGCATTCAGAGGGCGCCCAGAAGGGAAGATGCGGCCGGAAAATACCCGCCGCCAGAAACAGCGGCTTTTTTCCGGCATGCTCCGCCATCACCCGGTTCACATGCTCAACGGTATACTCATCGGTTTGTTTCGGCGCATTGTGCTCACCCCAGTCCCATCCGGTTTTCCAAAGACTGCCGACTTTTTTTCCCATGGCCTGGGTGTAGCCATTGTAATTCCGGTCCGGCTTAAATTGATGGAGATTCAGTTTTTGGAATGCATCAAACGACGGCGCGTCTTTGCGGTCGACCCCGGCCGGCCCATGATGGAAGATTTTTCCCGCACCCAGCGCGTCGTATCCATTTTGACTGAAACATCGCGGCAGGGTCAGCGCATTCGGCACCAAACGGGCCCAGGGGTCGTTATTGCCATAGACCTTGCTCGTCTCCGGGCGCAATCCCGTAATAATCGAGGCACGGGACGGATTACAGGCGGCGGCTGTACAGTAGGCCCGCGTGAAGAAACAACCGCGCGCGGCCAGCCGCTCCAGGTTCGGGGTCTGGATCGGATTGTTCTTGTCGAACAGCGTGATCCAGTCGTTCATATCGTCGATGGCAATAAACAGTACATCCGGTTTCGGCGAGGAGGTCTCCGCCGCTAAAACAGGCAGTAACCCGCTCAGTAACATTCCTGCGAGCAGGCGGTATGTGTATCTTCCGATCTTCATATTCACATTTTCTCAGTTAGCTTTAAGTTTCCCGACCCGCTGCTCACAGCGCCCTTTCGCACAATTACGTTAAGAAGATACCGCTACTCAACCCGGCTGTCACCTAGAGGAATCTATAGGGAGCTTAGCCTTGTGGCGCATGGCGTATCGGATAACAGGACTGTTTTTTAACCGTTGTGCGGGAATGGTCCTGTCAACAATTCTCCCTCTCAGGCCCTCTCCACAGAATATGAAGCAGCCAGCTATTGGATATCCAGGCGATAAAAGCGGGGGGAGTCCAGTTCTACCGGAACGGACACCGTGCCGGGAGACGCGACATCCATCTCAACCGCCGCGTTCCAATCATTGGAAACCAGGTTCCCGGTTTCCATCACGGTATATTTCCGGCCGGTCTCCGCGCGCCATTCGACCAAAACCAAATCGGTGACCGTCGAAGCCGTGCCGCCCGATACAGCGATGTTGTCAAACGCTCCGGCGGCCCATGCCGTCAAGGCATTGGAGGCACTCAGCCGGAACCAAACCTCTTCATTGTGGGCCAGCACCTGATCGGGGAGGCCGGAAAGCGACCAGTCAAAATCATCGAAATCTCCGGTTTTCCCAAAGTTTGGAAGATCCGCGGCAGACTGAACCGGTGTTCCGTTGGTGACGCCGTCCAGATCTCCGGAGTCAACCACCAGCGCGATATCTTTCGGGGAGTCGGCCCACCAGCGTGCATAATCAAAATGGATCGCATCGAGCCGCACCGGCGCGCCCGACCGGTTGACCACCGAAAACACGACCGCATCCGATCCGTTGGTTCCCCGGACCGCATACGCCGTCCACTCTGTGGATGCGCCATCCAGCGACGTGCCGAAGGAACCGTCGGTTGAACCGGCGCTGCTGTCTACATCGAAGAGGCTGCCGGTCAGCAGCTCCCCGGAAATGCCGGCGGCGGCCACATCCGGATCTCCGGAGGCCGTGTGCCATCCGGCAAGCAGGCCGTCGGAAATCGGCATAACCACACTCGATGAAATCTCCGGGCGGGCGGGTTCATCGGGATTCGGATCATTGAAAAGAATCATATTCAGCGTGTCGGCTTTCAGCGTGGTCCGGTTGTTGCCGCCCATCTCCCACAGACTGATCTGCTGGAGCTCGCCCTCGCCGTCGCCCCCGTCGAGAAAGCGCCACGCCTCGCTGATGTCGTTCACGTCAACCCCGTCCAGGTCGAGCTCCACCGTCAGGTCGCTATCGGTTTTATTGAGCAGATAGACCGCCAGTGCGCCATCGCCGCCCTGCAGCGCCAAGCCATAAATTCCATCCGCCGAGACAGAGGACGAAACCACGGTTTTGCCGGCGGCTTTAGAAAACAGCCACATCCAAAGTGCGGTCGCATTTGGCTCGCCGTTGCGGATGACGTTCTTGTCTTCGGCAGGATCAAGACCGTTGCCCTCCAAGGCATACAACAGGCCGACTTCCACGCCGGCGGCCAGCAACTGCATGTGCATTTCGGTCTGCATCAGAGCCGTTTTAAAATTGTTGTGATCCGCATCGGTCGTCCAGGGTCCCGGGCCGATGTTCCATTCCAGCACGACGGGATGAATGTCCGGATACCCCTCGGAAGAAAATATGGCATCGGCATGTTCCACCGAATCCTGATAGGTCTGCGAGGAGCCGGTCCGTTTCATCGGCAGCTGGGTTTTCCAAAGATCCCACGATGCGTTGTCCCACTGCCAGTAGTAATGAAGGTCGACCAGATCAATATTGGTTCCGGCAATCGAGAGCATGGCCTGCATTTCCGAAAGGAATGCCGGGCCGGTAACATTGTTGCGGGCATTGGCAATCAGCTTTGCGTCCGGGAAGGTTGCTTTGACCGCCGCGGCATAGAGGTTGAACTGCTGGGCGTACAGCGTGGCGTTCCAGGCCTCGCCATCGTTGTCGTCGTCGCGGTTGTAATTGTTGCCGGGCTGAAAGTTTTCATTGTCGAAATAGACATGCTTTACGTCGTACCCCTTCGACTGGCAGGACACCATCAGGTTGCTGGCCTCGGCGATGGCCTCGGTTTCGCGGTCCCACTCGATTCCCGAGCTCATGTTGACGCCCAGCATGATGTCCGCGCCGGTTTCATCGATCACGGCGAGATACTCGTCGAGATCCATATAGTTTTCCGGCGCCTGATCGTTCGCCGTGTCATAAGCAGGGTTCCAGGAATCCGTCCATCCCTGACCGTTGAGGTCGTCCCAATGATAAAAGGTAACCACCGTGCCGCCCGGCCAGCGCAGCGCGCCGAGACCAATATCCTGAATGATGTGAGACACCTCTCCGTCGGCAAACATCGAATCCGCATACCAGGAATAGACCAGCCCGGTGCCCATCGCGGTTTTTAAAATTGGATGCAGCGCCGCGGACACATCAACGGACAGCGTCGCGTCGGCGGGAACAATCAACGCGCCGGAAACAGCGATATTGTCAAACGCGCCGGAACTGGTCGCCCCGTCGGCATTCAATGCGGTCAGCATGAAGGTTGCGCTCTGGCCATCCTCCAAAACCGAGTCCGCCAGCCCGGCCAGGGCGACGTCGAAATCTTCGTAGTCCCCGGTGTTGCCATTCAAGGCACTGCTTGAAGATACGGTTTCAACCGGGGTCGCGTCGGTTATGTCCAGATTCCCATAGGCATAGGAGACGTGCACATCCAGCGGGCTGCTGCTCCACCATGCGGCATAATCGAAATGAAGTTGATCGAGCTGAAGGCTGGAGCCGGTATTGTTCATCACCTGAACCGACACCCGATCCGTAGAGCCCGGAACCGACAGCCTCACTTCATAGGCGCTTGCGGTCGCCGATGCGCCGTTATACACACTTCCGAACGAACCATCGGTAGAACCGACATTTCCATCCACCTCAAACAGGTTGCCTGCCCACAGGTTTCCGGAAATGCCGGTGCGGTTGGTTGCGCTCTCCGAGACAACGCCGCCATCCCACCCGACCAGCAGTTCAGCCGAAGCTCCGGTCGCCAGCCAATACACAAAATAGACGGTAACTTTCTTTAACCAGTTCAAGCGGTCCCCCTGCTTTCTCTTTATTTTATTCCGCATCGGAGAAAAACAGCGGAACCGCCCACTTTCCGAATCGAATCACTTCGTTCGCCGCACATTCTTTTTGGTACAGGCTGCAGAAGTTTCCCCGGACATCGGGGTTGAAAAGCGGGATTTCCGGCACGGCGACTTTTTTAAAGCCTTTATCTTCCAGCAGGCGGGCCTGACTGGCCTTGTTCCGATCCGGTTGCGGCGTCAGGAAATACAGCATGCCGGGGGCGGAACAAGTCGCCTCTTTGATCCCTTCCATCGGCACGTGCAGAACAGACACATTTTCAAGAGCGGCGGGAAGGTTGGCCACCGCATAGCCGCGGTCCGCGAACAGGCGTTTGCGAACGGACAGCACCTCCTGCTCGCATCCGTCTGAAACAAAGGATCCGGCCGGTGTTTTTTTCAGCTTCGCACCATCGCTGTTGCTCCTCGCTTGCTGCGGAACAGGCGGCGGCTCTGTCTGTCCGCCAGTCGCCTGGCTGACCACCCGTCTAAGCTGCATGCTGCCGCTGACATTTTTCCCGGCCGCAACATCTTCTTCGCGGAACTCCGCCATCAGAATTTGACGGGCATCCGTGCGCTGATAATCATAAATTACACGGATCACTCCGTCTTCACCCTGCTGTCCGTCCGGATAGGAAACCATCTTGCGCTCATCCAGCATCAATCCGTCGGACCATGTTTTTCCGTCATCTGTAGAGAGAAACGCCATCAAGAGGGAGCGGCCCGCCTTTTCATGCATGGCCGCGTGCTTAACCAGCAGGATATTTCCAGATTTAAGCTGCGTGATATAAAAGCGGGAGGACGCGTGGGCCATGGGGGCCGGCTTCAGATCGGGCCAGGTTTTCCCGCGATCCGTGGAAACACTCTCTCCCATGCCGTAGGTGGTGCGCGCCAGCATCCAAAGCGATTCGTCCGACCGCTCGACAATCATATGTTCATCAAACTTGCGTGTTTTCAGGGGGACATTGCAGGCCCCGCGGATCGACCAGGTCTGCCCCTGATCGGAAGAAACCACCATGCGGGCGCTGTCGTCTGTGTTGCGCCAGGTGGACGCAGGCAGCACCCATTTCCCGCTTGAAAGAACGATCGGCTTGCACATCATCACTCCGTCGGTCAGACGGCGCGGAGGCTCGTAAACCGCAGCGCCATCGTCCGGATCGGGAAAGGCCAGTTCCCAGACCCCGGCCACCGAACCATCATGTCCGACGGTCTGCGCCCAGAACCATCTCAGTTTTCCGTCCGGGGCCATCCACAACTCCGGATCAAATGCCCGCACCGGGCCGGGGCCGTCGGGATTCACAACCAGCACTTCTTCCCACGTACTTCCGCCATCGCCGCTGGTTGCCAGGATGACATAATTATTCAGGTCTTCTTTCGGCGTGACCCCTGCGTACCAGGTGGCCCACAACCGGCCTCCGGGAGCCACCGCAATGCTCGGAATTCCCTGATGCGCCCGATTGGTTGACGCATACTGGGCCGTGGGCGGCCCGATATATTCCGGAGGGTTAAGAAAGATGTTTTTTTCGGCCCGGACGATACCGGCCGCCAGTAAAATACAGACCGGCATTAAAAATTTGAGGTTCATAACAGTTTTTCCTTTAAAAACTGGCCCGTTGTCGCGACGACAAACGAAGAGACGGCAAAACAGCCGTTTTGCCATCTCCCGAACCGGCCTGGGAGAGAATGGCCGGGACTCCGTCTGTACCTTAGTCGGATTCAATCAACAGTTTGACAAACTCCTGGGACTTTCCGTTGGTCGGAACCTGATTGGTGACTGTCTTAAAATTACCCACCGCAACGCTTTCGCCGGCCTCAACAATGTCACCATTGTTCATCCAGCCGCCCTGCACCAGACCCTGACGTTGAACGAGTGAATAAGTCAGTCCGTTGTCTGCAGACACCCGCTTGAGATAGACAAACTCAATCCATTGGGTTCCGCCGTCGCTGGCCATCGCCCCCAGAGCCGGCGACGTTCCGGTTTTTGAAGGATCGTCCGGAACACCGTTTTGGGCATACTCGGTCAGGTTGTCGATGCCGTCGCCGTCATCATCATCCAGCGCACCGCCGATCAGATTGTAATCTACGGCCCATGCGTCGTAGCCCGCGCCCTCGTAGGCCGCTCCCAGAATGGCAATATTGTCAAATGCGCCACCGTTCCAGGCATCGCCTGCATTGGAGGCTTTCAGCGCAAACGCTGCGGTTTCACCATCCGACAGCACCCGGTCCGTCAGACCGTCCAGCGACCAGTCAAAGTCATCGAAATCGCCCTTGTTTGAGCCCAAATGGGTCAACCCGCTGACCGAATGAATCACGGTGTTGTTTGTAATTCCGCCCAAAGCTCCCCAAGTATAGAGCAGCTCAACATCCTGAGGCGATGCCGCCCAGTACCGGGCATAGTCGAAGCTGATCGAATCGAGCTGAAGCGGCCCGCCGGTTTGATTGACAATCTTAAATCCAACCTGCTGGCTGGGGTCGTTGGTCGGATCGGTGCCGATTCTCACTTCATACGCACCGTATTCAATGGATGCCCCCGTACTGGCACTGCCAAAGGTTTCATCTATAGACCCCGCAGTGGCCTTGAGGAGATAAGCTTTATCAAGGGAAACGGCGGCCTCAACACCTGCTTGAGCATAGTCATTCGTGCCTCCGCTGCATCCGTAAAACGCAGCCAGCACCGTGGAATCCGGCGCATTCGGCGCGTACACACCAAACTGCACATCGTCGATGAACACGCGATATTCGCATTTTGCGTTGCTGGTTTTAACCTGCAGGCGAATGTATTCGTCCTCCACATCGGCCAGGTCAGATCCGCTGAACCGCACAACCATTTCCTGCCACTCATAGGGAACGGACGGGATCACATTGTATTCCGAAGCTTTCCATTTATAGGTGCTGCCGTGTATGCCATTTGTTGTTGTGCTGATCATCACCTGCACCACGGATTCATTCGTATAGACCACATTGTTGGATTTTTCATCCAGCCGCATCCAGAAGCGGCACTCATAGATCGCACTGCTGTCCACCGTCAGCCCAGCCGGCAAATCCTGGTAAACGGTGTAGGTATTGCCATAGTTCATATAAGAAACGGCATTGGTTCCGCCATGGACAATGGTCTGTTCCCGCTGCACCGCCCAGTCTCCCGATTCGACCGCCCCCCACGGCGCTGTGCTTGTATTCGGTTCAGTAACTGAGGCCAGCGCCTCAAACCCCGGATCCACCACCCAGTTGGCACCCACAGCCGCGTAGCTGCTGAACGAAATTCCCGCCAGCCAAACGGCCAACATTGGTACAATGCATCGTCTCATCCCATTTCTCCTTTTTCTGTTTCAGTTTCCCGCTGATCACAGCGTCTTTTCGAACAATTACCAAAAGAAGGTACCGCGAACCAATCCGGTTGTCACCTAGAGGAATCTATAGGTATCCTCGCCTTGCGGCTCATGGCGGACCGGTTTACAGGAACGTTGGATTATTCGAGTCAGGCTTTAATTTTCAGCACAAGGTGAAAAATGAACCATCAGCATTCAGTTTGATTTCCAGACCCGTACATAATCCACAAAGGAATAGCTCGGGTAGGTTTCCGTCTGGAAGTTTCCGTCGCCGAAACTCGCGCCCGTGGACAGCCAGAGCCATTCCGCGATTTGCGGCACGCCGCCGGGTTTCGCATGAGTGTTGTTGTCATAGGTCCAGACGAGAACCCCGTCGTAGTAGAAATCCAACCAGCCGGGGGTCCAGTGCACCCCGAAGGTGTGATAGTCCGTGTAGACATCCTCAGCGTTCCAGTGAAGGGTCGCGCCCTGCGTATCCGCACCATAGCCGTCCCAGTGCAACGCGGTTTGGCATTCTTGATCCTGCGGGTCGATGCCCCCGTTGCCGTAGGGCGATTCAAAAATATCCACTTCACATCCGTCGGCGCCGCTGTCGTTTACGTTGCTCGTATGATGCCCCTGCAGCCAGAAAGCGGTGTGAGCGCCTTTTTCAATCGGGGAGCAGTTGATGCGGGCCTCCAAAAACCCGTACGCGGTTTCGTAGAGATTCCTAGACTCCACAGCCCCGCAATACATGGTGTCGCTGTCGTACTTTGAAATTTTCAGGGCGAGCGTTCCATTGGAAATTGCCACATGGTCCGCCCGCCACCACCAGTCGGCGATTCCCTGTGCGGGCCGGGCCGCCCGGGAAGAGCTGCTGACCGATTTCACCCATTTCGTTGTGTCAAAAGTGCTGAACTCATCGCTGAAATCAAGGGACCATTCGTCCCCAGTGGGGCTCGCAAGATTCGGTTGCGCATCCTCGGGAGTGGACGAATCGACAAACCGGTCTGTTTTGCAGACGCGGAAATACGCCGCTGAGTTCGAGCGGATGGGTGCCGCATAGTCCTGCAGGCCGTTGGTGGCGGGAATGACGCATTGCAGCGAAGTCCAGTCGCTTAACAGGTTGGTGGATTGTTGAACCATATAACTGTTGCCGGTAAAGGAATCCCACGTCAGATGCATCGTGTCGGTGGATACGGAGGCCACAACGGGATCGGGCTGCCGGGAGGTCACCACCGTCAACTCAACGTTATCGAGTCTGGCAAAACCGTCGGCGGCGCCGTTGCCGTCCAGTGTATCGAAGGCGACAAAAAGGGTTTTCCCGGCCACCGCGGCATCCGCCGTATAAAAATTCTTGAGACAGACCAGTTCGTAGGAGCCATTGGCCGTGCTGTATCCCGAAAGGCTGGAAATCAGGTTGGTCTGTGTTCCGCCAACCGTATCGTCATGGGTTACAAAGAGGCGGAGCAGGATCTGATCGGAGGCATCGGCCCATTGCCATGAATCGCGCCAGTGGTAGCAGATGCTGAAGGTATCGCCTTCGGCGAGAGGATACCCGGTGTCCAGCCCGGGAATTCGGGTGGCGGATTCGGCGATGATTGCGTTTCGTGTTCCGTCGAAGGTTTCGTTCTCTTTGAGAAACACAGAGGCGTCGTTGCCGGTTCCGATATTCACCCAGTACGGCTCATTCGCAAAGTTGATGTCTCCGCTGATGTCCGGCGTGTCGAAATCTCCATTCAGGACATTAACCCCGACCAGGGTTTCGGCGGCCGACCCGGCAGCGCAAACAATCGCATCAGACGGGCTGCCCAGAATGGCGATATTGTCGAATCCTCCGCTCGCCCATATCCCGGTGGCATCGGAAGCCTGCAAAGCAAACACAGCGGTTCCGCCATTGGCAAGCACCGGATCAGGCAGTCCGGAAAGTGACCAGTCGAAGTCATCGAAATCTCCTTTATTGGCCCCGAGATGAACCAACCCGGACACGGAAAGAACCACCGTGTCATTGGTCGTGCCGATCAGGTCTCCCGAGGTATAGAGCAGTTCCACCGTCTGCGGGGAATCCGCCCAATACGGCACATAGTCAAAACTGATCGAATCCAGCCGCAGCGGACCTCCTGTCTTATTAACAATTTCAAACCCGACCTGCTGGTTCGGAGCATTGATCGGGTCGGTACCGATTCGCACTTCATACGCACCGTATGCAATGGATGCCCCTGCGCTGGCCCCGCCGAATGTCCCGTCCGTGGAGCCGGCATTGGCGTTTAGCTGAAAAGCTTTATCCAGGAACACAGCCCCTTCGATACCGGAAGCGACATAGTCGTTTGCGCCTCCACTGCATCCATAAAATGCAGTCAACACATTGGAATCCAGCGCCGCCAATGCTTGCATCCCGCAGATTCCAGCCAGCCAGCACACAAGAATCATTAAAATTTTACGCTTCATCTTTCCCCTCTTCACATTCATATCCACAAAATATACTTCTCCGAAAAAACCCATTGTGAAGCAACCGCGCAATCCAGACTACTGGAGAAACCTCTAGGTGCAGGAAAAATCTTCCGCCACACGAGTTCCAATGGTTGGAAACGTTGGGGCGTCATTGTTCCAGACCTTGGAAGACACGCTGTTTATTCACAGAATGAAACCCAATCAGATAATGCTGGACCGCAGCGCTTTCGCGACTGCGCCGGTCTGCGACTGCACCTGAAGTTTTTTGTAGATGTTGGTTAGGTGAAATCCGGTCGTGCCTGCACTGATACTGAGAGCCGCGGCAATTTCTTTCACCGCCGGCTCGTCCGCCAGCTTTTCAAGCACCTCGATTTCACGGGCGGACAGCTTAAAATCCTCGACCGGTGCCGGCTTGCGGACTTCTTCGAAAGGGTCGGTCCGAAAGCGCCGATTAAAGTCGGCGGAGAGTAGAGAATGAAAGAGTCTTACATTGAAATCTTAGCGAGAAACAATGGCCCCGAGTCATGCGTCGACGATCCGCGAGGACGTGGCGAAGCGTTGACAGGGGAAAGCATAAGCCGAATTATTGAGCTCCGAAATCACCAGTTACCAGATGGCATACCCAGTGGACTGCAGGGGACGCGAAATGGAATGCCGCGTAATCGCGAGTGGCATACCACTCTGGCGGAGTCAAAGAACCTTGGCCTGTGTGGACACTCTCCGCGCGGAAATCGGGAGATCTCGGGAAGGAGGCTCGCCAAGCTTGAAGCACCTGGTAGAGGCATCGCTGGAAAAGGCTAATCGCCGAATACCAGCGATGAGTTCCCCCGAGAAGTCGGATGACTTCATAGTACCTGAGAAGTTTGCGAACAAGGAGGCTTCGGTTTCTGCGGAGCAGATGGAGGAAAGGAAGTCAACCAAGAGGAAATCAGTGAATGAAGCTGCGGCAAGGACTCAGAGCCGAATAGTCGCATCGAATGAATTTACAGGTTGCGTAGTGGGCATCAAAAGGAAATGGCTTCGATACAGGTTTTCCGCTCAAAACGCCATTACTTGAGGTAGGAGCCGTATGCGTTAATGTCGCACGTACGGATCTGTGCGGGGGGCGGTCGGTGACGACCGTCCCTACCGCGACCGTAATCTAGTAATCGCAGGCGAAAAGGTCGGGTTACCCCTCTTTGAAGGACTCGTCCTGCGGAAAGGTTTGGCAGAAAAATTTTGTGACAGAAAAAAGGAAAACAAAACCAACCTGATCCTGATATTTCTGCCCACCCATTTTTCTGCCACTCAGTTGGTTTTGGTTCCGCCGGCCGAAAAGGTCGGTCCTCGGGTTTAAGTAGGCGGTTGGCTTTCCTTCGTGCCCCTCTGTGGTGAATGATCTTGATGGTTTAGCGCTGGGCGCGGACGCGGTAGAAGGCGTTTTTAGGGTTAAAATTATTTCACGGCGACATCGGTGCTCCATAAAAAAACACTCCCCCCGCAGGGGAAGCGTTTGTTCATGATGAGAATATAGAGCAGCTAAAGCTACGCTGTCTTACTTTTGTCATCACCTTTTACTGATCCACCGCAGGCGGTTTGGGATTTATCGCCTTTGCATGAGCCGCATTCGGTTTTGTCTTTATCGGTCTTTTCCGTCTCACAACCACAACCGCCGCACGCAAACGCTGTGCTTCCTGCCATCATTAATGCAACTGCTGCAATACTCAGTGTTTTTTTCATTTCGGTGCTCCTTGTTGGTTAATTTATCTACGAATTACTGTTGTTCGTGCTTGCAGGCGGAACCTTTCATTTATTTCTGTTTTTTTAGGCCCCTCGTATATTTTTATGGAGAATGAGGCCTTTTCGCAGATTAGGGGTCTAACGCGGCTGCGCAGCAGAACCGCAGTTTAATAGGTTTACCAACGAATGAATGAAATCTACGAATGGGATGCCGAAAAAAGATTCGTAGGTTTTATAAATTCGCTGGTTAAACCTGCTCCGTCGGAGCGGATTAAGGGTGGCTCGCTAAGGAACGCATAATGGTAAGAAATTAGAGAGGAAGTAACTAATCGAGTAATTGCCGGCGAAAAAGCCGGAGAAGGGAAGTTCTAAGAAACGATGTTTCTGATCGAACAGTACGGCAGTGGCAGCGGGCGGGTGGTCAATGCCTGCAGGGATGCCGGGCTTGCAGAGCCGGAGTTCGGTAAACCGAAATGAACGATGAGCTCGCTGTGCAAGGGTCCGACTCCGTTTTTAAATGAATCCAATTTTAAATGTAAGCTTTCAGCGTCGGGCGCGAACACGCGTTGGAATGATATTTGAACAGATTACACACATACAGTTTGCGGTCGATGCCGCGATGGCCACGTTGATCTGGATGGTACAGCTGGTGATATATCCAGTCTTCAGAGACGTGGTGCCGGAGCGGTTTCATGATTGGCATCTGAAGTATATGAAAACCATTTCGCGAATCGTCATTCCGCTTATGTTTATCCAGGCTCTGTGCCACGGACTGCTGTTGGTCCTTCAGCCTTCCTTTCTGCAATGGATGGCGAGTACGGCCATTTTGGCGGCGTGGATCGTGACATTTATGCTGTCGGTTCCCTGCCATCAAGCGTTGCAACGGTCGGGACATCAAATTGAAATCATTAACCGGTTGATCAGGACGAATTGGCTGCGAACCCTGTTCTGGACCCTGACCCTGTTGCTGGGAACCGTCTAGCACCAAGGGCATCCCGATGCCTTCCTGATGGCGGTGGCCATCGGAGCTTCGTGTGCTCTTTTTACGCCTATCGGCCATCAGAACAACACCTTGATTCTCGGCCCGGGCGTCATGCGTGTCGCCCGTACGGAGGCGCGGGAAAGGCAAGCGACCCCCCATGTGAAAAGGCTTCTTTCTATATGTCGAAGAGAAATGAGCTGGAAAGAGTTGCTGAATGAACTTAAGTTAAAGGATCGAAAAAGCTTGAGGGTGGAAGGCTAGAGCCATGACGTATAATCCCGAAATTCATCATCGACGGTCCATTCGTTTGAAGGGGCATGACTATGCCGGGGGCGGGCTTTATTTTGTGACGATCTGCGCACATCGGGAATTCATTGCGGCGGCGAAGGGGCTTCCGTTTGGAGCGCTCGGGGTGTTGCGGGAAGAAGGGGCGACATGCGTGTCGCGGGAAGAAGGGGCGACATGCGTGTCGCGGGAAGAGGGGGCGACATGCGTGTCGCCCGTACGGGAAATTATTGCGGAGGAGTGGCGGAGATCGGGGGAGCTGCGGGATGATGTTTTGCCCGGTGAATTTATTGTGATGCCGGATCATTTTCATGGATTGATTCGAATCCGGAAAGGGGCGTCGGAGCTGGGCCATGTGATCGGGGCATTTAAAGCGGCCGTTTCGCGGCGGATCCGTAGGGGCGAGATGCCTGTCGCCCGCGATATCCGGATTTGGCATCGGAATTATTATGAGGCGATTGTGCGCACGCCGGAGGCTGAAGAGAAGATTCGGGAATATATCCGAATGAATCCGTGGCGATGTATGCAGGAGCTGGGCGACGGGCTTCGGGGCATGGGGAATCCGGTGTTGTGGAGCGCCGAAAAAACGGGGGTTCTGTGTTCCTGCAATGCACCTCGACTGCCGCAGATTCCTGCGGGGGAGGTTTATTTCAGCGGATTCCATTCTCCGATGGAAAAAGAGCTGTTTGATGAACTCCTGACGCGGAAGCTTCCGGTGATCTGGTGCCCGGCATGGGGACTGGAGCATGTGGTCGGCGTGCCGCGGGAGGGAAGGGCGACATGCGTGCCGCGGGAGGGAAGGGCGACATGCGTGCCTCGGGAGGGAAGGGCGACATGCGTGCCGCGGGAGGGAAGGGCGACATGCGTGTCGCCCGTACTGGAGGCGCTGGAAGAGAATCGGATGCTGATTCTGGAAATGCGCAATCGCGATGGAGATCTGGCGGCGGCGGAGCAACGCAACCGGTTTGTGCTGGAGAAGGCCGATCGGCTTTGGCTTCCGCATGTTGCGCCGGGCGGTATGCTGGATCGTCTGATTGGCGAAACCGGTGTCGAGAATAAGGCGATTTAGTGGAGGCTTTGCGAGGGAATAAAAGCGAGGCGGCATACCTGTTGCGCGAATCGGAGTTTATGTATGTTGATGTCCGCTCAATCAAGCTGCATTATGAAGACGGATATCCGGCCCGTGGAGTGGAGGAAATGATGGAGTCATGGCACATGAGTTCCGATTTAGAGGGACTGGGTGGGAAAAGCGTGCGGCCGTCTTTTCCGGGACATGCCGCGCCTTTTCCTCCAGCATTTTTGAGCAACGCTCTGATTCGGCGGCGTCTTTGCCTGGCGCTGGGCTGGATGCTGACCGGCTGCGCGCACTACGCCGTGCCGGGCGATCCTGCAGTCGACGGCAAGATCCGGCTGCAAGAGCAATTGATGGCTTTGGACCCCTCCGTGCGCAGCAACGAGGCCCACCGCGTTGCGGTCGGTCGCCGCTTCTTGCGGACACGTATCGGGCCGCGCCGCCTGCGCTTTGGCACAATGTTCTGGTCAACTTCGGTCTGCGCGACCGGGGGCTTTGCTACCACTGGGCGGAGGACCTAGAGGCCGAATTCCTCGCGATGGACCTTTCCTCATTGGAAGTCCATTGGGCATTCGCCCGGGCCGGAACGATGCGCGAACACAATGCCGTTGTCATCACGGCCTGGGGACATCTCTTTGAAACGGGCATCGTGCTCGATGCATGGCGCCGCTCCGGAAAACTCTACTGGAATCATGTCGGGGCCGACCGCTATCCATGGCTGAAAGCCGACCCGGCCACGCTGGAGTAAGCCCGCCCTGCTAAAGGGCCGGCCAAGCGACGAAGGTGACTGCGCTGGCGATAGATACAAAACCCCCTCTCTCTATCTCCGAACGGGGTCCTGCTCTGCCGGCCTATCGGTTAATACTGGTAGGGGCCAAACGGAACGGTGTACGGATATCCGCCGGGTGCTGTGATTGGAGCATTTTTCGCCAGAATGAACAGCAGGGCCACTATAGCAGCGATCAGCAGCGTGATTCCCACGCCGGCCCAGAAGTGCCGGCTGTGGAGGTGGCCGCTGACCTGATACCGCATGGCCGTCGTGCAGGTGATGGCTCCAATGCTTCATGGCTGTAACCGGATGCATGTTTCTCACCTCCCTTCAGTCCGATTATAACCCGTATGCTCAGGAGGCCAGTTTTTTTTGAGGGGATTTCCCCCTTCGGGGCCTCCATGGCACGACCATCTCGGGAGGGCTCAAACGGTCGAGGACGAGAACGATGGAGGATTTGCCGGCGCGGAATGAGGTATAAAAGATAGGTAAAGGGGTAAAAAGAGCAAGAACGCTTTGTTCATCATTAGTACGTTCTGTGTTTTTTCGCGATCTTTGCGCTCTTCTGTTGGTTTTCCTGTTGGTTGTTTCCCGTGGTTTGGCGGTTTTCCGCCGCTTAAATGGCACGTAGAGTGCTCACGTTTATACCTTGACCCGTGGGGTCAGTTTGTCACATTGTTTACTGCTTTGATTTAACCCCATTTTATAAGAAGGAAACTGCAATATGTTCAACAAGGCCATAGGACTGTTTTCCAGCGATATTGGAATCGATCTGGGAACGGCGAATACACTCGTGTATGCGCGTGATCGGGGCATTGTGATTCGAGAGCCTTCGGTGGTGGCGGTACAGGCCGGCACAAACCGGGTTCTTGCGGTGGGCGACGAAGCAAAACGAATGCTTGGCCGCACACCAGGGAATATTGTAGCGATCCGCCCTCTGAAGAGCGGAGTGATTGCCGACTTTGAAGTCACCGAAGCGATGCTCCGCTATTTTATTCAGAAGGTTCACAGCAGGAAGAGGATGGTGCGGCCCCGGGTGGTGATTGCTGTCCCGAGCGGCATTACAGAAGTGGAGAAGCGCGCGGTGAAGGATTCCGCAATGCATGCGGGTGCGCGTGATGTGTTTTTAATTGAAGAACCGATGGCCGCTGCGATTGGGGTGGGCCTGCCTGTACAGGAACCTGCCGGCAACATGATCGTAGATATCGGGGGGGGCACGACGGAAGTCGCCGTAATCTCCCTGGCCGGCATAGTTTACAGCCGGAGCGTGCGCGTCGGTGGCGATGAGATGGACGAGGCGATAATTCAGCACATAAAGCGGGAATACAATTTGTTAATTGGAGAGAGAACCGCCGAAGAAATCAAGATTACGATGGGATCGGCCCTGGCTACTGGTGACGAAAGCACCATGGAAGTGAAGGGGCGTGACCTAGTGGCTGGGCTGCCGCGGACGCTGACGATCAGCTCCGAAGAGGTGCGCCAGGCGCTGCAGGATCCGGTGAACGACATTGTCGAAGCCGTGCGCGTAACGCTTGAACGGTGTTTGCCGGAGCTTTCGGCGGACTTGGTGGATCGGGGCATGGTTCTCGCCGGCGGCGGGGCATTGCTCCGCGGGCTGGACGTACTGATTTCGGAAAAGACCGGCTTGCCGGTGCATGTGGCGGACGATCCGCTCAGCGCGGTGGCCGAAGGCACCGGAATCGTGCTGCACGAAATCAATTTCCTGCGCAAGATGGCAGGGGCCAACGGTTAATCTCCAAGACGGGTTATTCCTGCAACGTGTTGTTTCGCCTGTCCTCCCTGGTCGATTAGGGACGGATGGCTTTGAGGAACAAAAAAATAGTGTATGCGGTTGCAGCAGTTTTACTGCTGGCCGTCGTATTTGTTCCGCTTCCCTCATTAACCCTGAAGGGCAAGGGGGCGGTGCGTGGTGTTATGGCGCCGGCCGAGCGTGGCTTTTCCAGTGTTTGGAAGCGCCTGGCGGATGCCGGCGCAGCCATACGCGGCATGGGCGGCGCGGCCGAAAAGAACCGCGACCTTTCGCTTGAGCTCGTTCGCGTACAGGCCGAACTCAGCCAGCTGTGCGATGCCGAGGCCGACAACGAACGCCTCCGCCGCGCCTTCGAGTTTTCCCGCCAGAAATCCTATACCATGATTCCCTGCAACGTCGTCAGCCGCAACATCAGCGGCTGGTGGAGCACGGTTCGCCTCGGCAAAGGCACACGGGACGGAATCGAGGAAAACCGTCCGGTCATCAGCCCCGACGGCTTGGTGGGCAAGGTGGCCGAGGCCACGCCGCTCACCGCCGAAGTGCTGCTGGTCTCCGATCCGGCCTGCCGTGTTTCCGCCAAGATCAGCCGCAGCAATACGTTCGGCCTGGTGCGCGGCGCCGGCGCTAACTTGAAGGGCCTCCCGATGGCGCGCATGGAGTTTATCGATAAAGACAAAGAGGTGCGCGTGGGCGACGAGGTCGTGACTTCCGGCTTGTCCAGCGCCGGCGGCGGCTTTCCGAAAGGGGTGCACATCGGCTATGTCGACAAAGTCCACCGCGATGATTCGGGGCTTTACCAGTATGCGGAAATCATTCCGCGCGCGACCGTCGGCCTGCTCGACTATGTTTTTGTGGTGGCCGCCCACGGCCCGGAGGGCGTGAAATGACCCGGCGCCTGCTGATGCTTTTGACGATTGGCGCCAGCGCGCTGCTCCAGCAGCTCCTGCCGGCGTGGCCGCTCTTCGGCGGCGTTAAACCGCCGTTGCTGGCCGCTCTGGCGCTGTACTATGCGCTTCGCCGCGATTCGCGCGACATGTGGCTGGCGGTCGTCACTGCGGCGCTGCTGCAGGACGGGCTCGATCTCGGCGTTTTCGGTCCAGCGCTGTTGGCGTTTCCAATGATTGGGATTTTGGCGCACCGGATCCGCAACGAGGTCTTTGCCGACGGGCTGGTTACGCAGCTGGTCTTCGGAGCGGCGATCGGCGTATTCACGACGTTTATTGCAATTTTGATCCATTCCGCGAGCGGGCAGCGTCCGTTCCACTTCGGGATGGCGTCCGTGCGTCTGTTGAGCTCGCTTTGGCTGGGCATGGCGGTCTTGCCGCTGGTCTCGCTGTCGATCAATAAACTGGAAGCCTCTCTTCCCCAGCGCAGGGGGTACGGATGGCAATGAAGGTGCGCCAGAAAAGAGAGCAAAGCCTAGTGGTGGTCTTGGCGGTGTTTGCGGTGATGCTGCTCGGCATGGGCGTGCTGCTTTCCGAGCTGTGGTCGCTGCAGGGGCCGCGCCAGAGCGGTTTTGAGGAGGTGTTCCTCAGCCAAAGCGTCCGTCGCGTCCGCCTGCCGGCGGTGCGCGGGAAGATTTATGACACCAACGGCGAATGCCTGGCCGACAGCGTGCCGAACTATTGCATTGCGGTCTTTACCGAGGAAATGCGCGCGCCGCGTTCGGCGACGGCCAACGCGCTGGAGCTGATCCACGAAATCTGGGTGCGCGTCGGGCGCAAGCCGGACATCAGCTACCGCGAGGTTCAGAACCATTTTGCCATGACTCCCAGCGAGCCGCTGGTGGCTTGGAAGAATCTGGACCAGGCCAGCATTGCCCGCTGGCGCGCCCGCTTCGAGGAGTGGACCGCCCCGCCGAAGGGTTCGTTCCTCCGCCGGAAAATTCCGGGGCTCGACCTTGGCAAGCCGGTCGTGAACGGCTCGATTGTCCTGCAGGCCGACGAGCTGCGGCGGCGCGGCACCTCCACGGCCGCCAATACGCTGGAGCTCGTCTACGAAATTTCCACCCGCCTCGGCATTCCCCGTCAAGTCAGCTTCCAGAACATCAAGGACCACATCTATGCCCGCCGGCCGCTGCCGCTGCTGGCCTGGAAAAACCTCGACGAGGAAACCATGGCGAGTTGGGCCGATGTGTGCTCGAACCTGGCCGGCACCGATATCTATTGCCTGCCCGCGCGCAACTACCCCGCCGGCGAGGCTTTGGCGCATTTGGTCGGCTTCACGCTTGAAGCCGCGGCCATCAGCGAGGAACAGGGCGAACGCATCCATTTTGATCTGCGCGGCATCGAGGGCAAGAAGGGGCTCGAGGGCACTTACAACGACCTGCTCGAAGGCGAGCCCGGCTTCAAGCTGGTGCAGATCGATGTGGCCGGCTTTCACCACTTGGATCTACAGACCCGCCCGCCGAAGCCCGGCGGCGATCTTCAACTGGCGATCGATGCAAACATTCAGCAGTTTGCCGTGGATGCGCTGGCGATGAAGCAGGACGGCGAAGATCCGAACCTTCCGGTGCGCGGGGCGTGCGTGGTGCTCGATCCGAACAACGGCGACGTGCTCGCCATGGCCAGCTCGCCATCGTTCAATCCGAATTCCTATATGCAGTCGAAGGCTTACCGCCAGGCGTTGTTGAAGGATCCTTCGTCGCGCACCTACCACCGCGCGGTGTTTGGACAGTATCCGCCGGGCAGCACGTTCAAGCCGATCGTCACGCTGGGCGTGCTGGCGGCATCTCCCGGGTATGCGGAAACCAACCATATCTGCCGGGGATATCTGATGGTCGGAAAGCGCAAGATGCGTTGCTGGAATCATAACGGACACGGCGAGATCAACCTCCAGCAGGCGCTGATGCACTCCTGCAACGTCTACATGTTTAAAATGGCGCTAAACACCGGCTTTGAGCCGATCCACGACATGGCGCAGCAGTTTGGCCTCGGCCAGTATGTTGGCCTTTTCCCCAATTTGGACGAGGTGCCGGAGCAGAAGGATCTGCAATACGGCAGCCTGCCCGCCATTGCCTTGAACGACACCGACCTGTGCAACATGTCGATCGGGCAGGGGGCGATCACCGCCAGCCCGCTGCAGATGGCGATGGCGGTGGCGGCGATTGCCAACGGCGGCACGCTCTACCGCCCGCGCCTCGTGAAAAAGTGGCGCACTGCTCCGGACGAGGAATACAGCCGCAACCCGACTTGGGCGATCCGCCGCATCGATGTGCCGGTCGTGGCGCTCGAACTGGTGCGCAGCGGCATGTACGACGTGGTGCAGCACGAGCAGGGCAGCGCCAAGAAGGCGCGGGTTCCGGGCATTGATATCGCCGGTAAAACCGGCTCTGCGCAGTACCGCAAAAAGGTGGACGGCGAGGTGGTGAACAGCGTGCACACTTGGATGATTTCGTATGCGCCATTTGATTTTCCGCGCTATGCCGTGGCCATGCTGGTGGAGGACGGAAACTCCGGCGGCAACACCATCGGCCCGCGCCTGAGCGCGCTCTATCAAAATATTTTTGAATACGACGGAACCCTCAACAAGGAGAAAATATGATGTTCCTCCTTTTTGGAATTTTGAGTTTTGATTTCCGGATTTTGAATTTCGGGTCTGCGGCCGTCTTTATTGAAAAGAGGTCAACGCCGATTGAGTTCCACAAATCGGCAATCACAAATCGGCAATCACAAATCGTCCCCCTCACCGGAGGTGAACGATGAACGGCTTAAGCCTCAAGCGGTTTGATTGGACGATGTTCGGCACCATTTTGATGCTGGTTGCCTTGAGTGTGGCGTTCGTTTACAGTGCGCAGTTCAAGTCGGATCTTGAAGTGGGGTCCAAGTGGTGGAAGCAGCTGCTGTTCGCCGGCATGGGGCTGTGCGCCTATGGTGTCGTGGTTTGGTACGACTATCAGCAGTTTGCCCGCCTTTCATGGTGGATTTATGGAGGCGCACTTGTGCTCCTCTTGATGGTGTTCCTGTTTCCGAAGGTGAATGGCGCGCACCGTTGGATTCCGCTGCCGGGCTTCACCCTTCAGCCGTCGGAGCTGGGCAAAATTGCGGTGGTGGTCGCGCTGGCGGCGTTTTTGGCTGCGCCGGACCGCGATATGGATGAATGGAGAACCTTCTGGGGCTGCGTGGCGATTGCCGGCTTGCCGTTTTTGTTGATTGCCGCGGAGCCGGATTTGAGCACGTCGTTGACGTTTGCGCCGATTACGCTGGCGATGCTGCTCTACAAGGGGGTCCAGCGGAAGCTGCTGCTCATTGGCGTGGCGGTGGTGTTGGTGGTGGCAACGGCGGCGTGTTTTTGGATCAAGTTCGAGACCTCCCCGCAGATCGAGGCGATGGCCGAGGCGGAGCGCCCGGCGGTTGTGCTGCCGCGGATGCCGTTTTTAGAGGACTACCAGAAGGGGCGGATCAAGGTGTTCCTCACAAAGGACTACGACAAGGGCGACGCGGGCTGGAACAAGCTGCAGTCGCAGATTGCGGTGGGCTCCGGCGGGCTGCACGGCAAAGGCTATTTGAAGGGGACGCAAAACATCTTGGGCTTCCTGCCCCGGACGGTGGCTCCAACGGACTTTATTTTCTGCGTGATTGCGGAGGAGACTGGATTTATGGGTGGGGCATTCTTCATTTTGCTCTACACCGTTTTATTAGGAAGATGCATGCGGGTTTCGTTTCGATCCCGCGACGAGTTTGGGCGGCTCATGGCGCTGGGTATCGGCGTCATGGTGTTCTGCCATGTGTTTGTGAATATTGCGATGACGATCGGTATTTTGCCGATTACAGGATTGCCGCTGCCTCTGTTGAGCTACGGCGGCTCCTTTATGGTTAGCACTATGATCGCACTCGGGTTGGTGCAAAGCGTGTACCAGCGCCGAAGAATTAGATAAGGAGAGAAATTATGTTGAATAAAATCAAGGCCCTCGGGGGCAGTAAGCGCGAAAAGAAGGAGATCATCATCAACATCGAAACGCTGGAAACACGCGTGGCGGTGCTGGAGGATGGCAAGCTCGACAATTTTCATATTGAGCGCCAGGAAGACAACCGGATTGTCGGCAGTATTTTCAAGGGGAAGATTCAGAACCTCGAAGACGGTCTGCAGGCGGCCTTTGTCGATATCGGCCTCAAGAAGAATGCGTTCATCCACTATTGGGACATGATTCCAGAGGATGCCGCCCGTTTGGAGCGCGAAGAGGGCGTGCGGGCCAAGAGCTCCACGCGCCGCCGCAAGAAATACAAGCCCGGTGAAATGCAGAAGATTTTTCCGGTCGGCTCCGAGATCATTGTGCAGGTCACCAAGGATGCCATCGGCACCAAGGGCCCGCGCGTGACCGCCAACCTGAGCATTCCCGGCCGCTATCTGGTGATGATGCCCGGCACGCACCTCAAGGGGATTTCGCGCAAGATCGACGACGTGAAGGAGCGCAACCGCCTGAAGAAAATCCTGTCGCGGCTGCCCGTACCCGAGAACATCGGGCTGATTGTCCGCACGGCCGGCTCCGGCACCCGCAAGGTTAGCTTTGCGCGCGATGCCCGCACGCTGTTCGAGATCTGGAAGGACATTGAGCACGGCATGCAGAACACCCCCGCGCCGTGTTCGCTCTACAACGAGCCCCGCCTCGCCGAGCGCGTCGTCCGTGATTACCTCACCGAAGACATCGACCGCATCTACATCGACAACCGCGACATGTATGACTCCACCCGCCAGATCATCGCCAAGTTTTCGCGCCGTTCGCGCAACTGGGTGCAGCTCTATGCCGGCGAAGAGCCGGTCTTCGACTATTTCGACGTGGAAAAGCAGATCGAATCCGCCTACCGCCGCAAGGTGTGGATGAAGTCCGGCGCCTATTTGGTCTTCGACGAAACCGAAGCGCTCGTGGCCATCGACGTCAACACCGGCCGTCACAAGGGCAGCAAGTCGCAGGACGAATCGATCCTGCAGGTCAATCTGGAATCGGCCGACGAAGTCGCCCGGCAGCTGCGCCTGCGCAACGTCGGCGGGTTGGTGATCGTCGACTTTATCGACATGAAAGCGAAGCGCGACCAAAACGCGGTCTACCGCACGCTTAAGGAAGCGCTGAAGAAGGATCGCGCCCGTACCAACGTGTTGCAGATTTCGCAGCTCGGGCTGCTGGAAATGACGCGCCAGCGCGTCGAGGAAAGCATCTTCAATTCCGGCTATTCCGACTGCGACTACTGCCGCGGCCGCGGGCGGGTCAAGTCGCCGCTCTCCATGAGCGTCGAGATTCAGCGGCGCGTGAGCGAGAGCATGCGCAAGGACCGCAACGGCACGCACTCGATGCGCGTCACTGTCAATCCGCAGGTGCTCAACCGCCTTCGCAAGGAAGACGAGCAGGCGTTGATAGAGATGGAGCAGGAGTTCCAGGGGCACCTCACCTTTGTTTCCGATGGACACTTCCACATCGAAGAGTTCACCATCACCAACGACGATAACGGCAAGGTGCTCTACACCAGCATTGAGAGCTAGGTGACTGAGATTTGAAACTTGAAACCTGAAACTTGAAACTTGAAACCTGAAACCTGAAACTTGAAACCTGAAACCTGAAATGTGAAAGGACAGAGCCATGAGCATAACTAAAGAATCCTTCGGACAGACGAACGACGGGCAGGCCGTCGATGCATTCATCCTCAAAAGCGCCAGCGGCGTGACGGCCAAGGTCATCAACTATGGGGCGACTCTTGTTTCGGTTGAAGCGCCGGACTGCGACGGCAAGCTGGCCGACGTTGTGCTGGGCTTCGACGACATGGGCGGCTACCAGAGCGCGGGCAACCCTTATTTCGGGGCCACCTGCGGCCGTTTCGCGAACCGCATTGCGAACGGCAAGTTCAGCGTTGACGGCATTGAGTATTCTCTAGCCGTCAACAATGGGCCGAACGGACTGCATGGCGGAGTGGTTGGTTTCGATAAAAAGGTGTGGGATGCGGCGATTGTCGGCGAGGCGGTTAAGATGTCGCTCACCAGTCCCGATGGCGAAGAGGGCTATCCCGGCACGCTCAAGGTTGAGCTGATCTACAGTCTCGATGACGAAGGCGCGCTTCGGCTCGACTATTCCGCTGAGACCGACCAGAAGACCATCCTCAACCTGACCAACCACAGCTACTTCAATCTGGCCGGCTCCGGAACCACCCGCAGCCACATTATCCGGATTAATGCCGACCGCTATACGATTGTTGACGGCGAGGCAACGCCGTCGGGCGAGCTGCGTGCGGTGGGTGGAACGGAAATGGATCTGTTGGAGCCGACGCCGATCGGGCAAAACATCGATGCCGTGCAAGGGCTGGGCTATGACCACAACTATTGCATCAACCAGGCTGGAGAGGGCGAGCTGACCTTGGCGGCTTCGGTGGTTGAGCCCGACAGCGGCCGCACGCTGGAATGTTGGACGACCGAACCCGGCGTGCAATTCTACACCGCGAACTATGTCGAAAACATTATTGGCAAGGGCGGTGCGGTCTATAACAAGCAGGAAGGCTTCTGCCTCGAAACCCAGCACTATCCCGATAGCCCGAACCACCCGGCTTTCCCGAGCACGGAGCTGGCCCCCGGCGAAACCTACACCCAAACCTGCATCTATCGATTTGGTGTGGTGGAATAGGGATTCATTCCTGTATCCGAAAAATAGAACAGCCGGCCATTGGGCCGGCTGTTTTTTGATTCGCCAAGGCTATTTTTTCGGCTCGTAGACGGCGGGATGATATTTCCGCTCTTCTTTATTGTCGGGTTTGCCGATGGACTCAATGGCCCTTCCTCGGATTAGGCCTTTATATCCAATGCAAGCATAGGGCTGGAGATAGTTAAGCGATGCAACTTTTCCTCCCAGCTCAGCCGATGCTTTTTTCGCTTGGTCTCGAATAAACGGGTTGAATGCGGAGTGAATGCACAAAGCAATAATGTGTTGGTCAGGGATATTCTTGATGCAACCAAAAACCTGTTGCCGCATATCCTCCTCTTTTTCCGGATCTCCATAGACGTGTGGAAAAAACTGCTTAGATTCCATTCCAAGGTCTGAAAACGAGAACACATAGCAACCAGCCCGTTGGCTGTGAAAAACCTCTTCATCGCTAAGCTTGATCAATACACCCCCCGGGTGATGCGGGTCGTCTGTTTCGGGCCCCGAATAAATGGAAATTTTTGAGGCGATGTCTTTAAAAAGATCCTGGGTCGTCTGAATGGTTTCTTCATCAATCAAGTCCACCAGCATGGCATCGATCAGCTTGGCGGACTCAATGTCCCTGCGTCTGATGTACGCATCTTTCTGCTTTTTTAGGGCGATGGTGAACTGCCGGTCGATTTCATCAATTTTATACTGACGGGTATTCAGGAGCCGTTTGATTTCAACGGGGGTTTTATCTTCGGCCAGAGCACTGGTACATGCTCCGGCAATGAGCAGAAAAATAAGTATGGTTTGTGTCATTGGATGTCTTTTGGTTTTTGCGTGGGTCGGATTTTGTTTGCCGGCTTCGGCATGGTTACATCAAGCCGCTCAGTGGTCGGCTCGATGAGCCGATTGCGTCGATGACACCTCATTCGTGAAGCGCTCTAGCAAAATTCCTCGATGGTTTGCTGGAGGGCGGAGACCGCGCCGCGCAGCTCGTCGTCGGTGATGACGAGCGGGGGCATGAGATAAAACATCGTTCCGAGCGGGCGGAACAGATATCCCTGTTCAAAGAGCGCCTGTTTGATTTTCAAAATGCAGGGCTTCGTTTCGGGTTTGAGCTGCACTACGCCAATCATGCCGAGGAAGCGCAGTTCTTCGACGCATTCGAGTTTGGCCATCGGCAGCATCCACTGCTTCATTTTTTCCGCCATTTCGGCGCCGCGTTCAACGGTGCCTTCGGCCTCGTAGATATCAAGCGCGGCCAGCGCGGCGGCACAGCCGATCGGGTGTCCGGCAAAGGTGTTGCCGTGGTAGAAGGTGCAATCCTTCTCGCCCTTGTCTGTAAAGGTGTCGTAAATCGAATCTTTCACCACGCACGCACTCAGCGGCATGTAACCTGCAGTTAATCCTTTACCCATGCAGACCAAGTCCGGATCGATGTTCGCATGGTTAAAAGCAAATCGTTTTCCAGTACGGCCGAATCCCATGGCCACTTCATCTACGATAAGCAGCACATCGTTTTCCGCGCAACAGTCGGCCAGCTGTTTCAGATAGCCCGCTGAATACATCCTCATTCCGGCCGACCCCAGACAAAGCGGCTCAACAATTACGGCCGCCAGCTTGTCCTTGTGCTGTTCAATCACCGTTTGACTGGGCAGAAAACCATCCGGATCATCTTCGGTCGGAATGGGAAAGGGGAGTTTGGCTGGATGCGAAACGGCGCGTTCAAACGGCTTGTGGAAATCATCAACAAATCCGGCGCCGAGCGCACCCATTGAGTCTCCGTGATAGCCCTGATCCATTCCAATGATCCAGGTCTTGTCGGGTCGGTCGACGTTGTACCAATATTGAATCGCCACCTTGAGCGCGGCCTCGACGGCAGAACAGCCGTCGCTGGCAAAAACCGAGTGGCGGTCGGGGGTCGGCATTAATCCGGCCAGCCGTTCTGCCAGTTCAAGAACCGTCGGATGTGTCAAGCTTCCGGTAATGCTGTGCTGAAGGATGCCCGCCTGTTCCTGTATCGCCTTAACGATCTTCGGGTGCCCGTGCCCCAGTGCGACCGCCCACCAGCTGGAAACAATATCGACATATTTATTTCCCTGGTCGTCGAAGAGATAAATCCCCTCACCGCGCACAATGTTTAGAAAACCTTTTTCGATGTTTGAGAATGGTGTGTAGGGATGGAAGATTTTGTTTTTCATAAGGAATCCGGTTGAATAAGTGAAACTGTAGTTTGTCGTAATCCAATAGTTAGCGTGGTTAGGCGGGTTTTCGCAAGAATGCTTTTAACAATAGCGGTACGGAAAGTACGAGCAGGCCGGATAGAATGCCGGGCATGCCTTCGTAGATTGCTGTTTGCCAACCCAGATAGCGCCACAGCATGGCCACACCGAGTCCTGCAAACATGGCGGCCAAGCTGAGGTGTTGCCCTGGTTTCCCGCCAAAGCAGAGGACGAGCAGAAGCGGCGCGAACGCACTGGCGAGCCCCGACCAAGCCATGATGACCAGACTGAAAACACTCTGCTTGTTGAATAGCGCCCAGGCCAGAGCCAGCGCGCAAATCAAGCCGGTTCCGAGTTTGAGCAGGCGGGTGTTTTCAATGTTTTGCGGGAGCAGGTCGTGGGTCAAGGCCGAGGAGCAGCTCAGGACCAGGGAGTCGGCCGTCGACATGGTGGCGGCGAATATGCCGGCGAGGACCAGGCCCACCAGAAACGGCGGGAGCAGATCCATCGCCATCATAGGCAGTGCGAGTTCCGCATCGAAGGAGCCCGGATCGGCGAGGTGGATGCGCGCCAGCATGCCGACCGCCGTTGCCATGGCATAGAAGGCGATGAACCAGATGTAGTACCACAGGCGCGCGCGGTGCATTTTGGAGGAATCGTCGAGCGCCATGAAGCGGATCATGATGTGGGGTTGTCCGATCACGGAAAGCCCCGCGAAACCCCAGCTGACGGCGAAGAGGATGCCGCCCAGAATGCCGGGCACAACGAGGTCTTTCGGGAAGAGATCGAGGAATCCTTCCACCTTGTCCATCTCGGTGATCGCGCCATGGATGCCGCCGAGGGAGGCCGTTGCCACCACGAGCAGGATGCTCATGGCGAGGATCATGACAACCGATTGCGCGGCGTCGGTCCAGATGGAGGCGCGGATGCCGCCGGCCAGGCAATAGATCATGACCAGGACAGCCCCGATTACGGCGCCCGCCCATTGGTGCCAGCCAAACAGGACATGCAGCGCTTTGCCGCCGGCGACCAGTTGCGCGCTGGAATAGGCCAACAGAAAAACGAGCGTAATGACTGCCGAAACGCGCTGCAGCACGACGTTCGGTTTCCCGTTCCAGTTGCTCAGCACGCCGGCGAAGCTGACTTCGCCGGTGCGGGCCGTCGCCTTGCGCAATCGCGCATGGGTGACGGTGGAGACCAGCATGTCGCCGGCGATCCAGCCGATCATCAGCCAGATGGAGGCCAGGCCGGTGGCGTAGGTGTAGCCGATCACCCCGATGAACATATAGCCGCTGTTGTTGGTGGCCACGGCAGAGAGGCCGACCAACGACGGAGCGATGGAGCTGCTGGCGAGATAGTAGTCCTTCTTTGTTCCCCGGCTGCGGAGCATGGAGCTGAGGCCGATGAGGACGAACAGGGCGAGAAACAGCGTAAAACTAAAAACCATGGGCTTGTCCGGCTAGGTGTTGCGGCGAGGCTAGTCGTGGATCGCTTCCGCTTCCAGCTCGTAGGAGCCTTCGGCATTGTGGACCTCGGTTCCGTGGAGCGGGGGATTAAACACGCAGGCCATCTGCATTTCCTCGAACGCCCTCAGCATGTGCTCGTCGTTTTGGTCAAGGTTGTAGAGCATGCCGGGCGTAATGGGATATTTCTTCCCGTCGGCGAGGGTTTCCACCTCGCCCTTGCCCGAAATGCAGTAGACGGACTCCAGATGCTTCTGATAGTGCAGCCGAAAGTCGGCCCCTTTGTAGATGGTGGTGATATGGAATGAATAGCCCATGTTGTCGCCCTTAAGCAAAAGGCGGGTGCTTTCCCAGTTTCCATCGGGCGAAACGATTCTGCGATCGGTTTTTTCGGCTTCCTGAAGTTGTCTAACGATCATGTCGGTTCCTCGGGGTTTTCACTGTTTTTCTCGAGAATCACGTCATCGAAATAATCGGACTCTTCGGGGATTTCATCGACGCGTTTGCAGATTAGTTTCACCGCGGCCTCGACGATATCAATGCCTTTGGTCAGGTTTTCATCCTTGATCGTCAATGGGCATAGCAGTTTGATCACCTGGTCGTCCGCGCCGCTGGTTTCAATAATCAGGCCCTGCTTGTAGGCCGCATGGGTGATCTGGCCGGCAATGTCGCCGTTTACACAGTTGATGCCCTGAAACATCCCGCGCCCGCGGGTCGTAAAATTGCCCTCGCCATACTCGTCAACAATCGCGTTCAGCCGCTGCTCGATATAGCTTCCTTTGCGCCGCACCTCTTTTTCAAAGTGATCGTCGCTCCAGTATGCATCGATCGCAGCCTTCGCCGTGACAAAGGCCATATTGTTGCCGCGGAAGGTTCCGTTGTGCTCGCCGGGTTTCCACTGGTCGAAATCCGGACGGATCAATGCCAGTGCGAAAGGCAGGCCGTAGCCGCTGATTGATTTGGAAAGCGTAACGATATCGGGCTCGATGCCCGACGGCTCGAAGCTGAAAAAGGTGCCGGAACGACCGTTGCCGGCCTGGATGTCGTCGACAATCAGCAGCATTTCGTGCTTTTTGCAGACCACGTGCAGATTCTGGAGCCATTCCATGCTGCACATGTTGATGCCGCCTTCGCCTTGGATCGTTTCGACGATGGCCGCCGCCGGTTTGTCGATGCCGCTGCTGGAGTCGGAAAGCACCTTGTCGAGATATTCGATGGTATCGACGTCGTCGCCCATATAGCCGTCGTAGGGCATGCGTGTCGCGTTGGACAAGGAAACGCCCGCCGCGCCGCGGTGGTGCGAGTTGCCCGTGACCGCCAACGATCCCATGGTTACGCCGTGGAATCCATTGGTGAACGAAACAACATTGCTCCGTCCCGTGTAGTTGCGCGCCGCCTTCAAGGCCGCCTCGACTGCGTTGGTCCCGGTCGGGCCGGTGAACATCACCATATAGTCGAGTCCACGCGGCTTCAGGATCTTCTCGTGAAAGGTTTCCAGGAATTCCCGCTTGGCCTCGGTATGCAGGTCGAGACTGTGGGAGATACCGTCGTGTTCGATGTATTCCAATAACCGCTTCTTCATAATGTCATTGTTGTGGCCATAGTTCAACGAACCGGCGCCTGCGAGGAAGTCCAGGTATTCATTGCCTTCCGTGTCATAAATAAATTCGTCCTTTGCCCGGTCGAATATTCTCGGGAAATTGCGGGCATAGCTCTGAACTTCGGATTCGATTTCTTCAAATATCTTCATGTTAACAACCTCGTTTTAGTATTTTGGAAGGGGCCGATGCGCCATAACTCTTCCGATTCGTGGTGGTCTTTGAAATGGAGCTTTCTATCGAACCCTTCGGTAATGGATGGTTCGGCTCCATGCGTTGCGCCGAACTTTTTGAACAGCGCCTGAGACGCCGTGTTCGACGGGGTGATCGTAGTTTCTATATATTCGACTTCCCCGCATTCGGGGTGCTCCAGCAAGGCGTCGAGCATCCTGCCTGCCAGGCCCTGGCCACGGCCGCGCTCCGCCACTACGACCTGCCAGATGAACAAGGTATTGGGGCGGGAGGGAATGAGGTAGCCGGAAACAAAGCCGACCAGTTGGCCATCTAGTTTGGCGCAAATCGACGTGCCGTCAAAATGCGTGCATTGAAGCAGATTGCAATAGACGGAGTTCGGGTCAAGGGGCGGACTTGATTCAACCAGACGGTGTACTTCAAAGCCGTCAATCGATTCGGGACGGTATAGTTTAACTTCCAATGTATCGTGCAAAACGCCTCGCTTTGTGGTCGTTGTGTGCTCTTCCGTTCCGGCGGACAAAATGTCGTGGTTCAGGAGAAGATTATCCTTTCAGGCTGGGTCTCCAAGGGAGCTTCCATAGCAGGATTTGTTATGTGAAACGAGAGATCACAAAAACACAGCGATTTTGCGATTGCAAGGGATCGCCGGCTTTTTTTTGGGAGAAACGGTGCCTGAACGCCAAAAAAGACGTTCAAAAAAGCGTTCTCAAATACCGAGTTGGTTCACGATTTTTTCTACGGAGGCGACCAACGGAAGCGGCAGGGCCGAATAGTCCAGTTTCGCGGTCTGGAGCTGCGCGCAGTAGGGGATGGTTCCAAGGAATGGAACTTTGCCGAACTGTTCGATGGTGGCGGCGTTGTCATCTTCGATGATGCCGGGCTCGTCGGGCGTGCTGGCCACAAAGACGACGCCGAGAATGTCGAGTCCGTCGGATCGGAGTGTGCGGATGGTGAGCAGCGTGTGGTTGATGGTTCCAAGCCCGGGCCGGGCTGCGATGATGATTGGGAGCTTCAAGGCCTGCATGAGATCGAGCATCGTTTCGCGGCGGTTGAGCGGAACGATGATGCCGCCTGCGCCCTCGGCGATAACAAACTCGTATTCCGAGGCCAGTGTCCGCGCGGCAATCACCATTTCGGAAATGTCGATTTCCGTGCCGGCCATTTCGGCGGCCAGGTGTGGCGAACAGGCCGGTTCAAATTGATAGGGCGCCATGGTTTGGTAGGTTTCCGGAGAAACCTCCATTTGCGCCATCGAAAGCGAGTAGTCCAGGTCAGGAACGGAGAGAGGTGAAACTTGAAACTTGAAACCTGAAACTTGAAGCTCGTCTGCCTGTTCCTTTTCTAGTTTCAGGTTTCCAGTTTCAGGTTTCCTTTTACATCCTGTTTGCATGGGTTTCATGGGGGCGGCGTTGATGCCGCGCTTCCGCAGTTCGGCGAGAAGCAGCGCGCTGAGCGCGGTTTTACCAATATCGGTGTCGGTGCCTGTAATGAATAATCCCTTCATGGGGAGAATTTATTGCAGAAGATGGGGTTCATGGCAAAACAAGGGTGTCTTATTCCTCGTTGAGGTCGATGCCGAAGACGTTTTCAATTGCGTCGGGTTTTAGGGTTCGGCGCCGGCGGGAACGTTTGCCGGCGGTGAGGTCGTCGATGGCGGCATCAACGGCGATCAGTTCCTCGTGGTTCACGCCGCGCAGCTTGAAGAGCAGTTCCGGTTCCGTGTCGAGCCGCACGCCGATGCCATACATGGAGGCGGCGACGTGCTTGCACATCTCGGCCCAGTCGGGGCAGTTGCAGTTAAAGCGGATTTCGTCCGGGTGCGGGAATAGGCCGGAGTCGCGGTCGGTCACGACCGTCATGATTTCGTCAGAAATCTTCCCCTGCAGCAGTTCAATCAGCGAGCTGATCTTGCCCTTGCAGTTGTTCTTAATGTTGCTCCACTTCTCGGGGCAGAGCGGTTCGATGTGGATCGAGAGTTCATACATTTCCGAGCCACAGACCATCGCCTTGGCGGTTTCCGGCTCGATGGCCAGATGGCAGACGGAGCCGTTGCGGACATAGGTGCGCCCGCGGGGCAGGCGGTTTTCATAGTCGCTGAACGATTCCAGATGCCTGCACCATGCTTTGCCCCAGAAGCTTTTGGCAATGCCGCGCGTTTTGAACGGCTCGATTGGTTGGATGTCTTCGCCGGATTTTTGCAGCTTTTGGATTTTCTTCAGTGCCCGTTCGCGGCGTTTCGCTACGGGGACATATTCGAATTCGTCTTCATCATGCCATCTGCTCATTGGGAATTCCCTGCTCTTTCAATATCCAGACTGATCATATTAAGCAGTTCGTCGTTGTCCATCTCGGTCAGCGATTTTTCCGCGCCCATCGTGAGGATCTGGTCGGCGGTGGCTTGTTTTTCGGTGAGGAGCGCATCGATCTTTTCCTCCAGCGTGCCGGAAGTGACGAATTTGTGCACGAGCACGTTCTTTTGCTGGCCGATGCGGAAGGCGCGGTCGGTGGCCTGGTTTTCGATGGCTGGATTCCACCAGCGGTCGAAGTGGACTACGTGCGAGGCGGCGGTGAGGTTGAGCCCGGTGCCGCCGGCCTTGATGGAGAGGACGAAGAAAGGCGGGCCGTCTTCGCGCTGGAACTGTTCGACCATCTGTTGGCGCTTTTTCACCGGCGTACCGCCGTGCAGCACGAGTCCGCTGCGGCCGAAAACAGCGGAGAGACAGTCGGCCATCGGTTCGGTGATTTCCTTGAACTGGGTGAAGACGAGCACCTTCTCTCCGCGCGATTCAATCTCGGAACAGATTTCTTCCAAGCGTTGGAACTTGGCGCTGTGCTTCGATTCGTATTCCCCGTGTTCGATGAGCTGGTCGGGATGGTTGCAGATTTGCTTGAAGCGCATGAGGTAGGTCAGCACGAGCCCCTTGCGCTGAATGCCCTCCTCGGATTCCTTCAACTCCTGCATGAGGGTGCGGGCCGTTTGCTGATAGAGCTTGGCCTGTGCGGCCGAAAGCCCGCAGTAGACGGTCATTTCGGTTTTATCGGGCAGATCGGAAATAATTGACTTGTCGGTTTTCATGCGCCGCAGAATGTAGGGGCTGATGAGCCGGCGCAACGGCGCATAGTGTTCGTGGTTGCCGGTTTGGATGGCTTTGGTGAACGCCGTAAACTGCGACGCGCTGCCGAGCAGGCCGGGATTGAGAAAGTCGAAGAGCGACCATAAATCGCCAAGCCGGTTTTCAATCGGCGTTCCCGTGAGCGCAAAACGGGCGTCGGCTTTCAGGGAACGGACGGCCTTGGCCTGGCGGGTGGAGTGGTTCTTGATCGCCTGCGCTTCGTCGATGACCACCCAGCTCCATTCGGTTTCCGCGGGCCATTTAAGACGGGTGAGCATGCCGTAGGTGGTAATCACCAGATCGGCGGATTGGTCGGGGCAAGATGTATCTTGGCCGTACTGGCGGTGGGCAATGAAGAGCTTGAGCGACGGCGCAAAATTGGCGGCCTCGCGCTTCCAGTTCCCGATGAGCGAGGCGGGAACAATGAGCAATGCAGGTTTGGCCTCGGGCATCTCGGCCTTTTTGCGAAGCAATGCAGCGAGCACCTGAATGGTTTTACCCAGCCCCATGTCGTCGGCCAGGCAGGCGCCGAGTCCGGTTTGGGCGCAGAGCCAGAGCCAATTGAGGCCGGCTTCCTGATAGGGGCGCAGCTTGGCGTTAAGCGTTTTGGGCGGGGTGAGCTGGGCCGGGTTGCGCAGCTGATCGAGCGTTTCGGCAAGCCATTCGCCGGGCTGGGTGAAGGCCCATTCGCGGTGCTCTTCAAGCTCCTCCTCGCTTTTCAGGTTATGCGGCGCTCCGGCGAGCAGGCGCATGCCCTCGGCAAACGTGACGGTGCCGGACTGCTCGATGGCTTCCCAATGGTCGAGCGCCTGCTGGAGCTTTTCGCGGTCGACTTCCACCCACTGGCCCCGGAAGAGCACCAGTCCGTCTTCGCCTTTCAGCAGCTCTGCGATTTCAGAACGGCTCAGTCGCTGGCCATCGATGACAACATCGAGGTGGAAGTGGAGCAGGGCGTTGATCCCAACCTTGCTCGGTTGTTTTTCGCCGATGGTCACGGCGACCTGCGGCCGCCGCGTTCGCTTTTTCCACCAGTTGGGTAGACGGGCGAGCAGGCCGGCCTCTTCGAAGACGGGAATCGCCTGCAGAAATTGATAGGCCTCTTCCGGCAGCCAGACGAGCGGATGGAAAATATCGCCGGTTTCAACGAGGTCGGCCAGCAACGGGCTGTTTTTAGAGGCGGCGTTGATGGGCGAGAGCAGCTTGAGCAGGGCGGGTTTGTTATTGGCGCCGGCATATTCCTTCAGCGCTTTGCCCAGCGGCAGCTGACGTACCCGCCCGGCTTTGGAGAGCCCGGAGGCATAGGTGGCCATGAAGGCAAACGGGAATTCGGGGTCGCCCTTGTTTTCCGCCAGATGCAGTGTAACCCGCCCGACGCGCGACCAAAGCGGGGCATGCGTTTCCAGAAAGCCGGCGAGTCCGGAATCGTCCAGCTGTGCTTTTGTCCAGTCGGCCATCCGCTTCCAAAGATTGGAAAGCACATCCGGCGAGAGATATTCTGCCCCGCGCATGGGTGGCGCGTTCAGCACCAGTTCCGCCAGTTCGGCGGTCGAAGGGGGCGGAATCATCAGCTCCCCGCCATCGGGAATATGGCACAGGGCGCGGAGGAAACGTTTGCCGAAGTCGCGCCAGTAGTTCAACGAAGAATCGGTATCGAAACCGGGTTTGCTTCCGGCGAGCGCGACCAGTCCAGTTACGTCGGACTTCGCGAAAACCGCGAGGGTCTTGTGCTCCGGTTCGCGGCAGATAACAACGCCGTGAGGGCTTAGTTCGAGCTGGGAGGAATCCATGGTTTTCGCTTCTGCCTGGCCTTTATGTTGGCGTAGCTATGGCATGGGACAGTGTACGCAAGCTGTACAGCCCGTTCCAGTCGCCGCCCCGCATCTTGCGCGCGCCGTCTTTCCGCCGTTCGCCAAACAGTTGCCGGTTGTTTTCAAAGACCGCTTCAATAAAAAGCCGACTGCCCAGCGCGACGCCATCCGAGAAATAGCGAACGCGGCATCGTAAAAGGTCGGATCGATCCAGCTCACCGCCTTCGGCAAGCGCTTTCTCAATGGCTTCCGATGTCATCCCTGCGCGGGTTTCCGTGGCTTTTCCCGAACAGAACAGGAGCATCCGATACTGCGCCGACACTTTTCGCCAGCTCGTTTCCTGCCCCCGCGCCATCATGACGCATTCGATTCCCTTCCGGGCGTTTTTTCCGCCTCCAACAGCCTCCGCATAACCGCAATAGCGGTAGTCGCGTGGATCATTCACCAGCACCGCGCGCACGGGATTTAGGTCGATGTAGGTGGCCATAGTGGAAATCGCAGTCTCCGAATTCTCCACCAAAACGCTCTTGAAGCGCTCTTCCCACAGCGTTCCCCGGCGGTTGTTCCGGCGGTTGTACCATTTCGAAAAGCGCTCCTTCAGTTCTTTCACGAAGATCGACAGATCGCACATGCGCGACAAATACCGTTCCCTTAGCTCATTCAGCCACAGCTCGCTTCCAGTTTCCGCCGCGTCTTTTGCGGCTCGTTCAAAATCCTGAAGAATAGCGTTCGCGCGTTGTTTCGGATAAAAGGTGCGGATGCGTTCAAACAGCTGTTCGTCTTCCATATCCTTTAGGGAAGGCACTTCAAGCAAGGCATGCCAATGGTTCGACATCACGCAATACGTCAGTACCCGCACGCCTGTAAACGCTTCCAGCTTCCGCATGGACAACCGAAAAAACTCCTTTTCCTCCTCCCCGAAAATATATCGACGATCCACTACCCTCGACATCACGTGGTAGTAGTTGCCATCTGCCGCGCCCAAGATTCTTGGCTTTCTCATGAAGCTTGAATATCACGCCGAATTCTCGAATGTCAACTATGGAATCTATTATGTGCCTGTCACTTTATTAATTGTACAAACCTTTGTTGTGTTGCTCGGAGGGCTGGAATCAGTTGCGTGATAGGAGAAAGGTGGCGGTTTCGTAGGTGGCGTAGACGCCGCCGTCGGCGACGTGGTTTTCCTGATAGTCGGCGACGAGCCGGCTGAGTTCGGTGCGGGAGAGCGGGGCGTTTCCCGCGCTGACCCGGCCTCCGGTTACGCCCTGTTCGTGGATGGCTTTGAGGAAGGCCTTCGCGCCGTCGTAAAGAATTTGCTCTTCGCTGTGCTTTTTGCGCTCGGTGCGGAAGCCGGCGGCCTCGAGCGCCTCAACGGTTTCTTCATAGGTCGGCAGAGAGATCGACGGTGTTTTTTCGGGGGCAATTTCCTGCCGCAGCTCGTGCAGCTCTATCAGCGTGCCGCTGAGCATCATGCCCAGCGCAAAGGTGCCTCCGGGTTCCAAGCTCTGGAAAATATTCTCACAAGTGGCCCGCAGGTCGGCCACCCAGTGGAGCGCCGAGCTCGAAACAATCAATGGGTAGCGGTCGCCGCCCCAATAGGTTTGCGCGTCGTCAACGATCCATTTGATCTGTGGGAAGCGCTTGAAGGCGGCGCGGCTGTGTAGCACCATTTTTTCGGCCACATCGACGGCGTCGATGGGCACCTCGGGAAAGCGTTCGGTCAGCAGGCGGGTCAGCTGGCCGGTGCCGGAGCCGAGTTCGAGAATCTGCTCGGGATACATTTCGGGCACGACAGACAGCACCGACTGCGCCAGCGCCAGCTGTGGGCGGGCATGACGGTCATAGGTCTCGGCGGCGGCTGAAAATCGTTGTCCAATCATGGTGAAGCGTTCTCTCTAATTTCGGCGGAAGGTCTACGGCATTTTTGCGTGCAATGCAACTATAGGAAATTTGAGATTTCTTCCATCATTTCCGCAAAATGATGCGCTGGAAGGGCGTGGCCGTCGTTTTTAAAAACCTTCATCCGGCTGTCGGGCAGATGCTGGTGAAGCCACTCGGCGGCGCCCGGCGGAATGATCCGGTCTTCAGCGCCGTGGAGCAGCAGGACGGGAATTCCAATGGTTGGAACTTTTTTCCGTACGTCTGACGCCAGCAAATATTCCAGTCCAGCCACTAACTCGCTTGGGGAGCAACAGGGGGCGGTTCGTAATGCACGGTACGGATAGTGGACGTTTTTGTAGAATTCTGCGAGCACGGGTATGGGGTTGCGCTTCAGCTGCAGGATCATGCGCTTCAGAATTTTTTCGTGCGTTCCGCAGGGATATCCTTTGCCCGCACAAAATTTGGCGGTCGAGGAAATCAGCACCAGCTTTTTGCAGCTTGCCGGAAGCAGCTCCATCGCCAGCAACCCGCCCATCGATCCGGTCACGATATAGTCCGCATCTGGAATGCAGAGGTCTCTTAGCACCTGCGCGCCGGTCAGGAGTTGCACATCAAAGCGGTCAGCCAGCGCATCGCCCATCGGTTTGATGGCGTCCAGCCCGTGGGCCCAGCCGGAAATTAAAATCAGCGAAGGTTTCATGTGTCCTTTACAGCATTGATGATGGCTTTGGCGGCGCGTTCGAGGTCGTCTACGAGGTGGGCGAGGGTGATGGAAATGCGCAGGCGGGCGGAGCCGGCGGGTACGGTCGGCGGCCGGATGGCGGCGGCGATGATGCCTTCGCTTCGCAGCAGCTGCGAAATAGCGACGGCCTTTTCGTTGTTGCCAATGACGATCGGGATGATTTGGCTCTGGCTTTGCAGGGTGTCGAGCCCGGCTTCGTGGAGGAGCGAGCGGAAATAGTCGGCGTTGGCCTGCAGAATATATCCCAGCCGAGGGGACGCTTCAAAAACATCAAGCGCCCCGAGCGCGGCGCCGATGACGGCGGGGGGCGGGGCGGTGGTGTAGATAAAGGCGCGTGCGGAATGGACGAGCAGCTGGCGGAGTTTTTCGGAGCAGGCGACGAAGCCGCCGTAGCCGGCCATCGCTTTGCTCATGGTTCCCATCGAAACGGTAACGTTGCTTTCCAACTCGTGCTCGCGGATGAGCCCAGCACCGTTCGGGCCGAAGGTGCCGGTGCTGTGCGCTTCGTCAACCATCAGCATCGCGCCGTGCTTCTCCGCAGTCTCGGCGATTTCGGTCAGCGGAGCAATGTCGCCGTCCATGCTGAAGACCGACTCCGTAATGACGAGCTTGCGTCCGGCATGATCCGAATATTGTTCCAGTCGCTTTTCCACTGCTTGGACATCGTTGTGGGCAAAGCGGACGAGCTTCGCGCCGGAAAGCTTGCAGGCGTCGATCATGCTGGCATGGACGAGCTTGTCGGCGAAAATGAAGTCGTCGCGTCCGGCGAGGATTGGGATGGTGCCGGCGTTGGCCATGTAGCCGGAGCCGAAGACGAGCGCGGCCTCGTATCCTTTTTCTTTGGCGATCCGCGCTTCGAGTTCCTCGTGGATCGGCAGGGTGCCGGTCACGAGCCGCGAGGCGGTCGAGCCGATGCCGAACTGGTCAAGCGCTTGGCGTGAGCGGTCGATCACATGCGGGTGGCGGGCAAGGTCGAGATAGTCGTTGCTCGAAAAGTTGAGCACCTCTTTGCCGTCGATCTTAATAATGCCGCCGGCTTCGGGGCAGACCCGCGCCGTCCGTTCCAAACCTTGGAGCTTGGCCTCGTCGAGTATCGGTTGTATCCAGTCTTCACGCATGCGGAGCACTTTCGCCAACTTACGGAATTGGCGCAATCCTGAAAAAGGAATATAACTCGTAGCACGATGAGTCTGCTTGCTGCGCTGGTTCCTTATGTCGCCGTCCTGCTGGGAATGTATGTTTTCCACAGCGCGTGGCTGGCGATCCTGCTCTACCACGCTGGAATCATCGCCTTCCTCCTCTATCGAAAGCCTTCTGGGCTTTGGAAGCGCCTGCGGCGCGGAATAAACGCGCCGCTGCTGATTCCGGGGATGGCGGTTTGCGCGTTGGCCGCGCCGGCGGTCTATTTCATGTGGCCGTGGCTCGCCGCCTCCGAAAACACGCTGCCGGAGTGGCTGGCTCAGTACGGATTGACGGGGGTCGCCTGGCTTTTGTTGATGCCCTACTTTTCCATCGTCCACCCCGCACTGGAGGAACTGCACTGGCGAGGAATTTCCCCGGAACGCGCAACGGGCCTTTGCCGGCAGGATCTGCTGTTCGCCGGCTACCATGTGTTGGTGCTGTTTCATTTGCTTCATTGGCCGTGGCTGTTTCTGGTTTTCGGCGTTCTGGCGGGCAGTTCGTTTTTCTGGCGCTGGACCGTCGAAAGATTCGGCGGCTATGCGATTGCGGTGCTGACGCATGCCGTCGCCGATGCCGGCGTGGTTCTGGGGGTTTATTTTCTGCTGCGGTCATAAGTGGTGATCCGGTTTTGACAAGCGACGATATGCGACTAATATAGTCCTGTTAATCAAGGAGAGTTTGTCATGAGAAGATCGCCCAAAGATTTAATTGCGGCCGCGAAAGGGCCGTGCGGTTGTTTAGAGCTCGATGATCCGTTCATCGAATTTGTCAATGGCGCTGAGTTTGTGAAGCTCAACGGAGAATATTCCGCCGAAGAGCTCCACGTGATCGCCGACTGGATGGAAGGCAAAATGGAATAGTTTTTACGGGGGAGGAAGATGGATTTGGGACTGCACGGAAAAGTGGCGATGGTGGCGGCGTCAAGCAAAGGGCTGGGCTTCGGCATTGCCCGCGAGCTGGCGCGCGAAGGTGCGCTGGTCTCGATCGGAGCACGCACCGAGACGGAGGTATTTGATGCGGCGGATGCGCTGATCGAAGAAACCGATGCAGAGGTGCTGGCCAATGTGCTGGATGCCTCGGATCCCGATTCCATTTTCCAATGGCTGGAAAACACCATCGATGCCTTCGGCGGCGTCGATCTGCTCGTTGTCAATGCCGGCGGTCCGCCGTCCGGCAACTTTGATGCTTTTGACGATGCCGCGTGGCAGTCCGCCTTTGAGCTGACGCTGATGAGCTCGGTGCGGATGATTCGATCCGTGCTGCCTTCAATGCGCACGGCGGGTGGCGGGTCGATTCTGACGATCACCTCGGTTTCGGTGAAGGAGCCGATCGATTTCCTGTTGCTCTCCAACGTAATGCGCTCCGGCGTAACGAGCCTCGCCAAGAGCCTCTCGCAGCAGCTCGCGCCCGAAAACATTCGCGTGAACAATCTAATGCCGGGGCGGATCGACACCGACCGCGTCCAGTCCCTGGATAAAACAAAGGCCGAGGCCTCCGATCTTTCCGAAGAGGAGATCCGGTTGGCCGCCGAACAAGGCATTCCGCTCGGGCGCTACGGCACCATCGAAGAATTCGGCCGGCTCGGCGCTTTCTTGCTCTCTGATGCAGCCTCCTACATCACCGGCCAAACCATCGCCGTGGATGGCGGGTCGACTAAGACGGTTTGGTAAACGTGATGATTGAGTCGTGAAGCGTGATTTCACGCCTCACGTTTTACGCCTCACGAAAAGGGTATTGCATGAATTTAAATTTGTTGGGCCACACAGGCCTCTCCGTTTCCCCCATCACCATTGGCGCGTGGCAATTGGGCGGTCCGTTGTTTTTTGACGGCAAGCCGGATGGGCACCCCGATCCCGGCAAGGATAACGTCATCCGCATGATCCATGAGCTGGGCGACCTCGGTGTGAACGCCATCGATACCGCCGAGCAATACAGCGCCGGTAAATCCGAGCGCCGCGTGGGTGAGGCGCTAAAGGGCCGGCGCGATCAATGGGTGGTTTCCACAAAGTTTGGCTACCGCGTTGGCGAAGGCAACGTACGTATTGACGACTCCAGCCCGGAAACCATTATGCCCAGCGTCGAAGGTTCGCTGCGGCGCCTGAAAACCGACTATATCGACGTCTATCTCTACCACTGCGCCCCCGAAGCCGCCGCTCTCGACGAAGGCCGCGCCGTGTTGGAGAAGGCCAAGAAGCAGGGTAAGATTCGCTCCTACGGCATTTCGACCAACGACTTGGAGCTGCTGGAAAAGATGGTCGTCGCCAAAACGGTCGAAATCGTCCAGTTCGCTACCAGCTTGCTCGACGAGCAGGCTGAACTTTGGAAGCTCGCGCAGGAAAACAACCTCGGAACGCAGCTGCGCGGCGTGATGGCGCAAGGGCGGCTGAGCGGTAAATATTTTAAGCAGGCCCCCGAATTCCGCTCCGACGACAACCGTTCGAACTGGTGCGCGGACGAGGATTATTCCCGTTTTGCCGTGCTCGCGGAGTGCCTGCCCGAGGGCATGACCATGGCGCAGGCGGCCATCCGCTGGATTCTCGACCATCCCGGCGCGCACACCATTTGCATGGGCGCAAAGAACATCGCCGACTACCGCTCCGCCATTGCGGCCTCCGAAATGCCTTCGCTCGAAGAGGCTGTCCGAAGCCGGATGGAGCAGGCGGCAGAAAGCCTCTAATTTAGACGCAGTCCACGTTTGCTTCCTTTGCAACGGTCGCTACTGTCCTTCGCTTAATTTTAAACATGAGGCAAAAGGTCATGAATGGAAGGCGTTGGCAAACCGAATTTTAGACGGCGGCGAGCCGATTACCCGAAAGGAGGCGCTGGCGGTGCTCAACTCGTCGGACGTTGAGCTGCTCGACGTGCTGCAGGCGACCTGTCTCATCCGTAAAAACTTTTTCGGCAAGAAGATCAGCCTGCACGTGCTGAAAAACGCCAAGAGCGGCGCGTGCCCGGAAAACTGTTCGTTTTGCAGCCAGTCCAAATCCGTCTCGACCGAGGTGGAGGAATACCCGATGGAATCGGCCGACGAAATCGTGGCCGGCGCCCCAAGGCGCAATGGACATGCAGGCTCTGCGCTACTGCGTGATTCCAACTCCCGCGCCCCGTCCGAAAGCGAGATGCAGACCATTTGCGAGGCGGCATTCTTCATCCGCCGCATCTTCCTCATCTGAAAGATTGTGCTTCTCGGTTTATTTTCATCCGTGAGCTAATCGGAAACTTGAACCGGATCAATGGGAAGAGTCCTGTTGGCAATTAATCTCTTTGTCTGCTTCCCGAGGCAAGGGGTTCGCGTTATCCTATTAAAGCAAGTTGGTTAAATCCGGAGCGAAGTGGCATGGGGACGCACAACCTGATCATCTACAAAACCAAGGACGGCAAGGCGTCGGTGGCGCTCCATGCCCGCGACGGCAATGTCTGGCTCAGCCAGAGCCAGCTCGCCGGACTTTTTGCCACCTCCAAGCAAAATGTAAGCGCACATATACTGAACATTCTGGAAGAGAATGAGTTGGATGAAGTTTCAGTTGTAAAGGATTTCTTGACAACTGCCGCCGATGGCAAGGACTACAACGTTCGTCACTATGCGTTGCCGATGATTCTGGCGATCGGATTTCGTGTCCGCAGCATCCGTGGTACCCAATTCCGCCAGTGGGCCAACCGCCATCTGCACGAATATATCGTCAAGGGCTTTGTCATGGACGACGAGCGGCTGAAAAACCCGGATGGCCGCCCAGACTATTTCGACGAAGTGCTCGCCCGCATCCGCGACATCCGCGCCTCGGAAAAGCGTTTCTACCAGAAGGTGCGCGACCTCTTCGCCCTGTGCAGCGACTACGACCCCTCCGATAAAGCGACCCAGATGTTCTTTGCCGAAACGCAGAACAAACTGCTCTTTGCCGTCACCGGCCGCACGGCGGCGGAAATCGTTACCGACCGCGCCGATGCCTCCAAGCCCAACATGGGGCTTACCAGTTGGATGGGCTCCATCGTCCGCAAGGGCGATGTGATCGTGGCCAAGAACTATCTCACCGCCGACGAGATCGACAGCCTCAACCGCCTCGTCGTCATCTTCCTCGAAACCGCCGAACTGCGCGCCAAGAACCGGATCGACATCACCATGGATTTCTGGCGCGAAAACGTCGATCGCATCATCGCCGGAAACGACATGGCATTGCTCGACCACAAAGGTTCCGTCAGCCGTGCCAAAATGGAAGCGCGCTCCGGCGCCAAATATGAAGCCTTCAACGACCGTCGCAAAAAACACGATGCCGAAACCGCCGACGCACAGGATCTCGAAGAGCTCCGGAAGCTTGAGGAAAACATCAAACGGGAACATGGTATTGGGTGAAGCGACGTACAAGCATACGCTGATGCAAATGAAAGGTGAAATAATAGAACTGACACGGAGTCTGTGCATTTACTCCTACGAGATTCCTTGGTTTGCTCTAACCGGCAAGTTGAACTCGATCAACGGTAAGGTTGCCTCTGCAATTAATCCCTATGTCTGCTTTTCGAGGCAAGCGGTTGGCGTTATCCTATTCCTGCAAAGTTGATTAATTCTGGAGCGAGACTCCATGGAAGGGCAAAGTCTGATTGTCTATAAGAGCAAGGACGGCTAACACCTCTATCAACATGAACAACTATGAATACACACAACGCTTAGTTGATGATTTCAAGAATCAGCGTGCGATCACTTCCTATCCGAGTGAGGTCATGGGTGTACGTCGTCAGTTTGTTTCACCCTCTCTTTCAGATTTTTCCTTGAATGCAACAACCTACCGGCGTTGTCGTGAAGACTATAATGCCCGACAGGAATCCAGAACCAAGTCAGACAATACAACTTTAATTGCGACCAGCGCTATTGGGGCGGTTATTGGCGGATGCCTTTCTTTTGGAGCCGGTTTTATCGGGTTCATTCTTGGTGGGCTTGCAGGAGGGGCGCTTGTTTCCGAAAAGCAGGACATAAAAACATCTCAAGATTTATTGAATACAAACAAATATGATCAAGCTGTTGCCGAATACGAACTGGCGGTTGAGTGCAGAGATCGATTGTTGAACGAAAGAGAACAAAATGTGCGCAGGCAACGTGAAAGGGAGAGGCAATTAAAAATTCGTCTAGAGAAGCAAAAACAAGAGGACTATTGGCTCAACTTAAATCCGTATGAGTTTGAGGAAGATGTGGCCTTGTGCTTAAAGCACTGCGGGATGGTTGATGAGGTACGAGTTACAAAAAAATCCGGCGATGAAGGAGTCGATATTTGGGCTCATAAGGGGCGACAAAAAATAATCATTCAATGCAAGGCATATGCCTCTCCGGTTGGAATCAAAGATGCTAGGGAGCTGTTGGGGGTGAAAATACATTTAAATGTTCCCCGGGCCATTTTGGTTTCGCGATCCACATTCACCGGATCAGTTTCTGATTTTGCCCATGGCAATGGATTGGAGCTGATCGGGCTTGAGGATTTATTGCGTTTTGGGTATCCGAGACAGCCACAACAGTCGGAGCAAAAGAACCACGCACCACAAGTAAAAAATCTTGCTGTAGAAAAATCAGCCATATGCAAGCATACTTTAGATGATGTGTTTCTTAATGAAGTTTCACGGAAAGATGCTCGACTGGCTCATTGGAAGGCACAAACACAAGATGACTCTAGTCAAATTAAGGCTAAACAGAATCGATGGTTGATAAATAGGGGATTCGATACGACAAACTGGGAGCGCGGGTATGCGGACATGGTGATTAAGATATTAGACGAAAGGAAAGTCCAAGGGCTTGCAACACCTAAGCAGATCAAATGGCTACTCAGAAATGGACATACGAATACCTTAGAAATGAGCGTGGAGGATGCAAATAAAATAATTAATGCTCCAGCGTATGACTTTTATAAGAGCATCCCACCGAAGAAATCCGATGACGCACCGCAAAGGTATCAAAAACCTAAAACTGCTATCCTCAATAAACGACCGACAAAGAAGTGGGACAACGTGGGTCCAAGATTTGATGTAAGAGATATTATAGAAGAGGAACCTTTTTTAAAAAATATAGTGCAATGCCATAAGGATCTTTTGGAGTGGGAGCCATCTTCACCCGAAGATTTCGATCCGCCGACCGAGACTCAGCTTATATTTTTTTATAGAATGAACATACAAGCAGTCGACTGGTCGCGAGGATTTGCTGAGGAAATCATGCAAGCGATTCTTCGTGAAGAAAGTAAGACCTAATTGCAGATCGGGAAAATACCTTACACAACGTGCTACAATGATGAAATAATGGTTGAGTTGCGAATGGGCCAATCAAGACATCCGATAAAAGAATAGAGGGAGAGCGCCATGCAAGAGCGAACAATGACTGACCAAGAGAAGGATGTGCTGAAGCAAATAGCTCTGCTTGCCGATCCTGCATGCCGGTGGGGCCTCACCATTTGGTACAATCCTGAGATTCCTGCGGAACGCGCTGCCTGCTACATGGTAGGCCTTGCTGCACCGAACAAAACGTGGGAGAATGAGGTTAATTGCACCAAAGAACAACTCGACGGCATACGTGACTTCGCTGACTTCCTTGAATCCCAGGATGCGCTCCGCTGTATGAAGCGGAAGGCAAAGGATAATGGCGAGTACTACGTCGTGTACGAAGTATGCGTCCCCGGCTTCGACTCCGTGTACAAACGCATTGATCCTGAGGGCTACGAGAAAGCTCTCCAGATCATTAAAAACGAGATGTGACAACAAACGAACTTAAACGGCTTAAAATGGCGGACAGCCGCACCTTCTCAGCACCTGATTAGGATGTGAACAATGGAGGAAGCCCTACAGAAATACCGCCCCGCCGCCGAAGCCGGGGACGCGGAAGCCCAGTACCAATTGGGGCTTTGCTACCTGCCCAGCCTAACCGATCCGGCATGCACAATCCTGCTGACCAATGAGGAGCGGGAACAGCGGGAGCGCCTAGCAGTCTGTCGGAGTTAGAACCCCGCACTGGCGACATCCCGGCATGAACTTATCAAGTAAAAGAGGCAAAGGCCGGGCGAAGCAAGAAAATGTCTGAAAATACGCCCGAAAATGTGCCGACAGTGCATTGGCGTGCTGTTTTGCGGTTGCCGCCGGGTGTTTCGGGGCACGCGCCGCCATGAGCTTGAATATTTTCTTTAGATTGTAGCTGAGGCAGACGAGGCTCCATTCGGTTTCGGCTTTCTCCTTCCCCCTCATCGAGAAGCGGCGGAAGCCGAGCACTTCCTTGATAACCCCGAAAACGGGTTCGACGGTTTGCTTGCGCTGCTTGTAGAGCGCCTTCCCTTCGGGGCTCTTGAGACGGTAGGCCATCTGTTCCTTGATGGGTGCGCCAGGTGGCGGAGGGGTCGGCAGCGGTTGCTTCTCGAGGTCGGCAACGCTGACGTGGTGCGAGCCTTTGGCCATGGCGCTGTACACCGTCGGCCCGCCACCGGTTTCGGCGTCTTTGACGGCCTTCTCACTGTAGTAGCCGGTATCGGTCAATACGCTTTCCGGGGTGGCCGCTTCCTCAGGAATGCTTGCGAGAACAGGATTGAGCTGCTCTTTGTCATTGGGCGCATCGGTGACGAGCTGACCAACGATGAGATAGGTTTCGGTGTCTACAGCGGCCTGCGCGTTGTAGGCCTGTTCGAAGTGGCTGCCGTTGCCGGCCTTCATGATGCGGCTTTCGGGGTCGGTAAAATTGTATTGCTTCTTATCCGGCGGCTCTGCGGATGGAGGTTTAGGTTCTTTTCCCCGCGGTTTCTTGTTTTTACGCTTTTCCTCGAAGGCCGTTTTCTTCTCTTCGTACTCGGCCTGCTTTTGCTTGCGCTCCTCTTCGTAGCGCGCCTTGATCACTGCCCGGGCGTGCTCCAGGCTCTTGATGCGGTCTTCGCGCCGGACGATTTCGTCCGGGATGCTCAGCCCGTCATCAAGCGGGACGTTATCGACCTGCTCGGCTTTGGCGGCGAGTTGTTCGACTTCCTTGCGCAGCAGTTCGACCTGCTCGCCGGCATGCTTGTAGCTGACAGCGGAATGCTTGCTGGCACTGGCTTTGATCTTGGTGCCATCGACGCTCACGGTGCCGACCTTTTTGAGACCGGCGGTTTCCTGCGCCATGAGCAGCACCCGTACAAAAGCCTTTTCGAACAGCTCGCGGTTCGTGCGGCGAAAGGCACAGATCGTGTCATGATCGGGATGCAGGCTGCCGCCGCAGATGTAGCGAACGATGACGTCCGACCAGGTCGCATCCTCGATCCCGCGCGAGGAGAAGCGGCCCGTGGCGTAGCAATAGATCAGCAGAGTCAGCATCATGCGCGGCGGATACTGCTCGTCGCCGGTTCCCCGAAGGTTGAAGCGGAAGTCTCCAGCGGGAAGCCGGTCCACCGCATCGATCAGGAAATGCACAATGTGCTTCTGAGGAATCCAGTCGCGCAGGTCTGGCGGAAGCAGCATCGGGGTGTCGCGGTCGAGGTTCTTGAGTCGTGTGGCCATCACTTCCTTTTGGTTAAGACAGGCATAGACTGGCACAGTCTCATGAATATTGAAATATTATTCGCAAGCTAAGTCCGACAGACTGCTAGGGATAGAATGGTTCCGCAAGGCAGCCCAACAGGGACACGCCAAGGCAAACAACCTCATTGGTGAGTGCTATGCCCACAGACTGGTCGGCCTGCCAAAAAATGAGAAGGCAGCGTTTCACCACTTCAAGCTGGCAGCCGGGAAGGGCGACCCCAAGGCAATGTACAATCTTGGGCAAGCCTACTACTCCGGATGTGCGACCCCCAAGAACCACGAACTGGCACTCAAATGGTTTCGCCGGGGTGCGCTGGCAGGCAACTCCTGGGCACAGGTCTACATGACGTTTTTCTGCAACGACCTTGCAGTCATTTTCAAATGGAACGAGAAGGCGGCCAGGCAGGGAAACGCCGCCGCGCTTCGTGATATGGCAATGACTTATTTGTATGGCAGGGGTGTAGCAAAGGATAAGGTCAAGGCATATGCGTTCTATTCCATGATGGATAAATGCTGGGAAGACGAAGCGGGTATTGCCTTCAAAGAAAAGATGCGCCTAAAGCAACAGCTCACTTCTGATCAGCTCCTGATAGCGAAAAGTTTTGCCAAGAAGTTCTCTGCCGGATTTGCGTTCAACCAGTGAATATTTGTCTGAATCAGTTTAGGGGAATGAGTGGTATGTGAAGTGCATCCCTCCTCCAGCTCATTACGTCTATGCGCGAGGAAATACTGTCATGCGCTCCGCCAATTTTCCCGTTCGCTCCTGTTTACTTCCCGTCCAAGCGTGTTTAAGGTGTGCCCATTATTAAAACATTGAACGAAAGGATACCACCATGCGCAGCGACAGAACTAAAAAAGGAATTGAACGTGCCCCCCACCGCAGCCTGATGCGGGCAACGGGCATGACTTCTGAGGACATCAAGAAGCCGTTCATTGCCATCTGCAACTCATTCAACGAAGTGATCCCCGGCCATGCGCACCTCGACCAGGTGGGCAAACTGGTGAAGAAAGCCGTGCGCGAAGCGGGCGGTACGCCGATTGAATTCAACATGATCGGCGTCTGCGACGGCATCGCCATGGGCCACGCCGGAATGAAATATTCCCTGCCGAGCCGCGAGCTCATTGCCGACTCGGTCGAAACGATGATCGGCGCCCACGCGTTTGACGCGATGATCTGCATCCCCAACTGCGACAAGATTGTACCCGGAATGATCATGGGCGCCATGCGCGTCAACATTCCGACCGTCTTCGCCAGCGGCGGCCCGATGAAGGCCGGCAAAACCAAAGACGGCCAGGTGATCGACCTGATCAGCGTTTTCGAAGGCGTTGCCGCGCACAAGCAAGGCAAGATTTCCGACGATGAGCTCGATGAGCTCGAATGCAAGGGCTGCCCGAGCCAAGGTTCGTGCTCCGGCATGTTCACCGCCAACTCGATGAATTGCCTGTGCGAAGCCATAGGCCTTGCGCTGCCCGGCAACGGAACGCTGCTTGCCATCGATCCGGCCCGCCATCAGCTTTGGAAGGATGCGGCCAAGCGCGCCGTTGAGATGGCCTATGCCGACGGTCCGCTGCCGCGCGACATCGTCACGCAGGAGTCGCTCGACAACGCCTTTGCGCTCGACATGGCCATGGGCGGCAGCACCAACACCGTGCTGCACACGCTGGCGATCGCGAAAGAGGCGGGCGTCGATTACGACCTCGAGCGCATCAACATGGTCTCCAAAAAGTGCCCGAACATTTGCAAGGTTTCGCCGTCGTCGCACTATCACATTGAAGACGTGCACGCCGCCGGCGGCATCAGCGGCATTCTGGCCGAAGTGGCCAAGAAGGAAGGCCTGCTGAACCTCGACTGCATCACCGTAACCGGAAAGACCCTCGGCGAAAACATTGCCAATGCGGGAAGCAAGGACGAAGCCTGCATCCGAAAAGTTGAAAACGCCTACAGCGAAACCGGCGGCCTTTCCATTCTGTGGGGCAACCTGGCCGAAGGCGGCTGCGTCGTGAAGAGCGCGGGCGTTGATCCCAAGATGCTGGTCCACACCGGGCCGGCGGTGATCTTTGAATCGCAGGAAGATGCCTGCGAAGGCATTCTGGCCGACAAGGTGAAAGCCGGCGATGTGGTTGTGATCCGCTACGAAGGCCCCAAGGGCGGGCCGGGCATGCAGGAAATGCTCGCTCCGACCTCCTACATCATGGGGCAGGGCTTGGGCGACAGCGTGGCGCTGATTACAGACGGTCGCTTCAGCGGCGGCACGCACGGTGCATGCATCGGCCATATTTCTCCGGAAGCCGCCGAAGGCGGATCGATCGGCCTGATTCGCGAAGGCGACATCATCGAGATCGATATTCCAAACAACAAACTGGCCGTCCAGTTGACTGATGAAGAGCTCGCTGAACGCCGGAAGGATTGGATCGAGCCTGCGCCGCGCTTCACCACGGGTTGGCTGTCGCGCTACGCCAAGATGGCGACCAACGCCAGCAACGGCGCCGTGCTCCAAGGCTAGGCGCTTCGTTCGGATTGGGCTTTCCAAGGCTTGGTAAACCTCCTAAATTCCTTCTGTCGATGGTTCGGCAGGAGGTTCTTATGACCAAGCAAGCAATTGAGCAAATCAAGAGGTTCGTCGAATTCTTAAAGCATGACCTGTGGCGGGTTGAGGTGGGCCGGGAAGGCAAGCTTCATACATTCGGGGTCGAAGCCCTGCGCGTTACGCACCTGGTGCTCAAGGGCGTCAAGGACGACAATTGTAAATTGCACGCCTCCGCGCTTACCTATTCCACGCTCATGGCTATGGTGCCGTTTCTGGTGATCCTCTTTTCCATCGGCAAGGCCATCGGTTTCACCAAGGCCGAGGAAACGCTGCTCTCCGCATCAGCCGAGATGCCCGAAGGCATTCAGGAATTTGTCCACAAGCTGCTGGAGATTGTTCAGGGCATCAATCCTGCCGCGCTCGGCGCAGTGGGCGGCGTGATCTTCCTGTTTATTATTTTCAAGCTGTTGAGTGGAATCGAAGAATCCTTCAATCAAATCTGGGGGGTGCAGTCCTCGCGCGGCATCGCCGACAAGACCCGCAACTATATCTCTGTATTGGTTATCACCCCTGCCTTGATGCTCGTCAGCAATGCGAGTTCGGCCGCTCTTTTGGCCTTTGCGCATAAAATCAGTTGGCTGGGCCTGGTCATCACCGTGTCGATGCAGCTCGCGCCCATCCTGGTTCTGGCACTGGCCTTTGTAGCGATTTTCATGTTTCTGCCCAACACTAAGGTTTCCTTCAAGGCCGCTGGAGCGGGAGGGCTGACCAGCGCGGTGTTGATCGTTATCGTGCAGTACATCATTCTAAAGTTCAGTGCGTCGTTATTCCAAAAATACGCCATCTACGGCTCGTTCGCCTCCATTCCGATTTTCCTGTTTTGGATGCACCTCAACTGGACCATCCTGCTTTTCGGCGCGGAATTTGCCTTTGCCATCCAGAACCGCGAGACCTATCAGGAGGAGCAGCGCGCCGTCAACGCGAGCATGGTTTCCAAGCTCTGGGTTGCTTTTTCGGTCATGCAGGAGGCCGTCCGCGTTTTCCAGAGTCCGGAAGCGTCGCTCGACGCTGTGGCCTATGCGCGGGCGAACAACATTCCGGTGCGCCTGATGAACGAGGTGATCGGCGTGCTGGCCCGTGCCCAGCTGCTGGGAGGCGTGGGCGACGCCGAGGCCGATCACTATGTCCTGCTGCAGGCCCCCGAGCACGTTACCGCCAAAAAAATCTACGACCTCCTGATCACCGACGGCTCCGCGCCGGAAGAGCTCGGCCTCGCTAAAATGGATATCACTGAGCAGGTTTTGGCCTCCGCCAACGTGAGCCTCGACGAATCCCTCGACCCCATCACCTTCTGCAAGTTTTTCGACGAAGAGAAGTCGTAGACGGAGCTTCCAGCTCCGTTTGGCATCTCGACGCGTCTTGTTCTTTCCAAACGAAGCTGGAAGCTTCGGCTACGTTCTGGCATTTTCCTGCTCATGAATTTCCAAGAAGAACTCAACGAAGAGCAGCTTGCCGCCGTAACCGCGCCCGACGGGCCCGCGCTGGTGGTCGCCGCCGCCGGAACCGGCAAGACGCGCACCCTGATCTACCGTCTGGCCTATCTGGTCACCGAGAAAAACATCCAGCCGTGGGAGGTTCTGCTGCTGACGTTCACCAACAAGGCCGCCAAGGAAATGCTCTCGCGGGCGTCGGAATTGATTGGGCGCCCGTTCGACCGCAGCCACAGCGGGACCTTCCACTCGTTCGCCAACCGCCTGCTGCGCTCGCACGCCGGAGCGGTCGGTTTCGGACAGGACTTTACGATCCTCGACGCCGACGACGCCAAAAAACTGGTACGCGCCTGTGCCGACGAGCAGGGCGTTGAGAAAAAGCATTTCCCGAAGCCGGAGGTGCTGCTGAGCCTCTTCGGCGTGGTGAGCGGCCGCATGGGCGATCTTGGGGCCGCGGTTGACGAGCGGTTCGAGAATACCGAGGTCGATCCCGATCTGGTGCTCAAGGTGCATGCCGCCTATCAGGCGCGCAAAAAAGAGTCGAACGCGATGGATTTCGACGACCTGCTCATCTATGCGCTCAAGGTGCTGGCCGAGCACGAAAAAATCCGGACCTTTTATCAGGACGAGTTCAAGTATGTCCTCGTCGATGAATATCAAGACACCAATGCCATCCAGGCCGAGCTGGTCCATCTGCTGGTCAAGAGCCACGGCAACCTGATGGTGGTCGGCGACGACTTCCAAAGCATCTATTCCTGGCGGGGTGCTGATTTCCGTAACTTCCTCGACTTCGAAAAATCATATGAAGGCGCGGCAACCTACAAGCTGCAGACGAACTACCGCAGCACGCCCGAAATTCTCGAAGTCGCCAACGAAGTGATTGCCGGCAATCCCGAGCAGTTTCAAAAGGAACTGCAGGCTGTGCGAGAAAACGGCGCCAAACCCCATCTGGCCAAGGTGCGCGACGGCTCGGTGCAGGCGCGCTATGTGATTGAAAAGGCGCTCGAACTCAAGCGCCAGGGCATTCCGCTTTCGGAAATTTGCGTTTTGTACCGCGCGCACTTCCACGCCATGGAACTCCAGATGGAATTGGCGCGGGCGCAAATGCCCTACGTCGTTACCTCCGGCGTCCGCTTCTTCGAGCAGGCGCACATCAAAGATGTCTGCACCATCCTGCGCCTGCTGGTCAATCCGTCCGACGAGCTGGCCTTCACCCGGCTCGTTGAAATGTTTCCAAAGGTGGGGCAAAAGACCTCTCACAAGATTTTCCGCAAGCTCGGCGGCCGCGTAAACCTCCAGCGCCCCGAAACCCACGAAGAACTGATTGCCGCGCTGCCCGCCGCCGCACGCGACGAGTGGGAAAAAATCAAGCCCGTCTTCCTCGCCTACCGCGATGAAAATCTCCAGAACGATCCCGGCGAAGTGGTCTTTCGCTTCAACAAGGCCTTCTACAACGAATACATGGTTGAAAACTTCGACAACCACAAGTTTCGTTCCGAGGACCTCGACGGCCTGATCGACTTTACCGTTAAGTTTGAAACCACCGAGGCGTTTCTCTCCGAGATCGCGCTGCTTAGCAATCTGGATTCCGATAACGGCAAGGCGCCGTCCGACGAAGAAAGCCGCAGCTCCCTGCGCCTGTCCACCGTGCACCAGGCCAAGGGGCTGGAGTGGAAAGCGGTGTTTGTGCTGTTTGTGAACGAAGAAATGTTCCCCAGCAAAAAGGCGATAGAAGACGTTGGCGATGCTGAAGAGCGGCGGCTGTTTTATGTGGCCGTCACCCGCGCCGAGGACGAACTCTTCCTCTGCTGCCCGATGGTGCGCCGCCAGCGCGACGGCGGCATGATCTTCCTCGACCCCTCGCGCTTCATCGCCGAAATCCCCGAAGACCTCCTCCAGAAGGACGGCGGGTTCTTTTAACGGGATAACGCAAAATCAACGATCACTGGAAAGTGGTCGGAACCGACGTCAGCGCCGATCATGCGGTTGTGGATGGTGATTTGTTCTGAATAAAGCATGTGGTCGAGCGGGATGCGCAGGAAGCGGTTGTTGGCCGGCCAGCTGGGTTGGAAGCCGAAGCCCTTCATGCTGTTTTTCAGGCCCGATTGACGAACCAACTGGGTAAAGTGCGGCGACCACGGCGAGGTGTTTAAATCGCCGATCAGCAAAACAGGATTTTTTTGCGCTTTGACGAATTCCGGAAGCGCGGCCAGCTGGTTGTTTCGATCTTTGGAATATTCCGATCCCATCGGGGGCAGGGGGTGGGTCCCGATGATTGAAACCTCGCCTTGCGGAAAATATATATCCGCCGTAATTGAAGGCACGCCGGCCGTTCCTATTTCAACCACTTTGCCGTGGGCGAGCGGATGCTTGCTCAAAAGCATGATCCCAAAACAGCCGTCCTGCGGCTCGGCGATACGGTGTGGATAGTCGGCGTCCAGCACGGCCAGCTCAGACTCCCATTTCGGCGTGACCTCCTCCAGCAGCAGGAGGTCGGGGTTGGCGGTGCGAATGGCATCGAGTACCTGCTCGGCATTCCCGTTGCCGGCATTAATGTTCATCAGCATCGCGCGGATTGGCTTCTCGTTTGCAGGCGTGGGCTTGCCGAAATAGAGCGGGAGGACGAAGGCATAGTTTAGGCACGCCAGCAGCACCAGCGCTACAGCCCGTTTATTCAGGCGCTTCCAAAGCGCAATTCCGATCAGCACCAAGCCAATCTGCATATACTGCACCCGGAAGTGCGCAAACAGATCGAAGAGCCAGTAAAGCCGGCCAAGGAATCCCAGCAGCGTCGCGGTCGCAATGCCGATGGAGGCCGCATCCAAAATTCCGGTGATGGTTAAGTTATTCTGTTTTCGCTTCATGACTTGCTCCGCTCAATCATAAAGGGCCGGGCGCGTTGCGGCGGCGATCTGTAATGATAAACACCAGTGTTCCGATAACAGCTGCCCGGCTTAACGATATTTGGAAAAGTTTCGTAAAATTCTCTCTTGGTCATGATGTAATAAATGTTCGGCGTAACGATGCAAAACCGCTGGTTCATTTCCAGCGGCTCAATCCATTTTGCATTAAAACACAGTCGGGAGTATTCGTATGAAGTAGAGCACTCAACACCATTAAAAAGGGTTTTTTGAGTCTGTTTTTTACGATTGGGTGCTGAGAAGTGATAGTCTCCGACTGTGGTGGTTTGTTCATAAGGTGTTGCCTTTGCCAGTTGCAGAAACTCATCCCAAATGGATGCGTAGAGGCCCGCATATTTTTCTTGGAAAAAGGTCAGTACATCGGCTTGCCCTCCGTGTTTTTTCCAGTCGGTTTTTGGGATGTAAAAATAATTGCAGGGGTGGATATTTCTAACCATGCGCCAAAGTAATTCTTCGACTGGCCAATCTAGATACGCGGTATTTCCATCTTTAGCATCGAAAATATGTGCGACATGCCATCCCGCGCTATTAATTGTCTCGGGCAATTGAATGCGGAACATATGGAAGGGAACAGAGTCAATGAATGCAGGGAAGTCGTCCAGTATGGTCGTATTGTGGTTGAATAATTGGTAATGAATCCACCATGCAGGAGAGTTGTCAGTAGGTTTGATGCGGCCTCCGCAATGAATGCGCAATTCTTCGCCTCGCTCTTGTTTTCCAACTTTTCTTGTTAGGAAACGGGGATCCTTCGAGGTTAAGTAATCGCAAAGGTTCTTATGAAATGTTTCAACAATATGGGGGCAGAGGAGCACATGCCGCGCATGCCTTTCGTATAATTCTTCCAGGCTGCCTTCAAATTTATCTGGGGCTTTAGGTATGGGCATTTTTAATCCTCTATTTTAGACATCGATCACCAGCCCGCACCACTGGCCGTCGCCGTCGCGCGAAATTTCTTTGCATCCGAGTTGGATGAAGGTGTCGGCGACAGCGTCGCCCTCGATTTCCCGGATGCCGCTGAGCAACATCCGCTTTTTGGTCGCGCGTTTGATCAGCGGGGCGGCTTCGAGCAGCACCGAGGTCAGAACGTTGGCGCAGACAATGTCGGCCGGTTCGGCATACCAGCCCGGTTCCAGCACATCGGCCTGGAAAAAATTGATTTGGCCCTCTACGCCGTTGCGCGCGGCGTTTTCGTTGCACTGATCGACGCAGACGGGGTCGTAGTCGAACGCATCGACCTTTGGGAGGCCGAGCTTGATGGCGGCAATCGAAAGAATGCCGCTGCCGGTTCCGGCATCAATCATGGTTTGCGGTTTCAGGGTTTGGAACGCCTCTTCGAGCGCCTCGAGGCAAAACTTGGTGGTGAAGTGTCCGCCGGTGCCGAAGCTTAGGCCGGGATTAATGATAATGTTGATGCGGCCATCGTTCGGAACCTCTTCCCATTCGGGCACGATGCGCAGGTTGGTGCCGAGTTCCATCGTTTTAAAATGGTGCCTCCAAAAGGTGGTCCAGTCCTGCTCCAGATATTCCTTCGTCTCCGCCGCTTGAATCGGCAAGTCGGCCGGCAGGGTTTTCTTGGCGATCTGCGCTTCGAGCAACGAGTCAAAATAGATTTCCAGCCGCGAATCTCCCGCAAAGGGCTGCGTCACTTCGACCGGTTCCTTTTGCAGCGCCTCGCGGATCCATTCGGAAATGGCGTTAACTTCGCTGGCAGCCACCACAAGGTTCAGTTGTCCGCCGCTGTTTTTATTTTCTTCGGTCATAGTATCAGTCCTTTAAGTGCCGTTGCTGGCGGGGCAGGCGGAGATTGCTTCTATCCGGCGCAATCACCTGCGGTACGGGTTTTGTATCGCAGGCCTCCCGCCCGCTCTCTGCATGGTTTTCTTTCGGCTCAAACTTTTTCAGGAAGCCGGGGATATCGGGGCGGTTGCCGCGCTGGTAGTCGCGCCAGAGGGCTTCGGCAACGGTCTTTTCGTCCATCCCTTTTTCCGAGGTCAGGAACTCCAGCAGCAGCTTGGCGAGGCGCACCATATGAAGGTTGCCGGTGGTGTTGGTCTTGGCGTAGAGCCAGTTGCTCCATTGCATGAACGCCGCGAAAGGAGACGTGCTGGGCGGCGATGGCAGGCGGGACGCCTGCGGTACGGAGCCTGATGTATCGCAGGCGTCCCGCCTGCTCCCTGCAGGGCACCCCTGAACGCCGGCCTTTTCCGGATTTTCCCGGATGTAGTTCCGTATCCGATTTAATTCTTCGACATCGCGGACAATGTGGTCATAACTTTCCGGTTGCCACACGATTCCCTCTTGCCCCGTGGCCTTGTTGATTTCGTGAGCCGAAAACGATTTCCAAGAATGCAGGATATCCGAAAGCTTATACCCTTCCAGCGGTTTTACCAATACATGCACATGGTTGGGCATAACCACCCATTCATTGAGCTCATACCTTTCTCCGTCAAAGTGGGTAAGGGTGTCTGCAACAATCTGTGCGAGTTCCGGCTCTTTAAAACAGCAGGAGCCCGAACCGGCATCGAGCCACTCATTTACGCGTTCCGAAAACAGTTCGTTGAAGCGCTCGCGCTCCTTCTCCGAATAGGGGGGGTGATGGTGCTCCTGCCATTTTCGACGCAGTTCTTCGTATTCTTTGACGCGTGATTGCGCAATGGAGTCGGCCAAACGGAAGGTTACAAAATAGGTGCAGTGGTCCTGTGTCCAGTGCGGGAGTTTTTTTCGGAGGGATTGTTCGATGGGTTGGAGTGGGTTAAAACCTGTGTTTTCGGGCAGGCGGGACGCCTGCGGTACGGAGCCTGATGTATCGCAGGCGTCCCGCCTGCCCTCCGTCCAGATCAGCGGGGCGGCGTTGATGAACTGCCCGTTGTTGACGGTCAGGTTCCAATAGCGGGCGAACCGGTTTATTCGCTGCATCTCCTCAAAGGGGATCAGGCTGGTGCAGAGAATTTCGTAGGGCGCGTGCGGGCTGTAGACCATGTCCCATTCTTTGGAATGCCGGTCGATCGGCGCGCCGCGCAGCCGCTTGAGGATGCCGAGCTGAATCTCTTGCGGGTTGAGCGCCAGCAGTCGGTTGAATCCGGCCTCGAAGCTTTCGAGATCCTCGCCGGGCAGTCCGGCAATCAGGTCGGAGTGGATATGCACGTCGGTTTCGTTGCGCAAGCGCCGCATGTTGGCCTCGATCTTTTCGATGTCGAGCGGGCGCTGGATGCGGTGCGCCACTTCCTCGTTAAACGTCTGAATGCCGACTTCAAACTGGAGCATGCCGGGTGGGCAGTCGGCGACGGCTTCCATCAGTTCGTCCGGCAGATGGCTTGGAATCACTTCGAAGTGGAGCATCATGCCCGGTTCGTAGCGCTTGCGGAAGAATGCGAGTATTTTGAGCGCAAAGGCAATGTCGATGTTGAAGGTGCGGTCGACAAATTTAAAGATGCGCGCGCCTCGGTCGAGCAGGCGGCCAAAGGTGGCAAACAGTTGTTCCTCTGGAAAGTAGCGTACGCAGGGATCGAGCGACGACATGCAGTATTCGCAGCGGAACGGGCACCCGCGCGATGCCTCGACATAGATTGCACGGTGGGCGATGTCTTCGTCGGTGTAGAGATCGTAAGGCAGTTCGATCTGTGCCACGTTCACCGCTTCGGTGCGGATGATGCGGCGGGGCAGGCGGGACGCCTGCGGTACGGATGTTGTATCGCAGGCGTCCCGCCTGCCCAGCAGTTCGCCACACAGTTTCGGGAACTCGGTTTCGCCTTCGCCACAGATGACGTGGTCAGCGTATTGGAAGATTTCCTGCTCTTCGGTTTCGTAGCTGATTTCGGGGCCGCCGAGGATGAGCTGAATGTCGGGGCGGATGCGCTTGAGCTGCGCGGCCACCTTGGTGGCGAGGTCGATGTTCCAGATATAGCAGCCGATGCCGACGATGCGCGGGTTAAGCGCAAGAATTTTTTCGACGGCGATGCGGGACTGCACCTGAAGATCAAACTCCATCAGTTCGGTGTGCTCCCGGAGGTCGCCCATGTTGGCGAGTAGGTAGCGCGCACCGAACGAGGTGTGCGCATAGCGGGCGTTGAATGCGGCTAGAAGAATATCAGCCATTGCGTCCCATCATGGCATCGATGTCCCGAAGCTGGTCGGCTGTCATTTCAATCCCGCCTCCGAGCGGCCCAATATTCAGGTTGATCTTGGCGATGTTTTCGAGCACCTCGATGCGGTCGAAGGCTTGCAACAGGGTTTTGCCCGTGCAGAGCACGCCGTGGTTTTCCATCAGGACGCAGCAAGTGTGTTTCTTGAAGCTGCCTGCCACGGAGTCGGCCAGTTTGTCTGTGCCCATGAGTTCGTAGGGGGCGTATTCGGGATCGCCGACGATGGCGTAGGCCTCGGCAATCAGCCGAACGTTGATCGGTTTGCGCGCCGCCACGAAGGTGCTGGCCATGGGCGGGTGGGCGTGGACGATGGCTTCGACGTGCGGGTGCTGTTTGTAGATTTCCAGATGCATCGAGGTTTCGATGCTGGGTTTGAGGTGCGGCGTGTGGTTGGTGCCATCCATGCCGATCGCTGCAATCTGCTCCGCGGTCATATTGCCTTTATCGGTGGCGGACGGGGTGAGCAGGATCAGGTCACCTGAGATACGCAAAGAAATATTCCCGCCGGAGGTGGTGGTGAGCCCTTGGCAGTATAGGCGGTTCATGCAGTCGGCTACGGCTTGTTTTTGTTCGTTCATGGAGTTCCTCAGCTTCCTTGGGCAGAATAATTTTGTGGCAGAATTATTTTTCCCTTTCCGCAGAGGAAATTATTTTGCCACAAAATTATTCTGCCTACATTTCCCGCAACGCATCCTTGATAGTTTCTGTCGCGTTGGGTTGGCGAAATGGTATAACGCGAATCTTTAACGAAAGGAACCATTCAATGTTGGAAACCGTACGCTGGATCACTGCTGAAGGAAAGGTGCTCGCGGGCTTTGAGGAGGGTCTGGCGTTGCTTCCGGGCAAGCTGCGCATCATCGACCAAACCAAGCTGCCGAAGGAACTCGTCTATCTGGAGCTCGACGACATTGATGAAATTGTGGCCGCCATTCAGCGGCTCTCCGTTCGCGGCGCACCAGCTATCGGCTGCGCGGCCGCGCTGGGGCTGGCGGCGGCGGCGCAGCATGTTGATGCCGATTTTGAGGCCAAGGTGGAGATATTGGCAGATCAGCTGGCGGCGTCGCGCCCTACGGCGGTTAACCTGTTCTGGGCGCTGGAGCGCTGTTTGTCACACCTGCGCAGGTGTGACAAAAACCATTTGCAGGAGTTGTTGAGGGAGGCGTTGGCGATTTTGGAGGAAGACATCCAAATGTGCCAGTCCATCGGGAAGCACGGCGCGCCGCTGATTGAAGAGGGGATGGGCATCCTGACGCACTGCAACGCCGGCGCACTGGCCACCGGCGATTTTGGAACCGCGCTTTCACCGATGTATGTGGCGCACGAAGCCGGACGCAAGTTCACGGTCTATTCCGACGAAACGCGGCCGCTCAACCAGGGATCGCGCCTGACGGCGTGGGAGCTGCACCAGTCCGGCGTCGACGTCGTTACGATCTGCGACAACATGGCGGCGCAGGTGATGAAGGAGGGGAAGATTGATCTCGTGATCGTCGGCTCCGACCGCATCGCCGCCAACGGCGACGCGGCCAACAAGATCGGCACCTACGGCGTGGCGGTGCTGGCCAAGCACCACGGCATTCCGTTCTACGTTGCGGCGCCGACCTCCACCCTCGACGCCTCGCTGGCGCACGGCGGCCTGATCCCGATCGAGATCCGCGATGCGGCGGAAGTGGGCGCGGCCGAAGGCGTACGCGTCTACAACCCGGCCTTCGACGTGACGCCCAGCGAGCTCATTGCCGGGATCATCACCGAGAATGGGCTGCACAAGCCGCCGTACAATTTTGGATAAAAAGAAGGGCAGGCTTTCCAGCCTGCCCCGCGTTGATATTTACTTCGTTGATTTTACGCGGAAGAATTTCTTTTCACCATCCACGGTCCAGCTCCAGACCTTTGCCGGGCCGGCATTAGTCCAACTTTGAAGGTCTTCCGATGCTTCAAGCTGGAGATTCAACGTGGCTTCGGTTCCAGTTACATCTAACAGCATTTCACCCATTGCGACATCGAGCACGACATTCGATGAATAAAGACCGAAGGTTTCGTCGTTATCCTGAATGTAGGCAATCAACCCCGATGAGTCGGTCGTCGGAGATAGGCCGTACTCCACTTCGGTTTTGTCGTCGAATCCATCGTTGTCGGTGTCCGATTTGCGTGGATTGGTGCCAAGAGAGGCTTCTTGAGTGTTCGTGAGCCCATCGCCGTCGGCATCGTCGGAGAAGGTGGCGCTTATTGATCTTGGGCTGGACATGGTTACGGTCGTGCTCGCGTTTGTGCCCGAAGCGTCGCCGCCCCAATACATGAAGAGATAACCTGCCGCCGGTGTGGCAACGATGGTCTGTTCTGAGCCAACTAGATAGAATCCGTCTTCGTGGCTCAATGATCCGCCGGTTCCAACGGTTACATCGAGGTAATAGTTGGTCTGCCAGTTCCAGGTGATGGAGGAATCTTCGGTTAGAGTGACTTCAACGCTATTGGACGTTCCAGAGGTTGGGGCCGATCCGGTTCCAGTCCAGCCGATGCACTCATATTGCGTGGCTCCGGATACAACATCCGCAACGGAGCAATTAACGACCGTGCTCCAGCTGTTGGACTCCGTCCCAACGGCTGGAACGGGCGAGCCATGAATCGAAGCCACGGTGAACGCGACGTCTTCCTGCGGGATGCCGAGTACGGAGAGATAGGCGTTGTTGAGCAGGCCGCCCTGTGTGTAGTAGTTGTAGCGGATCGAGCGGGTCTGGGCGGGAATCGCGTTGGTGGCCATCAGTTCCTTCCAGACAGAATAAGACCCTTTGATGAAATCCGCTGTGTTGGCGTTGCCGATTACCCCATTGGTGGAATCAAGGAAGTCGATGCCGACCCGGCCATCGTACGGTCCGCAAAAAGCATCCTCCGCACCTCCCCCATCCGGATACAGCCATCCGCCAAAAGCGGCGCGGTACAGGCCTGCATCAATGTCTTGAACAGTCAGACCCTGATCCAACAGGCCGACGACCTGAGAAACGCGCCCGGTGGTCACCTCTGCTGTGCCCAGCGCGATTACATTGCCGCTGGTATAAAGCTCCCTGTGATTTGCATCATCGTTCCGCCATCCCAGTTGTTTTTGATCGATACTGCCGTTGATCAGTAGATTCGTGCCGGTTCCAAGATTTTTGTTTTCGCCCGAGCAAATTCGAATATCATCGTGCTGAGGCCGAAAGCCCCCACCAAAAGCATTCCAGTCGGATGTCACACAAAGTTTGGTGATGACAGTCGGGTCGACAATGTTCATTTCCAACTGGAAGAGTCCGTCTACCGGTCTCCATTTTGAGTCGCTGTCTGCTCTTGTGAATAGACTGAACAGGCCGAAGGTTCCTTCAGCATCTTCATAACTGAAGTCCATATCCGCTCGATATTCCTGAAGCGATGCGGGATCGTCATTGGAGGTTCCCAGTGCCGGGGCATCATCACTAACAACCGTTGATCCTCCTTCGTTTCGGAAGTACGTTTTTGCGAAAAACCCTTCAGGATAATACGCGCGTACATAATATTGCGCCACACTGGTGTTGCCGGTTGAAATACTGTCGGCGCATAAGCGAATACCGAAAGAGCCGAAATCCCCAGAGCCGCCGTAGGCTTTATTTCCGAGAGCTTCAAAGCTTCGAATGGAAATATGACTGGTATTGGTGGTAATTGAGAAGGGGAGATCATGATACATCCCTTTGGCCCATGTCAACTGACTGTCACCGGCAACGAAGGTTCCACTTAATATCGAACATCCATCCCATTCAGGAACGGTGGTCCAAGAGGCCGCAGTCAGAGTATGATTGAAGTCATCAATCGTGGTCAACATCAAGTGCTCATTGAGCGTAGTGATCGTCAGATCGAGCGGAATGGTTCCGCCGCCAATGGCCACAATGTCGATTTCATCGCCGGGCTCCACCATCATTTCCACGTTAAATGCGGACGTGTTGGTGAAGGAGTGAAAAACGCCGGCACCCCGTCGGATTTCAATACCGGTGACAGGCACGGGCATTACGCCCTCGATCTGAATGGTAGACAAACCGATTTCTACCGGAGCCGTCCAACGTAAAACAGCGGGTTCATCGAGCCCGCTATCCAGCGCAACCTGCCCCGGAGCAACTAGCCCGATAGCCGATCCCGTTTCGTTTTTCCAAACAGCATGGCCGCCGCCATCATCCCACGCATCTCCCGAAACGGTTAATTCCTCTAAGCTCGATCCACCCGGCAACGCGTTGTGGAACCAGCCATAGGTCCACGTTCCGTTCGGATTGCCGTTGGTCGTTGAATAGTCGGCCGCGAGGTCGAATGTTGTGGCCTGAGCCAGGTTGCATGTAGCTGCCAATGTGAATAGTGCGATGAACTTTTTCATTTTCAGGCCGTCCTGTTTGCCAATGTTTGGAACTCATTAAGTGGTGCAGGCATCTCTGCCTGCACAACGGAGGATTGGGCAGGCTCGAAAGCCTGCCCCACATGAATGCTTATTTCGAAGAACGGACGCGGAAGTATTTCTTCTCGCCGTCCACCGGCCAGCTCCAGACTTCCGGCGGGCCGGCGTTGGTCCAGGTGACGAGGTCTTCCGACTCTTCGAGTTGGAGGCTCAGGGTAGCGCTTCCTCCCGAAGTCTCGATGATCATCTGTCCGACCGCCACGTCGAGTACCACGTTGGAGGGATAGAGCCCGAACTCGTCGCCGTTGGCGCCGATATAATCGGCAACATCGCTGTCGTCGATGGTTGGGTTCCATCCTTTCGAGACTTCGAACGCATCGTCGAAACCGTCGGAGTCGGTATCGGCATCCCACGGATTGGTGCCGAGCGCGGCTTCTTCGGTATTGGTCAGTCCGTCGTCGTCGGCATCGTCGGAGAAGGTGGCCATGACGGTTTTAGGCGCATTCATGGCAACCGTCGCGCTGTTAGTTCCGGAAGCATCGCCGCTCCAGCCCATGAAGAGCCAGCCGGCATCCTGCGTGGCAGTCAGGTTTTGGGAAGAGTCTGCCGGATAGAATCCGTCAACATGGCTGACGGTACCGCTGCCGGTCACATTGACATCCAGCCAGTAGTTCGTTTGCCAGTTCCAGACAATGGAAGAGTTTTCGGTCATCGTGACCTCAACCGCGTTGGATGTTCCAGAGCTTGGAACCGATCCCGTTCCTGTCCAGCCGATGCACTCGTATTGGGTCTGACCATCATCCACATTCGTCACAGAACAGTTGACGACGGTCCCCCAGCTGTTGGACTCCGTTCCAATGCTTGGAGTCGGCGAGCCGTGAGCGGAGGAAACGGTGAGCGCGACGTCATCCATCGGGATTCCGAGGACGGAAAGGTGGGCATCGTCCAAGCGGGCGTATCCCGAGAGATCTGTGCGGTAACGGATGGAACGTGTTAAAGACGGAATCGTGTTGGTGGCCATCTGTTCAATCCAGGATCCAATTGTATCTTCCACAACAGGCAGACTGTTTGTGCTGATGGGGATCTCGTTGATATCCAGATATTCGATCTCAATCTTCCCCAAGGAGCCGTTACCGCCAAATTGCCATCCTCCGAACGAGGCGCGGTAGATCCCTGCATCGATATCCTCGGCGGTCAATCCTTCGTCTAGCAAGTTGATGACCTGAAAGACCTCGGCGGTATAAGAACTTCTGCAGACGAGGTATACACCATTATGAAATGGCTCATTGTTGGTGTGCATGCTCGGAACATGGAGTCGCCCTTCTCCATCTCTGCGCCATCGGGTTTCGACTTCGTTGAAACCGGAGTCAAGCAGCAGGTTGGTCCCGACACCGCGATTGGCATTTTCTCCGGTACAATAACGGATGTCATCGAGGAAGGGCTGAAACCCATAGTAGCCACTATAGGAACTCCAGGAGCAGTGCCCAATGCCTCCGATTTTTGTGATTTCCGTGGGATCTTCCACGTGAAGCTCAATGTGACTTAAGTCACTGATCAACTGCCAGCGTGAAGCTCCCTGCTGTTTCATGAATGCCGTGCATAAACCGTATTTCCCGCCAGCATCCACATAGCTCCAGTCAAAGTCCAATCGGAATTCAACCCAGGTGTTGATGTCTGGGGATTGAATACTTTGAATCGAGCTTCCATCGGCATCAAACATGAACAGTCCCGCCAAATCACTTTCGGGGGCATGGCCCCGCATTCTGAACTCAAAAAACCGGGCTCCGTCATTGGTGAAGGAGTGGTTGGACAGCGCAAGTCCGCTCATTCCTGAGCTGTCGCTTCTGACTTTGGGACCCAACTTAGAAAAGTACTGGATCGACATATGCGTGTTGGTGGTAACGCTGAAGGGCAGATCTCGATAGGAGGCCTTCTGGTAGTACATATAGTCGCCCCCGGTCATCACCGAATTCGTGGGCGACTCGGTTACCTGCCCAATTCCGGACCAGATTTCCCCCGGCACGGCCTCCCATGCCCAAGACATATATTCTCCATCACAATCATCCAGCGTAGTGTAAGCCAAGTTTTCTTTGAGGGTGGTGAACGAAAGAGATTCAGCGTCTTGGACGATGCCGGATGCACTCAGTCCGTAAACCAGCAATTCATCGCCCGGCTCGACCATTTGTTCAAAATCGAACGACAGGCTGTTGGTGGAGGAATAGAGTGTTGTATTGTTATATGTAACCAATACCTCTTCGACTCCCGCTGGATACGTTCCCTGAACCCGCACTCGGGACAAACCGTCTTCTGCTGGAGCCACCCATCGGGTAACCGCAGGATCCCATGATTCACTAAAAATAATATTATCCAGCCCGATCGTGTCATTATCGCTGGTTGCCGCCGCAGTTTGAAGATCCAGTATTAGCGTCAACGATTGCCCGGTTATAGCGCCGAAGTTTATATTCGTATGGCCACTCGTGCTTCCATCAATCGCCATATTGTTCTGCTGAAACAAAACAGCTCCGCTTTCGTTGGTTATGGTCATGCTGTCAATCGGAATAATTCCCGTGCCATAGATCCCAATATCCAGACCGTGCAGGGTAACCTGATGCGCGGTTTCAGCTTCAAAATGAACAATGGTCCAGCGCTCGCCGTCATCTTCGTTTTCCAGCACACTGACCAGGTCGCCATAGCTGTTATGCCAATAATGCAATCCATCGCCGACCCCGATATATTCCACCGTGACATTCGGCGTGAAGCCCTCACCGGCTTCTCCGTAGGAGTAGGCCCCCATGTTTGTACTGGTTACGTTGTCGCCATAATCCTGCGGCATCAGCTCATAGTTCCCTACGCCGGCATCGAATGTTAGTACGGTTGCCTGCGCGAGCGCAGCAAGCATTATCAGTATGCTGATCACACTGTATCGTTTCATTTTATTCCCCTGTTGTTGTGATCCCCGTACCCCACACGGATCGATTCACTGAACGTATAGCCTGATAGTGGATAAAAACGCAAAAATGCGAAACCCCACTTTAGAGGGGTATTGAAATGTGGTTATATGTCAGTATAATCATTGGATTGGACTCAATTATAGGAGACGCAGATGCCGGGGCGCTTTAGAGAACAACAGCTTGGAGCAGCAGAGTTAAAGGCGGTTGTCAGGATGCTTGGCGATATTGCCATACAGTCTGATTCGCTCAACCCCAAACGCCGTCTGCTAATCAGTGGTCTTGCGGAGCTGGTTGAGGCCGATGGATGGCTGTGGACCATTGGGCGCATCGATCCCGAAAGCCAGGCTCCCATGCAAATGGATATACGCTACGGCGGGTTGACCGACCACCAGCTTGCCGCTCTGCTGGACTCGCCTTCCGACACCAAATGCCCGTCGCCCTGCGATCCGTCGCTCGCCACGCTGGTGGCCGGAGGGAGGCACTTTGTCCGCACGCGCCAGCAACTTGTCGATGACGACATCTGGTACAACAACGCCAATGCCCAAACCTATTTTCTGGAACACGGCATCGACCACTGCATGTATGCCATTACACCGAGGTCTGAACTAGGGTTCAGCGGAATCGGCTTTTTCCGCCATGCGGATCGCCCGTCTTTTACCGAACGCCAGCGCCAAATGGTTGAAACCGTAACTGGCGAAGTGAAGTGGCTCTACGAATGCGGTACGCCTGCGCTCCGAGGTGCCGACACGGAAAAACTTACGCCCCGCCTGCGCTCGGTTCTCGCCCTGTTGCTCGACGGCAACCTCTGCAAGCAGATTGCCGAACTGCTGCATTTGAGCCCGCACACGGTAAAAGGCTACATCCGCGACATCTACCGCCACTTCGGCGTCAAAAGCCAGCTTGCCCTGATCCGGCACTTCCGCCAAAAAGAAACCCCGTCGGCTTGACGGGGTTTAGCTGGAGGGGCGCCGGCCTCGGCGCCTAGGCAGAGAGGCCTCTGCCCCTCCATCCTACTTTGACGAACGGACGCGGAAGAATTGCTTTTCACCATCGACCGGCCGGCTCCAGACTTCCGGCGGTCCGGCGTTGCTCCAGGTTACGAGGTCGCCGGACTCTTCGAGCTGGAGGCTGAGCGTCGCGGTTCCGCCGGAGGTTTCGATGAGCATCTGCCCAACAGCAATGTCGAGCACGGCATTGGACGGATAGAGCCCGAAGGCGCCGCCGTTGGCTGCGATATAATCAACTGCCCACAGATCCGACACGGTTGGGTTCCAGTTATGGTCGAACTCCAGCAGGTCGTCGAAGCCGTCGCCATCGGTGTCGCTGATCCATGGATTCGCGCCAACCGCCCATTCATTCGTGTTATGCAACCCGTCGCCATCAGGGTCGTCTGAATAGTTGGCGAGGACCGCCTTGGAGAGGGCGTCCATCAGAACGAGGACATCGGTCTGTGTGTGGTCTGACGAGGCGTCGCCGCTCCAGCCGGTGAAGAGCCATCCATTGGTTTCGGCTGCCGCTGCACAGGGTACGGAGGAACGCCACGAATAGGTATGGATGCCGGCGGCGGGATCCGTTGCGCCGTTATCTGCGGTGACCGTCAGATTGTAGTCTCGGGTATCGACGACCGCGCCAGTGATGTTTGTGAATGGGACCGCGGAAGCCGCAAGAGCGGTTGCGAGGAATGAGAGTAGTATATGTTTCTTCATGATTATTCTCCAGATTAATTTCCGCCGCGTACCGGCCAGACATAGCTGTCGGCATTGGTCTTTATGGGCTGCTTGAGATCACCGGTTGCAAATTCAATGGCTTGCGCCCGGTCGGTGCTGTGGGCATAGGTGGTGGACGACCAGTAGTAGTCGCCAATGCCATACGACGCATGGATGTTTTCGAACGGGTGCCCGGGTGGAAGCGCCGCGTTCCATCGGCCCCAGTCGATGAGCGATTCCAGCTCTTTTTGGTTGGGCATGCGCCAATCGTTGAAACCGGCGTAGTTGATGGCGCCGCAGGTATCGAGGGCGTCGGCCCAGTGCATTTTGTCCGGCGCGACGATGGAGGGATCTTTGAACCAGGCGAGGCCGGTAAGCTTGTCGCTCACGAGCCCGTTGCCGTGGTCGGCGAAGCGGTCGGCGACCGCCGCGCCCCAATTGCCGCCGGCATAGTAGCCGTCGTCGCCGGTCACAAAGGAGTAGGTTTGGCCGGTCTTGGGGACAACACCGCTGCTTCCCCGTACAAGGATCATAAGCGCGGCTCCAGCATCGCTTTTGTTGATGGATGTTCTTCTTCCATAGCCCATATAAAGCGCATGGGCGCGGTTGCTGTCGGGGAAGAAGGTTGTGCTGCTCCAGTAATATTCGTTCGTGATATTCTGGAACAGGTGGCCGTCCGGCAGGGCGGGAACGGTTTGTCCATAAGCAACCAGGCTTTCGAGTTCCCGAATGTTGGGCATGCGCCAGTCGGAATAGCCCCCGTACGAATAACTCTCCGCATAGCTCATCGCGGAAAACCAGCTGTACTTGGTTTGGGTCGGGGGCATCTTGAGCCAGGTCAGACCGGTTTGGTTGTCAGTAACCTGCAGCAGGCTCGGATTTTCGGTCCAGCGCGGCGTGGGTTCTTCGGTGCCGGTTTGGAGATCGCCGTCGTCGGCGACATGGTAGCTGTTGGTCTGGCCGGTTTGGGTCAACGCCGCAACAGCGGATGCCGGATAGCCGAAGTCCTGAAGATATTCCGTTCCGCCGCGGCAGGCCATGACGTAGTAGCCGGTGCCTTTTGAGACCGCATCGATGTGACCGTCATAAAAGTTGATAACGTAGCCGTAGCCGGTGCCAGATGGTGTTGAGCTGGACCAGGTGTACGTCGTGGTTCCAATGGGGAAGCCCGTGAAGGGATGTCCCGCCGGCAAGGTGGGAGCGGGATATTTTTCACCGTAGTCCACCAGGGTTTCGAGTTCGTTGATGTTGGGCAGACGCCAATCGCCGTGCCCGCCGGTGGTCAGGTTGTTGCAGGTGGTGAGGGCTGAGGCCCAGCTGTAACGGCCGATGTAGGCGGTGTGCCACATCAGGCCGGTCAGGTTGTCGGTGGCCGTGCCGTCCCCATGGTCGGTGAAGCGGGGCGTTGGCCAGGCCTGTCCCAATTGAAGATCGCCGTCTTCCGTCGTGCGGCTGGCATCCCATGAGCTGCTCTGCCCGGTCTTTGGAATCTCAACGGGACCCGTGGAGGAACTGCGGACCGGCAGATAGCCATAGGTTGTTCCGAGGGAGCGGGGAACGGTATAGCCGAAACCGGATGAGATGGCATAACCATAACCCATGCTGTACTCCCAGCGGGTGCTGGTCCAGAAATAAGTGCTGGAGGAAATGGAAAACATTCCTGGCTCCACCACCGGACTTTGTCTGCTGAAGTCTGAAAAGATCGAGCGCAGTTCCCTGACATTGGGCAGGCGCCAGTCGTCGTGACCGCCCAAGGAGAGGTTTTCGCAAGCGCTCATTGAACTGTACCAGGAGGTATAGCTGGCGGTCTTGCCCCATTGCAGGCCGGTCATATTGTCGGTCACGGTTCCATCGCCGTTGTCGGTGAAGCGCGGCGAGGGCCATTCCATGCCGGCCTGGACATCGCCGTCCTCTCCATCAGTGGTGGAATAGTAGTCGGTGGTAATATGCGTTTTCGGAATGGCCCACAGGCCGGGTTCGTACGGGCGGTACAGCGGCAGTCCGTCTTCCGATTCGAGGACGAAGGTCAGGTCGGCCGCGTTGAGGTTCCAGTCCGCCGCAGCGTTCCAGGTGATCACCTTGTTGGTGCCGACATCGATCATGCCGATATCACCGGAAAACGACGAGGCGTTGATGTTGGTTCCATTCTTATAAATGGCCAAGCCGACAATCATCTGGTTAGTACCCGCCAGATTATAGGAAACCTGGACATTTCGGGAGCCTTCAATCTGCTGAACGGTTATATTGGTGATGCCGGTCTGGAGAATGAATTCGGCCATGACACTCTTCGGAGAGTCCATGGTGACAGCGGCATCTCCGATACCGGTTGCATCGCCGCTCCAGCCGGCAAAATACCAGCCGGCATCCGGAGTGGCCACTAGGGTTGCAGTGGAGCCTTCCGCAAACCATGTGTTGCCGCCATCCACTTGTCCCTGTCCGTTTGTTTCGGCTTCCAGCCAGTATTCGGTCTGCCAGTTCCAGGTAATGGATGATTCTTCGGTTATGGTGAATACAACGGAGGTGGCCGTCCCGGAGGCGGGAACCGAACCGATGCCGGTCCAGCCGGTGCAGAGGTGCTGGGTGTCGGCGGCAACAACGTTGGCCACCGAGCAGGTTACCGATGAGCCAATGATGTGAACGCTGTTTCCAAGCGCGGGGACAGGAGCGCCTTGATCGGACTGAACGGCCAGAATGACTTCGTTCGAGGCCAGCCCAGCCTGCGAAACCTGAAAGCTGTCAAACTGTTTCGTGTGGCTGGTGTTCCATCCATACGCTCCGCCGCGGAGGTAGACATTGGTGGTGCCGGCCGGCATGACGGCACCTGTAATGGCCACGGGAGCCTCTCCGTTGAGGGAGTAGGAACCCTGCCCCGTCGTTGGATCATACGTGATGGTTTCATCGAACCATGCGTCCCACACTCCGGCAACCCGTGTGTCATAACGGCCGCCAAAACCGTAAAGGCTTCCGCTGCTGTAATTGAAATAGCCCCAGCTTAGCAGGCCGCCCCCGGCTTCAGTCACCAGCCCTTCGGCCATCGTTACATTAGTAGCGGCATAATGAACCTTGGTTCGACGCTCAACGACGATCTGCCCAAGATCGTTAACTGAAAGCAACGCTGTTTTGTATGCCCCGCCGGCATCGCTGGCGGCTTGCGTAATATTCATTGATCCGCCCGATTCGGTCAGGGAGTTGCCGGCGGAAGATTCATCAAAGCCGCTTCCGGAGCCGGTTGCCTTGATGATGGTCCACTTTGCGGGATCAAGAGTCCCGTCGTTGAAATCGTCGCTCAGCAAGGTTGTGTCCGCTGCTTGGACGGCGCATCCCATTGCCGCTAGCAGCAGTGCGGCCAGTATGTGCGTTTTTGTTTTCATGTTTGCTCCTTTGAATCCGGCATGTTGTGCCGGCTCTTGTTCAGGTTGGAACTACTTAGAAGAGCGGACGCGGAAATATTTCTTTTCGCCGTCGACCGGCCAGCTCCAGACTTCCGCCGGGCCGGCGTTCGTCCAGGTGTCGAGGTCGTCGGACTCTTCGAGCTGGAGGCTGAGCGTGGCGTTTCCGCTGTCGGTTTCGAGCAGCATCTGCCCGACGGCTACGTCGAGAACGACATTGGACGGATAGAGCCCGAAGTCGTCGCCGTTGGCGCCGATATAATCGGCAACATCGCTATCGTCGACGGTTGGGTTCCACCCTTTCGCGACTTCGAAGGCATCGTCGAATCCGTCGTCATCCGTATCTTTTTTCCAGGGATTGGAGCCGGCGGCTGCTTCCTCGGTATTGGTGAGGCCATCGTTATCAGCATCATCAGAGAAGTTAGCCATAATGGTCTTCGCCGTGTTCATGGTCAGGACTGCATTGTTCGTGCCGGAAGCATCACCGCTCCAGCCCATAAACAACCAGCCTTCCGCCGGAGTCGCGATTAAAGTCTGTTCGGAATCCATCGCATACCATCCATCGGAATGGCTGACTGAGCCGCTGCCCGTTATGTTGACGTCCAGCCAGTAGTTGGTCTGCCAGTTCCAGGTGATGGAGGAGTTTTCGGTCAGCGTCGCTTCAACGGCGTTGGAGGTTCCTGAGGCCGGAATAGAACCGCTCCCCGTCCAGCCGGTGCACTCGTATTGGGTTTGGCCGGCTTGAACATGTGCAACAGAGCAGGTGAGGGGTGTGTTGTAGTCGTTGGTGTAAATGCCGACCGCCGGGCTCGGCGATCCAAGCGCCGACGCAACCGATAACGTGACAGGATCCCGCTGAGGTGCAAATACGACCTGGTCAACAAATCCAGCATCTTGTCCATCGCTACGCTCATAGTCTTTGGAATATTTCCACTCCAGCTCATGGAGAATGGAGTTGGTTAGATCCAGCGATACGGTAGTCCAACCGTTTTCCCCGCTGATGGTTCCTTGCTGATCGCCATTCACATAGAACCGAAGGCGGTCATAATTGTTTTCGCTTGAGGTTCTCCAGCGGAAGGAGAGGGTGCCTGGGCCGGTCACGGCCGTTTTGATCCATGATTCGCCGTTGTGTTCCGTCACGCCGGATTGAAGGGCATCGGTTCCATCGTCGGTGAAACGACCCTGCCCAAACCACGGATTGGTGCCGCTGGTTGTCCAGTCCAGTCCCGCGTCGTCGGCGGCCTCGGCGAGCGAAGACCGTTCCACAGGGGTGTAGCTGATCTGGTCAACCCAGACGGCATCATCTCCAATGTCCTTTGCATAATCCTTTGCATAGGCCCAGCGCAAGGTATGTGTGCCCCAGTCGATCCAGTTGGTGGTGGCCATCCATCCTGATGAGCCACTTTGACTGAAGAGCGTGGATCCATCGACGCTAAAGAGCAGGTTGTCATAGGTGTTTTCGGTGGATGTCTTGCTCCAGAACGTCACCATGCCCGGCCCCTGTACGGTGGTTTCGAACCAGGAGGTTTCATTGTGCCCCGTTTTGGGCGAGCGCGCGGCGTCGGTTCCATCGTGAGTGGTATTGTCCTGTCCATACCAACGTGCCGGGCCGCCGAATACCAAGGGGGTGGGGGGCGGATTATCGATGGCTTTTTCCACGCTGGAGAGCCCGTACGGGGTGAATACGAATTGATCGACGAAGCCGGCATCAAGTCCAACGGGCTCAGCATAATCAGTGGTATAGCGCCAAGAGACCGTGTGGGCGTTGTCAGGGACGAATCCGGCTTCCTGTGCCCAGCTCGCGGGCTGGCCCGATATTGATCCGAGAGATTGGTTGTCTTGGAGCCAGTGGATGAGATCGTAGCTGGCTTCGCTGGAAACAAGCCACTGGAATGTATATTCGCCGGGGCCGACGAGTGAGACGCCCATTTCCGTTTCCGAACTAAACCCAATATGCGCGGATTGTACGGCATCGGTTCCATCGGATGTTGTTCCAGACTGGGAGAACCAGCCGGTGGAGTGGTCGATTAGGACGTTGTTGTTGTCGAGCGCCTCGTTCAGGCTTGCAGTTGAGGTGACCGTCAGGCGGGCGGCCGTGGATGCAACGGTTCCACGGGCGTTGGAAACGCGGACGGAATAGACGGCATTGTTCGCTTGGTGTGCAGGATTGATCTGCAACGTGCTGGTTGTTGTTCCACTGAAGGACCCCCCATTGCTGATCGCAGTTTCGCCGAGATACCACTGATAGGAGACGGCATTGGTGGCCGTCAGCGTAAACTGGGCATGGCCACCGGAGGGAACGGTTGTGTCGGCGGGCTCTGCTAGAATTGAAGGGAGGGGGAGGTCGAGAGCCAGAACAGCTACGCTGCTCGTAACGCTGGCGGCATAGTCCGAAACAATTACTGAATAGTTTCCGGCATCGCTCGCGTGGGCTGGACTGATACTGATCCGGTCGAGGGTTGAGCCGGCCACATATTCGTTGTCGGCCAGCGGCGCGGAATCCTTCATCCATGCGTAGCTAAGGGTGCCGCTGGATGCGGTTGCCTGCACGGAAAACATTACAAGGTCGCCTGGATCAGTATAAACCGGTTCCGGTTGCGTGGTAATGGTTAGTACGGCTGCCTGAACTAATCCCGCTAGCAAGGCTAGCGCGATGATCATCATTTGTCTCTTCATTCTATTCCCCTATGGTTGTGATCCCCGTACCCCGCGCGGATCGATTCACGGAACGTACGGTTTGATATTGGATAAGACTGTAGAAATATGAAACCCCTCTATAGAGGGGTATTGATATATTGTTTTTATTTTGATATATTAATTTTAATTGTGAAAATGGGTTGAAACCAGGAGGGCTTGATGCCGTTGAAAAAGAGCAATAAATCGATTGGAAAAGACGATTTGGCCTCCGTCGCCCGGTTGCTGGGCAATCTGGCCATAAAGTCCGGTTCGCTCAACGACAAGCGCCGGGGGTTTATCTCCGGACTGGCGGGATTGATTGAAGCCGATGGATGGTTGTGGACGATTGGCCGTATTGATCCTCGCCGCAAAACCCCCATGCAAATGGATATGCTCTTTGGTGGATTGACCGACCACCAGGTCGCGGCTCTGCTGGACTCGCCCTCCGATACCAAATCGCCTTCGCCCTGCGACCCGTCGCTCGCCGCTCTCGTCGCCGAGGGGAAGCACTTTGTCCGCACCCGACAGCAACTCGTTGGCGATGAAGTCTGGTACAGCAATGCCAATACCCAAACCTATTTTCTGCAACACGGCATTGACGAGTGCATGTATGCCATCAATCCGCAGGCTGAGCAGGGATTTAGCGGAATTGGGTTTTTCCGGCATACGGATCGTCCGCCGTTTTCCGAACGTGAGCGACTGATTGTTGAAACGGTAACCACCGAAATCGGCTGGCTCTACGGCGGCGCGCCGACCCAACGGGGAGCCGACACGGAAAGGTTGACGCCGCGCCTGCGCTCTGTGCTCACGTTGCTGCTCGAGGGCTATCTCTGCAATCAGATCGCCGATCTGCTTCACCTTAGCCCGCATACGGTCAAGGGCTACATCCGCGACATCTACCGGCATTTCGGCGTAAAAAGCCAGCTCGCCCTGATCCGCCATTTCCGGCAAAAAGAAACCCCGCCAGCCTGACGTGGCCAGCTTGTTGAGAAACCCTAGCTTCAGATGCACGCCATGATTGGAGGCTTTTGTAAAACAAGCCAGTCGTTAGGATCGGTGGATTATTCTGTCTCCGAGCTTTATCAACAGTCAGACCCCGTCAGCCTAACGAGGCTCCTTCAACCCTATTGGAGATTGACAATCCAGCCCAACTTCACGAAAACCTTTTGCCTATGAGTTTATCTATTTGTACATACGGAAACCCGGTGCTTCGCCAGAAGGCAGTAGAAGTGACTACGGTCACGGCGGAAATCCATGAGCTGGCGAAGGAAATGTTGGAGACGATGCATGTCGAGGGCGGTGTTGGCCTGGCCGCCGAACAGGTGGGCCGCACCGAGCGCATGTTCATCGTTGATATTCCCGTCGACAGCGATGTCGGCGATGACGGGGTGCGCGAAAACCCAGCGGTCGATATGCCGCTGGTCTTCATCAATCCGAAAATCACCGGCCATACCGACGACGTTCAGATTGGCCCTGAGGGCTGCTTGAGCTTCCCGGATATCTTCGCCAATGTGGAGCGGTGGTATGAAGTCGATGCGCAATACATCGACCTCGACGGCTTTCCGAAGACGATCCACGCCAAAGGCCTGCTTGCCCGCGCTATTCAGCACGAGCTTGACCACCTCAACGGCATTCTGCTCGTCGACCGCATGTCGCACGTGAAAAAGGTCGCCCTCTCCGGCAAGCTCAAGCGCTTGGTGAAAGAGACCAAGAAGGCGCTGTAGCGGTTAAAAAGCGGCCGGGTTAAATGGTTTCAGAGAATAGCTTTTGAACCGTTTAACCCTTGAACTTTCTAACGGTTTCGAGGCTAATCGAAACAATGATCATGTTGAACAAAACGATACGGTTGTTTCTCGACAGCATTGGCCGGCGGGACGAGTATGAGTTCTATCTCGACAAGCTCCACGCCGACCACGCCGCTTGCTTTGCTTTGCTGTGTCCAGACCTTGGAAGCATCGAGACCGGTGCGGAGATGCTGGCCTTTGATCTGCACTTTCTTCTGAGATTGGAGCTGGTTCCGGCCATTTTGCTTTGCGGTGCGGAGGCGGCGAAGATGCAGGAAGCGTTGCTGGCCGAATCGATTCTTCGCTTTCAACCTTTGGAAACCGGTTCGCCGGAGATTTTTATTCGGGAATCGCGCGAGGCCGAAAAGGTGCCCGTGCTGGTGGCCGAACACTTTACGCTGGAAGACGCCTTGCTGGCCCTTCTTCCCGATGTGGCCAAACGGATTCATTTTATCCGCGCCGCCGGCGGGCTGAAGAGCGCCGCGGGCGACCTGCTCCCCTATGTCTATACCCACAAGGAAAACTTCCAGCCTTTGGAAACGCTGGAATACGATTTTCCAGCCCTTGGAAAAAAGCTGCTCGAAGAGCGTCCGGGCGTCCATCTTTCCATCACTTCGCCGATCAATCTGCTACGGGAAATATTTACCGTCAAAGGCGCGGGCACGCTGTTCCGGAAGGGGAGCGCCATCCAATATTTCCACGCCTTGGAAAACGTCGATAGCGATCGGCTGCTCGGCCTGCTGGAATCGAGCTTCGGCAAAAAGCTCAATAATGAAGCGTTTCTCGACAACGTGGCGCATTTCTACATTGAGGCCGGTTACCGAGGCGCGGTGCTGCTCGAAGAGCATCCCGCCGGGCTCTACCTCTCCAAGTTTGCCGTCGGGCGCGAAGCGCGGGGCGAGGGGCTGTCGCTGGAGCTGTGGCGCGAGGTTTGCCACGGCCACGAAGCGATCTTCTGGCGTTCCAATGTGTCGAATCCTTTCAACTCGTGGTACGACAAGCAGGCCGACGGCCACCACCAGGCCGGCAAGTGGCAGATCTTCTGGCGCGGCGTCTCTGCCGATTCGATTTCCAGCATTATTGAATACTGCTGCGGTCGCGGAGAGGATTTTGCATTGTAGGTTGAAGCTCTGCTTCGATCCTCCGCGGACACTGGACGCGGCTAGAACCGCATCCTACGGCGGAGATTGACACCCCGTGGTGCAAATATTAGGTTTGCCCACATTTCTCGGATTTAACAAAAGGACGATCATATTATGAGTGAATTCTTTAATGAGTATTATTCGCATGCGGAAGAGCGTGCAAAGGAAGGCATTCCGCCGCTTCCATTGACTAAAGAGCAAACTTCAGAGGTGATTGAGCTTTTGAAGAATCCGCCGGCCGGTAAAGAGGACGAGCTGGTTGCGTTGATTACAGACCGCGTGAATCCCGGCGTTGATCCGGCGGCACAGGTGAAAGCTGAATTTTTGTTCAAGGTTGCGCATGGCGAAGAGTCATCGCCGCTGATCACGCCGCACCGTGCGGTTGAACTGCTCGGAACGATGGTTGGCGGATACAACTTGGACGGGCTGATCCGTTTGGTGGACGAGCAGGGCGAACTTGCTGAAACCGCGGCGACGGCGCTGAAAAACATGGTGCTGTCTGTAAACCGCTATGAAGATGTTCAGGCGCTGATCGACAAGGGCAATGAGATTGCGAAGGATATCCTGGTTTCGTGGGCGAACGGCGAGTGGTTTACATCGCAGCCCGAAACCGCTGAAGTAATTGAAACCGTAGTCTACAAAGTGGACGGCGAAATCAATACTGATGACTTTTCTCCGGCCTCCTTTGCCTTTACCCGTGCGGATATTCCGATGCACGCCAACTGCATGGGCGGATCGCTGTTCCCGAACGGCCCTCAGGAAATTTCCGATCTGAAAGAGAAAACCAATCTGCCGGTCACTTTTGTGGGCGATGTGGTGGGCACCGGATCTTCCCGCAAGTCGGCCATCAACTCATTGTTGTGGCATATTGGAGAAGACATTCCGTGCATCCCGAACAAACGTCGCGGCGGCGTGGTGATTGGAGACACGATTGCTCCGATCTTCTTTAATACGGCCGAGGATTCAGGATCATTGCCGATTCAGACCGATGTTTCGAAACTCACCACCGGTACCGTCATCAAAGTCTATCCAGCCAAAGGGCTGATTACAGATGCGGACGGCAACGAAATCACCAGTTACCCGGTAAAGCCCGACACGATTCTTGACGAATACCGTGCCGGCGGACGCGTGCCGCTGATCATCGGCAAACAGCTGACCGAACGGGCGCGTGCTACGCTGGGGATGAGCTCCCTTGACGAGTCTGGCATCTTCGTGGTGCCGAACCATCCGGAACTCCATGAGGGACAAGGCTATACACTCGCGCAAAAGATGGTGGGCAAAGCCTGTGGCGTGGATGGAATCCTGCCGGGCACCTCCTGTCTGCCGAAAATGACGACCGTCGGTTCGCAGGATACCACCGGGCCGATGACGCGCGGCGAAATCACAGAGCTCGCCTGCCTGAAGTTTAACGCGGATTTGGTGATGCAGTCCTTCTGCCACACCGCCGCCTATCCGAAGCCGGCCGATGTGACAACGCACGCCACGCTTCCGGACTACATCATGAACCGCAAAGGCGTGTCGCTTCGTCCGGGAGACGGCGTGATCCACTCCTGGCTCAACCGCCTGCTGATTCCCGATACCGTCGGCACCGGCGGCGATTCGCATACGCGCTTTCCGATGGGGATCTCCTTTCCGGCCGGATCCGGGCTGGTTGCATTCGCCGCGGCGCTCGGCGTGATGCCGCTCGATATGCCCGAATCCGTTCTGGTTCGTTTTAAAGGCGAGCTGCAGCCGGGTGTTACCCTGCGTGATATCGTGAATGCGATTCCGTATCAGGCCATTCAAGAAGGACTGCTGACGGTTGAAAAGAAAAACAAGAAAAACATCTTCGCCGGTCGCATCCTTGAGATGGAAGGGTTGCCGGATCTGAAGGTCGAGCAGGCGTTCGAGCTGACCGATGCCGCTGCCGAGCGTTCCGCGGCGGCCGCGTCCATCAAGCTTGGCCGCGAATCTACTGTTGAATATCTCAACTCCAACGTCACCCTGATGGAAGAGATGATCAAGGGCGGCTACGGCGATGCCGAAACATTGCAGCGTCGCATCGAAAGCGTAAAAGACTGGATCGAAAACGGCGAACTGATGAGTGCCGATGAAAATGCAGAATATGCCGCAATCATCGAGATTGATTTGGCCGATGTTAAAGAGCCGATTCTCTGCTGTCCGAACGATCCGGACGATGTGAAGAAGCTTTCCGACGTGCAGGGTGGGAAGGTGGACGATGTATTCATCGGCAGCTGCATGACCAATATCGGCCATTTCCGCGCCGCTGGTGAAGTCCTCGACGGCGAGGGATTTGCCAATGTGAAACTGTGGATCTGTCCGCCGACCAAGATGGATCAGGCCCAGCTGACGAAGGAGGGCTATTATTCCAAGTTTAGCGCGGCCGGTGCCCGAATCGAGATTCCGGGCTGTTCGCTCTGTATGGGCAACCAGGCGCGGGTGAAGGATAACGCGGTCGTGTTCTCGACTTCGACGCGCAACTTTAACAACCGCATGGGAACCGGCGCTCAGGTCTATCTGGGCTCAGCCGAGCTCGCTGCGGTGGTGGCGCTGAAAGGCGAGCTTCCGTCACCCGCAGAATACGTTGCAATTGTTGCTCCGAAGCTGAAAGGAAAAGAAGCGGACATCTACAAATATCTAAACTTCCATCAGATGACGGAGTTTTCGGTGTAGCGAGTGACGAGTGAAACGTGATGTGTGAAGAGGCGGTCCAAGCCGGGCCGTCTTTTTCAATGTAGACGCGACATCTTGCCACGTTGTTCAGGAAGAGCCCGTGCGTGGAGCAGGCGAGCCGCCTGCGGTACGTATTCTGCCCGCCGGACTGCTCGGGCGCAACGAAGCTGGAAGCATCGTCTACGATTCAGGCATGCAACGGATATGGTTCCAGTTTTTCGATTTGCTTAGCGGTCTGATGGGGCGGGGTGCTAATAGCGGCCGTGCTCCTGCACCGTTTCCCACATGGCCAGCATGTTCTCGACCGGAACATCGGCCTGGATGGCATGGACCGGTGCAAAAACATATCCGCCGCCCGGCATGAAAATGTCGAGCATCCGCTTAACCTCGTCTTTCACTTCCTGAGCCGTTCCGGCTGGAAGCACCTTCTGGGTGTCGATGCCGCCGCCCCAGAAGGTTAGGTCGTTTCCGAACTCTGTTTTCAGCGCCGCAGGATCCATGTCCGCTGCCGTGTATTGAACCGGATTGAGAATTTCGACCCCGCAGTCGATCAGGTCCGGGATAATCTTCCGTACGCTCCCGCAGGAATGCATCATCATCCTCACATGCGGGGCTTTCGTCTTGATGAAATCGACCAGCTTTTTCAGCCTGGGCTTGATGAGCTGCCGGTACATCTCCGGCGAAATGAGCAGGTTGATTTGTGACCCCATGTCATCAAGCTCCTTAACGATATCAATCCGGTCGCCATAGCGGGTGAGCACCTCGTCCCAGAACTGCATCTTGAGTTCGAGTATCCTGTCCATCAGGTAATCTGCTTTCGGCTCCGACAGCGCCATGGCAGCGAGAAAATTATCGTAGCCCATCAGCTGGTTGCAGGTCTGGAAGATCCCGTTGCCGAAGCAGTTGTCGAAAACAACGGGGAACTCCTCCCCGCATATCCCGGACAGCATGGCGTCGATGTTTTCGAACAGCGTGTGGCTGCGCGGATCTGGAAACGGGTATTGTTCAATGTCGTCCAGTTCCATTTCAGCCATCGGGTAGCTGCATATATCGTAATAGAGACCGCCCTCGTCCGGCAGTCTCCAGCCGATGCCGAACTCGTCGGCCAACCGTTCCTCCTGGCCGGTGGTGTAGCTTCGGTTTGGGAACACTCCACGAACATCTACATGGAGATGCCGCTGCACTTCCTCGTCGGGCCGGACGAAGCCGGCGGTCTTAAGCATCTCGATGAGCGGCTTGCCTTTGCACAGCCCCAGGTTTTTTCTGAGCGACTGATAGGCCCTGGCATGAATCGTTGTTTCCATGGTGGCGCCGAAATCAATCGGCACCCGATCCGGTTCGGTGTGCGATATGGCTGTGAGTACGCGCTCTTTTGAATTCATTCTCGGGTTGCCCTTTCTGATTTAGAGGAGAAAACGGAATAGCAAAGCGGCAGGTATAAATGACAGGTATTTCTATCTATTTCGAAGAAATCCATTTCAGGGGTGAATCCGCAGCCACTGCCTGGGTTTTCATCTGGAAATATGAAAAGGCGTATGTAGAATGGTTGGTTTCAACCTAAGGAGACGATATGCCCAAGAACATCCCGGTAATCTGTGTTGAGGAAGAGTCGCTGGCGGCGGCTTATGAAAAGGCGCTGACGGCGCTCTATGAAAAAGGGACGCGGTTCAAGACGCAGTACGACAAGCCGGGCGACCCGCTGAGCATGGACTGTACGCTGAATCTGACCGTGCTCGATCCAATGGCGGAACCGATGATTCACAAGGCGTTCCCGGGCGGCATTGAGGACCTGAAGGAATATGTGATGGAGCTGAAGGGCTTCAAGGACCATTGGGTGAAGAACATCAACGATCCGGCCGACACGCGCTGGGAATACACCTATCACGGCCGCTTGGCGGACTACGGCGTTTGGAAGGAGCTGCAGGATGGCGAATCGGTCGAAGCGGGGCCGTTCAAGGTGAAGCAGCTGGAGCAGATCATCGACAAGCTCTCCGAACAGCCGTTCACGCGGCAAGCGCAGGCCATCACCTGGATGCCGAACCTCGATCTCGACTGCTACGACCCGCCGTGCCTCCAGTCGGTTTGGTATCGCATTCTCGAAGACGACGACGGCGTCTGGTGGCTGAACACCAACATCCGTTTCCGCAGCAACGATGCGTGGGGCGCCAACTTCATGAACATGTTTGGTTTCGTGATGTTCTCCAAAGAAGTCATTGCCGACGCCGTGGCGGAAAAGACCGGCAAGACGGTCAAGCTCGGTCGCATGAACTGGCAGGCCGACTCCTTCCACATCTACGGCAAGGACATCAACGCCGCCAAGGAGCGTCTGATCGACCGCATTGGCATCACCGATTTTGAAGACCGCGTCTACGAGTTTTCCGACGAGATGATCCGCGAAATCTACGACGAGGCAGAAGAAGCCGTGATTCATAAAATCAAGATCTACGACAACGAGCATTAGGAGCAGCGTTGCCGATGCCATCTTCAGTTTCGTAGAAGCGACGTCCCCGTCGCTTTTTTTCTGTCGCCCGCCACGCAACGAGGTCGTCGCGTCCACAAAAATGATGAATCATTCCTTTGCATCGTCCTTATTCGAAAGCAGCTCCTGATTTTTTTGTTTGGCTAGGCCGGCCGTGTTCCAGAAAATCAAGACCTACGATGTGTGCTTCCGTAGACCCGTAGGTGGTTGTGCCGCAGATTTGAACATCATTTAGCGCAAGGCATTCATATTGGCCTGACAACTGCTTTATTTTGTCCGGATCTCAGCGTCTAAATCGTCCTGTTGAGTATGCGTATGAACAACAAGAAGCATTTAATCGCCGCGAGCCTGGCCGCGGTTGTGATGGCATCCGCAACGGCGGCTCCGAAAAACAAGGAGTCGGCGCAGTCGCTCTATGACCGGGGAATGACCGTCTATAAGATTGACCCCGAAGCCTCGCTTGGCCTGCTTAACAAAGCCGCCAGGTTGGGACACGTCGATTCCATGGTGCGGCTCGGCTATTGCTATCAGACGGGGACCGGAACAACCCCCAGCCCGAAGACGGCGCTGGGTTGGTACACCAAGGCCGTTGACGCAGGAAACACCGCGCCGCTTTATGAGATCGGCGTCCTGCACGAAACCGGTGGGTCCAAAGTGCCCCCAGACCTTGTTCAGGCGATCGAGTGGTATGAAAAAGGCGTTACGAACAACTCCATAAAAGCATGCGCGGCGCTTGCCCGCATATATGCCTCCTCCCCGGACCCGGATTTTCATGACGGACCGAAGGCCATCCGCTACGCCACTGTTCTTGTTCAGAAAAGCCCTCGTGATCCGGTGGCCTTCGATCTGCTGGCGGCGGCCTATGCGCGCAACCTCCAATTTGTCCCGGCATTAAAGGCGGCGTCCGAAGCCGTTGCGCTTTCTCCGCTAGAAGAGGCCGCCCAGCGCCGAGAAAGGAAGAAGGAATATGAAGCGGGGAAACCGTATCCCGAAACCGCCTCTGATGAATGGATTCTACAGGCGGCCGAGCAGGAAAACATATGGGCCATGCTCAGGCTGGCCGACGAACAAAACGATATTCTCGGCCCGTCCTATGACCCCGCCAGCGCCCGGCGCTGGTACGAAGCGGCCGCCGAAGACGGCTCAAAGGACGCCATGGTTAAGCTGGGGGCAATGTGCCTGAACGGCCGCGGCGGACCGGCCCATACCAAAAAAGCGTTCTGGTGCTTTAACGAAGCCGCAAAGGCGGGCATCCCCGAAGCCTATGCTCCTTTGGCCCGCATGTATGTCGGCGGAAAGGGCACCCACGTTGATCTTGAGCTTGCGAAAGAGGGGTATGAAAAGGCGGCGAAGGCCGGGATCCGGCAGGCGGCTGGGGAGCAAGCATCCCTGCGAGTGCTTGGCCGGCGGTCCGCCGACCTTTCACCGGAAGAGCTTTATAAGGAAGGCAAACAGATTGCCGAAAGCAATGCGCCCGGCCCCGACGGAACGGTTATGCCGTTGAACAAGAAAACACAGCTTGTTTACCCGCGCTACTGGCTCGCGGCGGAACAAGGCCACGCCGGCGCAATGAAGGAACTGGCCGAAATGTACTTTTACGGAAAACGCTACTTCGTTCGGGATGCAGATTCAGAAGACCGGAAAACCGGCGGCATCACTTCCGACTATATCCGGGCGTGGGACTGGTATGAGCAGCTGAGCCGGAAAGGAATCGACCTGCCGGAAAAGGCCCGGTGCAAGGCGCTCTATCTTGAGGAGCTCAAGGCCCGCCGCATTCGGTGGCAAAAAAAAGAGCGGGATTCAGCCATTGCAAAATCAAAGCAAGCAGACCGCCGTCGTTGATCCCTTTGTTTGGCCGCTTTTCATCGGCTTCCAAAGGTTGGAAAAATTGCACATCTATTATATGTATACAGCCGTGCAGGTTGGCGCTATACAGCCTTAAACTTCAGGAATCCATGACCTCTACTCAACGTTCTAATGTGGTGATCCGGCGCGTCGGTTTGAAAATGACCGATGCGCTGCTGGCGCTGGAGGCGGCGTGCTTCGACATCGACCGCACGAACCGGCGCAATATGCGCTATTTGCTGACCTCCCCAAGCGTTATGTGCACGGGGGTCTTCCGCGAGGGGGAGCTTGTCGGCGCAATGGTGATGCTGTTTCGGAGCAATGCCGCGGTGGCGCGGATTTATTCGCTGGCGGTTGTTCCAGAGTTCCGCGGGCAAGGAATTGGCCGCAAACTGTTGGCCACGGCTGAGCGGAAGGCGAGGGCGCGCGGCTGCACGCGGATGAAGCTGGAGGTGCGCATGGACAACATTCCAGCCATCCGGCTTTATGAAAGCCTGGGCTATGTGGATACCGAAGTCCGGCCGGAGTATTACGAGGACCGGGCGGCGGCTTTTATTTTTAGAAAGGCGCTGGATTAAGCATTCCGCCGCCATGCAAAGTAGCTTGACCCGTCCGCCGTTAGCCGCGAAACTTTTGCTTTTCAACTCAAGGAGATGCCCATGTCTGAATTTAATAATGTGACGGTGGTTCGCGAGGCGAACGTATATTTTGACGGCAAGGTGACGAGCCGGACGGTGGTGTTCGAGGATGGAGCAAAGAAGACGCTGGGTATGATGCTGGCGGGCGAATATTCGTTCAATACGGGCCTCGCTGAACTGATGGAAGTCATTGGCGGCGAGATGGACGTGCTGCTGCCAGGCTCCACCCACTGGATAACCGTTAAGGCGGGCGAATCGTTCGACGTGCCGGCCCACTCCAAGTTCGACCTCGTGGGCAAAGATTTTGCCGACTATTGCTGCTCCTATATTGAAGGGTAGGGCTTAAGCCGCATGCTGGCATGCGGCTTCACGGCCCTGACTTCCTAGTCGAACTGCATTTGTTCGGGGAAGTAGCGGAAATACGACTTCCCATGCCGATCCATGGTCTCGCAGGTTGCGCGGTGGCGCTCCTTGAGTTCGGTTTTGATTGCATCATGGTCGCCGACCAGCAGGGTATGATGGTTGTCCGAAAGCACGGCGCCGTCGGTCGCGGTCAGTTTTAGGGCAACCTCAAACATTTCGTTGGTTTCGCCTTCCACCGTCCATTGGATCGGCAGCACGCTCCGGCCACTGTCGGCCTCGACATCCACCGTTGTTTTGCCGGAGGCGGCAACCGCGCCCTTCGACCGAATTTCCCAAGCCAGCTCCGCCCCTTCGAAGGCGGTGTGCAGGTCGTTGACGATCCACGCATTGCAGTTAAGCTCTTCGCCGGCCTTCCAGCGCCGGCGTTCGTATTCCACGCTCGCGAGCACCGGCTGGTAGGCGCGCTTAACGTAGTCGAACGACAGCTTCTTATTGCCGTAGTAGTCGATGATGCCCCACTTGATGTCGGGCATGTGCGTCATGAAATGGCAGAAGGCTACGGCGCTCAGCGACGGCTTGCGGCGGCGGTAGACTTCCAACGAATACTGGAAGATCATGCCCTGCGCAGTCTGGGTGGCTTCGACAAACTCTTCGAGCGAACCCATCCGTTCATCGCCGAACACCTCGACGTTCAGGGTTTTCAGAATGTCGATGTCGGCCCAGTGATAGCCCCAGCTCAGGCCCATCGGCCAGAGTTCGTCTTCGGGGATAAAGCGTTTGAGGGCGTCTACGCTCGGGGCCGATGCTGCCGTGAGCTCGGGGATCACGCAGTGGTCCTGGGCCGGGTAGTATTCCTCCATCAGCACTGCGCCGGCGCCGTAATAGTGCTCGTTGGCGTGGGTGGACTCCTTCGGTTTGTAGCCGAGCTTCTGGCCGTACGTTCCGCTGAGCGGGGAGGCGATGGCGTAGGGCACGTTGGTGACTTCCCGCACCCCTTTGCCGATCTCCTCCATGAACAGCTTGTTGTCGCTCTCCAGATGGGCGCCGGAGAAAAAGACCTCTTCGCCGCCCATCCACATGACGGTGCAGGGGTGGTTGCGCCGCTGTTTCACGATGTCGGCGCATTCGGCGACGGCCGGCCAGAGGACGTCCGGCGAGGCGATGTAGCCCTGGGTGGCGAAGCTAAAGTTGGTCCAGACGGTGATGCCCAGCCGGTCGCACTGTTCGTAGAAGTAGGGGACTTCTGGCGGGTGCCAGCCGAAGATGCGCAGGTTGTTGATGTTGGCTTCTTTCACCATCGCCAAACGGGCCTCATACTTTTTGTCGGTGTTGCGGCCGTAGAGCATCGAGGGCGGTCCGCCCCAGCAGGAGGAGCGCAGGAAGTGGCGCTTGCCGTTGACCATGAAGGTCCACGGGAATTCGACTTCTTCGGCCGTGTAGCCGGGATTCATTTCCAGCGTGATTTCGCGGATACCGAAGATTTCGCGATGGACGTCGCTCTCTTCACCGATGGCCATGGCGGTGATTTCCATCTCGTAGAGGTTTTGATCGCCCATGTCCCAGGGCCACCAGAGTTGCGCGTCCTTAACGGGGATCTCCATTTTGACAAAGTTGGCGCCAGGGGCGATCATTGTCGTGGCGACGGCGGTGATCGGCGTCGCGATTTTAAAATTTTCGCCGGCGACGGTTGCGTTGAGCTTTACCTCATAGGGATCGGCGGAAAGGTTGTGCACCTCCACTTCCATGGACACCACGGCATCGGCGCCGTTAATGACGGATTCGATCCGCGTGCGCTTGATCGCCGTTTCGCCGGTAGCCACCACCTTGACGGGGCGGTGGATGCCGAAGGGTACGACGTCGGGCATGTAGTCGCCGCCGAAGCAGAACTTGCGCCCGGCGACGCGCCCGTGGTTGCGCGGAGGCGGATCGAGTTTGATCATGAGAATGTTGCAGCCTTCGAGCCATTCGTCGAAGCGGACGGAACGGGTGATGTCGAATTCGAAAGTGGAGAACATGCCTTCGTGCGCGCCAAGGTATTGGCCGTTCAGCCAGGCTTCGCAGCTGTAGTCGACGCCTTCAAAAAGGACGCTGACTTTTTTGCCCTGCATTTCGGCGGGGGCGTGAAACTTGGTGAAGTACCAGTATTCAAGCTCCTGCGCCCATTTTGCGCGGCCAAAGTTGCGGCCGAAATAGGGGTCGTCGATCTCGCCGGCCCGCTGCAGGTCGGTGAAGATGTCGCCGGGAACCTGCACTTGGCTCCAGTTGAAGAATGTGCCCTGGTATTCCGAGGGCATGGTGTGAAACCCTTCGATCACGCCTTGTCCGGGGCGGATTTTCTGCATCTTCCAGTGGATGCCGCTCAGATCTAATTCAACTCGTTGTTCATTCATTTTTAACCTCGCTATTTAAATGTATTTTCAACGCAAAGGCGCAGAGGACACGAAGGTGCGCAAAGCTTTGTGAAACTTTGCGCTCTTAGTGCCTTTGTGTTCGTGATCATTCCAGTTCATTCAAGATGTTTTTTGTATGCTCGCCCAGTACGGGCGAACCCTTCGGGTTGTAAATCCGTTCACCATCGATTCGGATCGGACAGCGCGTGGTCCGGTAGGCGCAGCCGTCGGACTGATGCACCTGATAAGCCTCGGTGGTGCGTAGTCCGCTCCAGTCGTGGAGCTTCGCGCACCAGATGTCCGCCGGCTCCAAAACCGCCAGCCAGTCGTCTGTCGGCTTGGTCTTCAGATGGCCGGCCAAAATCTGTTTGACGGCGGCGAATCCGGTCCAAGGATGGTCGATCACCAGAAAGTCGAACTGCTCGGCGAGCTCGCCCAGCGGGCGGTCGGCAAATTCCTGCAGCGAGCGTTTGGACCACGAAATATCGATTTCCGGGTGAAGCTCGTGAAAGCGCTGCGCCGTTGCGACCATGGGCGTGAAGCCACGGGAGTGGTCCCAGGTCATTCCCCGGAGTTTTATTGATTCAGCCATAGTGGATTCAAAGTTTTATATATGAAAAATAAATTCAGATGCAATTCATACGCGTTTTCCTGCGGGGCGTAACCTGTCCTTTAGAACAGTATCCATTAAAGGGTTAAATGCCGTACTTTACAGTTCACCTTGGATCTTGAGGGTGTTGAACACATAGTTTTGTATATAAAAAAGGGATTCACAAGCCACCTATGGAAAAGTCGAAAAATAAAACGGGCTATCAGGCGCCGGCGCTGGAAAAAGGGCTGGATATTCTGGAATATCTTTCCGGGGAACGGGAAGGGCGTACGCTTTCGGAGATTGCCCACGCGCTTGGGCGGAACCAGAGCGAGCTGTATCGAATGATGGCCTGCCTGGAAGATCGGGATTATATTGCGAAAGACGAGGGGGGCGGGTTCCGCATCACGCTGCGCCTGTTTGAATTGGGGCATCGCCAGCATACGGCAACGATGCTTCGCAAAGCCGCGCATGTGCCGATGGAGGCGCTGGCGGAAGAGATCGGGCAATCGTGCCACTTGAGTTTCCAGCATGGGGCGTCGCTGATTGTTATGATGGAGCGGATGCCGGCGCGCCGGGTCTGCCTCTCGGTGGGCGAGGGGGCGACGCTGCCGATGAGCCGGACGGCTTCCGGCAAGGTGCTGTTGTCTCGCATGGCCGAAGAAGCGGCGGATCAACTGCTTGAAGACGATCCTGAATTTTCGCGGCTGGCCAAGGCGGCCCAAAAACAGATCCGCGCCGACATTGAACAGGGTCGGGCCAACGGCTTTCTATTCGGCAAGAGCGAGCTTACCGAGGGCGTGGCGGACATTGCCATTCCGGTGGGCGTGGACGGTTCGGGAACCGCGGCGGTTCTCGCGGTGTCCTATTTGGACAGCGTGAAGGATGCGGCCCAGAAGCAGCGGAACTATCTTAAGGCTACTTTGATTTGCGCGGGGGAGATTAACCGCAATCTGGGGGTTTTCGGATGAGTGATGTGATTTATTCCGCGAAGGCGGCGCTGAAGAAGGGCATTCGGGAAGGTATTGAAAAGCCGTTGGCCGATGGGCTGGCGCTGGAGGCGCGGTTGGTGGATGGGTTGTATGATACGGAGGACGGAGCGGAAGGGTTCCGTGCTTTCGTGGAAAAACGCGCGCCGATGTATCGCGGCCGCTGAGGGAAAATTGAAACCGATGGAGGAATAATGATGAGCGAACCTAAATTTTATCCCTGCTACATTAACGGCGAATGGATTGGCGCCGACCATTCAGACCGTATTCAGGTAGAGAATCCTGCCACCGGCGAAGTGTGGGCGGCAGTGCCGAACTGCTCGGTCGAGCAGGCGCAGCAGGCGCTGGAAACCTCGCAGGCGGCGCAGCAGGATTGGCAGGATCTGCCACCGGTTGAACGCGCGAACTATATTTATGAGCTTGCCGACCGGCTGAAGGCGGAAAAGGAGCATTTCGCCAAGCTGCTCGTGATGGAGCAGGGCAAGACGCTCGACGAGGCGCGGTTCGAGGTGGACGACACGATTCGCTACATGACCTACAGCGCCGAGGCGGCGCGCCGGATTGAGGGGCAGATTTTTCCGTCGGACCAGCCAAACGAACAATTGATGATTTATAAGGTTCCGTACGGCGTGACCGTCGGTCTCTGTGCATTCAACTATCCGCTGGCGCTGATCGGGCGCAAGCTCGGGCCCGCGTTGGTGACCGGAAACACCATGGTGCTTAAGCCGCACGAGGCTACGCCCGTAACGGCATCCGAGTTCTGCCGGCTGGTGGACGAGGCCGGCCTCCCGAAAGGCGTGGTGAACATGGTGATCGGCACGGGGGCGGAAATCGGAGCGGCGTTGGTCGCGAGCCCGATTACGAAACTGGTTTCCGTGACCGGCAGCATCCGCGCCGGCCAGGCGATCTGTGCGTCGGCGGCCGAGAACGTGACCGCGCTTTCCCTTGAGCTGGGCGGCAAGGCGCCGTTCATCGTGCTTGACGATGCGGATCTGGACAAGGCGGTGGAGGCGGCTGTGGTGGCGCGCTTTGCGAACTGCGGCCAGGTCTGCATTTGCAACGAGGTGGTGCTGGTTCATGAAAAGGTTGCGGACGAGTTCACCGAAAAAGTCTTGGCCCGCATCAAGGGAATCAAGGTGGGCGATCCGATGAAGAACATCGGGATGGGTCCGAGCACGACTGCGGGCGGATTGGCGCGAATCGACGATATCGTGAAGAAGACGGTGGCTGAAGGCGCGACGCTGGCGTGCGGCGGCCGGCGGCCGGAAGGTCCGGAGTTCGAGAAGGGCAACTGGTACGAACCCACCGTGCTGCTGAACGCGACCAAGGATTCCACCGCGGTGAAGGAGGAAATCTTTGGACCGGTGATGCCGATCGTTAAGATTTCAAGCTATGAAGAGGCGCTCGAGATTGCCAATGCGCGGGAGGACGGGCTTTCTGCTTATCTCTGGACCCGCGACTACCGAAAATTCATGCACGCGGTCGGCCATTTGCAGGTGGGCACCATCTTCATCAACAAGGGCATTGTTGGCTATATCCAAGGCTATCACAGCGGACATAAGCGCAGCGGCCTTGGCGGGGAGGACGGCGTCCACGGCATCGAGGGCTATCTCCAGAAACGCACGATCTATCTCGGCTGCCAATAACGCCGATTTGTTTAAGTCGCGTGCGAGTGCGCGTCTTCGTGGAGATCTTCTTCCAAGACGGCGAGGAGATTGGGTTTGTTCAACTTGTCCTGTTTGGCGGAGGTTCCTTTGCAGGAGAGGATGCCGATCAGTAGGTAGAGCGTGGAAAGAAGCAGGTAGGAGATGTTGGGCGCGGCGATGCCTGCGGCGCAGGAAACGGTGATGAGGATCTCGGCAGGCGTTACAGCCGCGGTGGCGATGCGTGGATGGCGGCGGAACCACCAGCCCGACAATGGCCAGCAGCAGCAAAAGAATATGCAGGAAAGCATCAGGAAGAGGCCGTAGCTGACCGGCGCGATGGTCTGCTTGGAGGTTTGCAGCCAATTGCTGATGATGAATTTGTTGATCGTGAATTCTTCAACTTGGGCGAGATCCAGCGTATTGAAGTATTTTGCGCCCCGCCGAACGATCAGTTTGGTTTCAGTCAGGAGCATGTTTGCCTCGTCGTCGATGTAGTTCATGCTGCCGGTGGTGTCGATGATGGCCATCGGCGAGCCGTCGGCGCGACGGATGTAGTAGGGTTGCTTTTGGTCGAACAGGACGGTTCCGTTTTTGATGTGGATCTCGGGAATCTGGTTAAGCAGCTGCAGTTCTTTTGCATCCAGATGCGTCAGGAACTTTTTGCGCAGATTCAAGGAGGGGGGGACGCAGCAAATGGCCAGCAGCAGGAAGAGGTAGCACAGGTTGGCCCCCTTCCAGTTGCGTCCGACTTCCCGATAAAGCCGCTTCGAAAAAAAACGACATAAATGGCAGATGCAGAATGCTGTATCTTTTCCCCGTCATGCCTTCATGTTTAAGCAAACTTTATGCCGTTCTTTAGGGCGCGAAAAATAAAAAAATTGTCGTCAGCCCAAAAAAGCGCCCCATCCGGAGTCGTCCGGGGCAATGTTTGCGCATTTTATGCTGGAGCGCGGTTCCTGCATCATGTGTTCCACGGCATCGCGCCATACCTGATAGTGTGGTGTAAGCTTATGATTGGCCGCATCTTCCGGGGTGCGGTAGACCTCCACCAAAACAAAGCGGCCGGGGTGGTCTTCCTGCTCCAAAAAATCAAAGCGGGCGATGCCCTGCTCCTGAATGCTTGCTCTTACATTTGCGAGCGTGGCCACCTTGAATTTCTCAATGCATGCAGGTTTGACATGAATGAAAACATGGACAATGAACATGGCGGTTCTCCTTTTTGTGGCTGAAGCTATCCAAGATGGTGATGGAGCATGTCGAAGAGGGCTTCCTTTTTGACCGGCTTGGGGATGTAGTCGTCCATGCCGGCGTCCAGGCATTTTTCGCGGTCGCCCTGCATGGCGTTGGCCGTGAGGGCAACAATCGGAATGCGGGAGCCTTGGCCGTGTTCCCGCTCATATTCGCGGATGCGGCGCGAGGCTTCATAGCCGTCCATGCGCGGCATCTGGCAATCCATGAACACAAAGTCGTAGTGCATGCCGCTTTCGGTGACTTTGCGCAAGGCCTGCTCGCCGTTTTCGGCCACCTCCACCTCGAACCCGCCTTTAACAAGGATGCGTTTGGCGACGGTTTGGTTCACGAGGTTGTCTTCTGCAACCAGAATGCGGCGCGTGCCGAAAGAAGCGATTTCGGAGGATTCCACCGCGGGCGCGTCGGGTTCTTTGTCGGCGGTCAGCATGGGAGCGGAATAGCCGAGCGCTTTTGCGGTTTTGCCCAGCAGATTGCTCAGCCGAATGGGTTTGACCAAATTGGTGGCGAGTCCGGCCCGGTCGAGCGACCGGAAGTCGCGGTTGGTGATGGAGCAGATGATGAACAGGGTGAGGGTTTCGAATTCGGGATTGTTGAAGAAGGGGTTGTCGTTGTCGTAGGCGAGGTATTCCTCAATAAATACCATGCGGAATCCGTTGTTGCGGATTTTTTTGGCGGCGGCTTCTGTGGAGGAGCAGGTTTCGGCTTGGAGCCCCCAGCAGTTGAGCCACTCGGCCAGTGCCAGTCCCATGAGCCTTTTTTCATCGACTACGAGCACGCTTTCGCCTTTAAAGAGGGCTTGATCGATCGTCGCGGGCTTGGCGCTTTTCGCCACCGGCATGTTGAGGCGGAACCAGAACGAGGAGCCTTTGCCGAGCTCGCTTTCCATCCCGATTTTCCCGCCCATCAGGTTGACGAGCTGTTTGCAAATGGCTAGGCCCAGCCCAGTGCCGCCATACTCGCGCGTGGTGGAGGAGTCGCCTTGTGAAAACTTCTGGAACAGCAGCGGCAACTCCTCGCGGGAGACGCCAATGCCGGTGTCGGTGATGCTGAAGTTGATGCTGGTTTCTTCTTCCGTGCCGGCAACGGCCTCGATGTTGATGTAGACGTAGCCCTCGCGGGTGAACTTCAGCGCGTTGCTGGCCAGGTTCATCAGCACTTGGCGGATCCGGCCGGCATCGCCGACGACCTGCGCGGGCGTGGAGGGGGAATAGCGCAGAATCAGGTCGATGCCCTTCTCTAAGGCGGTGGGTGTGAGCAGCTCGGTGATGTGTTCGCAGGTTTCGCGCAGATCGAAGGGCCGTTGCTCGAGGTTGAGCTTGCCGGCTTCGATTTTTGAAAAATCGAGGATGTCGTTGAGCAGGGTCAGCAGGGCGTCGCTCGAGGTTTGGACGATGCGGATGTATTCGGCCTGCTCCGGGGTGAGGGAGGAGTCGCTAAGCAGGCTGGCCGTTCCGATGATGCCGTTCATGGGGGTGCGGATCTCGTGGCTCATGCTGGCGAGGAAGTCGGATTTGGCGCGCGTGGCCTGCTCGGCCTTTTCGCGGGCCACCAAGAGCTGGCGGTTGGCCTGCTCCAGGCTGTCGCGCGCGTCGTTGGCGTCTTCCATCATGCCCATGATGATATGCTGGTTTTCCTCCAGCTCGCGGCTGCGCTTGTCGAGCAGATGGTTGGCCTCCGTCATTTCAAGCTCGTATTCTTTGCGGTCGGTGGTTTCGAGCAGGGTTCCGACCATGCGCGCCGGCTTTTGGTTGGCGTCCCAGTCAATCACCCGGCCGCGGTCGAACAGCCAGATCCACTCGTCTTCGCCGCGTCGCAGGCGGTATTCGCAGGTGTAGATTTCGTTTTTTCCTTCGAAATGCTGGGCGAGGTTCCGGTTGACCGCCTCTATGTCGTCGGGATGGATGTGTTCTTTCCGCCAGTCCAAGTCGGCGGGGAAGTCTTCGATGCGGTAGCCGAGGAGGGCGGCGAAGCGGGAGTTGCAGGCATGGGTTTTTCCGAGGATGTCCCAGTCCCAGTAGCCCAGGTCGCCGCCGTGGAGGATGAGCTCCATGTTGTTGCGGGCCCGGGCGGCTTCGGCTTCGGCGCGTTTGCGTTCGGCAATCTCGTGCTTGAGCTCTTCGTTGTAGCGTTCGGCATCTTCCATGATGCTCAGCAGCGCTTTGCGGTGCTTTTTGAGATCGACCGCCTCGGTTTCGAGAAATTCGTTGGCCTTCATCAGCTGCTGAACGGTTTCGACCTGGTCGTGCATTTCTTGGTTGCGCTCGATGTTTTCGCTTTCGAAGCGCTTTCCGGCCAGGCTTCCGGCCCAATAGCCAGCTCCGGCAGAGGCCAGCAGAAAGAGCCCGGAGAACGAGAGGAAAAGGGGGCCGCTTGCAAGTTCCAAGCCATAGAGGGCGGCCGAAAGTGCCGCCGCGTTCAATGCGCCGCCGCCGGCGAAGAGGAGCGCCAGTCGAGTCTGGAGTTTGGGTTGTTTATCCATTATTCGTTTCGCAAGCCGTTATTCAATGTGATCGACGTTGTAGCGTTTTTCCTGCTTCAGCTGCTCCAGCAAGGTATTGACCTCGCCCTTGAGCTGGATGATCCGGTCTTCCCGGCCGACCGCTACGGCGTTGAAGCGCTCGAGATCGGCGATGGCGTCCTTGAGTTCGTGTTCGCGGTGCTTGCGCGTCTCGACGTCGTACTGCAGCAGTGCGTTGAGCTTGGCGAGCTTCTTTGCGGCCTTGCCTTTCGTCCGGTTGTACAATGCAACGAGCGGGAAAATCATGACCAGCAGAAATACGCCGGCCACGCTTTTTTGCACGGCGGCGGCCAACAGGAGCTTGTTCAAGCGACCTGCATCCTGAATGGCAAAAAGCACTTGGCCCGAATCGCCGCCAACGGGGCGGTACTGCACGAAGGCGAGCAATCGTCCAAATTCCGGATGGTCGTAAGACTGTACCGTCTCGGCTTGTGCCCGCTGCCCCGCCAGCTCAAGAACCATGCTTCGCAAGCCTGGCGAGAGGGGGGTGCGGTATCTGATTTCGGTTATGACCGTTCCGCTGCTTCCGTGGCCGTAGACCAGAGCGTAGGTTTCTCCGGATTGTTTGACGGCTTGGCCCAGTCCGGTTAATCCGGATTTTTTGGCCAAGCGGTTAAGTTTTTTCTGGCAGGCGGCGTACGTTTCGGTGCCGCTCAGATCCTGCGCCGTCAGCTGCGCGGCATAGTCCTTGCCGATCAGTTCGTCGGCCGCATAGGCGGCGTTGGTCAGCAACCGGCCCGCTTGTCCCATTAAGCCGTTTTTTTGCTGTTGGTATGACCAGAGTGAAAAAGCCACGACGCCGCAGACATACGCGCCGGCGGCCAGCGCAAAGGGGCCGTAAGGCCTTTTCCGGGATTTCGGTTTCGCATTCATGAGAGGTCTTCTGTGGTGGTGCGGTATTTTTTGGGTTGCTCAAGTTCGGTCAGCAGGCGGTTGATTTCTTCTTTCAGCTCAAGCGTGCGGCGTTCGCGGCCCCGCATCAATTGGTTGAAGCGCTCCATGTCCTCGAGGGTTCTTTTCAGGCGTTCTTCGGCGAGGTTTTGTTCGGTGACGTCCTGCCAGACGCCAAGTACGCCGGACGGCTCGTCGGTGTCGTTGCGCAACGGGATGATTGTGGCGCTGCGCCATCCGATGCTGCCGTCGGGGCGGGTATGCGAATATTGCGAGTTGAACAGCGGTTGGTTGGAGCTGGTTACATGCTGGTCGCGTGCAATCACGCCTTCGGCCAGCGTTTTGCTGAACAGGTCGAACGGGTTTTTGCCCACAACGTCCTGGACGTTTTCGAGTCCGCATTCGCCGATGAACGTCTGGTTGCACCCTAGATAGACGGAGTCTTTATCCTTCCAGAAGACCGACATTGGGATCGTATCCATAATCAGCTGCAGCATCTGCTGCGATTCGCGCAGGGCGTTTTCGGTGCGTTGCCGGTTGGCTACGTCTCGCGCAACGCCGAAGATGGCTTTTTTGTTTTTCCACGAGCCTTGGAACATGTTCATTTCAACGGGGATGGTCCGTCCGTTGTTGGTTTGCAGCGGAAGGTTGCTTCCGCCGGACCGTTCGTTCTGCATGCGGGCGATCATCCGGTAGGCCTCGGCACGGGCATCCTCCGGATAGAGCTCGAAAATGCTCATGGAACGCAGTGCGTCCCCGGTATAGCCCAATCGTTTTTCAACCGATGGGTTCGCGTGGATGAGGTTTCCGTTTGTGTCGCAAATCAGCAGGAAGTCGTCGATGGTTTCAAAAAGATTCTGGAAGTTGCGGTTTTCCTCCAACAACGCATCTTCCGCCCGTTTGGTGACGGAAAAGTCCTGCATGAAGCCGTCCCAGACGAGGGACTCTTTTTCGCGGTGCGGCACGGCGCTGATGTGCAGCCATTTCAGTTCGCCGGTGACGTCCAGTACGCGGATCTCAATTCCCGTGGGCTGGAGGTTGTTTTGGGCGCGTAAGCAGGCTTCCTGCAAAAGGGGAATGTCGGCTTCGTAGACGTTTTCGAATACATATTCGGCATTCTCAACCGCGAGGTCGCGGCTGAAGCCCAGCGCGCGTTCATAGCCATGGCTAAGATAACTGAAAGAAAAATGCCCTTCCTCGGAGCGCTCCAGCTGGAAGACCGTCACGTTCGGCAGGTTGTCGCCCATCAGGCGGATGTGGCGTTCGCTTTTTTCCAGCGCCACCGATTTCCGTTCTAGCGCTATGCGCAGCTGCCGCAGGCGGCAAAGCACACCGAAGAGCAGCAGCGTGGTGGCCGATAAAATCGTGATGATGACTGTATCCGAGGCCAAATGACTCAAATCCCCCGCCAGATTGCCTAGAAAAGGCACCGTCGCAAGTGTTGCGGTTGCTGGCAGATTCTGGATATCGTTGGGTGAGATACTCGCGGGCATGGGTTCCTCTACATAATAAACGTAGTCAACGTACTGTATTTAGCCGGTCGAATCAAAAGGAAATCAACATCTCGTAAAGCTCGCACAAGGGCAGCCCAACCACGTTGGTGTACGAACCGTTTATGGAGCGGACCATGTGCGCCGCACCGCCTTGGATGGCATAGGCGCCGGCCTTGTCCATCGGGCAGCCCGTGGCAATGTAGGCTTCAATCTCCGCTTTTTCCAACTCCCGGAAAACCACTTCGGTCGAGACGGAAAACACCTCGAAGCGGCCCCCCTGCCGGATGCAGGTTCCGGTGATGACCTCATGGCTGGCGCCGGAAAGGGTTGAAAGCATTTCGCTGGCGTGGGCCTCATCGGCAGGCTTGCCCAAGATGCGGTTTTGAAGAACCACCACGGTGTCGGCGGCAATCACGATGCGCTCATCCTGTACCGTTTCGGCCTTTTCCTTCGCCATGCGCTCAACAAACGCGCGCGGCGCTTCGCCGGGGCGCGGCGTTTCATCGATTTCCGGCACAATCACATCGAAGCTCAGGCCAAGCGATGCGAGCATTTCGCGCCGGCGCGGTGATGCACTGGCCAGCACCAGCGTTCCAAAGGGGGCATTGTTTTGCATAAATAGATAATATGTTTAAAAGCGGGCTATTAAAAGCCCCTTCTGCATGGCATAAAGCTTGCAGATGCAGACGGTCGATATACTGCTTGGGGGCGTCCCCTTCGGGCGCAACAACGTAGGTGACGAGGCTATCCTCGAGTGCGTTGTCGGCATCATTCGCGAAGTCTGTCCCGCCGCCCGCATTACCGTTAGCACCGATCTCCCCGAAGACACCGCCGCCCGGCTAGGTGTCGAAACGGTTCAGCTTTTCGGCTTCGACCCGCCCTACAGCCGCACGCTCATGGAGGAGCGGCTCGCCGGCGCCGACGTATTTATATGGGCCGGGGCAACCGGCCTTTCCGACTATCCGGAAATCCCGCTCAAGATGCTCGAAATCGCCCACCGCGCCGGAACCAAGACCGTGGTGTGGGGCGTCGGTATGAATCAAAACCTCAACCCGTTCATCTACCGCGTACTGCCCGGCAAGCGCCGCACACTGCTGAACCTGCTCAGTCTGCTGGCTTTCAAACGCGTTGACTTTGTCCGGCGCCTGGAAAACATGGCCATGGACCGGGCGCGTGCTAAAATTGTCGAGCAGCTCAACTTGTGCGACCTCGTGATGCTTCGCGACCCCGAAACCCTGGCCGCCGTCCATGCTTGCGGCGATGTGCCGCAGGCCATCGTCGGCGCCGACTCCGCCGAGCTGCTCGAACCCGAGCCGTGGGAAAACATCGCCCTTAACCGCGAGGCCCTCCACATTCTTGAATCCGAGGTCCGCAAGGTTGGCCTCTGCATCTCCGCGCAGCGGCAGCTCGTCCACGAGCAGGAGTTGATCGAGTTCCTCGACCGCCTCGCCGGGCAGGACCACCGCATTGTTTTCCTGCCGATGAACCACGTAACTGATGCTGCGCTGATGGAGCGTTTGCGCGAGCGGATGAAAAACCGCGTCCACTCCGTGGTGGTTGGCGGACGGCGTGCGCCGCGCGAAATCCTGGCGATTGCCGGCAGGCTCGACCTCGTCATCAGCAGCCGCCTGCACCTTTTAATCCTTGCCTCTGTGGTGCATGTGCCCATCATCGGAATCAGTCGCGGCAGCAAGGTGGACAACTTCTTGACGGCGTTCGGCCATACCTCCGCCGGCAGCGTCGACGCCTGCGATTTCGAGCACATGCAAAACGAGCTCGACCGCCTGATCGACAGTCGCGAGGAGTTTGCCGAGGTCAGCGCCACTGTCCACGAACTGCTGCTTCAGCGGCTCGACGCCGCTAAAGCCAAACTCGCCGAATTGCTCAACAGCCTATAGGCCGGCAAGGTGCGCCGCCACTTCTTCTGCGGTTGTTTCCGGCGTCAGCAGCTCCTTCATGTCCAGCCTCGCCTGCAGCGCCTTGCGCACCGGCTTCATCAACTTCAGCTTGCCGATCAGCAGGCAGCCCGTCAGGCGTCCGTCACGGAACATGAACAGGCGGTAGCCGTTGTCGGCATGGTCCTCGATCATCCGGTAACTGCCGTCCGTCGGGATAATCGTTCCGATGCTCAGCATCGGCTTGCCCAGCACCTTCAGCAAATGCGAACGAGGAATGCCGCCGAATTCGGTCGGTGCTCCAGCGGCGTTCATGCCGGCAATCTTGCCCATATACATGGCCGGAGACCATGAGCCGTAGCGCACGCCGTCATGTTCCGCCACATCGCCGACGGCATAAATATCCGGATGAGCCGTCCGCAGAAAATTATCCACCAGCGCGCCCTTCTTCACCGTTAGGCCGGCCTGCTCAAGCAGCTCCGCATTCGCCCGGTCGCCCGCCGCAACCACCACCACGCTCGCGGGAATCAGTTGGCCCCGTTTCAGGTGCACGCCGGTAACATGCCCGTCGCCAATGATGCAGTCGGCGCTGGCGTTGGTGATCACTTTTATGCTCAGCGTGTTGAGATGCTCCTCCAAGACCCGGCTGCCTTCCGCATTCAGCTGCAGCGGCATGAGATATTCAAACGCCTCCAGCACCGTAACGTTGGCTTGCTGCTTGGCCAGCGCGCCGGCGGTTTCCAATCCCAGAATGCCGCCGCCAATGCAGACCACCTCGGTTTCCGGCTGAACCACCGAAAGAATTTGGCGGACATCCTCCACCGTACGGACGGTAAACACCTGCTGCAGTGCGCTGCCGGGAATGGGCGGCATGAAAGGGTGCGATCCGGTCGCAACAATCAGTTTGTCGAACTGGAGCGTTTCTCCATTGTCCAGCTGCACCGCCTTTTCCGCCAGAACCAGGCGCGCCGCCGCGTGGCCCCGGAGCAGCTTGATGCGTTGCTCGCCGTACCACTCCGGCGAATGCAACGGCAGGTTTTTTTCCGCAAACTCGCCGGCCAGCAGGCGCGTCAGGTTGAGGCGCATATAAGGAAACTCTTCCTCCTGCGAAATCAAAATAATCTCCGCATCCGGCGCATGCTTCCGCACCGCTTCGGCCGCCGAAACCCCGGCGACGCCTGCCCCGACAATCACAACCCGCTCCTGCCCAACATCGCGACGCACCGGTCTCTGGGGGGCATCAATGTGTTCGAAATCCTCGGCTTTCGCATCGCAGATGGGGCAGGGCTCAGGCGCGGAATCTCCATAGTGGATGTATCCACAAATCGCACAGCGCCAAGTTTTCTCGGTGTTTTGTTGCATAGATGTCTCTCCGTTTCAGGAAACGCTACCAATTGGTTCCATTGCCGTCGCGTGAGAAAGACAAAAAAGAAGTGATGGCCGGGTCTTAAACCGAGGTGGGCGAAATACTCGATTCAGAGTATTGACTCTACATCGAATATTCGCATAATTCGCCGTTCGTTTTCCAATCGAGAAATTCTTTCGCGGGAAACATCTGCCGGCGTAGCTCAGTGGCAGAGCAACGGATTTGTAATCCGTTGGTCGTCAGTTCGACTCTGACCGCCGGCTCCATTCTAAGCCCCGTTATCGTCAATGATAGCGGGGTTTTTCTTTGGGTGTATGACTGCGTAATCGACTCGACTGCCTCTCGTTTCCACAACTTTCCACACCCCAGATGGGGGGAGAATCGTACACAAATCGTACACAAATTCTGGGTGTGTGAATTCTGCTTAGGCATGACCGATTCTCGATATCCCTATCTCCTTGTACTGATTGCCTGAAAAATCCTACCCTGTTTGAATGAAAGACATACTTCTTATTGGTGGCCCAGCCTCACTCACAGGCGTTGATCGTATCAACGATGACCTGCTCTCGATCCTTGCCGAGGAAAATCTCTATTCCCGGAAGGCCGTGATTGTATGGCCGACATCTGATTTCCTTTCTGTTCCCAATAACCCAGATACTCTTCAGCCTCACATCGACATGAATGATGTGATGTGGTCGGTGATGGAGGGCAAGGGCATGGCACCAGCCGCTGGTCTCACAGCCGAACGGATTGAGGGGCTGAAGGTTGAGGTTCTCAAGGATAGGGACGCCCTCAACGCATCCATAAACCATTTAGCCATGTCGGAGGTCGTCTATCGTCTGTCTCGGCTCATACTGGACATCTCTGGAGGTCTGAGGCTGGCTGTAGTTACCGGAGACGATGCACCAAAACATGCGTTAGTCTGGACAAGGCTTGTCGATTCATGGAAGCCCTGCTCCCGGCTGCCAGTAAAGCGGTATGACACGAAATCGGCCTGTTACGGGGCATTGAATGCCGTGAAGGGCTGGGGTTTGGAATTTGATTGTCTTGCAACTGGATTGCATGATCTTCAGGAGCTTCTTCCGGCTGAGGATTTGGACGAGTTTGATCGGTCGTATCATGTTGATTACATGTCGTATGAGGAGGTCCGGGCGGCTCTGGACGAAAAGGTGGAGGTATCGTTCCCAGTTGAATCTCGGACCGGCAACGCTATGGCCGTACAGGTCTCGGCAGGCGATGGATTCATGATTGTGGTGCCCAAACCCGATAAGCCTGCAAACTTCCGTATTGGTCTAGTCGCTGGTGGGTCAGGTAAGTCAGAGGGCGTAGTCGCTGATGTGGTGCCTAAGCCAGTTGTTGCAAAACCCAGGCCTGCCAGTAACTCTGATGAGGAATATGTAACGGTCAAGGAAGCAGCAAGGCTTTTGGTGTGCTCTGAAAAGACAGTCCGCAACTACTATGGTGACGGTCGTCTTAAGCACAAGAAGGTCGGTCAGCGAAAAATACTCATCCTCAAATCCTCGGTTGATGCGTTGCTGGGGGGCAACGAATAACACCCGATTGATTCCAGCCTTGTCTCCTCCTTCATTATCCGGCTGCTTTCCTTGTTCAAGGAAGGTGGCTGATATGAATCTTAAGATCAGAAATGTGCAGCAACGTGGTGATGCTCTTTTTTTCAGGATGACTATCCCTGAGGATTTAAGATGGCACTACGGAGGGAAATCAGAAATATCCAGAGCCTTAAGAGCACATGATGAGTTGGAGGCTCGTTCTTGGGCGAGGATACTGTCCGTCGTGTTTAAAAGACAGTTCAGCGATTTGAGAGCTGGTAGGAATGTAGCGGGAATCCAGGAGGGGGATACTATTATTGAATCCCTTCTGCTTGGTAATTCACCACGGATCATCGGTGAGGTTCCGGATGCTGCAGTCTTTGCCCGAAATACCTCGCACTCGCTGTCCATGGTTTATGCCGAGGTGCGGTCTTTGGGACGGCAGTCAGAGAAAAGTGAGCTTGAACGGGGCAATTCCGTTAAACTGCTGATCGAATGGTTTGGTGACATAGCTATTGAAACGGTCACCCGTTCAATGCTTATGGAATTTCGTGACCAGGCTTTGTGTCGGATGCCGCCTCGTATGCGACAGCAAAGTGAGCTTAAAGATAAATCCCTAAGGGAAATTGTTCAAATCGATCATGAGCGGGTTGTGTCGAATACAACGGTTAATAACCGATTAGCAAAATTGAAGACGATTTTCACTCATGCTGTGAGGTATGGATATATACGCATTTGTCCTCTGGTGGATTTGAGGATTCCGGTAGAGGATAATTTTGTAGAGGGTCGTTGTGTATATTCCCATGATCAATTGCAGAGAATGGTTGATGGGTTGGCTCTATATGCGACTGGAAGAAAAGCTTCTAGGCATATGAGATTTTGGATTCCCTTGATTGGCCTATACACTGGGGCCCGCTTAAATGAGATATGCCAGTTATGCATAAGTGATGTGGTCTGCATTGAAGGGGTGGATTGTTTTGATATCAATGCACGGCAACGGAGTGAGACTTTTAAACACGTAAAGAATCGGGCATCCAAAAGGCGAATACCTGTTCACCCGGTGCTTGAGGAATTGGGTTTTATGAGGTTTGTGGGACACAGACGATCTAGGACCGATCCCAGTAGGCACGGTACTACGAACCTTTGGCCTAAAGCATCACACCATCAATACAAAGACTGGAGAAATGCGATGAGCCATTGGTTCAATGTGATTTTGCGTCCAAGGTTTTTGAGCGAGGATGAACTGGCAGACCATCAGGCAGGGCGTAAAACCTTCTCCTTTCACTCTCTACGCCACACTTTTATCAGTCAGGCACAAAACCAGGCTCGGATGAATCCTCGAATAGAAATGCGGTTATGCGGCCATATGGACAGGTTTATTTCTGTAGTCCATGCCCGTTATGGAAGTGATCTCCATCCAGCAGTCCTATTGGAGGAACTGGTAAAGCTGGATTATGGGTTGGATCTGTCGAAGGTGATGGGGAGGTATTAAATGTTGATAAATAACCTCACATATTAACATTGAGAAAGAAGGTTTCCAATTTAAATTGCGTATAAATATGACCTGTTCGGTGGTCGTTGATTGACCTCTGTTGTTAATGACGTTAGTTGTAACCACGAGAATAGCCGTTGAACGAGGCTTTGGCTTCATAAAATACTAAGTGTGGAGGTGGGTTATGCGTAATGCAATCGCAGTATTTGCTCTTTCGGTGTTGAGCTTCATTCATTCTTCTTCTTTCGGTGAAAGGCTGGAAACCCCCGTCATGGGGTTATATTCAACGACTAATGTAGCGCAGAGGGAGGTCGCATGGTCAACACAGCCAGGTATTCGATATGTACTTGAGGAGTGTGCAAACCTTTCAAGTAATAATTGGGTTGCTGTTGCGGGGTATCCATCCAAGGCTCAGGCATTGGCTCAACAACATGTGGTAACTCTTGGAGGTGAAGAGAAGTTTTATCGGGTCAGGGCTTTGGACGAGCAGGCTCCAGAAATCGTCTCACGCACACCTGAGGATGATGCCTTTGGGGTACCTCGTTTTTCTCCTATTCAAATCGTGCTAGATGACTCGTCAGGCGTTGCCAGTAACACAATCTCTCTCGTTGTAGGTACGAATGATGTTTTTGATTTGAGTGACTCAGAGCTGTCTTGGAGCACGAATACACTCGTCTTTGATTTTGGTGGCGATTTCGCTCTTGGTGGATACGGAGCGACTGTCGATGTCTCTCTGGCAGTTGCTGATGTCAATGGTTTCTCGACAAATTATACTTGGCAGTTTGAGTTGGAAAAAGAGGTTGTTGAGGATGGGGATTTATTTGTTTTCGGTTCTCCAACGGCATTGCGAGTTGGTCAGCAGTTAGATGGAGAGGCGGCCGTTCTTGCAGCCCGTCATCGCACTGGGCCTGTTCGTATGAATAGTGTTTCCACCGCATGGGAAATTAGCTCGGTGGAAACAAATTCTATTATTATCTCCTATACTTCATCTACTGCGCCAGCATTTGTTGCCGGGCAGTCACTAGCCAATCTAGCTCCTGCGCATATTGATGAAATATTCTATCGGAAGATTGAGTCAATTACGACAAATCAGGCAGCCGAGGAGCTGACTATTACTACCGTTGATGTCACTTTGGCAGATATTATGACAGATGGGTCTTTTACGATTGGTGATGATGCAATTTTTCTTGAATTTGATGAAAATGGTTACTTGGTAAAGTCACTATCTGGTGATGCCACATTCGAGTTGCCAACGATTGGCTCGGATTTTTCAGGTGAGACCTTGTTCGTGGATGGTCCACTGGATATTACCATGGAAGAGGCAAAGTTCTTGTTTCACCCTAAACTGAAAGTTTCTCTGGAAACGAGTTGGGCATCGCTGAAGCGACTTGAGGTTGAGGCTTCAGGGGATCTGGAGATAGCCTGTGTTCCTGTGGTCACTCTTTCTGGAGCTTGGTCTGGAGAGTATTCAAAAGAGCTTTGGAGTTGGCGGCAATTTGTTCAGGCTGGTTATGTGTATGTCGATCTAACAGCCACGATTACGGCAGAGGCAAGCGCAAGTGTTGAGGCTACGGCCACCATGAGGACAGGCTTTCGTCAAAATGCAAACATGGGTGTAAAGGGTGTTTATCTTAAAGATGCTGATCCAGCAGTTGATTGGGATAGGTGGTTTGATGTGGAGCCTTTTGAAAAGATTCCTTTCACTTATACACTTGATGGTGCTGGTGCGGCGACTGTGGCACTGGTTCCGCAAATAGATGCTAAGGTTGTGAGTCTTGCTGGAGTCTACATTAATACTGATCCTAGGCTGGAGGTAGAGGGGGCGGTTAGTACTGTAAATGATGAGGTCATTACTGCTGACTGGAAGTTTGGGGCTTATGCGGACATCAATGCAGGTCTTAGTGTGATTGGGACTCCGATTGGTTCGTTGCCTAGCTTGCCTCCTTTTCGGATTTTTACGAAAGAATGGGATTATCATTATGAGAAGGAGCCGGAGCTAAGCCCTCCAGTTATAACTGTTCAGCCTAAGTCTCAGACCATTAAGTATGGCGACCCAGTTGTTTTCTCTGTTGAGGCTACTTCAAGTTCATCAATTTCTTATCAATGGTATCACAACAAAAAATTGATTCCTGGTAAAACGAGCAGGAGGATGTCATTCAGTAGTGTTGGTGATGGCCATGCCGGGGAGTATAAAGTTCGGGTAAGTGCTGGTGGGCAGTCTGCATTTTCAGAGGAGGCTACTTTGACCGTGTCAGATGACAATGAATCTGGGCCGACTGTGTCAGGGTATGCCTTGCTAAATGATTCTTCTATTAGTCTTTGGAATATGGGGATTGGCTACGACGGATTCGTTTTTGATAGCTATTATACTAATCCCCCTCATTGCAAGGTAGTGGCGGTAAATGGTTACGTTGGTTTTGCGTTTAATGGGAAGAAGTCATTCTATTTTCATTCTCTAGGTTCTACATCAGAAGGAACATCGTATTGCTATATTGATGTTTACGTGAATGGATCTTTGTATGTCGGGGATGTTTTTGTTGATTCAAACTGGATGACATATCGAGTTCCAGAATCGGCATTCGGTGATGGGGAAAATCAGATTGTTCTTGTCCTAACTCCATCTCCTGACGGTTTATCCACGCATTTTTGGATCGACTTGGCATATGTGCGTTAAGTAGCTGAGCTGCATTGAAATTTTGTATGGAACAAGCCGATTCTATAGGGAGTCGGCTTGTTCCTCATCCTGATGAGAAAATATGATTGGTGCTGAAGCTAAAGCGGTTTTATCGATACTATTGCTCAGTTGTTCTTTGCGGAGTTTGGGGATTCTTGCTGGTGGAGAGTTTTCCCTTCCAGCGGATAGGCCCTCTTATAGAGTTGATGATCAGGGCAGATACGAGTTCGTGGGAGCTTTGGAGATAAGTAGTGACGGTGCCTTGTACATTGGCTCTGCTACAGCACTATCCAGAAACTGGGTTTTAACAGCTGGTCATAATATTGATTTAGATGATAATGGTCTTGTTGATCAAGGGCTTGATATTCAGTTTCATTTGCCTCGGTTTGGAAGCTATATGGCGAGTTCATTCTCTATACATCCGGATTTTTCGGGATTCGGTAATCCGTCGATAGAAAATGACCTTTCTTTAATATACTTCGATGATCCTCTGCCTGAACTTGTCTTTCCTTCTCTAGGAGGAGGGGTGTCACTGGGAGATGTTGGTACGCTTGTCGGATTCGGACGTTCTGGATATGGAAGTTATGGTTACACGACAGAGGCATCTTTAACTGACCGTAGATTCGGATTTAATGTAATTGACGAGCTGGATAATTTATTCCGCTATGATTTTGATAGCCCTAGCTCAGGCAGTGGCCTTGGCAATGATCTTGAAACCATCATAGGTCCTGGCGATTCTGGGGGAGCTTTACTGGTAAGCGATTCGCTGGTTGGAGTGAATACTTTTACAGAAGGATATGGCGGCCGTTTTGGGGATTACGGAGGAGGCGTTCCTCTTAATGGACAGTGGGATTGGATTCAAGGGGTTACTGGGTTGACGGTTCCTGAGCCCTCAAGCATCTTGTTGTTGATGATTGGATTTGCTGGTGTGATCAGTTATCGACGGACTTTACGCCGTAATTGATTTGCATCGTTTTTTCTGTAGTATTTTGCAGTCTAAGCTCTTCGAATTGTCGATTGATCTCCCGGAACACCGTTCCAAAAACTAGACCAGCCAACCACACATCCCAACCACCCCAAATCGCTGCGAGAATGGCCTGTGCTGGCTCCCGGTGATGTTAGGAGTGTAGTGTCCAGTGCCACAAATCAGGAGGGCTCAGTGAGGCTTATTCCTGGTTGTTGATTTTTGAGGTTCAGATAGCTCTATTCCCTGGATGCCTTCGGCATGAGCCCGCTTCTAGTTTTCACTCCAAGCCCAAGGCCACGAGTCTCCCCGCAGCCTCCGGCTGTCCCGCTCACTTACCCCCCATGCTTGGCCCGATAGTCGGACAGGAGCTGGGCGAAAACAGGTCGAGGAATATGTATTCGTAATTAATGGGAAAAGGGACGTATACAGAAAACACCTTGAGGCTTAGCTGAGATGTTGTGTCCACCTTACAAAACAAACTGGTTCAGCTCGTTCCGGTTGCCGGGGACTTCAGCAAACTTACGTCGGGCATGCGCCCAGCAGGCAGCATGGATGATGGAAACCTTTTCTTTGGCATGTGATTTTTTATTCAGCCAGCTGGTGTACGCACCATATCCGGCCTGTTCCAATGGGTCCGCGCAGGAACCGCTGAAGAAATCCGATTCCACCGAATCCGGGGATATTCCAGAAACCCATAGAATAAAGGATTCTAAAAGTGGAACCTCCCTATCTGAAACCGAACAGACCCTCATGAAAGATATTCATAAAAACCCATTCGACGGAGTCGTCAAAAGATATGCACGCCTTGAGATCAGTCGAAGACGAGGTAATCACGCCAAACAGAATCTCATCGAAAAAGGAATTATCCACCCGGTTGACATCCCGACTCGAACTGGGAAAGTCGTATTGCTAGATCTCACCCCATCCATGCGCGAAGCCATGAAGCGCAACGGGATTGACGTACCCAAGCGCAAAGAAGGTGGAATCGTGCATAACTACTGGAAAAATGAAATCCGCAAGCAGCTCGAAAAAGACGGATGGACTGTCGAACTCGAAAAACCGATTGGCAATAACATGGCCATCGATCTCTATGCAGAAAAAAGCGGCAAGCGAACCGCCGTAGAAGTCGAAACCGGAACCCGCGGTGCAGAAAATATCAAAAAGCTCATTCCCCTAAATCTCGACCGCATCATTAGTTTCAGTGTGACTCATGAAGTGAAGCTCAAGACACTTCGGTGTTTTCGCAAAGAGTCGATTCATGTGAACAATCTGAATGTTTTGGATCCCAGTTCGTGGGATCGTATCTATGAATATTTCAAATAGCGACTATTGGTCCACCGCCCGTCAGCGGTGTTATTTTAGCTCTGCACGTAGTATGTCTACCGGGCGGCCGGGGAGGCGGCCGGTTTTTCCTTTGCCGTGCAGTTCCGGAGAATCAAAGCCGAGACGCTTGCAGAGAGCATCGCCTTCGATAAACGGGTCGTCAAAGTGATCCAGCCACTGCCGGGTCAGCCGGTCGAGTTCTTCCTGTTTGGCGGCATAGGCCGGGTCGTCATACAGGTTCCTGAGCTGATAGGGGTCGGCTTGGCGGTCATAGAGCGCGTCCCAGCCGAGCTTCCGTTTGCCTTCCGACATCGGCCCGCCTTTTGCGTAGGTGAAGGCTTTGGTGAAGACCCCGCGCCAGGAGGGGTTGAAATAGAAGAGCGGAACGGAGGCGACAGCGTCGTCGTTGCCCGCCTGGATGTGCGGGGTGAGGTTTTGTCCGTCGCAGGTGGCCGGGATGGGCAGATTCATTATGCCCAGAATGGTGGGCATCAGGTCGAGCGTGCCGACCAGCAGCTCGGAGTTGCGCGGGTTGAGCTTTTCCGGATAGTGGATGAGCAGCGGCACGCGGCACGATTCATCTTCCGGAAAGCTTTTTGCCCAGGGCCGTCCATGGGCACCGTGCAGATCGCCATGGTCGGAGGTGAAGACGACGATGGTGTTGTCGTCCATGCCTTGTTCCTTGAGCGTGTCCATGAGGCGGCCGAAGGCGATGTCGCAGCCGGTGATCATGGCCATGTAGCCTTGCATGTCTTTGCGGACTTCGGGGGAGTCGGTCATGGACGGGCGCAGTTGGATGGTGTCGGGATCGTAGAGCGCTTCGAGTTCCGGCAGGGTGGTGTATTGTAAGCCTTTGTGGTCATGCGGCGGATGCCAGGAGACAAACAGCGCCCACGGTTCGTCCTTTGAGGACTCTTTGATGAACTGTTGCGCCTGGTCGGTCTGTCCGTAGACCTCCCACTGGTTGTATTTGATTTTTTCGCCGGTGTGCTGATCGTAGTAGAAGCAGACATCGGGGTCATAGTTCAGCGTGCAGTTGTTGCTGATGAAGGTATCGTCGAAACCGTAGCGGTAGGGTCCTTCGGGAATGGGGCGGTTGCGGTCGCCGCCATGTACATGCCATTTGCCGACGTAGCCTGTTTTATATCCGTTGTCGCGCAGGACTTCGCCGAAATAGGTTCCGTTGCCGGGCAGCATGCAGGCATCGTTGGTGAACACGCCGTTTTTGAGCGGATGCTGTCCGCTGAGCAGCATGCCGCGCATGGGGGAGCAGACCGGATTGCTGGAGATGCAGTATTCAAACCGCACGCTCTCTTTGGCCAGCCGGTCAATATTGGGCGTCTGGATTTGCTCGTTGCCGTAGCACCCGAGCATGTCGAACGACTGCTGGTCGGTGAAGACAAAAAGCAGGTTGGGCCTGTTGCCGCCTTTGATCGCGCCGCGGGCGTTCAGCCCCGCCAGCACGGTGGCCGCCGCAGTGGTTTTTATAAAATCTCGTCGGTTCGTATTCATAATATTCCTCTTCGTTCCTTGCAGTGCAAGTTTTTGGCAGAATCATTGGGGAAGAAAACTCTCTGAATAGAGGATTCCCTTTCATCACATTTCCAATGTCTGGAATTGCCCAGGAGATTTTTTCCGATGTCTGGAAAATGATTGCCACTTCGTTGCTGTCATTCTTCCCGCCCAGCTCGACTTCGTCTTCGGTTCTGCTGTCAATGATTCTGTCATATATTCTCTGGGTAGCCGCTTATGCCGGTTGGAGTTCGGCTTCTTTCTTAACGGTTTCGGGTTTGAAGGTGCGCCGGATTTCTTCAAGTTTCATGTATCCGGTGATGTGGGTCGGGGCGACGATGCCGCCTTCGCCGAATTCGTTCCAGGCATAGCAGTTAAAAGCCGGTTGCAGGCTGCCGTCCGGGCAGGGCAGGCCAAGGTTCGGTAGCGTGGAGAGGTCCTCTTTCACTTCCTCCAGCACGGCGCGCCACTGCGCGCGGTTGGGCAGGTCGAAACGGGCCCGTTCGTCCGGCCACGGGCCCGGGTTCCATCCGGCGGGCACGTAGGGCATGTGGGGAATGGCATCTCGGCTGTGGGCCCGGCGCGAATCGCGGGCAAACTCTGCAATCATTTCGTAGGGATAGTCCTCTTTCAGTTGCGGCAGATCCAGCGGCACATCCATGTAGCAGCAGGTAAAGTCGAAGACGTTTGCAATCGGGTGGTCCACACCGATAGATTGGATGCCCTCCAGTCCGCCGCCAATGATGACGTCCATGCCGTGTTTCAGAAACAGTGCGCGGATGGAGTCGAGCTGCGCGATGCAGCGGTCGATGTCACCGCCGTTCTGGTCGATAAAGTGCTGTGCGCCGAATACCTTGAAAATGGCGCGGCCGTCGACCTTCATGTAGGAGGGGTGGGTAATATACTTTTCCCAGCTGTCGAGACATTCCTGCCACTGCTGGTCGGTGGTCACCTCGAACGGGTTGTGGTTGCAGAACTCGATGAAAAAGCTCATGCGGTTGGCGAAGGGAGAGGCGGTAAATTCATCAAGCGCGCGGTTGAGGAAGCGGCTGTTGGGTTCGCGCTCGCTGTTCGGCTCGTTGTAGTACCAGAGGATCGGAAAAAAATCGATGCCATGATTGGTTGCTGCTTCAATCTCGCGGTCCATGGTTTCCTGGCAGTTGTATTCGCCGAGCAGGGGAAGGCGTTCCGGAAACTCCGGTCTCCAGTCTTCTTTCTGGTCGGTTGCCAGCGAGCTGTCATGGCGGCGCCACTTGTTCGGCAGCGGTTTCCACCAGCCGGCAAAATAGTTCACTCCGGTTAAAATCGATTTCATCCTGTCTTCCTTCATTAGGTTGTAAATGCAGTCTTATTTTGAAGTAATACTACATATGCCAATCAAACAATCAAATAAATATTCTGCTTTTATTTTCTTTGGTTTCAGGAGTTGTAAGGTTCTATAAAAAAGGATTTAAAGAAATGAAATGTGCTCGGATAATAATTAAATGATGGTATGACAGGTGGTTGGAGCTAGTGTATTTACTGGTATATTAAGCCGGAGGCTGTGGAGTGGGCTCCGACCCTGTTTAATCTATATTTCAAAAGGAGGACAGAATGAGAACAACACGATGGATCGCAACCGCACTGTTGACTGGATTGGCCCTGTTTTCGGAGGGCGGAATCACGACTGTAAGCCATCGCTATCTTTTCGATGGCGACGTGACCGATTCGGTCGGAGCCCTGCATGGAACGGCGACGACAAACAGCACGTATCTGGAAGCGCCGCAGTTTATCAACGATATTCCTGCCGGCACAGTGGCCGGTGCGCCGACGCAGTCGATTGAATTCGGCATGAATAATGGAAGCAAGAAGTCCGGATTTTCTCTGGGCTCAGTGATGGGCACAAATATCGGATCGTACTCGCTGTGGTTTAAGAGCGAAGACGTTCTTCAGGGTTCTCAGTATCTGGTTGCCTCTTGGCCGCAGCAGATATTGAAGGGCGGTGTTGGTGCGTATGCCGGCGGGATTGAGGCCGGGTTCCAGGGTGTTGTGGCCGGAGGCGGATATGCCACAAACGAGTGGATTCATGTTGTGGTCAGCTGGGACAATACTGCGGCAGCAGGCCGGTTGTATATAAACGGCGTGCTTGCGGGCACAGCAGACTACGACGGAAACGTAGTGGCTCCTTCCTCGGTAAATATCGGCGGGTTCAACCTGAACGATGACGGTGACAATCTAGTCAATCAGTCGGATGTGAAGCTCTACGACCTCCAGTTTTATGATGGTATGCTGGATGCCGGTGATGTTTTCGAGCTGCATAATAATCCGGGTGCCATTATTAGTTATGAATCTCCTGTGCTGGCGCATCGCTACGCATTTGGCAGTAATGTAGACGATTCCATCGGAAGTGCCGACGGAACGGCGACGACAAACGGCACGTACACGGAAGCCCCCTTGTTTTCAACGGATATTCCATCCGGTGCGGTGGCCGGTGCGCCGACCCGCTCCCTGCAGGTCGGCATGAGCTACCTGTCGAAGAAGTCTGGATTTTCTCTGGGCTCAGTGATGAGCACAAATACCGGATCGTACTCGCTGTGGTTTAAGAGCGAAGACGTTCTTCTGGGTTCTCAGTATCTGGTTGTCTCTTGGCCGCAACAGATATTGAAGGGCGGTATTGGTGCGTATGCCGGCGGGATTGAGGCCGGGTTCCAGGGTGTTGTGGCCGGAGGCGGATATGCCACAAACGAGTGGATTCATGTTGTGGTCAGCTGGGACAATACTGCGGCAGCAGGTCGGTTGTATATAAACGGCGTGCTGGCGGGCACAGCAGACTACGACGGAAACGTGGTGGCTCCTTCCTCGGTAAATATCGGCGGGTTCAACCTGAACGATGACGGTGACAACCTGGCCAATCAGTCGGATGTGAAGCTCTACGACCTCCAGTTTTACCGTAACGAGCTCGGCATCGATGCCGTGCAGCTGCTCTATGCGAATCCGGGGATCAAGGCGTCTCATGATACGACTCGTCTGATCTTTCCGACTCTCGATGAGAGTGACGCGGTCGTAGCGGATCTTGCAGTCACCGATGCTCCCTATAACGCGGATTCTTCGGGCGTTTCCGACTGTACCGCGATGGTGCAGGCCGCGCTCGATGACCTGGGGTCGGCCGGAGGCGGCACCCTCTATTTTCCGGCCGGTAAGTACCGGTTCGACGGGACGTTGACGGTTCCCGGAACCATCTCCCTGCGGGGCGACTGGAAGAGCCCGCTCGATGGCGGCTCCGGCCAGGGAACGATTCTGATGGTCTACGCTGGGCGCAACGACACCAATGCCGCCCCGTTTATCCAGTTTTCAGGGGGGCTTAACGCCATCCAGAACCTCAGCTTCTGGTATCCAGAACAGACCGTCGATAACGTGGTGCCGTATCCGCCGACCATTCAACGGAAGTGGAGGCCCTGCATGCTGAAGCGACTGACGTTCTACAATGCATATCAAGGCTATGAAGTGGAACAGGCTGGCGGCGCGCCCGTGATCTCTGAAATATTCGGCACTTTTCTGAACACCGGAATCAAGCATGATAACTGCCTTGAATACGGATTCTTTGACCAGATCCATATTTCCCCCTCCATCTGGGCGGATGCCCCAAGTGCGGTCATCACCAATGCGCCGGCGCTGGCGGATGTCCGCAACTGGTGCCAAGCCAACACGGTCGGTCTGGAACTCCTCAAGAATGATGATATCCAGCTGTTTGACATCACGGTCGAGAACGCCAAAATAGGGTTGCTCACCGACACGAATGCAAGCGGTATGGGCGCTACGTATGGTTTCAAGATGAAAATCAATGCCACCCTGGAGCGCCGTTATGAAGGCGGCGGCTGGGTCGGAGCAATCGAAGACTTGGATCGTTTTCCGGAAACCGCTGCAGTTGATTATGTCTGGCCCGACCCGTGGAAACCCGCCCGGAGCAACGTTCTGATTAATGTAAGGGAATATCCATACAGTGCCACCGGCGATGGGGTGACGGACGACCGACAGGCTATTCAGGATGCGCTGGACGATGCCGGGGTCCTGGGCGGCGGCATCGTCTATCTCCCGGCAGGGGAGTATGTGGTCCGCACCAACCTGCTGGTGCCGTCCGGGGTGGAGCTCCGGGGCGTCACTGATTTTGTCTATCGCGACGATCACGGCCCGGGAGCTTCTCCTGTAGGAACTGCCTTGTTCGCCTTCCATGGCGAGAACAGTGTGGACCTGGAAAACGAGCCGCCGTTTATCAGTCTCTCCTCTAACAGCAGCGTGCGTGGCATGACCATCCTTTATCCGAACCAGGGAGAGTTCTGGCCGACGGTTGCGGATGATCCGCCCAAGACTTATCCGTGGACCATCCGAGGGCTGGGCCCGGACATCAATATCCAGTATGTGACCATTAAGCGTGGATGGAACCTGATTGATCTGGCTAGTCACGATTGCAGCGGGTTTGTGCTTCAGGACTTCTGGACTAGCCCGCTCAACATCGGCGTGCGCATCGGCGGTGGTACGGACGGCGGGCATATTCAGCGCGTACTGCAGAGCATGGGAGCCTGGTCCTATCCCGGAATCAACACGCCCGATATTCCCAATTGGACGTCGGAGATCCGGAGCGAATGGCTCTGGACCAATGCCGTTGGTCTGTCCATGAGCAACAGTGTTGGCTATGTTTTCGGCGACGTGAAGAACGTGCAGGCCTATGGAGCCATCAGTTTCATGTTCAAGCAGCATATGCAGTTTCTGGAACAGGACGGCAATGGGCCCGAAAACATGGACTTCTTTATGTGCCACCCAGAACGTACAGCAGGCATCTCCCTTCATTTTGACAGGGGGAATGATCTTCGTTTCTTTGGGATCGGCATCGTCTCCTTTGATGATGATTATTTTCTGGAAACCACCCCGAACTTTACCGGCACCGTGGACGTTTACGGTCTGATGATGTGGGGCGATCCGACCGGCCGCTTGCCCCTCATCGGCGGCGGTGAGGTGAATATCTATCCGCAGGGAGGGGACGCTTTGACGGCCCGCGTGACACCGACGCAATCGCAAGGCCTTCTCAAGCGGCTTAACTTCGAGAAGACCGAATACGCTGACAAGGTGGTGACCAACACCGGTAGGGAATGCTGGTCGGTGAGCCCCGTTGGCACGACCCCTATCGTTGATCTCCGGGTGGACTGGCAGGAGTTCCGTTTCGGGAATGCGCCGGAGGTCGAGTTCAGTTTTGATTATCTCGATGTCGGGGCCGACTTCGTGCAGGTTTACTACGACGCACACGGGGATGGAAACTGTAACAAGCTGATGGGACAGTTTAACCTGACTGACACCGGTCAATGGAAAACCTGGACTGCCACGGTTACCGATGCCCTGTTCGCTGATCGCATGACCTACATCCGCCGCAACGATGATATCCTGATCCAGGCCAACACTGGCGGTGCCCCGTTTTATGTGTCGCGCGTCGAGCTGACCCGCCCGGAAGCCCTGTCGCACCGCTACCGTTTTGAGGGCGGTGTGACGGACTCCATCGGAAGTGTCGACGGGGAGGCGACGACGAACGGAACCTGGCTGGAAGCGCCTTTGCTTTTGTTGGATGTACCGCCCGGCGCGGTGGCCGGTGCCCCGACGAATTCATTGCGGGTCGGTATGGGCTATCCTTCGGTCAAGTCGGGCTTCCGTCTGGAGGGTTCGGTCATGAATACCAACGCCGGTTCTTATTCGCTGTGGTTTAAGAGCGAAGACGTTCTTCAGGGTTCTCAGTATCTGGTTGCCTCTTGGCCGCAGCAGATATTGAAGGGCGGTATTGGTGCGTATGCCGGCGGGATTGAGGCCGGGTTCCAGGGGGAAAAGGCCGGCAGCAGCTATGCCGTCAACGAGTGGAACCATGCAGTGGTCAGTTGGGACAATGCCACAGGAACCGGCCGGTTGTATCTAAACGGCGCGCTGGCCGGTACAACGACCTATTCCAACCGGGTGGATACGGCCTGGATCAATATAGGCGGATTTAATCTCGTGGACAACGATGCGCAGTTGGTCAACCAGTTCGATGGGATCCTCTACGATCTTCAGTTCTACAACCGTACGCTCAGCAGCGATACGGTTAAGTCACTGTATCGTAACCCGGGATCGTATTATGCCGCATCGACCGCCAACCGCGTTCCCCGCTGGTGGCTCGACGCCTGGTATCCGGGGGTGGTTGACTACGAGGCGTCTTCGGTTTCAGACACCGATGTTGACGGCTATGATGCGCGGGCCGAATACTTCACCGGCTCCGACCCGACCGATGTCGCGTCCTTGTTCGAGATAGCGGATGCGCAGACTGATGGAGACGGGCTCGTCATTACCTGGATTTCGGAAGAGGGCTGCTGGTTTAGCCTCTCGGCCGCCACCAACCTGGCGTCGGAAGCCTGGAGCCCGATTGCATCAGCCATTCCTGGCCAGCACGGTTTCACGTCATACACCACCACGGTGGAGAGTGCGGCCTGCTTCTATAAGGTTAATCTGCACTAAATGGTGGTGAGGCCCGTCCATTGAATGGCGGGCCGGAATCCGCAGAATCGGATCGGGGTTGATTCGATTAGGCCGGGAGAACTTTTTATCCAATCCTGTGGAAACTCCTGTCTCTGTTTTTCCAAGTTTTGGAAATTCCGGTGTAGACGCCGGCAGAAAAAGTGTAAAAAAATCGGTATGATTGTTTGACAGTATCTATCCGGCGGGGGTCTGCTGGCTTTATTTTAGGAAATCTCGTGGGTTTGCGGTCGGTGGGTGCTGGTCAGGTTCTGAGAGGTAAAAAGGAGAAAACAGATGGAAGCAAAAACAACAATGATGCTGGCAATCGCACTGGGCGGACTGCTCTTCAGTACGCAGGCCGACCTGGCACACCGCTACACATTTAACGGGGATTTTAATGATTCCGTGGGCAGTATAAACGGTGTCCCGACACTGGATAACGGTTCATTCAATACGGAAGCTCCGGATCTTGTGAGCGCTACGCCAGACAGTCTGGCTGACGGGGCTCCGACAGGGTCCGCCTAATTCGGCATGTCTAACGGCGCGGCAACCCCCTTGAAGTCGGGCGTTCGGCTTGATAAATCTGCATTCTCCAGCGCGGGTTCCATGAGCTTCTGGTTCAATGTGGATGTGCTCGAAGGTGGAAACTATGTGGTGGCAGCTCAAAATCTGAACATTTTGGGTGAAAATGACAGCACTATATCTGTGTTTAATGATGTTCCGGTTGCACGAGGAAAATCGGTTTCTGCAAATACCTGGAACCATGTTGCGGTCACGTGGGACGATGCCACCACCTCGTTTGATGTTTATTTGAACGGTGTATCGGTTGGGTCATCGGACAGTGCGGCAACAGTTATGGACGCCGGGTGGGCGACGTTTAATCTGGGCACTTATGACGCAGGGGACAACGATAACAATATTGCTAACAGTTTTATCGGAGAGATATACGATGTGCAAATCTATGACAATGTGCTCTCTAGCACGGACGTTGCTAATTTAAGTAACAATGCAGGCAGCGTGATCCCTGAGCCAGCCACCATCGGCATGCTGGGTCTCGGTGCTGTGCTGACCCTGTTGGTACGTAGCAGATTATGCTGAGCTTGAGCCTGCTGAAACAGACAAGCCTCTCTCTGGAAACAGGGGGAGGTTTTTGTTTTCCAAGGTTTGGAAACATTTTTTCCAATCCTTGGAAATTCCGGCGGCAGAAAAGGGTGCAAAAAAAGTAATGATTGTTTGACAGGCGCAATGGGTTGGTTTACAAATTTGCACGATTGGGACAATGGCACGAGATGAGGCACACGTCGTGCGATTTGTTTTCAAAAAACCTCGATCGTTTGAGGTGTAATGCGTGAGAGATTTGTATGAATAAATCAGCATCATTTTTAGTCGCAGGCGTTTTGATCGGGGCGATACTCGCCACGGTCGGCTTTTCGTTGTTTTTGCGCGATCAGAAATCGGCCGGCTCAACGCAGTCGAAGCGGGTGCTGAAGCTGGGCCACGGACTGGATACGGGGCATCCGGTGCATAAGGCGATGGAGTTCATGAAGGAGCGGCTGGAAAAGTTGTCCGGCGGTTCGGTCACGATCGATATCTATCCCAGCTCGGTGCTTGGTTCCGAAACTCAGTGCATTGAGCAGTTGCAGAACGGTTCGCTGGCGATGACGAAAACCTCGGCTGCCGCCATGGAAAACTTTATTCCTTCCATGTCGGTTTTCGGGCTGCCTTATATCTTTCGCGATGCCGATCACTATTGGGCGGTGCTGAACGGAGAGATTGGGCAGCGAATGTTGCAGCAGGGCGAAAAGAAATTTCTGCGCGGCCTTTGCTACTACGACGCGGGTAGTCGTAACTTCTACACAAAAGAAAAGCCCATCCGCACGCCGTCCGATTTGAAAGGGCTCAAAATCCGCGTAATGAACAGCGCGACCGCCATCGATATGGTCAAAGCTATGGGGGGCGCGCCGACCCCTATCGCGTGGGGGGAGCTTTATTCCGCGCTGGCGCAAGGCACCGTCGGTGGCGCAGAAAATAATCCGCCGAGTTTCACCTCGAACAAGCACTATGAGGTCTGCAAGCACTTCACCCTCGACGGACACACCCGCATTCCCGATCTGCTGCTGATCAGTTCCAAGGTTTGGAAAAAACTGTCGCCGCAGATTCAAGGGTGGGTTCAGCAGGCGGCCGCCGAGTCATCGGAGTTCCAGCGGGATCTTTGGAGGAAGGAAACGACGGCCGCTCTCGAAAAAGTGAAAGAGGAGGGGGTTGTGGTGTACGAAGTTGATACGGCAGCCTTTGCGGCCAAGGTCGCGCCGATGCTCGAAAAAGTGGACAATCTTGAGGTTCGTGAACTGCTCAAACAAATCGCGGAGATCAAGTGATGCTGGCTGGTTTTGTTAAATGTAAGAAGGGCATGACGACCGCGCTGGACTTTGTCCTGATCGTGGCGGTTGCCTTGCTGGTGCTGGATGTGGTCTGGGGCGTCTTTACCCGTTATGTCATGGGCGAGCAGGCCAAATGGACCGAGGAACTCGCGCGCTTTTTGCTGGTGTGGGTCGCGCTGCTCGGCGGCGCGGTTGCCTTCGGCACCAAGGGCCATCTGGGCGTCGATTTTTTTGTCGGCAAATTTCATTCGGAGGCGCGAAAGCTCATGGCTATCGTTGTGCATTTGATCGTCCTGTTTTTTGCTGGCGCGGTTTTTCTCTACGGCGGCAGCCGCGTCGTGGCCGATGCGCTCGCCATGGAGCAGATGACGCCTGCGCTCGGCTGGAAAATGGGGCATGTCTACCTCGCGCTTCCCATCGCCGGAATCTTCATGGTGCTCTACACCATCGAAAATCTCATTGAAACACTCGCCGCTCCGGCAGAAGGAGGAGCAGAATGATTTTGTGGCAGAATAATTTAGTCCAGTTGGAAACCCCGGGTAGGGATGGCTCGCCGAGCCGTTCGCGCGCACGCCTGGTTTTCGTCTGGATTGCCCGGCGGTCGAGCCCTGCCTCCCACCTCCCACCTCCCACCTTTCACAATCCCCTGGAGGTCCGCTAATGGGAACTATAGCGCTCATCCTGGTCGTGGTTTTCGTGCTTTTGCTCGTCATGAACGTGCCGATCGCGGTATCGATTGCACTGGCCACGTTTTTCGCCATTTTGGCAGACGGAATGGACCCGACGATTGTAGTCGCTGCCAAAATGGCCAACGGGGTCAACAGCTTCGCCTTGCTGGCGATTCCGTTTTTTATCCTGTCCGGTCACCTGATGGGGCGGGGCGGCATGGCGCGGCGGCTGATCGACTTTGCCGGCACGCTGGTCGGCTTTTTGCCCGGCGGACTGGCCTATGTCAATACGCTCACCTGTATGCTGTTCGGCTCCATCTCAGGATCGGCTGGCGCGGCGGTTTCCTCCGTTGGTGGCTTCATGATTCCGGAGATGAACCGCAAAGGCTACAACCGTGAATTCAACGTTGCGGTCACGACCACGGCGGCCACGACTGGGCTCCTGATTCCGCCGAGTAACGTGATGATTGTCTATTCGGTTGCTGCTGGATCGGTCTCCATTGCCGCCATGTTCATGGCGGGGATTTTGCCGGGCATTGTGATGGGCCTGTTCATCATGCTGGTTTGCGGTGGGTTCGCCTTTAAAAAGAAATATGCCTGCGAAGAGCGCTCGAACATTAAAGAGATTCTGATCAGTTTTAAACGCGCGTTTTTGAGCCTGTTTCTAATTGTGGTGGTCATTGGCGGTATTCTGGCGGGCATCTTTACGGCCACGGAGGCGGCGGCGATTGCGGTGGTGTATGCATTCTTTCTCACGGTGGTGGTCTATCGCGAAATCCCGCTGAAGGAGATTTCCGGGTTGCTGTTGCAAACCGGGATTACGACCGCTGTCGTCATGCTGCTAATCGGTGCCAGCTCCGGCATGAGCTGGATCATGACCATGGCTAATATTCCGCAGACCGTCAGCGCCGCGTTGATCGGCCTTTCTAACAATCCGATTGTCATTTTATTGACCATCAACGTGCTGCTTTTATGTGTCGGCACCTTCATGGATATGACCCCTGCCATTTTAATCTTCACGCCGATCTTTCTTCCGGTCGTCACCTCGCTCGGCATGCACCCGGTTCATTTTGGCATCATCATGATTGCCAACCTTTGCATCGGTCTGTGTACCCCTCCGGTCGGCACCTGCCTGTTCATTGGCTGTGGCGTGGGAAACACCACCATCGCCAAGGTCACCAAAACTATGCTGCCGTTCTTTGGCTCCATGATCGTTGCCCTGATGGTCATTACCTACATTCCCGCTACCTCTCTCTGGCTGCCCGTTCAGTCTAAACAGTTGAAAAAGGTGGACGTGGAGAAGTGCAAGTTTATGAAAATGAAAGAAGAACCGATGGTCGATGTCTTGTCGACGGCGAAATAATGTTGAGAGACCAATATGGAGAATCGAATGAGAAGAATGCTGAGTTGGATAGGTTCGCTGAGCAGGAATGGGTTGGATCGCGAATCACGCGAATGGAGATGAGTAAATGCCTCCTGAGAGGAGTTTAGAAATTTGTGAGATTAGTGATCAGAAAAATAGCGGTTGAGATGTGAGCTGAAGGAAGTTGTTTATATGAAAAAAGTTTTATTAGCAGTCATAATAGGGATGGCGTTTAGTGTGCAGGCGGGGTCAATCAGCTCCGGTGCGGTGAAAATTAATTTTCAGCCGGCCAATGTTGAAACGCCGGCGGGTTGGCTGGCCGATTCCGGCAAGCTGTATTCCGAAGCACGCGGGTACGGCTGGGACAAGAATCTTGGGACGCGCGAGCGGAAAAAGTCAAGTGACAAGCTTTTCGATACGTTGGCAGGTGTTATGCACGGTCAGACGGAAGCCATCTTTATGATGGATCAGCCAAACGGGGAGTATCTGCTCAGCGTTCAGCTTGGCGACTCGGGATATTCGAGCGATTTCTCGCTTTTTGTGCAGGAGGGAAAAACAGCGGTCGCTGCTGAAAAAACGCTACCCGGAAAGTTCCATGTCGTCAAAACGCTGGTTACGGTGAAGGACGGCAAGCTTAACGTTCGTTTTGTACGCAACGGAACGCCGGGCGTTTCGATCAACTGGCTGGCGCTGGAAAAGAAAGGTTCAGTTGATTCAGCACTTTGGACTAAACTTTCCGGGGAGCTTAAAGGCAAGCAGGCGGTTGCGTTTGCGGCCTTTGAAGAGTCGTTTGATGCCGACACTCTTTCTGATGGAACCTGGGCCCGCTTCGGGCGGGGTGAGTTTGCGGTTCGTGACGGGGTTCTGAGTGTGACCGATGGCTGGGTTGCCGGTGGCGATCCGGAGTGGAACAGCTATGCGATGGAATTCCGTGCGCGGGCTCCACAGAGTGCGCGACAGGTGCAGATCTGGGCGGGAGTGCGTCATCATAACCGTGACTACCGCTATGTGGTCGCGCTGCGCGGCGGCAACAATAATCAGGTTTATTTGGCGCGCTACGGCGCGGAGGGGCTCGATGAAATTCTAGGCGTTGAGCCGCTCGACTTCACGCCGGCACCGGGAACTTGGTACACGATGAAGGTCGTGGTTGCCGGAACGAAGATTGCAGTTTATCTGGGTGATGAAAAGGAGCCGCGTATTCTGGCGAATGACGCAGGGGCTCCGTTCAAGTCAGGCGGTATTTCGTTGGGTGGCAGTTATCTGCCGACAGAGTTTGACTGGGTGAAGGTTTCGCCGGTTGAACCCTCCGCACTCGACAGCGTGAGCGTTCGGAAAGCCGATGGACTGAGTGCCGAAGAAAAGGCGCATAAACGAGTGATGCAGCGCGCGGCATATCGTCCGTTTTATGTTCCGAACCTTTACAAGCAGCGCAATGAGTTTTCGCTCGCGGGTGACTGGCTCTTTATTCCGGAGCAGGAAGCCAACGGAAATGTTGCCGCGATCGACTACGACGACAGCAAAGCCCATGTGATCGATGTCCCCAACTTCTGGGTTCCCTTTGCCGCCTGGCTGGAAGGCGAGAACATAAACGGCACCACCATGAATAAGGGGCAGAACGACAAGTTGCATCGACTGGAGAAGAAACGTTGCGCGAACTATACCTTTGATGCCCTCAATACCCAGTCGGCGTGGTATCGCCATGCCATCGACTTCCCTGAGGATATCGGCACGAAAGAGGTGGTGCTCGATTTTCAGGCCATCGGGCTGATCAGCACCATCTACTTTAACGGTGAGAAAATTCAGGATCATATCGGGATGTTTTCCCCTCAGAAAATCAATGTGACCGACCGGGTAAAGCCGGGACGAAATGTGGTGGCGATTCAGGTCTGGAGGCAGTGGAAAGACGAGTTGTCTGATGAAGTCTCCGCCACGATTGACGACAACTATGCTGCTGCATGGAACATTATTGCCGAAGAGAAAAAAGGCAAGCTGCTGGATCTGGGCAAGAGTCAACGCGCAGAAAAACTGATGGATAAGCACATCCCTCGCGCATTTTTTCATGGAGCCCCGGCCGGCATCTGGCGCGATGTCACCCTGATGATTACCGACAAAGTAAAGGTGGAGGATTTTTATTTCAAACCGGCTCTCGACGGTGCTGAAATTGATGTGACTTACGCGAACTACAGCGCAAAGGCACAGGATTTGACTCTCAGTTATGAGATTAAAAACAAGGTGTCCGGCAAGCTGCTCTGCTGCGGGGTGGTTGAACAGCGGAACCTTGCGGCGGATGAGACACGCAACGTCACCTTCAATACGCCGACGGTCTCTCCCGAACTATGGGGGCCGGGAACGCCGAACCTTTACACGATCTCGTTCAAAGTGACGCAGAACCACGACCTGCTGGATCGGCTGACCGATCAAGTCGGGTTCCGAACCATCGAGGTGAGCGGCGACCAGTTGCTGCTCAATGGAAAACCGTTCTGGGTGCGCGGTGCCAACCATATGCCGGGGCACATGCGGCCCTACGACGAAAAGCTCGCGAAAAAATTTATGCAGTTGGCGTTGGAGCACAACGTGATTGCCACGCGGACGCATGCCTGCCCGTATTCGGATCAGTGGATGGATGCGGCGGATGAAATCGGCGTGATGGTTTCGTTTGAGGGTCCGTATCCGTGGCTGATGCTCAGGGATACACCGAGCGATGAGGCCATCGAGATCTGGAAACGTGAGATGGGTGCGCTGGTGAAAGCCAACCGCAATCGCCCGTCTGTATTTCTCTGGACCATGAATAACGAAATGAAGTTTTACATGAAAGACGGAACGGATGAGGAGATCACCGAAAAAGGACGGATTTTAACGGAGGGGATCGATGTCGTTCGCAAACTCGACCCTACGCGCCCGGTGATTGCGGATTCGGCATATAACCGGAATCATGCCAAGTGGACCGGGCGCTATGAACGCATCATTCAAAAGCACAACCTGGATGATGGAGACATCGATGATCCGCATGGCTATTGGAACTGGTACAACGAAAGCTTCTTCATGTTTATGAAGGGGGAGTTCGGCAGAACATTCCATTGCCCCGGCCGCCCGATGATGGGGCAGGAACTCTCCACCGGTTATCCGCGTGCGGATGATGCGCTGCCGACCCGCTTCTACCTCTTTCAGCACCTGACCCCGCAGACGACGGTCGGCAAAGATGCCTACGAAGAGAGTAATCCGGAAATCTTTATTCGGCGCCACTCCATGCTGACCAAGGAGCTGGTTGAAATGATGCGGCGCGTCGAACATTTTCAAACCTGCGGGTTATCGGTCTTTGCGTTTCACACCTGGTTCTATAACAATCATGAAGCGAACAAGGTGGCGCCGATGCAGACCGCAGACCGGCTGCGGTTGGCTTACGAACCGGTTCTTGCCAGCGCGGAGCTATGGGGACGCCATTTCTATGCCGGGGACACCCTCGCCACGGCGGTTACGCTCGTCAACGATTCCGAAGGTTTTGCATCACTTGAGAATGCAAAGGTTATTGCGCAGGTGGTCGGGGATGACGGGCGTGTGCTGGCATCCAAAGAAATCAACTATGGTTCGGTGGACTATTATGACGCCGTAAAGAAACCGCTCGAAATCCGGGTTCCGGAAAAGCTCGGGGAAGCCCGCGTCGATGGCAAGCTGGTTCTGCGCGTGTTTGATGGCAAAAAGCAGCTTTCAAAGAACGAGTACGAAGTGATTCTTGCCGAGCGCGATTGGTCGTTTGTTAAAGCGAACCGAACCGTTAAGCGTGTGGTCCTGGGGTCGGATGCAAAAGCGCAGGCGCTCCTGAAACGATACGGGGATGAATTCCAGACCGTGAAGTCCGTGGCGGGCATTGGGAAATCTAAAGCCGTATTGGTGGTTTGCGACGCTGCGTCGGTGCCGGACTACAAGCAGATTAAAACTTTTGTGGAGCAGGGCGGCAATGCACTGCTGCTCAATAACGGGCAGGCGGTTGCCGACCTCTTCCCGGAACAGGTGAAAACCTACACGCCGTATCGTCACGAAATCGTGACGATGAACCGCAAGTCGCACCCGGTGTTTGACGGATTGGAACCGCTTGATGTCGCCTGGTTCTCGGATGAAACCGAGGTGCCGTATGCCGCGACCGGACGATTCGGACTGGATCGCCTGAATAATAATGTTACCGCCGTGGCGGAAACGCTTCAATGGCACGGCTACATCAAAGGAGAGGGACGGAACGAGAAATACCGAAAAATCGGCGGTTCTCCAATGTTTGAACTGAACCTCGGTAAAGGGACGGTCTTCGTCAGCGAGCTTCGCACCGACGCGATTGAGTTTGACCCGATTGACGGCCGGGTGATCGCCAACATCCTCAACTACGACTTCGGTTTCAATAGATAAACAGCCGCTAGGCAGGAGAAGGTTTGGATCACGAATCGCGCTAATCACACGAATAGAGACTGGGTGAAATGGAGTTGAAAAAGATTCGTTAATATTAGTGAGATTCGTGATCAAAAAAATGCAGTTGGATAGGTTTACTGAGCAGGAGAATGTTTGGATCGCTAATCGCGCGAATAGGGATAGGGATAGGGTGGGGTAGTGATTAGAGAAGGAGCTAAATTATATGAAAAAGGTTTTATTTGCAGTTGTCATCGGGATGACACTTAGTGCGCAGGCGGGGGCTGCCAGTTCCGATGCGGCTGTGAGCAATTCACGACCCGCCCCCCCCCCCCCCCCCGAATATTGTCGTGATCATGTCGGATGATCATGGATACCAGGACTTGGGCTGCTATGGCAGCCCGGATATTATTTCTCCGAACCTGGATAAGCTGGCCCGGCAGGGGGTGCGTTTTACTGATTTCTATGTAACACATCCGGTCTGCACCGCGTCGCGCGCTGCCTTTTTGACCGGTCGTTACCCGGATCGTTTCGGTTTGAAAGGGTTGGCTCCCAGAGGACACGATACGGTGCCGCATGATGAAAAACTACTGCCTGAGTTCCTGAAAACACGAGGGTATAAAACGGCAGCCATCGGCAAATGGCATCTTGGTTACACCTCGGGCGGAACTCCCGAGGAGCGTGGTTTTGATGAATTCTATGGGCTTCTCGAAGGCGTTGCGACGTACCGTACCCATCTCTATCATGGAAAAGAGCCGGCCTTGTTTGATGGCAAGGAGGTGGTTCACCGGGAGGGAGAATATTTAACGGAGATTTTTACCGATAAAGCCGTTGAGTTTATTTCTGCCAACATGAAGAAGCCCTTCTTCCTCTACCTTGCGTACAATGCACCGCACTATCCGATGCATGTGCCCCCTCAGAAATATCTCGATCCCTATGGGTTTGAGCCCGATCAGGTGAATAACAACCGCTTGAAATACATGACCATGGTGACCGCCATGGACCACGGGATCGGGGAGGTCCTCGATGCGCTGGAGAGGAACGGTGTGAGTGACAATACGCTGGTGATCTTCTTTTCGGACAACGGTGGACAGAACGACGTGGGCGGACGAAATACCCCCTATCGCGGCGAGAAACACACCGACTGGGAAGGTGGTATCCGCGTCCCGGCAATCGTCCGCTGGCCGGGAAAGATTACCGGACCCAAGGTTTGCCGGGAGCCCGTGATGTCGATGGACTTCTTCGAGTTGATCTGCAAAGCGGCACACGTCAAATTGCCGAAAAACATCACGTTCGATACTCATGACTCATCTGGGCTATTTCTCGATGGAAGAAAAGGGGAGCCGCGCCGCGACTTCTTTTTCAGGTACGGCTCGAAGCGGTTCAGAGGCAATGCAATGCGCCGGGACGACTTTAAACTTGTCTCCGACTCAACGTCCGATACCCAAAACGCCCTATATAACCTGTCGCAGAATCCATCTGAGAGTTCCGATGTATCAAAACAGCACCCCGAATTGACGGTCGAGATGATCCGCGCTATGGAAGCCTGGTCCAAGACCATCGAATCTGAATATTGGGCCAAGAGGAGGGCTAAACGTAAATAGAGCCGCCACAAGGATCGTCCTGATTGGAGCAATTTTATTATTATATTAGCAGGCCCATTGTTGACCGGGTGCTGGCCAACATCCTGAACTACGACTTCGGTTTCAATAGGTAAACAGCAACTGGCAGGATCAGGTTTGGATCACGAATTTCACGAATTGCACGAATGGATATGGAAAAAGAGATTCAAAAAAAGATTTGTGAATATTAGTGAGATTGCCGTTCCCGTTGGTCGTTGAGTTTGGCAACGTTCGGGTTTAATGGTTGCTGACACTTCGTGCCAGCCTCTGCCTTCGGCGGTCGTGATCAAAAAGCAGTCCCGGATTAGGTGTTGATAAGGAGAGGGTTACATATGAAAAAGGTTTTGTTCGCTGTCATGATCGGGATGGCACTTAGTGCGCAGGCGGGGTCAATAAGCTCCGATGTGGTGAAGATTAATTTTCAGCCGGCAACGTTTAAAACGCCGGCGGGCTGGCTGGCCGATTCAGGGCAGCCGTATTCAGCTGCGCGTGGATACGGCTGGGATTGCACACTGATGAACCGCGAGCGAAATAAATCAGATGACAAGCTCTTCGACACAATTGTGGGTGTCGCCCACAAGCAGATGGAAGCCACCTTCACGGCGGATCAGCCGAACGGTGAATATCAGCTCAGCATTCAGCTGGGCGATCCACTGTGTTCAAGCAGTTTTGTTTTGTATCTGCAGGCTGGGGATGAGCCGGTTGAGGTTGGAAAAACATTGCCGGGAGAATGTGCCATTTTCCAAAGTCCCGTAACGGTGGTGGATGGAAAGCTCACGATCCGCTTTGTGCGCAATGGATCGCCGGGTATTTCGATCAACTGGCTGGCATTGGGAAAGAACGCGCTCACGAGGCCTTCCTCGCATCCAGCTCCCGGAAGCACACTGCCCGAACCACCGAAGCAGACGGTGACTCTGCCGGATGTTTTTTCCGACAACATGATCCTGCAACGCGACGTGCCCGTTCCGGTCTGGGGCGAGGCGGAGAGTGGAACCCAGATGACGGTCAGCTTTGGCGGTTATGATCTCGACTGTACCGCACGCGACGGAAAATGGCGCGTCGTCTTCCCTCCAATGCCCGCCTCGTCAAAACCTCGGAAACTTCAAATTTCAAGTTTCGAGTTTCAAGTTTCATTCACCAACATCCTTATTGGTGACATCTGGCTCGCCTCGGGTCAGTCGAACATGGAGTATTATCTGTGCAAGGCGAAGGGCGGAAAGGAGGCGATCGCCAACTCGAAAAACCCGATGTTACGTCTCTTCAAAGTCCGGCGCGAAATTCCGCGCTCTCCACAAATCGCTCTTTCGACGGGGCACTGGGAAGAAGCGGGGCCGGATTCTGTCGTCACAAAATTCGCGACTGCGGTGGGATATTCCTTCGTGCGCGAATTGCAGGAAGCACTCGATATTCCGATCGGACTGATCAACTGCAGCTACGGCGGCACCGTTACCGAAACGTGGTGTAGTCCTGACGTGCTGGAGCAGGGCTGGCCGGAATGGGAAGCTCAAGAAGAAAAGAACCGTCAAAACCCGAAGTCAATGAAGGTCAATGCCTCCTCGCATTTGTATGAACGCATGCTCAAGACCGTTATTCCATTCCCGGTGAAGGGATTCATCTGGTATCAGGGCTCGGCTAATATCGGGCGTTTTGAGGAGCAGAAAAGCTTGCTGCCCGCTATGGTTGACGACTGGCGAAAGAGCTGGGGCAATGACGAACTGCCGTTTTTCTTCGTTCAGCTCCCGCGCTTCGAGCAGCAAAACTGGCACGTCTTCCGTAACGCCCAGCTCAATATTTTGAAAAACAACCCCAACACCTTTATGGCGGTCACCATCGATCTTTCCAGAGAGTATGACGACGGCAACCATCCGATCCACCCGAACGACAAGGCGCCGGTTGGCCACCGCCTCGCGCTGGCCGCCCGCGCCAACGTTTATGGCGAAACCGATCTGGTTTATACCGGCCCCGTCATCCAGTCCATGCAGGTGAAAAAGGGCGCGGCGGTTTTGTCGTTCGACCACACCGGCTCCGGGCTGATTGCATCGGATAATCAGGCCCTGCGCGGATTCTACATTAGTGCTGACGGCGAAACCTTCGTGGAGGCCGACGCGCAAATCAAAGGCGTTACCGTGGTGGTTCATTCTTCTACTGTTCGGAACCCCATCGCCGTGCGTTACGGCGCGGATCTAGACATGGGAAAGGAAACGCTGGATGTAAACCTGGCCAACAAAGAGCAGCTTCCGGCCTCCCCGTTCACGGTGCATTTGAGTCAGTAATAAACTCGGGTGAAATGGTTTGAGCATGGGTAGTCTGGGGCAAAGAAAAATTAAATAAAGGAAAGAGAATGACGATTGGACAATGGGATATTTTACTGAATGTAATTGAGGGGAAGCCGCAGGAGACGCTGCCGTCGGGGTTCATTATCGACAGCCCGTGGTTGCCGGGTTGGTGCGGGATCAGCACGCTGGATTACTACACGAGCGATCAGCTGTGGTTTGAGGCCAACAAAAAAGCCATCGAGACCTTTCCCAAAGTGATGTTCCTTCCCGGATTCTGGTCCGAGTACGGCATGTGTACGGAGCCGAGTGCCTTCGGCGCTAAATGCCGCTGGGAGGAGGCCAATCTTCCGCATGCGGAAATCATTTCCGAAGATATTGATGTGCTCTGCAAATTAGCGAAACCGGATGTGCGCACGGACGGACTGCTGCCGTTTATGATCAACCGCCTTAAGAACATGCAGCCGCAAATCAACGGCATGGGGCATGAGATTAAATTTGCTGTGGCCCGCGGTCCGATCAATATTGCATCGTTTCTAATGGGCACGACGGAGCTGATGATGGCGATGATGGAGGATGAAGATAAGGTTCATCAGTTTGTTGGCATGATCAGCGACTTTCTTGTCGACTGGATCGGAACCCAGATGGAGCAGTTCCCATCCATCGAAGGAATTCTGCTGCTGGACGACATCATCGGATTTGTCGGCGACGACCAGTGCCGGGAATTCGTTGTTCCGTATTTTAAAAAGATCTATGGCGCATTCGATGCCAAGGTGAACTTCCTGCATAACGATGCAGCCGGGCTGGTAAGCGCGTCCTACCTGCCGGAGATGGGCGTCAACCTGTTCAACTACAGTTTCGAGCATTCCATCGCCGAGATGAAAGAACTGACGAAAAACCAGGTGGCCCTGCTGGGCAACATTCCGCCTCTGGATGTGCTGGCGGCTGGAGAGCCGGAGGACGTGCGGGAAGCCGTTCGCCGGTCGGTTGACGGGGTGGAAGACCGCTCGCGCATCGTCATGTCATGCGGGGGAGGCATGCCGCAGGACGTTGCAACTGAAAACCTGCATGCCTTCACGGACGAAGTGGCATTGCTCGGGTAGTTTTCCCCGCCGACTTTTGACTGGATTTACAGGGTTTCCTGCGCCTACCCCCAATCTTCGACCACGGATCGGCGAATTTAAGGTGGAACCTGCGGTTCCCTGTTCCGTGTTCCGGCGGCCAATAAGGCCGCCCCTTTATGATGCCGTCGCTTTGCGGAGCCCGTCCCCGAAGGGGCGGCCCGGAGGGCCGAGGGCGGAGCGAAGCGACGGCATCACTTGCGATCATGTGCTGAGTGCTCCTTCCTTGAATACCTCAACGGGCGTTCGCTTGTCCAGAGCACTGTGCTTTCTCTCGTTATTGTAATACTCAAAATAGCTGCTTAGCCCTTGGTGTAATGAATGTCCGTCGCTATAGGATTGAGGATAAATCTTTTCATATTTCACGGACCACCAGAGTCGTTCGATGAAAACGTTATCCAGCGCCCGTCCGCGCCCATCCATACTGATGGTGATCTCTTTGTCGAGTAATACGCCCGTGAAGCCGCTCGATGTAAATTGTGCCCCCTGATCCGTGTTGAATATCTCAGGCGTTCCTTGCCGCAGAGCGCATTCAAGAGCATCGATACAGAACAGGCTATCCATTGTGCTTGAAAGCTCCCAGGAGAGCACATAGCGGCTGCGCCAGTCGATCACGGCAGCCAAATACATATATCCGTTACGCATTGGGATATAGGTGATGTCCGTACTCCACACCTGATTCACTCGCTCAATCTCCACGTTACGTAATAAATACGGGTATATCTTATGCCCTGACGCGGGTTTGCTCGTGTGCGGCCCGGGGGTAATAGCTTGAAGCCCCATCGTCCGCATCAAACGGGCCACCCGCTTGTAGCTGACCTCATTTTCCTTTTCTCGAAGCCAGTCCGTCATGCGTGGATAACCATATTCAGGATGCAACAGGTATCGCTCATCAATGAGTCGCATTAATCGGAGATTCTCCGCTGTTTCCGGTGCGGGTTGATAGTAGAGGCCCGACCTCGGGACGCCTGCCAGCCGACACTGTCGTCGAACCGAATAATCGGGGCTGGGGGCCACCCAGCTCCGACGTGTTGAAAGCGGCAGGCTCAGAGCTTTTTTTCGAGCCACTTCACATCCATCTTCAGTCGACCGATTTCCTCGTAAAGTGGAGCCGTCAGCTCCTCTTCAGTTTTTGCCTGCTTCTTTTTTCCCGATGCAAAAAGATCTGGAGCATTTGAAAGCAACTGTTTCTTCCAGTCCGAAATCTGGTTCGGATGAACCTGATATTCCGAAGCCAGCTCGTTGAGAGTCTTGATGCCCTTGATCGCTTCAACAGCCACTTTGGCCTTGAACTTGTCCGTGAATGTCCTACGTTTTCTTCCCATATCCATGCGTCCTTTTTTATCATTTTAAGGACGCAGATTCCACTTAAGCCGGTGGTCCTGAAATCGGGGCTAAGCGCATCCAGCGTCTGTAAATTCAGGCGATTGAAAAGGGGGCGTAAATAAACTATATGATTGTTTGACAGTTTTTATGAGGTGGGATATATATATATGCACAGTTAGTCATAGAAGTGTGTTTGAACGGCGCAAGCCATAACCAAGGAGCATGAGATGAGAGCAAAGAGTTGGATGATAGTGTTGATGGCCGCAGGGGCCCTGACGGTGCAGGCGGGGCTGCCGTCGGCGTCTCCGACGCACCGTTTTCTGTTTAACGGCGTTGTAAGCGACGCCATCGGGGATGCGGGTGCAACCGCGACTGCGGACACGGCCAACCTGGAAGCGCCGCAGTACACGAGCGATATTCCGCTCAATACCGTGGCTGGCGCTCCGACCCAATCCATGGAAGTTGGCATGAACAATGGAACCAAGAAGTCGGGTTTTATCCTTGATTCAAGTGCCTTCGCAAGCGCGGGTTCCATGAGCTTCTGGTTCAATTCGGATACGCTAGGAGGAGGGGATCGTCTCATGCAGGACGGTTTCAGAATTTTGCATGAGAACGACTCCAGCATATCTTTCTTCAGTGGTGGAGATCCAGTTCCGGGTGCACGTGGGGTTGCGGTTTCTGCGGGCACGTGGAACCATGCGGTTCTTACATGGGATAATGCCGCTACCACGGTGAAGGCCTACCTCAACGGTTCGCTGCTCGGCACGAGTACCAGCGCGAGTGCTGTCGGTACTTCTGATGTGCGTGTGGGAGGTTACAACCTGAATGACAACACCTCTAATCTCGCCAACCAATACGACGGAAAACTGTACGACTTGCAGTTGTACGACAGCGTGCTTTCTGCGGACGACATCACCGGGCTGCGTGCCAATCCGGGTGCTCCGGCTCTCCCGGCATCTACGACGGTTCTGGCGCACCGCTACGAGTTCGACAACGACGTGACCGACTCGGGTGGGACGGTTGACGGGGTTGCGACGACAAGCGGAACCTATCTGGAAGCGCCGCAGTTTATCAACGATATTCCTGCCGGCACAGTGGCCGGTGCGCCGACGCAGTCGATTGAATTCGGCATGAATAATGGAAGCAAGAAGTCGGGCTTTTCACTTGCTGCAGGTGCATTCGGTAGCGCGGGTTCCATGAGCTTCTGGTTCAATTCGGATACGATAGGAGGCGGTGATTATCTCGCTACGGGTGATTTCAACATTTTGCATGAGAACGACTCCAGCATATCTTTCGTCTGTGGTGCTTCAATCCCAGGTGCACGTGGGGTTGCGGTTTCTGCGGGCACGTGGAACCATGCGGTTCTTACATGGGATAATGCCGCTACCACGGTGAAGGCCTACCTCAACGGTTCGCTGCTCGGCACGAGTACCAACGCGAGTGCTGTCGGCACTCATGCTATGAGAGTGGGAACTTACAATTTGACTGACACTACCGCTAATCTCGCCAACCAGTATGACGGAAGGCTGTACGACATGCAGATCTACGACGGGGTGCTGTACCAGTCCGACGTGGCCAAGCTTTACCTCAATCCCGGCCGTGTGTATTTCGCCGAAGCGCCCGCATACCCGGAAATGGAGGAGATGTTTGGTCCCGAGCTGATTGTTAACGGCGATTTCGCATCGCTGTCCGGCTTTGTGAACAACCCCGTCGGTCGCGACAGCGACCTCTGGTATGTAACCGGATCGTACGGTGACCTCTGGATCTGGAGCGAAGGCAATGCGACGCTGGACGACTGGTCGTTCTACTACGCGGATCCGGATAACATCACCCCGTTGGTCGGAACGCCGAACGTCGAGGACCTGGACACGGCTACATATCCGCTTGATAACACGACCTTGCTCGACACTTGGCTCACAGGCTCTGAGGTCATCCTGACCTCTGTCCAGAACTATCGCAATGGCTTGAAGTCGGAAGACATTCTCAATGGCGCAAGCATTGATTCCGGCGCGACCTATCAGTTTGAAGTCCGTGGCTGGACCGATGTGGATAACACCAATGCAACCTTTACCACGGCCTTGACCACCGGGGCGGACGCGACCAATACCGCGAACGCCGTTTCCGGATCGTTGATGGAGGTTCCGATTGCCGACCTGAATGCTGGCGCTCCGCTGACGGCTCAGCTCAGCGGTGCCGATCTCGTCGCCGGGCAGATCAACGTGATGTTCCACCTCGAGAACGCCACCGAGATCCCGGGTGTGGCCGAGGGGAACAATACGCTCATTCGTGAGAATTACCGTAACAATGACGTGAACAGCAAGGTGTGGGTCCAGTCGGTTTCACTGGCCCAACTGCTGGTAGCTGAAGACGGTGACTATAACCGCGACGGTGTGGTGGATCAGCTCGACGTGGATCTGGCCAACAGCTATCTCGACGGCTCTATCGATAACGGACCTACCGCGGCCCAGCGTCAGGAAGAGAAGAGCCTGGAAGAACTCAACCTGACGGAATTCGACCTGAACAACGACGGCGTGTTCGATGAGGCCGATATTGCTGTGCTGCAAAGCCTGGCTCGTCCGGTCATCGTGAGTGCCGTAATGAATGGTTCCGGCCACTTCGAGGTTGAAGTCGGCAGTCTGGCCAACGGTGGGCAGTATTATCTGATGCGCACCACCAGTCTGGATCTGCCGTTCAATGAGCAGGTGGACAGTGTTTCCGACGCATCGGATACTGAAACCTTCACCGACACCAACCCGCCGGCTGGCGCGGCGTTCTACAAGGTAACCGACTAACGGCTAGTAAACCGTCGGGGGCAGCAATGCCCCCGCTCCGTTGTTGGGAGAGGGGGCTTTCCGGCCCCCTGTTTTTTTAATACGAAGTAGTCTATGTTGAATGGTTCGTGATCAGAAAAGAATGCAGAGGAAAATGAAGATGAGTTCAAGGTGGTTTGTGAAGGGGATGTTGTTGGGTGCAGTCGCCTTTCCCATGATTGGAAGCGCGGCCGCCTCTGTGGATGGAACGTCACGTTCCCCGAATGTGGATGGAACGAAAGGGGCCCGTCCGGCTCGGACCCCGAATGTGGTAATGATCTATGTCGACGATATGGATTTTGATGAACTCAAGCCCTATGACTACCGCAAGCATCCCTGCTATACGGCCGCTTGGGAGACCGGGGCCTATCAGCCGCCGCAGGATGATCGCTATTTCGAGGCGCTGCATTGGCACCCGCCGGGCGAGCGGCCCTATTTTGAAAATCCCCGCCAGTATACCCCTAACCTAGAGCGTCTCGCCCGCGCTGGCATGCGGTTTGACCGCTTTTATGTGACCTCCACTATTTGCACCCCCAGCCGCTACAGCCTGCTGACCGGCAACTATGCCTCGCGATGTCCTGCGCTGGAGCCTGCCAAAGAGGGGGCTGTAAAAAACATCCGCTGGAATACGCCGCTGGCACCGAACGAGGATAGCCTGGTTAAAAAACTGAATCGCAGCGGCTACACCACGGCGCTGTTCGGAAAGTGGCACAATCATTTTTATGAGCCGGGCGCCGCGAAGCCTTACACATGGGAAACGGTCTATGAGGGCGTGGAGCGCGACGACGACGCCCGCGATCCGAAAGTCCAATCCTTGATTGACGAGGGATATGCCCGGGCGATAGCCCATCTCAAAGGCAACATTGGTTTCGATGTGGTTGATCGCTTCTATGCCGGGAATATTTACCAGTTGGGGCTGCCGAAGGATTTGATGAAAAATAACCTCGAATGGATTACCGAAGGGGTGGTGGAATTCCTCGACCAGAAGCATGAACAGCCGTTTTTTCTCTATTGGGCCATCAACCTGCCTCACCGCCAGAATTCGGTGCTGGAAAACAATTCCGATCCGCTGGCCACGCCGGCCGGGTTCCTGGAGAAGGCGCCGGAGCCCACGGTGTCGCGCGCCCAGTTAAAAGCGATCATGAAGGAACGCGACGTGGATCCGCAGCAGTTTACCTCTGCCTGGATTGATGCCCAGCTCGGGGCGGTGCTCGATCAGCTCAAGCAAAGCGGACTCGATGAAAATACGCTGCTGTTGGTCGTCAGCGATCATCAGTCGCGCGGCAAATTTACCTGCTATGAAGGTGCGCGCGTGCCCGCCTTTGCCTATTGGCCCGGCCGCATTCCCGCCGGAAGCATTAACACGGATCTGCTGGCCAACATTGATATTGCGCCGACCGTCCTTGCTTTGGCGGGCGCGGAGCTGGAGGCCGAAGGCATGGATGGCGAAAACATTCTGGCATCTCTCGAAGGGAAGCCAAATTCCGCTGTGCGCGATTCGCTCCTGCTGGAGACCGGCTACACCCGCGCGGTGGTTTCCAAAGATTGGAAATATATCCACAATCTGCCGCCGCAGCATGTATTGACGGCCCTGGAAAAGGACAGCAAAAACACGCCGCGCACCACCGGCTGGGACGGAGCGCCCGGCAGCACGAAGTGGGGCGTCCGCTATGGCGTCGACGCCGAGTTCGCGGCCTACTTTGACACCCGCCAGCTCTATTCCATGGAATCCGACTGGCTCGAACAGACCAACCTCGTCGGAAACGCCGCATTTGAAAAAACCGAAAAACAGCTCGCCGCCGAGCTTCAACGCCTGATGGCAGGCATCGGTGATGCAATGCCGGCCCATCCGGGGAGGGCACCGAGCCCTGCGGATCGTCTGAAAGGAAAACCCACGAACGCGGGAACGTATCTGGAGGCCCCGGACGTGTCGAACGATGTTCCGGGCGGGACGGGGAAATCCATGCGGTTTGGCATGAATAAGGGCAAAAAGAAGTCGGGCGTTCAGTATGGCGATATTCTCGATTCAGGTGCGGGAACGTGCAGTCTGTGGCTGAAGCCGAATACGATGGCCGGGCAGGACTATCTGCTCAAGACCTCCGGCTTTAAGCTGATGTGTGAGGGGCCGTCGTATCTGAAGGTCATTTATAAAAAGGGCGGCAACCCCTGGAATGAACTGGGCAAAACGCCGGTTGCGGCCGGTCAATGGATTCATGCGGCGGTTACGTGGAATGAGGCGAAACGCACGGTGTCCTATTATGTGAATGGTTCGTTGGTCGCATCGAAAAACGATGCCGACCTCGCGGGCCTCTCGAACGGTGGCATCAACGTCGGCAGTTTCAGCCTGGCCGACAACACCGATAAAATGGGCAATCAATACGATGGCCTGATTTATGATTTAAATTTTTATGACCGGGAGTTATTGGCTGAAGAGGTTTCAAGGTTGGCGCTCAATCCATGAGCAGAGATTGCAGATTTAACAACAGTGAAAGAGAATTTATGACCAAGCATTTGATTGAACGGGTGAAGACGAGCACGTGTGCGCTGTATGGCACGGCCGGGCTGGCGGATACGTTTCTGTCGTTCGGCATCACGACGCTGATTATGCCGATCTACAACATCGGCCTCGGCATCGATGCCGTGCTGCTGGGCTGGGCGTTGGCTATTCCCCGCGTAATCGACGCGATCACCGATCCGCTGATGGGCAACATTTCCGACAACACGCGCAGTCGGTTTGGTCGGCGGCGTCAGTATGTCTTCGCCGGTGCGGTCCTCTGCGCGATTCTTTTTCCCTTCATCTGGACGCCGCCGGATGCGTCGCAGAATGTGGTGCTGGCCTATTTTATCGGCATCATGTGCCTGCACTCCATTTTCTACACCATCTTCAATGTGCCCTATACCGCGCTCGGCTATGAGATTACGCCGAACTACGATGAGCGCACCCGCATCTATGCCTGGCGGTTCTATTTCGCCACCATGGCCGGCGCGACCACGCATTGGCTCTATAAGCTCTGCCTGATGGCGGGCGAGGACGAGGTGGCGGGCGTTCGCGTGGTCAGTTGGATCATTGCGGCGATTGTGCTCGGATTCGGCATCATTCCGGCCCTCTTCACCCGCGAACAAGAGGTGGTTCAGGATCAGGAGAAAGTCAACCTGTTCAAAGCGGTGGGCTCTACCCTTCGCAACCGTCCATTCATACTGCTGATGACGGCCTATACCATCATCGTCACGACTTATTTTTCCGCCGGGGCCCTCATTCTCTACATCAACATTTTCCACATCTTTGGCGGGGACAAGGATGCCGCCGGAACCATGACGGGGCTGTCAGGCAGCCTCGGTGTGGTGGCCGCCTTTGTCGGCATGCTGGTGATGAAAAAGGTGTCGGAGGCGACCGGCAAAAAAACGGCGATGATCATTTCGCTCGGCATCGCGATTCTGGGTGGACTGTCGGCCTGGTTTACGCTGACGCCGAACATGCCGTACCTGCAGATTCTTTCCAGTCTCATTATGGGCATGGGCAGCATGGGTTGCTGGTTGCTGGTCAGCTCCATTCTCGGCGATGTGTGCGATGATGATGAGCTGAACACCGGCCTGCGGCAGGAAGGCGTCTACAGCGCGGCCTCCGGCTTCGTTAACAAGATTGCCTTTGCCTTCACCGCCATCACCACCGGCTACATTCTGAAAATGTCCGGCTATGTGGAAGGAATGGATCCCGATCCGGAGGTCGGTCTTAAAATGAAAGTGATTTTCATCTCCGTGCAGAGCCTCGGCCTGCTGGTCGGCCTGCTCGTGATGGTCCTCTTTCCGATTGGCCGCACGCGCGCCGAAGAAACCCGCCGCATCCTCGATGAGCGGAAGAAAGCGGATACGGCTTCGCCGCAGTCTTAATGTCGGAAGGTCGAAAGTCAAAGGTCTGCTGATTCAGTAGCATCCAAGGAGAGGCCGCGACTTTTGACATGAATATGATAGGAACGATATGATCCGTAATAGGATTAAGTGTTCAGTTTGTGCCGCATGGATGATGGGTGTTGTGTCGGTTCAGGCTTCTGTGGATGGAGCGTCACGCTCCCCGAATGTGATTGTTTGTCTGGTGGATGATATGGGGGTTGCGCATATCAACGTCCAGTATGAGACCTATACGATCGAAGATTTGAATCAAGGCCTGGTCGAGCGGGACATTGAATCCGGAAGTTATACGTTGGATCAAAGCCTGGAAGCCGCGAAGAAATCGATGCCATTCCTGCATGGTCTGATTGAGGCGGGGGTGCGCTTTACCGATGCCCACGTCGCCAACTCGTTGTGCGCGCCGTCGCGGGCCGGGTTGCTGACCGGTCGCTATCCGCAGAAAATGGGCATTTACCATAACGGCGATATTGAAGCCAAAGGCCTGCCTGCCGATGCCACCGTTCTGCCCAAGCTGTTTCAGCAGGCGGGCTACACGACGGCCTGCATCGGAAAGTGGCACGTTGCCAAACATATCCCAGGCAACTGGGACGGCAGCATTCCCGATCCGGCACAGCAACCCACCGAGCTCGGGTTTGATACCTATTTCGGACTGAACCGTTCCGGCACCGTTTATTATAACTCCACGCAGCTTTTCCGCGGAACCGAACGGGCGGCCGCGAAGGGATTCATCACCGACCAGCTTACGGATGAGTCGGATCAGTTTATTAAGGGGGCCGGGGAAAAGCCGTTTATGCTCTACCTCGCCTACACGGCGCCGCATGGTCCGCTCGATCAACTCGCGCCGGCAACCTATGACGCGCCGTTCGCCCACTTGCCGAGGCGTTTGCGAATCTGGAACTCGTATATGTATGCGGTGGACTGCGGAATTAAAAAACTGTTTGAAACCGTCAAGGCGGAAGGGGAGCTGGATAATACGCTGTTCATTTTTCTCAGCGACAACGGCGCATGCGGTAATACGCCGCTTCCGGCAAACGGGTTGAATCGCGGCTACAAGGGCACGCACTACACCGGCGGCACCCGCACGGCGATGATGATGTGGGGTCCAGAATGGGTGAAGAAAAAATCGAAATGCTCCCATCTGGTGAGCGCCATGGATGTCTTTCCGACGGCGCTCGATATTGCCGGCATTGAAAGGCCCGAAGCATTGGACCTCGACGGAAAAAGTTTGGCGGGGCTGATCGGTGGCAAAAGCCAGGTGCCGGTCCACAACAGTCTGGTCTGGGCCAGCAAGAGTCCGCCGCACTGGTCGCACGTTCCCAATGGACTGGGCGGACGGGACATGAATAAAAAGACCCCGGCGGTCTGGACCGTACGATCCGGTAAATGGGTGTTGCGAACCTTTGCTCAGGACGGGCATTACGAATTGTTCGACTATCAAAAGGACATCGGGGAAACAAAGGATTTGTCTCGCTCCAACCCCGAGACGGTACAAAATCTGAAAAAGGTCTATGCGGATTGGTTCCGCTCCGTAAAGCCGCCGTTGGATTGGGATCGCAGGGCCTGGTCCGGGTTGATCCCCGAAGAGATGCGTACGGTTGCCGATAACGAGAAGGTTCGGCAATATAACGAACAAGCAAAAGAATTTGAAAAACAGTCCGCGGAGTGGTGGCAAAAACTTTGGGAAGAAAAATATGATCCCAATAGAAAAAGAAAATAAAATGGCGGTTGTATGACCGCAAAGACATGAAGGAACGTATGGCAGAATCATTGACAGCAGAACCGAAGACGAAGTCGAGCTGGGCGGGAAGAATGACAGCAACGAAGTGGCAATCATTTTTTCAACATCTGGAACTAATCGGTATAAAAAGTTCCAATCCCTGGACGTTTAGTCTTAATGATTCTGCTGTCAATGATTCTGCAAAAATCGCCCATGTTTAGTTGCGGTTGAACCAAGGGTTGTGAAAGGGATTCGTGATCAAAAAAAGGAACGGTGTGATGGGTAACAGAATTTGGTTGGCGGTTGGGGCCGCAGTTTTGATGAGCGGTTTGTCGGCCTGTGCGAATGGCATCGAGCCGCGGCTGGTGGTGCCGACGTTGAATGATGCGGATGGGATCGTCGCCGACGTGGTGGTGACCGATGCGCCGTATAGCGCGGATGCAACTGGGAAACGCGATTGCACCGCGTCGGTTCAAAAGGCGATCGACGATTTGTCTAAAACCGGTGGCGGTGTGGTTTATATACCGGCCGGCAAATACCGCTTTGACGGCTGCCTGAAAATTCCCGGCGGCATTGCCCTGCGCGGGGACTGGAAGAGTCCGCTCGCCGGCGGCTCTGGAAAGGGCACCATTCTGATGGTCTATTCCGGACGCGGAAACGTTGATGGTGAGCCCTTTATTCGTACCACCGGTGGATGCAGCGGCTTGCAGGGACTGAGCTTCTGGTATCCGGAGCAGACCGTGGATAATATCGTTCCGTATCCGCCGACGGTGGAGCGCAACTTTATCCCGCTGATGCTGAAAAACCTGACCTTCTATAATTCGTATTGGGGCCATCGGATCGACCAAAACGGCGGGGCGACGCTGTATGAAAACATTTACGGCACCTTCCTCAACGTCGGCATCGAAAATGACCTCAATTATGAATACGGATTTATCGACCGGATTTACATTTCGCCGTCGATCTGGGCGGATGCGCCGCGCGAGGTCATTACCAATGCCCCGAAAAACCGTGCCCCTCTGGTGAAACATTGCAAAGCAAACACCATTGGCCTGCGCTTGCTGAAAAACGACAACCTGCAACTCTACGATATCGAGGTGGCCGATGCGCACACCGGCATTCTGTTTGATAAATCCCCGAAGACCGGGAAGGGCGGCTATGGCTTTGAGATGAAGATTAAGGCGACTGAAAACCGGCGCTTTATTGATCCGTGGGTCGGCGACTCGCTTCAGGTCGACCGCTTCCCCGAAACTGCGGACTGTTTTTATGAATGGGCACCGATCCGCTGCGCGGCACGTAAAGATGTTTTGATCAACGTTCGCAAGGCACGGTGGGGCGCGAAAGCGGATGGAAAAACGGACGACACAGAATCGATTCAGAAGGCGCTCGACGAGGCTGGGAAAAAGGGCGGGGGCACGGTCTACCTGCCCGGCGGAACCTACGCGGTGAAATCGCACCTGCTGGTGCCGCCCGGGGTGGAGCTGCGCGGAGGATATGATTATCCGCACCACGGCTCTCCGGGCGATACGGCCGTTTCGGTTCTGCTGGCGACAGCCGGAGCCGACAGCAAGACGCTGGAAGCGGAGCCGCCCTTCATTACCCTGAAGGAAGGCGCCGGCGTGCGGGGGGTGATGGTGTTCTATCCCGAGCAGAGCGAGATGTATCCGGACAGCACCGTCAACCCGCCGAAAGCCTATCCCTGGACCATCCGGGGGGAGGGTCAAAACGTCTACGTGAAATATGTCACCATCAAGCGCGGCTGGAACGGGATTGATTTATGGAATCATGACTGTAGCGGGTTTGTGTTGCAGGGCATCTGGGCCTCGCCGCTCAATATCGGCGTGCGCATCGGCGGCGGAACCGACGGCGGTTGGATTCAGCAGATGATCCAGACCATGGGGGTCTGGCATTTTCCAGGCCGTTCGACGCCTCAGTTGAAGGAGGGAGATGCTCCATTTAATCCGGACGGCGACGATCAGGGGAATTGGTTCTGGAATACCCTGAGTGAGATTTTTCTCAGCAACTCAAAAGGCTATCTCTTTGGCGATGTCCGCAATATCCAGACTTTCGGCGCGATCAGTTTCCGGTTGAATCGCCATATGTTGTTCCAGTCCCGGAACGGAAGCGGCCCTCAGAATATGGATCTATACCTTTCCCATTCCGAAGACGTTGGTGATATCGGCTGCCGGTTCGAGGCGGGCGATCGGATCCGCTTTTTTGGCTATGGGACCGTCGCCCACAAAACCGGCAAGCTCATGGAAACGACCGACGACTTTTCCGGCACGGTGGATTATTGCGGCCTGATGTTCTGGGGCGCACCGCCCGGCGGGGTGCCCGTTGTTCGCGGCGGCACGGTGAATATTCATCCGCTCACACCGGAAGGCACCACCACCGCATCGGTTTCGCCGGGAAGCTCCAAAGGACTCATCAAGCAGATGAGCGCATTTAAGCAACACCCGTTTGACCGGGTGAAGCGCATGAACGGAAAGAAATGCTGGCTGATCGATCTATGCACCCATCTGGAGGATGTCTACACCATCGACCTGCTGGTGGATTACGACACTTTTCGTTTTGGCCGCACCACGGAGTTTGAGTTTGCCATCGAATACATGGATCGGGGCGAGGGGATCCTTGAGGTGTTTTACGATGCTCTGGGCAATCCGCGCGAAGCGCTGGAGCCCATTGAGCTGGCCAACACGGGAAAATGGAAAACCGTCCGTTTGCCGATCTCGAACGCGCGTTTTGCCCGCAGCTCGGAAACCTACCCGCGCAATACGGATATCCGCATTGAGATCAAAAGCACCGAGCAACCCGCCATCGCCGCCATGGTGATCCGGAAAAAATAGATGAACTGAAACTAAATGCAGAGTGGTTGGATCGCTTATCGCGCTAATCACGCGAATTTTGTCTCGGCGAGAGTTGTTTTGAATTTAGATACGTGATCAGAAAAAGAAACGATATGAAGAGAAATAGGATTTGGTTGGCGGTTTGTGCCGCATTGATGATGACGTTTATGGCTCATGCCGCCGTGACACCCCGACTGGTCTATCCGTCCCAGGCGGGCGGGGAGGTAATGGGAGGGAGGTTAAGCATTTTTTTACTCCCTTTGGCCGTACTGTTGCGCGAGTATTTCGTACTCAACGCTTAGGAATTTCGCTGTTTCAACCTCCGTTAGCATTTCAGCTCCTTTTTGAACGGAAAATTCCGACGGAGGCGTGCGGCAAATCCGTGGCTCTGCCCGCCATGGCTTATAGATGAACCAGCAGCCTCTGATTGCCCTCAGGCTCGAATCCATCTTTTTCCTGATCCCGCGCCGCGGCCCCAGGGCGGCTTGAAGGAAGGTATGAACCAGCTCTATGCATAATGTGAAGCAGTGTAGCTTTATCCCTGCCTTTTCAGGAAGAAGGCTGGGGCGTCTGATTCTGTTCCTGAGTGCCGCCGACAGATTGAACAGTACGATCGCAGCAAACAGAAGCTGTTCAATTCGCAGGAGCTTTCGTTTGCGGATTCTCTCAATCCCGATCCTTGTCTTCAGGTGACGGAAGGCGAGTTCGACGCAATAGCGCTGCAGGTATAGCTTCGTCACTTCCCGCCACCCGAAGACAACTTCGTCAATCAAGGTGGTAATCAATACTTGCGAACGGAGCTTGGAGGTGCCGCGCGTTCGGATCAGGCGCACCTTTATGCACGTCCCCAAAAGATGATGGTGGCCTGGATAGTTGGCCAAATGGATTTTGCTCAGCTTGATGCCGATGACAGCGGAGCGCTTTTTTGCCTTGAGGAACTTCTTTGCAAGTGCGCAGTTCTTGAGCGGCATCAGCAATTCATGGTTCTTATCCATGCTGATCGCGATGAATGCCATGCCGTTGTACCCTGCATCGGCCATGTACAGGGATCGGGTCGCATTCGAACCCATATGCCCAATGGCAATGGCTCGTTCCGGGGTGTTGCAGTGCTCGAACCTGAAATCCTCGAACGTACCGGTGGATAACTCATAGAAGCCGAGTGCTTGGGACTGGACATAATGACCCTGCCCCGCTCCGTATTTATCCCTTGTCGGCTGTGTATCGGCGAACGAAACCTTGGTTCCGTCAGGTATCAGGACCTTTAGGCCATGGAATGTGCGGCCGTTCGTTCCATATTCATTCCGATGGCTATTCACGAGCTGTTGCCGCACGATATCGGCAGGCAGTTTGGCGCAGGCCTCATCATACGATTCCCTTGCAGGAAGCATCCCGTCTCTCTCCCTGACAATGCCCAGTTCAAACAGTTTGGCGATCAGCCGGGCAACGCCGCACCCAAAGCCCTGCTGGGCATCGAGCACAAGGGAGAAAAGAACAACCTCCAGCGGGAAAACACGCGATCTGGAAAACGCCCTTTTTTTAGGGCCGTCATATCGAAGGTTTCTTTCGACACAAGCACTCCGAAGCTTGCAAGGAGACGGTTGGACTTGTCGGTGTTAATCATCGTGGCCTCCCTTCTTGATCAATTTCATGTTTATCGTGCTAAGTTCATTGTGCAGCAGCCTTATCCTTGCCCCCTGGGCCGCTGCCGCCTTGAATTGGTTTAGATGCGCCGCCGAGATGTAGGTAATCTTGTTTTTTCCCCTGATGCTATGGGAGAGGTAGTAGAACGGGCTCTCCTTGCCGCAGGTCTTTCGGGTCGTTTCAACAACCGACCCGTTCACCCAAAGCGGCGCTTCACCTATTTCCTTCAACAGCACATCGCGTCGTGTCCTCAATTTTTCGACTTCATCCATCCCCGCCGCGCTCCTTTTTTTGAATATGCGTATACGCATATCACACGGCGCAGAAAAAAACAACCTGCGTTCTGCGAAATCTTGACAGGATGGCGAGTTAAGGAGGCTGTTCCCTCTTCAGAAGAGGAGTTGCAACGTTCATTTATCGGTGCGTAGCGGTTGGCCGCAACTCAGCATCAAAATGCTTAACCTCCCACCCATTAGGCGGGGAGGTGGTCGTGGCGGACCGAGTGGTTACTGATGCGCCTTATAACGCAGATTTGAGCGGCGTCTCTGACTGCACCGGTGCCGTGCAGGACGCGCTCGATGACCTAGGGACGGATGGCGGCGGCACGCTCTATTTTCCGGCCGGTAAATACCGCTTTAACGGAACGCTCACGATCCCCGGAACGGTCTCGGTGCGGGGCGACTGGAAGAGCCCGCTCGATGGCGGTTCTGGGCAGGGCACGATCCTGATGGTAACTGCCGGACGCAACGATACCAATGCCGCCCCGTTCATTCAGTTTGAAGGCGGCCTGAACGCGTTGCAGAACCTGAGTTTCTGGTATCCGGAACAAACGGTCGACAACGTGGTGCCGTATCCGCCGACCATCCTGAGAAAGTTCAAGCCGCTGATGCTGAAACAGCTGACGTTCTACAATGCCTATAAGGGATTTGAAGTTAAACTTAATGGCGGAGCCCCCCTGATCTCCGAAATCTACGGCACCTTCCTGCACACGGGAATCCAGAACGATCTTTGTTATGAATACGGCTTTATCGACCAGATCCATATTTCCCCCTTAATCTGGGCTGACGCGCCGAACGCGGTCATTACCAACGCGCCTGCTTTGTCAGAGATCCGCAGCTGGTGTCAGGCGAACACGATCGGCCTGGAGCTCCTGAAAAACGATAATATCGAGCTGTTCCATATCACGGTTGAAGACGCAAAAATCGGCATCCTGACCGACGCGACGGACCGGCTGTCGAGCGGCGGTCTGGGCTCGTATGGCACGATGATGAAGATTGATGCGACCCTAGAGCGGCGGCATGAATCAACCTGGGTCGGCGGGCTTGAAGATGTGGACCGTTTTCCGGAAACCGCTGCCGTCGATTATGTCTGGCCCGACCCATGGAAGCCCGCGCAGAGTAATGTGCTGATCAATGTGCGCGAAGCGCCGTATAGCGCTGCGGGCGACGGTGTGACGGACGACCGGCAGGCGATTCAGGATGCATTGGATGAAGCGGGCGCGCTGGGCGGCGGCATGGTCTACCTTCCGGCCGGGGAGTATGTGGTTCAAACCAATCTGCTGGTGCCGTCCGGGGTGGAGCTGCGGGGTGTGACCGACTTTGTCTATCGCGGCGATCATGGGCCGAGCACTCCTCCCGTTGGAACGGCCTTGTTCGCCTTTCATGGAGAGAACAGTGCGGACTTGGAAACCGAGCTGCCGCTTATCTGCCTGTCATCGAACAGCAGTCTGCGCGGTATGACCATTCTCTATCCGAATCAGGGTGAGTTCTGGCCGACGGTTACGGATGATCCGCCCAAAACCTATCCGTGGACTATCCGGGGGCTGGGGCCGGATATCAATATCCAGTATATCAGCATTAAGCGTGGCTGGGATCTGATCGACCTGGCGAGTCACGACTGTAGCGGGTTTGTGCTGCAGGATTTCTGGACCAGTCCGCTCAACCGCGGGGTGGTGGTCGGCGGCGGTACCGACGGCGGGCATATCCAGCGTGTGCTGCAGACCATGGGCGCTTGGTACTATCCCGGAATCTACTCGCCCGATATTCCCGGGTGGACGCCGGAGATTCACAATGAATGGCTGTGGAACAACATGGCTTCCTTTTTCCAGAGCAACAGTGTCGGCTATGTGTTCGGCGATGTGAAAAATGTGCAGTCCTACGGAGCCATCAGCTTTATGTTTAAGCAGCATATGCAGTTCCTGGAACAGGATGGCAACGGCCCCGAAAACCTGGATTTCTTTATCTGCCCGTCGGAAAATACCGGCGATATTGCCCTAACCTTCGACCGGGGGGACAACCTCCGTTTCTTCGGGATGGGCATTGTGCCCCACAACACCGGTTATTTTCTGGAAACCACGCCGGGCTTTTCCGGCACCGTGGATCTCTACGGACTGGTACTCTGGGGCGATCCGACCGGCGGCCTGCCCCTGATCGGCGGCGGTGACGTGAATATCTATCCGCGGGGCGGGGATGCCTTGTCGGCGCGCGTGACGCCTTCGGGTTCGGATGGCCTGATCAAGCGGCTGAACTTCCGGAAAGCTATACCAGCGGATACGGTCGTGACACAGAATGGTCGGGAATGCTGGCTGGTGGATGCGGTGGTCGGTACAACGCCCACGGTGGATATTCGGGTGGACTGGCAGGAGTTCCGCTTCGGGGCCACGCCGGAAGTCGAATTCAGTTTCGATTATCTGGATATCTCGGACCATCTGGTGCTGGTGTACTACGACGCGATCGGGGATGGAAACCATAACACGCTGCTGGGGCAGTTTAATCTGACCGGCACCGGGCAGTGGAAAACCTGGAGCGCCACCATTCCCGACGCTCTCTTTGCCGGACGCATGACTCATATCTATCGTAATAATGATCTCCTGATCCAGGCCAATACCGGCGGCACCCCGTTCTATGTGTCGCGCGTCGAGCTGGCCCGTCCGGAAACCCTGTCGCACCGTTACCGTTTTGATGGTGGTGTGATGGACTCGATCGGAACGGTCGACGGGACAGCAACGACGAATGGAACCTATCTGGAAGCCCCTTTGCTTTCGACGGATGTGCCGCCCGGCGCGGTGGCCGGTTCGCCGCCGAACTCACTGCAGGTCGGTATGAATTATCCGTCGATGAAGTCGGGATTCCGCCTGAACAGTCCGGTTGTGAGCACCAACGCCGGTTCCTATTCGCTGTGGTTCAAGAGTGCGGACGTGATCGAGCCTGCCCAGTATCTGTTCCATGCCGAGTTCCCGAAGCAGTTCCTGAAGGGGGGCGCAGGATCGAATGCCGGAGGGCTCGATGCCGGGTTTCTGGAGGAGAAGACCGGCGGTGCGTATACCGTCAACGCATGGAACCATGTGGTGATCAGCTGGGATAATGTCGCGGGCCTCGGTCGGTTGTATATGAACGGTATACTGGCCGGAACAACGACGTATTCCAACCGGGTGGATCCGGCCTGGATCAACATCGGTGGATTTAATCTGGCGGACAACGATACGCAGTTGCCCAATCAGTTTGACGGATTGCTCTACGATCTTCAGTTCTACAATCGCACGCTCAGCAGTGACGCGGTTGGATTGCTGTATCAAAATCCGGGATCAGTTGCCGCATCCACCGCCAACCGCGTTCCGTATTGGTGGCTCGACGCCCATTATCCGGGGCTGGTTGACTATGAGGCGGCTTCGGTTTCAGACACGGACGGCGACGGCTATGACGCATGGGCGGAATACTTCACCGGCTCCGATCCGGCTGATGCCGCGTCCGTGTTCGAGATTGCGGATGTGCAAAACGTTGGAGACCAATTCGTCCTCACGTGGCCCTCGGAGGAGAATAGCTGGTTCAGCCTTACATCCACCACCAACCTGACGCCCGCAGTATGGATGCCGGTTGCATCCCGCATTCCCGGACGGCTCGGAACCACGTCGTACACCACCACCGTGGAAAACGCCGCCGCGTTCTATCAGGTTGAGTTGGAGGAATAGTATTGACGGGGAAAGCCGTCCAGATGTGGGATCGTCAATCTGATTTTTTTTGGTTTTCAATGTTCGGAAAAATGATGGGTGCAGGCTCAGCCTGCCCAGAAGGTGGGGCGGATTTTGACCTGGCCGGGTTCGTAGTCGGCCGGGTGGTCTTTGAGCAGGATCTCGCAGGCTTTTTGGGCCATTTTTTTGCCGGGTACCTGAATCCATGCCAGCGCGTCGAACGGCGGTGCCGATTCCTCAAAGATGGAGGCAATTGAATCTTCTGCGGAAAATTTGCGATTGGGTGTTTCTTTCAGCACGTTGTAGAGCGCTTCGGCGGTGGCCTGGTCGCATACCGCAAATCCGGTGAGCTCTGGGTTGGATGAAAGCAGGGTGCGGATTTCCTCTTCCAGGTGTTCTTCCCAATCCTTGGCTTCGAGCATGCGTACAACCAGGTGCCAGTCGGGGTTGATGGTCAGGCCTGCCTTTTTCAGTGCATTGCAGTACCCCTTCATTCGATTCTGCGTGGTCGCTAGGTGGGTGGCACCGAGGAAGGCGATGTTTTTATGTCCGTGCTCAATTAGTTTGTTAGTGAGCATGGTTCCGGAGCGGGGGTTGTCCATGGAAATCAGGCGGCTTTCAAGTCCTGGAGGGCAGAGGTCGGCAAAGAGAACCAGGGTGCCATCTTCCGTGTAGCGGTCGACCCACTCTGAAATCGCTTTGGAATAGGATTCGGAGCTGATGGCCGGAGGGGAGGGCATGTAGACCAGCGCTTCGAGACGCTGACGGGCCAGCGACCGCAGCAGCTTAAGTTCCCGTTCGGGATCAAAGTGCGTAAAGTTAATGCTGACCATTTTCCCCTGGTTCATCATTTCGTTTTCCAGCTCCACCAAAAGCTCGGTGTGGAAGCCGGTGGTAAGCTCTGATGTGAACAGGCCGATAAAGCCGCTCTGGATTCGCGGGCAGTTGATCGCGTCGGGGTTGATCAGAAAGGTGCCGGTTTTGCGTCGGCAGGTGACCGTGCCCTGCGCTTCCAGTTGTTTCATGGCAAACTGCACCGTCCAGATGGAAACGTCGAGTTCTTCGGCCAGAACCCGGTTAGTCGGCAGCTTATCGCCGGTTTCCAGTGTGCCGTCCTGGATCTGCTTATAGATATGCCGCAGGACCTTCTGCGCCAGATTCGGTTGGGTGCTTCCGTTTGTCATAGTTTTACTCCGAGAAAAGTTGAATAAACATGGGGCATTTCAAGAGTTCGGGCAAGGTGATTTGCTATTGCGCTCTTTTTATGAGCGATAAAAAGAGCTGATCGAATTGAAAAATGCGGGTTTTTAAATTCCCGGATGTGGTCGTGAAATCTATATGATTGTTTGACATGTTATGCTGTTTTTGCTGATATAGTTTTAGTTTGTGGGTGGAGTGAGGGTCCCCGGGATCGATGAAATCCATCAATGCGATGATCGCCGTTTTAATCAGGATATTTTTATGAGTGTAAGAAAAGTACATGTGGTCAGCAATACGCACTGGGATCGGGAGCACCGTCACGGATTTCAGGAAACACGGTTTATGCTGGTCGAGACGATTGACCGCCTGATTGAGATCATGGAGGCCGATCCGGAGTTTAAGTATTTCACCTTCGACGGGCAGACGGTCTGGATCGAGGACTATCTGGAAGTGAAGCCGCAGATGCGCGAGCGCTTGAAGGCGTTGATCGAGGCGGACCGCATTCAGATCGGTCCGTGGTATTCGCTGCCGGATCATTTTTCCAGCCACCCGGAGGCGCTGGTGCGGAACCTGCTAATTGGTCATCGTCTGTCGGAGTCGATGGGCGGGGTGACGAAGTTCGGCTATTCCATCTTTTCGTTTAGTCAGATTGCGCAGTTGCCGCAGATCTATTCCGGCTTCGGCGTTGATAGTCTGGTTTTCTATAAGCTTTACCCCATTGATGTGCTGAAGAAGTCCGAGTTCTGGTGGGAGTCGCCGGACGGCACGAAAGCACTCTGTTCGCGGCTCGGCCCGCTGGCTCGCGCTAACTTTTATTTCAGCTTCACCATCCCGGCGATTCTGGGCGGCGATGCCCTGAGCAAGGAGGAGGGCTCTTGGCAGGTGGAGTTCACGGAAGGGGCCAAGATCTGCCGTTTGATCGATGACACCTTTGAACATCCGCACGCGACCGAGCTGGAGCAGGATATTCGTATTCGCGATGAAGTCATTGCTGAGTCTGTGGAAAAGACGGTTGAGTCGGCCGCCTGCGAATCGTTCAATAAAGAAGTCCTGCTCGGGTTTGACGGGAACGACTTCACGATGCCGCTGGCCGAACTTCCGGAAGCACTGCGTAAAGCCAATGAGGTTTCTGAGGATGTCACCTTCATCCATAGTACGCCGTTGGATTACTTCGCGGATTTCCGTAAAAATACCGATCTCAGTCTGCTGCCGAAGGTGGGCGGTGAAATGCGTCACGGTCCGCTGTGTCGTCAGCATTGTGAGCTGATGGGAACCGCGATCAAGATCATGCACCGCATGGCCAAGGCGGAATCGTTGCTGATCCATACCGCCGAGCCGTTCGCGGCCTTCGGTGCGATGGGCGGCGGAACGTATCCGCGCGATATGCTACGTCTGGCCTGGAAAAAGCTGATGCAATGCCATGCGCACGATTCCACACACGGGATCGGAGTGCCGAATATTGTGCAGGACACGCTGCATCGTCTGATTGAAGTGCAGGAGATGTCCGAGGGCGTTGCCAATCGCGCGTTCCAGGGACTGGTGAAGCAGATCGACACGTCCACGGCCGACAGCGGTGATATCTTCATCACCGTATTCAACCCGACCGCAACCGAGCGTAGCGAAATCGCGCGTCTGCTGGTGGAAATTCCGCGCGGCGAGAAGATCGTCGACTGGCATCTGGAGGATATGGACGACAACCGCGTCAATATTTATACGCACACGGAAACCCCGATCAATCTGGCATCCGTAAATCACGAGAACCGCCCGAAAGCGCTCTACATCAAACGCGTTGATGTGGATGCGGAAGTCAACGGCATTCCCGCTTATGGCTACAAGACCCTGCGTCTGGTTCGGAATATTGATGAAGGGTTCCTCGACATCTTCCCGTTCCCGAACCCGAAGGATCCGTACCGCCCGCTCGGCCGCATGCCGAACGTGCTGGAAAACGAATTCCTGAAAGTGGACATTCAGCCGAACGGAACCGTTGATGTGACGGATAAAGAGAACGGCAAAGTGACCCGCGGGCTAAACCTGATCCTCGATACCGGTGATGCCGGCGACATGTGGATTCACCGCAAGCCGAAGATCAATAAGATCATCAGCAACCTCGGTGCGCAGGCTGACATTCAGCTGATGCGTAACTCGGGTCTTTCCGCCTCCTTCCGCGTGGAGATGGTGCTGAACATTCCGGAATCGCTGACTCAGGATCGTCTCTGCCGTTCCGAGCATACCGTTCCGGTGAAGTTCACTACGGATATTACGCTCGCTAAAGGATCGCGTCGCCTGGAGTTCAAAATGCAGTACAACAACGTATGCAAAGATCACATGTTGACCGTTCGTTTCCCGGCCGGAATCGAAACCGATACGTTGGTGTCCGACGTGGCCTTTGAGGTGCGCGAGCGTCCGGTCGAATTCATCACGGATGTGAATGGTGTGCGCGGCGACGAACTTCGTCGTCAGCCGAAACATCGCTTCATCGATATCTCCGATGGTAAAAACGGCCTGGCAATCTTCGGTAAAGGGCAGAACGAATACGAGCCGCACCAGTATGAAAACGGTGCCGGAATCGAAATGACGCTGATGCGCGCGATGACCCAGACCTTCCCGGTACACTGGGATGTATTCTTCTCCTACGAGAATGAGGAGTCGCAGAGCCTGGGTGAGCAGACCTTCGAATATGCGCTCTACTTCCACGAGGGCGATTACAAGAGCGGTTGTGTGCAGGCCGAAGCTCAGCAGTATATTACGCCGGTGGTTGCCGCGCAGTATGGCAAAGGCCGTTTCGTCGGCACATTGCCGCTGGAGCAGGGCAGCTTCCTGAATGTAACCAGTCCGCTCACCAACGTCAGCGCCGTCAAGTTGGCCGAAGATCGCTCGGATGCGCTGGTTGTGCGGGTGAACAACCCGACCGATGAACCCATCGAGGAGACGCTGACCTTCCTGCGCCCGGTGAAGAAGGCCTGGCTGTGCAATATGAACGAAGAAACGGACGCAGAACTTCCACTCGAGACGCAGTCGAGAGAGGCCGGCGCTATTGTGACGGCAACGCAACGAAGTGGAGAGGCAATGGTTGGAAACTCGGTCGCCGTCACGCTCGATCCGTTCAAGATCGTCACGGTCATGGCCGAGTTTTAGGGTCTGGAGTATGAAAATAATGAAAGTTTTAACCACAGAGTAGTTGAATTAGGGGTGAAGATAAGAAAAGTTGGATTTGTGAAACGATTGATTTTGGTGGGTGTTGCATTTATTGCCACTCCCCTTTGGATAGTTTCTTTTGGGGATACCAAAAGCACTCTCGACTCCATCTCGGGTCCAATACTTGGAAACGCGGCGTCTTCTGAGGGTGGAGCGAAAGGTGCCCGTCCGGCTCTGACTTCCCCCAATATTATCTTCTTTTTGGCGGATGATTTGGGCTATGGCGATCTGAGATGCTTCAATGCGGAGACGGATATCACCGCGCCGGTGCTGGATGGGCTGGCGCGCAACGGGGTGCGGTTTACCGACCACTATGCCACAGCTACGTTGTGTTCGGCATCCCGCCGTGCACTTCTGACCGGGCGCTGGCAGAGCCGTCTGGGCGAATGGGCTGAGCCCTATGGCGGCACGCCGAACAACGACGGCATTCCCGCGGACAGGGAGCCGACGGTGGCGATGTTCCTCAAACAGGCCGGCTATGCAACGGGTTGTTTCGGCAAGTGGAACATCGGTGGAATAGACGGCGTGTCGCGGCCTGGGGCTCATGGGTTTGACACATACCTCTGCGTGGACCACAACACCGATTATTTTTATCACCGAAAATATAGCCACCAAACTCACCTCTTTGATGACGGGATCGGGTTGTATGGTCCAGGCGGGAAAACCGCCAACCTCGGCGGCAAGTATCTGCCGGACGTTTTCGGCGATGCGGCGATTGAGTTTATCGAGGAAAACAAAGACGGCCCGTTTTTTATCTACCTGCCCTGGTGCGTGCCGCATACGCCGATGCAGGGGCCGGATGATTGTCTGGACACCAGGGAAAATCCTCCGGGGAAAATCATAGAAGGGCAGCACAATCGCGAAACCTTTGTCGAGATGGTCGAATACATGGATGCCAAGACCGGGCAGATCCTTGAAGTCCTCCATAAATACGGCCTCGATGACAATACCTTGATCCTGTTTGCGTCTGACAACGGCGGACAGGTGCTCGGCAACTGCGCGCCGCTGCGGGGACATAAGCATACGCTCTTCGAGGGTGGAGTGCGGGTGCCGCTGATCGCGTATTGGCCGGACGGAATTAAGCGGAGCCGGGTGGTTGAACAGCCGACGATCATGATGGATGTGACCGCGACCATCCTGGATGCCGCCGGTGCAATCGCAACCCGTGAGCTCGATGGAAAAAGCCTCTTGCCTTGGTTCGATGGGAGGGGCAAGCCCGAAGATCGTTTGTTCGGCTGGCGGCAGCGCATCATTGATTATGGGAATCAGCGTAATTATCTGCGCGCGGAAGCCTGCCGGTTCGGCAATCTGAAATATGTAAAAGAGACGCAACCCCAAGCGGGAAATCCAGTGGACTTCCCGTTCACCGAATACCTGTTTGATCTGTCGAGCGATTTAGGCGAGCAGAACAATCTGGCAGAAACCAACCCGGAACAGCTGGAGCTGATGCGCCGGAAGAGTGCCGAATGGCGCACGGAGTCTGTCAACGTCGATACACCCGTTTTCGTGAATCCGTTTCCCGACCAATACGGGAGCCCGACCCCAGAGAAGATTAAGACGATTAATACGCAATATCAGAAAGAGAGAGTCGCTCCGGTATCGCTTAAACTGGAGCATCGCTACCGTTTTGAGAGCAATGCGTCCGATTCGGTGGGGAAGAAGAATGGAAAGCCCACGCCGGATGCCGCCCCGTCGGAGGTCCCGCGCTTTATGGCTGATATCCCGCCCGGTGCTGTAGCGGGTGCGCCGGCGCGGTCGATGGAAGTCGGCATGAGCAAGGGAACGCGTTCATCCGGCATCACGCTTCCCGGCGGAACCCTTCCGTCCGACTCGGGTTCCGCCAGTCTCTGGCTCAAACCCCATACGCTGGATAAAGGGGACTACATAGTGAAGGTAAGGGATCTTAAACTCCTTTGCGAAGGCAACGGTGCGCTGAAGGTCGGCCATCATGGCTATACCGGCCTGGGATCTGCAACGGTTCTTCCCGGCGACTGGATCCATGTGGTCCTGACCTGGGATGCATCCGAATCGTTGATTTCTTACTATGTGAACGGCACGATGGTTGCTTCGAAACGGGTGGATCAGCCGGTTCAATCGCCGCCGCTTCTCGTCGGCAACCACGGCTTTGCTGATGCCGCCAACCAGTATGACGGCCTGCTCTACGACCTGCAGTTTTATTCCGGTGTGCTGGATGCCCTTGAGGTGGCCGAACTCCATAAAAATCCGGGGTCGGTTGCAACCCCCTAGGCATACTCCAAAGCGAGTTTGAAAATAGAGGAGATGGTAACATGAAAATGATGAGTCAATCGATGATAGTGGCGGGTGCTGTTGCTTGCCGAAGCCTGAGAAGTAAAAAAACGGAGCCAGCCATGCAAAGACTAGGATGTATGAAACGATGGATGTTGGCGGGGGCTTTGGTGTTTTCCACCTTCGCCAAGGCTACGGCGGACAGGCCCATACTTGGAACCTGTGCCGCTGAGGTGGATGCAACGTCACGCTCCTCTGTGGATACAACGTCACGTTCCCCCAATGTAATTGTAATTCTGGCGGATGACCTCGGCTATGCCGATCTGGGCTGTCTGGGTGCGACGGATATGATTACACCGCACATCGATTCGCTGGCGGACAACGGGGTGCATTTTACGGATGGCTATGTGACGGCACCGCAGTGCGGGCCGTCGCGCGCGGGCCTTTTGACGGGACGTTATCAGAACCGGTTCGGTTTTGAGGGGAATGAGCAGGCGCACCGTCCCGGCATTCCGCTCGATCAGCCGGTAATTTCCGAGCGGTTTAAGAAACTTGGCTACGTGACCGGCATGATGGGAAAGTGGGGCGTGACCAACTATCGCGAGGGCCATCCGCCGCAGCGCGGTTTTGACAAAAGTTTCTGGAACCATGACGGCAACCTCTATTTCCAGGAGACCGCTCCGAAAGGACACGATACGCAGATGCGTCGAGGGAACGAAAAAGTTCAGTTGACCGAATATTCGACCGATGCTTTCGGGCGCGAAGCGGTGGATTTTATTCGCCGACATTCCGAGGATCCATTTTTCCTTTACCTGTCGTTCATCACCCCGCATGAACCGAACGAAGCCAAAGAGGAGGATTTGAAGCGATTTGCGCATATCGAAGATGAAGGGCGCCGCATGTTTCTCGCGAAAATGGTCTGTCTCGACGACAACGTCGGCCGGATTCTTGATGCCTTGCGCCAGGAAAACCTCGAAGAGGATACGCTCGTCTTTTTTCTGAGCGACAACGGAGGCTATCCCGGCATTTCTTCCAGCAATCTTCCGCTTTGGGGCACCAAGTCCAGCACGGCCGATGGCGGAATCCGCATTCCGTTTATTATTCAGTGGAAAGGACGTATTCCCGCCGGGCAGGTCTATAGAAAGCCGATCATCAGCCTCGATATTCTTCCGACTGCATTGGCCGCCGCGGGTGAAAAGATTGATCCCGCGTGGAAGTTCGACGGCGTGAACCTATTGCCGTTTTTGACCGGGACGAATCCCGGAACGCCGCATGAGACGCTTTACTGGCGTTACTACTTTCCGAACGATAAGCCGGACTGCCACGGCTGGGCCATTCGCAAAGGCGACTGGAAGCTGATGCGTCCCAGTTCAAATGGAAAACCGCTTCCGGTTATGCTCTTCAACCTCGGGGAAGATGTGCGAGAGGGACGGATTCCGGGGAATGATCAGATTAAAACGCATCCGGAAGTCGCGCAAAAGCTGCGCGCCGAATGGGAAAAATGGAATGCCGATAATCAGGATCCCGCAAAATATAACTGGAATAAATAATGATGAAAAAACTGTGGATTGGGTTGTTACTGTGTGCGGGGAGTCTGGCTGTGCAGGCCGGGGTGTCGCACCGCTATACGTTTGAGGGAAATGTGAGGGACACCGTCGGAGCCAAACATGGAACGGCGACAGCGGCCGGTACGTATACCGAAGCACCGCAGTTTACAGCTGATATTCCGACCGGTGCGGTAGAGAGTGCGCCGAAGAGATCCATTGAGTTCGGGATGACGAATTCGAAGAAGTCGGGTTTCACGCTGTCGGAATTTCCGCTCTCAAGTCAGGGTTCATACAGTGTCTGGCTGAAAGCGGACACATTGACGGGTGGAAACTACATTCTTTTGGCTGACAGTTTGAAGTTACTCAACGAGGGGGCCGGCCTGCTCAAAACGGCCTATAACGGTTGGACCTCGCTGAGAGCCACCTCTATCTCTTCCGACAAATGGGTTCATGTTGTCGTCACTTGGGATAATTCCAAGAGCGAGATGGCTTATTATGTGAACGGTGTTCGAATTGCGTTGGTCGATGATGCAACGGTTGGCTCTTTTGACCGAATCAGATTCGGTGGATATAGCCTTTCGGACAGTGCTGAGAAGGCGAGTAATCAGTTCGACGGAAAGCTCTACGATTTGCAGTTCTATAACCACTCGCTACGCGCAAAAGAGGTTGCGTATCTCCATTCAAATCCGGGATCGGAGGCGGTTCAGTTGGCAGATTTTTTGGTGCCGTTTAAAGGATGGCACCCTGTGCAATGCGAGCCGGTGACGGTGGCCGGGCGTTCCGCATGGAAGAGCTTGAAGGCAAAAGAGGAACATAAAAGCCGTTTTTTGTCTTTTGACATTCAAGACCCGCTTCTGAAAAACGGAAATACAAAGACCGTGACGCTGACGTTGACTTATTTGGATCAATTCAAGGTGCCGCTTATTCTTAAATATGATTCGTCCGACCAGTCGGCAGGGGAGAATGGCATTTGGAAGCAATTGCCCGGCGTAACGACGGGCGATTCCGGCGAATGGAAAACGGCCTCTTGGACGCTCGACGATGCGCTGTTTCGGAGCCGTTGTCACGGGCACGATTTCCGCATCACCGTCGGCGGGGATGTCGATTTTATCATTGAAGACTGCACCGTGCTCGGAACCCCGAAGCAGACGCTGATTGTTCCCGATGTCTTTTCCGACAACATGATTCTTCAGCGCAATGCACCCATTCCGGTATGGGGCTGGGCCGATGACGGAACCGTTGTGACGGTCACCTTTGCCGGCTACGATCTCGACAGCACTGCCCGCGACGGAAAATGGCAGGTGGTCTTCCCGCCCATGAAGGCGAATAAAACCCCGCAGACGATGACGGTTTCCACCGACTCCAATATTCCAACACTCCAATACTCCAATATTCTCGTCGGTGATGTCTGGCTCGCGTCCGGTCAGTCGAATATGGAAATGATGCTCAAGGAGGAAAAGGGCGGGGCGGAGGCGGTTTCCGCATCGGAAAACCCGCTGTTGCGTCTCTTCAAGGTTCCGCGCTGTCTGGAAAGTACGGTTGCGCCGGTGGGCACCACCTGGAGCGAATCGAATCCGGGATCGTCGGCGGGACAAAGCGCGGTTGGTTATTTCTTTGTGAGTGAATTGCAGGAAGAGCTGGATATTCCCGTTGGACTTCTTCAGTGCGCCTATGGCGGAACCGTCACCGAAACATGGTGCAGTCCCGAGGTGCTCGAACAGGGCTGGCCGGACTGGGAGCTGTTTGAAGAAAATGCACTTCGCAATCCGGAGTGGCCGCGTCGCAACACCTCCAGCGAGCTCTATAACCGCATGCTCAAAACCGTTATGCCGTTCCCTGTGAAGGGTTTCATCTGGTATCAGGGCGAGGGCAATGCCAGCCGCGCCGAAGAACAGAAAGCTCTCTTTCCGAATATGGTCGCTGACTGGCGCAAAAGCTGGGGCAATGATGAACTGCCATTCTACATCGTTCAGCTTGCCCGCTATGAAGCCGCTGACTGGCATGAATTCCGATGCGCCCAGCTTGATGTCTGGAAAAACACGCCCGACAGCTACATGGCGGTGACGATCGACCTTTCCAAGGATTGGAACGCGGACAATCACCCGATCCATCCAAGCACCAAAGCGCCCATCGGTCACCGCCTTGCGCTGGCTGCCCGTGCCACGGTATACGGTGAAACCGATCTGGTTTATTCCGGCCCGATCATCCGCTCCATGGAAGTGAAAAACGAAGCGATGGTTCTGTCGTTCGATCACATCGGCTCCGGCCTGATTGCATCGGACAACCAGCCGCTGCGCGGATTTTATATCAGCGCCGACGGCGAAAGGTTTGTCGAGGCCTCCGCTGAAATCAAAGGCGACACGGTGATCGTTCAATCTTCCAATGTTCGGAACCCGGTCGCTGTGCGCTACGGCGCCGAAGTCGACATGGACAAAGAAGCTCTCGATGTGAATCTGGCGAATCAGGAAATGCTTCCTGCCTCGCCGTTCACTGTGAATTTGAACTAGTTAAAATGAAACAGGAGTCATATGAATTTTAATGAACTGATTGACTTGGAGCAGACTTGTGACGCGGCGTTCAAGGCTGGCGAGCAGGGGGTAATAGAAGTAAAGACGACCGCCGACCGTAAGGTGGAGTTTGTGTCGTTTGAGAGCGGCAAGCAACTGGCGCTGGTGAAGTCGGCGATGGGGTATCCTGCAATTTATCCGGTGCACGACGTGAAGATTGAAAAACCGCTCAAGGCGGTGCTGATGGATCTCGACGGAACGACGGTTCACAGTGAGCACTTCTGGATCTGGATCATTGAACAAACCGTCGCCAGCCTGTTGGGCGATAAAAGTTTCAAGCTCGAAGCGTGTGACGAACCGCATGTGTCTGGTCATTCGGTTTCCGAACATCTGCAATACTGCGTTAACAAATACTGCGCAGACAAAACGGTAGAAGAAGCGCGTTCCTGGTATTTCAAGCACACCAACTTTGAGATGAACGAAATCCTTGAAGGGCGCGGCAAAAAGGGTGCCTTCACCCCATCGCCCGGCATCAAAGAATTTCTTTATGAACTCAAAGACCTCGGCGTGAAAATCGGGCTGGTCACCTCCGGTCTCTACGAAAAGGCCTGGCCCGAAATTCTGAACGCTTTCCAAACTTTGGAAATGGGCGACCCGAACGAATTCTACGACGCGATCATCACGGCCGGCCACGCCATTCGTCCCGGCGAACCGGGAACGCTCGGCGAGCTCTCACCCAAACCGCATCCGTGGCTTTATGCCGAAACCGCCCGCGTCGGCCTCGGCATTCCGTTCGAAGAGCGCCACAGCGTTGTCGGTATTGAAGACAGCGGGGCAGGGGTCGTTTCCATCCTGCTGGCCGGTTTCGCCCCGATCGGGATCGGCGGCGGAAACATCGTCGACAGCGGAACGCAGTCCCTCTGTACGCATTACGAAGAGAATTTTGCAGGGATTCTCAAACAGTTACGGTAAGGGTTGTCCGGCACGGTAGGCGCTGGGGGGCTGGCCGATGGTTTTGCGGAAGGCGCGCGAAAAGTTGTGCACGTTGGTGAAGCCGATTCGGTCGGCAATCTCAGTGATGGTGAGGTCGGAATAGACTAAGTCATCACAGGCGCGGCGCATTTTTTCTGCGAGGTGGGCATCGCGCGGGCTTTGCTGGTAGTGTTCGCGAAAGAGGCGCCGGAAGTGGGTCGGGCTGAGGCCGTGCTGGCGGGCGAGGGTTTCGATGTTGATCTGCTCGTCGTAGTGTAGCTGGATCTGCCGCATGGCGTTTTCGATGGCGTTCACATGATGTGTCGCGAGCGTTGAATCGTTGTGTCGGCTGCCGAGCAGGTGGCCGATCAGCTGCAGCACGCTGCCGGCCACTGCGAGGGTGGATATCTGTGACCGGTTATACTCCAGAACTATGCGATGAAGCAGTTCGGTTATCTGTACTGGATTATGCCCCTCCATTTTTCCAGACCAGCTCCCAATGATCGGATCATTGATGGGCGGATGCATTGTTGAGGGCCAGCCGGAAAGATCGGAGGTTCCGCCGGGGATGTGCGCGCTCCAGTGGCTGCGCCTAGGATCATAGATTAGGTCGAAGTGGATATATTGAAGGCGGGTGCCGGGCGCATCGCCGCGCATCTCGTGCTGCGTGTTTGGTGGAATCCAGAACAGGTCGCCTGCGGTCGCGGCATATCGCGTGCCGCCGATGGTAAACGTGCCGGTGCCCTCAAGAACATTAACTAACAGAAAGTCGAACAGCCTACGGGGTTTCAGGTTCCAGGTCGTACGAAATCCCTCCTGCGCCTCCCGGACATAAGGACGTAACTTTAACAACCGTTCCTGTAGTGTTTCGGAGGGGGCGGTGTGGGGAAGTTCTCCGGGGATTCCTTTTGATTTCATAAATCGTACTTTGGTTGAAAATGATACATTAATGATTTTACAGGCTAAAGACAAGCCCGGCAACAATCGATATAAAACAATCATTATGAAGCTTAAATATTTCTGTCCGCTATGGGGCTCTGAAGAGCTGGAGTTCGACCGCTTCTGTGAAAAAGTGGCGTTGGCTGGATATGATGGTGTGGAGATGAGCCTGCCGTTGAATGATGCCGCCACCACGGATGCACGGATCAAGGCCATGAAAAAACATGGTCTGGAGTTTCTGGCGCAGCATCATGAAACCTCGCGCCCCGATCTTGCCGGGCATCTGGATGAATGCCGTCAGCGTTTTGAATGGTTGGCCGCAGCCAAGCCGGTACTGATCAACTCCCATACAGGACGTGACTGGTTTGGGTTTGAGCATAATAATCGTGTGATCAATATGGCCCGCCAGGTGGCTCAGGAAACCGGAATTGTCATTGTGCATGAAACGCATCGGGGGAGATTTGGTTTTTCCGCAGCCGCAACCCGTCGCTTTCTGGAAGAACATCCTGATCTGCGCATCACGGCTGACTTTTCGCACTGGTGCAACGTGTCGGAATCGTTGCTGCAGGATCAGTCGGATGCGGTTGCGTTGGCGATTTCCCGAACGGATCATTTCCATGCGCGGGTAGGACATATCGAAGGGCCGCAAGTTACGGATCCGCGCGCGCCCGAATGGTCGAGCGAGCTGAATGTTCATCTGGGCTGGTGGGATCGAATTGTCGAGGCTCATCGGGAGCGTGGCTCCGAGCTGCTGACCGTTACGCCGGAGTTCGGCCCCTTTCCCTATATGTCGTTGCTCCCCTATACCCGCCAGCCCATGGCCAGCCAGTGGGAAATCAATGTGCATATGATGCAGTTGCTGCGCGAACGCTATGGGGAAAGCGATTCGTCAACAACGCAAAAGAGAGGGAGGAATTGAAATGAATTTGAAATTTACACCGCGCGATGAATTATCGGAATTTGAATGGAATCCCGAGGGGCGCAACTGGAAACGAATGGATGTGGACAAGGAGGTTGTCAAACAGCTGTCGGAGCGCAGCACATTGAACGGCCTGTGGCGGGTCGGGATTTTTGTGTCATTTTTGGCGCTGACCGCTGCGGCAACCTTTTGGGTCGCAAGACACAGCCTGTGGCTGGCGATTATTCCGCTTTACGGTTACTATTTCTTTTATGGCTTCTGGGTGGCGATCGGTCACGAGCAGCAGCATAAGATGGTGTTTGGAAAAAACGTTGACTGGTTTGCCGAGCCGTTCTTTTATCTGGTCCAGACGCTGATGTGGAACAGTCCGACCTATGCCCGCAAATCGCACCAGTTACACCACCGCTACACGATGGTGCGCGGTATCGATCCGGAAACCGACTGGCCGGAGGTGTTTGATACAAAATTCGTCCGAGGGCCCATCGTGCACTGTATACAGTCCCTGTTGGTTTTCGGAGCCATCAAGACCCTGTTTAATGATGTTTTGATACAGGTCCGGCGTATAGCCGGAAAGAAAGACCGCATGATGCGCGACCACTGCTCCGACAGGGAGATTGCCGCCATTCGACGAGAATCAGCCGGAATCCTGCTATTCCACAATCGCCATTGTTGTTGTGGCGATTGTATTGGGTCGCTGGGAGCTTCTCGCGTTCATTACCATCGCCTGGCAGATCGGTTCGCCGATCGAGGGGCTGTGGCACAATACGGAGCACATCGCCCGACTCTATAATGTGAATGATCAGCGTCTTTGCACACGTTCGGTTAAGGTCGGCCCGCTGGTCCATTTGATTTATTGGGGACTGGATGACCATATCGATCATCACATCTATCCGACGATTCCTTCGCGCAACCTGCCGAAGCTGCACAAGCTGTTACGGCACGACCTGCCGGAGCCGCTAAGCATGATTAACTGCTGGTGTGAAATGTTCGCTATTGCCAAAGAAAAGGATGTTCGCCAGAACAACGAGTTCGTGGCGTATAAATAATACTTAGAACTAATTAAGGGAAACGATAATGAAAAAATTTGAGCCGGATTACACACACATTGTTGACGCCGCCTATAACCGCGAAGCAAAGCGCCTGCCGCTTTATGAGCATGGTTTCGACATTGGTGTGATGGAAACCATGACCGGGCAGGATATTCGCAGTCTGCTTGACGGTGACTTGGCGGATAAAACCGAAGGCTATCGCCGGATTTGTTCGTTTGCGGTTGAGCATGGCTACGACTGCATCCCTTTTGAAATGTCCTCCTGCATGCTCATTCAGCAGGGCAACGGTCTGCTTGGGCACGGATCGCCGTTGGTTGAAACGATGGCGGATCTGGAGGCGTTCCCATGGTTGGAAAAACCGCAGGAGTATGTCCGGTTATTTCAGGATCATTTTGAGGCGCTACGCGCCGCATTGCCCGCGGGCATGAAGGCCGTTGGCGGCGTGGGCAATGGGCTGTTTGAAAACATGCAGGACTTTGTTCCGTTTCAGGAGTTGGTTTTCCTGCAGGCGGATGAGCCGGAGGTTTTTTCCGAACTTTGGAAAAAGGCGGGCGACCTGCAGTTCGCGCTCTGGAAGTGGGTGCTGGAAAACTATGTTGACTGCTTCGCCGTCTGCCGCTTTGGTGATGACCTCGGGTTTAAGTCGTCCACTCTACTTCAACCGGACACCATCCGTGAGCATGCCTTGCCGCAGTACAAACGGATTGTTGATCTGGTTCATTCATACGACAAGCCGTTCCTGCTGCACTCCTGCGGGAAAATTTACGACGTAATGGACGACCTGATCGACGAGGTTGGCATCGATGCCAAGCACTCCAACGAAGACGCTATCGACACGTTCGACGTCTGGGTTGATCGGTATGGCGATCGTATCGGTAACTTCGGCGGCATTGAGATGAACATCATGACGCTCAATACGCCGGAAGAGGTAAAGCAGTATGTCCGTGATCTGCTGCCGAAGATCGAAGGCCATGGCGGCATCGCTATCGGCACCGGCAACCAGATTTCTGACTACACCGAGCCGGCCAACTGGATCGCCATGTGCGACGGCGTCCGCGAACACCGCTCGATTGCATAGAGCCGCACAGATTTTTCCAATGATTGGAAAATATATAAACCGGCATCGCCGGTTTATTCCCCGAAGGTGGGCTTAATTTTGATGTGGCCGGGTTAGTAGTCGGCGGGGTGGTCTGCGAGCAGAATTTCGCGCGCTTTCTGCCCCATTTCCTTGCCGGGAATTAGAACCCAGGCCAGCGCCTCGAATGGCGGAGTGGCAGTTTCCAGCAGCGAGGCAATCGACTCCTCTGCTGAGAATTCCCGGTCGGGTAGTTCTTTGAGTACCTTGTAGACGGCCTCGGCGGTGGCCTGGGTGGAGACGACGAAACCGGTCAGGTCTGGATAGAGCGTAAGCATTTTTCGAATATGCTTTTCGATCTGCTTCTCCCAGCCTTCGCTCATCCATGATCCGCACGTCCATGTGCCAGTCGTCGTTGATGGGGAGCCCCGCTTTTTTAATCGCTTTGTAATGTCCGGTCAATCGATTGCTGGTGGAGGGCAGGTGGGTGGGGCCAAAGAAGGCGATCTTTTTGTGTCCGCGCTCAATCAGCTTATTGGTGAGCATGGTTCCTGCAAGGGTATTGTCCAGCGAGATCAGGCGGCTTTCGAAGCCCGGCGGGCAGAGGTCGGCAAAGAGTACCTGGGTGCCTTCTTTCAACATAGCGGTTGATCCAGCTGGCCACAGTGCGGGTGTGCGTTTCGGAACTGACGACCAGCGGGGAAGTGAAATAGATTAGCGCTTCGAGCCGTTGCCGTGCCAGGGTGCGTAGCAGGTTGATTTCGCGTTCCGGGTCGCTGTGGGGAAAATTGACGCTGAGCAGCTTGCCCTGTTCCATCAGCCCCTGTTCGAGCTCAATCATCAGGCCGGTGTGGAAGCTGGAAAGGAATTCTTGAACGAACAAGCCGATCAGCCCGCTCTGAATTTTCGGGCTGTTGATGGAGTCCGGATCGGTCAGTCTGATCAAAATACAAATCGTCGGTCAATTTCGCATCTTTATGCCGCTGGCAGCTTGTGTAACCCGCCGAGCAGCACCTGATAGGCCAACAACTGCAGACGGGCATCATACTTGTCAAAAACCACCTCGGCCTGCGGGCAGGTTTCAGCAACGCCTTTTTTGAACGATCCCGACATATCCATGCTCACGCACTCGATTTGTGCCGCTTTTGCAGAGTGTTTCTCCAGTTCCTGAACGAATGCCTTCCATGTTGATGAGTCCTTTCCGGGAACGGAATACAGCACCCGCTTGGCCACCAAGTCGGCAAAGATGGTCACATAGTTGTGGCCTTTGCGGCAGGCAAGCTCATCCACCCCGACACATGTCGTTTCGCTGAAGTCGAGTTGCTTGTAGGCCATTGCGACATGCCGGGCCAGGATGCGCCACAACCGCGTGTCTGTTTCATGAATGAATTCCGCCGCCTTTTTAACCGGCATTTCGCGCATCAGCAACAAGCTCATGGATTCGAATGCAGCCGTAAACTGAAGGCTCAGTCCTTCCCATGGAGCTTTCGTCTGAAAAATCTTCCCGCATGTTTTACAGCGCATTCTGGGTAGCCGTGATTGGATGTAGCACTTGTGCTCAAAGACATTCAAATGGCGCCACTCCCGCTCGCGGCCATGATCATAAAAATCGGTTTTATCACCATCATCAGGGCAGCGTTGTTGCGATAGAAGGCCGGAGAGTTCATGGATCCGCAACCGCACTTCACCAGAGTCTTTATCGAATTCCAGCTCGGTGATTTCCCAGTCATCACCAAGCCCCAACAGCGTATGAAACAGTTTCTCAGGAGTATTCATGCCTCCCAATTTAACATGCCTATCCATTCAAAGTAGCGAAGAGCCGATTTTTTCTTTTTGTATTTCTATCCCCAATGGTACCTGCGGGGATGTGGCGAACGGAGAATCGGTTCGCCATTCCATCCCCCTCGGTGCACCAAATATTCTTAAGGCGAACTCGTTCCGGGTTCGCCTTTTGATTTTTACGAGCGTTTACACCAATAAAACGCGCATTCTCTGTTTTTCTCGTGCCGTGAATTTTGCCTTGTTGCGGTTTTTGACCGGAGGTTCCCTCGATATTCTCCGTTTTCTCTCCATTCTCCGCCTCACTAATCCCCTGTTTATCCCGATAGGATACCGTTGGGGACAGGAATACGAACCTCTGTTTCCTTCGTCCCCTGTTGAGGTGATAGAGGGGGGGGGCGGATGGATGATATTCTCTGAGGCGGTGTGTTTGTCGAGTACGTAACAAAGAGTGTGGGATAGTAATACATACATAGAATTTAGTGACAGTCCGAAAAATTTATAAACTGCAACCACTTTTGAGTAGTGATGGAAGCAGATAAACAGGGTGCCCCCTATGCACTCGAAGAACAACTTGCGGCGATGGAAGGCCATTTGCGTGATATCCGGACGGATGTGTCCTGGATTCTGACGGCAGTTCGAGATGAAATCGAAGCCCTCAGGCAGCGCGATTTTTGGCAGGAATACCGCGAGACATACCAACAAGAGTGAGTGGCGAAAATGCCCTCACTCTTTTTCATTCCTAACTGGGATGAAATATTTTTGGCCACGAAAAGGCACAGAAATCACAAAAACAACCGAGAGATTTTTGACCACTAATTCACGCTGATTTGCCGCTTTCGCCAATGGCGGCGGGAGGTGTTTTCTCGGTCCATATAAGAGGGCTTCTAATCGAAGCCTAGGGAATAAACGGAACTGATTTGAAGCAGGTCATCCGTCTGCAAACCGGTTTGCGAGTGACCGAGCTGTTTCAAATCCTTCCCTGCGTGCAGGGTTGTGGGCTTTGCCCACACCGTTAATTCCTTCCATTTTGCGATTAGCTAAATGCTACCGCTACTGAACCAATACCGATCCGGCAGCTATTGCGTCGCCGAAAAATCAGTGACCCATTAGTGGTAAAAACTCCCCCCTCTGCCTTGCTCGGATGTCACTCAAGCGGCAGCGGGTGGTGAAAATATTCGCGCAGATTTGCGCCATTCGTGATCCCCCTCCCATATGAAAACTATTCGATTGAAATCTATTTAGAGCAACTTGCTTAAACGGGTTTATTGCGAAGGAACTGATGCCGGAATCCGGCTGAACACAGTGGATTCGCTTTGAGGTTTACGGCTTTGCTGAACCTTGTCTTGTACTCACGTTCCCCGTCGAGAGGAGCGATCTCAGTAGCGACCGTTACGAATTCTATAAACCACGGAAAACACCGACTACACAGAAGATTTTTGACCGCTAATCACGCCAATTTGCAACCGCAGTTTTCTAACCACGAAGCACACGTGGCGACAGGATAAATCCAGTGTGTCGGGATTAATGAAACCTAAAACATGATGAAAGATACAATTGATACCCAGCGGGTAACCACTCCCGCCCGGCAAAGGTTGGCTGCCAGCCGGAAGCGAACATTGCGTAGTCGTTGCGTAAGCGCGGCACGAAGCGTATGGAGCGAGCACTTAAGCTGCGTGAATGAATCTCGAAATTTTGTAGATTGTCAGGGTCTTCCTGTTCGTGTTAGGGAGGACAACATCGCACGTAACGCCATGGCTATGGAGCGTGCGGCCAGACCGGGATCTACGAGCGGGGCAGAAGTGTATTGGGGTATCCTGGGAACCTGTGAGGGCCTGCCTCTCCTCGGCTGGAAATACCGGAATGGGATGAGACCGGTTGAACAACGTCCCGGGTTGCGGGAGGTCTTTTCCCTTCCTGCGGCAGCGAAACAGGGAAAGAAGTCGGGGTACCGCCGTTCAAGCTTGAGGCAAGAACGTCGGGATGGAGAAATTGCAGGTCGTCTTAGTCGGCTCATAGTAGCGTTTGAAAGCAGGGAAACTCTTCTCGGGAGAAGCCTGTGAGTAGCCAAGGGGCACGACCGGAATATGATGGTGTTGTTGGCCGACACGCGGCGGAGAACCGGCCGCTAACCAGCGTGCGAACGCGGCAACAGCACATTGCAAGCATAGCGGAGCGACATACGGACAGCCCGTTGACAACACTGAACCAACATCTGGATATGCTGTGGATGCATGAGGCCTTTTCGAGAATACGAAAAGACAGCGCAACAGGCATCGACGGGGTGACGGCGGAGGAATATGCGCATAATCTTGATGCGAATCTGGCGGACTTGCTGGAGCGTGCCAAGAGTGGGCGCTATCGGTCGTCGCCGACCCGACGGGTGCACATTCCCAAGAACGAAAGGGAGACGCGCCCGATCAGCATACCCACCTTTGAGGATAAAGTGTTGCAGCGAGCGGTTGCGATGCTGCTGGAGCCCATCTGTGAAACAGATTTTATGGATTGCTCCTACGGCTTTCGACCGCGCCGATCTCCTCATCAGGCTCTGGACGCTTTGCGCATCTGCCTGAAGGAGGTCAATGGTGGCTGGGTGGTGGATGTGGATGTCAGGAAATATTTTGACACCATTCCCCATGCTCAACTCAAAGAGCTTCTCCGCAAACGAGTAAACGACTCAGTTGTACTGCGCCTGATAGCCAAGTGGCTGCGCGCGGGGGCACTGGACGAAGGGACGCTCATCGTCAGCGACGAGGGGACGCCGCAAGGCGGAGTCATTTCACCGATCCTGAGCAACATCTACCTTCATAACGTCTTGGATCTCTGGTTCGAGAATGACGTGAAGCCCGCATTGAACGGTACTGCCCACCTGATTCGGTTCGCCGATGATTTCGTGGCGGTCTTTGATCGGTTGGATGACGCACAGCGGTTCTTGAATGTATTGCCGAAGCGGTTTGAAAAATACGGATTGCAGATCCATCCGGACAAAACCAAATTAGTTGATTTTTGCCATCCATGGGATAGCGGAAGGAAACCGGAGACGTTCGACTTTCTAGGCTTCACCCACTACTGGGGGAAGACGAAAAAAGGCGGGTATGCACTCAAGAAGAAAACCAGTTCGCAGAAGATGCGGGCGGGACTGAAAAAGATGCACGAGTGGTGCAAGAAAAACCGACATAAACCCGTGGGGTGGCAGCATTCAAAACTCTGCCAGAAGTTGCAGGGACACTATGCCTACTACGGCATCACCACCAACTCCGACTCCATAGGAGCATATCGTTGCCACACCCTGCATATCTGGCGCTACTGGCTCAACCGTCGATCGCGAAAGCGCGACGGCATGGGCTGGAAGCGTTTTGAGTCCCTGCTCAACGGACCCTACCGAGTTTGCTCGAAAGTACCGGGCGACGGGCGGCGACTATTGCTTCACCATGCCGGTGTCGCAGGTGCAGGAAATCCTGGATTGCGAGCAGGTGTCGCTGCGGTTTTCCAATATCCGCTATCTGCAACGGGTCAATGCGCTGCAGTCGTCGGCGCGGTTGCGCAAGGAGGGGATTCCAAGGTTTGGAATCTCGTGGCGCAAGATGGAGACGCTGGATCAGTACCGCGATGCGCTTCGGGCGCATGGCTGGAAAATATCCGGCAGGAAATCCGCGCTCGTCAAGCGCACGTCTCAGCTGGCCGCCGAGCGGTATCTGGAGGAACTACCATACGAGGCCTTCCCAATGGAGGAAGCAGAGTACGAAGAAATAATGAACGGGGCGGAGTCATAAGGCTTTGCTCTTTTAATGATGAACCAAGCCGTCCTTCGGGGCGGCTTTTTTATTGGAGATAAACCATGAAGAAGAACGCACGAAACAAGATCAATGAAATGATTACGCAGAAGATGATCGAGAGGATTGCCGCAACCGGGTCGTTGCCCTGGCGCAAGCCTTGGGTGTCGCAGGATGCGCGACCGCAAAACCTCATCAGCCGGAAACCATACCGGGGCGTCAATGCCTTCCTGTTGCATATGATGGGCTATGCACAGCCGTATTTTCTGACCATGAAGCAGGCGAATCAGCTGGGCGGCAAAGTACGCAAGGGCGAACACTCAATGCCGGTGGTCTTCTGGAAATTCGTGGAACCGGACGAAGCGAGCAATGATCCTGATAATAAGGGCTATGCGATGCTTCGCTACTACCATGTATTCAATGTGGCGCAGTGCGAGGGCATTCCGGAAGGGAAGATTCCAAAGCTCGAAAAACCGGATCGGGATATTTGTCCCATAACTGAAGCTGAGCAGCTGATCGAGCATATGCCGAACAAGCCAACGATTGAATACGGTCGGACATACGCTGCGTACAATCCGTTGACGGACACTGTGCATATGCCGCCGCAGGAAATGTTTCTGAGTGACGAGGCATTTTTTGCGACCTGCTTCCATGAAATCCTTCACAGCACAGGTCATCAATCGCGCCTCGCGCGAAAAGGGGTGACGGACGTGGTGCGTTTTGGGTCGCATGAATATTCCAAGGAGGAGCTCGTTGCCGAAATGGGCGCGGCATTCCTTTGCGGGCATTGCGGTATCCTGCCCGAGGTCGAAGACAACTCCGCGGCCTATCTCAAAGGCTGGTTGGAACGGCTCAAAGCCGATCCGTCCATGCTCGTGACTGCGGGGCAGCAGGCTCAGAAAGCCTATGATTACATCGTGGCCGAAAAGCTGGAGCCTGTAGTGGCATAAACCGAAACGGGGCAGCCCTCATCCCTGGGGGATGCCCCTTAAACTAATTGGAGGTAATAACCATGAAGCGTTTTTGTGAAAAAGTAGATATGAGAAGCCGCGAGACGATGATCCAGTATCTGGAGAATCATTTCCGGTACAATACCATGAACAGCTGGAACCGGAGTACGTCGTACGCCAACTGCGTGAAAGTTCATCGGCTGGATTTGCCGACGGAAATTATGGAGAAGGCATTCGACATGCTCGACTGCTCCGAAATCTATGATGTGTTTGGTCGGTTGCTGCGGGATTGGGCGGATGCACAAAGCTGGGAGTGGCAGGTTGGATTCAACGGTCGGAGCGGGGGATACCTTGTGCTCTATCGCGGCGGATTGGATTGGAAAAACGCCCGGACAGCTAAATGCGATCACTGCGGAAAGCTGACCTGGCATAAGCAGGATACGCCCTGCACGTCGGATTGGTGCATCGGATTGCTCCATGTATTGGAAAAACCAGAGCCGCAGGTATTCAGCCAGCCGGGAAAATCCGTTGATCAGGATGAAGACTTCACCGAATGGGATATGGAATCATTAACTGGTTGTCTGGAGTTAGACAGGAGGTCAGGCAGGTAATTATGCATAGCTGTTTTAAGCTGTTCTCGCTGGGGCTTGAAATAGTGTTGCATTACGATTTCCGCCGTAGCATGTCCGGTGACGGTTTGAACAAGCTCTAGGGGCATGCCATTCATTAAGGCAAGTGTGATCCATGTTGTACGCAGGGCATGGAAATCCCGCACAGAGGCTCGCCTTAAACCCGTTTCCCGCTCAAGGCTAACATTGCCCCTGCTGGGAGTCGGTGCGCTGTTCTCTCTCCGTTTACCTCGAATGAAGGCGATACCCGTTTCCGTCTCGATCTCGTTAAGGTATGCAGAGCCAGTGGCCTTGCTGACTCCAGCGGCCTCTGCTGATTGTGCAAGGGATTTTCCGGCAATATACGCCGCAAACGTGGCTCGCGCTTTTTCGCGCTTTTTGCTGGTCTGGATTCCGCAGAAGTAGGCTTCCGCTTTCTCTGCCAATTCCTTGGGATCGAATGCCTTTAGCTCTGCAGGAGGGGATGTCCCATCATTAAAACCAGCCCTAGCAAGTATCGCCTTGAATCGCTTTGTTAGAAGGGTGTCGTCGTTGGCATACTGCTTAGCCAGTTCGGGGAAAACGTAGTCAGATTCGTTGCCTGTCTGCTTCTCGATCTCTTCCCGTAGTAGGTCAGCTAACGGGATGTCAGCTGTTCGCCCGGTCTTGGATGTTTTAACGGTGATGTATCCGCTTATAAGGTCAACAGCATCCCAGCGTAGTCGGCAACAGTCTCCTTTGCGCATGGCGGTACAGGTTGCAGTCACCACAAGTGGGTAAACGAGGTTGTCAGCTTTCGCGGCGGTTAAAATGGCTTGTAGTTCGTCAGGGGTGAAGGGCACGCGGTGAACAGTCTCCAGCGGCTTTTGTTTCATGTCGTCAAACGCTCTGCAATCACCGCGACGGCAAGCAGCTTTCATGGCTGCGAGAATAAAGTTCCATGTCCGGGGATTAATTCCCCGTTTTTCCTGCCAGTCCATGTAAGCATGAGCGTGGTCGGGTGCTAGGTGGTCCAGATTGCTGATGTTCGGAAAGCTTTCGCTGCAGAAAGTAACGAAGCCAGTCAGTATATCAGTACATCGTTTAATGTGATCGTTTGAAGGGGTCTTATTGCGCGGCATAGATTCCCAGAGCATGGGCAGATCGGCCAGCGTGTAGGATGCTATGCGTCGGCCTGTTCGGGCTTCGTGTACGGCTTGAGCTAGCTCTTCGGTTTTCCGGTTTCCGTTCACGTCAGCAAGCAACGCCTTCAATGCGGCTTCGGCCTCGCCCTTTGATTTCTCAAACTGAATGCTTCCATGTTCTTCCAGTTTGCCGGGAGGGGTTCCCCTGATCTCAACATGCAGGTTTACCGCCTTACGTTTGCCTCCAACCTTATATGCACCGTACCACCATTTGGAGGTTTTTCGCCGTTCGAGTGTTCCCTTTATTTTGCCGTTTTCAATCATGTGTGCACCTCGTTTGAGTGACCCTGATATCTGGTGGGCACTATGGATATAAACAGGGGTCTAAAACGAGCTAAAAACAAAACAATTACAAAACAAATGCATACGTTGTATGAAATATTTAAAAAAAACTATTAAAATGTTCCATAAGATAAGGATTTGTAATCCGTTGGTCGTCAGTTCGACTCTGACCGCCGGCTCCATTTCTAAAGGCTCCTGATCTCTTTGAGGTTAGGAGTTTTTTTGGTTTAGGGTAAGTATAAGCAGTGCAGAACTGCTGGATCAACTAGGTCAAGCTCAGGTGTTCTGCTCTTTCCTGAATAAGGGACTTATATTTCGCTTTCATCTCCAAGCCGCATAAGCCGGAGTCTAATAAACGGAGAGCCTCATCGAGGTTGGTAGTAAACCGTGAGAACACGTTTAAAACCTGCTTTTCATTCAGGCGCAGAGATTCTGCTAGGCGTTGAAAGTCATTCCGTCCAATGCGTCGCTTGCGGCCGTTGATGGTAAGGGCTGATTCCTCCGTATCTTCCGGAAGAAGCAGCTGAGTCGGTAATAAGTCGTACGCAGGAGATAGTCCAATCGCCCCTCCCGGTTTATACAGGAGGGAGAAGTTTTTCAGGTGCATATCGGAGTTGCCGGTTAGGAAGCTGAAAAGGACGGTCTCGAAAAAGCGGAGGGCATCGAACAGGGCGTTGTCACAATACTTAAGGATTGCCCGTCCGACCTGCTCCGTGGAACCACGATACTTTTGTTCAGTCAGCTTATCGGTGAGTTGGCACATATCCTCCATGTGCAACTTTGCATTTCCAATACGATCCATACGTTTGGTAATAAAAGCGAGTTGCCCGCCTTCCATGGGGATTAGTCCGCATTCGGCAGCGGCGATACCAAAACAACCGGCCATGCGCATGGTGACATGTTCGAGTTCCGGCATTTCCGGATATTCAGCAACCGTTGGCTTCAGGATGTATCCACCTTCGAGGCCGACCAGAGTCAGTCGGGCATCCCGTGTCCTGCCGCCCGTTTCTAGGTGCACGGAGAGTTTGGGTTGAACACCGGGGATGGTGATGTGCTGGCTGATAACCTGTTCGGCCAGCTTATTGAGTTCATCCCAGGCATAGGGAAAGTTCGGTGGTTTAGTCGAGCCGAACAGTTTTTTGCAGCAGGATGCGTGATAGAGCTTTTTGCCGTTTTCCAAGGGCAGGAGGCATATATGGCAGGTTGAATTATTCATTGGACTCCTCTGCCTGTATGATGGAAACCGCACCGATGCAGTCTCGGCAGCAGGCCAGTAACAGCCCCATGCGATCACGCGGGTTGAGTTTCCAGGTCGCCTCGGCAATATCTAGAAGCCAGCCCTCGGGGATCAATCCGTCAAAGAACGGGAAGAGCCGTTTGTCTTCAAATGGTTCGGGCTGGAGGGGGAGTGATAGGCTGACGGCAGCCGCATCATCGAGGTTGAGGTAGTCCGAAGAATACGCAAAGTGATATCCTGAGTCCGTTTCTTCAAGTATACCAGCTAGACGTTTCTGTATATAAACTTCAGCCTTCCTCATCGTTCACCTCCATGCGGAATGGTGCAGGGGCCATTCGATGACCGAACAGAGCGAGTACCTGGTTTACCTTATCTAGGCGCAACGACTCTTTTCCCTGTTCGAGATCTCGGATAAAGCGCAGGCCTACACCTGCTCGGTCGGCCAAGTCTTTCTGGGTCAGGCCCGTTGAGCGGCGGCGTTCTTTTACAAATCTGATCAATGGGTCGGTCATTCTATCCCCCTTCGGGTATAAAGTGGTTGTTGTGATTTATACTAATCCCGTTCGGGTATAGCAAGTGGTTTATTGTTCGAAATAATCCTGATCGGGTATAGAAATGCTCTCGAAGATAATGAGTTTCCCATTGGCATGTTTTCGTGTACGAATATCTACTTATAAGGTGGCTCATGATACCGCACCAGTTCACTGTTTTACCGGGATATTTTCCTTCCAAAACACCTCTCTCCGGTTTACAAATCTTCCCGGTATTATATGAAATTCAACAAATGGTGATTTTGCAGGTTTTTACTGTTCAGGTGCTTATGAAAACTGGTGTTTTCAATCGACGGTCTGACCGCCGGCATCCATCTTAAGCTATCGTAGCCAATAGGTTGCGGGGGTTTCTCTTTTGCCCTTCCCATTAGGTGAAGTTGCGACATACGCGAGAAATGCAGTAAAAAGGCACCCCGAAGTTGCGACGCATAGCATGGCGATACCGGGATTCGATGCGCTCCATGTGGCCGCTGGAGGTGTTGCGGCAAAAGCAGCTGCACGGCTCTGGCCTTTTGTAATGGCATATATAAGGTATAAGATCACCAAGGGGCAACTGAGGCAGCATGACCCGTGTGTTGGGTAATTCGGGCGTGTCACGCACTTCCCGGGTTATCTGGGCGGCTGCTTTGGGGCCTGTTTTTGCGTGGTACTTACTTGTACGCTCCATCCTTCTGATCACCAATCCCGCGATGAAAGAGCAGCCGCCCCAGACTGCCTAGATCAGCAGAAATGTAGCGGTCTGTGGGCGTCCGGAAAAAATATTATAATATTTTCGGATCCCAGCAGCCCATGAGGATCAATCATCGGGCGGTTTCGTGCTGGGTCAGGAATATCTTATCTGGCAGATAGGGCTCTGGGTTGACAGCCTCCATTACGAGTCGTTTATGCTCCTCCGACACCTTGCACATTGGGTTTTGATGAATAAATACGATTGGTAATTCTGCGATTGTATATGGGCTGAACTTTCTTTATCCCATAGCGATGAGCTTTGTTTAACCGCATTAATGAAATAACGATGGTTGTTTGTACGATGTTAGTGCAACAACGCTTCTGCAATTTCGTTTTCGCCTTTGGGGCATGCAAATTGTAAGCAAATTAAACTAGGGGAAAAGAAATGAAAATATTTAAGCCGGATTTCCGGCATGTTGTCGCTGCGGCATATAACAAGGAGGCGGAACGACTGCCGCTTTATGAACATGGAATGGATCGTGGTATTGTTGAAAAAATAATAGGGGAGCCGGTTGCACCTTTATTGAAGGGAACCCTTGCGGAGCGCACAGAGGGATTCCGGCGTATGGCGCGCTGCAGTATTCAGCTTGGCTACGATTACATTCCCTTTGAAGGTAACACGGGATGCATTATTCAGCAGGGGCAGGGGCTGCTGGGGAAAGCGCCGTCAATCATCAACTCCATGGAAGAGCTGGAGGCGTATCCTTGGGATGACAAACTTTCCGAATACATTGAGCTGTTCAATATTGATTTTGAAGCGTTGCGAGTCGCTTTGCCCGAAGGCATGAAAGCGGTCGGCGGTGTGGGGAACGGCATGTTTGAGCTGATTCAGGATTTTGTGCCCTTTCAGGAGTTGGCCTTCCTGCAGGTGGATGAGCCCGAGGTATATGATGCGCTATGGGGAAAGGTCGGCAACCTCATGCTGCAACTGTGGACTTGGGTGCTCGAGAATCATGCCGACACCTTCGCCGTATGTCGTTTCGGCGATGATCTGGGTTTTCGTTCATCGACTCTGATACAGCCCGACGAAATCAGGAAGCATATCGTGCCGTATTACAAACGCGTGATTGATCTGGTGCATTCCTATGAAAAGCCGTTTCTGCTGCACTCCTGCGGACGGATTTATGATGTGATGGAGGACCTTATTGAGGCGGGTATTGATGCCAAGCATTCGAACGAGGATGCCATCGATCGCTTTGATGTCTGGGTCGAAAAATATGGTGATCGGATTGGAAATTTCGGCGGGGTGGAGATGAATATCATGACGCTTAATACGCCGGCCGAAGTGAGGGCCTATGTGCTGGACCTGCTCGACCGAATCGGTGCCGGTCATGGCGGGATTGCCATTGGCACCGGGAACCAGATTTCATCCTACACCGAACCTGCGAACTGGATCGCTATGAGCGAAGCTGTCCGCGAGTGGCGCGGTGATTATTCCAACTGAATTATTGAGGATATTCGTTGCGGTAAAATACCCCGGTTTTAGCGCTTAAACTGACTTGTAGTCGTTGGTTGGGAGCCGGCCTTGTACGTTGTTTGAAATCATCCGGAAAGGATGGTTCTGTCGCATTGAACTTAAGAATGACCGGGGGGAATCGATGTACTGGTTTGATATGAAGAAAATAAAATTTATTCCGCTCACCTTGTTGTCAGGATTGATCCTAGCCGGGTGTACCACCGGGAAATTCGAGAGGGCGGTGTTCGACGATTTTCCTGTCGACAAAGACCCGGAAGCGATCGGGACGCGTGTGGTGGAAAAATTTCTGGGTTCTCCGCACTCCATCTACGGGGTGCTGCCGCCGCATAAAGAACTGAAACAGATCAGCTATCCGGATGTTTGTACCTGGCTTGGCGGACTGTGGTTTGCCGAAGAGGTTGGAAATCAGGAGCTGATTGATCGGCTGGAACAGCGTTTTCAGCCGTTTTTTGACGAAGAAAAATGGCTGCTGCCCGAGCCCAATCACGTCGATAACAATGTGTTTGGTGCCTTGGCGCTGGAGCTGTTCCTGCAGACCGGTGATCCGAAATATTATGAACTAGGGATGGCCTACGCGGATTCGCAGTGGGCGGTTCCTGAGGCTGCAACAGCTGAAGAAAAAGCCTGGGCAGACAAGGGCTACAGCTGGCAGACGCGCATCTGGCTCGACGATATGTTTATGATTACGGCGGTTCAGGCGCAGGCCTATCGCGTGACTGGTGACCGCAAATACATCGACCGGGCGGCACGACAGATGGCGCTCTATCTGGATGAAATCCAGTTGGAAAACGGACTGTTCCACCATGCGCCTTTTGCTCCGTATATCTGGGGGCGCGGCAATGGATGGATGGCGGTGGGCATGAGCGAACTGCTACGTGCGCTGCCGGCCGATAATCCGGATCGTGAGCGGATTATGCAGGGCTACCTGAAGATGATGAAATCCTTGCTGGCCTTTCAGGAAGAAGACGGTATGTGGCGTCAGCTGGTGGATCAGCCCGATTTATGGAAGGAAACCTCGGGCACGGCGATGTTTGCCTATGCCATGATCACCGGCGTGCAGGAGGGGTGGCTCGCTGAAGGTGCGTATGCGCTGGCCGCCCGCAAGGCCTGGCTTGAGCTTACCAACTATCTGAATGATGAGGATAATCTGACGATGATTTGTGTGGGCCTGAATGCCCGCGATTTCCGTAAGCGGTATGAAAATGCCAAACAAACCGTCGGAAACCTGCATGGCCAGGCACCCATGATCTGGTGTGCGACCGCGCTGCTGCGCTCGGAACGATAAGGGGGAAATGATGAATTGGATCGATATGAAAAGAATATACTGGAGTTCGCTTATTCTGCTGAATGCTCTGTCTTTTGCTGGATCTGCCGGCGGGCACTCCGACGTTGCGGCGCTCCAGGATTTTCCCGTCGACAAGGTTCCGGAACGCATTGGGACGCGTGCGGTGCAGCGGTTTCTGGGTTCGCCTCATTCCAAGTACGGGGTGCTGCCGCCGCATAAGGAAGTGAAACAGATCAGCTATCCGGATGTCTGTACCTGGGTTGGCGGGCTGTGGTTTGCCGAAGCGTCGGGTGATGCGGAACTGCTTAAAGGGCTGGAGCAGCGTTTTCAACCCTTGTTCGACGATGAAAAATGGCTGCTGCCCTCGTGCGACGGGGTCAACCACAATGTGTTTGGTGCATTGGCACTGGAGCTCTATCTGCAGACCGGTGATCAGAAATATTATGATCTGGGCATGGCGTATGCGGACTCGCAATGGGAGGTGCCGGCGGATGCCACTCCTGAGCAGAAGGCCTGGGCCGCAAAGGGGTATAGCTGGCAGACCCGTCTCTGGATTGACGATACATTTCTGATTAATGCGGTGCAGTCGCAGGCCTACCGTGCCACTGGTGACCGGAAATATATCGACCGTGCCGCCCGGCAGATGGTGATCTACCTTGATGAGCTGCAGCGGGATAACGGCCTGTTTCATCACGCGCCGTTTGCTCCGTTTTACTGGGGGCGGGGCAATGGGTGGATGGCCGTGGGCTTGAGTGACCTGCTCCGTTTTCTGCCGGCCGACAATCCTGACCGGGATCGTATTATGGCGGGCTATCAGGAGATGATGGCTACGCTGCTGAGCTATCAGGCCGACGACGGCATGTGGCGCCAGCTGATTGATCAGCCGGACTTCTGGAAAGAAACCTCCGGCACAGCCATGTTTACCTACGCCATGATTACCGGCGTGAAGGAGGGATGGCTTGATGCTGCTGTGTATGGTCCGGCTGCACGCAAGGGATGGCTGGCGCTTACGGATTATGTGAATGAAGATAGCAACCTGACTGAGATTTGCAGAGGGATGGATGCCCGGGACTTTATCGAGGGATATCGAAAACCGATACGGAGGGTGGGAGACCTCCACGGTCAGGCTCCATTGATTTGGTGTGCCACCGCATTGCTGCGCGATTCAGATTCTGATGGGCATCCCAAGACAGACTGCAGCCTTTATTTTAAAACCAATGACGCGGTTCAGGAGGAGGAGGTTTTCTCTGAATCCGGCGATCTGTTTCTCGATCTGGGCCACCATGGGCCGGCGATTGAGAACGAGTGGATGGCGCTTCGGTTTTACTTTGATCACAAGGCCGCGATTGATGTGTATTCCAAAGCGCGGCCCGGCCTGGAGCTGGCGGAAACGAAGTGGTACCCGACGGAGGAACAGCAACTGTCGGGGTGGGGCGCGGATTATTATAAGGTCGGCCCGACTCTGGGGCTCGGCGGAATCCGGTTGTGGGACGGCGAAAAGATGGTTCGGCTCAATCCGGTTTCCAGCCGGAGCGCCCGTGTGGGAAAAACGGCCGATTCCGCCTGGATGGAGATGTGCTCCATGGGCGTGCCGTATCAGGGACGCACGGTGGATGTTACGGTGCGTGTGACTGTGCGATCTGGATCCCGTTTTGCTGAGGTCGAGGCCTCGGTGGCGGGCGAATCCGTACAGTTTGTAAGCGGCATTAACTACCATCCGGGCTCCACGGTGCGCAGTGGCAGAGGATGGATTTCAACGTGGGGTGTGCATCCGGAGGATGTGGCTGCCGAACAGGTTGCTGTCGGTGGAGCGATCCTGTTTGATGAAAATGACGTTGAAAAACGGGTGGATGACGGAAAGCAGATTCTGCTGATCAGCAAGCCGTCCTCAACGCTGCGCTGCCGCGTGACGTCCTCCTGTGCAAAAGATCCGGAACTGGGGTCGATCGAGCGGTTGGCGGCGCTTTGCGTGAAGTCGGTACCTGTAAACGAACGCCGCATTTCCATCGAGGAATATCGCGATAAGATGGCGGGGGGCTGGATCGGCCAGATGGTCGGGGTCGGTTGGGGCGCACCCACTGAGTTTAAGTTCTGCGGAGAGATCATTCCGGAAGAGAAGGTTCCGGTTTGGGAGCCGGAGATGGTCAATCAGTACAATCAGGATGATATCTATGTGGAGATGACCTTTTTGCGCTCAATGGAGGTGCATGGATTCAATGTCTCCATGCGCCAGGCGGGGATCGATTTCGCCAACAGCGGCTACAAGCTGTGGCATGCCAACCTGTATGGGCGGAAAAACCTGCGCAAGGGGATTGCTCCACCCGATTCGGGACATCCGCAGTTTAACGGCCATGCCGATGATATCGACTACCAGATCGAAGCCGATTTTTCCGGTCTGATTGCGCCGGGCATGCCCAACGTCGGGATTGAACTGGGCGAAAAATTCGGGCGCCTGGTGAACTATGGCGACGGTCTCTACGGCGGACAGTTTGTTGCCGGAATGTACGCGGCCGCTTTCTTCGAGGACGATCCGAAGGCACTGGTCGAGGCGGGACTCGCCTGCGTTCCTGACGGAAGCCAGTTTGCCGAAGCCATCCGCGATGTGATCGAGTGGCATGCCGAACATCCGGATGATTGGCAGGTTGTGTGGAAAAAGATCGATGAGAAATACCAGCGCAACGCTGACTACCGCCGTTTCTCCTGCAAGAATGAGATCCCGGCCTTCAATATCGATGCCAAAATCAACGCGGCCTATATCGTGATGGGCATGCTGTACGGAGAAGGGGATCTTGAAAAAACCATCGTGATTTCAATGCGTTGCGGGGCGGACTCAGACTGCAACCCCTCCAGCGCCGCCGGGGTGCTTGGCACTGCCATGGGGATGAAAAACCTGCCTGTGCGTTATACCTCGGCACTGGACCGCACCCCGAAATTCAGCCACACAGACTATAGCTTCGATTCACTGTTGACCGTTTGCGAAACGCTTGCACGGCAGGCCGTGGTGCAGCAGGGCGGGAGGATTGACGGCGACTTTTTCGTGATTCCTGTTCGCGATCCTCAACCCTCCGCACTGGAGCAGTGTTGGGAGCCTGGACCGATCGCTGACAGCCGCTACACCGCAGAAGAGATGGCCATGATTAACCCGCCGAAAGCGGGGGATGGTGCCGGGGCTTTGGAGCTGAATATATCTAAAGATCTTTCCACCTTTGCGCCTGGCTGGGCCGCTCGCGATTGCGGGGAAGCCATGCGGCCCGGGCTGAAGGCGGAATGGAAGGGGCGCACAAATGTGCTGCTCACGCATCCGCTGAGCACGGACTCTCCCTGTGTCATCTTTAGATCTCTCGATGTTCCCGCGGGTAAAAAGACCACCGTCGAACTGTCCGTACTCAACGATCATCGGGGCGATTTCAACCTCGTTGTACAGGCCGATGGCAAAGAGATTTTTCATAAAGAAATTGCGGAAGGTACGTGGCAGGATCTGAGTGTTGATCTTTCTGAATACGCCGGGAAAAGCATCGAACTTGAAGTTTTAAATCAGGCAAGCGGCTGGAAGTTCGAGGCCGCTTATTGGAGCCGGATCGCCATCCAAAGCAAAGATAAAGGAGAGTAGGGCATGTTTATTTTATCCAGTTATGGATTAGCGGTTGTTTTCACGGTGATCACCATGCTGTGCTGGGGATCATGGGCGAACACTCAGAAGCTGTCGGCCCGGAACTGGCGCTTTGAGTTGTTTTATTGGGACTATGTGATCGGCGTATTGGCGTTGGCACTGATCTTTGCATTCACGTTCGGCAGTGTTGGCGAAGGGGGACGCGGCTTCCTCGCCGATCTCCAGCAGGCCGAGATGAGCAATATCGGCAGCGCTCTTCTGGGCGGTGTTGTTTTTAATGCGGCCAATATTCTGCTGGTGGCGGCGATTGCCCTGGCGGGGATGTCGGTGGCCTTCCCGGTCGGGATCGGCATTGCGTTGATCATGGGGGTTATCGTCAATTATATCGCCGCGCCCCAGGGGAATGCGGTTCTGCTTTTCACAGGCGTCGGATTTGTGGCGGCGGCCATTCTTATCGATGCCATCGCCTACGGAAAAATGGGCGGGACGAAAAAGGTATCGTTTAAAGGCATCGCTCTTTCCGTGATTGCCGGGGTGCTGATGGCTTCGTTCTATCGTTTTGTCGCCGCGTCGATGTCGGATGACTTTGTTACGCCTGAGGCCGGTAAAATGACGAACTATTCTGCCTGCGTCATCTTTGCGCTGGGCATTTTCCTAAGCAACTTTGTCTTTAATACCGTGTTCATGAAAAAGCCGGTCGAAGGCGAACCGGTGACGTACCGTCACTATTTCGCCGGCGATTTTAAAACGCATCTAATGGGAGTCCTCGGCGGCGTCATCTGGTGCGTCGGTATGTCGTTCAGCATTATTGCCGCCGGGAAAGCCGGCTATGCCATCTCTTACGGTTTGGGGCAGGGGGCCACCCTCGTCGCCGCGCTGTGGGGAGTGTTTGTCTGGAAAGAGTTCAAAGGCGCGTCAAAGCAAATCAACATGCTGCTCGGCCTGATGTTCATCTGTTTCTTCGTCGGTATCGGGTTGATTATTGCAGCCGGGAAATAGGTGGCTCTGCCACCGGTCTAGAGGTCAAGGGTCTAAAGTCGTTGAACGAATCATTCGGCTTTCCGACCTTCGACCAGGAAAGGAATGGTTATGTCAAAAATTGTAGTCGTTGGAAGTTCGAACACCGATATGGTCATCAAATCGGAGCACCTGCCCGCGCCGGGTGAGACGATTCTCGGCGGGGAGTTTTTTATGAACCCCGGCGGCAAGGGGGCCAATCAGGCCGTCGCTGCCGCCCGGTTGGGCGGCGACGTTGTTTTCGTTGCAAAAGTCGGCGACGATATCTTTGGTCAGGAAGCTGTTCAGGGTTTCAGGGAAGCAGGCATCAACACCGATTATATAGCGACCGATCCCGAGCAGCCTTCCGGTGTCGCGACCATCATGGTGGATAATCAGGGCGAAAACTGCATCGCCGTCGCGTCCGGTGCGAACAACGCGCTCCGCCCGGAGGATGTTGACAACGCCATGGAGCAGATCGAGGGTGCGGATGTTTTGCTGATGCAGCTGGAAACCCCGATCGAAACCGTTGAATATGCAGCGAAGCTCGGCCATGACAAGGGCAAGACAGTGATCCTCAATCCGGCGCCGGCTCAGGTGCTTTCCGATGAATTGCTCGCCCGGCTTGATGTAATAACGCCGAACGAGACGGAGGCGGAAATCCTCACCGGCACTCAGGTGGAAACCCTGGAAGATGCGCAAAAAGCGGCGCAGGTACTGCGCGAACGAGACGTAGGGACCGTGATCATCACGCTGGGTGCGCAAGGTGCGTTTGTGTTGTCGGATTCATTCAGCGGCCTGGTGCCGGTACGCAAGGTCAACGTGGTCGATACCACGGCGGCTGGCGACACGTTCAATGGCGCGCTGGCGGTCGGCATGGCCAGGGGCATGGATATTGAAGCGGCGGTGGCATATGCTAACAAAGCGGCTGCCGTATCCGTTACCAGAATGGGTGCTCAGGCATCTGCGCCAAGTCTTGACGAGGTGGAGGCAGAGGATTGAGGCCGTAGCAGTCGGAACGTCTGTTCCGGGAGCGGCCGTGCAGTTCGCGGGAGGTATCAACGATGCATCTGGACTGTGCCGGTTGTGCTTTTGTTACACGCTTAAGCTTGAAGGGGATCGGGTTTCGAATCAATTGTGTCTCTAATAGATGAATTAACGGAGAAGGATCAGTGGATATGTTGTTGTACAGATGTAGTTTGATGGTGCTGCTGGGGCTCGCCAGTGTTGGTTCGGCGGGTGCAGAACCCCTGAACGTGATCGTGATCACGGCGGATGATCTGGGGAAGCAGCTGTCGTGTTACGGGGATGACATCTTGGAAACGCCGCACATGGATGCGCTGGCCGCCCGCGGAATCCGCTTTGACAAAGGGTATGTGACGCAGGCTTCGTGCAGTTCATCGCGAAGCAGTATTCTTACGGGAACCTATCCTCATTCGAACGGGCAGCTCGGCTTGGCGAACCATGGTTTCAAGATGACCCCCGGACGCCCCAATATTGTCCAGTCGCTGCAGGCGGCGGGTTATCAAACGGGGATTATCGGGAAGCTACATGTGAAGCCGGTGGAGGATTTTACGTTCGATTTTCGAAGGGACAGTCTGGAGTGTATTCGCCAGACGCGCGATGTGGTGCAGGTGGCCGACTGGGTCGATGAGTTTGTGGAGAGCGTCGATGAGGAGCCCTTTTTTCTCTACCTCAATTATATCGATCCGCATGTTCCGTTTATTCGTGATGTGAAGGGATATCCCACCACACCGGTTTCCGTGGAGGATGTTCACGCATTCCGGTTTCAGGGAATTGATGATCCGGAGCAGTTGACGAGTATTGCGGATTTTTATGGCTGCATCCGGCGGCTGGACGAGGGAATCGGCCTCCTGATGGAACGGCTGGAAGCCCGGGATCTGGTTGACAATACATTGCTTGTTTTTGTGGGCGACCATGGGGCACCGTTTGCCCGCGGAAAGCTGGCCTGCTATGAGTCGTCGCTCGGGATTCCCTATTTTGTAAGCTGTCCGCGTCTGATTGAACCGGGGCAGGTGTCGCAGTCGCTGGTATCCACGGTGGATATTTATCCAACGGTTCTGGATGCGCTGGGACTTGATGTGCCGGAAGGCGTACAGGGCGAATCGTTGGTTTCCGTTTTGAAAGATTCGACGCAAACGGTGCGCAATGTTTTGTTTGGTGAATCCAATTTCCATGGCGGTTCGGCTTCAGGCTACTATCCCCGCCGTTCGGCAACGGACGGCCGGTTTAAACTGGTGCTGAATCTGCCTTCCGGATACCACGAGAACGGTGATGTGATTGTGGACTATGACCATGCCTATGACTTTTCGCGGGCGGCCCGATACGACGGGACCTGGGTGCGGGAGTTATTTGACCGGCTGGCCGAACCTCCCCGGATTGAATTGTTCGATTTACGGGATGATCCGAATGAGAAAACCAACCTTGCGGGGAATCCCGAATATGCCGGGGTGATGCAGAGGCTTTTGAGCCGGCTGACCGACTGGATGGAGGAGACGGACGATCCGTTCCTCACGGTGGATGCGGTGCGTGCCAAATATAAGATGTTAGAGGAGGAAAACTGATGAAGTGGGAAATTGCAGCACTCGGCGCATGTGCCTGTTTGGTATTGGCGGGATGTGAAAGCCTAGACGGTCTTGCCGAGGTTGGATCTGCGGCGGGATACAACGACGGGTTTGTCGCGTATGCTCCCGAGACCCTTTCCGCAGAACAAATGGCCGCGCGTAAAGAAGCTGTGTTGAACTCGCCCGAGTGGAGCGAGTATAATGCGGACGTTAAGATGCTTCCCTTTACGTTGGATAAATATCAGTACCACACAGATGCGCCGGTCGGTACGGTGCTGCATCGTACGCGCGAATCGCTGTATTTTGCCGAGAAGTTGTTGAATACGTACGATCCGGAGATGACGCAACAAGCCATTGACATCATTCGAGCGGTTGTGCCTCTGCAATGCTCGGATCCTTCCCGAGAATTTTACGGCGTTTGGCCGTACTATCCGGAAGAGCCGCTGGAGACAAAAAAGAGCGGATTCGATCCCAACTGGGCCGATTTTATGGCCGTCAGTCTGTTGGATATCTGGATGCTTCATGAGGACCGGATCCCCGACGATCTGCGCGCGGAAGTGAAAGAGTCTTTGATCCGCTCCTGCGCCGCGATCAAGCGGCGCAATGCGCGGCCGGGCTACACCAATGTGGCGATCATGAGCACCTATGTCACGTATATGGTGTCCCACATGTTTGATCTTCCCGAGATGCGAGAATACGGCAATCAGCGACTGGAACAGTTCTATGATTTCACGATCGATAACGGCGGATTTCGGGAATTCAACAGTCCGACCTACACGGTGGTGGCTCTGACCGAATTGCAGCGAATGCGAGAGCATTTTGTGGAGCCGGCTGCTCATGAAAAAGTGGAGGAACTCTATTTCATGGGATGGAATATGGTGGCACGGCACTACCATAAACCGACCGGGCAGTGGGCCGGTCCGCACAGCCGTTCATATGATAATCTGCTCAGTTCCGGACAGCAGGAAAAAATTCAGGAGGCACTGATTGCGAATGAACAGGACTTCAGTATTCCGAATGCGTTGCGGCACTATTATATCGACCCGGTCTATCCGCGTCAGGAGAACGATGTTTTCTATAAATATGAACCGCGGCGCTCGGGAGTCTGTTGGTTAACGGACCGCTATGCGCTCTCGACGTCGCACGCGAACTCGATGTGGAATCAGCGCCGGCCGCTGCTGGCCTATTTCGGAACGGCAGCATCTCCGAAATACATGCAGCTGCGCCTGCTGCTCGATGGATACGATTTTGCCTCCTGCGGTTTTTACGGCATCCAGAAGCACAACCGGGTTCTGGCCAACATGAGTTTTGTGATGGGGATGGGCAGCAAGCATCGCTCGGTTGATCTGCTGACGGACGGACGTTTCACCGGCAGCGATTTTCGCCTGCGGTTCGAGTTCGGCAAGGTGAATAAAATTCCCGCGCTTCCCGCGTCCCGCCTGGCACCGGCGCATTTCGAGGCGGCAGGAACCCGGTTTGATATCCGGATGCTTCAGGCATCGTTCAATGGGTTGGCCGGATATTGGGAAAGCGGGAAAAACGACGAGAATGCGTGGCTTGATTTTGTGTTTTATTCCGGTGGCGAACGTGAGTTTGTGATGAAGAATATGGACGAGGCCTTTCTTACGTTTTGTCTGGGCGTTTCTGCTGATGAATCGGCTCCGGATCTCAGCACTGCAACGGCGTTTATTAAGGACGGTATGGTGGTGTCGGAATGGGATGGGCTGAGACAGTCCACGCCGATTAAACCATGGCTCGTGACCAACTGTTACAGCGGCGTAAGCTTTAACTGGAAGTGAGAATTTTTAACTATCACAGCACATTAGGAAAACTATGGACCATTCATCACGCCTCTCATTTTGTCTTGCATCCGTTGTGCGGCCCGTTCTTTTGTTCAGCGCATTGCTGTCGTCCGCCTACGGTGTTGGAACGGTGGATCAATCGACATATAAGGGGCTTCAGCCGGAGCTGGTTCAGGGCACGAGCGACCGGCCGGCTACAGCCGCCCCGCTGGTGCGGCACGTCTATGCCGTTCGGCCAGACCGGCTGGCGCTGACGGTGGATGAACGATCGAAAACCATTCATCCGGTTGTCCCGTACACGCAACTGCCCGGCGACGAAATCACCCGGGTCGGCAAGCTGCGGGTGTATGGCGAGCAGGTGGCGCGGCAGCTGACGCGTGAGGGTCGGCCCGTGGGCTTTGTGGTTGGTCCGGATGATAATCTGTATCTGAAGCCATGGGATGACGTTCCCGGGAAAAAACTGGACACCGTGTGGGCGGACCACCCGGACAGCTATCGGCTTTCCTCCAGCAATGATTCCGCCTATGCCGAGGGGGGAATCCCGGTCCGCATCGCCCGCAAAAGCCTGCCGCGTTTCAATACGCTGGTTGGCCCCGGACTGGTCGAAATGGCTGTTCGGCACGAAATCTATCTGGATCTTCGCTCCCCGTTAAAACCGGGGGCAAGCTATACACTGCATTTTCAGGGCGACGGCTCCATCACGAATGATGTGACGTTTCTGTTTGATGACAAACGTCTTCGCAGCGAAGCCATACAGGTCAACCAGATCGGCTTTGCGCCCGGCCAGTCCGTGAAACAGGCATTCCTATCCTGCTGGGCCGGCAGCGCCGGAGCGGTCGAGTATTCGGCCGGCACCTCTTTTCATGTGGTCGATGCGCAGAGCGGGGAAGTATTTTTCACAGGCCGGACCGCATTGAAGCAGGACGCTGACGAGCCCGATTATGAATGGGACGGTGTGGGCTGGCGGGAAGCTGTGGCCGATGTGTATCTCATGGATTTTTCCGACTTCAGCCGTCCGGGGCGCTATCGTGTCAGCGTGCCGGGCATCGGCGCTTCGTTTCCGTTCGAGATTGCGGATACGGTTTGGCAGGACGCCGCCCGTATTCACCTGATGGGACTGCTGCACCAGCGGAGCGGGATCGAGCTGGGGCCGCCGTGGACAGACTACAGGCGCCCGAGAAACTTTCATACAGAGGATCGGACGGTACACGCCTGCCATCCCGATGTGTGGTATCACGGTCTCAAGAATCCTTCCTTTGAGAAAGATGCAGCGGACTGGTCCTTCACCAACGCCCGACCGGTGCTTGTGGAAACCGGCATCAAGGTGGTTCGGTCCGGGCAGGGTGCATACGGAATTTATCAGGATGTGACCCAGATGGTGCGCGCGTTCAGCGGCAAGGCATTTTCGCTGTCTGCAGATGCTTCCGGAACCGTTCGGCCGGAAGCCAGACTGGTTCTCCAGCTGGAAGGGCAGCGCCGCACTTTCATCGCTGCTTTTAAAGATGCGGATGAGGGGGGCGTCCTTGCAAAATTTAAAAAGATTTCTGTCAACGGCACCGTGGAACGGGCCGAGCTGCAACTGACTTCGGAAAAGGGCCGCTCGTTTAATCTGGGCTCTCTCCATTTTGCGGGTGCATCCAAGCCGAAGTTTCCTCAGCGTCAGGCCGCCATCGATCTGGCGACGAGTATTCCGGAGGCCTGGGGCGGGTGGATGGATGCCGGCGATTTTGACCGGCGCCCGAACCATATGTTTGCGGTGCATACGGTCCTTGATCTGTGCGAAAACAATCCCGCCTATTTTGAAAATCTTTCTCTGGGTATTCCGGAGTCTGGAAACGGCATGCCGGATGTGGTCAACGAGGGACTGTGGTTCCTTGAACTGGCCCGGCGCACCCAGGGTATCTATGCGCGTTGGTATGGCGAGGGATGGAAAGACTCCATCAGCCTCCGGGTTGAGTCCGTTGAGCATCCGACGTACGGCGAAACCAGCTGGCTGGACAGTCTGCTGCTGGACATGGATCCGCCGTCGCGCGAACACAGCTGGATCTATGCGGCGGGTGCCGCGCATGCCTCGTTCGTATTGAAAAAATATGATCCTGCCCTAGCAGAAAAATATTTGGAAAGTGCGTTGGCTGCGATGGAATGGGCCGAGGCCAATCCCGAAAACATTCCCTATTCAGACAAAGAGAGATGGCCGGGGCCGGATGCGCTTCGGAACCGGGCCGCCGCCTACCTGTTCAAGGTGACCCGCGAGCCTCGTTGGCATCGCCTGTTTGAAGAAACCCTCGAGCGCGAAAGCTGGCACAAGGCCGGGTTCAACGGTGCGTGCGTGTATGCGCGGCTGGAAGGGACGGGCGTGGATCCCGACCTTAAAAAATTCTGTATCGACCTGCTGTGCCGGGATGCGGATGATTTGATTGATGGAATGAACGAAATGGCCTGGGGGGCCGTTCGTCATACGGAGCAGCTGGGGGAGGCGAATCTGGCCGCCCGCCCGAATTATACCGCGAAGAAAGAGGTGGAAGCGGTGGTCTATGCCTGGTTGGCCACCGGGAATGAACGATACCTCAGTGCGTTGCAGCAATGTGTTCAGTTTTCCATGGGGGCGAATCCTCGGAACTCCTGCTACACAACCGGCATGGGGGTGCGTTCGATGCGCCCGTATCTTGCGGATGTCAAGTTTGGCGGGGTCGATACGCCGATCGGTGCCACCATGTATGGGCCGCTGCCGCTTTCCCGCTGGGTGACCGGTCGCTGGCAGGCTCTTGTTAAAAACGGAATCTATCCGCTGCCGGTCTTTCACGATGCGACCACGCCTCATTGGCCGATCCCGGAGCTGTATATCGATGATTACAACTGGGCTCCGTTAACCGAGTTCACGGTACATGAAAGTATTGCCAGCCACCTGTTGATCTGCGGGATGCTCGCGCAGGAATACGAAGAACAGGATCCCGATCGTTTCTGATTTTTCCGGCAGGCCAGACCGTACCGAAGGTCCTGCAACCGCGTTAACGCGTGTAAACGGAAAAGAGGGGCCGGAATGCCGACTTTCATTTGATCTTTTCTGATACCACGACAGTATGTCTTCAAGTCAATAGGTGTGTTCCAGAGGGGAGCGCACGAGACTACTAAACAGTAAAGGAGAAATATGAAACAAAAAGTCATATTGTCGGTGTTCGGGCTGATGGCGGGCGTGGCAGCCACTTCTGCAAGCGTGATCGGTGTTGACGCGGATACCTATGTGAAGGGCGGAACAGCTACGGATAGCGTCAGCGGAATCCAGAATAACAACACCAACTACGGTACGCGGAACACGATGGAGGTCAAGGCGACCGACGGCAAGGCGAAATATATCAACAAAGGATACCTGCGTTTTGATCTGGCGACCATGACTGCTCCGGCTGAGGTCAATGCATCGATCAATCTCACATTGCTGAACTCTGGTGTCTATATAAATCCGTTGACTGTAACGGTGTACGGACTGTTGGAGTCGGTTGAAGGACAGGACTGGGGCGAAACCTCCATCACCTTCAACAATGCGCCGGGCAATGACACGGCTGGATCCGGGGTTGTTGCCGCCGATACGGTTTTACTTGGTACGTTTGAGGTTTCGGATGTTGCGTCGGACTACAGCTTTAACAGCGCGGCTCTCGTGAATTTCCTGAATGCAGATACCGATGATTTGGCCACCTTTATCCTGATCGGTGATACGGCTGGAGACTCGTACGGTTATGGGGCTATGTCATTTTCCACGAAGGAAAACTCAACCTATGGCGGTGCCGTGCTCGATACTATTCCTGAGCCGGGCACGATGGGCCTGATCTCGGCGGTTGGCGCTTCGCTTCTGTTTATTCGTAGAGTCTTCATGATTTCCTGAACCTAAACTTTATGTATCCATCATGGCTCCCGATGCCGTCGAACACGGGTTCGGCTGCTTCGGGAGCTGAAGGACTTCCCATGCCCCGCTTAAGATGGACTTGTTTTTCTGCTTCGTTTCTGTTCCGGATGCAGGCGTTGTATTCTGTCGCCGATCGTGCCTCGCAGGGGACGGGGCAACGAGGATGGAAGAGTGCCATACACTCTTTTCTTTCAACTGAAAATAGACGCTGAAACTCTCGGGTCTTGATTAGGCAAAGGGCTGTTAAATGTGGGGGGTTTGCAGTGTTAAGCGTGTTAATTACTAAACAATGATATTTTCTGGAATACTTCAACGATTGATTTAATTTGAAGATGTAAAATGCGAAACTGGCAAGGCCACGGGGGCTCCTGTTTGTGTATCGCGCAACAACAGAGGAAAAGGAATGAGACACCCAACTATATTACTTGTCACCGCGCTGATGGCTGTGACCGCGACGACTCAAGCCGCCGACCTTTATCTGGATAACAATGGAACCGATTCAGGTTTCGCACTGAACTGGAGCGACGTGATCAAGAGCAGCACCTACTTCAGTTTTACCAACAACGTGTGGAATACCGATCCCGCCGGGGGCGCGGGCGGCAGCCTGACCAACGTCTCAAACGGCGACACCCTGCATTTCGGCGTCTCATCCAACTCCGTTATGATCAATCTGCTGGATTTTGAAGGAGTTGAAGTGGGCGGTCTGTATGCCTTTCAGGATGTAGGATCCGATGATTCTGCGGCCTTTACCATTCGTAAAAACGGCGGTGGAGCCGAGTATCTTCATTTTGCCAGCAATGCGGTTGTGAACTGCGATGGTGTCACAATGAACTGGGCGTATGATTTCGCGACGGTCGGTGACTTTACTGTGACCGGGGACCACGATTTGAATATGGTCGATGGTGCTGTCAAAGTGGATGGGATCTGTACGCTTTCATCCGATCAAACTGTAGAGACCAGCCGTTATCAAAGTCAGGATCCGAATTTGAGTTCCAGTTCGGACTTCACGTTGAACTCCGGGGCCACTCTGAATTTTGACTCGAACCTGTTTGATACCCAATGGGTGCCGAAAACAGTCGAGGTGGGCACCTTCCGCGGTTCTGGAACCATTGATCGTGCCGGATCAGGCGCTACGATCAGTCCGAACCTTTCGATCGAGTTTGAAGGGGTTGGTTTTCAGAATGGTGCAGCAACGGACAGCATCCTGATTGACGAACAGTTTAAGATGACGATGACGCCGACTGCGGCCAGCACCTTTGAAATTTCGAAAGCGGCGTCCGTTACGGCTTGTGACACGCTGAACTATCGCGATTTTTCGGATGCCAACCCGACCTTCCACAAGTTGACCGTCGATGGAGCCCTGACGGTTGAACTGCTGGCCGGCAGCGACGCGCTGACCGACGGCGATGAATTCGAACTGATCGCCATCAGCACCGATGACAGCAATAACCTGAACGGTGTCTTTGACAGCGTGAGCCTGCCGACGCTAGACGCCGGTCTTGCCTGGGACATGGGCCGTTTTTATGTGGACGGCATCCTGCGCGTTGTGTCCGGCGATGCGGTGCTGCCGGCAGCCCCGGCCAACCTGAATGCAACCAACGGAGAGTACAGTGTGACACTCGATTGGGACGCAAACTCCGAAGCCGACTTCAGCCACTATGCGATTATGCGCTCCCGGACTCAGGGCAACGGTTATGAGCGGGTGGGTTCGACCGTCGATACCGAGTATGTGGACACCTTCCGTTCCGAGGGCGGGTATTACTACTACCAGGTTGTTGCAGTGGACACGCTTGGCAACGAGTCGGTCGGCAACGACGAAATTCCGCTGGAGCTCAACCAGCTCTTCTTCAACACCGATTGGGAGCATAGCAAGGTTGCCTGGCAGTATGTTGACCTCTATGGATATTGGAAAGCCGGCCAGCGCGATCGCAGTGCGAAGCTGCAGGTGTGGCCCAAGAACCATCCCGTCAACGATTCCGTACCGGCATCGTCAGCCTTCTCGGTAAGGGCTTTTCCGGAAGCCAGTGCGGACAATTATGTTCAGCAGAGCGTTGCCGGTTCGGCGGGGACGGAATACTCGCTGGTGGCAAACGTAAAGCCTAATGTCTATTTCCGAGGAGACGGTTACAGCGGCCAGATTTTCCTGGAGCTGGGTTTTCTAGGAACGTCCGGACTGATCACCAACATGGTTACGGAACTGGCCTTTGATGACTGGGCAATCACAACCAATACGATGACTGCCCCGGCTGGAACGACCACTGTTCGCGGTAAGCTGCACTGGACCAGTTCAGAAACGAAACCGGGTGGAGGCCCGTTCTTTGATCGTATCAGCCTCTACAAGACCAGCGCCGGATACGAGGCTTGGTCTGGCGGCTGGGGCGTGGATATTGGCGCGACTACCAACGATTATGACAACGACGGCGCCAACAACCTCTACGAATACGGACTGGGCGGGGATCCGACAAAAGCATCGGATGTTGGAACGCTTCCTGTTTATGAAACGATGCAGCTTGGAGGCGGGAGCAATGTATTTACGTATGTCTACGTCGAGCAGACCGATCCTTCCGCTGGACTCGACTACTACCTGAATCTGTCGCCCAGCCTGAGTATTCCATCCTGGACGAATACCGGTTACAGCGTCAGCTATGGTTCGCCATCGGACGGTTTCCGTGATGTCACCAATACCATTCCGGTGGATGTGGATTCCAAGTTCATCAATCTCATCATCGAAGAGCTGTAAACAACAGGCCAATCAGGAAACGGGGACGGGATCTTAGGATTCCTCCCCGTTTTGTATGCGTGGCGAGGTGCATCCTTTGGGGATGTCAAGGGGCTTGAGTGTTGAACAAGTCTACATGCGAATGCTCGAATCAATGAATTCAATATAAGTCAACCAGAGGTAAATCAGTGGGTGTTGTCGGGGATGAATTGCAGAAGTTTAAACGGCTGGTCAACAAAGAGTACGACCTTGTCATGCTCATCCAGTCGGACTGGGTGAAGCCTCTCTTTCGCGTAATTTTGATTATGGTCGCTTACGTATCTATAGGAGCCCGTTCGTGCGCAGCGGACGAGTGGCAGCAGTTGTTCAATGGTACGGACTTGATGGGGTGGCGGGCCAACGTCATGCCGGAATCCTTCTCCGTGGTTGATGGTTGTATTCGGGCGAACGCCACGAAAGCAAGTGCGCATCTATTCTATATTGGAGCGAACGAGGAACGCTTCATGCGCTTTAAGGATTTTGAGCTGGAACTTTCTGTCCGAAGTGAATCCAATTCCAACTCGGGCGTTTTTATCCATACGGATCTGTCGACCCGGGACAAGGCACTCCATCTTGCGAAGGGTTATGAAATTCAGCTCAACAGTACTGAACGGGAGAAGCGAAAGACCGGAAGTCTGTACGCTGTAGTTGATCTTGATCAATCACCGGTCGACGAAAGCCAGTGGTTCCGTGTTCGTATCACCGTTCGGGGAAAGCGCATTATGGTACATCTCAATGATCATCAGGTAATTGACTACACGGAGCCGGATGGCGTCCAGAGACCCGCCAAACGGTCCGGGCGATTGCTTAATCCGGAGGGTGGGGGCATTGCCTTACAGGCCCATGATCCGGGGAGCATTTTTTACTTCAAAGATATCCGGATACGAACATTCTAATAAGAATTACCTGAGAGCTGACCCATGATGAAGTATAGCGGAATTGTGTATGGACTGTTCGTCACCGCGGTTTTAGGTGCGGATGCCTCCCGGATGATCGATGTGCGCCACTACAAAGAGGCGGCTCCGATGTGGACGCCCCGCCAGACCGAAAGTCTGGCCGATGTGGAAGGGTTCACTCCTTCACAGACCGGTCCAGAACTGAGCCGCTTTGGAGGGCGGAAAGACCGCCAGGTTGAAGCTACCGGTTTTTTTCGGACAGAGAAAATCGACGGTCGCTGGTGGCTTGTCGATCCTGAAGGCTTCCTCTGGTTCGGCACCGGAGTCTCCCAGTTCGAAATCCGCAGTTCCGAGCTGATCGCTCAGGCCGAAAAACGCTACGGAAGTGTGGAAAATGCACTCGTACAACTCGATGAGTGGCTGTGGTCTATCGGAGTCAACACCGCTTCCGACAGAAGCCCCGCCGGATCTCGCCGGAACATCCTGAAACGTCCCATGCCCTATTTTACCAATCTGGCGATTATGGCCCGTTTCGGCAAAGAAATCGGTTCAGCGCACGTCGGCTATGGGCACATGAACTTCGAAGCTGCCGTTATGCCGATCTTTGATCCCCGCCTCAAGGGATGGATGAAAGCCTATCTGGCCAGCACCGTGAAAAACTGTTTGGACGATCCCTGGATGATTGGATACACCACCGATAACGAACTGCCCTTTCCCCCGGACGTTTTAGATCGCTCCATTCTCAAACTCCCCAAAGATAACCCTCAGCACCAGACGGCCTTGAAGTGGCTTAAGCAACGGAACCACCCCTCCGCCCCAAAAAAATGGACGAAGAAAATCCGCTCTGAATATGCCGTCTGGTTCGCTTCCATGTATTACAAGATCACCTCGGAGGCCGTTCGCGAAGCCGACCCCCGTCACCTGCTGCTTGGAAGCCGGGTGAACCATTGGGAAAAGCAGTGGATTTTTGAAGGCTCGCGGGACTATGTCGATCTCTATACCATCAATCATTACAGCACCTGGACTCCCCGTCTTTCTGTAATGGAGTGGTGGAAACATTTCGGCGCCGACAAACCCTTCTTTATCACCGAATGGTACGCTAAGGGAATAGACAGTGGTCTTGATAATTCCGGCGGTGCAGGGTGGCTGGTCAAAACCCAGAAGGAGCGCGGATTCTTCTATCAGAACTTTACTCTGGCTCTGATGCATCATCCAAATTGCGTTGGATTTCACTGGTTTCGCCTGATTGATGACGGTCAAAGCGAACAGAGCGTGAATAAGGGCTTTCTCGACGGAGAACTGAATCTCTGGGAACCCCTCGTCTGCAAAGTAAAAGAGCTCAACCTGAATGCATACCGTCTGATCGACCACTTCCGCAAAAATCCCATGGACCAGCGCTATCTCCTTGCTGAGGGCAGCGAATTTTTAGAAAGAACCTTTGTCGAAGAGCTGGAAATCACCGTCCTGAAAAAAACAAATTCGTTGATTGCGCTGCCTCGCGAAAACGAGGATCAAGCCATCGGGCCTATCTATGTTCGGGTTGGCACCGGCAGTGCCGTCATGCAGCTCAGCGGCTACACCGGCGAACGCCGCACGCTGCCCGTCATCGACGGGGGCACTTTTCTTTATCCTTATCGCGGAACCGAGTGCTGGAAACTTACTGGGCCGGACCGATGCTTCGAATCTCCCGCCTCGCTGATCACCCTCCCGAAAAAATGTATTCTGATTCCCGGCAGGGACAACACGCTGTCCACCCGGATATCCAATCCGACAGAGCGCCCCTTAAACATTACCCTCTCCTGGCGCTGCCAAAAGGAAGAGGCTGTTTCAAGCCGTCTTCTCTCATCCGGCCAGATTGCGGACGTACAGGTCTGTCTGCCGGTTCCCGCCGATCTCGGCGAAGGATGCCTCGAATTTAAATGGCAAATCGGCGACGAATTGAAACAGGACTGGAGCCCCGTTTCCCACGAAATCGCCACCCTGATTCATCAGGAAGAAACCGTAGTCAGCGAGCCCCAATTCTCCCTCCCCATTCCCGAGCAGCTTGCGCTCCTGCAGAATCAGCAAAATCCCGGAGCCGACGAATCCTCCCTCTGGAAGGGGCCCGAAGACACCAGTGCCGAGATCTGCATCAGCGTTGAAGAAAAAGATTTTGTTATTCGCGCTCTTGTTCATGACGACATCCACCGGCAGGCCGCCGCACACCGCACCTCGGAGCACGGCGACTGCGTGCAGTTCACCCTCGAACACCCTTCGTGGAAGAGTAAATGGAAAGTCAGAGCACATCTGGACGAAGCCGGTAAGTCCGTCCTTCGCGTCGGATTCAAACCCCAGCACCTCAATTCCATCTCTGAAGAGTCCGTCAGATGCCTGATATCCCCCGCAAAAAACGGTCTTCTCTACGAATTCCGCCTCGCCCGCCAGGCCTGCCAACTCACTGATGAACTGTTGAAATCGGGAATCTTTGCCACGTTTGAGGTGTTTGACAACGACACCGGTCAGCACCGCGAGCGCACGCTTTCCATCGGAAGCCGCGACAACACGGTTGAAGCCGGGGTTCCGCTCGCTCTTTAAGCCGCCGCAGATCAGGTATCTGCAATGGATGTGAAAAAGGACTTAATATTTGGAGAATTTATTATGCAATTTACATTTACAGCGTTTGATGTCGGGGTGTTTATCGCTTTTTTTGCCGTGGTGATCGGTGTCAGCCTTTGGAAGGGGAGAAATGAAAATGACAGCGCCAGCTATTTCCTGGCCGGGCGTGGTCTGAGTTGGTGGATCATCGGCCTTTCGCTGATTGCTGCGAATATTTCGAGCGAGCAGTTTGTCGGCATGATCGGCAGCGGGGCTTCGCCCGTCGGGCTGGCGATTGCCAGCTACGCCTGGTTGGCGACACCGGCTCTGGTTATGATCGCCTTTACATTTTTGCCGATGTTCCTGAAAGCCGGCGTTTACACGGTGCCGGAATATCTGGAGTATCGCTACACGCCGCTGGCTCGTACGCTGATGGCGGTCAGCATGGTGATCATGTACGCGTTTGTGACCATCACTGCGGTGACCTATTCCGGTGCAATGACAATGGAGACTTTGTTTGCCGGTAAAAGCCTCTTCGGCCTGCCACTTAACATTCAGGTCTGTTCCGTATTGATTGCCGTCATGGCGGGGATCTATGTCACCTTCGGCGGACTGAAGGCCTGTGCGTGGGCTGACCTGATTCAGGGGGCGGCTCTCATTATCGGGGGGTTGGCCATTGCATGGTTTGCATTCGATACATTGGGCGACACCCCCGTCGCGGAGCTGACGTCGGCTTCTGCTTCCGTCCCTTCTTTGGCCGACGGCGACTCCGGTGTAACCAAGTTTTTCGCACTGAACAAAGACAAGCTGCATCTGTTTTTGCCACGCACGGATTCGACGATTCCATGGACCGCACTCGTGATCGGGTTATGGATTCCACAGTTTTATTATTGGGGCCTGAACCAGTTCATCGTGCAGAAAACCTTTGCCTCCAAATCGCTGGCGGAAGGCCAGAAGGGCGTGGTGACCGCCGGGGTCATACACGTTGTTTCACCGCTCTTTATTGTAATCCCCGGGCTTATTGCCTTCAACCTCTTCAGTAGTGACATGGCCGATGCCGCCGCGCAGGATGAACAGTTTGTGAAGGTGAATACGGAACTCATCAGCGAGTTTGATGCGGTCAAAGACCGCGCGGAGTCCGTGATCGTTTTTGAGATGGACGGTGGCTGGATTCAGCGTAATTCGGAAAAGGCCGCAGAAATCGAAGGATATAATCAACAGGTGCTGGCACGGGTGGACACGCCGGAAACCCGGCACCTTGTGGGCTATAAATATGATACCGCCTTTCCTCTGCTGATTCGCAAACTTGTTCCTACCGGTGTTCGGGGGTTCATGCTTGCCGCAATTCTCGGGGCCATCATCAGTTCGCTGGCGGCCATGCTGAATTCGGCTTCCTCCATCTTTACGATGGATATTTTCAAAAAGTACATGTCCAAAAATGCGAGCGAAAAGCAGCTGGTGTTGGTGGGGCGGGGTGCCGTTGTTGTGATGACGTTAATTGCCTGCTGGCTGGCTCCGAAATTAAGCGACCCGAACTTTGGCGGCATCTTTAAGTTTATGCAGTTGTTTCAGGGGTATGTGAGCCCCGGTATTCTGGCGGCATTTGTCTTCGGCTATTTTGTTCGCAAAGCGCCGCCGGTGTGCGGGGTCGTTGCGCTGCTCGGCAGCCCGATTCTCTATGGCCTGCTCGAAGTGATTGCGCCCGGCGTTTCCTTTTTGGATCGTATGGCGATTTCGTTTGCGCTGGTGTTATTGACGATGGGGGCGATTACGCTGATCCGTCCGCTGTCGCAGCCGATCGAGCTGCCGGTGAGCGCGGAAGTGGATCTTACGCCGTCCAGAGGTGCAAAGATTACCGGCATCGCGATGGTCGCTTCCATTATCGCCATCTACATTATCTTCCGATAGCAACCGTTTTGACGCGGTAAATAATAGAATTCAAATTACGAAGGAACCGAAAACATGACCTCACGCGAAAAAATACAGAATGCGTTAAACCATCAATCCGGCCCGGTGCCAATTGACTTCGGCGGTGGCCCAACCTCCGGAATCCATGTCACCTGCGTCGAGCAACTGCGCGAATACTACGGCCTCGAAAAACGTCCGGTCAAAGTGGTTGAGCCGTATCAGATGCTTGGACTGGTGGAGGACGATTTGCGCGAGGCGACCGGTGTCGATACGGTGATGGTTTGTCCCCAAAAAACCATGTTCGGGTTCGATGTGGCTCCGTTGGAAAAGTCGTGGACGACGCCCTGGGGGCAGGAGGTGCTGGTCAGCACCGATTTCAATGTAGAGGAGATCAACGGTGAAGTTTTGATCTATCCAGAAGGCGACCGTACGGCCGAACCTTCCGGAAAGATGCCGGCGGGCGGCTACTTTTTTGATACTATTTGCCGGCAGGAGGAAATCGATGAGGATCACCTGAATCCGGAGGACAACCTCGAAGAGTTCGGGCCGGTCTCTGATGAAGAAATTGCATACTTCAGAAAAGAAGTGGAAGAGAAGGCCAAAAGCGGTCGCGCGGTGTTTGCCAACTTTGGCGGCACGGCGCTGGGCGACATTGGGCTCGTTCCCGCACCGTTTCTCAAAAAGCCGAAAGGTATACGCGATGTTTCGGAGTGGTATATGGCCACCTTGACCCAGCAGGAGTATGTTCACGCCATCTTCGAAAAACAGGTGGAGTATGCCCTGGGCAATCTTGAGAAAATCCATGCCGCCGTCGGGGATGCGGTGGATGCAATGTATCTTTGCGGAACCGATTTCGGGACGCAGTCCGGCACCTTCTGTTCGCCGGAGACCTTCAAGGAGCTGTGGCTCCCTCACTATAAAGTAATGACCGACTGGATCCACACCAACACCGCATGGAACGTGTTCAAGCACTCCTGTGGTGCCGTGGAAAGCTTCATGGAACATTTTATTGCAGCGGGAATCGACATCATCAATCCGGTGCAGTGCTCTGCCGCCGGAATGGATGCCAGGCTCCTGAAGGAACGCTACGGGGACCGCCTCGTCTTCTGGGGAGGCGGAATCGATACCCAGAACGTACTGCCCTTCGGAACCCCCGAAGAGGTGCGTGCCCAAACACTGGAACGCTGCGAAATTTTTTCCGAAAACGGCGGGTTTGTTTTCAACGCCATCCATAATGTGCAGGCGCTCACGCCAATTGAAAACCTCGTGGCCATGATTGATGCCGTGAAGGAATTTAATCGGTAGCGGTTGGCCCGCAACCGTCTTTTGTTATACCGGCCTGAACGACTGCGTTTCTCAGCCCGCAAAGAATTTATAACCGATAGTGCATCCAATTTTCATCGGGCATCTGTGAAACCTTGCTACGGGGTTTCCGCTCCTTCGACAATACGGATGAAGCAGGCGGTGTGGCCATCTTCATCGGCCGGGATGTCCAGCAGGGGGCATTCATCGGTAGCGGTGAATGAGGAATCCGGGATATCTTCGAATCCGTCGGAAAGGTCGAACGACCGCTCAAGGTGATATTGCCTGCCGATGAGCAAGCCATCGACCTGCAGGTTCAGATGGCTTTCTTGCGGATCAAAGGGAGCGATCCAATCGATTTCCACCGGTACCACGTAGGGATCGGGGATGCTGGAAGGATCGGCCGTCTCACGCCGAAAGACGGCCTGGTCGATCCGGAAGGTCGGGGCGGTACTGGATTGGGCGATGTAGAGGATGTCGAACCGGTAGGAGAGCGGGGCTGTGATTTCATCAGAGACTGCGACCGCAATATCGTCCAGATAGCCCGCAACAACCAGGCCGTTAGTCGAGCGGTAGATGCGCAGTTCGATCTGTGTGGGGACGTCGTCGGACAGACCCTCGGTGAAATCGCGCAGGGAGGTGAAGGATCCGCCTTGAAGGGTTGGACGCTGGCCGAATGCGCCGGATAAATTGTGTTCTCGTAAGAAGGCCGTGTTTGTTCCTCCGGTGGAAAGGGCCAGGAAACAGCCGTCATCATCCCTGCATTCGGCGGGATTGGCACCGGTCGATTCGCCGGGTTTGAAGGTGCCGTTTGAATCAAACAGTCCAATGCGTAGATCGCCGGTTGTTGCGGGCGCGGCGGAGATCGTCGCGTCGACCGAGAAGCTGAGGTAGGTTCCGGCCGGGAAGTCCTTGAGGGACTGGCTGGCGAATGGCGAGTCGGATGCGGCACCGGCGTCGGCGTAGATAAAGGTGGAATTCAGGATTTGCTCGCCGGTACGCGTGACGGACAGGCCGCCGTTGGTTCCCGGATCCCAGACATAATCGACGTTCGCGTTGTCTACGCCGTACCAAACGGTGGAGGCGGGGTTTTCCGGATCGTAGTCCTTGGCATAGGCTCCGTAACTTGTATTGGAGAGGATGCTGCCTCCTGAAAAATCATCCTGGATGATGATGCGCTGCAGGGCGATGTCGGACGCATCAACGGGGTCGGTTCCGTCGAGGACTTCAATGCCGTCGGAGAACCCGTCGCCATCGGTGTCGAACCGTGCGGGATGAGTGTTCGCGCGGAACTCTTCAAGGTCTGGGAGTCCGTCGGCGTCGTAATCGTTTTCGCCGCCATCGGATGTGGTCAGGTTGCCGAAGCAGCGCTCTTCCCATGCGTCGAGAAGACCGTCTTCATCACGGTCTCGTGTCAGGGGTTCCGGGAGGTCGAGGTTTTCGCCGAGATCGTCATAGTAGATGTCATCAATGAACAGTGGATAGTCGGCCGAATAGGCGGAGAATATCAGCGTATCGATCGGGTTCGGTGCACCCTGAGCCCCGTAATTTTTGATGCCGAATGAATAGAGGGGGCCGCCGACACGGGTCTGTTTTTTGTAGTGGGTGCTTTCGTCGCTTTGCAGGAAGAGCTCGAAGGTTTCTTCTCCCGAGACCGAGTCGTTGTGGATGACCATCCAGGCGTTGTACCAGATTCGGGGGTCGAGATTGGCGGCTGCGTCGGTTCCCATGCTGTTTTCGATATTGCTTCCCTGGAGTTTGAAAGCGAGATCGGTGTTGTAGAAGGTTCCCGTGTCGTCGTCTGCTACACCGATCGGCGCGCTCTGGTCCACGCCGTCGGGCGCGGTGGAGCGCATACGGAAGAAGAGGGTGGCGGTTTCTCCGTTGTCAATGTCCAGAAAATGACCGTGGACCGCTCCATAGTTTGCTCCGGCCAGTTCGCTGAGTTGCATCACCTGGTTCGAGACATCATCCGGGTCGGTTTTCGCGCGCACATCCGGGGCGTTGCCCGTTCCGGTGTAGACCTCCCACCCGGTTCCGGCCGATACCAGGTCCTGGTCGATGGAATATTCCTCGAAATCGTCGATGCCGGTCCACGCATCGTTGCTGCAGGTTCGGGACCAGTCCGCAAAATCCCACGTGATGTGCCGGCCGGCGAGATCCAGGTCGAGCCGGGTGTCGTTGTTTTCCTGATAGACGTAGGGGCTTTGCATGAGCGGCCAGTCGGAGTCGTTGTTGATCTCCAGTTCCGTACCGTTGATCCAGCGCAGGGAGGATGCCGAGGCCACAAAGCTTCCATAGGTGGTGGGCTCCTGATACTGGAGTTTCAGCACGTCGCCTCCCACAGAGGTGTAGGTGAATACAGGATCGTCATTGGTCACTTCGAGCAGTGCCGCGTCGAACTGTGCATCGGCGGCAGTACGGAATGCGGCAAGCTGTGCGGCGGGCGTGCTTCCGGAATAGTCCGAGGGCAACGCCGTTTCGATTACATAGCCTGCGCGGTAGTTTCCATTGGAAAAGGTCATGTTGTGTGTGAGTTTATTCTGGTTTCCCGGCGAGAAGTTGAAGTTGTGCGTCAGGTAGAAGCCGATCATGACGGAACCATAATGGAGATAGATGCGTCCAGTGGATGATGAATAGTCGATGCTTGCCTCCAGCGTGGAGCCGGAGGGAGTGCGCAGCAGCCAGTATTTAGCCAGCTGGTAGACGTCGGTTGTGTCATCGCTGACATCGAAGACCCCGATCTGTGCTGCTCCGTTCTGAAGGACCGCCTGCCGTTCCGAGGCCCCTAGCTCGATGTCCCGCCACGAGCCATCGTCCTGCAGGCGCGGCTTGGGGTGGGTAATGTAGAAGGTGCTTTCCTCATCCTCTGATGCTTTCCATCGGACGCCGCCGCGGAATGCCTGGCTGCGGAAGTCCTGCACCTGCGGTGCAACATCGTAGTGGGAAAACAGGACGTAATCCTGATTGAAATAACCGACGTGGCGCTCTTCCTTATTTTGTCCGTCTTCGGAACTGCTGCCGAGTCGTGTGAAGGCTGTATCCTTTGCCCAGGCCAGGTTCTTGACGGATTGGGGCGGGCGATAGGGCGAAAGCGCATGAACCACGATGGCATTACTCTGGCGCAGCGGACCGCCGAAATAGAGGCCGGCCAAGGACGGGTAGCCGTTGGCTTTTCGGAAGGGATAATAGCTGCGCAGGGTGGTGTCACCGGAGTGGCCGTGGAAATAGTGCGAGCCTAGGTAGACGAGGATCCAGTCCATCGTCATTCGCGCCTTTTGGCTCACGTCGGGGTCGGTGTGGAAGTCGGCCAGCGCTTGAATGGGGCCGGTGGAGTACTGCATGTAGGTCGCCGAATTATATTCATCGTGTCCGGTGCGCACCATCTCATCAATTTCACTTTGGAAATAGGTGCTTCCGTCTGGGTCGGCGCTTTTGAATTGCCAGCTGATTTCCCCCGGCCAGAACTGGTTGGCGAGCATCAGGCCAGCGCAGCGCATCCAGCGCTGGTTAAACGTGCCGGTTCCATCTTCGTCTCCGGAGGCGGAGGTGACATAGTCATGAATGCGTTTGTCCAAGTCTGTCGGAATTTTGCCTTCCGGCTGCCAGCGGGCATAGCAGGCGATTACCGAAAACAGGGTAAATTCGGGGTCGATGAAAAATGAATCGTTGAGCGGCCCTTTGTCGATGAGCTGATTAAGGATGGCCTGACCGCTGGTGTCGTCCCCGGTAGCAAAACAGGCGTTGGCATAGTTGCCTGCATTTTTGAAGCTGTTTTCGCTGTTCCAGTCGATCGTTTCCGCGGCTACCGCCTCCACTACGGTTCGGGCGCGTTCGGCGAAATGGTCATCCGCCAGTCCGAGTGATGGTATGGCAGCGAAAAAAACGAAACTGATAACCGATGCTGTTCCACTACGAAAACGCTTGCTGCTCATATTTAAACCCTTTTCAGTTTGTTCATAGGTTCGTGCATGCTTTTTTTTCCGCAACTGAGCCGCAACGGTGGTTACACGTTAGGAGATGCCCTGCTTCGACGGGCTTCATAAACCTTCCCTATGCCTCTTTTGTCCCCAAGGAATAGGTTTTCGTTGAAAGAAACCCAACAATAAAAAGTCAAGCCATGTCCGGTTTCTGGTTTGCACGTGTAAACTGGAGATTAACTTCTTTCCTGCCGGAGCCTGTGCGGGTCAGTCCTGTTTACGGACGGAATCCCCCTGGTGCCATTCCGGCAGGAGCATGGTACTGCTGCGATAGGATGGAATGCCGCTTTCATTCCGGTAGATCTGGCCGATCAGGTTGCGGGCGGCCAGACGGCCTACATGGTTCCACGGGATACGGCAGCCGGCGATATGCGACGGAAAGTGGGAAACATCCATGGCCATGAGTCCGACGTCCCGGGGGACCGAATATCCCATCGCGGTCAGATAGTAGATCACTTCCGGCTTGCCAATGGTCATGACCAGATCGAGGCGGTTGCTGCGCAACCAGTTCTCGAAGTCGTCGTATTGCTGGTCGGAGTCGAACTTGGTGCGGACGAGCAGGGGTTGAATATATTCAAGGCCATTCTGTTCGCAGGCAAATGCGAGTGTTTTCTGCATAATCCCGCCGTGCATAATGTAGTGGGATAATGATGAAAAGATACCGATCCGTTTGTAGCCAAGGTTGATCGCCCGGGTGACCATCATCTGTGCGGCCTGAATCAGGTTGAAATCTACGGCGTTAAAGTTGCGCGATGCAAAGGTATCGATGTTGACCACGGAATAATCGTTCCAAGGGAGTTGCTTTTCCTTGGGCATGAAGCTGAGGAGCAGCATGATGCCTTGGATATTCCGGGTCTGGAGGATTTGGTGCAGGCGCGCGGTCGTCATTCCTTTTTCAAAGATCCAGAAATGTTCAACGCCGAAACCGTGCCGGGCGGCCGCTTCTCTGGCTCCCTTGAAGATGTCGATATAGCGCTGGTGAACATTAATGTAGTTGAGATCCGAATGTCCGCTCAGTAGAGCCAGCGATGCCTGCTTGGGAACATCGCCTTCGTTGCGGGACTTGCTCAGTGCCAATGCGGTGGCCATGGCGTTTGGCTGGTAGCCCATCTCCTGTGCCAGTGCCTGAATGCGTGTCCGTGTGGCCTCTGAGATGCGCGGACTGTTGTTCAGAGCCATTGAGACTGTTGCGTGTGTCACCCCGGCCCGCTTCGCGATATCTGTTTGCGTTACTCGGTTCATGGAATGAAGCTAACCCACTGGGTTAGGCGTGTAAACTTCGTTTTCGGCATGACGGAGTTTACACGCTTAAACCGGAGTGCGGACTACCGTTTGCGCTCTCCATTGGAACGCTCTGGTCTGTGGGGCCGCAATACTTTTGCCAGCCTGTTGCATTACCTTGGTTTTAGCGCTTAAATGAGCTTTTCATGGCGATCTAGGTGTCTGGTTGCAAGTATGTTCGAATTACACGCTGAATGGCACTTCCGACAAAGGCGAATGAGTATTAAGAACAAGCAGGGGATTTCATGAATTGGTTGGACATCATAACGATTATTATCAGCTTTTCCGCCATCATGGGCGTGGGGTTGATGTTTGCCAAGCGGGTGAGCAACAGCACGGATGAATATATGACCGGCGGGCGCAACCTGCCGTGGTGGCTGGCCGGCACCTCTCTTTCGGCCGGTTCATTCAACTCCGATACGCCGCTGCATAACTCCCGTCGGGCCCGTGAGCAGGGTTTGGCCGGATTATGGCTCTATTTCGGGCAGCTGATCACCCAGTCGCTCGCTGCACTGGTGTTCGTTAAGTTTGCCCGGCGCTCGGGCATCTCCACCTGGGTCGAGATCTACGACATGCGTCACGGTGGCCGTGCCGGAAAATACAACCGCATCTTTAATGTGTTCTTTCAGGGCTTCTATGGCCGCGGCATGACGCTTGTGCTTGGTTTGGTGGCCATGATCAAGGTCAGCGAGGCCGTTTTTGATTATCCGGAAACCTTCCGCCTTATTGGTATGACGTTTAATTCCAATATGCTGATCATGGTATTCGCAGTGGTCTTTGCCATGGTCTATGCCTCTGCTTCCGGTCTGTGGGGAGTCGTGGCGACCGATTTTCTTGAGTTCCTGATTGCGTTGGTCTGTTCCTTCATTCTGACCGTGCTGGTCCTGAAGGAATGTGGCTGGGGCGACGGTCTGAGTGCGGAGCTGGCCAAGCGCACGACCACCGCCGGTCAGTCGTTTTTTTCATTGATACCAAAGGTTGGATTGCCGCTGTTTCTCTGGATATTTATTACGCCGTGGGCGGGAGGTTCCCAGATTTGCACCAATATGCGCTATCTGGGTGCCAAGGATGAAAAAGAAGCCATTCTTTCCGGGGTCTGGCAGACCTTCAATAACTTTATTCTGCGCAGTTGGCCCTGGTGGATTGCCGGTTTGGCTTCTGTGGTTCTGCTGTCGGGGATCGAAGATTCTGAAATGGCCTACCCGCAGTTGATTCGTACCTATATGCCCGCAGGTCTGCGCGGTTTGATGGTGGCTGGGTTCATGAGTGCATTCCTGTCGACGATCGATACCTGCTTTCATGAAACGTCTTCGACATTTCTGAACGACTTATATCGCCCCTATATTAAACCGGACGAATCGGAAAAGCATTATCTCTGGGCGGCCCGTATATGTATTCTGGTGGTTGCCGTTCTCGGCGTGTTGATGGCCACGATGTTCGATGACCTGCTCGGACTGTTTATGTTCGGTATGAAGGTGGGCGGCATGCACGGAATCATTTCGGTCTACCGCTGGTTCTGGCATCGGCTCAATGGTTGGGCAGACTTTGTGGGGAATGTGCTCTCTGTTCCGTTGGGGGTCATGCTGCACTTTGATGCCAACATTGCGCAGTCCATGGGCTTTGAGCGTGGTCCAACGGATGTAATCATCGATTTTGTAGGAACCAGGATTCTCGGCACGGATGCAAGTGATGGTCGCTGGGCTATTCAGTATCTTATCGGTATTAGCCTTATGACACTCATCGTAACGGTTCTCTCTTATGTTACACCGAAAGATGATCCCGAAGTGGTCGATGATTTTTACCGCCGTATTCGTCCGTACGGCCTGTGGAAACCGGTCTCCGAACGTACCGGACTGAAAAAGGTCGACAGCTTCATCAAGGATATCCTGATGACCTGGCTTTCCATTGCCTACACGTTTATCGGGATCGCGGCCGGCGGATTGCTCTTCTTTGCGAAATGGGGCTGGGGGATTCTGGCGGGGTTGGTTTCCGCCACGCTCTGCGTGCTTTTCGTTAAGCTGATCCATCGCATGTACCACGATAACGACGATATTAAAGCGTTCGAGGCCATGGAGCAGGCTGAACGCCATAATGCCAAGACATAAAGGAGCGGACATGAATATACGAATTTCAATGATGATGCTGACGGGGCTCCTGGGGTGCTGTTTGCCGGCGCAGGGGGGCGCGCGTACGCCGGACGCTCCTCTGAACATTCTGCTGGTTACCGTGGACGATATGAATTGGGACACCCCGGGCTGCTATGGCAATCCCATTCCGAACATTACACCCAATATCGATGCTCTGGCTGAACGGGGCCTGCGCTTCGGGAATGCCTACGTGACGCACTCCATCTGCGGGCCGAGCCGCGCCACCATGCTGACCGGGCTGCTGCCCTCGCACCACGGTGCCACCGGCAGCTGCTTTCTTACGCCCGGGATCGTGCCGATTACCGTGCCTCTCAAAGCGGCAGGCTATTACACAGGTATCTATGGCAAGGATCATATCGCCCCGCTCGATGTCTATGATTGGGACGAGCATGTTCATCATATCGACGGCCTTCCGGAAAAGCAGATCACTTTCAGCCGCCATCCCGATGTATTCGGGCGGGAGATTGCCGGGTTCATTGAGCGCGCAAAAAAAACCGGAAAGCCGTTTTTCCTGATGGCCAATCCCGAAGATCCGCACCGTCCGTTTGCCAACGGGCCGAAGATTCCGGAATTCATTGCCGAAGGTAAAGTGGTGCCGCCCGTCACTCGGATTATCGGGCCCGACGAGGTGCCGGTGCCGGATTTCCTGCCCGATCTGCCGGAGGTCCGCCGTGAACTGGGCTATTACTATACCTCCGCCTTCCGGGGCGACCAGGTGGTCGGCAAGGTGTTTCAGGCTCTGGAAGAATCCGGCGTTGCCGACCGGACCCTTGTCATTTTTCTCAGCGATAACGGCATGCCGTTTCCGATGGCCAAAGGCGAGACCTACCTTAACAGCAACCGTGTGCCGATGATCGCCATGCTGCCCGGAATGGCGGCCCCCGGCGGCACCTATAAAGGGCTGCTCTCTTCAACCGATATTGCCCCGACTATTCTCGAAGCAGCCGGCGTTCCGGACCCCGGAAATCTTGATGGCTGGTCCTTCCTTCCGCTGCTGAAAGGCTCAGACAGCTATCGTGAAAGAGATTTTGTTGTGAACGAATTTCATATGCACGGAAAGATCGGCGGCAGGCAGTTTGACACGCCGTACCCGATCCGTTGCATCCAGACCAAACAGTTTCGTTATCTAGTCACCTTCTGGTCCGACGGTGAAACCAATCGCGAACTCTATGTGCCCGATCCCTGCGATGATGCCATGGCGATTGCCTCCAAAACAAACCACACCATTGCTGTGCGCTACGAGCTTTTCCATCATCGGGTTCGCGAAGAACTGTTCGACACGGCAAAGGATCCGCAATGCCTGCAGAACCTGATTGGAAACCCTGAATATGCCGCCGCCCGGCAGCGACTTCGTGAGCGCCTGGCCGATGATATGCTGCAACGCGGCGATTCCGCCCTCGAAGCCTTCCTTAACCTGTATGACGACGAAAAGCGCCGTGAATTCCTCCAGGCGGAAAAGGCCTTTCTCGACCGCAAGGTGAAAATTGAGAAGGAACACGCCACGTCTCACTAGTACAACGTCACTGATTAGATGACGGGTGTACGACCGCAAAGCAACGAAGACGCAAAGGAAGTAAAATGAATTTAAAAACGGTTTTTCAACCTTTGAAAAAGACTCCGCATAGAAATGCGGAGCCACTATGTAGCGCCGGATTCCAATCCGGTGTCTCCAAGGTTTGGAAGCTGGTTCTTTCCCTTTGCGACTTCGCGGCTTAGCGGTCAAAAAACATCGTTGGGGTTCTGTCCGCTGGACAGTTATTTCATGACGCAGTACTAGTCTGTTCCGATCTTTTAATCTGAAGTATTCAACCGATATAACACGAGGAACTCTATGCCGAAAATTGCCGACCGATATTTAAAAATCGACCCGTGGAAAATTGTGGAGGAGGGCTTCCATGCTGATCGTTCGCAGGTTTCTGAATCTATCTTTTCGCTTGGAAACGAGTTTATGGGTTCGCGCGGAAGCTTCGACGAAGGCTTCAGCGGCCAGACGCTTATCGGGAACTACCTCAACGGGGTCTACGAAGAAGCGCCGATTCACCACCCCAACACCTATAAAGGCATCTCGACCCGGCACACATTCATGGTCAACAGCCTCAACTGGTTTGATACTCAGATCAGCTGCGATGGCGAAATACTCGATCTTGCGGTTTCCAGGCATTGGAACTTTCTGCGCGAGCTCGACCTGAAAACCGGTATTGTTACGCGTTCCTTCGTCTGGGGTACGCAGTCCGGCAAGGAAATCAAACTGACCTTCCGCCGGTTCCTGAGCATGGATGCACCGAGCCTGGCCTGCCAGCGCATTGAGCTCGAATCGCTCAAGGGGGCGGCCGTTGCTGAAGTCCGGTTCGGTCTCGATTTTAATCCGCCGCATGTCTTTGCCGGCAAAAGCCCCTGGGTTGAGCGCAAGGCCGAAGCCAATGCGCTGACCGCCATCCTCGGAGAGACGGAAAACACCCGCCAGTTTGCCTTTTCCGCCTTCGCGGTTGATGAGGCTGCTGCATTTGAAACGGTCTCCGGCGAAAAAAGGATCGGCCGTAAAACGGTTGTTGAGCTTGCTGAGGGTGAAGCCAGAACGTTCACCAAACGGATTGCCAACATTGCTGTGAAAAAGACCGAACTCGATGTTTCCAGCCTTTGGAAAACCTGCATGGAGCAGGCCGGAAACATGCTCGATGTCAGCTACGACGATGCCCTTGCGGCGCACACGGCTTATTGGTCTGATGTTTGGAAAACGCAGGACATTGTCATCGAAGGAGACGACGAACAGCAGCAGGGCATCCGCTATTGCATCTTTCAGCTGCATCAGACCTATCACGGGGTCGATGCGGCCAACAATGTCGGTGCTAAAGGCCTCACCGGTGAGGCCTACAGCGGCCATACCTTCTGGGACACCGAAACCTACTGCCTGCCGTTCTATCTGTTCAATAACCCCAAAGCCGCGCGCAACCTGCTCGAATACCGCTATCATACGTTGCCGCAGGCGCTCGATTGGTCGAAACTGCAGGATTGCACCGGCGCAGCCTATCCCATGTCCACTATCGACGGCACCGAAAGCTGCGGGGTCTGGTGGCACGGCAATCTCGAAATCCATGTCAGCGCCGCCGTGGCCTACGGCATTTGGCACTACATGAAAATTTGCGACGACGCTGAATTCCTCTTCTCCAAAGGCGTTGAAATGCTCATTGAAATCAGTCGCTTCTATGCGAGCCGCGGCAACTGGAGCCCTCATGGCGAATTCGGTTTCTACGGTGTGATGGGACCCGACGAATTTCATACCTTTGTTAACAACAATACGTATACCAATGTCATTGCCCGGAAAACCTTTGAATGGACGCAGGATGCCATCGAACGCATGGCCACCGAGGCACCGGACGCTTACGCGGTCCTGGTGGAAAAACTGAATTTCCAAATCTCGGAAAAAGAAGCATGGGAAAAAATGGCCTCCGCCATGAAGATTCCGATGAATCTGGAGACCGGTGTCTATGAGCAGCACGACGGCTACTTTGAACTGCCGCACCTCGATATCAATTCCATTCCCGTCGAAGACTTTCCGTTGTACGGAAGCTGGAGTCTGCCGCGCATCTATCGCTACGACATGATCAAGCAGCCCGATGTGCTGCTGCTGCAACTCTTCTTCAGCGCCGACTACTCGCTGGAGTCGAAAAAGGTGAACTACGAATACTATGAGCCGCGCTGCATTCATGAATCGTCGCTTTCGCCGTCTGTCCATTCCATCCTGGCCGCCGAAATCGGCAATCAGGACGATGCCGTTAAATTTTCGCTGTTTGCTACACGCCTTGACCTCGATAACTATAATCGCAACACCTCCGAAGGACTGCACACGACGTCGATCGCGGCCGCTTGGATGAATATTGTCTGCGGGTTCGGCGGCATGCGCACCGACGGTGAACTGCTTGCGTTCCGTCCAACGATTCCGCCTGCGTGGAAAGGATACTCCTTCAGTGTTACCCACCTCGGGGCGATCGTGAAGGTCTCGGTTGCAGCCGGCCGCGCCACGTTTGAGGTCGTTCATGGCGATCCGCTCACCCTTAATATCAACGGTGCCGCCGAGGAAATCTGTGCCGAAGCCAAATCCTTTAGCCTTGGAGAATAAAATCATGTCAATCAACGCTGTAATCTTTGATCTCGACGGGGTCATTGTATCGACCGACGACTGCCATTACCGCGCCTGGAAAATGATGGCCGATGAAGAGGGCATCGAATTCAACCGCGAGATCAACGAGCGCCTGCGCGGGGTCAGCCGCATGGAAAGCCTGGCCATCATTCTCGTAAAATCAGAGAAGGAATACTCCTCCGAAGAGCAGGTTGAACTCGCCACCCGCAAGAACAATTATTACGTCGATCTCATCAAGGAACTGTCGCCGGCCGACATCCTGCCCGGTGTCATGGATATACTGACCGAGCTGAAAGCGCGCGGCATTAAAATCGCTATCGGTTCGTCGAGCCGCAATAGCCCGGCCATCCTCAAAAACATCGGTCTCGGCGGTTATTTTGATGCAGAGGCCGATGGAAACCATATCCAAAACAGCAAGCCCGATCCGGAAGTCTTCCTGCTTGCCGCCGAGCGTGTCGGTGTGTCTCCGGTCGAGTGTCTGGTGGTTGAAGACGCCGATGCCGGGGTTGAAGCCGGCCTCGCGGGCGGCATGCCTGTCCTCGGTGTTGGTGCGGCCTCCGTCAATCCAACTGCGACTCTACAGGCCGATGACCTGTCAAAAATCACGGTCGACCAAATGCTCTAATGTGAGCAGGCTACACTGTTTTACGCGCTTAAATGAGGAGGGGATGTTGCCGCGTCCGTGGTTGCGATAGTTTTCACAGCGACAGTTGAATGCCATGAGCAACCGATTTAACCGACTCAAGGAAAAGGTGGCGAACGGCAGTGTCAATTTTAACGCACCGGAGAACGAATGAGCTGGATAGACATCATTACCATTATTGTAAGTTTCTCGGTGATCATGATCGTTGGATTGGCTTTTGCCAGGCGGGTCAGCAACAGTACCGAAGAATACATGGTCGGCGGGCGCAACCTGCCGTGGTGGCTGGCCGGAACGTCGCTCTCTGCCGGATCGTTTAACTCCGATACGCCGCTGCACAACTCGCGCCGTGCCCGCGAACAGGGACTCGGCGGTTTGTTTCTCTACTTCAGCCAGGTTATCACCCAGTCGCTGGCCTCACTGGTTTTTGTGAAGTTTGCCCGGCGAAGCGGCATCAATACCTAGGTTGAAATCTATGACATGCGTCACGGCGGCCGCGCTGGGAAATACAATCGAATCTTCAATGTATTCTTTCAGGGATTTTACGGGCGTACCATGATCCTCTTGATGGGGCTGGTCGCCATGATTAAGGTGAGCGAAGCGGTCTTTGACTATCCAGAAACATTCTCGTTGCTCGGGGTGACCATCCATTCAAACCTGGCCATTATGATTTTTGCCGTCGTCTTTGCCCTGATCTATTCTTCGGCCTCCGGGCTGTGGGGGGTTGTGGCCACAGACTTTCTCGAATTTATCATTGCGCTGATCTGCTCGGTGATCCTGACCATCCTGGTCCTGAAAGAATGCGGGTGGGGCGATGGTCTGGCGGAACAGCTCTCTTCGCGTACCACGGCGGCGGGGCGTTCGTTTTTCTCGATGGTGCCCAAGGTCGGCCTGCCGCTTTTGCTCTGGGTTTTCTTTACCCCGTGGTCCGGCGGTTCGCAAATCTGCACCAACATGCGGTTCCTCGGAGCCAAGGATGAGAAAGAGGCCATCCTTTCGGGTGTTTGGCAGACCTTCAATAACTTTATCCTGCGCAGCTGGCCGTGGTGGATTGCGGGGCTCGCGTCTGTGGTGCTGCTCTCCGGTATCGAGGATTCAGAAATGGCCTATCCGCAGCTTATCCGCACCTATATGCCTGTCGGACTGCGCGGTCTGATGATTGCCGGATTCATGAGTGCATTCCTGTCAACCATCGATACCTGCTTCCATGAAACATCCTCCACCTTTCTCAATGACCTTTATCGCCCCTACATTAAACCGGATGCTTCGGAGCGTCATTATCTCTGGGCGGCGCGTTTCTGCATTGTGGTGGTCGCCGCGCTCGGTGTGCTGATGGCCTCCAAATTCAACGATCTGATGGCGCTGTTCATGTTCGGCATGAAAATCGGCGGCATGCATGGAATCATTGCAGTCTTCCGCTGGTTCTGGGGGCGCCTCAACGGCTGGGCTGACTTTGTCGGAAACGTGGTATCCGTTCCGTTCGGCATCATGATTCATTTTGATGCTTCCATTGCTCAATGGCTCGGTTTTGAACGCGGGCCCACCGACTTTCTGATCGATCTGGTAGGCGAAAAAATTCTCGGTGCAGATGCGAACGACGGCCGCTGGGCTATTCAGTATCTTATAGGGGTGCTGCTGATGACCGTTCTGGTGATCGTGATCTCCTACATCACGCCCAAGGACGATCCGGATGTGGTCGACAACTTTTACCGCCGCATCCGGCCCTACGGTCTCTGGAAAGAGGTGTCCGAACGCACCGGCGTGAAGAGCGCCGACAGCTTTATCCGCGACGTCCTGCTGACCTGGCTGGCCATTGCCTATACGGCGATCGGGATCGCCGCCGTCGGACTGCTTTTCTTCCAGAAATGGGGCTGGGGCATTCTGGCCGTCGTGGTTTCAGCCGCGCTCTGTGTATGGTTTGTCAAATGTATCAATCACATCTACGCCAATGACGAAGCCATTCTGGAGCTGTCCAGAATGGAGCACGGCCAGCAGCGCCACGCCGGGGTGCCTGACCGGTAAAGAGATTCATATTTTGAAAGGAACCAACAGAATGACCTCGAGAGAGCTTGTTACCGCAACGTTGAACTTTGAACACACCGGGCGGATTCCGCGCCAGACCTGGCTTCTGCCGTGGGCTGAACTGAACTTTCCCGGGAAACCGGAAGAAATTCTCAGTGACTTTCCCTGCGACCTGGTCTGCGCACCGGACCTGCTGGCGGGCCCCGCACCGGAAACCGAGGGCGATGCCCACCGGATCGGCACCTTTATCGATGAATGGAACTGCATTTTTGAAAACAAAGCGGACGGGATCATCGGTGAAGTAAAACAGCCGATTGTTGAAGACTGGAGCGATACCTCCCGCGTTCATATTCCACGTGAACTGCTGGCCATTGATACCGAACAGATCAATGCGTTCTGTCACCGCGAGGAACGTTTTGTTCTCAGACCGATTGTCGCCCGCCCGTTTGAGCGGCTGCAGTTTATCCGCGGCACTGAAAACCTGCTGATCGATCTGGCGCTCGAGGAAGACGGGCTGCATGAATTCATTCGCGAAATGCATGCGTTCCATATTGAGCTGACCGAAGCGTGGGCCCAAACGGATGTGGATGCGATCTTTATCATGGATGACTGGGGTACGCAGAACAACCTGTTGATTAATCCGGACATGTGGCGGGAGTTTTTTAAACCGCTCTACAAAGCGTACATCGATATGGCTCATGCCCACGGCAAAAAAGTGTTCATGCACTCCGACGGCAACATTCTCAGTATCTATCCCGATCTGATTGAAATCGGCCTCGATGCCATCAACTCGCAAATCTGGTGCATGGGACTCGACAACCTCGCTCCCTTCGCCGGGCAAATCACGTTCTGGGGCGAAATGGACCGCCAGCACGCGCTGGCCACCGGCACGCCCGATGATGTAGTTGCCAAATCAGAAGAGATGAAGGCAAAGCTCTATGCCGACGGTGGACTGATTACCCAGTGCGAATTCGGCCCCGGTGCCCACCCGGCCAACGTTCGCGCCTATCTCGAAGCGATGCGCTGAATTGCGTGAAACCGAGTGGGAGGAAGCAGGTTGATACCTAGTTTAAGCGGTTGAATTGATGAATGGGCCATGTTGTTTGACAGGTCAAAGCTGGGAAGCATAGCTTGAAGTCACACCCCGGATTATGGGGGTTAAAGAAGGAATTTATGTTTAGCGGAAAACAAGATACATACGAAACTCTTTCCATCACCCGAATCGGGCAGTTTCTGGAGCGGTTGGGCGAAATGCGCATTAAGGCGGAAATACCTTTGTGTGCAGAGATCTGGAACTGTGGCGATCCGGTGCCGTTCAAGGACCGGGAATCCGGTTCCTACGCTCCGGTTGCAGAGGGCACGGTGTGGGGCGCCACTTGGCAGAGTGCATGGTTTAAACTCATCGCCGAGGTTCCGTCCGGCTGGGCGGGGGAAGAGGTTTTCCTGTGGCTGGACATCGATTCCGAAGGGCTGGTGTTCGATTCCTCCGGCAGGCCGCTCAGCGGCATCACCAACGGCAGCGTCATGACGCCCAACCGCTATTCCCGCGATCTGGTTTCATGGCTGCCGAAGGCGAAAGGCGGAGAGCCGGTCGAGGCGTGGCTGGAGGGGGCCTGCAACGGGATCATGGGATTATGGCCATCGCGCGAAGAGTGCGAACGCACCGATGACAGCCGTTTCAGCTCCCACACGGGAACCGTCAAAAAGCTGCGTATGGCGATCCTCGATCCGGAGTGCATTGCACTTTGGCACGATATGACCATGTTGCTGGATTTGATGCAGGTGCTTCCTGCGGAAACTTTGCGGCGTGTACGCATCCTCAAGGCACTGGGGCAGGCCATTGATGCTTTCGGTGATGGGCATAAACACGTTGCTTTGGCGCGTGAAATATTGAAGCCGCTGATGGAATCCCCCGCTAACGCCAGCGCGTTGAGCATCTGCGGTGTGGGGCATGCGCATATTGATACGGCCTGGCTTTGGCCGGTGCGCGAAAGCATCCGCAAGGCCGCACGTACGTTTTCGAGCCAGCTGCGGCTCATCGAACGCTATCCCGACTATGTCTTTGGCGCCAGCCAACCGCAGCACTACCAGTTTGTGAAAGACCATTATCCGGAGCTTTACGAAGAGATCCGGCAGGCCGTTGCATCCGGTTCGTGGGAGTTGCAGGGTGCGATGTGGGTGGAGGCCGACTGCAATCTGATCAGCGGCGAATCGATGGTTCGCCAGTTTGTGCACGGCAAAAACTTTTTCATGGACGAGTTTGGCGTCGATGTGAAAAACCTGTGGATTCCCGATGTGTTCGGCTATTCCGCCAGCATGCCGCAGATCATGAAACGCGCAGGGGTGGACTATTTTCTGACGCAGAAAATTTCATGGAACCAGTTCAACCGTTTTCCCTATACCACGTTCCGATGGAGGGGGATTGACGGAACCGAAATCCTGACCCATTTTCCGCCGGAAGACACCTACAACAGCGACGTACTGCCCGGAGGCATGGTGAAGATTGAGCACAACTTCAAGGAGAAGGATGTGCTCGGCGAAGCCATGTGTCTGTTTGGCATGGGCGATGGCGGCGGTGGTCCGCGCGAGGATGCCCTTGAGCGCGGCCGGCGCATGGCCAGCCTTGAAGGGGCGCCGAAATTCAGGTTCGGCCGTGCGGATGAATATTTTGAACGCATCGCCCCTCACACGGCCGAACTCCCGCTGTGGCAGGGGGAGCTCTATCTGGAACTGCACCGCGGAACGCTGACCACGCAGTCGAGAACCAAGCGAAATAACCGGATGCTGGAAATACGGCTGCGGTTGGTGGAATATGTCTGGAGTCTGCTGCCCGCCGGTGATTATCCCCGCGCCGAGCTCGACCGTCTTTGGAAAATCCTGTTGATCAATCAGTTTCACGACATCATTCCCGGCTCATCCATTCATTGCGTATATCAAACCACCGAAGCCGAGCATGCCGAGGCGCTCGCGGCGTGTGATTCTCTGATTGGTGATGCCGAACAACGACTGTGTAAAAGCAATGACGATGTCATTACGCTGGTCAATACGACCGCTTATCCCTATGCCCGGCCCGTTAAACTTCCTGCAGATTGGAAAGGTGCAAAACCGGTTCCCGGAGAACCGCTTCCCGTTCAATGCGAGCAGGACGGTTCCTATGTGCTGGTTCATCTCGAACCGCAGGATGTAGCAGTGCTTGAACGGTGCGATGTGGAGATGCAGTCTCTGGAAAGTTCGCTCGTGCTGGAAAATGATCTCGTTCGCTACGAGTTCAACGAACAGGGCCGTCTGATTTCGGGATTCGATAAAGCGTGTAACCGCGAAATCCTAGCCGGTGAGGGCAATGTGCTTACGATCTATGAAGATCGTCCCGCCAACTGGGATGCGTGGGATATCGATTTTTATTATCAGGATCAGGTTCTTGAACACCCGGAAAGCTCCGGAGTTGAATTTGGAGTGAAGGGCATCGTACGCCAGTCGCTTGCCTTTTCATATGTCACCGGGAATTCGACCATGCGCCAGCGTGTTGTGCTGGCGACCGACAGCAAGCGGCTCGATTTTGAGACTGAGGTGGACTGGCATGAAAAACACCGCATGCTTCGTGTGGCTTTTCCGGTCAATGTCGTCACCGATAAGGCGACGTTCGACATTCAGTATGGTTCGGTGGAACGCCCGACCCACACCAATACCAGCTGGGATGCCGCCCGCTTTGAGGTCTGTGCGCACAAATATGCCGATCTTTCCGACCAGCGCTGGGGTGTGGCACTTATGAATGATTGTAAGTATGGCATGAAAGTGCGCGGCAACGTGCTTGATCTCAACCTGCTGCGTTCGCCTACGAGTCCGGATCCCGATGCCGATCAGGGTCGGCATGGTTTCACCTACAGCCTGCTGCCGCATGACGGGCGGGTACAGGAATCGGATGTCCGCAGCCAGTCCACGCAGCTAAACGTGCCGCCTGTCCGGTTCGACGGCCGTTTCCAATCATTGGAACTGCCGGTTACGCTGGAGTCTGAAACGGTTGAAATCGGTTCGTTGAAGCGGGGTGAAAAGGATGATTGCCGAATTCTGCGTCTCGCTGAGACCGCAGGTATGGGCGATGCCGTCAAACTGCAGCTGGCTGACGGGCTGCATCTGGTCGAAACCAATCTGCTGGAATGGACGGAGGAGGGGGAGCGGGGCAGCGGCTCCGTGAGTCTGGACTTCAAGCCGTTTGAAATTCGAACCTTTAAGCTGGTTGAATCAAAGGAACTGTCATGAATCGACGAAGTTTTCTTGCCACCTCTGCCGTAGCCGCCGCACTTCCAGCCCTTGGAAAAAGTGCGAAGCGTCCTAACATTCTTTGGATTTACTGTGATGATCATTCGCACAACGCGATCAGTGCCTACGGTGAGTCGCACATTACCCGGATTGCTAAAACCCCGAACATCGACCGAATTGCGCAGAAAGGAACGGTGTTTCAAAACAGCTTTGTCACAAATTCTATCTGCGGGCCGTGCCGAGCGGTGATACTGACGGGTAAGCACAGTCATATCAACGGATTCAAGGCCAATGGCAATCGGTTCAACGGAGATCAGCAGACCTTTCCGAAGCTGTTGCAGAAGGCGGGCTATGAAACCGTGGTGATCGGCAAGTGGCATCTGAAGTCGGAGCCGCAGGGGTTCAATAACTGGGAAATTCTGCCGGGACAGGGTCACTACTATAATCCGGACTTTATTACGGAGAAGGGCACGCATCAGGAAACCGGTTACGTGACTGATCTTATTACCGATAAAGGGCTCGATTGGATTAAAAACGAACGGGATCCGGATAAACCGTTTATGATGATGCTTCAGCACAAAGCACCTCACCGCGAATGGTCGCCTCCCGCGAACAAGCTTTCGCTTTACGATGATGTGGATTTCCCGGAACCGCCGACATTGTTTGACGACTACGAAGGGCGCGGCAGCCCTGCCCATACGCAGGACATGATGATTAAAAGTTCGATGGATCTGACCGATCTTAAGCTGCACGATTCAACGCCGCCGAATGATGATCCTGAGTCGCGTGAATGCAAGCGCTGGAAAGAGATTTATATGCGCACGAATCCCGGGCAGCGCAACGCGTGGGATGCGGCATACCAACCGAAGAACAAGGCGTTCCGTGAAGCGAACCCAGACGGCCGAGATCTGATTCGCTGGAAATATCAGCGGTATGTGAAGGATTACATGCGCTGTATCTCTTCGGTGGATGACAATGTGGGCCGTGTACTGGACTTTCTGGAAGAGAGTGGTCTGGCTGAAAATACCGTAGTCATGTATTCGTCCGACCAATCGTTCTATCTCGGAGAGCATGGCTGGTTCGATAAGCGCTTCATGTATGAAGAATCGGTTCGGACACCGCTGCTGGGGTATTGGCCGGGGCAGACGCCGGCCGGATCGAACTCAGAGGCCATGGTCCAGAACCTGGATATGGCTCAGACGTTCCTGGATATTGCAGGGGTTCCCGAGCCCGGCGATATGCAGGGGCAAAGTCTTGTGCCGCTGCTGAAGGGGGAATCCCCGAAAAAATGGCGCACATCGATCTACTATCAGTACCATCAGATTGCAAAGTCGATCCACCATGTACAGCCGCACTACGGGGTGCGAACCGATCGGTATAAGCTGATCCATTTTAATGATGTGGACGAGTGGGAACTCTATGATCTTGAAAAGGATCCACACGAACTGAAGAGCGAATACGCCAACCCGGAATATGCGAAAACGGTGCGAAAAATGAAAGCGGAGCTGAAACGGCTGCGCAGGGAATACAGGGTGGAGGCGTAGCGTATCAGTTGAAAAGATCTAATGTCGGTTCGGAGATCTCCGAACTGAGTGAAAGAACAACCCAAAAGTACGGAGGATGCAAAAACGAAAGTAACGTTCAGACCTGAAACATTGGTACTGCTTGTCGCTCTCAGTGCGGGGCCCATGGCCTTTGCCGGAGTCACTCAATCCATGGATGCGGAACTGGCCGCGCTGGATGACTGGCGTTGGGATATCTACGAACCGACCAAGGTAAAGGATCTGATCGACAACGGAAAAATATATGAGAACCAGATCCATGGCGGAGCTTGGTGGCCGTGGATCGATTCCATGACCTATCGGCAGGGTTCTCATTGTATGGGTTTTCGCGTCTTTCCCAACTCAACCGGGAAAGAGCGCACTGAATACTGGTTTCAAGGTTCCAGGCCGCTGGCGGAAAATACCTACGGCATTACCCATGCAGATCGCATTACATGGGGAACCATGCAGTATACCGGATTCAGCTTTATGGTCCCGACCTCTTACGAAACCGGACATGTCACCTGCATTACCCAGTTTTATCAAGGGACCACCGTGGATGTTCCAGCCCATGTCACCTTGGCCAACGGCAGCTATCCATACAGCGGTCAATTGCGCTGTGCCATTAAGGCTTCCGGTAATGCCGTTGCTGAATTTACCGTGACCAAAGGCATTTGGTACGACATCGTCCTTCAATACAAATTCAACCAGAACAGCGACGCATTTATGGAGGCGTGGTACAAAAAAGCCAGTGATGATTCCTACACGAATCCGTCCCGCTTTAATGGACAGATCGGTTACGTTGGCGATGGAAGTATCGGCCTGCAGCATAAGTTCGGGATCTACCGCCCGTCCTATCCTTCCTCGTATGATCCAGGTATTCATTGATGAAGTACGCAACGGCACCACCTTCGCGGATGTGGATCCCGCTTACGTCAACCCGGATGAATACTACTACCTGAAGAGTGCGGTCACTCCGCACGTGCTCTTCGCGATGTGGGGGTCCAACAGTGCCTGGGACAACGGGGATGATATCGGAATTTACACCTCAAAAACGTGGAGTAGCCAGAAATGGAAATTTGCGCGCGCCGCCACCGATGGGCATTACCGCATTGTCCACAAAGCGGATGGACGAGTGCTGCACGCATTCTGGGGTAACAACTACAGCTGGGACGACTATGACAATGTCGTTCTCTATGAAAACAATACTTCATGGAAGTGCCAGGAATGGGAGTTGGTCGATGCCGGCGGCGGAAAATATAAAATTAAAAACCGCGATAACGGCAAGTTGCTGACGGTCGGCTGGGGCAGCAACTCGCAGTACGACGATTCAGATTCCGTATTGGTTGTTGATGACTACGGATGGAACAGTCAGCTCTGGAGCTTTAATAATTGATTGTTTATCCCCGAGGCAGTCCCGGTCGATTTTTCATCGGAGTCTTTCGGGGCCGCCTCTTTTTTACTCTTCGAGTGACTGTTTGAGGTTAATCCGCCAGCAGTTTAACCGATAAAATTTTCTTGGCCGGAACGGACAGTTCCAAGGTTTGGAAACTTCCAAGCGCTTCGACTTCCGATTCATCCATGCCGACTCTGGTACAGGTGGTTTCTTTGCCGAGCTGGAGGGTGGCGGTTTGCTCTTCTTTGGAGGTATTGAAGAGGCGGACGATGATGCCGTTGGCATCTTCGGCGGGTTTAATCGCAGAGATCCTGATTCCCTTGCCTTTGAGTGCAATGAAACTCTGCTCCAGCGGGAGGCTGCCTTTTCCGCGCCCGATCTGCATGGCGCGAACCGGTGTGTTCCAGATGCTGGAAACGGTTGCGAGATCAGCGGCCTGCCAGTTGCCGGCGTGCGGGCAGAGGGCGTATTCAAACGTCTGGACGCCGGGACACTGGACGCCTTCATCGGGCAGTTCGGTCATCTTTTCTTCGGAGACGGCCAACTTGATGCGGCAGGCGCGCAATAGGGTCAGCGCGAGTGTGTGCTGGGGATCGTCGATGGCTTCATATTCAAACAATCCTTTCGGCAAAACAGCAAGGCCGTTGGTGCCGTCGGAAACATCGGCGAAGGTTTGCAACGGCTGCATGCCGTAGGCGCGTTCGACCCAGCCGCGCGAGTCGGGCAGGGGGATCGGGCGTTCCAGCACATCAAAGTGCGCGTCGGAAACGGAGATGCCGGTGTCGAGGCCGGTTGCGCTGCAGGCGCGCAGCCAGTGGTCTTTGGCGGTGTTGTCGAGCGTCAGTTTAACCTGCAGCAGCGGTGAGCCGGCCTGCAGGGTGTAGTCCATTCTCACCGGAATGGTTGCGAGGGTACAGGAGCGGCTGTTGCCGTCTGCATAGTCCTGCGGTACTTCGAAATCGTATTCCGCGCGAATGGTTGAACTGACGGGCCCGCTCTCGATGATGCTGATGCGGGCATGGCAGCCTAGCGAGTTGAAGACGGCGTCGAAGGTTGGCGGAACATGCTTCCATGCGTTTCCGGTTTCGCCCTGGTCGCGCAGATAGTTGGCTTGCGGGTAGCTCTTGCCGGTGGCCTTGCAGGTGAGATCCACGGTGCCGTTGCCGTTGACAACCGCCTTGATGGCTTCGTTCTCCAGCGTATCGGGGCCGGTGGCAAGCGAGTCGTTCAGCCGCAGTTCTTCCTGCTGCGGGTTGATTGGGTAGACGCGATAGCCGAGCGCCGGCAGCTTAGTGAGTTTGGCGTGGAATTTGACGCGGTTGGATTCGAGGATGCGCGGCACCTCCCAGATGCTGTCGACGAATGAGCTGGACGCTTCGTGCGAGATGGGCTGGGTGGCGATGCCTTCGCCAAGCGAGGCGTGCGCGGCTTGGTTTTTACGCGGGATTTCGAGATCGACCGCGACAATGGCGTCGCGCTCGATCGGCAGCGGGTTGAACACGGCCAGCTGCATCACGTCGGCGGGCTGGCCGGCGGGATCGAGGTTTTTGGTGATGTGTGCAATGGCGTCTTCGGTGACAATGTCGGCAATGTCGTTGACCTTGCGATAGCGGTATTCCATGTCTTTGCAGACTTCGTCGGGGGCACAGCCGCCGTTGGCATCGTGGGTGTGCGAGGCGAGCAGGTAGCGCCAGCCGCGGTCGAGGTAGGTCGAGGGCGCGGCTGAACCGCAGGCCATCGAAAGCGCGGCGAGCGGTTCGGCCCGGCAGACCAGCTTTTCGGTGGCGGCAAAATCGAGTTGCTTAAGGTAGGTGCGTGCGCTGACAGTGCCGGGGAAGAGGAAGGTCCACTTTCCTTCTTTGAGGTAGGAGCGGCGCTCGCCTTTGAGCACCGGCATCGTTGAACGGTCGAGTTCCTTTTCGGCTTCGGCCCAGAAGTCTTCGAGGGTTCCGTGGCTGATTTCGTATGTACCTTTAAAGAGCTCCTGCGCATCCTTGATAACCTTTGATTCGTTTGGAACGGCTACGGAGATGTCGTGCCCGTGCATGGCAAGGAAGGTGGAGGTGGTGAAGTGCGGGCCTTCCTCTTCAACCATGCGTTCAACGGCTTCTTTGAGCGGTGCCGGGTTGTAGAGGTCGGCGGGGTCGTGCAGGTCGAAGGTGAGGTCTTCGCCGGCGAGGCCGTCGGCCGGGCGCATCGGCGCTTCGTCGAATTCGCCCCACTGGTAATCTTTTTCAAAATTGCGGCCGGTGGTAACGGGGCGGTGCACCTGATAGTACCAGTTGTAGCGGCAGTAGAGTGCAAAGCGCGAGGCGGTCACCTGCGTGCCGTCGGGAGCTTCCCAGATCCATTCCGCGTCGCATTCGTGGTGGGAGACACCGCGGTAGAACATCATGTATTTCAGGCCGAAGTCGGCGAAGATCTGTGGTAGCTGACCCGCCTGTCCCCACGACGACGGGGTGTAGGCGACGGTGCCGCATTTCCCTCCATAGCTTTCGACGGTCTTTCGGCCATACATCAGGTTGCGCACCAGCGCCTCTTGGCCGATGGAAAATTCTTCCGGCAGGGTGTAGTAGGGTCCGACAATCAGGCGGCCGTTCGCGATGAACTTTTCAATCTGTTTCCGGCGCTCCGGACGGATTTCGAGATAGTCGTCGAGCATGATGGAATGACCATCCATGGTGAACGATTTATACTCGGGATCGTTTTCGAGAATATCGAGCGTGGTATCCATCATGGTCAGCAGCCGGTGTCTCGTTTTTTCGAATGATCGGCGGAATTCGCGATCCCAGTGGGTGTTGGATACAACAATAATTTTTTTAATGTGGCTGGCGTCGGGTTTCACTCGGTTCTCCGGCTTAGTTGAGGGCGATGCCCTGATTGAGCAAAAGGCGTTTGAACTGTCCGGCAAGGTGGTCGCCGTTGTTGTTCAGCCATTCAAAGAGTTTGGTGCGGCCTTCCATAAGGAGGTCGGCTGATTGTTCTTCGCCGGCGAGGTTGCACATTTCGTGCGGATCGTTTTCGAGATTGTAGAGCTCTTCGAGATCGCCTCCATTGAAGACATATTTAAATTGGCTCCATCGGATGGCCCGCTGGCTGACGAGCAGGTGCTGGATGCCGGAACCTTCTGTGACGGCGCAGTCCGGCCAGTCTGCGGTCATTTCACCGCGCAACAGCGGCAGAAGCGAGCGTCCGTGCCGGTCGTTGGGGGCAGGGTCGCCTGCGGTGTCCAGGATGGTGGCATAGAGATCGGTCAGGTTGGCAAAGCGGTTTTCGCGTTCGCCGGTGCGGCCGTTCGGATCGCGGATGATAAGCGGGATGGCGTTGGTGGTTTCATAGTTGTGGATTGATTTGTTCTGCGTTCCGGCATGCGTGCCGCCGGCATCGCCGTGGTCGGCGGAAAAGATAATCAGCGTATCATCCATCAGGCCCTTCTTTTCCAGGTGCTGGAAAACCCGGCCGATTTCGTGGTCGAGATAGTTGATGTAGGCGTGGTAGTAGCGCAACTCTTCCTGCCAATGCGTCCATGGCCTGGTGTCGCGCATGGCGTTGTGGATGGTCGGTTTGCTGGTTTGGTCTTCTTCGAAGCTCGGCCATGGCTGATACACTTTATTCCGGTAGGGCTCAAGGAAGCGTGTCGGAACATAGTAGGGCTCGTGCGGGCCCCAATAGTTGAGCATCATGAAGAACGGTTTTCCTTGTGTGGAAACGTCATCCACCAACTCGATCGTGCGGTTGGTGAGAAAATGATCGACCGTGGCTTCATCGCCGGAGGTGACTTCAAAACGATTGTGGCCCATGTCGATGGCCTTAAGTTCAAGGCCCTGTTTTTTCAAGTATTCTTTGTATTGGGGATAGCTGTGCCCGCCTCCGCCATGGCCGGGGAAGTCGTCGCCGACAAAGCCGACTGTGGAGGGCAGGGAAGTGACGCCCTTGTAGGCTTCGGGGAGTTCGACTGAGTCGCGGTTGCTATCGAAACCGGGATCGCTGTCGGGATATTGATCCCGTGTCGGTTTGCCGTAGCCCAGGTGCCACTTGCCGGTGAAGGCGGGGGTGACACCTGCCGTGTAAAGTCGTCGGCTGAGCAGTTTCGGGGAGTCGGCCAGTTCGTGGATCATGCAGCCGTGCATGAAAATGTTGGTCTGCATCCCGTGCTTGAAGGGGTAGAGGCCGGTGTGGATGGATGCGCGTGCCGGTGAGCAGACTGCACAGGTGGTATAGGCGTTGTCGAACACGACTCCTTCACGTGCAAGCCGATCCAGATTCGGGGTGTCGGTGTCCGTGTTTCCATAGCATGACAGGGTGTCGCGTCGATGCTGGTCGGTCAGAATAAATAGAACGTTCATGTGCGGGGCCCTTTTTTTGCTTATTTCAAAGCATGGAATATGGGGTATCTTCCATGCTTCGTCAGTAGTCATGGCGTTTAAACGTATAAACTTTTCCGTTCCTTTGGATGGGGTACATCGCCGTAGAGCAATGGGTCGTCGGTTTCCTTCATCCATGCGGCCAGCCTTTGCTGCATTTCCAGAAGAATGGGGGCAACCTTTTTGTCGGCGGCCAGATTCCTTTTTTCCATGGGATCGAGCATCAGGTCATAGAGTTGGTGTTCTTCGCGATCAAGATCTTCCCAGCCTGCAGCAAGCCACTCGGTTTTTGTTTCGCCGTCATCGCAGTCCGCAGGGCGTTGGGAAAAAAACCGACGGATATATTTCCAGCGCCTGGTGCGCACGCCGCGCATCGGGACATAGGAGACATGATAGTTGGTTTCGATAAAGATCTCATCGCGGTGTTCGTCGGTTTCGCCGAGCAGCAGCGGAGCGAAGGATTCGCCCTGCAGCCAATCCGGAGGATTGATGCCAAGCAGATCGCAGAGTGTTGGGTAGATGTCGACCTGGCTGACGAGCGCATCCGTCACGCGTCCGCCCGGAAAGCCATCCGGCCAGCGCATCATCAGCATCACGCCGGTGCCATGGTCGGTCAGGTTGCATTTCATATCGGGGAACGGGATGCCATGGTCGGTGGTAAGGATGACGATGGTGTTATCGCGAAGGCCGTTGCGGTCGAGCGCATCCATCACGTTTTTGACGCGCTGGTCGAAAATGCGGGAACTGGCCTTGTAGCGGGCGAAGTCTTTTCGGCATTCCGGGGTGTCAGGGAAAAGGGCCGGCGGCATGGTGTAATCCGGTTCGTCCTCCTTTCCAAGCACTGGAAATTCACGATGCGTTTCGAAAAAGCCTATTTCCAGAAAGAACGGTTCCTCCGGCCGGGTGTTAAGAAATTCGACCGCTCCGGTATCGGCCTTCAGGGTCGGTGCAAGATGTTTTTCATGGTGCAGCTGATCCAGCCAATCGGAGTTTTCCTCTTCATGTACGAGATGCTGGAAACCCGAAAGGAAACAACGGTATCTCTGTTTTCCCAATGTATTGGTCAGCAGCTTTGTGTGGTCAAAGAGGTGGCCGCCCAGATGGGCGAGGCCGGTCATGCCGTTTGTATGGGCATACTGTCCGGTCAACAGGCCGGCGCGGCTCGGTGAGCAGGTGGGGTTCACGCAGTGCGCCTGCCTGAACATGACGCTCTCTTTTGCGAACCGCTGGATGTTCGGTGTGGGGACGGGGTGCCCATAGGGGGCGATGTAGCGCCCGGTATCGTGAGAGTTTATGTAAATTATGTTTGGTCGTTTTTTCATGAATTCTGTTTCCCATTTAACGTATCCAAACAATATGCACCTGTGCTTCTAAGAGATCATTCTTTGGTTTGTTTACCCGCTTAAACATCGGCATGATTCTGCATATTCCTGTTGTCCTGTAATGTCTATGGCAAGAATTAAGTTTTCGAATTTCCGGTTTGAGTTGCCATCCCGTCCGGTGGGCCGGAAGGTTTTTATAACGATGGAGTGTGGGAGTGGTTCCTGCATGATCCGGTTTTTCGGAGGTATACAGATGAATTTTCCAAATGTTGGAGTCGATGAGGCCGAGTTGGGGCTTGAACGACTGGAGAGCACAAGTGATACGCGGTTTAGACGGGGACAAAACGGTGTTCGGGCGATTGGCGGAACCGGTGACGGTAAGGTTGAGTTTATCGGGTTTGAAGACCACACATTGGCCTTGGTCAATTCTGCCATGGGGTATCCGGCATACTATCCGGTTGATGTGTTGGAGAGCGGAAAGGTGGAGGCCGTACTGATGGATCTCGATGGTACGACGGTGCACAGCGAAGAGTTCTGGATCTGGATCATTCAGCTGGCCACGGCCTCGTTGCTGGAAAATCCTGACTTTGAGCTGGAAGACTCGGATATCCCCTATGTTTCGGGGCATAGTGTCTCGGAGCATCTGCAGCATTGCATTCAGAAATATGCACCGCATAAAACGGTGGAAGAAGCGCGTACCTTTTATTTTGAACATACGCACCGCGAAATGAAGCTGATTCTGGAAGGGAAGGGCAAACCGGGTGCTTTCCGGCCTTCGCCCGGCATCAAGGAGTTTTTATATGGACTGAAGGAGCTGGGTGTGAAAATCGGTTTGGTCACCTCCGGTCTGTATGAAAAGGCGTATCCGGAAATCCTGGATGCCTTTAAAACGCTCGATATGGGCGATCCCGCAGAATTTTACGACGCCATCATCACCGCCGGTTTTGCCATGCGTAAGGGGGAGGCAGGAACTCTGGGCGAGCTTTCGCCGAAACCGCATCCGTGGCTTTATGCGGAAACAGCTCGCGTTGGGCTGGGACTGGATTATGCGCAACGCGGCGGTGTTGTGGGCATCGAAGACAGCGGGGCGGGTATTTGCTCGATTCGGCTGGCGGGGTTTACTCCGTTGGGTATTGGCGGCGGAAATATTGATGAAAGCGGAACCCGGGGCCTGTGCCATGGATTTTTTAATCATTTTGAGCCAATGCTTGAATCGATTCGCCCACGCACCTGATTGAATTTTAAATATGAAAGAGACAGAATATGCCATACTCAAAAATTAACCCGAACGACATGATCCTGCGCGATCATCTTGCCTACGACCGAACCGTATTGGCGAACGAACGTACACTTCTCTCTTATCTGCGTACGGCGATCGCGTTTTTTGCTGCAGGCGGAACGTTGGTGAAACTGTTTCCGGATGAACAAGGCATGGTTAACCTTGGGTTTGTTCTTCTCGCATTGGGCGGTTGTGCCGCGATCGTGGGCGTATGGCGCACAATCCGTGTGACCAGGCATCTGTCAAAGGCGTATGAAGAACTCGATGATTGAATGCACTAAAACTTCGATGATTTTGGCATTAATCCGAGGTTGAATAGAAATAAAGCATTGGACGGTTCCGAAGATGCCTGCCGAAAGAAACCGTTATGTGCGGGTAACCGGAGGATATGGCGGAGGCTTTGCTCAACGGCAAGGCCAGTCTCACTGGTTGCTTTTTAAAGGTATGAGTCCATGAAAGGAGAAAAACCATGAACAAGAAAGGATACGAAGTTCTTTTCCACGAAGACCGTTCCGTCTACGGCGTGGAGCTGGACATTAGTGTTCCCGGCAATCCCGATCCCGTGCTGGTTGTGCAGGATGTGTTCGGGGAAGCCGAGGAGAGCATGCAGATGCTGGTCTAGGGGATGGATTCATACTGGAGGTGCCAGAGCCCGACAAGCCGAAGAACTTCCGTATTGGCCTAGTGGCTGGTGGATTGGCTGGGCCTGAAACAGTTGAGTCGCCATTTGCGGAGTCCAAGCCTAAGCCCAAGCCTGCGAGTCACCCTGTTGATGAATACGTAACGGTGAAAGAGGCAATGGAAATATTGAAGTGCTCCGATAAGACGATTCGGACTTACTACGGTGACGGTCGCTTGGAGCACAAGAAGATTGGCCAGCGGAAAGTGCTGATTCTGAAGTCGTCGGTGGATGCATTGTTGGAGGGGAGAGGCTAGATCCGAGGTCCTCCATGAACTTCAGACGGTCCGCTACGTCTGGGAATAACACCCGGCTGATTCCGGTCTTGCCTACCCCTGCGATATCCGGCTGCCTTGATTGAGACTCAAGGAGGTGGCGAAGATGGAAGCAAAGCTACGCAATGTTCAGCAACGGGGTAGTGCTCTATTTTTTCGAATATCGATTCCGGAAGACCTGCGGTGGCATTACGGAGGGAAAACAGAAATCTCCAGAGCCTTAAGAGCACACGATATCTCGGAGGCCCTATCTTGGGCGAGGATACTGGCCATTGTGTTTAAAAGGCAGTTCAGTGACTTAAGAGCAGGTAGGAATGTCCAGGGAATCAAAGAGGGGGATACCATTCTTGAATCCCTTCAGCTTGGTAATTCGCCAAGACTTATTGGTGAGGCCCCGGATTCCACAGTGTTTAACAGGAGTACTTCATTCTCTCTGTCCATGGTTTATGCCGAGGTGCGATCTTTTGGGAGGCAGTCACAAAGAAGTGAGCTTGAGAGGGGGAATTCCGTTAAACTGCTGATTGAATGGTTGGGTGATATAGCTATTGAAACGGTCACTCGTTCAATGCTTATGGAATTTCGTGATCAGGTATTGTGCAGGATGCCGCTTCGCATGCGACAGCAAAGTGAACTTAAGGATAAACCACTAAGGGAAATCGTTCAAATAGATCATGAGCGGGTCATATCGAACACAACGATTAATAACCGACTAGCAAAATTAAAGACGATTTTTACTCATGCTGTGAGGTATGGATATATTCGTATTAGTCCTCTTGTGGATTTGAGCATGCCTATAGAGGATGATTTTGTAGAAGGCCGTTGTGTTTATTCGCATGATCAATTGCAGAGAATGATTGATGGGCTGGTTATGTATGCGACTAAGGGAAAAGCTACGAGGCACATGCGGTTCTGGGTGCCATTGATCGCTTTGCATTCTGGAGCCCGGCTCAATGAGATATGCCAGTTAGGTTTCCACAGAGGTCAGTGTGCGGCGCAGCTGTTGGCCACCTGAAGTTTTCATATAAAACCGACCCATCCCGACGCGGCTCATCGGTTCCTGTTCATCATCGGAAAACCGTTCCACATCTACGAGGAGTCTGGAGTAGGGAAAGCTCACGGTTTCACTGTTTGGAAAATTAAACAATTCATCTGTATACGCATCGGCGAGCTTTTGCTGCTCCCGTTGCAGTTCGCCATCGGTTAATACGAACTGAACCACCAGAATTCGCCTGTATCATCGACGACGCCCCCGGTGATGGTGAGTCCGACCAGTTGGTGAATGAGCCGGTCGAGGCATGCTTTTACATAGTCTGTCTATTTTATGATTTTACCTCCGTTTGGTTAATAAAGAAGGGGAGCCGTCAAGCGAATCTACATCTACCCCGAGCTTTAAGTCGCTCTGGATTCGGCGAAACTGCAAGGGGCATCGCATATGCGCTGCCACTGCCGACCAACAGTTCCCCCAAGACCTACTTAGCGCTGTTTTCGGTAGGAGCGCGGTGTTTGTCCTGTCTCTTTTTTGAAAATGCGGCTGAAGGCCTGGGGCGAGCCGAAACCGGCCTCCTCGGCCACGTCCGCGATGGAGAGTTTGGTGTTTCGCAGCAGGGCCATCGCGCGGTTGAGGCGGTAGTTCTGGATGTAGCCGCCGAGCGGGATGCCGGCAGCCGCCTTGAACAGCACGCGAAGGCGTGATTCGGAAAATGACAGCGCTTCGGCGAGGTCGGCTACGCCCACCGTGCGCCCGCGCCAGCCGGCCATCAGCCGGTTGACCGCCCGCAGCAGGTTGTCCTCCGGTTCGGGCGGTAGGTCGTTCCCAGCGTGCAGTCGATCCCGCTTCAGGGCGATCAGCAGCTGCAGCAGTACGGCCTGGAGCTGTTCCGGATGGAGCGCGTGCCATTGCTCCAGCAGTTGCTCCAGTACTTGCTGTGTGCTTTCGTCCGCATCCACCACGCGACTGCGCATCGATTCAAGAAAAGTGCGCGGTTCCAGCTCGAAGGTGCAGAATAGCCATTTGAGTTTCATGGCGGCCAGCAGGCTGAAGTGGTGGAACTGGTAGGGCAGGATGAGCAATGCCTGGCCGGGATTGAACGGCAGCGCCAGGTTGTCGACATGTATATGCCCCTCGGTGCCAAGATTGAAGCAAAGCACGAATCGGTGGTGCGAGCGGTTTTGCAGCGCCTGTTGCTGCAGTTTTTTTTTCTCTGTTCGCAGGAAAAGCAGGATGTCGGTGGGGATGGGCAGTTGGTTTTTTCCAATGCCTGTAAAATAATCTTCCGGTTCCTTGATCTGCAGCAGGGCCTCGTTCATAGGGGTAGAGTGCCTAAACCCCTCGAAAAGTCAATATAGTTAAAAAATAGTCAAATTTGTAAAATAATGAATCTTTATGGTTGGAATTCAATATTCCACTCTCTTCGCATCATTAAAGAGGAAAGCAGCCATGAATATTGATGTAGTGATTAAACCGGAACTCGATGCGGACTTTGTGCCTGCCGCCCTATGGAACCGCGCCTACCTTGCGCAGGGTGCATCCGTGCCCGTTTCCATCGCATTGGTGCGCCCCGATGGAACCTGCTCGGTCTTTGAAGCCAAGGTGCTTCCGCTGACGGCCGAAAACGAAGCGCAGACCTTGCGCTATCTGGAGCGCATCCTTAAGTTTCTGCTCTGGCAGCGCGGCGGGTGCACGGTACTGGTTGCCGGGTGCGACCCCATTGCCGAAAAACTGGCCGCCATCTATTCCCCGGAAGGCGAGCGCCGCTTCGATCACGAATTCTTTGGTAAAAAAACCTATCTCCAGCCGTTGGAAATCAAGGCCTGTTGGTTTAATGCCATTCCGGAGCCCAACGAGCAGGCCATGCCGCTGGGCCGCCATCTCGACGGATGCCGCATCGGCTTTGACTTGGGCGGCAGCGACCGCAAGTGCGCCGCAGTCATCGATGGCAAGGTGGTCTTTTCCGAAGAGGTCGAATGGAATCCCTATTTCGAGAGCGATCCGAACTACCATGTCGAGGGGATCAACGACACGCTCCAGCGCGCCGCCTCCCATCTGCCGCGGGTCGATGCCATCGGCGGCAGCTCCGCCGGCGTCTACGTCAATTCTGAAGTCCGCGTGGCCTCGCTCTTCCGCGGTGTTTCGCCGGAGGATTTCGAATCAAAAGTGCGCCGCATCTTTTTCGACCTGAAGGAACGCTGGGGCAATGTTCCGTTCGATGTCGTGAACGACGGCGAAGTTACGGCATTGGCCGGCTCGATGTCCATGAACGAAAACGCCGTGCTCGGCCTCGCCATGGGCACCAGCGAGGCCGTCGGCTATGTCACGCCCTGCGGCAGCATTACCCCGATGCTCAACGAGCTGGCCTTTGCGCCGGTCGACTACCGCGAGAACGCCCCCGCCGACGAATGGTCGGGCGACCTCGGATGCGGCGTCCAGTACTTTTCGCAGCAGGCCGTTGCGCGCCTCGCCCCTGCCGCCGGGATCGACTTCCCCGCCGACATGCCGTTCCCCGAACAGCTCGTCGAAGTCCAGAAGCTTATAGCTGAAGGCGACGAACGTGCAGCGAAGATCTATTCCACCATCGGAACCTATCTCGGTTATACCATCGCCCACTATGCAGATTTCTACGACATCCGGAAAATGCTGCTGCTCGGTCGCGTGACCAGCGGGGAGGGGGGCTCCATCATTATTGAAAAAGCACGAGAGGTGCTCGACGCGCTTTTCCCCGAGTTGGCGGAACAGATTGAAATCGTCACGCCGAACGAGCAGGACAAGCGCCACGGCCAAGCGGTTGCCGCCGCGAGCCTTCCCATGCTTGGAAAGTATGACGCGATTGCGCCGGAACAGTTTGCCACAGACTAAATCTCAACAGGAAGGAAAGGAACAGCATGAATCCGTATCTGGAGTTTGTAAAAAATATTGAAGCGGGCGTTTCGGCGGCCAAGGGCGGGGTGGTTTCGGGTAGAATGGAGCCGGTTGTATCTGCTTCCAAAGTGCTCGTTTTCTCGCCGCATCCGGACGACGAGTGCATTACCGGCCTGCTTCCGCTGCGCCTGATGCGTGAAGCCGGCAAGCAGATCATTAATGTGCCCGTTACGTTTGGCAGCAATTTGGAGAGGCAGGCCGGCCGGGCCAAGGAGCTGGAAGATGCCTGTGCTTATTTGGGCTGGCATATTCACCGTGCTTCGGATGGCTTTCAAAACCTGACGGCGGACGATGTCGTGAAAATCCTGACCGGGTTGAAACCGGATATTATCTTCATCCCGCACTCCAACGATTGGAACTCGCGCCATATCTCCACCCATCACTTGGTGGTGGAAGCGCTTGAAAAGCTGCCGGCCGATTTTTCCTGCACGGTGGTTGAGTCCGAATACTGGGGCGCAATGGACGATCCGAACCTGATGGTCGAAGCCGATGCGGAGCTGGTCGCCGATCTCGTAGCGGCGATTTCGCTTCATGCGGAGGAAGTGGCGCGCAACCCATACCACGTGTTGCTGCCGGCCTGGATGCAGGACAACGTGCGCCGCGGCGGCGAGCTGGTCGGCGGGCAGGGCGGTGCCGTGCCCGACTTCTCGTTCGCAACACTTTATCGCCTGCGGGTGTGGAAGGGCGGCGGATTTGTTGATTGTTTAGAAAACGGAACGGTGGTGCCGCTGGGCGCTGAAAACCTTAAGGAGATATTCTGATGGAAATTATTATCAAGGAAAACGGATCGGTTGCAAGCGAAGCGGCGGCGCGGGTGGTTGCCCGCTTGGTGCGCGAAAAACCAAATGCGGTGATTGGGCTGGCAACGGGCAGCACGCCGTTGGTGCTCTACAAGGAAATGATCCGGCTGCACAAGGAGGAGGGGCTGGACTTCAGCCAGGTGTCCACCTTCAACCTCGATGAATACATTGGGCTGGAAAAAGACCATGAGCAGTCCTACCACAAATTTATGTGGGACAACCTGTTCAGCCACATCAATATCAAACCCGAAAACGTCCATATCCCCGATGGCATGGCGGTCGATGTCCCGGCCTTCTGCGCGGAATACGAGCGCAAGATCGTCGAAGCAGGTGGAATTGATTTGCAGGTGCTGGGCATTGGCTCCGACGGGCACGTCGGCTTCAACGAGCCGACCTCGTCGTTCGCCTCGCGCACGCGCATCAAAACGTTGACGCAGCAGACCGTTGCGGACAACGCGCGTTTCTTCGCCGGCGACGAATCCAAGGTTCCGCACCACTGCATTACCATGGGCATCGGCACCATCATGGATGCACGAATGAACATTATGCTGGCCTTTGGCGAAGGCAAGGCCGAGGCCATTGCCGCGACCGTTGAAGGTCCGGTTTCATCGATGATGCCGGCTTCGATTCTTCAGCATCATCCATCGGCCAAGGTTTTCATCGACGAAGGTGCCGCTTCTACGCTAAAACTTTCCGATTATTATCGGTGGGTCTATAACGGCAAGCCGGAGTGGCAGCGGGACGCCTGAGAACCATTATCCTATCAACCAGGGAATTTTGATATGAAACCTACTTTAGTCATCATGGCCGCGGGAATCGGCAGTCGTTACGGCGGGCTTAAGCAGATCGATCCGGTCGGGCCATCCGGCGAAATCGTGTTGGACTATTCCGTATACGATGCCATCCGCGCCGGCTTCGGCAAGGTGGTGTTCATCATCCGCCCCGATATCGAAGCCGACTTCAAGAACGTTATCGGAGACAAGCTGGACGGCAGGATTGACGTCGAATATGTTTTCCAGACCCTGGACAATATTCCGGATGGCTTTTCCGTTCCCGCAGGCCGCACCAAGCCTTGGGGAACGGGGCAGGCGGTGCTCTCCGCCCGCCCGGCCGTCAACGAGCCCTTTGCGGTCATCAATGCCGACGACTTCTACGGCCGCGAATCCTTCGAGGTGCTGGCTCAACAGCTTTCAACCATGGATGCCGGCAGCACGGATTGCTGCATGGTCGGGTTCTACATCAAGAACACGTTGTCGCCCCACGGCGGCGTGGCGCGCGGCTATTGCGATGTGCGCGACGGCAAGCTGGCCTCGGTCGTTGAACGCTTCAACATCGAGCGCAAGGACGACGGCGAGATCCGCTACGAAACAGATGCGGGGCTCAAAGCAATGGCCGAAGACGACATGGTCTCCATGAACACCTGGGGATTTTCGCCCCGGCTGTTTGGTTTCCTTGACGAAGGTTTCGTTGAATTCCTTGGCCGCCAAGGCGGCGAACTCAAAAGCGAATACCTTTTGCCGGTGCTGATTGATGGGATGATCAGCAACGGCGAAACCACCGTGGATGTGCTGCCGACGAACGAGAAGTGGATGGGCGTGACGTATTCAGAAGATAAGCCGCAGGTGATGGCTGGGATTCGCGCCCTCGTGGATGCCGGGGCATACCCTGAAAATCTGTGGGGCTGCGACGGCAAGCCAGAGTGATAGCAGGATGCGCAGCCGGAGGAGTCGCAGAAGCGATGCCGCCAAGGTGGGTGTGAAAGTTTAGGGAAATGAAGGAATAGGAAATCGAGTATGAAAAAGTTAATCCTGTGTGTCCTAGGGTGTTTTTCCGCCGTTTCGGCCATGGCTGATGCAGCGTCAACGGGTTCTTTGGGAAACTCGTTGTTGAGTACGATTGACTGGGCGATTATCGGTGTCTTTTTCGCTATCGTTCTGGGGATCGGCTGGGTTGCCTCGAAAACAGCGGGAAAAAGCTCGGAAGAATTCTTTTTAGGGGGCCGCGGCATGCCGTGGTGGCTGCTCGGCATCTCAATGGTGGCCTGTACTTTTAGCTGCGACACTCCAAACCTCGTGACCCAGTTTGTGCGTGACGACGGTGTTGTTAAAAATTGGGCATGGTGGGCATTCCTGATCACTGGAATGGTCACGGTATTTATATATGCCCAACTTTGGCGTCGTTCCAAGGTAATGACCGATCTCGAGTTCTACGAACTGCGTTATAGTGGGAAGGGAGCAAGCTTCTTGCGCGGTTTCCGCGCGATCTATCTTGGCGTCTTCTTCAACTGTCTGATCATGGGTTCCGTTTCTTTGGCCGCAATTAAAATTGGCGGGGTTATGCTTGGAACAACTCCATTAGTAACCATTGTTGGCGCCTCTGTTTTTGTGGTCATTTATGCCTCATTGGGAGGTATTAAAGGGGTGATCTGGTCTGACTTCTTCCAATACGGCATCGCGATGGCTGGTGCTGTTTATGCCGCTTATGTTGCCGTAAATTATGCTGATGCTGATGTTGCTGTGGGTGGACTCTCCGGGCTTCTTAATCATGAGGCCGTGATTCCCAAGCTTAATATCATGCCTGACTTTGACAACTGGATGTCGTTTATTCCCTTGCTCATCATCCCTGTCGCAGTTCAGTGGTGGGCGGTTTGGTATCCCGGTGCCGAGCCGGGCGGCGGCGGCTATATTGCGCAAAAAATGCTCTCGGCTAAAAACGAGAAAAATGCCATTGGCGCCACGATGTTGTTTAATTTCATGCACTATGCCGTGCGTCCGTGGCCGTGGATTATTGTTGCTCTCGCATCCCTCGTCATCTTCCCGCAACTCTCTGATATCAAAGCCCAGTTCCCCGAGATCGATCCCAAGTATCTGAAGAGCGATATCGCCTATCCGGCCATGCTGGCAAAAATACTCAGCCCGGGCTGGCTTGGAATTGTGGTGGCATCGCTGATTGCCGCTTACATGTCGACCATCGGCACACACCTTAACTGGGGTTCGTCCTATGTGGTCAACGATTTCTACAAGCGCTTCGTCAAGAAAGATGCCTCCGAGAAGGATATGGTTCGCATGGGCCGTGTCTGTACGGTGGGACTCATGGTGTTTGCTGGATTCCTCTCCCTCACCGTTCTTGATTCCGCGCAGAAGGGATTTGAACTTCTGTTCCTTTCCGGTGCGGGTACCGGTGCCATTTACCTGCTTCGTTGGTTCTGGTGGAGAATCAATGCCATGACCGAGATTGTTGCTATGATTGTAGCCACGGTCCTTGCTTGCTGGCTTGTCTTCGGACCTGGAGACGATGGCGTTCTGAACTGGTATGTCGATAGCAGCCCTGTGGCAAGCAAAGTGCAGGAAGTGAAAGATCCTGCCCTGTTGTCATTTATTGAGACGGCCAAGGAAGAGGGCAACACGATCGTCACTCAACTTAACGTCGAGGCAGATGCAGCCGCCGTGGCGTGGAAAAAAACGGCCAAGAACGATGTCGAAGAGCGCGCCGCCGCGCACAGCGCCTATGCTGTTTCCTATAAGCGCAAAGCCGATGTCGACAGCGCACTCTCTGTGGGCGCACTGACCCAGGCGTACATTGGTTTGAAAGCGCCCGCTGCGATTATCGAAGTGGCTGCGGCCCCGAAAGATGAAAGCGCACCGGAACCAACCGCTCAGGATCTGGAAGTGGCAGCCAAGACGGATGCGATTATTGCAGGGATCGTCAAGAAAGCATCACAAAACACGGCCGTAATGGCTGCGACAGCCCCCGCATGGGCTGGAACCTTGGAGGTCTTTAAAATGGATTTCCGCAAGGAACTTCTCAAGACCATCAACAAACCGCTTGAAGCCAAAGGTAAAGAGCTCAAGGAACTGTCTGCGGCCTCCATCGGTTTCGGGGGTATCATCAAGGGCGACGCCGTATATATCTACCACCCCGAAGTGGCCGGACAGACGTTCTCGGTGAAGTTGATGCTTATGGTCATCGTGGTTACCTTGTCTTGGATCCTTGGCACCTTGTTGAGCAAGCCCGTGTCTAAAGAGGTGCTCTACAAGTTCTATCGTCAATGCCATCCCGGCGGACCTGGCTGGGCGAAGGTGTTGCGCAATGCCAAGGATGAGGGTGTGGATCTCAAAGGCGCGGAGAATGTTGATTGGCAAATGCCGTTGAAACTCCTCTGTGTTTTCATTGGCTCCGTTGTTATTTACGGCGCACTTTTCAGTATCGGCAGCTTCGTTTATGGCAATGTCATGATGGGGATTATTCTTGGCGTTATTGCCATCATTGGAACCGGTATCTTGATGAAGGCGTTTGTCAAAATTAAGACGGATTAATGAAGGCTGCTGAGGACGCCGATGAGGTGACGAGGTCGTATGTTGCTTCGGTCGTTGAATCGAAAGGTGAAATATTGAAAGGAGCTATATGATGTTTGCTCGACAAACAACGATTTTATGTGTGCTGATCGCAGGATCGGCCACCTTTGCAACGCCCGCTCTCATTCCGCTGCCGCTGGAAATGAAGGAGACGGGCAAGACCTTTGAACTTAAATCCGCTGCGACGATTTCGTATGCCGACGCCGCGGCAAGGCCGACCGCCGAACTGCTGGCCGCCCAGTTGCGCCCTTCAACCGGGTTCCGGCTCCCGGTCAAGGCGGGTGCCGCCGGAGACATTGTTTTCCAAACACTGGAAGATTCAGGCAATGGGGCGGAAAGCTATGAATTGTGCGTCAAGCAGTACGTTCAGATTTCGGCATCATCTTCCGCCGGGTTGTTCTACGGCGCGCAAACCTTGCGCCAGCTCCTTCCGCCGGAAATCTATTCCACTGAAAAAGTTTCCAGGGATTGGAATGTTCCAACGGTTGCGATCAAGGATGTTCCAAGGTTTGGATGGCGTGGGTTGATGCTGGATGTCGGCCGCCATTTTATGCCGAAGGAAGATGTGCTGAAGTTTATCGACACCATGTCGACGCTCAAGTTCAACACCTTCCATTGGCATCTGACCGAAGATCAGGGCTGGCGCATCGAGATCAAGAAATATCCGAAGCTGACCGAGGTCGGTGCCTGGCGGAAGGAAACCGTTGCGGGGCATCTGCGCGCCAAACCGCGCAAATACGATGGAAAGCGCCACGGCGGGTTCTACACGCAGGACGACATCCGCGAAGTGGTTGCCTATGCCGCCGAACGGCACATTACTATTGTGCCGGAAATCGATATGCCCGGCCATATGCAGGCGGCGATCGCGGCTTATCCCGAATTGGGCTGCACCTCTAATCAGCTGCCCGTGAAAGTTGAGTGGGGCGTTAACCCGAATATTCTGAATCCTGAAGAGTCCACTGTTCAGTTCTGCAAGGATGTGCTGACGGAAGTGATGGAGCTGTTTCCCTCCGAGTTCATCCACGTCGGCGGCGACGAAGCCAGAAAGAATCAGTGGGAGGCCAGCGAACGCATCCAGCAGCTGCGCGAGGAGCGCGGCTTGAAGGATATGCACGAAATGCAGAGCTGGTTCATCAAACAGATCGACGATTTTCTGGTGGCCAACGGGCGCCGCCTGATCGGTTGGGACGAGATCGCCGAAGGAGGGTTGGCCGAAAATGCAGCGGTCATGTGGTGGCGTGGCAAGAAAGGCCTGCCGGCTGCGCTTCAGGCGGCGGCGGATGGCCATGACATTGTTGTGGCAGCAACGTCATATCTCTATTTCGACTATTACCAGAGCAAGGACAAGAAGAACGAGCCGCTGTCCATTGGCGGATTCCTGCCATTGGGAAAAGTCTACGGTTTTGAACCGATCCTCGAAGGTATGGATGAAACTACCGCTTCGCACATCCTCGGTGCGCAGGGGCAGGTCTGGACGGAATATATTCCGAACATGAAGCAAGCGGAATACATGGCCTTCCCGCGCGCCTGCGCGCTGGCCGAATTGGCTTGGCTTCCGAAAGAACAAAAAAACTATGAACACTTCCTTGAACGCATGAAGGTGCAGGAGCAGCGCTTCGATGAAGCTGGGGTCAACTACAGGGAGATTAAATGATGAATGCAACTCGTACTGATTTTCTGCGCGCCGCCGCATTTTCGGCCGCGGCTTTTCCAATGCTTGGAAACGCCAAGCCTGTTGGAAAAATCCGCGTTGGAATTGTTGGCCTCGGCATGCGAGGCAAGGGCGCGGTCAAGCGGCTTTCTAAAATCCAGGATGTGGAAATCGTGGCCTTGTGCGATCTGCGCGAAGAGATGGTTTCCCGCGCGGCAAAGATTCTGGCAGACGCCGGGCGCTCTGCGGCCCAAACCTTTTTCGGTACGGAGGAGGTCTGGAAGGATCTTGTTGCGCTCGATCTCGACCTGGTCTACATCGCCGCGCCGTGGCGGTGGCATACGCCGATGTGCGTGCATGCCATGAAAAACGGCAAGCATGCCGCTACGGAAGTGCCCTCCGCCACATCGGTTGACGAGTGCTGGGAACTGGTGGATACGGCGGAGAAAACCGGCAAACACTGCATGCAGCTCGAAAACTGCTGCTACGACTTTTTTGAACTGCAGACGCTCAACATGGTGCGGCAGGGCGTCTTTGGCGAGCTGACCCACGCAGAGGGGGCATACATCCACACGCTGTGCGGGCTGATTGCAAAAGAGGACGGCGGCTATCAGGGCCAATGGCGCTTCCATCAGAACAACACCAAGAATGGAAACCTCTATCCGACCCACGGGCTTGGCCCGATTGCGCAATGCCTGAATATTAACCGGGGCAATCGATTTGAACATCTCGTTTCGATGTCGAGCCAGCAGGCAGCATTTACGGCCTGGGCGGCGGAAAACAATAAACCTGAAATGGCTGCGCTCGAAAACTACCGCGGCGATATGAACACCACGCTCATTAAATGCGCCAAGGGTCAGACCGTGATGGTACAGCACGACGTTAGCACGCCGCGGCCCTACAGCCGCATCCACCTGCTGCAGGGTACCAAAGGCATGGTCCGCAAATATCCAGAACCGCGCATTGCGCTGGGCCACAAGTGGCAGAGCGACGAACAGATGAAGGAACTTGCTGCAAAATACGAGCATCCGCTCAGCCGTACCATGGGAGCCATTGCCAAAAAGGTCGGTGGCCACGGCGGCATGGATTTCATAATGGACTATCGGCTCATCTACTGCCTTAAGAACGGGCTGCCGCTCGATCAGGATGTGTACGATGCGGCCGCTTGGAGCAGTGTCATGCCGCTCAGCATCAAGTCTGTTGCCAAGGATAGCGATCGGATAAAGGTGCCTGATTTCACGCGTGGCAAATGGAAAACCAACGCCTCGCTTGGCATCGTGGATGTTGATCCGGCCAAACTTCCCGTGGTTGGAATGTAGAGTATGAAAAACCGGCGAAATTTTATCCTGTCGATATCTGCCTCCATTGCGGCGGGTTCCGCTTTGGCGGGAGCCCGGGCTCCGAAAAAACCAAACATCATTCTTGTGTTGGCCGATGACCTCGGCTGGAAGGAACTGGGATGCTATGGGCAACGGAAAATCCGTACGCCGTATATCGACCAAATGGCGGCTGAAGGGATGCGCTTTACGCAGTTCTACACCGGCGCACCGGTCTGCGGGCCGGCTCGATGCAACCTGCTGACCGGGAAGCATGGCGGCCATGCGTATATCCGCAACAATGGCGAGGTTAAGGAAAAGCAGTATGAGCTGAACGGAGTCACCATTTTTGGCGGGCAGACTCCGTTGCGGGAGCAGGATGTCACCATTGCCGAACAGCTCAAGGCGAAGGGCTACGCCACCGGTTGCTTCGGCAAGTGGGGGCTTGGCGCGGCAAGCACCACGGGAGATCCGCTTAAGAAGGGTTTTGATCGGTTCTATGGCTACAACTGTCAGTGCCATGCGCATAACCTCTATCCAAAATATCTAGACCGTGACGGGAAACCCGAATTCCTTGAAGGCAACACGCGTGGCGTAACGGGGAAACAGTATGCGCCCCAATTAATCGCTGACGAAATGCTGAGGTTCGTGAAGCAAAACCATGAGAGGCCGTTCTTCGTTTACTATCCGACCGTCATTCCGCACCTTGCGCTCCAGGCGCCGCAGAAAGAAATCGATGCCTATCAGGGAGAGTGGGAGGAGACCCCCTATACCGGGAAAGCTTATTTGCCCCACCCAACGCCGCGCTCCTGCTATGCTGCCATGGTCACCTTCATGGACAAGCAGATGGGTCGTCTCTTCGCGTTGCTTAAGGATCTGGATATCGACAAAGACACGGTTGTGATCTTCACATCCGATAATGGAGCAACCTACCTTAAGCAGGTGGATTATGAATTCTTCGACAGCGTGGGCGAACTGCGCGGCCTGAAGGGCTCGGTTTATGAAGGGGGCGTGCGCGAACCGTTTATTGCCCGTTGGCCGGGGCGGATCGCGCCCGGCACGGTTTCCGGCCATATTGGTGCGCATTACGACGTGCCCGCCACACTGGCGCAAATCGCCGGAGCCGAAGCGCCTGCGGATAGCGATGGCATCAGCATCCTGCCCGAGCTGCTCGGCGAGGGAGGTCGGCAAAAGAAGCACGAATTCATATTCTGGGATTTTGCCGGATACGGCGGGCAGATTGCCGTCCGCATGGGCGACTGGAAAGGTGTTAAACAAAAAGTGAAAACGAATCCGGATGCGCCGCTGGAGCTGTACCACCTTGGCTCCGATCCGGCGGAGCAGAACGATGTGGCTCAGCAGCATCCCGAGATTGCGGCAAAAATGGAGGCGATTATCCTCCAAGAGCGCGATAAGCCGGGAATCGAAAAATTCCGTTTCGGGACATACCGCAACTAGAATCCAAGGAGCAAGCAATGGAACAGTTTAACGAAATCGCCGGGGCATTCCTGTGCCCGGGTAATTATTTGGGCGATGAGCCGTATGGCTCTGGGCACATCAATGACACCTTCAAAGCCTACTATGATGTAGATGGTCGCGAGGTGCACTATATTCACCAGCGCGTGAACCACAAGATCTTCAAAGACGTTCCGGCGTTGATGGAAAACATTGGGAACGTGGTTCGCCACCAACGTAAGAAGTTTGAGGAAGCCGGGGCAAATGACTTGGACCGCCGCGTGCTGACCCTTATTCCGACGGTGGACGGCAAGGATTACTATGTGGATTCAGAGGGCTGTTTCTGGCGTACTTATGTTTTCATCGAAGATGCAGTTGGGATCGATGTAGTCGAAACCACCGGGCAGGCTTTCGAGGCAGCCAAGGCCTTCGGCGAGTTCCAAAGCCAGTTGGCCAACCTTCCTGTGCGGCTCCATGATACCATTCCTAACTTCCATCACACCCGCTCGCGCTATGACACGTTGATGCAGGCCATCGAAGAGGATACTCATGGGCGCGCCTGCAATGTGCAGGCGGAAATCGCTTTCGTTAAGGAACGCGAAGAGCTCGTTGATTTGGTTATTGATCTGCTTGCTTCCGGTGAGCTGCCCGAGCGAGTGACCCACAACGATACCAAACTGAACAACGTGCTGATTGACAGCGCGACGGGTAAAGGCAAGTGCGTGATCGACCTCGATACCGTCATGCCCGGATCGGTTTTATATGATTTTGGCGACATGGTGCGCACCACCACCAACCAGGCGGTTGAAGACGAACCCGATGCCTCCAAAATCTGGATGGACATCGACTATTTCGAGGCGCTTGTGAGCGGTTATCTCGAAACGGCCTCCGGTTTCCTGACTCCGAAGGAAAAGGAGCTGCTTCCCATGTCGGGGCGGCTCATCACGTTTGAGATTGGCTTGCGCTTCCTGACCGACTACCTTCAGGGAGACTCTTATTTTAAGACGCATCGCGAAGGGCAGAATATGGACCGCTGCCGAAAGCAGTTTGCCATGGTCAAGTCCATGGAAGAGCAAGCAGAGGCAATGCAAGCCATCGTTTCACGCTAAATAAATGGAACCACGGAATACACTGAATACACGGAACTGCCGGCAGCTGTTAATTTCAGTGTATTCGGTGTCTTCCGTGGTTAATAATCAATAGTTTGGAGAATCAGGCATGAGAGTTTTAGTAACCGGCGGGGCCGGATTTATCGGTAGCCATATTGTTGAGCATTTCCAGGGGAAGGCGGAGGTGCGGGTGCTCGACAACCTGCGCAGCGGCTACCGCGAAAACCTCCAGGGATTGGAGCACGAGTTCATCGAGGGCTCGATCACCGACCGCGAGGCGGTGAAGAAAGCCGTCGAGGGGGTGGACTACATCTTCCATATGGCGGCGATGATCAGCGTGCCGGAGTCGATGGACAAGCCGGTCGAGTGCGTTGAGATCAACACCACTGGAACACTGATTGTGCTGGAAGAAGCCGCCAAGGCCGGCGTAAAGAAAATGTGTTTTTCCAGCTCGGCCGCCAACTATGGCGACAACCCCGTGGTTCCAAAGATTGAAACCATGCTGCCGGAGCCGAAGAGCCCGTACGCCATCACCAAGCTCGATGGTGAATACTACTGCGACATGTTCACCCGCGAGGGCAAGCTGGCCACCGGCGTCATGCGCTACTTCAACGTGTTCGGCCCCCGCCAGGATCCGGGCAGCGCCTATGCCGCCGCCGTGCCGATCTTTATCGACAAAGCGGCCAAGGGCGAAACCATCACCATCTTTGGCGACGGTGAGCAGACGCGCGACTTTATCTATGTCAAGGACATCGTGGCCGCAAACGTCTTCCTGGCGATGAACGAAACCGCGCCGGGCTTCTTCAACGTCGCCTACGGCGGCCGCCTAACGGTCAACGACCTCGCGAAAAAGATCATCGAACTGACCGGGTCGTCGTCGAAGATTGAATATGCACCCGAGCGCGCGGGCGATGTTAAGCATTCCATGGCGTCGGTCGAAAAGATCACGTCGGCCGGGTTCGAGCCGACGTCCAGTTTTGACGAAGGCCTGAAGGCGACCATCGACTTTTTCTTGAACAGGTAAGGGGATGCGGATTATGAAAAAGAAAAACGGACTATGGATTTTTACGGTATTAGTTTCCCTGTTGGGAATCACTTGGGCAGACCGGCCCAACGTGATCGTTTTTCTGGTCGATGACATGGGGGTGATGGACACCTCGGTGCCGTTCCTCACGGATGAAGCCGGTGCGCCGAAACGGTATCCGCTGAACGACTGGTATCGCACGCCGAGCATGCAACGCCTCGCTGACCTGGGCATTCGATTCAATAACTTTTGCGCGCAAAGCGTGTGTTCTCCAACCCGCGCCTCAATCATGACCGGGCAGAACGCCACACGCCATGGCACGACGACATGGATCAATCCATCCACCAACAACAAGGGGAAGTACGGCCCGCCGGAATGGAACTGGACCGGCATTAAAAAAGACGAGGTCACCTTGCCGCGCGTCCTTTCCGCGAACGGCTATCGCACCATACACATTGGCAAGGCGCACTTCGGTCCCTTGAAGGAAGTGGGCAGCGATCCGCTGAATGTGGGGTTTGATGTCAATGTGGGCGGCGCATCGTGGGGGCGGCCAAAAAGCTACTATGCTTCTGATCACTACGGGAACCATCCGAAGTTCAACGAGGGTAAGGGTGGAATGACCCATAATGTGCCGCACCTCGAAAAATATTATGATACCGAAACCTTTCTGACGGAGGCTCTGACGCTCGAAGCCAATGCGCTGCTGGCCAAAACGGTGGCAGAAAAGAAACCCTTCTTCCTCCATATGGCGCACTATGCATTGCATGCTCCCTTCAATCCAGATCCGCGTTATGCCGCCAACTACGCAAATTCCGATAAAGGTAAACCGGCGGAAAATTATGCCACCTTGGTGGAGGGCATGGACAAATCACTCGGCGACATTCTCGATCAGCTTGAAAAACTCGGTGTGGCTGAGGAAACACTCGTGGTTTTTCTGGGGGATAACGGGTCGGATGCCCCGCTCGGCGATAAATATGGCCACACCTCGTCCGCACCGTTGCGCGGAAAGAAAGGTTCTCATTATGAAGGGGGCATGCGCGTTCCGTTTATCGCGGCATGGGCGAAGCCTGATCCGACGAACAAATGGCAGAAAAAACTGCCGATTGCCCGCGGCGCGATCCAGGCGCAGCTCGGAACGGTCATGGATCTTTATCCCACCATCCTCGCGCTGGCCGGGGTGGAAGACCCGGCGGGCCATGTGGTTGATGGCGTCGATCTGGCCATGCAGCTTTCGGGGAAAACCAATCCTTCGCGCCCGGATGTCTTTCTAATGCATTTCCCGCACGGTCCGCACCGGAGCACCTATTTCACCAGCTACCGCTCCGGGGATTGGAAAGTGGTCTATGACTACAGCCCTGACGGCAAGAGTGATTCCAAGCACGAACTGTTCAACCTCAAGTCCGATCCCTTCGAAAACGAAAACCTGGCCGCGCAACATCCTGAAAAAATGGAACAGATGATTACCGCGATGGCCCGGCAGCTCGAAGCCGAAAATGCGTGCTATCCTGTCGATTCCACCGGCAACGAGCTCAAGCCGTTTGTCCAGTGACGGCAGCGAACTTCGTCGAAAGATTGCACGGAACGATCATTTTTGAGTAAACGAATAATCCCAAGCAAGGGGAAGTGATTCTATGAAGCCAGCCAAGATTGCAGAACAATTCGAAGTGTCAGGTTTGTTGGCGAGTATTCGTCCGACCGGCAGCGGCAATGTGAACGACACTTATCTGGCCGTGTTTCGCACCCATTTTTCGGAAGAGCGCATCATTGTCCAACGTGTGAACGGTCACGTATTTGCCAATCCCGAATGGATCATGGAAAACATGAGCATTCTCACCAATCACTGCCATAAGCAGCTGCAGGTGGAAAGTCCAACCGCCGACCGCATCTGGCAGCTTCCGCGCATTGTTCCCTGTCGCGATGGACAGGATTTTTACATCGATGAAGAAGGCGGGTTTTGGCGGGCGCTGACGCTGATTGCTTCGGCAACATCGTATGAGATTGCTCAGAGTGCAGAGCACGCCTTTGAAATCGGCACTGTGCTCGGCCAGTTCCATCGGCTGGTTTCGAGCATGAATCCGCTGAGTTTGCGCGACACCTTGCCGGGGTTCCACGAGACGCCGGGCTATCTGGCTCAATACGATGAAGCCATCAAAACCCCCGAGGCGAAAGATCTGGTTGAAAGCTCCATGGAGGTGCGCAACCTCCAGCGCTTTGTCGAGGAGCGCCGTGAGTTTGCCTTTGTATTGCAGAACGCGCTGGATGCTGGTGAACTGCAGCTGCGGCTGATCCATGGCGACCCGAAGATCAGCAACATCATGATTGACGACGATACGGGGAAGGGCACCGCCATCATCGATCTGGACACCGCCAAGCCCGGCCTTATTCATTACGATTTCGGCGATGCGTTGCGCTCGTTGTGCAACCGGGCGGGAGAGGAAACCACTGAGCTGGGCAAAGTAGTGTTCGATCTGGATTTGTGCGAGGCGTTCGTGCGTGGATACATTGCCCAGGCCAAGGACTTCCTGACCGGCAGCGACAAGGACTTCCTGTACGATTCGATCCGCTTGATCACCTTCGAACTCGGCCTCCGGTTTTTCCAGGATTTCCTCGCCGGAAACCGCTATTTCAAGGTGAAGACGCCGGAGCAAAACCTCCAGCGTGCCCAGGTGCAGTTCCGCCTATGCGAAAGCATCGAAACGCGCAAACGCCAAATCAAAGAGGTGCTTGATTTAGCCTTGAGCGACGGCTAATCCGACGGCGGTACAGTTCGGGCTTATGGGGAGAGTGACGAGACTCGAACTCGCAACTTCCAGCGTGACAGTCAGCCGGAGAGTTCAAATTGCAAGCCTGCGCAATCCCGTTAAGCCTTTATCTGTAGCGCATCACTTCAAAATCCAGAGCCATGCGATCCTATGCAATGCTCTGCATCTACACGTAGCAATATCTCATAATCAGCTCATAATTTTCGAGAAGGAAATCACCTGCAAAGATTATTGGATAAAGCTTCCTAGGTCGGGGCGGATGACGGGGGTGTTCCAGACGCTCTTTCCAGGGTTGTCGGCTTCCCATTGCTCCACTTTTTTCTGGTGGTCGATGGTCTGTTGGGTGAAGCGCGTGGTGTAGTCCTCGTTGAGGAAAGGATCTTTGGTTTCTTTGCGCCATCGCATGAGTTCGGCCTTCAGTTTCTTCAGGACTTCGGCGTATTCAGGATTGGCGGCGAGGTTGTTGTGTTCGTCGGGATCGGCCTGTCGGTCATAGAGCTGGAACTCGGGGGGATTGACGAATTCGTCGTAGGTTGTCCTGGCTACGGTTCCCTTCGGTGATTTGAGCGCGGCCCAGACATCGGGGCAGCCTTCGGCATGCACGCCGTCGGCCGGATATTCAATTTGTCCGGCGAGCAGGTGGTGAACCAGTTTGTAGCGTTGGGCCTGAACGGCTCTGGTCGGGGCGTAGTCGTCGATTGGGCAGTGCGTGGTGTATTCCGTGAACAGCCGGTCGCGGAAGTCTGCGTCGGCCTTGGAGTCCATCAGAAGCGGTTCGATGGACTTGCCTTGGTAGTGCGCAGGGATTTCCGCTCCGGCGATCCGCACAAAGGTGGAGGGCAGATCAATCAGCGAAACGAGCGCGGTCGATCGCTGCCCGTTGCGCGTGCTGCCGGGCCAGCGGACGATGAACGGGACGTGGGTGCCGAAGTCGTGCAACGACAGCTTGCCGCGTCCGTAGCAGGGGCCGTGGTCGGCGGAAAAGATAACGACGGTATCGTTGGCCAGCCCGTGCTTTTCGAGCAGGTCGAGGCAGCCGCCGGCGAAGGCGTCGACGCGCTGGATGGCGTTGTAGTAGTCGGCCACATCCTGCGCAAACTTGAAGTCGATGTCTTTTCCAAAGGCTGGAAGAGGCGAGACGGATTCCTTCGTCATTTTCTTGTAGCCTTCCAATGATTGGAACGGTTCATTGATCAGGTTTTTTTGGACGAAGCTGCGGTGCGTGTCGGAGGTCTGGGCCATGTAGAAGAAAGGCTGCCCTTCTTTGTGGCCGGAAAGGAAATCTTCCATGTATTTCAACGCCTGCCGGTGGTCGTGCGTGTTGGTGCCGTCCTTTTTGAAGCGCTGAAAATCATAGTTTTTGTCGAAATATTGCTGGATGGTTTGTTCGGGATCGACGTGGATTTTGTAGGAGCGGCCGGTGTAGTAGTGCTGCTCCTTGAGTTGTTTCAGGAAGGGTTCAATTCCTTTTTTGAAATGGAAGCCGCCGGACTTGGCGAGACCCATGTGGCCGCTCTGGTGCGGGTAGAGGCCGGAAAAGATGCTGGAGCGGGAGGGGCTGCAGGTGGGTTGTGTGCAGTGGGTGTTTTCGAAAACGACGCCTTGCTTGGCGAGGGCGTCGAGGCGCGGCGTCGGAGCGGTCGAGTCCCCGTACGGGCCAATCTGACGGCCCATGTCTTCCATGAAGATGAAGAGGATGTTTTTCGGCTGTGCCGGTTTTTCCGCCTTCGCCAAGGCTTCGGCGGACAAGCCCAGGGTTGGAAGGACGGTCGCGGCGGCTGATGTTGCAAGGAAGTTTCTTCGGTTCATTGGCTGATCCTGATGGCGTTGAAGGAAAAAGGTTCCGCGAAGAAGCAGAGTTGTTTTTCCAGTGTTTGGATTTTGATGGTTTGTACGATCTGGTGTTTCATGCCGACCATTTCACCGGTGGCATTTCCAAGGATTGGAAGATCGTGGCTGACGGTAACACGGCGCCGCAAAGGGTTTTTATTGATGACCAGCAGCAGATCAGCGGTGGCGACCACCACGACATCATCCTGATGGCTTTCGATTTTAACCAGCTGTTTTCCAGCAATGCCTGAAAGCATGCGGTACATGTGCAACGACAGCGTTTCGTTGAACGGGGGATCGGAAGTAACGATGGAGGGAAAGCTGTCCTGCTCGCTCCAGACCTCGCGCGACGTTTGCCAGATGAGCGGCCAGAGGCCGGTGAGCTCGACGTTGTTTGCCGCAAACTCCATCAGCAGCTCCGCCTGGATGACGGCGATCAGCGATTGATTAAACGTCTGGCTCCAGTCGCTCGGGGCAATGTTCCATTCCAGCGCAACAATTCCAATGTCTGGAAACCCTGCCTTGGCCGCGGCGCCGCGTATGAGCGCAATATCTTCGGCATAGGTACGGATTTCCTCTGGGGTTTTCCATTTGTCTTCGTTCGTGAGCGGCGTGTGCGCCAGCCAGTGTTCGAGCGAGCCCTTGCCCCATGCCCAGTACCAGTGCACATCGATATAGTCGATCACGGAACTGGCGCACTGCATGAATTGTGTGATGCTGTCTGCATGCAGTTTGCTGGAGGAGGTCGGGTTGACGATGAGTTTCGCGTCGGGGAATTCCGCCTTGATGGCTTTTCCGTAGGCGAGCACTTCCTCGGCGTATTCACTGTGTGAAAAGGTATGGGCGGCTTCGTGGTGCCAGGGTTCATTGTCGAGAAACCAATACTTGACCTTGTATCCCTTTTCTTTACAGCAGCGCATCCACTCGAGGGCCTCGGCGATGCCGTCGGCGCGGCGGTTGTGTTTTTTTCCGGACGAGAGGTTCAGGCCGACAATGGGTTCGGCACCGAGCGCGATGCAGGTTGCCATGAACTCGTCGAAGTCCATGAAGCTTTTGTTGGCATTCCATTTTTCAGGAGCAACCCAGCTGGTTTGAAAACGCCCGCGTCCGGGGCTGATGCCATGTTTGGAGGGATCGTCCCAGCAGTCTTCGTAGCCGTTCACGCCGGGATGCTTCCAATGGAAGAACGAGGTTTCCTCTCCGCCGGGATAGCGCAGGGCTCCGACGTTTGCCTGCTTGAGTTTGGCCTGAAGGCCATAGCTGTTCCAGAGGTCGTCGGTCGTGTTGAAGTAGCTGAGGTTGATGCCGAGAAACGCCGGATTGACGGTGTGCAGTTTTTCTTTTGTTCGAACCGTGATGGAAACCGCACGTTCGGGTTTTGAATAGAACGCATCCAGTTGCGCCTTGGAAGTTGGCTCAAACGCTTCGCCTTCGGCAAAGACCGGTGCGGTTAGCAGGAACGGTGCGAGCGCAGTTTTAAACACTAAGGCACGAAGTGCACGAAGCTTGGAGCTCTTAGTGCCTTGGGCGAAGCGGGTGTTTAAAAGTATTTTCATTAGACGGTTCCGCGACGGTCTTCGAGTTGTTGGCGGGTATTCGCTGCCCGTTTGGCGGTGATGGGATAGAAGAAGAGGGCAACGATGGCGAAGATCGCTGTTAGTGCAGGGGCACCAGCCAGAAACAGGCGCATGCGGGTGAAGGTTTCGGGCGCTTGCGCGCCGCCCAACTCAGGATTGAAGTGGGCGAGGGCCAGCGCGAAGCCGGTGCCAAGATAGGCGAGGGAAACCACCATTTTTTCAATCCAGGAAAAGACGGCGCTGAACATGCCTTCGCGACGCTGATCATGTTTGAGTTCATCTTCGTCGCAGATGTCGGCCATCATCGAAGCCAGCATGATTTTCACGGCAACCCACATAGGGCCGCAGAGCAGGGGGTCGATCAGGATGATCGGATCGATCGCCACTTTGCCTATATAAAAGATGGGATGGCCGGGGGTGAAGATGAACCATTTCATAATGCCGCCGAACACCATCAGCCCATAGACGAAGAAGAGCGAGCCCTTCTTTCCGAATTTCCCGGCGAGCCAGGTAATGACCGGGATGGAGGCGAAGCCGACGATGCCGTAGCCGGAGGTCAGCAACCCTTTCTGAATGAGCCCGGCGGCCATGTCGCCGTTGTTCATGAAGTAGACGAGCAGGTATTGATCGATGCCCATAGCCAGCACGCCGGACAGCGTATTCAGCACGATGATCGCCACGAGAATCAGGAAGGCCGGACTGGAGCAGGAGCCTTTGATGCTGTCCCACAGTTTCACTTTTTGCTGCACCTGCGTTTTCTTTTTGAAGCGCTCCTTGACGATCAGGCCGGGCATAGAGCCAATGCCGAGCATGATGACGACGCCGACGATCCAGCCCATGGCCTGCACGCCGGACATGTTGAGTTCCTGGGCGTCCGCCACCAGCCAGATGCCCAGCGCGGTGGCGATCGGCAGCATCCAGCCGCCGAGCAGTTCTCCGGTTTTATGGAAAAAGGCACAGAAGGCCATGACGCGGGTTCGTTCGTTGTAGTCGGGCGTCATTTCGTAGGTGAGCGCGTTGTAGGGCACTGAAAAGACGGTGTAGGCGGTAAAATAAAGCAACTGCATGACGATGAAATACGTGATCTTGAGCTGATCACTCCATCCGGTGGGGACATGCCACAGCAGGGCAAACAGAATGCCCATGGAAATAGCACCGCCAACAATGAAGGGTTTCCGTCGGCCGAGGCGCGAGTGGAAGTTGTCGGAAATCTTGCCCATGACCGGGTCGGTGATTGCGTCCCACAGGCGGGGGATCATCAGGGCGACTCCGATCCATGCGGCGCTAACGCCGAGCATCATATTGTACACGGGATAGGCGAGGATGCTGACGCCGGCATAGCCGAAGAAGGCGGCTAGCGCGCCTACGCCCAGAGCGGATTTTTCATAAAAAGGAACTTTGTCCTGTTGAGCTGTACCCATTTTGATCCTCGCTTGCATTATGGTAGCATTGATGGCGCATGGCGACCAATGAGCAATACGCTAGCAACCGTTGAACTAAAGCGCAAATAAAATAATACGAGAATTAGTAAAACAGTTTGACTATGGCGCTCAAGGATGGTTTATTTTGTTTTGTTCGCCTATGAAGGGGTGGAGGGATTTGGATGTTGATAATCATAATATTAAGGAGATTTAAGTGAATCGACTCATATTCGCCATTCTGATTGGCATCGCAACAACCAGCCTCGGAGCCTCTTCTACGGTATACGAGCCGACCCGTGAGAGCCTTTCGAATTACGAGGTTCCCGAATGGTATCGAGACGCGAAAATCGGTTTCTTTTATCATTGGGGGCCGGGTTCCGTTCCGGGGCTTCATTTCAACAAGGATGAGGTGGATTTCTGCCAGCAGAATGGAAAGTATAAGGATTCTGGATTGGCCAAGAAAAATCCCGTGGGTCAGTGGGGGGCAAATATGTATCCACGGCCGGGGAAACCCGATCATGAGCAAAACTCCAACTATTTCCTTCACAAAAAGTTTTTTGGAGATCCGAAGGAGTTCGGATACAAGGAACTGATTTCCTTGCTGACCGGTGAAAACTTCGATCCGGAAGAGATGGTTCAACTTCTGGATGAAGCCGGAGTGAAATACATCGTCCCGATGGCGGTTCATCACGATGGTTTTGCCATGTGGGATTCGAAAGTGATTGATCAATACAACGCCGCCAAGATGGGGCCGAAAAAGAACACGACCAAGCTCGTTGTTGACGCGGCACGTGCGCGAGGCATCAAGGTCGGAGTGTCAACACATGTCGCACGGCACTCCTGGTATTATCCAAAGACGCCGGGGTATGACGTAAGCGATCCGCAATATGTTCAGCTTTATGGTGAAGGTCTGGGCAAGGGCGGCATTCCGAAGCCCGCCGCCGTCCGTAAGTGGGAAGATACCTTGGCGGAACTGGTGGAATTCTTCCATCCGGACTACATTTTTGTGGATGGCGGGACCGCGGATACGTTCTGCATGAAAGGCAGCTATGTGGTGAACGATGCGTTTCGTCGCGTTGTTGCCAACTACTACAACCGCTCCCGGGAATTCGGTGTGGAACCCGTTATCACATTCAAACGCGAATCGCTCTACAAGGAAGAAGCGGTTCCGGATTATGAGGCCGGGTACTTGTTTGATAAGGCTCCTTATGTCTGGCAGACGCATGCGAACACCTGCGGTTGGTTTTATCGTCCCGGGCAGTGGGTGGTGCCATCACATGTGAATTTTCGCAAGATCATCGATACGGTCAGCAAAAACGGGAATATGCTGTTGAATCTGGCGATTGCCCCCGACGGATCTATTCAGGAGGCGGAAATCCAGTTTCTTAAGGACATGGCGGAGTGGACTGGTACGCTTGGCGAAGGCATCTATGCCAGTCGGCCGTGGCGGGTGTATGGCGAACTCGGCTCCGGGAGCAGGCTTGATGCAAAAGAAAATACGCATAAAGGAAAGGTCTATAAAGATCCGGAAGCGATTCCGGCGGGGCGCATGAATCTGAATGAAAATGACATCCGCTATACACGCAGCAAGGATGAAAAGACCATCTATGCCACGATTCTGGCTTGGCCGAAAATGGACTTTACCCTGACCTCCTTTGCGGAAGGCGGCATAGGCGAAGATGTCGAGGTTGGAAATGTCTCCTTGTTGGGCCGCGATGAGAAAATCGATTGGAAACGTACTGCCAAAGGAATCGCTATTCAGGTTCCGTCCGTTCCGGTGTTCAAGGATCAGAACTGGCCGGTTATGTTCAAGATTGACGTAAAATAAGAGGCGGTCGGCGCACCTGCGCCCAGTGCGCTTTTTTCATAAAAAGGAACTTTGTTCTGTTGGCGGTACCCGTTTTGATCCTCGCGTGCATGATGGTAGACCGATGGCGCATGGCGACCAAAAAGCAATACGCTAGCAATGGCGGAACAGAAGAACAAATAAAAATAATACGAGTAAATATAAGTAAAACAGTTGGACAAAAAAGGAGTGCTGTCTGTATTTCGCTGTCCATTCTGAAGCATTGGTAATCGCTCCATAGTATAGGATGATCATGAAGCAAATTATACTGAAGGGTTTAGTCGCTGTTCTCGCAGCTATCGCACAGATTTCCACGGGCGAACCATTGCCGAACGTGGTGTTCATCATGGCCGATGATCTCGGGGTCGGTGATGTTGGTTTTTATCATCGTCAACGCACCGGCGAAGAGCCGGTGATTCCGACGCCGAACCTTGATTTGCTTTATGAGCAGGGCATGCGGTTCGATCACGTCCATGCGGAGTCGCTTTGTGCGCCGACGCGCTACACGGTGATGACCGGCAACTATACCTTCCGCTGCCATCTTCCATGGGGCGTTTGGGGTTCCGGCGAAAAATCCGCCATCCAGCCCGGTCAGAAAACGATCGGTAACGTGATGCAGGAAGCAGGCTATAGAACGGCCTTTTTCGGCAAATGGCATCTCGGCGGGCAGTGGTATCGGCAGGGCACGGACAAAATCTACGACGGCTCGCCCTGGGGAAAAGAAGCCGACCAGATTGACGCGGCGCGCGGGTTTGCCGCCGGCGGTCCCGGCAGCCTTGGATTCGATTATTCGCTGACGCTTCCGGGCGGCATCCAGGGTCCGCCGTTCGCCTTCTTTGAAAATGACCGGTGGATGAAACTCGGGTCGGATTCCGTTATGAAGCCGCTGAAATGGAGCGATATGCCCAAGGGTTGCAAGCTGGGCTCCAAGGGGGCCGGGGCAAGTCTGGGCGACTCAAACTATGACTCCCGCCAGGCGGGACCGATTCTTACGCAGAAGGCGATCGATTTTATCGGGCGTGAAAAGCGCAATCCGTTCTTCCTCTATTTCTGTTCGCAGGCCGTGCACCACCCGCATTCGCCGCCCGATGATTTTTTCGGGAAACCGGTCAAAGGGCAAACGCATTCGGAGCTGGGCGATATGATTGTCGAGTTCGATCTGCAGGTGGGGGCGCTGATCCGGAAACTTAAAGACGAAGGGCTGTGGGAAAATACATTGTTCGTGGCTACCTCAGACAACGGCGGGCTGGCACTGGACGATACCGACATCAACGGGCACCTTTCGAGCAACGGGCTGCGGGCCGAAAAATCCAGCGCCTACGAAGGGGGACACCGTGTCCCGTTCGTGGCGAGCTGGCCCGGAAAAATTAAACCCGGCACAGTTTGCGATAAGCGCATCCTGGTGCTCGATCTGATGGCGACGCTTTATGAACTGACCGGCCGCGACATTCCGAAAGACCAGGCGCGCGATTCGTTCAGTTATCTGCCTCTGTTGCTGGGCAAGCCCGATGCCCCGTTTCGTGATCAGGCGATCATCACGAACGGTCGTCTGTACCAAGGCAAACAGCTCGGTGCAAAAAAAATGGAGGACGCCGTTTCGGTCTTTGATGGAAAATGGAAGCTGATAGGCAAATGGGATGTGCAGAGCAAGGGGCACAAGAAATGGGCCTTTATGAACGGCACCATCAGCCCGGTTGCCCTTTTTGATATGAGCGATAACCCGCTTGAGGACGAAGCCAAAAACCTGGTCCGCAATCCGGAGTACAAACCGCGCATCGAACGGATGATCAAACAATTCTACACGGCCCGCGATACCGAAGAAACCGGGCGCACAACTCCAATGGAATATTGATATGAAACGAATGCTTTCCCTCCTGCTTATAACGCTTGCTTCGGTTTCCATGGCCGAAAACAAGAATGTGCTGCTCATCTGCATCGACGACATCCGGCCGGTAATGGGCTGCTATGGCGGCGCGGCGAAAACACCGAATCTGGATAAATTTGCTCAGTCGGGGGCGGCGTTCACACGGCACTATATTCAGTGGCCGGTCTGCGGCCCCTCGCGGGCCTCGATGATGGGCGGCCTGCGGCCAGACTCGACCGGAATCTATGAGATCGGAAATTCGTGGCAAATTTCGAAACGGCCCGATACGCATCCGACGATGCCCCGGTATTTCATGGATCACGGCTATAAAACGTTGAGCTTCGGCAAGACCTATCACAGCAAAGGGGTTGGCAAAGGATTCGGTTGGAGCGAAACCGCGTGGCATCCCGAGAGTGGTTGGACCTGCTATGTTGATTTCGAATATGTCGAAGGAAAGAAAAACCAGTGGCGGCCCGCCTACGAAATCTACGACGGTCCCGATTCGAAGCACAACGATTTCCAGACCGCCGATAAGGTGATCCAGGCCTTGGAAGAAAACAAAGACCGACTCTTCTTCATTGCCGGCGGGTTCTACAAGCCGCACCTGCCGTTTGTGGCGCCAAAGAAATACTGGGATCTCTATTCGGACGACGAAATTTCAGCGATTGATCCGGCGAGCCTGCCGAAGGGCGCGGGCGACTTCATGTATAATTGGACCGAGATTTCGTCGTACGGCGACTCAGAAGGAAATCTCTTTTCGGGCGATAACGGGGTCGGTGGAAAGCAGACCCGCGACCTGATCCATGCCTACTATGCCTGCGTCAGTTTTATCGACGCGCAGGTGGGACGGATTTTCCAAACATTGGAAAAAACCGGATTAGCCGAAAACACCGCCGTGGTGATCTGGGGCGACCACGGCTTCCATCTCGGCGACCATGGACGCTGGGCCAAGCACACGCAGTTTGAGCAGTCCATGCGCTCGCCGCTGCTGGCGCGCTTCCCGGACAGGCAGAAGATCTCCGGCGAAACGCAGGCGATCGTCGAGTCGGTCGATATCTACCCGACGTTGTGCGAATATGCCGGCCTCAAAATACCGGACTTTGTGGAAGGCAAAAGCTTTCTGCCGGTCGTCGAAGGAAAGGGGAATGGCAAGGAAGCGGCCTTCAGCCAGATCCGCCCGGTCAACCGCAAAAAAGCGGAGAGCCAAGTGATGGCCTATTCGGTGCGGACGAAGGATTTCCGCTATGTGGAATGGCGCGGGCTCGACGATCCCTCGGATGTGGTCTGGCGCGAGCTCTACGACCACCGCAAGGATCCCGAGGAAACCGTTAGCATACTGGATAATCCTGAATATGCAGGCGTGGTGAAAGCCCACGAAAAGCTGGTGTTTGAAAACTACGGGAGTCTCAAATGAGAATTTTTATTCTAGTTGCTTTATGTGCCGCCTCCGCTTTCGGCAAGGGCACATGGGAGGAGCAGCAGGCGCGGGCGGAAGAGATTTCGGCCGAATACCAGGCAATGAATCCCGCTGTCAGTTCGGAGCGGTTTGTGTTCAAGACCGTAGCCCTGCCGGACGGAAGTAAACTCGATTTGGATATGCGGGTCGTCCGCCCGAAACAAGGCGGCCCATTTCCTGTGGTCTTCTTTGTTCACGGCGGAGCGTGGGCGACCGGCAGCAAGGCGCAGTTTACACACGAATCCTTCGTGCTGGCCGACCAAGGGATTGCCGGCGTGCGGATGGAATACCGTTGGAAAAGCAAAGGCGCAAAATATCCCGAGGCGATCGGCGACGTGATGGATGCCATCGACTTTGTGCGACAGCGTGCGAAGGAACTGAATCTCGATTTCACGCGCGTCGGCCTCGCGGGTGGTTCGGCTGGCGGGCATCTCTCGGCGATTGCGGCGCAACTGACGCCGGAGTGCATCTGCTATGATGGCTACAATGGTCTCTTCGATGCGTATGAGCGCAACGGCGGAAAATTTGGCGGTGGCGACTACACCGGCACCACCGAAGCAGAAAAGAAAAAAGCTTCAGCCATCTATCTCATCAAGACGCCTCCGCCCGATACCTTCCTCTACCACGGCACGGCAGACACGACGGTCGTCATTGAGCAGGCCTATCGCTTTGCCGAGGCGATTCGAGCCAAAGGGGGAAATGCCGAGGTGCTGGCCTATGAAGGGGCGGGGCATGCTTTCTTTAATAAAGAACCGTATCAAACAGCCTCCACGCAGGCGCTGCTGGATCACACATCGTATCTGTTTGGGCTTACGGATCAGCGACCGGATCTTTCAAAATACAAGCTTCCTCCTAAAGCGAATGCGGAGAGGAAAGATTCTCCAATGAACGCAGCTGGCTTTTTGGTTGGAGATTGGCGGCAGGAAGATGATCCCGGCAAGAGCTTTACATTTAACAGCGACTACACTGCGGTTAGTGTTGCCGGAGCCAAGTTGAAATGGGAAGAGAGTGACGGGCAGCTTTTTATCATTTGGAAAAGCGGCACCCTCGCTCCGATTAAAAGGCTGAGTGCGAATCGAATCAGCGTGGGGAAACACACCTATTTACGGGAGTCAACGAAATGAAAAAGACCATGATTGCATGTATGGGGGCGGTGTTGCTGGCCTTGGTGGCAGAGGCCGCAACAACCCCTAATATTCTGTTTATTCATATGGAGGATATGGGCTGCGAAATCCCGGCATATGGTGACACCACGCAGGAAACGCCCGCGCTCAGCAAGCTGGCGGAAGAGGGGATGGTATTTGAGCGGGTGCATGTGACGGCTACGTCTTGTGCTCCTTCGCGTGGTAGTCTATTTACGGGTCTCTATCCGCACCAAAACGGTATGTGGGCGTTCGATAAGACGCACGGGTTTCATTATCGCGACGGGGTTCCGACTTTTGTGAAGATGTTTAAGGACGCCGGATATGCGACAGGCATCTCTTACAAGATCGGTGTCGAGCCGTATACGGCTGTTCCTTTTGATCGGCAGTATAAATATATGAAAAACGCCTTGGGCAAGGATCCCGGAAGGTTTCAGGTATCCAACTGCATCGATGGGTTTGAGCATTTTCTGCAAAATTTGCCGAAGGGGGAAAAGTTCTATTTCCAGGCCCAGACCAATGATTCACATGAGGATTGGTCGCCAAACTTTGAGCCGATTCGCGGCGAAAAATCGAAGTTGGGCTTTAAACCGGTCGACCCGAAAACCGTCAAGCCGCTCCCGCAGTGGGGCGAGGTGGAAATGACGGATCAGGTGCGGGAATATTTGGCCACCTACTATGGAGCCATCCAGCGTGTGGACTACTTTGTCGAAAAGGTGCTCGCGTTGCTGAAGCAATATGGACATGCCGACAACACCATTGTCATCTTCTCATCCGACCACGGACCGTCCGGGCTTTATCGCGGAAAAACGACTTCCTATGAATTTGGATTGCACGTGCCCTTCATTGTGAAATGGCCGGGCGTCGTGAAACCCAATACCCGTTCCGAGGCTCTCGTTTCATTTGTCGACCTCATGCCGACCTTCCTGGATTTGGCCGAGCTGCCCAAACCCGACTATCTGCCGGGCAAATCGATTATTCCGGTGCTGACCGGCGAGCGGCCATTGGGTGACCGCAAACTGCTCTACTCTGCGTATAACAGCCATACCACCGGCGAGGATAATTATTGGCCGGCGCGCACAGTAACCGATGGGCGCTTCAAGTTGATCCATCATTTGCTGGGCGATGGAGCGACCGCTCGTCCGGGCAACCTCAGCGCCAGTTTCCAGCTTGGAAAGATGATGGAGGGCAGTGATGTGTGGAACCATTGTGCAACGCCGCCTGCCTTTGAATTGTTCGACCTTCAGCGCGATCCGGGCGAGCTGGTTAATCTGGTCGGCAACCCGGAGTATAAAAAGATCGAGGCGGACCTGAAGGCTTCGCTGGCGCATTGGCAACTGGATATCGTTGCCGACCCTCTCGCCGATCCAGGCACCCTGGCAGCGTTTACAGATGAGTACATGACTCATTGTGCGGAGTGGCGTGCGAAGAAAGATGAAATAGGGAAAAAAGCCATGGAAGCACAAAAGTGGCATTTGGATAAATCCCGCTGGCTTCCCGCATGGGATCCAACGCCCTACAAACCTGAAAGTTATGGGAAGAAATAATGAAGTGAGCGGCGGTAGGTTTTATGGCTATAATAGACGAAGGAGCCAAATCGAGGTATAAAGTGAAAAATGTATTAATGATCCCAATAGCCCTGTTTTCCGTTTTTATGTGTTCTGCGGAAGAACCGGGGAAATTCACGTCGGAGACTTTAGCGGAATACGGTACAGCCCCATGGTTTGGGGAGGCCAAGTTAGGCGTCTCCATGCACTGGAGCCTCTACTCTGTGCCTGCCTACAAGACAGAATGGTATCCGAACCAGATGTACTATGTGGAAGGGGTCGATAAGCCGTATAAAAAAGAGGTTGCGGACTATCACCGGAAGACCTTTGGCGACCAGAAGGAATTCGGCTACAAGGATTTTGTGCCGATGTTCAAGGCCGAAAATTTCGATGCCGACTACTATGCAGATCTCGTGAAAAAATCGGGTGCGGGCTATTTTGTTGCTCCAGCCATTCACCACGACGGGTTTGCCATGTGGGACTCGGAGGAGATCGAGTGGAACGCGGTGAAAATGGGACCCAAGCGGGACATCGTGCAGGAGTTTTCCGATGCGATGCGCAAACAGGACATTAAGCTGGGTGTTTCAACCCATTATGGACGGCACTGGCGCTACTATACGTTCCGTCCGGAGTTCGATAACTGGGATCCCCGGTATGAGGGACTCTACGGAAAGCGGAGGGGCGATAACGATTCGCCCCGACCGGAGGATGCGTTGCAGTGGGAGCGGGTGTTGACCGAACTGATCGATAACTACCAACCGGACTACACCTTTATCGATGGCGGGATATGCGATGGGCACGCCAAGTTCAATACTGAGATGTTCAGGGAGGCTCTTTACCGCGTAACCGCCTATTACTACAACCAAAGCGATGAATGGGGCCGGGACGTGGTGCTTACCTGGAAGCGGGATGCGATGAAGATCGGCGAGGCCGTGTATGACACCGAAGGGAAACAAGGGGTGCCCGGTTCCGCCGGACCCATTGCCGAGTTGCCTTGGGAGTCGCACATGAATGTAAAGAAGCCGGGCTGGTGTTACATCGAGGGAGAAAAAGCCATCGAGGTTAAGTCGATTCTAGCCAAGTTCATTGATGTGGTCAGTCGTAACGGGAATCTGATGCTTAACCTTGGGCCGAAGGCCGATGGCACATTACCCAAACTTCAGGAGCAGGCATTGCTGGATCTCGGCGAATGGATGGCGGTGAACGGCGAAGGCATCACGGGTTCCAGACCTTGGAAAATTCACGGCACGGGAGAGATCGATCATCACGGCCATTTTGACAAGGAAGCCATTCGTTTCACGCAGAAAGCCGATGCGGTTTATGCCTATTTCGTGACTTGGCCTGATGATAAGACGTTGGCGATTCCATGGGGCACGAAGCCGGGGCAGGTGGATCTGTTGGGGGCCAAAACGGCGGTTGCGTGGGAGTTCAAGGATGGCAATTTGATCGTGAAGCTGCCGAAAGAGCTGCCCTGTAAGTATTTGTGGGGATTGAAAATCGGTATGAACTGATCCTGATTAAGCGGACGCATCGCAAACCTTTAAGCTAAAGATGCAAATCGAATAAACCAGAAGGTGTAGAACATGAAATTGAAATTTTACAAAGAAACGTTGGTTTTCTTTATGTCAACCGTTTGTTTCGGACTGAATTGTTCGGCGGTAGAGAGTTCCTCTGCGAACGAGATTAGTACCCAATACGAGGCCACACGCGCCTCCTGTGCGCGGCACCGGCAAGCGGAATGGTTTCAGGATGCCAAGTTTGGACTCTATGCCCATTGGGGGCCACGACAGTTCCTCTGGGAGGCGGCACCTAAAGGCGGCGTGTTGTGGGATTTACAGGAAGGCTATACTCCGGGAGAAGAGTCTTACAAGTGGTGGAAGGAATATTGGGGCGATCCCAAGGTTGTCGGAATGAAGGATATCATCGATCAGTGGAACCCATACCTTTTTGATGCCGACGAATGGGCCCAGTTGGCCGTGGATGCCGGGGCCCGGTTTATTGGCATGCATGCATCGCATCGTGAAAATTTCCAGCTATACGATAATCCGGAAACCATCTGGGATAGCGTGGATAAGGGGATGCATCGGATGGATTACCTCAAAGCCTTGGCCGATGCCACGCGGGCCAAGGGCCTCAAGGTAACCGTGGGGTTCCATCATGCCGAAGCGTGGCGCATCTATACGGCGGTTCATGAATTCGGCGATGGTGCGGAGGCACCGGATTTGTATTTGGATCCCCACACGAGTGATGGCGATCGGTTTACTGAAAACTTTATGGATGACTGGGTTCAGATTGCCAACAGTGCCATTGATTCGGCCAATCCCGATCATCTCTGTTTTCTGGCCGGAACTCCGATGGGAAAAATTAACGAAGAGCGCTATTGGAAGGTGTTTTCTCATTTCTTCAACAAGAAGGGGAATGACGGGGTGGTTGTGATCAAGAACCAGACCTATGAGAATGTGGCGGATGACAATATTGGATACGATAATCACGAGCGGTCGAATTATCCGAAGGATCATATCTCCCCGAATGTTTTTCAGGTGGATCTCACGATTGGAGGGTGGGTTTACCAATCCTACTATGAGGACAAAAACTTTAATCATTCCATCAATAACAATCCGCATCAGATCCGTAAGCTGATTGATATTACGAGTAAAAATGGCGTGGGTATGTGGAACTTTATTCCTAAGTCCGATGGAACGATTCCGCGGCACTGCAAAAAGGTTTTTGGGGAAATGGGAGAGTGGCTGGCGATTAACGGCGAAGCCATTTACGCCACTCGGCCATTCTACACCCACGGCGAGGGACCGTTGGTGGCGCAGCCGAAAAATAATTTTGTAAAGGCGACCGGAGCGGATCGGCGCTACACCCGCAGTAAGGATGGGAAGACGGTCTATTGCCTCTTTATGGACTGGCCGGTGGAACCGACGGTCACACTGAGTGCGCTGGGAGCTGATGCTTGGAATGTGGCCACCGAGGATATCGCGAATATCCAGATGATTCCCGGCTCGACCGACCTCAGCTGGACGCGGAATGCCAATGGATTGCAGGTCGACATGTCGAGTCGGCCGAATCATGACTTTTGCTACGTCTTGAAGATCGAGTTAAAACGTTAAAACAATCTGGGGTAGATCATATGCTGAATAGAATTTTAACGGTGGTCATGTTGAGCCTGTTTTTAGGGTCGGCTGTCGTGGCGGAAAACCGTCCGAACATTGTATTCATCCTGGCCGATGACATGGGCCGGGACTCCATTCAGGCAAACAATACCGAATTCAAGGTTCCGACCCCCTGTCTGGATCGGCTGGTTTCGGAGGGAATCAATTTTACGGATGCGCACTCCGGCTCCTCGGTCTGTACGCCGACCCGTTACGGGCTGCTGACTGGACGCCACTGCTGGCGCACGCCATCCAAGTTTTCCGTCCTGTGGGATTGGTATCCATCCTTGATCGAACCACAGCGTCTGACGCTTCCGGAAATGCTGAAGGCGCAGGGGTATCGCACGGCCATGGTCGGCAAGTGGCATCTGGGAATGGACTGGGAGCTGAAGGAAAGCGGTTTCATCCGCGACGCACTGGATTGGCATGAACATGATTTTACGGCCAGTAATAAGAACCGGAAAACCAAAGATTTTGACTGGAAACGGATCGACTTTTCCAAGCCGTTTCGAGGCGGTCCCACAGACCATGGGTTCGACTACTTTTTCGGATTGGACCTCCCAAACTTTCCGCCGTACACATGGATGGAGCAGGACCGGGTGCTGGAAATTCCGACCATTCTTAGAGAGCAAAGTGTCTACAAAACCGGGAAAACCGGTCCGGCTACCAAGGACTTTGATCCTGTGAAGATATTGCCACGCCTTACCCAGGAAGCCGTGGGCTATCTTGAAAAGGCGGCAACATCGAAACAGCCCTTTTTCCTCTATGTCCCTCTGACCTCGCCCCATGCTCCGATCGCCCCTTCGGAGCGTTTCCTGGGGAAGAGCGGCGTCAACCCCTATGCTGATTTTATCATGCAGACCGACTGGTCCGCCGGGGAAATCATAAAGGCGATTGATCGCAGCGGGCTTAAGGACAATACGATCGTTATTTTTTCAACCGATAACGGAAGCACGCGCGATGGAATCCGCAGCATCAAAAATGACGGCGGAGGACGGTTGGATAACCAAGTCCGGGGCGGGAAAACCGAAATCTTCGAAGGCGGCCACCGCGTCCCGTTTATTCTCCGCTGGCCCGGAAAGGCTCCCGCCGGAAGCATCTGCGAAGAGACATTCTGCCTCACCGACATGATGGCGACGTTCGCCGAGCTGACCGGATACCGTCTGGCGGATGGTGATGCGGTAGACAGTCACAGTGTTCTTCCTCTTTTTTCCGGCGGACAGCGGGAAAGGACTCCTTCAGTCATTCATCATTCAATTAAGGGCGAACTGTCTATTCGTGAGGGAAATTATAAGCTGCTGTTTTTCTACAAAAACCGGGCTGAGCGTACCGATTTGACCGCTGAGCTCTATGATTTGAGCCGCGATCAGAGAGAGGAAGAGAATATTCTCCCGGAACATCCGGAAATCGGGAAGCGGCTTTCGGAGACCTTGCAGACGATCATTCGTGAAGGACGAAGCACCCCTGGCCCGAACCAAAAAGATTCAGTCAACCCCTTCTGGGATCCAGCGCAGTTTTCCCTGTAGTTGGCGCCGGGAGAGAAAGGAAAAGATCATATGAAAAATAGAATTGTAACTGTTGTCATGTTGAGCCTGTTTTCAGGATCGGCTATTGCGCAAGCCGGGACGTTTGAACCCACCCGTGAGAGCCTGTCCACCTATGAAGTGCCGGAGTGGTACAACGATGCCAAAATCGGGTTTTTCTACCACTGGGGGCCGCAGACGGCTTTGGGCGATAAATGGAACGAGGATATCTCGGACTTCTGTCTGCAGAAAGGAAAGTACCAAGATTCGAATACGGGCATTAAAAATCCGGTGGGTCAGTGGGGGAAGCATATGTATCCCAACATGAAGAACAGCGTCCTGCTTCCGGATAGCCAGCAATCGACGGCTTACCACATCCATAAACGGCTGTTCGGCGACCCGAAGGAATTCGGTTACAAGGATTTGATTCCCCTGATGAGCGGCGACGGCTTTGAGCCGGAAGAGATGGTTCGCCTGCTTGATGAGGCCGGGGTGAAATATATTGTTCCGCAGGCCGTACATCATGACGGTTTTGCCATGTGGGACTCGAAGGTCATTGATGAATTCAATGCGGCCAAAATGGGACCCAAACGCAACACTACGAAAGAGGTGATTGATGCCGCCCGGAAACGGAACATCAAGGTCGGTGTATCAACCCATGCCTCTCGGCACAGTCGCTACTACAAGAAGCTGGAGGGGTATGATACCTCCGACCCGCGTTTCGATCAGTTGTACGGCATTGGTCTGGATGAAAATGGCATGCCCAAACCCGCGTCCATCCAGAAATGGGAGGATACCCTTGGCGAGTTGGTTGAGCTCTTCCGACCGGATTATATTTTTGTGGACGGCGGCAGCGCCGACGTCTTTTGCCAGTCCGGCAGCTACCTGTGGCAGGATGCCTTTCGCCGGGTTGTGGCCAACTACTATAACAAGGCTCAGGCCGGAGGCTGGGAGCCGGTTATTACCTTTAAGCGCGAGTCGTTGTGGAAAGAGGAAGCGATACCCGACTACGAAGCTGGTTATCTGGCCGACATTGCACCCTACAAGTGGCAGACCCATGCCTCGATTTGTGGATGGTTTTATCGCCCGGGCAACGGCAGAAGGACGCCTACACCGATGTTGTTCTCCAAGATCATCGATACGGTGAGTAAAAATGGAAATATACTGCTTAACCTAGCGTTAAAAGCAGATGGATCCATGCAGGACATAGAAGTGACCTATCTGAAAGAAATGGCGCGTTGGATGGATGTCGTTGGCGAAGGGATTCATGCCAGCCGTCCCTGGTTGGTGTACGGAGAGCTGGAGCCAGGAACGACCTTGGGATTTATTTCGAAGGATGAATCCAAAGGAAAGGTCTATGATGACCCGGAGAAGGTTGAGATGGGACGCTATAAACTCCATCCGGGCGATATTCGGTATACCTGTAGTAAAGATGGAAAGGCTATTTATGCAACACGATTGGCATGGCCGGAAGAGCCTTTCACATTGACCTCGTTTTCACGTGAGGGGGTTGGACGCGATGTTCAGATACAATCAGTTTCACTGCTCGGCAGCGATGCCGAGGTGTCGTGGAAGAAAACGCCCGAAGGACTGGTTGTTATGCCTCCGGCCAAACCGGTTTTCGACGATGCGGAGTGGCCGGTTATGTTTAAGCTAATGGTCGCGGAAACGTTTTAAAAGGATAAGTGATATTATGAATAAGTTGCCAATCATTGCAGGAAGCCTGTTGTTCAGCTCTCTGCTTGCCTTTTCAGCAACTAAAGAGAACTTACCAACGCCGACCCATGGGGATATTAGCTATGGTAAAGATCCAAAACAGAAAATTGATATCTGGCTGGCCAAAAGCGATGCCCCGACTCCGCTTGTGGTATACATACACGGTGGTGGATGGACGGGGGGGGACAAAGATGCCATTAGCAAAGATTATTTGACTCCGTTGCTGGACAGGGGAATATCTGTTGCATCCATAAATTACCGATTATCAAAAACCAATCCTCTGCCTGTTCCTGTTCACGATGCGGCAAGAGCACTCCAGTTTGTGCGTTCAAAGGCAAGCGAGTGGAATCTGGACAAGGAACGTGTCGCCCTCATGGGTAACAGTGCCGGTGGATGCACCAGCTTATGGATTGCTTTTCACGATGATTTGGCCAATGAAAAATCGGAAGACCCTGTCGAACGTGAATCGACACGGGTCTGTGCCGTATTTTCTAGGAATGGCCAGACATCTATTGATCCTAAATGGATAACGGAACATATCGGTGTAAAAGGAGCGGAACATTCGATGATTTGTTCCGCCGTGGGCGAAGCAAGCCTGACCGCCGTGCTCAAGAACTATGAAACCCACGAAGTACTGTATACGGAATTTTCGCCGCTCACTCATCTGACCCCTGATGATCCTCCATACTATGGACTTTACGCTGGCCACAACGAGGTGCCGGCAATAAGCCTTGGAGCTGGTATTCATCACCGTGTCTTTGGCATCAAACTGAAGGAAAAATCGGACGCCATTGGACATAGCGGATGTTTATCAACAAAACGGAATCGAACATCCTTAAGTGAAATTGACTTTATTACAAAAATTCTGTTGGGAAAAAACTCTGATGAAAAATAAGCAAAGGATTCTTCTCCTATTCGTTTTCGGTATGGTTGTGTCGGCTTTTTCGGCATTGAAACCGGCGCCGCTATTCGGTGACAATGCCATTTTACAACAGGGGCTTCCCGTTCCCGTCTGGGGAACCGACACTCCTGGAAGCACCGTGACAGTGTCTTTTGCTCATCAGGAAAAAAGTGTAACCGCCGATGTGGACGGGCACTGGGAAATTCGCCTCGCCCCCATGGCCGCATCGACAAAACCACGAATCCTGAAGATTTCCTCTTCGAGCGGCAATTCAGCTGAGTTTAAAAACATCCTCATCGGTGAAGTGTGGCTTGCCAGCGGTCAATCCAACATGGCGTTCTCTATGAAAATGTTTGCAAAGAGGAACGCAGTTGCCGGAAAAATAAAAGCGGATCTTATGGCGGCAAAGCTCCCTGAAATCAGGCTCGTTAAGGTGTCTCTTCAGGCTTATGACGGACAGGTAGAGAGAGCCAATAATGGTTGGAGTCAATGCTCTCCGGAAACGGCCGACGGCTTCTCAGCGACTTCCTTTTACTTTGCTAGAGCGCTGCACCGCGACCGGAAGGTTCCGGTTGGAATCATTCTTTGCGCATGGAGCGGCAGTGCCATTCAGACCTGGCTTCCGAAGGAGGCCTTTCTCGCCGACCCCGCACTCAATGAAATTATGAGCCAATACCGTACCCAATATGCACGATTTACTCCGGCAGAATATGAGGCCGAGTACAGAAGGATTGCTGAGCTAAACCGACTCTACGATGCAAAAATACGTAACAACATCCCCCGTGGGGAACGTGGGCCACGCCCGAAATATCCCTTGGGGCCGAAGTGTCAAACACGTCCAGCCGCGCATTATGATGTAATGCTCAAAAAGCAGGTGCCCTATGCCATCAAAGGGGTAATCTGGTATCAGGGCGAAACCGATGCCAACAATTTTGATTTTTCAAAAGGGGGGCCATCCCTCTACCGAAACCAGTTCTCCGCCATGATTAGAGGCTGGCGGAAAGACTGGAACTCGGACCTGCCCTTCCTTTTTGTCCAGCTACCTAACTGGAAAGGGAAGCTACTGGACGGCAACGAAGCGTATCAGGGCTGGGCGGAACTTCGCGATTCACAGATGAACGTGTTTCGTTCTCTACCAAAAATGGGTATGGCGGTAACGATTGGTCTCGGAGTTACGGAGGATATTCATCCTTCCCAAAAAGAAGCCGTCGGTGAACGGCTCGCCCTCTGCGCAGAGAAAGTGGCGTATGGCACCGAAGAACGATACGCCAGCGGGCCGGTTGCGTTGTCGCACCGCGAGGAAGGAAACAAAATTGCGATTTCGTTTTGTTTTTGTGAAGGCGATCTCGTGCTGAATCATTCGACGAATGAATTTTTGATCTGCGGAGCGGACAAGCTGTTTGTTCCGGCACAGACATCCCTTCAGGGCAGCGAACTCATGGTTTGGAGCGATTTGATTGCCGAGCCGGTCGCTGTTCGTTATGCGTGGGAAAACAATGCACACCCCGTGCTGTTTGATAGTCGCGGCCTGCCCGCAAGCCCCTTCCGTACAGACTCGTTTAAGCTAACTTCGCAGAATTAAACTTACTTTACGAAATTTATGAGGTCTGCATTTTCAATAAGTGAAAAGAGGTGTCTGCCACAATGCTTATTAACACTGAACCTCTGGTCGTATATGAAAAATAGATTATTTCCCTCCCGTTTAACCCCCGGTTTGTTCCTTGGGCTTGCTCTGCTGTCCGGGCTTGGAGCAACCGCCAGCCCCCCGAATTTAGTCGTGATTTTTGTGGATGATATGGGCTATGGCGACTCCCTGAAAGAGTTTGCCGATGAATGCCTCGCGCATTGTTCGGAGTGGCGTGCGAAGAAGGATGACATCGGAAAGAAGGCCATGGAATCACAGAAGTGGCACTTGGATAAGTCGCGCTGGATTCGCGCATGGGACCCTTCGTCCTATAAACCCCAACGGTAATGGAAGGCATTAAATGATTCGAAATCTGATTATCATCTGTTTGGCCTGCGCCTCGATGTCGTTTGCCAAAGGAACGTGGGAGGAGCAGCAGGCTTACGCCGAAGAGAAGACGGTCGAGCATCTGGAGGCCTGTCCGCAGGTGCGTTCCGACCGGTTTGTTGTCAAAACCGTCGAGTTGCCGGACGGACAGGAGCTGCTGCTGGATCTTCGGATTGAGCGTCCGAGAGAAGGCGGTCCTTTTCCGGTCGTGTTTTATGTGCACGGCGGCGGATGGATTACAGGCAGTAAAAGCCATTTTGCTCATCAGTCATTCGAGCTTGCAAAGCACGGTATTGCCGGGGTCCGGCTGGAATACCGCTGGCGAAGCCAGGGGGCGAAATATCCCGAAGCGATTAGTGATGTGATGGATGCCATCGACTTTATCCGGCAGCGCGCCGATGAACTCAACCTAGATTTTACCCGCGTGGGGCTTGCAGGTGGTTCGGCGGGCGGACATCTGTCATCCATTGCCGCGCAGCTGACGCCGGAATGCATTTGCTACGACGGCTACAACGGGCTGTTCGATGCCTTGGAGCGCGCCCGCAGCCATTTCGGCGGTGGCGACTACACCGGCACGACCGAAGAGGAAAAAAAGGCGGCTTCCGCCATCTATAACATCAAGCATCCTCCACCCGACACCTTGCTCTATCATGGCACCGAGGACACCACGATTGATATCGATGTGGCCCGCCGTTTTGCAGAGGCGGTCCGCAAAAGGGGCGGGAATGCCGCGCTGCTGGTTTATGAGGGCGTGGGCCATTCATTTTTTGGAAAAGAACCCTATCTCACCGCAACAACCCGGGCTTTGCTGGCGCATACATCGTTTGTGTTTGGTCTGACGGATCTGAAGCCGGAGATTTCTGACTATGTGCCACCGCCCAAAATCGCACAGCTGCCATCCGGTTTTTCCTTGGTGGATAGCTGGAAGGACGATGCAGGCAAGCGCGTTGAGTTCTTTGTGAACGGCGCGGTGGACTATGCAAGCGGTCAAAGGCTCCAATGGTTGGAAAGCTATGGCAACTATTACGTGGTTTGGCAGAGCGGGCACTACGGAAACATCGAGGTGCTTGATCGCGGAACCATTCGGATCGGTAAAGTCGTCTATCGCAAGGATTCGCTGAATCCGGCCGTGTTGCCGGTGCCGCGCGAAACCGGCGGCAAGGCTTGGCTGGTCAAGCGCCTGGCCGAAGTTGCAAAGGAGCTGGACACACGCGATCTCTCCAAAGTGAAGGTTGTGTTTGTCGGCGACTCAATCACGCAGGGCTGGCTGGAGAAAGGTGCGGCGTTTTGGCAGGAGGCGTACGCAAATGCACTCAACCTGGGCGTTTCAGGAGACCGGACGGAACACGTACTCTATCGGTTGAAAACCAAGAGGGACGGAGGAATGGGCAATTTCGACGATCCAAAGCTTCAACCTAAAACCATCGTGCTAATGATCGGCACCAATAATCTGTTCAAGCAGCAACCGGATCAAATCATTGAAGGAATCGTTGCCGTGCGCGATCGCCTGTTGGAGTTGGAGCCGCAGGCGGAGATTGTTCTTTGTTCCGTTCTGCCCACCAGTGACGCGACGCGCAACCGCGACATCGTCGTGCCCATTAACCTGGCCATCCAATCGTTGGAAAACGTGCATTGGCTGGATTTGTATTCCCTATTTGTTGATACGGACGGTTTGCAACGCCTCTCTTTTTTTAAAGACGGGGTTCATTTGAACGAAGCCGGATATCAGTTGTGGTATGACAGTCTGGTTCTAGTGATTGAAGAGGGAGATGGTTTATGAAAATGAAAACATTATTGCTGGCCGGTCTCGTGGCTGCCGGGATGGCGCAGGCCGAAAAGCCGAATGTGCTGTTTATTGCGATCGACGACCTGCGCAACTTTGTCGGCTGCTTCGGTTATGACCAAGTGCTGACACCGAATATAGACAAGCTTGCGGAGCAGTCGACCGTGTTTCTGAATGCGCATAACCAGGCGCCGATGTGCGGGCCGTCGCGGTCTTCTCTGATGAACGGGATTCAACCCTACAACTCCGGGGCGTACGGCTTTGTCGACTGGCGAAAAGTGCCGATGCTGAATGGCGCCACGCCGTTGAATAAGCATTTCAAGAATAATGGATATCACACGATGTCGGGCGGAAAGATTTATCACGGCAATACCCTCCGGGATGGTGACTGGGACGAAATCTACTGCAAGGCGCAGCATAAGGACGGCACTTGGGGCGAAGAGGAAATCCGGCCCGAAGACCGGTCGCTTCAGAGCTACGGCGGTTTCAAGGTGTGCGGCCCGAGCGAGTTGCCGGACGAGGCGTTTCACGACACGATGACCGCCGATATGGCGGTCGAGCGGCTAAAGCGCGACTATGACAAGCCGTGGTTCCTGGCCGTCGGATTCACCAAACCGCACCTTTCATGGATTGTTCCGAAGAAATATTTCGAACTGTATGATCCGAACGAGCTGGTGCTGCCGGAGGTATTGGAGAACGACATTGCCGACACCCCCGATGCGGCGCAGTTTGCTTCCTACCAGGTGCACGACCTCGGCATAAAAACCGAAGAGGGCGGAGCGCGCCGCCTGCTGCACGCCTATCTGGCAACCATCACCTATATGGATGCTCAACTCGGCAGGGTGCTTGAAGCATTGGACGAACGGAGTGATGCGGGGAACACCGTGATCATGCTTTGGTCCGACCACGGTTGGCACCTGGGCGAAAAGCAGTGCTGGAGCAAGTTTACGCTCTGGGATGAATCAACCCGAAATCCGCTGATGGTTTCGGCGCCGGGATTGCGCGAAAAGCAGGCCTGCACCAAACCGGCGCAACTGGTCGATATGTATCCGACCTTGGTGGAGCTTTGCGGACTTCCAATGCCGGGAAGCCAGCTGGATGGCCGCAGCCTGGTGCCGCTGATGAAAAACCCGCAGACGGACTGGGAATGGCCGTCCATCACCTGCAACGGGCGCGATTCCTATGCCCTGACTTTCGAACATTGGAAATACAACCGCTTTTTCGATGGCTCCGAGGAACTTTACGATTTAAAGAACGATCCGCTCTGCCATGTGAATCTGGCCGATAAGCCTGAGCAGGCTGTTCGGAAAAAAGGGTTCTCCAACTATCTGCCGACCAAGAGCCACCCGAATGTTAGCGACGGCAAAGAATGGATGCTTTGGCTGGAGGATTATCCGCGCATGAACGAGTGGCGCGCTGAAATGGACGAAATTCACAAGGAGCTGGCGCGGACGGGCCGGGTGAATAATCAGATTTTCCGCCGCAAATGCCGCGCCGCTATTGAAGCTGAACGCAGCTCGATGGAGCCAAAGAAGCACAAGGCGGAGGCTAAGACTAATGCGTCCGAGCCCAATGCCTGGTTCAAAAAACTGGATGCAGACGGCGATGGCCGTGTAACCTGGAACGAATTTCTCGAACGCAACCGCGCCGAAGCCGAAAAGAAGCAAAGAACCTTCGACGAGAAAAAGGCGCGGAACAAGTTTGATCGCCTTGATGCCGATAATGACGGCAACGTCAGCTGGCCTGAAATGGAAACTCAAAAGTAAAAAACGCCATAAAAACCGGATATATTCAGGCATATAGTAAAACAGTTCAATAAAATATTTGACAAGACAAGGTGGTGCGGATAAATTATCCACACTGCAAAAAGAAGGGTGTGTCACCCGATAAGCACACAAACAGTAGGAGGAATAGGATGAAATTGAGGAACCTGAATATCATGATCGCGGCAGCGTCGCTGTCCATAACCGCATCGGCAGCTGAGTTGCTTGTTGGGGCCACGGATGGGCTTACTGGTGTAAGCAGTATGAACGATGTGGGCGTGCAGTGGCTGGAAGCGAGTGTTGGAACCGATGGAACCAGTACGGATACCTTTTATGGGCCAGATGGCGATTCCAACTACTCCACGGGTGAAGCTGTTCCGACCGCATCAGAAATCTTTTCAGTCAACGATGATGTCCGTGTTGTTGGCGAGGAAAATCATATTGAAGTGAAATTTACGATTTCTAACGACGGATATGATTATCTGGATGTTGAGGAAATCCGTTTTGATGCTTCCAAGCTGTTCAATGGCAGTCCAGCTGCACTTACCGTACAATATGTTGACGGAGATTTTTCGGGCGTAACCCCGGGAGCAAACATCTCGGAGACTTTCAGTGTTGCCGATGTGAACAAAGTTGGTGATTTTCCGGATTTTAGCGTAGATCTGACCAGCCTTGCTGATTATTCGCTGGGTTTTAACGAATCGGCAACTTTTGCGATCGTTCCGAGTTCTGCCTCCGCAGGAGCCAGTACCTACATTGACAACCTCGGCGTTTTTGGAACCACGGGCCCGGCCTCTGTAGTCACCGTTCCTAAAATCGAGGTATCGGGTAATGGCAACCTCATCGTCAACAATTCAACGACACCAGAGACGGCGAACCAAACGCTATTTCCCGAGCGGTCGATCGGCTCGATTGGAACCAATGAATTTACAATTTCTAGCACTGGTAGCACCAATCTGGTTCTGACGGGGTCGCCTGACGCCGTACAGCTCAGCGGGGACACCAATGTGTTCAGTATGGTATTGCAGCCGAATCTCACGGATTTGGCCGCAGGGACATCGACCACTTTTCAGATTAGCTATGAACCCTTGGTGGAAGACACCACAAATACCGCAACCGTTTCCGTCCTGAATAATGACACCAACTATACCTTTGAGATTCAGGGAATCAGCGTGCTGATTGTTCCGGATATTGATGTGATCAGCGAGTACGGGGGCTTTGCGATCACAAACAACCAGACCGAGGTCGACTTTCAGCAAAATACTGATTTTTCAACGGCCTATGTGGGAGAACCTGTTACAAACAACTTCTTGGTCCGGAATACCGGATATACCAATCTATCTGTGACCGGCGCGAGCATTAGCGGGAGTTCGGAACTCACGATTATACCTCCGGTTCCAGGGGATGTTGCACCGGGCACGAATATCGCCTTTTCGGTGATCTTTACACCAACTCTAGGCAATGTTGGCGTTTTACAAACTGCTTCCGTTATCGTTAGCAATAATGTTGCAGGCAAGGAAGCCTATACGTTTGCCGTTTCAGGCACCGGGCAGATTGCCGCACCTGGAGAGATCATTGCCGCATGGACCCATATAGATCCAGCGCTTCAAGTAGCCCCGCAGGAGGTTCATTCGAGCGTTGAAGCTTCCTATCTCTTAACGGGTGCTGATGGGGCGGGGGCCTGGGATAGCAGTTTTAAATCATCCTTGGATCACACGTATGGATCGACGGGCGGACGGGAATACTTTGGCGACCCGGCGGGAGGAACGCAGAATAAGAATATTCTATGGCATCCAAAAAATGATACGATCAGCCCGGTATTAACCCTGACCGTCTCGAATGCCAGTGCTTCAGCCAGCATCAATCTCAGCAGTTTGCACTATGATGCGATGATCGAAACGCTCGGTAATACGGATACGGTTGTGATCAACTATTCGGGTGATATTTCAGGTGTTGTAAGTACGGATACTGTTACTACAGTCTATGAGTCGGGGTTCAGGGACGGGCAGGACTTTGACCACGCGATAAATGGTGTTCTCGAACCCCAGCAGACGGTCAGTTTTAATTTCATGATCGATACCAACAATATGGTGAACTTCCAGGATATCTTTCTGGACAACTTCTCGATAAAAGGCACGTTTGTCGAGGATCCTTATCTGGAGTGGATCTCCACCTATACGAATGGAGTGGCCGCGGAAGCCGATGCCGATCCGGATGGTGATGGTCTGGACAATACCTATGAATTCGGCCTGGGTGGAAATCCGGTTGATGCCGAAGACACAGGCTACGCTCCGACCTATGGAAGTGTCGAAGAGGCAGGGCAATGGTTTGAATATGTCCATCCGCGGCGTGTGGATAGCGGCCTGACCTATTATCTCGAACTCACCGATATGCTGACGAATCCTGTATGGACCAATATGGGCTATTCCGTGGTTGGTGTAGGTGGAGCCTTTGAGGGTGATTCAGCTTTCGAAGCAGTAACCAATCGTATCGATACTGTAGCGAAAGATCATCAGTTCCTTCGACTGATTATTGAACAATAAAAGTTTGGAGCCCCTTCCGGGGATGGATTCGGAAGGGGTTAATCAAGAGCAAATGAGAAACTTGAAAAACCTCCGGGGTTTTCGTTCCTGTTAATCCGCCGCAAGATGTCCATATAGATAAGATGGATCGTGTGCATCTTGACTTGCCCCGTTTATGCGGGGCAGTTTTTGAACAAAAGAAGTGGCATCGGAGCTAAAAAGGGTCAGCTGATTGAACGCCTATTTGGTGACAGAGAGAATTTCAGAAGTCTTCATGTCAAAAGAGGGATAGGCATGCTTGTCACAGGTATAAAAACCGCGATTAAATTAGGGATTTCTTTCGTCATGGCGTTCGGCGTCAGCGCAGAAGAGGTTTTGGTTTCTTGGGAAGATGGCATCGCATCGCCCACTAAACCCTCCGCTCCTGGTTTCAGTGCAGCTCTCTCCCTGACTTCCGCTGCAGATACCTATGCGTCTGGCTCAACCGATGGCACCTATGGCACATTCGGAGCCGGAGCCTCCGCATCGCCGACTTCATTCCGAATTCAGAATTCGGAAACCTTTACGCTGTCGGTGACCAATGACTCGGTCGGGAATATAAAACTGAAGGCTATTCGGTTTGATTTTGTGCGCCGGTTCAATGCATCACCTGAAGTTCTGGAAGTGAATTATGTTTCGGGTGCTTTGGGTGCAGGGCCTGTGCAGCTTTTTTCACAGACCGTTTCCCGCAGCGATGTGGACAGCGGCGATTATCCCGATTTTGATGTACTCCTGTCGTCTGCGCTTGCGGATACGCAGTTGGCGCCTGCTGAATCGGCGGTTTTTTCAATGGTCGTGAGCGGCGGGGTAGGCTCCCGCTCAATGCTCGACAACCTAGCGTTAACCGGTCAGGACTCAACGAATGACACGGTGTGGGTAACCATCGATCCCTCCATTGAAAAATGGACGGTCAGCCCCTATCTGGTCGGGGCGCATACGGTCTATTATAACGATAAAGATGCGGCCTATTCGGACGACAGTTTTGCCTTGTGGTGCAAGCAGGCCGGTGTGGGCACGATGCGCTTCCCCGGCGGCAGTGTCGTCAAATACTGGGACTGGGAGAATCCAAGCGGATATGCCAGAGGTGATCCATGGGAGCCGAATCCCGATCCTGCCGACTGGGGCGGAAATACCAATACCACGGCACCTGAATCAGACTGGATGAGCATCGATGAATATCTCCATTTCTGCGATGTCAGCGGCATCACGCCGCTGGTTGGCGTGAACTATCGCTCCGGCTATCTGTACAACCGGATGCAGGACAGTATCGACCGGGCGTCGAACTGCGTGCAGTATGTGGTCGATGCCGGACATCCCGGAGCCTTCTACTATATCGGTAACGAAGACATGTTCACGGTTGGAGGCATCTACAGTTCCGCCACCAACTTTATTGCACATGCCGCGGCGATGAAGACGGTCGATCCCACGATAAAGATATTCTGGAATGACAACGGGGCCGATCCGGACAACATGCAGGCATGGCTGACTTCGGTTCATCCGGACTATCCAGGGAGAGCTGGAGACTATGCAGACGGGTATGAGTTCCACGGTAAATGGCCGTTTGGCGGAAGTCCGGATCCAGCCCCGCCGCTGGGCACCTATGCAAACTGGCTGACCGAGTTTCCGCTGCGCGACTACAAGTCGGGGGCGGATCCGAATCCACTCACCAACGATCCCAATGACTGGGGCAAAACCTGGCGCGATAAAATTGCCGACCTTCGGGTGGCCGCGGCCGAGGTGGGCTGTCCGGATCTTCTGATGGCCAATAATGAATACGGTTGGGGCAGTGGAATCAACTTTACCGGGTTCAACAAATTCACAATGGGTTTGCTGCAGACCGAGTTCCTTCAGGAGCATTTTATTGCCAACTATGATATGGCCTGTTTCTGGGCGAACATCCGCAATGCCGATAACGGGCTGCTGGATAAACCGAACGACTATCGTAGGAATCCCCAGACTCTGGGGTGGGGGCTGCTGGCTCCGGCACAACGTGCCACGATGGTGGAATCAAGTTCATCCCATCCCTATGTGTTTGGGTTTTCGGCCCGGACACCCACCAATATGTATGTCTACCTACTCAATAAAACGGAAGCTGTGCAGGATGTGGCATTTTCCTTTGTAGATATGCCCCCGGATGAAACCCAAATCCCGGAGGGGCTCGTGATGATGGATAGCGCCGACCACTATGGAACGGTTGCGCCGTTGAGCGTTTTGTACAATGCAGCATCCAACGCCTACTTCGCTGCGTTGCCGGCGCTTTCGTACACCCGCATCGACTTCGGGGCGCTGCCGGTTCCTTCCGCCTATGACGAGTGGTCATCGAGCTATAGCCTGACGAACGGGCCACTGGGAAATGATGATGGCGATACATTGGACAACCTAAGCGAGTATGGCATGGGAGGTAATCCCACCAACCCGTCCGACATTGGATGCCAGCCGACCGTTGATATCTTCAGCAATGTCCTGCAATACATCTATCCGCGGCGGTCTGCAACCAACAGCGGGTTGATCTATTACTTGGAACTAACCGATAACCTTGTTTCCGGAATATGGACGAATACCGGCTGCCTTGAAACCGGAGCGGAGGATGTTGGCGGTACATTTGAATTCATCACCAACCAAATTCCAGTAGATGGCAATATTAATGAGTTTATTCGTTTGCGAATAATGGAAGTACCGGAGTGAGCATGCGGAGTTATATGGAAATATACGTTGTTCACGGCTGTGGAGCCACAGGCCGAAAGCTGGATTTCTGTACATTGCGATTGATGATCTACGAACGTATATCGGTTGTTTTGGATAGCAGCGGGATCATGCGCCCAGCATGGATACGCCAGCGGATATCATCACGACATTTCTGAACCTGCATAACCCGGGGCCTATGTTGGTGGAAAAATCACGGAATCCGAGTTCATTGAAAGCAATTAATCCGGAGCCGAAATGGAATCTTCAAAATAAATACCGCCCCCCAAACCGCCATTGTTGGACGAAGCATAAAACTGTTTAATAAAAAATTTGACAAAGAAAGGTCGTGTGGGTACGTTTCGCACAATGCGGAAAGAGGGTTCAGCCACCCGATTCAGCATATAAAGTAGAAGGAGGAATATAATGAAAATGAAGCAGGTGTTTTTTTTGATTGTTGTTGCGGTACTTCCAATAACCACGTTGGCTGCGGTGGAACCGCTGATGGAGCAGATCTCGTGGGCGAATGTGGATACGAACAACACTTTTTTAAGTGCCGACTCCGACATCGTTACGAATGCCCTCATCATCCTGACGGAATCTCACAGCCATGTTACTAACGCGGTTGAAGGCACCCGGCTGGTCAACCCCGCCAAGAACCTGGCTTCCAATGATGGTTTTTACGGACCTGACGATGCGGGCTTCGAAACCGGTGAAGCTGCTTTTATAACGAACGCATATTCTGTTGGCAAGGGCGGCGATGGCTATTACATGGAATACACCCTTCAGAACAACAGCACGACGAACCTGCAGCTTGCAGATCTTCGGTTCGACCTCATTCGTCGTTGGGGTGGGGGTGACTTTAAAGTCAGATACGCGTCTGGCGATCTGCTGATCTCTGATGGAACACTGGTCACGAATCTGACCAGCTTGACGGACCCTAATGCGACTTGGGGACTATTTGATCCCTCCAATGAATATATTGTAGATATGACGGCACTGGGCGACAGCATTCTTGATGCGGGCGAGTCCGCTACATTCCGGTTTAATTTTGACGTCAACGTACCCGCCACCGCTATAGATAACATGATGTTCCTTGGTGAATTTGGCGTATTGGACAATGCTAACATTGCTCCTTCGTTTACCAACAATCCGATCCGCCTGGCGGAAATTGCCACAATCGGCGTTGCTTATTCAAATGATCTCAGCGGTATTGCGGTCGATCCGGAAGGCGACACCATCCATTACGCCAAAACGGACGGTCCGAGCTGGCTGGACATTCTCCCGGACGGTACCGTAATCGGAACCCCGGTGGTGGCTCGCTTTGACGAATTTACGATCAGCGCGACCGACTCCAACAGTGCTCCTGCTGAAGCCATCATCGAAGTGGTGGTCACGGATCCGCAACTCGAAGCATACGAGATGGTGGCATGGACAGGCGAAAACAATCGTTTTGCCGACACGAAAACCCCGGGAGCCGGTCAGGTATCCGCCCAGATGTTCGATGCGATCAATGGGGTCAACTTGAACAGGAATGCAGCGGGCGGCAGCGAAGACCATAACTATGGAACCATCTTCATGACTCCAGTTGCGGAAGACAACAGCTGGGTGCTTAGAGCACAATCGAACCAAGTCTACACCATTGCCATCACCAACAAGACGGTATTTGACATGGACCTCGATGGAATCTATTTCGACTATAAACGAAATTTTCCCGAAGCTCCGGGCAGCCTTGCTGTTAACTATGTGTCCGGAGATCTGGACGACACCGGTCCGGTGGGAATCGGAAGCTACTCCGCAATAGACAATACATGGGTGGATCTCGATCTGCCTTTTACCAACTTGACGGACACGGTTATCCAGGCCGGCGAGCATGTGGCCTTCACCTTGTCTTTCAGCAACTTTTCCGGTCCCACAAGATGCCTGTTCGACAACTTCATGGTGCGCATGCTCAAGGGTGATGCGTCGGATACCGACAACGACAACATAGCCGATAACTGGGAAATCAACTATTTCGGCTCTATTACCAATAGCGATGGAACCGCCGACTTTGAGCCCGATGGCTTCAACGATTACAGCGAGTTCATTGCCGGAACCAATCCGACGAATGCCCTTTCATTATTGAATATTGATGTAGTCGAAGCCGGAACCAATGCAAATGAATACGTGATTCAGTGGCAATCGGCAGGCGAAAGGAGCTATCGGATCATGAGTGCCGAAAATCTCGTATTTCCGATCTGGATAACCAATGCTTCCGGCATTGCCGCCACGCCCGCAACCAATATTACAACGGTGACAAACACATTGTCGCCGGCCTTCTTCCGTGTTGAAGTGGAATAAAAAAAAGTGACGGAATCATTGCGATGTCATCGGTCGGTTAACTTCCCTGCCGGCAAAATTGAAACCAAACAGGAGAATAAAAAATGAAAAAAGCAGCAGTAATTATGACTCTTGCGGTGCTGACCGCAGGAACCGCCATGGCCGGTATTATAGCCTATTGGGAAAGCGATGTGAACGCACCAACCTGGTCAGACACCGGCATCGTAACCGCCACTTCGTTTAAAAGCGGTGTTGCGAATGATGCGACGTTCGGTTCGAACGATGGCACGTTTGGAACGGTGGGCAGTGCCAATACCGCTGTAGGTGGCATGAAAGGAAAAGCTGGAAATACCATGAGCCTTAAGCTGCTGAACGCCGGTGCGCAGGATCTTCGGCTCGATAGCCTTCATTTCGACTATACCTGGACATTTGCCGCCGCTCCAACAAACGTGACGGTGACGTTGTCGGGCGGTCAATTGGATGATGCAAACGGCACGTTGATCACAAGCTATGCCGCCACCGCCAACATCTCGAAGTATAATGATTATACCGATATCGATGTGACACTGTCTTCTGTGCTGTCCGATATCGTTCTGGCTAATGGCCAGTTCGCTACATTCCAGTTTACATTTGGTGCCGCATCGGGAACAGCCGCTTCCGGACTGGATAATATCGCTGTATATGGGACTGTGATACCTGAACCTGCTACATTTGGCCTAATGGCTTCGTTTGGAGCGGCCATCATTTTCATCCGTCGCAAGATGCGGCTGTAAAGCTTCTCTGGGTTTCATGAAATTATTCGGTTGCCCCGCTTCTGGCGGGGCAGTTTTTTGAACGAATAACGCGTTGGCAAACTCTAATGGATCCGGTGGCAAGGGCAAGCCGGAGCTTGCGCGGACAACAAAACAGAGGAAAATGTATTGTGACCAATCTATCTCGTAATCTGTTTGGTTGTTTAGCGCTGTGTTGCCTGCTTGGCCAAAGCGTAATGAGTCAGGATATTCTGGCGACCTGGGAAAACGGCAGTTTAACCCCGACTCTCTCCCCGGTTGCCAGCCTTGGCGCAACACTGACGCTGGATACAGCGGCGGATGCGTATGCAGCGGGTTCTACGGACGGCACATACGGCGCGTTTGGCTCGGGTGCGGATACCGGTGCTTTATCATTCAGGCTTCAAACCGACCATGCCTTTACGCTGACCGTGGCCAACCACACCTCGTCCAACGCGGTACTTGATGCGATTCGCTTTGATTTTGTGCGCCGGTTCAACGATTCGCCGGAAAACATTCTGGTAAGCTATGAATCGGGCAATCTCGATGCGGGTCCGGTGCCGCTTCTTTCGACCAATGTTCTTAACAACAGTACAGAGACCGGGGACTATCCCGATTTCGATGTTTTGCTTTCTCCCTCGCTTAACGATACCGAGCTTGCGCCTACGGAATCGGCCGTGTTTTCGATCGTGATCAGCGGCGGGGCGGCGACACGAACACCATTGCTCCTGAATCAGACTGGATGAGCATCGATGAATATCTCCATTTCTGCGATGTCAGCGGCATCACGCCGCTGGTTGGCGTGAACTATCGCTCCGGCTATCTGTACAACCGGATGCAGGACAGTATCGACCGGGCGTCGAACTGCGTGCAGTATGTGGTCGATGCCGGACATCCCGGAGCCTTCTACTATATCGGTAACGAAGACATGTTCACGGTTGGAGGCATCTACAGTTCCGCCACCAACTTTATTGCACATGCCGCGGCGATGAAGACGGTCGATCCCACGATAAAGATATTCTGGAATGACAACGGGGCCGATCCGGACAACATGCAGGCATGGCTGACTTCGGTTCATCCGGACTATCCAGGGAGAGCTGGAGACTATGCAGACGGGTATGAGTTCCACGGTAAATGGCCGTTTGGCGGAAGTCCGGATCCAGCCCCGCCGCTGGGCACCTATGCAAACTGGCTGACCGAGTTTCCGCTGCGCGACTACAAGTCGGGGGCGGATCCGAATCCACTCACCAACGATCCCAATGACTGGGGCAAAACCTGGCGCGATAAAATTGCCGACCTTCGGGTGGCCGCGGCCGAGGTGGGCTGTCCGGATCTTCTGATGGCTAATAATGAATACGGTTGGGGCAGTGGAATCAACTTTACCGGGTTCAACAAATTCACAATGGGTTTGCTGCAGACCGAGTTCCTTCAGGAGCATTTTATTGCCAACTATGATATGGCCTGTTTCTGGGCGAACATCCGCAATGCCGATAACGGGCTGCTGGATAAACCGAACGACTATCGTAGGAATCCCCAGACTCTGGGGTGGGGGCTGCTGGCTCCGGCACAACGTGCCACGATGGTGGAATCAAGTTCATCCCATCCCTATGTGTTTGGGTTTTCGGCCCGGACACCCACCAATATGTATGTCTACCTACTCAATAAAACGGAAGCTGTGCAGGATGTGGCATTTTCCTTTGTAGATATGCCCCCGGATGAAACCCAAATCCCGGAGGGGCTCGTGATGATGGATAGCGCCGACCACTATGGAACGGTTGCACCGTTGAGCGTTTTGTACAATGCAGCATCCAACGCCTACTTCGCTGCGTTGCCGGCGCTTTCGTACACCCGCATCGACTTCGGGGCGCTGCCGGTTCCTTCCGCCTATGACGAGTGGTCATCGAGCTATAGCCTGACGAACGGGCCACTGGGAAATGATGATGGCGATACATTGGACAACCTAAGCGAGTATGGCATGGGAGGTAATCCCACCAACCCGTCCGACATTGGTTGCCAGCCGACCGTTGATATCTTCAGCAATGTCCTGCAATACATCTATCCGCGGCGGTCTGCAACCAACAGCGGGTTGATCTATTACTTGGAACTAACCGATAACCTTGTTTCCGGAATATGGACGAATACCGGCTGCCTTGAAACCGGAGCGGAGGATGTTGGCGGTACATTTGAATTCATCACCAACCAAATTCCAGTAGATGGCAATATTAATGAGTTTATTCGTTTGCGAATAATGGAAGTACCGGAGTGAGCATGCGGAGTTATATGGAAATATACGTTGTTCACGGCTGTGGAGCCACAGGCCGAAAGCTGGATTTCTGTACATTGCGATTGATGATCTACGAACGTATATCGGTTGTTTTGGATAGCAGCGGGATCATGCGCCCAGCATGGATACGCCAGCGGATATCATTACGATATTTCTGAACCTGCATAACCAAGTGCCTATGTTGGTGGAAAAATCACGGAATCCGAGTTCATTGAAAGCAATTAATCCGGAGCCGAAATGGAATCTTCAAAATAAATACCGCCCCCCAAACCGCCATTTTTGGACGAAACATAAAACTGTTTAATAAAAAATTTGACAAAGAAAGGTCGTGTGGGTACGTTTCGCACCATGCCGAAAGAGGGTTCAGTTACCCGATTCAACATGCAAAGTAGAAGGAGGAACATGATAAAGGTAACAACTGCACTACTGAGTTTGGCTGCGATCCTGTTTGCAGGGAGCACGCTTGCTGTGGAAATTAAATCAACAGGGAATGGAAATTGGACCAATACGGCAACCTGGAACTCAGGAACCGTTCCTGCGATTGCGGACAGGGCGCTTATCATATTCGATAACACGGTCACGGTGGATTCGCCAAGCAACCAGGTCGGCAGCTTGCGACTGGATGCCGGCAAGGCGTTTTTGAATATTGAAACAGGCGGAGCCCTGACTGTTGTGAACAGCGGGACCTATCCAACCAACGGCTCGGTCTCCTTTAAGTGGGCTGGTACCCCGTGCACGATTAACGTGCAGGGCGGTGACTTTACGGTTCAGGGCAATACGGAACTGGATGGTGGCAATGCCGGTGTAACCAACATGTTCAATGTCACCAGCGGTTCTATCGATTTATCCTCCTATTTTGAAATAGGTGATGCCGGCGCAGGGGGGCTTTCCTTGGTGGCGGTCATCGGAGCCGATGCATCCTTCCGCGTGGGGGGGAACATGAAGATTGGAGCCTCCGCGATCCTCGGCTGGACGCCTGCCGAGGATGGTGCGGTTACGGCGATGGTATCGGACAATTTCAAGAATGTCATCTTGCTCGGTGGAACGTTGCTGGTGGACATGACGGGCATGAAGGGTCGGCCTGCGGAAATCATGCTGATCGACAACAACGGACCGGATGCCATTGATGGAACGTTTGCCACAACCAACCTGATTGGGAATTCCGATTACGTGGTTTCCTATACAGGCGGTGACGGCAACGACCTGGTGCTGAGCAATGTGGCACCGGTTCTTGCGTCCTCTCAGCTGATTACCGGATGGACCCGGGCGCAAACATTCCCGTCTGAAAAGACGCCGGCTGAAAATGGGCTGAAAGTCCGGGTCGACGAGATCGACAACTCCGGAACCGCAAGCAAGTTTGATCGCGGCAGCAGTGATATGACCTATGGTTCGGGACTATTCACCAACGTGGCCGATGAGGCCGTCTTCCACGGCAGCACCAGCTGCTACACCTTGGCGGTGGATGATGCCTTGCGCGTGGTCATCACAAACGGCTATGGTGCGAATGGGTTGATCTTCCAGCTGGATTATGTGTTGGGGGACTGGACGGCTCCGTTCGCCCAGTCACCCAAAACGCTCAATGTTAAATATATTGAGGGCGACTTGGGTATTCCGACCAACACACTGCTGACCTCGGACTTTATGTTTAACTCCGGTGCCACAACATTTACGAACTATGCCGATGTCGACGCTAGTCTGACCGGTTACGATGTTGCGGATCGAACGCTGACCAACGGCCAGTATGCGGTGTTTGAAATTACGGTTTCCACGAATGTCTTTGGTTCGGATGGCGCCTGCTATATCGATAATATCGCTCTGGCGGCAACCATCACGACCAATGAAACCTTGAGCGGCTACGAAGAATGGGCTGCCGACTATCCCACGCTCGTGGGCGGCGAGCAGGATGACGATGACGGCGACGGCCTGCTCAATATCGAGGAGTTTGGTTTAGGCGGCGATCCGACCAACAGTGCCGACATCGGCTATGTTCCAACTCTTGGAACAGCACTGGCTTCCGGCACGAACTGGTTCGAGTATATTCATGTCCAACGTACCTCGGCCAATAACGACCTGACCTATTATCTGGAGCAGGATGACAACCTTGTGGTTGCACCAGGCTGGACCAACAGTGGCGACTATATCGTTGTTGGAACAAACTCCATGCCGTCTGATGCTGACTTTGAAGCGGTTACCAACTGGATATCTACAGAAGGCAAGTCTGCGGAATTTATCCAACTGATTATTGAGTAAAAAGAACGGCAGTAGGCTTCATGTTTGTTGGTTGCTGCCATTAATTGAAAGAAACAGGAGCATGGTATGAAAAGGATAGTAATTGGGTTGCTGACGGTTGGCTCGTTGGTATGTGCAGTTCAGGCGGAGTTGCTTTTAGGGTTTGATCAGTGGGCCAACCCATTTTCAAATCAGGGGAATTCCGCATCATTCGTCGGGACCGATGTCAGTGGGTCTATGACGTATAGCGGTGGAACCAATTCTGCTTCAGAATGGTTTAATGGAGACAGTGGATCCAACGATGGGACGTTCGGTCCCTCCCTCACCGGTGCGGACAATACCGGCACGACGGCCTTCCTTGGCGGATTAGCGACGAAGGGGGTGAATGACCAAAGTGCATTTGCCGTCTTCGTGACCATCAACAACGACCACGCTACAGACAATCTGGTGATCAATAATTTTGTGTTTGATACCTGGCGCGAGTTTGCAGGTTCACCTCCTCGGTGGGATTTGTATGGGAGTGGTGATATCACGTCCGGATTCCTCAAGCAGACGGCCTTCATTTCGAATTTGGGAGCACCTGCAACAGCGAACGCCAATGACTATACTGACTTGTCAATGAATCTGGGTAACATCGGTGATAACGTACTTGCCGCTGGTGAATCCGCGACATTCGAACTCAGGGTATGGGAAAGCACATCGAGCATTAATCAGGTAGGTAAAAGCTGGATCGATAACGTGGGTATTGACGGAGTCTTTCAAGCGGTCCCGGAACCGGCTACGCTGGGGCTTATTGTGATGTTCGGGGGTGGTTTGGTGGTTGCCCGCCGCTTCTTCACGATTTGAATCAATCCATAGGCTGACGAAGGGGCGGGATTCCCGCCCTTTTTTATGAACGAATGCTAATTCCCAAGGTCTGGACGGTTGGAATGATAAGAAGTGTGAAACCAATCATATGCATGGGCATCTTGTGTGCCGGAGCGACGCAGGCCGCGGAATTGTTTGTCGGCTGGACGCGCACTTCGTGGGGCCCGCCGCCGGATATTTCGCTGCAGGTGCCCGGACGGGCCGGGTTCGGTGCGGTGCTGACCGAAGTGGACAACTCGGGCTATGCGAACAAATGGGACCGGGGCAGCATCGACCTTTCGTTTGGTTCGCAATATTCCGGCTTTGCGGATGAGGTCGGCTTGCATGATTCGGGATCGGCGTTTTCCATTGGGCAATCGGATGCGCTTCAGATCGCGATCACAAACGACACAGGAGCCGGAAGCTCCATGGTGTTTCATGCGGTTATGGCAGATGCGACCGCTCCTTTTTCCAACTCCCCTGAAATACTTCAGATCAGCTACAAGGAGGGAGGCCTGGGTCTGGCTCCGGGTACCGTTCTCGGACTTTGGACTAATTCACCGGGTTCCGGCCTGACAGGCTATGATGACTATGCCGACTTTGATGCGGATCTTAATTCGTATGTGGTGGCAGACCGAACCCTTTCCAATGGGCAGCATGCCGTGTTTGAAATCGCGGTATCCGGTGGATCTGGAGCAACCTACATCGATAACATTGCAGTGGACGGAGTCTATAATCCGGCTCCGAGCACGGATGGCACCATCGCCGTAACGGTCGATCCCGCAGATCAGAAGTGGACCATCAGCGATAAGTTGGTCGGTATGCACTGCCGGTACGACGATGCGCGCGATTCAATTTATGCCGACGGCAGCAAGGCGGCCTGGGCCGCAACCAACAACATCGGTTTTATGCGCTATCCCGGGGGTTCCACCACCAAGACCTACGACTGGCAGAATCCGTCGGGCGGCATTACCGCGGATTCCTGGGATCCGGTTTATTCCAGTTCGATTCCCGTAAATCCGCCTAGTGAGTGGATGGGTCTCGATGAATACCTCGCTTTCTGCGATGCCGCCAATATGATTCCGCACGTGGGCATCAACTGGCTTTCCGGCAGCAAGTTCCGAACCTTGGAAGAGGGCATAAAACGTGCCTCCAATTGTGTTCAGTATGTCAAGGATTCCGGCTATCCCGGAGCCGAGTATTATATCGGCAACGAAGACATGTGGGAACTCTGCCTGCTTGATGATGGCGTGGCCAGCGTGACCGAAGGTGCGGGGTTTTTTGTGCAGTATGCCCAGGCCATGAAGGCGGTGGATCCAAACATCCGAGTCTATTGGAACAACAACAATATCACCTCTGACAACCTGTTGGAATTGCTGGCTGTCGCGGGGGGCTGGGTCGATGGCGTCGAGTTCCATTCCAAGTGGCCTTACGGCGGCGACGGCGATATGTCGGTGTGGGACTACGATGACTGGAAGACCGAATTTCCGCTTATCGATCACCGCCGGGCACGCACCCACCGCGATCTGGCCGATACATTGCGGGCTGCAGCTGCGGACGCAGGCTATCCTGATCTGCTGATGGCCAACAATGAGTATGGCATTGGTAAAAACCAGTATATTGAAGGATTCAATCGCTATACGGTCAACCTTGTGGTGATCGACTTCCTGCAGGAGCTTTTTATCGGCAACTACGACCGCTCCGCTTTCTGGGACAACTCCCGTCAGCAGGGAGCTTCCACCGGCGAGCAGTCGCTGTTCGATCCCTATAATGGAAACCGCTTCAATCCAAGTGCTGCAGGCTTTGAAATGCTTGCACCTGCGCAGGGGGCAACCATGCTGGGGTCGTCCTCCTCCCATGCCAATGTCTATGGCTTTGCGGCTGCGACGGATGCCGAGTATATGTTCTATCTCATCAACAAAACCGAATCCGATCAGCAGATCGAAATCACCTTCGATACAGCGGGTGTCGATGCGGCAGTTCCAGCGAGTGGATTATCGTTGATCGAAGCCATTGGGCAGTGGGGTACCAATCAGTCGATCGCGGTCAGCTTCAACATCGCGTCGAACAGCTACACGGGCACGCTGCCGGCCCTGTCGTACAACCGCATCGATTTTGCCCGTCTGAATCCGCCGACCTACGAGGAAATCCAAAGTGTGGATAGCGGGAATTGGACCAACGAAGCGACCTGGTCTGTTGATGATACGCCCGATTATCTCGATCGCGTTTTACTGAAGTTTCAGGATGTGGTCACGGTCGATGCCGCCGGGAACCAGGTTGGCAATCTTCGTCTTGACGGCGGCCAGGCCTATCTGGACATTGTTTCTGGAGGATCGCTCGAAATACTCAACAACGGAGTCTACCCGACCAACGGCGCGGTATCCTTCAAGGCGGCAGGGTCTGCTCTCGGAATCCGGCTTCAGGGCGGCTCCCTGACGGTCGGCGGAAACTTTGAGTTCGGAGCCGGCGGCTCCGGAATTACCAATCTCTTTTCCATCGAAGAAGGGACGGTTTCGTTTGGTAGCTATACCGCCATTGCTGCCGCTGGAGGCGGATATTCACTCATGGATATGATCGGGTCGGGCTCGTCGATTTCCATTGGGGGCAATCTGGCCCTGGGCCCGGGAGCAATCCTGCGCTGGACGGCGGACGAAAACAGCACAGTTTCCCCGATGCAGTCGGCTGCAGCCAAGAATGTTGCGCTGAACGGCTCGTTGATCGTTGACCTTTCCGCAGCGACGAACCAGCCGTCAGAAATCTTGCTGATTGACAATGTGGGCTCAGGATCGATTTCAGGTTCGTTTGCTTCAACCAATATAATTGGCTCCACCGTCTATACGCTTAGCCACTCCGGTGGCGATGGTAACGACTTGGCATTGGTCTACTCGGGGTCGGCCTATGACCTCTGGGCGGCTCCGTATAGCCTGGTTGGCGGACAGGATGACGATGATGACAACGATGGTCTGGTTAACCTTAGTGAATATGGTCTCGGGGGAGACCCCACCAATGGTTTTGTTGATGGTCACCTTCCAACTTTTGGAAGCTCGGGTAACGTGTTTGAATATGTCTATCCACGCCGAACCGCCATCGATAGTCGCCTGACCTATTACCTTGAGCTGACCGATCAACTCATATCCGGCATCTGGACAAACTCCGGCTACACGGAAACCGGCGCGGGCGACATTGACGGAATGTTCGAGGCGGTCACCAACGAAGTTCCAATCTCTGGAAAAACCAACGAGTTTATCCGGCTTATAATCACCACGGAGTAGCGATGAAATTTCAGATGATTATCGGGTTGGCCGGGCTTTTGGCAAGGTCGGTTTCGGCGGCGGTTATTGCTTCGGGCAATGGTACGGTGGCTGCGGCAGCAACCCCGACTACATCTTTTTCCCAAAAGTCGGCGCAGGGCATCGCTTTGATGGACTCGACCATTGCCGGCGGGCTGGCGTCCAACCAGCTGATCGGCATTTCAGGATCGATGACGATGAGTGCTTCTGCCTATCCGAACACGTGGAACGACCAGGTTGTGCTCGGGTTGGCCAACCCTTCGGGAACCTTCTTCCCAACGGTACCGAACCTGGGCACCGCAGGGTTCTCGTTGCTGGCTCGCATTTCGGTCGCCAGCGCGTCTGGTGCTCCGGTCACGATTGCCCAGGCGGGCACCATAACCACCAATGCCACGCTTGGCGCCGCCGCCGATGCCGACCGGATGGTGGACTATGCCGTCAACATTACCCTAGCCTCCAATTTCGAGGACGGGGTGGATGCGATCAATGGCCATGTGCATCTGTATGAACTCGGATTGGATTTCAACAACGACGGCATCTACGACTATATTGAATCGGGGAGTCTCAAGACGTTTGAGAACGACCGGATCCGGCTGGGCTTCGGTGCGGTTCAGTTTGGGAGCCGAGCGACGCCGGAAGCACTTACCAACACCTACACCTACGCCGTTCACGATGCTTCTATCAACTTTCTCCCGTCTGGACTGCTGGAACCTGTTGTGTGGTTCGATGCCGCCAATGGCATCGGTCTCGACAGCGGGGTTCCCATTTGGACCAATCTCGCATCACCCGGAACCTTCGATGCAGTGCAACCAGCGGTTTCAAAGCGCCCGGCGCTGCTCTACGAGGCGTGGCCGGGCCACCTCGTGGTCCACTTCGACGGATCCGATGATTTCCTGTCGTTGGGAAACACCGCGTCCAACCTCCAATTCGAAGGGGAGTTTACCGTGTTTACGGTTGGGCGCACGACCGGTGGCGACTTCAGCGCCTATGGAGGTTTCCTCGGGACGTTCCTGACCGGAGCGGATCACAAGTCCGGCTGGACGATTCGCACAAAACCAGACGGCACGTATGGATTCATCGTCGGCAACGGCAATTGGAACCAAGTGGATGGCGGAACCGCGCTGCTGGGCGACGGCTTCGTGCTGCTCAATGCGAACTATTATGACGATGGTGACGACACTGGAACGATGGCGTTGCGCAGCAGCTTGCTTGAGAGTCCGGAAACCAAAGGAACCAACCCCTTCACGTTGGAGCGGAGCGACCGCGACATCGTTATCGGCATGTTCAATGCACCCAACACCGACATCCTGAATGGAGCGATGGAATGCGATATCGCTGAAATTAGAATCTATGATCGTGCGTTGAGTGAGGCAGAACGCCAAGCCGTTTGGGAGGAACTCTCGGCTAAATACGAGGTAGCCACCGAGCAGGCCATTCTGGTGGACGACTTTCAGCCGACAGGTTATGAGGTGCCGGTCGGAACACCCATTCAGGTCACCTTCAGCGAAGCGATGGATGTCGGCAGCATCTCGAATGTAATCGTTGGAGTCGGTGGTCTCGACGGCCTGCCGGAAAGCAATGCGTGGGCGCGGGCAACGGGGCAGTGGACGGCTTCGGCCTCCAATACGGTGTTCACCTTTATTCCTGCAACGGCGTTTGCGCCAGGCCAGCTGGTGATGTGCGAAATCCCGACCAACGTGGTGTCGGCGGGCGGCATTTCCTACAAGACCATCTCGCGCGAAACCTTTTCATTTATCTTGGACAACGGGGTTTCCTATCCCGTTGCCATCACGCTAGTCGATCCGATGGCGACCGTGTACCACGACAACGGCGATCCGCACATCCTTCCGCTCGAACTGCATATTCCGGCCACGGCCGACCCATGCCCGGTCATGTTCTGGGTGCATGGCGGCGGCTGGTCGGGCGGCGATTCCGGAACTTGGGCGCGCTCTGATATTCTGGTTGCCAACATGGCCTACTACTTCGCCGAAAAGCTGGGCGTGGCTGTGGCTAATGTCTCCTGGCGCAGCCAGGACAATTCCGAAGGAACCTTTACCAAGGCAACGAACGATATTTCGCTGGCGATCCAGTATGTGATCGATCATGCGACGGAGTACGGAGTCGACACATCCCGGATGGGGCTCTACGGCGGATCGGCTGGCACGCCGACCTCGGCGTTGGTCGCCCAGGCCAACACCAACATCACTTGCTATATCGGCTTGAACGGTCTCTATGATTTTGTCAACCGGGTGCCGCCGTACGGCTTCGGCGGCGGAACCAGCTTCGAACAGGATATACCGTCGCTGGCTGCTAATTCCGCCGCGCTGAACGTGCGAACCCATCCGCCCGACACGTTGCTGCTGCATGGGTCGGCCGACACGACGATTGAGCATCAGCAAAGCCTCCAGTTTGCGGAGAAAATGGTCGAGGCCAACGGAAACGCGACCGCCTTGATCTACCGCGACGAGGTACACGCCTTCTTCAACAGCGGACGGCCAATGCACCTTCCGACCCTGTTCGAGGCTTCGCGGCATTTAAGCCGGGTCTTCAATCTTTCTTATGGATTATGGGCGGAATCGTACGACCTTTCAGAAGGGTCGGACGGCAACGACGATGGCGATCAGCTGAGCAACCTCTATGAATACGGTCTTGGCGGCGACCCGACGAATTCCGCCGACATCGGGATGCTTCCGACCTTTGGAATGTCCGGCGGTGGGTTGGAGTACATTCATGTGCGCCGCACCACATCTGGTAATGGACTTCTCTATTCCTTGGAATTGACCGACGATCTGCTCTCCGGTATCTGGACGAACAGCGGCTATTCAGCTGCACCTGCAGCCGGCTATATCAACGATGACTTCGAAGCGGTTACCAACGAAATTACAACCGCGGGAAAAACCAACGAATACATCCGTCTGCGTATCATGGGGGAGTAAAGGTGTGCGCTTTGCTGACAGCGGAAATTGAGAATCATCTGAAACGGTGGGGCCGTTGCGGGCAGGCGGGACACCTGCGATACGTACCGCAGGCGTCCCGCCTGCTTTTTTGCAACGGTTATATTCTGCTTTGTTATGCGCTGATGGCTCTATCAGTCGAGGCGCAGACGGTGCGCGTTTGGCAAACGCGACTCGATGATGGCTCCAAACGCGAGCAAAAGCTGGAGCAGTATGGCGTTGATCAGGATAATGACTATATGCTGCTCGCCGAACAACCCCCTCTGGAATTTCAGAACGAATCCATCGGAGCTGACCGTTCCATCGTCATCAACCCGGAACGCACCTACCAGACGATTCAGGGGCTTGGTGCTTCCATGACCGACTCCTCGGCATGGGTGCTTGCGCAACTGAAGGAAAAGAACCCGCAGCTGTACACCTTCGTGATGCAGCGCTTTTTCTCGGAAGAGGGCGCGGGCTTTTCGATGCTGCGTCGCCCGGTCGGTTCATCGGACTATACGGCAACCGGGACGAGCTATACCTATCAAGATGATCCCGCCCGGTTTTCCATCGGCCACGACAAGGAATACATTATTCCAATGCTCCGCGAGGCCAAGGCCATCAATCCGTCTATCCGCATCGTCGGCAGCCCCTGGAGTGCGCCCGCCTGGATGAAAAGCAACGGCGACCTGAACGGTATTTCCGCCGAAGAAAAAGCTGCTGGGAAAACCAATCGCCTCAAGCCGGAATGCTTCGATGCTTACGCTGATTATTTTGTGAACTTCATTAAGGGCTATGCCGCCGAAGGCGTGACGGTCAATGCCGTCACCTTGCAGAACGAGCCGCAGTTTGATGCCGCGGCCTATCCCTGCATGCGAATGACCGTGGACGATCAGATCGGGTTGGTGCGGACGCTTGGCCCGAAGATTATGGCCGCTGGACTGGGAACGGAAATCTTCGTGCATGACCACAACTGGTTGCTGCATCCAAACGACAAAAAGGTGATCGGCGGCGATGCCAAGATGGATCCGTTTGAACTGGTGAAAAAGATTTGTTCCGATCCCGTCGCCGGTCAATACGTGGCCGGATCGGCCTGGCACTGCTATTCCGGCAGCGCGATGGAGATGAAGCGGTTATACGAAAAACTGGCCCTGGAGCTGCCGGACAAGAAAATCTACTGCACCGAAGCGACCGGCTGGCGTGACGAAACCAAGAAAGGCTGGCTGGGCGATTGCGCGTGGGGACTCAAGCACAACTGGCTCGGCGGCCTCGCCGCTGGCGCATCAGTCGGCTTGCAGTGGAACCTTGCGCTTGATCATAAACATGGACCGACCACGCGCGACGATTCGCTGGCCGTCGGTCTAGTAACCGTGAATACGGATACCTGGAACAGTGCCAAGTTTGAACGCGAGTTCTATTGCATGGCCCATGTCTCTCGCGCCGTACGCCCCGGTTCCGTGCGCTTGCACCACATCGTGAAAAACGGCGGCGGAAATATTCTCGTGCTGGCTGTGCAGCGTCCGGACGGCTCGCAGGCCCTGGTGGTCTGCAACCAGAACAAGGACGACCGTTCATTCGAAGTCCGTTGCGGCAACCGCTTCCTAAAACTCAAAACGCCCGCTCGCTCCATCCAAACCCTGACTTGGTTTTAGGACTATTGCAGCGAAGTCGCTTTCTGCCGAACGGTGCAATGGTTTTTAATAGCCACGAAAAGGCACAAGATGCACGAAGGGGGAATGGTAGGGCGCGACCGCCGGGCGCGCTGTTCTGTCGCGGGGCTTTTTCTGACAGGATCTACAGGATGTTTGTGCCGTCGCATGGCAGTAGCTTGCGTTTCTCCCGTGACCACGTTGGCACGTGCAACGTGACTCACTCGTGGCAAATGCGGGGCTGGCTCTCTGAGCCCGTCGCTCTGCAGATTGTGTGTTTGGACAGGATCAACGGGATGAACATGATTGTGCGGCGTAGCCGCCTTGGAGTGCGGTGGCAACTGCAAGGCGACACCGCTTTACCGTCGAGCGGCAGTAGCTTGCATCTCCAAATGCGAGTTCATTTGGTAGGGCTGGCTTTCCCCGCGCGCCGCTCTGCGGACTGTTATGTTTGGACAGGATCTACAGGATGAACAGGATGTTTGTGCCGTCGCATGGCAGTAGCTTGCATTTCTCCCGTGACCACGTTGGCACGTGCAACGTGACTCACTTGTGGCAAATGCGAGTTCCAGTGGGAGGGCTGGCTCTCCGAGCCCGCCGCTCTGCGGACTGTTATGTTTGGACAGGATCTACAGGATGAACAGGATTCGCGGCGCAGCCGCCCTGGAGAGCGGTGACACCGTCACCGCTTTTCAGCTGTCTGCTTCTTCGTGTTGAATGCTCCTTCGTGCCGAATACTTCTCGCTGCCCTCGGCCGTTATGTCTAATGCCCATTGCCTCATGCCTCTCATCACAACCTCTTTTTCAAATCGTTTCCTAGATGGAAGAGCAATAAACGGGTATAACTAATACGTATTTTACAGTGCGTTTTGGGGGGGGGACTGGTGATTCGGGGAAATGCAAGAACACCAAGATCAAAGGACAGACCCTTTCGCTGGATAATTTCTAGTGGAATTTCTGTTTTTACTAGATTACGGGACTGGCACCTTTCGATGACCCTTTCGAGAAATGCAGGCACGCCAAGGTCAAAGGACAGATCCTTTGGACTTGAAGAGTTTGAGGTAGTGTGGGCGTGGGTAGTCGGAGCGGCTGCCTAAATTATTTTACAGGCTGAGTGATGCAACTTTCTAGAGACAATCATTATGTTCCAATTTGGTATCAAAAAAGGTTCCTGTCATCTGATACTTCTGCATTTTATTATCTAAACTTAAATCCTGGTCAGAAGAAACTCCCAGATGGGCGGGTGATTCATTTTGAGGCCATAAAATGGCCTTTTCACCCGAAGCAATGTTTCTATCAAACCGATTTATATACAACGGCCTTTTTCGGTTTTCTAAATGATGAAATAGAGAGGTATTTGTTTGGTGAGGTTGATAACAATGGGGCTATAGCTGTAGCAGCAATGGCTGATCAGGACATCTCGTTACTTCATGAATATCATAAGAGATTTTTTGAATATATGGATATTCAAAAATTGAGAACCCCAAAGGGACTCGAATGGATTAAGTCAAAATATCCAAAATTAAATCACAATGAGCTCCTTCTAGAGATGCAGCGAGTCAGGATGTTGAATTGCACATTGTGGGCAGAGTCTGTGAAGGAAATTGTTTCGGCTAAATCGGCAAGCATAAAATTTCTGATATCAGACCATCCTGTAACAACGTACAATTATGCATGCAACCCTGTTTCTGCAGAGTGTGCCTTTCCGAACGATCCAAGAATTGAGATGAAATCAACTCAAACGATTTTTCCACTGGACCGTGACAGGTGCTTAATATTGACTAATTTGGACTATGCTCGGAATCCAAATCTTAAAGATCCCAAGGCGAATCGTCCAAATGCCAATCCAGGCCGAGACACTTTGATAAGAATAGATAACACGATATGTACCCGCGAGCTGTCCGATGAGGAAGTAGTACGTATTAACTGCATCATAAAGTGTCGTGCGAAGCGGTTTGTCGCTGCAGGAAATAAAGACTGGTTGTATCCCGAAAAAAGTCTTGGCGAGATTAGTTGGAAAGAATGTGGTAAAGTGTTACGGCCTCCAGAAAATGAAATACATCATTACGGCGGTGAGATATACATTGGATATGAAGATGGCAGCTCTTCATTTCATGATGCATATGGAAGGACGCAAGATGTTGGGCATCTCCAAAAAGAAAAGCCAAAAAAGAAAAGCGGAGCTAATGATTACTGTCCCTGTGGGAGCGGGAAAAAATTTAAGAAGTGTTGCCGAGGAAGATCTCCCGAAGAGTGTCCGGATAGCTCTGTCTTAAGTATACGTGAGCGAAATATTATTCTATTTAATGCGATATCCGATATTTTGAAGTTAGGCTCCTGTTCTGATTGGAAGGACATAAGGGATGGTTTGACCAACGATCAAATTATAAAAATCCATGAGGTTGTTGCTGCTCTATGGCCGAAAGAATCGGAGATCATGGCTTTAATGCCTAGACCGGATTCTCGGATTGTAAGAGCTTTATTCTCTGGTGATCTTGACCCGCAATATATTTCACGAAATATCAATACGTTCTTATTGTTTGCTGATGAAATATTGGTTCAGAGTCCGTTTCCTAATCCAAATGTACTGCACGATGACTTCAACCCATTGAAAAAGCCTGAGTTGTACAGACAGGAAACTCTAAAGAACGTAATGTTTCTTATGAGCATCATGCCGTTTGTTGAATTGGGTGTGATTGTTTTATTTCCGGATCCACTACTCCATTATCCTAAGTTGCGCGAGGAAGTTTGGGAGGAGGCAGAAAAACGAAAAAATGATATACCTATTGATATGAAATCAGCGGAGGCGAAGATGCTCGAGCAATATAAACGCTCCATTTACTCTCTTCCTGATGACATGTTAGGTGAATATTTTAGATCTGCATCTTCGGAATTATCTAAAGAAGAGCTCTCAAATTTAGTTGAGTACGCTAAATATATGCGGAAGCGAGATCCGTTCATAAGTACTGGAGAAGATTGTTCTGAGAGCCAGTTGCTTATATCTCATATGGCACCTAATTTCGAAATGAGTATGTTTATTGCTCAATCAACGGGATCGATACTTTTTACTGACGAACCGCACCGTTGGAAAGAGATTAATAATTACATTCCAGCTCTCACTCCAAACGATCCCTTGTCAATTGTTTCTGAATATCTTCAGGATCTAGAGATCGATACAGCTTATCTATATGACCCCAATGAATACTTGCGTTCCAAGCAAACTTCCGAAATGCAGGGCATCAAATCTTCCATTAAGGCACTTATGAACCGTTTGCAGTCCGGCACCTGCACAAGCAAAAGCGATGCCGATGGTTTTGTTGACGAGATGGAGAAGGCACGCATAAGCCTGAGTAAGGCTGTAAATCGGCATAATTCAAAATATATCGGCAATATTGAGCAGCGCCTAAACACAATGAAAGTGCGGCTTTCCTGTTCAGTATGTTTACAAGGACATGAAGCTAATTCCGTTTATAGGCTGCTAATGATGTATGCTGGTCATTCAAAATACTTAACATCAGTTCCCGTATCGTTGTTTTTGCAGCATCCAGATGAAAATGGGCTTTTCGAACAATTATCACGGAGCGGGGGGGGTTGAACATTCGACATAGCCTGTTTCCAATGTCAGGAATATGGGTGTGCAAATTTTACAACTCTTGGAGTCCAGTGGGCAAAAGAGGCCGGCGCTCAGCGGCGGTAGCAACGAGGCCATCTGGCAATAGGGCTTTGGCGAATGGGAAATCTGTTCCAATGCCTGGACGTTTTAAAACAAAGCTGGGCCCACGGCTGTTAAAATCTCTGTAGCGCAACCACATTAGTGATTACCCTGAATTCGGAAATGAGCTAACCACTAATCTGCACTGATCTGCACTAATCTCCTGTAAATCATTACTATATGACGATGTGCGGCGAGGAAACAGGAGTCCTCTGATAAGTGAACTGGGGATTTTATATAATCCCTTCAAGATTAGTGGCTATTAGTGAAAATTAGTGGTTCCATTTTCCCTTTTAGGATTACAGTTGCACTGTTCGATTGAAAGCGGCGACGTGGTCGCCCGCATTCCAAAGCGGCTTCACCGCAATAATTGTCCTGTCTACAATCGTCCTGTCTAAAACAGCCGTCGCGGGGCGGTTGCCCAACGTGGTTACGGGAGAAATGCGAGCTACGGATTTGCCATCGCATTGAGGGCGGGGAGGGCGTGCCTGTTTCTTGTCGAAGAGGGCCGTGCTGCCGGCGCACATTATGGCATCACTTGTTTTCGGGGAGGGATTGCGACAGGATCCATGTGTAGAGTTCCTCGGTTTCGAAGGGCAGCTTCATGCTTTTGTGGGTCGCGCCCTCAAACGACGTGAATTTAAACTGCGGATTGATCTGCGCGATAAGATCCGCGCTTTCCTTGGCGTTTGCATAGGGAACCACGGTGTCCCGATCCCCATGGAACATCCAGATCGGCTTGTCCTTGATCTTTTCGATGTCCCATTTTTCGTGGATTTTTCCCGTTTTTGATGCGCCGGAAGCCATCGGGACAAAGGCCGCGATATCGTGGGCGCCTTCAAACGCATAGGTTCAGGTTCCCGCGCCGCCCATGCTGTATCCAGCCACATAAATACGGCGTTCATCGATGTCATGGTTGGCGATCATATAGTCCAGCAGCTGGTCGATGCTCCCGGCCGGCCAGCCTTTTTCGGACTGAGGCCGGACAACATTGCATACCAGGTTATTGCGGCTGAAGCCCTTTGCAAAAAGACTCTGAACGGTACGGATATCCGCCTTGTGGCCGCCCGCGCCGTGCAGAAAAATCAGCAGCGGTTTCTTGCCGGGGTTTTTAGATGCGTAATAGAGCACCTTTTCCTTTAACCCATCGATACTGGGGGAGAGCAGGTTGCGGGTATATCCTGGAACCGGCGGCGGCGCTTTTACCTCGCCGGTTGCAGCAGCGTCCGAGAGAACGGGAATAATCAAAACGGCCAGCAACGAAATCTTCAAACGATTCATTCAGTCCATCCTTTGTTCTTTTTTCATGTCTAAACTATCCGTCGAGCTGTGGAATGACCGGGCGGTTTCGGCAAGGGTTCCAATGGCCGGAAGCGAATGGCCTTCGCTGTCGAAAAGCGCCGTGGCTCCGCCGAGCCAGGTGTTGTGGTCTTTGACGGGCAATGCTTCGGGATACCAGTAGAAGATGCCGATGCCATGGCCGTTGGGTGTGGCTTTAGTTTTTTCGGTTAGGGCCTTTAAAAAGTCGCGTTGCCCTTCGGGGGTTTCGGGGAAGTCCAGCTCGTGTTTCTTTTTTCTGATCGTGCGATACGGATAGGCGGTCTCCGCAATGATGACGTCTTTTTTAAATTTCCGGCCGAGCTGTTCCAAATTGGTTTCCAATCCCTGGAACTTTCCGTGCATCCAGGGATAGTAGCTCAGCCCGATGATGTCGTAGGGAACGCGGTGTTCGTTCAGGTGCGTGAAAAACCAGTCCGTGACGGCGGGGTTGACGCCGCGGTCGATATGGATGACGATTTTGGTGTCTCCTTTGGGATCGATTTCACGGACTCCGCGAATGCCGGCTTTCAGCAAGTCGGTGAATTGTTCCCACTGTTTGGAATCCTCCCGCTCCTTCCATTCCAGCTGGCCGTCCGGCCATAGCATGCCGGGTGTGATTTCGTTTCCAATCTGAACATAGTCGGGCATGCAATCGTATTTTTTGAAGGTATAGATGACACTGCGCGTATAGGTAAAGACTTCCTTTTTGAGCAAGGCAAAGGGCAGCTCTTCCCAGGCTTTGGGTTTGGACTGATGGCCGGGATCGGCCCAGGTGTCGGAATAGTGCAGGTCGAGCAGGAGTTTGAAGCCGTGTTGTTTTACACGCTGCGCCAGCTTGACCGTGTACTTTATGTCGTTGACCGCTCCCCATTTCCCGTCGGCTTCGAGGAACAAACGGAGACGGATGGTGTTGTAGCCATGCGCCTTGAATATAGCCAGCGCGTCCTGCTCTTTGCCGTCGTCGAAATAGCGCGCGCCGCGCTCCTCCAACAGCGCCAGCCCGGACAGATCCGCACCAATCATGAACTCCGCGAAGGAAGGCGCGGCTCCAAGGCAGAGCGTTAAGATCAGTGCGGTTATTCTCATTCAGCATTCCTTGCCTGAGGGACATTCAGGTGTTGGGCATATTCAGGGATTTTAGAGGCGTGGTAGTAGGGGATGTTGGCTAGCTGGTATTTTGAGTTTATTCCGGCTTCCTGAATCAGGTGGGGGCCGCGATATAAGCGAATGGCGAGGTGAGCATCCGGACAATTTTCCATGTAGAGGTGAAGGGAGCGAAGTTTTCCGGTTGCTCCTGATTTGACTTCGACCGGCAGGGGGACTCCGTTGAGGGATAGCATAAAGTCGATTTCCGCCTGCGACTGGGTTTTTTGCCGCACCCAGAATTGGGGCGGGTTTCTTTTGTCGTTGTGTGCAGCGAGCAGTTCTTGTCCAGTCAGCTGCTCGAGCAAACCTCCTCGGAAATCGTTTGAAAGGTCATCGATTCCAATCAGGTTTTGCTGGATGCCGGTGATGTAGTGCAGCAGTCCGGTATCAATCCATTGCAGGCGCGGTGATTTTTTTAAGTCCGGGATGAACGGCAATTGGAAAGCGGTGGTGGGATACAGCAGCGAGATGAGCATGACCTGTTCGAGTGTGCGAAGTGCTTCGCCGGTTTCTCTGGAGCCATAGCCGGATTCGCCGAATCCCGTAAAGCGTATTCGTTTCCCGGCTTGAAATGGAGCAGTTTGCAGGCAGTGCCGCAGAATCCGTGTCATGGTTTGGTTTTTTGCATATTTAGGAATGTCGTCTACATAGGCTGTAAACAGATTTTCGTATATGCGGTTCACGGCAACGATGTCGCGGGTGACTGCGTAGCCGGCAACGGCTTCCGGCATGCCGCCGACGAGCGCATAGCGGTGATAGAGAGCAAAGAGTTCTTCGGTTGCAAAGGCCGGGGAGGGAACCTGCCGGAAGGTCTCCTGCATTTCAGGGGAAGAGGTTGCCCCGATGAATTCTTCAAAATTCATCGGATACATGTAGCGAAACTCAACGCGGCCGACAGGGAATGAAATATGTTCGCGCTGCAATGCGATCTCCAGAAGCGATCCGGCGGCGACAACATGCAATGCCGGAAGCTTTTCGTGGAAATAGCGAAGCATCGCCACCGCTTCCGGGCAGCTTTGGATTTCATCGAGGAACAGAAGCCATGAATCGGCATCCGTCGGGATGCCGTGGCGCAGTTTGATGGCCTGAATAATTTCTTCGGGAGTCAGCTTGCGTTTGAAAAACTCAATGTTTTCCGGGAGCTCCATGTTCAGTTCTGTGAAATGGCTGTAGGAGTTTGCGAACATCCGCACGGCAACCGTTTTACCGACCTGCCGGGCTCCCCGAAGAACCAACGGCTTCTTTAGGGGAGATTTTTTCCACTCATTCAGTGTTGAGAGAATGTGTCTGTTCAGCATGGCCAACTCCTTTCTTGTTGCAAAGCAAGGGTATTTATATTGACCGTGTGTCGCAAAGCAAGGGTTGTTTGTTGTGTTTTTCGTCACGAAGCAAGGTTGGGCCACAGGGGAGCCAGCGCCTTCGGCAATCTATATTCCTTGTTCTGTGTGAACCATTCCCTATGAGCATTATTTGCATTTGCAAATTATTTTTACGCTACGCTTCAAGGCGTTATTCAGTGGCGCAGCCCCGCTATGCCTCCTCGTCTTTTGCTTCGATCATTTCGACGGTCCAGCGTTTGAGGCGGTGTTTGTACTGCGATTTGTAGACGGCATAGTAGCCGAGGATTTCTGACTCGTCACCTTCCCAGTTGCAGCGGCGGCAATAGTATTGCTCCTGCTCCTTGTCGTAGAGCAGGTCATAGTCGATTGCTCGGAAAAGGCATTGGGGGCAGCGGTAGTTGATGGGGCCTGTAATTCCTTGGGACATAATAAATCTCCGATTTGTGGAGTTAATAGTTATTTGTTATTGGTTATTAGTGAAGAGCATTTCCTGATAACGAATAACCATTAACTATTAACTCCATCTGCCTGTTCAATTTTAAAGGTGGAAACGAGCGCCTCATCAAGGGCAATTTCCTTATGGACACCGATCTTCAGGTTCGGTGCGAAGGAATAGCCTTCTTCGTAGTAGCCGGCACAGCCCTCGTTTTCAGGCGTCAGGCTCACTTTGGTCTGCACCATTGGAATGACAGCCTCGACCGTTGCGGCCTCATCGGTCTTGAACTCGCGGCAGCGGTAGTCGTAGGAGAGATCGTTGCGTTCCCCATCTTTTCCAATGACGGAAAGCGTGCAGCCGGTGAGGTCTTCGGGATATTCCGTTGTGCCCCAGCAGGAGGTTAGAAACTCGTCGATCACCACCTTTTTGGTTGGATCGGAGGAGCCGACCACTTTCCGGGAAATGATAATTTCACCCGTGTTTTCCTTAAAGGTATAGGAGGTCTGAATCTGGACTTCCAGGGTTTGGAACTCGACCGTTACCGGACGCAGGATGCATTTGCGCCAGCCATCGCCCTCTTCGTAGGTGGCCGTGGTGCGGCAGGAACTCAGATCAACCTCTTCTTTGCCAAAGCGAATCTTGGCGCTCTTGATCGCGCCTTCGCCGGCATAGTGAACAAACGGCCCGGCACGGTAGCGCGAGTGCACGATGTAGGGATAGGAGGCGTCCTGATTTGCTTTTGTTCCCGCACCGACAGGGCGGCGCAGTTTGGAGGCGTAGGGGCGCAGGTCGACAATGGCGCCGCCCATTTTCATTTCCACCGTAGCGCGCATCTGCGAGTCGGCATACCAGAAGACCTGGTTCTTGGTTCCAAAGAGCGTATCTTTCCAAAGCGCGCAGCAGGGTTCGTTGATCGCTTTATTTTCGCGATACCAGTCGGCAAATTCCGTCATGGTCAGGTCTTCGGCTTTGCCTTCTTTCTTGAGGTCGCCGTAGTACGCCATCATATCCTCGTAGGATTTGACCAGCGTTTCGTAGCCGGTTTCCCAGCGGCCCGCTTTTCCCATCCAGCCGGGGCCGACATAGATGAGGTTGTAGGAATATCCTTTGTTGTATTTTTTCATGACCTGGTATTGATCGATGAGGTTGTACTGGAAAGGCAGGCGGTCGCCTTCGTTAATCAGCCCGCGGATGACGTTTTGCGGGTGGGTGCCGAACATGTCGCCTGCGTTGTCCTGAATGGCGAGCAGGTCGCGCGAAAGATGCGGGACGGCAACGATGCCGAGATCATCCTCTTCGTTTTCGGCAATGGCCTGTGAGTTGTATTTGGATGGTACCCAGGCCGTCCAGGGCGCGCCGTCCATGATGGTGTACCACGAGTTGTTGGCGTGGCGGAACACCTTGGGGCCTTCTTCAAAGCAGGTGGCGACGGCGATTTTTACCATCGGATATTTCTCTTTCATGAAGGCGATCAGCTCGGCATCCATGTAGTAGGAACCGGTCGAGGTCGGGTAGAAGCCGAAGACCTCTTTGAAGCGTTCGAAGGAATCGACCACGATGCGTTTTTTGTCGTCCATGTGGTAGAGCCAGATGGCGGGATCTTTCAGTCCGTATTTTTCGCGGAACTCCTCGCAGTTGACGCCGAGGAAGGTGTGGGCGATTTCGTCGCCGAACTCCTCGTGGTATTGCTTGGCTAGTGCGATGGCCTCGTCGTTGTAGAGCGCGGCATAGGTCATCTGGATCGTGCATTTGATGCCGTTGCGATGGGCGATGTCCTGCTGGAGGCGGAAGATGTCGAGCGACTCGCCGACCACTTCCTCGGCGCCCAGATCATCGGCCTTGCCTTCCACCGCGTCGGTGTTGATGTATTCCGGCACCAGTTCCGGCCGGTGGATTACGTTAATAATAAATTTATCCATGGGTGTTCCTTGATTAGTTTCTTAGCACTCAAGCTTCTTGCCGCTTTATGTTCCTTAACGGACGCCCCTTTACTGGCTCTGCAGCAGAGAGATCGCCGCAAAGAGTCACAAGAGGCACGAAAACTCAGCGGTTTAGTTTCTCTCTATTCAAATCCGATCATGTTTAAGCAACATTTCCACGATGCAATCATCTCAACATATTGTGTGGGCAGAAAAATTGGTGGCAGAAAAATGAATTGAGCATGCTGTTGAGGAGATATTTCTGCCCTCCATTTTTCTGTCCATAACAACTTGGTTCCAGCTCTGTTGGGTTAGGTCTTTGTGTTCGTTCAGTGCGCAATTGATTCTCAATTGTGCGGCCATTATTTATCCTGTTGCGAAGCCGCATTATATATTGAAAAAAGGGTTGTGGCCCGGCCTAGGCTGATTCCAGCTCGCGCGTCTGCTTGAAGACGTCCAAGGCGGGCAGTGCGTTGCCCTGTTCATCAAAAAGCGCGCGGGCCCAGCAGGGCGATGCGTCGGCCTCGTCTTCGGTTCCGGGGATTGGAATCCATTCGGGCGCCCAATAGAAGATGCCTTTGCCGTGGGAGGACGCTTTTACGATTTCAATGACATCTCCCATGAATCGCTTCTGGCCATCGGGTGAAAGGGGATATTTGCCCGTGAGACGATCCCAGCCTTCCTGATCACCGCTCAAAGCATTTTCATACATTTCGTGGTGCTTATGTGGATAGGCGACTTCGGCGAGGTATAAATCCTTGTTGTAGCGCTTGCCGAGGAATTCAAGCGTTTCGGCCAGATCCTCGGGCATGCCGTGCCAGAAGGGATAGTAGGATTCGCCAATGGCATCGAACTCGACCCCCTGTTCCATCAGGTTATCGAAGAACCACTGGTTGGTCGGTATGTCGCCGCCGCGGTCGATGTGCATCATGATCGGGGTCGGCTTTCCGGTCGCCACATGGGCCCCCTTGATGCCGGCCTTGAGCAGTTTACCGAAACGATTCCAGGCCTGCTTGTCATTTGAGGATTCCTCGCGCTGCCAGTGCGGCGTGTTGACATTATGGGCCTGTGCAACCCGTCCATGATTCCAGAGCATCCCGGGGGTGATTTCGTTGCCTATCTGAACCATGTCGGGTTCGGCTCCAACTGAAACAAAAGCGGCAACAACCTGCAGCGTATATCGGTATACTTCCTGTTCCAGAGTCAGGAAGTCCATCTCCTTCCAGGCTTTCGGTACATGCTGTTTGCCCGGATCGGCCCAAGTGTCGGAATAGTGGATGTCTAACAGGAATTTGTAGCCCGATTCAACCAACTGTTTGGCCAATGCGAGTGTATACAAAAGATCCGTGCATTGTGCACCATGTCCCGAAGGGGAGTGGAACAGGCGCAAGCGAGCCCATTCAAATCCCGCCTGCTTAAGAAACGAAACCGGTTCGATGGGGCTGCCATCGATGCGATACGCGGCCCCTTGATCTAAATTGCGTTTCAGGAGCGAGAGGTCTGCTCCCATTACTAAACTGTTTTCTGTTTGATTCATACCCAGAGTGATTCCTCAATGCTGGTATGGGTATAGTATGTATTTAACCAAAAGTAAAACAGTTTGATAAAAAAATGAATAATCACCGACGGGGCGGATGTTTCAGTTTTTAACGAACGGAATCGCGCTCGATGAGATCCACCGGGAGCGTCAGTGTGCGCTCTTTGATCGTCTGTTGCTCGGATAAGGCCAGCACCATGTCGACTGCCGCCTTGGCCATGTCCTCAAGCGGTTCACCCATAGTGGTCATGGGGGGGTGCTGGAATGCGGATATCCCGGTATTCTCTCCGCCGATCAGGCAGATGTCGTTGGGAACGTCGAGATTCATCACATTTCCAAGGACGTGCAGGGCCTCGATCGCCTGCATGCTGGTTCCCGGCACGAACAGTGCATCCGCCCCGTTTTTCACAACCCGGTTCACGACCATATAGATCGATTCATCGTGCTTCATCAGAATCTGAAGCTTGCTGTCCACCGGCAGCCCGGCTTCCTGGATGGCATCGGTATAGCCTTTCATCCGGACCTTGGCCGGGATCGTATCGCCGGAAAGAAATGCTAGCTTTTTCATGCCGCGTTCGATGAAAAACTTCGCCGTTTTGTAGCCGCTCTGATAGTGATCGGAACGGACCACGTACTGTTTGGCGGTTGCTTCAAAATTATCGAGATAGACCACGGGAATTTTTTTCTCAATCTCCTTAAGCATGGTCTGGATTTCGGGCTCATAGGTAATGGCAACCACGCCATCGATGAAATAGCCCGGCAGCTGTTTTACCGGATCGGAAGGCAGCAGCATGCCAACGTTCTGCTCCGAAAGAGCAAACGCCACGTGCGAGGTCAAAACGCTCGTGTAGCCTCTGAAGCGGTCGGTAAAATGCGGTTCGGTGATGACCGCGACCTCCTTGCTCCGTGCGGTTGCCCGGGGCTTCAATCCGATTTCATGGGCCAGCTCCAGAACCTTTGCCCGTGTCTTCGGATTGACCTTGTCCTTGTTGTTCAGCACGCGGCTCACCGTCCCCGGCGAAACATCCGCCAGTTTGGCCAAATCATAGATAGTAGGACGTTTGTTGTTTTTCGTACTCATGGCGAAAAGGTAAAACTATTTTACCATGTTAGGCAACAAGTTTAACAGGTTGGCTGCGGATCGGGATGGGTGGCCTAATTTCTTTCTTGCGCAAAATGTGAGACAGTTCGGATATAGGTGACGGGCTCTGGTGCAAAAGCTCGATGAATAAAAAAAAGACGGCTCGAATGAACCGTCTTAAAGTATGGCGAGAGTGACGAGACTCGAACTCGCAACCTCCAGCGTGACAAGCATCCAAAACCTTTAGGCGCCGTTTCCAATTTGTTGCTGTTTGTATCCTTAACTATCTTGTAAATAGTAAGATATCAAGTTTATCGGGCATTGCAGGGGTTAATGAAATAATGTGAAATAGGGTGGAAATCGCTCACCCAAACCCGTAGTTTCCCCCGTAGTTTTCAGCGTGTTTCACTCCCAGCGTACCGAGCTGGCTGTCTATAAATGCTGTAAAATATTACGATTGGAACCCGTAGTCTTTCCTTATTTTTCCTAATGAATTTCCGCATTTATCCGGCCCGTTCCCGCAGTTTCCGAGATAATTTGTAGGTATCATAGTTTCCTGTTAGATTGCTGGTATCAAGGCGAATATAATATGAAACTCAATGAACTGGCAAAGGCAGTTGGAAAGAGCGCGCCGTATGTGCTGACGCTCCAGAAAAAGTTTGGGCTGCCGGCCTGCAAGGACTATCCCGACGGCTATGCCGTACTGGTGAAAAAGCTGATCTATCTTTCCATCTGTTCCGTACCCGACAAGGAAATCAAGTTACTGCTGGCTATGGAAAAGAATCTGCTGGAGCTGCTAAAGGTCGATTCCCTGCACGATGGGGAACGCTGGTTTGAAAGTATGTGCGTTGTGAAATCCGGTCCGACCCGTCTGCTGCTCTCCGGCTATGACCTGGGCCACCGGGTCGATTGCCAAACCATTCAGACCGGACTCGACTTCAGCGATCGCGAAAAGGAACTCTTTCAATCTGCCGAGATGGGCGCATCCTCCCTCCGCGAGCTGCAGCGGTATTCTGAAATACTCAATAAAGTCAAAGTGCGCATTAATCAGGAATTACCCACGGTGGTGTCTGCTCTGAAATGGGCCGCCCATCTTTGAATGTTGCAGGCTGCTTTGGGCTCGGGACGGTCGTAGTTGCGCTTGAGGGGCTTCTTTAGGCATAAAAAAACCGCTCCGAGTTACCTCGAAGCGGTGAAGAGCTGCCCAGTCGCGGGGAAGTGCATCTCCGAAACCTTAAGTGTCAAGGTGGGTGCTTTAAGCTCCCTTTAGTAGTGTTAACGAATCAGAGTATTACGTTTCTGACCGGCTGGGCTAAATTGTTAAAGAACGAATACGGTATATAAAGCATAAACGATGCCATATTCCGTTTCTCAGCAAGATGGAGTGGAGCCTGACGGCATTCTGTAGGCATAAAAAAACAGCACATGGGAGAGATGAAAAACCCATGCGCTGTTTCAAGAGGAAGTAGATGAAGACTTCATTAACCAGACGTGGAGTGGCTTTGAGAGTGGACACTGTCTTCGTCCAAAATGTTGCTGGAGAAATAACAAGCCCCGAACAATGGGGGTCGTTCGAGGCTCTGGGCAAGCAACGGGTATTGGGGGGTGACAGGCTGAGCCTTCGGGGTGTGTTGCTTGCCTTGCCTGTAAAGTAGCCATCTGTGACGTGAGATGTCAATCGGAAGGCTCAAGCCCCGCCTCACCGGTCAGATTTCAACCGCAAGGAGCCGGCGAGTGTATGATGGTCGATGAAGCGGTTATCGCCAATACACCGCCGACCTGCTCACACAAGCCTGCGCAGTGAGGCTTCACCCCTGCGGTGGGGCAGTGACCTAAGGGAACGGCAACATAAATGTCCCTCTACATCCGCAAAGTCATCACCACCCCCGGCATCCGCGAACACATTGAACAGTTGCATCCCTCAGTGCTCGGCGATATGAATTCAATCGTCATGGATTTGAAATGATATACGGGGTACTGTAACGGCCATCGTATAAATCAAAGATTCAGGTCTCGACGTCGGCATCGTCAGCTATGGCTCTTCAAACCGGCAGGTCCGAGAGATCGTCACGCAATAGCCGCACCTGCGCTTCATGCAAAAAAAACAGGGATGAATTTCCATCCTGTAATTCGCACTTTCCCCTTATACCTTGCACTTGCGCTCTCCCCGTGCGCACGGGACTAGTAAATTATACCACTAAACACTGGTAAACCGATAAGTATTATAAGTGTTATAGCTTGCTGTGCGACACTGTTTGCGATATTTTCCTTACAGCTACGGTCTGGGGGGATTGGAACAGGGTGGTATGGGATTGGATTATAAGACTCTGAAGAGTCGGCGCAAAGAAATAAGGGCGACCGGAGGCCACGCGCCTATGGATTCACTACGTATTGAGCTGGCTAAAGGTTGCTGGCCCCTGTTTTCCTCCGTTGGAGCAGGGTGGAATGAATTTTTTGAAATGGTTTCATAGGTGGGTAAAATGCGGAAAACATCATTTCATAGGACTGACCCCTTTTCCTGACCCCTTTTCCCTTATAGCAGACTCTGATTAACGGCTGGTTATTCCGACGTGTTTGCTTTAAATTTTTTTTTCCATGCCGATAGGTCATCGGGCCTCGCCTTGAATGTTGCCGCGATCCGGAGCGGATGATTCCCCGACGAATTGCAGGTCATTGTCGATCATGGACACGTTGAGTTTGTTCGGGTCGGATGATGTCGACGACTGGATGCGCGGAGTTCATCGCGCAAATAAGGAGGGAATTTGAATGAATAAAATACTTCAGCTTGCAGCTATTTGGTTGGCGGTTCAGGTTTCCGCATCGGCCTGTACAGTGCCGGTGTTCCGGTATGCGCTAGAGCGTTGGCCGGTTTCTCCCTATATTGCTCTGGTTATTGCCGATGATCCGTTGACGACGGACGAGCAACGCGCGATCGACCAACTCGAGAAAACATCGGATGGAACGGTTGGCTCGTTGAATTTGATGGTGCGACAGTGGACGTCGAAGCAACTGGCGGAGAGCAGCTTGGCAGGAAAAGTTCCGAAATCGGTGGCGCACGGGGCTCGGTTGCATTTGTTTTTCCCCCGTGCTTTGGATGTGTGGACGCCGTTCTGGTCCGGTGCGCTGTCAGGAGATTCCGTTCAAAAGATCATCGGTTCTCCCGCTCGGAAACAGTTGATTCAAAAGATTCTGTCCGGGGATAGCGGTGTGTTTATGCTGCTAGAATCTGGAAATAAAGAAAAAGACGCCGCCGCCGCCAAGGCGTTGGATATCAGTCTGGCAAAAAAGGCTCGTGAATTGGCTTTGCCGTCTGGCCTGAGCTTTCCGGACGGCGAGGTGATTGGCGATGGCCCGTCGAGTTTTGATCCGAGCGACCGGCTGGAGTCGCCCATCCCCCTGAACGTGGCGTTTAGTACGATGCGGCTGTCGCATGAGGACGTGGACGAAATTCTGGTTGCGCAACTGTTGAATCTTCCGGAGAACGAAAATGTATCTATCGATGAACCCATGGTGTTTGCGGTTTATGGTCGGGGCCGCGCGGTGTCGCCGCTGGTGGGTGTGGAAGAAATCTCATCGGATTTGATTGGCTATATTACGGCGTTCCTGACCGGGTCCTGTTCGTGTCAGGTGAAGTCGATGAACCCCGGCGCCGACCTGTTGTTGGATCAGGACTGGGAGCGTTCTGTTTTTGATAGGGAATAGAACGTTATGAATAGTCGTAATCTTTTTTTTAATGAATTGAAACATCGCTGGAAGGGGAGCCTATTGGCCTCCTTGGCCGTCGCCGTCGCCGTACTTTCCGTCACGGCGTCGCTTCATCTTTTGGCGAATTATGATCGTCAAACACAGCAGGAGATCCGTGCCCTGCAGTATCGCAGTCAGGAGCGGATGGATGCGCTCGAAAATGACGCCCGGATCTTTGCCAAATCGCTCGGATTTAATATTTTGATCTATAATCGGGCGCAGCGGCTCGAAACGTTTTATATCGAGGATGTCAATACCGACTACCTGACTATCGGGCAGGCTCATGAGTTGGCCGCGTCGGAACTCGGAATTCTCAATCACCATCTCCCTTTTCTTCGGCATCGCTACTCATTGCCCGCATTTAACGGTGAGGTGATCATCGCGGGGTTGGAAGGGGAGATTTTTATCAAGCAAAGCTTCCAGCAGCCTCTGGAGGTGTGCATTGAACCCGGAGAGGTTCAGCTGGGTTCTACCGTTGCCGAACGCTTACATGTGAAGGTGGGCGATACCCTTTCGATCGGCGACGCATCGTATAAAGTGACTCTCTGCCGCAAGCCGCTTGGCACTAAGGATGATATCGTTCTCTTCATGAACCTTGCCGATGCGCAGGCGCTACTGGGATTAGAGGATGAAATCAGCGGAATCCTTGGACTCAGCTGCAATTGCGCCGCTGGAAATATCGCGCCCATCCGCAAAAGCGTGCAGCGAATCATACCAGACGCGGAGGTGGTCGAGTTTGCGACCCGCGCCAAGGCGCGGCAGACCGCGCGCGCGGCCATCAAGAAGGCGGCCGAGGCGGAGGTGGCGGACATCGTCAAATCTCGCCAGACGATGCGCTTGCAGTTGGAACATTTTTCGCTGTTTTTTGCGGGGCTGATCGTTGCGGTGGCTGCCGCACTGCTACTCTTTCTTTACAGCCACAATGTGAAAGAGCGTCGCCACGAAATCGCGATCCTACGTACGCTCGGGGTGCGAACCCTTCAGTTGGTATGGCTCTTCACAGCCAAGGCGGCTCTACTGGCCGCCGTTGGAACGGTCATCGGAACGCTCGGCGCACTGGCGTTGCTTAAGATCCTTATCGCGAGCGCCCCCTTTTCTTCGATCCTATTTTTTAAACTTCTCGTTGCGGCCTGTTTGGTTAGTATTTTTGCCAGCCTGATTCCAGTCCTGATTGCTGTGCGGCGCGAGCCCGGCATGGTCCTTAATGAGGAGGTGTAACATGGCCATTCTTTCGATTCAGAATATCAGTAAAAGCTATGCGGGTACGGACAGAAAAATTCAGGTGCTCAAGGCGTGTTCTCTCGAGCTCGATAGCGGAAAGATTCACGCGATTGTCGGGCCGAGCGGTTGCGGTAAGAGCACGTTGCTGATGCTCTGTGGCGGCTTGATTCAGCCGGACGACGGACAGATTGTGATGGGCGGAAAAAATCTGCTTGAGTTGAGCCCGTTGCATCGGGCAAGCCGGGTCGGTTTCGTTTTCCAGCGGTTTCATCTCATTCCCTATTTAAATGTGGAGCAGAACATTATGGCTTCGTGCGTGGCGCGTCCGGTGGAGGATGCCGATGCGCGTTGCGAAGAGTTGATGAAGCGTTTGGGGCTGGATCATCGACGCGGGCATATTCCCGCGCGGCTGAGTGCTGGCGAGCAGCAACGCGTGGCGTTGGGTCGGGCGCTGATGAATCGTCCGTCTCTCTTGGTGGCCGACGAGCCGACGGGGAATCTGGACGAGGAAAACACCGCGCTTCTGCTCGATCTAATGCGCGATTTCACGGAGCAGGGCGGTCTGGTTCTGATGGCCACGCACGACAGCGCCGTGGCCGGTAAGGCGGATTATAAATATGTTTATCAAGACGGGGTTTTTACGCGGTGATGATAAATAGAAATCGTTTATGGATGGGGCTTGGAGTGCTGGCGATGCTTTGCGCGGGATGCGGATCGCAGAAGCCGGAGGCGGTTTCGCTGTATGCCGGGGCGGGGCTGCGCGATGCCGTTGAGGCGCTACGCGCGGAATTTACACGGCAAACGGGAACGGACGTGGAGGTGGATTATGCGGGAAGCGGTGTTGTGCTGGCCCGTGTGCAGCGAGATCCGGCGGCCGACCTTTTTCTGCCCGGCGATGTCTGGTATGTCGATCGCCTGAATGAATTGACGGGGTTGGTTGAAGAATCGGTTCCGGTCGCCCGGTTGATTCCTGTGCTGATTGTCGCCAAGGGTAATCCCAAAAACATCGAGGGTCTGACGGATCTGATTCGTCCGGGGATCAAGACCGGGCTGGGGAATCCGAAGGCCTGTCAAGTCGGGCGGCTCTGTGCGCTGATGCTGGATCGCGCCGGGCTTGCGTGGGATCAGGTGGTGGATGAAGAGTCGCTGACCGTGAATGAGCTGGCGGTCTGGGTGAAGATGAACGCCGTTGATGCGGCGGTGGTTTGGGATTCCACGGCGGCGACCGTAATCGATAGCGTGGATGTTCTGCGTCTCGACCCAACGGCAGAAGAAGTTTCGATGGTGGCGTGCGCCTTGATGAAGACCGCTCCCCAGTCGGTTGCGGCTCGCGCGTTTATTCAATTTATGGCCGGACCAGAAGGCCAACAGATTTTCGAGCAGGCGGGTTTTGCGGGAGTTGAGATGGCCGAATGAAGAAGAAGCCGTCTATTCACATGCGGGAGGAGCGGCTGGAAATGGTCGGCCCGCGCATTCATCCGCTTTCCCTGTTGTGCACGGGGATGCTTTTGTTTTGTGTGGCGATCGTGGTCGGATTGATTGCCGCAGATGTGATGTATCTGGCGGGGCAAAAGTTTTCGGCGGGTGAAATCTGGAAGCTCTTTACTGCCGATGCCATTTTGCGTGCGTTGCGGCTGAGCCTGATTACTTCGCTGACGACCCTGGCGCTGGTGATTATTACGGCGGTGCCCGCAGGCTATGCCTTGAGCCGCTACCGTTTTCCCGGCCATTCGCTGTGTAATACGCTCGTCGATGTTCCGATTTTTCTGCCGCCGGTTGTGATTGGTATTTCTCTGCTCGCTTTTTTTGGTTTTGGGGTAGGACACGCGCTGAAACAGGCGCTCAGCGGGGTGGGGATTTCGCTGGTCTCGTGGATCGGCATTGTGCTTTGCCAGTATGTTATCTCGATGTCGTACGGCATTCGCTCCATCAAGGCGGCATTCGATACGGGGTTGTGTGAGCTGGAGCAGGTGGCCTGTACGCTCGGTTGTTCGCAATGGCAGGCGTTTTGGAAAGTCTCGTTGCCGTTGGCTCGCCCGGGTGTGCTGGCGGGGTGCATTCTCGTCTGGGCGCGCGGAATCGGCGTGTTCGGTCCGCTGATGGTTTTTGTGGGAACCGGTTCGCGGGTACAGGTGATGCCGACGATGATGTGGCTCGAATTGAGCGTTGGGAACATCGAGGTCTCGCTGGCAATTGCACTGATTATGCTGGTCCTCACCAGTGCAGGGTTGGTCGCGATTCACTTTCTTGAAAGGGGGCGTTCATGAACGCGCTCGAAATTAAAGATCTTTCGATGCGTGCGGGCCTGTTTTCTGTCGGCAAACTTTCATTGACGATTGGCGAGGGCGAATATTTCACGCTGATGGGGCACACCGGCTCCGGGAAAAGTCTGTTGCTCAAAGCGGTTTGTGGTCTGGCGAGAATTGAGACGGGTCGCATTCGCATTCACGGGGAGGACGTTACTGAGCTTGAACCGCGTTTCCGCGGGGTCGGCTATGTTCCGCAGGATGGTGGACTTTTTCCTCATCTCTCTGTGCAGCGCAATATCGTGTTTCCGTTGATTGTGCGAGGCCTGTCCTTCGATCAGGCGGCGGCGGAGACCGCAGAGGTGGTTGAGACTCTGGGTCTGACGCCCTTGCTCGATCGGGCCATCCGCGGGCTCAGCGGAGGAGAGCGACAGAAGGTCGCGTTGGCTCGCGCATTGGCCTGTCGACCGCGCCTGCTGATTCTCGATGAACCGCTCTGCTCGCTGGACGAACCGGCCCGCTATGAAATCTGCACGGAATTGTGCCGTGTGCAGAAGAGGTTCAATCTGGCCACGCTTCATGTCTGCCATAGCCGCGCCGAGGCCGAACAAGTGTCCGATGGTGTTGGCGTGATGCACGGAGGCCAGTTGATCGAAACCGGAGTTCTTAAAGAGATATTAGAGGAAAGCGGCCACGAAGCTGTACAACGACTGTTTAACATTAACGGGGCTACATTATGAAAACGAACTTATTGATTCTATTGCTTTCGGCGGCTGTTTTGAGCGGATGCTCATCGAAAGAAAAATCAGCTTTGCCGCTAGTCTGTCATGTCGGCGGAACGATGCGCCCTGTTTTTGAAGAGCTGGCTGAGATCTATACGGAAGAAAGCGGGCAGACGATTGAAATCAACTCTGCGGGCTCAGGGGAGCTGCTGGCCAATATCGAGTTGCAGGCCGAAGGCGATCTTTATGTCTCGCACGACCCGTTCCTTGATATCATCATGAGTAAACATTTAGCCGTGAACGGCTGGACGCTTGGAGAGGTTTACCCCGTTATCATTGTTCAAAAAGGCAATCCCAAAAATATTTGCACGTTGAATGATCTGGCCCGTGACGATGTGCAATTGGCTTTGACCGACTACAAGCTCTCCACCTTGGGTCGCATGTTGCCGACCCTGTTTGCGAATGCCGGAATGAACCTCGATGCCTTGGGTCAAAAGAAAAACATCATCATCCATCGTAGCGGCTCTTTCGTGGCGAATCTGGTGGTGATGAAAAATGCTGATGCGGCCCTGGTCTGGGATGCCGTGGCCGCTTTGCGCCGTGACACAATTGATCGTATTCCGATCACCCGGCACCTGCCGGTTCCGTATGTGGACGCGATCACTAGTGCCACGGGGAAATCCTATAAACTCACGCCGGTACGCGTCACGATCTGCTCGCTGAAATGTTCAAAACAACTGGAAGAATCTGAAAAATTCATGCAGTTTGTCATTTCCGATCGGGCGAAGGATGTTCTCGAGAAGTATGGGTTCGGCGTTTCTGATATTCTGCGTAAACAGGAATACAAAAACGGGAATGTGCAGGGGATGTAGTCGTGGAATACGGTCTCACGTTAAATTATTTGCGGCTACAATAACGATAGGGTTTGTGTGTAATGAATAAATTCTTGTATAAAGATTTTTGTTTAAGGTTCAGCAAGGCGATCTGGATCTCGATCGCTGTCGTGGCATCCGGTTCATCTTGGGCAGGGGATTGGCCCATGTGGCGTTATGATTCTGCACGCTCCGCTGTAAGCACAGATTCACTTCCAGATGCCCGGCCATCACTTATCTGGCAGCATACCTTTACGCCGCGAGTTCAGGTGTGGGATAGCCCTTTGAATAACTTTCTGATGCAGTATGACAAAGCGTTCGAGCCGATTGTATTTGGACATACCCTACTCATCGGGTTCAATGACAGTGATAAAATGGTCGCCATTGATACGCGTAGTGGTGCCATTCAATGGACTTATTTTTGCGATGGACCGATTCGCCTAGAGCCGGTTGCCGCTGAAGGGGCTGTGTATTTTGGTTCCGATGATGGATTCTTTTACTGTTTGAATATTTCAACCGGCGAAGAGGTCTGGAAATTTAACGCGGCGCCAGCATCTAAAAAATTGATTGGCAACCGTCGTGTCATTTCCATGTGGCCGATTCGTGGCGGTCCTGTTGTTGAAGATGGAACCGTTTATTTTTCTTCTGGAATATGGCCCTTTATGGGGGTTTTCATCTACGCGCTGGATGCCGAGACCGGTCAGGTTGTCTGGTTGAATGACCATGATAGTATAAAATATCGAGCTCAGCCTCATAAGCCCAGTATGGCGTTTGCCAGCGTTTCACCTCAGGGAGCGTTTGCTGTTAACAAGGAACGATTGATTGTGCCGGGGGGGCGTTCGGTTCCTGCCATATTAGACCGTGAAACCGGCGAGATGTTGCGCTACGATTTTGATAAGCAGTCGAAGAATTCGGGGGGCGATTTCACCGCCTCTGGTGGAGATTATTATTATACACGTGAGCGCCAAGGGCCGGATGCGCTGGGGGTCACTCAGGTGGATATCGAGGGAAAGAGTAAGGCGATCAATTTTATACAGGGTACGCCTGTCGTCGCCGATGGAATAACATATGCCTCCGGGAAGACTGTTCGTGCATATCAGACGGATCAGACAGGCAAGATTCAATCGCTGACGCCTCTTTGGACGGTTGATGCGGATGCTCGGGGCGATCTGATACGAGCTGGAACCCGATTGTATGCTGCAGGGGGCGGACAGATTACCGCCATTGATCTCACGCGTGACGCGCCGTCCGTTGCTTGGACGCTCCCCGTAAAAGGAACGATTGTGCGCTTGGTGGCTGCAGATGATCATTTGTTTGCTGTGACGGAGGATGGTTGCGTCATGGCCTTTGGAAAAGGAAAAATGAGAGAGGTTGCGGCGGTAAAGAAACCTCTGGCGACGACAGTTGAAGAAGACTCGCTTGTGGACGAATTGCTGGCTCAAACCAAATCCCGGAGCGGGTGGGCGCTTATGACTGGTTTGGATGACATCTCTCTTGCTGTTGCTCTTATAAAAAAGACGGAACATGATGTGATCATTCTCGACCCGTCCGCTGAAAAGGTTGCTCGTGCCCGTAAGCTTCTTGATGACGCAGGGATTTATGGAACGAGCGTGACCGCACAGGTCGGCACCCCTTCATCATTTGATTTGGCTCCCTATGCAATTGAATTAGCTGTTACCGGGCCCACGGCGTCATTATCAACTGCTGACACCGTTAAATTACTAGAAAACCTCCGTCCGTATGGTGGAACACTTTTTATTCTCGGTCCGAAGGACGCAACGAAGCTTCCTGCTGGTATTACGTCTCAGGGGTATTCGGTCGAAAAAGGGAAGCTCGGGATGGTTGTTACTCGTCGGGGCGCGCTCAAGGGCGCCGCGCCATGGACTCATAACTACGGATCCATTGCTCAGACGGCGAAGTCGGATGACCGTCGCGTCAAACTGCCTCTGGGGGTCTTGTGGTGGGGGGGGAGTTCGAATATGGATGTGCTGCCGCGCCATGCTCATGGACCCTCTGAACAGGTTATTGGGGGGCGATTGTTTATTCAGGGGACCGATAGTTTTTCGGCTCGCGACGTGTATACCGGGCGTATTTTATGGAAGCGGGAGTTGCCTCAGTTAAATACGGTCGGGGTTTTCTTTACAGAAGCGTATGACCCAGATCCCCTTGCGGTTGGATATAACCAGGATCACAAGCCGGGAGCGAACATGCGCGGAAGTAATTTTGTTGCGACAGAGGATATTCTGTATGTGCTTCAAGATGAAAAGTGTCTAATGCTAAATGTTGAAACGGGAGAAACCATCAAGACGCTGTATTTGCCCGGTAAGGTTGACTGGGGTTATATTGGCGTACAGGACGATTTGCTGATTGCGGGTTCCGATTTTACTCAGTTTGTTAATATAGACGGGAAAATCGAAGAGCCTCATTTAGCTGAGGAAATCAATCCTCAGGGAGCAAAGAAAAAAAGCAGAAGACTGGATGATCCCCGCATACTCAACAAAAGTGCGAGTCAAAAACTGGTGGTTATGAATCGTCATACGGGCCAGGTTGTTTGGACCACAACCGCTGAGCATGGCTATCTTCACAATGGGATTGCGGTTGGGGATCAGACTCTTTTTGCTATTGACCGGGTTCCTACCTATCTGAAACGGGTGGTGATGCAGCGCGGAAAGTCCATGCCGGCAGCGAAGCTCATTGCCTATAATTTAAAGGATGGAACCGTCAAATGGGAAAAATTAGATGATATATTTGGTTCCTTCAGTAGCTTTTCGCTGAAGCACAAAATCCTGCTGCATTCAACCCGCCCGTCTCGTGATATATACGGTGAGGGCAAGGGAACTCGCATGTTGGCCTTGAAGAGTGCGGACGGAAGCGTTATCTGGGATTCGGCCATCGAATACAATACCTTTCCAATTCTCCATTCAGACCGTATTATTACAGAAAGCGGAGCCTGGGATCTGCTAACCGGAAAGCCGGTTTTTCGAATCAATCCGATTACGGACTGTCAGGAGTCCTGGTCGTGGAAACGTACCTACGGATGTAACTACCCGATTGCTTCTGAAAACCTGCTCACTTTCAGATCGGGTGCGGCCAGTTTTTATGATCTTCAAGGCGATGGGGGGACGGGGAGTTTTGGCGGGTTTAAATCAGGATGTTCTGCCAATCTAATTGTGGCCGATGGCGTTTTGAGTGCGCCGGATTATACCCGTACATGCACCTGTCCATATCAGAATCAGACCTCGCTGGCGATGGTTCATATGCCGGATTTAGAATTCTGGACAACCAGTACTATCTTAAAGCCAAAGGATAAGACGATTCATCGGATCGGATTGAACTTTGGTGCCCCGGGGGATCGCAAAGAGGGCAAAACATTCTGGGTGGATTATCCGAGTGTTGGCGGAGAATCTCCTGATCCGACGGTTCGCATCGTGGGGGCGGTAAAATGGCATTTAGGCAATGCCGCTCGTTTTGGGGATGCAGAGAAGAATTGGGTTTACGCCTCATGTGCCGAGAATCTTAATTCTGTGACCCTTCAACTTGAGGGTGGCGAATCGAGAGAATCGAGCGCATCGGGGAAAGAGGCGAGCGAAGAACTCATTCGCAAATCGGATGAATGGGCCTATCTTGCTGGTAAAAAGCCAGCCGACAACTGGGTTGAGCGGCACTTTGATGACTCGGCATGGGCGCGCGGCAAAGCGGGGTTTGGGTATGGTGATGATGACGACGCAACAGAATTGAAGGATATGAAAGGGGAATATGCCTCAGTTTTCATTCGAAAGACATTTTCTATTTCTGACCCGTCTAAGGTTTCAGCTCTTTCGCTTCGGATTGGATATGATGATTATTTTACCGCATACATCAACGGGAAAAAAGTGGCGTCAACACGAGGGGGGCATGAACGGAAACGCGGGATCTGGGATACCTTTGAGATCCCACTTTCTAAGCTGTTACTGAAGGGGCAGAATGTCATCGTCATTGAGGGCCATAACTTAAAGGCACAAAGCACGGACTTTAGTCTGGATCCCTATCTGGTTGCGAAGGTATCTGGTTCCCCCGGAACTGTTTCAGAGCGTGTTGATGCTAAACAGTCAAGTGAGGTAGGGGATGTTGACACGTATACAGTTCGCCTCTATTTTGCAGAACCTTTCGAGATTAAACCTGAAGATCGTGTGTTTGACCTATCGTTAAACGGGAAGACGGTTATTGAGAATCTTGATGTTTTAACAGAAGCGGGCGCTTGTCGTGTGGGTATTGTCAAAGAGTTTCGGCGTATCCAGTGCGCCGATGGAAATCTGACGGTCACAATGACTCCCCGGACTTTGGACATGGGGGCAATCCTATCCGGGCTCGAAATAATTAAGGAGTAAGATCCGCCCAACATTTTAAGCCTGTTGTTCGACCTCTGTATTATTTCCTTCCGTCAGCATCTTGGGCAAAAAAGGGGGCACCCATTAGAGGTTCCGGTCAAACAAAAAATAGCCTTCCATAGCCGTTATTCAGGCAAGGGGTCAGACCTATGAAATGATGTTTTTTGCTTCTGGCCCCGTTGCCCCCTTATTGAAATGCCGTCTAAATTTCTTCCCGAACCAGCCTGTTTTCTAATGTTTCAGCCCGTGTTAACAAAATCACCCCTTAAACCTAATGGGAGTTGCGGTGGTTGTTCTGTCGGCGGTGGTATTCCTCGTTTTTTAGCTGTGCGGCCTCTAGCCTTCTATTGATGCGCAGACCCGCTCTTTCTAGCAAATTTGTTAGTCGATGTTGCCCTTTATAGGATTCGTGATCGGGAATCTGAGCGAATGAGCGGTCTTCGTCGAGGAGGTACTGGGTGAAGATGCTGGTTTTTGTGTGCCATTCCAGCGCTTTTGTGTCACGAGGGGCGTTCTTGAGTCTGTCGTAGGTCCTCGGGTCGGTGATTGGGGTGACCTCCATCATTGAGCCAATGTAGCTATCGTCGCTCGACCCCCAAAGAAGATGCTGGCGCCCAGCATTGATGACCTATCTCGAAGGGAACCATGCGATTAAAACGCAGACCCATCACTACATCCGCTACGCCGATGGATCGGAAGAACTCTATGCGGACGACGATCCGTGGAACATTACTAATTTAGCCATACAACCGGAACAGAAACCCGTTTTGCAGCGTCATCGCGAACTGATGGATGAAGCTCTTGAAAATGGTAATTAATGAATATGATAAAGGCGGTTACTCACCTCAACGAACTGACTGCCCTCATCGAGCCCATGCTCGACGACCAGGCCGTCACCGGTGAAGAAGCCCGCGGAATGTACAACCACGTCAATCAGACCCGCCTTGAAATTCTCCAGACCTGGAGCAAAGGCGACTCTGCCAAAGACCTGGAAGCGAAACTTCCATAGGTTGGAAGGGCTCCATCCTGGAGCCCTTTTTTCTTCCGTGGTTTGATTCCTACGCCGCCAACATTTCTGCAATTTTCCGAATTTCTTTGACGAGTTTCTTCTTTTTCAAATCATCCGCATTGTCCGCCAACTCATTCAGCATCTCCGCTGGTGTTTTCTGTTTCCGAATCTCGCCAGTCAGGGCGCGGGGCAGAGTGGATTCCAAGGCTTCCCGGAAATCTTCCCGCCCCGGACGGAAATAATGCTTCAACACAATGTTCACGGTGGAGTGGCCCGTCACCCGTCGCACCAGCTCAATGGGAACGCCGGCAGTGAGCGCCATCGTAATCTATGTGGTGCGCAGAGAATGGAATCCCTTAATATTGGAGGCGTTCTTTTTGCCCACTGCCGGTTTTGTAGTTTTGATGTCCGATGCTTTGAGCGCCTGTTGAAGTCGCCAGCTGATACCGTGGTTATTCTCCTCGTACATCTTGGCTGCTTCCGGAAAGACATACACGCCAGACTGCTTTTGCTTCAGAATCTCCGCCTTCAGAATGGGGAAAGCGGGATCTCGGCCGTTTCACCCGTTTTGGAGGTTTTTACCGAAATAAAGTCATTATCAAGGTCTACGGATTCCCATTTCAGCTGACAGCAATCACCCCGGCGCATGGCTGTACTCAGACCGGTGATGAAAACCGGGCGGAACAGGTCATCACAGTGAGAGATAACTTTTTCGATCTCATCTTCCGTGAAGGGCTCGCGATGTACGTTGGTTTTTCTTTTTGGAGGGATTCCATCAAAGGGGTTACGCAGCACACCCGTGCCGGCTGACGGAACAAATACACTGCGAAGCAGGATCAACTTATGGTTGTAGGTCTCAGCCCCGTAGCCGGCATCTTCGATCTTCCTCATCCACTCCTTAGCCATTGTATGGGTAACCTGTGCCATGTGTTCGACACTCGGGTGGTTTCCGGTAACGAATTCCCGAAATTTATTCAATGAATTGTGCTGCGTCCGTCTCCAGCGCTCCGACCGTGTTTTTTTTGCCGGTAGCTCATCCCAAATCGTTTCGAGCGCCGTGAGCTTGGCATTCTGTAGGGCATCGCCTGCTTTCAGCTCATAAAGATCCTGCAGATGCTTTTCCGCCGCCTTCTGGCTCCTAGCTTCCTTAATCAGATTATCCAGCGCTACCTGAGCCTGCGCGCGGGACCTTTCAAACAGAGGATCTCCAATTTCTCGAAGAGTGGGGGGAATCTTACCTTTAATCTCAATGCCGAGATTCGTATTTTTCTTTTTCCCGTTTATTTCAAAGCGGCCATACCACCATTTTGATTTCAGGGATTTGTCTTTTTTCCGGATTATTTCCAGGGCCATTTTCTTTCTCCGTCTTGAGTTACAATTTGCACCGCTCTTATACAAAGCGGACGAATCAAACGGCCAAAGCCCAACTTTCGGACTAACTCGGCCAACAAGGCGGAAAAAACAAAAAGGGTCTGCCGTTAAGCAGACCCTTGAAAACATTGTGCCAAATGAATGGCGAGAGTGACGAGACTCGAACTCGCAACCTCCAGCGTGACAGGCTGGCGCTCTAACCAATTGAGCTACACCCCCGTAAAAGGAGCGCATATAGTATTCATTTCGCCGGAACGCGCAAGCGGAAATTTGCACTTTTTTTCGCCTTTATTCGCGGATCTGCCCTTTACCTTCTATAACGAATTTATAGGTAGTGAGTTCCTCCAACCCCATGGGGCCTCTGGCGTGCAGTTTATCGGTGCTGATGCCGATTTCCGCGCCCATTCCAAACTCGGCTCCGTCGGTGAAGCGAGTGGAGGCGTTTACGTAGACGGAGGAGGAATCCACTTCGGCCAGAAAGGTTTTTTCCGCCTTTTCGTCCTGCGTCACAATGGCGTCCGAGTGTCCGGAACCGTATTTGTTGATGTGCGCAACGGCGGCATCGACATCGTCCACCACGCGGATGGCGAGGATCATTTCGAGATATTCCTCATGCCAGTCTTCTTCGGTGGCGGGTTTTGCCGAGGCAATATAGCGGCAGACGGTTTCGTCGCCACGCAGTTCAACACCGCGTGCTTCGAGGATTTCGCCCATCTTCGGCAGGAACTCCGCCGCTTTGTCTTTGTGCACGAGCAGCGTCTCCATGGCGTTGCAGACACCGGGGCGTTGGCATTTGGCGTTTTCTGCAATCTTCCAGCCCATGGGAAGATCGGCGGCTGCGTCGATATAGGTGTGGCAGATGCCTTTGTAGTGCTTGATCACGGGAACGTGCGACATTTCGGTCACGGCTTTGATCAGCCCTTCGCCTCCGCGAGGAATAATGAGGTCTAGATAGTCGGTCATTTGGCACATCACCTTGACGGCCTCACGGTCGGTAGTGGGGATGAGCTGGATGGCATTGTCCGGCATGCCTTTGGCTTTGCCGCCATTCTGCATGGCCTTCGCGATGGCCAGGTTGGAGTGGATCGCCTCCTTGCCTCCGCGCAGGATAACGGCGTTGGAGGTTTTGAAGCAGAGCGCGGCCGCGTCGCAAGTGACGTTCGGGCGCGATTCGAAGATGATGCCGATCACGCCGATTGGGACGCGAATCTTGCGGATCTCCAGCCCGTTGGGGCGGTTCCATGTGCTGATTTCGTTGCCGACAGGATCGCTAAGCACGGCGACGTCGCGCAGGCCTTTGATCATGCCGTCGATGCGCGCGTCGGTGAGTTCAAGGCGGTCGAGCATGGCGACGTTGAGACCGGCTTCTTTTCCGGCCTCAAGATCCTTTGTGTTCTCGGCCTGGATGAAGGCGCGCTGCGCGTCCAGCTCTTCGGCCATGGCTTCGAGGATCGCGTTTTTCTTCCGCGTGGAGAGCTTGGCCAAAGCCCGGCTGGCGGCCAGTGCGTCTTCACCGATTTTGAGTATCTGTTCTTTTACGTCCATAATCTTCCTTTTTTTAAATAATCACCATGTTGTCGCGGTGAATCACTTCGCTGGATTTTTCGGCGCTCTTCTGCCCCTTAAAGCGGTCAATGTCATCACTGCTGTATTCCACCAAGCCCCGCGCAATGTGCTCGCCCCTCAGCGATTGAACGTCGACCATCGCGCCCGCCTTGAAGCGGCCTTCCACGGCCTTGACGCCAACAGGAAGCAGGCTTTTCCCTTTATCCAAGGCTTTGGCCGCGCCGTCATCGACCACCAGGTGGCCCTCGACGCGGTTGAAGAATGCAATCCAGCGTTTGCGACTGGAAATTTTTCCTGTTTTCGGGAACAGGAGCGTGCCTTCGTCCTTGCCTTCAAAGATGCGCGTCAGCGCACCGGTCTTGCGTCCGTTGGCAATAACCACGGGAATGCCGTTATGCGCGGCGATCTGCGCCGACTGCAGCTTTGAGGCCATCCCGCCAGAGGAAAGTTTGTCCTGTTTGTCGGAAACCAGTCCGAGCACGTCGTCGTCCACTTCCTCAATATAGGAGACGCGCTTCTTGTTGCCGTCGCGCAGGCCGTCGGTCGTGCTGAGCAGCACCAGCGCATCGGCTTCCACGAGAATCGCCACGAGCGCGGCCAGCACGTCGTTGTCGCCAAACTTAATCTCCTCGGTGGAGATGGCATCGTTTTCGTTGATGATCGGGATAATGCGGTTGGCGATCAGATTCAGCAGTGTATTGCGGGCGTTTAAGTGCCGTTCGCGGTGCTTGAGTCCATCGTGTGTCAGCAGCACCTGGCCAATTTGGCATTTGTTCAGGTTGAACAACTCGTTGTATATGCTTATCAGGCAGATTTGCCCGACGGCGGCGGCCATCTGCAGGTCGGGCATGGCCTTGGGGCGCGTTTTCATGCCTAGCGCGTCGAGGCCGGCGCCGATGGCGCCGGATGAAACGAAGACCGTTTCGCCTCCGCCGTTTTGGAGTTGCGCGAGCTCGTTGACCAGCAGGCCCAGCCGTCGCTTATCCGGCCGGCCGGTGCTTTGCACCAGCACCTTGCTGCCCGCCTTGACGACGATCCGCTTTGCGTTTTTCAGCGATTCCCTATGTACTTTTTGCGCCATAATCAAATTGTTTTGGATAAACAGGGACAGGTGCTACCACATTGTCGCCTTTTTGTCGAGGCACCCGGCCATTGCACTTGCCCTGCCGCCGTCACGGAAGTCTGCACGATCGTGCAGACTTCCGTGACGAGGGCTGTGGATTTCCGTCTTGTTCCTGCTCGACCCAGAGCTCTTCTTTGAGTGTGCGTTCGAGTTCCTTCCTGAAAATAAAGTCGGGGTGGGCTTCAAGCAGGCGGCGGCCCCGTTCAAGCTGATTCGGGCTTAGGGGCTTGCCATGGCTTTGGGCCGTTGCCCGCTCGCTTCGGAAGAGGGTGGTTGGAATCTGGCGGTCAATCAGCGCGGCGATCATAAAGCCGTCGGGGTCGGTGTCGCCCCAGTGTTTGCAGGTTGCCCCGGCTAGGGCAAGCAGGTGGAGCAGGCGGCAGACCGCGGAGTTGGGATAGCCGCCGGTGTAAACCACGATGGCTTGCGGCTGTTCATGCACGAGCTCATGAAAAGGTGCGGCGTTTTCTGAGGTGATGACCGTATCGAATCCGGAACACAGGTGAACGGTGTCAATATCCTGCAGGTTGTAGCTGTTCAAGGTGACCGGTTCGTTTGCATTAAAACGGTCAACCAGCCAGCACTCTGTTTTACCCTTGCGAATCAGCTCGATTGGGCCAAACAGGGTGACGAGGGTGGTGGCCGGATTATCAATTACGCCGAACTGCTGCAGCGCGATTTCGCGGTTTTCCGGTGTGTCGTCCGCGCCGAGCCAGGCATTCATCAGTCCGCCGAGCAGTTTTCGGAATGTGCCGTTGCGCAGAATTTTGCTGTCGTTGAAAAACATCGAACCAAGCTTCGAGAGGGTAGTCGGCGTTTCCAATGTTTGGAGGAATGCAGCCGTTTTGAGCAACTGATGCAGCAGCTGTTCCTGTTCCGGTTGGTTTTTCAGCAGACGCTCGACCTCAGAGGCTGAGCGCAGCCATTCCGTATCGATCTCCGGATGGGCAAGCCGGAGCCGTTGGAATATTTCGGAAGGATCATTCGCGGGCTCAATTTCCAAGGGTTGGATATCCAGCAGCGCGGCCAGCGGCGCGAGAACAGCATCGTCTCGCAAGGCATCTGGAATTTCGACCGACACCTTGCCATTGCGGTAAAACACACGACCGCCAAAGATCCGGTCGAGCGTTGAGCGAACGGACGGTTCTTTCGGTTCAGAGCCGAGCGTCATCCGTTTGGGCAACGGATTTCCCTTTGCCCACTTGAGCGCAACCTTTCGCAGATAGGGCGCAAGCTCCGGAACCTCATCCAATCGCTTTTTCCAGAGGTTGGACGGTTCCATGGCTAAAGCTCTGCTCCGTAACCGAGCGTTTGCGGTTCATTCTCTTCCGGGTTGAGCAGATCCTGCTGAATGCCCGCCTTCGGGTTTTTATAATGAAAGTCGTAGAGATGAATATTGTACTCGGCATCTTTAATTACAAACAGCGAGGTAGAGTAGGGGATCTCCTTCTTCACGCCGTCCTGGTCGGGCGAGGCGACGAAGAGCTGGAGGTTGAGGTCGGACGCAAAGGCGAGCAGCTGATCGCGCCGCTGGGTGTCGATGCCGTAGAATGCTTCGTCGAACAGCAGCAGCGGCAGCTTGACCGACGGCACGTCGTAGAGGAAGTGGGCAATCGTCAGCACCAGCAGATAGTTGGGCACGGCCTGTTCGCCGCCGGAACCGATGCTTTTGGTTTTCCGGTCCATCACAATGCCGTCAACCGTGCCGGTCTTCACCTGCAGCTCAAAGTGGAACCAGTTGCGGTAGTCGAGCAGTTCGGGCATATCGCCGGGCTCGGTGCTGAGAATTTCGTTCTGATGGTCCTCGATGAAGGTTTTAAGCTCCAGCGCAGGATCGGTGGCAGAGAGCTCGCTGTAGTTCCGGACGAGATTGAACAGCCGCTTATATTGATCGAGCGGCTTGGCGTGAAAGGCATAGCGGTTGCTGCCGAACTCGCGGTCTTTGAGCATGCGGTTGATTTTGCGGCTCATCTCCATCAGGCGGCTCACGCGGTCGCGCAGGGCGGTGAGCAGATCGTGCATAATAAACTGCTCGAACAGCGTCCGCGTCTTTTCGGTGATGAGTTCCTGCTGTTCGTGGTAGTTGCGGCTCAGGTCTTCCAGCACCTGCGCCACGTGCATGCTGCGCCGGTCGATCAACGTGTTGGCGATTTTGTCATATACAAAGGCGAACGACATGCCTTCGGGCCCGGCCGCTTTTTCGCGCAGCAGAATTTCTTTTTCCATCGATGCTTCCTGCGAGGTCTTGAGCTGCGTTTCCGCCTCTTCGGATTGCGTAATGGCTTTGGTGTCGATCAGCTGCTCAATCAGCTCTTTCGGATTCTCAAAGTCGCCGTATGCCTTCAGTTCCGTTTCGGCCTCGGTCTGGCTGGCCAGCGCGGCCTGAATGGAGAGTACCAGTGCGTTGATAAACTTTTCCGCCTGCGCAATCTCGCGCTTAAGCGATCCGGTTTCCTGATGGTTGCCGCGCTGCTCCTTCTCGAGCTTGGCCAGCTTCTTTTTCATGGAGGCAATCCGCTCTTCCAGATCGTGCAGGCCGGCGCTTTCAATTTTGAGCCGAATATCTTCGAGTTTATCGTGGGCGCGGGCATGATCCTCTTCGGCAATCATGCACTGTTCCTGAAAGTCGTTTTCGCGGTTGGCAAGGATATGCTGCTCCTGAGCGGTGGCCGCGGTTTCCTGTGCCGCACCGCGCAACTGCTGGAAGTCGAGCGAGGCCTTCAGGGCCTTCAGCGCATCCATCCGGCCAGCCGTCTTTTTCTGCGCGCTGCTTTCTTTTTTCTGTTCAGACGTCTGGGTTTTCAGTTCCGTTTCAAGGGCTTTGATTTCCTGTTCCAACTGTTTACGCCGCGCTTCAGCGCCCAGCAGGCGGACCGGGTTTCCCTGCACCTTCTGCTGGCGCGCGCGGAAGCGGATAAACTCAAAGCCGGTCCCTTTTTCGGTGAGGGGACCGGAGGCGGCGGCCATTTCCCGGTGCAGTGCAATCAGGGCAAAGGGGTTTGAATTCGCCACATCGAAAAAGTGTCGAATCCAATCGGCGACCTTGTCGTTGGCATCCGGCTCGATCACGGCGAGCGTTTGCTCCGGATACTGGGTAAAGAGCAGGCGGCGAACCGCGGCTTCGTCGGTGGTGGCCGTCAGCCAGGTGCCGAGAACAGGCTCGCCGATCAGCTGTTCGAGTACGGCGAGTTCTTTGCGGTTGATGCCCGCATTAGGCTCAAGGCCGGAATAGAGCGGCACGGCGTCATACATTTTTTCGGCGAGCATTTGTTTGGCCTCGGAGAAGCCTTTAATCAGCGGCTCCGATTCGCCCTGCTTCTGTTTCTGCTCCAGTTGCGTTTCCAATGATTGGATGTTTTTTGCAAATTGCTCGACCCGGCTTTGTTGCTGCTGGCTTTCACGCAGGGCTTCCTCCAGCAGTCCATCGGCCTCTTCTTGAACGGCATACTCGTTCAACGCCGAAAGCATTTGTTCGGGGCGTTCGGCGGAAGCGGCGGTGTCGAGCGCATTGAGCACCGGCGACGCCGAAACGGGCAATCCATCGGCCGCCCGATGCACGGTAGTGAAACGCTGGCGGATCTCTTTGATCAGCAGCTTACGCTGCTTATCGAGCTGCCGTTCCGTTTCGGCCAGCTGTCGGCGAAGGTTTTCCCAGTCGCGTTCCAATTGCTGGAGCTGCTGCGCGGCTTCGCGGACCAGCCGTTCAAGTTCCTGTTCGCGGGCCACGAGGCCTTCCTGATCCTTATGCTGGAATTCGTTAATGCGCTGGCGAAGTTCCTCCAGCTTCAGTTCGGTTTTTTCAATCGAATCTTCCAATGCTTGGAAGCGCGTCTTTTCAGCATCGATCCGTTCAGTGGTTTCGGCATGCTGCGCCCAAAAGTTTTCAAGCCGCAGGGAATAGACGAGCCAGTTGAGCGCCGCCTGTTGCGCCCGGAGCTGATCGACCGATTCGCGCAGGTTGTTGAGTTCGGTCAGAAAGGCGAGGCGGTTTTCCATGTGTTCGAGATCAAGCCGGCTGTTGTCGAGCGTCCGGAGATGGTCGATCACCTTTTCAAAAATTTCGGAGTCGGGTTCCTGAAGCAGTTCGCGGAAGAGCTGGTGATAGTCCGCCGTGCGGGAAACAATCTCGCGATAGGCCTTGCCGGTGGAGAGGAATTTGCAGACTTCCGCATAGGTGGCGTCGTCGCCGAAGAGCCGGCTGGCGAGGTCGCGGCAGTAGCCGCTGATCTGGCCGTAGTAGCCTTTGCCGTCGAGGGCGGTTTTCATTTCGCGCCGGTTGCGTGGCCGTTTTCCTTCCAGCTCTTCGATCAGAAAAGGAATATCCTCCATCGGTCCCGGACGGATGATTCCCCAGCGCTGGATGCTTTCTTCCATGCTGCTGCACGAAAGCCCCATCGCCAGCGTCAGCGGCTTGCCGCGCGAATCGGCCAGCTCGACGGCGGCATAGCTGACGCCTCCGCCGGGGTTGAGTGCGCCGGGGCCGGTGTTGTAGCGCATGACAATGCCCTGCACGCGCCGGCCGCTGTCTTTGCGGCTGCCAGCCACGCGCGCGGCGGAGTTGAACTCCATCGAGTTGCCGGCGGTCAGGACATAGTGGACGGCGTCGAGCACGGTGGTTTTTCCGGAGCCGTTATCGCCCAGCAGAAAGAGATGCCCGCCGTTGTTCACCGCAATGGTTTCGTCGGTAAAGTTGTGAAAGTTGATCATACGGATCTTCTGGATCCGGTAGTTGTTTTTTGCGGGGGGCATGGTTAGGCGTCCTCTTCTTCGTCGGTCATGAGGGCGGCCGCTTCAGCTGCAATTTCAGGCTCATCGACTGGGCGGCTCAGGCGGGTGACGTTGTAGTGGTAGAGCGCGGGCAGGGCTTCGTAGATGGTATCCTCTTCGTCGATCAGTTCGTCTTTCGGCGGCTTGATCTTTTTGAGGAAGCGGTGCTTCTCGAGCTGCGGCATGATCGGCCGGATGATTTTGGCGCGCACATTTTCCTCGGCATAGTCGACGGTGTTCTGGGGATAAAGCTCGTGAAAACGCTGCACGCTGTATTCGAGCAGCTCCCCGAATTTAAAGCGGAGGTTGTCGGTATCGTCGACCGTGATGGATTCGACCTCGAGCTTATGCTCGAAAAATTCAAGAAGCAGCATGAAGGCAATGCATTCATCGCGCCGCGAAAAGGTAAAGAGCTCGCGGTTGGCCGGGGTGATGGAGTCGTTGTGCCAGCGGGGTTTGTAGACGCGGGCGCATTTGGAGTCGATGAACAGCTCCCAGCCGAAGTGATCCGCAAAGAAGCGGCTGAACTCGTGGTGGTAGCGATGCAGAAAGCGAAAGGCGTCGTTGTTGTCTTCGGGATAAAAATAGGGGCTTTCAAGCAGGATGTTCAGCACGTCCTGCACCCGCTCTTGGTGCTGTTCAAGCAGGTCGTTCATCGAGCGTGGCCGTTGAAATTCATCGTTCATTAGGAATCTACCTTTTGTGCTTTGGAAATCATAAGCTCCTCAAATTCGAGCAGCCGTTCGTCGACTTCGACGGAAACGGGGGTGCCGGCGGGGTCTAGATGGAGGTCAACTTTTGCGAGGTTGCGGCCGTTGCCGAGCAGGCCGTGGCGGGCGAGCTCCAGCATGGAGGAGAGATCGGTGAATTCGGAATAGGCGCCTTGCGAGAGCGGCGCCGGCCACTGGCTGTGTGCCGCTTCAATCCATTTGCGCAGACGGATCAGCTTTTCCTCGTTGAGCGATCGAACCGAGCCGGGGTCGCCTTTGGGCTTGGGTTTGAGATAGCTGATCGGCACCTGCTTTACGGTATGCTGATCCTGCCGGGGCTGCGGCGGCTCGGCTTTTTCGACGGCGTCCCAATAGTTCATGTCGGCGACCATCCGGGCCGGGGCAATCAGTTCATTAATGAATCCGGAGCGCGTCTGTTCTTCCGGAAGCACAGATAGTTCGCGGATGCGGTCTTTCAGATCTTCCATGCGGTGGCTTTTGCGTTCGAGCTCGCGGAGATGGGTGTAGAGCTTGCGCCAGACGTTCTGGGCGGACGAACGCACGCGGGTGCAGAGCTGATCGAGCTGCCCGCCGATTTCGTAGAACCGGACCAGCCGGGCCAGCTCTTTGCCGGCGTCGGGGATGGAGCGGGTCCGCATCAGCATGGCGGTATGTTTGACCTCCTCCGCGAGGGTGTCGCGGCAGAGTTCCCAGCGCGGCTTAAACCGCGGCGAGGCCAGCTTTTCAAGTTCGGGGACAATTTCGCGCCGCAGCACGGTGATGCGTTTGAGATAGTTTTCCAGAAAGTGTTCCAGCTCGCGAAGTATGGCCTGGGCGGTGGCAATTTCGTAGCGGTCGAGGGTGAACGAAATCAGACGCGCGTTGAAGTCAGCCAGTGATTGGTTGATTTCGAGCGTCAGGTGGCCCAACCGGGCGAGGCTGTAGGTGGCTGACCGGGCCAACTCCGGGTCGGCATCGGTTTTATGGATTTTATTCAGCAGGCGCTGCAGTTCGCGCAGGCGGCCGGCCACCTCTTCGAGCAGGTCGCGGGTGTCGGTTCCCTGCGGTTCGAGCGCGTCGCGCAGCTGATCTTCCAGCCATTGGAGAAACGAGAGCGCCTGATCGGAGATGCGGTAGCGGAATTTACGGCGCCGGGTATCCTTGTAGCCGCGCAGCCGTTCGCGCTCAATGCGTTTGGAAATCAGCTCCCAGCGCTCCAGTGTGCGGATGTCTTGGCCGAAGCTGTTCTGGTCGTACTCGCCCTCCGCCAGATTTTGTTGGGCCGACTGGATAAACTGGAAAACATCGTCGTGCAGGGGTTCCAGCTCGTGGTTCCGGCGAAACAGCAGCAGTCCATAGAGAATGTTCAGATAAAACTCCGCCCGTTCTGCACTCAGCAGCTGTCCCAGATTTGGATTCTGAAAATGAAGCAGCAACGAGCCGCTGAGGTTTTGCAGCGCCGCCACGTTTTCGGCCTGCAGCAACTGCTGCGCCTTGTCCGCAAAGTCAGATTCAGAAAGAGAATTCATAGGCTCCAAGTTACAGATCAACCCAAGGCAGTTCCACCGCCTTTTCCGGTTAAAATCAAAACCGGCCCTCCGTTGCGTCACGGAAGTCTGCACGATCGTGCAGAGATCCGTGATTTGATTGGGGTGGATTAGAGTTGCCCTGCCACGTGTTCGAGGCATTCTTGGTGGAGCGCATAAGCGCGTTGTCCGATATAATCGGAAGGCAAAAGCTCTTCCGGCAGCAGGGGGTCAATCGACATGGCCTGTGCAAACGCCTGATGTTCCATCCGCAGCAGTTGCATCAGTTCCTCCGGGGTTGCTTTAGTTGAAGACAACCGGGCCAGGTTTTCGGAGATGAATGCAACGTACAGGCGCTGGACTTCGTTGATATGGTCAAAATTCCAGGCTTCCTGCACGAGGGATTGATTTCCGTAACCCAGAACCGTCCGGGCTTCGAGCAGAAAGGCAACGGAGTCCACCGCGGCGGCACGGTCGAGGTCATCGTAGTCTGGCCGGATGTCCCTGGGGGTTATCCATACGCTTTTCTGAAGGCACCCCATCCGCATTTTTTGAGGAAGGCCCGTAGTGTGTTCCGGTATTTCCGATCCTTTTCAGGCACATCAAACATCAGCACGTACCACCACTTGTTCCATTTTTTCGACCAGAACATCTGCGGGTTGAGGTAGTCGGGGACTTTGGCTTGGCCTTCGGTGGTCAACGCAAGAGAGGGCATCGAGCCATCGGTTTTTGGCTTAACCAATAGACCCTTCTTTTGAAGGCGCGACAACGACGCCTTGAAAGCACGTTCATTGGGGTAGCAATGACTGTAAATGTCGCTCGCTCCACGGGAAAGAATGAACGCGGCTGTTCCTCCGAGGAGCTCAATCAGTTCCTCGCTAATCTTCCGGCGAATCACCGGAAGGGCAATGTCGGGGTGGTGAAATGTCTTCCATTTCATGCGGTTGACTGTAGCAGAATATTTCCTGATGTCACGGAAGTTTGCGCGATCGTGCAGAGATCCGTGACGCGATGAATGCTTCATTTCGGTTTCAATGGGGCAGGTTTTCGTTAGAGTGTCGACATGAGGATTACGAGTGGAATATTGAGGAACCGGCGTTTTGAAGTGCCGAATCAGGAAGTGCGGCCGACGATGGAGTCGGTGCGCGAGGCGGTTTTTTCTTCGCTGGGCGGCCGTTGCGAGGGTTTGAAGGTGCTCGACCTGTTTGCCGGTTCGGGCGCGCTGGGCATGGAGGCGTGGAGCCGGGGCGCGGCGTCGGTCACGTTCGTCGAGCAGCATTCCAATGTTTGGAAAAACCTGCAGCAAAACATCCAGTCACTGGAAGGCCCGGATTTGGGCAAAACCAAATGCATCAAGGCGGATGCGGTTCGCTGGCTGGGTCGGGCGGGGGAGCGGTTCGACCTGGTTCTAGCCGACCCGCCGTACGACCTGCCCGATGCCATGCAGCAAACTCTTGAAGGGATTGCAGAGCATTCGGTTTTGACAGACGACGGAGTCCTGGTGTACGAGTTGCGTTCCAAGGACGATGTCGAAGTTTCCAATAATTGGAACGTTTTGCGCGATAAGAAATATGGCAAGACGCGCGTTCTTGTACTCAAGCTCAACCACGAGGAAGCAGAATGAACGAAGCCGCTGTGTGCGCAGGAACCTTCGACCCGATCACCATGGGCCATCTGGACGTTATTGAACGCGCCTCGCGCATCTTTCCGCGCATTGTGCTCGCCGTGGCCACCAACCCCGGGAAAAACCCGCTTTTCTCTTTGGAGGAGCGGATTGAGTTGGTCCGCGAATCGACTGCGCATCTCGTAGGCATTGAGATCGACAGCTTTGCCGGCCTGCTGGTTGACTTTGCCGAGTCCAAGGGGGTGCGGGTGATTGTCCGCGGGCTGCGCGCCTTTTCCGATTTTGAATATGAGTTCCAGATGGCGCTCACCAACCGAAAGCTCAAACCGCAAATCGAAACCCTCTTTCTGATGCCGAAGCAGGACTACAGCTATGTGAGCTCCAGCAATGTCCGCGAAGTGGCCCAGCTCGGCGGCGACACTTCGCAGTTTGTTCCGGTGCCGGTTCAACGGGCGCTCACGGCACGGTTTGGCTGAGTATCCTTCCGTTGAAATATACCAAAAACCCGGTTGATTTCCGAAAATGAAGCGTGTAGCTTTCCCGACTTGCCAATTTCAGGAGAGGTGTCTGAGTGGTTTAAAGAGCACGCTTGGAAAGCGTGTGTGCGCGAGAGTGTACCGGGGGTTCGAATCCCCCCCTCTCCGCCATTTTTTTGGCGGAACGATTTAAGCGAGCGTAGCTCAGTGGTAGAGCTCCACCTTGCCAAGGTGGTTGTCGAGAGTTCGAATCTCTTCGCTCGCTCCATTTAAAGGCCGGCCTGCATTTGCAGGCCGGCCTTTTTGTTTGCCCGGCAAAGCCGGCAAACCCAGTCGCCTGAAAGAAGGCGATAACACCCCGTCCGAGGGGAAGTAAATCCGAATCGCAAGGGCGTTGCTGGTAACGGCGGGGTCTGAAGGAAGCGATAGGAAGTGAACGGTACATAACGGTTGTAAACCTGATTCGGCAGGCGCAGAAGGTAAGCGTGCAAAATAGCGCGAAGCCTGGTACTCGGACAGACTGCGTTTGTGATTGAGGATGGAATCGTTCACAGGGAGCCGGAGTCATAACCGGGGAAGCCCTGCATGGTTTGTGCGAGAGCGCAATAGTTTGGCTCCAAGAAGAAGTTCAAGGAGCTGGGCGAAGCGTGCAGGGTGGCAGATGAGCCCGTAGTAGTGATGAAGATCCGGCCTGTGAAAGCCCGTGAGGGTGTGGAGGGCAAAACCGGATCGACCTGCGGCTTGTTCGCCGGGACGGTCGATGGCCAAAAGCGTCGGCTGGATGCGAAGGGGTGAAGTTTACTTGAAAGCTACGTCAATTGACGGGACGCGGTTTCGGGGAGGTAAGCCGTCGCAAGGCGGGCAAGTGGTCTTGGGCGAACTCGGGAACGAGCGGACTGGAGGCAAACTGTTCCTTCGGAGTAGGTGGAGTTGAAAAGGCATATTGCCGTTGAACCGGATACAAGCCCTTGGAAGCCCGCTGAAGAATCGAACGAGATCGTGAAAACGGAAGATGGACGGAGCGAAGCACAAAGAAGCGAGGATGAACGATAGGATGCGGGTTTGGTACAGTTTATATGATCGCTTACTCCACGCTCAGGTGTTGGAAACGGCGTTCAAAAAGGTGAAGTCGAGCAATGGAGCTCCCGGAATAGACGGGCAGTCCTGCAAAGGCTTTGCGCTGAACCAGTCGGAAAATATCGCCGAACTTCTTGAGGCGTTGCGCACAAAGGCTTATCGACCCAGCCCCGTGAAACGGGTGGAGCTTGAAAAGCCGGATGGAGGTATCCGCTTGATTGGGATACCGACGGTGCGCGACCGCGTGGTGCAGCAGGCATTGAAGATGGCGATTGAGCCGATCTTTGAAGCAGGGTTTCATTCTGGAAGCTATGGCTACCGACCCAAACGAAGCGCACATGGAGCGATTGCAGAGGCAACCGCACGAATGCGCGAGGAGGGGTTGGAGCATGTGGTGGATATGGATTTGAGCAAATGCTTCGACCTGCTGGATCATGATCTGATCTTAAAAGCGGTACGGCGCAAGGTGGCTGACGGCAGTATCCTTGCGCTCATCAGAATGTTCTTGGAGAGCGGAGTCATGAACCATGGCCTGTTTGCTCGAACGGAAACCGGAAGCCCGCAGGGCGGAGTTATCAGTCCGCTTCTCGCCAATATTTATCTGGACGAATTCGACCAGCATATGGCGGGACGAGGACATCGGGTCGTACGTTATGCGGACGACATTCTGATTTTCAAGGGTAGCCCGAAAGGCGCACAAAACGCACTTCGGGTGGCCGAGGACTACCTTGAAGGAAAGCTCGAACTCGTGGTCAACCGTCGCAAGACGCATGTGACCGAGTTGCAGGAGGGCGTCGCCTTTCTGGGAGTGGAGATCGGTTTGACCTATACGAAAATACAGGCCAAGAAAATCGCCCGAATCAAGGCCAAGCTCAAAGCCGTCACGCGCAGAAACACGCCCGTGAATCTCGCCAAAGTGATACGCGACCTCAATCCCGTCCTGCGCGGGTTCGTGAACTATTTTAAGGTTGCGAACTGCAAGACGGAGTTGAAGAAGCTGATGAGTTGGCTAAGACGGAGGTTGCGCGCCATACAAATGAAGCTGTGGAAGAAACCGCAGAAGCTCCACCGACGGCTCAGGCAACTGGGCTACAAGGGAGAGTTTAAGCGGATCAAAATGGCCTCATGGCGCAACGCCTCCTGCCAGCTCGCCCATATGGCGATGCCCAACCGCTGGTTCAACGAGATCGGGCTATACGCCGCCGATCAAGTAGAGACCGGAACGCTTTCCCCATTGAATCGGGGATAAAAGTAAACAGGAGCCGTGTACGAGGTCCGTACGCACGGTTCTGTGAGAGGAACAAGGCTGAGCTTGATCACTCAGCCTTGTCCTACTCGATTCCGCTCGCTCCGAGATTGCATCTGTGACCTGCGCCGCTACGCGTCTCGGTGGTCTCCGGTGTTGCGCACCTCCGGCACACTCGCTCCATTTAAAGCCCTGACCGGATTCCGGTCGGGGCTTTTTCATTGCGTGGCTCTCGGCTCGGCTCTTCCCCAAAGACGGGGCAAGGTTTCCATTTATGTTGCAAACTAAAGCGCAGTGCGGAATGCCGTTCCGCGTTTCTGTTTGAATTCGTAGTGCAATATCAGACGGGTATATTACAAGAACAGCTGTGTTCTGGCGGGGCGGAAGGTGGCATATTAACCATGCATACAAGGCTCTCTGTGGAGCCAATGTTGGGAATTTCAAACCAAAAGGCTACGAAATGAAAAAATGGATGATGATTGCAGTGCTCGCAGGGGTGTCGGCTTCGGTACAGGCTGCGCCAGAAGGGCAGCCCGCGAAAAAAACTCCGGTGGCCAAAGATATGACCAAAGAGCAATTTGTGGCCATGGAGAAAGCCAAATGGGCGGAAAAGGGTTGGAGGTGGAACCAGGTCAAGGTGGAATCTAATTTTGACGAAATGGACGTCAACAAGGACGGCCTCGCATCAGGGAAGGAAAGAAAAGACTGGTTTGCAAAAAAGAAAGCGGAGAAAGCCGCTGAGAAGGCTCAGTAAGCATTTTGCATAACGATCGCTGCCGGAGCGTCTGTTCGTTCCGGGGTTTTTTGTTTTTGACCCAAGTCTGTATCACAATTCGCTTTGCGGCGTCGCGTAAATCAATTTAAGTACGTTCATGCAATCTGTACCACAGGCAAAGGTCGGTCTGCTGACCGATATCCACTACGACGGCGGCGTTGCGGCGCTGAACCGTTTGTACGAAGCCGTGGCGACGCTCGTCCACGGCGGCGTCGATGCGATGGTGATAATGGGCGATCTGATCAACGCCACCAGCGAGATGAGCGCCAAGCGGCTGTTGCGTGAAGTGGCCGCCTTGTGCGACTCGTTCAGTGGGCCGATCCACTACATGCACGGCAATCACGACCTCGACCATCTTTCCAAGACGGCGTTTTATAATGCGCTCGGCCGGACAGGGGATTCCTCCAGCTTCCATTTCGAATGCGGCGGCTATGAGTGCATCTGCATCGACGCCAACTTTTCACCAGACGGAACCGAGTATGACCGCGGCAATTTCCGCTGGCAGGAATCGTTCGTTCCCGCGGCGCAGCTCGATTGGCTTCGGGGGCGGTTGGGAGCGGCGTTGCTGCCTGTGATCATCCTTTCGCACCAGCGACTCGACTTAGACGGCGATTTCGGCGTTGCAAATAATGCCGCTGTGCGCGAAATGATCCAACTTTCCGGCAAAGTGGAGGCGGTCTTTCAGGGGCACCAGCATGCGGACGACCTTAAAAAAATTGATGGGGCCGCCTACTACACGCTAAGCGCCCATGTCGACGATGCCGGCCCGGCGGTGGTTCAGCTCGATGGGCGCGGCATCCGCCTGATGCGCGACTACCAGCCTCAGGAAACTGTGAATCCATGACCCGCATTCTTAAATTCATCACCACGGCTTTGACGCTGACCGTGCTGGCGTTTGTGGGCGGTACGATCTTCTACGGCACCAGGTCCGTTCACGATCTGCTCGCCAGCAACGAAAAGCTCAAAAAGGCCATCACCACGCTCAGGCACGAAGACCAGATCGGCTTCGCCAAAGTGCTCAAGCAGGAGGAGCGCGACGGCCGTCTCTACACCACCATTAAGTTTGTGGAGACCGCGCGTGGCGACATGCTCACCAAGGTGCTCGAAAAAGAATATGAAATCGAAGGCGACGTCATCCACTTCGATGCGCTCGTCGTCACCTTTTCCGATCAGGCCGTGATGGATGGCAAGGCTCGTTCACTCTATCTCTGGCGTCGCGTCTACGGCGAGCACATGAGCCCGGCCGAAGGGTTCGACATCGAAACGCCCGGCACGAACCCCGAGCGCTACGCCGGCCTGCTGCGCGATCTTAAGCTGCCCGAGCAGCAAATGTTCTGGGAAGCCATCTGGGAATTGTCCAACGACCCCGAAGCTCTGCGCGACCACGGCATCAAGGCCGTCTATGGCAACGCCGTCTACAAGCGCCTTCGCCCCGGCCTCATCTATGTCTTCAAAATCGGCGCCGGCGGCCAAGTCTACCCCGAAACCGTGCTGGATATGTAAGTTGTGAAGCAAATCCGAACATTGAAGCTTCTGGTTTGCGTGTACCTGATTCTTCCTTTTGTTTCCTGTGGAGGAGTGAAGCGCATCAATACCGACATGAAGGTTGTCGCGCTGACGTTCGACGATGGACCGAACCCGCCATACACTGAAAAGCTGCTGAAGGTCTTGGCCGAGAAAAAAGTGACAGCCACCTTTTTCTTGATCGGCAAGCAGATCGAAACGCACCCGGCAACGGCTCGCCAAATCATCGCAGCAGGCCATGAACTCGGCGGGCATTCTTACGGCTGGGACGCCTTGGCGTTCAAGAAGCGGGAATATGTGAACGCGCAGCTCGATCAAATGGAGCGGGCATTTTCGAATGTGGGAGTCACCAATCTGACGCTCTTCCGGCCTCCCAATGGAATTCTGTCGCCGGGGCAGGGCAAGCTTCTTGAAGCGCGTGGCCTCCGGCACATCAGCGCCGACGTCGTCGTTGGCGATTGGAAAGCGGTTGACGCCGCAACGATCCGAGATCGCGTTGTCAAAAAAGTGCGCCCCGGTTCCATCATTGTTTTGCACGATGGCGGGGGCGACCGCGCTGCAACCATCGCCGCCGTTCCGCTGATCATTGATGGTTTGAAATCGATGGGTTATGAATTCGCCACCGTGAGCGAGTTGTTGGCTTTAAAGCAGTAGTGCCGGAGGACAAGCACTGGAGGGTTCCGCTTCGTCGGAACCGGTAGCGACGAAGCGCCACCCTCCAACAGCTGGTGCATCCTTTGGGCATTTATCCGCAAGGAGTGGTGCGGAATTCCGTTCCGCGTTCCCGGCAGAGCGGTGCGCCCGAAAACGCGGAACAGAATTCCGCGCTACTCTATTGCTCCATTCTTTTCCAATCTCTGGAACCTTGCCGCTGCCCAAGGGTTCTGCTTATATCCGATGCATGGACGCAACGCAGACCACAGATGATTTAGTCCGGCAGATCGTGCAATTGGCGCACCCGGTCAAGGTGTTTCTTTTTGGGTCTGCCGTCCGTGGCGCCATGACTGCCGACAGCGATATCGATTTGCTGGTCGTAATGCCGGATGGAACACATCGCCGGCATACCGCCCAACGGCTCTATTGCGAAATCTCAAACATTAAGACGGCGTTTGATTTGGTTGTCGCCACGCCGTCCGATCTGGAACGTCATGGAGCCGACTCCAGTTTGATATACCAAACCGTTCTCAAAGAAGGGAAGCTACTCTATGCCGTCTGACCTGCCGGCATGCGGTTCCCCGGAAGATTGGTTTTCTCGCGCCAATAGCGATTTGGCGCTCGCTTCGATCCACCCAACTAAAAAATATCCGATTGGAAGACCTTTGCTATCATGCGCAGCAGTCGGTTGAAAAATCCCTTAAGGCCGTTTTGATTCATTCAGGGAACGCCTTCCCACGCACCCACAACATTAAGATTCTGGTAGAGCTGCTGCCTCCGGAAGTTTTCCGGGACCCAATCTTGGAGGCTTCCGCCATTCTCACGGATTATGCTGTAACCGCCCGGTATCCCGGCGAGGTGGAACCAGTCTCCAAAAGCGAGCTCAAGACGGCGTTGCATATCGCAAAAGAAGTGCTTGTTTGGGCAGAATCCGCCATCCGTCAATGAAAGCAATGCTGCCACTTGCCGGATTGCTCGGCTTGGCTTTTCTGTTTCCGGCGACTGGAAAGCGGTTGACGCTGCAACGGTCCGGGATCGCGTTGTCAAAAAAGTGCGCCCGGGCTCGATCATTGTCTTGCATGATGGCGGGGGCGACCGCGCTGCAACCATCGCCGCCGTTCCGCTGATCATTGATGGTTTGAAATCGATGGGTTATGAATTCGCCACCGTGAGCGAGTTGTTGGAAAAATAAATTGGAGAGACGCCGTCCTCGGCGTCCGCGGACATTGAGAATAATGTCCCTCCATTTCGTGAGCTTTGGTCTCGTAGAAGCGATATTCTAGTCGATTCAAGTGCAATGAGAGTCCATGGCTCAGTGGTAGGTCACAGGAACTTTGCTTGAATCGAGGCTCAAATCAACTTCCTTCACCTGCTGACCCTGACCGTTGGCAATCTTAATAACAGTCGCCAAGTTCTGGAGTTTTGTTTTTAGCGAAAAACGCGGCATGCGTACGCGGATATCGCCGGCCAGTCTCATATCAATAAAGTCAGGATACATCAGATCCAGGCTTTCGATCTGGATGTAGTTGCGCAGATAGTCCGACCCATCGCAAATGTCGATAATTTTAAGCGCGGTTTCAACATCCGCCTGTTCAATCTGCAGCCCCGGCGACAGGTCCATATCCAACCCCTTAATGAGCGGCAGCAATGTCTGGCTGCTGTGGTGAGGAAGCACAAAGCCATAACGGTCTATCACGAATGGATGTTTGGAGATCTGCCGACCGGAAATCCGGGCCACCGGAACGCGCTCCTCGACAGCGGGGCGTTTGATGTTTTCTTTAAGATTGTTTGCGGCGTTATGAGCGGAGCACTCGCAATCGGTGCCGACCGGATTAATGGCATAGGTTCCGCCTTTCGGGCAGACGAGCATCGGCAGGCCGCCTTTTATGTATTCGGTGATGTCGGCCTCGGCCACTAGCGAACCCTCGGGCTTGTTATTTTTCATCGCCCATTGTTCTTTGGCGGCTTCGATGATGCGGCGGTTGTTTTGGCAAACCTTGTCCTGTGAGCTGCTGCGTGCCTTTTGGAAGCTGGGAATGCCGATTGCGGCGAGCAGGCCGATGTAGGATGACGCGGCCATTTCAACCGGCTTGGCGCCGCCATAGTCGGCATAGCTTTTGGAGAAGAGGCTGGTCGGCGTTTTGAGGCTGTAGCCACCGGCATACATGTTTTCATAGCCGCCGAGCATCATATCGATCATAGCGGCTTCATCGCGGCCTTGTTTCAGACCCATCGCCTGTTTCATGATGGCGATGTAGGTCTGCATAAAGCGGGGCGACATGAATTCAATGGCGCTTGTTTCCGCAGGGGCGCCGGCGAGGAGTTTTTGGTAGAGCGGGGTGGCCGTCAGCCCGTTATGGCTGGCCTGGCAATCCAGCGCTTTAACCACGGCCTCGCGGGAGGAGCCGAGCAGCAGGTAGTGGTCGGTGGTCGCGAGCGTCAGCTGAACGGGAACCGGCAAAGGCACGGGCATGTTGAGCGTATGCAGCGTGACGCCGGCGTGTGTCGATTCGGTGATGGGCATTTGCATCAGCTTGAGTTTTTCCGGCAGGATTTTGCCGAGCAGGCCGTTCTTTGTTTCCAAGCCGATGAGCAGGTTGGGTTCGGGGATCGTCAGGGTTGTCTGGCCTTGGGGAATGGTGATGGTTTTGTCTTCGGAAAGCTGGAGAGAAAGCAGCACGTCGTTTTCGAGCGAGCCTGTAATGGCCGTGATGTTGGTTCCAAGCACCATCTCGAACATTGCTGTTTTCTGGATGAAGGCGGTTGCTTGCGGTTCGCCAAGAAATTGGGCGATGAACTCGTTAACAATCTTCCACGCTTCATCGAGGCTGGCCGTCGAGTTGGCGGTGTAGACCGCATCGGCCGGAACATAATGGATGCCTTTCAGCGCCTTGGGGTTGGAGGCCAGAAGCCGCCAGAGCGGCTTGCCGGCATCGGCCTCGGCGTGCTGGGCAACCGAAACCACGCGGTTGAGCGTGCCGTCCACCGAGGCCATGCTCATGGCATACGATTCCAGCGACAACAACCCGCTCCACTCAATGCCGGCCTTTACTTTTTCAATGGTTGCGGCAACGGCTTCGAGCTGCAGGGCTTGCGCCTGTGCATCGCCGGAAAAAGAAGTTATCATCATCTGGGACATGTGCTCGATATAGTCGAGCACCCGCTGCTCGATCGTGGACGTGTTCATGTACACCAGCAGGTCGCCGTCGAGGTCGAGCTGCTCCAGCACCGGATGCATCGGCGGGTGGGCGGCGAGGGAGGCGGTTGGCAGCCAGCCCGACAAAAGGCAGGCTGCGGCGACGAGGGCGGTCAGTTTCTTTTTCATGCGGGGGCTCCTTGATTAACGACGTTATAAAAACAAGCAAGATATAAACAGGATTCCAGCAAGCCAAGCCATTACAAACCATCTCGCGTTTTTATAAGCGGGGATTTTCAAACGTTGGATGCCATTTGCCGCAACACGAAAAAAGCCGGGATATAGATCCCGGCTTGCGTGGTTTTTTTTTGGCTAAGCCTTAGTAGGGCATCAACCGTTTGCGGATCAAGAGCCCGAGGGCGCTGATGCCGATTAAGGCTATGGTGCTCGGCTCCGGAATCATGTCGAGCGCGTCGAGGTTGTCGGTTGTTAGAAGTCCCAGTGCGCCGGCCGAAACAAACACGACCGGCCCGCTGCCGAACCCGGTGCGCAGCACATCCGCGGCACTTGCTCCCATGCCTGCCAGCGTTGCGGAACCTGGTGTGAGCGAGAAGTCGACAACGTCGCCGGCAGACCACATGCCATCCAAATCGTTGTCGTAGACCACTGCCGCATCGATGTCGTCCTGGCCACCAGCCAGCAAGCCCAACATGCCTGCTGTGGCATAAGGCATGAACGGAGCAACGTCATAGTTGTTGACTGCAGAACTCATGAACAGCGTTGCGCCATCGAAGCCGATGCCGCCGGCTGAAGCCTGACTCAGCGAGTAGTAGATCGCACCTTGGCCCAGGGGCTGCGTCACCGCGTTGTCTGCGAATCCATGCACTTCCAAGCCATCGATATCGTCGCCGCCCGGCACGGAACCCGGTTCGAGCAGGCCAAGCGTCCCGCCTGTCAATGGATTGGGGAGGCCGTTGCCATCCCATGTCAGATTGTTCAGTCCGAAGCCGCCAACATAGATGTCTGCCGGTTGATCGCCCCCCGCAGCTTCAAGATTCACGGCAGTGCCGGGAAGCCCGACCGAGGTGATATCGACCGAAAACACCCACTCCTCTCCATAGTGCTGGTTGCCTGAAATGGCATCGACTTCGTACCCAAGAACAGAGCCCTGCAAGAATATGCTTGCAGGGACGGGGTTGACGGGGGGGGACGGGGCCCCCAAGACGTCATCGCCTGCATAGCCGGAAGGGCCTCCGTTGACCACGGAATAATACGGCGAGAATGCCTGTCCGTAGGTGGAAGCGACGAGCAGCACCATTGCGCTCGCGATACCGAATGCTTTCTGTGCTTTCATTTGTTTCTCCCTTGTGTTTGGTCGTATTTGATTAAAATTAGTCACAATCGCTTACAACACATTCGTGCTTTTACTCCAAAATACGTACACCGTCAACGGGTATTGTTAAAATAGATTGGATTGTAAAAGTTTAATATTAAACAGTTCAAATTTTTGTGGAGAAAGCCGGTTTACAATGAATAACATTAAATAGAGCAATGGCAGGATTTGCCAAGGTTTGGAATCGGCTTGGGCGCTGGAATCGGGCATCTTTTCTGGATGTTGGAAATCATTTACAGCGACGATGCATTGGTGGTGGTGAACAAGCCGACGGGGTTGCTTTCGGTGCCGGGGCGCGGGCCGGACAAGCAGGACTGCCTCTACCATCGCATGCTTGAACAGTTTCCCGATGCGCTGATGGTGCACCGGCTCGATATGGATACCTCGGGACTCGTGCTCTTTGCCCGCACGCCCGAAGCGCAGCGCAATCTTTCGATGCAGTTTGAAAAGCGCGAAATTTCCAAAACCTATATTGCCGTGGTCGAGGGCGTCATTGAAAAAAAGGTCGGCATGGTCGACTTCCCGATGCGCAAGGATATGGCGCACAGCCTGCCACCGAGGCATGTGGTCGACTGCGTACGCGGCAAAAAGGCGCTCACTGAATGGAAGGTGTTGGAGAGGACCGAGACAACGACGCGCGTTGCGCTTTTTCCGCAGACGGGCCGGTCGCACCAGCTGCGGGTTCATATGGAATGCATCGGCTTTCCCATCGTTGGCGACCCCATCTACGGCACGCCGGCCGAGCGGCTGATGCTCCACGCGCAGTCGTTGGAATTTCGTCATCCCGAAACCGGTGAGCCGATTCGGCTTGAATGTCCGGCCCCTTTTTGAAGAATGCGCAATTGGTATGTAGTCCCGGCTTCAGCCTGAAGCCGCCTAAAGGCTACAAACCCTATAAACTTAAAACTTAACCACCTAAAACTGAATTCCGATGACTGACATCTTATACAAAGGCCACTTCAAGGGGCTCGACATCGCCTTCGCTTATGCCGTGACGACCCAGGCGGTAAATGAAGCCGTCGTCCGCCACGACTGCGACCCCGCGGCGGCGCATATTCTTGGGCGTGCAACCACCGGCGCGCTGCTGGCGGCGGCCATTCTGCCGGAAGGCCATCGGCTCAACGCCTGCTGGAAATATCACGGCGCGCTTAAAACCATCGTGGTGGACGCCGGCCAGGACGGCACTGTACGATCCCTCATTTCCCCGAGCCAGCTGAGCGAATTCGGCGACGTGCACGACGAGCTGTACGGCGAAATGGGCGACCTGCAGGTGGTCGTTTCCAAAGACGGCCAAATTGCCAATTCCGGCACCACGCCGGTTTCGCTGCACGACCCCGTGAACGACTTGGCCTACCACTATTGCATCTCCGACCAAGTGGAAACGGGCATGGTTGCGATGATCGGCTTTCAGCCGGATCCGGAATCCCCGGTGCAGCTCTGCCAAGGCTGGATGATCCAGGCGCTGCCCAGCACCGATCTGGAGCGCTTCGACCGCCTCCGCCAACGGCTCGACGATCCCGGGTTCCGCGAACTGATGGGCCATGGCAGTGCTTCCGAAGCCTATTTCGAGCAGATCGCCACGGCCCTGATCGGCGAAGAGGCGGGGTTTGAGGGCATCCAGAAGGAAGTCTGCCCCTCTCCGAAGTTCCAGTGCACCTGCAGCAAGGCCAAAATGGCGGCGGTGGTGCGGAGCCTGCCCATCCCCGACCGCATGACGATGGTCAAGCGCAACGAACCCGTCGGCATCAGCTGCCAGTTCTGCAACGAGCGCTACGAGTTGTCGATCGAAGAGTGCATCGTCGCGTGGAACCAAAAGAATGCCGAATAGCGAGCAAGGAACCGCAGAATGTAGAAGTGGTATTGCCTTCGTCATTCGGAATCCCATGTTGGATATTCTGCGGTTCATATCATGACTCTCCCTCCCGTCATTTTTGGAACGTTGATCAAGCGCTATAAGCGCTTCCTCGCCGATGTGGAGCTGGAGGACGGCAACGTCATTACCGCCCATTGCCCCAACACAGGACGCATGACGACGTGCGCCGAGCCCGGTTGGCGCGTCGCGCTCTCTGACAGCGCGAATCCGAAGCGGAAATACCGCTTCACGTGGGAGCTGGTGCACAATGGCGACTGCTGGATCTGCGTTAACACTGGGCGCGCCAACCAAATCGCGTTTGAAGCCGTTTCGAACAATCTGATTCCCGGGCTGTCAGGCTATGCTGAAGTGCTCCGCGAGCAAACCTTCGGCAACAGCCGCTTCGACCTGCTTTTGAAAAACGGGGATGACCTTTGCTATGTTGAAGTGAAGAACGTCACTCTGCTCGCATACGACGGCTGTTACGCCTTTCCCGACGCCGTCACCGAGCGAGGTACAAAGCACCTGAACGAACTAATCAAGGTCGTCAAGGCCGGCCACCGAGCGGCGATGCTCTACGTCATCCCGCGTTCCGACGGAAGCGGCTTCCGCTCCGCCCACGAGATCGATCCGCAATATGCCGATGCGCTGGAAGCCGCCACCGCCTCCGGGGTCGAAGTCCACGCTTGGCTGGCCGAGGTGACGCCCAAGGAAATTTATCTGTCTGAGCCGGTCGTCTAGTTCAGCCGCTGAATGCGGTAGAATTTTTGCGTACCCAGCTCAACGGTTCTTTTTTCGCTGATTGAGTCTGCGAGCGCGGGATTTCCTTCATCGCTGAAGCCGTTCAGCAGGTTGGTTGTACTCTGAATTTGATAGAGTTCCTCCGGCTTGGCTGTCCAAGACAGCGAGGGGCCGGACAGCGCAACCTCCAGTCGCGATTGCGCGTTGGTTGGATCAAGCTCCAACAGCCACTCTTCGTAGTTGGTCAGGCCGTCTCCATCGGAATCGTATGCCGCCCCGCTCACGCTGTAGGTTGAAGCCCAGCTATCTGGTAGCAGGTCGCCGTTGGAATCTTTGTTGAAGGAAACGACCCGCACCTCCACCGGCGAAGACATATTCACGCCATCATCCATCCTAACGAAGCATCGGCCGTAGTACGATCCGGGAGAAGCTTGTGCATCAGAATAGGCTCCACCCGGCGTAAAAAAGATTACAGAGCCGTTGTTTTGTACAAACCCTCCGTTTCCAACATACTGGTTTTCTGAAAGTAAACCCGCCGTAGCTTCCCCCTGTAAATCATAGGCATGAACATTTACCTGATTGGCGCCAGAGGCAAACGGGTGTTGCGGGGCGTATTTTGTAACGGCCTCAATGATGCGGTCGTAGCCGTAGGGGGGCGTGTTGGTGGGGTAGATGGTGTCGATGTTTCCGGTGTCCCAGCTGTTTAGCGCTGCGCCGCGACCGTCGCCATGGATCAGATAGTACATCTGAGCTTCCTTCAACACGGAATCACTTTCTCCAAACGTTTCGCTGCTGTGGCCAAGACTGAGCACGTGTCCGAGTTCGTGGCAGAGGACTTCTTCCAGCGATACAGGGTTTGACAGGCTGGCGGCGGTATGTTCGAGCGTAAGGTAGCCTCGGGTGGTAAGGTCGAATTCGTTCGTGCCGACCTTTGCGCCCAGTCCTCCATTGGGCCATGCGCCTGAGTAAGTATAACCGCGGCCGCCTCGTCCGAGGGTTGTGGCGCTGGTGATTTCTCCATAGCTGTCATGGAATTGAATGCGGATGCGTCCGTCGCTGGCCACCACATCGGCGGCAGTCATGCCGAATGATTCGAAGCCGGCAAACTTAAAGATGAGCGAGGTTTGCGCTTCCCAAGCGGCGAGAGCGTTTTCCAGCGCCGTCATAGCCTGGTTTGTCGTGATCCCGGAGGGGAGGAGGTCCATATCGACGAGATATTCGATCGGTTCGCCACGGTCGCACTGGAGGAAGCGGCTGGCATAAACACCCGTGGAGCCGGGAAGGATGCCGACGGAATAGGTCGTCATTCCTCCACTGGGCTGGCTCGTCTGATTGGAGACATCGGCTCCGGGTTCGTCAAGCAGCCGGAGCTGGTCGAGGAGGGCGGCGTATTCCGGATTGGAATTGCTGACGGATTTCAGCGCTTCGAGCGTCCCGTCGGCGCGGATGTGAATGAAGAGCAGATATTCATGGCCGGTCTCGAAGACGGGGCGGGAGCAGTAGACTTCGCCTCGGCCGTTAAGCTCGCCTCCGCGATGTTCGAGCTGGACCGTATCGGCGAAGATTCCCTTAAAGGTTTCAAGTACGGTGCTTCCGGTTTCGGTATAGATGGCGGAATGGGGCGGCTTTTCAAAGGCGGTGTTTTTTTGGACGGCCACGCGACAGATGGCGTCAGCATGCGCGACCCAGTCACTGAACGACTGCTCAAACTCAGCGGCCGGTGAACTGGAGATGGATAGAATCCATACGGCTAGAAAGGCATGTAAATAGTTTTTCATTCTCTGCAACTCCTTCTCTTATTGGTTCGTAGAAGAGTAGCAGGAGGCAGGCCAACGGATCAATTTTAATAAGGAATGTTAGAGTAGGCTGTGGGAGCCCGGCTATATAATGACCTTCAGCCCGCCGCTGCGGTAGCGAGTCTGGAGGGCGACGTAGCGGGTGGCGTAGCTGCGGACGTTGTCGATTTCGTCTTCGGTCAGCTTGCGGATGACGCGGGCGGGGGAGCCGACGGCGAGGGAGCCGTCGGGGATCTGCTGGCCCTGCTTCACCAGCGCGCCGGCGCCGACGATGCAGTTGTTGCCGACCACCGCGCCGTCGAGCAGGATGGCGCCCATACCGATGAGGCAGTTGCTGCCGACGGTGCAGGCATGCAGCATGACCTTGTGGCCAACGGTGACGTCGTCGCCAATCACAACGGGTTTGCCTTTGCCGGTGTGGGCCACGGAGTTGTCCTGGATATTGCTGCGCTCGCCAATGGTGATCGGTTCGATGTCGCCGCGCAGCACCGCGCCGAACCAGATGCTGGATTGGTGGCCCAGCACCACGCTGCCGATGACGGCGGCGGAGTCGGCCACATAGAACTCTTCGGGAAGCGAGGGGGTGCGGTCTTCAAATTGATAGATCATGTTGCGCAGGGTAAAGCAAAGCCTCTGCGGTTGAAAACCAATTAAAGCGAATCGAACCCGAGCATCTGCTTGCTCAACTCGATCTGCTCGTGCTCTTCCATCACCAGCAGGTTTTCAAAGACCTCTCGGATTTTTTCAGAGAGTGCGCGCTGGGCCATTTCGCGATAGAACGCAATCAAACAGGCGTCGAAGTGCATGGCAGCCGCGACTACGTCGGCGACTTCCATTTCGGGCTTGATTTCAAATTCGGAGATGGCCGTGATCTTGGTGGATTCGGAGCCATACTTGAAATAGGTGTCGAGCACGTTGTCCGAAACCTGTTCCTCATACTGTGCCAGGCAGTCGTCCAGATATTTTTCGTGGCGGCTCATATAGTCGAGCAAAGCGCGGGTGCGCTCCTTGCTGGCGGATTCTTTGAGGGCGTCATAAAAGACGCTGAGTTTTTGGTGGAACTCCCGTGCGTGGTTCAGCACATCTTTGGTTTGATCAAATGCCATAATTGCTCCTTCGTTACACGGCAATTTTAGGCTGCCACGGGGCGGTGTCAACCGGGCATCCGTCTAAATAAGGTGTTCTTATTGCGCCATGCAGCACATTTAATTGAACAGAAAATGGGGCGAATACGGCTGTTTTGTTGCCATTCTTTAAGGTTGATGGTCTGCGACTCTTTCGCTATCGTTCACAGATGTTTCATTAAACACATAACAGGAGAGTTGAATATGAAGTTTGTTAAGGGAGTTGTATTGAGTTTGCTGGTCGCCGCGCCGATGGTCGGTTTGGCTGAATCAGATACCAACGTAGTTTGGAAGAAAAGCATTACGTTGGGTGCGTCCTACCGCTCCGGCAACACGGACAAAAGACTGTACATGGCCAATCTCAAGGTCGACCGCGCCTCTGAGCGGAGCGACTGGATCAGCAGCCTGTACGGCGAGTACGGCAAGACCGACGGCGACCAGACCGAAGGCATGGCGCGCCTGCAGTCGGAATACCGCTACAAGTTCGGCGAAAAGAGAAAATGGTTCGGCGGCATCTTCGCCGAGGGCTACAACGATGCCATCAAGCGGGTTCAATACCGGATCAAGATTGGCCCTAACATCGGCTATTACTGGATCAACGATGAAAAGATGAAGCTGGATACCAGCGTCGGCTATAACTTAGTACGCGAGAGAAGAGCGCATGCTATTAAGGACAGCGACCCAGCGAAGAGTGAATATAAAAGTGATGACTACGGGGAATATCGCGTGGCCGCCAACTATAATTGGCAGATGACCGAAACCGCCTCCTACTATTTCAGCGTGGAATATGTGATGGATGCCGAAGACACCGATAATGCCAACGGCCTGCTCGTCACCGGTCTGCGCAGCAAGATCAACAACCAGCTCTCGCTGACCGTTGAACTCCGCGATGAATACGACAATAAGCCGGCACCGGAAACAGAGTATAACGACACCACCATTATTGCTGGTCTGACCTACGACTTCTAAGTTGTTTTAGTTTCGGTGGAACCTGATGGTTTCATCTGGAAAGTGTTACCCTGTTAGGAGCACAGCAAGCCCAGACGGCAAGCTGGGCCTAGCAGGAGTAACATAATAACTGCAGCTGAAGAGCCCTGCCGTTGCACAACGAGCGCTTCCAGCCCCGGGTCGGCATGAATGATTGCGGGGGATTGGCGCAGCAGGATTTCCGGTTCTTCGACCGGATTTAGTTTTTCCTCGCAGCCTTTGCCGTATCCTTAGCGACCGATTTGGTGCAATTTTCGATGGTGGAAAACTCCACCTTGGTCCGCGTCGCCAATAAAACCGATTGCGTCTGATCCAATGCCTTGCGCTGCTGGTCGTTCTGCTCTGCCGGACTCCTTCCGGCGGGATGTTGAAAAAGCATCACTGCAGATTGAATGTTTCCCGTTCTTTCAGTGTCTAAGCCCGCATAATCGGGACAAGCATGATGAAAATGGGCACGGCCAAGCATTTGTTCGGTTCCCAGGCCTTGAAGATTGGAGGTCTGACGCTGTTTTTGCTGGCATCCATTGCGCAGGCCCAGCGCCACGAAACCTTTGCGGAGCGGCCTTCTAAACGCGCTGAAAGCGTGCAACAGGCGCGAATCCGCGCTGAGCAGGATCGCGAGGAGGTTCGCAGGCGGGGCTTGGAAATGCATCACGACGATGGCGTTCGAGTGATGGAAGCCATGGCGGTTCGCGACGGCCGTCCGATGTATTACACCACCTTCAACGACGGGGCCGCCGTCTCAACTGCCGCCGACGTAGTTCGCAACACATGGCCTTTCAGCGCCAATGGCGCGGGGGTAACGGTGGGCGTGTGGGACGGTGGGGGCGTGATGACCAATCATCAGGAATTCGGGAGCCGCATTGCCAACCTCGACAACGTTGCGGCGCACTATCATTCCACCCACGTCGGTGGCACCATCGGCGCTTCGGGCGTGGTGGCTCGCGCACAGGGCATGGCGCCGAACGCGGCAATTGATTCCTACGACTGGTACAGCGACGAAGCTGAAATGATGGCCTCCGCCGCGTCCTTCCCCGGCGAAGCCGGTAAAATCCAGCTCTCGAACCATTCGTACGGCTTCATCTCCGGTTGGTATTATGCGTATTGGACTAATCCATGGACCCATCGCTCCGGATACCATTGGTGGGGCGACATCACCATCGATCCCGCCGAGGCATTTTTCGGGCAATACAGCATCTATGCCCGCGAGTGGGATGAAATTGTCTATGATGCGCCGTACTTTCTTCCCTTTAAGTCGGCGGGCAACGAACGAACCGACAACCCTACGGACGGAAGCAAGGTCTACTATACGTCGGACGGGGGAACCACGTGGACGAACGCCCTCTATGACAGTGCGCTGCATCCGCTGGGCGACGGGGTTTTCAGGGGCGGCTACGATACCGTCCCAACCAAGGGGTGCGCAAAAAACATTATGACGGTCGGCGCCGTAACGGATGCGGAGCTGAACGGCCTCCGTGCTCCATTGCTCGCAAGCAACACGGTTTTCACCAGCTGGGGGCCCGCGGATGACGGGCGCATCAAGCCGGACATCGTGGCCAATGGAGACGGCCTGTATTCCTGCAATGTTTCCGGCACGGCGTCGTATGCGACCCGTTCTGGAACCAGCATGTCGTCGCCCAATGCCTGCGGATCGGCGGCGCTGCTGGTCGATTATTACGACGACCTGTTTCCGGGGGAGGCCATGCGCGCGAGCACGCTGAAAGGCTTGATCATTCACGCGGCGGACGATTTGGGGCGGCCGGGGCCGGACTATCAATATGGCTGGGGCCTGATGAATACGCTGGCGGCGGCGGAATTGTTGAAGGCCCGCGCTGAAGGCGATCTGATCCGCCTGACCGAGGAAACGCTCTCTACGCCCTCCAACACGGTCGACGCCTACACCGGTTTTGTTGACGGTGGCGGCCCTCTGCGGATCACCCTGTGCTGGACCGATCCGCCCGGGCCGTCAACCTCGGCGCTCGACAGCCGGACGGCGGCGTTGATCAACGATCTCGACCTGAAACTGACCGGGCCGGATGGCGCTTATCATCCCTACAAGCTCAGCTATGCGGATCCCGAAGCCCTCGCTTCCGCCGATTCGAAAAACGCGGTCGACAATGTCGAGCAGATCCTCGTTCAAGCGCCTGCTCCGGGCCTCTACACCATCACCGTTGACTATGACGGTACGCTTCAAGACGGCCTTCAGGCCTATTCGCTTCTGACCAGTGGGATCGAGTCCGACTCCGACGGCGACGGCTTGCCGGACCATTGGGAGGGTGGCTACTTCTTATGCGCCACCGGCGCGTTGGCCTCGGCGGACGCGGACGGCGACGGTATGGACAACCTTTCCGAATATATTGGCGGCAGCGACCCGACCGATCCGGATTCGGTGTTTGGCATTGCGTCGTGCCGTTCAATTCCGGCGGAGGGGCCCGCGCCGTTTGTCATTGAGTGGGACGCCATGCCCGGCCGCATATACAACGTTTACTGGACCTACCACCTCATCTATCTGCCGTTCGTCAACATTTCCGGCGACCTCTATTCGCCGGTCAACAGCTACACCGACACGGTCGAGCGCACCAGCTGGAGGGCGGGCCAGTACTACCGCATCGACGTTCAGCTGGACCAATAGCGCCCTCCCGGAAGTTTCCGCGGGATGCCCCCGTTTTTCATTTGCTTTTCCAGCGTCTGGAAATATGTTTGGAAGAACTATATTTCAAATCCCGCTAACAAGGATAAAATAGACCATGGATATGTTCGGTTCACTGCTGGTTTCGCTGCCGGTCGCTAATATGATGGATGCCTTTTTGGATAGTACGTTGCCTGGCAAGGCGATTGTTTTAATTCTGTGGTTTGGCTCGGCCGGCGCATGGACCATTATGGTGACGAAGGGGTGGCAGCTGAATCTCGCCACCCAGGCCACTTACACCTTTCTCGAAGCTTTCCGCACGGAACGCACGCCGACGGCGCTGTTCACTAAACGCGAGGAATATCCGGGAACACCACTCAACACGATTTATAAAGCCGGCTGCAACGCCCTTGGCAGCGAGCTGCAGGCCCACGGCATCGACCCCGACGACCTGCTCATGGGCGATATGACCTCCGAGGAGCACCGCCGCCTTTCGCTCAATCAGCTCGAAACCCTCCGAACGGTGGTCGACCGCAATGTGGCCGACGAGGCGCTGAGCCTGGAGTCGCAAATGGGCGGGCTGGCCACGGCGGTCAGTGCGGCGCCGTTTCTCGGCCTGCTGGGAACTGTTTGGGGCGTGATGGATGCCTTCGCCGGGATGGCGGAGTCCGGTTCGGCCGCGCTTTCGGCGGTGGCGCCCGGCATTTCCGGCGCGCTGCTCACCACGATTGTCGGCCTGCTCGTTGCGCTGCCGTCTATGATTGGCTACAACCTGCTCTCTGCCAAGATCCGCCACATATCGGTTCAGATGGACAATTTTTCTCAGGAGTTCATCTCTGAAATCCAAAACACCTACGTAATCGAGGTCTGATGTGTCCGGCGCAACATTAGGGGGAAGCAAAATGAGTAAGAGCAAAACAATGATTCCCAGTGAGCAGGAATCATTTTGCTCAAAATCATTTTGCAATAGCATCAAAATTCAAAATTCGGAAATTGCGTAGTTATGGCAAGAAGAACCAGCTTGGTTTCATTAGGGCAGATCAGCGACATCAACATGACGCCGCTGATGGATCTGACGTTTATTCTGCTGATTACGTTCATCATCACCTTTCCGCTGATTGAGCAGGGGGTTGCGATCAATCTGCCCAAGGGCAAGGCGGCGGATATGATGGATGCGGAGACGCGGTCGATCAGCCTCAACCTGGAAAAGCAGCTCTATCTCGACGACGTGCCGGTTTCCCATGAAGAGCTGGCCTCGGCGATGAGCAATATTGGCTTGAACGAGCCGAATACAACGATCTATGTCCGTGCCGACCGGAAGCTTCCCTACGGCGACGTGGTGGAGATCATGCGGGTTCTCCACGACGCGAACATCACGAAAATGGCTTTGGTGACCGAGGCGGATCAGTAGGATGAACCCGTTTGAGCGCAAGATTACCCTGCGGGTGGTGGGGATCCATGCGGGCATTATTTTGCTGTTGCTCCTGCAGTCGTGGATACCCAGTTGCTTCAAGCCGAAACCAAAGCCGGAGATCGTCACCTTCATCGAGTTTGGATCGCCGGCGCCGCAGGTGGCGGTGGAGCAGGTGGCGGAGATGTCCGAACCTGAGCCCCCTGCGCCTGCGCCGGAGCCCGAACCGGCTCCCGTTCCGGAGCCGCCGAAGCCGAAGCCCAAACCCAAGCCGGTGCCCAAACCAAAACCGAAGCCGGTTGAAACGCCTAAACCAAAACCCAAGCCTGAGCCGAAATGGAAGCCGACTCCGGTGGATCAAATCAAGAAGGGTAAAAAGATCGAGGAAAAACCAGTCAAGCCGACCATCTCGTCCTCGGATATCAAAAAGGCCTTGTCCGGTATTGCATCGCCGTCGGCCGCGTCGGGGAATTCGAGCGAGTTTTCCTCATACGATTCGCAGATCTACTCCATTTTCTACAGCGCCTGGATCCAGCCCGCTGCGCCCGGCTCCCGGCCGGCGAGCGTGACGATGTCTATCGTTTCGAACGGGCGGATAACGCGCCGGGCGCTGACGCAGTCGTCCGGCGACGCCGCATTCGACCAAACCGTCATGGCCGCAGTGAACAGCGTTTCGATGCTGCCCCGGCCTCCGGCGGGCTATCCTCTGGATAATTTTGTCGTACAGTTCAGGATTATTGATTAGGTTTCATCCCGATTTTGGAGAATTTGAAAATGAACAGATTATTGCTATTAACCGGGGCCTGCCTGCTCGTTTTAACCGCAAGCGGCCAACGTGTGATTGATATCGGAAAAAAGGGAGAGGGCAAGATTGGAATCAATCTGTCGTCGTTCAAAACGGGCAGCGATTCGGCCAGTCATACGTTTATCTCCGTGCTGAAGGCCGACCTGAACCGCTCGGGCTATTTTTCGGTGACGTCGAGCGGCGGCGGGATCAATGTCGTTGGTTCCTGCACATCGGGCGGCAGTCAGTTGCGGGCCGACTGCCAGGTGTATAAGTCTGCATCCCGGCAACGTTTGCTCGGCAAGTCCTATAGCGCGCCCGCCTCCAGCGTCCGCAGCCTGGCCCACAAGGCGGCCGACGAAATCCTCTACGCCGTCACCGGCAAGAAGGGCATGGCCTCGGCCAAGCTAGCGCTGGTATACAAAAAAGGGCGGGGCTCGGAACTGGTCGTGTGCGACATTGACGGGCATAACAAGAGGCAGATCACCAAAGACCGCAGCATTGTGGTGGGGCCGGGCTGGTCGCCTGACCGCAAGAACGTCGTCTATACTTCCTACAAGGGGGGCTACCCCAACGTTTATTTGACGGGACGCGCCAAGCCGCTTTCCAGCCACGCCGGCCTGAACGCCAGCGGGGCGATTTCGCCGGACGGCAAGAGCCTGGCGCTGATTATGTCGCGCGACGGCAACCCCGAGCTATACCTCAAGAGCCTGCGCACCGGCCTGCTCAAGCGGTTGACCGAAACACGGCGCGGCGATGAAGGCAGCCCGTGCTGGTCGCCGGACGGCAACCATATTGCCTATGTGTCCAACACTTCCGGGCGCGCGCAGATCTACATCATCTCAAAAAAAGGCGGCACGCCAATGCGTCTGACCACCTCTGGTTCCGAAAGCTTCTCGCCGGACTGGGGGATGAATGGATACATTGCGTTTAGCAGCCGGATCGGCGGGCGCTACCGCATCGCCATGATTAATCCGGCCACGAAAAACCTGAAGCTGGTTGAAACCGACTACGCGGACTATGAAGATCCGAGCTGGGCGCCGGACGGCCGCCATATCGTCTGTTCGCGCACCTCTCAGTACCGTTCATCCATCTACCTCCTTGACACGTTGAAAGATTCTCATGTAGCTTTGATTTCAGGTTCTGGTGACTGGGTTTCTCCAGCCTGTTCTCCTTAAAAACCAATACGGGGTAGTAGTTATGAGCAATAAAGTTTTCAAGTTTATGTTTTTGATGGTTCTTGCTGGAACAACCGCCTTTATGAGCGGCTGTAAATCGAAGAATCCCAACACGGGCCTTTACGGTTCCGATGCTGGCCTCTACGGCGATCCGCTCCTCGGTGACGTGCCGCTGGAAGGCGACTCGGGCGATTGGCCTGCCGACGGCGACCGCAGCCTGTTCGACGCCGTGTATTTTGCCTATGACAGCTCTCAGGTTAATCCGGAGGAAGCCGGAAAGTGCGAAGCCGTGGCCAAACACCTTAACAAAGGCAAGGGTCAGGGCGTGATTGTGGAAGGGCACACCGACGAGCGCGGCAGCCACGACTACAACCTCGCGCTGGGCGAACGCCGCGCATTGGCCGTTCGCGACTACCTTATCAGCCTCGGCGTCGATCCTAGCGTTATCCAAACGAAAAGCTATGGCGAGGAGATGCCTGACTCCGCCGGCCATGACGAAGGTGCCTGGCGCCTGAACCGGCGTTCCGTCTTCGCCATCTATTAATTAGGGCTCGTTAAGGCGCGGCAAGCCGCGCCTTACTTATTTTCTATGTCGTTGCTTTTTCCCACGATTGCAGCCCAGTTCGACTTTTTTAGCGGAACTTTGGGCGTGCTGGCTTCAGTTGTCGTTTCCTTCATTGCGATAACGATGGTGGCCAGCTATTACCGCTTCCAGCACATCGTCCAGCAGGCGGAAAGCAGCCAGCCCGATGAGATGGGTGCCTCGGCCGACGATATTCTGCGCGTGCAGCTCGCCCGCTATCTGGCCGGCTGCGCCCGGCGCGGCACCTCTTTTGCGGTTTCGCTCATTCATACGGACAACCCGGCGGTCGAAGTGCGCATCGGTGCGTCGTTCGTCGAGGCCATCAAGCTGGCCGCCCGATGCGGCGATGTGGTCTGCATCTTCGACGGCCGTACTGCCGCGTTGCTGACGGAGGCTGAGCCGGAAGATACCGCAGGTATTCTTCGCCGCATCCTCGGTTCAGCTGAATCGGCCAGCCCGGAGCTGGAGCAGGGTTCGTTGCGCGCCGGAATTGCGTCCTATCCCGGCCACGGACTCAGTGGCAGGGAGCTGCTGCAGGTGGCTCAAAACGGCCTTGGCCAGACCGATGAGGCCTCTCCGGTGGTCATGCCCGAAATTGTTGATTTCGACGACGAGGATGAAGAGGGCGCTGAGGAATCCGTCGCAGCAGTTGTGGAATCGGCACTGGCCGAAGAGGTCGCGGAGGGGGAGTCCGGCCCGAAGGTCTCCAAGGGCTGGAAAGAGCGCCGGAAGAACGTCATGCTCGATGAGCTGACCGGCGTTCTGAAGCCTTCTGCCGTCTCGGCCTACATGCAACGCATGATGAGCGAAATGCGTCGGAAAAAACAGCACGTGGCGCTCTTCTGCATCGGCGTCAACAATATCGAACACATTATCCGTATTCACGGGGAAGACGCCGCCAACGATGTCTTGGTGGGCATCAGTAAAATCATGCAGGAAAATCTTCGGGCGGACGACTTGATTGGCCGCCACGAAAAGTACGCTTTCCTGGTTCTCGCCCAAGCTTCGCTGTCGGAAGCGGAAATTGTCGGGAAGCGCATCAGCACGCTGGTGCAGCAAAGCGAATTTGTTGCCGGCGCCAAAAGATTGAAAACCACCATTACACTCGGCGTGGCGACCTACCCAGAACATGGGCGCAATCTGCACCAGCTCTACACGGCGGGGCAAAAGGTGCTCGACTACAGCCGCGCCAACGATATCCGTGCTTATGCGGTTTACGATCCGCAGTTGCATGATAAGGTCGAATCCAAGCCAATGAAGAACATTAAGTCGGTTCAGGCCTGACCGCCGGAATGCCGAAGGAGAAGAGAATATGAAGCTAGGTGTGAACATTGACCATATCGCCACGCTGCGCCAGGCGCGCGGCACCGTCTATCCCGATCCGCTCGACGCGGCCATCCTGTGCGCCCGCGCCGGCGCCCACGGGATTACCGCCCACCTTCGCGAAGATCGTCGCCATATTCAAGACGACGACATCTACCGGCTCAAGGAGCTGCAGCCCTTGCCGCTCAACCTTGAGATGGCCAACGTAGAGTCGATTGTTGAGATTGCCCTGAATGTTAAGCCGGCGGAAGTCTGCCTCGTTCCCGAAAAGCGGCAGGAGCTGACTACGGAAGGCGGTCTTGATGTGATTGGCCATTTCGATGCCATCAAGGACACGGTGCAAAGCCTCACGGAGGCCGGCATCGAAGTCAGCCTGTTCGTTGATGCCGACGAAATGACGCTGGCGGCTTGCAAGGACACCGGCGCACCCGTCGTCGAGCTGCACACCGGCGCCTACTGCAACGCTGAGCCGAACGACCGTGCGGTGTTCATCGAACAGCTCATCCGTAGTGCGGACTATGCGCACGGCCTCGGCCTTAAAGTGAATGCCGGCCACGGCATCAACCTTGAAAACCTTGGAGGCATTCTCTGCATACCGCACCTCGCCATGCTTAACATCGGCCACAGCATTGTGTGCCGTGCAGTGTTCGAAGGGTTGGAAAACGCCGTGGGCGAAATGTTTGGGGCCATGCAGGACTAAGAGGGGTGAAACGTGAAGTTTGAAACTTGAACCACGTCTCGATCGTCACGCCTCACTCATCACGTTAAACCATGAAAATCGTCACTCCAGAACAGATGCGGCAACTTGATGCCAACACCATGAACTCCGGCATTCCCGGTGAAGAGCTGATGCTGACCGCCGGCGAAGGTCTGGCCTCCGCCATCCGTACGCTGGCCTCCAACCACCAGCTCATCGACTCTCCCGTGCTCTTTGTCGCCGGTTGCGGCAATAACGGCGGCGATGCATTTGTGGCGGCCCATGGCCTGCACGAAGACGGCTGGCCGGTCGAATGCTGGTTGGCTTGCCCTGAAAGCAAGCTCAAGGGCGATGCGCTTATCCATTTCAAAAAAATGAAGAAGGCCGGCGTGCCTTTTCAGGCTTTGGAAACCTCTGAGCATTGGGCGCATGCCTCGGCGTGCGGCACCGACGCCGAAATCGTGATCGATGGCCTGCTCGGCACCGGAGCTTTCGGGGAGCTGCGCGGTGTAATTGCTGATGCCATTGCATTTGTCGATGCCCAGGCCGACCGTGCCTTGGTTGTTGCTGTCGATGTGCCTTCCGCCATGGCGGTGCGCGCTGATCTGACCGTCACGATGGGACTACCCAAGGTTGAAAGCGTTCAGTCTGAAAACGTCGATTTCGTCGGCAACCTCGAAGTGGTTGATATTGGTATTCCTGTCGAGTTCATTGAAGAAGCCGATGGTGATTCAGAGTTGGAGTTCATCCACCCTTCGGATCTTGCGCCGCTCTTTCCGCGTCGGCCCCGCGATGCGCATAAAGGCTTTTTTGGGCATGTGCTCTGCATTGGAGGATCGAAAGGCTTCAGTGGCGCCATCACGATGGCGAGCCGCGCCGCCTGCCGCTCGGGGGCCGGCTTGGTTTCGGCTTTTGTGCCGGAAGCAATCCATGCGCTGGTTGCGCCCGGAGTACCCGAAGTCATGGTTCATTCCTGCATGCCGGAAGGCCAATGGACGGCCATAATGGCCGGCCCCGGCATGGGGCGCTCGGCCACTACGCGCGAGCAGGTGCTCCACTTGCTGGAAACGTCGAAGGTGCCGGTGGTTCTCGATGCCGATGCGATCACCGTTCTGGCAGACCATGTGGCTGCCATAGCGGCGGCCCGCTGCCCGGTCGTCCTCACGCCCCACCCCGGCGAGTTCGCCGCGCTGTTTGGCCTGAAGGTGGCGGATGTGCAGGCGGACCGTTTCGGCATGGCCAAAATGGCCGCTGATAAACTTGGCGCAATGATCGTGCTGAAAGGCGCCGGAACGCTCGTCGCCTCGTCCGGACGACCCGTGGCGGTGAATATGACCGGCAATCCCGGCATGGCTTCCGGCGGTTCCGGCGATGTGCTCGCAGGAATCATCGCCGGTTTGGCGGGGCAGGGGATTCCTCCGTTCGAAGCGGCTTGCGCCGCCGTTTGGCTGCATGGCCGCGCCGCCGACCTGGCGGCGGCTGAAAAAGCGCAGGCTTCTCTCATTGCGCCCGACCTCGTCGAAAAGCTGTCCGAAGCCTTCCGCAGTATTTCGTGTCGCTAGGCGAGGGCGAAAAGCAAGAACTCGCTGGATTCGGCCGCTGCGAGGGTGATCAGTTTTTCTTCGTCGATGGCCGCGCCGTCTCCGGCTTGCAGGTCGATTCCATTGACGATCAACTGTCCTTTAATCATTTGGATCCATGCATGCCGATCCAATGAAATTTCGTGCTCGAGCTGTTTTCCTGTTTTCAGCAAGCCACCATATATTTCGACGTCTTGATGAATCGTCAGGCTGTTGCGCTTGCCGGTTTGCGAGGCAAGAAGGACGAGCTCGTTGGGTTTCCAACGGGAGGGAAAGTCGCGCTGCTCGTAGCCGGGCTCTAGGCCGATTCGTTCGGTATAGATCCAGATTTGCAGCAGGTGCGTTTCCTGGGCGGTCGGGTTGAACTCGCTGTGCGTGACGCCTGTGCCGGCGGTCATGCGCTGCAGTGCGCCTCGCCGGATGACGGAGCCGTTGCCCATGCTGTCTTTATGCTCAATCTCGCCTTCGACCACATAGGTGATGATTTCCATGTTTTCGTGGGGATGCGTGCCAAAACCTTTTCCGCTCGGGATCCAGTCCTCGTTCAGCACGCGCAACGCCCTGAACTTGGTGTGTTCCGGATCGAAATAAGAGGCGAACGAGAACGTATGGCAGCTTTTCAGCCATCCATGCTCGGCTTGCCCGCGTTCTTTGGGTCTTCTCATGGCAACCATGGTTTCATTGCTCTTTGACCTACAGAAGGAGACACATGGGGTGTTCTGGCGTTCAATTCGTTTAGCGCACAACTAAAGCGGTTCAGCTGTTCGCCATTTGGGCGGGCTGGTGCGTGGCTTGCACCACGGTCTGCCAGAACCAGCTTTGCGGATCGATCGTCTTGCGCGCGCCAACCATCGGGATGGGCAGGTGTATGAGGCGGTCATGGTGGAGGCCGACAATCATGTTCGTTTTTCCAGCCATAGCGGCGTGGACGGCGTTGTTGCCCAGGCGCAGGCAGTACATCGAGTCGTTCGCGTTGGCGCGGCGGCTTCGGATGTTGTAGCTCGGGTCGAAATACTTGACGTTGGCTTCCATGTTTTCGGCTTTGAAGTAGGCGTTGATTTCGTTCTTTAGCAGGATGCCGATGTCGTTGAGGTTCTTGTTGCCGGACTTGTTGGTTCCCAGCAGGGCATCGAACAGGTTTTGTCCTGCTCCTTCGGCCACGACCACCACGGCGTGCTCTTTGTTTTGCAGGCGGGTTTTCAGGTGTTGAAGAAATCCGTTCGGCCCATGAAGGTCGAACGGAACTTCCGGCACGAGGCAAAAGTTGACGTTGCTGTTGGCCAGCGATGCGCTGGCGGCGATCCAGCCCGACTCGCGCCCCATCAGGTTCACGAGTCCCACGCCGTTGCGGTAGGCCTTAGCTTCCGAGTGGGCGTTGGTGATGATGTCCCATGTGGCTTCAACGGCGGTTTCAAAGCCGAACGAGCGCTGAATCAGGTCGATATCGTTATCGATGGTTTTCGGAATGCCGACGACCGCGATGGGCAGGTTGCGCTTTTTGACGCCTTCAACAATATCGCGCGCACCGCGCTGCGTGCCGTCGCCGCCGATCGTGAAGAGGATGTCCACTCCGTAGTGAATCAGCGTATTGATGATTTCATCGGTGTCCTGCGCGCCGCGCGACGACTTGAGGATCGTGCCGCCTTTTTCATGGATCTCGTCGGTGTTGTCGGTGGTCAGCTCAATCGGGTAGTGGTAGTACTTGGCAACCAATCCTTCGTAGCCATACTTGAAGCCGAGGACGCGCTTTACGCCATAGCTTTGCAGGCTGCAAAAGGTTAGCGCGCGGATTACATCGTTGAGTCCCGGGCAGAGGCCACCGCAGGTCACGATTCCAACGGTGACGTTCTTCGGGTTGAAAAAGAGCTTTTCACGCGGGCCGGCCAGTTCGAAATAGTCAATGTCGTCGATGCTTTCGAGGTCGGCGAAGTCTTTGGTGCGGTCGTTGCATGCAACGGCTTCTCCGTTGTAGAAACGGTTGATCTGCCCCTTCAGCGGCGAGTCGTAGTTGGGTTCGCCAAGCGTATCCGCCCGGATAATTTTAGCTTCTGCCATTGGATGCTCTCCTAGAACTGTGAAAGGAACCGGACGTCGTTTTCGTACAGGTTCCGGATGTCGTGAATACCGTATAGTATCATGGTGATGCGTTCGATGCCCATGCCGAAGGCGAAGCCGGTGACGGCCGAGGAATCGTAGCCGACGGATTGGAATACGTTGGGGTCGACCATGCCGGCGCCAAGGATTTCGATCCAACCGCTGTTCTTGCAGACGCGGCAACCCTTGCCTTGGCAGACGTGGCAGGTGAAGTCCACCTCCACGCTAGGCTCGGTGAACGGGAAAAAGTGCGGGCGGAAACGGATCTTCACATCCGGGCCCATCAGCTCGCGGGCGAAGTACGACAGCGTGCCCTTGAGATCGGCCAGCGAAACGTTTTCATCCACATAGAGGCCTTCCACCTGGTGGAAGTTGGCGCTGTGCGTCGCGTCCGGCGTATCGCGGCGGTAGCAGCGGCCGGGCGAGATGATCCGCACCGGCGGCTTGTGCTCCATCATGTAGCGCACCTGCACCGGCGAGGTGTGGCAGCGCATCAGGTCGCCGTTGTTTAAATAGAACGTGTCCTGCTCGTCGCGCGACGGATGGTCGGCCGGCGTGTTCAGCGCATCAAAGTTGTTCCAGACCGATTCCACGTCCGGACCGTCGGCCACCGTGAAGCCCAGCGTTTGGAAAATCTGGGTGATGCGGTCGGTGATCTGCGTGATCGGATGGCGGGTGCCGAGCCCCTGCCATTGGCCCGGCTGGGACAGGTCGAAGCCCGCGCCCGCGGCGCCGGCGCTTCCGGCAAAGCCGGCCTGCTTCTGCTTGATCAGTTCCGTCAGCTCATTCTTAAGCTCGTTGACGGTTTTGCCGAACATCGGCTTTTCTTCCGGCGAAACATTTTTAAGCTCCTGCATCACCTTTGGCAAAAGGCCTTTGCGCGCCAAGTATTCAATGCGCACGGCCTCCAGTGCATCGCCATCCGTAGCCGCTTCCGCTTCGCCCAAGGCTTTCGCCTTTAATTCGATCAAGTCCTGTAAATTCATAGCTCTATGCTTCCTTTAAACCACTAATTAACACTAATCAGCACTAATCTCTAAAACTGAGGTAAATGAATCGAAAAATAATTCCCCTTCGTCATTCAGCGGTTCCTTATTCCTTGTTCAAGATTCAAAACCCCTATCATCCAAGCTATGGCCAATATGGCAATTGCTTTTTTACTGTTTTTCCAAGGTTTGGAAGATGAATTCGCCCATAGAGCGCTTGACGGATGAATATACATAAGTAAATGTATATTTTGAATGGAGGCAGGAATGAAGGCAACAGCAAAGGATTTACGGTACAACCTGAAGGGCATCATGGAGTCCGTTGAGCGCGGCGAAGAGGTATTGGTCACCAATCGCGGCAGGGTGAAGGCGCGCATCGTTCCCGTCGGGAAGGAGGAGGAAGCCAAGCAGGACAATCCCTTTATCGGCATGTGGAAAGACCGTAAGGATCTTAAGGATATCGACGCCCATGTCCGCGAGCTTCGCAAGGGGCGCCCGCTATGCTAGTCGATAGCGACGTACTCATCTGGGCGAGCCGAGGCAACCCAAAGGCCGTCCGCAAGCTCGACAAGGAAAGTGGATTCTCCATCTCCGCTGTCACCTATATGGAGCTGTGCCAAGGCATGCGCGACAAGGCGGAACTGGCCGCCTTCAAGAAGGCCATGAAAATCTGGCGGGTGCAGATCGCCCCCATCGACGAGGCGATATCTTATCAAGCCATGTTTTTCGTGGAGCGCTATTGTCTTAGCTATTCGCTCTGCTTGGCCGATGCATTGATTGCCGCGACGGCGGGGCACCTTGGAGAGCCCCTATTGACGGCCAACATCAAGCACTACTCCATGATTCCGGAAATAACCCTCAAGCAATTCCGCCCTGAGTAAGCTGGACGACTTTACATGGCATCAATTGCGAAAGTTGTGGTGGAGATATCGCTGGACCGGGAGTTTGACTACCGGATTCCTGCGCATCTGAAGGACTCCATCAAGGTGGGGTCGCAAGTCAACGTGCCGTTCAAGTCGCGCGAGCTGCGCGGCTTTGTGGTGGGGCTCTCCAATTATTCCGCCTTTGGCGACAAGCTTAAAGAGATCGCCGGGGTCGTCGGCGACAAGCCGCTCATCCCCGAATCGGTGGTCGCCCTGGCCACTTGGATTGCCGATTATTATTGCGCTCCCATCGAGAACGCCGTCCGCACCGTGCTGCCCAGCGCCGTCCGCCGGCGCGGCGCCAAGCACAAGAAGCAGCTATTCGTTTCGCTCGTAGACGCACCGAACGTAGACGGAGCATCCTGCTCCGTTCAGGATGATCGCAGAAGCAATTCCATCCATTGCAAAGCTGATCCATGCGCACAAGCCCAGCGCAACGGAGCTGGAAGCTCCATCTACGAAGAGGAACGCATCAACTATTTCGATGTGCATGAACCAGTTGGAAATGAGCAGGGCAACCTCCCGCATTGGCGGCAGCAAGGGGCGACTTACTTTGTTACTTTCCGTCTAGGCGACTCTCTTCCGCAGGAAAAGCTCAACCAATGGCGAGCTGAGCTGGCTATTTGGCTGCGCGCACACCCTGAACCGCACGATGAAGCCACGAAACGGGAATACTACGAACTCTTTCCGCAACGGTTCCAAAACTGGCTCGATCAGGGGATGGGGTCATGCATTCTTGCAAAACCGGAGATGAAGGAAATTGTCGAGGACGCGCTGCTGCATTTCGACGGCGACCGATACAAGCTGCGCGAATATGCCGTCATGCCCAATCATGTGCACATGCTGATTAGTCCATTGGGCGAGCATCTGCTTTCCGAAATTTTGCATAGCCTGAAATCGTTCACGGCCAATGAAATCAACAAGCGGATAAAGAATGAGCTGAAGCCGGTCTGGCAGCACGAATCGTTCGACCATATCGTTCGATCACCGGAACAGGTTGAGCGCATACGGAAATACATCCACGATAACCCGAGCCAAATCGTAGACGGAGCTTCCAGCTCCGTTTCTGATGACCGCCAACCGTTGGCCGATCCCTTGCTTCCTCCAGTCGATCCAGCCCTCCCCGCCCAGCCGAGCGGAGCTGGAAGCTCCGTCTACGACAAGCTGCCGCCCAAGCAGAAGTTCGTTGTTGAGACGCTGCAAGAGCATGGAGCGATGACGCTTTCGGAGTTGAAGGAGCGGAGCGGCTGTTCGGACTCGCCGATCCGGACGCTGGAAAAAAACGGATTGGTAAAGATTGAGGAGGAAACCATCCTGCGCGATCCGCATATGGGGCTGGAGCTGCTGCGCACCCAGCCGTTCAATTTGATGGCGGAGCAGCAGACCGCGCTTGATATCATAAACGCGTCGATGGACAAAGAAAAGCCGGGCACAGTGCTGCTCCACGGCGTGACGGGCAGCGGCAAGACCGAGGTTTATCTGCAAGCCATCCAGCACGCCCTCGACAAGGGGCAGGGGGCCATCGTGCTCGTGCCCGAAATTGCGCTGACGCCACAAACGGTCGACCGCTTCCGTTCGCGCTTTGGCGACTGCGTGGCGGTGCTGCATTCCAGTTTGTCCGATGGCGAGCGGCACGACGAGTGGCACCGCATCCGCAACGGCGAGGCCCAGATTGCCATCGGCGCGCGTTCTGCGCTTTTTTCGCCGATCGAAAATCCGGGGCTGATCGTGGTGGACGAAGAGCACGAAGCAACCTACAAGCAGGACGAGTCGCCGCGCTACAACGCGCGCGACGTGGCCGTCATGCGCGGCCATTTGGAAAACTGCTGCGTGGTGCTTGGCTCGGCGACGCCGGCGATGGAATCGTTCAAGAACGTGCGCGACGGCCGCTACGAGCTGGCCGAAATGCTGCTGCGGGTTGACGACCGCTCCATGCCGCTGATGCGGATTGTCGACATGTGCATCGAATCCGAGAAAGACGGGCGCCCCCAAATTTTTTCTACGGAACTGGTGGAGGGCATCTACGACCGGCTCAACCTGCGCGAGCAGGTGATCCTGTTTCTAAACCGGCGAGGATTCTCGTCGTCGCTCCAGTGCGAGAAGTGCGGCTATGTGGCCGAGTGTTCGGAATGCAGCGTTTCCATGACCTACCACAAGCGCGCCCACAAGTTGCTCTGCCACATTTGCGGCGCGGAGGAAAAGGTGCCGAACCGCTGCCCCGACTGCGGCGATCCCGATTTTAAGTATGCCGGCATGGGCACGGAAAGGATCGAAGAGGTTTTAGGAAAGCTTTGCCCGAACGCCAAGGTGGCGCGCATGGATTCCGACACCATGCGCAAGAAGGATTCCTACCGCAAGGTGCTCGATCAGTTTCGCACCGGCAAGATCGATATTCTGCTCGGCACGCAGATGATTGCCAAGGGGCTCGATTTTCCGAACGTGACGCTGGTGGGTGTGCTCAATGCGGACATGTCGCTGCATGTGCCCGATTTCCGGGCCGGCGAGCGCACTTTCCAGCTGCTCACGCAGGTGGCCGGACGCGCCGGGCGCGGCGAAAAAGCAGGGGAAGTCATCGTGCAGGCCTACACGCCGCACCACCCGGCGATTCAGGCGGCGCGCAGCTTGGACTATGACGGCTTCTGCTCCCAGGATCTTGAGTTCCGCAAGGAACTGTGCTACCCGCCCTATTCGCACCTTGTGCTGTTGACGTTTAAAGGAGAGTGCGAAGGCGAGGTGATGAGTGTGGCCGATGGCTTTTCCGCGCGGCTGGAAAAAATCCTGCCCGAATCGGTAACGCATTCGCCGCCGGTTCCCGCGCCGCTCGCCCGTGCCAAGGGCCTGTGGCGCTACCAAATCATGCTTCGTTGCGAGCATACCGTAAAAATGACCCGGCCCATCCGCCACGTCCGCTCGGTCTACAAAATACCGAAAACCGTCACCTGTACGGTGGATGTCGATGCGCTTTCCTTATTGTAGCGCTGTAGATGGAGCATCTTATTACTCCATTCAGGATGAACATAAAGACCATGCTATCCATTGCAAAGCTGAACCACGCACACAGGCCAGTCCTGCAACGAAGCTGGAAGCTTCGTCTATGCTTTACCATCCAGCCAATACTGCTATCCTGCCTGAAATTTAACTTGGAGAAAAATGTGGCGCAAAAAACGGCAAGTGTAGAATCAAAGCTCGGCGACAAATTTGTTATTGAAAGCGATTCCCGTTGCTCCGTCTCCGACAACCTGCACACCGCGACACCGGTCAATGTGAAGCTGGCTTAGAATGAACGTTGAGATCAATGCGTCGGAGATCAGTGGGCTGGGGGAAGTGCAAATCGTCGATATTCGCACTCATCAGGAAGTGGCCGTTGATCCGTTGCCGTGCAAACACATTCACATCCCAATGGATCAGTTGCTGAACCAGCCGCACTTGCTGGCCAAAGAGAAAACGAGCGTGCTCGTTTGCGCGGCCGGTGTGCGCACTAAGTTTACTGCACTTGAACTGCGAAAGATCGGGTTCGACAAGGTGTATTCGCTGTTGGGCGGCAACCGAATGCTGGCAGGTCAATAGACCCGCCCGCTAGGCTTTGTTCACGACGAGCGGCTTTTTGCGGTTGGGGTGGGTGGTCCGACAGATTTCGCATTTGGTGCCGTCGCACCCGCGGGCGGTGCAGTGTTCGCGCCCGTAGGTGATGAACTGCAGATGCAAGTCTTCCCATTTTTCCTGAGGGAACAGTTTTTTCAGATCCTCTTCCGTCTGCACCACGTTTTTGCCTTTGGTCAGCCCCCAGCGCTGGGCTAGGCGGTGGATGTGGGTGTCGACGGGGAACGCCGGAATCTTGAAGGCGTGGATCATCACAACGCTGGCGGTTTTATGGCCGACGCCCGGAAGCCGCTCCAGTTCCTCGAAGGTTTGCGGGACAACGCCGCCATGCTCTTCGACGAGCATTTCCGAGAGTCGCTTGATGTTCTTGGCTTTGCTGTTGGCCAGTCCGCAGGTTTTGATGCATTCGAGGATTTCCTCAACGGACAGCTTCATCATCTCCTCCGGCGTGGAGGCTTTGGCAAAGAGGGCGGGGGTGACGATGTTCACGCGTTTGTCGGTGCATTGCGCGGAAAGCAGCACGGCGATGAGCAGGGTGTAGGCGTCGGTGTGGTCGAGCGGAATCGGCACCTCCGGATACAGTTCGTCGAGCTTTTGTCCAATGTAGGCGGCGCGTTCGGTCTTGGTCATGTTTTGTGCCTTGTTGGGGCGGCATGCATGTCGCCCTTACTTGATGCCAACGACATAGGCGACCCAGCCTTGAACGTTTTCGTAGGTTTTGCGGAGGCGGAAGATTTCATCGGATTCGCCTTCGTCGTCGAAGTCGTGCAGATAGACCTCGGCTTTGGAAAAGCCGGCCTCGAGGAGGATTTCCTGCAGCTCCGCGAGGGTCCAAAGCCGCCATTCGTAGGTGAACGCCTTTTCGATTTTTCCAAAACCCGGCACCTTGAAGTGGATATGGCAGGTGGTGTCGTGGTTGATGGGATTATAGGCCGCCTGCTCCCAGACATATTCAAAGTCCGGAATTTTCATGCCCTCGGGTGTTGTGAATCCGGGGATCTCGCGGACGTCGTCGCTCTTGGCGGTGACCGACTCGGTGCCGCCATAGATGTCCATCACGAAGAGGCCTTCGTCTTTGAGAGACTCCTTCATGCGTTGGAAATAGCGGCGGAGCACATCGCGCTGCTTGAAGACGCAGAAGGAAAAGTTGAGCGCAAAGGCGAGGTCGACTTTAGGGGTTTTGGCCTCCAGCACATCGCCGCAAATCAGGTGGAGCCGTTTCTTCTGTTTGTCGGTCAGTTCGGAAACATTGTATTTCACGCCCCAGTCGAGCGTCGGTTGGTGGAAATCGATGCCCCAAGCCTCGTGCAGCTTGCTGCGCTGCGCCCAGCGGGCGGCGAGTTTGGCCGTGCCGCAAAAATCCTCGCGCACGGTCAACGGCTTGCGCTTCCAATGTTTGGTATAAACGCGCTTCCCGAAGTCGAGATCGGTATCGACGTTCTGTACGGAGGCTTCGTAGAGCCAGTGGATGTCGGGTGGTGTCTTTTTCTTTTTGCCCATAGTCAGATGCACTTCGTGTGAATGGCGCGGAGGCCGTCGATGAGATGCTCGTTGGCGCACAGTACGGTGGCGCCGTGCGGAATGTCCTGGTGCGGATAAAGGAAGAGCACGGCGCCGGCGCGTTCGGCGATGAGCCCGGCGGCGGCGTAGTCCCATAGGTAAATGCTGGTTTCAAAGAAGCCGTCGCTTGTTCCGGTGGCCACATGGCAGAGGTCGAGCGCGGCCGATCCGTTGATGCGGACCTTCCGGGTGTTGAGTGCCAGCATTTGGAACATTTCAAAGTGAGGCTCTTTATGCGACCGCATGTGCTTTGACAGGCCGGTAAAGATCATCGCATCCTGCAGGCGCTTGGTTTTTGAAACACGGATCGGTTGGCCGTTGAGCTTGGCAACATCTTCGATATGCGCCGTATAGTAGTCGCCGAACTCCGGTGCAAAGACGCAACCGGCGAGAATGGTTTCGTGGTGGCGGACCGCGATGGAGCAGCACCAGAAGGGGTGTCCATGCGTATAGTTCATGGTGCCGTCGATGGGGTCGATGATCCATTCGTAGGCTTCGGCAGGATTTCCCCGTATATCCTCTTCGCCCAGAATGCCATGCTCCGGAAACTCGGAGGCAATGACCTCTTCGGCGATCTTCTGGCACTCGACGTCAAGCACCAGCTTAATATCGTGGTCGAAGATGTCGTTGGCTTCGGTGCGGCGGTGCTTGTTGGCCAAGGCATGATTGCCGGCCGCCTCTGCCGCGCAGATGGCCACGTCGAGCAATTGGCCTAGTGGAATTTTATTCATTGGGCTATTAAGCTAAACCTCGCCTCCGATGGCAACTTCCAAACATTGGAAGTGCAACCGGGGGCTACTTTGCGAGCGTGTTCTCGAACGAGGCGTCGTAGGCGCGGGGCGGACTGAAGATTAGGTTGGCAATGATCGCCTGCTTCAGTTTTTTACGGCTCTTGAAGTCAAAGTCAATGACGCCGCCGGCGTTGTTGCGCATCATCGGTATGGTTGGGATGCGGATGCTGCTGCTGGCGAAGACCGACGAGGCCACCTGGGGTGGTGCTTGGAAGGCCACTACTTTTTCCACGCCTTGGATTGGGGGCAGACTGGGCTCCAGCGGTTTCGGCATCGGGGCAGGTTCGGGCGCGGGTTCTTCGTAGAATTCCTCCGCTTGGTCCTGCTCGAACTCCTCCATTTCATGCACGTAGTCCGGGCGCTCGTAGCCTTCCGGCCAGTCGGGCTGCTCGGTGGGCTGCGGCTCCAGTTTTTCAGCGAGCTTCTCGAAAAACTCTTCAATCGAGGAGGGCGCGCGCTTAGTTGCCGCTTCGCCCTGCTTCGGCGCCGGTTTGTTCTTGCCCGCTTTTCCCGCCAAATATTTCAGCAGCTGGACGACGGCAATAACCACAAACACTAAAAGGCCTACAAAATCTTCCATATTATCCCTCCGGGAAAGTCCTAAGTCCGAACATCCCAAATCCGAAACAAATCCCAAATCCGAGAGGAGAATGTTCCAAAGCCGGAGGGCACCGCCCTCCGGCACCTGGTTTCAATTTTTCACTCATTGAACATTTAGGTTTGTTTCGGATTTAGGGTTCAGCGCTTGGAGCTTATTTCCCCTTGCCCTGGTTTTCGTCGTCTCCGCCGGAGAGCGATTCGCGCATGGCGGTGTCGGCGCTGATGTTCTGCATGCGGTAGAAGTCCATCACGCCGAGGTTGCCTTTGCGGAAGGCTTCGGCCATGGCCAGCGGCACTTCGGCCTGAGCTTCGATCACTTTGGCTTGCATCTCTTGAACGCGGGCGCGCATTTCCTGTTCGGTGGCGATGGCCATCGCGCGGCGCCCTTCGGCCTCGGCCTGGCGCATGATTTTGTCGGCGTCGGCACGGTCGGTTTCGAGCTTGGCGCCGACGTTGGAGATCTGTCCGACCCCGGCCACGGAGATGTCGGCAATATCGATCGATACGATCTCGAAGGCGGTCTGCGCGTCGAGGCCGCTTTCGAGCACCTTGCGGCTGATGGCATCGGGGTTTTCGAGTACGTTTTTATAGGAGGCCATCGAGCCGATGGCGCTGACGATGCCTTGGCCGACGCGGGCGATGATGGTTTCTTCAGTGGCGCCTCCGACGAGGCGCTCCAGATTGGTGCGGACCGTTACGCGCGCTTTCACGAGCAGGCGAATGCCGTCTTTGGCCACAGCATCGAGCATGCCGCTTGCGGATTTGGCGGAGTCCGGGCAGTCAATCACCTTTGGGTTGACAGAGGTCTGTACGGCATCGACAATGTTGCGTCCGGCAAGGTCGATGGCGGCGGCCTGCTGGAACTGCAGGTTAATGTTGGCCTTGTCGGCGGCAATCATGGCGCGGACGACGTTCTGAATGCTGCCGCCGGCGAGGTAGTGGGCTTCAAGCATGTCGGTGGAGATGGTCAGTCCCGCTTTAATGGCGGAAATATAGGTCAGCACCACTTGGTGCGGCGGCACGCGGCGCAGCTTCATGCCGATGAGGTCGCGGATGCGGACCTGAGCTTCGGCGAACAGCGCGCGCACCCATAGGTCGATCACAGAAATGGCTAGTGCCATAAAGATTAGCAGGATGATGGCAACGGGTACTAGTATGACATAATACAGGTTCATGACTATTGCTCCTCGGGTTTATTGGCTTCGTTTTTCAGTTCTTCAAGTTTTTTAAGGTTTTGCGGCACCTGGATGATGAGACGGCGCTTTTGGAGCAGCGCCAGCAGCAATGCACCCGTCCCCATCCATGCCACGGCCATCTGCGCGGGTACGGCGATGGGCGGGAAGACGGTGGCCAGATAGATGACGGCCAGTCCAAGCGCCATGGTCAACAGGACGTGGCGGATCGAAGTGCCGACCGACCGCAGGATCATCGTGCCGACGACGAGGCCCATGGTAAAACGGCTGACATAGATCAGGATGCCCCATACGGCCAGAATCAGCCCGCCGAGCGGGATGCCGACGATTGACGAGGCGCACATGATGGCGAGGAAGGGAAGCGCCGCGGTTGCGAGCATGCCCACGAGCAGGCATTTCCATGCCGATGTGCGTGCGAGCTGCGCGGCCATGGCGGTGGTCATGGGAAAGAGGGCGATGAACGGCACGCCTGCGAGGAATGCCGCGAGGAACCACATGGCGCGGGAATAGAGGCGCTCCTTGGAAAAAAGCGGTTCGGCCTTCGGCAGCTGCCGTTCGATGGCGCCGGCGACCACGCCTGCGGCGGGGACGAGCTCCTTGTTGGCGGTATAGGCCAGGTTGCCGTCAATCTGCGCGTCGCGGGCAAAGAAGACTTCTGGCGCTACGATTTTAACGTTGCCTTTGATGGTTCCTCCCAACGTGGCGGTGCGCGCGGAGGTGATGGCGGCATTGCCTTTGACGAGGCCTTCTTGAATGACGCTGGTCGCAATCAGCCGGACGTTTCCTTCAACCACGGCATTGGTTCCGAGGATCACCGTTTCAGCCATGGCCATCACGTTGCCGGCTACGTGGCCGTCGATCCGTACGGTTTTTCCCGCGAGGCGGACGTTGCGCAGGCAGTGGCCGTCCATGCTGGCAGCCAGGCCGGAGGCGCCCCACACATTGCCTTCGTAGGTGCCGTTGAGCAGCAGCGCGCCTCCCGAGGAAATGAACAGGTCGTTTTGAAAGCGGCCTTCGGCTTCGGCGGTGCCGGCGAGCACCCATTGCTCGTCGGCCACGGTTTGGGATTCGGCCACGCGGTAGGCGTTGGTCGCGAGGAATTCGGCGGCCCGTACCGGCAGGGCAAGCACGGCGAGGAGGCCAAAAATGGGAAGTGTATAACGCATGAGGGTTATGCTTTCACGACGGAGACGTGCCCGCCTGAGGTTGATGATATTTTAACGGGCTGTCCGGCTTCGATCCATTCGCCGTCGGCCACAACGTCGATGCGCTTGCCGTCGAATTTGGCAATGCCGGAGGGGCGCAGGGTGCTGACCGCTTCTCCAACGGCGCCGGTGGGGAGGCGCTCGTCGGTGGTATGGGATTTATAGCTTGCGGTGTCTTCGGAGAGCGAGAGGCTCTTGCCGACGCGGCTTTTTGGGAAATATTTGATCCAGACGACGAAGGTCAAAATGCCCATGAACAGCAGGGCGAACGCGCTGAGCATGTTCCATGGGGCGGGAAAGTTCTGCGCCCCGACCACGGCCGCCGAAATCCAGGCCACGGAGCCGCAGATGCCGAGAATGCCGCCGGGAATGAAAATCTCTGTACCGATGAGCACAAAGCCGGCGAGAAGAAGCGTGACATATAAGGTTATTGGTTCCATGCGGGAAACAATAGAAGGACGGCGCTTGGAATGAAAGAGTGGATTAACGGATTTGTGCGATTAACCGAACAGGTTCAGGGCCAGAATACTGACGGTGTTGAAGATGGCGTGGAGGCCGATGCAGGCCCAAAGCGAGCCGGTGCGCCAATAGGCGAGGCAGGCTGCGCTGGATAAAATCATTAAAGCTGTGAATGAATGAAAGCTCCCGCTGATGAAGGTGATGTATGCGGAAAACAGCACGACGAGAGCGAGCACGCCTCGGGTGGCGAAAACCGCCCAGCGGTTTTGAGCCGGCCAAAAGAGCAGGCAAAAGAGGGAGGCGCTGCCGAAGAGGATCAGGAAAATGAAAAAATGAAAGTGCAGCAGGGCGAACAGGCTGGAGACCAGCAGGGTTGAACCGGCGAGTCCCATGCGTTTGAGCAGCGCCGGAAAAATGATGCCGCGGAAGAGCAGTTCCTCGAAAAACGGCGCCGCAATAATGGCCATCACCGAAAACAGGATCTGTTCGAGCTGGGGCGAGTCGACAAACTGCTGCACGCTTTCCTGCAGGGGCAGCTCATAGCCCAGCAGCGTAAGCAGGGCCGAAGACAGGAGCAGCAGCGGAACAATGGCAAGGTAGAAGAGGGGGGAGAGCGCAGCGAGTTTAAGCTGTCTAAGCCTCAGGCCAAAGGTGTCATCGAGTGTGCCGCCCCGCTTCCAGATTGTGATGAAGATGGCAAAGGTGACGATGGTGTAGATGAGTAGTGCGACGACCAGTTTTGCAGTGGGGATTTGCTCAGCGTAGAAAAGGCGCCCGCTGAACATGGCCAGAATCATGAGCGTCAGGTGGAGCAAAACGATGCCGTAGATTTCCGTGAAGCTGAACGCCCGCGCCACCAGTCGGGCGGTCAGCGTCTCCGTATCGGGCGGGGTCCGTCGATGGTGAAGCACCAGAATTAAAATGGCAACCAGCCCTCCAAGCAACATCGCCGATTCGATGATCCAGTACAAGTGCCGGCTCCCGGCTTCGGCGTTGGCGAGCATTTCTTCCATTGCGCGCATCATATTCGACGGACCGATTAAATCAATTGCGAAAGCGGAGAGGAACCTGCGGTTCCGGTTAATCGGTATTTGCTATTGAGTTAATCGGCTTCCTTCTTCTCGCATGCTTTGCGGTTATGTGCTATTCGACTAACGAATAACAATTAACTAATAACTGCCGCATTACGCGGCATGGTGATCCCATGATTACGTCGGAAAAAATGGAAAAGCTGCAGAAGCGGATGGTCGAGCTTGGGATTCTTGAACAGGAAATCGAAGAGCATTTTATCCGTGGCTCCGGCAGCGGCGGCCAGAAAGTCAACAAGACCTCCTCCTGCGTCCAGCTGGTTCATCCGTCCAGCGGGATCGAGGTGCGCTGCCAGCATACGCGGTCGCAGGCCGACAACCGCTATTGGGCCCGGCGCGAACTCTGCGAAAAGATTGAAGAAAAGGTGCTTGGCGAAAAAAGCGCCAAGCAGCAGGCGGCCGAAAAAATACGCCGTCAAAAGCGCCGCCGTTCGCGTCGCGCCAAAGCCAAAATGCTCGACGCCAAGACCAAGCAGGGCTCCAAGAAAAAGCTCCGAGGCCGCGTCCGGCCGGATGATTGACGGCTAGTACTCAGTCATGAAATTAATGTCCTGTTTCTGTTCAGCCGGATTTTTTACCACGGAGTCACAGAGGCACTGAGTTTGTTAAGGTTCTTTTACTCCGAGCCTCCGTGCCTCTAGCGAAGCGGGTGGTGAAATGCCCGCCACTTAATTCGTGACTATGTACTAGGCCTTTTTGAGGTTGAGCTCCAGTTTGCTGAGCGTCAGTTGTTCGACCCGCTCCAGTTCCTGCAGGTTTTCCAGAATTTCGCGCACGTGTTCGGACTGCGCCTTTTTCGCCATGTCCTGATAGAAGCAACGCAGGCCGTCGTCAAAATGGCGCGCTGCAGCGATCACATACGCGGCGTCCACCGAGTCGGGTACGCTGTATTCCGCAAAGTGCTGCTCCGTGCCATCGATCATGTATTTGAAAAAAGTATCGAGAATATTGTCCGATACCTCTTCCTCGTATTCTTTCAGGCGCGACTCGAGCAGCCGTTCGTGGTCGATGAGCTCTTCGAGGAGTTCGCAGGTCTCTTCCTGCGGTGCGAGGTCGAACAGCTCTGTGTAGAACCGGATCATTCTGCGGTGGAACTTCCGTGCATGATCCAGAACATCTCTAGTTTGGTTAAATGACATTTCAACCACCTCCTAGCTCGCATTCTAATCTCGATAGGCGATCTGTCAACCGGTGCAAGGTCTTGGATAACTAGTTGTATATGACGATGTAGTTGTTTTGCTTGAGGCGCTCGATCCAGCGTTTCCTGAGCCGTTCGCGTTCTTTGGCAGTCAACATGCTCTTGATGTCGGCGCGGACTTCGTCGAAGGTTTTGTAGCCGGGTTGCCGGCGCGCATCCACCTTTAGGATATAGAGTTGCTCTTCGGTTTCGACGATGCCGCTGATCTCGCCGGCAGGGAGGGTTGCGAGCGCTTCCTGCAGCTCCACGCGGACATCCTTGGGCTGCATCCAGGGGAACGCCCCGCCGTCCGCCGCGCGGCTGCCTTCGGAGACCTCTATGGCGGTTTGGTTGAAGTCGCTTCCTTCCAGCAGCTTGGCCAGCGTTTTCTCGGCTTCTTCGCGCTTTACGGCTTGGTCTTCTTCGGTTTCGCCCTTGTTGAGGACGATCACGCTGTATTTGACTTTTGCCGGAATGAAGAAGTCGTCTCTCTTGGATTCGTATTCCTCGCGCACTTGTTCCGGCGTGATGCGGGCGCGGCTGTAGACCTCTTGCCCGATCATGTAGTCGACGGCCATCTTTTCCCGGATCATGTCCATGTACTCTTCGCGCGTCTTTTTCTGGCTGGCCAGCACCTCTTCGAACTGCGCGGCGTCGCCTTTGAAGCGGGTGTTGATCATCCGCTTGATTTCATCGTTAACGTACTGGTCGGGAATTGCGCCGCCTTTGGCGGTGTAGGTTTCCATAATCAGCGCGCGTTCGACCAGTTTTTCACGCGTCTGGTTAAAGGCTTTTTCAAGTTCTTGGGTGAGCTCGTCGCCTTGGTAGGCGCGGTAGAGCTCCGGCATGATCGGGGCCATCGCCTCGCGCACCTCGCCGCGCGTGATTACCTGCTCGTTCACTCTCGCCGCGTAGCCGTCGATCTCAATCGACATCCGCTTCGGCGCCGTATTGGTCTGCCCCCGCACCGCCGAGGCGCCCAGCACAGCCATCAATAAAATTACATGTCTCATAATCCAAGCACCATAAATAAAGGGTGGCGGGGGCGCAACGCCGAAAAGCGAAACCGCGAATATTCTTTACGCTGGCAGGGCGGCTTATGCTAAAACCCGCGCCCTATGACAGAAGAAACCGCAGAACCTACAGGCATTGGAAACTCCGGCATCGTTGCGATCGTCGGACGCACCAACGTGGGCAAGTCCACGCTCGTCAACCACTTGCTCGGCGAAAAGGTCAGCATTGTCAGCGATACCGTGCAGACCACCCGCAACCTCATCCGCGCCATTCTCACCGAGCCGCGCGGGCAGATGGTCTTTCTCGACACCCCCGGCGTCCACAAGGCCCAGGGCGAAATGGGCAAGAACCTCAACAAGGCCGCGCGCGCCGCCGTGCAGGGGGTCGACGCCATTCTGCTAGTGCTCGACCGCTCCTCCAAGCCTGCGCTTGAAGACGACGGCTGGTTGCGCCGCCTCGCCCGCGAGGAAGGCCCCTGCATCATTGCCTTCAACAAATCCGACCGCAATTTCAACTGCTCTTCGGCGTATAAAGAGCTGTGGAACGAAATCAAACTCGAGAAGGAAAGCGCCGTCGAACCGGTTTGGACCTCCGTTTCCGCTTTAAACGGCGACGGCATGGCCGGCTTGCTCGACATCCTGTTCGAAAACATTCCCGTTGGTCCGCCGCTCTTCCCCGACGACATCCTCACCGACTATCCCCGCAAGCTCAACATTGCCGACGTCATCCGCGAAAAGCTTTTCCACCGCCTGCACGACGAGCTGCCGCACGCCGTCGCCGTTTGGGTTGAAGAGATCGTCGAGGGGGAAAAGAAATGGTCGGTCGAAGCCTCCATCTATGTGGAGCGCCACTCCCAGAAAGGGATCGTCATCGGCGAAAAAGGGCGCTTGCTCAAGTGGGTTCGCGAACAGGCCGAAAAAGAGCTCTACGAAATGTACGGCGTTCGCTTCAAGCTCACGCTCTGGGTCAAGGTTGAAAAGAACTGGCGCAAAAACTTCTGGATCCTCAAGAAGCTCGGCTACGCCTAAAAAGGGTAAAGGTATGTTGTTCCGCCTTTAGGCGGCTTTGCACGTGCAGCCGCCTAAAGGCGGAACTACAAACCTATTCATTCCTTTCTTACGGATTCAGGCGAATGCGGGTCGGGATCTGGTATTTTTCCATGATGGCCGCGGTGGCGTCTTTGAACGGCGCGGCGTCGAGGATAACCTTGGAGGTGCCGTAGCCGGGCAGGAATTCAATCACGTGGAACCCGTCCTCGGGATGTTGGAAGGCTTCTTCCATTTCCCGGATGGAGTCGATGCTGCGGCCGTTGACGGATTTGACGATGTTTTGCGCCATTTCGTGGTAGCCAAGGTTGTAGTCGTCGGGGAAGACGTCGGTCAGGACAATCAGCCGCTGCTGTTCGGGGGTTGGGGACTCGCTTCGCATCTCGTTGAGGATCCGCAGGGTGGGCGGGATGTTGTTTTCCCAGTCCTTGCCCCAGGCTTTGAGGTAGGGCACGTCGAGTTCGCGGAAAACAAAGCCGCCGGCGACGAGGTAGGGCGGAGGGAGGTCCGGCCGGGCTGCGGGGATGAGGGCGGCGCTGGGCTGGGTGTTCTTCAGCGGAACCTCGACGGTGGTCTCTTCTTTATTTCGCAGCACCTTGGCGGTGAGGACGTCGCCGGCATAGTGGCCATCGGTGGCGATGAGGTTGAGGCCCATCAGGCCGTAGCGCGGATGCAGGTAGTCGCCCTGCGAATTAATGGCATGGCCGTCGAGCTCGAGCAGGATGTCGTCAGGCAGCAGGATGCCGTCGGCGGAGCCGTTGGGGAAGCAGCTGCGGATGAGGATGCCGGCGGGGGCGCCCGTCTGCCCGAAATGGGCGGCCTGCGCTTTGCCCCGGTTGTATTGATAGTCGATGCCCAGCCGTCCAAAGCTGGGATACTCCGGCAGATCGACGGCGTGGAGGTAGGCTTGGATCAGCTCGGCGGGGATGACCGTGATGCGGTTGCCGCTTTGCGACCGGGCTATGCCGATCATGCGGTCGCCGCTGAACACCGGTTCGCCGCGACCGCCGCTCTTGAGGTCGGTAATGAAGTAGATGCCGGCATAGCCGAAATAGGGCACGGAGGATTTAAAGACCTTCACCTGCGACCAGCGGCACGACGAAAAGGTGAGTTGGCTCGATTTCCACGCGACGCAGTAAAAGTCTTCGCCCTCGGCGTCGGCGGTCTCGGCCAGATCGACGGGCTTTAGGTTGTCGAAGAACCCCGGCTCGTCGGTGGTCAGGATGGCGAGCCCGACCTGGTTGTCGCAATGGACGATGCGGGCGGGGATGCGGGGGGGGCGGTCAAACTTTTCGAGCTGGATCAGGGTGGCGTCGTCGAGATAGGCCGCCGGCACGAGAATGCGGTTGCCGGGCATCACGGTGCCGAGGCAGGTGCGGTTGCGCGGCTTGGCTTTTTGCCAAGGGCGGTATTCGTTCCACGCCTGGTACGTGACGCGCACCGTCACGAGCTGGTATTCGGCCGGATGGTCGGGCCGGGCGCCGGCGGGAAGGGCGAGGAGCAGCAGGCTCAAGAAGGGGAGAAGCAGCTTGTTCATAGGTTTCGGTCCTTCGGGATGGCATATTTTTCAAGAATCTCTGTATTTACGGCGTCGGCTTCTTCGCGGTTAAGCACCATGAGGCGGTTGCCGTGCTGGAGGCGGATGAGGTGCTGGTCGGCCGTATTGCCTTCGATCGCTTCGACCACGTCTGCGACCGTCCGGACGGTTTTGCCGTTGACGGTGTCGAGCAGCCGGTAGGTGTAGAGCATCTCCTCCACATTAACCTCGTGATCGAGCCGGCGGATCACCATCACCTGCGGTGCGTCGGCAAAATCGTTGTCCTCCAGATAGCGGAAATACATTTCATTCACCAGTTCCTGCGGCGCTTCCTGCACCCATTTTTCGGAATAGGTCTTGATCGTTTCGCGGTTGAGCGGCGCGAAGACGAGGCCCGCATAAACAAAATAGGTGGGCTTGATGTCATACAGGTTGGATTTGGCCTCCAGCGGATTGTAATGGTTCAACTCGATTTCAACCATCATCCGCCCCTTCGCCCGAATCAGCTCAACCGGCAGCGTTTCGCCCTTCTGCAGCTGGTCGGCCACAATGCCGAAATCGAGGCGCATGCCGTTCCACTCCACCGTGCCGTCGTTCGCCACCGGATAGCCGCCGATCGAGGTGATGATGTCGTCTTTTTGCAGCACGGTCTCCGCGCCGCACCCGCGGATGAGGTGCTCCACCCGGATGCCCGTTTCACCCTCCTTCATGCCGGCATAGCGCCGCGCGGCGGGGCTGTCGAGCGTGGCGGCAAACAGCCCTAGCTCGGGATAGCCGTCGTATTTTCCGTCCTTCAGGTCGGTCAGGAAATGGTCGACCACCTGCACCGGAATGAAGAAGCCCATGTTTTCAAGCTGTTGGTTGCCCTGAAACGCCACGCCGACCACCTTGCCGTCTTGGATTACCGGTCCGCCGCTGTTGCCCGGATTAATCGCGGCGTCGGTCTGCACGGTCAAGTGGGAGTCCATGCCCGAATGCACATAGTCTTTCACTTCGATGCGCGACACCACGCCGGCCGTGCTCGAAAGCAGCTTTCCGCCGGCTGGATAGCCATAGGTCACCACGCGCGACCGCAACGGCGGCAGGGCATCGAACTCCAGTTCCGGCACCTCCGCAATGCGGGAAGGGTCCGCCAGTTCCAAAATCGCCAGATCGCAGTCGTGCCCGATGGCCGCCACGCGGGCGGGGTAGGGGGTAGGGTCGTTGTAGAAATAGACCAGCAGCATGGCCGAGTCGCTCACCACATGCGCATTCGTCAGGATCCGTTTCCCCGAAATCACAAAGCCGCTGCCCATGCCGCTGCCCGTCGCGCCCGATTCCCACGGCGCATACCAGCTGAAGCGGTTGTACTGGTTCATGATTTTCACCACCGAGTCTTCCACCCGCGCCTGCGCACCCGCCGTCCACTGAATGGAAAGCGCCAGCAGCACCGCCCCGCAAAACCTAATCCTATGCCTCATCTTCACCTCCAGAATAAATAGATAAACACAGTCTATCCATTTCGCCGCCCGATGAAAGAACAGACTCGCACTTCCCGCCGTTTCCTCCGCCCGCCATGTCGGGGACATGGCCTACACGCTTGCGCGGTTGGCTTCGAAGCAGTGGGGTGCGGGAGGCTGGGAAGGCGCCGGATCGGAATCCGGCCCCACATTGTTTTAGCCGCGAAAAGGCGCAAGAAGCGCAAAGAAAAATCAGTTCGGGTCTTCGTGCCTCTTGCGCTTCTTTGTGGCGATCCTCCCGGATGTTCGAGCCGATTTCACCTCCAGCGTTTCACACATGAAAGGCTCTAATAACCAATAACAGAAAACCATTAACTGGAACGGCAAAACCGAAGGTTATGCAAGTTCCTCTTTAGTGTTCCAGCACGATGCGGTATTTGGCTTTGCCGCTGCGCAGGTGGTCGAGCGCTTCGTTGACCTGGCTGAACTTAAACTTTTCAATCACGGGCTTCACGTCGTGCTGTTGGGCAAAGTCGAGCATCTTGGCAATGGTGGCCGGGCTTCCGACCGCGGTGCCGGAAATCGACTTCTGACCCATAATCAAACCAAACACGCCGATGTCCAGCGGCTCCAGCGTGGCGCCCACAAAATGCAGCCGGCCTTTGGGTTTAAGGGTCTGGAGATAGAGGTTCCAGTCGAGCTTTACATTCACCGTCGAAAGCACCATGTCGAAGCATCCGGCGGCCGCCGTAATTTCCGCCTCGTCGCGCGAATTGATCGTGTGATGCGCGCCCATGCCCAGCGCTTCGGCTTTCTTGTGTTCGCTGGAGGTGAAGGCGGTGACTTCGCAACCCCACGCATTCAAAAACTGCAACGCAATATGCCCGAGTCCGCCAATGCCGATCACAGCAACCTTGTCCGTCGGTTTTACGTCAAACTGAACCAGCGGATTAAACACCGTAATGCCGCCGCAAAAGAGCGGGCCGACGCTTTCAATATCAATGCCTTCGGGCAGCTTCACGACGCTGTCGGCGTGGGCGCGAACCTTGTCGGCAAACGCGCCGTGCCGGCCAATGATCGTTCCTTCTGCCGTGGCGCAGAGGTTTTTATCGCCTGTACGGCAGGAGTCGCAGGTGTTGCAATAGCCCGAGTGCCAGCCGAGGCCCACGGCGTCGCCGACCGCCAGCGTCTTTACGCCGTCGCCGATTGCGACCACATGTCCAGCCACCTCGTGGCCCGGAACAAAGGGATAGGAGGTCATGCCCCATTCGTTGTCGAGCATGCTCAGATCGCTGTGGCAGATCCCGCAATAATCGACGGCAATCTCCACCTGATCCGGTCCCAGCGCGCCGGGGTCATATTCAAACGGTTCCAGCTTCGCGCCGGCTTCTTTTGCTGCATAGGCTTTAATCATCGGGCTGCTCCTTTATTCGTTTAATCGGGAATGTTGCCGTGCATTGAGAGAGAGGCTTCTTTGGTTTTGCCATTTTCACCGTGTTGATTTTGCTGGTATCAATATCAAAGAATCCCTTTTCTGACCCCTTTTTTTGATCTACATAAAACTATAGCGATGCTTCCGCTTCCGATTAAGACTAATGTTGAGGGCTCAGGGATTGATGTTGTAACTGTCATGCTGTCACCAGTCCAAGATATGGTCATTGTTTCATTTGGAACTATCCCACAGCTTTCCAAGGTAACCCCTTGAAATATTGCAGTTTCATTGACGGAGCCAATATTAGGTGCTGTTTTTGGGATATACAGTCTCTCCATGCCTCCAGTTATAAACCAAAATGGAGTATTTGTTGATATTGTATTTGCGGGCCAGATCCCATCTGCTTGAGTTAGTTCATTTTTTGCAGAAATTCTGATCCACTCAGAATCTGTGGCATCGGATGAGATTTGCCATCCATAAATTTCGAAGATGGGCTGTACTGCTGCATTTGGGATTAATGTTGCGGTATCATATGCAAACCGATTTGCTTGGGAAAAATCATATAAGCCAGTTGCTCTTATGGTTAAATCTGTCCCGTCATCAGTTATGCTCAAAATTATCGATGCGTTTGCAACTTGTGAAAAAATGGCGATTGATCCAAGTAACGATAATCCGCTTAAGAAGCTTCTCATATGATTTACCAGTTTTATTATGCCGAACGATTAGGCAGAAACTGTTCTGCCTATCACGTAAACACCGGTGTTAGGCAGATGACAGTCCGCTACGTTTGTATGAGGTGTAGCATAGTCCGCTCGACCGAAGATTGCAAAGTCCTTGATGCTGAATCGGAATTATTCTCGGATGGCAAAGTTGGGCGGGCTGTAGCTACGAGTGGTGACGGAGTTGTAGGCCCGATGCCTCATCGGGCGCAACCGGTAGGGCGCGACCGCCGGGCGCGCCGTCCTGCTGCAAAGCCGTTCGTTCGTGCGGACGCCCCGGCGGTTCGTCCCTACCTTTGGCGTTCTACTTCCCGTCGAGGGCGGCCTGCCATTTGATCCAGAGCTTTTGCAGGGCTTCGGGGTCGGAAAGGCCCATGCCCTTGATGCCGGTTTTGAACAGGCCGGCGTCTTCGTCCTTGAATTTGGGATCGTCCTTCAAGGTCTTGGAGGGAAGTTTTGCCGCTTCGGTTTCGGTCTTGCTGCCGTGCACCAGATTTTTTCCGGAGATGGAAACCGTGACCTTCTTGCCCTTCTCCGTGGCAAATCCGACCACGCCTTTGTCGTTGCCGGCCATAATATTGCCTTCGATCTTCAGCTTTGCGGTATCGGCGATGCATAGCCCGGCGAAGCTCGAACGGACGATGACGTTGTTCTGGATTTCGAGTTTGGAGTTGGCGAAAACGTTGATGCCGGTGGCGTTGTCGACGATCAGGTTGTTGCTGATTTCTCCGATGGCCGATTTGCTTCCGATGTAAAATCCGCGGTTTTTATTGCGCACCACCAGATTGGAGTCCGCCTCGATTTTTCCGCCGGTGCAGCGGATGGCGTGGTAGCGCGATCCGGTTACAATGTTGCGCTTCAGGCTGACGGCCGATCCGCTGCCGATGGTAATGCCGCAGTGGCCGGGGTTCATGACGACGCAATCTTCCACCGCTCCTTCGGCTCCGTTCCAGAACTGGATGGTGTATTCAAATCCGTTGAACCGGCAGTTTTTGATCTCCATCTTGCTTTTGTCCTGCGCTGAAGCTGCGCAGGGGGATTGCTCGCCATTGCCGAGCGCGTTGAAGGTGCAGCCCTGCAGCGTCACGTCTCCGGCTCGCACAAACAGGGCATAGGGCGTGTCGCCCTTTTGCGGTTTGCTTTGGGTTTTGTATTTGATCGTCAGCCCTTCGATGGCCACCTTTTTGTAGGAATCGATCAGGATGGCGGGCTGGTTGGACTCCACCTCAAGGGTTGCGTCGCTGCCTTTAAGGGTGATGCCTTTCTTAATCTGCAAGGGCTGGGTGTAGGTTCCTTTCGGAACTTCGATAGTCGTTCCGGATTTGGCGTTGTCGATGGTTTCCTGCAGGTTGAATTCCGCTTGAGCGGCGGTTGCGCATAGCAGCGCGGTCAGTATCCAATATTTCATTTCTTTTCTCCTGGGTTGCGAAATTCACCGTTCTTGAGACGTTGGCAATAGCGTTTTGTTTCGTCGGCCACGACGCCGGAAAGCAGCAGCAGGCCGATCAGGTTGGGGATGGCCATCAGTGCGTTGGAAATGTCGGCCAGCGTCCAAATGACTTTGAGTCCGCCGACGGCGCCGATGGTGATGCAGGCCACATAAATCCAGCGGTACACGGGAATGGCCTTTTCGCCGAACAGGTATTCCGCGCAGCGGTCGCCATAGTAGGACCACGCGATCAGGGTGGAATAGGCGAAGAACATGATGCCGAAGCCAACGAGGTAGTGTCCGTAGCCGAACAGGCCTTTTTCAAATGCGTGCGCGGTCAGGGCGCTGCCGTCGAAGTTGCTCAGGTGTGCGCCGGTCACGAGGATCACTAGAGCGGTCATGGTGCAAACGATGAGGGTGTCGATGAACGGCCCGAGCATGGCGACGGTGCCTTCGCGCACCGGCTCGCTGGTTTTGGCCGCGGCGTGCGCGATCGGCGCGGAGCCCAGGCCGGACTCGTTGGAAAAAACGCCGCGCGCCACACCGAAACGGATGGCCTGCGAGACGGCGACGCCGAGTGCGCCACCGCCCGCCGCGTAGGGCGTGAAGGCATATTTAAAGATCAGGCCGAACGCTTCTGGGATCGCCGATACGTTCAGGATCAGGATGACCACCGCGCCGATGACATAGAAGGAGCACATGAAGGGAACGATTACGCCGGCCACGTTGGCAATGCGCTTGATGCCGCCGAGGATCACGATGCCGGTCAGGAAAGAAAGGATCAGTCCGGTGGCGAGGCTCATCCAGGAAACGGTAAAGCCGTCCCATAGCGAGAAGCCTCCGGCCTGCAGCGCTTCGGGCAGCAGGTATTCAAGGCCGCCGACGACCGAGTTGGCCTGCACCATGTTGCCGATGCCGAACGAGGCCACAATGCCGAACAGGGCAAAGGATGCGCCGAGGAAGGCGCCGAGCTTTTTGTTCTTCAGCCCCAGCGACAGGAAATACATCGGTCCGCCGCTGGCCGACCCATCGGTGTGGATTTTCCGGTATTTCACCGCCAGTGTGCAAGAGGCAAACTTGGTGGCCATGCCGACGAGCGCCGTGATCCACATCCAGAAGACCGCACCCGGGCCACCCGTCGCAATGGCCGTCGCAACGCCCGCAATGTTGCCCGTTCCGATCGTGGCCGAGAGCGCCGTGGCCAGCGCCTTGAAGTGCGAGATGTCGCCGCTTTCCTCGGGCTGATCATATTTGCCGAACACGCAGGCGATGGCGTGGCCGAGGTGCCGCACCTGAACAAACAGCAGGCGGAAGGTGAGAAACAGGCCGGTGCCCACCAGCAGGGCAATCATGCTCCATCCCCAGACAAAGCTGTCCACCGCTCCCAGTAATTCGTTCAGTCGCTCCATGAAATCCTCCGATGCAATAAGGTAGGGGGCGCGAATGCATTTGGCAAACCAAGGTTTGCCAATCATGGGGAACTGCATCGTTGACCGCTCAACCAAGACTGATATACTCGAACAATGTCTATGCGAAATATAGCGCTACTTGCTCTAGTAATAATTACTAGAACGGTCTGTGCGCAGACCTATGAAGAGCTTTCAGGGATGCTGGAGTCGGCCTCCGAAACGGCTGCGGTTAACCGACTCAAGGCCCAGGTTGCAAACGCCGCGGTCGATCGGCTGGAAACGGAATCGCTGTCGAAAACCGAGCAGCAAAAACTCAAGGCCGAGGCACTGGCGTACTGTTCCGATGTGCAGCTCGGCGCGATGGATCTTTGGTTTGGCGATTCGGTGGTGACCTGGGGCCGGCTGCTCCTCCTTGATGGCAAATGGGTTGAGGCGCGATCCATGTTGCTCGAACAGGCCGAGGTGCTGCAGAACATCGAAAAAAACCTAACGGCAAACGGGGTTCCCGTTTCGGCCATCAGCCCGCTGGCCGGCTGCCGCTACCACCTTGGAGAAACCTACCGCATTGAATTCGAGGAATCCAACGAGCTCGCTCCCGCCGTTGAAGCGCTGAAGCATTTCTACAACGTCTACATTAAATACGGCGACAGTCCGTGGGGCGGCGTTGCGCAGGAGAAGGCCGCGGCCGCCCAGGTTTTCATCGAAAGCCGCGGCAAACAGGTGCGCATCGAACTCGGACCGCACCGCGATGCTTTTGTAGCCAATAAATTTAAGCTCGGGGCGCGCCTCACCGCGCAGGGGAAGCACGAAGAAGCCATTGATCCGATGATCGACGCGCTTAACTATTTTCCGGAGTCTGGAAAGTCCATCGATGCGTTGCGCAATCTCGGTGTTTGCTGGTTCAGCCTCCTTGCGCATGACGAAGCGCTGGCGACGGTTGAATATGTTTGCGAACGCTTTAGCGCCGACACCAACGCCCCCGCCACCGTGCTTGCCATTGGGCGGCAATATCTCGACTCGGACGCGGAAACCGCTGGGCAAATCTTTGAGCATTACCTGGCCTCGTTTCCGGACGATCCGTACCGTGGCGACATTCTTTCCTACTTTGCATGGAAGGCCTATAAAGCTGAGGACTGGTCTGAAGCTGTAGTTCGTTTCCAATCCTTGGAAACCGCGCTCCGTGCCAAGGGCGAGACGGGCGAACGGCTAGAGAAGGCGGTCTACATTCAGGCGTTCTGTGCCAAGGAGCCCGCCGGGTTTGACCGCTTTATATCGGAGTTTCCCGAGTCCGAGCTCGCACCGCGTGTTTTGGGTGAAAAGGCGCAGGCGCAGCTGGTGGCCGGCGAGTTCGATGCCGCTTTCCAAACCTTGGAAACGTTATCGGCGCGTTATCCCGAATCCACCGCCGCCCGCACAGCACTGGCCGGCCTCATTGTCGCTGCAGTTGAAGAGCAGCGGTTTGACATCGCCGATCAAGTGCTCGACCGCATGCTCGCCGACAAGCAGGCCTACGGCAATAGTGTGTATGTCTCCACCGGCGAAGCGCTCCTGAAAGCGGCCGAGTTCACGCTCGCCGAAAAAGCCTTTGCGGCGCTCGTGCCTGAAACGGAGCGCTCGCTCTACGGATGCGCTTCGGCACAGTTCGGCCAGAACCGGTTTGAAGAAAGCTTCCAAACTTTGGAAAAGCTGCTCGCCAAAAATGAGGCCACCGGGTTCTTTTTCGACGCTCGCCTGATGCAGGCGCGCGCGCTCGTCCAACTTGTCCGAACCAACGAAGCCGTTGCCGCCTATGGCGAAGTGGCTGCCGCCAAACAGGATTACGGCGTGGTCTTCGAAATGGCGCAGGTGCTGTCCGATCCGGAAGAGCGCCTCGCCGCTTATCAGCGCATTGCCTTGCTGGCCGATCCCGCTGACGAAAAAAACCAGCCGTTGATTGCCGACAGCATTGCCGCGAGCCTCCCGCTCTGCCTTGAGCAGGGGAAATACGAACTGGCCATCGCCAGCACTGACCAGTTTGCAACGCTCTTCCCCAAACATGAGCAGCTTCCAATTATTGGAAAATACCGGAAGGAGGCCGAGCATGCATTGGTTCAATAGTTTTCTAGTGCTGTTGCTGATGGTTTGCTCCGCCGAGGCCGCGTATGTCGTGACCCAATCCGGCCGGCAGATCAACGGCGCGAAGATTTCTGCCTCGTCCAACGGCTCGGTCACGCTCACAACGGATAGCGGCCAGTCGATGACTTTCCGCAAAGGGCAGTACCGCCAAGCTGTGGCCGACAAGCCGGCGGGGCTGACGAAGGCGGAGCAGTTGATGAAGGCAGGGAAGGGGGAGCAAGCCGTTCCGCTGCTGCGGAAGGTCGTGAAAGATTACCGCTTTCTGGGGTGGGATCAAACAGCGGCGTTGCTCCTCGGCAACTATCTCTATGACGTGAGTCAATTCGCCGAGGCGGTTGAGGCGTTCCAAGCATTGGAAAATCCCGAACCTGCGGCGCAGGCGAAGCATCGCGACGCGCTGCTGAAATCTGGAAACCTGGAGCAGGTGTTGCCGGCGCTCGAGAAGGATATTGCCTCCGGCTCGCGCGAAGCCGCCGCCCGCGCCTACCTCATGCGCGGCGACTTCAAGGCCGCCAACGGGGATCCCGCCGGCGCACGGCGCGACTGGCTGAAAGTCGCCCGCTTTTTCAAAGCACAAAAAGAACTCGCACAGCAGGCAGGGGAAAAACTTGGGAACCACGAAATACACGAACCACACGAAAGCGAAGGAGCAGGAAAATGAAATGGATGATTAAAATTATGATCGTGTTGTATTTGGCGGTTCCTGTGTTTGGGCAGGAGGCCGGGACTGAAAAGAGCGAGGCGGTGCAGGCGGCGGAGGCTGCGCCGGAGGAGGTTTCCGGTTTCATTGATGTCGTTAAAGGAGGCGGTGGATTCGGCGTTGCGCTTTGGCTTGGACTGGCCGGGCTGTCGCTGGCGGCGGGCGCGCTGATTGTCGACTCGATCCTTAACATTCGCGCGTCGAAGATTATTCCCAAGACGCTGGTGTCGCTCGTACGCGAGGCGATCGATGAAGGGAGCCTGAAAAAGGCGGCGCAGCGCTGCCGGGATGTGCCGGGGCCGTATTCCAATATTTTGCTGGCCGGTTTTGAAAACTATGAAGACGGCTTTGACACCGCGCAGGAGGCCATCGGCATTTCCGCCGATATGGAGAGCGAAAAAATGCTGCAACGCGTGAACTATTTAAACGTGGTCGGCAACCTCGCTCCAATGCTCGGGCTGCTTGGTACGGTGCAGGGTATGATCCTTGCATTCGGCACGCTCGGCACCACCTCCGGTGCGGCCAAAAATGCGTTGCTGGCCGTCAATATTTCGCAGGCGCTCTACACCACCGCCGCCGGCCTCGTCATTGCCGTGCCGGCTATCGGCTTCTATTTCTTTTTCCGCAACCGCGCCGCGAAGGTCATCCTCACTATGGAGAGCCTGACGATGGAAGTGATGAAGGGGCTGAAGAAGGAAAGCAGAAACTTGAACCCTGAAATTTGAAATGAAAAACCGATTTCAGAATCAGAGCAACGGGGGCATCAACATGACGCCGATGATCGACGTCGTGTTCCAGATGATCATCTTCTTTGTCTGTACGGCGCAGTTGGAGCAGGAGCAGTTTTCGGAGTTCATTAAGCTGCCCGGTTCGCCGAACGCACCGGAGATGGCACAGGAGAAGGATCCGCGCACTATCACCATCGAGGTCGACGGCAAAGGCAAGGTGTCGATTGCCCGAACGCCGTTGAGCATTTCCAAGCTCCGGAAAATCTTGAACAAGACCGTCGCCGACTATGGCGTGCACGGCCCCTCTATTCCGATCCTCATCCGCGCCGACGGCGACGTCCGTCACGGCAACGTCAAGCAGGTGATGGATGCCTGTACGGGCGCGGGGCTCTACAAGATCGCTTTTGTAGCGGTGAAGGATAGTTTGAAGTGACAGGGTTGCAGAGTTAAAGGGTTGCAGAGAGGATTCTGAAATGGAAAAAGCAAAGCGTTTCGAGGATTTATGGATTTGGCAACAAGCTAGAGAGCTTGTGAAGGAGGTGTATTCGGATTTCGGGCCGGGCTCGTCGGCCTCAAGGGATTATGGATTTAAAGATCGAATTCAACGGGCCTCGGTTTCAGTTATGAACAATATTGCAGAAGGATTCGAGCGATATTCCAATGCTGAACTAGCCCGCTTCCTCGATATCGCTAAAGGATCCTGTGGTGAAGTGCGGCGCCTGTACTATACCGCTGAGGACCTTAACTATCTGAGTTCAGAAACTGCAGACCAGCGGAGAACTGTCGCGAAGAAAATTTCCGGAGGGATTGCTTCACTGGCGACGCATGTGCGATCGAATTGACCCTGCAACCCTTAAACTCTGTCACTCTTAAACGATGAGTCACCGAATGAAATGAAACAGCGAAAACAAAAACGACGATTCACAGGTGCGGATGCCGAAATCGAACTTTCGATGACGCCGATGATTGATGTGGTGTTTCAGCTGCTGATCTATTTTCTGGTAACGTTCAGCACGGCGGATGTGCTGGCGCATTTGGATATTTCGAGGCCGTCGCCCGAGGCGGCGCAAACGAAGCCGAAGCCGCCGGCGGATATGATCCGGGTGGCGGTGATGCCGGAGGGCTATGCCATCAACGGCCGCAAGGTGACTGAGGAGGAGCTGGCCTCGATGCTAAAGCGCCTCGCCAGTGTTAGCACCAAGCAAGCGGTGCTGGTGACCTGCGACGACCAATCGGTGCACGGAAAATTGATTCAGGCCCTGGACATGTGCGCCTCGTGCGGGCTGAGCCAGATTTCAGTGATGAGCGGAAAATAATATGAACCACGGAACACACAGAATACACGGAATTTTTTATGACCGCAAAGACGCTAAGTCGCGAAGGAATGGGAATCTTGGTTTCTTTGCGTCTTTGCGGTCATTAATAAAATGATGAGCAGGAATGGGAATAATCTAGTTGGGAGGATCGGCGGACCGGCGGTTTCGGTGGCGGTGCACGTGGCGGTCTTTTTTGTGCTGCTGAAGGTGCTGGTCTTCCGGGCGCCGGAACAGGAAAACGCCATCGATATACAGGTGGTGGAGGAGCAGGTTCGGGAGTTGGATGAGGTCGAGCGCGAACAGGAACAGATCGAAGAAGTCGAAACCGAAGCGCTCGAGGCTCCGGAAGATCTGGTCGAGGCGCTGGAGCCGGACGACTTGATGCAGGATTCGATGCTGGAGTCCGAATTGGATCTGAGCGGGCTGGACTCTGTGGTGGAAATTGAAAGCCCGCTGGTAATGAAAGGCTTGATGGCCGGGCGCTCGGAGGCGGGGCGCAAGAAGCTGCTGCGCGAGTTTGGCGGGCGCTACGGCGGGAAGGCGGAAAAGGCGGTTCTTAACGGGCTCAATTGGCTGCAGACGGTGCAGTGCGAGGACGGTTCTTGGGGCGTGGGGAAAAGCAAGAGCATGACGGCCAAGCAGGAGCGGGCGCGATTGACGGGATTGGCGCTGCTTTGCTATCTGGCGCATGGGGAAACGCCGCAGTCTTCAACGTATGGCACAACGGTGCAGCGCGCGATTCAGTATTTGTTGGGCGAGCAGGATGCAAAGACCGGGCGCTTTTGCCCGTTCTCCAAAACGGTGGGGTCGCACGACGACATTGGTGTTTACGGTCATGCGATTTCGACCTATGCCTTGGCTGAAGCCTATGGCCTGACCCGCGCACCCATGTTGAAGCAACCGGTTGAAATGTCGGTGCAGGTGATCATTGACGGGCAACAAAAAGAGGGAGGGTGGGACCACCGCTATCAGCACGAAAAGTGGAGCGACCTTTCGGTGGGCGGCTGGCAGGTGCAAGCGCTCAAGGCCGCGCAGGCGGCGAATGTTTCGGTGGCGGGCATGGCCGAGGCTCTAGGGAAGTCGGTGCCTTTTGTGCAGGGCATGCACGCGGGGGAGGGAAAATTTTATTACCGTTTTGGCAACAAAACACCAAACGGCGATTTGGATTACATGACTGGCGTTGCGGTGCTCTGCATGCAACTGGCCGGGAGCAATCGGGTGGCTGAGGTAAAGGCGGGGCTGGAATATCTGCGCGACATCGAGTGCTCGGACTGGGACGAGGGTTGGGAAAAGACCGGCAAGAACAAAAGCTTCAACATTGCCTACGAGTGGTATTACAACACGCAGGCGATTTTCCAGAAGGGCGGCTCAAAGTGGTCGAGCTGGAACAACAAGTTTGCGCCGATGCTGATCGAAGCGCAGGACGCTTCCGGCGCCTGGAAGCCGCCGTCGGAAGCTGATGACGAACTCTCCAAGGACATGATCTACACCACCACCTTCTGCACGCTCTCGCTGGAGGTCTACTACCGCATCTTGCCGTCATTCAAAAAGGCGGATCTTTCTGAACAGAAATTTGAGTTCGAGAACGATGTGAAGATTACGGTGTTTTGATGGAGTTCAAGAAAAGCATGTCGCAAAAGCTGCGCATGGATGGGCGCGACTATTCGCGACCGGGATGGTATTTCGTGACGCTCGGGGCGGACTACCACAAACCTCTTTTCGGGGCGGTTGAAGGAGGCGGGATGCAGACGAATGCTCTGGGTCTGTTGGTGGAACTGTGCTGGCGGGAAATTCCCGAGCATTATGCCCATATTGCGCTGGGGGCTTGGCAGGTGATGCCGAACCATTTCCACGGGCTGCTCCGCATTGTTCGTTCCGGCGGGAAGGGACTCGGCGAGGTGTTGAACATGTTCAAGGGCTCGGTCACGCGTGAATGGCGGCGGTCGCAGGTCGTAGGCTCCCTCCATGGCGGGAAAGAACAGGTTTGGGCGCCAAATTATTACGATGTGATTTGTTTTGATGCGGAGGAGTTGGCAATTCGGGAACGTTACATCCGGGCGAATCCGAGATGGTGGGCTTTGAGGGATGTTCCGCGGGGCATAATCAAGAAAAGCCGCTGCAAGGGGAACAAGGCGTTGCTCCGGGAAGCTGGAAGCCGGCGGGCATTGCGCGTGTCGCGCAAGGCGGGCAAAGCCGAGGTGGCGGCGTTGCAATCTGAGCTGGCCGGTTATGACGGCGTGGTTTGCAGCACGTTCTTTTCTTCTGGGGAACGGTGTGCCTGGAGATCTTGCAAGCGGGAAAGGCGCGGATCATTTGGGTGTTCCCCATGGCGATGCCCAAAACGATTTCTAGCGGATGGACGGATGCCTTTCTGGACGGGCGGGCGCTTTGGCTTTCGGCCTTTCCGGATGAGTAGCAGGAGGCGACCCGTGCAAGCTGCGCACAGGCGAACCGGTGGGTGGAATGCAGGGCCTATTCCGAGCGGATGGAGCTCTACAGGCCGGGCAAGGGCTAGCCTGTAGATTAACGTTACAGCCCATAGGCGCTGATGAAGCGCTCGGCGTCGAAGTGTTCGGTGAAGAGTTTGACGATGCGCTGGTGCTTGAGTTTGTCATAGAGCTGGAGCTTGGTATTGCTGAAGCATTTGTAGAGCGTGGCATCGGTGTCGGCAGTGTCCTTCAGCACAGCGATGGCTGGCAGGCAGCAGTTGGCCAGCAGGCCGACGGTTTCGGCGTCGGGCATTTTCTCGTTGGCGCAGGTGAGGATGATGCCTCCCAGCTTTTCTCCGGGCATGCTTTCATTGAATCCGACGATTCGCTTCAGTCGGCGGTGCGAGCCAGCGCCGATAACGGCAATGTCTCTTGGGCGGAGGCTGAGGGAAGGGTCAAAGACGTTGTTGCCCTGCGAAATAATTTTCACCTTGCGACAGGCCTTGTGCCATGCGCCGGCGCACTTACCGCCCTTGATGATGCGGTGCTCCTTGAAGCTGTGGCTGATCAGGTGCATGGAAGGATTGTTGAGGTATTTTACCTGAGGCATATAGCCGAAGACTTTGAGCGACGGATTCCACTCGGGGAAGATGCGGTCGAGCGTTTCCTCCGTAATGACCTCTTTCATCATGTCGACTTTTTTAGGAAGCACCTTGTTGAAGACCACGCCGGCCACTTGGCTGCGATGGTGTGAGAAATAGGAGAGGTCGACTTCCAGCTCGTCGAGCGTACGGCCGAGGCCTCCGCCGACGAGATAGAGGATTTTGGCGCCGAGCAGGTTAGCGACGCGCGCGTTGGAGAGCCCAACCACGGAGCCTACGCCGGGATGCCCGGTGCCCTCGGCAATGATTAGTTTTTTGTTGGAGAGCGATTCCATGGTCCGGTGGATGTTTTGTTCAAACGCAGCGGTGATCGCTTTTTGGTTTGTTCCGGTGATGTAGTCGCGCGTGACGCCCGAGACGACGCGCACCGGCGACAGCATGCCCATGTCCGGCATGTCGAGGCCGGTGAACTCCTTGACGATGCGCACGTCTTTGTCGATCCGCTCGCCGTTGGGCAGGGTGGTCATTTCCTGGCCGACCGGTTTGAAGTAGCCGATGTCCGCGGGGTCGATGATTTTGGTAATGGCCGAGATGACCCCAAGACTGGTGACGGTCTTGCCGGCATGCTGGCGTTCGCCGGCGATGAATACTACGGGTGGCTTGCTCATATGTTATCCTCCGAATGGGATGCAGTGTTGTTGATTGCCGGTTCAATGCAAAGCGAAACTTTTTGAAGAGTGATGGCATCAACCGGGCAGGCTTTGATGCAGGCGCCGCAACGGATGCATTCGTCCTGATTGATCCAGATGAGGTTCATCTCACGAACGGAGTCGGTTTCAGCCCACGAAACAATGCGGCCGTCGTCGTCGTGACGGATTTCTTTCAGCATCAGGATGCATTCGGGGCGCGGTTTGGCTTTCAGGCACCAGTCGCACTTTATGCATTTGTCCTGGTCGATCTCGAATTTGTAGTGGCAGCGGTAGCAGCGTTTGGCCTCTTCAACGGCTGCGGTTTTGTCGTAGCCGAGTTCCACTTCACTGGGCAGATTCCTTTTAGCAGTTGGAAACATCGGCATCGGCTGGCGTTGGATCTCATCCATCTCACGCGTGCGTCCGATTGCGGCGGCATTTTCGATCAGCACGGATTTTTTCAGACGCTCTTCTCCCATCAGGAAAAGGTCTGCTTTTTCCGCGGTTGCTTTTCCGTCGGCGATGGCCTCGATCAGTGAGCTTGCGCCGTGGGCATAGTCGCCGGCGGTAAAAAGCCGGCCGTGCGGGTCGAGGCCTTCAACGTCTTCGGGAAACTGGCCGGTGGCCAGCAGAACGGTATCGGCGGGCACGTTGAATGTTTTGTGCGTGCCGGTGTGGCGGAAACGCATGCCGGCCAGCTTTCCGTTCTTTTCAACATAAGCGAGCGGCGTGGCGTGGCATTCGAGCGGTATGCCTTCAGCGTCAAGCTCCTCCAGCTCGCCGGGGGTCACGCGCATCACGTCTCGCGACCGGCGGCAGAGCACCTTCAAATCCCACTCAGCCGTTTGTGCCCCGAGCCGGTTGGCGGTGCGGGCGCAGTCCATTGCGGTAAAGCCGCCACCAATCACGATCACGCGCTCACCCAGCACCGCCGTTCCGGTTTCGTTGACCTCCAACAGAAAGTCGAGCCCGTGCCGGATGCCCGGAAGCTCGTGGCCAGGCAGATTGAGCAGGTTGGGTTTAAGCGTTCCGGCGGCCATCACCACGGCATCAAAACTTTCCAATAGCTGGAAAAACGGCAGGTCTTCCCCAATAGCGGTGCCGCAGACGATCTCGACGCCGAGGCCGGTGATCTGCGCAATTTCGCGGTCGATGATTTCGCGCGGCAGGCGGAATTCAGGAATGCCTTGGTTGAGCATCCCGCCGGGGATGGCGTGCTTTTCATAGACCGTAACCCGGTGACCGAAGAGCGTCAGGTTGCGGGCGGCGGCGAGTCCGGCCACGCCGGAGCCGATGACGGCCACTTTTTTTCCGGTGCTTGGAAACCACGGGTCGAGCAGCATGGGCTCCTGCGTGCCGAAGTCGGAGGCCGAGCGCTTGGAAAAGCAGATGGCCACGGATTCGCCGAGGCTGTCGTAGCCGTGGCGGCAGGCCGATTCGCATGGGCGCGAGCAGACGCGGCCGAGCACGGCCGGAAAGACGTTGTCGCGCAGGTTGATGCGATAGGCTTCGTCGGGGTTTCCTGCGGCGATGGCCGTAAGGTAGGCGGGGATATCGGTTCCGGCGGGGCAGGCCTTTTGGCAGGGCACGCTGGTTTCCAACCATTGGAAATCTTTGGTCGCCGTTCCGGCTCCGGTGCGTACAGAAAGCTCCGCCGTCGGGGAATGCGCCCGCTTTGCCGGCTTGAACAGTTTGTTGATCTGCCCTGAAAAATCCATGGCGCTAAATCCTATAGATCACGGCTATGAATGCGAGTTATTTAGATGCAATCCTATTAGCAGGTGTGGTCCTTAATGAAAAAGGCGAACCCCTAAGAGTTCGCCTTGGTGATAGGATGTCGATCGGATCCGATTGCAGTTTATTTGATATGGTAGGCTAGGATTTCGTGTGATCCGCCAATCGGAGCGGCGTCTATTTCCTCTGACAGGAAGGAACGTGGGCGAGGAATATTTATGAAATTCGATTGGCTCTTGCGACGGACCCCGCGTAGGCGCCTGCGCCGGACGAACCATGAGCCAAGCCCGCTGATTGCAATCAGGGAAAATGATGCCGGCTCAGGAATGCAGGTCGATCCAACCTGCAGGTTGTCTATCGTTACGGTTTCGCCTATGGCTGCCGTTAGGTCGAACTGCAGCCATTCGTCTTCCGGCTGCGGTTCGATGGTGTAATACCCCTGAACATGGTTCGCAGTCTGTATGGTGTACGTTATTTCACCCACTTGATAGCTGTGCGAGGTGTCATCAGTTCCACCGGTATTAGCAATGGAGTTTGCTGGGCCAACAAAGTCATATTCAAACCAGACATATTTGATGTTGTTCACATCGTAGTCGTTGTCCAAGTCGATCCGGATGCTGGCTTGCGTTTCTTCAGTCGCATTATATATGCCCAGCGTTCCGTTGCTGCTTGTTATCCCGCTACTAAAGGAGAATTTTGGATTTGCAGGATGCCAGTTTCCCCCATTGGGCGTGGTAAGCGTAGGCGAATTAAGTTCCCCGTCATCAAAGTTGTATCCCCAGAACATCATGTATGGAGGTGGTGTTGCCGGGATGATTTTTTCTTCCCACGGCGGAACGGGTTCGGCGGATGCCTGAGGTGCAAAGCCGGCAAGCAGCAAAGTCAGCGTTGCAATGGAATAGTAATTTGTTTTCAGTCCCTTTCGTGATTTGCGTTTCATTTCCCTTCTCCCTTGATTGAGATTGGTTCACGCTCTTTCATCTTTAATGCTAGAAAGATTTATATGTGGTTATAGCCCATTATTTTAAAATATCAAACAAAAACAGCGTCAAAACGATTCTTGCCATAAAGAACAAGAAAGACGATGCGACGCGGTTAAGTTGTTGCCGGCCTGCGTGATCAAGGGCTTGCAGGCGCAAAAAAACCATGGCTCAGCATTACATTTGCTGCGCCATGGATGTGCGTTAGGGTTTGTCAGAAATTTAAAAGGTCGGAGGCGGAGGAGGGATTTCTCCCGGAGGACTTTCCGGTTCTTCTGGTCCGGAAGGCGTGGTGCCAGGGTCTGGATTCTGTGACACACTGCCACTCCATGCCGCTTTTTGACCGGAAACCTTGCCTTTCACGGATTTAAGTTCGCCTGAGTCGCCAAAGATAAGTTGAAGAGCCATCCCTTTCGAGCCGACGTTGGTTTTCTCGCCCTTTGCTTTGACCTTTAAGCCATTCTTCCCGTCTTTTCCTTTAACGTCGCCGTAGATTATGCGCCCGTTTGAAAGCGTCAGGAGGGCGTCGCCTACGACTTTCCCCGTGGTTCTGGAGAGGGTGGTGATCAACACCGAGGTGCCGTCCATGTTTTCGTCTGCGAGGGGTTCAAGGAAGGAAACCGAGATTTTTTCGCCCAAGGCGGAAACCTTCATCGTGCCGGACAGCATTCCCGTGCCGGTGTTGATTTCCGCCTTGATTTGATAGGTGGCTTTGAACTTGGTCTTTTTTCCGTTTACTTCGGCCGTGGCCTTAGCGGAAATTTTTTGTGCGATGGCATAAACGCCGTTCTTGCTCTTTATTTTGCCTTTCACGGCAAAGTTCAGCACGATGGATACGCCGTCGATATCAGCTTCTGCATAGCCTGTGCCGGTAATTTTCCCCTTGCCGTCTTGTTCAACCGTATAGCCAACGTCTAGACCGTTGAGTTTCTGGCTATAGGTCCCGCTGAGATCCCAGATGCCGACGGGCAGCGTGTTCGTGTACGACTCCGCACCGGCGGATTCAGAAAATCCAAAGGCCCCCAGCATGCCTAGCAATGCCATCAATCCAATTTTTTTATTCATATCATTGTCCTCAGATTCCTGTTTCCCGGCATGCCCATTGTTGGTTTGCATGCCTTATACGCCTTGTTTAAAGGCAGTGGCCTATTCAATCGCCGTGCTACATAAAGCATTATCAATGCCACAACATGCGCCAGTCTGTCTTTTGCGCGACCGGACCGATTCGCTTATTCGAGGCGGTATTCATACGCTCCTATTTGAGAAGCACAAGCAGGAATTCAAGTTTTTGTTGCAATAATAAATTATAAGTTAAAACATGTATTATAACGCATGCTGTTCTCTTGTATCGGCCTTTTTTTCTGCCGCGAATCAGGGGCGGGATCCGCTGGATTTCATTTCAGCCCTTAAATGATGGTAAATTCGTGCTGTTTGAAAATATTCGGGGTGCAGGATTGAGGTGGGCTTGGGCCGTTTGATATGAACGTCTAGATGAGCACGACTGAACTAAGCGCCAGCCTTGAGGATTATCTGGAGACGATTTTCTTCCTTTCGCGGGAAGAGGGCCGCGCCCGTCCCAAGGAGATTGCCGAGCGCATGAAGGTGCGGGCAGCCTCGGTGACGGGGGCTCTTAAAGTATTGGCGGAAAAGGGTTTGATCAATTATGCGCCCTATTCCTCGGTGACGCTCACCGACGAGGGGTGTAAGATCGCCGGCAAGATTGCCGTGAAACATGAGGCGCTGCTGCACTTCTTTACGCAGGTGCTTGGGGTCGAGGCCGTCGAAGCCGAGGAGTTTGCCTGTTCCATGGAGCACACCATTTCCGACCACATCCTGCAGCGCTTTGTCCGTTTTGCCGAATACACCGAAAAATGCCCGAGCTTCAACGCCAGCTGGCTCGAAAGCGCCGAGGGCTACTTTTGCAAGGCGCAGGGGAAAGCCGGGCCACGGTGCGGTAAATGCCGCCTCAGCGAGTCTTTCTGACTTTCGCTTTATCCAATGAATAGGCCTAATTGGACCTTTCTTCCTCTAAATGTTAGGCGCACCAAATAAGCTCCGATTAGGTTTGACCCAATTTAGATAATGTCTAGATTAACCGGACTTTTTTAAGCGGAGAAGCGCCGGAATGGTCCATTGTCACGACGATGTAAAAAAGCGGATCAGCGCACTGTACAACATGCTTGTTGAGCATGATGGCTATGGAGAAATGCACATCGACTTCAAGATCCTGAAAAAGGGCCAGAAGGAGATCATTGTCCATTGCGGCAAACAATACCGCTATGTGGTCGACAGTTCCGTGCGCGGCTTGAAGAATTGACCGTGGTCGGGGCATGACCGAAGCGGAGAGGATGCGGCTTAGGACGGTTTTGGTTTAGGGAGTGGACGGAACCTCTTTAAGGAAGAGTAGAATGATTGTGATGAAGAATATCGCGCTGAGTCTGGTGCTCTGTGCAACCACTGGACTGAATGGTGCCGGGGCAAATGAAGCAATTGAGCTTAGACGGAAGGATTTGCTGCATAAGGATGACGGCGTAGAGCAAATGAAAAGCGATATTTCAGGATTGGCGCAAAAGGGGCTGGATAGCCTCGAGTGGGGGCTGTTGATTGAAGCGGAAGGCTCCTATGCCGAGTCGGGAGGCGGCAACGACAGCGATCTGACGCTCGCAACGGTCGAGTTTGTGCTCGATGCCGCCGTCAACGACTGGATCCACGGGCATCTTGGACTGCTTTGGGAAGAAGATGATACCGAGAGCGACAACCTTGACGAGGCCTACATCGAAATCGGCGGTTCTAAAGATTATCCCTATTACTTCGTTGCCGGGCGCTTCTACCTGCCCTTCGGCAACTTTGAATCCGCCTTCATTTCCGATCCGCTCACGCTCGAACTGGCGGAAATCAGGCAGAGCAGCGCCATGGCTGGGATTGGCAACGAATGGATTGAACTCAACGCCGGCGCCTTTAAGGGCGACGTCGATAAAGATGAGGAAGAGGACGACAACATTTCAGACTTCTATGCTTCCGTCACCTACACGCCTTCTGAATATTTCCAGTGTGGCGCCTACTGGCTTTCGGATTTGATGGAAACCGATTCGCAATCGGATTTTGGCGATGACGTGGCGCAGCTGGATGGATACGACAAGCAGGGTGGGGCGGGCGCGTTTGCCAATGTGTTTATCGGCCCGTTCATGTTCAACGCCGAATATGCCAGCGCCCTCGATAGCTATGACGTCGCCGGCGGAAGCTATCTTCCGATGGCCTTCAATCTGGAGGCATCGATGCAGTTTGCCGAAAAATGGCGCACCGGCCTTACGTTCCAGGGATCCGACGACCTTTATGCGGCGCACGAAGACGATGTGTTTGGGGACAAGTATCCTGGGCGCGCGTATGGCGCGGTCGTGTCGTACGGTCTCCACGAAAACGTTACCGTTTCGGCGGAATATTTGCATTTGGAAGACCTCGACGACGGTGAAGACGGGGATCTGGTCACGCTGCAGCTGGCTTTAGAGATTTAGAACGGATACGAGGGTTAAGATGAAGCTCAAGGAATTGAAGAAAAACGAAACAGGCATCGTTGCGGGGTTCATCTCGGCCGATCCGGCCTATCGCCAAAAACTGCTCCGCATGGGGCTGAACCGCAACGCCGAATTTCTCGTGGTGCGCAAGGCTCCGTTCGGCGGACCCATCGAAGTTGAGGTGAAAGGCTCCCGCGTCGTCCTGCGCAGCGACGAAGCGGATGTGCTGGAGGTTGACAAGAAATGAGCAACTTGAAGATCGCCTTGGCGGGCAATCCCAACTGCGGCAAAACCACCGTGTTCAATGCGCTGACCGGCTCCAAGCAGCAGGTCGGCAACTGGCCGGGCGTGACCGTCGAGCGCGTCATTGGCCAGTATGTCCATTGCGAGGCTGCGATCGACGTCACCGACCTGCCGGGCATCTATTCCTTTTCCGCGCTCTCGCCCGATGAAGAAGTGGCGCGCAAACATATCCTATTCGATACCCCCGACGTCGTTGTCAACGTGGTCGATGCCTCGAACCTGGAACGCAACCTCTATCTCACCACCCAGCTGCTCGAAATGGATGTGCCCGTCATCGTGGCGCTGAACATGATGGATATGGCCACGCAGCGCGGCATCCGGATCGAAGTCGAGCATTTGGCCAAGCACCTCGGCTGCCCCGTCATTCCCGTGGTCGCCTCCAAGAAAAAGGGCATCGAGGAGCTGAAGAAGGAAATCTGCGCCATCAGCAAGTCGCATCTCAAGCCCGGCGTGCGCGTCGCCTACGAAAAAGACATCGAAAAGGTGCTTCAATCGATGGAAATCAGTTTGGGCGATGTGGCCCTGACCAAGCGCGTATCGCCCCGCTGGCTTGCCATCAAGTTGCTGGAAAAAGACGACCTGGCCTTTGAAATCATTGGAGCCGACAAGGCGCAGTTGCCCGACCTCGATCACCAGCTCCGCAAGGTGGAGCGGATCGTCGGCGAGGACGCCGACATGATCATTGCCGACGGCCGCTACGGCTTTATCCACGGCCTCGCCCGCGATGTCACCGCCGGCAGCGACAAAATGCGCAAAACCTTTTCCGACGCGGTCGATAAGTTTGTGCTCAACAAAGTGCTCGGCTTCCCGATCTTTTTCGGCGTCATGTATCTCGTCTTCGCCATCACCATCAACATTGGCGGTCCGTTCATCGACTTTTTCGACGGGTTCTGCGGCACGATCTTCGTCGATGGCTTTGGCCACCTGCTCGAAACGATTCACACGCCGGCCTGGGCCGTCGCAATTTTGGCCGAAGGTTTGGGGGGCGGCATACAAACCGTCTCCACCTTCATTCCGCCGATTTTCTTCATTTTCTTCTGCCTGTCGTTTTTGGAAGACTCCGGCTACATGTCGCGTGCCGCCTTTGTGATGGACCATTTTCTGCGGACCATCGGACTGCCCGGCAAGGCGTTCATTCCGATGCTCGTCGGCTTTGGCTGCAACGTTCCCGGCATCATGGCCACGCGTACGCTCGAAAGCCGGCGCGAACGTATTCTGGCCATCATGATGAATCCGTTCATGTCATGTGGCGCGCGTCTGCCGGTCTATACTCTCTTTGCGGCGGCCTTTTTCCCGCAGAGCGGCGGCGTCGTGATTTTCGGCATTTACCTCATCGGGATCGCCCTCGCCGTCATGACTGGCCTGCTGTTCAAGAAAACCCTGCTGCGCGGCGAGGTGACCAGCTTCGTCATGGAGCTGCCTCCCTACCACATGCCGACGTTGAGCGGCGTGATGTACCACACCTGGCACCGCCTCAAATCGTTCCTGATCAAGGCCGGACAGGTGATTCTGCTCATCGTCGCCGTACTCGGCTTCCTCAATTCCATGGGAACCGACGGTTCGTTCGGCAACAACGATTCCAAAGACTCGGTGCTCAGCGCCATGAGCCGCGCCGTAACGCCTGTCTTCCGCCCGATGGGCATCGAAGACGAAAACTGGCCGGCCACCGTCGGCCTCTTCACCGGCATCTTTGCCAAAGAGGCCGTGGTCGGTACGCTCGACTCGATCTACAGCCAGATTGAAACGGCCGATGAAATCGCGGCCGAACAAGCCGAGGCCGTGTTTGAGTTTTGGCCGGGCATCATCAGCGCGATCGCCGCCATTCCCGCCGGCTACGAAGGGTTCTTCGACACCCTCAAGGATCCGCTCGGCCTCTCCCGCGCCTTGGTGGAAGTGGACGAGGCGGACCAGTCTTCCTACGCCACGATGGTTTCGCGTTTTGGCGAGCATGGGCCCAAGGCAGCTTTCGCCTACCTGCTCTTTATTCTGATCTACGCCCCGTGCGTTGCCGCGCTCGCTGCCATTGCCCGCGAGATCGGCATGGGCTGGATGCTGTTTGCCGTGAGCTACCTCACCATTCTCGCCTGGGTTGTTTCCACCATCTACTTCCAGCTCGCCACGTTTACGGAGCATCCCTCTGCTTCTGCCGGTTGGTTGGGGCTGTGTGGCGCGATTCTCGTGACATTCTACATTGGCTTGCGCATGGCAGGCGATAAAGGTGCGGAGCAGCATGCTTAGCGGCATCGTCAAGCTGCTCAACGAGCGCGGAGCGCTCTCTGTTCAGGAAATCAGCCTCGCGCTCGGCATCGACTCCAGCGCGCTCCATCCCATGCTCGAAATGCTTGCGCAAAAGGGCAAGATTCTCAAAGTCGAACTCCCCTGCGGCACCGGCTGCGCCGGCGGCTGCACCAAATCCGACACGATGATTTTCTACAAGCCCGCACGTTGAGATAGTCAACACAAAGGCTCAAGGGGCTTGAAGGAACACCAAGAGACTTCCATTGAGTAGCTTTGTGCCTTATTGCTTCGGCGACAAAATATGGAGAATGCAATGCTTCCGGTTATTCACATCCAACGGATCGAGCCACCGGGATTATTTGCGACCAGACTGTAATGCTCACCGGGTTCTACCCGAAGCAACGTTATCCCGAAGCTCTGCGAAGAATAAAACACCGCGATCCCGAGGGGCGGGGGCTGGTATTTCTGACCAACGATTTTTCACTGCCTGCCCTGACGATAGCCGAACTCTACAAGGCTCGATGGCAGATCGAACTGTTCTTCAAATGGATAAAGCAACACCTGCGCATCAAGGCCTTCTTCGGCACGAGTGCCAACGCCGTCAAGACGCAGATTTGGATCGCCGTCTGTGTTTATCTGCTCATCGCCATTACGAAGAAGCGGCTGAAAATAGAACAGTCGCTCTACACAATTCTACAGATATTGAGCGTGTCCGTTTTCGAGAAAATACCGCTTTTACAGGCGTTTCAGGACGGGGAATGCAAGATCAACGGGGGCGACTTTTGCAACCAGTTGCAACTGTTCGACTAATACTGGGAAACTAGTGGTATGAATTACCAAATCGTTTTTACTGCTAAACTGGTTTGGATCAGATTGTCCGCTGAAATCAAGGAGACTCCTTTGATCTGTGCCGTTGCCGCAATGATGTGGTCAGCCGGATCTTTGTTCTTTCCGAGATCAATGTTTACTGATGCATCGGCAATGGCAGGGGTCAGATTTTGCAGGATGTAGTTTCGCGATTGTAGAACGAGGTCAATAAAGGTCTGGTAATCGGCATCAACGGCCAATCGCTTTTTTTTCATGAGCATGGCGATTTCCCAGAGGGTGATTTCGCATATAAGAATCCCGTCGGTGCGGTCTGCCTGGGTCAGTGCCCGTTTAGCAGCTGTAGACAGTTTGCCGGGTTCCAGCGCATCCCAAATGACGACATGTGTATCGGCAACGATCATTTGGATGCTTTCCACGTCTCACCGGTTTCGGAAAGCACATCGCCGACTGTGGCGGTTTTGCGGAGTTCGTTTAGTTTTTCCTGAGCGGAAAGCCGTTTGTCGTCGGGAGCGGTGATTTTTGCAATCTCACGGTTGCGGGAAGTTAATACCAACGTTTCTCCCTGTTGCACGGCTTTGAGATATTTATTCAGATGTCCACGAAATTCACTGACAGCAACTTGTACCATGGTTGGCTTCCTTTGTTTTGTACATTGCATTTGTACAATAAGTTGCGCGCGTGTGCAACAGGAAACCAGGCGCGACCGCATCCCGTGGGTTGCAGGGAGAGGCTTTGTCCGGCTGCCGCGCGTGCGCATGGTTCGGATGGAATCTAGCGGGGTGTGTTCTCTGTGGTGAAAAAGGGCAGTCAGGGTTTTTCGTAGTGCGCGGGGTCGCGGTAGGTGGAATCCCAGTTTTTGAAGACGGGTTCAAGGCCCTTGGCGCACAGCATGTTGCAGAATTCGGGAATGTTGCGCTCGTCGCTGATGGAAAACTGTTCGGTTGATTCTTCCGAGTCGCCGCTGTAGCCGCCGACGGTCGTTTTGCTGGCGATGCTCATTTTTGAAATGCCCAGTCCAGCCATGCCGTCGCGGACGCGCGGCGCTTCGCGGGTGGAGAGCACCAGCGGAATTTCCGGCAGACAGATGCGCAGGGCAAAGATAAACTGCGCCAGCATTTTTTCATCAACCGGATGGTCGGCGGCGAAACCGCCGAGTTGCGGGCGGATGCGCGGGAAGGAGACTGAGACGCCCGCCTGCCAGTAGTTTTTCTGTAGGTATTTGGCGTGGCGGTAGACGCAGAGCATGTCGAATTTTGGATCGGCCAAGCCGAGCAGGGCGCCGATGCCGACGGTGCGCAGACCGCCGCGCAGGGCGCGGTCGGGGGCGTTGAGACGGCTGAAGAAATCGCGTTTATCACCCCAGCGGTGCATCTTTTCATAGACGGTTTGGTCGTAGGTTTCCTGATAAACCGTCATGCCCGTGCAGCCGGCCTCGGCCAGCGTGCGGTATTCGCTTTCCGCCATCGGGAACACTTCAATGTTTACGTTGTGGATGTATTCGGCGGCAACGGCGATGCTGTCGCGCAGGTAGGGGACGTCGGCTTCGGGCATGCGCTCGCCGGTCAGCAGCACGAGTTCTTCGAAATGCATCTTTTGAATGGCCTGCATTTCGTGGCGCAGCTGCGTTTCATCGAGCACGGCGCGTTTGGCGCGCCGGTCGCCGGCAATGCCGCAGTAGAGGCAGCCGCCGTTGCAAAAGTTGGAGAGGTAGAGCGGGGTGTAGAGCGAAATCGTCCGGCCAAAATGCCGGCGTGTAATCGCCTGCGCCCGCTGCGCCATCAGTTCCAGAAACTCGCCGGCGGCGGGGGAGAGCATCAGCGCCAGCTCCCGCTCCGTCGGGTTCTCGGAAAGGATTGCCGAGCGGATGGCGTTTTTGTCGGTGCTTTCCGTGTTGGGGAGCCATTGTTCGGGGTCGAGCCAGTTGGGGAGGGATGCAGGAGTCATGGTTTTTTAACCGCTGAATACACTGAATACACGGAAAGGGGCTGGAGTTCTTTATTAATTTCTGTGTGTTTTGTGTGTTCCGTGGTTCCTAAATTAGTCATTGGAAGAGAGGAAGGAAGTTAAGGGGCTGCTGGCCATGGCGACTTCGGAGGTCGGCATAAGCCCGGCGAGGCGGGCGGCGCGTCCGGCTTCGACGCCGATTTTAAAAGCGGCGCCCATGCCGGCCGGATTCTCGGCAACGGCGATGGCGCTGTTGACGAGTACGGCGTCGCAGCCCATTTCGAGCGCGGCGGCGGCTTCGGACGGGGCGCGCAGGCCGGCATCAACGACGACGGGGATGTTGGCGTCGCGGACAATAATTTTAATCATGTCGGCGGTGGAGAGCCCTTTGCCGGTGCCGATGGCGGCGCCGAGCGGCATGACGGCGGCGCAACCGACGTCTTCGAGGCGTTTGGCGAGAACCGGATCGGCCGGGATATAGGGCAGTACGAGGAAGTCCTGCTTTACGAGTTCGATGGCGGCCTCGTAGGTTTCGATCGGGTCGGGCAGCAGATGGTGCGGGTTGGGGTGGATTTCGAGCTTTACGATGCGGCTCTTGCTCAGTTCGCGACCCAGCAGGGCGGCGCGCACGGCCTCTTTGGCGTTTATGGCGCCGGAGGTGTTGGGCATGAGCCGTACGTTTCCAAGTTCAGCGAGTGGGCCGTAAAGGTCATCCTCGGCCTGTGCGCGGTTGAAGCGGCGCAACGCCACCGTGACGAGCTCGGAGCCGGAGGCTTTGACCGCCTCAATCATTGCCTGCGAGCTGGAAAATTTTCCGGTTCCAAGGAACAGGCGCGAGTTGAGTTCTTGATCACCTATTTTGAGTGTGTCTGACATCTTATTAGTCCTTTGGTTGCAAAAATCCTAAATTCTAAACAAGCACCAATCCTCAATTTCAAAACCTAAAACGGGTGACCCGAATTAGGATTTAGTGTTTAGGGCTTTTTTGGCGTACTACGCCAAAGCTATCCGCCTCCAACGAAGACGAGCATTTCGACTTCGTCGTTTTCTTTGAGTAAAGTGGTTTTCCAATCATTGGAAGAGACAACGCTTCCGTTGACCATCAGCGCGGTATGCGCCGGATTTGCGCTGAGCTCTTCGAGCAGGGCGTCAATCGACCCTTGGCCTGCGTGTTCGTGTATTTTGCCGTTTACGGTCAGTTTCATTTCTATCTCCCCGGCCGGGATCACCGATCCCGGCTGCAGTGCCGGGGTTGCCGCCCCCGGCTACAACAAAAAAAAAGCGCTCCGGACGGGGCACGGAACGCTTGAAAACTCTTCAACGCTCCCTTGCGCCGGCATGATCCGGATCAGGTTCAACGGGTATTATCTCAGCGCAATCCAATGAATGAAAAGGCACCCCGGGTAATTGGTTGCAGAGGTTGCCAGTGCAGGGGTTTGAAGTAAAGCGGGAAGGGGCTAAAACGGAGAAATAAAAAAAACAAATATTTGGGGTTGTCAGGGAGGGGCGTTTTGTTATGGTACGCGCTCGTTTTTACCGAAGACCCCTTCGTCTAGTGGCCTAGGACTCCAGGTTTTCATCCTGGCAACACGGGTTCGAGTCCCGTAGGGGTCGCCATTTTCGGGGAAAAACTTCTAGCGACCCCTTCGTCTAGTGGCCTAGGACTCCAGGTTTTCATCCTGGCAACACGGGTTCGAGTCCCGTAGGGGTCGCCACTTCTCTTCCTTCCGCATGCTTTAATCGCAGGACGGTTGCGTTCAGATTCAGCATTCCTTCCCCAAATAAGACCATGTTTTTTTGTAGTTGGTATTGGTGTCCGACCGCTTTCTTTGCGAACGTCCTTTGCACAAGAGTTCAGTAAGTATAGGGAGATGCTCATGAAAAGGTGTATTTGGTGTGTTGCAGCGGCATTGGCCGTTAATGTTTGTGCGGATGATTGGTTTATATGGCGCGGGCCGAATGCCAACGGTATTTCCAGTGAAACCGGCTGGAACCCGGAGAGCGCAAAAAAGATTTGGACCAAAGAGCTGGGTACGGGCTACTCCTCCGTCAGCATCAAGGACGGCAAGCTCTATACGATGGGCCACAACAAAGGCGAAGACACGGTCTTCTGCCTCGATGCCAAAACCGGTGCGCCGATCTGGGACTACACCTACGACTGCGAGACCGGCAAGTTCAAAGGGCCTCGGGCCACGCCGGTGGTCGATGGCGAAAACGTCTACACCGTCAGCCGCGCAGGCTTGGTGATCTGCCTCGACGTCGCATCGGGCAAGGTGAACTGGAAAACGGATGTCCTTTCCAAAACCGGTAATGAAAACAACCGGTGGGGCATCGCCTCGTCGGCCGTTGTTGAAGGCGATCTGATCCTGCTGAACATTGGCGACGCCGGAGTGGCGCTCAATAAAAACACGGGCAAGGTGGCCTGGAAAACCAAAGGCATGCCGAGCTATGCCTCCCCCGTTGTGTTCGACCACAAGGGCAAGCGCCTCGCCGCCATCTTTTCGGCGCCGGGCCTTCAGATTGTTAATGCCAAGACCGGCAAGAAAATCGACGATCTTGCATGGGAAACCAAATACAACATCAATGGTGCCGATCCGATGATGATCGGCGACCGGATTTTCATCTCCTCCGGCTACGACCGCGAATGCGCCATGCTCGATTTTTCAACGGGCAAGTTGAAGAAGCTCTGGAAAAGCGAAGTGATGAAAAACCAATTCAGCAGCAGCGTCTATATCGACGGCTACATCTATGGCGTCGACGGCCAGACCAAGAAAAAAGGCTTTCTTCGCTGCATCGACGCCGAGGACGGTTCCGAGCAGTGGAACATGCAGATTGGTTTTGGATCGCTGATTGCCGCCGGCGGGAAGCTGATTGCGCTGGGCGAAAAGGGCACGCTCTATTTTGCAGAAGCGACGCCGAAAAAATACAGCGAGATCTCGCAGATGGAAACCGGCCTCTCGCAACTCTGCTGGACGCCGCCCGTTCTCGCCAACGGCATTGTCTACTGCCGCAACGACAAGGGAACGCTTGTAGCGATCGATGTCGGCGAATAAAACCATCCTGATCTGCCAATGCGCCGAACGGCGCTTGCTCAACGTAGACGGAGCTTCCAGCTCCGTTTCGCTTGAAGAATGCATAGTTATTCCCGATCTCTGCAAAGCCGTCGCGGCAAAAGACCCCATTCTTGGAAACGGCTACTCCGAAATCCACGCCTGCCACCCGCGCGCGGTCCGGGCGCTCTTCGCGTTTTCCGGCCACCCGTTGCCGGAGTCGGTCGAGATCGTCAACCACCGCGATCCATCCAACCAGAAATCCATAAATCCAACCATCCAATCTGCCTCCGACCCCGCTTGGTTCCCGGTCATCGACTACGACCGCTGCACGAACTGTGGCCAGTGCTTTGAGTTTTGCCTGTTTGGGGTGTATGAAAAGGATGCCGACGGCAAAGTTTTGGTGGCCAATCCCGGCAGCTGCAAAAACAATTGTCCGGCCTGCGCGCGCATCTGCCCCGCAACCGCCATCATTTTCCCGAAAGTCGGCGAGTCGCCCATCAACGGCGCGGCGGTGTCCGACGAGGAACTCCGCAAGGCCAATGTAAAAATCAACGTCGATGAAATGCTCGGCGGCGATGTCTATGCCGCGCTCAACGCCCGCAAGCAAAAGCGCCGGTCCTTGCTGAATGAAAAGAAACTGGAGCATGCATTGGCGGAACGGAAAAAATGCTCGGAGAAAAAATCATGAGCGCCTCGTTGATGAAACGCCTGATGACCGAGCCCGACAAGCGGTTGCTTTGGAAGTTTGCCTATAACTTTGGCTACAAAGGGATGAGGTCGATTGAAAAGTTCCAGAAGCGCCTGAAGCGCGGCGACTATTTCCCCGCCTTCCTGTTCATCTCCGTCACCAACGCGTGCAATCTGGCGTGTCAGGGCTGCTGGGTGACGCAGTCGAACCCGCCGAAGCAGGTGGCGCCGGACACGCTCCACAATATGATCACCGAATGCAAGGCGCAGGGGTCGTATTTCTTCGGCATCCTTGGCGGCGAACCGCTGCTCTACGACGGCCTCTTTGATGTGTTTGAAAAGCATCCCGACTGCTATTTCCTGCTGTTCACCAACGGCACCATGATTACGGACGGCGTGGCCAAGGAAATGCGGCGCATCGGCAACATTAGCCCGCTCATCAGCATCGAGGGTCTGGAAGAGGTCAGCGACGTGCGGCGCGGCGGCGAGAGCGTCTACGAACAATCGCTGATGGGTTTGGCCAACTGCCGCGCCAACCGGCTCGTCACCGGCGTCTGCACCAGCGTCTGCAAATCGAATATCACCGATCTGGCCAACGAAAAGTTCGTGAACGACATTGCCGCGTTGGGCGCGCATTATCTGTGGTACTATATCTACCGCCCGGTCGGCCCCAATCCGACCCCCGAGCTGGCGCTCAATTCCGAGCAGGTCACGGAGTTGCGGCGCTTCATCGTCGATATCCGCCGCAATGCGCCGCTCATGGTGGTCGATGCCTATTGGGACGACCAGGGCCGCGCGCTTTGCCCGGCCGCCGTCGGTATCGCCAACCACATCAGCCCCGAAGGCTGGATCGAGCCCTGTCCGCCGCTCCAGTTTGCCAAGGAAAACATTGGCGACGGCACTGGGCTGTACGACATTTTCAACCAATCCGAATTTTTGGCCAAATTCCGCAGCATGTGCTGCAACACAACGCAGGGGTGCATCATCATGGAAAAGCCGGCCAAGCTGGCGGATTTCATCAGGGCGGAGGATGCGGTCGACAGTTCCGGGCGGGATGCGCTTCTGGCCGAGCTCGGACAAATGTGTGCGTGCGGCAGCCACCACCAGCCCGGCAAGGAAATACCCGAGCGCAGCTGGGCCTACCGGTTCGCCAAGAAAAACTGGTTCTTTGGATTTGGAGCATACGGATAATGGGATTGATCACTGACCGCTTGATTCGTTCGGCCGCATTTTCCCGCCAATTTTTGGAAGGCGATGCGCGCGACAAGATTGCCGGCTTTATTCTTAGCCGCCAAAACCGCGATGGCGGTTTCCAGGGCCGGGGGGCGGAATCCGACCTTTACTACACCATGTTTGCCGTAGCGGGGCTCAAGGCGCTCGGACACCCCATTCCCGCATTTAAGGTCTGGAAATATGCGCAGTCGTTTGGCGTTGGCCAGGACTTGGACCTGGTTCACCTGACGTGCTTGATTCGGTTGCGCATTGCGTTCCCAATGTTTAAAAAGGCGCGTAAAAAGCTGTTCAAAATGCTGGCACAGCATGGTGCAGACTCGGCCTACGACCTGTTCGTCAAGCTGCTGGCGGAGGACTATCTGCGCGAAGCGGATTTTCCTGAAACGCTGTTGCAGGTTCCGCTGACTGGTCCTACAACGAACATTGCCGCGGCGCTCATCATCAACCGCCGGTACGATAAAGAGGCCGAAGGCACGCTGATGAGCCGTTTTACCGAGGCGGGCGGATTTACCCCCACCACCGGCGTTGCCGAGCCGGATCTGCTTTCGACGGCGACGGCGGTTTTTGCGCTGGTGAATCAGGGGACGAACCTCGACGCCATCCAGAAGCCCTGCATTAAATATGCGGAATCCCTCTGGCGCGATAGCGGTGGTTTTGCCGGTCATGCGGCCGACGGGTTTGAAGATGTGGAATATACCTTTTATGCTCTGCTGACCATGGGATGCTTGATTCAATCGCTCGCCTCGGATTATGGAAACTCAACACGCACTCAATAAAGCTCGCGAAAGATTGCTGGCCGGGCTGCTGCCGGACGGGCGCTGGGAGGGAGAGTTGTCGAGCTCGGCGCTGGCCACGGCCGTGGCTTCGTTTGCGCTGAAGCTCGCGGGAAAAGCAGAGCTGGCCGAGCGCGGCTGCCAATGGCTGGAAAGCCACCGCAACGAAGACGGCGGCTGGGGCGACAGCCCGGAAAGCCCGAGCAATTTCACGGCGACCCTGCTTTGCCGGTGTGCGTTGGACATGGAAACCGGCGATCCGCAGAAACTGGCCGACGAAATTCTGCATTTCTACGGCGAAGACCGTACCTTCTCCGTTCCCATCCTGACCATGTGCATGCTGTCCGGAAAGCTGGGCGGCGATTGGTCGGCCATTCCGCAGCTGCCGTTCGAGTTGGCGGTTTTCCCGCACAAGTTCTACCGCTTCCTTAACCTGCCCGTCGTCAGTTATGCCCTGCCGGCGCTGATTGCCATCGGGCTGGTGCGGCATCAAAACAAACCTTCGCGTTGGGCGTTCTATCGCAACGGGCTGGTAAACCGCGTGCTCGAAATCCTGCGTCGCATCCAGCCGGAGAGCGGCGGCTTTCTGGAGGCCGCGCCGTTGTCCGGTTTCGTGGCGATGAGTTTGATTGGGGGGGGCTTCGGCGACCATCCCGTGACACAGGCGTGCTTGCGGTTTCTGGAAAACACCGTCCGCGACGACGGCAGCTGGCCGATCGACGTCAACCTGTCGACCTGGGTCACCTCGCTTTCCGTTCGCGCTTTGGAGGGCGATCTTTCCGACGAACAGCAAAACGCGATCCGCGACCATCTGCTGAAGACGCAGTGGACCGTGGAGCATCCCTTCACACACGCCGAGCCGGGAGGCTGGGGCTGGACCAACGAGCAGGGCGGGGTGCCCGATGCCGACGATACGGCGGCGGCGCTGATTGCGCTGCGCCAACTGGGTTGCGAGACGAAGGTGGCTGAAAATGGGCTGATGTGGCTGATGGAGCTGCAAAACCGCGACGGCGGCATGCCGACCTTCTGCCAGGGCTGGGGCAAGCTGCCGTTCGACCGCAGCTGTCCGGATCTGACGGCGCATGCCATACGCGCATGCATGGCATGGCGCGGCAAAATGGATTTTAACTTTTGGGCGGCGATGGAGGATTCCATCCAGCGGGGCCTCCAATATTTGGAAAAGCAGCAGCGGCCCGACGGCTCGTGGCTGCCGCTCTGGTTCGGCAACCAGTCGAACCCTAAAAATGAAAACCCCGTTTACGGCACTGTGCGCGTGCTCGAAGCCCTGGTTGAACTCGACGAATCCGAGTTTCCAAGGGCTGGAAATTTGAAACGGCGCGGTTTTCAATGGTTGGAAAGCGCACAGAACCCGGACGGCAGCTGGGGTAGTTCGGTCGAAGAGACCGCCTTGGCGGTTGGATTGACGGGTAAAGGCGTAGACAAATTACTCGAAATGACGGGCGACGGAACGCGATTTTTGGCTAGCCCGATAGGGTTGTATTTTGCGAGTCTTTGGTACTCGGAAAAGTTGTATCCGCTGATTTTTACAGTAAAGGCGCTGAAACGGTGTGCAACCAGACAGGAATTGGGCGATGAATGATTTTATCAAAGGAATCTGCCATTTCGGGCTTTCGGTGTCCGACCTTGACGAGTCGGTTCGTTTTTATAGTGAGGTGCTGGGCCTTGCCATGAGCGAGCGGCGCGAGAAAGATGCGTTTTTCCAGATTGGAACGGACGATGTGCTGGCACTGATTCAGTATCCGGATGGCGCGGCGCGGTTCGATGCCGAGATGCGGCCGCAGCATTGGGGCAAGGCGTTTACCCACTTTGGCTTCGCGGCGGATTCAGCCAAGACCGTGTTTGAGTTTCAGGAACACCTGAAAGCGCAGGGAGTGAAGATTGTGAAGGAAGCGTATGAGCGGTGGGACGGGGCGAGCCTCTATTTCCTCGATCCCAACGGCTATACGCTGGAATACATTTATTTTGACCCAAAAGGCGGTGAAAGATGAAATCGATGATTCTATGTTTGGCGGTTGGTGTTTCAATGGCGGCTGGCGCGGCGGATTGGCCGCAGTATGCAGGGCAAAACCGCGATAATGTTTCGGCCGAAACCGGGCTGGCCGGTTCGTGGCCTTCAAGCGGGCCGAAAGTGCTTTGGGAAACCAAGGTGTACGATGGCTATTCGGGCCCGTCCATCGTGGGAGGGAAAGCCTATCTGACCGACCGCGACGGCGACAGCAGCCTGTTGCGCTGTCTGGACATGAAATCGGGCAAGGAGCTTTGGAAGGTTTCGTTCGATGATCCGGGTGTGCTATCGAGCAAGAAATATGACGGCACGCGTGGCACCCCCACCATTTCCGATGGCGCCGCCTATCTGGTTACGAGCTACGGCACTTTCGTCTGCATCGACCTGAAAACAAAAAAGGTCAAGTGGAAGCATAGCCTGCCGAAGGATTATGACACCGAAGTGCACCAGTTCGGCATTGCCCAGTCTCCCTCCATTTATGGCAACATGATTCTCGTTGCGCCGAACACGGAAAAGGTGGGCGTGGCCGCGTACGATAAAAATTCAGGCGAACGCCTGTGGGTTTCGCCTCGCCTGGGCTACCACGCCTATATTTCCCCCCGGGTGCTGAACCTGTGCGGGCAGGACATGGTGGTGGCGATTGGCTCCGCCGAGAAAAAGGCGCGCAGCCGCGGCCGGAAAAAAAAGGACGAACCGGAGCCTGAAGCAAAGAAAGAATATGAACCATCGCACGTAGCCGGCCTGTCTCCAAAAACCGGGGAAATTCTCTGGGAGTACAACGGGTGGCATTGCCATGGAGCCATTCCCCATCCGGTTGAGATTCCCGGCAACCGGCTCTTCATCACCGGTGGCTATGACGCTGGATCAGCCATGATTCAGATTGCAAAAAAGGGCTCCGGATTCGAAGCGAAGGAACTCTATAAAACCGACGACGTCGGCTCGCAGCTGCACCAGCCGATTCTGATCGGCGACCACCTGTTCATCGGCAGCAACTCCAACAGCCGGAAAGACGGGCTGGCCTCGTTCACCCTCGACGGCAAGCTGGAGTGGCGCACCAAGGATATCGACGATGCGCCCAACTTTGAGCGCGGCTCGTTCATCATGGCCGACGGCAAGCTGGTCTACCTCGACGGCAAGAGCGGCATCCTTTATCTGCTGAAGGCCGACCCGGTCAAGTACACGCAGCTCGCCTCCGCCAAGATGGTGGAAGAAAACGTCATGGCCTGGGCGCCGCTCGCACTCTCCGACGGCAAGCTGCTCGTCCGCGACTGGAACACCCTCAAGTGCGTTGATTTAAGGTAATGGAAAAAACGAAGCCAGAATACGGCGTTCCCGCAGAACGGGCGCAGCGCAGCGAAGTAGAGCAGGCGGTTGCCGACTACGCCGCGGCCAACCGCCTTGTGCCTCCGCTCTCCATGGAGGAGCTGCGCGACCATGCTGCTCTCCTGACTCCTGACTCCTCGCTTCTGGATTACGTCATGGTGCTGCTTAACAACGAAGTGTGGCACGACACCGTGGCCTCCATTCCTTACAGTCGCCGCCTGCTGCTGCTGCCGCAATGCCTGCGCAATTTCACCGACTGCCCCGCGCAGCTCGATGAATTCGGCCTGCTGTGCGAAGAGTGTGGGCGGTGCAGCATCGGCGAACTGCAGGCGCTGGCCGAAGACCTCGGCTATGTTGTGCTCGTGGCCGAAGGCTCCACCGTGGTGTCCAAGCTGCTCGAAGGCGGCAAGGTTGATGCCGTGGTCGGGGTCAGTTGCCTGAACGCACTCGAAAAATCATTTCCGCATATGGCCGACGGCGCCATTCCCGGACTCGCCATTCCGCTTACGGTCGACGGCTGCGTCAACACGGAAATGGATATCGATCATGTCCGCGCAGCCATTCGGCTTAAATCTTCCAAGCCGTGGAAAAACCAGGTCGACACCGAAACCATTCGCGAAACCGTGGACGGCTGGTTTGCGGCTTCCAACGATTGGAACGCAGAAACCGCAACAGAACGCATTGCCTATGACTGGCTGCTGAAGGACGGCAAGCGCTGGCGGCCGTTCCTGTTGGCCTGCACCTACAGCGCGCTCAACGAAGGCACGACGGACTTCCCCGATGATGTCCGCCGTCTGGCCATTGCCGTGGAATGTTTTCATAAAGCGTCGTTGGCCCACGACGACATTGAGGATGACGATGACCTGCGCTACGGCGAGCCGACGCTCCACAAGCAGTATGGCGTTCCCGTTGCGCTCAACGCCGGCGATCTGCTGGTGGGCGAGGGCTACCGTTGGATTGCTTCGGTAGAATCCCGCACCGCCGAGCTGGTGCGCATCGCCGCTGAAAATCATCGCACCCTCTGCGTGGGGCAGGGCGAGGAGCTTTACGGGATTTCACAGAACCAGGCGTTCAGCGCCGACCAAATCATCGAAATCTTCCGCCACAAGACCGCACCGGCCTTTGGCGTATCGCTATTGCTCGGTGCAGTGGCGGCGGGCGGGGGCGAGGATCTGCTCGAAACGCTGCAGGCTTTCAGCGAGTCGCTCGGCGTCGCCTACCAAATCCGCGACGATCTTGAAGAATACAAAGCCGGCGAAGCAAAAGACCTGCGCGCTTCGATGCTGCTGGCGCTGGCCAACGACTTGGTTAAGACTGAGGGGTCAGTCCCGTATTCTAGTAATTACGAGATTACGGGACTGACCCCTCAGTTGCGCAACCAGCTTGACGAGTTGATGGTGGTGGAAAAGGCCGCGCAATTATTGGAGCATTACAAGAACGAAGCCGTGCGCGAGCTCAACCCGTTGCAGAACGCCATGCTGAAAACCCTGCTGCGCCGCGTGGCCTCTAAAATGCTGGATGGAAGTTGAACAAGAAATTAACCAGTTTAGCTGTGGCCGTGCCCGTCGTCGTTCTTTGTTCGGTGGCGGCTTTGCTCATGTTGTCGAAGTGGTTTGCGGCTGACGCTCCTTCCGCGCTGGTGCGCAGCGTGCCCGGCATGGATGGCGGCCCGCCGCAGTCCGAGCGCGATGCCTCCGGGGATCTCGATGTAGAGCTTGCCGGAACGCTCGAAACCTTTTCCGGCACGCCGTCCGATCTGCCCGGCAGCTGGCCGCGCTTTCGAGGCGCGGACTTCGACAACATTTGCAAAGCCGGAGTGAAGCTGGCCAATAGCTGGCCCGAAGCCGGGCCTGAAATTCTCTGGTCGGTCGAACTCGGCGAAGGCCACGCCGCGCCCGCCGTGCTTGACGGTTGCGTCTATCTCTTCGACTATGACGAGGCCAAGCGCGCGGATGCCCTGCGCAGCTTTTCACTCAAAGACGGCCAGGAAATCTGGCGGCGCTCCTACGGATTGCCGGCGAAGCGCAATCACGGTCTGTCGCGCACCATTCCGGCCGTTACCGAAGACTGTATCGTAACCGTTGGCCCGCGCTGCCACGTCTCCTGCGTCGAAACCAAAACCGGCAAGTTCCGCTGGGGCATTGACCTGCAACAGGAGTACGGCGCCAGCGAGCCGCTCTGGTTCACCGGCCAGTGCCCGCTCATCGACAACGGCCTCGCGATTCTCGCGCCCGCCGGCCCCGATGCGCTGCTGATGGCGGTCGACTGCAAAACCGGAGCCGTGGTTTGGCAGACGCCGAATCCCAAAGGCTGGAAAATGTCGCACTCGTCCATTATGCCGCTCACGCTTCTCGGCGAAGAAATGTATGTTTATGCGGCCGTCGGCGGGATGGCCGGTATTTCCAAAGGGGGTAAGCTGCTGTGGGACATCCCATGGAGCGCCTCGGTGATTGCGCCGTCGCCACTCACCGTGCCTGGCAATAAAATATTCATCACCGCCGGTTATGGCTCCGGCAGCTTGATGGTGCAAATCGATAAAACGGCCGACGGCTATGCGGCAAAAGAGATCACGAAAAATGGCCCGAAGGATTGGCTCGCCTGCGAGCAGCAGACGCCGATCCTGTTCGACGGCCTGCTCTACGGAATTATGCCAAAGGACGGTGGCGCGCTGAAGCAGCAGTTTGTCTGCTACGATCCCGGCAGCAGCGAGCTCGTCTGGTCCAGCGGCAAAACCGCGCGCTTCGGCCTCGGCCCATTCTTCCTGGCCGATGGCAAGTTTTTCATTCTCGACGACGACGGAACCTTGACCATGCTGAACCAAAGCAAGTCCGGCTACGAGCCGCTCGCCCAGTACAAGGTGCTCGACGGCCACGACGCCTGGGGCCCCATCGCCCTTGCCGGAACCCGCATGCTCCTGCGCGACTCCACCCGGATGGTCTGTATCGAAGTGGGGGAAGGGAAATGAAGGACAAGGTATGTAGTACCGCCTTTAGGCGGAATTCGGCAGAGCGGACTATGCACGCGCAACCGCCTAAAGGCGGGACTACAAACCCTTACAAGGTGACGCAATGAAACCAGCTGTAAAGAACTGGATCTGGTTCATTCTAATCATGGCGCTGATTCTGGGCCTGGGTTTTTACATTGGCCAAAGCCGGCGCGCGGAGCTGGGCAAGAGCTTTAACTATTCGCTCGATGAATACCGCTTCGTCGATCCCGCGTTGATCACATACACGGAGCTGGAGCCGATGGTTCCAACCATTGGAAACATTGTTTCGCTGGCCATCGGCCCCGCCGGAAAAATTTATGTGGGCGGCGAAAACGCCATTGAGGTGGTTGGCGGTAAAAAACTTCTAACCGTTGGAACGCCGAGCTGCATCGCGGTCGATGGTGCCGGTTCCGTTTTTGTCGGCATGCAGGATCATGTCGAAGTGTTTTCCTCGGATGGGAAAAAGGCGGTTTGGCCGTCGCCCGGCGAAAAGGCCTATCTCACTTCCATCGCGGTGGACGAGTGGTATGTCTATGCGGCCGATGCCGGAAGCCGCCGCGTTTGGCGCTACAGCAAAGACGGCGGCAAGCCGTTGGAGATCGGGAAAAAGGATTGGGCCAACGGCGTGCGCGGCTTCGTTATTCCCAGCCCGTTTTTTGATCTGGCGATTAGCCGGAGCGATGGGTCGCTATGGACGGCCAACCCCGGCCATCACGCGTTGGAAAACTACCGCCCCGATGGCATGCCGCTTTCAAAGTGGGAAAACGCCGGGTTCAATATTGAAGGGTTCAGCGGCTGCTGCAATCCGTCGCATTTTGCGTTGATGCCCGACGGCGCATTCGTCACGGCCGAGAAGGGGCTGCCCCGCGTCAAAATTCATAACGTCGACGGTTCGCTGCGCTGCGTGGTCGCAGCGCCGGATCAATTTGAAGAGGGCGTTAGCGGACTCGATGTGGCGGCCGGCGATGACGGACGCATCTATGTGCTCGATCCAAGCAAAAACCAGGTTCGTGTATTCGAGGAAAAGAAATGAAGCCGATGAATCGACAGGAGTTGTTGAAAGGGTGCGCCCGAGGCGGTGTGCTGGCGGGCATCGTTGGACTTTGCGCTGTACTGGCATCGCGCGAGGAAAAGTTCGTGTGCAGCGACCGTTGCGGCAAGTGCGTAAAATTTGAAAATGGAAAATGCGGGTTGGGACTGAAATGAAGCCGGAAGAAAACAGAGGCAGGCGAAACTTTGTCCGCGGCGCGGCGGCGGTACTGATTGGCGGGACGGTGCTCTCGGCCGGCCGGAACCGGTCGCCCAAGCTGGTGTGGCAGATCGATCCGGAAAAATGCACGCAGTGCGGGCGGTGCGCCACGCATTGCGTCCTCGCGCCGTCGGCGGTGAAATGCTTTCATTCCTATTCCATCTGCGGCTACTGCGACCTTTGCGGCGGCTACCTCCGCCCCGACGCCAAGGGGCGCAACACCGGCGCGGAAAACCAGCTCTGTCCGGTGGGCGCCATCAAGCGCACCTATATCGAGGATCCCTACTATCAATACAAGATCGACGAGGATCTGTGCATCGGCTGCGGCATCTGCGTCAAAGGCTGCGACGTCTTCGGCAACGGCTCTTTGTATTTGCAGGTGAAGCACGACCTGTGCGTCAACTGCAACGAATGCGCCATCGCCCATGCCTGCCCGTCCGATGCCTTCAAGCGCGTCCCCGCCTCCGAGCCCTATCTCCTCAAATCTGATCTGGAACGGAGGATTTCGTGAAGCGGTATGTAGTCCCGCCTTTAGGCGGTTTCTCTCGAGCGGGTTCTCTTTGGACGAGCCGCCTAAAGGCGGTACTACATACCTTGGCATACGTGTTCTTGTTCTGCGGCGTAGCGAATGCGGAGTTCCGCTTTCCGATGCCGGAGTTTGCTTCGGGCTATGAGCACCCGGCGGTGCATACGCCGATTCCGTCGAATGCGATGGTCGGGTGGGATGTTGCGGTGCTGATTGCAGCGCTGGCGCTCGCGAGCTTTCTCGTGTTGAAGCGACGCAAGCGCCGCGAAATATTTTTGCTCACGATGTTCTCGATGATCTATTTCGGCTTTGTGCGAAACGGCTGCGTCTGTTCGGTGGGTTCGGTGCAGAATGTGATGGCCGGCATCTGTGATCCAGCGTATGGCGTGCCGCTCACGGTGCTGATCTTTTTTGCCGCGCCGCTTATCTTTGCGCTGCTCTTCGGCCGCGTTTTTTGTGCCGCGGTTTGTCCGCTCGGTGCGATTCAGGAAGCGGTGGCCATCAAACCGGTCAAAGTGCCGCCGGCCGTTGAAAAAGTGCTCTCTGTTTTCCCGTACATCTATCTTGGCCTCGCGATGCTTTCCGTGGCGATGGGCTCGGGCTTCCTCATTTGCCAATACGATCCGTTCGTCGGCGTCTTCCGCATGGGGGCGAGCTTCAGCATGCTGATCTTTGGCGGCATCATGCTGGTGCTGGGCATCTTTGTGGCGCGGCCGTATTGCCGTTTTCTCTGCCCCTACGGCGTGTTGCTCAACTGGTGCTCCAAGCTGTCGCGCCGCCACGCGGTCATCACCCCGACCGACTGCATCCAGTGTGGCCTCTGCGCCGATTCCTGCCCCTACAACGCGATCAATGAACCCACGCCCGCCGAAGCGCCCGAAGCGCGCAGCAAAGGAGCGTGGCGGTTGGGCGTCTTGATTCTGCTGCTGCCGGTATTGACCGCATTGGGCTTTGGCGTCGGGGGCCTGTTGAAGGAGCCGCTATCGCGGCTGCATCCGACGGTGCAGCTGGCCGAGCGCATTGCCGGCGAAGAGCTTGGGCGCTACGAAGGCACCAATATTGAGTCCGAAGCATTCCGCGCTTCCGACACACCGAATGAGGAACTCTATGCGGAGGCCGTGGAACTTAAGGCCGGCTACGGGCGAGGCGGCCGGTGGCTGGGCGCGTTTATTGGTTTGGTGATTGGATGCAAGCTGATCTCGGTTTCCATCCTGCGGAAGCGCGAAGGCTACGAGCCTGATCGCGGCACCTGCTACAGCTGCGGGCGTTGCTTTAAATATTGTCCGGTGAAGGAATGAATTGATGAATGAATTCAAACAAAGACCCGTTTTGGGATTGATCGCGCAGAGTGTGGCGTTGGTGGCGGCGTTGCTGGTGCTGGTGGTTTCGGTGCTGCTGATTGCCGACCATGTACGCTTGCTGCAAATGGATCCGCTGAACGATCCAACGCTGCTGGAGCTGCGCGACCAACTGGCCAACACGACCGACGGCAGCGAAGCGGTGGTGGAGCAGATCCGCACCTACGACTTCTATGCCCGGCGCGCCTTTTTTGGCAATCAGGAGCAGCGTCGTGCGGGCGGTGCGCTACTACTCGTCGGGGCGCTTGTTTGTTTTGCGGCTCTCAAACTTTCAAAGCATTGGAAACCGCGGCTTCCTACGGTCGGCAAACCGGATACGCCCAGCCATTGGGAGATGAACAACTTGTTCCGCCAGCTGATGGCCGGCACGGCCGTGTTTCTCGTTGCGCTCTCGCTGTTTCTCGCCTTCGCCGTGCAGAGCGATTTAGCCATGGTGCTTGAACAGTCGGTTGAGCAGGCAGAGATGCCTGCTCCACATGTGGCGCAGGCATCCTTGCCTGTGCCAGCCGAAGAACTGAAATCCAACTGGCCGGCGCTGCGCGGGCCGGGCGGCCTTGGCGTGGCACACTTTACCTCTGCCCCGGTCAGTTGGGATGTGGAGAGCGGCGACGGTGTGCTTTGGAAAAGTGAAATTCCTGTCTTTGGATTCAACTCGCCGATCGTTTGGGGCAACCGCGTTTTCATGTCGGGCGCCGATGAAGAAGGGCAGGAGGTGTTCTGCTTTGATGCCGATACGGGAGAGGAGCTTTGGTTGAAGACGATCGTCTCCACCGTTGAGTTGCCTGAAGTTTCGGAGGACACGGGCCATGCCGCGCCGACGATGGCCACCGATGGCACGCGCGTTTTTGCCATTTTTGCATCGGGCGAGTTGGCGGCGCTCGATCTGGACGGCAATCTCGTTTGGCAAAAGAATCTGGGTGTGCCGGAAAACCCCTATGGCATGGGTTCTTCGCTGCTCAGCGACGGCCAGCGGCTGTTTGTGCAGTATGACCACGAGGAACTGCAAAAGGTGATGGCCTTCGACTGCGCCACCGGCAAGCCGGCTTGGCAGACGGCCCGCCACCATATTTCCTGGTCGACCCCTGCGCTGATCGAAACCGAGGCCGGCCCGCAGCTTATTCTCAACGACGAAGAAAACGTGACGGCCTATGATCCCGCCACGGGCAAGCAGCTATGGACGGTCACGTGCCTCGGTGGCGAGGTGGCGCCGTCGCCCGCCTTCAACGGCAAAGACATTGTGTTTGTGGCGAATGAATATGCCCAAGCCAGCGCGCTGAAGCTGAACGGCGGCACGCCGGAGATTCTTTGGCAATACGATGAATATTTGCCTGAAATCTCCAGTCCCGTTGCGGGGTCTAACCTGTTTTTCATCAGCACCTCGGCCGGAGACATGATCTGCCTCGACGCGGCGACCGGCGATGTGAAATGGGAGCAGGAGTTTGACGACGGGTTCAGTTCGTCGCCCGTGCTCGTGGGCGACCGCATTTATTCGATCGACCTCGGAGGCATCGTGTACATCATGGAAGCGACGGACGAGTATAAGGAGATCGCAAGGATTGAAATGGGCGAGGCCGTCTACGCCACTCCCGCCTTCATGGACAACCGCATCTACATCCGCGGGGAAGAATACCTCTACTGCATTGGAAAATAGATATGACCGCAAAGACGCGAAGACGCAAAGGGAGGACGAAATGACGCAAACAACTGAACGGCAGGAAGAATTAGTAAAATTGTTTATTGATGCGGCGATAGAAGTTCACCGTGAGCTCGGGCCAGGGTATGACGAGGCGGTCTACGAAAACGCGTTGGCCGTTGAAATGGAATTGCGAGGCATTCCGTTTGAAAGACAAAAGATCATTGAGGTGTTCTACAAAGGGGTGGGTGTCGGGGAAGGGCGATTGGATTTATTCTTGGGAGGAGAGGTCGTTGTCGAACTGAAGGCAGTCGATCAGTTGAATCAAAAACACATGGCGCAGGTGATTTCATATTTGAAGGCAACAAAGAAGCCTTTGGGACTACTGGTCAACTTCCATGAGTTCCTCCTGAAAAGAGGCTTGAAGCGAATCATCTACTCATGAATACGGATGACCGTAAAGAAGCTAAGACGCAAAGAATTAAAACCTTCGTGTCTTTGCGTCTTCGCGGTCAATAAAATCTGATGAATGACGAAATAGACATTTTAGAAGTCGATCGAATCGTCGAAAGCATCGGGCGCGATAGCGCGTCGGTGATTCCGGTGCTGCAGGCGATGCAGAAGACGTTTAAGTTTTTGCCGGAAGCGGCACTGCGCCGCGTCTGCGAAATTTCGGACATCACCCCCGCGCAGATCGAAGGCGTGGCATCGTTCTTTTCGCAGTTCCGTCGCTCGCCGGTCGGCAAGCATATGATCAGCGTCTGCGACGGCACAGCCTGCCATGTGAAAGGTTCCGAGGCGGTGTATTATTCCGTTTTGAAAGATCTTGGGATCAAGGATGGCGATACGGATGCGGACGGCCTCTTTACCGTCCAGAAGGTGGCGTGCCTGGGGTGCTGTACTTTGGCGCCGGCGGTGCAGATCGACGAGACGACCTATGGGCATGTGCGCACGGATACCGTCTCGGACATGATCACCGACTTTATTGAAAACGAAGCCAATCGCATTCCTCGAAAATTCCAAGGATTGGAAGACGGCATTTCCATGGGCGAGGTGCGCGTCGGCCTGGGCTCTTGTTGCGTGGCCGGCGGCAGCGCCAAGATTCGCGAGGCGTTGGAGGAGGAGCTGGAGTCGCTGAAGTGCAAGGTCGACATCAAGCCGGTCGGCTGCGTAGGCATGTGCCACCGCACGCCGCTGGTGGAAGTCGTTATTCCCGGCGAGGAGCCCGTGCTTTATGCCAAGGTGAAGCCGGAGGATATTCCTGAAATCGTTGAACGTCATTTTTGGTCCGACAGCCCGTTCATCAAGGTTCGCGCGGCGACGGAAAGATGGCTGAAAAAACTCTACACCGACGAGGCTCGCAATGTGCCCGATCGCTATTCCATTAATGTTCGCGACGAACCTGTTGCGGATTTCCTCAGCCGCCAGAAGCACATCGCCACCGAACACGGCGGGGTTCTGAATCCGTCGGACATGGAGGAATACAAACGCCTCGGCGGCTTCAAGGCCATTAAGGATGTCTTCTTCAAAAACGATCCGGGCGGGTTGATTTCAACGATTGATAAAAGCGGGCTTCGCGGTCGCGGCGGTGGCGGATTCCCGACCGGCAAAAAATGGGATATTGTCCGCAAGGCGCCGGGCGAAAAGAAATATATCGTGGCCAACGGCGACGAAGGCGATCCCGGCGCGTTCATGGACCGGATGATCATGGAGTCGTATCCGTACCGGGTGATTGAAGGGATGCTCATCGCCTCCTTCGCTGTGGGCGCAACGGAGGGCGTGCTTTATGTTCGAGCGGAATATCCGCTGGCGGTGAAGCGCATCCGTCAGGCGCTGGCCGACATGGAGGCGGCCGGACTGCTGGGCGATAATATTATGGGCAGTGGCCACTCGCTCTCGCTCAAGATTTTTGAAGGGGCGGGCGCATTTGTGTGCGGCGAAGAGTCGGCGTTGATCGCCTCGTTGGAAGGGCGGCGCGGCATGCCGAACTACCGTCCGCCGTTCCCAGCCGAGAAGGGGCTGAACGGATGCCCGACGCTGGTGAACAACGCCGAGACGTTTTCGGTGCTGCCGTGGATCATCCGCAACGGCGCCGAAGAATTTGCCAAACTTGGCACCGACCGAAGCAAAGGCACAAAGGTGTTTTCGTTGGCGGGCAAGGTTGAACGCGGCGGGCTGATCGAGGTGCCGATGGGCATCACCATTCGCGAGGTGGTCGAGCAGATCGGCGGCGGCGTGGCCGATGGCCGCACCTTCAAGGCGGTACAGATCGGCGGTCCGTCCGGCGGTTGCATCCCCGCGTCGCTCGGCGATACGACGGTGGACTTCGAAGCGCTGAGCGAGGTGGGCGCGATGATGGGGTCGGGCGGCTTTGTGGTGCTCGACGACCGCGACTGCATGGTGGAGATGGCGCGCTATTTCCTTTCGTTCACGCAGAGTGAATCGTGCGGCAAGTGCACGCCGTGCCGCGTTGGTACCAAGCGCATGCTCGAAATCCTGACGCGGCTGTGCAAGGGGCAGGGCAAGCAAGGCGATATTGAAAAGCTGGAGCAGCTGGCGAAGACGGTCAAGGGGCAGAGCCTATGCGGCCTCGGCAAGACCGCGCCGAATCCGGTGCTGACCACCATCAAATATTTCCGCGAGGAGTTTGAGGCGCATATCGAAGGGCGCTGCCCAGCGGGCAAGTGCGCCAAGCTGATAACCTATTCCATCACCGACGACTGCATCGGCTGCGCCAAGTGCGCGGCCGAATGCCCGGTCGATGCGATCAGCGGCGAACCGTATTCTGTTTTTGAAATTGATCCGGAGCTATGCGTCCGGTGCGACAACTGCCGGCAAATCTGCCCGGTGGATGCTGTGGTGGTGGAATGAATGTAATGACCGCAAAGACGCTAAGAAATAGTTTGCTGATAGTGGCCAGTTTCTATGCAGGTGGCGATGAGGTTTTTGCTAAATAGAAGTTGATTGGTAATTTGCAATAAAAGCGAAGCTGAAACATAGCGTATAGAATGGCAGAGCTTTGTTTCTTTGCGTCTTTGCGGTCAATTAACCAACGGTAGAGTTTAAAATTATGCCTGAACTGAGAATCAATGGGTTGCCTGCAAAGGTGGATGAGGGCGCGACGGTGCTGGACGCGGCGGAGCTGGTGTTTGTCGATATTCCGACGCTGTGCCACATGAAGGGATGCGAGCCGGAAACATCGTGCATGCTGTGCGTGGTGAAGAATGTCGCCACGGGCCAACTGATTCCGGCGTGCTCGGCCAAGGCGGTGGACGGGATGGAAATCGATACGGAATGTGCGGAAGTGCAGTCGGCTCGCCGCGATATTCTAAATCTGCTGCTGAGCGAGCATGTGGGCGACTGCGAAGCGCCCTGCACGCGCATCTGTCCGGCGCACCTCGACATTCCGTTGATGCTTCGTGCGATCGAACACGGCAATCTGGAGTCGGCCGCGTGGATTGCGAAGCGCGATTTAGCTATTCCGGCGACGCTGGGCCATGTTTGCCCTGCGCCGTGCGAAAAGGGCTGCCGACGTGCGCAAGTGGATGAAGCTATCACGATCCGCGATTTGCATCGGGAAGTCACAGAGGGGTCAACAGAGGGGTCAGTCCTATGTTTTAATGTTTTTTCTGAAAAACATCATTTCATAGGACTGACCCCTAAGTCTATGACCCCTAAGTCTAAGTCGGTGGCGGTGATTGGCTCGGGGCCGGCGGGGCTTTCCTGTGCTTGGAAGCTGATCCAGCTGGGATATGGTTGCACGGTCTTTGACGAGGCGCCTAAAGCAGGCGGGGTGCTGCGCGAGCATAATAGTCTTCCGATGGATGTATTGGATGACGAGGTGGATTGGCTGGCGCAGGCCGGGGTTGAATTCTCGCTGGGCGCACCCATTTCGATGCATGAAGCGGCCGATGGCTTTGACGGGATCGTCTTTGCAGAAACGGAATTTTCGGGCACTCATTTTGCGGATGCATTCTACGCCGAGGAACATAAGCTGGCGGTCAAGGCGGTGGCCAACGGCAAAGCGGCCGCGGTGGCGGTGGATCGGTTCCTGAAAGGCGAACCGCCTTCGAACAAGGAACCGTTTGATTCCAAGACTGGGAAACTTCGTGAGAGCGAGGTGCAGGAGTTAACCAAGAACTGTGCGACGGTTGAGCAGGCAGGGATGCCTGCTCCACAAGCCGAAGCGGCGCGGTGTTTGCATTGCGACTGCCGGAAGGCGGTGAGCTGCAAGCTGAGGAAGTATGCGACGCAGTATGGCGCGAATCAGCGCGAGTTCCCGGCGGATGAGCGCGGGCATGTGCAGCTGATCGGCCATGACGAAGCCGTGGTGTTCGAGCCGGGCAAGTGCATCAAGTGCGGGCTGTGCGTGAAGATCACGAAGCGCGCCGGCGAGGAGCTGGGCGTTACGTTTGTTGGTCGCGGCTACAACACGCGGGTGGCGGTGCCGTTTGAAGAAGCGCTGCAGGACGGGCTTCGCGAAGCGGCAACGGAATGCGTTGAAGCATGTCCAACGGGGGCGCTCGCGTTCCGCAATGTAGAAGAACGATGAAGGTTGTACACATAGTTCCCGGATCGGGCGGCACGTTCTATTGCCAGAACTGCATGCGCGACGGTGCGCTGGTGCAGGCGCTGCGGAAGCAGGGCGTGGACGTGGTGATGGTTCCGATGTATCTGCCGATGTTTACGGACGGCGATCCGGTGCAGTCCGACACACCGGTCTTTTTCGGTGGCATCAATGTATGGCTTCAGCAGCAGGTGCCTTTTTTCCGTAAGACGCCGCGATGGCTCGACCGGTTGTTTGATTCAAAGTGGATGCTCAACCGCGCGGCTTCAATGGCGGGGGCGACGTCGGCCGGCGGGCTAGGCCCCATGACGCTTTCGATGTTGGAAGGCGCTGACGGCAACCAGCGCAAGGAGGTGGAGCGCCTCGTTGAGTGGCTGGTGGAGCATGAGCAGCCGGACGTGGTGCATATTTCCAACGCGCTGCTGATCGGGCTGGCCGGGGAGATCAAATCCAAGCTGGACGTTCCAGTGGTCTGCTCGCTGCAGGACGAAGATTGGTGGCTGGATGAAATCAATCCGCCGTTCGATGAGGTTTGCTGGGAAGCGGTTCGTGCAAGGACGAGGGATGTTGACCGGTTCGTGGCGGTGAGCAACTGGTTTGCCGACCGCATGAGCGAACGCTTGATGCTGCCGCGCGATCTGATTGATGTGGTGCATGTTGGCATTGACCTTTATGGCTATGAAGAAGCATCGCTTGATTTTGATCCGCCGGTGCTGGGCTATCTTTCGCGCATGAATGAAACGCTCGGCCTCGGCAAGCTGGTGGATGCGTTTATCGAACTTAAAAAATGTTCAGGCTTGGAAAGCCTAAAGTTGCGCGCGACGGGCGGCGCGGTGGGCGACGACTTAAAGTGCGTTGCCGAGCAAAAGAAAAAACTGGCGATGGCCGGGCTGGAAAACGATGCAGAATTTGTCGAGGATTTTAACCGCGAGCATCGGCTGGCGTTTTTAAAATCGCTGTCGGTGATGTGCGTTCCGGTGGAGCAGGGCGAGGCGTTTGGCTCGTACATTATCGAAGCAATGGCCTGCGGCATTCCGGTGGTGCAGCCGAACGCCGGCGCGTTTCCAGAGTTGATTGACGCGACGGGCGGCGGATTGATTTATGACGATTTGGTGGAGTCGCTGCGGGCGCTGCTGCTGGATCCTGAGAGGATGCGAAAACTCGGACGGGCGGGGCGTGAGTCGGTGCAGGAAAACTTCAGCATTGAGACGATGGCGATGAATATGATTTCGGTCTACGGGGAGTTGGGAAAATGATTTTGAGCAAAATGATTACTTTGCTGGCGTGTTGCGCGACTGCCGGTTATGGGGAGTGGAATACGTATCATGGCGGTGGGGATTTGCGGGGTGTGTCGGATGCAATTGTGCCGCCGAAGCCGCAGCTGCTTTGGAGATACAGTGCCGGAGGCGAAGTGTACAGCACGCCGGTGTCGGACGGGAAACGGATTTTCTTTTCAGCGAAAAAGGGGCAGGTGGTTGCGCTCGATCTGAACGGTTCCAAGGTTTGGAAAAAAAGCTTCTCGCGAACGAACGATGCGGGAGCGGCCATGCCGGTGCGCTTCGAGGCGCCGCTGGCCTGCGCTGACGGATTGGTTTTTGCCGCAACCACGCGGGGGACGCTGCATGCACTTGATGCCAAAACGGGGGAAGAAAAATGGTGCTATGAATCCGGCGGCATCATTACCGGGTCCCCCAACTTTGTGCCGCGCAAAATAAATTCTGACCGCAAAGACGCAAAGACGCAAAGAACGGAAAAACTTAGTGTCTTGGCGTCTTCGCGGTCGAAACAATCAGCTGTTGTTGTGCTGGATCAGAGCGAGGGTTCGCTTCATTGTTTGGATGTACAAACGGGAAAGCGGATTTGGAAGACGGAAGGGGTGGAGCGGTGCGACGGAGCTCCAGGGATTGGAAACGGGCAGATCGTTTTTGGCAGTTGCTTGGCGGCGCTGCACGTCTATGGTGCGGATGGGAAACATCTGAAGGATATTGAAGTCGGGGGCGATGGGCAGATTGCGGGCGGCGTTGCGGTGGACGGCAAGCTGGCTTTTGCCGGGACGCGCGACGGCGGTTTGATCTGCGCCGACTTGGATGCGGGGGATATTGTCTGGAGCAGCGACGAGTCGGAGGATCAGACGTTTTCGACTCCTTCCGTTACGGACAAGCTAGTGGTTTATTCTTCTGACGATGGCTTGGTCTATGCCGTTGAACGGGTAGAGGGCAAGACCGTTTGGAAATTCGACACAGGAGGCCTGCCGTATTCGCCGGTGGTTGCCGGGGACAAGGTTGTAGTGTCGGCGGACGGCGTGCTTTATCTTCTGAAACTTGAAGATGGCGCCAAGTTGTGGTCAACGGAGGTTAGCGATGATGCAACCGCTCCGGCGATCATCGGCGGGCTGATTGTGGTCGGAGCGGACGACGGAACGGTTAGTGCGTGGGGGCCGCCGCCAACCGCTCTTGGTAGCAATGCTGATGAATGGTAACAATAGAATCCACCTGCTGGTCGGTCAGCCCGTTGATGGTTCTATTCACCTGGTTGGCCGGCAAATGGCGCAATGCATTCAGCGGGCAGTCATCCAACGCTTTTCCGTGCGGGCATTCCAGCACGAGCCCTTTGGTCCAGATGCGCTTGTCCAGTGGTGTAAATTCCATGGTGCAGCTCCTCTCTTAGTTGCAAGATGAATTTATGGCATAATTTGACAATTGCAAGGAAAGAGTTTTATGCATTGAGAAAAAGGGAAAAACTTAAAGTTAAAAACCGTAAAAAGGGATGCAATGAGCGCTATGTTGAAGATTTCAGAAATATCGAAGCAGTATGAAGAACAAGCCCCCGTTTTGACGGGGGTGGATCTGGAAGTGCGCGCCGGAGAAAGCGTGGCGGTGCTCGGTGCTTCGGGGTGCGGCAAGAGCACGCTGCTGAATATTATCGGAGCACTGGACTGGCCGGATGCCGGAACGCTTTTGTTTGATGGCCTCGATGTTTTGTCGATGAATGAAAAGCAGAGCGCCCGATTCCGTAACGAAGAGGTGGGTTTTGTCTTCCAGCTGCATCACCTGCTGCCCCAGTGCACGGTGCTGGAAAATGTGCTGGTTCCTGCGTTGGTGGCCAGCGGTGCTTCGGATGCCAAGAATCGTGCGAAAGATTTGCTGCAGCGCGTGGGGTTGGCCGACCGCCTATCGCATCGCCCGGGGCAGCTTTCCGGCGGGGAGCGGCAACGGGTCGCCGTGGTTCGCGCGCTGATCAACCAGCCGAGGCTGCTGCTGGCCGACGAGCCGACGGGGGCGCTCAACCGGGAAGGGGCGGACTCATTGATGGAGCTGCTGCTGGAGCTCAACCAAGAAGAGAACCTGGCCATGGTTATGGTGACCCACTCGGAGCGGCTGGCGAAGCGGTTGGACCGGGTGTTGACGCTTGAAGCTGGAATGCTGAAATGATCCGCTTGCTGTTATCGAGTTTGAAGTTTCGTTGGCGGAGCCATGCGGGCGTGCTGCTCGGGATCGTGCTGGCTTCGGCCGTACTGACCGGGTCGTTGTTGGTGGGGGATTCCGTCGATGGTTCACTGCGCAAGTTTGCGCTGCAGCGTCTGGGCGGGATCCATTATGCCATGCACACGCCAAATCGGTTCTTTGCCCGAAGCCTTGCTGAAAAAATTGATGCAGACGCAGCGGCAGTGTTGCAGTTGCGCGGCATGGCGCTTGCGGAAGGCCGGCAAATCAACCAAGTGCAGGTGCTGGGCTGCGATTCCAACCTTTGGAAGCTTGCGGGGCTCGATTCCCAGTTGTTGGAAAGCGAAGTTGCGCTGAACAAAAAGCTGGCGGCGGCATTGGGGGTTGAGGCGGGCGACGAGGTTTCGCTCCGGATTGAAAAGCCGGGCCTGCTCCCGCGCGATGCCCCGTTGGCGGCGCAAAAGGATGACCGTTCCGTGCGCGGACGGTTTACGGTTTCGCGAATTCTCGGTGATGACGAGCTGGGCCGTTTCAGCCTCTCGGCGAATCAGGTTGCGCCCTACAACGCGTTTGTAAACTTCCAATGGTTGGAAGACCGCACGGAGTTGGAGAGGAAGGCCAATCTGCTGCTGGCTGGCAAGCGAGATCCGTCCGGCACACTTGCGCAAGTGTGGGAGCCGGCTGATTTTGGGCTTCGTCTCCGAGAGGAGGGCGGGGTGGTTCAGCTGGAGTCCGATGGTGTTTATTTGGGGCCGGAAGCCGTTCGGGCCGCGTTGTCAGTTTCCGGAGCGGAGGGCTCGCTGACCTATCTTGTGAATTCAATTTCCAAGGGTCGGAAATCGACGCCGTATTCTTTCGTGCTGGCTTGCGACGGGGCAGGCGGGACGCCTGCGGGAAGGCTTGGCGATGATGAAATCATCATTAACCGTTGGCTGGCGGATGCGCTGGAGGCCTCGGCAGGAAGTTCCGTTGCGCTGAAATATTTTGAGCTGCTAGCCTCAGGCAAGTTTGAAGAGCGGGAGCGGACGTTCAAGGTTCATTCTATCATTGAAATGGAGGCGCTGGAGCAGGAGCGCCGTTTGGCGCCGCAGTTTCCGGGGTTGACCGATGTCGATCGCTGCTCGGATTGGGATGTGGGCATCCCGATGGAGGAGGCGCAGCTTGAGGATGAGGCGAACGAGGCCTATTGGAATGAATTCAAGCAGACGCCCAAGGCGATTGTTTCGCTGAAGGCCGGGCAGGAAATGTGGTCGAATCGCTTTGGCAGCCTGACTGGGATTCGGTGGAAGAGTGGAAGGGTGGAAGAGGATTTTCGGGCGGCGTTCAATCCGGAGAGAGCGGGCTACGTTTTCCAGCCGGTGCGCGAGCAGGCGCTGGCGTCGGTGGACAATGCGATGGATTTTGGCGAGCTGTTTGCCGGCATGAGTTTTTTCCTGATTGTGGCGGCGCTGATGCTGACGGGGCTGCTGTTTGTTTTCGGCGTGCAGCAGCGCGCGGAGGAGATGGGCATTTTGCTGGCAACGGGTTGGCGTCCTCGGCAGGTGCGCGGCTTGCTGCTGGCCGAAGGGGCTGTGATTGCGCTGTGCGGTTCGGTGGCTGGTGCGTGGCTGGGAACCGGCTACACCAAATTGCTGCTGTTGGGCCTTTCCAACTATTGGAACGGCGCGGTTGCGAATTCAGCGATCCACTATTTTGCCGAGCCGGGCACGCTGGTATCCGGTGCGGTGTCGAGTTTTGTGTGCGCCATGGCGGCGATGGCCGTTGCGGTGTGGCGGCAGGCAAAGCATCCGGCGCGTGAATTGTTGATGGCGGACTTTTCGCAAGAGTTTGCGGCGCAGGCTGGAAACCAGCGATACGGGCAGGCGGGATGTCTGCGGTACGTTGCCTTGGCGGCTGGACTAGGCGCGGTTGGCATTGCGGCGTATGCGGTGCTGGCGGAAGTGCAGTCTGTGACGATGCCGTTTTTCGGGGCGGGGGCTCTGCTGCTGGTTTCCGGGATTCTATTTTGCGGGGAGCTGCTCCGGCGGGCGGGTCGGCAGGACAGTTTGCCTGGCTTGGGCGCGTTGGCGTTGCGGAATGCGGCGCGGAGGCGCGGGCGGAGTTTGGCGGTGGTTGGCCTGCTGGCCTGCGGGTGCTTTTTGGTTTTTGCGGTTTCTTCCATGAAGGAGGATGTGACCGCGCACGCCGACGAGCCGTGGTCGGGCACGGGCGGCTTTGCCTGGTTTGGCGAATCGACGCTGCCGATTGCCGACGACCTCGGAGGAGTGCGCCTGCGTGTGCGCGACGGCGACGATGCGAGCTGCTTGAATTTGAACCGTGCGCGGACGCCGCGTTTGCTGGGCGTTGATCCGGACGTACTTTCGGCGCGCAAGGCGTTTGAGGCCGGCGACGATGTTTGGGCTTTGCTTCACACGGAGCTTCCGGAGGGAATGGTTCCGGCGCTGGTGGGCGATTCGGATACCGCGATGTGGGGGCTTGAAGCCAAGACCGGCGTTGAAAAGGGCGATGTGTTGGAATACCGCGACGAGGCGGGCAACGCATTTCTAGTCAAACTGGTCGGGGCGCTGCCGATGCGCCTGTCGGTTTTTCAGGGTTCGTTGCTGATTGCGGAAAAGGATTTTGTGGAGCGGTTTTCGGGCGAAGAGGGATATCGCATGTTCCTGTTCGACGGGGCAGGCGGGACGCCTGCGGTACAAACTGTTCACGGGGCAGGCGGGACGCCTGCGGTACAAACTGTTCACGGGGCAGGCGGGACGCCTGCGGTACAAAAGTATGAACGGGCGGGGCTGGATGTGGTTCCTTCGACGGACCGGCTGCTGGAGTTTTATGCGGTGGAGTCGACTTATCTGGCCATGTTTCTGGTGCTGGGTGCGCTGGGGTTGGCGATTGGGGCCATGGGCATGGGGATTGCCGTACTGCGCAACGTGCAGGACCGCCGCGCGGAAACCGCATTGCTGCGGGCGGTGGGCTATCGGACGGCTACGCTGCAAAAGCTGCTCTTTATCGAGCACGGCTTGCTGCTGCTCGGCGGGTTGGGCGTCGGCATATTTTCTTCCGCGTTGGCGATGGCGCCGGCGCTGTTTATTACCCGATCGCATGTGGGCTACGGATTTCTCGCCCTGTTGCTGCTGGCAGTTGCCGGATGCGCGGTTGCGTGCATGGCTGTTGCGATCAGCGTTGCGCTCAAGGGCGATCTGCTGCGGGGGCTGCGGAATGAGTGATGGATGAAACTTTGTTTGCCCGCCAACACAAAAATGACTTTCGACAAGCCCATTTAGCCTAACGGGAGCTGACCCAAAACAGTTTTTGCTTGAAGGTGTACGATCGTACACCTATATAAGAGGGCATGCCACGAACCCTCGACATTGGTGAAAAGATAGCCCAGCTGCGTTCCTTCTATAAACAGGAGGGCCGGGCGCCGTCGTATGCCGAGATGGCCGGGCTCTTTGGCTATAAATCTAAAAACGCCGTCTACAATCCCGTCAACAAGCTGATCGACCTCAACTATCTTATCCGCTCCGCGAAAGGCCGCATCGGCTTTACCGCGAAGATTACGGGGGGCATCGCCATTTTGGGTTCGGTGCAGGCCGGCTTCCCTTCGCCGGCCGAGGAAGAGCTGATTGACACCATCAACTTGGATGAATTTCTCGTTGCCCGCCCCGAGGCCACCTATTTGCTCACTGTATCCGGCGACTCGATGATTGAGGCCGGCATCCATCCCGGCGATCTGGTGCTGGTGGAAAAAGGCGGTGTGCCGAAGAAGAGCGATATTGTCGTGGCGCAGGTGGACGGCGAGTGGACGATGAAGTATTTCGGCAGGGACAAGGAGGGGGTTTATCTGGATCCTGCCAACTCCTCGTACACCCGCATCCGCCCAGAGCGCTCCATGGCTATCGGTGGGATCGTCAAGGCCGTTGTGCGCAAGTACGCTTAGGCCTTCTGTGAACAAGGATGCTCCATTCACGCTGTCGTCGTTCCCCCGTGCCATTATGCATATCGACGGGGATGCCTTTTTCACCTCGGTGGAGCAATCCATGCATCCCCGCTTGAAGGGGCTCCCGGTGGTGACGGGCAAGGAGAGGGGCATCATTGCCTGCGCCTCGTATGAAGCCAAGGCGCTGGGGATCAAGCGGGGCGTTGGGTTGTGGGAAGCCCGGCGGATGTGTCCTAATTTGGTGGTGCTGCCCTCGGACTATGAAAGCTACAGCATTTATTCCAAGCGCATGTTTGAGATTATGCGGCGCTACACTCCGGAGGTGGAGGAATATTCCATCGACGAAGGCTTCGCCGACATCACCGGCATGAGACGGCTGTTCAGATGTTCCTATAAGGACATTGCCGTCCAGGTTCAGGCCGCTGTTTGCAAGGAATTAGACATCACGGTATCGGTGGGGCTGAGTGCTTCAAAGGGATTGGCCAAGATCGCTTCTGATTACCGAAAACCCAACGGCATCACTGCAGTAGCCGGAAAGCACATCCACCTGTTCCTGCAAAAGGTGCCGTTGGCGGATGTCTGGGGGATTGGACCGTCGGCCCAGCAGCTCTTGCGGAAATACGGGCTGCATACCGCCTATGATTTTGCGTTGCGGGATGAAAAATGGGTTCGCAAAATGCTTCATAAACCCGGCTGGGAAATCTGGCATGAGCTCCGGGGGCGGGCGGTGAACCCAGTGGATACGCAGGCCCGGCCGCCACAGGCGAGCATCATGAAGGGCAAGACGTTTTCGGCGCCTTCGGCCGATCCAGACTACATCTACGCCAAGCTGGTCCGGAATGTGGAGTCGGCCTTCATCAAGTTGCGCAGGCTCAACATGCGGGCGGGGGAAATCACGGTCTATCTTCGAACGAAGGACTATCAGGAAAGGGGAGTCGGGGCCCGGCTGAGCGGCTCGACCTCGAACGCGATGGAGGCCACGCCCTTGATCCGGCAAATGTTCAATCAGCTCTATGCGGCGCGGCGGGAGTACCGGTCGACTTCCGTAGTGCTGAGCCGTCTGGAAAGCGACAGCCGGCAGCAGTATGATTTATTCGATGACCGCATTCAGATCGAGCGCATGCGGGAGGTCGGCCGGGTGGTGGACCAGGTCAACCGGCGCTACGGGAAGCATCGCATCTTTCTGGGGACGGGGCTGAGTTTGAAGTCCGTCGAGATGAACGACCGGGACGAACCCTGCTGGCGAAAGCTGAACCTGCTGGCGGGCGAAACCCAGCGCCGGCGCATTCGGATTCCCCGGCTGGATATTAAAGTGTAGTTCCCAATCCCTTTGGATTCCCCTGCATCTTCGAAGCCTCGGAATCGCATGCGATGCTCTTGCCGATATCCTGACCCAGGGTTGCACGGCGCTTTTATGGTCCATGCTCGAAGCTTTCATGGCGTAAAAGTTAACGATCCGAGGGCCGCTTCGCTGGAGTTGCTGAATTCGCCCTTGCCGGTCTTGAGTTGATCGTGTTTTATTGTCCAACGTATCGGGTGCGGATACATGCCCGAAACAACGCAACCAGAAGGAGTAGTTTATGTCTAAACATATGACGCCCAAGCAAAGCCCTCTCGACGATTCCTACGGGCAGTATTTCCTTAAGTTGGAATCTGATTTTCATGCCGTTGCGAACTACACCGGATGTGCCGAAATAAACGATGCGACCTGCTCCATTGAATTTGCGCAGCAACTCGTCTGCATCAATACAGAGTGCGAGGCCGTCCTCAAGAAAATCTGCAAGATCATCGGCCCTAAGAATCCGGCCGACAACATGGGACATTATAAACGGACGATTCTTGGTAGATTTCCGGAGATCCACAAAGCTCCAGTACGGGTGAACCGGTTTCATCGAACGGTGCATCCCTTTGCTGCATGGAACAAAGCCGGAGGGCGGCTCGACTGGTGGAATGCCTATCAGGACATTAAGCATCATCGCGACAGCAATTTCGAAAAAGCGAACCTGAAAAACACATTGGAAGCGCTCAGCGCGCTGCTGATCCTCGAACTCTATCTGTATGCGATCGTTTCATCCAATGGGGCGGAAAAGCTCGGAGGGGCGTTGCTGCTATGGGCGCCGGGCATGCCCCGGTTGGAAATGGCGCCTTCATCAGAATTCCTCCCTCACCTACCCCTTCATGCGAAGAAATAGGATCGCTCCTACCCTTAGTATGTCACTAAAGCATCCGAAGCCTTTAACCATCAGGGCCAGCAAGCCTCTCCGACCACAGACCGCAGTAAAACGGGCATGGGGAAAAGAAAATAAAAAGGCCTGTATGGATCTCAGGCCTCGGCTTTGTAGCGGCTGCGCAACAGGGACATCATGTGCAGGTTGATTTCCCATTGGCTTGCGACCGGTTGCTGGGTGTACGGAAGTTGTGGCATGTAGGGGTAGGGCCCGAACTCCGGCGTGATGGTCAGCCGTTCGGAGCCGGCTTTACGATGCGCTTCGACAATCCGGTCCCACCAGCCCAAATGGGCGTTGAGGGCGACCGCCCATTCCGGCGCACGGGGGTCCGAAACCTGCGGGCCTTCCGGATGGCCGACGCGCGCATGGATGTGGTCCGCCCGCGAAACGGCTAGTTCAATGGAGTCCTGCTGATCCTCCAGTAGCGATTCCGAGACGGCGCACCAGTGCGAGAAGTCCGCGGTGATCCGAAGATCGGCGTCGCATTCAAGAAAGCGGCGGGCAGCGGCGGCGGCATAGCTAAATTTTCCGCGATGCGTTTCATGCAGAATCTGGATTCCCGTGGCCTGTGCCACGGCTTTGGCTTCGGCGATCACCCGGCAGTTATCCTCAAAGCCAAACCAATCGCGTCCGGTTTGGGAATTGATCAGCAGCGGCTCGGCGCTGGCCAGCCATTCGAGGCGCCGCCGGTACTCGGCCACGTGATCATCTAGGTTTGGGGCAACGGTTTCCCAATGCTGCGCCAGAAGTTCGAGTCCATGTGCTTTCAGGCTCCGCATCCGTCGCTCCATGGCGGGGCGGTCGTCCAGCGGGAGGCTCATTTCAACGCCGTCGTAGCCGGTCTCGGCGACGGTTTGGCAGTAGTGGTCGAAGTCCATGTCTTCACAGCCCCAAAGCGGGCAAAAGTAGAGTATTTTCATAGTGATCCTTTTTTGCATTCCAGCGTAAATAATGCGGGACATTGTATATGGGACTAATGTGCTCATCAAATCATTATTTCCCCCGGTGGCGCGCCCGGCGTCCGCATTTCGTTGGTTTTGTCAAAAACAGGGAGTGCAATATCCGCAGTGTTTATTATAAGATCCGCTGTTATCAAGCGGGTCGTATTTTGCCAACCTATGATGAGTTACTAGGAATCGGGAGATTCGGCTGTTGACGCCGGTCTGTCTCATGCCTAGTCAATGGAGTTTTTTTACTGCCAGCAAACAGGAGAGATGTAATGAAAATACTGTCACTTATATTGTGCGGGATCAGCATGGTTGGTTTGGCTCACGGCCAGCAGCGGGGCATCATTGACAATGCGGACAGCCCGTACGTCAAACTCAAGAGCGTGAATATTGGCGACTGCCAGTGGACGGACGGTTTCTGGGCCGACAAGTTTAAGCTTTGTGAAGAGGTGATGGTGCCCCATATGGGCGACATCCTTACCGGCGACGTTGGCTTTGCGCTCGACAACTTTAAGATTGCCGCCGGAATGAAGGAAGGCAAACACCAGGGCATGAACTGGCACGACGGCGATTTTTATAAATGGATCGAAGCCTCCATGTATGTCTATGCCATCAATAAAGATCCGGCGCTCCTCAAGCAGGCCGATGAATATATTGCGATCATCGGCAAAGCGCAGTGCGATGACGGCTACCTTTCGACCCAGGTCCAGATCCCCCAGGCAAAGAAAGGGAAGCAGGAGCGGTGGGCCAACCGGCAGCTGCACGAGATGTACAACTCCGGCCATCTGCTGACCAGCGCCTGTATCCATCGCCGGATTACCGGGCAGGACAACTTTTTCAACATTGCCGTCAAGCATGCCGATTTTCTTTGCGAAACCTTTATGCCCTGTCCGGAGGATCTGAAACGCTTCGGCTTCAACCAGACCCAGATTATGGGCCTGGCCGAGATGTACCGCGAAACCGGCAATAAAAAATATCTGAAACTGGCTGAGGAGTTCATCAACCGACGCGGCCAATCCACAGTGGCGCCCGCTCCCTATGCGAACTACAAGCACATCGGCGATATGGTTCAGGAGCGCACGCCGCTGCGCAAAGCCAACGAAGCCGCCGGTCACGCTGTATTGGCGCTCTACTACTATGCCGGCGCAGCCGATGTGTATGCCGAAACCGGCGAGCAGGCGCTGATCAAGGCCCTCGACCGTATGTGGGACAGCGTGGTCAATCATAAGATGTACATCACTGGCGCCTGCGGACAGACCCATCACGGCGTGTCGCCCAAAGGAGACATGATTCACGAGGGGTTCATCAAGGATTACATGATGCCCAACTCGACGGCATATAATGAAACCTGCGCCAACATCTGCAACGGCATGTTCAGCTACCGCCTGCTCGGTATTCACGGTGAATCCAAATATGCCGACATTGTGGAACTGGTGCTTTACAACACGCTTTCGGGCATCAGTCAGGACGGAACCCACTATTTCTACACCAATCCGCTGCGCCGGACGTTCGACAAGAAAATGGGGATCACGGACTATGCTGAACGTGTGGCCTACATTCCCTGCTTCTGCTGCCCGCCGAACCTCGTCCGCACGGTCGCCAAAGCCAATAACTGGGCGTATAGCCTGGCCGACAACGGCGTTGCGGTGAACCTCTACGGCGGCAACAAGCTGGCCACCAAGATGCTCGACGGCTCGGACATCAAACTGACGCAGGAAACAGACTATCCGTGGGACGGCGCGGTGAAGATCACCGTCGAGGGCTGCAAAGCCGCTCCGTTCGATTTGATGCTGCGCATCCCGGCGTGGGCGGAAGGCTCCACGGTCAAAGTAAACGGCAAGGATGCCGGCATCGACGTGACGGCCGGAGTATTCGCCGTAGTCAACCGCGCATGGAAAGCCGGCGATATGGTTGAGCTGGACATTCCGATGGAAGCCAAACTGATGGTCGGAAATCCCAAAATTGAAGAAACCCGCAACCAAGCGGCCGTCAAGCGCGGTCCGCTCGTGTACTGCATGGAAACCCCCGACCTGCCGGAAGGCACCTCCATCCTGGATGTCTACCTGCCGTCGGACATCAAGTTGACGCCGGCCCATGATCCGGCCTTCACGGACGGCCTGACCACGCTCAAGGGAACGGTCATGCTGTATGACGACCAACAGGGCCAGATGTACCGCACGCTCGAAAAGAAGCCGAAGTTCCAAAAGCTGAAAACCCAGTTCGTGCCGTACTACGCATGGTCGAACCGCGGCATGGCTGAAATGTCCGTTTGGCTGCCGCTCATTTGGGAATAAAAAACCACTAATAGAGAAACTTGACCGCAAAGGCGCTAAGACGCAAAGAAGGAAGGAGTTGAAAACTTTGCGTTTTCATGTCTTTGCGGCCGGGAATTAGCAGGGAATCAAACGTATGAAGAAACAGATACTTTTTGGACTCGTACTGGCGATGTCGAATCAATTTGCGACTGCCCGGAATGATTGGGAAGACGAGCAGATGTTTGAACAAAACAAGCTGCCGGCGCGCGTTCCATCCTACTCCTTCAAAAGCGCGGAAGACGCACTCGAAGGAAACCGCGACAAGGCGCGCGTCCAATCGCTGGACGGCACCTGGAAGTTTAAATATGTGGGCAAGTCGGAAGACCGCCCCACGGATTTTATGGCGAAGGGTTTCAAGGGCAAGGGCTGGGACGATATTCCCGTTCCGTCCAACTGGGAGCTGCAGGGCCACGGCCAGCCGATCTATTCCAACATCACGTATCCCTGGACGCCCAACATTCTCGACACAACGTTGAAGTATGATTGGAAAGGGCCGACGCCGCCGAAGCCTCCGTTTATTTACCGCGACAATCCGGTCGGCAGCTATTTCCGCGATTTTAAGATTTCCCGCGAGTGGAAAAACGACTCGATCATCCTGCACTTTGGCGGCGTCTCATCTGCGTTTTATGTGTGGGTCAACGGCGAAGCCGTCGGCTACAGCCAAGGCAGCCGTTTGGCCGCTGAATTCGACATTACGGAATATGTAAAGCCGGGCAAGAACCGGGTTGCGGTGCAGGTGTTCCGCTGGAGCGACGGCAGCTATCTGGAAGACCAGGACATGTGGCGACTGAGCGGCATTCACCGCGAAGTGCTCCTGCTCGCGCAGCCCAAGATTGCGCTGAACGATTTTTATGTCCGCACCCCGTTCGACGACCAGCTCGAAAACGCAAAGCTGGAACTCCGTCCGCGTGTCTGGGTGAAAGAAGGCGCCGACAATCTCAAAGGCTGGAAGGTTACCGCGCAGCTTTACGATGCCGACGAAAAGGCCGTTCTGGATGCGCCGCTTTCGGTCGCGATTGACAAAGTCTACAACGAACGCTGGCCCCCGCGCGACCTGCCCGTGTTTGCCTTCATGAAGGCGGAGATTCAGTCGCCCCGCAAGTGGTCGGCGGAAGATCCCTATTTATACAAAGTGGTCTTTACCGTAACCGATCCCAAGGGAGGGGTGGTGGAGGCGCGCAGCCAAAAGATCGGCTTCCGCAAGATTGAGTTCAGCGCGGAAAATGAACTGCTGATCAACGGCAAGCCGGTGGAGATTATGGGCGTGAACCGCCACGACCACCATCCGATCCGCGGCAAGGCGCTGGCCCGCGAAGACATGCGCAAGGATGTCGAGCTGTTGAAGCAGTTTAACTTTAACGCCGTCCGCACCTGCCACTATCCCAACGATCCGCACTTCCTCGATCTCTGCAACGAGTATGGCCTGTATGTGATGGACGAAGCCAATATTGAAACGCATCACCTCGGCGGCTATCTCGCCAACATGCCTTCGTGGAACGGTGCGCTCATCAGCCGGGTGACCCGCATGGTGGAGCGCGATAAAAATCACGTGTGCGTTATTTCCTGGTCGCTCGGCAACGAGTCGGGCACCGGTCCTGGCTTCGCCGCCGCCGCGAGCTGGATCCGCTACTTCGATTATGGTTCGGGCCGCTTCATCCACTACGAAGGCGCGCAGGGCGACCCGCTGCACCCGCTTTACGTCGAAGAGGACGGCATCGGCTACAAGGTCAACAAATGGCCGGTCTACGCCAACCCGGACGACCCGGACTATGTGGATGTGCTTAGCCGCATGTACCCCGACCTCAGCCAGCTGGTGGGCATGGCCGAGAGCGAACACATCGACCGCCCGATCATTATGTGCGAATACCTGCACGCCATGGGCAACTCCATCGGAGGCCTGGGTGACTACTGGGATGAGATTCGCGCCCGGCCCAATTTGATCGGCGGCTACATTTGGGACATGATCGACCAAGGCCTCGTGAAGAAGGATGAAAACGGCAAGCCGTTTTATGCCTACGGCGGCGACTTCGGCGATGTGCCCAACGACGAAAACTTTTGCATGAACGGGGTATTTGCCTCCAACCGCACGCCGAACCCGCATGCCTGGGAATGCAAGTATGTGTTCCAGTCGGCCGCTTTCGAAGCGGTTGATGTGGAAGCCGGCAAGGTGAAGATTACCAATCGCTTCAGCTTCACGAATCTGGATCAATACGAAATCCGTTGGACGCTCTCGAAAGACGGGCAGGAGCTGCAGGCCGGCAAGCTGGCAGCGCAGGATATTCCTGCGCTGGATTCCGCTGTGGTTAAAGTGCCTTTTGAAAAGGTGAAGTTTGATGCGGGGTCGGAATACTGGCTGCGTCTGAGCCTGAACGAAAAGGCTGACCGTCTCTGGTGCAAAAAAGGATACGAAGTCGCCAAGGGGCAGCTCGCGCTGAAAAGTCGGAAGGGCCCCGCGGCGTACACCTCTGCATCAACGGATGAGATCTCGTTCGAAGACGCCGTTGGAAAGATTGCGGTTGCCGGAAAAGGCTTCTCTGCATCGGTCTCGAAAACGACCGGCGAGCTGACTTCCTACATCGTCAACGGCGTTGAGCAGCTGGCCTTCGCTTTACGGCCAAACTTTAACCGTCCGCCGATCGACAACGACTCGCGAGGCGCGGGTTGGAAGCCGTTCCAAAAATCAAAAAAATCATGGGGCAATTTGCCGGCCAATCTGAAAACCAGTTCGGTCGCCGTCGGCGCTAAAGATAAACAATCGATTCATGTTCTGGTTTCGCAAAGCTCTGGCAGCAAGATTAAGCTGGAGACTTCCTATACCTTCTACAGCGACGGCAACGTTGCGGTGAAAATGGATATGGATGCGGACAAGTCGCTGGCGGACCTCTTCCGCTACGGCATGACCATGGGCATTCCCGGCGCGTATGTGGAAGCCGAATACTACGGCAACGGCCCGTGGGAAAACTACAGCGACCGCAAGCGCGGCGCCGAGGTTGCGGCGTTCAGCCAGAAAACGGACGAGCTGTTCACCAACTATGCCATGCCCCAGGAAAACGGCAACCGGACCGATGTGCGCTGGCTGAAGCTCTGCGCCGAAAATTCCAAGGCCGGCCTCATGATTACTGGCCAACCGCAGTTTGGTTTTTCTGTTTGGCCGTATTCGGCAGAGAACCTTGAAGAGGCGCGGCATCCCTACGATCTGAAGCCCCAGGGCTTCTACACGCTGAACATTGATTCCGTTCAGATGGGCGTGGGCGGCACGTTGTCGAACACGTTGCCGCAATACCTTCTTAAGCCGGGCAAGTACCGCCTTGAGTTTATGATGGGCCCGACAAAATAACCGGAGGTTGGAACTGTGAAGCGAAGAGATGTTTTTAAGAACGGTGCTGTAGCGGCTAGCATTATTCCAATCGTGGGCTGCGCATCGGACGATGCCGGCCTGGCCGGCGAACGGGCGTCGGATAATTGGCTTCAACTTTCGAAAGGGGAGCGAGGCCTGCCTGATCGTAAAGAAACGGTCCACTATGATGTCGCCGTACTTGGCGGCGGCATTGCCGGCATCTGTGCTGCGGTTTCCGCTGCACGCAACGGGGCCAAAACCGTGCTTGTACAGGATCGTCCGGTACTCGGCGGCAATGCATCGAGTGAAATGCGCGTGCATCTCAACGGCGTCACGCATTTGCGTCCTGACAACAAAGCCGAACGCGAAACCGGCATCATCGAAGAACTTCTGCTGCACAACCGCTTCAACAACAAACAGGAATCCTGGCCGGTCTGGGACCACCTGCTCTACGACTTTGTGATCAGTGAACCGAATCTGGAGCTGATGCTGAACACGCAGGCCACCGAAGCCGTCATGAACGGCAACACCATCGTGGTCGCCAAGTGCTGGCAGTTGACCACTGAAACGGAAATCACGATCAAGGCCAAACAGTTCATCGACTGTTCGGGCGATGGCCTGCTGGCTGCCACTGCGGGAGCGTTTTACCGCACAGGACGCGAAGGCAAAAAAGAGTTTGGCGAAAAGTATGCTCCGGATGAACCGGACGGCTGGCAGATGGGTGCCACGCTGCTGATGCATTCGGAAGACATGGGCGAACCGATGCCCTTCACCGCGCCCTCATGGGCCATTCCCTATGATGCCGAAAAGTCCAACCCGAAACGGAAGTTCAACGGATTCCATAACGGCCTTTGGTGGATGGAGGTCGGCAGCGACGGCGACATTATTGCTGAGCAGGAAATCATTCGCGACAAGCTGATGGCCTATTCCTACGGCGTCTGGGACTACATTAAAAACTCGGGCCAGATTCCGGGAGCCGAAAACCATGCGCTCACCTGGGTGCAATCGCTTCCGGGCAAACGTGAATCGCGTCGCTTCATCGGCGATTATATTCTCAAAGAAGGCGACCTGCTGAACCACAAACATTTTGAGGATGCGGTGGGTTACGGGGGGTGGTCGCTGGATGAACATTGCTGGGGCGGCATTGAAAACCTCGAAGACCCGCCCAGTTATTTCCACTACCACTTCCATAAAGTGTACGAGATCCCGTATCGCAGCCTGTATTCCAAAAACATTGCCAACCTGTCATTTGCGGGTCGCAACATCAGCCAGACCCATATTGCACTTTCGTCTAGTCGCCTAATGGCCACCTGTGCCACCATGGGCCTAGCCGTCGGCACCGGAGCGGCCATGTGTGTTCAGAGAAAATGCAACCCGCGCGATATTGCAACCCATCATATCAACGAGCTCCAGGAACAGTTGCTCCGTGATGATGCCTTTATTCCGCACCGCCCGGCTCATGATCCCAAAGACCTTGCCCGCAAAGCGGACCTGATCGCGGCTTCGGCTACCGTATCCGGCGATCCGAAACTGCTGACCGATGGCGTTTCCCGTGATTTTGAAGGTGTTGAACACGGTTGGGAATCGCACGGTCTGCCGGCCGAGGTCATCATGGAATGGGAAGAGCCGGTCAAGCTGTCGAAGGTTGAAATCAAATGCGACACCAATGTTAAGCGCAATATCATGATGCGCAAGGATTCGAAAGTAAGCTTTAACTTCTGGAACGATGTTCCGACGGAACTCTTGAAATCGCTGGACGTTGAAGCACGGATAAACGGCAAGTGGGTCAAAGTCGGAAGCAACGACGATAACCGAAGGCGCCTGATCAAGTTTGATTTCGATCAGGTGCGCGCCTCAGGTGTCCGGATCAACCTGAAAGAAACGTACGGCGCGAAAAACGCCAAGCTGTTCGAAGTGCGCTGCTACGCATCCTAACCCCCCCCCCCCGAGACCTGAATATGAGTTCTTATAGAGTAAACGCATTCATCTACGCCACCATTGTTGCCATGGGCGGGTTTCTGTTCGGCCTCGATGCCGCGCTGATTTCCGGAACGACGGACTTCATCACAAATGAGTTTTCGCTGACGTCGATGCAGTTGGGGACCGCGGTGAGTGCTCCGGCCTGGGGCGTTCTGGTGGCCTTGCCGTTTGCCGGATACATCTGCAATGCATTTGGCCGCAAGAAGGCGATTATGCTGGTGGCGGTGCTCTATCTGATCTCCGCGTTGGCATCCGCTTTTGCGCCTAGTTACGGGGTGCTGGTTGCGGCTCGTTTTCTGGGTGGGCTGGCCTTCAGTTCCATTTCGCTGGCCTCGATGTATATCGGCGAAATTGCGCCTCCGAAATGGCGGGGCAAACTGGTTTCGATGACGCAGATCAATATCGTGGTTGGTTTGTCCGGCGCATATTTCGTCAACTATCTGATTCACCAGTGGGCGGGGTCGGGGAGCGAGTGGGTTTCAACGCTCTGTATTGATACGCATACCTGGCGCTGGATGTTGGGCTCTGAAATTCCGTTTGCCATACTCTGGTTCGGTCTTCTGATGATCATTCCCGAGAGTCCGTCGTGGTTGTTCTATCGAGGCCGCGCTGAAGACGCCAAAGCCACGCTGCGCAAGATTCTTCCCCAAGATGAGGTTGAGCACCATTTGAACGAGATGCAGGAAAGCCTGAGTCTGGGTTGCCATAACCAATCTATTGCATCCCAGCTGAAGGAAACCTTCAGCAAGCCGATGCGCCTGATTTTCATCATTGCTCTGACCATCGGCATTGCGCAGCAGTGCACCGGCATCAACGCCATTCTCTTCTATGCACAAACCGTGTTCAAGCAATTGGGAATCGGTGCCGACGCCGCCTTTGCCCAGGCCATTTGGCTGGGCGTGACCAGCATTGTGTTCACGGTGCTTGGATTGCTGCTGGTGGATAAGCTGGGTCGCCGTCCGCTGATCATCTGGGGCATGGTTTGGATTATAGCCAGTCTCGCTCTCTGTTCATACTCATTCAAAGAAGCCCGCTATGTCATTACCGCGCAGTCCATCGAGGAAATGAGCGGCCTTGAGAATCCGGAACGGCTCACGGCCTTGGTCGAGGTTGAGTTCGAGAATGACATTGCTTTTAAAAATGCCGTGAAGAAAGCGCTTGGGGAAGAAGAAGCCGCCGTGCATCTGACATCGCTCATGCAGACTGCAACCCGGATGAATGCCACGCTCGTACTGATCGGAATCCTCAGTTTTATCGGGGCGTTTCATTTTTCTGTGGGGCCGGTGATGTGGGTGCTGTTCTCCGAAATTTTCCCGATTGCGATACGCGGCATCGCCATTCCCTTCTTTACGATCATTACGAGTTTAACCAGCGCGCTGGTGCAGAAGTTTTTCCCGTGGCAGCTCGAAAACATGGGGATGAGTTCCATCTTCCTATCCTACGGGGCAGCGGTTTTGGTCGGTCTCGTGATTCTATTCAAGACGTTGAAGGAAACCAAAAACATGTCGCTCGAAGAGATCCAGCTTTCCCTGCTGGTTAAAAATAAAGACGAAAAATAAGACGGAAAATTCAATGATGAAGCATCAAACGCCCGCCATTACAGACAACGCTGCCAGCCCTTACATGAAGCTCAAGAGCATTGGCATGGGAGACTGCCGTTGGACGGAAGGCTTCTGGGCCGACAAGTTCAAGCAGTGCGAAGAAGTGATGGTTCCCTACATGGGCTCGCTGCTCAAGGGCGATGTTGGCCACGGGTTCAATAACTTCAAGATTGCCGCCGGCTTGATGGACGGTGAACATCAAGGTTTTGAGTGGCACGACGGCGACTTCTTTAAATGGATGGAAGCCTGCTCCCACGTTTATGCGGTCAACAAGGACCAGAAGATTCTGGACGAACTCGATGAAATTCTTGAAGTCGTTGCCCAAGCCCAGGAAGACGACGGCTATCTGCACACCCACATTCAGATTAACGGCATCGGTCATTTCTCGAACCGCAAATATCATGAAATGTATAATTGCGGTCACCTCTACACCTCAGCTTGCATTCACCATCGTGTAACCGGCAAGACCCACTTTCTGGACATTGCGATCAAGAATGCGGATCTGCTCTACGCGCTGTTCCAGCCGCAGCCGGCGTCGCTTGGGCGCTTTGGTTTCAATCAGTCACAGATTATGGGTCTGACCGAGCTGTACCGCACCACCAGGGATAAGCGCTATCTGGAGCTGGCTGAAATCTTCATCAACAACCGCGGCAAATACGAGGTGGTGGAAGATGCCAGCACCGAGGGTTACCCGATCGGCGACATGGTGCAGGAGCGCGTTCCGCTGCGCGAGGAAACCGACGCGGCCGGGCATGCAGTGCTGGCGCTCTATTATTATGCCGGTGCGGCCGATGTGGCGGCGGAAACGGGGGAGCAGGCGCTTTTGGATGCGCTGGATCGTCTGTGGGACAGCGTCGTAAACAAAAAAATGTATGTCACCGGCGCGGTTGGACAGGCCCATTATGGTGCGTCGCCCCGCAAGGACACCATCGAAGAAGGATTCATTGATGACTACATGATGCCCAATTCCACGGCCTATAACGAAACCTGCGCCAACATTGGCAACGCCATGTTCAATTACCGCATGCTTGGCATTAAGGGCGAGTCAAAATATGCCGACATCATGGAGCTGGTCTTGCACAACAGCGCGATGGTCGGCATCAGTGCCGATGGCAAAAACTATTTCTACGCGAACCCGCTGCGCTACATCAATGGACAGCGCGAATACGTTGCCGATCGTGACAACACCGAGTCGCCGGACCGCGAGCCCTACATCGAATGTTTCTGCTGCCCGCCGAACCTTGTTCGGACCATCGCCAAAGTATCCGGTTGGGTCTACAGCCTTTCAGCCAACGGCGTTGCGGTGAATCTGTACGGAAGCAACAAGCTGGAGACCCAGCTGCTCGACGGCTCGGCCCTCAAGCTCACCCAGCAGACTGATTACCCCTGGAACGGCGCGGTCAAGCTGACCGTTGACGAGTGCAAAGCGGAAGCCTTTGAGATTATGCTGCGCATTCCGGAATGGGCGGAAGGGGCGGCCCTGCAGGTGAACGGTGCGGATGCCGGCGTTGATGTCGCGCCCGGAACGTTTGCGAAAATCGAGCGCGAGTGGAGAGCCGGCGACGTGGTTGAACTGGATATGCCGATGGACGTTAATCTGGTGGAAGGCCACCCGCTCATTGAAGAGGTCCGCAACCAGGTGGCAATCAAACGCGGCCCGCTGGTCTACTGCGTGGAGTCTCCCGATTTGCCGGAAGGTGCCGGAATCCTGGATGTGTACTTCAGCGGCAATGCCGACCTGAGGGTGGAACATCGTCCGGACTTTTTGGGTGGCGTTTCAACCATCAACGGCAGCGTGTTGCTGCGTTCGGATGCGAAGAGCGGCATGTACCGCACGGTTAAAAAGCCGGAGTTTAAATTGTACGAAACCCAGTTTGTTCCCTATTACGTCTGGAGCAACCGGGGCACAGCAGAGATGACCGTGTTCATGCCTGTTGTTTGGGAAAACTAAACCGAGAGAAGCTTATGAAAAAATTAACATACCTTGTTGTTGTCCTCCTGCTTGCCTGCTCTTGCCAGTCGAAGCAAAAGCCGAATATTCTGTTTCTTGCCGTCGACGATCTGCGCCCGGAACTGGGCTGCTACGGGTCGCCGATTGCCGTTACGCCGAATATGGATAAACTGGCGGCGGACGGCCTGCTCTTTAACCGGGCCTTCTGCCAGGAAGCGATCTGCGGTCCGTCGCGCGCCAGCCTGATGGCGGGCGCCCGCCCGGACACCATCCGCGTGACGGAAAACTTTGCCAGCTTCCGTCCGCTCAATCCGGACATGGTCACCCTTTCGCAAAACTTTATCGCGAACGGGTACGAAGCCGTGTACTGCGGGAAGATTTTTCATAACAAGCCGGAGTCGGACCCCGAATTTTCATGGAGCCGCGATCCGGTCTCCAAGGCTTCGTTGAAGCTCAAGGTTCCGGCAACGGTGGGGGGCTTTGCGCTTCCTGAAAACCAGGCTATCCTGAAAGAGAATAAAGCATACATGTCGAAAAAGTATCCGGGCATGTCCCGTCTCGGGCTGGGTGGCAAAGGTCCGGCCTACGAGTGCGCCGATGTTCCGGATGCGACCTATGAAGACGGCCTCAACACCGAGCTCGCGATTGCCACGATGAAGGACATGCTCAAAAAGAACCCGGATAAGCCGTTCTTCCTTGGGCTGGGTTTGAAGAAACCGCATCTCGATTGGATTGCTCCCAAGCCTTATTGGGATTTGTATGACCCGGTGAAGATTCCGTTGGCCACGCAAACCGAAGGGCCGAAAGACGGCGCGGAGATGGGGTTGCATGCTTCCTTCGAGCTGCGCGTCCGGACCGGCATTCCAAAGAGCGGCGGCATTGATGACGAAATGGCCCGGACGTTGAAGCACGCCTATCTGGCCTGTGTCAGCTATGCCGATGCCAACCTTGGCAAGATGATCGACGCGCTCGACGAAGCGGGCATTCGCGACAACACCATCATCATTGTTTGGGGCGACCATGGCTGGCACCTCGGCGATATGGGTATTTGGGGCAAAGCGACCAACTATGAAGTTGGTACGCGGGTTCCCATGATGATCTGGACGCCGGACATGCCCAAAGGCAGCCGTGGCAAGACGACCGACGGACTGGTTGAGCTCATCGACATGTATCCGACGCTGTGCGACCTCGCCGGCATCCCGGTGCCGTCCCATGTGGAGGGAACCAGCTTTAAGCCGCTGCTGGCCAACCCGGACCGCGAGTGGAAAGCGGCGGCCTTCAGCCAGTTCCCGGATCCGGCCCTGCGCGAATGGGCGGCGAACCCGCTTTCGCCCGGTTTGCGCGAAACTTTTTTCGGCCCGCTGATCGAAGAAGTGGAAGCCCGCATCATTAAGCAGCAGGGCGCCAAATGGGACCGCGACCTCTTCGAGAACAACCTTATGGGCTATACCATGCGCACCGACCGCTATCGCTTGGTGGTTTGGAAAGATGTGGTGCATCCGGATGCCGAACCCGTTTTTGTGGAGTTGTACGACCACAAAGAGGACCCGCAGGAAACGGTCAATGTTGCGGCCAAGACGCCGGAGCTGGTGGCCAGCCTTCTCATCCAATTCAGCAAAGGATGGAAGGGCAACCTCCCCAAATAAGGTGGATAGGGATGTCTTTAGTTAAGTCTAGAGAGCTGTTTGTTGAATCTGCATTCCCCATTGCCGTGGATACGGTGGGGGACCGGACATTGATTCAGAAGGAGCTGCATCGCCACGAATATTTTGAAATGCTGTTCGTGGAGAAGGGCTCGTTGATCAACCGCTTCAAAGGAGATGAAATTCTGATGAAGCCCGGCGACGTGCTGATCATGAAGCCGTATGTGCTGCACTTGCTGGCCGACGCGGTTAAGAAGCAATCGCGCAAGGCCTATTGCTGCAGCTTTCTGCCGCAGGCGGTTGACTTCGAAATCCAGTCGCTGGAAAAGCTCAAAAACTCCAGTTCGCCGAATAAATATTTTTTCAAGCCCTTCATCTCGCTCGCGGAGGAAGGCGTATCCGCCGTCCAGCTTAAGTTTAAAGCGGATCAGCGCGCCGACTTGATCGCCTTGTTTCAACAGTTGCGCGAGACGGCACATGATTTAACCGACCGGGGCCAGGCCCTGACCCGCTACCATTTCCTGGACTTGCTGGCGTTTCTTGCCGAACAGTACGACCGCAACAAAGGGGTGGACCGGATGGTCCAGGTTGACTTGGCGGTGCCGGTCTCCCGCTATCTGTCCGGACTGCGCAGCACCTTGAACTATATTCACGACCACTTTGAAGAATCATTGAAGCTCGAAGACATGGCGGCCATGAGCGGCGCCTCGGAAACCTATTTTTGCCGGCTGTTCAAGCACGAAACCGGCATGACGTTCTTGAACTATCTGAACGGGCTGCGCATCGAGCGCGCTTGCGTGCTGCTTCGGGATACCACCGAAAACGCCTTGGATATCTGCTATCAGGTCGGCTTTAACGACTACACCCATTTTGGCCGCCAGTTCAAAAAACATATCGGCATGTCGCCGGCTGAATTCCGGAAAAAGAATCCGCAGCATGTCCGGCGCTTCCGGGATGCTTAGGCCGTGTTTTACGTGGTTTATGCAACGAAAGAACGAGGAAGTGCAATATCGGCATAGTTTATTACAAGATCAGCTATGTTTATGGGCTTTTGAATGTGGGATGTTGTTGTTTGAGTTATTACAGGAGATGAATAGATGAATGAGTTAATGCTACCGATCATGATTGTCGTGCTGGCCAGTGTTTTTCAGGGAACATTCGGTATTGGAATGAAGTATGTAAAGCCGCTGTCGTGGGAGGCCTGGTGGGTGGTTCAGTCGCTGGTCGCCATGCTGCTCTTCCCGCTGATCTGGGCGCTGATTGTTACTCCTGACCTGTTCACTGTTATATCCAAAGCATCAATGACTGAAGTTGCCGCTGGCGCGACCATGGGCTTCCTGTGGGGAATCGGCGGCATTATGTTCGGCATTTCGGTCGGCTACATCGGCATGTCGCTGACCTACGGAATTGTTATGGGCGGCTGCGGCATTGCTGCAACGATCATCGCACTCATTCAAGGCGCCGACACGATTGTTCCGGCCAGCATCCCTTTCACCATTCTTGGATTGGTGCTCTACGCTTTGGCGCTCGTGGTGGTTACGATCGCCGGCCTGAAGCGAGATAAAATTCTCGCGGAGGCCGGTCAGGAACTCCAGGGCATCGCTAAAGGCGCCGCACTCCGCAAAGGGTTGATTATCGCCGTGGTCTGCGGACTGCTCTCCTCGCTGCTCTTTATTGGGTTCAACAACACCGGAGGCATTGGCGAGATTGCTCAGGAACATGGCGCAAGCGTTCGCAACTCGGCTCTGGCCCGCTGGGTCGTTGTGCTGATGGGTGCATTGGTCATGAACCTCGGCTACGCCCTGATTCTGCTGGCGAAAAACAAGACGGTCATTGCCGAAAAAACCGGCGGAGTTGGCAAAGCGATCATGTGGGCGGTCATTACAGGTCTGTTGTGGTTTGCCGCGCTGGGCACCATGGGGCAGGGCAGCGCAATGATGGGCGACATCGGCGCCATTATTGCCACACCGATCTTCCTGGCCTTGTCGCTGATTGTCAGCAATGTCGCCGCCATGATTACCGGCGAATGGAAAGGCGCGGGCAAGGCGCTCAATCTAGTTTTTGTAGGCGTCGCCCTGATTGTATTGGCGGCTGGAGCCCTTTCTTATGCCGGCACGTTCAAGGCGGATGATTCCGTTGTGGTGGTCGTCGAGCTGCCGGATGCTCCGGCGCTGACTGAATAATATAACGAGACGTAGAATGATTGAATCAATTAGAACCTACCGCCTGCAGCACAAACTCGAAGAATCGTTCGGGTTTTCGCAATGGCACTACGATACCCGCAACGCATTGCTGGTGGAGATCATCGACGATTCCGGCGCCGTCGGCTGGGGCGAATGCTACGGCCCCGCCGAGGTGACGCAGTCGGGCATTTCCTCTTTTTATGCGCCGCTGCTCATTGGCTGGGATCCTCTGAAGAACGAGGCCGCTTGGCAGCATTGCTGGCGTGCGTCGCTCGATTTTGCCCGCAAGGGGGTCATGATGGGCGCGATGTCCGGCATCGATATGGCGCTGCTCGACCTCAAAGGCAAGCTGCTCAACGTCTCGGTTTCCGAACTGATGGGCGGTCGCGTTCGCGATCAGGTGCAGTGTTACGCCACCGGCATGTATTTCCGCAAGCAGTCGGAGGCGCAGCTGCTGGAAACAATTCTGAATGAAGCCGCCGGCTACGTCGAACGAGGCTACAAGGCGATGAAGATCAAGGTCGGCAAAAACATGGCCTTCGACAAGTTGCAGGTCAAAGCCATGCGCCAGACCTTCCCGGACATCCAACTGATGGCCGACTCCAACCACGCCTACGACTTGCCGGAAGCGATTGAAATGGGCCATGTGCTCTACGGCGAAAACTATGTCTGGTTCGAAGAGCCGCTCTCGCCGCAGCATAAAAACCTGTTCCGCCAACTGGCGGACAAGATTGACGTTCCGATTGCAACCGGCGAATGCGAGCAGACCCGCTGGGGCTTTCAGAATCTGCTGGAGAAGGGCGGGGTGTCTGTCGCTCAGCCGGATCTGGCCTATTGCGGCGGACCGACCGAAGCGCTGAAGATCCGCGCGGTGGCTTCCTCGCATGGGATCAATGTGGTTCCCCATTGCTGGGGTACGCAGCTGAACCTGGCGAGCGCCGTTCACTTCCTGGCCACCACCTATGTCGAGCCGGGCCGCGCCGAGGTGGCCGAGCCGTTGCTGGAAAGAGATCTCACCCCGAATCCAATGCGCGACGAAATGTACGCCGCTGTCGTGGAAATTAAGGACGGCATCGCACAGGTGCCGACCGCTCCCGGACTCGGTGTAGAGCCGGATCGTACTGTTGTCGAAAAATATTGTGCTCAGAAAACGGAGAAAAACTAATGTCTAAAAAAATGTATCCCATGCTGATCAACGGGAAATTCGTTGAGTCGAAAAAGTCAATTGATGTAATCAACCCTTCTACGGGCAATGTCCTTGGACTGGTTCCGGAAGCAGATAATGATGCCGTTCAGCAGTCGCTGAAGGCGGCCGAGCAGGGTTTCAAGGCTTGGTCGTCCACCACGCCGGCGGAACGCAAAAAAATCATTCTGCGCTACGCCGATCTGCTCGACGAAAACAGCGAACGCATCGTTGATCTGCTGATTGAAGAAACCGGCAAGCCGCGCGACAATGCGGAATATGATTTCGGCATGCTCACCACCTGCCTGCGTTTCTTTGTGGAAGAGTTTGAACGCCTCGATCAGCCCGTGCTGCACGATCCGGACGGCCGTTTTCTCCACTACATCCAGCGCCAGCCGTTGGGCGTTGCCGTCGGCATGCTGGCTTGGAACTTTCCGTTGCTGAACGTGGGCTACAAGATCGGGCCCGTGCTGGCTTCCGGCTGCAGCACCATCATCAAGCCGTCGCACTACACGCCGCTCGCATCGCTGGAAACCGCTTATCTGGCCAAAGAAGCTGGTGTTCCGGATGGCGTCATCAACATGATTACCAGCAGCGAACATGACGTTACAAAAGCGTTGCTGCAAAGCGATGTCCCTTCGATGGTCACCATGATCGGCTCCACCCGCGGCGGCCTCGAAGTGATGAATTCCTCCTGCACCAGCGTTAAACATTTCTCGGTTGAGCTCGGAGGCAATGCGCCGGTGGTGGTTTATCCCGACGCCGACGTCTGCGATGCGGCCAACAAGGTGGTTGACCTCAAGTTTGCCAACTGCGGACAGGTCTGTGTTTCCCCCAACCGCTGCTTCGTGCATGAGTCGGTCTACGACGAATTCGTGGCGGCCGCCAAGGCGCGTGCGGCCGATGTCCAGATGGGCCCGATGATCTCCGACAAAGCGCGCCAGTATGTGCTCGGTCTGGTGGAATCCGCCGTGGCCGACGGCTCGGAAATCGTCTGTGGCGGCAAAGCCGTCGAAGGCGCAGGCTACTTCATGGAGCCGACCATCCTCAAGGATGTCGACGCCCGCATGAAGGTGTCCTACGAAGAAATTTTCGGCCCCGTGCTGCCGATCATTAAATACACCGATGCCGACGATGAAATCGCCTTGGCCAACGACACGCAGTATGGCTTGGCGGCCTATGTCTTCACCACCAATCTGGCGAAGGGCCTGCGCGCTGCGCGCGACATCAAGGCCGGCAGCGTCTGCGTGAACGAGCCGCACTATTCCGTGCAGCTCCCGCACGGCGGCCTTAAGCAGAGCGGCGTGGGCAAGGACTGCTCGCGCTACAGCCTGCAGGAATACCTCACGCTTAAGCGCGTGTCGGTGCTGATCGAAAACTAACAAACGGAACGATCTAAATGACGACAGCATTTCCTCAAGAAATTATCCAACGGATGGAAAAGTCCGGCGTAGTGGCTGGGTTCTCCATCGAAAAGGTCGAACACGCGGTGCCGCTGGCGAAAGCCCTGCTGGCCGGAGGCATCAACGTGATTGAACTTACCTTTCGCACGCCGGCGGCGCTGGATGCGCTCAAGGCCATCAGTTCGGAAGTGCCTGAGGTGCTGGCGGGGGTCGGTACCATCCTGACGCCGGAGCAGGTGCAGCAGGTAAAGGAGGCCGGCGCTGATTTTGCGGTGTCGCCCGGAATGAATCCGCGCGTCATTAAAGCCGCGGTTGAGCTGGGCGTTCCTTTTGCGCCGGGCATCAGCACGCCTTCCGATTTGGAAGCGGCGATTGAACTCGGTTGCCGGTTCGTGAAGTTTTTCCCGGCGGAAGCGGCCGGGGGCGTTCCGTACCTGCGCAGCATGAGCGCGCCCTACAAGCATCTGGGCATTCAGTATTTCCCGCTGGGCGGACTGAACGCCGAGAACATGGTGGACTACCTCAAGGAACCGAATGTTCCGACCATTGGAGGCTCCTGGATTGTGAAGCAGGATCTCGTCAATGCTGGAGACTGGGACGGCATCACCGCCCGTGCCGCCGAGGTATGCCGAATTCGTGATGCATCATAAATCTAAACACTAAGACACGAAGGACACTAAAGATCGCCTTCGTGTTCCTAGTGCCTTAAGCGAGCCCGCGAGCGGGTGTTTAAAATAGTAGGAGATAGAATGAAGACAGTAGTGACTTTTGGAGAAATCATGGGGCGGATGGCCGCTCCGGAAAATCTGCGCCTGCGCCAGACGCGTGCGTTTGAAGTCACCTATGCCGGGGCGGAAGCCAGCGTGGCGGCATCCATCTGCAACTTTGGCGGAACGGCCCGTTATGTAACGGCGTTGCCGAAGCATGCCCTGGCCGAAGCCACGATGGATTCGGTTCGCGCGGTGGGCATCGACACGCAGTTTGTGCTGCGAACCGACGAAGGCCGTCTGGGCCTCTACTTTCTGGAAACCGGAGCCAACCAGCGTCCGAGCAACGTGATCTACGACCGGGCCGATTCGGCCATCGCAATCACCCCCGCCGACCAGTATGACTGGGATTCCATCTTTGACGGAGCGCAGTGGCTGCACCTGAGCGGCATTACTCCTGCACTGTCGGAGAGCGCTGCCGAAGCGACGCTCGTCGCGGCGCAGAAAGCGAAGGCCGCTGGATGCCAGGTTTCGATTGATTTAAACTTCCGCGGCAAACTCTGGAAGTGGGATGCCTCCAAAAGCTCCCGCGAGCTGGCGCAGGAAACGATGCGCACCATTCTGCCGTTCATCGATGTTGTGATTGCCAACGAAGAAGACTGCCACGACGTGCTCGGCATTCGGGCCGGCGACACGGACGTCCATTCCGGCGCGCTCGACACATCCCGCTATCCCGGCGTGGCCCGTCAGGTGGTGCAGCAGTTTCCGAACATCAGCAAGGTGGCGATTACGCTGCGCGAAAGCCTTTCGGCGACGCACAACAACTGGGGCGCAATGCTGTTTGATGCGTCGTCGGATCAGCCGGCCTTCGCGCCGCTCGATGCGGATGGAAACTATCAGTCGTACGAAATCAAAAACATTGTCGACCGCGTGGGCGGGGGCGATTCGTTCGCGGGCGGCCTGATCTTTGCGCTGACGACGCCGGAGCTGAGCGAACCGCAGACGGCCGTGAAGTATGCCGTGGCTGCTTCCTGCTTGAAGCATTCCATCAAAGGCGACTTTAACTTTTCGACCCGCGGTGAAGTGGAAGCCCTCATGGGCGGATCTGCATCCGGCCGTGTTGTGCGGTAGCCGGGGCAATTGAAATAGACAACCCCGGAGCCGCGCTTCGGGGTTTTTGGTTAGTTGAACGTGAGCAGAAGGAGCAATCGAATGAAAACACTTAAACGGATTTTGATCGTATCGGGCGTTATGCTTGCGGGGCTGGCACAGGCGCAGCAGCAGGGAATCATTAACAACTCGAAGAGCGGATATGCGGCGCTGAAGAGCATCAACATCGGCGACTGCCGCTGGACGGACGGCCTGCTGGGCGATAAGTACCGCCAGTGCGAAGAAGTGATGATGCCGCACATGGGAACGCTGCTGAAGGGCGACGTCGGCCACGCCTACAACAACTTTAAAAAAGCCGCCGGCATGATGGAGGGCCCCGCTTTGGGCATGTGGTGGCATGACGGCGATTTCTACAAATGGATGGAGTCGGCGGTTTACGTTTATGCCAACAACAAGGATCCGGAAATCCTTGCGGATCTCGATGGGATCATCGAAGTGATTGCGGCGGCGCAGGACGACGACGGCTATCTTTCGACCACGACGCAGACCCGCAAGGGGCGCGGCCGCTGGACCGATGTGACGAGCCACGAGCTTTACAACAACGGGCATCTGATGACCGCGGCTTGCATTCACAACCGTCTGACCGGCAAAACCAACTTTCTGGATATTGCAGTCAAGAACGCCGACTACCTGTGCACCGTGTTCATGCCGAAGACGAAGGATCCGGCTTTGCTGCACTTTGCTTTCAATCCCTCGCAGATCATGGGGTTGGTGGAGCTGTACCGCACCACCGGAAACAAAAAATATCTCGACCTTGCAGGCATCTTCATCGATATGCGGGGCACTGCCCCCTCTACTGGATGGGGCCCGCTGAAAGAGCAGAAGTCGGTGCCGTATTTCTTTCTCGGTTCCCAGAATCAGATGCAGACGCCGTTCCGCGAAGAAACCAAAGCGGTCGGCCATGCGGTGCTCGGAATGTATCTCTATGCCGGCGCCGCTGATGTCTATATGGAAACCGGCGAGGCCGCGCTGCTGGCGCCGCTGGAAAGCATCTGGGAGGATGTCAACCGACAGAAAATGTATGTGACCGGCGCGCTCGGGCAGACCCACCACGGCGCGCACGGCCAGTTTGACATGGTCCATGAAGCCTTTCTTGAAGACTATCTGATGCACAATGCAACGGCCTACAACGAAACCTGCGCCAACATTGCCAATGCGATGTTTAACTGGCGCATGCTTTCGATCAAGGGCGAGTCGAAGTATGCGGACATCATGGAGCTGGTGCTTTACAACTCCGCGCTCGTGGGCATGAGCGAAGACGGAAAGCACTATTTCTACGCCAACCCGCTGCGCAAGATCGATGGTCACCTCGACTATTCCGATACCGAGTCGGCGCACCGCGAGCCCTACATCGATTGTTTCTGCTGCCCGCCGAATCTTGTCCGCACCATTGCCAAGCTGTCCGGCTGGGCCTACAGCCTTTCCGAAAACGGCGTTGCGGTAAACCTCTACGGCGGCAACAAGCTGAACACCAAGCTGCAGGACGGCTCGGCGGTGAAGCTCGAGCAGGAGACGCAGTATCCGTGGGATGGAAGCGTGAAAATCACGATGGAAGCCTGCAAGGCTGAGCCGTTCGAGCTGGCGCTCCGCATTCCGGGATGGGCTGAAGGCAGCACGCTCAAGGTTAACGGAGAGGCGGTTGAGGCTGTTCCCGGAACCTTCGCTAAAATCAACCGCGCATGGAAGGCCGGCGACGTCGTTGCCCTCGATATGCCGATGGAGATCAAGCTTGTCGAAGGCAATCCCGTGATTGAAGAAATCCGCAACCAAGCCGCCATCAAGCGCGGGCCGGTGGTGTATTGCATGGAGACGCCCGACCTGCCGGAAGGCACCGGCATTCTGGATGTCTACCTGCCGCTTAAATCAAAACTCAAAGCCAAGTACCGGCCGGGCTTTCTCGGAGGCCTGACCACCATCACCGGGAAAGTGGCGCTGCGTCAGGACGAAAAGGAAGGCATGTACCGGACGCTGGACAAGCCGAAGTTTGAGCCGTTTAAAGCCCAGTTTGTTCCTTACTATTCCTGGAGCAACCGCGGGGATGCAGAAATGACCGTCTTTATGCCGCTGATCTGGGACTAAGAAAATCCGGGGCCGATGCGTATGTGTTGAGGAGTTAACGTGAGAAAAACAGTCTGGCTTGCGATGGTGCTGACCGTGCTCGGATGGAGCGCGGCGGTCGGCCGGCCCTATTACCTGAGCAGCTCCGAAGGCGATGACCTGAATCCGGGGACCCTCCAGTCGCCTTGGAAAACGCTAGAGAAAATCAGCGGCGTGTCGCTTCGGCCCGGCGATGCGGTCTTCTTCAAAAAGGGCGACCGCTTTGACGGGCATTTTGTGGTCAACGGCTCAGGATCCAAAGGGCAGCCGATTGTGATCACCTCGTATGGAGAAGGCGCCAAGCCGGTGCTGACCGGCGAAGCGGGTGCAGAGCAGGGAGGCGACTATCGGGAAGCGGTTTACGTCAACAACCACGACAACCTGGTTTTCGACGGGCTCGAAGTGAACAACGAGCGTCAATCCACCCGCACCGGCGTCAGGGATGTGGATGCCTACGGGCTTCATGTTCACAACTCCGGAACGCAGGTGCTGAAAAACTTTATCCTGCGGAACATGACATTCCAAAACGTCTATGCGGTTAAGCCGATGAACAACCCGGAGGATTTCGATGGGCTGGAGGTGGCCGGCGTCCGTTTTTTTAGTGCCCGAAACCAGCGCGCGGGCAATGAAAAAAATATTCAGAACATTTTGGTGGAGGATTGCTTCTTTACCGATATTCAGCGACTCGGTGTTCACATTAAACACGGCGGAGCGAAAGAGGGCGTCGGCAACGATGCCATCAACCGCAATGCCAACATTATCGTCCGGAACAACCGGTTCGATCACCTCGGCGGCACCAGCGTGCTGCCGCTGCGGACCTACAACTGTCTGATAGAGAAAAATATATTTGATCATCCCGGCGCGTCAACCGATCCCCGGATGCCCGGTCGCGGCAGCTCGGTTTGGACGTGGCGCTGCATCAATACGGTGATTCAGCATAACCAATGTCTGAGCACCCGCGGCTATCTGGATTCGCACGGAATCCACATCGACCATGAAAATGTGAACACCTTTGTTCAGTACAACTACATGGAAGACTGCGAAGGCGGATTTGTGGAGATTTTGGGCGGCAATGTGAATGCGGTGTACCGCTACAACGTAAGCGTCAACGACGGCTGGCGTAAGAATCTGAAGTGGAAGAACAGCAACCACACGATCTGGATCAATCAAGTGGCGGCGGGGAAAAAGATTCACCTTTGCGAGAACAGCTACATCTACAACAACACCGTGGTTATGGACAAAGGCTATTCGACTGCGATTGAGATTAACGCGAAGAACACGTTCATTTTTAACAATATATTTTACAGCGGGAACGGAAGCGCCATGGGCCGGCAGCATGTGGTGATGAAATCCAACGGCACGCTGCTCTATATGCGCAACAACCTGTTCCATGGGGACGTGGACCGCCGTTTTTTGGAACTGGACGAAAGCCCCGTGAAGGGGAATCCCGGATTCTTGGGGAAGGGTGCCGGTGCGGATCGCTACCAAATCGGTGCGGACAGTCCAGCCCTAGGCCAAGGCGTGGCCAAGCTGGGCCCTCCCGTGCCAGGGGCGGGAAAGGGCGTGTTTAAAAATGTTGCTGCGTATCCCGCCGTTGATTTCTTCGGGAACCCTTTGGGCAGGCCCCCTTGCATCGGCGCGTTTAGTTTTAAAAAATAAAGATCTACCATAGAAAGGAAATTAGAAATGAAACGATCTATACTATTCATGTTGGCGTTGGTTTGCGCAATATCCACCCAAGTTGTGGCGGCAGGAACGCCTCCCGTTGAGCTCTCCTCGAAGCCAAATATTGTCCTGCTGTTTTCCGATGATGCGGGCTATGGGGATTTTGGGTTTCACGGCAGCGTTCATTTTAAGACGCCGCATCTGGACCAGCTCGCAGCATCCGGAGTTAAGCTGTCGCAGTTTTATGTGACCGGCGCCACGTGCGGCCCGTCGCGGGCAGGGTTGCTGTCGGGAAGATACCAGCAGCGTTTGGGATTTGAAGAAATCAATGTGCCCGGCATCATGAGCGAAAACAGCAAACTGCTGGGCGACGAAATGGGGCTGCCGACCGATTTTTCAACCATGGGGAACTATCTGCAGGAACTGGGCTACCGCACCGCGGTTTTCGGAAAGTGGCATATGGGGGTCGCCGACCGCTATCATCCGCTCAAGCGTGGCTTTGACGAGTTCTATGGTTTCCGCGGCGGCGCTCGGAGCTTCTTTGCCTATTCCAATCCCAAAAAGGCCAAGCATGAAAATCTGATCGAACGGAACTTTGGAAACTATAAGGAGCATGAGGGCTATTTGACCGATGCGCTGGCCAACGAAACCTGTGCATTTATCGAGCGCAGCAAGGACGTTCCGTTTTTCACCTATGTCTCCTTCAATGCCGTCCATACGCCCATGGAGCCGGACCCCAAAGACAAGGGCGAGTTCCCTCAGCTGGAAGGCAAGCGCCGTCAGGTGGCGCAGATGACGCTTTCGATGGATCGGGCCTGCGGACAGATCATCAACAAACTCAAAGAGCTCGGGTTGTATGAAAACACCATCATTGTTTTCTCCAACGACAACGGAGGACCAATGGATAAAAACGGATCGAGCAACTATCCATTCGCCGGCGTCAAGGGGACGCAGCTTGAAGGCGGCATCCGGGTTCCGGGCCTCATCTCTTGGACGGGGCGGCTGCCGGCGGGAGCTGTTTATGACAAGCCGATGACGACGCTGGACCTGATCCCTACATTCGTTAAAGCGGGCGGCGGGAATTCCGACGTCCTTGAGGGGCTCGACGGGGTGGACATGGTTCCGTATCTGACGGGTGCCAACAAGGGGCGGCCGCATCAGACTCTGCACTGGAAAATGGAAACCCGCGGAACGATCATCGATGGCGACTGGAAGCTGCTGCGCTTTCCCGATCGTCCGGCCGAGCTGTTTAATCTGGCTGAAGACCCCGGCGAACAGAATAACCTGGCCACCGAAAAACCAGAGCTGGTGAAGGCGCTGTTTAAAAAGCAGTTTGCCTGGGAGCTCGAACTGCAGCGTCCGTTGTTCATGCTGCGCCGGCAAGAAGAAGGCTGGTCGGCCCGGCGTGCGGACGAGTTCCGCGTGCCGCCGTCCGCTTCGTATTAGAACTGCTCGACTCCATTCCGTTGATTGTTGTTCAGGCTCCTCCGCCAAGACGCCGCCGCGTGCGGTCATATTTCTTCGTTGGTATCGAACTGGATGGCGCGCTTTAAAACCCCGGTCCCGGCAAAAAATGTGCAATATCCGCCGTGCTTTTTGGGAGATCGTCTGTGTTGTTTTGGGGCGATAGGTGGGATATTAGCAGTCGAATTTAGACCAAGGTTCGAGCAATGCACCTAAAGAAAAGGAGAAACGATGAAAAAACTAATATTAGCAAGTGTCGCACTGTCTTGCGTCATGGTGGCGTCGGGAACTATTGTTTACTCGAATAACTTTGATAGCGCTACCGTTGGCGACTCCCTCAACGACATGGGTTGGACAGGAAATGGCAGTTCAGCTGCTTATGTAACCAACTCAACCGAATTTGGCTCTGGCAACAAGCTTGTTACGCTCGTCAATGACGACGGTGGCGCCTTCAGATACAACGATTTAGACATTTCATCTGCAGGAGCCGACTTTGTTCGACTCTCCTTTGACATGTTCTTTCCCTCAGACTACACGTCGGATGCGTATGTTCGGGTTAGCGCGAAAGGTGATGTTGCAGACGCAAATAACGGAAACGTTAATTGGCTCGATATGGGCTATGGATCCCGGGATGTATCGATTGGTTCCGACATTGCCGTGAATACGGCGTATCACTTTGATGTCATCATGAATATATCCGGCAGTTCGGTAACCTGGAATGGAGACGATGTCGCTGACGAGCAGTACGATATCTGGATGAACGGTTCTATCCTTCATGACGATTTGGCTCTGGATAGGGGCGATGCTGATGTTGCAACGCAGTTTAACTCTATCGGATTCTGGGTAGCCAGGGGGGAAGACGCTGTCCATGCTGATGTTTTAGTGGATAACATTGTCGTTGAATCCATCCCGGAACCGGCTACGCTTGGGATAATTATGTCATCTGCCGTTGGCATCCTGTTCATCCGTCGCCGATTCATGATGTAACCCTCTTGGGTTGAGGGTGATAACCGTCTCGTTTGCTCGGGGCGGTTTTTTTTGCTTAATGGCCGTGCATATTCGGAAATTTTAAGGGAATAGGAGGGCTTCAATTAATCCTGTGGACGCTAGCGGTGCCCATGGACGCCGGGGACGGCATCCCTTCTGTGCCTTTTATGAAAATGCTCTAAAATAAAAGAGCCATTGTCAGCCGGTGTCTATAGCGCCCAGGCCAGCAGCAAAGGAATGGTGACGACCGCCGCCAGGTGCGTCACGAGCAGGGTGGAGGCAATAAAGTCCGAGTCGCCGCCAAAGCGCTCGCTGAAAATCAAGCTCGTAACGGCCGCCGGCATCACGGCAATCACGGCGAGGATGCCGAAGGCGGTTTCGCTCATTGGGATCAGCTTAAGCAGCAGGATGAAGCACACGGGCGTAACCACCAGCCGCAGCGTCGAGAGAATCCATACCTGCTTATCGAAGACCGCGCGCACATCCAGCGCTGCGATGCGGCTGCCCGAAACAATCATCGACACCGCCACCGTCGCCTTGCCCACGGTTTCTGCACCGAAATAGGAGAGGGCCAGCACGCGCCGCATCATATCGGCAAAAAATCCGGAGGCGGGCAGCTCCGGCTGCAGGAGGTCGCGCACGCAGACCCAGCCCATCGAAAAAAGAAGCGCCATCAGCGGCGGGCCGAACATCATCCGGATTCCCTCCGAAAGTTTGCTCGAACGGTTGAACAGGAAAACGCCCACCGTCCAGACAATCAGCTCAAACCCCATCGATGCAAACACCAGCAGGGCCACGCCCTCTTCGCCCCAAAGCAGCAGCACCAACGGCAGAGGCAGGAAAAGGTAGTTGTTGATCGTGTTTTGGAAAAGGAAGGCGCTGGCGCGCTGCTGGTCCACGCCCTTCATGCAGCGCAGGGCGGCCAGTCCGAGGAGCAGGCCCGTTCCCGCAATCGCCATCGCCAGAACCGGCATAATCCAGTTTGCCGCCAGCTCGCCCGCGTTCAGCCGGGTCACCGACGAAAAAATCAGGCAGGGATAAATGATGGAAATCAGCACCTTCACCATTTCGCTGGTGCCCGTCTCGCTCACCACGCCGCGTTTGCGGGCCACGTAGCCAACCGTCATCAGCACCAGAATAAATAAAACCTGCAAAACGTAGTTCATCGAATCCTTTCCTAAGAGTGGAACAATGGAATAGCGGATGGGCCAAAATATGGAAGTTTCAACTCCAACTTTTAACGCCGTCCGCCTCCCGTATTCCCTTCTCTGGCCCCCTTGTTTACAACGGGCGCAACTTTTTCAGTTTTACCGCTTGCACGGCCCGCGGGGCATCGGTATCTTCCCAACCTCTTTTCAAAACCTGCTCGGGTGGTGAAATTGGTAGACACGCAAGGTTGAGGGCCTTGTGGGCGTTATAGCCCGTGTGGGTTCGAATCCCACCCCGAGCACCATTCTCTTTCTGTGCCAGTTCGTGCCAGACCGCGACTAAACTTCTTGCTATCAGCTGGTTTAGTAAACTGAATAATCTTACCTTCTTTGCCAGTCTGTGCCACGCAGTGACCCTCAGAGCCAGATTTTTGAGGCGCTATTTGAGGTGTTTCGATTGAAGGCAACAGGTCAATCGCTGCAGAAGTCGGAAGCTTTGAAACATCCGTGTAGACGTTCATCGTCAATTTAATATCGCTGTGTCGCATTAGCGACTTTGTAACTTGTGGAGAATTGCCTACGAGCGCGTTCCATGTGGCAAAGGTATGTCGGAGTGAATGAAAGTCCGCCCGGCCTCCCTGAGCATCAATGTATTCGATATTGGCCTCTGCCAAATCCTTCTTGAATTGCTCGATGGTTGGAACATCAAAAACGAGTTGATCTATCTTTGGTTCTATCGGTCTTATGAAGCGGAGCGATTCAATCACTTCATGATGAAGCTTAATCATGGCCTGCTTACCGTTTTTGGTGGTAGAGGCGCGAGCGACGAGATATGGAGTTTCTTCTTCCAGATGAATATCACCCCATTGCAACGCTTCCAGTTCACCACGCCTTAGTCCTGTATAGATTGCCGTCACATACGCGAATCTTCTATCTCCAGACACGTTGAGGAGTTCAGCTATATCGGCATAGGTAAATGCTCTATGATGAAATTTATGACGGCCACGAACCGGAACTTTCTTCACACGTTCAATTGGATTCGCTTCTAGCAATCCATTTTCCTTGAGCCATACTAGGAAGCTGTTCAATGCGGATTGATAATCGTTCAGGGTCTTGGGCGTTTTCTTTTGTCCGGCTCTCCATTCCATAAAAGATGAGGAATCTATATCGGAAAGTTTGCTCCAGCAGCATTCACGAATTAGCAACTTAATCCGGTCATGACATACCTGGGTATGTTTGGAACTTGAGCAGGTAGTTTCTAGGTCGGATATGTATGCCCTTAAATGTTTTTCGATAGTGGCCTGAGCAGCCCTCTTAATTTTTGAAGGTGTAGCTAACCCTTCGGCTTCACGTTCCATTTGTAGGTAAAGGTCATTCAGGCGCTTTAGAGCGACTTCCTTGTTTCGGGTCTTTAGCGACCTGTACGTGATTCGGTCAGTCGATTGGATGCGTATCCTTGCTTCATAGATGCCACTCGACTTTCTGTTCAGGTTTTTCACGCCATCACCTTGTTCTTGAATGTATTCCGTTCGATATAGGCTTGGATTTCCGCAAGAGGAATTCGGGTGGACCGATTTATTTTAACAACTGGAAGTTCGCCGCATGCAATAAGGCGGTCAACTGTTCGTTTTGATACGCCAAGAATATCGGCAGCATCGAGCAATGGTAGAAGTTTTAAATTATTCAGCATGTTCAACCTCGTTCTCTGAAGCTTCAGAATTATGGTTTAGTCGTACAAATCCTTCTTCATCGTAGTCTTCTTCATTGATAATCTGTCCAAATCTTTTGCATTCAGCTCGGAACTCTTCGGGAAGATTGAACCAGCAATTTTCGAGAATGTAGCCTGCAGTATCACCTTCGTAATAAAGCGTCCATCCTGCTTTGTCATTAGGTTCAGGTTGTTGTCTAAATTTAGTCTGAATCACATAGTCAAGAGCATCCGCATCAAAGAGTATAGTTTCTATGCTTATTTCTCCTTGATCAGCCAAAAAACGGGCTGGCGGAACAATCTCTTCCAGTACTTTAATGAAATATGATTCACTGTCCTTTAGTGCCTTGGAAATACTCACATGGCTAATTTTGACATTCTTATTTTCCTCCAACCATCGGCTAATAGCCCGGAGGCTCATACGCCTTGAAGCAACGTAGATATAGGGGAATAACTCGTCCATAATTCCCCGAGCAGTTGATACCTCTTTCGATTGTTCAACCAATTCTTTTCCCATATCCGTAAATTCATTATCCATAATTACCTCCTGATGCATGTATGTATATATAGCCATGTAGAGTCCATAGCAACCAAAAAATTCCAAAATTAACACGCAGTCAAAAGGAAGCATACTAATTAAGGGAAATTGCTAAAATATTAGCATTTATGCTTATTGAGAATCGATCTTAGCTTGTCAGCAAGCGTATTATCAAAATCTACTCTAACCATTTCCTTGTGTAAGAATGGATATCTACGCTCAATTGTGGTTCCTCCCTTTTTAAGGTACTGGATAATTACACTTAAGCGCTCAGATTTTAGAATGGATCCGTTTAGACCAAGTATTCGAATTGTATCTTGCACTTGGCTTTCTATGAGAGTGCTCAGGCAATCGGCCGGCTTGATTGCGTTGCGCCTAAAATCCATTTCAAACCAATTGTTATTAATATGAAAGGGATCTAGCACATCTGTAGAAATGTCTTTGCTATTGTTGATGCTACCGCGGCAAAGGCGATAATTAGACCACTTATACGCGGCATTCTTATCCACTGTTTTAGGGATAAAATGGTCTATCGAACTTGCCTCGTTTCCTGTGTTTTTTGACGCTCTTGGCATCCAAGTTGCGCAAAAATTGCAGATACCCCTGTAACATGAATATAAGTCACTGTGAACATAGCTCCAATAGGCAGGGAAATCACTAGATTTTGGATTGGGATTGTTCTTTAAGAAATTCGCGCCAGGTTTCCCCACTTTATCCTGAAAACCGGGAGGTTCAGGATGCATTGTGCATTTTAACATATCCTAATCCTCTAAATAATCATCTGAGAAAAATAACCACTCAGGCCAAAATGGGTCATCATCGGCAAGCCATGTTTGCAAGTTATCATGTACTTTTTGAATTAATAATTTTTCTTCAGTTCCTGAATCGATCAATCGCCTGGCATCCGCAATAATTTTTTCCCCGCCGTTCGAGCGTGGCTCGCCTAAATCAAATAAAGTCGATGTCAAGTATCGACCTATTGGCCCTCTGTTGATGAATTCAATCATTTCAAGACTTATCCCAGAAGTGGTCAATTTGAAATTAAAAACGCCATCCTTTGAAGGTGTGTAAAGATTTTCCAGTGAGGCAACGACAAAAGGCGAATGTGTCGCGACGAGTAGTTGAACATCGAGCTCAGTATGTAGTTTGTTGATTGCCTTCAAAATTGAAGGTAGAATTGTTCTTTGCCATTTAGGATGAAGATGTGCATCTATTTCATCTATCAATATCACCATTTGAGATTCTAGCTGTAAGCCTCTCGTTTTGGCCCGTACTTTATGCTCTTCCCAGAACCATATCATCGCATATGCCAATGACAAAATACGCTTCACCCCTGCTGAGGCTTTTGTTATCGGCACCTCCCCATATGTATGACTTAATGTTGGGATTTCGCGTGGATCATCGTTTAAACGAATGGGATTTCTTATTTCAAAACCGCCAAGATCTGGGGGAGACAAAGCGATAAGCACATCTTTAAGTGTCATGAATGGACTACTATCCACAGTGTGTTGCCATTTAACCCAGTCACGAATCAGTCCCTCGCATACGCGCGGTTTTCCATCCCATAGTTCCGGGAAACTAAGCTCTAGAAAGCTATTATTGTAATGTTTGCTCTCAGATAAACCAACGGGATCCCAAAAAACACAATCCCCATTGGATTGAACATAGAGAACCAAGCCAGGAAGCGTTGCTCTTTTTTTTGAGCTTTGCCAGTCACCTATCTTATAGTTGTATTTACTTACATGCGGAAACCTTGGATTTTCCCCGGCCATCGCATGTTTAATTTCTGTTTTCTTGGGATTTAAACCTGAAGGGTATATAGGCGCCGATCTAGGCCATTCTTGTGTCATTGCCCAAAAAGCTATGTCAAATAGGAAGGTTTTTCCTAGACCATTATCTCCTGTGATAACATTAATTCTTTCTTTTGGAGCTAATTGAAAAGAATCTGCAGGCCCTAGGTTCGTTGTCTCAAGATATGAGAGAATCCCCCCTTTTTCTTGCTTAACGTCTGGTGGCCTGGGGTATCGCTCCAGCACTTCATTCCACTTAACAGGAACTGGTTGAAAGGTGTTGGAGTCATTGTTCAGTTCAGGGAGTACGCTTGTGTCAAAGAGAGTTGATAGTTCTTCCTGAGTGAGATGATAATCCTCTATAAATCTTTTAATTATGTCCTGTATACTCCAGCTCTCATCCCATGGAACATTCCGACAAATCCAAATCACGATATATGCTAATGGCATTTTCCCACGTGGATGCAACTTTTCGCTCAGCAACGAAATATAATCTTCATCCCATCCCCACAGGTCGGTATTGACGGTATGTAAAAACACTTCTTTGAATGAGCGTGTATTAATGCTTTGCAGGCCTGTTTCTGGATACTTTGGCGTTAGCCAAAACTCAGGTGAATTAAACTTGAAAACTCTTAGATAATACTCGGAGTCAGGATGTATTCGATAATGTTCATCCATGAATTCGCGATTCAGTGTATCGAGTTTTAATTTAGTTTGATCCCCTACTGGCAATTCATGCGCTTTAGCTACGAGAAATGTTATCCCAAAAAAAGTTTTATATGGCACCAGTTCTTTGAGTGCGACATCAATTATTTGCTTGCTAAAGTACTTCATGGGTCGCCCTTATTTTTTTATTCACATGGGCACAAAATTCTTTGTTCAGCTCCACGCCTATAGCTGACCGGCCACTTTTAAGAGCTGCCAACGCAGTAGTTCCTGACCCGAGGAACGGATCCAGCACTATCCCTTTTTCCGGACAGCCGATCGAAAGACAACGACGAACCAATTCCTCAGGATAAGGAGCAGTGTCTAATCCCTTGTCGCCCTTTTCGGGAGGAATTGTCCATACATCTTCGTCAAAGTTTTGATCTACCAGAGGGGTTTTGTCGAAAAAATAGTATCTGTCTTTTGCAAACATAAACACAAATTCATAACTTCGCCGTGGTCGGTCGCGTACGAATTCAGGCAAACATTTATCTCTATGCCATACGATAGGGCTTCTTAATATCCACTCATGTTCGCACATCGCAATTGCTACGCGCCATGGAATTCCAATCGCGGACTTTTTTTGTAGACCAATGCCAAGACCGCCACTTTTATCTACCGCTCGAAGGCCAAATCGTCTTTTCTTGCTTTTCTTGTCTTTACCCTGTGATTGCCCTCTACCAGAATAATATGTATCACCAATATTCAGAAACAGAGTGCCGTCTTTTCTCAGAACTCGGTAGATTTCGGTCATAACCTTGACTAAACTAGATACATACTCATCAACAGTTTCTTCCAAGCCAATCTGACCTTCTACATCATAATCACGAAGCCAATAATAAGGTGGCGAGGTAACAACGCAATTAATTGACTCGTCTGGTACATCTTTAAGTCTAGTTGCGGCGTCTCCGTTCAGAACGCACCAATATTGCCCACCTTCGAGCTGGCCTGAATAGTCCTTGCTCTTTTTAACGCCAATGGAATCGTAAATCTGACTTACCTCTGAAGACATAATGCTATCTATCCCTAAAATTATTTATTTTTCTACCGTTATGGACTCCCAATATATGTTGTCGGCTCGAATTCGTGAAGCACAATGGAGGATTACTTCCGAGGTACTTATTCTTTTTTTGCGTAGGCACAGTTCTCCCTACAAGGTGTCGCCCTGTCGGGCGAAATGGCGCTGGCGCGGTCATTTTCGCTCCGCCAATGGCGAAACTTTCACTCGTCGGAAATATCCGCCCCGAGTGCTCAAAGGCTGTCTCTCTTAAACGTCTCTTTGTTCCCTATCGTGCATTCTTTTGAGCTTCCCATTGGATTGGGAGGCCAGGTAAGCGCTCACTACACGGGTTACAGATTCGGAGAGCGTCAGCTCGTCGGCTTCCCAGTTAAATTTCGCTGTCTCGTATATGTCTTTCGAGAGGCGCGATTCATCAACCCCAAGGCATTTTAAAATGTACGCTCCTCCATTGAGCCGAGAATCGTACAAACTGAATTGAGAGATACGATCCTTTGGATCAGATTCTTTGAGCCCCATACGTGCCCATTTTGCGTACATAGCATGACATGTGCGATTAACCACATCCCATGATCCACCTGCGCGCCGAATCTTTGTAGCTCCCGAAACAGCAGCCTTTGGTAAGCCACCGATTAAGCAATGAAAATGAGGACGTCCGGTCAATTCGCCATGCTCGAAACGAAGTGCCCAGAGAAGTTCAGGAAAGTACACGTGTTGCCACTTTGCGAGGGTTCTAACCTCTGCATACCACATTTTTAGACGGTGATGGTGGGGCATGCGCTCCTTCTTAAAGGTAAGCGTGCCGAATATTTGCCACTCGATCTTGTCCATTATGTGTACTTCTGGAGTTTCCATTTTACTATGCCTCGTTGTCCGAGTTCCGGTCAGACCATTGTAAACACCGGAGGGCAGTTAAAGACGGCCCCCGCGTCTGGTAACAACTTACGCGGCTTTTGGAGCCGTAAGAATTTCTCCCCGCGTACGAATCCGACCACCGAAGCCGGCCTCAATATGAGTAAGACCGATTTCAACAATTTTACCTATGAGTTTTTCCGGATCGCCACAGGTGTCTTGATCCAGGTCGGAATAAGAATAATCAAATGTATTGATCAATCTCTTTTGCGTGTCCATATCCAGGCAGGCCAGTTGATGGCGCAGCACGCCCTTTTTAGTATCGAACTTTTCATGCCCTAGGATTTGCACTTTTACTTTCATCTTGGGTACCTCATCTTCATAAAGTCCGGTATTTCAAATTGAATATCTCCATCCCGGACTTCTTCCGATAGAGATTCCATTTCGGAAACCTTTTTCCGATGGTGTGAAATATATTCCGGTAGATCATCAAACAGCCGTAGTTGCAGAATGCCGGAGTCTTGAGGTTGATCCGCCGCGATCGAGGAAGGCTTTGAACCATGAGGGAGCAGGCGTTGCTTGATTGCTCGTTCACCGGTAGTTCCGCCCTGCGGTCGGTAGTTTTTCGCTTCGGGCGGCAAAGAAACAGGGGAGCTACGCTCCAGCAAGGATCCGCTCTTTGTTACGGACGTTTCGCTACTTTGGCTGTGTTCTGGAAAAAGGGGCGACACATCATTTTCTTCGCCGCTCCGAAGGCGCTCTGGGTGCTCTCCAGCATTGCCATATCCTCCCTCGGACATATTCCGTGATGTGCCGCCTAAAATGGTTTCGCCGGAGTGCTTCATTGTTTAGCCTCCATTTCAGAGACAACACAAATAACCATCCTGCTTTTTCTCTCGTTAGGGGAAGGGAAGCCACCATCCGCGTTCAAGCGCATTGATCCGAAGACGTTCACAATGCGCTTCAACGCTTTTACGATGATGGAGTGGATGTCGCCGAACGCACTCATTCCGAAACCTCCTTACCTGATGCAGTCCGCACAAGTGCCAGGACGGCCTCACGCAGAGGTTTGGAAAGAGTGTTCCAGCTGTTTATTACTGTCAGGAGCTGACTGTCGACGCCTGCCGTTTGAGGTGCTATTTGAGGTGGTGAACCATCATCCCCAATGTTTGCAGGGGTGTCAGGCAGGTTCGAATCCCACCCCGAGCACCATTTTTTAACCGCAGATCAATTGATCCTGCGGTTTTTTTGTGCCCGGACGGGATGTGCCCCTGAAGTCCCGTTTTTGACGGAGAGCCTAATTCAGTCGATATTGCTTTTACCCCAATGCGTGCTATATTTCCCTCGAATTCAAAAAGGTATTTATTATGACCGCAATTGCAGAAAAGGTTATGGAAAGTGCATTGGTTTTATCCCCAGTGGATCGGGCGGAGCTTATTGAACGCCTTTTTCTTAGCTTTGATGGAGCCACGGAACGCCCGATTGATGAGGCGTGGAAAAAGGAAGTGGATTCCCGTCTGGAAGCTTATGATGCGGGAAAAATTCAGGCGTCTCCGGCTAGCGAAGTTTTTGATCGGATCGCCAAAGGATGAAACTGCTTGTTCTTTCCTCTGCCGAGCGTGAACTAGTCGATGCCGTGGACTACTACAACGCACAATGCCTTGGCCTTGGCTATGAATTCGCCGCCGAAGTTCAGCGTGGCTTTAAACGCATTCAAGAGCATCCTTCCGCATGGCCTGTTTTTTCCTCTCGTTCCCGTCGCTATCTGACGGATCGTTTTCCGTATGGCATTCTATATGAAGCCCGGCGTGATTGCATTGTGGTCGGTGGCATTATGCACTTGCGGCAAGATCCGCAACCGTGGCAAGACCGTTAGGCGACTTGCTGATCCGCACTAATCCTTTTTCGGGGTGAGGCGGAGGATGGTGCCGGGATCGTTGAGGACGACGTAGACGGCGCCGTCGGGACCGCAGGCGACGTCGCGGACGCGGCCGGCGTTTTTAAGGATCACCTCTTCGTGCATGACGCGGCTTCCTTCGATGTCGAGCACGCGGACGTCTTCATACTTCAATGCGCCGACGAGCAGCTTGTTGTTCCACTTGGGGAAAAGGTCGCCGTGATAGAAGTCGATGCCGCAGACGGCGGTGGAGGGGTTCCAATACCAGACGGGCTGCTCCATGCCGTCTTTGCGGACGAACTCGGTGATGATGGAGCCGTTGTAGTTTTTGCCGTAGGTGATGATGGGCCAGCCATAGTTTTTCCCCGGAGCGATCAGGTTGATTTCATCGCCGCCGAGCGGACCGTGTTCGGAGGCCCAGATTTTGCCGGTGACGGGATGAACAGAGATGCCCTGGGGGTTGCGGTTGCCGTAGGTGTAGATGGAGGGGAGGGCGCCGCTCTTTCTCCGGAAGGGGTTGCCTTTGGGGATGACGCCGTCGCGTTGGATGCGGTGGATTTTTCCGTTGGGCTTGGAGAGGTCCTGCGCATGGATGCCGGTGCCGCGGTCGCCGATGGAGAAGTAGAGGTTTTTATCGGCGTCGAACACGATGCGCGTGCCGTAGTGGTGGCGGGTGGTGCGGTAGTCGTCGTGCTTCGCCTCGAAGAGCACCTGTTCGTCGGCCCAGGTGTTCCCGTTGATGCGGCCGCGAACAACCTTGGTCATGGCCGGAGCGCGTTTGCCGTTGGGCAGCATCTCTAGCCCGTGGCTGTAGGCGAGGTAGACCCACTGGTTGCCTTCTTGCGTGTAGTCGGGGTCGAATGCGACCGCGAGCAGGCCGCCTTGGCCTTCGGCCACCACCTTGGGCGTGCCCTCCACCGGCTTCGTATAGAGCTTGCCTTTATCGACCACGCGCAGCCGTCCCGGCCGTTCGGTGATGAGGGCGGTGTCGGCATCAAGAAAGGCGATGTCCCACGGGATTTCCAGACCCTCTGCCCAGATTTCGACGTCGATCGTGTAGTCTAAGGTTTGGAGGGTTTCGGGGATGGGCGGCTTAACAGCGCCCGCTTCTTTTTCGGCGTTGAGCAGAAACTCGGCGATGGACTTGGTCTGCGGGCCGGTCAGCGTTTTTTCATAAGCCGGCATGCCAAGGTGGGTGATGCCGTTTTTGATGTTGCTGGAAATGTGCCCGGTGCTGCCGCCAAACTGCCAGATGCCGTCGACGAGACTCTGGGCATTGCCCCCTTGGAAGTTAATGCCGTGGCAGTGGGAGCAGTGGGTTTGGTAGAGCTCCGAGGCGCTTTGGCCGCAGGCGACCGCCGCGAGAACCGCGAAGAAAGTCATGATCAGCGTTTTCATGCGAAAGACTATGAGCCTTGTTTGCTTGCTTCGCAAAGTGAAAAGAACGAATCTTAAGTCATGAATAAGGCATATGACTATCTTTTTGGCCCCGTTCCGTCGCGCCGGCTGGGCCGCTCGCTGGGCGTGGATTTGATTCCGTTCAAGACCTGCACCATGAACTGCACCTACTGCCAACTGGGCGAGACCCCCTGCGCGGTGAATGAGCGCGGCGACTATGTGCCGATGCAGGATGTGCTGGCCGAACTCGAACGCTGGAAAGCGGCCGACGGCGTTGCCGACCATATTACGCTGGCGGGTTCGGGCGAACCGACGCTGCACCACCATTTCGGCGACGTGCTCTGCTGGGTGAAGGACAACACCGATATTGCTTCGGTGCTGCTAAGCAACGGAACGTTGATGCATTATCCCGAAGTCCGTGAGGAGGCGGCCTTGGCCGATAAGGTGAAGGTGACGCTCAGTGCATGGGACGAAGCCAGCTTCCAGCAGATCCACCGCCCGGCGCAGGGGGTGACCTTTGAGCTTCTGGTAAAAGGAGAGCAGGCGTTCCGTTCGGAATATCTCGGCGAGCTGGCGGTGGAGGTGTTCATTATTGAAGGCGTCAATTCGCAAACCTCCAATATTCATAAAATTGCAGAAGTCGTTAAGTCGATCAATCCCGACCGGATCGATATCAACACCGCGGTCCGCCCGCCGGCGGACTCCAGCGTGACCGCCGTGCCGGAGGAGCGCCTAAAAGCTTTGGCTGAGCTGTTCGGCCCCACGGCCTCGGTCGCGGCTTCATTCAAGAAGCAGGGCTTCGAGTCGCTGGAGATCAGCGAGGCGGCGCTGGCGGCGCTGATTAAGCGCCACCCCGCAACCTGCGGACAGCTGGCCGATGAGTTCAACATGCCTCCGGAAAAAATATTCAAGACGCTCAAGAGCATGGTTTCGGCGGGTCTGCTGAAGGTAGACCGCAGGGGCGATGAAACCTATTATTTCCAGCGTCAGTCCTAAGCAGGGGGGAATTGCTATGAAAAACAGCGGCCGTCAAGCGTTTCGCGCGCCATGGGGGGCGTTGCTGACAGGGATCAGCGGCGGCGTGGTTGTGTTGTTCATCGCGATCTACGCCTCGGGCAACGCAGATGGTAAAATGATGGTGCTGTTTCCGCTTTTGCTGGTTTTGGCGCTGCCCTTCATTATTCGGGGCTATAAAGTTTCCGATGGCGTGCTGATCATCAAGCGGCTGGGTTGGGAAACAAGGTTTCCGCTGGACAGCCTCCGGTCGGTGGCGGTTGTGCCGAACGCCCTGCGCGGTTCCATTCGGCTATGCGGCAACGGCGGACTGTTTGTCTTCGCCGGCCTCTACCGCAACAAGGCATTGGGCAAATTCAGAGCCTTCGTCAACGATCTAAACAAAACGGTCGTGCTGTGTTTTGCGGAGCGGACGATCGTGGTTTCTCCGGACGACCCCGTCGCCTTTGTGCAGGCGGTGGAGGCTTTCGCTTCCAGACGCTAGTGCTGAGTCAGCCAATATCTCTTCTGTTCAAATCCGTCGTAAGGGGCACTAATACGGAACTAACTTGAATGGTATTCTCACGCCCGTTCCCTTTGGTCACTCAAGTTGCCAAGACACAAAGAATTCCCTGGATTGGCGTTCTTTGCGTCTTTGCGCGAAACAATTTTATTCAGGTGAATTGCATATAATTCCCTGACTGAGTACTCGGGCATTTGCCGGTAGAGCCGGAACTTGTATGCGAAGCAGCGTGGACCCGGCTTTCGTGCCGTGAGCTCCCGCCTTCGGGCTACGGCGGACCAGCCGCCCTAAGTTCCGGCATCTCAATCGTGATCCGCTCTAGTTTGAGGCCAGCATCGCTTGGGCGGAGAGGCTGCTGCAGGCTTCGTTGAATTCGCTGATGTGGTTGAGCCGTTTGGCCAGAACCCGGTCCTCGTTGAGTTCGATGGAGCATCCTGTCCGTCTTTCGACGAGCCGCTCGATTTCATGTCTGTCGAGCCGGGCCTGCGAATCGATCCGATCGAACACCGTGCGCTCCCGTTCGTTCTTCTTGTGGTCTGCAGGGAAGTAAATGGCGCCGGTTCCAAAATCAACCGCAAAGGCAACGATGCCGGGAACTAGAAAAAACAGCAGTCCGACGGCATCCATGCCCATAATCAAGAAGTCGAAACCGCCGTGCTCCTTCTGGTTGACGCGCTCGGGATAGATGATGCTTCCGCACGAGGAGAGCAGGGTCGCAGTTCCTGCAAAGATACCGGCGGTTATGAGACGTCTCTTGGTCATCGGTAATGCTCCTATTCAATAAGGGGTTTTGTCGGACTTGCTTTTCCACTGCACGAACACCGCCTGCGCTTCGGCGTTGAGGTGCTGTTCGGTTTTGAGGGACCGCGAGTGCGGGGCTTTTGCCACCTCTTCGTAGAGCAGGGCGTCGTCAAAGCCGGCGTTGGCCGCATCGTTGCGGGAGCCGGCAAAGTAGAGGGCGTCGAGCCGCGCCCAGTAGATCGCCGCAAGGCACATCGGGCAGGGCTCGCAACTGGCGTAGATTTCGCACCCGGCCAGCGAAAACGTTTCGAGGTTCGCGCAGGCGTTGCGGATGGCTTCTACTTCGGCGTGCGCCGTGGGATCGTTGGCGGAAGTGACGCGGTTCCAGCCCCGGCCGACGATTTTGCCGTCCTTCACAACCACAGCGCCGAACGGTCCGCCGTCGCCGGCTTCCATCTTTTCGAGGGAGAGCCGGATCGCTTCACGCAGGAACGTTTCGGAATACGACATGTTTAGGGCGGAATAATTTGGTGGCAGAATAATTTCCAGTGTTGCGGAAAGAGAAATTATTCAGCCTTTTGTTCTGTTTCCAGTTTTTTCGGAGCCGCTGCTTCTTTCTTTTTCGGGGAAGCGGCTTTCAGGATCTTTACGACGTCATAATGCTTGGCCTTGGCGGCGAAGGATTCGGCGGTGTCGCCATCGACATCTTGGAGGGTGGTGTCGGCCTTGTTTTTGAGCAGCAGTTCAACCACGCTGGCCTGGCCCTCGGCCGCGGCCCACATGAGGGCGGAAAAATGCTCGTTGTTGTCGACCATATTGATTTTTGCACCGCGATCGAGCAGGAGCTGGACGGTTTCTGAATAGGGGCCGCTGGAGGCAAACATGAGTGCCGTGGAGCCCGTGTTGTCCTGCGCGTTAATGTCGGCGCCCACGTCGAGAAGCTTGGCCACGACGGCGGTTTGGCCGTTGAAGGCGGCATACATGAGGGCGGTGCGGTTTTCGGGATCCCGCGCGTCAGCTGTGTAGCCCTGCGCCAGCGCTTTGTTGATGGTGTCGAGCTTGCCGTAGAGCGCGGCTTCGATGACTTCCTGCTGGGTAATGGGGGCGGCTTTCAGTACGGCTTCTTCTGCGCGGGCGGAGAACAGCGTGCCTGCAAGCAGAACGGCGGAAATTATGCGTGTAGTGGTCATGGTCGTTCCTTTGTAGTTTTAAAAGGGACATCCGACCACGTTTAAGCAGTCAAGGCAAGGCGAATCATGCCCGCTGGAGGAACGATTCGCCGCGTGGGACCGGGGCGAGGCCGAAGCTGCTTGCGAGCGACTGCGCAATGTCGTAGAAGCCCCTGCGGATTCCGAGGGATTCGCCGGAACGGCCCGGCCGGTATGCCAGCAACGGCACATATTCGCGTGTGTGATCGGTTCCTTTGAACGTCGGGTCGTTGCCGTGGTCGGCCGTCAGCAGCAGCACATCGTCTTTTCCAAGTTGGGGGAGAAAGGATGCGAGCCAGTCGTCGGTCTGCCTTAGCGCGGCGGCATAGCCGATCGGATCGCGTCGGTGGCCGTAGAGCATGTCGAAGTCGATAAAGTTGGCGAAGATGAAGCCGTCGCCTTCTTTCTGCATAAACTGCTCAACCACTTTTTGCGATTCTTCGGTGCTTCCGGAGTGGATGCTCTCGGTAATGCCGCGGTGCGCTACAATGTCTTCGATCTTACCGACGGCATAGACCGGTACGCCGGCATCGAACAGCCGTTCGGTGATCAGCGGTTCTTCGGGGGTGAAGGCATAGTCGCGCCGGTCTTCCGTGCGCTCAAACGCACCCGACTTTCCGATGAAAGGCCGCGCAATCACGCGGCCCACCTTGAGCGGATCGCAGAGCTTGCGCGCAATCTCGCAGCCACGATAGAGTTCGTCGAGCGGGATAATGGCAGTATGTGCAGCCAGCTGCAGCACCGAGTCGGCGCTGGTGTAGGCAATCCACGCCCCGGTGCGCATATGCTCTTCACCCAGCTCTTCAATGATTGCAATGCCGCTCGCCGCCTTGTTCCCAATAATTGGACGGCCGGTTGCCTTTTCAAAGGTTGCCACGAACTCGCGGGGGAACGATGGAAACTCCAATGGAAAGTTATGGAAGCCCGGAATGATTTCGAGTCCGCACATTTCCCAATGGCCGGTAATCGTGTCCTTGCCCTCCGATGCTTCCTCCATCGCGCCAAAGGAGGCGAGCGGTTTATCGACAGCGGGGCATCCGGGAATTGGAGGAATGGAAGGGAGGAGGGTTGGAATGTTGCCCAGACCGAGCTTCTGCAACGTTGGCAGCTCAAGCCCGCTGACCGATTCGGCAATATGCTGCAGCGTTGCGCCGCCCGCGTCGCCATAATCCGCCGCGTCCGGCGCCGCGCCGATCCCCACCGAATCCAGAACAATCAAGATTACTTTCATGACTCAAGAGGCTGGGGCATGGCGGCGAGGTTGGCAAAATAATTCGATCGGATGTTGTAGGCGGGGGCGATGCCCCCGCTTTGCGGAAACCGGAGTCAACGCCTCCGGCTACAGTTCCGGGTCGTCGCCCCGGGCTACAGCTTATTCGTAGCGCAGGTTGTAGGGGAAGGGGATTACGCGCGGGGCGGCTTTCTCTCCTTCGGCCATTGTTGCCATGGTGGAATAGCTGCTTTCCGGCAGCTGGCGCGAGACGGCGTAGTGGTAGAAGTAGAGCTCGATGTCGTCGAGCTCATCGATGTTGAGCACGGGGACGCCGAGGTCTTCGGTGGGGACGGTGAGCTTCCAGCCGGTGGCGGCGACGCTGCGCTCCTTGAAGATGTCGATCTCGCTGACGGTGGGCGGCACGCGCGGGTCGGCGCTGAGCTGCATCGTGACCGGTGAGCTGAGCGCTTCGCTGAAGCGCCACTTGGCGGAAGGCGCGTGGAAATACCAGTAGCGCGTGCTGTAGGCCGTCTCCTCGTTCTGCAAACGATCGAGGCGGTCGGGGTGGAAAGTGCCGACATCGAAGTTGCGGATAAGGCCGGTACCGCCGTAGGAGAGTTCGCCGGCGAGCTGGGTGCGGTTGGTGTCGGAATGGTTGCCGGGCAGGTTAATCTTCAGCCATTTAATCTTGTCGAGGAACAGCCCCGCGCTGAGGACGTTGTTATTCGCGTCGCGTCTGGCACCGCGGTAAAAGGTGCCGCCGGGGATTTCGCGCCGCGTGCTGAAGGTCAGCTTAATGTTGCCGATGGCGTCCTGTTTTGTGCGCAGGTAGCTGCGGAAGGCCATCGTAGCCGAGTTTGTGGCGGGGGCGTCAGGGTTGGCCGGATCGGTATAAAAGAGCTGATTGGTTCCGGTGTCATCGAATTCATAGTAGCCGAGAAAATCCTCCTTCACAGAGAACCAGTCAAAATAGTCGTCCGAAGGCAGCTGCACGAGGCTGTTGAAGCTGGCCATGGCGTTGTACATCTGTTCGAGCTCATCGGCATTGCGCAGTTTATAGAGGGTGCCGGTCGACCATTTGCGGCCGAGGTAGAAATAGTTCATGAACGGCGTGTTCCATTTGTATTCCAGAGCCCGCGCCATGAAATAGAGCCATTTCTGCGCCTCGTCGAACGAGAGGTTGGCGAGCAGGGTCTGGTGCTGGCTGCGCAGGTGGTGGACCGGGTCGGCGAAGTAGCGGCCAGCCAGACTGGCGCCGCTTTCGGCCAACGTCCGCTCCAGTTCATCTTTCTCGCCGATCAGCGCGGCGAGGCGCCCCAGTTCCTGGGTGAGCAGTATCGCGGCTTCCTGCGAATCAATCGCCAGCGTCTTCATGCCCAGCATCAGGGTTTCCACCTTGGCGGCGTTTTCGATGTTTTCCAGTTTGGCGTTTTCCTGGGCCGCCAACCGTTCCTTGTCGGCTTCCAATTGCCCTTTGCCCTCTTCGGCCGCGGCTTGCACCACGGAATTGACGGCATGCGCGGCCGCGCCGGGGCTCACACTTACGGTGGCGCTCAAAAAGCCGCCGGAGACCGATATGCCATCGGCGGCGGCCGCCAGTTCATTGGCAAACGCCTGCGCGGCATTGATATGGCCGATCCACTCGGTCAAACTGGCCTGCTTGTTGCCGTAATAGACGAAGGTGCTCTGAACCGATTGCGAGCGTTCCACTTCGATGCGCACCTCTTCCTCCAGGTTTGAAATTTCGGCGCGGTTGCGTTGGATTTGAAGCTTGGCGATATCGATGCTCTTGAGTTGCATCCAGATTTCGCAGCCTTCGTTCGCGTCGGGCCGCTCAAATTCGGGATCGCCGGGATAGGCGCCGGTCAGTTGGTAGAGGCGGTCTTCGGCAGCTTCAGTGATGTAGCTCAGCTGGGTTTCGAGTTGATCCTGATAGCCCCGGTAGTCGTCGTAGGAGGCAACGGCACTGTCCTGCAGCGACAAGGCATAGCGCAACGGACTGGAGAGGTCGGTGGGATTCAGCCGGAGCTCATAGGCATCGAACGAATCAAAGATATCCGCCGATTGTCCGGTAAACTTTTGCACCAGCATCAGGAAATCGTCCTCGAAACCCAGCAGGCTGGATCCGCTGCGAATGGATTGGGCCAGAGATTCCAGGGCGGCCAGGCTCACGGCCACACCTTTCGAGGCTTCCGCCAGTCCGGATGCGTCGTCAATGTCAAGATTCGGGAAGAGACCGAGCAGCTTGGCCTGCTGCAGGAAAAGGAAGCGTGCGGCATCGGTGGCCAGGGTTTTGGCTTCTGCCCGGTCGCCTGCATTGTTCCGGTTGGTTTTGAGCCGTCCCGCGGCTTCTGCTTCTCGGCCATAGTCGCGCAGGCCGTTGAGCAGCAGCACGAGATCCTTGTAGCCGTCGAACAGGAGGGTGGTGCTGCCGGTCACGGAAACCAGGTTGGTGCCATAGGTGGCCGGTTCCAGTCCACGGGTGGGTACGAGATTTTTAAAGATCGCGTATCCAGCCGGCGGGGAATTGGTTAGGCCCAGAGAGTCGGACAGAAGAGAAACACCGTCGGCGAGCGCAGATTGATACGCCTCCAAGGCCTGCTCGTGCAGGTTTATTTCATCGTCGATGACCAGGCCGCTGGCGACCGTCGCCGGCCCCATGCGCATTTGGTCGGCGGTTCGGCCATCCGTGGAGCGCATGTTTCCGGCCAGGATGAGTTCTGCAGCCAGGCGGTCGTAATACAGGTCGAGCAAAAGATTTTGCAGGAGCAGGCTGGAGGGATTCTGGATCAAGCCGTCGCGCAGATCGCTTTCGGCGTTTTGGGCGCGGGTACGCTCCGCCGTCCCGTAGAGCGTGCCCATGTTCGCGGTATTTGCGCGGACGCCACTCGTTTCGTTGGTATAGAGCAGCACCTTGTAGCGGAAGGCGGCTGCATTCTGGTCTGCGGCATCCGGCCAATACAAAATGTCCTTCACATAATCGGCAACGGCGGCCTCGTCAGTAGAGCCGAGTGCCAAAGCACTGCCGGAGCAGGCCAGCCAAGCGAGACAAAACAGCAATGTTGAGCAGATTCGGCTCATAGAGCCGACACTACACCCCTGCGCTGTTGTAGCGTTGGCTCTATGAGCCAATTCGTTTGCATGGGATTGCGTTGATTTTCGATTTGTGATGTTTTTTGGATTCAACGTTTTCATGATCATTCTCCTTCACTTGTGGAATAGAGGGAAATTTCGTTGGTGGAGGCAGCGGTGGGCGGCCGGTCCAGTACGAACGGGACGGTTTGCGCCGCATCCAGATGCGACAGTCCCGGCACCTTGACGACCAACGTCGCTTCGCCTTCGATACTGCCGGAACTCACGTTGGTCTCGCCGGAGCTGTTGGCCGCATCCAATCGAAGATCCAGGTAGCCCATCGGGTCGTCCGTATAGACCGCCAGCGGAATGTTTTTGGCCACTGCGGTGAAGGCATTGTCCGAGAACAAAAGCTGGACGAGGATATTGGTCGGGAAAAAGCCGAATCCATCGCTTTGGATCCGCCCGTTGAACGTCCCGTTGTCCTGCAGCATGGCGAGGGTGAACCCCAGCATGCCGCACTCGGTTTCGATCACGCCCTGCCAGTCGGCATCGTTTTCTTCGATGGTCACCCGGCTTGCGGTGTTGCCGGACCGCACGTAGCCCGTTCCGGCGTCCAGTTGCAGGGTCAGGTGTTCGAGCAGGCCGACTCCGGCATCATCGGAGAGGATAGCTTCGGGAAGCGGAATGACGACTGTTGTGCCGTTCACCGGCACCGTGTCGGTATAGTTCGACCCCAACTCATCCGTCCAGCTATAGGCCAGTTCGCCGGAGAAGATGCTGTTAAACACCACGACGACTCCGGCGACAGTCCGGCCTTCCTCGGTCTCGAATTCCGTGGAGGCAAAGCCGCCCTGCAGCATGCGGAAGCCCTTGATCCGGTAGAAGCCGGCATCGCCCTGCGCCGCTGCAAGATCCAGTTCATATTCCCCTCCGCCTAGATCGAGTACATTCGCGGCGGCCGTCCACGTACTGGTCGGCGAAAGATCCGGCCGGTATTCCACCACATAGTTGGTGGAGGCGGTTCCATCGTCATACATCTTCAAACGCCAGGCCTCGCCCGAAACCGGTTGCGCCTCCAGATTCAGCAGCTGCGACGGATCGACCGGTACAACCGTCAGGGTGAAGGTTTGGCTGGCGGACTGCATGCCGTCACTCGCCGTCAGCGTGATCTGCGCGGAACCCGAATGGGTTGGATCGGGGGTGATGCCAAGGCTGGAGCCAGCCAATACCAGGCTGTTTTCCGGCAGCAGGATCGGATTGTTGCATGCCACTCGAACATCCACTCCCGCCGGTGCCGCAGTGAACCACACGGAGGTACCGCCCCCTTGCGGAAGGGAAAGGTCGTCCGGTGCGGACAACGACGGTGCGCCGAAGGAGGGGGGCAATAAAGTGAACGTCCGGTCAGAGCCATCCGTCCGGCCCAGGCCGTTGGTGGCCACCGCCCGGTAGTGGTAGGTCATCCAGGGAAGCAGCTCTTCCTTAAAGGTGCTGAACGACTGGGCATTTGTTGTGATATCCAGTGGAACCGTCGGGGTTTCCTGTCCGTAACTGGCTCCCAGTCCATATTCGAACCAGGCCTGGGTTTCGGATGCTCTGGGATTAGCGGAGCCCTGCAAGGTTGCCCGGCTGACACCAATACCGGTGGCCGGTTCCGTCGTAACGGTCGGAAGGGTGGCGACCACCACCGTGCGGGAGGCGGTGCCGACCGCACCCAGTGAATTGGTGGTGCTGTAGGTCAGCACATAGGTGCCCAGAACTGCTGTATCCACGACGCCGTTTGTCGTGAGTGGAAGAAAGTTATATACACTGGAGGGAATGGTGGTCTGGTCGTGATAGTTCCATCCCCATCCGACGACCGAGCCGTCGGCCCGCAGCGCTAGGCTGTGGCTGCCGCCCGCCGCAATGGCCACTACATTGGTTACACTGGCGGGAATGTTGGTCTGCCCATAGAAGTTGTCTCCCCATCCGACGACCGAGCCGTCGGCCCGCAGCGCTAGGCTGTGGCTGCCGCCCGCCGCGATGGCCACAACATTGGTTGCACCGGCGGGAATGTTGGTATAGGAGTTGTCTCCCCATCCGACGACCGAACCGTCGACCCGCAGCGCCAGGCTGTGGTAAACGCCCGCCGCAATGGCCAGCGGCGTTGTGTGGATGGTTGTCAGATCAACAAAATTGCTGCCCTGTTCGAGGGTCAAAAACGCCGGGGCACGGAAATCGATGGCCGGCGTCCAGAAGGTTTGTTCTTGGCCACACGCCTCCATGAGGCTGTTGGTCGCGACAATCCGATAATGGTAGTGGATGCCCGGTGGCAGGTCGCTTAAATCGATCGCTACGTTGGTTGTTCCGCCGCCAACGTTGATCGACTCGGTGCGGTTGCTATAGTCGCCGTTTCGGGTGGAGCCCCATTCAAACCAGGCGCTCGTTTCGGTATCGTTTGGATTGACCGTGCCGTTGAACGTCGCCATGTCGTTGAGCAGATCGGTGGCCGGCAATGTTGTGACGACTATCTCCGGAAATTCTAAGGCTCCGATATCCACTTGTTCATTGAATATGCGAGGATTTCCTTCCCGGTCGGTTGCTCCGTCCATCCACGGCATATTGGTTCCGGCATTGATGCAGGGGGACAAAAATTGCAGATGGGTGTCGGAGCTCGAAACAAAGAGGGGATCGTTTGTGATGCAGCCTGTTCCGAAAGAGGGGGTGGTGCAGCAGTGCGAAAACGACATGCTGGTTCCGTATCTCTCCCAGTTGCCTTCGTTCGATCCTATATTTCCCCAAAGAATGCAATTGTTGAGCGTTCCTTCGTTGAAACAGTATAATCCGCCGCCCAACTCGTCTGTCGAATTGCCGCTGATCGTACAGTTGTTGAATGTGCCGCCTTGGCCGCAGACTGCCCCGCCGCCTTGATGTTCCGCTGTATTGGCGGCCAGGATGCAGTTGATGAGCGTGCCGTTGTTTTTGCAGTAAACCCCTCCACCATAATTTGCTGCATTGTTGCGGACGGTGCAGTTGATGAGCGTCCCTCCCTCGTTGCAGTAGGCTCCTCCACCTTCGAAGATATTTGTATTTCCGCAAATGATGCAGTTGGAAACCGTCCCCCCCGAATCAAACCAGACGCCTCCGCCGGATCGCTGGGGGGAATTTCCGGATGCCTGAGTATGCCCATGGGTCAACGTAAATCCGGCCAGCTCTCCCGCGTTGATATAGACGCAGCGTACGGCGTTCGTTCCGCTTGGACCGGCTCCCTCGATGAGGGTGTATTCGGGACCATTGACGCTTTCTACGGAAATCGCCTTGGTGAGTGCCACGCGGTTGCTCATGGAATTAATCTCGGTCGCGCCGGCGTTGTAGGTTCCATTGGTGACCAACACAAGGTCGCCACTGCCCGCACCATTAATGGCCGATTGGATGGTGTGGAAGGCCGTGGGCCAATTGGTTCCGGGGCCGTCCTGCGGGCTGGCTTGGGACACGTATAGCGTGCCTGCAAAGCTTGTCCCCGTGAAGAACGGGCAGGCTGCGAAGGATAGGGCTAGCGTGGCGAGTCGGATAATACGTAAGGTATTCGATTGTTTTTTCATGATGCGCTCCTGGTTAAATCAGGTTTAGGCGTGATAACGGCGCAGGCCGTTGAATGGAACCCGGCGAGCTGCCGGATGGAGGAGTGAGCGGAGGGCCCGCTGGTTTGTTCGGGGAGGTTGCAGGCGACTGGGCGTTGCACGTTCGGTGTTTTGATAAGGAATAATGAATTCATGTTTTCCTCCCGACGGAGGCAATATGTTCTTGTTAAACAGAAGGTCAATATAAATTATTAAAAATGAAACAGTATGGGTTTAGTCATGAAAGACTTGAACTTAATAATAGTTTATTGGTCATGAATTGGGGTTGCAAAAAACGGAGTCATTAGCGAAAACCAATGCATTCAACCGGAGATTTATCATGGCATTCACATTGCAGATCGGGGATCAGGCGCCCGCATTCAGCCTGCCGGCTACGGATGGGAAGATCTATTCGCTGGCGGATTTCGATGACAAGGTGCTGGTGGTTTTCTTTACGTGCAACCATTGCCCGTACGTGATCGGATCGGACGAAGACACACGGCGGATCGCCGAACGCTTTGCAGAGCAGGGCGTGCGCTTCGTGGCGATTAATTCGAACAGCAAGCACACCTATGCGGAGGACGACTTCGAGCATATGGTCGAGCGGATGAAAGAAAACAAGTTTCCGTGGCTCTACCTTTATGACGAGCCGCAAAAGGTGGCCGAGGCCTACGGCGCGCTGCGCACGCCGCATTTCTACGTGTTTGACGAATCCCGCAAGCTGGTCTACACCGGCCGGGCGATCGACAATCCGCGCGACTGGACGAAATCGACCACCCACGAATTGGCGGATGCGCTGGAGGCGCATCTGGCCGGGAAGCCCGTTGCGGTTCCGGCGACCAATCCGGTCGGCTGCAATGTCAAGTGGGAGGGCAAGGACGCGCACTGGATGCCGGCGGAGGCCTGCGACCTGGTCTAAAAGGCGTTGATCGGGCCCGCAATTATTTCCCTCAGAGAGGTTGAATTTAATAATTCCGCACATATACTGTTGCTGTTTCTAGGGAAAAGCGATTCGAATCAACTAATGGAGGCAGTAATGCAGATTAAGACAATTGCAATGATGGTAGTGGCGGGATGTTCAATTGGCATGTTGACAGGGTGCGGCATTCCTGAAGAGGAGCACAATGCGATGATTGCCCAGATGGCAAGCGAGCGCCAGACGTCGGAAGACGAACTCAATGGTAAGATTGCCGACCTCGAGTCTGTGGTCAAATCACAAAAGGCAAGCATCCGTACGAAAACCCTCGAACTGGATGACGCCGCTGAGCAGATTACCGCTTTGAAGAAGACCAGTGCTGCAGCCAACAAGGCTTTGGCTACTGAAAAAACCAAAGTTTCCGGGCTGGAACGCGACCTCGCTACGTCCAAGAGCTCAACATTGGCCGCGCGGGATCAGGCGCAGGAAGCTGAAAGCCAGCTGGCCACTCTGGAAGTTGAACATGAAGCGCTTAAGGTTCGGTTCGAACAGTTTGAAAGAAACATGAGAGCCCTCGGGGGATCTTCTGCTCCTTCACCGGTTGCCGATATCATGGCGGAAGAGGTGGTTGTTGAAACACCGAAGACCGACGCTGAAGCCGCTCTGGACATTCTGAACCAGATGGGCAACCAGTAGTTTAGTTGCATAAGCGGTTTATGAGAAAGGCCCGGAATTTCCGGGTCTTTTTTGCGTCCAGCCCGAGGCGGTCGATGGGCTATCGTATCCTGTCAATAAAGGTCTTTTTTTTTACAGAAGGTCGCGAAGCCTCATCTGTACCACCTTGGCGATCTTTGCGAAGATTGCTCACTCTCCGTTTCCAATCATCTGTTAAATTCCGACAGGAAAGGACAGTTAATTTCTGACTGAGCACTAAAACTCTTTTTTCATATTGAAGAAGGTGCGGCTTTCGCCGGCTTCCTCATCCTGCTCGTAGCTCATGCCTACACCTCGGCTGGGCAGGAAGACTTCACCGCCACTGATTTCGTATTCCCCGCTCTTGCTGTTCTTGCGAATGGTTAGGCCGGCTTGCGGGGTGTTCAAGTCGCCTACAACCCATGCACTGTTGAGCTTGAATTGCATAGAGCCGTCGCCGTGCAATTCGTCTAGGCTATATGACCCTTCGTACTGTTTGAGCTCTTCTGGGTCGATGGTCCCTGCGATCTGGTCGTAGAGTGAAGGCTTTTTTGGCAGTAAGACCTGGGGGTTGGCCTCCGGCGGTTGGTCTGCCCGCAGATAGGTTGCTGGGTTGGTGGCGGCAGAATCCGGGGCGACTTCGTTCACTGGCGGATAGACAGAGAATCGGTTGAGGAACGGCGGATTGGTGGCGGAAGCTTCGGCTGGGGCTAAGTTGGCTGTCGTGTTGGCCTCAGCGACCGGCTCGACGCGGATCCGCTCTTTCATCTGCATCAGCACCAGAATTAATAGGGCGCCTAGCGGTAGAATATATCCCAGCCTTCTCATGGCTTTAGTATTACAGATTTTGCTGGATTAGAAAGTTTCCGAGGTGCGGAAAATCCGTGTTTTTTGCTGCAGGGCCATGTAGGGTGCTTGGCATGAAATGGATCATCGCAATAGGCCTGCTGGCTGGGTCGTCCGCATGGGCTGGGCTCAGATGGGAGGCCTCCACGCAAACACTGAAGGTTCACCCGACCCAGATCGAAGCTATGGCGGTTTTCCGCTTTTCAAATGCCGGGGATCAGCTGGTTACGCTCTCCAGTGTGAATGTCACGTGCGGATGCCTGGCGCCCCGGCTTGATAAACGGACCTATGCGCCCGGCGAAAGCGGCGAGCTGGCGGTCAAGTTTGATCTGCGCAACCGCACCGGCAAGCAACACAAGGCGACCGTGGTGAAAACCTCCGATGGTGCGACCGTTTCGCTGTTCATCGACGCCGATATTCCTAAATCCTATGACATTGCGCCTATTATGATGACTTGGGCCGGCGACAATCCTGCCGCAACAAAAACCGCCAAACTAACGAACTCCAACAAGGAACCGATCAAGCTGCTTTCGGTTGCTTCGTCGCACAAGGCTCTCCCCGCCGAGCTCAAGACCATCCGCGAAGGCTTTGAGTATGAGGTGGTCGTCACGCGCCTGCCCGCGGCCAAAAACGCCCGCTCCGTTGTCCGCATTACAACCGAGCCTCCGCCCGGCCAGACCGAAGCCAAAACCCTCAAATTCTACGTCCACGTGAAATAGCATGGTTCAGTTCGTTAAAAACAAGGAAATCTACGAGCAGGTCGTGATGGACATGGTGCCGTCGGCCAAAGAGTTTGTCTGGATCGCCACGGCCGATATCAAAGACATGCACGTGGGAACCCGCGCCAGCTTCCGGCCATTCCTCGGTGTCCTTTCCGATCTCGTACAGGAGGGTGTTGCAATCCGGCTGCTCCACGCGAAGGAACCCGGCCCGAACTTCCGCAAGGACTTCGACCAATATCCCGCATTGCTGACGGGTCTCGAAAGAAACATTTGCCCGCGGGTTCATCTGAAGACGGTTGTGGTAGACGGACGGACTGTTTTTCTCGGCAGCGCCAACCTCACCGGGGCGGGCATGGGCGCGAAAAGCAAAGACCGCCGCAATTTTGAGTCCGGCATTGTATCCGAGGAGCAGGAGATCGTTTCCGGCGTCATGGAGCAGTTCGATGAAATCTGGATGGGTGCCATGTGCGACACCTGCCAGCGCCGCCAATACTGCGCCGATCCCATTGCGTAGGAACGCGTCCGTCGTGCGTGGAGGGTGAGGCTCTGTCCGAACCCCGCGTGCGCATGGCTCGGATGGGAACCCGCCCTCCACATGGGACGGCGGCTGAAGGGAGAGGAAATTGCTTCTAAGGGCGCAATTATGTCCGAACCCCCGCGTGCGCACGGCTCGGATGGAACCTCGCCTTCCATCTATCCGTTATTGAAACAGATTCCGAGCGTTCATGAAATTTGTTGTTGAGGCCGAGCCGTTTTTAAACTGGAGGTCGCCGCTGCAAACCACTGCGCCTTTGATTGCTGCGGGGATGGCCTTCTGGAAATCGGGAAACTGCATCTTTGCCAGCGTGGTCTTACCGGACTGGCGAGGCCCCGTGATGGTCACTACAGGATATTCCCGCGCCATTGTTTCAAGTTCCTGCTGAATTTCCCGCTAAATCATGAAGCGTTTATGCATTATGGATGTTGAATGTCACAGATGTATAAACATGGGGTTTGCACCGCTATTGCTGGACAATACCTTATACCTTACGTACCCCTGAGGAGGATTTCACCGGCGCAGCCGGCCATGCGGTCCCGGAGCTCATGCAGGCGCGCGGAGGTGGTGCGGGGGACGGTGCGGTAGCGCTCTTCGGGCAGGTCGTCGCGCGGGATGAAGGCCTGGAGGGCGTAGCGCTTGGAGCCCTCGACAAGCTGCCTCACTTCGTCCATCTGTTCGTCGGAGTGGACGGTTTCAATGACGGTGGTGCGGAACTCGTAGTCTTTGGCTTTGGCGCGGATAAGGTCGATGGATTGCTGGATGTTGGCGGTATTGGAATAACCAACTAAATCTGGATAGCCGGAGAAGCCTATTTTAACGTCCATGGCGAGGTAGTCGACCAGCGGCAGGCACTCGGCGAGCCGCTCCGGATTGGAGCCGTTGGTGTCGAGTTTGACGGCAAAGCCGAAGCGCTTAAAGAAGCGGATGAGTTCGGGGAGCTCGCTCGAGGTGGTGGGCTCGCCTCCGGTGATGACAACGCCGTTGACCCAGTCCTTCTTAAACTTGGTGCAGGCGGCTTCGAGTTTTTCCCACGAAAGGCCCGCCTGCTTTTTCCCCATCAGCGCGGCGTTGTGGCAAAAGCCGCAGGTAAAGTTGCAGCCGCTGATGAAAAAAACGGCGGCGAAGCGCTTTGGATAATCCACCATCGAGGGCTTTTCTAAGTAGGCATACACGTCGCTCATTGCATTCGCTCGAGTATTCGTTATTCAAATTGGCCCGCCCGGCGCGGAGGGAGGAGGATCGCGCCGGGCGAACCGGGTGATGAATAATTGTTAAGCCGATGCTTCGGCGAGGACAGATTGGATCATCTTTGGGGAGATGACCCCTTTGCCGACATCGGAATAGTCGGTTTGCAGGCCAATATATTGGTAGAGCTTGGCTTTTTTGCAGATGGCATCTTTTGCGCCGGGTTGTTTGGTGTCGACGAGCGTGTACTCGCCTTTGTCCTCGCTCCACTCGCCTACGATCATGGCGGGAATGCGCGACGGATTGATGCACTCGGCTTCGGAGAACGCCACGAGGCCGTCGATGGTTTCTACGTCGCAGTAGATCTTGTCGAAGTCGGCATACTCATCCTTGGCGAGCAGTTTGTCGAGGCGCTGGTTGAGGGTGTGGCATTTGTCGCAGCCCTGTTTTCCGAATACTTTAATCTGATATTTTGCAGCCATGATTGATCTCCTGGGCAGGTACGAGGCCTGCTCTTACGCGGTTACGATTTGCGGTTCGGTTTCTTCGGCTTCGACAATGTTGTATTTGCCGGCGTGGCGGGCGAGCAGCTCGCCGTAGCGCTTGGACTTGTTCCAGTTTTGGATCTTGCTGAAATAGCCTACCACGCGGGTTTCGCCGACGACTTCGGTAGATCCGCATTCGGGGCAGCTTTCGAGCAGGCCACGAGTCTGGTGTTGGCAGTTGTCGCAGAAGGTGAATTCCGGCGACACGCAAACCTGCGCGGACTGCGTGCGGTGGAACACCTCGGTCATGAGGTGCGCAATGGAATCAGCATCGGGGCGCTCTTCACCGATGAAGCAGTGGGTGATGGCACCGGATTCGATCATGTTGTGGTACTTGGACTGTTCAACGATGCGTTCGACGAGAGAGACATCGGCCTCGGCGGCGAGGTGGATCGAGTTGGTGTAGTATTCTGCATTCTTCGGACCCTTGACGGTTTCGCGGGATTCTTCCGGGAAATAGATCATATCGGACTTGGCCAGACGGCGCGCGGCGGATTCGGCAGGCGATTCTTCGAGGGTGAACTTGAGGTTGTATTTCGCCGCCAGCTTTTTGGCCTTGGTGTACATGTGCGCGACGATCTTGAGTCCGAAGCGCTGTGCTTCGGCGCTGTCGTGCAGCTCTTGGCCGATGAGGAACTTGACGGCGTCGTTGACGCCGATGAGGCCCAGGATGTAAGTGCAGTTTTCGAGATCGACATACGGCTTTCCGTCGTTGGCGGTCTTGCCGATCTGCCAGAGCGGGTGGCCGGGGCCGCTGAGCATTTCGGCGGCCTTGGCTTTTTTCTGCAGGTGGGCGTCGACGGCGAGCTCCATGGTGCGGTCGATCTCGGTGAAGAAGTTCTTCATGATGTCGCCGCCGGCGCGGGCCGCGCGGTAGGAGGCCTGCGGAATGTTGATGGTCACGTTTTGGAAGCCGCAGAAGCGCATGCTCTCGGGATGCTTGAGCATCCGGTTGTCGGAGATGGTGGTGCGCAGGCGGCAGCAGGCGGAGAGGGTGACTTCGTCGCGGTCGAAGATGAAGTAGGTCGAGCCGTTTTTGCTGGCGAGCTCGCAGGCTTCTTGGAAGATGGCGAACTGGGCGGGGTCTTCGTAGGTTTCGTCGGAAACGTGGAAGTCGCATTTCGGGAATTCAAAGATGCGCCCGTGGGCGTCGCCTTCGCCGAAGACTTTGAGCAGGGCGCTGCAGAAGTCCTGCGCTTCCTGGGTGTAGTCGGCGTAGGTGACGATGGCTTCGCCGGCGGTTGCAAGCGTGGCGGCGACGGCGGGATCGTAGATGCATCCGTCGTGTTCATCGGGGAGCTCGCGCAGCACGAGGCGTTTCCCGGCGGTTGGATCGTCGTAGTAAAGATCCATCATCTTGTTGCCGGTGGCGTCGGTTTCTTCGCGGAGCTCTTCGGTGAGTTCGGCGATGGCGCCGTCTTTAAGGCGCAGCTGGTAGTGGCCTCCGGGGCCGATGGCCGGCACGGTCTTGAGGTAGGACGGGACTCCGGTGTGGATGTTGAAGTCGAGGAACAGGGTTTGTCCGCCCCGTGAGAAGGCGTTCTGCGAGCCGTTGAAGATGAGTTCCTGTGCCACCTGCTTAAGCTGTTTTTCATCCATGCCGACGAGGAACGGAGCATAAAGAATGTTGATGTAGGCAATGCCGAGCGCGCCGGCATAGTTGGCCTGCATCGAGGCGAGGAAGGTGTTGAGGTGGCCGGTCAGCACGGAAGCGGAGCGGGCCGGTTTTGACGAGGTGTTGAGGTTGATCAGGCCGGACAGGCCGTATTTCTTGACGTACTCGATGGAGTGCGACGAGCAATAGACGCGGGTCGGATAGCCGAGGTCGTGTATGTGTACGGCACCGGTGTCGTGTGCGCGTTTTACTTCTGGACTGAAAATGGTGTCGAGCGCCCATTGCTTGAGGACAAGCTCGGCAATGCCGAGGTTTACGGCTTCAGGATTGTTGTTCACGATGTTCGAGTTTTCGGTGGACTTGGTGAACATCAGGTTTTCGAGGTAGTCCTTGGAGACGCGGTAGAGGGAGAGGTCGCGCAGTTGTTGGGAATAGCCGCGTTCCATTAGTTCGTTGTTGACCAGTTCGCGGATGAGCGTGGTGCTGATGATGGTCATGTCGCCGGCAATGATGCGGTTTTCAACGGATTTGGCCACGTTGATGGCCAGTTCGACGGAGAGGTCGGTCTTGTCGAGGATCTGCTTAACAATGCGTTTGCGGTCCCAAGGCAGGTTGATGTTGTTGGAGGAGGATTCAACCAGCAGGAGGCTGGCGTCGGTTACATCAACATTGCCGTTGGCGCCATCACCGCGGACGCGAATGTTGCGGCGGGCGATTTCGCGCTGTTTGCGGTAGCGCTTGTAGGTTGCAACCACGAGGGTTTCGCCCTGTTCGGCCAGAACGATTTCAACCAAGTCCTGAACATCTTCGATTTGCGGAATGCGCTTGGAGTTGTCGCTGGGGTGGACGTAGAACTCGCTCTGCGGATTGTTGAGCTGCTGCATCACCTGGTCGGTCACCTTCGATGCAAGGCCTTCGTTCTTGGAAATCTGGTGTTTGCGGGCTACGTCATCGACGGCGCGGTCGATTGCCAATTCGATTTTTTGCCAACTGAATGGTACGACGAGTCCCGAACGTTTCTGGAATCCGTCGAATGCGGCATTGATTCTTGTTCCCGACATTTTTTCCCCTTGATATTTAATGGTTTACGCGTGTGACTGGCATCCTCAGCGCTTTTCGAGGCTAAAAACTATCCAATCCAATGTGTTGCTGTCAAGGGTTCGGCACAACATCTTGTGGTATTTCTTGAAAACTGGCGGTTTTACTGGAAAATGCGTATAGAATGGTTGGGATTTTTCCGGTCGGGAATTTCGAGGCGGATGTGGCTTTGAAAATGCTGTGTTTAGATCCATAGTTCCAGTCTTTGGAACAGGAGGAGCGTTAATGTTGCCGGATTGGGTAAGTTATGTGGATGTTGGGTTTGCTGCCGTAGCGTTGCTGTTTGCGTGGAGCGGATGGCAGAAGGGTTTTGCTGGGCAGGTGGCGCATATTTTGACCTTTGTCATCATGGGCGGGTTGCTGTTCTTCGCCTATCCCGCGATTTTCAGCTATCTCGGTCGCGCGTTGCGCAACGTGAACGAAACCTATTTGATGTGGCTGATTCTGGGCGCCATGGCCGCGCTCGCGCTGGCGGTGTTCCTTGTGCTCAGCAAGATGCTTCAAAGCCTGCTCAAAGCCCAGATCTCGGATCAGTCCGACAAAGCCTACGGTTTTTCGCTTGGTTTGGTGCGCGGCATCTTGGTGGCCTTGTTCGCGATGGTGTTTCTGGTCATTCTCGGGCCGCCGAGGATCTATGAAGGCTTCAGTGGCCAGTCCAAGGTGGGCCGGATGGTCTGCCACGACATCGTGCCCCGCATCCAGCCCCACCTTACGCGAGCGGTGTTGGAGGGAAAGGCACAGCAGCTCCGCGACAAGCTGATGGAGCAGGAAGAAGCCGGGCAGTTGGATGAAACTTGAAATTTGAAACGTGAAAGGGAAGCGCCGGAGCGGAGAATTCCAGTTTCCAGTTTCCAGTTTCTAGTTTCCCGTTTCACCCCTGTCTTCCTCCCGCATCCGAAGGATCTTAAGGAAGAAGAGTTGCGTGTCATACTTCGACATCACAACAAGGGAAACAGTGGACAGAAATAGCGAAAGGATGCTCAGTGTCATTCGTTGGTTCAGCGCCGCAATGAAAATGCAGCCAAAGCCGATTAGAAAGAGCGCGAGGTAAACATTTCTCCGAATTCGCGAACCACGCATCAGCGCGTCGTGGAAGTCGGGCTCAAATGCTTCGTTCAGGAAGCGGGCGCTGTTTAGTTCTTCAAGCTTGGGCATCTTCATAGGGCGCTCCGTTGTTCGGAATGTCCCAAAAATTTAAGGAATTTGTCGAGAGGTTGCAACCCCGCCGGACAAAATTCTCACGCGCAGGATTGAGGGCGGGGCGGGGTTCCGGTATTCCTTGTGGATGGCGATGATTCCGAAAGAGACGATTGAAGATATACGCGCGCGTTGCAACATTGTGGATGTGGTCGGCTCCTATCTGCCGGAGTTGCGCCGCCGGGGCTCGACCTACAAATGCAATTGTCCTTTTCATAAGGAAAAGACGCCTTCGTTCACCGTTAACGATGCCCGGCAAATCTTTCACTGCTTTGGCTGCGGGGCGGGGGGCGATGTCTTCCGCTTTGTGATGGACTATGAAAAAGTCGACTTTGTTACGGCCATTAAAGTGCTGGCGGAGCGGGTCGGCGTGGAAATCGTCTACGAGGGCGGCGCGCCCGAAAAGAGCGGCAACAAGGATGTGCTCTATAAGCTGCACACCGACGCGGCCGCCTTCTACCACCGCATGCTGCTCGACAGCCCGGAAGGCGCCGAGGCCCGCCGCTACCTCGAAGAGCGCGACCTCCCCGTTGAGATCATCAAGGAATTCCAGATCGGCTTTGCGCCCAACGGCTGGGAGGAGTTGCTCTGCCGTGCCGTCAAGAAAGGCTACGAACCCCAGCAACTCGAAGCCGCCGGGCTCGTGGTGCCTTCCGACCGAGGTGGTAAAATCAGCCACTACGACCGTTTCCGCAACCGTGTCATGTTTCCGATCTGCGACCAAATGGGGCGTGTCATCGGCTTTAGCGGCCGGATCATGAACAAGGCGGAAAAGGGCGCGAAGTATGTTAACAGCCCTGAAACCCTGCTCTTCAAAAAGAATCAGGTGCTCTATGCGTTCGACAAGGCGCGCAAGCCGATCGTCGAATCGCGCCAGGCAATCGTGGTCGAAGGGCAGATCGATGCCATCCGCTGCCACCAGGCCGGGCTCAGCAATGTGATTGCTTCTCAGGGCACCGCGCTGACCGAAAACCATGCGCGGCTCATCAAGCGCTATGCCGACGAGGTCATTCTCGTGCTCGATTCCGATGCCGCCGGCCTGAAGGCCGCACTCGGTTCGTCCGAAACCTTCATTGCCACCGAGTTGAGTGTTCGCGTTGTTACGTTGCCGGAAAAGGAAGACCCCGATTCGCTCATCAAAAACAGTGGCGCCGAGGCGCTAACGAAGTTGATTGCCGAAGCGCCGTCGGCACTGGATTTTTTGGTGGACGCATTTCAGAAGCAGGAGGATATGAGCACCGAGGCCGGGCGCATGCGCGTGGTGCAGGCGGTCATCAACCTCATCAACCACTGCCCTTCGGCGGCGCGTCGCGATCCGATGATTCACCACGCGGCCGACCGGTTGAATATTTCGCCGTTGGCGCTCAGCCAGGATTTGAGACGCGCCCAGCGCCAGCAGCGGGCGGCGCCGCGCGCAGCAGACGACGCTCCGGTGCCGACGGCGATGCCTCCGCAAAAAACCTACCCGCGCCAGGAAACCGCGCTGCTGGAGCTGCTCGTGCATCATTACCACGATGTTCATGCGCTGGTGCACGACTATCTGCCGCCACACCTGCTGACCGACCCCGTCTGCAAAACGCTGGTGGAGACGCTCATGCTCGATCCGCCCGAAACGCTGACCGAGGGCTTTCACGACTACGATGAAGACACGCAGAAGGTGATCACCCGTGTTCAGGTGGAGGAGTCGCGCACTATTGATGCTGAAACAACGCCCGCCGAACTGGCGCAACGCTATATCCTGATTTTCTGGAAGCGTTTTTTAGAGCGGGAGCAGGCGGAGCTTAAGGCGCGAACCGATATCTCCAACGAAGAGCGGTTCAAGGAAGGCACGCGCCTGCGGCACGATCTGTACGCGCTCGCCAAGGGTTGGGAAGGCGCGATGCCTATGCTGGGCGCCCGTCTCCATTCCGACGTGGATTTTTAGGGCGCTTCGAAGGCGCGGCGTGGGGGCGGATTGCCATTTTATTGAAACGCTCCCGCTGGGCACTATTTGCTTCGCAAATTTCAAGCGCGTATGATCCGGCGTCTTTCTTGCGCGGGGCGCCGGATTGGAATCCGGCCCCACGATCTGCCCTTACATATTCGCGACGACGGCGTCGGCGAACCCGGAGCAGGAGAGCCATGTGGCGTCTTCCATCATGTGCGCAAAGTCGGCTGTGACAGTCTTGTTCTGAATGGCCTTGTCCACGGCGTTAATCACCAGGTCGGCGGCTTCCGTCCAAGGCAGGTAGCGCAGCAGCATTTCGCCTGAAAGCACGAGCGAGCAGGGGTTGACTTTATCTTGTCCGGCAATGTCGGGCGCGGTGCCATGGGTGGCTTCGAAGACGGCTTTGCCGTCCTTGTAGTTAATGTTCGCTCCGGGGGAAATGCCGATGCCGCCCACGCAGGCGGCGAGCGCGTCCGAGGCATAGTCGCCGTTGAGGTTGAGCGTGGCGATCACGTCGTAGTCCTGCGGCTTGAGCAGGATGTTTTGCAGGAAGGCGTCGCAGATGCAGTCCTTGACAACAATCTCTTCGCCGGAGTGCGGATTCTTGATTATGTAATCCTTTTCCGTTCCGTGATACATCGCACCGAATTCTTCCGCAGCCAGCTCCATGCCCCATTTGAGGAAGGCGCCTTCGGTAAACTTCATGATGTTGCCCTTGTGGACAATTGTCACCGATTTGCGGTTGTTGTGGATGGCATATTCAATCGCCGCGCGGATCAGGCGCTGCGAGCCGCTCTTGGAGACCGGCTTGATGCCGATGCCGGAGTCTTCGGGGAAGCGAATGTTTGTCACGCCCATTTCGTCCTGCAGAAAGTTGATCACCTTCTCGACTTCTGGGGAGCCTTCCGCCCATTCGATGCCGGCATAGATGTCTTCCGAGTTTTCGCGGAAGACGACCATATCGACCTGATCGGGGTTGTGGACTGGGGAGGGGACGCCGTGGAACCATTTAACCGGGCGCTGGCAAACGTAGAGATCGAGCTTCTGGCGCAGCGTAACGTTCAGGCTGCGGCGGCCGCCTCCGGTCGGGGTCGTCAGCGGCCCCTTGATGGCTACGCAATATTCGTTGATCGCGTCAAGTGATTCCTGGGGAAGCCAGGTGTCTTCGCCGTAGAGGGCGTTGGCTTTTTCGCCGGCATAGATTTCCATCCATTGGATTTTTTTTGCGCCGTCGTAGGCCTTGGCAACCGCGGCATCGACAATCTTAATCATGGCCGCGGTGATTTCCGGCCCGACGCCGTCGCCTTCGATGAAGGGGATGATCGGATTATCCGGCACGTTCAGGTGTCCGTATTCGAGCATGGTGATTTTTTCGCCGGCGGGGACTTCAATCTTATTGTAGCTCATGGTTTTCCCTCGAATTTGTGTGCGTCAGATGGAAAAGGAATAAATATGATAATTTTATCTATGTAAAGGGGTTTTGAACGCCGACAGGGCAAGCGGGTTCGTATTTTATGTTGATGCGTGGACCAAGCAGGAACGGGACGCCTTCTTGAGGATTGCAACGCTCCATCCTTGGGGGAAGGGGAATTCTCAAAGCCCAGTTTTTCGTGCCCATGCAGCGCGCCTTGGTTAGAAAAGCATGCAAGGAAGGGGAGAACAACCCCCTGAGTCCCTTTCTTATTATCCATAAAAGGCGGTATGTTGAGGTTCTGTGAAGCGGGTTGTCGATTGAGGTGGGGGATTTAGTCTCGCCGTTCAAGAGCACCCTAGCGGTACGCTTAATTGGCCTGACACGCTTTCATAATCCCTTTTGACCCTTGTTTTAGGAGCGGTATTAAACCCTTGTTGCTTAGTCGTATTTTACTCGAAGCATTTATAGAACAAATATATTTGACCCCCTTATCGCCGTAGGCTAAACATCCTCGCTTTCGAACAGGCAGGGGTATGTCTGTCGGTGTAAGTCCTTCTGGCAGAGTGATAAAATAAACACTTTACCGTGTTAAAAGAGCTGTTCAGACAGTGGTTTGGGCTGAAGAAAGCAGCTCGGGTAAGTGAGAATTAATGTACAATATCGGTTCTCAGAGTTGAGAAATCTCGGTTTGTTGATTTCCTCTACAGTCTGAAGTAATCAGGCCGGTTTTATTTTTTAAGGTTGGATCCGTATTTTATTTGTTTGATGGATGTCGCTTAAATTTTGATGAAACCGGGCCTGATCCGGAGGCGTTAAGTGGTTTCCGCCCGCTACATCGATTTTATACCTCCTCTCATTGGCATAGCAGATGCTTTAATCCGATGTGTCTGTTCATATTCTGGATCACGGTGATCGGAACCAGAAAACCTTTTAGGGGTAAAGAGGGAGCATGCGCGAATGCCAACTCAGAGGAAGAAGTCAATGCAGTTGAATAGTTTAAAAAGACATATGTCCATTTTTTTTGCAACGGGGATCGCGATGGCTTCCCTTTGCGAAGCGAATGCGGCCACCCCGCCACCGCCCGGGTCGCCGCCAGAAGCTTTGGTAATAGGTGTAGAAATTAGCGGGCCGCTCACCGTGGATGAAGGGCAAACGGCCTCGTATCAATGCACAGCCAGTTATACGGATGGAACGTTCCATCCTGTTGACGCAGTTTGGAGCACAAGCTCTGCAGGTGCAGATATCAATAGCTTGGGAGTTCTTTCTGCCAACAATGTTAATACGGATCAAGACGTAGCCATCACGGCTTCGTTTTCCGGATTTTTGGATTCGTATGATATTACCGTTAAGTTTGTGGCTCCCGTTTTGACTAGCATAGAAATTGAGGGACCTTCGGCATTGGACGAAGAGACGCCCGCTCAGTTTTCGTGCGTGGCGAATTATTCGGATGGAAGCAGCGTAGCGGTGGATCCTGTCTGGAGCTTGGACTCTGCGCATGCATCCATTAGCAGTACAGGGTTGCTCACTGCAAACGATGTGTTGTCGGATCAAAGTGTGTTGATTTCGGCTCGCTTTGGTGAACTTTCTGATTCCCAAACGGTTTCTATTCGGTATGTGCCGCCAGTGCAGACCAGCCTCTCAATCATTGGCCCTGCCGGTGTTACTGAGGGCTCGACAGCTCAATACCTTTGCATGGCCTATTATTCGGATGGAACGAGTGCGCTTATCGATCCCGCTTGGACCGTAAGCCCATCATATGCATCCATTTCAGCGACGGGATTGTTGACCGCAAACAACGTTACGGCGGATCAAAGCGTCAGTGTTTCGGCCAGCTATGGCGGGCAGATAAAGTCCCTCGCCGTGGCCATCGGCTATGTTGCTCCCACGCTAGCCAGCATTCAGGTTGCAGGGGCTTCATCTGTTGATGAGCAGGATTCGACGCAATATACCTGCAAGGCTTTCTATTCGGACGGTACGAGTGCAACCGTCAGCCCCATCTGGAGCGTAAGTCCATCTTATGCATCCATTTCATCGGCGGGGTTGTTGACTGCAAACAACGTTACGGCGGATCAAAGCGTCAATGTTACGGCAAGCTATGGCGGACAGACGAAGTCCCGTTCCGTGGCCATCAACTATATTCCTGCGTTAACCAGTCTGGTTATTGAAGGGCCGTCGCTTGTTGAGGAGCTTACGAACGGTGTCCTGTTCACTTGTGCAGCAGTCTACGATGACGACTCCTCTGAGGTTGTCGAGTCGGTGGTATGGTCTGGAAACTCCTCCGGTAGCTCTATTAGCGCAGCCGGCGACCTCAGCGTCGGAAACCTTGTGGCCGACGAGATCTTAAATATCACGGCTAGTTTTGATGGAATCACGGTTTCGCAGGAGATCATGCTTAAAGCGGTGGGCACTCGGGTATTCTATCCTTTGAGCAACGTCCATGATTCACAAGTGCGAGCCGAGCTATGGATTTGGGACGAAATTGCCCAGACTCATCATCTTGTTGAAGAGATCAGTAATCCCGAAGAGCTTGTTCTGGAGGGTCTCGACCCGGACCGTTGGTATTGGCTCGTTGTAGAGGAATACAATGAGTTGTCGGGACAGTGGGAAACGCTGCACACAAGCGGCTGGGTAAACATGTAGTAAATTGGAAGAGGTTAATCATGAAAAAATATATTGCAGCATTGATAATTTTGGCGGCCTGCGGAAGCGTATTCTCTGGCCAGGTGGGATTGCCCATGGAGCGAATTGCGCTTCCCCCTGTGGAAGGGTCGCAGTTGGTCTGCATTTGGGATGATACTGCCGGCCAGTGGGTCGGTGCCTTTGAAGACTATGACCATGCAGGGGTCTATGACTTTCAAGTTCCGGAATGGGGCAAGTGGTATTGGATTGGTCTTTGGGACGAAGCGGCTGGAGAATATGTGTTCGGCAAGTGGATTGGTCATTTCATAGTGGATTAGACCGAGGGTTGGTGGCTGGATGGACGCCTAATATTGCTTGATCGGTTGTTCGGCGGAACTTTCCCGCGCTCTTCGGAAACCAGAAGAACTTGCTTTATGCAGGCTGAATAGTCTAAAGAACAGCCCAGCAATTGAGGCTGTTCTTTTTGTGTTAAGGGGGTGTTTGTGCCAAGATTTTATGAATTAGGGGTGCTCTTGGGTGTGGTCCTTGCGATGCTTTCAGGATGCACCACTACCGGAACTGATTCACCAAGCAGTTTTTACGAACGGTCGCTGGAAGAGCCTGCCATCGACAATATGCTGCTTACGGGAGACTCGTTGGAGCTTTCCGTGGAAGCTGACGGCAGTATGGAGGTTGGCATGTACCGAACAAAGGTAGATGCCCGTGGCATTGCAACATTCCCATTGGTGGGCGAGATTAAGGTGGGTGGCATGAGGTTGGAGGAGGTTCGCAAGGTGATTGCTCTCAAGTATGGAGAGTACTATGTGAACCCACCGGTTATAATGTTTTCAGAAGTTGATGAAAGCGAGGTCAGTGAGTGGGGGCAGGTTAGGGTTTTGGGGCGTGTGAACCAACCGGGGCTTGTTCCTCTGATGTCGAGTCGCGGCATCAATCTGTCGGCGGCCATTCAAGGAGCCGGCGGGTTCTCTGGTAGCGCCAAAGCCTCCGATATTCAGGTTTCGCGTATGTCCAAGGATGGAAAGAAGGTGCGGGTTAGGGTGAATTTTGATGAAATTGGCCAGTTAGGCAACGCCGATGCCGACCTCAAGCTGATCGACGGTGATATTGTCTATGTTCCGGAACGGATATTCTAATGAAATACGGATGTAAGATTTTAAGTGCCTGCTTTCTCTTTCTGCTTCCGTGTGCCTTAATGGCTCAGCAGGTGCCCGACGATCTAGGCTTCGAGGTTGGCGTTTTTCGGATAGTTCCGGAAGTATTCGCTCAGGGGTCTTATGACAGTCGCGTGAAGATCGATGAGTCGGGCGATGCCCAAGACGACTTTTATGGTGAGATGGGTGTTGGACTGTCTTTCGACAACACCGACGCACAGTATCAGTTGTCCGGTTCTGGAAATTACGGATATCGAAAATACGATAAATATACATCGTCAGACGGCGATTTTTACGATGCGTCGGCTTCTTTTGGGTCACGACAAAATCCTCTAAAATACGGTATTTCCGGGACAGCGCAAAAAACCTTGGATTACGACACAGATGGGTATGTTGAAGAAAGGCAGGATCTTGAATCAATCCTCACCTCCGAGGAATCAACCAGTTATTCGGCCACTGCTGACATCAGCTATGAAAGGCGCCTGACTCCCAAAACGACTCTGGTTCCCGCGTATGCATTTTCGTACTACTATCAGGATTTTGAGACGGAGTCGGATGCCGAATCTCATACTCATCAAGCAGGCTTGTTGCTTGGGTACGATTATTCTGAAAGGACAGTGCTAACCCTTGCTGGCTACGGCAGCTTTCAGTCCAATGACGAGGAGGACGGCCAGGTCGGAACCATCGCCGTTGGCGCCAGAAGTTCTGTGACAGATAAAACGTCATGGAGCGCAGAGATGGGCTACTCTGCCGCGGACTATGAGGACTCGGGATCGGACCAGAGTGTTTTTAGCTCTGTGAATGTAAATTGGCAGGCGACCGAAAAAGTTTCTGTTTATGTGCGTGGCGGTGCCGATTATGAGCCGGGCTATGGCGGTGGATCTGCACGAAAGGTTTACAGGTTGGGTTACGGGGCTAGCTGGAATCCGCTATTGAAGTGGTCATTCAGTGTTCAAGCGCTTCACGACTACGAAGAAGAAATCGATGATGAAGCCGAAGAGAATCCCAGCAATGAAGAGTGGCGCCATTTTTTCAGCGCCCAAGCGCAGTATAGCCTGACCAAGCGAATGGCCATGGCTTTGATAGGTTCCTACAACAAGGATGAAGAGGATGACGATCAAATGATCGTATCCCTTCGTGCAACATACCGCTATTAGTCTTGGGTGTCGCACTCGTGCTTACTTTTTACAGTTCCGGGTGCGTTATGTATCCGGAGTGTCCGTCCAATTGAAAGAGCAAGGCTTCCTGCCTTAAGCGTTGCTGAGGCGGCGTATAGATGCATAGTTTTGTACGGCCTTGAGACATAGGATGCGGTTGATATTAGGCTGTTTCCCGCTGTTTCACTTGTCAGCCAAAGACTTGGTGCATTATATGCTTTGTTTCTAGAATGCACCTATTGAAGTTTGCGTTACGGCCCTAAATGATACACTATCCTACTACTTGACGATTCAAATGCTGTGCAACTTATATTTATATTTTAGAGTGAGTCTCGGTAAGTCAGTGTTGGACTTTGCCTGATCGACCAAGGGCGGTAGCGTGTGGCCTCTCAAATATGCGATTTATCCATTTTACAACACCGTCAGGGCTTGGTTGCTTATCTCTAGAAAAGAGGTTCTTTCAGATGATTTTGGAGGTTGATCCGCGATAAAATGGAGTTTTTAGATTCTGGAGACCTGAGTTGGCGTGCGCAATGCTAATAAAGACCATAGGTTCATGCTTTTTTGGCGGGATCTATAATCGCTCAGAAAACAACCACGGGATGCAATCGTGAGTCCGTAAGTTTTTGATAGGAGAAGTTTATAATGATAAACAATAATTATTTTAGATTGTTCGGCGCGGTGCTAGTTATCTCCGTGCTTTCCGTTTCTCAGGTTGTGGCTGGATATCCTGACGTTCAGGATCGGGTTGAGCCAACCACAATCTATCCGCCGTCCTTTTCCGCTTTCAATCCTCCCGTTGATGCAAGCATGGCCATTAATGCCGTTGCACCGCAAACCGCGGAGTGGACACGACAGAGCCAGCCGGGCGACACGATGGCGCTGACGGCAGAAAATCTGAATCAGAACTTTCTGGAGTTTGTCGTTTATGGCGAGAACGCAGAGCGCGTTGCCGTTGCATGCGATATAGTGCATGTGGATGGAAGGCAGGCCGCCGTAACGCTTTCGGATGCATTGACCCCAAACGAATTTTACCTAATGTGGTTAGGCAACGCCAACGGATTCGGTGAGCCGGTTGGGATCAATCAAACAGAGGCTTGGTGGGTTGGGTTCGATCAAGTCGATCCGGGCGAAACGTTCTATGTCTACGGGCGTAATCTAAAGCTCGGCGCTGGCGAGTGCCATCTCTACATCAAAGAGCTTGACCGCTGGCTGACCAGTGCGAATGCAAACCCCTACAGGGCTCCATTTATAATGCCAAGCAATGTTCCCGCTGGAACCTACACCATTTACGCTCACAACGGACACGGGAAGGTGTATGGCTGGGCGAAGCCCATGATTATAAAAGTTGACAACCCGTATGATTGGTCAGGCAATCAATACAATTTGGTAACTGATTTTGGCGCGAACGGAACGGACAAGAACGACGATCAAGAGGCTTTTAATGCAATGCAGGACGCAGTAAGTGCCAATCCAGGATCGACCGTAACCATTCCGGCGGGCACGTATTATTTAAGCGGTTATTTTACGGCGAAACCTTACACCAGATATTATGGCGCCGGCATGGGGCAAACTGTCATAAAGCCCTTGCCGACAAGGGGGAAAGGAGATTATTTGAGAAGCGGTTCCAGTTATGAGCTGAAGGACATGACGTTCGTTGCCGATGAAACGATAGTAACGGACAACGCCTTCAAGTTTAACGAAGCATGGGCTCATGATGCCTTGCTGGAGAGGGTCGAGTTCATTGATACCCGGGAAGAGGATTATGGGTTGCACGGGTTTCTGTCGCTCAACAAATCCGCTAGGCAGACTCTTCGCGGCTGCCGGTTCATTACGTATCACAGTGTTCTTGTGGGGCAGGCATCGTATCTGAGAATGGAAAACTGCGAGTTCCTCGGGTGTCATGATAATAACCAGATGATGACCATGGGGGGCGGTGGATTTAATGATATTTCGGGGTGCACCGCACAGAATTACGATATGTCGGATGCTTCGGATGGTTTTGGTTGGGCAAAGGGACGTTGGATCGTTGTGTCGAGTCGCTTTTCAAACATCTATCTCGGCGGCAATCGAACTGTCCAGATTCAGCCTCGTGATCCCACTCCCTTCGTTTTAGGCCTCAAAGTGTCTTCTGTTGGGGAGTTCGGCAATGTGCAGCAAACTTGGTACGGAACATTCGGCGAACAGACCCTTTCTTTTTCAACGGATATCCCTGATGAGTTGCACGGTCGAGGAAATAATAGCATTCCGTGGTCAGGGGCGATGGCTACACTGGTTGCTGATGGGGGTGCCGTTACACGCGACTATCGCGTAAGAACGTTGGATGCTCATAACAACACGCTTACGATTCAAGTTACTTCTCCCCTTGCAACAGACCAGAATTGGGAGACTGTGGAGATTAAGGATATTGTAGATGGAAATGCCGGCGAACAGATATTGTTTGAAGGTCCACAACCGCGACAGGCTGGGTGGATCACGGGAGCCACGGACGGTAGCGTTTTCATATCCTCGGCAGACGCCTCTGGCGGTTTAGGGGCAACGGAATTGTTTATAACAGGTGGGCGGGGGCTTGGGCAGGCTCGTCCGATCAATTCAATCAATGCGACGACCGGGGAGGTTATCCTTGAGGAATCTTGGCAGGTAGCCCCCGATAATACGAGTACCTATTCCATGGGGATTGGGGCGGGGAACGTAGCCATATATGACAATGATTTTTCAGGAAGGGAAAGTGGAATCGGTTTTGACCATCGGGCCACAACAGCGTTGCAGGCGAACAATGCCTATAACCTGATCTTTGCCGACAATACCCTGACCAACGTGCGAAATGGTGTCCGGCTTTACGGATATCATAGTGAAATGGATTCCTTGTCGGGGAAGAGCGCTCCTGCTCCTAACTTTTTCTTTCAGTGCATCAACAACGTTTTTTCAGGTGTGGCCGATGGTTTTGTGGTGGATGTCTTTAGCTCTGGAAGCAACCCGCTGGTACCTGGCGACTCGTGGAGTCTCGGTCATATGTTCCGGGGAAACCGCATGGAGAACATCACTTATCAGGCGGCGTTTCATTTCAGGGACGGCAATGATGCCGATGGTGCGATCGGGATGAACGTTATTGACGGGAATCAAGTCTCGGATCTGAGTTATGTGGAGAATAACGGTAGTATCGTAAGTTATGCTGACGTGCTGGATCTTGACCCCTACGCAAGTGATCAGGTTTTGGTGAACAACCGTTTTTTCGGGCATTCAAAAATTGCCGGTCTCGACAGCTTGAATGTGGTTCTTCGAGGTAACTATTGGAGCGGTTTCAGCTCAACCTATTCAACGGACTTTTCAAGGTTGAGCATTCCTCAGCCTGTTGCAAAAAGCAGTACCGTTGTTCTTTGGAACACCGGGACATCCAGTATGAACTGGACGAGTCCAACGCTTGGAGGAGGGGTCATTGTGGCAGAGGGCTCGACAAATCTTAATGACGTCCCCGAAGGAGTGCATACGATCATAGCGGGATCGCAGACAATGCAAATCGAAGTTTTTCATCTTTCTCCGGCAACGCTAACTGAGCTGGTTTCTTTTCCCGTGCTCGGTCTAGATGGCGAACTAGTTTCGGCTGAGCTGGTTAATCAGGAAACAGGGGGCCGAAGAGCACTTGGGCCATGGAATAGTCCTGCTACTATTTCTGTTGAAGGTTTATCTGGTCCGGGAGAGTTGCTTATAATTAAAAAATGGGATGCTGTGAAAAATATTTGGATCCCTGTTTCTACTAACTTGATAGGCCGTTCGCCCCGATAAATTGGTCAGGGCTTCGCGTCACATGCCTTTAAAGATAGCCTTGTTGACGGGCAATAATAATCGTTCTAAAGAAAAGAGATTCTTCCTCAAGTACTCCTGCTTGCGGAGCGGTAGGATTTTCTGTCCTAGTACATATTCCCGATTGTAAGAATACCATGATTGCGTGGGGCTCTAGTTATCTTGCGTAATGTCGGCAGAATTATCCTGAATTTAATTGGCTTTCAGCTTCATGAGCGAAACGACTAAACAATTTAAGAAGCAGTTGCCAAAAAATGCCATCATGGCATTGTTGTCATTTATTACCTATTCGATTACGGCAATATGGTTGACTCCTTATCTAATTACACATTTGGGTGCAGCGGCGTACGGTCTAATACCGCTTGCCGGGCTCTTTACGCAGTATGCTTCTATCATTACAGCACAATTGTCGGGTGCGGTTAATCGCTTCCTGACGATTGAAATTCTAAAGCCAGGTGGAAATCCAAATGTAATTTTCAACTCTGCCTTTGCGCTTTATTTGATTCTCATCGTTATTCAGCTTCCGGTCTTTGGTTTCGGAATTGTTTTTGCCGATCGCATCTTTTCTATCCCTTCAGAACTTAAGGTTGATGCCCTGCTCTTGCTTGGTTTCAGCGCCGGAAGTTTTTTGATTAACATGCTGGGCGCTGTTTTCGGGGTGTCGTTCTATTCAAAAAACCGGCTGGACATCGGTTCTCGCATGCAGCTGGTTGGGCTTAGTTTGCGCCTGCTACTCATTCTGCTCGCATTTTCGGTGTGGGGGCCAAGGCTCCGTTATATCGGCTATATAGATTTCGGACTGAATATGCTCATGCTTGGCGTCAGTGTTATGGTCTGGAGAAAACTGACGCCGGAGTTGTTTATTTCTTTTCGCAACATTGACCGAAAAATACTTGGACCCATATTTCATATGTCACTATGGACGCTTATAAACCAGTTGGGTTCGCTTCTATATTTGCGAACGGACATTTGGATTATTAATCGATTTATTTCGCCTTTGATAGCCGGTCAATATGCCGCCATTTTGGTGGTGAGCAACTTTATCCGACAGATGGCTAATCTGGGTATTGGCCAGCTTGGTCCGGTCACCATGAGTTACTGGGCTAAAGGTGAAATAGGCGAGTTGAGTCGTATGCTTTTATTTTCGGTTAAGCTTTTTGCCTTCGGCTTGGCAGTGCCTATCGCTTTGCTATGCGTCAATGCAAAGCATATTCTTTCCATGTGGCTCGGGCAGGACTTTGAGGGCTTTTCTCTATTGTTTATGGTGATGACGGTTCATTTATGCATTAACACAGCGGTCTATCCACTGTTCCAGCTTCTTTCCGCTACTAACTCGGTTCGGATTCCCGCTATCGTCACCTTTTTTATGGGAGTTACCAATGTGGCTGTTTCCTATTGGTTAGGTGTGACCCTCGGCATGGGAGCCATGGGAGTGGCTTTGGCGACTGCAATCGTACTTACTTTAAAGAATGCTTTTTTTATACCAATCTATAGCGCGCAAATCTTAAAAATGCCCCCCAGAACTTTTATCGGACCATTGCTTGGAGGTTTGTTGGTAATGGGAGCGGTTTATGTGCTAACAAAATTACCTGTTGCGGGGTGGATCCATGTTGGAGCAGGAACGCTTGCGGGAATGGTTGTTCAAGGACTTTTTATTTCTTTTCTTATGGGAATATGCGGTTGGCAATTCGCCCTAACTTCAGGAGAGCGTAAGATTGTTATAGAGACCATTCGTAGAAAGCTGGAGAAGCTCGTCCGAGTGTAGTGCTATGGAATATGGTGTTTTGATTGTTTGTTATTTTCTCCCTCGATGGCGGGTTTAATATGATGCAACAAATTGTTTCCAGTGGGTACTGTATCGGTTGCGGAGCCTGCCAGGTTGTAGATGAAGGCATTGAGATTGTCCTGAATTCACAAGGGATGTATCAGGCGCGCCTAGAAAGTGCATCAGAGAAAGGCTTGGCGCTAGCCGAGAAAGTTTGTCCGTTCTCGAATAAAGGTCCTCATGAGGATGAGATCGGTGCAGAGATGTTCGGGAATGCTTGTCAGAAGGATATCCGAATTGGTTACTACCGTTCATTGTTTATAGGATATGTTGCTGAAGGTGATTTCCGGGAGAAAGCCACCTCCGGGGGCTTGATTTCATGGATCTGTTCTGAGTTGCTCCAGCAAGGATTGGCTGATCGAGTATTGCACGTAAAGAAGTGTGACCGGGCAAATGATGGCAGGCTTTTTAAATATGGGGTCTCAACGACTCCGGAAGGCGTTATGGTTGGAGCAAAATCACGCTATTATCCTGTTGAAATGTCAGAGGTCCTTAGGGTCATAAGGGAAGTTCCAGGAAATTACGTAGTCGTCGGTCTTCCGTGTTTTATAAAGGCAGTGCGAAGGTTAATGCGAATAGATCCAGTTTATCAGGAAAGAATCAAGTATAGTATTGGCCTTGTCTGTGGACACTTAAAAAGCGCGGCATTTGCTGATTCATTTGCATGGGAGGCAGGAATTGAGCCGGGGGCGCTAGAGGATATTGATTTTAGGGTTAAACAATCCGACGCGCCGGCAAGTAACTATGCGATGTATTTGCAGGGAGGGGGGTATAAACTGGTTCGGCCAACGCGTGAGTTTCTTGGCGCAAATTGGGGCCACAATTTTTTTAGGTATGAAGCTTGTGACTACTGCGACGATGTTTTTGCGGAAACTGCGGACATTGCTATTGGAGACGCTTGGTTGCCGCAGTACGACCAGGATCCTAAGGGGACAAGCGTTGTAATTGTGAGGAATGAAAGACTGCATGATTTAATCGAGAACGCGAGATCAGAAGGGCGTCTTTGCCTAGCTGATTCAGAGGCGGATGAGGTCGCCTGTTCTCAGTCCGGTGGACTGAGGGATCGCCGGCAAGGATTGGCCTATCGTTTGTTTTTAAAGAAAAAAAAGAAGATGTGGGTTCCGAATAAGCGAGTCTGCCCCGGTACTTCAGGTGTGTCCTATACTCGCCGTAAGATATACAGGCATCGGATGTTAATGAGAGAGGCCAGTCATCAATTCTGGGGAGAAGCTGTTTTTTCCAGCTCATATGATGTGTTTGAATGTGGGATGCGGAAACTGATAACTAAAAATAATAAAATATATAAATCGCCAATTTCACGTGCGGGAAGATTGCTTAAGAAGACCGCTGATTTATTTTCATGAGGATAGAATGAAGATAGGTATTCTGACCTTCCATTTTTGCTATAACTACGGGGCTTTGCTTCAGTGCATCGGGCTCTATCGGGTACTGAAATCAATAGGCCATGACGTTGATGTCATTGATTTTCATCCTGTTCAGGAATCTAAAACTTCTTTATGGCAGGGTTGGCGATTACGCGAGGGGATCTCGAAAGAAAATTTCATGCGTCGTTGGGCGGAGCTTAGATATGGTAAAACAATGGAGCGCCGTTTCACTTCGCTTATGTCTGGTCAACTCACGTTTTCCCGGCAATGCAACAATTCCAACGTATCATATGTTGTGCAGGATTATGACGCCTTAATTGTCGGTAGTGATCAGGTGTGGAACCAGAAATACTATTATGCACCTCCGGCCTATCTGCTCGATTTTACACCGCCCTATGATGGTCTTAAAATCAGTTATGCCGCATGCTCGGGTAACGGAGTGATTCCCCGGGATGATTGGGATGAGGTCAGTGCCGCGCTGAAGGCGTTTGGTCATGTCTCTGTTAGGAACGACGTCACGAGCCACTGGTTTAAACAGTTGGCCGGCCGTGTTCCCTCTACGGTTTGCGATCCTACTCTACTGGTTGATTTTTCGGATCTTGAGGCGAAATTCAAACTACCTGTAGAAAAATATATTCTGATTTATGTTTTAGGGGACGAAATTGAAGGCGGTCATGCAAAAGCCGTTTCAGCAATCAAGAAGAAGATGGGCGACTATCCCGTGGTCTGGATCTGCCCGACAGCTCACCGTCCGGAATGCCAATGGGCCGGAGCTGATCATATTATATATGATGCCGGCCCTGGAGAATGGCTAACACTTTTTAAAAATGCAGCGTTTGTGTATACAGACTCTTTTCACGGCGCAGTGTTTTCAATGAAATACCAGAGGCCGTTTCTTGCCTATTATTGCGAAGAAATGCGTAGCCATCGCTTGCGAGATTTAGCAAAACGATATGGTGTGGAATCCGCCGTAGTAAGTGGGTTGTCGGATGCAATGGAACGCATGTGCATCAACGATGATCTGGACTATGAGCAGGTGCTAGAAAAGATTGAGAATCACCGATCGTTTTCTATTCATTGGTTGAGACAGTCGTTGGCTGGAGCTTAGTATGGATTTAGGATGTATCTAGTAAGTATTGTAATTGCAGCTTATAATGCAGAGCGAACGTTAAAGATGGCGGTCGACAGTGTACTTCAGCAACGCTATGAGAATGTTGAGGTGGTGGTGGTTGATGACGGATCGGTTGACTCTACCGCTGAGATTTGCGCGTCCTATGGTGATCGTATACGATTCTTTCGCCAGAAAAATCGAGGCTCTAGCGCGGCAAGAAACTTGGGTATAAGCAAAGTAACTGGCGAGATCGTTGGTTTTTTGGATGCTGATGACATCTACCTTCCAAACAAGTTGGATCAATTGGTAGATTTATTTGAAGAGTACCCGGAAGCAGGTGCTGTCACAGGTGCTTTCATCCAGAAAGTACAGGGAGGCGAAAAGATTACTCCTGAGCCTGGCCGGGTTTTCAAAGATGGGGCGAAGCACGGACTCATCGATTACTTCATGTGTGAATACCGGGGGTTCTGGGTGGTGCATACAAACACCATTTTAGTCAAAAAAACGGTTCTGGAGGCGGTTGGTTTTTTCAATGAAGGGTTGCGATTTGGTGAAGATGTGGATCTTTGGAGCCGAATCGCGGGACGTTATCCCTTGGCGTATCTTGATGAGCCAGTGGCCATATACGATCGAACGAATGAGCAGTCGTTGTGTTATTCTGTTTCGGTGCTTGATCATGGTTTGGAATATCTCTACGGGCGGCGTGAAGAAAAGATGTATATAAGCCGCGGGCGTTTGTCGAGTTACCGATTGTTTCGAGATAAAATTCTCTTGGCCCGGCTGATGTTGAGTATATACGAAAAGAATCGGGCCTGTGTTTGGGGCTGCCTAAAAAAATTGAATCCGTTGCCGCGTAATATAAGGATATTAATTGCACTGGCCGCGCTCGCATTACCGGTTTGTTTATGGCCGAAGAGTTTACGTTAAATATGTTGATGGATACTCCGATCAAAGTTTGTTTGGCCGCGGATAGAAAATATCTTCGGCATCTCTTGGTAACGATGTCCTCCATCCTTCTGCACGCCGCGGAAAAGGAGCGGTTTGAGTTCCTTATTCTTTCGGATGGAAGTTTGAGAGACGCCCATTTTTCGAAAGTCGGAGGACTTGGGGATTGCGAGATCCAGATTGTCCGGGCAGATCAAATGATTCATGAGCACATGGATCTGGTCTGCAACCCGCAGTGGCCATTCTCGGTTTATTACAGATTGCTGCTGCCGTTCCTGTGCAGCGGTGATGAGCGCATTATATATCTTGATTGTGATATCATTGTTCGTTCTTCACTTGCGCCGCTATGGAACATCTCATTAGAGGAATCGGTCGCGGGTGTTGCCGATGCCGGGTTTGATCATCTCAGACGCTTAGGAGAGAAGGGGATCGAAATTGCAGGGCCTTATATTAATTCCGGAGTGATGGTTTGGAATCTCGAACGTATCCGTTCGATGAACTATTCCGCTCAATTGAAAAAAGTAAAAAAACGTCTTCCGAATCCTGATTTTCCCGATCAGGACTGGATAAACATCATGTTTGAAACAGAAAAGCAGATCCTGTCTCCAGTATGGAATTGTATGAGTCATTTGTTTTCGCCTGAAGCCGATTTGTTTGCTCCCTACACTGAAGAAGAAGTTAGCATCTCCAGGGGAAATCCGCGTATATGCCATTTTACAAATATCAAGCCTTGGACTATGACCTACAATGAACACCCATATTGGTTTGAGTATTGGGAGGTATTGAGGTCGACGCCCTATGCGTGGCTGTATCCAAAAGGGAGGGCCAAAAAGATTCTTTTTTCTAGCGAGGATTCTTTTTTTCTTAAAAAAGTAAGACCGGTTGTTAAACGATTGACGGGGAGGGCATAATTAGTATGAGAGTGCTTTTTTTGTTTGGGGTTTTTGCAAAAGTCGGAGGTATTGAGGAGTTTACTGTTGATCTAGCCCTAGGGCTTGTCCGTGCGGGTGTTGAGGTCGAAATATTATGCTCATCATTGCACAACCCAGCTTTAGGTTTGTTAAAGAAAGCGGGGGTGAAAATTTCCAGAATTCCAGTTGTTCACGGATGTAATTGGAACATTCCTGATTATGTTCTTTTCCCATTTGCGTTGAGCAGGGCGCGGAAGGCGGATGTTGTCATTCACCAAAAGATATTTGACAAGTTGTTTTATAAAAACTTGCCAAGAAGCGTCAGGCATGTGTTTATTACGGCTTACCGACCTAGGGAGATCAGTCCCGAACTTGATTCAAGGTGTCGCTTTTATTCGTTTTTCGATCTCGTTATAACGCAGGAAGAGACCTTCCGTGAGGATATTATTGAGTCTGGGGCGAAGGTTTTAATTGAGGTCGTTCCCTACATTCCTCTTGGCATCATTCCTCTTCAGGAGAGAGCGCAAGACACTGTTTTGCGTATTGGGATGATGGGTCGGCTTGAACCTCAAAAGAATCCCTTAATGGCTCTGGAAATTGTATCCTTACTCCGGAATGGTCCTCCTGCTGGCTGGTCATCGGTTGAGTTCAATATATATGGATCCGGTACACTTGAGGCAGCAATGCGCAACGAGGCTGAGCCGAAAGAACTCAATGTGAATTTTCACGGAACCTATAAGCGTTCGGATGTTCCAAATATAGTTGCCGCCAACAATTTATTTATCATTACTTCCCATTCCGAGGGGCAATGTATTGTGGCCCTTGAAGTTCTTGCTTCAGGAAGACCGCTTTTTGCCACGCCAGTCGGGGCCTTGCCTCAAATACTTAGCGAGCCTGAAAGAGGAGCACTCCTCAACGTTGAAGACATTGAGTCTGCGGGCGAAACAATACGGTGCTGGTTGCAGAACAATCAGTCGGTCAGTGCTGCTGGCATTCAACGCAGTTATTTAAATAGTTACAATCGTGAAGCGATTATTGAGCGATATTTAAATGTGCTTTCGACTGTCGCGGAGTAATGCGTGAACTTAATCGCATTAGTGCTATACGGCCTGGTGAATGGTGCGATGGTCGGAGTTCATCTGCTGAAGAAGAACCGGGTATATGAGTTCCCCTTTTGGGCTGGTGCATTATCTTTGGGGTGGTTCTTCCCGATGGCGATTGGCGGATTTGTGAATGCCAAGATGTATCCAGATGCGGCTTACAGTACTGGGATGATTTTTGCCAGCCTATGCTCAATTGCTCTGTGGGTGGGGTTTAGCAAGGCGATCAAGGAGCGGCCACCGAAGGTCTCGTGGCTTGATGCGCAGTTTGACCGGGATAAGCTTTTTGTGGCCGGGGCAGCACTCTCGGTTATGGGTTTTTATTTCCTCTGGAAGCTGAACAATCTTCCAGAAGAAATGCTGCGTCAAACGCAGTGGTCTGGTGCCACGGTTAAGTATCTATTTTTAGGCAGTATTGCGGTGATCGGCGCTTTGGTGCTTTGGATCCTTTATCTGGATCAGGATAAAATTTTAGCCCCGAAGTTACTCTTGTTTATTGCGCCTACTTTTCTGTCCTTGCTGCAAGCCGCAGTGGGTGGCCGTAGGGGCGTCATGATGAATCTGGCGGCCTATATTTTTGTAACTCTGTGGTTCGTGAAAAGAATTATTCTGCCTCGATGGCTGCTGTTTTCCGGCGTACTTTTTGGCTTGGCTCTGGTCAACTCGATTGAATCTTATCGAATTATCATGAGCAAAAAGAACGTATCGCTTTCTGAGCGTCTAAAAGAGACTTCAAGAATTGATTTTACCAGTGGATCTAAGGGGGCAATGAAGTCTGTTGCTGGAGATTTCAGCAATTATATTTTTCTAAGGCAGGTTGTGGCTGAAGATTTTCAGCTGGACTTCGGACTCAGCCATTGGAACGGCATGATCTTTAACTTTGTTCCGGGGCAGTGGGTCGGGAAGGATCTCAAAAAAGCGTTAATGGTCAACACGGAGTATAATGCCTTTTCCGTGGTCAGTGAAAGATATGGCCATCATTTCGGGGTTGGTACGGTCACGACAGGATATTATGACGCTTTTGCTTCATTTGGCTGGTTAGGTTTTTTTAAGTTCTGGTTAATTGGTTGGATGATGGGAACGCTTTACAGAAATGGAATGAATGGGAGCTTTCTGGGGATATTGCTGTATGTATACATGCTCTCTTCTGGCATGCATGCTATTTCACATGGAACACATGCCGTCTTGGTTTCAAATTGGATATACTTCCTCGTGCTTGGATATCCAGTCATTCACTATGCAAAAATAGATCAAGAGACCGAAACACAGGCATTGTACCAGAAATGCTAAACCGCTTCCGAATGCACTCTGAGATGGTCAAACTTCCGCAGGTTCTCGTGTGCCAGCGCGGGGCAAGGCATCGGTATATGATTTCGGCGCTGTTTGAAAAGTCGGGCATGCTGGCCGCTCTTTATACGGACTCAACGGCCTATAGTTTTGCAGGAAGAGTGGCCTGCTTTTTAAGCAGGATCCGAATAAGAACCCCAAGGATGTCTGCGCTCATTTCGAGGGCGCCTGAGGGGATTCCAGTTGAAAAGGTTTACTCTTTTGACCGGTTTCCGCTGATGTTGAAATTCAGCAATCTGGGTAAAGCATACAAAGGCTGCGGACTTCAGGGCGCGCACGTTCTATACAGCATGTGCGGCGAGGAGTTTGAGTTTCTTTTCTGGGCTAAATCACAAGGGATTAAACTGATCATAGACGTTTTTATTCATCCTAAAACCCTTCGGAATGTGGCCGACGAAGAAGCGGTTTATATGAAGAACAGTGAGATTAAACGGTCATGGATCGATGGATCGGAAGCTCATTTTAAAAGAGTGATTGATCTCGCGGATATCATTATATGCCCTTCGAGTTGGGTGGCTGAAGGGGTCCGGGAATTGCATGAAAAATATAATGAAAAGATCCGGATTGTCCCATATGGGAGCAGTCTTAAGTCTCGGCACGAAGCCAGCGCGCCGGAAATGGGCCGCATTCTGTTTGTCGGTCGTGATGCCTTGCGCAAGGGCGTTCATTATCTGGCCGATGCCGCCGAGATTGTGAGAAGCCGGGGCTTGGATATTGATGTTCGTGTGGCGGGGGTCTCGGCCGGCCAGATTAAGTGGATAAGCAAACGCGAGCAATTGAACTGCCTAGGTGAACTGAATTCGGGGCAGTTGTGCAGGGAGTTTGAGTTAGCGGATGTTTTTGTTTTACCGTCTCTTTCAGAGGGGCAGGCGGGAGTTGTGCTGGAGGCGATGGCCTGCGGTTGTCCGGTTATTGCAACCCGCGAAAGCGGCGTCGATTTCCGGGATGGAAGCGGCATCACAGTCCCCGCTCGTAATGCCGAGCTTTTGGCGGATGCAATTATTCGGGTGATCGGCAACAGGGAGGAGCGGAATATGTTTGCAGCGGGAGCATTGAAGCATGCATCCGATTTCTCAATGGAAGCCTGGGGTCAGCGTCTAGTCAATGTGGTCCGTGAAGCGGTGCTTGTTTAGCTCATGCGAGCACTAGCCGTTCAATTAAATATGCAAACCAAGATCTCTGTGTTTTGCCAATTTTTAAGGGATAGGATTTTTTACAGCTTATGCGTGTAGTTCATATATGTCAGCGAGATGACCCCGATGTCGGCGGTTCGTTGCGGGTTGCAGAGGCACTGGTCCTGGAGCAACGTAAGGCCGGTTTGGATGTTTGGTTAATTTTTTTATATGGCGAGGTGTCCCAGATTGCTAATAGTTTAGCTCCCTTTTCGGTTTGTTTGGGGCTGGATTCATCGCGTCAGGCGGCAAAGGGCATTATTGCGTTAAGAAAATCCATCAAGCGAATCAATCCAGATATCATCCATGCCCACGAAGGAATTCTTTGGCCTCGCTTGGTATACTTGTCGTTGAAGACTCCCGTGGTTGTGCATGCCCACTCAGCGGCTGACAAGTCGAATGGAATATTTGCATGGATGCTGATCAGAAATACAACGGATGCGTTGATTAGTATATCTGAGCCGACAAGTGCTAGTTGGAAACAGGCAGGATTCCCGCCGGACAAGATCCAGCATATTTCAAATGGGGTTGATTTGAATCGATTTAGAGAGGTTGATCGAACAACGCAACAAAGTTTGCGAAGACGGCTGGGGTTGCCTGAAAATAAAAAGGTATTGCTTTGGCTCGGGCGAGTAGATTGTTCCATGAAGGGGATTGATCGCATTGAGTGTATTGGGAATGTGCTGCCTGATGACGTCGTACTTGTTGTTGTGGGAAATGGTCCGGCTTTTGAGAGGTTGAATACCCGTAATGCTGATTTATTGCGCGCCGGCAGGTTGATTGTTACAGGCTCCACTTATGACCCGCAGGATTATTTCCAAGCGGCGGATATTTTTATATTTACATCTCATTATGAGCCGTTTGGACTAGTGATTTTAGAGGCGGTTGCCTGCGGACTTCCACTGATAGCATTTCCGGTTGATAAGGGAGGTGGCGCTATTGCTCTTCTTAACGAATTTGGAGCCCGTTGGCTCCAGGAGAATGCGGGTCGCGAGGAGGTTGAGGCAACGGTTCGTGATGCTCTAGCGAATTCATCCGCACAGAACGCAACTAGGAAAATGAAGGTTGATAAATATGATTGGGGGTTGAAATCCAATCAAATCATTCAAGAATACAGAATCTTGCTAGGAGCGCCTAGGGAGGTTGCTGGCAAGGCTTGGCCGAGGGTTCTGGTTTGTCAGCACGGCGCACGGCACCGATATGCAATCCCTCGAATGCTAAACGAAGCGGGTGTTTTGTGCGCTTTCTATACTGACTCATCGGGAAAAAGCAATGTCGGTAGGTTTGTGAGGTACGCTGGTCATATCGCACCTGCATCGTGGAGTGCGGCTTCCCGATGGAAAATTAAAGGCATTCCCTCGGAGAAAACCTTCTCGAGTGATACGGTCTATTTTCATGAACTGGCACAAAAAATCGGCGGCATTAGGAAGAAAGGAATCGTTCTCTATCATCAAAGGCATCAGTTACTTTCAAGCAAAATGAAAAAGTGGGGATTACGTGACGCTAATGTTGTATACTCTATGTATCATGAAGATCTTGATTTTTTGCGTTGGGCAAAAGATCGTGGTGCAAGGAGTGTTGTTGATGTTTTTATCAGTCCAATTACAGAAGAGATCATGGGGAAGGAGACTGCGCTATTTCCAGAGTGGGCTGATGAAAGAGATGTGGACGGGGTGGAGCTCGAGCGGCGCCTGTGGAGGGAAGCCAGCAATCTGGCCGATTTGTTAATCTGTCCATCTGAATGGGTCGCTGAGGGGGTACGCAAAATCTCACCGGAATATGTGAATAAAATCAGAATCGTGCCATACGGCTGTTCGATTGATTATTCTGGACGGGTTAACGAACCTGTTTTCGGCCGAGTTTTATTTGCTGGGCGAGAGGCGCTTAGAAAAGGATTACATTACCTCGCTGAAGCGGCTACCAAATTAAAAGAAACCATCCCTGCCCTGGATGTCCGAATTGCGGGCGAACTTCCCGAAAAAGTAATCAGACACCCGCTAAGTAAAGACTTAAACTTTCTCGGGCAGCTAAATGGACGGCAGATGAGGGAGGAATTCTTGACGGCGGATATGTTGGTTCTTCCGGCTTTGTCCGAGGGATTTGCAGGCGTTGTTGCTGAAGCGATTGGAGCGGGATGTCCTGTCATTGTAACGAAAGAAGCAGGAAGTCCGGTTATAAATGGGAGGGAAGGCCTTGTTGTCCCATCTCGAAATGCCGATGCCTTGGCCGATGCTATGCAACGCATGCTTACGGACCGGAATTTCAGATCTAGATGTTCTGAAAACTGTTTGAGCCAGGTTCCTTTTTATTCTGAGGGACAGTGGCTGGATCGCTTGGTGGGGGTCCTGAACGAGAGTCTAGAGACCTGTTCCGCGAAGCCGGGTGAGGAAATGAACTCGATGAGCAAGAGTCTGGCATGAAAGCATCATTCGTTATTGTAACCTACAACCGAGCGGGCGATCTTCAACGATGTCTCGATTCTGTTCTGAAGCAAGAGGACTGTGAGACCGAAGTCATAATCGTTGATGATGCCTCCAAAGATGAAACGTGCGAGGTGGCAGCCAATGGGCCTAGGTAATACAGTTCAAGAATCTAAATACGACATCTACTGGTGGTATGTTAAGAAAAGGCTAGAGGCTCCCAGTGTTAGTCATGGAATTATAATGGGAGGCGAGTGCGGGTTTTTTGGAAATCTGTTCATGACTCTCAACGGGATCAGGGCATGTGAAATTGCAAAAGCGACCCCTCATCCATTATGGTCTCATAACTGTCTTTACTGGGATAAAAAATACGGCAGCAATGCTTGGGATTACTTTTTTGAACCTTTTGAGGAGTTAGATCGCTCTGCAGAAGGAGGCCATAGGGGCTGGGCGTTCAAGCCATTGGCCACATATATTCATCCCTGCTATGAAGCCATGGATGTGCAAAGCAGTTATGCAGAGATCATTCGTAGATACTTGAAGGTTCATAACGATATTGCTGAAAGAGTGGATTCATTTGCTTCACATCATTTTGGGAAGCAAGAACCGCTAGGGTGTCACATGAGGTTTACGGATGTTTCGGCAGAGTATGGTCGAGCCGTATCATTAGAGAAATATTGGGAGGCGATAGATTTTTATTTAGATAACAACGAATGCGATAAGTTTTTCGTTGCAACTGATGATCAGGAAGCCCTCAAAGCTACTCAGAATAGATATCAAGGAAGGGTCGCTTTTCAAGCCGATTGTATTCGTTCTTGTGATGGAAGGTCTATTCACGGGCATTATGATTCAGGGATTGCCGCCTCTGGTTATCAAAAAGGACTAGACGTGCTAACTGATGCTCTATTGTTGGCTCGGTGTCGTCATTTGATCGGGATAAGTTCAACGATTACCCGTTTTTCAGCTTGCGTGAATGAGCGGCAAACGCAGGAAGTGTTAGGTGGGCATTCGTTATGGTAGGTTTTGGTTGGCGTGTTCGGATAAGTAAGTTGGCCGTTTCTCATCGCTTCTATGGCCTGCCGGGTTTTTCTGGGGCATCGCTTAGCGCACTCGTTGGGATAAGGGTCTTGAACAAGAGTCTGATATGAAAGCATCATTCGTTATTGCAACCTACAACCGAGCGGACGATCTCCAACGCTGTCTCGATTCTGTTCTTAAGCAAGAGAACTGTGAGATCGAAGTCATAGTTGTTGATGACGCCTCCAAAGACGAAACGTGCGAGATGGTCAAAAGCCGGTACGGAAATGGAGTTCAGCTTATTTCTCGTGAGACGAATTGCGGTTCAATAAGAAACCGCAATCATGGAGCTAAACTGGCAACCGGAGACGTCTTGTTTTTGATCGATGATGATACTGAGTTTCCGGGCATCAATACCGTGGGTGAAACGATTGCCGAGTTTGACGATCCCCGCGTGGGTGCTGTTGCTATACCTTATTTGCAAGATGGAATGTTGCATCATGCTGGGCCGCTTTGTTTAGACTACGATAGATATGTTGTGGCTAGTTATGTCGGCTGTGCCTGTGCTGTCAGGCGTAGTACATTTCTCTCTCTGGGCGGTTATGAAGAGTTTTTTCATCATGGCGTCGAAGAGGATGACTTTTGCATTCGAATGATTAATGAAGGAATGTTCTGCATAATCGGAAAGGTTTCTGAACCGATGGTTCATTATGAATCCACTGTAAGAAATTTGTTCAACTGGGATTACTACCCGCGCAGGAGTTCAATCCTATACATTTGGAAAAACTGCCCGTTGGCGTATCTGGTCCCTAATTTAGCAATGACGACTATTAGAGGGGGTATCCACTGTTTCAAGGTTAAGCGAGTCAGAGGTAATATCCGAGGACTTTGGGATGGCTATGCCTCAATCTTGAAAAGTATGGTCGGGAAAGGTTGCAGGAGAAAGCCGGTAAGAAGTGATATATACAGATTGGCTCTAAAACTGCGGAAGAATCCAGTTTTGCTGACCCAGATTAATCAATAATGACTAGGCTCAAGCATTAATGTTTTTTAATTGGTTCAGCGCAGAAGGCAAGGATAAGGTGTTTGTGTAAATAATGACTTTAGAGCAAGTGCTGTTGCATAGTTATATGCGCCAGACTTTATTTGCATAAATTTATATTCCGCGGTGATCGATTGGTCTGAATTCCCGGTGTGCAGTATTGCCACTTTGTAGGAGCTACGCAGGGGCTTGCTGGCAGGACTGTTCCGGTTCCAAGGTTCATTTAGTGAGAAAAGATAGGTGCTGATAAGCCATGAATATTTTGGGTAGAATTTGGTTTAAACTACGGAGCTTGTCATTGCCTGTAATGAGATTTCTTGCCCGCCCGCTGGGTTTAAAGGTGATTGATAAGAATGAATATCAAATGTGGTCGGACCGATATGGGGCGGGATGCGACCTATTGCAGTTATGCATCGATGAAAACATAGGGGGCAAAAACTCCAAGGAGGCATGCTGCATCATTTTTTCCATGGACCGGGCAATTCAGTTGCATGGCCTTCTATGCGGATATTTTGAAAAAATTAATCGACCGGTTCCAGTTTACATTCTTTACCGAGCCACCAGCGAGCCGCACAGAGTCGCATATGAAGAGGTTTTTTCTCTCTTTAAAGACAAGCAGGTTTTTCCTGTTTATCAGGAGCAGAACACCTTTCGAGAGCAGCTGCTTAACCTCCTGGAAACAATTCGGTCTGAAAAGCTGTTTTTTCTGGTTGATGACATATTGTTTACCGAAAATATTGATTTAGATGTTTTGCTTAATATTAACAGTCGCATGTATATCCCGACCCTTCGTTTGGGGAGCAATCTTACGCGTTGTTATACGCAGCAGAAGAATCAATCTCTTCCGCCGTTCCAGCGGAAAAACTTTGGAGGCAAAGATCTGCTCGCGTGGCAATGGAGTAAAGGCGAGCTGGATTGGGGATATCCATTATCGGTCGATGGAACGATTTTTTACCGGGATGAAGTGCTCGCTCTTGCGCGAAACGCTGCCTTTTCTAATCCAAATCAGTTCGAGGGCCATTTGCAGAGATTCTCTGAAATGTATAATTTTCGATTTGGAGTATGCTTTGAAAAATCTCCAATCATCAATGTTCCGGTCAACAGGGTTCAAACGGAATATTTGAATGTGCATGGAGATATCCATCAGGATTATCTGCTGGAAAAATGGAATGAAGGATTCCGGATCGAGTATCAATCGCTCTATGGCTTTATGAATGAAAGCGCCCATCAGGAGTTGCCGATAGATTTTGTCAGAAGGGAATATGATAGCTGTAATGATAAAAAGTAAATATATAGTAAAGGCTTAAAAATTAAGGGCTCCGGCCTGTGTGTCGCGAGGTCGCCCTATTTCCGAAGCAGCAAATGCTGCAATAGGAAGTGAGAGGAGTTAGGAACATATTTTCATGTCTTTATTTTCTGTAATCATACCAGTTTATAACCGGGCTCAGCTGATCGATAATACGTTGCAAAGCGTGTTTCAGCAGAGCTTTCGGGACTATGAAATTATTGTAGTTGATGATGGCTCCACCGATAATTCGCGCGACGTGCTGCAAACCTACGCGGGCCGGATAGTCGTGCTCAGCCAGCCAAACTCCGGCCCTGGAGCGGCCCGGAATCTGGGGGTGCAACGGGCGCAAGGAAAGTATCTGGCGTTTTTGGACAGTGATGACCTCTGGTTCCCATGGACTCTTGAGACCTATCGAAAGGTTATCCTTGAAAAGGGGGAGCCTTCATTTATTACGGGCAAGCAATATGTATTTAGCAGCGCGGCATCGTTGAGTGGCGTTGATAACAAAGGCCCGCTAAGGGTTGAGGAGTTTCCGGATTACCTTGCATCGGGAGACGAGTGGCGCTGGTTCGGGGTTTCGTCATTTGTTATTCGGCGCGATGTATTCTCTAAAAATGGCGGCTTCGATGGCGGGAATGTAAACGGAGAAGATGCGGATTTGGCGCTGCGGCTAGGGTGTGCGGATGGTTTTGTGCACGTGTGTTCTCCTGCAATGTTCGGATACCTCGAGCATGAAGGGAATATCACATCGGATCTAAAAAAAAACATCGAAGCCTCGGAACGACTCATTGCGAGGGAACGAAAAGGCATCTTTCCCGGAGGTGCTGAGCGGGCAATGGAACGATATAGCATAATCTGCCGCCATATCAGACCCTGTGTGCTGAGCGCTTTTTCATCAGGATATACGAAGGATGCGGTCAGGTTGTTCTTGGGGACGTTTAAGTGGAACTGGAAGCTGAGGCGGTTCAAGTTTCTGGTTGGAGCTTTGGGGATGATGATTGGAAGGGGAGTGCGACGGTGAGGAAAATGCTTCTAATGGTTCTGCGGGTATTCACTGGGCTTGCATCCCGTTTCCGCAATGTCTATTTCCGGGTTCTTGGCGTACGTATGAACGGGTATGCCTGGCTTCGCGGCGTGGAAATTCCACGAAACTATTCTGATATTCAGCTGGGAAAAGTATCGCTGGATCGCGGGGTTGTTTTATTGAGCTCTGGCGAGGCGAGCGACCAGCCTCGCATACTGATCGAAGACGGCGTCTATATAAACCGTCACACTTTTTTGGATGCTTCTGAGCATATCAGGGTGAAATCCGGAGCGATGATCGGACCCTTTTGCTACATCACGGATCATGATCATGCGATGAGTCCGGACGGCGTGGATTCCGGGGGAGGGCTTGTGGGGAAGCCGACTGTGATTGGAGCGAAAGCCTGGCTAGGGGCCCACGTTACGGTGTTGAAGGGGGTTGCCATCGGTGATGGCGCTTTAATCGGTGCGGGCAGCGTAGTCACCAAGGATGTTCCGGGCGATTGTGTTGCGGTTGGCAATCCGGCTCGCGTCATAAAACAACTCGATTAGAAGAGTATGATGATATCATTTGAGACGAACGATCAATAAACTTATTATGCCAGCAAAAGGGTTGTTAGTATGGTGAAGCTTTGTATATGGATGAATATCCCATCGCATTATCAGAACGATTTTTTTCAAGCACTGGAAAACCGTGATGATGTGGATTTGCAGGTGGTCTATTTTGATGCGGTTCCTCAGGATCGGATTGAAGAGGGATGGAAGGATGCTCGCGCATTAAAACCATACGAAACGTGTGTTCAGAGCGGTATGGCACCGGAGCAGCAAGTCGAATCCATCAACGACTGGCGCGGCCGAATTCACGTGAGTAGTGACAATTTTAGCACGGAGTTGATCAAGTGGTTCTGTGAGCATGATGTTGCTTGGTGTCGCTGGTCGGAAACGCCGGGCATTCGTTTAGCTGAGTTGGTTGGCTACCGCATATCATTATATAAAGCGCTCACTCCGCTGATGCTCGCCTGTAAACGCGATGAAGGAAAGCGAATCAAGAACTATGCGCTCGGCGCATTCGGGCAAGGGCTATTGGCCCGAAAGGCCTTCCGTTTGATGGGGGTTCCGGATTCGATGATATCTGATTTGTACTATGTTCCGGCCGGGCTTAAGAAAGCTGAACCCACGCGTGAAATCGTTGATTTTGCAAAAGGGCGCAAGGTTTTCCTTTCTGTCGGCGCATTATGCCGCCGCAAGGGGATCGATGTTCTGCTCAAGGCCTTTTCGTTATTGGAAACGAAGGACTGGTGCTTGGTATTATGCGGCTTCGACCGTTCTAACGGTGCTTATGATGCACTGGCCAGAAAGCTAGGGATTTCGGACAAGGTGCTTTTTCTCGGTTCTCATCCGGTCGAACGTATTGCCGAGGTCTATTCTGCGTCGGATGTATTTGTGCTGGCGTCTCGTTTTGACGGTTGGGGTGCGGTCCTGAATGAGGCGGCATCGCTTGGTCTGCCTCTCATAGGAACAGATCTTTGCGGAGCCTCTTGGCACGTCATTCAGCAGGGGATCAATGGCTTCAGAGTAAAAACCGCTTCCGTCGAAAATCTCTCGGATGCGATGCAGGCTTACGTGGATTCACCGGCATTGGTGGCAACGCACGGAGCGGTATCTAAGAACCGGTTTTTTGCGGAGTTCACTCCTGAAAAAAATGCTGAGCGCATGGTTGATGCGATAACCGTGTGGAGCCGTCGAAGGGGAAGCAAAGGACGTGTGAGTCGACAGTCGAACACGATCCATGATTCACAAGTGACCGCTGCTCCGACGGTCAGTGTTGTTATCCCAACCTATAAACGCTTGGATCTGCTTAAGAGGGCGGTTGATAGTGTTCTTGCACAAACCTATGATGACTGGGAACTGATCATTTCAGATAACGAGAGCCCCGCCGGCGCCACATGGGACTATTTACTGAACCTTGCCCAAACCTCTCCAAAAATCACGGTGCTTCAAAATGCGGGAGGGAGCGGGCTGGTTAGCAATTTGAATAATGCGTTGAGCCACGCCCGCGGTGAGTGGGTCAAGCCGCTGTTTGATGATGATGTTTTAATGCCGGATTGCCTAGGCGTTTTTCTCCAAGCCGTATCCGGCCATCCATCCGTTGTGCTGGCGGGTTGCCTTGCCTATCGGGTGAGGCCAAATAAACACGAGCGGGTAGACCGTAGGCCTGTCCGGAAGACGGTCGAAATCGTGGAGCAACGGTATGCCCATCTGGCCATGTATCTACAGGATTACGAATGCGGGGGAGTGCCCTCCCAAATGTTGGTGCGCAGGTCGGCCATTGAGGCAGGGGCGGTTATGCCGGAACCTTTCACGATCCGAGGCGCCTTGGATTCCTATTGGTATTCGGATATCTTGCAGCATGGAGATCGCCTTCACCTCGCCCTCCCGTTGATCAAGGAGTATCAAGGTACGCACGAAACGCTCACGAGCGAGTTGGGCGAAGACATTCCCGAGGCGGAATTGGTTTTATATCGCCATGATATCTACAACTACATTCCCCGGGAGTTGAATGCTCCTCCCCCGGCCGTAATCGAACAAATGGTCTATGGGATAAGAGGGTTGCACAAAATATTCATTGGAAAGAACTTGGCCGGCGGCCTCAAAGGGTTGTTTCGGATTCGGCATCCATGGGCTGCGTGGCTAGTATTTGAGTGGGTGCTTCGCCGGACGTTTCCGGGGCGCTTTACGGCAACCCCCCGGTTGAGGTATGCGTTCCGACCATCGTCCCCGTGTCTGGATTAGATGGCGTTGCTTGCAATCCATGCCTTGTTTCAGATGCTGGGCTGTGAAAGATTAATGCCCAGAAGCGGTTTTTCCCATGCATGATTCTTCAAACATTAAGATAGCGGTATTAACGGGCATTTCCTGCAGTGACGGGGGCCTCTATTATGCAGTGACTTCGTTGTGCCGAGAGCTTCGGGCGCGCTCAATCGATGTGTCGGTGTTCGGTCCCGGGGGCAAGTATACGGATGAGGACAGGAGGGCATGGGGGGAAGTGCCGGTTGTCCCGTACAAGACCTTTAGTCCGATGGGGTTTTCGTGCAGTCTGCGCGGCGGCTTAGCAAAATCCAAGGTGGGGTTGGTCCACCAGCATGGAATCTGGCTGGATAATCAATGGGCGTCGCTGCAATGGCAGCAACGGACAAAAAGACCTGTCGTCATATCCCCTCATGGCATGCTCGATCCTTGGGCGATAAAAAATGCGGCCTGGAAAAAAAAGCTGGCCGGAGCCCTCTTTGCGAATAAATCGCTAAAGGATGCAACCTGCATTCACGCATTGTGCCGGTCGGAGGTTGAATCGATTCGGGCCTATGGCCTGCGGAATCCAGTCGCGCTGATACCCAATGGAGTTGAACTTCCTAGGCTTGGATCATTTGAAGGCAGGCGCAGCCAGACGAAGATGCTTTTATTCTTAGGGCGTATTCATCCGAAAAAAGGGCTTGCGGAACTGCTTCTGGCGTGGCCCCGGTTTTCTAAGGATTGGAAGTTGGTGGTTGCCGGTTGGGATGACGGCGGACACGAACAAGGGCTTCGGGCGCAAGCTGGTAAAATGGGGATTGGGGATCGGGTTGAGTTTCTGGGCCCCCAGTATGGGGAGAAAAAAGAACAGCTGCTTCGTGTGGCTGATGCATTTGTCCTACCCTCTTTTTCTGAAGGTTTGCCGATGTCGGTGCTCGAGGCATGGTCGTTCCGGCTGCCCGTCGTGATGACCGGTTTCTGCAACCTGCCTGAAGGGTTTGATGCCGGGGCTGCGGTTCAGATTGAACCGAATGAAGACTCGATACTGCAAGGATTGGAGCAACTGGCTGCGCTGACAGACGAAGAGTTGCAGGCCATGGGCTCCAACGGCCGGGCCTTGGTAGAAGAACGGTTTACATGGTCGAAGATTGCGGAGAACATGGCACAGGTTTATCAGTGGTGCCTGACGGGAAGCAACCCGCCGGCCTGCATGGAATTTTCCGATGGATGACCTCAGTATAGAAGAAAACCGGAAGGCGCAAAAATACCCCTTGCACATTCAGGCGTTGCGGGTTGCTTGGGCGTTTGGCCTCCTGTTCTTCCGGATGGTGCCTCGTCCGTTCAATGCGGTGCGCCGGGCTCTGTTGCGGTGCTTTGGTGCAAAGGTGGGCGGGCATGTCAATATTGCCAACACCGCCACGATCTTCTTTCCGTGGAATCTGGAAATCGGCGATTGGTCTTCCATCGGCGACCGGGCCCAGATCTACAATCTGGGCAAAATCATCATCGGCGGGCAGGCTACCGTTTCTCAGGGGACGCATCTGTGCGCGGGTACGCATGATTTTTCCGACCCCGCCACACCGTTGCAAAAGCCGCCAATCCGAGTTTGCAGCCAGTCTTGGATTTGCGCAGACGCATTCATTGGCCCCGGTGTTACAGTGGGCGAAGGGGCTGTGGTTGGCGCGCGCGCTGTCGTCATGAAAGATGTCGGGCCATGGGCGGTGGTGGCTGGCAATCCGGCTCGCTTTATCAAGATGCGGGAAATCAAGGGACGTGAATAATATGGTTCCAGTATCCATTCTGATCCTCACTAAAAATGAGGAGATCAATATTGAACGATGCATCCAGTCGGTTGCGTGGTCGGATGATATTGTCGTGTTCGACTCGTTCAGCGACGACCGCACGGTGGAGATTGCCGAAAGGCTGGGAGCGCGGGTCATTCAACGCAAGTTCGATAACTGGTCGGCGCATCAAAACTGGGGTGTTGAAAACATAAAGTTCAAACATTCGTGGGTCTACTATACCGATGCCGACGAAATCTGCGACGAGCAACTGCAGGAAGAACTGGTGCGACTTGGGGTGGCCGGCGAAGGCTTTTCCGCGTTCCAGGTACGTCGCAAAGATTATTTCATGGGGCGCTGGCTAAAGCGTTCGCAGCTATATCCCACCTGGATTACGCGTGTCTTCCGCCCTGAAAAGATTAGATATGAACGGCTGGTCAATCCTGTGGTTATTGTTGAAGGAAAGACCGGGTTGTTGCAGGGGCACATTATTCATTATCCCTTTTCCCACGGCGTTGGTCATTGGTTCGAGCGACACAACAAGTATTCGGATATGGAAGCGCAGGATCTGATCAAAGAAGTCGTTGCAGAATTCCATTTTTCCGAACTCTTTTCCCGCGATGCCGCCGTCAAACGTCGCGCCATGAAGACACTGGCGTACAAGATGCCCGGTCGGCCGTTGCTGATGTTTGGCTACCTCTATTTCGTCCGGCTGGGTTTGCTCGATGGATTGCCCGGCCTTCGTTATTCCCTTATGCGTTCCATGTATGAATACATGATCGACCTGAAGGTTTCGGAGCACCGCTTTAAACAAAAAACAGCAGAAGGATCAACGTTTTGAAAATTTTAGTTACAGGCACGGCGGGCTTTATCGGGTCCTACGTGGCGCATGCGTTGCTCGACGACGGCCACGAAGTGGTTGGGCTCGACAACTTTAACGACTACTATCCGGTTGCGTTGAAAGAGGCCCGCCACGAAAGGCTGGAAGCAAGAGAGGGCTATGTCGGATTGCGAGGCGATCTGGCGGATCTTAATTTTTTGGTTTCCACCTTCAAAGCCCACTCTCCCGAGCGGGTATGCCATCTGGCCGCCCAGGCGGGCGTCCGCTATTCGCTTCAGAACCCCCACGTCTACGAGCAGTCGAACCTCACCGGCCATTTGAACATTCTGGAATGTTGCCGGAACAACGAGGTGTCTCGCCTTGTCTATGCCTCCAGCTCCAGCGTCTACGGCAGCAACAAAAAGGTGCCCTTCAGCGAAGACGATGCGGTCGACAATCCGGTCAGTCTCTACGCTGCCACCAAGAAGGCCAACGAGCTGATGGCCCATTCCTATACGCACCTCTACGGCTTCCAGTCGGTCGGCTTGCGCTTCTTCACCGTCTACGGCCCGTGGGGCCGACCGGACATGGCCTATTGGCTCTTTACCGATGCAATGTTGCACGGCCGGCCGATCAAGGTGTTCAACCATGGCGATATGAAGCGCGACTTTACCTATATCGACGACATCGTTTGTGGAGTTAAGGCGGCTTTGACAGCGGACGGACTCGACCCCTACGAAATATTTAATCTCGGCAATAACCAGCCCGAACGTCTCATGAGCATGATCCAAATCCTCGGAGACGCCCTCGGTATTGAACCCAAAATGGAGATGCTGCCCATGCAACCGGGAGATGTGCCGATCACCTATGCTGATATTACAAAGGCCCAGGCAAAACTCGGCTACCAACCCTCCATCGGCTTGAAGGACGGTCTCGGAAGATTTGTCGAGTGGTACTGCGAGTGGAAGACGGATTGAACATGAAAATTTCGATTATTACCGCCTCTTGGAATTCGGAGAACAGCATTGCGGATACGCAACGCTCGCTTGCAATGCAAGACTATCCGCGCGACCAGATTGAGTGGATCGTGGTGGACGGTGCCTCGACTGACCGCACCATCGAGCGCATCAAAGCTGGAAGTTTTCAGCCCGATAAATTCGTTTCGGAGCAAGATAGCGGAATCTACGATGCACTCAACAAGGGGGTGCGGATGGCAACTGGTGATGTTGTCGGTTTTCTCCATGCCGACGATTTCTTCGCATCGCCCGAGGCACTGAATCGTATCTCCTGTGCTTTCGAATATGCGGGAACCAATGCCGTTTATGCTGACCTGCAATATGTCCGGCCATTGGCCACCGGCGAGTTCGGAGTCGTGCGCCACTGGAAAAGCGGCGATTTTTGCCGTGAGAAGCTACAGTGGGGTTGGATGCCTCCGCATCCGACGCTATATCTTAAACGCGAAGTCTATGAACAGGTCCAGCTGGCCTGTGGAGAATATTTCGACACATCTTTCAGCTGTGCCGCCGACTACGACTTTATGATGCGAATTTTCGGCACGTACGGAGTCGAGCCTGCATACCTGCCTATGGTGCTCGTCAAGATGCGTATTGGGGGGGTCAGCAACCGCAGTTTTAGGCATATTGTCGCTAAGTCTCGAGAGGACTGGTGTGCGATCCGCCGTAATAGCGTGGGGCATATTCATACCTTGATCTGGAAAAATGTAGGGAAATTAAATCAGTTTATTCCCCGTAGGTAACTTGCGCTTGATCTCCTGTAGGAAGTGTGAGTTCGATTTTTCGGATGAATAGGTGCGGCGTGTCCCGCAGTGTTCCAATGCGCCCTGAATTGGAATCAGGCAATTTCCGCCAAAAGTTAAAATCCAAAAAACATAGAGAATCTAAGCCTGTTTGGAATGTGGCATGCAATCAGCTCTGAAAAATGTTGTCGTTATATTAAGCAACTTCTATGCAGTCGCTGAAAACTAAAATTATGGAGCACGAAATAAATACACTATTTTGGAAGGGGATCTACGCCGGATTCGAGGAGGCCACGCCACTCGCTTTTGGGTATGACGATGTGCCGCAACTCTGTTCCGATTGGAAAATCGTTGCACCGACTAGCTCCGTCTCGGAAGCGTTGGGGGCTGGTTGGGTACTGTTGCTTTCACGTTATTCAGGCGAATCGGATATTTCGATAGGCGTTAAGCGTTCGGAGGATTCTGCGCCTCGCCCCTTGCGTTTGAGCGTGGATGAATCGCTTACTTCCAGTCAATTTATCCAGTCTATTTCGACGCAGTTAGAAGAGCAGGAGGGTCATCCTGCTAGAGAAGAAAACCTGCGCCAGCTGCTTGGGGTTCCAGCGGGGCAAGTGCTGTTTAAAAGCGCCATATTCCAGAGCCCGGAACATGAGATTGAGATTCGCGGGGCAGGGGGTTTCTCCGCCGAGACCCTGTCTCAAGTATCCAGCCATCTTGAGCGCCTGCTTGCGGCGCTTTCAGAGAATGGCTCGGCCATTGTGCGGGAGCTTTCCTTTCTCAAGGCGGATGAGCGCGACACCTTGATCCGGTCATGGAACCCTGCTCCAACCCCATATCCCGAAGCTACGATGCAGGCGCTTTTTGAACGGCAAGTTGCCGAGCGCCCCGATGCGGCTGCGCTTGTGTTTGAATCGCAGGAGGTGACCTATAAAGAGTTAAATGTGCGAGCAAACCGTTTGGCGCACTACCTGACTGCCACAGGCATCAAGCCCGGCCAAGGGGTGGCGGTCTTTCTTGAACGCGGCGTTGAGCAAATAGTCGCCTTCCTTGCGATTCTAAAAGCCGGTGCGGCTTACATACCGCTCGATGCCGGTTCTCCCGCCGAACGCCTTTCCCAAATGCTAGAAGATGCAGAGCCTGCCGCCATCCTCACTCACTCTGTTCAGGGGGGTAGGGTCACGGATTCATGCGATGCACCCATGGTGTTCCTTGATTCCGTTGGGAATAGCTTGCAAACTCTTCCTGTCGGGAATCCTTCTTCCGGTGAATGCTCCCCGGACTCACTTGCCTATGTAATGTATACCTCCGGCTCCACCGGGCGCCCCAAGGGAGTGGAGGTGGTGCATCGAGGGATTGTCCGTTTGCTGTTTGGCGTGGATTATATCCCTTTTGGTTCTGATACCGTGATCCTGCACATGGCCTCGGCCTCGTTCGACGCCTCCACCTTCGAGATATGGGGCGCGTTATTGCACGGGGGCACGTGCGTGCTATGCGCTGAACGAATTCCGACCCTCGAAACCATTGGGCGTTTACTGGTCTCAAACCGGGTTAATACATTTTGGATGACGGCCGCGCTTTTCAATCTAGCCGTTGCTGCATCACCGGAAATCCTAGCGCCTGTGGAGTATCTGCTCGCCGGCGGCGAAGCGCTTTCTCCATGGCATGTGAAAAAGGCGCTTCGCGAATTGCCAAACCTGCGGCTTGTCAATGGCTACGGGCCGACTGAAAACACCACGTTCTCAACCACCTATGCCTTTGACCGGAACTCATTTGATCCAGCGAAGCCGATTCCGATCGGACGGCCGATTGGAAATTCCACGTGCTATGTTCTCGACCGCTTTTTACGGCCGTTGCCGGTTGGCGTTCCCGGCGAATTATATGTCGGAGGCGATGGCGTGGCGCGCGGTTATGCAAACCGGCCAGACCTGACCGCCGAACGTTTTCTGGATGACCCTTTCAGTGTCAAGCCGGGGGCGCGGATGTACAAAACCGGCGATTTGGTCTACTGGAACAAAGATGGAACCATCGGATTTATTGGCCGGGTTGATAACCAAATAAAGCTGCGGGGTTATCGGATCGAATTGCAGGATATCGATGTGGCGCTGAGTTCGTTTGCCGGGGTGGAACAGGCGGTTACGGTGCTCTACGAGGATGATGTGCGCGGGAAATGGCTCGCCGGATTTGTGAAGGTTGAGGATCCTGAAACCTTCCCCTTGGCCGATCTTGAAAAATTTGCATATGAAAAACTGCCCGACTATATGGTGCCGTCTGTTTTGGTTCCAGTGGCGGAATGGAGCTATACCCCTAGCGGTAAGCTTGACCGAAAATCCCTGCCAAAGCCTGCTGCCAGAATGCCTGGATTTAGCTCAGGAGATACAAATTATAGATCCACCACGGAATCTCGTTTGGCCGAAATTTTAAAGGTGCTGCTTGGGCTGGAGGTTGTGCCGCGCGATATCAGTTTCTTTGAGCTGGGCGGGGATTCGCTGAGGGCGGTGACCCTGTTCCTTAGAATTCAGCAAAATTTTGGCAAGGATTTTCCTCTTGCCACACTGGCGAATGCCTCTTCGATAGCAGAACTGGCGCAGTTGATCGATGGAGGAGGCGAGGGCGATTCGCCCGATCTCTCCCGCTATCGGTCGCTGCAGATTCTTCAGCGGGGCAATGAAGGGGAGATCCCGCTTGTTCTGGTCCATGGCGGAGCGGGGAATGTTTTGATTTTTTCCGAGTTCATTAGCAACCTGGGGGAGCGCCATCCTGTCTATGCCTTTCAGTGGTCGGGCTGGGATGGTCAGCCTGGTGAAACGACCATTGCAGAAATGGCAGAAGTGTATAGACGGGAACTCCTTGCGTTCAACCCTCAAGAGTCTTATCACATGGGGGGGCATTGTATTGGGGGGCTGATTGCAATTGAGATGGCTCACCGGCTTCGGGAAAAGGGCATCGGCATCGAAGGGCCCATCATCGTTTCCGATTGTCCAAATCTTAACTCTGTCAAATACCGTTCATTTGAACCGGCGCTTGCTCCTGCAACTTATGAAGCCTATGGTCAGATGGTTCGGGATTTGCACACCCGGGCACTTGAGGGCCAAAGCGCCGGAAGCTTGCCTGAACATTCGGCACCGGGTTTAGTAGAATGGATTAAAAGCATTCCCTTGATGGTGTTGTTGGTGCGGACAGGCCGGCTGCTTCCGAATTTGGTGCGCATCCAGTTGGATTTGGTGCGAGGGCGAAAAGTGTCGATCGAGCATCGTCCATTGCACGCTATGGTCTGTTTGGTCCGGGCGGCGAAAGGATATCGGCCTAATGCATATCAGGGCGATGTTTTATATTTCCGGTCACATTGCTCTTTGGGCCGGGAGATGTCGCTGAGTGGCTGGTGGGATGATTGTTTCATGGGATTTGGGGAACTCTGCGAAGGGCATTTCGAGGGACATGTGGTCGGGGGCGGGCATAATGATCCGCTGAACCATCCCGTCGTCGCGGAAATTGCCAAGAAACATTTAGACAAACATAAAAGCAAGCAGGAGAATGCATCGTTATGAAAATTATAATTGTGGGCAATATGGGGTATATCGGCCCCAGCGTGGTCAAGCAGTTCAGATCGAGTTTCGCGGATGCGGAGCTGATAGGTTTTGATATAGGATATTTTGCCCATGGCCTGAGCAATGCGCCATGCCTTCCGGAGGTGAAGCTCAACCGCCAGGTGTTTGGGGATGTGCGCACCTTCCCAGAAGAGCTGCTGGAAGGCGTCGATGCCGTGGTGGACCTTGCGGCCATTTCCAATGATCCGATGGGGAAGGAGTTTGAGGAAGTGACCTTGGAGGTCAACTACCGTTCCGCCGTTCGGCTTGCAGAAATGTGTAAGCGAAAAGGGGTGAAGAATTTTGTCTTTGCTTCAAGTTGCAGCGTCTATGGCGCAGGTGGCGACGCCCCCAAGAAGGAGGACGACGAACTCAATCCTTTAACTGCGTATGCTCGGTCCAAGATTGCGGCAGAATTGGAATTGGAGGCGTTGGCGGACGATAGCTTCACCGTCACCTGCCATCGCTTTGCAACCGCCTGCGGCTTTACCGACCGCATCCGTCTGGATTTGGTGCTCAATGATTTCGTGGCCGGTGCCATTGTGAACAAAAATATCGAAATTCTCAGTGACGGCACTCCGTGGCGCCCGATGATCAATACGAAGGATATGGCCCGCGCATTCGAATGGAGCATTACGCGCCACCAGCAACAAGGGGGTGCTTTTTTGGCGGTCAACACCGGATCCAACGAATGGAACTACCAGATCAAGCCGCTGGCCGAAGCTGTGGCGGACCAGATCCCCGGTGTTGCCGTTAGCGTGAATGCCGACGCCCCGCCGGATAAGCGCTCGTATTGCGTCAACTTCGACCTGTTCAAGGAGCTCGCTCCAGACCACCAACCGATTTGGGATTTAGAAAGCACCATTCGCGATCTAAAGGAAAATCTGGGTGAAATGGGGTTTAGCGATCCGGAATTCCGGGAATCGCAGTTCATCCGGCTCAAGACATTGGCGCGCCTGCGGGCGACCGGCAAGCTTGACGATAATTTGGAGTGGGTAGTGGGGTAAAAACAGGCCGTGAAAAGTACAGTTGATATAGGATGCGAGCTGTGGGTTGGTGGAGCGTCTCTATCCATTCCATCGCAGCATCACGGGCAACGGGGTGCGGCCGCTTTTATCGCAGCGATTCCCGAACTTGTTGTTGACTGCATCAAGCGGAATAATTTGATAGGCGGCGGCCGGTACGCAGTTTCAGGAAGGCTTAAATTATGAAACCAATCGATTATTTAATTATTGGCGGAGGCATCATCGGAGTGAATATGGCGCTGCACCTGAAACGCCGCAATCCCGGTGCATCCATTTGCGTGGTGGACAAGGAGCCGCAGCTGGGGCTGCACGGAAGTGGGCGAAACAGCGGGGTGGTGCACTCCGGCTTCTACTACACCTCCAACAGCCTCAAGGCCCGCTTCACCCGCGATGGAAACATTGCGATGAAGAACTATATTCGCGACCGTAAAATTCCGCTGAACGAGTGCGGCAAGCTGGTGGTGGCCAAAGATGAATCGGAGCTTTCAACGCTCGACGAACTGCTCCAGCGCGGCCACGCCAACGGAGTGGATCTGGTCAAGATCACTGAAAAGGATGCCCAAGAGATCGAGCCGCGCGTAAAGACCTGTCAATACGCGTTGTGGAGTCCGAATACCGCAACGGCCAATCCGGTTCCGGTATTGGATTCATTTAAAAAAGATGCTGAAGAGCTCGGCATTGAGTTTCATTGTTCGGAACCATTCGTGAGGTGTGAAGGCAACAGGGTTTGGACGAAAAGCTTGGAGTTTGATGCGGGGTACGTTGTCAATGCCGCCGGACTCTATGCCGACCAAGTAGCCCATAGTTTTGGGTTTGGGAAAAACTATGCGATCCTCCCGTTCAAAGGGCTCTACCTCAAGTCCAATGAGCCCGTTGGCAGTTTCAAGACCAATATCTATCCCGTACCGAACCTGAAGAATCCGTTCCTCGGCGTGCATGTAACCGTGACGGTTGACGGACATCACAAGATTGGTCCCACTGCCATTCCTGCATTTTGGCGTGAGCAATATAAAGGCATGGAAAACTTCGATTTCGGAGAGTTTTTCCAGACTGCAAGCCTCGGAACGCAATTGATGCTTAAGGCCGACTTTGACTTCCGTCGCCTTGCGTGCGAGGAGTTGCGCAAATACAACCGCGCCCATTTAGTTGAGCTGTCGCAGGAACTGGCCACGGGGCTGGAACCTTCCACGCTCAAAAAATGGGGGCCGTCCGGTATTCGCGCGCAATTGCTCAATCTAGAGAAGAAAAGCCTGGAGATGGATTTTGTGTTCGAGGGCAATACCAAATCGTTCCATGTGCTCAATGCGGTGTCGCCGGGGTGGACGTGCTCCATACCGTTCACCAATTACATGGTGGATGAGATGGAAAAGATGCAGAGCAATAAATTGAGAAAGGCAGGCAAGGAATGAAGGCTGTTATTTTGGCAGGAGGATTTGGAACCCGCATCAGCGAAGAAAGCGCGGTGCGGCCCAAGCCCATGGTCGAAATCGGATCAGAGCCGATTTTGTGGCATATCATGAAAATATACGCCCACCATGGAATTAATGAATTCGTCGTGGCATGCGGGTACAAAGGCGGGATGATAAAAGAGTATTTTTCTAAAATGTTTCTCTCTCATTCCGACGTAACATTTGATTTAGGAACCAATTCCATTGAAGTGCATCGCACAGAAGCCGAGCCATGGAGGGTGACCTGCGTCGATACGGGAACCGAAAGCATGACCGGCGGGCGGTTGCGCCGGGTTCAGGATTATTTGGATAATGAAACCTTTTGCATGACCTATGGGGACGGCGTTTCGGACATCGACATTGCGGCCGAGATTGAGTTCCACAAGGAGCAGGGGCTGTTGGCTACCATGGCGGCGATTAAGCCCCCGGGACGCTTCGGTGCGTTCAGCCTGCATCCTGAAGAAAAGACGATCCGCAACTTCCACGAAAAGCCGCAAGGGGACGGCGCCTGGATCAATGGCGGGTTTTTTGTGCTTGAACCCAAGGTGATAGAATACATCGACTCTGATGCAGAGCCTTGGGAACAATCTCCATTGCAGCGGCTGGCTAAAGATGGTCAGTTGGGGGCCTACCGCCACTTCGGTTTCTGGCACCCGATGGATACGTTGCGCGACAAGCATCTGCTCGAAGACCACTGGTCGTCTGGAACGGCGCCGTGGAAAGTTTGGAACTAACAACGGAGACGCATCACGATGAAATTTGAACCGACCCCTCTTAAGGATGCCTGGGTGATTTCGCTGAACCGGCTGGGCGATGACCGGGGATACTTTGCGCGCGCGTTCTGCCGCAAGGAATTCGAAGACCATGGCATTGACCCGACGATTGCCCAGTGCAACACCTCGTTCAACAAGGATGCCGGCACAATGCGCGGCATGCACTATCAGGTTGATCCAGCCGCCGAGTCCAAGATGGTGCGTTGCGTGCGAGGCGCCCTCTATGATGTCATCATCGACATGCGCCCGAAGTCGCCTACCTATCTAAAGCATTTTGGCATCGAACTGACTGCAGAAAACCAGCAGATGCTCTATGTGCCCGGCAATTTTGCCCACGGGTTTCTGACGATGGAGCCGGATACGCAGGCCTTCTACATGGTCGGCGAATTCTACACGCCAACCTGCGAGCGCGGGTTGCGCCATGATGATCCTGCCTTTGGAATAGAGTGGCCGGCCCCCATTGAGGTTATTAGTGACAAGGATAAAAACTGGCCTTTGCTTGACGGAGGAGCGAAATGATAATTATTGATACCCAGCTGAAAAAGCGGCAAGAGGAAGGGAATCCCATCAAGGTCGGGCTCGTTGGTGTAGGTACCATGGGAGCCGGCATAGTAAACCAAATTGCAAATTCGGTGCCGGGCATGCAAGTTGCCGCAATTGCCAACCGAACTCCGTCCCATGCTATCGATGCGTGCGACAAGGCGGGCGTTGGCCGCTTGGACGAGGTGTCTTCGGTTGGAGAACTTCAGGATGCTATGGCGGCAGGCAGATTAAGCATTACCGATAATGCGCTGTTGCTCTGTGAAGCCGAAGGCATCGATGCCATCATCGACGCCACAGGGGCTGTGGAGTTCGGAGCCGAACTCGCCTTGAAAACGTTCGAAAACAAAAAGCATCTGGTATCGATGAATGCCGAATTGGACGCCACGGTCGGCACTGTGCTGAATCAGCGTGCGCGACAGGCCGGAGTCGTCTATACCCTTTCTGATGGTGATCAGCCGGGCGTAGAAATGAATCTGTGGCGCTTTGTTAAAGGCATCGGTCTTGAACCGCTCGTTTGCGGAAATATAAAAGGCCTGCAGGATGAATATCGCAACCCGACCACTCAAGAAGGGTTTGCGAAGAAGTGGGGCCAGAATCCATATATGGTTACCAGTTTTGCTGATGGATCAAAAGTTTCCATGGAGCAGGCCTGCGTGGCCAATGCCACGGGCATGCAGGTTGAAATGCGCGGGATGCGCGGCGGCGATTTTGACGGCCATGTAGACGAGCTTTGCCGCTCCGGGCGTTACGATGTCGAGCGGCTCAGGGCTCTGGGCGGGGTGGTGGACTACACTGTAAAATCCAAGCCGGGACCCGGCATCTTTGTGCTGGCCACGCACGATGACCCCAAACAAAAGCACAAACTCGACCTCTACAAGCTTGGCAAAGGACCTCTCTACAGCTTTTACACGCCATACCATCTATGCCACTTTGAAGTGCCGCTTTCCGTGGCGCGGGCTGTGGATTTTCGGGATGCGGTTTTACAGGCGCAAAGTCCGAAGGTGGATGTCGTGGCCATCGCCAAGATTGACCTTAAGGCCGGCGAAACGATCGATGCCATCGGGGGCTACATGACTTATGGACAGTGTGAAAACTATCCGGTAGCTACGGCTGAAAGGCTCCTCCCTCAGGGATTGGCTGAAGGGTGCGTGCTTAAGCGCGACCTTCCGAAGGACGCCGCCATTGCCTTCGACGATGTCGATGTGCCGGCGGGGCGTCTGTGCGACCAGCTCCGTGAAGAGCAAGATCGGCATTTCTTGGAATAGGCTCCATGTATTAAAGTTGATCGATTGGAACCGTTCGTATACGGGCACTTCCTTCTAGCAGTCTGTCGGACTTAGCTTGCGAATAATATTTCAATATTCATGAGACTGTGCCAGTCTATGCCTGTCTTAACCAAAAGGAAGTGATGGCCACACGACTCAAGAACCTCGACCGCGACACCCCGATGCTGCTTCCGCCAGACCTGCGCGACTGGATTCCTCAGAAGCACATTGTGCATTTCCTGATCGATGCGGTGGACCGGCTTCCCGCTGGAGACTTCCGCTTCAACCTTCGGGGAACCGGCGACGAGCAGTATCCGCCGCGCATGATGCTGACTCTGCTGATCTATTGCTACGCCACGGGCCGCTTCTCCTCGCGCGGGATCGAGGATGCGACCTGGTCGGACGTCATCGTTCGCTACATCTGCGGCGGCAGCCTGCATCCCGATCATGACACGATCTGTGCCTTTCGCCGCACGAACCGCGAGCTGTTCGAAAAGGCTTTTGTACGGGTGCTGCTCATGGCGCAGGAAACCGCCGGTCTCAAAAAGGTCGGCACCGTGAGCGTCGATGGCACCAAGATCAAAGCCAGTGCCAGCAAGCATTCCGCTGTCAGCTACAAGCATGCCGGCGAGCAGGTCGAACTGCTGCGCAAGGAAGTCGAACAACTCGCCGCCAAAGCCGAGCAGGTCGATAACGTCCCGCTTGATGACGGGCTGAGCATCCCGGACGAAATCGTCCGGCGCGAAGACCGCATCAAGAGCCTGAAGCACGCCCGGGCAGTGATCAAGGCGCGCTACGAAGAGGAGCGCAAGCAAAAGCAGGCCGAGTACGAAGAGAAGAAAACGGCCTTCGAGGAAAAGCGTAAAAACAAGAAACCGCGGGGAAAAGAACCTAAACCTCCATCCGCAGAGCCGCCGGATAAGAAGCAATACAATTTTACCGACCCCGAAAGCCGCATCATGAAGGCCGGCAACGGCAGCCACTTCGAACAGGCCTACAACGCGCAGGCCGCCGTAGACACCGAAACCTATCTCATCGTTGGTCAGCTCGTCACCGATGCGCCCAATGACAAAGAGCAGCTCAATCCTGTTCTCGCAAGCATTCCTGAGGAAGCGGCCACCCCGGAAAGCGTATTGACCGATACCGGCTACTACAGTGAGAAGGCCGTCAAAGACGCCGAAACCGGTGGCGGGCCGACGGTGTACAGCGCCATGGCCAAAGGCTCGCACCACGTCAGCGTTGCCGACCTCGAGAAGCAACCGCTGCCGACCCCTCCGCCACCTGGCGCACCCATCAAGGAACAGATGGCCTACCGTCTCAAGAGCCCCGAAGGGAAGGCGCTCTACAAGCAGCGCAAGCAAACCGTCGAACCCGTTTTCGGGGTTATCAAGGAAGTGCTCGGCTTCCGCCGCTTCTCGATGAGGGGGAAGGAGAAAGCCGAAACCGAATGGAGCCTCGTCTGCCTCAGCTACAATCTAAAGAAAATATTCAAGCTCATGGCGGCGCGTGCCCCGAAACACCCGGCGGCAACCGCAAAACAGCACGCCAATGCACTGTCGGCACATTTTCGGGCGTATTTTCAGACATTTTCTTGCTTCGCCCGGCCTTTGCCTCTTTTACTTGATAAGTTCATGCCGGGATGTCGCCAGTGCGGGGTTCTAACTCCGACAGACTGCTAGGTGGTTTTATGTAAAATGTTCGTGAAGCTAATAGGGAGGCATAGATCCATGGTTAGGCGCAATAAAAACGGCATTCCCCATGTTGTTGTTTCACTGGCGGCATTCTTGTTCCTTGGCTTGGCCATGTTGGCGTCTTCGGGCTGCAGTCCAGAGCCTAGGTTGTCTGGCGGCGAAGAACTGTTCCAAAAAAACACGCGCATTGCGTGGGTTCGCCAGATCGGCGGTGTAGAAGGAAACGATCCTTTTTGTGTTGGAGAGAATCTTGTCTTGATGGGGCAGGACCGCAACGGGGAAAGACGCATTCTACGCGAAGAGGGAAGCTATCGGAAACCGCTCTTTACCCCTGATGGAGAAGGCGTGGTTTTCAGCAGCTACACGGAGCGCGCCTTTTATTATGTCAACTGGGATGGAAGTGCATTGCGCAAGCTAGCCGGCGGAAGTGCGGTTGAGGTTTGGTGCGACCCCACGGGGAGTACATGGGTCTACTACATGGATGGGGAACTGCTTCCTGATGTTTTCAGTGGCAAACCGGTTAAGCGTTGCCGTCTGGATGATCCCTCCATCACCGAACTCGTTTGGGAGAAGACCTTGGTCAGTACTGACAACTTCCAGCTTTCGGCAGACGGGACAAAAGCGGCTGGATTGTTTCCGTGGCCGCAGGTCGGAATGGTAGACCTCCCCAGCCAAACGCTATACCCGATGGGCAAAGGTTGCTGGACATCAATGTCGCCTGATAACCGCTACCTAATGTGGTATTTCGATGGATCGCATAAAAAACTGGTGATGCGCTCCTTTGATAGATCAATCCGGAGCAAGGTTCGCATTAATACCATGCCCGAGGCTCAGCGGCATGAAGTCTACCATCCTCGGTGGAGCAACCATCCCCGATTTTTCGCCATGACCGGGCCTTATCGGCAGATGGGCAAATACAACGCGATCACCGGGGGCGGAGAGGGAATCAATCTGTATGTTGGTAAGTTCGACCCAGACTACAGGAGGGTGGAGTGTTGGTATCAGGTTACGGATAATCCTCATGCGGATTTTTATCCCGATTTATGGATGGAAACTATCTCTGTTGCCAATGATGTAATTATTGCTCAAGAAAGCAGCATATCACCTCGGTCAGTACCGCCTGTAGAGTGGCCGGAAAATCGAGAGGGCTTGGTTTATGTTTGGCGCGATGGAAAATCGATCAATGGTATTGAGGCATCAGGAATAGGATATCACCGTTGCAACGCCGTACGAAAAGGGAAAGCCCGGTATGGGCGATCGCATGAAATGGAAGTATCTCAGGGCTATTTCTCCACAGATGGATCGGATGCTATGCTTGCAGATGCGGTTCAAAAAAGCCGGGCCTTTACCGTTGCGGTAAATGTCCGTCCGGCGCTTGATCAAGCGGTTGAAGAAGGGGCCATATTCTCGAAAGGCAATGTTGCGCTATTCCAGTCTGGAACGAAATTGAGCCTGCAGACGGGCTATGAGTTTCGTATTCAACTCGGACAGATTGAACCAGGGAAGGATCACTTCCTCGCTATCACCTGCAATGCAGAAGGCGGCATTCAATATTATCTCCAAAGCAAGCCGGTTGAGGTTCCGGATGCCGCAGTCGATTATAACGCCTTTTTTAAAGGGTTTGGAAGCCAGCCCCTTACCTTTGGTGCTTTGGCTTCAGGTCAGGCGGATTGGTCCGGTTGCATCGATGGCATCGCGTGGTACGACCGGGTGCTGGCTCCCGCTGAAATTGCGGAGATGTATGCCGCTTTTCGTGCAGAAAAAGCCGCATCTTTCAGGGATGAGCCCCCCCGACTGGTAATCGATGCCAAGCTGGTCGAGATCTCGCCGACTCCTTCCCCAGAAGGCATCGCACCCTATCGTTCAGCTCTAGTAGAATATCTCTATGAGATTGAGCAAGTGCTGGAAGGCCGGTCTGCGGAGAAGCGGATCATAGTGCAGCACTGGGTCATTCTTGATGCGGTGGTTTATCCGCTGGATCGAGAAGCTGGGACGACCTATCGACTTGTTCTGGAGTCTGTAGACGACCATCCAGAGCTGGAGGGCGAACGGATTTCGAGCGAGTTGATCGAACCTGTGGATGTATATCTGGATGTTGACTGGGAGTAGACTGCCGTGGTTTTCAGCTCCCATCTTTTTATTTTCTATTTCCTGCCTCTTGCACTGTTGCTTTACTATGCCGCACCTAATCTTAGGTTGCGGCATTTTGTTTTAACGGCGCTCAGCTACCTTTTCTACGGGTGGGCCAATCCGTTGTTCGTTGTTTTGATGATGACGTCCACATTGATCGACTATTTCTGCGGTTTGGCCATTGCCCGGCAGTGGGGGGGCGCGTGGAAAGAGCCTGTGCTCCAGCTGGAATCGGGAGGCGACCGCTCACGCACCCAGCGCATTGCGCTCATTGTTTCCATTTGTTCCAACCTCTCGCTGCTAGGGTTTTTCAAATACTTCAATTTTGGGATTTCCAGCTATAACGCATTGGTCCAGTCCTTGGGGCTGGAGGCTTGGAATTTTGACCTGGCCTTCCGGATCACCTTGCCGCTCGGCATAAGCTTCTACACCTTCCAGTCGATGAGCTATTCCATCGATGTCTACCGCGGGCACGCCAAAGCCATCCGCCAAGCGGTTGATTTCTTTTGCTACGTTTCCATGTTCCCCCAGTTGGTCGCCGGCCCGATTATTCGTTTTTCGGAAGTGGCGGACCAGCTTCAAAACCGCACGCACACGCTTGAAAAGTTTGCACGCGGCGCCGCCTTTGTGGCCTTGGGGCTGACCAAGAAAATCATGATCGCCAACCCGTGCGGAAAGGTGGCCGATGTCGTTTTCGACGCTGGTTCGGTTTCCTGCCTTGATTCGTGGTATGGCGTTGTTGCCTACTCGTTTCAGATCTATTTTGACTTCAGCGCCTATTCCGATATGGCCATTGGGCTCGGTTTGATGCTGGGCTTTGTGTTCCCCAAAAACTTTGATTCGCCCTACCACTCGAAATCCATCACGGAATTCTGGCGGCGCTGGCACATCTCGCTATCTTCCTGGTTGCGGGATTATTTATACGTTCCGTTAGGCGGCAACCGCAAAGGTCCGACAAGAACCTACATCAATCTCATGTTGGTCATGCTGCTGGGCGGCTTGTGGCATGGTGCGTCCTGGAACTTTGTAATCTGGGGTGGCATTCATGGCGTAATGCTCTCTATGGAACGGATGCACGGGAAGTCGGGGCTCAACACGAGCGTACCTCCGGTGATGCGGTTGCTTTTTACGTACTTGATTGTTTTGATCACTTGGGTCTTTTTCCGAGCCGTCGATCTGCCTGCAGCCATGGCATACTGTAAATCGATGCTGGGCCAGCAGGATGTACAGGCTGGGAGCTCGCTGATTCAGGGAATCATCTACCAGCCCTATTATTTGGGATCCCTCTTGCTGGCGGCCGTTGTTACTTGGGCGGGCGTGCAGACGTGGGATTTTACCCGTCGGCTAACCTCGGCCAAGCTCTTGATTGTTTTTGGCTTGTTCGTGCTCTCTCTTTTGGTTTTAACAACACAGTCCTACAACCCGTTTATCTATTTCATATTCTAGAATGAAAGCGACAAACCCCATACCCCTAAGCCGGGAAGAAATCGCCAATGTTGAGGTTGGCCATACGGCGATATCTCCTCGATCAGCTGCGGTGGCTACTCTGGTGTTTCTGGCATTGGTGCTGACGGTTCCCGTCTTGCAGCAGTTTGCGGATGTCCGAGCGTATTTGGCGGGAGAACGAAACACGCCTTGGCCGCAAAGCTTGGACATGGTCGCCGCACTAGGCGAACTGCCTCCGGTGCGGGAAGGCAACGGGCCGTTGCAGACCGTGCTGGAGCGGAATACGTTTCTGCTGAAACGGATCAATACCTATGAGGACCGCCTGGAAAATCGGTCTATACTCACAAAATCCCTGCTCGGACCCGGTCAGGAAGTGTTGACGCGCTTCCTCGGGGCCGGAAACGAAAAGGCGTATCCGGGGCGGGACGGCTGGCTGTACTACCGTCCGGATGTCGACTATGTAATCGGCCCCTCCTTCTTGGATGCAGGCGTTTTGGAACGCAAGGCGTGGGGTGGTAACACATGGGATCCTCTGCCCCATCCTGATCCCGTTGCGGCCGTCATCGACTTTCACCGGCAATTGGCGTTGCAGGGCGTGGAGCTGGTTCTGGTTCCGGCACCGGTGAAGTCGGGCATCGTCCCCGCGCCGTTGTCCGGAGAGAAACAAGCGTTGCCCATTCAAAACCCGGCTTATGACGAATTCAAGCAACGTATGGCCGATGCGGGAATCGCCGTGTTTAATTCCGCGCCCATTCTGGCCCAGCAGTTCGAGAGCACGCAGGTTGCACCCTATCTAGTTACCGATACGCATTGGACGCCGGACGGAATGGATGCCGTGGCCAAAGGCCTTGCCGAGTTTCTGCAACACCGATATTTCCCTTCCGAAGAGAAGAAGCCAGTCTATACTCGAAACCCGGTCGTTCAAATGGCGCCCGGCGATATTGCCGCTATGCTTAAACTGCCGGAAGGTTCGACGCTGTTTGCCGATCAAACCGTCACCGTGCAGCAGGTTCATGCCGTCGCCGATGTCCCGCCTTTGGTCTATGCTGAAGTCCTGCTGCTGGGCGATAGTTTCGCCAACATCTATTCCGCGAAGGAGATGGGGTGGGGCGAGCACGCTGGACTTGTGGAACAATTAGAATTCCATCTGCAACGACCGGTCGCCCGTTTGGTCCGCAACGACAACGCCGCGTATGCATCCCGCGAAATGCTGCGCGACGAATGGATTCGAGGTCATAATCCATTGCTCGGAAAAAAGGTGGTGGTCTGGGAATTCGCCGCCCGAGAGTTGGCGTCCGGGGACTGGCGGGTGTTCGAGCTGAAGCCTTCTGCATCCAAGGCAGGGTCGGAATCGTTGTTCGTTCCCGAAGATGGACAGGATGTTGTTCTGAACGCAACAATAAATGCTGTTTCTGAAATCCCTGTTCCGGGCAGCGTTCCATACCGCGACCATGTCTGCATGGTGCACTTCAAGGAAGTGGATGGAGAACGGGAGTCCATTGCCTTTATGCGCTCCATGCAGGACAACAAGCTTTCCGAAGTCGCCGAGTGGAAACCGGGTAGCCAGGTGAAGGTGCGGCTGCGTTCATGGAATGATGTGTTTGATCAATATGGTTCGATGAATCAAAGCGAGCTGGACGCCTTCCCCTTGCTTGATGCATATGGCTGGGCAGAGCCAATCGGTTCTACGGTTGTTGCGAGGACGATTCCCACCGGTTTAATGGGGTATGCCGGCGCTCTAGTTCTGTTGCTGTTGTTAGCGTGTCACCATGCCCAGGGCCGGGTGCTATGGTTCGGCATTGGTGTGACGGGCATTGCTTGGTGCCTTGCAGGAGTGGTGATGCTGAGTAGCGGTTCCTCGGATGCACAAGATGACAGCGTCGAGGTTCCGGAGGCCAAAGAGCCTCTTCGCTCCAGCGATGTTCCGAAAGAATCTTTTCAGAGTTTTTGCTCAAACATGGCGGGCCAAGCCGAGCTGGACGGGAACATGGTGGTTCGAGGAATAGAGGATTGGCTGTTTCTGCGCTCTGAAATTGACCACATAGGCAAGGGCGAGTTCTGGGGGGAGCGCGCATCAACGGTTTCCAAGGCTTCTAACCCCGAACATGCCGATCCGCTTCCAGCCATATTGGATTTCCATGCACAGCTAAAGCAGGCAGGAGTGGAACTCTGGATTGTTCCGGTGCCGCCCAAGGCGGCAATCTATCCGGATAAGTTGGAAGGGGCCGGCTATTCAGCGGGGGTTAATTTGAATTTGGTTCATCAAGAATTTTATGACCTGCTGAAAAAGGAAGGGGTCGAGGTGATTGATATGACGCCGCAGTTTCTCGCGGCGCGAACCTCCAGCGACGATGGACTCTTCTGCCGGCAGGATTCCCATTGGGCTGCTCCGGCCATGGAGCTTTTGGCTGATGAACTGAGCCGGCGCATCGAAGCGAAGCCTTGGTATGGTCCAATTGAAAAAAAATCGTTTAATGCGAAAGTTTTCGATCAGGAAGTTGCGGGTGACCTTTGGCAAATGTTGGATGGAAATAAACCGGCAAAGGAAAAGCTTCAGCTTAGCCTGGTTCAATCGGGCACAACAGGCCAAACCATTCCGGCGGATCCGGCCAGTCCAATCCTCGTTCTTGGCGACAGCCATACCTTGGTGTTTCACGGCGGCGGCGACATGCATGCGGTTGGCGCGGGCCTGGTTGATCAGATTGCCCTAAAAACCGGAATGGCCTGCGACCTCATCGGCGTTAAGGGCTCAGGCGCCGGTCCCTCGCGCCGGACACTGTATGGCAGGTCTCGGAAAGATCCGGAATACCTTGCCGGGAAGAAGCTGGTGATCTGGTGCTTCAGTGCCCGTGAATTTTCTGAAGCAACCGGAATTGCCTGGCGAAAAATTCCAGTTAAATAGAACTCGATTGCGAGAGAGATTGTTAATGTTTTTGATCCGAAAAGTTTTATCGAGGATGGTGTTCCCGGTGCCGGTGGTATTCGAGCTGGTGCTGCTTGGGGCATTGCTTCTCATGTTCAAGCGTACCAAGCGGGCGGGCCGGGTGTTGATTGGGTTGGGGATAATGCTCCTGTTCATTTGCAGTCAACCTTCGGTTGGGAACCGCTTGATGCATCGGCTTGAAAGCCAGCATCACCGCTTGGATGCTTCTTTACTAAGTGCGGACACAAATTATGTGGTTGGCGTTGCCGGCAATGGATTTGAGGTGTGCGATGTTCCGGAAGGAACTTGTAACGGGTGTTTCAACGATTGCTTCCTCATCAGATTGCAGGAGGCGGGGCGTATTGGCAGGGTTTTGGGGCAGCGCGGAATTGCGTATCAGCTTGTGGTCTCCGTTGCATCCGACGAACCTACCGCAACAAAGCAAGATGCCTTGGGTGCATATTTTAACGCCTTTGGAATTCCACCAGAAAAATTAGTGCTGGTAGAGGATGCGTATAACTCCAAGCTTGAGGTCGATGCGTTTAGCCGCTTTCCGGGACGGCTTATTCTTGTTTCGAATGCATACCATGTGCCTCGGTTGATGCATTTGGCTGCAGAAAAAAACAGAAATGCACTCGCTGCTCCGGCCGGGTCCCGTATCTTCCAAAGCGTTGGTGGATTCTCTTTAGGCATTCCTTCGGCCGAGGCGTTGGAGTATACGCGGCTCTTTGTCTACGAGCAGCTGGGTATGCGGTTCCCATAAACATCGCACCGGCGCCCCCTAATCATTCTGTTTAAGCTCCGCATTCTTGCGGGGCTTTTTTTGTCTATGTGTCGCCGGTTTCGAGGTCGGGCACTTCTACTTCCTCGACCGGGCACTCGTCGAGCGACTCTAGGAAGAGGCGGCCGTACCACTGGTTGCGGATGCGGCTGTCGAGGACCGTGACGGTGCCGAAGTCGCTGCCGCTGCGGATGAGACGGCCGACGCCTTGGCGGAATTTGAGCACGGCTTCGGGCAGTGAATATTCTTTGAACGGGTTGCCTCCCCGGGCCTCGATGGTTTCGAAGCGCGCTTGGATCAGCGGGTGGTCGGGCACGGCGAAGGGGAGGCGAGTGATGATGACGTTGCTGAGCGCCTCGCCCTGCACGTCGACGCCCATCCAAAAGCGGTCGAGGCCGAACAGCACGCCGGCGTCGTGGTCGCGGAATTTTTCGAGCATGAGCTTGGGCGGCGTGCCGGTGCCTTGAACGAGGAAGCCGTAGCCGTCGAGCTCGAAATCAAAGCGCAGGTCGTCGGCGACCTTATTCATGAAGCGCGAGTTGGTGAACAGCACGAATGCGCGTCCTCGGCTTTCGTCTACAAAATGTTTAATTGCTACGGAAGCGGCTTCTTCAAAGTTGCTGGCCGATGGCGGAGGCATGTTCATCGGGATCTGAATCTGCATCTGTCGCGAATAGTCGAACGGCGACCCAACGCGGAGCTCGGCGCAGTCGGCCGCGCCGACGCGGTGGCGGAAATATTCAAGGTTGCTGCCGACGGCCAGCGTGGCGCTGGTCATCACGACGCAGGGGATTTCTTCAAAGAGCATTTCGCGCAGGATGGGGCCGACGTCCACCGGGGCGGAGTAGAGCACGGCCTGCCGGCGGCGCCCTTGGATTTCCGTCCAGTAGACTTGGCCTTCGAGCGACTGTTTGAGGAATGCTTCCACTGTATCGCGCAGCTCAAGTCCCCGGTTGCGGAGCGATTTGATTTCGGCCTGCGTGTCTTCGTTGTCGGTCGTTTGCGTGACCGTTTTGAGATGGTGGCACAGGTTGGTGATCTTGAGCGCGAGATCCGTTTCGATGGGCGGAGGCTCGAAGATGCGTTGTTGGGTCTTTTGTGGGCCGAGCTTAAAGTGGCTGCGGACGGCCTCGAAAAAGGCTCCGGCGGCTTCGCGGGCCTGATCGGCCATGAAGGTGCCTTTGCCGTCTTTGAGCACGGCAAGGATGCCTCGCCGCTTTTCGGAGTGGATGCGGTTAAGCCAGTATTCAATCTGGTAGAGCGAGAGCCGGATGCCGAGATGCGACGACGCGACCTGCTCCATCTGGTGGGCTTCATCGAACACTACGTAGCCGTAGGGCGGCAGCATGGCCGCACCTTCGGCACGCAGGGCGAGCTCGGCGAAAAAGAGCGAGTGGTTCACCACCAGCACCTGCGCATTCATCATTTCCTGCCGCGCATTCATGAAGTAGCAATCTTTATAGAACGGGCAGCGCTTGCCGGTGCAGTTGCCGTGCTCGGCGCAGACAGCGCCCCACACGTCGTGGTCGGGCTGTTCTTCCAATTCCTGAACGCTTCCGTCGCCGAGCTGCTTGTTGTTTGCCAGCGAATAGATGTCGTTGAGCTGCCGCTCCTTGGTGTGGTCGAACAAGTCGCCGGCGCTGCGCCGTGCGCGCTGGAGGCGGAGCAGGCAGAGATAGTTTGAGCGGCCTTTCACCATTACCGCCTTGAAGTCGCGCCCGAGCGCCTCGCGCACGAAGGGGATGTCCTTGTGCATCAGCTGTTCCTGCAACGTGATGGTGTAGGTGGCGATCACGCAGCGCGTTTCATGCTCCAGCGCTGTCAGGATTTGGGGAACGAGGTAGGCAAAGCTTTTGCCGACGCCCGTGCCGGCCTCTACGGAAAGGTGGTGGCCGAAGCCGGCGGCGTCCGCCACGGCGCGCGCCATTTTCTGCTGCTGCGGGCGGAGCTCAAAGTCGATTTTGGCCACGGCGCAATGCCGTTCCAGCAAACCGCCCGGCTCGAAAAACTCGTCGGTGGTTTTGGCCGCTTGGGGCGTCGGGGCTGGGTCGAGGGAAATCATCCGCGCACTCTACCCGAACCCGCCAGCGGCGGGAATGCCGATTCCAAGAAAAATCAGAAACCCGCAGGTCGTTCTACCCGTACGCGACGCCGCAACGGAGGCGGAATAGCAACGAATGAATGTAAGGCATCGAATCTTGACCACGGGGAACTTCGATGCTTTGCATTCATTCGCTGCTGAGAATCCGGCGTTCTGACCCCTTGAACAGCGTCTGCCGCTGGGTTGCCGCCACCTTCCCATCCGTCGCCAGATGGCTCAGCCAGCGCTCAACCTCCGCCGCCCCATCTCCCGCGGATGCCGTTTCATTTCATAAAACTTCAAATACCGTTTGATCCAGTCGCCCTTGGAGCGAAGCGAAAAGATAATTTGGGAAGCAAATAATGACCGAAGGGAGTGGTTCATACATCTGCTCCGCGCGGTAGGCATAATGGGGTAGCGCAAAACCCCGCGAACCTGATCCATGAACTTAAGATCTGGATCCGGCTTGAATTTCTTCTTGTTTTCCATGCTTCCCTCCATGATTATGGCTCTGTCTCTAATACTGAATAAGTATAACATGAAAGAGAGAAGAAAAAAGTTCGTTTTCCATGTTTGCCCCTTTAATGCGGTCATATGTGGAAAATGTTTTAACCTTGGGTCATATGTGGAAAGTCAAACGGTCTATTTTCCATGTTTACCCCTTTAATACGGTCATATGTGGCCGAAGCGAAGCGCAGATAATTTTAGGAACTAAAATAATGACCGAGGGGAATGGTTCAAACTAGTCCATCCCATAAGGGTCATATATGGAAAATTTTCCACTGATGACACTGTTGGCTAAAGGAAAAATATGGAACAGATTAAAGATATATTAGAAATCATATATTTCATTTCTGCACCGATTATTACAATCATCGCAGCTATCGGATTATGGCAGATTAAGGTTTCAAAGGATCATACGCGCATATCAGCAAAACGAGATGCTCTCTCTCTAGCGGCCCAACAGTGTGATCATTATCTTCGCAATATTATCCCTCTACATAACTCCCTCGACAAAGCAATCCTTGCCAACGAAGTCACATTTATGAAAAAGGCAAAGGTTACATTCAAAGGAGAAAGTATAAGAATCCAATATGACGATACCGAAGTAATTACAGAAGAATGTATGAAGATTTCCTCCGAGATGCTCCCTGTTTTAAATGCCCTAGAGTCATTTTCTGTGTTTTTTACAGCAGGCGCGGCGGATGAAAGAGTGGCATTTTCATGTGTTGGAAAAACATTCTGCAGCTCAGTACAAGACTTGCTTCCAGAGATTATGCTTCATCGTGACTCAGGATACTGGAAGCATATCACCGCCCTCTTCTTTTTATGGAAACCTAGATTAGATGAAGAAATGTTGCTGAAGGAAAAAGAGCAAATAGATAAAAAACTAAAATCGATCAATGGCAAATTCATTACTCCAACTGGAACAATAAAGCAATGAAGTGATCTGTACTGAGGCACGAAGGGAACGATCAGCATCATTGTCAGGTTCATGTAAGCTGCGGAGAGGCGGCATGATTAAAGCGTCGGAGACGCGCTTGATCATCCGTGGAGGAAGGGGCCCCCTTATATATAGGGCAATGCTTAAGCGGCTTTGCCGCTGGTATCGGTTATTCGTTATTCGTTATGAGGAAAAGAGGATGCCTGCGAGTGCAGGTATCGTTTTCCGAGCTTCTTTCTCTCTTTTTTTATCCTGAATTTCGACTGTTTTTCCATTTTTCAAACGTCTGGACAGACCGCTGCGTTGCCGCTTCCAAAGCTTGGAAGCGGGAGGCCTTTATCGTGTCGCGGCCGTCCCGGCTGCGGGCTGAAACAGTCGGTCTACTAGCCCGTGCCGCGCGGACACGGGATAAACTCACGCCAGCGAATGAGACCGCCGCAGGTTTTGCATTTCCAGGGTTTACGGTGCGGTGGTTTCCCGGGGGGCAGCAACTCGACAAGAATCTCATAGAGCGCGCAGATGAGTTCGCGAATCCGCTCGAGCGGTACGCGGCAGTTGGACGCGAGGAATCCGTAGTGCCGCACCTTCATGAACCCGTGCGGCAGGACGTGCTGAAGATAGCGCCGCATGAACTCGAAAATCTTGAGGCTCATTGTTTTCCAGGCTTTGGAACCGGAAGGTTTGTATTTGAAGGTCACCTCGCCGTCGGCCACGCGGATGATTCGGCTCGGCGCGATGGCCACGCGAAAGACATATTGCGCGAGATACTTGAGCGCCCGCTGGCCGTTGCCGACGTTGCGGACATCGACAACCCAGTCGGGGTTCCACACGCACGGCGGCGCGGCGAGCCCTTCTTGTTTGAGCAGCTCCATGAACTTGGCGCGGTAGATTATCGAGAGCGGTTTGCCATGGATATAAAACTCAGCACCGGAGCTTTTCCATTCGGTCTCGTCTTTTGAGAGCCCGCCGCCGGGCACGATGAAGTGCACGTGCGGATGGTATTCAAGCTGTCGCGTCCACGTGTGCAGGATGCCGGTAAACCCGGCGGTTTCACATCCGACAAAGCGCGGATCTTTCGCCAGCTTTTTCAGAGCGCCGGAGGCCGCTTTGAAGAGCGCGGAATAAGCCGCCTTTTGGTTGGACCGGATCAGCGAGCGGAGTTCCTTGGGCACGGTGAAGGTGATCATGAAATAATTAACCGGCAGCGCCTTCTCAAGCTGCTTGATCAACCACTCATCCGACTTTCCGGCCTGGCAGGTCGGACAGTGCCGGTTGCCGCAGGAGCTGTCGGCATAGTGGCTTTCGCCGCAACCGTCGCACGAAAATGAATGTTGGCCGAAAGCACCGGTGCCGCAGTTGCGGATAGCCCGGATCACCTTCCGATGATTTGAGGGCATGTCCGCACCGAAGCGCGCAAGATAGGCCGCGCCGTGAGTCTGGAAAAGGTTCTGAATGGGATTAGGCATCGTCGAGCCCTCCCATCAGGCGGTTGATGCGCGCGGCGGCATCACTGTTGCCCATGTCGGTGACATGAAGATAGATCATGGTGGTTTCAAGGGAGCTGTGACCGAGATACTGCTGAACAATGCGCAGGTTAACGCCCGCCTCGATCAGATGCGTGGCATAGGAGTGCCGCAGCGTATGAAGCGTAGCGTGTTTTTTTATCTTGGGGAGCTCTTTAAGAATCCGGCGCATCATTTGCTGAACCGACGAGCGGGCCATGGGCGTGGTCGCCGTGCGTCCCTTTTTACCATCACGGCCAAGCGCCGGGAAAAGCAGGGCTTTATTACGATGTGTTTTCCAATATTCAACCAACAGATTATAGGTGGATTTCGGCAAAGGAATATAGCGGTCCTTCCCGCCCTTGCCCTGGCGGACATGGAGTGTCATGCGTTCTTTGCAGATATCATGAACCGTAAGGTTCAGTGCCTCCTGCAGACGCAGGCCGCACGAATACACCGTGGCCAGAAACGCGCGGGCCTGAGGCGTACGTGCCGCGCCCAGAATCAGGCGGACCTCGTTAATGCTAAGAACCGTCGGCGGCGTAGTCAGGCGCTTGATCTTCAGCAGCCGAAGCGTCTCCCAGTCCATCGGGAGAGTGTGGGTATAGAAAAACTTAATCCCGCTGTAGGCAATGCGCATCGTCGATGCACTCCAGCCCTGGTCATTTTTACAATACAGGAAATATTCACGCACCTGCTGTTCCGCGATCTCCTCTGCCGGCACATGCCAGAAGTTGGAGAGTTGGCGCACCGCGCGCGAGTATGATTTTTGTGTACGATCGCTGTAGTCACACAGCTGCATGTCCTCTATCATCTTATTTTGTAATTTGTTGTTCATATCAGCTTCCTTTCGCTCTGTTATGAGGACGCTGAATACGTCCTCTTTCAGAGTGGAAGCTATATGATTAACAGGGATTGTTTAACTGCCGCGCAGCGGCTTACTTGAACAGAACAATAGAGCCAACCAGCGAGTAGACCCTACTTGGACAACGCCCGTTTTTTCGGTCGGAGTCTGATTCCCAAGCGGGTCACTCGTAACGTTATATGAAGATAAAAATTAAAACATTTACGTTGAGTCTAATAGCTATAAATGCAGTAAATTTTTTAGCTTCTATCACCTTTAGAATTAATCGTTTTATTGATCAATATTCATGGTGGATAAAAAGAGGACACAAGAACTATTTAGGCAAAGACCAATCACTTTTCAACTTAATCACAAGCGTATTCCTAGACTATTGTTTTGTTATACCCTTCATGGTGATAGTACTTCTTGTTGCCATAGGATTCATAAGAAATATACAACCCTACAAAGGAATTAAAAAGGGAATGATGACAGGGTTGTTGTTAAGTGGTGCTTTATCTTCTGTTTTTATCGCTTTGTATATGATCCCACGCTTTTCTGAAATATTGCAAGATGGAACAGCAGAATGGGCAATGGCGTGGCTGCCTTTTATTTGGCTGGGATATCCATCTCTCATTGTTGGTGCCGTATTGGGAATATTAATAGCATTAATACATAAAATAATTGTTTGTCATAAAGCCGAGAAAACAAAATAATATAACAAATGAGTGCACACTATCTCAAACCGCTGTCGCGTCTTGAGAAGTGTGACTCTGACGTTGGCAGTATATAAATCAAGATGAGGTGCTGTATGAAAAAGACGAATCTAGCATTTGCAATCTTACTTTCTATTACGACTTCGGTCTTCAGTGCCGATTGGGCAGAACAACAAGCCCAAAGCAACCGGGAAAGAGCTAAATACTGGGCGGAACGCGGATATGTTTTTAATGCTGACTACATGACGGCGTGGTCGATGGATCAACAAGTAAAAAACATAGAACGAGCCAAATACTGGAAAGAGAAGGGTTACAACTTTGACCCAAGCTACATGACAGCATGGTCAATGGATCAAAAGGTAAAAGATATTGAACGAGCTAAGCACTGGGCACAACAAGGATATAAATTCGATCCAAACTATATGACCGCGTGGTCAATGGATCAGAAAGTAAAGGACATAAAGAGAGCAGAATATTGGAAGCAGAAAGGATACAACTTCGATCCAAGCTACATGACGGCGTGGTCGATGGATCAACAAGTAAAAAATAGCGAGAGTAAGCAATCTAATGCTCAGAATACTTCTCCAGCCTATGGAATCGCAAATCAACAAATCCCTTCGACCTATCAACGGCAACAAACACTACCCTATACTCGGCTATCTGAAATTGATACAAGCGATGATTCAACCGCACTAACAACCTTGCCCAAAAGGTACACTCCAAAGACTCTGTACTCTAGTCAGGAATACGGAACGTCTGGACAAGAAACAACTAGCATGGAATTCTACAGTGCGAGCACAGGAAATGGCCAAACATTGTCAGGCTCGTCTATCTACATTAAGCCGTTCACATTTCATGATATTTCAAGTTCGGATGGAGAGTACATATCGGGCACAACGACAAGAATTGGGCAGTTTGATTTCCATGATTTCTCTTCCTCTCGCGGGGAATATGTACACGGAACCACGACCAGAATAGGTAGTTTTGATTTTCATGACTTCAGATCATCCGAAGGACAAACAATGAGTGGGAATAGTACGACTATCGGTAACTTCCAGTTTCATGATTTCAGCAACTCAGATGGCTCAAGCATGCACGGAACCAGTACGAAAGTTGGAAATTTTATTTTTCATGACTATACAGACTCAGAAGGAAACAGCATGCACGGAACCACCATGGACATAGGCAACTCGTCTTTCAGTACATTCGATTGGTAAATTGAGATTTAGTAATGGAACTCAACTTAAACGACCTTGGAACTTTATTTGGAATCATTCTGGGGACATCTGCCTTCGTATTAAGCATTGTCAACCATCGTCGGGACACCGCCAAAGTAACTGTTGAAATACAATGGGACATGAGTATGACCAATAATACGGTGTATGATTCTACTAAATCATACGCGGTGATTACCGTGGCAAATGTGGGGAGACGTCCTGTTTACCTGAGCCATGTAGCATTCCGAATCCCCAAGGGTTACGAGACTACCCACTTGCTAATTCCTGAAAGTATCGAAGGGAAAAAATTAGCTGAAGGTGATTCCCCTCTTAGATTCCCGCTAGATCAATCCAGTCTTGAACCCTATGCAAACAAATGGGCAAAGATACGAGCCGAGGTTGCTGATTCAACCGGAAAAATATGGAAATCAAAAAAGCCGAAGAAAAGCAAGACCCCCTCATGGGCAAAATAAAATAGTGCCAACAAAAGCGTTCACCCTATCGCTGGCTCCGCCCGCTCAGAGTGACGCGAAACGTTGGCAGTAGATAAATAAATGAAATCAGACCTCATACGCTTAGCTAAATCATCGGCCATTTTCTTAATAAGGGAGTTCTAAAAATTACCCCCTGCCAATCAGAAACTGACTGCAATGTTCAAAATGGAGTGAAGTTTCTTTCTGCAGGCTTAATGCAAGCCATTAGGAACCCCACAGCTCACGAACCAGCATTAGATTGGCCAATAGAAAAAAATGACTGCCTTGACTTGCTGAGCTTTATCTCTTTCCTGTTCCGGAAATTAGACGAGGCAGTATATTACAAAGCATAACCAGAGGGTGAACTGTATTTTCCAAAACGCGCGCGTTTTGAAAATCCAGTTACCCTAGTCGTTCTGCACGGATAGAAAAATGAATGATACAGATCAAACCGAATACTTGATGATCCCACAGATTGTGTTTGATCGTGATGGTCCATTTGAGGAATTCAAACAGGATGCTTCAATCATCTCAGTCGAGCTAGAAAACGGGAAGAAGTTTTCATCAATCCTTGTTCTTTATCCAAACTACATCATTGCGATGGAGTCATTTGATAAACTTCCGTTTGATACAAAAAAAATAATTCGAGCATTCCAAACAAAAGCAGATTTAAAGAAGAGATCGAAATCAACATGGACATTTTGGGATCATCCATGGAATAAAAAATAACAAGCAGAACCACCATTATGGAATGTTTGAAGAATCAGAGGCGTGGTTGTTTATTCGAGCCAGAGCAATAGAAGCATTCGTTGTGACCGCAATATTTTCTGTTTTTCCAATAAAGCATCGAAACATAACACTTACGGATACGACTCTTCAGGCACCCGTGAGGACGAAGCGTTGGGGGGTATGGAAATCGGTCACAGTTAAGCTGACAGAAATTAATCTGTCACGAGCCTTCAGAGATCGGGTTTATGGCGCACAGCTCGCCGCAGGTAATGGGGAAATCCTCGATCTCAATCCGGTCTACTATCCCGTCAGATCAATCCCTAAGCTTTTGAATGAAATTGAGCGAAGACAGGAAAACGTAAACAACCCCGGCCAGAAGCTTTAGCCTATTCCGTTGAACGCCGGGGATGAGGTCAAAGCTTAGTTAGGATCCGTAACCGCATTTCTAGGTTTAGGAAGCGCATTTTATTGCAAAGCCCTAGGCTTAATACCCCGTAACTTGTTGCGAATGTAGATGGAGCTTCCAGCTTCATTGCGCATGCCGAGCCGTTCGTGCGCAACGAAGCTGGAAAGATTGCTGTCTGCTGGCGCAATCACATCTACGTTGATACCCCGCTACTTGCTGCGGGGAGGTTCATTTAGCCAGGCAGCGGCGGAAGAGGGTGGCGGTGCAGGCTTTTCATTTTAAGTAGACTCAATGTTCCCTTCCTGTCAGGCTTGGCATTTGCGGGGAGGGCTTATCTTGCGATATTAGTCGAGGGTTTTTTGCGGGGCACTTTAAATGCAACTGAGAGTCTTAAAACAAAAGAGCGGGCTGCTCTCATGGCTGCTGTTGTTGGCTAGCACCCTTTTGACGGGTTGCCACTATTTTCGGAACGGTTCGGACAAGCCCAATACGTCGGGCTATGATTTGGAGCAGGTTAAGAAGGACTTGAAGCCCCTCGATTTGGCTAAACCCTATCAGCCCACTGAGGCTATTGCGGCCTACTTTAGCTTCTACGGTCTCAACCCCGCCAATGCGCAGCATTATTTTGGGACGGTAGAGTCGGAGGGCCAAACGTTGGCGGCTCATGTGTTCATGCCGGAAAATCCGCGTGGCACCCTGTTTCTGCTCCATGGCTATTTTGACCACACAGGCACGCTTTCAAAACTGATTGCTGAAGCGCTGGCCCGGCGGTATGCCGTCGCTTCCTGGGATTTGCCCGGGCACGGGCTCACCACCGGCGGCCGCACCGAAACCGGCGATTTTGACCGTTGCGCCAAACAGCACATCGACATTGTCGAACGAGCAGAAAGCAAGCTGCCCCGTCCGTTCGACCTCGTGGCCCACAGCACCGGATGCTCCATCGCCATCGAATACATGTACAACGCGCCAACAAACGCGTTCGAGAAGATCGTTTTCCTCGCGCCGCTTGTGAAGCACGCGCATTGGGGCTGGGGAAAGTTTGGACATGCCGTCGGGCGGCCTTTCACCAAACACATCCGCCGCCGCGATATGAAAAACTCATCCGACGAAGCCTACCTCGCCTTCGTCAAAAAAGATCCGCTGCACAGCGGCGTCTTGTCGTTCCAATATTTGGAAGATCTCTACGAATGGGAAGCGCGTGCCCGAGGCTATCCCCGGTGGCCCGGCTCGCTCTGCATCATCCAGGGCGATGCCGACATTATCGTCGATTGGAGATACAATGTGGATTTCCTTGGCGCCAAGGTGGAGCATGCGGAGCTTTACATGGTTCCCGGCGCCAACCATCAGCTTGCCAACGAGCCTGCGGCGTTGCGGAAGCAGGCTTTCGAACTCATCTTCAATTATCTTGGGAAACAGTAAAGAGCAAGGAGTCGCGATGAATACAGAACGCCGAAATCTAAAAACTAGGTTAATGTTCCATCAGCGGGGAAACGCTTTCCATCGCTTCGCTCCATCTTCCGGACGATCCGGAGGCGGAGGACATGGTGCTTTACAGCTACTTCATGATGGGTGATTCGTCGACGCGGAAGACGTTCACAAAAATGATCGGTGATGAGTTGGTGATAAACCATGGCGAGGACTATGCCAGCCAATACAGCAAGGAGGAGTTTGATCAGGCCCGCACGCGGTTGGCCTGGGATGAAATTCCCGACACTTGGTTCAAGGAGCAGATGGCGGATGCGGACCTTAGCTATAATTCCCTGAAGCGCTCCTGTATCACGACCGCCTTGCTGCAGATTGAACTGGCGATGGAATGGCTCTACAAAGAAAAGAATCTGGGGCCTCGGAAAAAGATTGAATGGGTGCCGGCCGGCGAAATTCCCGCGTGGTTTACCGACAAGGCGTTGGGCGAGAAGACCGCTGGGTTTTTTGCCACGCCCTGTTCTGGGGGATGAGCAACAAGGCCATCTTTCCCTACAAATCCTATCTTCCTCTTAAAGATGCCGGCATGCTGCAAACCGACAAAAAGGGCAAGGTCATCATGTACCGCTACGGGCATAAACTCGGAAGCCCCTACGGCGAGCTGAGCCGCAATCTGATGTAGCGGCGGCGAACCGCTTTTTAATCTGGGACTGAGGCGGGGGATCGAATACGTTTTTGTTGAGATGAAACTTTCTACGCATGCTGACCGGACGGAGCAGTTGGTGGGGATCCGCGCCGAGGATATCCACAAGTGGATCGACGGGTTTTTTGACGCTGAAAGTTTTGATCATTTTGTGCGCACCGGCAGCCGCAGCAGCTTCAATCCATACAACCACCGCAAATACCGTCACAGCGCCGAAGCGCTTGAGGACGCCTATCGCGAGTTCGAGGGGCAGTATTCCCGCGAAGAAATCAAGGCGGTTTTCGAGAGCCACATCCGCGACGACTATGACGGCTTCATCCCGTTGCAGGAAGATTTCGAGAGCGGCACCTTTGAGGAAAAATACCACGAGTCCGAGTCGGACGAGCTGGAACAGATTCTAAGCAAGGCGGAGCTTTCGGAATACTTCAAAGGCCGCTCCTATCCGAACGACAAGAATGATCCGCGCAAACTTTCCGCCCGCTTTTACTGGCACATTGTCTGGCCCACCGTCATTGCCGCCATTTTATTCGCCGCCTCCACCTTCACGGTGATTGTTCCGGTTTTCCGCAACAGCATGATGAATCAGAAAAAGGCGATGATCAAAGAGCTGACTGCCACCGCCGCCAGCGCCATCCGGTTTTACATCCACCAGGAGCAGAGTGGTGCCATGACGAAGGCCGAGGCGCAGCGTCAAGCGGCCTCCGAGGTCTCTGAGCTCCGCTACGGGCTGGAGGAAAAGGACTATTTCTGGATCACCGACATGCATCCGCGGATGGTCATGCACCCGTACCGCCCGGAGTTGGTGGAACAGGATCTGACCGACTACACGGATCGCGAAGACAAGAGCGGCAAAAAGTTGTTTGTCGAATTGGTAGACTTGGTGAAGGCCGGCGACGAGGGCTATCTGGAATACCTGTGGCAGTGGATGGACGATGCTTCACGCGCTGAGCCTAAGCTTTCGTATGTGCGCGGCGTGCCGGAGTGGGGCTGGGTCATCGGAACGGGCGTTTACATCCATGACGTGGAAGAGGAGATTGCCCGCCTTTCGAGGAACCTGCTGATCGCCGACGGAGCCATTGCCATGGTGCTGCTGGCGCTGCTGGTGAACATTGTCTACCAAAGCCGGCGGATCGAGCTCGACCGCAAGCGCGCCGAAACCGGGCTGCGGGAGGCGAAGGACCGCTACCGCGCTTTGGTTGAAGGGGCAAACGAAGGCTACGTCCTCGAAGTCGATGGCGAGACGGTCTACTCCAACCACACGCTGCGCCGCATGATTGGCTACAGCGAAACCGAGTTGGCTTCTATGAAGGTATGGGAACTGCTGGAGCCGGACTGCGAGGTCAACGCATTTGCCAACGCGCATTTGAAGCAGGTCTATGCGCACACGGCGTCTTCGGCCGAGTTCGAGGCGCGCATCCTCTCCAGGCAGGGTGCGCCGCTGGATGTGCTTGTTTCCACTTCCCGTATTTTCTTTTCGGAAAAGAACGGGCACGTGATTTCAATCGGGGAGATCCGTCGCGGTTCGCAGCAGACCCTGGAGGCGTTCTACCGTTTGGATGTGGGGCATGCGTCTCCCTCGTTTGGCGTGCACCAGGAATTGGCGGAGGCCAAGACTGCGGGGCAGGTGATCCAAACGCTCAAGCAGCTTCCGGAGCTGGTGCGCAGATTGACCGATCAAGGCGTGCGCCCGGTCTTGCTGCGCGAAACGATCGGCAAGGCTTACGATGCCTCCATTGAACGCTTCATCTCTTTGTCGCTGGAAGAGTCCGGCACTGCACCTGTGCCGTTTGCCTTCCTGTCGCTCGGCAGCAACGCCCGCCATGAAATGACCCTGTTTTCCGATCAGGACAATGCGCTCATTTTTGCCGACGTGGCGGCAGACCAGCTGACAGAGGTGCGCCGACGGTTCCTCGCGCTGAGCGACGGCGTCTGCGCAAAACTCAACCAGGCCGGCTACCCGTTTTGTCCGGGCGGCATCATGGCGGCCAATCCGAAGTGGTGTCTGTCGGTTTCGGAGTGGAAGAAAAACTTTGGTCGATGGATTCTCCAATCCACGCCCGAGTCGCTGCTGGAGGTAAACGTCTTCTTCGATATCCACCTCTCTTACGGCGATGAAAAGCTCGGGCAGGAACTGCGGGATCACGTGCGGGCCTGCACAGATCAGAATCCCGAGTTTTTCATCCACTACGCCAAAAACTGCCTCGGCTACAAGGCGCCGCTCGGCCTGCTGGGCCGCATCCGCACCGAAAAGCGCGGCAGCGAAAAAACCATCAACGTCAAGCAGTGCATCAAGCCGATTGAAACCTTCGCGCGCATTTATGCGCTGCAGCATCATGTGGATGCGCCAGGCACGCTCGACCGGCTTGAACAGCTGCATGAAAGCGGCGCGTTGAGGGACGACACCTTCCGCGAAATGGTCTATGTGTTCGACTACCTGTGGCGGCTCCGGTTCTACAATCAGATTTCTGCAACGGCCGGGCTGCGCGCCGATGCCGACGAGCTCGACATCACCTCGCTGACGGATGCGGAGCGCGACAACCTGCAATCCGTCCTGTCCCGCATTCCCATTTTCCAGACCAAGCTCAGTTACGACTTCCTCGGCATGCAGGTATAAAAAACGCGCTTCCACATTTTGGAGGCGCGTTTGCTGTAAGCGGAGGCGGTGAACGATCTATTATACGCTTCGGCACTCCACGTCGGCAACGTTTCCCTTGCTTCGCTGCGGGTAAACGTTCTCTACACATTAAGCATCTTCTCCTCATGGTGTAGAGACCGCTTCACCGCCCGAAGGGTGGAAAGCGGAGGCGGAGGAATGGCGTGTTTTCAGGTCGGCATTGATCCGGCTTGGTGTCTGGGGTCACCGCCCCCGGCTACACTTAGAATGTGTAGGTGGCGAACAGGCGCGCGTCGGTGGCGGTGGTGTTCTGCTCTTCGCGATAGCCGACGCCTCCCTTGAAGCAAACGGTCAGGTTTTTCGCGACCGGCTGCTTGACGACTAGATTGAGTTCTTGGGCTTCGTCGCTGCTTTTGTTCCAGGTGTAGGTGTAAAGGCCGTAGAGCGTCGTATCGGTTTTTTCCAGTTTGGTTACGGCCTTGAGGTAGGCGGTGTCCGTTCCTCCGTTGAACTGGCCGGCGTAGATCATCATCAAGGAGCCCAGCGCATGGTTGATGCCGGTGGTGGCTTCCTGAAAACGCAGGTTGCTGCCGCGCACGCCGAAGTAGCCCGGCTCGAGGGTTACCCGTCCGATTTTTTGCTGCAGCGACAAGCCGAAGGCTTCCGAGTTGCGGGTGGATGCATCGCCGACATCGTTTTCATGGCGGTAGTAGCCAAGGATGGCGCTGTCTTCGAGGACGTCCCATTTGACGCGCGTGCCGATCAGGTTAGCCACGTCCCATGCATAGGCATCGAAGAGGGCGATTTCCAGCCCTTCGACGCAGTTGTTGACGAGCTCGCCCCAAGTCACGCCGGCGGAGCTGCTGTCGGTGCCGAAGACCTCGTTGAATTCGTTGAAGTCCGCGAGGTCGCGAACCTGGATCCAGCTGCTCATTCGGAGCGCGTGGCCGACGGTCAGCTTGGTGTCGGTGAGATCCTGGGTTTGGAACTGGACGGTTTCGATGGAGCGCGATTTCTGGCGGAAGTCGTCGGCGCGGAAGATCTCGCCGTTGTTGATTTTCCGGCCGGCCAGCACGGTGGTGTTGGAATAGCCCAGCGCACCGAAGTTGTAGCGCAGCCAGCCTTCGTTAAAGACGTTGATGTTGCCGTTGGCATTGAGGGAGCTGTTGTCTCCGTTGAACAACTCACCGGCATAGTTGTAGCCCACTCCGGCATCGAAGCCGGCCACTTCTGGCGTAGTGTAGTTCAGGACAATGCCCATCGTTGAGGCATTCCCGTTGTTCCCGTTGTCGTAATCGCGGTACATGCCAAGGTACTGGACACGGCCGGAGATGGTTCCGTAGCCTTGGTCGTTGAAGGGCTTCATGATGCTTTCCGCCCCGGCCATGCTGGAGAGGAAAATGAGATTAAGTGTACATAGTGCAAGTAGTTTTTTCATAATAAAAGGGAGGCCCGCCCGGAGTCCGGGCGGGCCTAAGGGGTTGGGTTATCCGATGTACTCAAGACCTTCGTTGTCCTTCTGCGTCATCAGCGATGCGACGATCAGCACAATGAAGCTGAGGGGGATCGAGATGATGCCCGGATTGTCGAGCGTGTGCAGGGCGGTCGCCTTGTCGAGGCCGTACTGCGCATACATGCTCGGGGAAGTCAGGATGATGCCCAGTGCGGAAACCATGCCGACGCCGATCGACCAGGCAATGCCCTTGGCCGTGGTCTTCGGCCAGAAGAGCAGCATGATGATCGACGGCAGGTTGGCCGAAGCCGCCACCGCGAACGCCCAGCCCACGAGGAAGGATACATTCATGCCCTTGAAGGCAATGCCGAGCCCTACGGCAAGAATACCGACCACTACTGCGGTCAATTTGCCGGCTTTCACCTTTTGGGTGTCGGTCATTTTGATGGCAAAGTAATTGTCCATCAGGTCGTGCGCCACGGCGCCGGATGCGGCGACGATCAGGCCGGAAACGGTTCCGAGCACGGTCGCGAACGCAATCGCGGAGATAATGGAGAAGAGCACGATCCCGAAGGCCTTGGCTAGCAGCGGAGCGGACATGTTGCCGCTTTCCACGTCGATGACGCCGAGCGTCATGGCGCCGAAGCCGAGGAACAGGGTGAGTACGTAGAAGAACCCGATCGAGGCGATGGCCACGATGGTCGATTTACGCGCATCGCGCTGCGACGGAACGGTGTAGTAGCGAATCAGAATGTGCGGCAGCGAGGCCGTTCCGCAGAAGAGCGCAAGCATCAGCGAAATGAAGTTCAGCTTGCCGATGGGCGTCTTGGTCTTGAATTTCTGGCCGGGAACCAGCAGGTCGGAGCCTTTGGTAACGACTGGGCAGAAAACCTTCACATGGTCGCCGTTGTCGTCGAACTTGGCAATGTTGTCCTTGGGGTAGCGAACGACTTCGGAGCGGTCGATGGAGGCGAAATATTTAAATATGCCCACCCGGCCGGTTTCCGTGATTTCGTTCCCTTCTTCATCGGTCAACGAGGTTAGGTGTCCTACGGATTTAAACTTATTGTCCGCTTTAGGCGCGCCATTGTAGAGGGTTTCGCCGGAAGCGGTCACGACTTTGGACTGCGCTTCAAGCAACTGGTCGCCCTCGACGATCCACCAGTTGGCAAGGCCGTCTTCGACCACCTTGACGAAGGTTTGGTCGTGGTATTCAACCGTCGCCGCAGTGGTGACGCTCGATGCCGCAATGATTCTCGGAACGAAGGTTTCCGGGCGGGTCTCTGTGGAAAGGCCTTTGTTCAGCACCATAACAGAGATCACGGTGGAGAAGATGATCAACAGGCCGCCCTTGAGGAACTGCACGTAGGTGGTGGAGGTCATGCCTGCGGTCGCCACAATCGTAATAACGATCGCCCCCACCATGATCACGCCAACCCAGTGGGGCAGACCGAGCAACGGCGTAACCAGTACGCCCGCGCCGACCATCTGCGGAATCAGGTAGAACAGCGAAACCGCCAGCGTGCTGATGGCCGCCATGAGCTGGATGCCCTTGGAGTTAAACTTGGCATCGAGCGCGTCGGTGAAGGTGTATTTGCCGAGGCGCTTCATCGGTTCGGCTACCACGAACAGTGCCACGATCCAGCCGGCGAGATAGCCGATGGAGTAGAGGAAGCCGTCATAACCCATGGTGGCAATCAAACCGCAGATGCCGAGGAACGATGCCGCCGAGAGATAGTCGCCGGCAAAGGCGATGCCGTTGACGAACCAGTGGATGGTTCCGCCGGCGGCGAAGTAGCCCTCGGCCGATTTGGCCTTGCGGGCGTAGTAGAACGACATGCCGAGCACAAAGCCGACAAAGGTCAGGAAGATTGCAATGGCGATGGGGTTGGCTACATAATTCATTATTTAGCCTCCCCGGCTTTACCGTTCAGTTCATCTTCTTTTTTCGTGCATACATGGTTGTAGACGAGGCCGAGGATGATCGCGAAGATGATCAGAGCCATGCCGTAGACGATGGCAAGGTTGGTTCCGGCAAGTACCGGCTTCTTCATGGTTTCGGGCGAGAATACGGCGATGCCGACAAAACCCATATAGATGATGCAATATAGCCAGAACAACTTGATCCCAAGCTTGGCCTTCCAAGCGGACGCCGCGTCCTTTTCCGTTTTTGCTGCTGGTTCGTGTAACATGTTTCCCCCCTATGATTTGGTTTTCCGTGAAACTTGTTTGTTTAGCAAACTAGTAATAATTCTCCAACTCATTAGTGCATAAAATATTACTAACTAATACGGGTATAACAAGTGTCCCTATTTAGTCATATTTCCTGCGCGGCAAGGTATGCATTGTTTTTCGGTGCCGATGCGTTATGTTCAAGCATATGAAATTTTTCCGAATTATTGGAATCCTGCTGCTGCCCATGTTTGTTTCCGGGGCATCGTTGCGGATCGAAGGCGAGCGCGCGTGGCTGGAGGCTGACGGTACGCCGCTTCCGAGGGTGTTGCGTTTGTTCGAGCAGCGCGGCGTGGAAGTGCTGATTGATCCCGCTCTGGAGCTGGGCCGGATATCCGGCGAATGGGAAAACACCCCGGTCGATCGATTGATTGCTCAGCTGGCCAGCCCGCACAGCTATTTGCTGGAATGGAAAAAGATGGACAGCCCGCTGGGCGCCATCTACCAACCCGCTAGCATCCGCATCTTTTCCGACGGCAATGCCTCCGCTGCGCAGCCGCTCACGGCCAAGCGCAAGGTGCTCGATGTCGTCGATGGAACCAACGGGGTGAAATATATCCGTGGCGAAATCATGGTTGGATTCAGCGAAGGCTCCACCATCGACGACCTCAAGGCGCTGCTGGCCAAGGTGGGCGGCACGGTGATCGAGGTCATCGATCCGCCCGGCATCTACCGCATCAAGCTTAACGACGGCATGTCGGTCGAAGACGCCATGGCCATTGCCGAGGCGCAGGAGGGCGTTGACTCGGCCGAGCCCAACCTCGCGTTTCCCAAGCTTGGAAGCGAGCCCGTTTCTCTATCGGGAACCGGCGAGGGGATCAACCTGAGCCTCCTGCCCGGCGAAACCGCCATCGCGGTCTTCGACTCCGGCCTCGATCCGAAATATGCCGACCTGCCCTTCATCCGCGGCACCTACAACGCGATTGATCCCTCCGAACCGATGAGCGACCCCACCGGCCACGGTACGTTGACCTCCATGATCGCTTCAGGCGCGCTCACGCCGCTTGGCGCCGAGGCCGCCACAACCGGTGTCCCCGTGCTTTCCGTCCGCACCTTCGATGAAAACGGATACACTTCATCCGATACGATCATGCGCGCCCTTGAATTTGCCGCAAATTCCGATGTTGAAATCGTCAGCATGAGCTGGGGCTCCGAAGTCGATAGCCAGTTCATGGAAATGGCCATGAACTATGCCGCTCAAAACGGGCTGACCCTTTATGCCTCCGCCGGCAACGAGCCGACCGGCACGCCCATCTATCCCGCCGGCTATGACTCGGTGATTGCCGTCGGCGGGCTCGACCCAACCGGGCAGCAATGGGAAAACTCCAACTTCGGCGATTTTGTGGACCTCTACGGCCCCGCCTACGTTTGGTTCAACGACCAAATGTATGTCGGCACCTCCGTCGCTACGCCCAACAAAGCCTCCGAAGACGCCCGCTCTAAGTAGAGGTTCCGCAATTGGCTAGTTATCGGTTGCCAGCCGGTAAAATCCTTGGCTCCAATTGGTTTGCAGCATGCCCGTCCAGTTGGCTGCGACGGCGGACGGAGTGAAGGTGCCCGCATTCGTCCAAGCCGGCGGGGTGAGCGAATCGGTGCGCTCCACTACAATCGGGCTTCCCGGCTCCAGCCGACCGAGTTGCAGCGAGATTGATGCACCGGCGATGCTCAATGATTCGATCGCCGGTTGCACGCGCTGTTGGCTGATGGCCTGCACCACGGCGGGATACCAGTTGGTGGCCATTTTGTCGTAGCCGATCGGGGAGGGGTGGAGGCCGTCCGCCATGTCGCCCGAGGAATAGTCGATGCCGGCCCCGTTTTCCATATCCACAACAATGATGTCGTCTCCGGATGCGATGCGCGCTATGGCCATCGCGTTGAGGTTGCTGTTGTATGTAGTGATCTCAGGGCGGCACGCTTGCGCGTTAATGATCAGTGCAAGGACGACGGTTGCGTCTGGGTTTGCGACGAAGATGACATCCATGATATCCGAAACCTCATTGGCATCTTCATCGTTGTGGAGGATATCGTTGGTGCCTAAATGCACCAGAACGATGTCGGCCGGCGTTGCTGCCATCCAATCGGCAATATGGTCGAGCACGTTGTTCGTTGCGGTATCGTGTCCTGCATACCAGCCGTTGCGCCCTTCGTGCTGGTTGTCGGCAAAAAAACCGCTCGTTTGGCTACCGACAAAGTCTATCCCATAGCCATCGTCTGCCAGCAGCTGGCGCAAGGTTTTGCGGAAGCTGCTTTCGTTGCTTATCCCTGCCCCATACCCGCGCGTAATCGAATCGCCCAGCGGCATAATGCGGATCGGTGAGGCCAAGGCCGATGCTCCAGTCAACAGAAGGACTATGTATCGGATATGTTTCATGTTTCTAGCCGGTTATTTGGGGGTTGAGGCGTTCTTTCCTGCTTCGAGTTGCATCATATGCCGGCGGTGTTTTTCTGCAAAGGCAGCGTCTTTTCTTCCAATTGATTTCCATAGACGGGAAATATAGTCGGGAGGGAAGCTGTAGATGGGCAGGCCTTCTTGTTCGACCAAACCGCGTTCTTGCGGGTCGAGTCCGAAATAGAGCGTCATCAGGATGTCGCTGCTGGCCCAAGGGCTTCCACGGAAATAGCCATGGCCCTTTCCTTGGTCCGCTCCTTCTGCTTGGCTGACATCGACATAGTTAATTCGCTCCTGAAGCTTGGTCAGAGCCCTTACCGTCTGCGGATGGATGAGGTCGCCCTTTCCTCCCCAAAGCTGCCCGACTCTGTGCCGGCGTGTCAGGCGCTGTGCAAAGGCCAGCGCTTTGTCGTGCCCGGAAACATAGACCGTCGTGCGCTGGGCAACGTCGAGGATGCCGTCGGCGATGTAGATGCCAAAGGTGTTCCGGTCTAGGTCGCTCCCGGTCAGGATAACGTTTTGGATGCGAAGTTTTTCCTGAATTTCCTCAGGGGTCTTGCCGTGGTTCATCAGTGCTAGCTGTTCGAGTGCGCGCACTACTAGCCGGGTTCCATTGCTGTAGCCGATGATATGAATTTGTTCGGCGTCGGTCTGTTCAGCCACGAGCTCCAGAAGAAGGCGAAAGTTGCGGGCAAAGCCTACCGATGTATCCGAGTCGCGGATGTAGGCAAACCGGCTAGGGGTGGATGGCCATGAGTAGGCGATGAAGGCGCCGTTGTATCCTAGAAAATGCCATAGCTCGGCCGAAACCAGCAGGGGGTTTTCGAAGGGGACCTTGTAGCCGTGGACATAGATGTAGACATGCTTTTTCGGAGAATGGGCCAGCTGGCTGTTGATGGCCTCTGCAAAACGTCCGGAGGCATCGGGGGCGCCGTTCATGGTTGCTGCATTGGCGCCCAGCCAAAAGGGGGAGGTGCTCGGCATTGCGCCCCATTCTTCGATTTTCGTAATCCGGATGGGAAGGTTGTCGGGACGCGTTTTCAGCATTGAGTTTTTTCGCACGTATTGCCAATCGAGCTCTTTCTCTCCCAGCTGGATTTCGGCGAGGCCCAGACGCACCAGATAGCCGACCTCGTTTTTGTAGTATTTTTGCGGATCGTTGTCGGTGGCAGGCAGGCGGTCAGTGGCAAAAAGAATGCCGTCGTAAGGAATCAGATCGAACGGATTCTTTTCCGGCAGCGGATTCAGTATGCCGTTGCCATAGACATCGGGTGCCGGCATAAGGTTGATCTGGTCGATCGGAGGGCTGGAGCACCCGGACGACAAGGTGATGACGACCGGAATAAGGCTCAGTCCAAATCTGCTGAAACCGGATTTAAACCGATCTGAAATCATCACAGCTCCACGCGCGTCAGGCGCTGTTCAATGTCGTCCAGCATCTTTTGGTAGGGCTTGCTCTGCATGTTCATGAGCCGATGCTTTTCTTCGTTGTACTTGCCGGCATCGGTCACAACAAAGGTATGGCATTGCAGGCGGCGAGAGCCGCTCTGCAGTTTGACCAGCTCCGTCTCCACGCGGACGAGCGTGGCTGCCCCTTCCTGTGCGGCAATCAATCCGCCGTAGGCCATGGTGTCTTTCCGGCTTCCTTCTTTGGTGAAAACGATCTGCGTTGCCTTGCCGGGGGCTCTGGTAAAGCCGTTTTCTTGAAACACAGCAATCGTCGTGTCTCGGATTTCCTGCCAGGAACAATCCGAAATTTCGACGGATGCAAAGCTGGCGGAAGCCGGAAGATTTGACGACCGGCATCCGGTGATGCCCAAGGCGCACCCCAATAACAAAGAAAGTAGTGCTGCAGATCCGGTCTGTTTCATCATGTATTCCATCCTTGCTGGTTGTTTATTTTGGAGTGCTAAAAGAACTTTTTGAGCATGCCCTTGGCTTTGTCCTCGGTGGATTCGCCTTCTTTGCCTTCTTCCGTCTCTTCATCGCCGCCGAGGAGTTTGTTAAGGCCTTCGCCGGCTTGCTTGGAGAGCTCTTCCTTGGCCTTGCCGATTTCCTTGTTGGCGCGGTTGGAGAGTTCTTTTTTTCCGGCGGCGACAAGGGCGGTTTTCATGTTGCTCGTGAGCTTGTCGTAGTCGATCTTGACGCGGGGCGAGAGCAGCGAACCGCCGAGTCCGCCGTCGATCTCGATCATTTCCATCGAGCTGAATACCTCGGTGGCGGTTTCGGCATCCATGCCCATGATGGTTTTGCCTTCTTCAACATCGGCCTTGAGGTCGTGGACGACGATGGTGAAGGGGAGGTTCAGCTCATCGGCCGAGAAGGTGCCGCTGGCCTTAATGTCGGCCTTGCCGTCTTTAACGTTGATCGGCAGGGAGTCGCCGGAGTCCACCGCACCGCCGATGGCGATGCCGCTAAAGTTGGCGGCGAGCTCGTTCAGCGCCGCGGGATCGTCGAAACGAAGAACCACTTTGGCCGTGGGCTCGGATACGCCGGCGGGCGTCATGACGAAGGTGGTGGGCAGGCCGTTGAGCTCGGGATGGCTGGAGACCTCAGAGGCTTGGAACGTTTGCGAGGGAAACCCGTCGCCGAGCTGGACGTTGTCGATTTCGACTTTGCGGATGATCCATGCGGGGCGAGTGGAGACGAGGTCGGCGGCCGCTTTCAGGTAGCCGAGTTTTTTGGCGTCAACCACGGCTGCCTCTTTGGTGGCTTTCGCCTTTTCGCCTTTTTCAACGGCTTCACCGCTGGCCTTGTGCTTCTTCAGATAGTCATAGGCCTTTTCGCCGTATTTTTTCCAGTCCTTGGCTTTGGCGAAATAGTCTTCGAGCGAGGTTTCGCCTTTATCCTTCTTGGCGGCTTCCTCGTCCTTCTTTTTATCTTTCTTCTCATAGACCGCGCCGGGGGATTCGCGCGGAACATCGCGCTGGACGGTGCTGCCGGAAAGCAGGTCGATGGCGTAGCTTTTGCGGAGCAGGTCGCCAACGCTGACGTCGGCGGCGAGGGTGTCGATCTGCATAAGGTTGTGGGTCGGCTTGTCAGGATCGGTAATCTGTAGATCTTCGATTTCGAGCTGGCCTCCTGCGAGCGAAAGGTGGGCTTTGCCGACGTTGACCTCGGCGCCGGTTTCGGCGGCGATGGCGGCTTGGAGTCCGGATTTAACGGCGAGGTCGAGCAGGAAGAATTCAAGCACGAGGCCAATCACGACAACGCTGGCAACGAGGATGATCCCCGACTTGCGCAACAGGGGCGATTTTTTTGCGAGCACGTCGGCGGTCGAAACCTTTTGCTTGCCGAAGACGAGCCACATCAGAAAGCGCGAAAACTTGTTGCCGACGGCTTTGCCGACCTTTTCGTGATCGCCGGCCTTGACCATCTGCTCGCGGATTTTGTTGATCGTGGCACCCATGAACAGCCCGAAAGCGATGCCGATCAGAATGGAGAAGGGCAGGCTGCCGACCATGGCGTAGACGTTCAGATCCATCAACGCAGTGACAGGCGCGTTCGCCAGCGTGGTGAAGAGGCCTTCGAGGCCCATGTTGTGGATGATGAAGTAGCCAGTGTGGAACGATGCCATGGCGAGCACGAGGCTGAGCAGTTTCCCGACCAAGACGCCGAGCAGGACGAAGCCGACATTGGCATTGAGCAGCAGCGTAATTAGAATGGCGAAGGCCAGCGTCGCGCCGGCCACCGGGTTGAAGCCGATCAGCACGCCACACAGCGCCCCAAGAAAGATTTCTTTTTTGCCCGCGCCGCCACGCAGCATTTTTCCGATTTTTCGAACGATTTTGAACGCAATCATGTTTCATCCTCCTGTAAAAGTTTACCGTGGAAGCATAGGACTTTAACCACTTTCGGGTCAATGGGGATTCGCTGCGGATGCAAAGGCGAAAACACGGAAGTCCTCAAATTCAGGCTGGGGATCTTTTTTCGGGCAATGGCGAAAAAAAATCTGTACACGTTCGATAATCACGTATAAACTACCCGTGTTTTCCGGCAAGCAGGGGTTGCTTGCGATTAGTTCAACTACAAACAGAAGGTGGCATCATGAAAATATCGGTACTTCCAAAACTGTTCTTCCTCATCTCAATCGCCGCACTGTGCATGCAGGCAAATGCGGCCGACCTCTACGTCTCAAGCTACGGCGGCGACATCCAGTCGGCGGTCAACGCCGCAACCAATGCCGGCGACACCGTCTGGGTGGAGGACGGCACCTATGTCCTTTCCAGCGAGATCCATGTGACCAACGCCATCACGGTACGCGGCATCAACGGCCCGACCGCTGCAATTGTCGACGGCGATGGAGTCACCCGCTGCTTCTATCTCGAAGACGAGGGCTGCATCATCGCCGACCTCACCATACAAAACGGATATGAATACAGTGGTGCTGGCATCTATTGCGACTACTCGCTGGCAACCGTCTCCAATTGCGTTATCCGCAACAACGTTGCCGATCCTGAAGACTATACCTCGGGCGGTGGGCTCTATGGCGGAACCGCCATCGACTGCCTCCTTAGTGGCAACCAGGCATCAGAAGGCGGGGGAGCGGCGCAATCAATACTGGTCGGCTGCCGCCTCGAGGGCAATGCCGCCGCAAGCGGCGGCGGCCTGGCCTATGGCTCGGCCACCAATTGCCTGATTATCAACAACTCGACCATCGACGGACTGGAACTTGAAATATCTCCCGGGGGCGGCGGGATATATGACTCGACGGCCTACACCTGCGCCATCAGCGGCAATAAAACGGGCGCCGGCGGCGGAGGAGCCTACTACGGTTCGCTCTACAACTGCACCATCACCGCCAACACAGCCAACTATGGCGGCGGCGTTTACAACGCCAACGAAATCTACAACTGCATCGTCTGGCACAACACCGTCACCGGTTCCGGGAATGGCGGCGGGGAGCCCGCGAGCTTCGGCTCCGTGGCGGCGAATGCCGAATATGTCAGCGGAAGCGACCTCTCCGATTGCTGGGAGGTCTACTACAGCTGCGCACCTGAGCTGAACACGTTCGACACAGGAAACATTACAAACAACCCGGCCCTTGTTTCTTTATCGCATATCGACACCAGCTCCCCCTGCATCGGTGCCGGCACCACCAACCTGGTCGGCGGGGGCGGCGGGGGCGGCGGTCTGGCCTCCTTGGCCTACGGCGACGACCCCGCAATGACCGCCTCCGACATCGATGCAGAGGCATGGGCATACCCCCCTGCGATGGGGTGCGACGAAAACCACGGCGCCGGTACGCTCATTGGCCCGCTCGACCTTTCCATCTATGGCCCGGCCTTGATTGCGACCGACTATGAGGCCGAATACCTTTTCATCGTCGACGGCATCCCGACAATGGTGGTTGCATCCATTGAAGGGGTCGGCGCGGTCACCAATCCAGTCGGCCCGGTGGAAGCCTCCTGGAGCACCCCCGGCACCAACGACCTGGTTTTGACGGCCTACAACGAAACCTATCCGGGCGGCGTTTCCTACACCCAGGAAGTGGTGGTGGTTTCCACCGCCGCGACGGCCATCCACGTGGCCATCGACGGCGACGACTCGGACGACGGCTCGAGCTGGGCGCTCGCCAAGGAAACCATTCAGGGCGGCATTGCTGCCCAAACCGTTCTGGGCGGCTGGGTGCTTGTGGCCGACGGAACCTATACCAACGAAATGTTCCCGATCCATCTCGATGTCCCCGTGGTGGTGCAAAGCACCAATGGCGCCGGGGTGGCCATCATTGACGCCGACGGAAACGAGCGTTGCGTTGAAATCTCCGATGGCGGAGCAGTTCTGAAAGGCTTTACCGTGCAAGACGGTTCTTTCTGGGATGCCGGCGGCGGCATCAACTGCTCCGCCCAGGGGGCAACGGTGCGCGAATGCATTGTCCGCGACAATTATTCCGGTTTTTCCGGCGGCGGCATGTCCGGCGGAACTGCCATCAACTGCAGTTTCTACAGCAACACCAGCGCCAGCGAAGGCTCCGCCATTGCCTACGGCACCGCCATTGGTTGCGTGTTGGCGTATAACGAGTCCGGCGGCTCCGGAACGGCGTATTACAGCGAACTGCGCAACTGCACTGTGGTAGGCAACCATGCCGAAGACCACGCCGGCGGAACCTATGAGTGCGACCTGTACAACACCATCGTCTGGCACAACACCTGCGCCGATCCCGCCGAGGGCAACGATATCTACTGGGGCAATATTTGGTCCAATGTCTGCTCGCCGGATGTCGAGCATGGCATTGACGGCTGCATCACCAACGAACCGATGCTCGCCAGCTGCTCGCACCTCGCTACCGGCTCGCCCTGCATCGGCGCGGGTGCTGCCGCCGAAGCCCTCGAAACCGACATCGACGGCCAGGCATGGCTCGTCCCGCCCGCCATCGGCTGCGACGAATACCACGGCTCCGGCTCGGTCACCGGCGCGCTCGCTCTGGTCATGGACGGCATCACGATGTTCGCGGTCGATACCCCGATTGAATACTCCTTCATCGCCATTGGCCCCGCAACGCAGACTGTTGCGTCCTTCGGCGATGGAACGGCCGTCACCAACCCCATCGCAGTAATTGAGAAGAGCTGGAGCACGCCCGGCTTGTTTGATGTGGTCTTCACCGCGTGGAACGACTCCTATCCCGGCGGAGTCAGCATTACCCAGCAGGTGACGGTTGTTTCGGAAGCCGCCTCAACCATTCACGTCGCTACCGATGGCGACGACATGAACGATGGATCGAGCTGGCTATTCGCCAAGCAAACCATTCAATCCGGCGTCGATGTTCAAATGATCTACGGAGGACGGGTGGTGGTCTCGAACGGCACCTATGCCATTGGAAGTCCTGTCATGATCGACTTCCCGCTGAAGCTGATCGGCTTCGGCGGGCGCGACGAAACCGTTATCGACTGCGGGGAATCCAGCCAGGGCCTCTACATCAACGACCCCGGCGCCTTCGTCAGCGGCTTCTGCATCACCAACGGCTACGGCTCCTACGGCGGCGGCATTCGGTGCGCCATCGGCGCGATGGTCTCCAACTGTCTGGTCACCGCGTGTGAAGCGACATCGCGAGGCGGCGGAATCTACCAAGGGGAGATTGTTGACTGCATCATCGACGACAACCGTGCGAGAAATGGCGGCGGCATTTCCGATTGCACTGCCATCCTTTGCGAAATATCCAATAACGAGGCGTCTGGCAGCACCTACTGCTACGGCGGCGGGGCGTATCGTTCCACCCTGTACCACTGCACGGTGGAAGGAAACTCGTCTGCGCGTTATGGCGGAGGAGTATATAACTCCTACACGTATAAAGCGCACTCCTGTTTGATCCAAAACAACACGGCCACACGAGACGGCGGCGGGTGCTACAACGGCTACTACTACAACTGCACCATTGTTTCCAACAAAACAGTTGGCGGATACCCAGGCGGCGGCGCGGCCTATTCCTACCTATGGAACTCCATCGCCTACGGCAACCTTCGCGGTGTTGGGCAGGACGACATTATTGGCGGACATGCCTACAGCAGCTGTTCGCCGGATGTCGCGGCAGGCCTTGACGGCAACATCACCAACGCCCCGGCGTTCGCCGATCCAGACAACGGCGACTTCCGATTGTCCGCCGGATCGCCCTGCATCGACGCCGGCAGCAATGCCGTGGTTTATGTTGTGGTCGATCTCGACGGCAACGCGCGCATTGTCGGCGGCACTGTGGACATGGGGGCCTATGAATATTCCGCCACCGGACCGCTCGATTCCGATGGCGACGGCATGCTCGACGCCGACGAACTGATCGCCGGCACCGGCATCAACGATCCCGACGACTTCTTCCGGGTTGAAAGCATCTCCAACACCGTTGCGGGAATGATCGTTGGATGGGATGCCGTTGTTGATCGACTCTATTCGGTTTACTGGACCGGTAACCTCGTCGACCAGCCCTTCACCCTGCTGACCAATGGGCTGATGATTGGGGGCTTCCAAGACATCATGCATGCGGGCGACACCAACGGCTTCTACCTCATCAAAGTTGAACTTGCGCCGTAGGTGGATTGGCGATTGAACCATGCGCCGTTTCGGCGCATGGTTTGCCAATGAATAATTCAAAACACATCGAGTGGGCGCGGAAGATCAAGGCGGTCGCGCAGATTGGGTTGGAATATGCCACCGATCCTTACGACCGCGGGCGCTATGAAGAGTTGCGCGTGCTGGCGGCCGAAATGATGGCCGAAGCATCGGACGTCCCGGTTTTCCAATGGCTGGAACTTTTTGAAAAGGAAACCGGCTATGCCACGCCGCGCGTCGATGTGCGCGGCGCGGTTTTTCAAGACGGGAAGGTGCTGCTCTCCCGCGAGGTCGACGATGGCTGCTGGAGCCTGCCGGGCGGATGGGCTGACGTGAACGATCCGCCGTCGGTGGCGGTTATCCGCGAATTGCGCGAAGAAACCGGCTACGATGTTCGCTGCACCAAGCTCGCCGCCGTGCTCGACCGCGACCTGCACTTCCACGACGACAAGCGCCCCGTTCACACCTACAAGCTCATGTTTCTCTGCGAGATCATCGGCAAGGCGGGCGAGCTGGATCACGATATTTCCGATGCGCGCTTCTTTCCGGTCGACGACCTCCCGCCGCTGTCCCTGCACCGCACCCTGTCAAAGCAGATCGCGCTGATGTATGAGCATTTCAAAAACCCAGAGCTGCCGGCCGTGTTTGATTAGGCCTGCGGATTCATTTCGCTCTGGCAGTCGGTGAATTCCTGAAGCTTATAATGTAACGATCGCTTTGCCGACGGTGCGACCGGACTCGAGTTGCAGATGCGCGTCCTGCAGCTTTTCAAACGGGAACGTCACCGAAACATGAGGTTTCAGGGAGCCGGCTTCCAGCATGCCTTTCAGCGTGTTCATGTCGTCGCCGTTGGACTGAACCATCACAAACTCAAGCGCGACGTTCAGCTTGTCCGCAGCGGCCTGAAGATCTTCCGGGAAGGTGTGGGTCGGCAGGGAAACAATCTTACCGTCGGATCTTACCACCTTCAGCGAATTTTCGAGAATCGCTCCGCCCATGCCGTCGAGCACAAAGTCGATATCGGTCAACACCTCTTCAAACTTTTGCTCGCGGTAGTCGATGTGTTCATCGGCACCGAGCGTCATGCAGAAGTCACGGTTCTTTGCGGATGAGGTGGTGATTACATGTGCACCGAGGTTTTTTGCCATCTGGATGGCAAAGTGGCCGACGCCGCCGGAGCCGGCATGGATCAAAACGCGGTCTCCGGATTTGACCCGGCCTGTCAGCACCTGCAGAGCGGTCAACGCGGCCAGCGTGGTGGCTGCCGCGTCGGTGAACGATGCGTCGGCCGGCATCTTTGCGAGGTGGCTGGCGGGGGAGGCCACATATTCCGCATAGGCTTTTCCATGCCCTGGAAAATTCACCATGCCGAACACGTTGTCGCCGATCGCAAAGTCAGTTACGTCCGCTCCGACTTCCGCCACAGTACCGGAAATATCCCAGCCAAGAATGACGGGTCGCTCCTCGGTGCCCAGGATCATGTTGAGCACTTCTTCGTGCGGGCGGACTTTCACGTCCACTGGATTGATGCTGATGGCTTTGGTTTTTACCAGCACTTCGCCGGCTTTGATCGCGGGCTTTTCGATTTCGCTCAGGACGAGGTTTTCAACGCCGCCGGCTTCGTTTAACAGATATGCTTTCATTATATTTTCCTCAGTTGATTTAAGCGGCGCGACGCGAAGCGAGTCTGAGCCCGCGCAAGACAACCGCCGTTCTACGCAGTACAGTGCTCTGCGCCGGATCCTTTATCCTATCTGGGTCATTTCATTGACGGTGAATTCTTCGGTCGCGCCTTCTGTAGCTTTCATGAAGGCCTGAAAATGCGCCGAATCAAGATGCTTCTGAAGCAGCTCTGCGCTGTCCCAGTTTTCATAAACCACAAAAAGCATCGGCGCCGCATTATCGACGTGCAGGTTATAATTAATGCAGCCTTCGTCTTTGGCGTGCGTCTGTTCTGCCAGCTTCAGCAGCTCTGAATTTACTAGTTCCACTTGGGCTTCTTTTGCTTTGATGGTTGCAACGATAGTGAGTTTTTCCATTTCTCTTTCTCCTTGGGTTTATTTCATAAACGGGTCTAAAAATCTGAAGGCCGAAGGTTTTAATGTCGTTTGATCCAGTGACCTTCGGCTTTGGACTGTGGCGATGCCGCTACACAAATCTCATAATCTCATTCACATCATGTCGCGGGGTGGGTGCCGGGGCTTCGTCCGGTCGGCCGTAAACAATCAGCGCCGCTACGGTTTCTTCTTCCGGCAGGCCGACGATGCTGGAAATCGTCTCATCATCAATCACGCCGAAGATGCAGGTGCCGACACCTTTAGCATGAGCAGCAAGGCAGAAGGTCTGGCAGGCAATGCCGGCATCGAATACTTCCCATACGCCGGCTTTTGATGTGGCATATTCTTCCTTGTCGAGTTTGCCGCTTTTGCCTTTTACAAAACTAAGCACGGCCACTCCGGTTGCATTTTCAAGCGTCTTAATGTTGTAGGTAAAGCCCTTCACGCCATCCGTTGCCATCTTTGCAATCACGGCCTTGTCATCCACCAGCGTATAACGCGCAACCTGAAAATTACCCCATGAAGGCGCCCAGCGGGCGAGTCCCAAGATCTCTGTCATGGTTTCCCGGTCGACGGGTTCGTCTTTAAATTTTCGAACGCTGCGGCGTTCTTTAATCATTTCAACTGCATCCATGTTTTTGCTCCTTTACTATTCTTTAAATATATCGCTGTAAAATTCCGTGCACAATAGGCGCAAATAGACCGGTCGTCTATGACCGGCTAAAAAAAATCACTACCGCACCTCCATGTTTTCAATGCGGTTTTTAATGTATTCAACGGTATGACGCACGGGTTCCGATGTTTGGAAAATTACCGCTCGTTGTGCTGCTCCAGCCCAGTGGTCCTGAATAAGTTCCGCCTCGGTGTCGATATCCAGATCTTCAGGGAGTAGTCCGGCTTTAACGGCATCATTAAGGACCTCGCGATAAATATTAATCCAGTCCTGAAATCCCTTTACCAGTTCCTCGCGCATGCCTGCGCTAATGTCAGAAACTTCAGAGGCCAGTTTAATCGCCAGGCAGGGGAATTTTCCGGGATGCTTATCCATGAATGCAATGCTGCCTTCGAGATAGGTGAAGAGGCGCTTGAGGGGATCGGGTTCCTTTTCCCGGTTCAACAGGAATGACCGCTTATGAACGCTCGCCTGATCCATGTAGTGCTTCATCATTTCGACGCCGAACTGCTCCTTCGACTCAAAATAGTAGTAGAAAGAGCCCTTCGGCACCTTGACGGCATCCAGGATCTGCTTCAGGCCGACCGAGTGAAAACTCCTCTCCAGCATGAGCTCTTCCGCCGCCTCTAGAATGCGTTCTTTGGTTGTTTGTTCTTTCATGTTGGGGCGCATAATAGACCGGTCGTCTAGTATGGCAAGAAAAAATCCGCAGGAATTTTGATGCAGGTTGGTTAATCGGGAAAACCCTTAAAAGGGAAGCGACTCCTGAATGGCCTCCACCGGGCAGATCCGGATGCAGCTTCCGCAGCCATCGCATCGCTCTGAAATGCAGTGATAGGGAGAATCTTCATCTATGCATTAAAAGAGCAGGCCTCTTTGCAGACTCCGCACTCAATGCATTGATCGGTGATGCGCACGCCGGCCGGATTAAAGGTTGCTCCACCGAAGGAAAACCGAGTTTGCAACAGCTTATGATTGCGATGCTCCATTTTAAAATCGGCGTCGTAGATTTCCTCTTTTGCGCGATACATCACAAAGTTTCCGTTCGCTTGGGAGATTTCCTCCGTAAAACAGGCGATGATCGGCATGGGCGGCTCGCTGCTGGTTTTCGTGACCGTCGGTCTGCTGTTCAAGGGCGCCGGTGCGAAGGGCATCGCGTTTATTCAGCAGACGGGATTGCGGAAATAATCGACCAATTTTTAGCGCTTAAAGTATTGCTTGTTAAATAATGACAAGCTTTGGAATATACGTATAAATAGTTGTATAATATAAAGGATTAGGTGGGCAGTGAGTACGATGGCTAATAAAATAATAGAAGTATCCCCTTTGTTTTTGAAGCAAGCAGAAGTCTTCGTCTTCAAGCTTCTCCTTGAGCAGGGGCACGGAACGGGGGCAGATGGCGTTGATGATGCCGAGTTCTTCGAGGTCGGTTCGGGCGCTTGCGCTGTCGAAGCCGCGGTCGTCTGTGTAGCTGTCGGGCTTGCCGTATGAGCCGGTGACCCGTTCGATGCTGGATTTGACGAGCTTGCTGTCTGAGGGAGGCTGATCCTGCATAAAGTCCCAGTCCACGATGAGTCCGTCGGCTTGTTCGGCAAGGTAGAGGCCATTGCCGAATTTGACTTCAGCACCGGCCTTGCCGCGCACAAGGACGTGGATGTCGGGGTCGTAGAGGCTCAGGACCTTTTTCGCTGTTGGCGACGCGGCAACGCCGGAGCTGAGCCCTCCTGCAAGGATGTAGCGTCGGTTCTATGAAGCGAAGCAGGAGGTGCTACCCCATATAAGGCATTTCCGCCGCATGGGCGGCCATGTGCCGGTGGGCGAGCCGCGTGCCGTCTTCCACGACACGCCCAGTATGGGATGATTCCTGTTCGAGCACCGCCTGCACCAGCATCCAGGATACGATTTTTCCATAGAGGACCTTTTGCCGCTGGGACAGTTCCTCTTTGCGCACCAGGGCTTCCCGCACCATGGCCGGAATTTCATTCGATACGCTCAAGCCGTACCGTTCGAACTCCATCCCCACCGTCTCGGGATCGACGCCGCCATAGCGGCTGGCCAGCACTTCGTAGGTGTTTTCAAGCAGCACATCGTTGCTTCCTTCGAAAATTTGGAACGGGCGCGAATCGGTGAACGAACGCCCAATCACGCTGCTGCGCTTGTAGGCCGCCCCTGCAAAAACCTGCACAGCGGAGTCCGCTGCCGCCGTGAGCGCATCCGTCGACATCACCTTGACGGCATTCGCCAGAACCTGGTCGCCGGAGACATCGTTGTGGCTGTCTTTCCAGTCGCCCACAAAGTGCCAGAGGCTCTGGTTAACCTGCTCCATGCCGCGCAGTCCGGAGAGCCGGAACTGAACCTGGTCGTATTCGGCAATGATTCGCCCGAAGGAGACTCGCGAGTTGGCGCGTTCGGTCACCTCGTCCACCAGCCGGCGGCATTGGCCGGCCGCAATGGCCGAAACCCCCATGCGGCTTCTGAAGAGGGTGTCCAGGATATCGCGGAGGGCGCTGCCGCCCGGGGGCGTTATGACATACGATTCCGGAATGGTAACGTTGGAGTAGCGCGTTCGGCCGTATGCAATCGGCTGCAGCCCCAGCGCATCGAAATATTCCTCTACGGCGACGCCTTTCGAGGCCAACGGCACATAGACCATCGCCACGCGGCGCGTCAGCTTGCCGCCCTTCTTGATTCGCGCGGCAACCAGCCAGTGTTCGGCCCGTCCCGTAAGGCCTCCCCAGCACTTGACGCCATTAAGCGTGGCCTGCCCATTGGCCGTTTCGAGCGTGCTCCGCAGCCCGAAAATATCGGTGCCCCCTGTGGGCTCGGTAATCATCATGCCCCCGAGCTCCGCGCTGTTGAGGAAGCGCGGCAGAATCCTCTCGCTGAGTTCCTTCGGGGCAAGCTTGGCCATCGGCTGCAGAAAAAGCGACCCGGTAATGCCCAGGGCAAGCCCCAGCGGCAGGCAATGATAGGAGACCGTTTCCAGCATCGCCATGCAGGTCGGCGTACCGTCATAGGTGCCGCCCAAGCTGGTTGGGATGAAGCCGCGGAGCGGCCCCATCTTTAGAAAATCGGTCAGAAACGCTTCGTCGTAAGAATGGTAGTCCGGGGTCGAAGCGAAGTAGCTGCGTAGATATTGGTCGAGCGTCTCGTGCATAATCATCCTCTAAAAAGAACCAAAGCCCAACCCGGAGAGGGGGAGGAAATAAATCCGTTCTGGGCCGTAAACAAATCTTTAGCTGGCAGATAAGATGCCCGAAAAGGAGCGGGGAAACAAGAGTAATGGGGCCGGCGCGACTGGCCTCAAATTTAATGATGCCGATTCCCGGAGACGCCGTGCGCGATAGCGCCTTGCGAATGTTCGGTTATTGGCTCTTTCACGCCAATCGGTTTTCGGTTTTGGCTGGATCTTGTCGGCAATCAAGCTCGGCTTCATGGAGAATTTGAATCTTCATCGAATCTGTCCGCGAATCCTTTCCTTAGCCTCCGACCAGTCGCTGAAGTGGGTTGGTCCTTTGGCGAGACGTTCTTCGCGCGCTTATAAGTTCTTCCCCGTGCCACTGTGGAGCGGGAGCTTCCGAGGGGGTAAGGGCAAGATTGTCCCAAATCTCCTCAAGCGCACGGAGTTTGTCATCAGTCGTCATTTTGTCCAAGGCCAGTGCTGTACTCATCTGTATCTCCTGGCTGATTGGCCATAATCTAACAGCAGGTTTAGGGGGTGGCAATTTTTTCTAAATCAACCGGCATTTCCTGGATGTCATTCGTAGAACGGTGCTCTGCGCCGTTTTTCAGGGATTGGAAAATGTAGCGCCGGTTCTGAGAGCCGAAATGGAGGAACGGCCTCCGTGTCGGCCGAGGTCGCAGAGCACGGGGCAGCATTTCACAGGACTGGCCTCGGCTCCCTACCTTATTTTATTTCCAATCTCATACGGCGGATTTTCGCTTTTTGACAAAACGAGTTCTTGGTAATGAGGGCCAACGCCAATCGGGTTGAGCAGGATGGAGTTCCGGCCTTTCTTGAAGGTGAACTTGCCGCAGTTGACCCAGGCCACACCATCGGCGTTAAAGCTGCCGGTCCGGCCTTTAAGGAATTCCCCTTCCTGTTCTTTGCCGTTAATCTCCAGATGGCATGCGCGTGGAGCTGCCGATGCGTAGAGAATATGAAGGTAGTATTCTCCCTCCGGAAGTTTCACTTCCCACTCAACCCAAGCTCGGCCTGGAACGACTAGTTTGGCATACTCGTCGGCATGTTCCTGCTGGAGGTTTGGGTCGTTGCCCGCGTCTTTATACTCCTGCGCCGGGACGATGATCATGTAATCCTCGAGGGTTTCTTCGGCGGGTGCTTCGTTTCCCGCTTTGGCCATCATTTTCACAAGTGCCGAGTTTATGGCATTGGCGCCGTCCAGGTCGCCGCGTTTCGTATATTCAAGTTTTAGTTTATCCAGTTCTCGGATGTAAGTATCGTCGATCTGCTTGATATGTTTGGCGCGCAGGGCCTGTAGATGCTTGAGCTTTGAGGGTTTGTATTCATCGGCGGCAGCCGCAAGCGCGAATGTTGTGACGAGTAGTAGAGTTGCTGTTTTCTTCATGGGTTTCCTATTCTCCTAGATAAATAAAACGTTTGTCCTGGGCGTAGACTATGTTGCCGGTCATCTGAACACGGGGGACGCCGACCTCGGGACCGTGGTCGCAAAGCAATAAGCATCATTTCATAGGACTGCCCTTTGCTCAAGATCTGATCCCGGATCCGCATGACTTAAACTGCTGCCGGATGAATCTTCAACAGTTCGCTGGATAGCTTTCGTTCGGTTTCATTGATGTCGAACAGCTCCTGCAGCCCCAGTCAAAAATCGGCGCGGTTGCCGAAATAGCAGGCAAGCCGCCCGGCGGTGTCGGCGGTAATGCTGCGTTCGCCGCGGACAATCGTGTTGATGCGGCGCACGGGCACGCGCAACTCTCTCGCCAACTGGCTTTGGCTAAGATTGTAGTCTCCCAGAAATTCCTGAAGGGCTTCGCCCGGAGGTACATTAATCGCGTCCATGATTTTCTCCTAACCCAAAAGAATATGGCCGTCAAGCTCGCGTTCAAAGGAGAGGAGTTGGGCAACTGCCGCATTGGAGTCACCGAATCACGTAGAACGGTGCTCTGCGCCGTTTCCCAACGATTGGGAAATGTAGTGTCGGTTCTCAGAACCGATCCGTTTGTTCCGCGTCTCCGCTCTTTGCGCACGGAAAGCGCCGACGCGGTCTCCGCACTTCAGGGCGCTTTGCGCAGCAAGTCAGGGCAGCGAGATCTCTGCCCGGAAAAAGGCGGAGGTGGCGGTTGGGCCGATGGGGATTTCGACCGGGGTTCCAATCCCTGGAAAGTTGGTGAAGGGTAGGGACAGACCGCCGGGCTGTCCGCCCGTGCGCACCGTATAGTTCCGGTTGCTGACGGTCGAAAGGTGCAGGGCGTTGCTGGAAATCGACAGCTGAAAAAAATCCAGCCCGTTGGTCGGGTCGGTGCCGGCAATATATTCCTGCCAGTCCCAATGCACGTCGACGTCGGACGCCATCCACGAAGCCGCCTCGAACGCGGCCCTGGTGGAGTTCGACGCCGCCAGCCCGGCGGCCATCAGCACCTCATACGTCGCGCCGTTGGAAGTGGTGGTCGAGGTCGGCACAAAGCTCAACACGCCGCCGGTTTGGGGAATGTTTACTGTCCCCGTATGCCCCACGCCCAGGACGAAGGATGGGTTGGTGGAAATGTGGAGGGCATAGTCAATCACGTCGTCGTTGTCGATGTCCACCAGCCCCTGCCCGTGCGTCAACGTCGGCAGCGCCGACAGGCCGTGGGTCCAGAGGGGGTAGTGTTTTCCCGGAACCCCGCCATTGTTTTCAATCGTCTCGTCACCTAACGCCGCGCTGTTCATTTTCAGCTGCCAGCCCGACGTGTTCCGAATGTCGCCATCGGGGGAGAGGAAAAAATCGAAGTCATTGCTGGCGACCATCGTCTCGGCCGAGGCATAGAGCAGCTGGTTTTCCGGAATAAGCCAGAGGGCGGTCAGATAGTCGTCGAACCACATTACGTCGTAGGAATCGAGCGTCACGCCGGGATAGCTGTTTTCGGCGTTTTGCTGGACGGCAGCCTTATGGTCGTAGGTATTGACCTCCCACGTCATGCTCCCCGCCGCATCGAGTGCCAGCAGCAGTGCCCAACCTATGATTCCGCGCAACATGCCGGAAAACTGCCAGATCACCCGGCTCTTGCAAAGCGCCAAACCTGCGGACGCAGTCCGCTCTGGAGTGCGCCCGACCCCGTTCCTGCATGGCAGGCGGGATGCCTTTGGTACGTTTTGCCGCCATCCTGGCGGCCTCGTTTCATGAGCCTACCTGCAACCAGCCCCGGAGGGGCGAAACACGAATAGCCACGGGTGCTAACCCGTGGTCACGAACGAAATGGAATCAAACCCCGGAGGGGGTTGCCCAACAGAATCGATACAATAGATAGGGCAGCCCCTTCAGGGCTTGTTGCGTGGCGACGAATTTCCACGGGTTGAAACCCGTGGCTATTAACAGGAATCCCCTCCGGGGATCGTCTTTACAAGGTCGCGCGTATCGCTCCCTGAATTGCTTCTCGAGCTTGCTGTCCATTACCCCATCTGCGCGATGGCCTTCTCCAGACAGTCTTCGAGCATTTCGAGCGGGGGCTCTTTGATGAAATTGTTGTCCATGAGGCTTTGGGTGAGGTTGCGGGATTCGTCGATTTCCTTTTTGGCCTGGGCGTAGACTTCGTCGCCGGTCATTTGGACGCGGGCAACGCCGTCTTCCATCGCTTGGAGGGCGACGGCTTTGGCGACGTTGCGGAAGGTTTCGGTCTCGTCCATCAGCGGGGCAATGTAGTCGGGCGAGAGGCCGTTCTTTTCGGCGGACTCGGCGATGGCATAGGCGGCGGCGATGGCCATTTTGTCGGTAATCTTTTTGGCTTTAACCAGCAGCGCGCCTTTGAGCAGGCCGGGGAAGCAGAGCGAGTTGTTGACCTGGTTCGGGAAGTCGCCGCGTCCGGTGGCGACAATGTAGGCGCCGGCGGCTTTGGCGGCGTGCGGATAGATTTCGGGCACGGGGTTGGCGCAGACGAAGCAGATGGATTTGTCGGCCATGGTGGAGACCCATTCGGGCTTAATGACGTCCGGTCCGGGCCGGGAGAGGGCAATCAGCACATCGGCGCCCTTCATGGCTTCGTCGATGGAGTTAATCTTGTTCGGGTTGGTGGACTGGCAGAGCTCCCATTTTTTATAGAAGGCTTTGTTGGCTTCGATATCGGCGCGGTCGGCGTGCAGGCCGCCCTTGGAGTCGCACATCACGATTTTCTTCGGATCGCCGCCGGTCTGAATGATGAGGCTGGCGATGGTGGTGTTGGATGCGCCGGCGCCGAGCATGGCGATTTTGACGTCGCCCATTTTTTTGCCTGCCACTTTGAGTGCGTTGATGAGGCCGGCGAGGGTGACGCAGCCGGTTCCTTGGGCATCGTCGTGCCAGACCGGGATGTCGCAGGTGTCGCGCAGGGTGTCGAGCACTTCGAAGCAGTTGGGCTGGGAAATGTCTTCGAGGTTGACGCCGCCGACGCTGGGCTGGATCATTTTTACAAAATCGATGATCTTTTTCGGATCGCTCTTGCCGTCTTCACCCTTCGCATCAATGCAGAGCGCAATGGCGTCTACGCCACCGAGGTATTTCATGAGGAAGGCTTTTCCTTCCATCACGCCGAGGCCTCCGGACGGGCCGCAGTCGCCGTCGCCGAGTACGCGGGTGGAGTCGGAGACGACGGCAATCAGGTTGCCGCGGTTGGAAAGATCAAACGAGCGCTTGGGGTTTTCACGGATTTCGGTTGAAACGCGGGAGACGCCGGGGGAATACCAAACGTTGAACCAGTTGAAGCCGTAGTATCCCGCCTTTGGAATCGTCTGCATCTTGCCGCCGTAGAATTCGTGCATGGTTTCAGCGACTTCTTTCAAAAAGAGGGTTTTGCCTTGAGCGATCTGGTCGGGGGTGAAGCTTTCCGGGAAAAGTGAATCAAGGTTTTCGAGTTTCAGGTTTTCAATTTTAGACATGGGTTCTCTCCTTTTTAACTGACTAGGTCAGCGATTATGCCCGCGCTTTTGAACAAATCAATTCAAACCGCGAATGAACACGAATTATTATAGAGCTCTTCGAGTGGCTTTATAAAATCAGCGTGTATTTGTGTTCATTCGCGGTTTTGGTTCTAGTTTGCAGCCGGGGCGATTTGGAATTAGAATCGACAAGGTCTTGATGATAGGCGACTACGCATTTAGAATCCTCCCTGAAAATCAGGACATATTTGTTGCACGAAGGTTGGTGGCGAACGCGTTTTCAAGAAAAGCGAACAAAGCGATTTCAAAATACATGAAAATATTATAATGATAATCATCTATACGTAAAAAAATGACCTTGAAGTAAGGGATGCGGGTAATGACTCTAAAAAGAACGATACTATCCTCCATCGGCCAAAAGCTGCTTTTAGCAACCTCTGGGCTGATCATGTTTCTCTTGTTTTTGATCCCGCATATGGGCGGGAACGTGCTGTTCCTGTTTGGGCCGGATCTGTTCAACTCCTACGCCCACCATCTGCATCAGCTGGTGCCGATCGTAATCGGCATCGAAGTGCTGATGCTCGCGTCGATTTCGGTCCACATGATCATGGCTTTTCGCGTGGTGTTCGCCAACGCGAAGGCGCACGACAAGCGCCACACGCAAAAGGACTCGAAAGAACGCTCGCTGGCGGCGAAGCTGATGCCGTATTCCGGCGGCATGATTTTTATCTTCATCCTGAAACACTTGCTGGATTTTAAATTCTACGAAAAGACCGAGATCATTAGCGAGCACGGCGACCACATGTACAATGTTTACGCCATGGTGCTGTCCCGCTTTCAGGGCGATCCGCTCCACCTGCTTTTTTATGTGGGCTTTATGCTGGCGGTCGGGTTTCACCTCAGCCACGCGCTGCAAAGCTCGCTGCAGACCTATGGCCTGTATATCCCGCGCAACGACAGCAAGATCAAGCTGGCCAGCGTCGTCATTGGATGGGGCATGGCCTCCACTTTTGCCATTATTCCGATCATGGCCTTCGTTGGTTAACCGCTTTTAAGGATTTTTAACTATGAAACTAGACGCCAAAATTCCCGAAGGCCCGATGGCCGAAAAGTGGACGAACCACAAATTCAAGGTTAAGCTGGTCAACCCAGCCAATAAACGGAAGCACAAGGTGATCGTGGTCGGCTCCGGTTTGGCCGGCGCCTCCGCCTCGGCAACAATGTCCGAACTGGGCTACAAGGTGGACTGCTTCACCTATTCCGACTCCCCGCGCCGCGCGCATTCCATCGCCGCGCAGGGCGGCATTAACGCCGCCAAAAACTATCCCAACGACGGCGACTCCGTCTTCCGCCTCTTTTACGACACCGTCAAGGGCGGCGACTTCCGCTCCCGCGAGGCCAACGTGCACCGTCTCGCGGAATGCTCCAATCTGATCATCGACCATTGCGTGGCGCAGGGCATTCCCTTTGCCCGCGAATACGGCGGCCATCTCGACAACCGCTCCTTTGGCGGCGCGCAGGTTTCCCGTACCTTCTACGCCCGCGGCCAAACCGGCCAGCAGCTCCTGCTCGGCGCCTACGGCGCGCTCTCCAAGGAGATCAAGAAGGGCGGGGTGACCATGTACACCCGCGAGGAAGTCATCGACATCGTGGTGATCGACGGAGTGGCCCGCGGCATTATTTCCCGCAACCTCGTCACCGGCGAGCTGAGCCGCCACGAAGCCGACGCAGTCGTGCTGGCCACCGGCGGCTACGGCAACGTTTTTTTCCTTTCGACCAACGCCATGAACTGCAACGCCAGCGCGGCGTGGCGCGCCTATAAAAAGGGCGCCGCCTTCGCCAACCCGTGCTACACGCAGATCCACCCGACCTGCATCCCGGTCCACGGCGAATACCAGAGCAAGCTTACGCTCATGTCGGAGTCGCTTCGCAACGACGGGCGCATCTGGGTGCCGAAAGCCAAAGACGACCAACGCCCCGCCAACCAGATTCCGGAAGACGAGCGCGACTATTACCTCGAACGCAAATACCCGGCTTTCGGCAACCTCGTGCCGCGCGACCTCGCTTCGCGAAATGCCAAGATGGTGTGCGACGAAGGGCGCGGCGTCGGCCCGACGGGCAACGCCGTCTATCTCGATTTTGCCGAAGCCATCGAACGCCTCGGGCGCGACAACATTGAAGCCAAGTACGGCAACCTGTTCGAAATGTACAACCGCATTACCGACGAAGACCCGTACACCACGCCGATGATGATTTATCCGGCCGTGCACTACACCATGGGCGGCCTCTGGGTGGACTATAATTTGATGACCTCGCTGCCCGGCCTCTATGCCATCGGCGAATGCAACTTTTCCGATCACGGCGCCAACCGCCTCGGGGCTTCGGCGCTTATGCAGGGGCTGGCCGACGGCTACTTCGTGATCCCGAACACGATCAACGACTATCTCGCGTCCAACAACCTTCCAACGGTTGGAACCGACCACGAAGCCTTCGCCGAGGCCGAGAAGGCCGCCCAGGACAAGCTCGACAAACTGCTGGCTGTCAACGGCAACCGTACGGTCGATGATTTCCACAAGGAACTCGGCCACCTGCTGTGGGAAAACTGCGGCATGGCGCGCAGCGAAAAAGGGCTGAAAGAGGCGCTCGAAAAGATTCCCAAGATCCGCGAGGAGTTCTGGAAAAACGTCAACGTGCCCGGCTCGGCCGACGATTTGAACCAAGCGCTGGAAAAAGCCAACCGCGTCGCCGACTTTATGGAATTCGCCGAACTGATGGTGAAGGATGCGCTGGAGCGCGCGGAATCTTGCGGTGGCCACTTCCGCGAGGAGAGCCAGACGGAAGAGGGCGAGGCCCTGCGCAAGGACGACGAGTTTTGCTACGTCGGCGCGTGGGAGTTCCAAGGATTGGAAAACGAGCCGGTGCTCCACAAGGAGGCGTTGGAATTCGAAGAAGTGAAGCTTAGCCAGCGGTCGTATAAGTAAGTTTTAAGTTTCTAGTGTTAGGTTTTAAGTATCGCAGGCGGCTCGCCTGCCCGGAGGAAGGCAAGACATGTCGGAAAAAATTAATCTCAAACTGAAGGTCTGGCGCCAGAACCGCGGGGAAGCAGGGCGCTTCGAAGACTACGAAGCCAACGGCATCGACACCGACGCCTCGTTCCTCGAAATGCTGGACGTCGTGAACGAGGAGATCACCCTCGGCGGAGGCGAGCCGATCGCATTCGAGCACGACTGCCGCGAGGGCATCTGCGGCTGCTGCGGCTCGCTGGTGAACGGCAAGACCCACGGTTCGCACGAGCGCACCACGCTTTGCCAGTTGCACATGCGCCACTTTAAGGACGGCGAAACGGTCGTCATCGAACCGTTCCGCGCTACGGCCTTTCCGGTTATCAAGGATTTGATTGTCGACCGCTCCGGCCTCGATCAGATCATCGCTGAAGGCGGCTATGTTTCGGTGAAGACCGGCAACGCGCCGGAAGCTTCCACCACACCGATCAAAAAGGAAATGGCGGAGGCCTCGATGGACGCGGCCCAGTGCATCGGCTGCGGCGCCTGCGTGGCGGCCTGCCCGAACGGGGCGGCGATGCTCTTTACGGCGGCCAAGGTTTCGCAATACGCCCTGCTGCCGCAAGGCCATCCCGAGCGGACGCAGCGCGTGCTGGGCATGGTCAATAAAATGGACGAGCTCGGCTTCGGCAACTGCTCGAACGAATACGAGTGCGCCGTCGCCTGCCCGAAAGGCATCGACGTGAAGAATATCGCCAGGTTGAACAGAGAGTTTGTCAAGGCAAGTTTAACGAGTGAAAAGTGAAACGTGACATGAATCACGCCTCAATCGTCACGCTTCACGAAAAGGATCCCCATGGCAGCAGCGAGAAAGAAGGAAACATTCTGGTCTGAGCCGATCAGCAAGGTTGATCTCCAGCGTCCGGCGGTGGTTCCTTCGGGCACGTCCATCATCGATGCCGTCAAGGAGATGAAATACAACCAGATCGGCTGCGTGCTCGTGGTGGGTGCCGACCAGAAGATTATCGGCCTGCTGAGCAACGGCGACCTGATGCATGAATATGTCGGCTCGACCCTGCCCGGCGACACGCCCGTCGATACCATCATGACGGAAAATCCGTTCACCGCCACGCCCGCGCTGACGGTGCAGGAGGCGCTGGAAATCTTCCACTCCAACCCCTTTCGCCACATGCCGATCCTCAACGGCGAAGCCATCGAGGGCATTCTATCGATCCGCGGCCTGATGGTTTTCATCAGCGAGCACCTGCCGCTGGAGGTCATGAACCTGCCGCCCGACAGCAGCCTGATTGCCACGCATGCGGCGGGGGAATAAACCATGGCTGAAAAGAAATCCAATCTCATAGAGAAAGACTCGGTTGTGGTTCGTTTTGCCGGCGACTCCGGCGACGGGATGCAGACGGTGGGCGAACTCTTCGCTGACGCCAGCGCGTTGCTGGGCGATGCCATTGTGACCTTCCCCGATTTCCCGTCGGAGATCCGCGCACCCGCCGGGTCGCTGCCGGGCGTGTCCGGCTTTCAGGTGCACTTTGGCTGCACCAGCGTTATGACGCCGGGCGATAAAGCCGATGCGCTGATCGTGATGAATCCCGCCGCGCTCAAGGTGAACCTGCGGGAACTGGAGCCGAAAGGGCTGCTGATCGTCAACACCGGCTCGTTCACGGCACCGAACCTCAAGAAGGCGCTCTACGAAACCAACCCGCTCGACGACCCCGCGCTCGAAGACGAATACACCGTGTTCAAGGTGGACATCAATGCGCTGACCGCCGAGGCGCTCAAGGATTTGCCGCTCAAGCCCGCATTGCGTGCGCGCTGTAAAAACTTTTTTTCGCTGGGCATCGCCTATTGGGTCTATTCACGGCCGCTCGACATGACGCTGGAGTGGATCGAAACCAAGTGGCGCGAAAAGCTGCCGATGATGGCCGACGCCAACACGCTGGCGCTCAAAGCCGGATTCATCGTGGGTGAAAACAAGGACATCAGCCTGCCGCAATATTCGGTGCACAAGCGCATTCTCGAAGACGGAATCTACCGCAAGATCACCGGCAACGAGGCCACGGCGCTCGGGCTGATCGCCGCCTCGGAAAACAGCTGGCGCGACCTGGTGCTGGGCAGCTATCCCATCACCCCGGCAACCCCGATCCTCGAAACGCTTTCCAAGCATCGCAACTTCAACGTCAAGACCGTGCAGGCCGAGGACGAGATTGCCGCCATCGGCGTGGCGATCGGCGCGGCGTTTGCCGGGGCGCTTGGCGTAACGACCACCAGTGGGCCTGGCCTCTGCCTTAAGTCCGAAGCGCTCGGGCTCGCGGTGATCACCGAGCTGCCGCTCGTGGTGGTGAACGTGCAGCGAGCGGGGCCAAGCACGGGCCTGCCAACCAAGACGGAGCAGGCCGACCTGCTGCAAACCCTCTATGGCCGCAACGGCGAATCGCCAGTGGCGGTGATTGCCGCGGACTCGCCTTCCGACTGTTTCGACTGCGCCATCGAAGCCGCGCGCATTGCGCTGAAGTTCCGCACGCCGGTCGTGATGCTGACCGATACCTACCTAGCCAACGGCTCCGAACCTTGGAAGGTTCCGGAGGTCACGGACATTCCCGACATCTCCGTCGAGCCGATCAAGCAAGGCGAGGCATACATCCCGTATCAGCGCGATCCGAAAACGCTGGCGCGGCGTTTGGCCGTGCCCGGGCGCCCGGGCTTCGAACACCGCATCGGCGGGCTCGAAAAAACCGAGAACGGCGTGGTGAGCTACGACGCCGAAAACCACGAAACCATGTGCCGCCTCCGCGCCGAAAAAGTGCAACGGATCGCCGACGATATACCGCCCCTCCATGTGATGGGCGACCCAAACGGCAAGGTGCTGGTGGTGGGCTGGGGCAGCACGCGCGGCGCAATTACCATGGCGGTCGAACGGCTCCAGGCCGACGGGGAATTCGTGGCCTATGTCCATTTGCGCCATCTCAACCCGCTGCCGAAAGACCTCGGCGAACTGATGAAGCAGTTCGACCACGTCGTCGTTCCCGAGCTCAACCTCGGCCAGTTGTCGCTGGTGTTGCGGGCGGAATATCTGGTCGATGTAAAATCCATCAGCAAGGTTCAGGGCAGGATGTTCCTGATTTCGGAACTCGTGGCAGGCATCAAGGAATACCTTTAGAGGGAGAGACCCGTGGAAGGCTTGAAGGAATATTTGACCCGTCAGGATTTTGTCTCCTCCTCCGAGGTGCGCTGGTGTCCCGGGTGCGGCGACTATGCCGTGCTCAACTCCGTGCAGAACGTGCTGCCGCAGCTCGGCCTGCCAAAGGAAAAGTTTGTGTTCGTCAGCGGCATCGGTTGTTCGAGCCGTTTTCCGTACTACCTCGACACCTACGGCTTCCACTCCATCCACGGCCGCGCGCCCACCATTGCCACCGGCGTGAAGGTGGCCAACCCGGAGCTGTCGGTTTGGGTGGTCACCGGCGATGGCGACGGCTTGAGCATCGGCGGCAACCATTTGGTCCATGCGCTGCGCCGCAACCTCGACATGAACATTATCCTGCTCAACAACCGGATCTACGGGCTGACGAAGGGGCAGTATAGCCCGACCTCCCGGAAGGGGCAGATCACCAAGACCAGTCCGTATGGCGTGCTCGAGGAGCCGCTCGATCCGCTGCGCATTGCACTGGCCTCCGAGGCCACCTTCGTGGGCCGGGCGGTGGACACCGACCCGAAGCACATCACCGAAGTGCTCGTGGCCGGCGCGGAACACAAGGGCACCGCCTTTGTCGAAATTTTGCAAAGCTGCGTGATTTTCAACAAGAACGCTTGGACGGAAGTTTCCGACCGCTCCTGCCGCGAAGACCGCTTGCTCTACCTCGAACAGGGCAAGCCGCTCATCTTCGGCGAAAAGCGCAACAAGGGCATCATCCTCAAGGGCACGAAACCGGTGGTCGTCACGATTGGCGAGCAGGGCATCAAGAAGAAGGATCTGGTCGTGCACGACAGGCACCGCGAGGATCCGGTCTATGCCGCCATGCTCACGAAAATGGACTATCCGGACTATCCGCTGCCCGTCGGCATTTTCCACGCCATGGAAAAACCGGTCTACGAAGTAGAGCTCGTAAAGCAGATCAAGGAAGTCACCGCGTTGAAAGGCCGCCGCAATTTGCAGGGGCTGTTGCGCGGTTCCGAATATTGGACGGTCTCGAACAAGGGCAAGACCATCAAGCGTTCCACCGGCATCAGCTCGCTCGCCAACGACGAGTCGAAGGTGATGGACGAGCGGATCCACGCCCTGCTTAAATCCACCGATCCGCTCACCGCCAGCTTGAAAAACACGATCGGCAAGATTTTCTACGACTACGACTACAAGCGTTCGAAAATGCTCTCGCCGCGCGACAGCATCGCCTCGGCCATCGCCCTCTTCAAGGCCGCCAAAATCGAATGCATTCTCGTGGGCGATGCGAAGCGGCTCTATGGCATCCTTTCTGAGCGCGACATCATTCAAAACGTGGTGCTCACCTCGGTCGACCGCGACCGCATGCCGATCTCGTCGATCATGCGGCCCGTCTACGAAATCATGGACGAGTCGAACTCCATCGGCGATGTGATCAACATTCTCTCCATCAGCGGGCATCGGCATGTGCCGATCCGGCTGAAGGATGGCGGCTTCGGGCTGGTGACCATCCGCCAGATCCTGCGCTTTATTCACGACACCGTGGAACAGGTTGAAAAAAAGGAATCAGAAGACAAATGAAAATACATGAATACCAAGCCAAAGAGCTTTTGAAGGGCTATGGCATCCCGATTCAGGATGGCGTAACCATTGAAGATGCGGCGCAGGCCGAAGCGGCCGTAGATCAGGTCAATGCCGAGCTCGGCGCTGAGCAGTATGTCATCAAAGCACAGATTCATGCGGGCGGGCGCGGCAAGGGCGGCGGCGTCAAGTTTTCGACCAGCCGCGAGAAAGCGCTTGAAAACATTCAAAACATTCTGGGCATGACGCTCATCACGCACCAGACCGGCGCCGAAGGGCGGCTGGTCAAAAAAGTGATGGTGGCGGAAGCGCTCGACATTAAGCAGGAGTTTTATGCGGCGATCACCCTCGATCGCGCCAAGGGCATGGATACCTTCATGGTGTCGTCCGAGGGCGGCATGGAGATTGAAGAGGTGGCCAAAACCTCGCCGGAAAAAATTGTTAAGGAAGCAATTGTTCCGGGCTTTGGACTGCGCAGCTTCCAGGCGCGCAACCTGGCGCTGGCGCTCGGGCTGGAAGGCGCGGCCGCCAAGCAGGCGGTCGGCATGTTCCAGAAGCTCTACAAGCTTTACCGCGAACTCGACTGCTCCATTGTCGAAATTAATCCGCTGATCGTTACCGAGCAGGGCGACCTGGTTGCGCTCGACGCAAAAATCAACTTCGATGACAACGCGCTCTATCTCCACAAGGATGTGGCTGAAATGCGAGACCTCGATGAAGAGGATCCGTCCGAGGTGGAGGCCGGCAAGTTCGACCTCAACTATATCAAGCTCGACGGCAGCGTCGGCTGCATGGTCAACGGCGCCGGACTTGCCATGGCGACGATGGACATTATCAAGCAGGTCGGCGGCTCGCCGGCCAACTTTCTCGACGTCGGCGGCGGCGCGAACGTCGAAACGGTGAAGAATGGCTTCCGCATCATTCTTTCCGACCCGAACGTGAAGGCCGTGCTGATCAATATTTTCGGCGGGATCGTCCGCTGCGACCGCATTGCCAACGGCATCATTGAAGCGGTCAAGGTGCTCGATCTGAACGTGCCCGTGGTTGTCCGGCTTGCCGGCACCAACGCGGAGATCGCGAAGGAGCTGCTGGCCAACTCGGATGTGGATCTCATTTCTGCGGACTCCTTCGAGGACGCCGCAATCAAAGTTGTGGAAGCCGCTGCAGGGAATTAAACACAAAGGTACCAAGAGCACGAAGCTCGGCACGGATTGACTTAGTGAACTTCGTGTCTTCGTGTTTAAAAAATACAGGATAGGATTATGTCGATTTTAGTTAATAAGGATTCGAAGATTATCGTGCAGGGGATCACGGGCTCTGAAGGCTCGTTCCATGCCGCGCAGTGTTTGGAGTATGGTGGCAACGTGGTCGGCGGCGTTACGCCGGGCAAGGGCGGGCAGACCGCGCTTGAGGGTGCGGTGCCTGTATTCAACAGCTGCCAGGAAGCGCGCAAAAAAGTGGGCGCCAATGTATCGCTCATTTTCGTGCCGCCCCCGTTCGCGGCGGATGCGATCATGGAAGCGGCGGCCGCGGGCATCGAGCTGATCGTCTGCATTACGGAAGGAATTCCGGTGGCGCAGATGGTGGAAGTAAAGGCGTTTGTCGAAACCACGGGCTCGCGCTTTATCGGCCCGAACTGTCCCGGCATTCTGACGCCCGACGAAGCGAAGGTCGGCATCATGCCCGGCTTCATCGCAAAGAAGGGTACGGTGGGCCTGATCTCAAAATCGGGAACGCTGACCTACGAAGCGGCTCATCAGCTGGGCGAAGAGGGCCTTGGGCAGTCGACCTGCATCGGCATCGGCGGTGACCCAATTATTGGAACCACGATGCTGGATCTGCTGAAAATGTTTGAAGCCGATCCGGAGACTGAAGCGATTGTAATGATCGGCGAAATCGGCGGCTCGATGGAAATCGAAGCGGCGCAGTATGCCAAGGACAACGTCAGCAAGCCGGTGATCGGATTCATTGCCGGACAGACCGCGCCTCCGGGCCGCCGCATGGGCCACGCCGGAGCGATTGTTTCCGGCGCGGACGAGTCGGCAGCGGCAAAAAAGAAACTGATGGCCGCGTGCGGCATCATTGTGGTCGAGTCCCCGGCGGACATCGGCCGGACGGTTAAAGAAGCTTTAAACAAATAGACATGGAGGAATCACTATGAGCAACAAAGCAACCATTGAATATGAAGGGCAGAAGCTGGAACTGGATGTGATTGTCGGAACTGAAAACGAGGTTGGACTCGATATCACATCGCTTCGCGCGAAGACTGGCATGATCACGCTCGATCCCGGCTACGGCAATACGGGTTCATGCACCTCGGACATCACCTTCATCGACGGCGAAAAGGGCATTTTGCGCCATCGGGGTTATGCGATTGAAGAGCTGGCTGAAAAGTCGACCTTTATGGAAACCGCCTTCCTGGTGCTCTATGGCCACCTTCCGAACGCATCCGAGCTCGTCAAATTCGAGCAGGAAATCGGCGATGAATCCTATCTGCATTATGGAATGAAATCCCACTTTGAAGGCTTTCCCGACAACGCGCCGCCCATGGCCGTGCTCTCAGCCATGCTGAATACGCTGGCCTGCTACAACACCGACCTGCTGACCACGGCAACGGAAGGCGAAGCGTTCACGCTGCCGGCCGCGAAGATTATTTCCAAGGTTCGCGCTATTGCGGCCTGGGCGTACCGGACTTCGATCGGCAAGCCGTTTATGGCACCCCGTCCGGATCTAAGCTATAGCGGCAACTTTCTGCACCTGATGTTTTCCCAGCAGTTCAACCTTTATGAGCCGCTTCCGGAAGTGGAAAAGGCGCTGGATTTGTTCTTTATCCTGCATGCTGACCACGAGCAAAACTGTTCCACTTCTACCGTTCGCATGGTGGGTAGTTCACATGCCAGCCTGTTCAGTGCGGTATCCGCAGGCGTCGGCGCCCTCTGGGGGCCGTTGCATGGCGGCGCCAACTGCGAGGTCATCAAGATGCTGACCCACATCCATGAAGACGGCATCAAGCCACGCGATTTCGTGGAAAAGGCGAAGGACAAAAACTCACCCGAAAAACTGATGGGCTTCGGCCACCGCGTCTACAAGAGTTTCGATCCGCGCGCCAAGATCCTGAAGGGCCAGGTCGACAACGTGCTGAAAGCGATGAACGTTTCCGACCCGCTGCTCGACATTGCGTATGAATTGGAAGAGATGGCTCGTTCCGAGGACTATTTCATCGAACGCAACCTCTACCCGAACGTCGACTTCTACAGCGGCATCCTGCTGCGCGCGATCGGCATTCCGGTGAACATGTTCACCGTGCTCTTTGCCATCGGTCGCATGCCCGGCTGGATCGCCAACTGGCGCGAAATGCACGAGCAGAGCCTGCGCATCAGCCGCCCGCGCCAGATCTACACCGGCGAACCGCTCCGCTCCTACGTTCCGATGCAGCAACGTTAGTCGATCCTCTCAATGTTGCCGGGAACGCCGGGTCGGGACACCGACCCGGCGTTTCGCATTTTTACGGGTATTCCTCTCATGCAGTTTCTTTCGGGGGATGCCTGTCCGCCGGCGTTGGGTGGCTTGGGCTGTTGGGACAATAAAAACAGATTCACTGGTACCTTCACTGGTATCCGGTAAAAAATATAAAAATACACGTATAATATGGTACGTAATATGCTATTTTGCAGGGCTAAATCCAAACGGTTTACCTGTCCAATGGATGGGCGCAGGGTTCCAACCAGTTGATTCTCTGTGGGCAGGTTTAGGCGAACACAAAAATATAAAGTAATGAAAGGAATAATAATGAAGAAGAATATGTCGAAAGTAATTTTACTACTGATGTTGTCGGCGGCTTTGACGGCTAAGGCCGACGTGCTTGCGGAATGGGATATTGCCAGTGTCAACGGGCCGAATGATTCTGAAGTGACCGCTGTGGGTATTGCACAGGGACTGTCCGCGACGCCGTTGACCGCAACCGGAGTGACTCCGATTTCTGCCATATTAGGGGGCTATCCCGGCTCATTTGCTGCGAGTATGTGGAGCACCGGCAACTACGATGCCAATAAATACTATTCGTTCAGCGTAAGCGCCGATGCGGGCGCCACCGCTTCGATCTCTGGGATCTCCCTGTCGCTTACCCATGGTAACTACCTCGGGATCGGAGCCTCGAACTGGGTGCTGCGCACTAGCCAGGATGGATTTGCTTCCGATCTCGTAACCTACAGTACGGCGGAATATGCAATAAACGAGCAGGCCTATTTTGACTCGGCATTCGACTCGTCCCTGATTTTGTCCGGCAGTGAAAGCGTCGAGTTCCGCCTCTATGGATACTATCCGGGACTCTCGTCGGATTTTTCCGGCCTCGTAAACATGGTGAATGGAGATTATAGTGGCGATGTCATGAGCGGCACGGGCTCAAATGTCATTCTTCATGGCGTAATTCCCGAGCCGAAGGCGCTGGGATTGATCGGCTTTGCTGCCGCGGCTTCATTGTTTGTCCGCAGGATCTTCCTGGTTTAGGGCGATCGCGGCATGAAAATGAAGTTAACGTATGTTCTAGCGGGCATTGCCTTTGTGCTGGCAATGGATGCAGCCGCCCTCGAAGTGGGCGATATCGTCGGCTGCGTGGCGCGAAACAATGCTTCGACCGCCACCCTCGACAGCTACCAGGAGTTCCTGATCGGTAATGCGTCAACCCCGAATCCGCTTAAGGTGCAGGAGGGCGACGACCGCCGGCTTGGCAGTGCGGATCTGCTGGAGGCCCAGAGTTTTGCCAGCTCCACCATGTCGTCCTATCTAGGCAGCGGCAACGTCTATGCCCAGACCTTCTCCGGCGGGGTGAACTATGTCGGTGATCTCGTTGGAAGCGAGCCGTCGAGCGGGGTGATTTTGATCGGAGCCCACATCGACTCGACGCAGAACCATTCGGGAGGTTCGTCCGCGCCGGGCGGGGCCGACAACGGCACGGGGGTGGCGGGCCTGCTCGAAGCGGTGCGGGTACTGAGCCAATACGAGTACGAAAAGACGATCCGCTTTGTCGTATTCGGCCGCGAGGAATCCGGTTGGGACACCGATACGGGATCCTGGCAGTATATGCAGAGTCTTTCCGATGAGGAACAGGCCGCAATCGTTTCCATGACGTCGTTCGATATGGTCGGCTACAACCATGAAGGAAACAACACGGCCACCCTTTGCATTGAAGACGACACTGGGCTCGAATGGCAGAATCAGTTTGCCGTGGCGATTACGGATTACACCACGCTCGAATTGGATCTTACGAAAACGTCGAAGTGGTCCGATCATCATGCGTTCAACGAGGCGGGGATTACATCCGGTCTTTTGGTCGAGGAACTCAACGATGGCAACTGGCCGGAGAATCCCTACTACCACACAACAAACGACTATGTGATTGCCGCAGACGGCAGCTTCCAAACCCTGGAAGATGGAACAACGCCGTATGTCGATCTCGACTATGCCACCGAAATGACCAAGGCCACGGTGGGATGGGCCGCAACGCAGGCCGAGGTGATTCCCGAACCTGCCACGTTCGCATTCATGGGGGTTTTTGGCGCCGGTTTCTTCATTGTTCGGCGATTTTTTCTTATCTAGCAGGGGGCGGGGGGAAGCACGAAAAGTTTTAGGAATCACCAGTAGAACTGGCTGTGCGAATACAAGTGTTTTTTCGAGCCTTTTGTTTTATGTTCCATGCCGTGAAGCCGAAAGAAATCATCGTCAACGACCGGATGCAGCAGGGGTATGTTTACCTGCTGACGAAACCGGTCGGGCGCAATTTTCATCCGGATTTTGATCCGGAGCTGACGCCGAAGCAGATGCTCGAAATGGGCGTCTTCGGCGGGAAGTACATGACCGACTGCCGCGATGAGTTCCCGGCGGCTTGGTTTAAGAACGCCAAGCTTTGCTCCGAACGGCATGACCCCAAGCTTAACTTTTTCGGGATCAACGCCTCCAAACCGCTTTCCTATTGGGAAGAGAAAGACTGGATCCATCCCGACGATCCGCGCGGCTGGTTCCAGTGGTATTGCCGCTACTACATGGGTCGCCGCCATCCCGACGACGAGCGGCAGATCAAGCGCTGGCGCGCCATGACCCGTCACATTGCGCAGGTCGTAAAAAACTGCGCCCGCGGGGATTTGAGTTGCCGCCCGCGCCAGCGCCAGGCCCTCCTCCACTGGGCCTACGATAGCCGCAGGTTTTGAGCGTGTAGGCGGAGCTTCCAGCTCCGTTTTGGGCGAATCGATGGATCCAACGGAGCTGGAAGCTCCGTCTACGACAATGCCGCCGGCACGACCCACGGCGGGACGGGGCAGCCGAGGGTGTCGGCGATGGCGCGGAAGAGCTCGGTTTCACCGACGGTGATTTCGCGGTCGTACATCAGGCAGGCGAGGGCGGCGCCTAGCACCCACTTCTTCACCTTGAAGGAGCCTTCGTTAAGCTTGTCCAGTGCGGCATCGAGGTTTTCCCACGTGCAGTGTTCCTCTTCCAACAGCTGGAAGACGGCTTTTTTGTCGGCGATCTTTTCGACGGCGGCGTGGAAGGCCATGGCTGCGCCGATGTCGTCGGGGTGTCCTTTGCGGGCGAGTACGGAGAGGACGACGGAGGTTTCTTTTTCGAGGCCGCGGATGGCGTAGTAGTTTGCCGTCTTGGGCTTAATGCTGCCGCTGAAGACGGGGTCGAGGTGGTGGACGAGTACGCGCTGGAGGGCATATTCAAAAATATCGGTCTGCTCATCGGCATCAATCAGCGCTTTCACGACCACGCGGAAGGCGGCGTACTGGCTTTTCGAGAGGAAGCGCAACGCCGGGATGGAAAGGTCGACAATCGGCAGGCGCATTTCCGGCTGGATGCTTCCCAGTTTTGGAAGCGCTTTTTCCAAGGCCTGGAAAACTTCCGGCTCGGCCTGCGCTTCGACGATGGCCATTTGCTTGCTTTGGACGGCTTCGTCGGAATCAAGCAGGAGGAAATAGATGAGCATGCGCGCACCGTACGGGTCGCGGGCATGTTCCTTAACCTTTTCGGGGATCGAGGCGATCAGCCGCTGGGCGGCTTCGGCATGGTGTTCCATCGGCGCGCCGATGGAAGCGATCAACGCTTCGGGGTTGTTGGGCCGGGCGGCGGGTGTGGCGGCCGCATCGAGCACGGCGGCGGCGACGACCACTTTGCCGGGGTCGGTGAAGAGGTCTACAAAGTCGGTTTTGTCCTTCTTTGCTTCGAGCGGTGCGCCTTCAAAGCGGGCGAGCTGGCGGCGCAGGTCTTCCTGGGTTACGCGCTCGAACTGTCCGCCGAACGTGGGCTCCAGCCACTGGACGCGCTCGGCCAGCGGCGGGTGCGTGCTGAACATGGAACCCTTGAGGGCGTTGCCGAAAAACATGTGGCTGGCCTGTTCGGCGAGCGGCGAGTCGATGCGCGAGCCGCCGGAAAGGCCACCGATCTTTTTCAGGGCGTCGGCGAGTCCGGCAGCGTTGCGGGTGAACTGCACCGCCGAGGCGTCGGCGAGCCGCTCCCGCGAGCGGGAGATCGAGGCCTTGATCAATTTGCAGAAAAAGACGCCGGCATAGCCGACCACCATTAGGGCGAAGCCCGCCACGAGAATAATCAGGCCGAGCTGGCCGGAATCCTTGCTCCGCCGGCGGCCGACGGAGCCGCGCCCCACCAACTCGAGCACGATGCGCCCGGTCAGCCCGATGATCAGCAGGCCGTGCAGCATGGCCATCAGGTTAATGTTGATGCGCATGTCGTTGTTGAGGATGTGGCTGAACTCGTGGGCGATGACGCCCTGAAGCTCGTCACGCGTCAGGCCGGTCATGGTGCCGTAGGTCACGGCGACGACGGAGTCGGATGGGGCGAAGCCGGCAGCAAAGGCATTGATGCCCCTTTCGCGTTCCATGACGTAGACCGGCGGAACCGGCACGCCGGAAGCGATCGCCATTTCTTCGACCACGTTGCGCAGGCGCTTCTCGAAGAAATCGTCGGTGCCGGGCAGGATGGGCTTGCCCCCGAGCATTTCGGCCACACCGCTGCCGCCGCCTCGACGCAACTGGGCAATTTTGAACGATGCGCCGCCCAGCACGACCATCAGTGTTCCGCCGAACACTTCGAAGAACAGCTCCAGATGCCACCACTGAAGTGGAATGCGAATATCCGGCGGCGCGTTGTAGGAGCGGTACGCGTACCAGCCAAAGACCGGAATGAAATAAACCAGCAGAATGGTGGACGCCACCGCCAGGCTGAAATAGCCAATCAGCAGGCCGGTGTGCTTTCGGGCGCTATCCTGTCGGGCAAAAAAGTCCATTGGATTGAAGTGTGAAACTGGAAACTGGAAACTTGAAATTCAGCATCCGGGATCCCACACCATTTCAGGTTTCAGGTTCAGGTTTCAGGTTTCAAGTTTCAAGTTTCAGGTTCAGGTTCAGGTTTCCAGTTTCAAGTTTCAAGTTTCAGGTTTCCAGTTTCAAGTTTCAGGTTTCAAGTTTCAGGTTTCCAGTTTCCAGTTTCAGGTTTCAAGTTTCAAGTTTCAAGTTTCAGGTTTCAGGTTTCAGGTTTCAAGTTTCAGGTTTCAAGTTTCGTTAGCTGAAGCTGACCTTGGGCGCTTCCTTCTGGGCGTCGTCTTCGATCTCGAAGAGGGTGGCGACCAAAAAGTTAAACATGCCGGCGATAATGTTCGTCGGGAAGGTTTCGCGTTTGGTGTTATAAACGGTGACGGCGTCGTTGTAGGCCTGGCGCGCGAACGAAATCTTGTTTTCGGTCGAGGTCAGTTCTTCGGTCAGTTGCATCATGTTTTGGTTGGCTTTCAGGTCTGGATAGGCTTCGGAGAGGGCGAACAGGCGCCCGAGCGCGCCGCCCAGTGCGCCTTCCGCCCCCATGAGTCCGGCCATCGCGGCGGGATCGGCCGGATTTTGGGCGGCGGCCTTGCCGGCCGAGGCGGCCTGATTGCGCGCCTGAATGACGGCTTCGAGGGTTTCGCGCTCGTGGCTCATGTAGCCTTTGGCCGTTTCGACGAGATTGGGAATCAGGTCGTAGCGGCGTTTCAGTTGCACGTCGATCTGTGCAAAGGCGTTCTTAAAGCGGTTGCGCAGCGTCACGAGGCCGTTGTACATGCCAACCACCGCAATGATGAGCACAACAATCAATCCGAGCAAAACAAGTAGAGGTATCATCCGTTTCTCCTTGGTTAATTTGTTCGCCGATAGTAGGCAAAACCTGAATCGATTTCACTTATAAAGCGGCGCGGGTTTTGTAAAGCCGCCTCGATTCCGAGGGTTGGGATTTTGGCGGATTGCCCCTTGACGCGGGGGGCTGAGAGGCGTACTTTGCTCGACTTGTTGATAGTTTGGCTCTGGATTGAGAGTGGGCATTGCCCGCTCTTTTGTTCTCTTAGGGCCGGTTTTTTGATTTTTGAGGTTAGCGAAGGAGGTAGCGGGATGAACGCTGCAGAGTTGAAAGCTGTTGTAGAATATATGGAGAGCGAGCGAGGCGTAGAGCGCGAGGTCATCATCCGCGCCATCGAGACCGCCTTGCAGAGCGCAACGGAAAAAACCGAAATGGAAGACGACGGTCTGCGGATCGAGATCGATCGCAAAACCTTCGAGCTTAAAGCCTACAAGACGCTATCCGACGGCTCTGAGATCGAATCGACGCCGCGCAGCCTCGGACGGATTGCCGCACAGACCGCCAAACAGGTCATCATGCAGAAGATCCGCAACGCCGAAAAAGAGATCATTTTCGAGGAATACAAGGACCGTCTCGGCGAAATCATCACCGGCACCGTGACCCGCTTCGACCGCAGCGACGTCATCATCGAGCTTGAGCACGGTGAAGCCGTCATGACCTCTAAAGAGCGCGTTCCGACCGAAGAGTATGAAGTGGGCGAGCGCGTCCGCGCCCTTATTCTGGCGGTGCGTGAGCGCGAGCGCGGTCCGGAAATCATGCTGTCTCGCAACCATCCCGATTTTGTCCGCCGTCTGTTCGAGCTGGAAGTTTCGGAAATCTCCGACGGCACGATGGACATCAAGGGCATTGCCCGCGAGGCCGGCTACCGCAGCAAGGTGGCGGTTATTTCCCACGACGAGCGCGTTGACCCTGTTGGCGCCTGCGTCGGCATGCGCGGCATGCGCGTAAAGAATATTGTCCGCGAGCTCTCCGGCGAGAAGATCGACATCGTCCGCTGGAGCGAAGACATCCATACCCTTATTACAAACGCTCTTGCGCCGGCGCGCCTTAAGCACGTTGACGCCGACGAAGAAACGCAAACGGTTACAGTTACGGTTGAGCCGGACCAGCTTTCGCTGGCCATTGGCAAGCGCGGGCAGAACGCCCGGCTGACCTCCAAGCTGACCGGCTGGCGCGTCGATATCCAGAAGGATGAAGAAAGCATGGACTTCGAAGAGCGCGTGGCGGTGGCGGTAACCAAGCTTGCCGCCATCCCGGGAATCGGCGAGGAGTTTTCCGACAAGCTGGTTTTCTCTGGTTTCTTGACCCTGGAAGGCATTCTGGCCGCCGAATTAAGCGACTTGGCCTCCATCGAGGGCATATCCGCCGAGCAGGCCAAATCCGTTTGGTATGCAGCCGAGGCGGCTTACACAAAAGAACATGGTGAGATTACGGAATGATGAACGTTCAAAATATAGCAAAAGATGTAGGCGTCTCTTCGGAGGAGCTGATTGAGATTCTGCAGGACATCGAGATTGAAGTCGGCGGCCCTGAGGCGGAACTGACTGCCGATCAAATTTCGGCGGTCTGCGACGAACTCGGCTACGCCACGATTGACGAGGCCCGTGCTGACAACGCACCGGCCGAAGAGGCGGAAGCGCCGGCCGAGCCGGAACCGGCTCCCGAAGCCGCCGCTCCCGCCGAAGAGGCCGAGGCCGTTGAAGAGCCTGTTGCGCCTGCGGCCGAAGCGGCCTCGGAGGCAAAGCCGGCTGGTGATCCGAGCCTGATCGAACTGAAAAAGCCAAAGGTCATCGTTAAGGACTTTGCTGAACTCATGGGCATGAAGCCCAACCAGGTGATTGCCGAGTTGATGAAGATGAACGTCTTTGCTTCGATCAACGCCGAGATCGATATCAAGATTGCCAAGGAGATTGGCGAAAAGCACGGCTTCACGGTGCGCAAGGAAGAAAAGAAAAAAGCGCCGCCTCCCCAGCTTAAAGCCAAGCGCGTTCAGGTGAAGGTCGCCGATCAGGCGCCGGATGCGCCGGACACCATGATGATCCGCCCGCCGGTGGTCACCTTCATGGGCCACGTCGACCACGGTAAAACCTCGTTGCTCGACAAGGTGCGCAATACGAAGGTCACGGCCGGCGAGTCCGGTGGCATCACCCAGCACATCGGCGCCTACTCGGTCGAAATCAACGACCACAAGATTACCTTTTTGGATACGCCCGGCCACGCCGCTTTCACGGCCATGCGGGCTCGCGGCGCCAACATGACTGATATCGCCGTGCTGGTGGTTGCCGCCGACGACGGCGTTATGCCGCAGACGATCGAGGCCATCAAGCATGCCAAGGCCGCTGGCGTCTGCACCATCATCGCCATGAACAAGATGGATTTGCGTTCGGCCAACCCCGAACGCCTGAAGCAGCAGCTTCAGGAAAACGACGTCATGGTGGAAGACTGGGGCGGCAGCATTGGCTGCGTTCCGGTGAGCGCCGAAACCGGCGAAGGCATCGACAGCCTGCTTGAACGTATTTTGCTCGAAGCAGAAATGCTCGAACTCAAAGCCAATCCCAACAAGCCGGCGAGTGGCTATGTGGTTGAAGCCCAGATGGAGCCCGGAATGGGGCCGACCGCCAGCGTGCTGGTTAAGGGTGGAACGCTGAAGCTCGGCGACAGCGTTATTTGCGGCAAGTATTGGGGCCGCATCAAGGCGTTGATCAGCGACCAAGGCAAGAAGGTTCGCTCCGTCGGACCGTCAACCGCCGTCAAGATTCTGGGCTTGACCAACGTGCCGGGCGCCGGCGACGAATTCCAGGTGTTGTCCTCGGACCGCGAGGCCAAGGCCATCTCGGAAGAGCTGCAGATGGAAGACCGCGCACAAACGCTGCAAGGCGGCGTGGCTCCGAAGAAAATGTCGCTCGACGATCTGTTTGGGTCCGGCGAAACGGAAGAGAAGAAAGAGCTGAAGGTCATTATCAAGGCCGACGTCCAGGGTTCGGTTGAAGCGATTGAGCATTCGCTCAGCGGGATTAAGAGCGACAAGGTCGAAGTCAACATTATCACCAATGATGTCGGCAACATTACGGTGAACGACGTAATGCTTGCCAGCGCATCCGAAGCGGTTATTCTGGGCTTCCATACCGGCAAGGAAAACGGCGCCAATGCGACGGCGAAGCGCGAAGGCGTTGAGATCCGCCTCTACAGCATCATCTATGAATTGATTGAGGATGTGGCTAGTGCCATGAAGGGGCTGCTCGATCCGGAGTTGCGCGAGCAGGTCATCGGTTCTGCGGAAATCCGCGAAGTGTTCGAGCTGAGCAAGAAGAGCAAGATTGCCGGTTGCATGGTGATGAGCGGCCGCATATCGGCCAAGGCGAACGTCCGCATCAAACGCGGTCGCACCGTTCTCTTCGAGGGCTCGATCGGTTCGCTCAAGCGTTTCCAGAACGAAGCCACCGAAGTGCGCCAAGGCCAGGAATGCGGCATCCGTCCGAACAACTTCACGAACTTCGAGGCGGGCGATGAAATTGAAGCGTACATCGTTGAAAAAATCACGCAGGAACTCTAAGGCCGCGTTGTCAATCAAGCGGCTTGGCCGCGCAAAAAAAACCGCCCACTTGCTGGGCGGTTTTTTTTATGCATGCATAAAAACATTTTCTCCTTGCGAGAAGCGGCAAACGATCCGTGGCAATCGCAGCAAACGCATGTGTTTTTATAAAGCAAACGGGTTGCATAAAAATCGCTATCTGATTATAAACGTTTCTCAGAAGGTCGATCATTGATAGCTCTTTACATGATTGCAACTTCGGTTGAGCAATGGAGATAGGTCAGTGATAGTTACCAGGAGTAATAACCAAGGAGGCTACAATGGCAGCGAAGAAGAAAGCAGCAAAGAAAGCACCGGCTAAGAAAAAAGCCGTCGCGAAAAAAGCACCGGCAAAGAAGAAGGCCGCAAAGAAAGCACCGGCTAAAAAGAAAGCCGTCGCCAAGAAAGCACCGGCGAAGAAGAAAGCCGTCGCTAAGAAGGCGCCCGCCAAGAAGAAGGCCGCCAAGAAGGCTCCGGCGAAAAAGAAAGCTGCCAAAAAAGCCCCCGCCAAGAAGAAGGCTGTGAAGAAAGCTCCAGCGAAGAAGAAAGCCCCCGCCAAGAAGAAGGCCGCAAAGAAAGCGCCGGCGAAGAAGAAAGCCCCCGCTAAGAAGAAAGTCGCTAAGAAGGCGCCCGCCAAGAAGAAGGCCGCCAAGAAGGCACCGGCTAAGAAGAAAGCCCCCGCCAAGAAAAAGGCGGCAAAGAAAGCTCCGGCTAAGAAGAAGGCCCCCGCCAAGAAGAAGGCTGTAAAGAAAGCTCCAGCCAAGAAGAAAGCGGTTGCCAAAAAAGCGCCGGCTAAGAAAAAAGCCGCCAAGAAGAAGGCTAAAAAGAAATAGCACACGCTTCTAGCGAAGCTGAAAACGGCGGACATCGTTCCGCCGTTTTTTGTTGTTCGGACTCGTGCTTTGAGTCTATCTTCTGCGCAACTTAGGGAAGGGGATGTGGTATGAGATGTCCGAAATGTGAAGGCAGGGAAAACCGGGTGATCGACAGCCGGGAAGTTCGCAATGGCGATGCCATCCGCCGGCGGCGCGTCTGCGTGGGCTGCGGCCACCGCTTCACAACCTACGAGGAAATCCAACGCGCCCTGCTGCAGGTGACCAAGCGAGACGGCCGGCGGGAAGAGCTCAGCCGCGACAAGCTGGCGAAGAGCCTCAACATCGCCTGCCGTAAAAGGCACATCAGCGTCGAGCAGATCGAGCGGTTGTGCGATGCCATCATCTTGGAAACCGAATCGGAATTCGAAAAGGAAGTCCCGAGCATGATGTTGGGGAAAAAAGTCATGACGGCACTGGAGAAGCTCGATGAGGTGGCCTACATCCGCTACGCCTCCGTCTACCGCCGCTTTCGCGACGCCGGCCAGTTTATGAACGAGGTTGAGCGCCTCATCGGACGCGAATGAGAACGGCCGGGTTTCAACCCATAGAACGGCAGGATGCCTGGGCCATGCACCTGCAGGATGTTTTCCTTTCGCTGGGAATCCCGTCGGGGCCGATGGCGGACAACATTGCGGCGAGTGTGGCCATGTACTGTCGCGAATTTCATCCGCAGGGGGTGCAACGCTCCGATCTGATGCTGCTGATTGCCCGCGCATTCTGCGCCGTGAACGACCGGGCGGCGGCGGAGCGGGTGCTCAGCTCCATGCGCCCCCACCGCCTGCACGTGGTCCGCTGGCTGGAGATTCTTTCCGAGCTTCACCACTTTCCCGGACTGCTGCCCTATTTCTCGGCCGGCGTCATCCGCCCGGCGGACTGGGCGGGCGCACAGCTCGACCGCATGTGGACGCTCGACTTCGGCCGCCTTGTGCTTTCCGATGCCGAGCGGCATGAGATGATGCTTTACCGGTCCATTCGCACCATCATCGACAACATGTGCTGCTTTTGGGACGCCACCGGCGGGGAAGGCGTGCTGGGGCTCAAAGGCTTGGCCTCGCTTAATGTTGAGCAGGGGTCGCGTGCAAGCGCCACCCTCACGGCCTCCGACGATCTGCTCGGCTACGTGGCTGATCTGCTTGAACAGGCAAAAGAGAAGCGTGGCTGGCGCGCGGCGCCTTCGCTTTTGAGTTTGGATTTATAGAATTTAGCGGAATTGGATTTAAAGATGATTGGTTCGTTCAAGGAGATGGATAAAAAGCGGCAGGCCTTCGATGCGGAGCGGCCTGCGCCGACGTTCACGCACCCGGTTTTCAAGTCGTCGCTGCTACCGCTTTTTGGAAGCATCATGAGCGGGGTGTTTCTGGCGCTCGCCTTTCCGGGATTTGGAAAAACTACGCTGGTTTTTGCGGCGCTGGTGCCGTTGATGTTTGCCGTGCAGTCGGCTTCGGCAAAGAAGGCGGCGGGACTGGGGCTGCTGTGCGGGTTTGTCTTTTTCATAATGTCGCTCGGGTGGCTCCGCAATCTCACCGGCATGGTTGAAGGGGCGGGCCTCAAGGCCAGCGCGCTGCTCGGTTATGTCGTGCTGGCGCTCTACTGCGCGCTCTACGTTGTTCCTTTTACTCTTGCTGTTGCGTTCGGGGTGAAGCAGTGGGCCGGCAGTAATTTATGGAAAAACCTCCGCTTCATGTTTGCCGTTTCGATGGTGTGGACGGGCGCGGAATATTTGCGGGGCCTCCTCTTCACCGGCTTCCCGTGGAATCCGCTCGGCGTCACCCAGTATGCGAATACGACCATTATCCAGCTGGCGGAGTGGGGCGGGGTCCACCTGATCTCCGCATTCATCGTCTGGATGAATGCGGCGGTGTTCATCACGCTGCGCCAATACACCCACGGCTCGCGGATGAAGCGGTACCGGCCGCACTTCGAACTAATGCTCGGGATTGCGCCGCTCGCGCTCTCCATCGCCTACGGCATGAACGTGCTGTTCAATGTTCCCGAGTACTACGACTCCGTTAATGTCGCCTTGATCCAGCCGAACATTGAGCAGACGGAAAAATGGGACGCCGCCAAAGACCGGGAGATCCTCGATACGCTCGAAGAGCTCACCAGCGCGGCCGTGCGGCTCGGCACCACCGACCTGGTCATCTGGCCGGAAACCGCCTTGCCCGATCCCGTGCGGCTGAGCCGCTCGTGCTCGGCGCTGGTTGAACGCATGAGCAGCCATGGCATTCCGCTGCTGGCGGGCAGCATGGATTTCGATACTTCCGGCGCCGCGCCCGTTTGGTACAACAGCTCCATTCTTTTCGGCACCAACGGGACCTTCTTGGCCACATACAACAAGCAGCATTTGGTGCCCTTCGGCGAATACGTTCCGTTTCCGAGTTTCATGCGCAAGTTCACGCCCATCGAAATGGACTTTGGCATGGGCGATGAAAGCACTGTTATGCCGCTTCGGGGCGAGGCCTCTTTTTCCGTGTTGATCTGTTTCGAAGACACCGTGGCGCCACTGGCCGTCAAGGCGGTGCGCGCCGGTGCGCGCTGGCTCGTGAGTCAATCCAACGACGCTTGGTTCGATCCTTCCGCACAATCCGAACAGCACCTCGCTCATGCGGTTTTCCGCTGCGTGGAAAACCGCATTCCCATGGCCCGCTGCTGCAACACCGGCGTGAGCTGCACCATCGATGCCTACGGAAGCATGCAGCGCAATCTGGCAGTGCGGACCAAGGGCTTTACCGTCGGCGCATTGCAACCGCGCCCCGTCGGCCTTGAGCAAACCTTCTACACCCGCAGCGGCAACGCCTTTGCGAAAGTGGCTCTCCTGGCCGGCGCCACCGTTTTGTTTGTGCTTCGCTCCCTGAACCGCAAAAAACGGAAGAAAAATGTGCAGGATGCCGAATAGATTAGCCGCAAAACTTCTGCTCGTCGCATTTCTGGCCGTCGCGAATGCTGGGGCCTCCGTTTCGCTGTCGAATGTTGCTGTCTCCCAGCGCGAGGGAACCAAGCTCGTCGATATTTTTTATGATGCCGATAACTCAAACGACGATGCCGTTTTTGTTTCCGTAATTGTTTCCAACAGCACATCGGAAATAACGGATGCATCCTTCGAGGGCGATATCGGCAACGAAGTGCCCGAAGGCGCCGGCCTGCACATTGTCTGGAACGGCGGCGCCGATCTCGGCGACGAACTCTTCCCCGACCTGTCCATTACGCTGCAGGTTTCTGCATCGGGAGGCGAAGGCATGGTGCTCGTTCCCGCCGGCAGCAACAGCGGCACCGATCCCGACTTTGGCTGGTATAACCTCACTGTTGATGCCTTCTACATGGATGCCACCGAAGTCACCAAAGCCGAGTGGAATGTGGTTGCCGAGACCACCACCACGGTCAGTTCCGGTAGCGGTGCAGGTGTTGGGTCAAGTCATCCCGTTCAGGATATCACATGGGTCGAGGCGATAAAGTGGTGCAATGCGCGCAGTCTTCAGGATGGACTGGATGCGTGCTACAATATAAACAATTCGAGCTGTAATTTCAGCGCAGACGGATATCGGCTTCCAACGGATGATGAATGGGAATATGCCGCGCGTGGCGGCATGCAGGGCCAGCGGTTTCCTTGGGGGAGCAGTATTGCGCATTATGATGCTAACTATTTGAGCGAGCAAGTAGACTACTATGATGTGAGCGACACAGAAGGCTATCATCCTGATTATGAGCGATCGAGTTATCCCTTCACCAGTCCGGCAGGCTCTTTCGATCCTGACAACTATGGTCTTTACGATATGGCAGGCAATGTGTGGGAATGGTGCTGGAATAGTATTGGCGCGGGAAAAAGCCGACGGGGGGGAAGCTGGGCCAGCGTGGCTTTTTACCTGCAGGCTGGGTATAAGGATGATCTCACGAACGTAGAATCGCCGTATACCGATAATTACTATGTTGGTTTCCGCACAGTACGTAATGCCGAGGCAGGGGCGTCTGCGACGACAAACATGGTCTTCGATGCTCGCAATTATACCCTGAGCGTTGTTTCCGCCTTCGGCGCGCCGGTGCCTGTGGCTGGAGCAACCGTCTTGGCCTGGAGGGCCGCAGTCACCTGCTCCGTCGAGTCGGCCGTCAATGAAGGAGGCACGAACTACACCTGCATTGGTTGGACGGGAGCCGGCAGCGTTCCGGCAACCGGCAGCTCCAATGCCGCAATGGTTGTCCTGAGTGAGCTGGCTTCCTCCATCGTTTGGAACTGGGCCTCGGACGACACCGACCTCGACGGCATGGACGACGATTGGGAAACCGATTTCTTCGGCGATCTCGGCCAGTCCGCCACCAACGACTATGACTTTGACGGGCAGGACAACCTTTCCGAATACATTGCCGGCACCATTCCCACCAATTCCGCTTCGCTGTTCGAGCTATACGGCGAACCCGGAGGAGAGGGCTTTGTGGTTCACTGGCCCGGCGCCTCCAACCGCACTTACAACGTCTATTCGACGCCGGATCTGGTCTATATAAATTTTAAGCCCTTGGAAACCAACATTGCCTTCCCCCGTAGTTCCGCCACCTCCGCGGTTTCCTCTGCCGGCTTCTTCCGAGTAGACGTCAGCAAGTAGCCGCGCCTCCCGAAAAAAGAAACGACTCGCGTTTTGGCGCGATGGGTTGATCTGATAAAAACTTATTTTAAGTTGGAGCTATAGGAGGCCGCCCATGAATGAATTGAAACCGATTGACCCGTTGATCCTTGTCGTGCGTGGCCAGCGCGTGATCCTCGATGCTGACTTGGCTCAGGTTTACGGGGTGCAAACCAAGGTACTGAACCAAGCTGTTAAAAGAAATTCTGGCCGCTTTCCCGAGGATTTCATGTTCCGTCTTAACGATGCCGAGAAAACTGAGGTGGTCACAATTTGTGACCACCTCCAAAAGCTCAAGTTTTCGCCACAATTGCCAGCTGCTTTTACAGAACATGGAGCGATGATGGCCGCTATGGTGCTGAACAGTCCGGAGGCGGTGGCGATGAGCGTGTTTGTGGTTCGGGCGTTTGTCCAGATGCGCGAACGGCTGGCGGCCAATGCGGAGATTCTCAAGCGGCTGGCGGAAATCGACAAGACCCTGCTGGAGCATGACGAGGCGCTCGGCGCGATCTGGCGGCATCTCCAGCCCTTGCTCGAACCGCCTTCCGTTCCGCTGAAGCGTAAGATTGGTTTTGATGGCTAACGGAGCAGGATGCTTCGTCTGCAACGGGGCGCTTTTTTTGCACTGCGGGGTTTGGCATCGGGGCGCCTTGGTCTATATTCCCTAATTCCACTGCTGAAAACTTCGCCTGAGGGCAGGCGGGTGCATGTAGGCCCGGTCCCCGACCGGGCGTTAGGGACGATTTGATGACCAACGAAGAACTGAAAGCAAAGATTGCGAGTTTCCGGGAGCAGCTCTCCGAGATGGAGGGCTACCTTGATATTGTCGCCAAGCGCGTCGAGCAGGCTAAGCTCGAAGCGGTGGCGGCCGAACCGGATTTTTGGAACGACCAAAACAAGGCGCAGGCAAATATTGCCGCCTCCAAGGCGCTCAAGCTGGTGCTCGGTCCTTTCGAGGCGATTGGGTCAAGCCTCGACGACGCCGAAGTGATGTTGGAGCTGGCCGAGGCTGGAGAAGACGAGGCGCTGGCCGAAGCCGCCTCCGAAATCAAAAAGGTCGAGAGCGGCTTCCGATCGCTGGAAATGCAGTCGCTGCTCGGTGGCGAGTTCGATGCCAACGGCGCCTATCTCACGCTGCACGCCGGTGCGGGCGGCACGGAAAGCTGCGATTGGGCGGATATGCTCTACCGCATGTTTAACCGCTATGCTGAGCGCAAGGAATTCAAAGCCCAGATTATGGACTATCAGGCTGGGGAAGAGGCGGGCATCAAGAGCGTGACGCTGCTGATCAGCGGCGCTTATGCCTATGGCCTGCTCAAATCCGAGCGAGGGGTGCACCGCCTCGTGCGCATCAGCCCGTTCGACTCGCAGTCGCGCCGGCACACCTCTTTTGCGGCGGTGGATGTTACGCCGGAGATCGACGACGACATTCAAATTGATATTGTCGAGTCGGATCTGCGCATCGACACCTATCGCGCGCAGGGGGCAGGCGGGCAGCACGTCAACACGACCGACTCCGCCGTGCGCATCGTCCACTTGCCGACCGGCACGGTGGTGCAGTGCCAGGCCGAGCGCTCGCAGCATAAGAATAAAGCCGCCGCCATGAAGATGCTTAAGGCGCGACTCTATGAACACGAGCAAGACAAAAAGCGCAAGGCCGTCGAGCAGCTTTACGGCGACAAGGGCGAAATCGCCTGGGGTTCGCAGATCCGCTCCTACGTTCTGCAGCCCTACACCCAGGTCAAAGACCACCGCACCGACGAGGTCGTCGGCAACGCCGCCGGCGTGCTGGACGGCAACATTGATCCCTTCATCGAAGCCTATTTGAAGAAGAACAGATAATGAGCATTCTCGAACAGATTTGTGCGGATAAGCGCGTAGAAGTTGCGGCGCGCAAAGAAATCCAGACCTTGGGGGATTTGCAGGCGCGGCTGCCGGCCATCGAGAAGCGTCCGGATTTTGTGAAGGCGCTGCGCGCCACGCCGATGGGGTTGATTGCCGAAGTGAAGCGCCGGTCGCCGTCGGCCGGGCTGATCCGCGATCCGTTTGATCCGGCGGCGATTGCCCAAGGCTACGAGGCCAATGGGGCAAGCGCGGTTTCGTGCCTGATGGACCATAAATATTTCGGCGGCGGCGACGACGATTTCTGTGCTGTTCGCGGGGCCGTCGGCATTCCGATGCTCTATAAAGAATTCGTAGTCGATTCCTGGCAGATTGCCCACGCCAAGACGATGGGCGCTTCGGCGGTGTTGCTGATTGTCGGTGCACTGACCGACAAGGAGCTGGTTTCGTTCATTGCGGAAATCAAGGCTTTGGAGCTCCAGCCTCTGGTGGAAGTGCACGATCGCGAGGAAATGCTGCGCGCCATCGATGCGGGAACGGACTGCATCGGGATCAACAACCGCAACCTGAAAACCTTCGTGACCACATTGGACACCACGTTTGAGCTGGCCGTTATGGCGCCGGCAGGATGCACGCTCGTCAGCGAGAGCGGCATTAAGACGCCGGAAGACGTGGTCGAACTCAAGCTGGCGGGTGCGCATGCCATTTTAGTGGGCGAAAGCCTGCTGCGTGAGCCGGCACCCGGCGAGGCGGCCGCACATTTGCTTAGTTTGATTTAGCCTTCTTTTTTCTTTATATAGCATTGGCAATAATGCAAGATTTCCATCCTCTGGAAATGCAAGGATCATTGAGTTGAAAGCGGATAGGTTCATTACATTGGATATCAACGAAGAGGGCATACGCCTTGCTTCGTTTGTTCGCCATGGTCCCGGGCGGCTGGAGCTGTCCGTTCATGGCTATGCGGCGTTCGCTTCCGGCTCCGGTTCAGGAATGACTCACGAGGCGGTGGTGGCCACTACGCTCAAGCGCCTGCTCGACGAAACCGGTGTCCGCGCTCGAAAGGCGCGCATTGCAGTCGATGGAAAGTCGGTTTTTTCGAGGGTGGTCAAACTTCCCCCTGTTGCACCGGAAAAACAGGCGCAAACCATACGGCACGAAGCGGTGCAGAATATTCCGTTCCCTATTGATGAAGTGGTATGGGATTTCCATGTTTTTGATCCGGCGGCGGCTGAGTTGGAGGTGTTGCTGGTGGCGGCCAAATCCGGGCTGGCGGAGGGTTTGGTGCTTGCAACGGCCGCCAACGGACTGGCGGTTGAGGCGGTCGGCGCGGCGCCGGCGGCGCTGGCCAACGCGGTGCGCTGCGGCTATCCGGAGTTGACGGAGCCGCTGCTGCTGGCCGACTTTGGCGCGGAGTCAACGAATTTGGTTTTCATCGACGGCCCCCGGATGTTTTTCCGCACGCTGTCTGTCGCTGGAAGCGCGATGCCCCGGTTGCTGCAGGAGGTGGAGCGTTCGATTGCTTTTTTCCGCACGCAGCAGAACGGAAGCGCCCCGCAGCGGGTTTTGCTGTCCGGAGGCGAGGGCGACCCGGACGAAATCGGCAGCCGGCTCGGCCTGCCGGTGGAGATTTTCGACCCGCTTCGGAAGATTGAGCACGACGGAACGGTGGCCGACAGCGCATGCTTTGGAGTGCTGGCCGGCCTGGCTATGCAGGACGCTGCGCCGACGGCGGTGCAGCTTGACCTTGCCCCTGAATCGCTGAGGCGAGAGCGCATCATGCGGCGGCGCCGTCCGCTGCAGGTTGCTTGCGTAGCCATCGCGGCGCTGACTGGCTTGGTATGGCTGGCGGGGTGGCGCCAAACCGCGGCGCTGGCCGGACAGGAAGCCGGCGAGCTCAGTGCATGCATTAAAACGCTGGAAAAAGCGGAGCGCCGGCTCGTGCCGCTGGAAGCCCGCATGGCTGAGCTGGAGAGCCGCGCTGCGGTGTATCAGGAGGCGGTTGCCCGGAGAATATTTTGGCTTAAAGCGCTGGCGGAGCTTCGCGAGCGGTTGCCGGACGGCATGTTTGTGGTCGAAAGCGAAGCCTTGCGCAACGGCCGGTCGGTTTCTGGGATGCGCATTACAGTGGCGAGTTATTTGGACAAGGAACCGGAAGGAGGGGACGCTGTTGTCGTGTTGCGCGACAGCCTGCGCGAAAGCACGCTGTTCAACGATGAATCGCGGGTGTTCAAGCGTCCGACCAAGCGGCTTTTTTTCCGCAGCTTTGTTTTGGATCTATTCTTTAGGGAGCCGTTGTCTCAATGAACCTGAAGAACAACCTGCTGCGAAGAACCGGCATCGGCGTGTGTGCGGCTATGCTGCTGGCCGAAGCGACGCTTCTTGTTGTGGCCCGCGTGGAGCTGGGACGCCAAAGTGCGGTGCTTAAGCGCAATAGCCACCGACTTTCGGCGCTGCATGCCCGGGCGCCTTTTCCTTCGCCGGACAATGTTGCGCGCATGGAAAAATCCCTCGAGCGCCTAGAGTACCAGGTCGGCGAGCTGGCGGCGGCGGCCATGCGCGATCCGTTCCCGCAAGAGGCTGTTGAGGCGGCCGATTTCTCCGCACGGGCGCAGGGAGTGATCGAGCGCTTTCAAGCGCGGGCGCAACGGGCGGGCGTAACGCTTCCGGCGAGCCTGGAGGTTGGCTTTTCACAGTATGCCAGTGGCGGGGCGGTTCCCGACGTTAAGCATTTACCCCGACTCTCCCGGCAACTTTACTCGACTGACCGGGTGGCCGATGTGCTCGTGCGCGGCGGCGTGACGTCGATTGAATCGCTCTCGCGAGATGTGTTTGAAGTGCAGGCCGGTCCAGAGGAAATGTCAGGGCGCCGGCCACGCCGGGGCGAGGCGCCGCCACCGACGCCGATGAAGAAGGGGATGGCGGCGTCGGCCACACATCCTGACGGCTTGTATATGATCGAACGCATTGGAGTTGCTTTTACGGCGGGGGAAGACGAGGTGTGGCGCGTGCTCGATCTTTTTGCCTCGGCTTCGCGCTTCATGGCGGTCGCCGGATTTTCACACCAGACGCAGGCTGGCATCCTTTCCTATAATCCCGAGGAGTTGATGCAGGGCGGGGCGGTGGATGACGAAACCCTGCGCTATCTTTCCGAAGGGATTTTGGTCGGGAAAAAGGCGCTGTCGCGTTCCGAGCGCATCATTGCGGGCAACGAACCGATCCGGGTGGAGCTTTTGGTGGATGTTTATAATTTCATACGGGAAGAAGACAGGGAGGGGACGCGGTGAAAAAACTGCCGTTTGGAAAGGAAGGAATCCTTCTTTCGCTGCTGCTTGCCGGTTTGGCGGTTTCGGTGGTGCTGGCGGTCCGGCAGGTGTCCGCTTCCCGCAACCGTCTGTCCGCCCGCGCATGGGCGCTTCCGGCTCAAGAGCGCCCGCCGCCGGTTTTGGATTTCGAGGCCTTGGCGGCTTCGGTGCAGGCGGCGGAGCATCCGTTCCAGACTGCGCCCGACGGGCGCGGCCTGCTGGCCAGCGAGGTGCGCGTGGCGGCGGTCGGAAGCGCCTATCCCATTCCCTACGAAGCCGAGGTGTGCCCGTATTCCAAGATTCCGCAGCCGTCGATGAATCAGCTCGACCGCGACGCCGACGGCATTACCGACGACTGGGAGCTGCTGTATGGGCTCGACAAGTACAGCGCGGCTGACGCGGCAGGCGACCTTGACGGGGACGGCTTTACGAACCTTGAGGAATTCGTTGGCGGCACCGGCCCCAATGCGCCTCTGTCGCATCCGCCCTATGCGCTGAAACTGCGTTTTGTGGAAAGAAAAGAAATTCCGTTTCCGATGGTTTATCAAGGTTTCAGCGAGCTTCCGGGCAACCGGCGGGTCTTTCAGCTCAATACTCCAGCGGATGGGAAGACCCATTTCAGGGCCTTGGGAGAAAGTGCGGAAGGATTTGTTTTGCAACGGTTTATTCCAGCCGAAGGCGAGGTTGCCGGCCGCCTGGTGGTGGTGCGGGGCGACGTGGAGGTGGTCCTCGAAAGGGGGCGGATTGCCGCCGATCCAGAAAGTCAAGCTGAGCTAATTAATATACTTGATCGCTCGAAGGAAATAGTTACTATGGACGCGTTATTATCTTTGCGTGATGACGAGTACATGGTTCTAGGTGTGTATCCGGACAAGGTTACGGTGAAGCATCTGGAAACAGGAAAAATGTACGACATTGTTGGTTCGGCCGAAGAGGTGTTGGAAAGCGCTTCGGAGGATTTGTGAAGGGTGATTATTGTTTGTAAATGCTGTCCGTGGACCCTAGTGAACTCACGGGATAGATCAGGCATTACATTAGAAGTAGAGGGGAAGGAAAATGAGTAAAACCTATATCTCGTCTCTTTTGGCCGTCTTTGTGGCTGGAACTCAGATGGTTCATGCCCAGGAAAGCTTGGATGACGTTTTTGCACAGTTGGACAGCGCCCAAGGAACACAGCCGGCTTCGGTTGCTGTCGTTGAGTCGGTCGGAGTGATTGACGAAGGGGATGCAGTCGTTGTGGAATCGGGGGTTGCGGCTGAGTCCGCTGCGCCAGTTGCCGTGGCTCAGGAAGCTGAAGTCACTGTGAGCGACGATCTGTTCTCAAAAGGGGTCGCGCTATATCACGCCGGCGAATATGACCAGGCTGAAGCTGTTTTCGAGGCGATGTTGTCTGAAGACACATATGACCGTCGCGCGATGACTTATCTGCAGCGTACGGCGCAGCGCATCTCCGCCAATGAGGTTCGCAAGCAGAGCGCCACGCGCTCCCAGGCCATGTCGGAAGTCAATGCCGCTTGGAATCCTGAACCAACGAGCACCGCAGCGTCGGTTACTGCTTCCAGCGAAAAGCCCAAGTCCGAGAAGCAGCTGGCTGAAGAAGCCATGGAGGCCCGTTTGAAGGGCATCGTCATCCCGAGTCTCGATTTCCGCGATGCCAACATCAAGGACGTTGTACTCTTCCTTACAGAAACCTGCCGCCGTCTTGATGAGAATGGCGAGGGCGTCAACATCCTCCTTCTTGGAATGGACGATTCAATGGCGGCTGATCAGAACAATATCACGATCTCGATCCGCGACATGAATCTTTATGAAGCGTTGCAGTACATTGTTGAAATGGCCTCGCTCAAGTTTGAAGTAAAGTCGAAGGCTGTTGCCGTTTCTCCGGTCAACTATGTGGCTGAAGTCGACATGGTGCTGAAATCGTTCGATGTCATTCCAGAAGTCGGATCGGAAATGGAATCCATGTCCGGCGGCGACAGTGGCGGCGGTGCTGACGATCTGTTCGGCGACGCTTCTTCCAGCGCCAGCGCGGGCCCTGCGAACGTGCAAGGATTCTTCTCCATTGTTGATTGGCCGACAGGCTCTTCCGCTGTATACCAGCCGAACTTCAGCAAGCTCTTCGTTAAGAACACTCCGAAGAACATCACGTCAATCAGCGACATTCTTGCCGATCTCGAAGACGAAGCGATCAAAAAACGCTCTCAGCAGGTTGAGATTGAAGCCAAGTTTGTTGAGTTCAACGAAGGTGCCCAACAGGAACTTGGTTTTGACTGGACGGTCTACGGCAGCGGCAGTGTTGGCGATTGGAACTTCAGTGACGACCAAACCTACTTCCAGCCGGCGAACGGCTGGTCCACTCCGGGAACGGATGTACAAGGCGGCACAATCTATACCGACCCGGTTAGTGGCCAGCAGGTCATTACGCCGAAGTACCAAAACGATGGTTCAACACGTCCGGGACAGAGCGTGTTTGCTGGCGCTCAGCGCACCGCTTCGACGGCATTTGAAACCCTGCAGTCTGGGATCCTGTCTACCATGGGCGGAGACCCGTCCAGCATGTTCTTCTCTTCCGATAATGTTGATCTCGAGATCAGCGCGTTGGAGCAGGAAGGCACCGCGGATGTTCTCTCGGCTCCGAAGGTAACCACCAAAAGCGGCACCGAAGCCATCATCCGCGTGGTGGAAGTCCACCGCTACCCGCAGGACTACGACGTGGAAACCGGACAGCGCACCGCTCCGGTAGTCAAGCCTCAGGACTGGGAAAGCTACGACTTGGGTGTGGTTCTTAAGGTACAGCCCATGGTTGATCCGGAAAGCAACACCATCGACCTGCAACTCAGCCCGACCATCATGAAGTTCAAAGGCTGGGATCAATACAAAGTAGGTTCCAACGCTTACGAATCAGGCGGCAACAACCAGTCCGAGCTCTTCGGCGACGGAAGCGCCCTGATTGCTAAGATGCCCTTCTTTGAAACACGCTCCATTGAAACCGAAGTTACGGTTGCCGATGGCAGCACTGTTGTGATGGGCGGTTTGGTAGATGAGCGCAGCGAGACCTTCCGCGATCAGGTTCCTTTCCTGGGAGACTTGCCGTACCTCGGCCGTTTCTTCCGCACCGAAGGATCCCGTTCTTCCAAAAAGAACCTCGTGATCTACGTCAAAGCCACCATGGTTGACGACCACGGAATGACCCGTTCCCAGCGCGAGCTTGCTCGCCAGGCGACAGCTAACTAAGAAGAGTTTGACGCACTTCGAAACCCGCCCTTTTCGGGGCGGGTTTTTTTTTAGCCGCTGTTTTGGTTGGCCAGACCGGAACTCATCCTATATTGGTACCATATTATGAAATTTGTTGCTTTTGATCTCGAAACGACAGGAACTAAACCGCAATCAGACATGATCGTGGAAATCGGTGCGGTGCTTTTTGACGGCGCGACAGCGCTTAAGGGCTTTGGCGCATTGGTTGATCCGGGCATCCCGATTCCCCCCGACGCTTCGGCTGTAAACGGGATTACGGATGATATGCTCCGAGGGAAACCATCCGTGGCTGAAGTTCTCGGCGACTTTGCCGATTTTTGCGGCGACCTGCCTTTGGTGGCCCATAATGCCCCGTTTGATTTCAAATTTTTGATGGAAGATGTGAAGCTGCACCGTTCAGCGGCCCCAAAGGGCATCGTGCTTGATACGCTCCCCTTGGCGCGCAAGGTTTTTCCGGGGCTGCCCAATTACAAGCTGTGGACGCTGGTACGGCATTTTAATTTTCCGAGCGGTACATTCCACCGAGCAGAGGAGGACAGCTCCTACTGCGGGCTGCTGTTCGACAAGATATTCCGGACTTTAGAGATGCGCGGGGAGCCGTGTTCGGAGTCCGATCTGGCCAAAATGTGCGGCAAGGAAGAGATGCGCTTCCCGCAGTTTGCCGCGCAACCCGACCAACTCGATCTCTTCTAGCTTTTTCAACCTAAACAGGATCTCCATGAAAATCGCTTTTTTCAGCACTAAGCCCTATGACCGCAAGTTTTTTGACCTAGCCAATAAAGAATACGGACATGAAATCACCTATTACGAAGGTAAGTTGCGGCGCGAAACGCTCAAGCTTGCCGAGGGCTATGATTGTGCCTGCGTTTTTGTTAATGACCAAGTCGATGCTTCGGTGCTTATTGCATTGGCGGCACAGGGCACTCGGCTGGTGGCTCTTCGCTGCGCCGGGTTCAACAACGTGGATATCGTCAGTGCGAAGGAGCTCGGTATTAATGTGGTGCGGGTTCCGGCTTATTCACCCTATGCGGTGGCCGAACACACAGTCGGCCTGATGCTGGCGTTAAACCGCAAGGTCTACTGGGCGCATTCCCGCGTGCGCGAAGGGAATTTCTCGCTGGATGGATTGCTCGGCTTCGACATGCGCGGCCGCACAGCCGGCATCATTGGAACGGGAAAGATCGGCGAGTGCGTCATCCGCATCCTGAATGGTTTCGGCTGCAAGGTTATCGCCTACGATAAATTTAAAAATCCGGCCTGTGAGGAGCTTGGGGTCGAATATGTTGAGCTGGATGAGTTGTTTGCGCAGTCGGACATCGTCTCGTTGCATTGCCCGCTTTTTAAAGAGACCCATCATTTGATCAACAACGACTCGATTGCGAAGATGAAAAAAGGCGTCATGATCATTAATACCAGTCGCGGTGCATTGATCGACTCCAAGGCTGCGATCGAAGGGCTGAAATCCGAGAAGATCGGCTACCTCGGAATTGACGTCTACGAGGAGGAGGGGCGAATCTTTTTCGAAGACAAAACCTTCGAGATCCTGACCGACGATGTATTCGCCCGCTTAACGACGTTCCCGAATGTGGTGATTACCGGTCACCAGGCCTACTTCACGCAGGAAGCGGTGGCGGCCATTGCGAAGACGACGCTTGAAAACATCAGCGCCTACGAAAACGGCGACGAACTGGTGAATGCCGTTAAGGTTGATTAGAGCATATTGGCAAGAGGCGTGGATTTGATTGAGGGGCCGGATTCCGATCCGGCGTCTTCCGAGCCAAGGGCGCCGGATCGGAATCCGGCCCCACGCCAGTCCAGATCGAAAGCCTGCGGTTTCCCGGGAATTGCTCTAGTCTTCGGGTTCGGCGGGGGAATCCTCTTCCAGTTCCCGCATAATCAGCTCTGCGGGCGTCAGGTATTTCTTGTCGTTGTTGCATTCTTTGCAGCACGGCACGCAGTTGCTCTTAACGCTCTTGCCCCCGCGCACAACGGGAAGGATATGGTCCATCGTCAGCTCCGAAGCAGGAAAGGTTCCTCCGCAATAATGGCAGAGGCCTTTGGCCAGCTCCTGCTTCCACCAGCTGCTTTTGCGAAGCTCCTTTGCTTTGGCGCGCTCGCGCGCCACGTGTTTCGGGTCTTTCTTAATGTCGATCCAATCGTCAGCCACTGACTCTCTCCGGTTTGAAGGACTGGAAGTTAGACGCGCACCAACCGCGAATCAATGAAAAGGTTCATCGGGTGGAAAGATAATTTGCACCTTCTTTGAACGCAGTCTAAATTAGGGCTGTCTTGTGAAGGCGGAGGATGGACAAATGAAAACAGCAATTCCAGTCATAATCATGTTAGCCGCGGTTTTATCGGCGTGCGCGAAAGAGGAGCAAAAGGCAATGGATGCAAACAAGGTGGCCAAGACCAAGACGGAGTGGAAAGAGCAGTTGACGCCGGAGCAGTACCACGTGACCCGCGAGAAGGGCACGGAACGCCCGTACACCGGAAAATACTGGAACAGCAAGGAACTGGGGATCTACTCCTGCGTCTGCTGCGGCACCGATCTGTTCCTCTCGGATACCAAGTTTGATTCCGGTTGCGGCTGGCCGAGCTATTTCACACCGGTGGACGATCAGGTGATTACGGAAAACCGCGACGTTTCAGCAGGCATGGTCCGCACTGAGGTCGTCTGCACCAAGTGCGATGCGCACTTGGGCCACGTGTTCCCGGATGGCCCGCCGCCCACCGGCCTGCGCTACTGCATCAACTCGGCCTCCATCGATTTCCGTAAAATGGATGAGCCAGGCCCGTTGAAGGTGGGTCAGCCGGTTCCGGAGGTTGCGCTGGCCACGGTGGAAGGGCTGCCCTTCGATCTGCGGGCCGCTGCGGCGAAGCAGCCGCTTGTCCTCATTTTCTACCGAGGCGGATGGTGCCCGTACTGCAGCAAACATTTGGGCCAGCTGCAGCAAATCGAGGGTGAATTGCGCGAACTCGGTTTCCGCATCTTGGCGGTCAGCCCCGACCGCCCGGAAAAGCTGAAGGCGACCGCGGATAAAAACGAGCTCTCCTACACCTTGCTCTCCGACGTCTCCATGGCGGCGGCTAAGGCGTTCGGCCTCGCTTTTACGGTAGATGGTGCAACGCTGGAAAAGTATGCCGGCTATGGCATCGACCTCGAAGACGCTTCAGGCCAAGCGCATCACATGCTGCCGGTTCCCGCGGTTTATTTGGTGGGAACCGATGGCCTCATTGATTTTGCCTATTCCAATCCGGACTACAAAACCCGTCTGGCTCCAGAAGATCTTCTGTCCGTCGCCAAAGAGGCTTCCAAGCATTAGATGAGAGTGGCTAAAGGTGTTAAATAATCTTTTGAGTGGAGGTCGTTTCGTGCCATCTTTCCGAAGACGATAAGCTACAAACAGTTTGGAGAGTACGGCATGAGTGATCTTTTTCTTCAATACAACCCTGTGATACAGGCTTTGATTGCAACGCTGTTCACCTGGGGTGTAACCGCTGCCGGCGCGGCGCTGGTTTTTGTTGCGGGGGCGGTCAAACCAAAGATCATGGATTCCATGCTTGGTTTTGCCGCCGGAGTGATGATTGCCGCGAGCTTCTGGTCGCTGTTGGCACCGGGCATCGAGATGGCCGAGCAGCTGGGCCATACCCCGTGGCTGACGGCGGTGATCGGTTTCATGGGTGGCGGTATCTTCATGCGGATCACCGACCGCTTTCTTCCACACCTTCATCTCGGGCTGGCCATAGAACAGTCTGAAGGGGTGAAAACCTCTTGGCAGCGAAGCACTCTGCTGGTGCTTGCCATCACCCTGCACAATATTCCCGAAGGGCTCGCGGTCGGCGTAGCTTTCGGTGCGGTGGCGGCCGGGCTTCCTTCCGCAACGATTGGCAGCGCTATCGCTCTGGCCATCGGCATCGGCATTCAAAACTTTCCGGAAGGCACGGCGGTCTCCATGCCGTTGCGGCGCGAAGGCATGCCGAAATGGAAATGTTTTTTGTATGGCCAGGCGTCCGGCATCGTCGAACCCATCGCTGGAGTGATCGGTGCGGCCTTTGTGATGAAGATGCAGAATATTCTGCCTTATGCGCTCTGCTTTGCCGCCGGCGCCATGATTTTCGTGGTGGTGGAAGAACTCATTCCCGAGTCTCAGCGCAACGAAAAAAACATCGACCTCGTCACGATGGCCACCATGGTTGGTTTTTCCGTGATGATGATTCTCGATGTCGCGCTAGGTTGATCGGGCGGCCGATCCGCCACTCAAGGGTATTGTGTTGGAGGGCGACGCTTTGTCGTCGCCTGCGTGGGCAGAATCCCGCTCAGGGCTGATCGCTCAAAGGCTCAGGGGCGGGGCGCCGGGAGAGGCGGTGTCGAGCACGCCGGAGGCGAGGAGGGCGTCGAGCTCGTCGAGCAGGCGGTTTTTGTCTTTCGGGAAGCGGCCTTCCATCGGCAGAATATTCGATGAATGATTGGCGCGGAAGACGGTGCTTTCGAGTTCCAACCCTTGGATGGTTTGCCTTAACTCTTCCATCGCTTGGTGCTCGGTGAGCTGCGTAAAGGCACTCGACTTTTCTTGGTCGTAAAGTTCGGTTCCGGGAATGGGGATGACGCGCAGCGCGGAAAGCAGGCGTGGCTGCATGCGGTTGAGTGCATCGGCGGTGGCGGCCGCGTGGAGCGTTGAGCTTTTTTGCCCGCCAAGTCCTGTAAGGATCATGACCGATATTTTGAGCCCGGCGGACTGCGCGCGTTGTCCGGCTTCAATCATTTCTTCAGCGGTTTCGCGCTTTTTGACGGCGCGCAGCGTTTCTTCGTGCCCGCTTTCAAGCCCCATGTAGAGCGTACTGAGTTTGAGCGCCCGCAGTTCGCGCAGCTCGGCGTCGCTCTTTTGCAGGATGGAGTGGCCGTTGGCATAGACATTCACCCGCGCCAGCCGGGGAAAGCGCTCGTTCAGCCTTTGGAGCACGGCCTTGAGCTTTTCGAAGGAGAGCGCCATTACGTCGCCGTCGGCCAGAAAAATGCGCTGGGCCTGCGGATAGGTTTTTCTGGCGCCGGCGATTTCGGCGTCCATTTTTTCGACGGACAGAAACCGGCAGGGTACACCCTTGTACATCCCGCAAAAGGTGCATTGGTTCCACGGACAGCCGTCCATGATGCGGATAATCAGGCTATAGGCCTCGGCGGGCGGACGGAAGAGCGTGTGGGAATGATGAACGTCGAACATTGAACTCCTAACTTTGAACTTCGAACACGAAACAGCGAACTTCGAACATTAAACATCGAACGCGGAACTTCGGGCAACGAACACTGAACTTTGAAATTAGAGGCGGCTCTTGGCGGTTTTGATGCTGGAAACAAAAATTCGGATGAGTTCGTCGGTTTCTTTGAGCAGAAAGATGAGGGTTTTATCATCGGGGGAAAGAAGAGGTACGCGCAGAATCAATTTTAGCCAGCGCTCTGATTCCCAGCACGGTTTTTTGGCAACCGCTCGGCCAATCGGATGATTTCTGCAGAATATTCAAGCAGTCGGTCTTCAAAGTCGTACTTCATAGTTCCTTCAATGTCCAATCTTCGATGTTCAGCGTTCAAAGTTCAATGTTCGGAGTTCAAATACTATAATATTGGATGGCCGCTGAGCGCGGGCGGGCCGTCGGTTCGCAGGGGGCGTCCGAGAAAAAGTGGAGGCCGTCCGGCCTGCGCACGATGGCCGTAGTTCCGGCGGCGCCGGCTTTGGGGCGCGCGCTGGTTGAGGCGGCAACGGTGGCCGTGCCGAGCAGGGCCAGAAAAATTCGTCTGTTGAGTTCCATTTTCATAATTATTGTATAAGACCGCGAATTCTAGCGGTCGTTCAGGACGGAGGGAATGATTTTCTTTTTGGATGGCGGGGAAATTAGGCTTTATCTTTTCCGGTCATTGGAAATAATGCATCTCAACCATTGGAACTTTTACATGCTGCGTTGCCGCTCAACCATTTTAATAGTCATTTCGCTGTTGTCTGCCCTCGCGGCTATTGCCCAGCAGCCGGTTCCCCAGCCGGCCAGCGCGCGCTTCCCGAACATCCGGGCCTCGTTGGACGACGGGTTTTTTGTGCTGGCCGAGCAGCAGGCGCGCGGCGTATTGCGCGCCGAGCCGAAAGAGGCCGACAAGCACGAGGCCTCGCTCCTGCTCGCCCATTCGCTGTGGGGTCAAAAGCGTTATTCTGAAATGCTCAACCTGCTTAAAGGCTCTGATGGGAGCCCCGGCCATATCTATTGGCGCGCCCGTGCGCTGTTCGAGCTGAAGCAATACGGCCCGGCCGTCAAGGCGCTCGACGAAGCAGGGGACGTGATGGCGGAAAGCCGCTACGTCCCTTCGGCGCTGCGGCTCAAGGCGCGCATGCTGCAGTCTTCCGGCAAGCTTAAAGAGGCTGAAGCCGCCTGCCTTCAGTTTGCCGATGCATTTCCCAGCCACTCTGAATGGACGGCCAACCAGTTTGAGCTTGCCGAAATCTATACGCTCCAAAAACGCCTCCCGGAAGCGATCGGCGTCTATGAAGGGCTGGCGGCGCAAAAGAGTGCAAACGTTGCTCAACGCGCGCAGCTCAAACTCGCGCATGTCCTCTACACTCAGGGCGCCGCCGAAAACTTTGAAACCGCCCGGGGCCTGCTCAAGGGCTTGGCCTCCACCAATCAGACGCGGCTGGCCTACCGCATCGATGCCTACGTCGATCTCGCGGCGCTAGAGGAAAAGGCCGGGAAGCAAAAGGAGGCCGGCGCTGTGATGCGCCAGGCCATCAGGCTTTCGCCGGATGCCCGCCAGCGCGTGCCCCTCAAGCTGGCCTTGGTCCGCCTGTTGCTGCGCGAAAACAACACCGCCGATGCGCTGAAGCTGCTCGAAGAGTGCCGCGCCGAGGCACCGAACGAAACCGTGGCCGCCGAGCTCCAGCTCGAAAAGGCGCGCGCGTTGCTGCAGGCCCGTCTCTATGACGAGGCCAACGAAGCCTATCAGGTCTATCTCGACGTTGCATCCGACCCCGCCGGCCTGGCCCAGGCCTATTTCGGCAAGGGGCTCGCGCTCTGGGAGCTGGAGCGCTTTACGGAGTCGGCGTCGGCGCTCGATAAGGCGGTCAAGGAGCTCAAGACTCCCGGCGACCGGGCGGATGCGCTCTTTAAAGCGGGCGATTCATTCTATCAAGCCGGTAAGTTCGATGATGCCGAAAAGCGCTACCGCTCGTTCGTCACCGACTATCCCGCGCATGCAAACGTGCCGAACGCCCTCTACCAGCTCGGCCGGGCGCTGGCGCGCGCCGGACGCCGCGCCGATGCGCTCGCCACGTTCCAAGGGCTGGAGGCCGATTGGCCCGCCTCCGAGTTTTCCGAAAAGGCGGCGCTGCAGGCGGCCGATGTCCTGCTGGCCGGCGAGCTATGGGAGGATGCGCTGGCCAAATACACCGCGATCGGCCAAATCTACACCAACAGCACGGCGGCCGTACTCAGCCAGCATCAACGCGGACTTGTGCTCTACCGTCTTGGCCGCTATGCCGATGCACAACTGGCGTTCGAGGCTGTTGCGTCCGGCCATCCGGACAGCGAATTTGTGCCGCAGGCCTCCTACATGCGCGGCTTCTGCCTCTATCTGCAAGGGCAGGTGGAAGAGGCCGTCAACACCTGCCAGGCCTTCATCAAAGCCTATCCCGATTCGGAATGGACGCCGGAAGTGATCTTCTGGCTGGCGGAGCAATATTTCAACCAAGGCGCCTACGCCGATGCCGAGCCGCTGTTCCTGCGCATCGCGGCCGATTTCAAGGGGCACAAGCTGGCTTCGCGTTCGCTGTACTGGGCGGGGCGCGCCGCCTCCGCGGAGTCCAACTATGTGAAGGCCATTGAGCGCTACAGCGAAGTGGCCAAGACTTATCCCGAAAGCGAGATCCTTCCGCAGACCCGTTTTGCCCAAGGTGACGCCTTGACCGAACTCGGCGAATTCGCCCGTGCTGTTCTGGCCTTCGAGGAAATCATCAAACACTATTCCGAAAGCTATCTCGTCAACGCCGCTTGGGGGCGCAAAGGCGACTGCCAGTTTTCGCTGGCCGTCGACGCACCCGCGCGCTACGCCGAGGCGCTGAACTCCTATCAGGCCATTCTGGACCGTCCGTCATCGCCCATGGCGCTGAAGCTGCAGGCCGAATACAAAATCGGCCGCTGCCTCGAAAAAACCAACGTGCCCGACAAAGCGTTCAGCCGCTACATGAACGTGGTCTACACCTTCATCAATGAAAACGTCGAGCGGTCGCCCTACAGCGTGATGTGGTTCACCCGCTCCGCCTTCGGCGCGGCGGCGCTCAAGGAAAAGGAAAAGGCCTGGCTGGAGGCGGCGCAGGTCTATGGCCGCGTGCTCGAAGCCAACGTGCCCGCGCAGGAAGAGGCGGCCAAGCGCATTGAAAAAATAAAAAAAGACAACTGGCTGCTGTTTGAAGAATCAGCGGAGGCAAAGTAATGTTGCTTCGCAACGGAATTTTGAATGTCGATTTTCGGTTGCAGAATGGCGGAGCTCTGTCGGCGTTGGCCTCTTATTGCAAGGAAGCGCCGCAGACCCGAAAATCGGAAATCAAAAACCAAAAAACGGCAATTTATTGGAGAGACCTATGTGGGAACTGATGGTTAAAGGCGGCCTGATCATGTGGCCGATTCTAGCATGCAGCATTGGGGCGGCGGTGCTGTTCCTCGAACGCGTATTCCATTTGCACCGCGCGCAGATCAAGCAGGACGATTTTCTCAGCGGCATCTACACCATCGTCAACCGCGGCAACACTGCCGAAGCGGTTTCGATCTGCGATCAAACGCCCGGGCCCGTGGCGCATATTGTCCGCATTGGCTTATTGCACGGCGACGAAGAGGCGGATGAACTCAAGCAAACCATCACCAAGGCCGGTCTCTCTGAAATCCCGCGGCTGGAAAAAAATATGGGCGGCTTGCTGACGGTTGCGCAGGTTACGCCACTGTTGGGGCTGCTCGGCACCGTGATTGGGCTGGTGCGCGTTTTCCTGGCGATGGAGCAGCAGGCGCCGTTGGCCGAGATCGGCGACCTCTCCGCCGGCATCTGGCAGGCGCTGGTAAGCACTGCCGTTGGGCTCTGCATTTCCATTCCCGCCTTTGCGGGCTACAACTTTCTGCTCAGCCGCGTGGAGACGATCACTTTGAATATGGAGCTCGCTGCCGAAGAGGTCTACCGCTTCTTGGTGTACGACCGAATCAAGCCAGCGGACATCAAAAATGAAACCGTTTGACCCCCATCGGAAAAGCCAGCAGCTGCGCCGCTTCAAGCCGACGCGCAAGCCGGCCGGCGCGTTCACCATCAGCGTCGCCTTTTGCGACGCCGCTTTAATGACGCTGGCCTTTTTTTTGGCCGTATCGCCGTTTGTCCTGCAACCGGGCATCAACATCAGCCTGCCCGCCTCCTCCTTCACCGGTGGCGCGCGCTTTGGTTCAATGGTGCTTTCCATCACGCGCGGCGGCTGGTTCTACTTCAATGATGAGCGGCTGGACGCCGACCGTTTGCGCGTCGCGCTTAAGGCCGCCGCATCCGGAAGTCCTGACGCGCCGTTGATCATCGAGGCCGACGAGCGCGTGGCCCACGGAACCGTAGTCGAAGCATGGAACGCTGCGCTTGAAGCAGGCATTCCTGAAGTGTCCATCGCCACGCGCATTTCGGCGGTCGAGGGAAGCGTTCCATGAGCAGGAATCCCAGTCGCCGCGCCATCGAACTGGCGCTGTGCTTTGCCGTGATGATGCACCTGCTGCTGTTCATGGCCGTGCACCCCGCTACGGAAGGTCTTGCCGCGGCATCACGTCCGCCGAAAACGAGCTATCTACCTCAGTCCGGCGGTACTCTCTCGATGTCTGGAGTCGCAGTGCGCACTATAAAGTCGCCGGTAATTTTTTCGCTGCCGTCGGGGATGGGTTTCAGTCGCGAGCTGCAGCGTCGGGACGTGCGGACCCGGCTGACGTTTTCGCAGCAGGTGCAATCCGAGCATTTTCTGAATGTTGCGCCGGTCGGGCCGGGATATGGCGCGCTGGTCGTTCCGCAGGAGCTGATGTTGACGGCCAAGGGCGGCTCGGCGCCGAGCCTGCCCGATGCTGGTGTTGAGTCACTGGAAAAAAGGCCTTCCGCCCGTCGCGTCAACCTTGCGCCGGAACTCATGGCGCGCCTTGTGGATGGCGTTGTGCTTCCGCCGGAGTTGAACCAAGAGGTTGAGGTTCCATGGGAGGTGCGCGCATCAGTCACTGTCTCGGAGCAGGGGGCGGTGAAGCATGTCTTTCTCGACCAGCCGCTGGAATCGGCGCCGCTCAACCAACGGGTGCTGCTGCTGCTCTATGGCCTGCACTTCAAGTCCGGCGGCCCCGTCGAAGGCAGCATCGAGATCTATTCGCCGGAATCAAGTGCAAACGGGGGGGCGAAATGATCTCGCTTTCGCTCTGCGCCATTCTGGTTGTTTTTGTCTGCTTTCCGTTGGTGGTTACGTTTGTGCTGGCGTTGTACTACAGCTTGCGCAACCTGCACCACCCCACGCGCGAAAAGGAAAGCATCTACGAATGCGCCAACTGCGGCCACGTTTATGCCTTCGCTCGGAACCGTCCCATGGATCGCTGTCCGCGTTGCGGCAATCTCAACGAAGCTGTGCGTACCCAATAAACACAAAGTCGCAAAGGGCTCGAAGCTTCGTGGTTTTGGAGCCTTTGTGTTTAATGCTCAGGTGAGCGGCCCGCCAGGCTGGTCGTGAATGAGGGTGTTGACGGGGTTTGAATCTGGTTCCGGATGGTCGGCCATGTAGTGAAGGCCCCGGCTTTCCTCACGTTGTTCGGCTGAGCGAATGACCAACTCGGCTACGTCGGCAATGTTGCGCAATTCCAATAAATCGGAAGTGACGAGGTAGTCGCCGTAGTATTGTTTGATTTCCTGGCGCAGGTTGCGGATGCGGGCGCGGGCGCGGGCGAGGCGGCGATCGGTGCGTACAATGCCGACATAGTCCCACATCGCCGTGCGCACTTCGTTCCAGTTATGCTCTACCACGACGGCTTCATCGGAAGAGACGGCTTCGCCGCATTTCCAACCGGGGATGGCTACGGCTTCATTAAACTGCTTCCAAACGCTAGAAATTTCGAGTGCGGTTTCGTGCCCGCAGACAAGCGCTTCGAGCAACGAATTGCTGGCGAGGCGGTTGGCGCCGTGCAGGCCGGTGCTCGCCACTTCGCCGCAAGCGTAGAGGCCGGGCAGGGCGGTGGTGCCGTTGACTTCGGCCACGACGCCTCCGCAGGAATAGTGGGCGGCGGGAACAACCGGAATGGGATTCTTGGCCATGTTGATGCCGTAGCGCAGGCAGGTGGCATACAGGTTGGGAAAGCGTTCGCGCAGGAACGATTCAGAGCGGTGCGTGATGTCGAGATAGACGTACGGATCGCCGTGCTTCTTCATCACAAAGTCAATGGCGCGAGCGGTGACGTCGCGCGGGGCGAGTGAACCGCGTTCGTCGAAGTCGGCCATGAAGGTATTTCCCCGGATGTCCTTCAGTTCGGCGCCTTCGCCGCGTACGGCTTCGGAGATGAGGAACGATTTGGCCTGCGAGTGGTAGAGGCAGGTGGGATGGAATTGAACAAACTCCATATTGCGGACCGGTAGACCGGCGCGCCACGCCATGGCCACGCCGTCGCCGGTGGCAACGTCGGGGTTGGAAGTATAGGGGTAGACCTTGCCGAGGCCTCCGGTGGCCAGCACGGTGCAGGCGGCATGGATCGGGAAAATTTCGTTGGACTTTTTATCCAGAAAGTAGGCTCCGACGCAACGGTTGCCTCTGGAGTGGCCAATCCATTCCGTGGTGACGAGGTCAACGGCCATCAGGTTTTCGCGGACGGTGATGTTGGGGTTTGCGCGGGCGCGGACAATGAGCACCTGCATCACGGATTGGCCGGTAATGTCGCCGGCGTGCAGTACGCGGCGGAGGGAGTGGCCTCCCTCTTGGCCTAGGTCGTATTCGTTTTCCTTGCCCTTGTGTTTGCGCTGGTCGAATAGAACCCCCAGCTTTTCGAGCTCAGCGATGCGCTCGAACCCGCCTTGAACAATCTGGCGCACGACGTCAGGGTTGCCTAGTCCATTGCCGGTGCCGAGGGTGTCTTGAATGTGCGCTTCAACCGTATCGTCGGCATCGACTACGCAGGCGATGCCGCCTTGGGCGTAGAAGGAGTTGCACTCGGAGGCATCGACCTTGCTGGCCACCAGCACGCGGCCATGTTTGCTGAGTTCAAGCGCCGAGGTTAATCCTGCCAGTCCGGAGCCAATGACGAGGAAATCGAAGCGGGTTTGGGTGTTGTTCATGGGTGGTTTCTTTTGGGGTTGCGTGATGATTGATCCGTGGGGCGTGATTGTTTCAAGGGTTACGTCTCACGTCTTCTTTTTCTTCTTCAGCGTTGGCCTTGATCTTCGCGGCCTGTGCCTGACGGGTTTGCTGGATGAACGCGGCCTTGGCCGGATCCGTTTCGTTTGCCAGCTGTTGGTCAAACATGATTTCGGTTTCGGCGACTTTGGCTTTCATCTTGGAGTTGATTTCTGCGAGGGCTTTCTTTTGCCCGTCGCTCAGTTCGGCAGATTCGCCGCCCAGCCGCTCCATGGCCAATTCATATGCATTTTTCATCCCACTCATGATTCCCTTTAATTCAAAAAATATAGATGCCGAGCGGAAGAAGTTCAACGGTTTAGCGCGCCTGATTTTCATGTTGTGGGTGATTTTTAGTGAGGGGCCGGATTTGTGATTGCTTTCTCCACAATCGATTATAGAATTTTCGCCATTCATTCATAGCGTGTTCATGGATCGTCACGGACGTCACGGGATGTCCGGAATCCGAATGGGTCGGGGCTGGCATGGGGCGATGAATGGGGGAAAAGAGACAGGAAAATGGAAACTAGACTGTATGTGGGGAATCTCTCCTACAATTCCACGGAAGGCGACATCGAAGAGCTGTTCAAGCAAGCGGGAACCGTCGTCAAGTGCGAGCTGATGCTCGATAAGTTCACCAGCCGTTCGCGCGGATTCGCCTTTGTTGAAATGGGTTCGCCCGATGAGGCCAACAAGGCGGTCGACATGCTCAATGAGCAGGACTTGGACGGACGCAACTTGCGCGTCAACATTGCCAAGCCCCGCGAAGAGCGCCCCCCGCGCCGTGAAGGCGGTGGTGGAGATAACCGTGGGCGCGGAGGCGGTGGAGGAAATCGCGAACGCTACTAAGCCCGATCAGCACATTCATGCAAAAAGCCCGCTCTCCGAGCGGGCTTTTTCGTGCAGTACAACGGGATAATTAACACCCGTTCGCAAACTTACTTAAGGCACAAAGAACACGAAGAGCTGCTGATTTATTGCTTTTCTTAGAGGCCTTGGTGCCTTCGTGTTATATTTCTCCTATTGGCTCAGCCGCAGGTGATGCCTTCCCACAGAATCCACGGGCCGCCGCAACCGGCTTCGACGCCTTCCTTGTGGTATTTCCCGCAGCCGCCCCATTTGTTGTGGGGCTCGCCTTGGTCCGGCGTGCCGTCGGCTTCGATGGTGCTTTTGGCAATGATGGACTGGAGCAGGCGCGGTACTGGGTCGGACAGTTCAACGTGTCCGCCTTGCGGGCCGAGGAACAGGTTGCCGGTGCGCTTGCCGCCCTTGACCTCTTCAAGATATTCCGTGCCGGCGGTGAGACCCATGCCCTTCGGATCTTCCATGCCGCCGTGCGCGTGTTCGGCAATGAAGCCGTCGCCGCACAGCTCGGCCAGCTCGTCGAGCGTCTTGTCGCCGGCAGTGAAGTAGGTGTTGGTCTGGCGCGGCATCAGCGGGCGTTTCCAGCTCTCGCGCTTGCCGTTCGACTGGCGCGCAGCTGGGCCGTTGATGTCGCCGACGAGCGACGAGATCAGATCGTTCATCGGCGAGGAGAGTACGCCTTTGTCCAGAATAACTTGCGGACGGGCAATAAAGCCCTCGTCGTCGAAAAAGTGCGTGCCGTTCACGCCGTACGGAGTCTTGCCCATGGAAAAGACGCCGGCGTTGTTGATGATCGATGCCTGCTCGTTGCCGACGAGCGTTCCTTTTTTACGGAGTCCCGGCGCGCAGCTGCGGCCGAGGCGGCAGGTGTCGCCTTCCTGCGTATGGCCGAAGGCTTCGTGGGCAATCACGCCGGTCACATCGGGGCCGCTGATGATGCGGTAGCGGCCGGGCTGAATGTGCGGCGCGTTTTCGAGCTTTACGGCAGTTTCAACCAGCTTGGCAACCACGGCATCGTCGATGGAAATGGCGGCTTCGGCGCCGGCCATGCCGCCGACAATGTCGCGCACGGTTTTCCCCGACGGGGTGACGGCGTAGAGATAGTACAGGCTGGAAAACAGCGACTGCGACATCATGCGCGTGCGGTCAACAAACAAGCGGCTCTTCACTTTTCGGCGGATCATTGTGCCGGCGGAGGCGAGCTGGTCGCCCCCGGCTTTCTCGATAGCCTCTTTCAGGGCGCGCGAGCGCTGCGTGGTTTCGGTTTTGCTCAGCGACTCCGACATCGACGGATCGTAGGCGCTTCCAAAATGTACGGGCGTCTGGGCTGTGGGCAGCGAACCGCCGCTCAGAATTTGTGCGCGAACCGGTTCGGCAAATGCATCGAGCGGTTCTTCGCTCCAGCCCAGCGGGGTGTAGACTGCGGGGGCGGTTTGCTGGTCCAGATAGGCCAGCGCTTCTTTGCGCAGGGTTTCCGCTTCCTTTAGCAAGACGGCTTCGTCGAAGCAGTTGGTTGCATATTCAAAGTTGCGGTGTCCGGCAAGAATGCGCAGCACGAGCCCGCGGTCGGCGGTTATGCTGCTGGTTTCCGTGCGGCTCACATTGCTTTGGAACTGGTCGAGGTCTTCGAGCGTTGCAAAAGCATAGAGGCGCTTTTTAACGCCGGCTTCCAGGGTTTGGACCAGTTTTCCAAGCATTGGAAAAAAGGCGGCGAGCTCGTCTTTCAAGGGGTAAGGAATCGTGTTCATGCGTTCTCTCCTTTGGTTTGTCCGGCCATGCTGACGCCTCGGGTGATGAGCATGGCGTCGGGGCCTCGATAGCCCAGCGCCGGCGAGTAGCTGCTTGGGGGCGAGCTGACGTTGCCGAGCGTTGAAGAAAGCCGGCATCCGGTAAAGTTTTCTTTCAGGTTGCCCGATACAACGCCGCCTTTAATCAGTGTTACGCTTCCGTCGGCGGCGATGTGGCGCCCGAGCTTGATCTCGGAGCTCCAGGTCAGCTTTTGGGAGTCGATCAGAAGCGATGAAAATTTGATCACCTCGACATATTCGGTTCCTTGCAACGCATCCGGCGTCAGGGTGCCGGCCTCGACCACGAGGTTGCCGCTCAGGCCGTTGGGCTCGAGCCCGAGGTATTGGCCGAAGCGGTTGCCGACGATGCGGTCGACGACCTTGTTGTTTTCAATCAACGCGCCGGCGCGGGCCGGCATGCCGTCGATGGCATAGGCGGCGGAGAGCGCCATGCAGGGAATCGTGGGGTCGAGCTGCAGCTGCAGCGCGTCGCCTTCGCCTCCGCCAAAGCGGTCGCCCGGCTGGAGGAAGGGGAGTTTGAGATATTCGTTGGAGCAGTTGAGCTGCATCACCACGGCTTCAAGCATTTGGGAGAGGGCGTCTTTGCCAATCAGGATCGAGGCGCTGCCCGAGGTTTCGGGCTCCTCGCTGTCTCCAAGCACTGCGACCTGCAGAGCGCATCGCTCAACAAAGTCGGCAATATCAAGGTCGGCCGCCGCCACCGAGGTGTCGTGCTCATGCACTTCCTTGTCGTTTTCGTTGCCTGCTTTTTCCATCGCGGCTTCCAGATAAACATCGCTTTGCTCGACTTCGTAGGCGAGCCCTTCGGAACTGGTCAGTGCGCTGATGCTGTAGTTTACAAAAAGTTCGGCCGAATTCAGCCGGCATCCATTCGCGCGGGCAAAGGCCTGAGTGAACTGGTTCTCGATATCCTCCATCACGGCTTCCGGATTGTCGCGGAGCTGCGGGTCGCACGTTTCCACCGGCGCCGGCGGAATGGCGGGTGGACCGGCCAGCGTCCAGGCCTGGTTTTGGCTGCCGCGGGAAAGTTCGAGCGCTTCTTCAAGCTGTTCGGCAATCGGCCGGAAGGGCATCAGGTCGATGAAGGCGGTGCCGACGTGGTTGGCGTCCTCGCCGGGGCTGTAGACCGAAAGCTTGCAGTCCTCGCCTTCGACCCGCCGGCTCTGATGGCAGGCGAGGGCTGTGCCCTCCGGCGATGCAAACAGGCGCTGATGGCTCCGCGAAGCTGTTGCGTTCAAGCTCCATCCCCGCAGCGTCCCCGATTCAACCAAGGCGGTCAGCTGCGCCGTGGCTTCCGATAAAAAAGATTTCTGGTCCATGGTTTCTCCTGAAAGTTGAGGTAGACGATGCCTTTCTCCAAAACCGTTGTCGAAATAAAATAAGCGGCGAGTTGGAGCGGAGTGGCAGGAGGGAGGTGACAGAATAATTAAGCACAGAATAATTTTTACACTTCCTTCGTTCGGAATCATTCTGTCTAAACTAATTCTTGGGTTGAGAACTTCATGCCATGTAAACATATTATCTGGGACTGGAACGGGACGCTGTGGGACGACACGTGGCTGTGCACCGAAATCAATAACCACATGCTCCGGCGCAGGGGGCTTCCGGAGATTTCGGTCGAAACCTATCAGGCCAAGCTCTGCTTTCCCGTTTCGGACTATTACTGCCAGCTCGGCTTTGATTATCAGGCAGATCCGTACAACCAGCTTGCAGAAGAGTTTATTGCCGAGTATGAGCGCCGCCGGTTCGAATGCGATCTTCAAGAGGGCGGGCGGGAGCTGATTGAATTTTTGTTTGGGCGCCAGGTTCCGCAAGCGGTGCTGTCTGCCTACCAGCAGGAGGCGCTCCTGCAGGCGGTTGACTACTTTGAGTTGGCGGCGTTTTTTGACGACATTGTCGGCCTCAACGACATCTATGCGGCCGGCAAGGTGGAAAACGGAAAAGCCTACATGGCCGAGCTCGGCGTTGTTCAGGAAGAGGTGCTGTTCATCGGCGACACCCTGCACGATTTTGAAGTGGCGCAGGCCATGGGCGTAGAGTGTGTTCTCGTCGCCAACGGCCACAACAGCCGACCGCGGCTCGAAGCGTGCGGCGTGCCGGTTTTCGACTCGTTGCTCGATGTCCAGAATCATATAAGTGAACGGATTGGTTAGTTTAAACGGAGGCTAAGACATGAAGGTTGTTGCATTCAACGGGAGCCCGCGGAAGGGCGGAAATACGGAGCTGCTGCTCAAACGCGTGTGCGGGCGGTTGGAAAAGCATGGCATCGAAACCGAGGTCGTTCAGCTGGGGGGCAAGCCGGTGCGGGGATGCCTGGCCTGCGGAAAATGTTTCGAGAATCAGGATCAGCAATGCATCATTAAAAACGACCATATCAACGAGTGCATCGCCAAAATGATCGAGGCCGATGGCATTCTGCTGGGCTCGCCGACCTACTTTGCCGACATGTCGACCGAGATGAAAGCGCTGGTTGACCGCGCCGGCTATGTTACGCTGGCGAACGGCAACCTGCTCAAAGGGAAGGTCGGCGCCGCGGTTGCCGCCGTACGGCGGGCGGGTTCGGTGCATGCCATTAACTCCATGAACCATTTCTTCACCATTTCGCAGATGGTCATTCCCGGTTCCAGTTATTGGAACATGGGCTATGGAACCGCTCAGGGCGAAACGGCGCACGATGTGGAAGGGCTGCAGACGATGGATAACCTCGGCGAGAATATGGCTTGGATTATGAAGTGCATCGAAGCTTCAAAGGGAGTCGTTCCCGCGCCTGAAACCAACACCGCCGAGCAGATGAACTTTATCCGCCTCGAAGGCGAATTCTAATTCGCAAGCCGAAGGGGCATCATGAAGAAAACCGAAATGCGCGGGAAGGCCGGAAGAGCAGCCACCGATTAACATGGATTACTAGATTACGGGACTGACCCTTTCGACGCGCTGGTTGGCAAAATTCAATTCATGTATCCTAAGAATAGCAAGAGAGCTACCACTAATACTGCGGTATAAGGGTAAAATTTTTCATTTCTAAAGAGGGCGATGAGCGCGAATACGAAGGAGCTAAAAATGGATAAAATAATTACCAGTCCGAATTGCATCCCATAGAATATTGTTTTCGGTGACATGAAACTCGAGATCGTTCTCGTGAGCCCAGTCGATCAACTTAGATACCTCTTCCATCGAGACCGCACCGGTTTCCCATTGATTCTCTCCTTCAGCGATCCGGATGTGGGCCTGCCAGCCAATGCCGTCAACCCGTAATCCCTGATCTCGCAAATAAACAGGACGAAGGAGGCTACCCGTTTGATGACGTAATCGAGGTGCTGTTGTTTGTTCATTGAGTCCTCTTGTATTTGAACGATTGTTATCTCTATGCTCATAAAGCCAGACCTATTCTTCGAAGACCGACGTCCTGAATCACCGGACTGTGCAAATGACTTTGCCCTAAAAATCGAGCGTTGTCACAGTACGGTGAATTCTCTGGTTAGGCTTTGGTTGAGCTTGCCTCATAGTTTCTGATATTCCGGTTAATGATTAGTGGAGGCTTGAAGCAGCGCTTTCAGCTTTGAGGGGGTTTTCGTGTGAAAAATGCGCACGCCGGCATCGATAAGTTTTATCCAATCCTCCTCGCCACCCTCTGCATGTGTTTCCACAATAAAGCCTGTATCGGTGGCATATCGAATCAGATCGAGCGACTGCTCGTTTGTAGGGACGGCTTTGTTCAGCTTAATTTCGATCGTTGAGGAATCAAACCGCGTCTTGATGTCATCGACCTGTTTTTTCGAAGTGACCTGAAACATAAGTGTATGTTTGGCAATGACACCGCCCTGTTTTCTGTAAATATCATAAAATTCCGCATCTCGGTAAGGCACTCGAAAGATGATTCCCTCAAGGGCGTTGTGATCAGTCACTAACTTCATAATGTCAACAAAATGCTTGCTGACTCCTGGTTTCATATCAGCTTTGAATACCGTGCGCCCTTTGCCTTGCTCTAGAAATTCTTCGAGGGTTGCAATTCGTTCTGGCGACAGGCTGCGATCCCGGTATCGCTTGTGAAGAGCCTTTAGTTCAATAAGGGTCATATCAGATACTTTCCCCACACCAGAAGTTTCTCGATTGATTGTCGGGTCATGAGCCATCACAAAGTGACCGTCCTTCGTTCTCTGGATATCCGTCTCGAAAAGCTCGTAGCCCTTCCGCTGGCTGTTTGTGATGTTGACTACAGAGTTCTCCGGTGCCTTGTCTGTTTTGTCGTTCTCATAGCCTCCGCGGTGAGCCGCGATAAAAACTATCGAGGAAGAGGGATCAAGAAGATCTTTTAAGACGGGGTTCGCGTGTTCGGAACTAGAAGTCACACGATCCATCTGTCCAATCGCGATCACTGTGATGCAACACCACCAGACCAAGCATAATTTTATATGTTTTCTCATAATCATTTCTCAGATAATTTCTTATAGATATTCTATGAACGTTTGAGATGAGGCTGAGTGCAACTGATGTCGACCTAATCGACGGGCGTTGTCACGATAGCCTCAATTGACTGGTTGGCATTTTTTATTCTTCGTAATAGGGATACTGTTCGGGATTTGGTCCGATTCGTTCTAAAACTTGCGGTACTTCAATTTCTGAATCAGCTTTTAACGAACGCATTTTCCTGATTTCAAATATCCAGTCATCGCCAAAATCAAATCTATAATACAGCTTCTTTTCTCCAAGAGGCCAAATGTCCTTCAATAGAGTTTTGTCGAAATAATCTTCTTTCGCTGCCCATCCGTCGGCACTCGTTAGACAAATTCGATTTGCCCTCGGCGAAGGGCTGTTTGCTGTAAAGTATGTAAACGGATGATCATCATCGAACTTCACGGCATCTTGTATTCTGTAGTGTAGATCATACAAAGATTCAGAATCATCCAGCGCAATAATGCGTATGCACTCCTCTTCAAGATAGGCTCCGTATACGCATTCAATTTTGAGTTTTATTATCATGTTCTTTCTGCTGCCAACGTTTCATGGTGAGGGGCGACGAAGGCGTCACTCTCCACCTTCTTGTTAGACTAGTTTTTCTTTAAATTGTTCCAGTTGAGAAATGATCCGCTTAAGTTCCTTGGCAAGATCTCCGGTGTCAAATAAGACAAATGTTCCGTATGACAATGATACTTCGGTTCCCTGTTCAGATATCTTGAATGACAGTTCCAGCGGGATTCTTTTAGTTGTTATTGCCAATGCTGAACCCGACTTCAGAAGGTGAAGCTGATTTCCGTTCTGTTCATGGATATAGAAACCTCTTCGCAGGAAAAACTCCGCAGTAAGGGATAAGTTCAGCTTAAAGGGTAGGATTGATGATTTTGGTTTCATATTATTATCCAAGTCAGACCCTATGGCTGAAGTTGATTCCGCCGCGGTCGTTGTCTTGTTAAAAAAGATGGCGTACCCGCGAACGAATCGCGGGCGGATCCGGTCACCACCGGATCCATTAACAACCTAAACCATAAGGAATACGCCAGATCAGGGGTCAGTCCTTGAAATTTAACATTATCTGCTTCAGCGTCCATAACTCACCCTTGGTTGCGCTCTCCATTAATTTAATGTTTCTCGAAACACTGCTCGGATGCCCCATCGTTATCTGCACAACGTTAAAGCTCAGCCGCTGTGCCTTGTGCTTTGCCTGACTCAACGGGCGTCTTCACAGTAGGCTGAAGCTTCTGGGGTTATTTTGATTTGGGTGGTGGGAAGCCGAACCATATAGATTCGACACATTTCTTCTCATCAAACATGAAAATGAGGTTCTTGTCCGGGTAGTTGATCTTGTACTTGTCGTATTCATCATGGTGGTACAGTACGTGTGGTGCATCACCAGTAAACCACTTCTCTACTTCTTCTTCCGCCGTGTAGTTCCCGTATAGCTTGGTCACCTCGGCCATCGGCGTGCCGACCTTCACGCCGAGAGGGGTCTGACGGTTCGAGCCTTGCTTGATTATATATTGAATAACCTTCTCATCGAGGACGGTCACACTGAGGCCCTGATCGGGATACTCGTGTGTTGAGTGCACAATCTGTCTTGGCTCGCCCAGCTCTTTGCTAAGATCAGACTTCGTCATACCGATCAGATCGGTTTGTTCTGGAGTGGTACAACTTTGAGATGTATCTGTACTTGTGCAACCCAATAGACCGAAGACCATCACTGGAATCATTAGGATATTGATATTCTTCATTTTTATATTTCCTCTTTAATTTTATGAGCCCAACGTTAAGCCTGACCTGCCGTGCGCATAAACGTTGACCGGATCGACGGGCGTTTTCACGGTAAGGTCAAGGCTCTGGTTCGCCCGATTTTTTTTACCGCATTTTATCGAAGTATTGATTCAGCATTTGATTGAGTTCTTCTTCGGTGTCGGCCTCACATGACCACGGTGCGGGTAGTGTATAGAGTTGATTATTGGTTGGGGGTTCCACACGATAAGTATTTGCCTTAATGTCAAAAGCCTTGCTCCCTCTAGTTACCGCAACTCTACCAAATCGCGCGACTAGAGCTTCTTCAAGTTCATTTTTAAACGTGGCATACTCGTAGGTGGCTGGAACAAAACTCTCCGAAAGCTGAGCTTTCACATTATCGTCGGGATACTCAGGGAAATACGTATCAAAACACAGAACACCGACATCAACATCACTGTCTTTTCTTACATTGACACGATTTCGATATGAACCTTGGGTGAAGACCTTTATATTTCTATTTTTTAGCTTCTCACTAGCTTGTATTGCTTGACGGATTTGACGTTCAGCATTTTCAGCTCGTTGTTGCTCTGTTGTACTTGGCCCTTGCGACCATGTCGTGAAAATAGATTCCCAATCTCTACTCATAGTTTTCTCTTATTTTAAATCCGCTAACAGTGTCATCAGTGGAAAATTTTCCATATATGACCCTTATGGGATGGACTCATTTTCCACATATGACCGTATTAAAGGGGTAAACATGGAAAATAGCCCGTTTTGCTTTCCACATATGACCCAAGGTTAAAACATTTTCCACATATGACCGCATTAAAGGGGCAAACATGGAAAATGGACTTTCTTCTTCTCTCAATCATGTTATACTTAATCAGTATTTTTTAGACAGAGTCATATTCATGGAGAGAAGCATGGAAAACAAGAAAAAATTCAAGCCCGACCCAGATCTTAAGCTCATGGAGCAGGTGCGGGAGGTTTTGCGATATCACCATTATGCTTACCGGACAGAGCAGACCTACTGCGACTGGATCAAGCGTTTTCTAAAATTCTATGGAATGAAGCAACATCCAAAGGATATGGGCGCGGCAGAGGTGGAGCGCTGGCTGAGCCATCTGGCGAGCGAGGGCAAAGTGGCGGCCTCGACGCAGCGGCAGGCGTTGAATGCGATCATCTTCTTGTATCGCGAGGTGCTGGACATCGAACTGGGGGAAATCTCGCCGATGCGGAGCAAGAAGCAACGCAAGCCGCCAACGGTTCTGACACAAAACGAAGTTCAGCAGGTACTGCGCAGCATGGAGGGAACGCATCGGCTGATGGCGCAGCTGCTGTATGGATGCGGCTTGAGGCTGATGGAGTGCATCCGACTGAGGATTCAGGATATCGACTTCGGCCAAGGTCGCATTTTCGTGCGTGGCGGTAAGGGCGGGAAAGACCGGACGGTGGTGTTGCCGGAGTCGGTGCGATCGCTGCTGGCGGAACATGTTGAAAAGGTGGCGGATCTTCATGAGACGGATCTGCGTGCAGGGTTTGGCGAGGTATATATCCCCGATGCGCTGGCGCGGAAATATCCGAACGCCTGCCGCGAGACCGGCTGGCAGTATGTTTTCCCGTCGAAGAGCCGTTCGATCGATCCGCGGTCTGGAAAGGAAATGCGGCACCATGTGATGGAATCGGGGTTGCAGAAGGCGGTCAAGGCGGCGGTGCGGAATGCGGGAATCGTCAAGCGGGCGGGATGCCATACGATGCGGCACAGCTTTGCAACGCACCTGCTGGAAAACGGCGTCAACATACGCTTGGTGCAGGAACTGATGGGCCACAAGGATGTGAAGACGACGGAAATCTACACGCATGTGATGAACAAGGACATCGATGCGGTGAAGAGCCCGCTGGATTTGCTTTAGGAGCATGCCGGGGAGAATTCAGACTAATCCCTAATAAAAGGTTCTTCGCAGAATTTAGTGGCAACGAATGAAGGAAAAGCAACGAATGTTCCGGCAGGTTGGGCTCGTTGAGATGAGGGATTCCATGTGTACTGGTCAGTGCTTTTCCCTTGTTAAAGTCCCGTTTTCGGCCCATTGGATTCGTTGCAAACACTCGTTGTCGATCCACGCGCTGCGAAATCGATCATCGCACCATAAAAACCTGCGTAGGGCCTAATGAAAACGGCACTTTAGACGCACTGGAATGACGTGCGGTCAACTCACCCTGGAGGTGAGTATCGGCAGTAGTGCAACTCCTTCACTATTAGTGATGATTAGTGAAAAATAGTGGTTCCATTTTCTTTTCAAGGTTAAACCGACAGCAGCTCCTGCACGTCGTTCCAGGTGAGGGATGAGCTGATGTCGCCGTCTTTCTCGAGGGTGGCGTCGATGACGCTCTTTTTCTTTTGCTGCATCTGCAGCACCTTTTCTTCGACGGTGTTTTTGGTGATGAGCTTGACGCTGTAGACGGTGTTTTTCTGGCCGATGCGGTGCGCGCGGTCGGTGGCCTGGTCTTCGACGGCGGGGTTCCACCATGGATCGAAGTGGATCACCATGTCGGCGCCGGTAAGGTTGAGTCCGCTGCCGCCGGCCTTGAGGCTGATGAGAAAGAGCGGGATGGAGCGGTCGGAGTTGAAGGTGCGCACGCGGGTTTGCCGGTCTTTGGTGGAGCCGTCGAGATAGCAGTATTTCAGCTCCCGCGCTTCGAGCTCTTCACGGATGATGGAGAGCATTGAGGTAAACTGGCTGAAGACGAGGATGCGGTGGCCGGCGTCGAGCGCCTCGTTTACGAGCTCGAAAAACAGTTCGAGCTTGGCGGAGGGATATTCGCTCTTGAGGTTCGGCAGTTTGAGCAGATCAAGGTGGCAGCAGGTTTGCCGCAGCCGCAGCAGCACCTTGAGCACCTCCATGCGGTTTTTGTTGAAGCCCTGTTCGCCGCCGAGATCGTTGATCTTGCGCTTGGCGCTTTCGAGCAGCTGTTTGTAGACCTTGGCTTGGTCGCCGCTCAGCGTGCAGTGGGCGACGCGCTGGATCTTATCGGGCAGATCCTTGGCGACATCTTTCTTGAGGCGGCGCAGGAGGAACGGGTGCAGTTTGCGGCGCAGCTTGATTTGCGCCAGCTCAGCCTCGGGCCCGCCGTTTTGGATCGGCAGTTCATAGTTTTCGCGGAAGGCCTTGTAATGGCCGAGGTAGCCGGGCATCAAAAAGTCCATGATCGACCAGAGGTCGGCCACGCCGTTTTCGATCGGCGTGCCGGTGAGCACCAGCTTGTGGTGGGCCTGAATCTTTTTAACGGCGGTCGAGTTTTGCGTGGTGCGGTTTTTAATGTGCTGCGCTTCATCGAGGGCGGCGACGGAAAAGGTATGCTTCAAATATTCGTCAAGGTCGCGACGGATAAGGGCATAGGAGGTGATCACCAGATCGCTGTCGGCCACGTCGGCCCACAGGCTGTGGCGGTCGGCGCCGTGCATCTTGAGCACGCGCAGGCCGGGGGTAAACTTTTCGGACTCTTCGGCCCAGTTTTCGACGAGGCTGGTGGGGCAGATGATCAGCGCCGGGGCGCCCTGCGCGGCGCCGTTTGCGCGTTGGAGCTGCAGCCACGTGAGGGCCTGCAGGGTTTTGCCCAAGCCCATCTCGTCGGCGAGGATGCCGCAGAAACCTCGTTTTTCCAGGAAGCGGAGCCAGTAGACGCCGTCTTTCTGGTAGTCGCGCAGCGTGTCTTCCAAGTGGCCCAACGGAACCGGTTCGACTTTGGAGTCGCGGTTTTGCGCCTCGGCCTTGGCCGTCCATTCCGGCGCGGTCTCGAGGTCAACGCCGTCGAGCGACAGGAGCGACGACTGGACATAGGCCGCGTGGATGTCGTTCATCTTAAAGGTGCCGGGTTTCTCGCCGGCGCCGGTGGCGCAGTCGCTGAAGACTTCGCGCGCGGTTTCGATGGCGTCGATGTCGAGCAGGATGGTGCGGCCTTTCTTTTCGATGAAGGCCTCGCCCATGTTGATGGCGCGCTGGATGTCGGCGTCGTCGAGGCTTTGGCCTCCGGTGGTTTCGTAGTCGTAGCCGACTTCGAAAAAGCCGGAGCTGGCGGACGAGTTGACGTGTACGACGGGCACGGTGGTTTCGGCCTGGTCCATGAAGGCGCCGGCCATGCCGTCGAGGTCGATGCGCCAGCCGAGGCGGCGCAGGCGCGGAATGCCGCCCCCAAGAAAGTTGAGCACTTCGCGGTTGCCGCGGATCTGCCGGAGCATGTCGCCGCGGTGTCCGCGGAAGCCGACTTCGGTGATCACTTCGAGCGCTTCCTTTTCGGCGTCCATGTTCCGGATTTGGAATTCGAGCAGGTCGTCCTCGGCGGGAATTGAAAAGCTTCCGAGCGCTTCGTCGCGCCCGGCAACGAGCTGGACGATGCCGTATTCAGCATAGAGCGTGGCGGAGAGCACGCTTTGCGTGCCGTCGATGACCAGCCTGTAGCGCGGTTTGGCGAGACTGAGATGCATCATGTCGGGCGTAATGTTGCTTTTGACCTCCATGAGTTTTTCGAGCATGGGGAGCTCTTTTTTCATGAAGGACGGAACGGCGTTGTGCGGAATGCGCACGGGGGCGTCGTAGATGGCGCGCAACGGGCCGGGCAGCACTTTTTCGAGCTTGGTGAAAACCCCGCCCTGCAGCGCCCAGCCGTTGCCTCCGCTCACCACAAAAGCTGGTTCTTCAACACCCGCTTCGCTCAAGGCACAAAGATCACTAAGTTTCGTGTCCTTTGTGCCTTCGTGTTTTAATTCAGCTGGGCAGGAGTGGATGGAGAGCACCAGCTCGCCGGTTTCCTCGTCGAGCTGCATGCGGACGAAGGTCGGGGTGATGCTTTCGTCGACCATCAAATAGTCGTCGCGCCCGCCTTCATAAATTGCCGTGCCGCCGCACAGCTCCAGAATATTGATGAAGTCGGAGAGGGTGGCGGTCAGCTTGCCTTTGGCGGGGCCTTCGGAAATATCTTCGAGCACGAAAAGGAGGTTGTCGTCGGCCTGGCTCAGGGCGAGCGGCGTTTTTTTCGGGAATTCGTTCAGCGGATACGTGGTGCCGACGGCGGTGACGGCGCAGCGCAGCGGCACTTCGCCGCTGGACAGGCGCTCGCGCCAGCTCTGCTTAAGCGTAATGCGCAGCTGGGCCGGAACGCCGTTGGGGTCGCGGGCGTGGTAGGCGGAATCGTCGAACGAGGCAAGGCGGTCGGCGCGCCGCTTTTCCTCCGCCATTTTATCGACCCGCATCGGGTCGGAGTAGAGGCGCACCGCTTCGAGGCCGATCGCGACTAGGTGAGCGCAGATTTTTCCTTCTTCGCGGTTTTCGCGGCAGGGGCAGTGGTTTTCGACGAAGCCGTCTTTGAGGATCTCGAATTTGCTCCGCATCCCGCGGATGCCGATGGAAAGCTGGCCGGTGACAAACGGCGGGTCGAATGTTGCTTTGTCGACCTTGCCCTTTTCAAAGAGGGTCATTCCATCGCGAAAGGTGCGTTTGCCGGCCCAGTCTTCGAGCGTTTTCTGTGTAAATGGTACGTGCATAGTATAGTGATTCGTGAAAGTTGATGCGTGATTCAATATTTCGCAACGAGCCATCACGCTTCATGTTTCACTCGTCACGGTTTCCGTAAAGCGGAGGTTTTAGCACAGGCGGTAAGGCGGTTCCAATCCTTGGAAAGCGCCGATTGATGAAGTAGATTGATGAGATGACGAAAATGAAACCCATCCAAGCGGCTTTTTTTGGCCTGCTGACCGTCCTGCTGGGCGGTGCGCTGGTGTGGTGGCTGCTGGGGCGGCCGGCGACGGGGATCGACGACGCCGACATCTTTTTGGTCTATGCCCGCAACTTTGCAGAGGGCCACGGCTTTGTCTACAACGTGGGCGGAGAGCGTGTGGAGGGTTTCACCTCGATGCTTTGGACATTGATCTGTTCCGTCTTCTGGCACACTTGCGCAAGTGTGCCGGTTCCGCTTTTGCTGCTCAACGTGTTGTTCTGCGGCGCGGCGGCGGCGGCTTGCCTGCGCCGTACGGAACGGCCGGTGCTGTATTTGGCGCTGCTGGGGGCGTCGCCGGCCTGGTTTGCCTGGTGCCAGACGACGCTGATGGAATCCGGACTGTGGTGCCTGCTGGTCACGCTGCTGGTGTTGGCCGTGGCGGAGCGGCGCACGGTGGCGGTTTGCCTGTTGCTGCCGCTGCTGGTGCTCACCCGTCCAGAGTCGATAGCGTGGGGCGCGTGGGCGTGCCTGATCCTTGCTTTTAGCAAAGGGTGGAAGTCCGCGCTTTGGCCTGCGGCGGTATTCGGGGCATCGTTGCTCGCGCTGGTTGGCTTCCGGCTTTCCTATTTTGGCTACCCCGTGCCCAACACCTACTACGCCAAAGTGTCGCCCGATCTGTTTTCCAATATCTGGAGCGGACTGGGCTATCTGTTCGGCTATGCGTTCAGCAATCCGGCGGCGCTGCTGGCCTTGCTTTTTTTGTGCGTGGTGCTGGCTAGGCGCGGGCCGGGATTCTGGGTTGCGCTGGCGCTGCTTCCGGGGCTTGGTATTCCGGTGCTGGTGGGGGGCGACCATTTCGGGGCCTACCGCTTTTTTCAGCCGCTGTGGCCGCTGCTCTGTTTGCTGGTTGCGCGCGAGTGGCTGCAATGGTCCTCTAATTTCTGTCCACGGGTGATGAAGACCGTGCCGGTCGTGCTGTTGGCGGTCGGGTGGCTGCTGTTTCCTGCCACGGCCAACCTGGAGCACGAGTTCAGGATTGCGAGGGAAGGGCGCGCGAACGGGGAGGCGCTGACGGCCATGTTCAGCGATTTGGCGGATTGGCCGACCGTCGCCGTGATTACGGCCGGCGGGAGCAAGCTGGCTTATGCGGGAACCGTACAGGATTTGATGGGGCTCAACTCCACCGAAATGGCGCACGCACCAGGGCCGCACACGGGCTTTAAGAATCATACGGGGTTCAGCAAGGTTGTCTTTTATCGTTGGATGCCCGACGTGCTGCTGTGCGGCGATTCGGCCGAATTTGATGCGCTGGTGCTGCAGGGGCTGCACAGCGAACCGCGTTTTATGGAGCGCTATGAAAAGCGGGCGCTTCGTCGCAACGGGCGTGAATTGGATGCATATTACCGGCGCGGCTTTCTGGCGGGCCTTGGAATTCAAGCGAAGGAATAAGCGGAGATGCTGAGACGGATATTAAGATTCAGACGTTGGAAGACGGGCTTCTCTATCCTGATTGTGTATGGAGCTGTATCGATTACTTACTATCTCTTGCCGTGGAAGGTGAGGGAGCCGGTCTACCGACGCGTGCCGAAGATTGACCGCGCATTGCAGCGCAGCGGATTCAGAATTTTTCAGGGCTGGGATGGGCTGGCGTTGTTCGGCCGAGATGCGCAGGCGGAGCTGGAAAGAAAAGGGCGCGGCGACCATGTGTACGGCGGTTATCCGTCGCAGGGGTTCCAGTTTTGGGGCAAGGCGGAGCGGCTGGACAACCGCGGCTACACGGTGGGCTACAGCGAGTCGATGCGCAATCCGCTGTGGTCGGCATACCGCGTATTTGATGTGCCGCGGCTGTCGTCCGGCAAACGCCCGTCCGGCTTCCCATCGGATGCGCGCACCCGCGCAAAGGTCGTGCAGGGCGACTATACCCACTCCGGCTTCGACCGCGGGCACATGGCGCCGAACTATGCCATCGCCACGCGCTACGGCGAACAGGCCCAGAAGGAAACCTTTCTGATGTCCAACATTATCCCGCAGACGCCGTATGTGAACCGCGGCATGTGGAAGGATCTCGAAATGCACGTTGCCAAGCGCTACGGCCGCTATTTTGGCGAGGTCTGGGTGATCTGCGGGCCGGTCTTTGAAAAAACGGTTGAAAAACTCGACTCCGGCGTGCCCGTTCCTTCGCACTACTACAAGATCATCGCCGACGAGCACGACGGGCGGCTGCGCGTGCTGGCCTTCCTTGTTGAAAAACGCTGCCCGCCCTATACTCGCATCAAAAAGCGCCTCGTAAGCATCGACGAGATTGAGCAGCGCACCGGCCTCGATTTTTTTCCGGAATTGCCGGAGCGGATGCAGCAGGAGCTCGAAGCCGAACCGGCCTCCCGCCTTTGGCCATGGATGGTTTCTGCGGTTCGTTATTATTTTGGTGGACGTCTCAACCCAGAAGCACCTTGAAGCCCTGCTGCGGAGTGTGTTTTAATGTCGCTTTTACGGGGGATTTAAAATGGATATTCGCGCTTGGTTGAAGGGTCAGAAGATTTCGGCGGAGGCCTATGATGCCGACACCTTGTTGGCCCATTTCTTGGATGAAATGGAAAAAGGGCTCAACGGCGAGGCCAGTTCACTGGCCATGATTCCCGCCTATGTCGGCACTGCCGGGCAGGTTCCAGCCGGCAAACCGGTGGCGGTCATTGATGCCGGCGGCACGAACCTGCGCATCTGCATTGCTCGCTTTAACGAACAAGGTAAAATCGAACTTTCCAATTTCACCAAGCAGGCGATGCCGGGACGCGACCACGAAATTTCCATCGTCGAATTCTATGGCGTACTGGTCGATGCGCTGGAGCCATTGAGAGACGAGTTTGAAAACATCGGCTTCTGCTTTTCCTACCCCGCCGCCATTATGCCCGACTTTGACGGGCGGTTGCTGCACTGGACCAAAGAGATCAAGATTCCCGAACTGGTCGGCAAGCACATTGGCGCCGGGCTGATCGATGCCCTGGGAGAACGCGGCATCTTCGAAAAGAGGGTGGTGGTTCTGAATGATACGGTGGCCTGCCTGCTGGCCGGACTTGCGCAGGGACAGGCCTTTTGCGCCTCCTCCTATGTCGGCTTTATTCTCGGCACGGGCACCAATACCGCCTATGTGGAGCAAAACGAAAACATCGGCAAGCTCGATGGCTACCTCGGCGCCGGTTCGCAGGTGATCAATGTTGAATCGGGCGGGTTCGCCTCGTTCAAGCGCGGCGCATTAGACCTGCAGCTCGATGAGCAAAGCGAGAATCCCGGAGGGCATATTTTTGAGAAAACCATCTCGGGCGTCTACATGGGGCCGATTACGCTGGAGCTGCTGCAGGAGCTGGCCTCGGAAAATGTTTTTTCCAACGCCGGCGGTGCAGCGCTCTCCATCATGAAAGACCTCTCCACCATCCATATCGACAATCTGGCGGCAGATAATGGCCGCGACACCGGCGTACTTGAAAGCGAGGCCTTTACGGATGGCGACCGCGAAATCATGAAAACCGTTTTCACTGCGGTGGTCGACCGTGCGGCGCTGCTCACGGCCGTCAACTTGCTTGCTTCGGTGGTTAAGAGCGGCGCCGGGCAGGATCCGGAGCATCCGGTCTGCATCAACATTGACGGATCGACCTACTACAAAACCTATCAGCTCGCCGACAAAGTGCAGGCGCATTTGAAAACGATGCTGAGCGAACGCGGCCTTCACATTCGTTGTATTCAGATTGAAGATGCGCCCGTCGTTGGCGCCGCCATCGCCGGCCTTACGACGTTTTAATGTTGTTGCCGCCGGAGGCGTTGACTCCGGAACTGTAGCCGGAGGCGTTGACTCCGGATTCTGCGCAGCGGAGTCGCCGCCTCCGCCTACAGCATTGCGGGGAGCGGAGTTGCCGCCTCCGCCTACAGCTTTGCATGGCGCGGAGTCGCCGCCTCCGCCTACAGCTTTGCGGGGAGCGGAGTCTATTACTTGTAGTGAATGAATCCGGCGTAGGGCCAGTCGGCCGCAGTCGCCGCCAATCCCGCTCGCACCGGGTTTTGCTCGACGTAGTTCCATTTTTCCGAATAGCTTTCGTGCGAGCGCAGCAGGTGGTCGAAGAACTCTTCCTGCCAAACCGTATCGTCCAGCAGCAACTCCTGCTTGATGCGTTTGCTGGTCCATTCCTTCCAATGCTGCATCAGCTCTGAAAGCTTGCAGGCCTCAGGTGTTGGTTTGCAGAAAAAATGGATATGGTCCGGCATCACGACATACGAGCCGAAGGCCCAGCCGTGACGGTCTAATGCGCCTTCCCACTCTTCGCGCAGGATCTGGTGGACCGTTGGGTTGTCGAGTAGTCTTCGGCGGTTCTTTGTGCAGGTCGTGACGAAATATGCAGGGTCGCTGACGAAAATCTTGGATAGGCGGCGGAGGTGGGAATGTTCTGTTGTAGCCGGAGGCGGTGACTCCGGATTCTGCGCAGCGGAGTCGCCGCCTCCATCTACAGCTTTGCGGGGAGCGGAGCCGCCGCCTCCGGCCACAACATACGGGCGATCATCAGAATTGTTTCTGAAGGGTTCGATCAGCATTGGACCATGGCCTGCGCCTAGGTTGGCGGGGGATTTGAGGCATTGGTTTAGAAATGTTTTTGCCGTTATGACGGCTTCGGCCATTTCCTGCCCGCGCGCCAGCACCGATGCAATGGCTGATGCAAGTATGCATCCGGTGCCGTGTGTAGACGGGGTTTCGATGCGCGGGCTGGAAAGCCAGAGCGTTTGGGTGCCGTCGCTCCAAAAGTCGCGGCACTCGCCGCCTTCGGCATGGCCGCCTTTGATTAGCACCGACTTTACGCCCATCGCTAAAATCAGATCCGCCGCTTGTTCAATGGATTCGATTTTTCTGCCAATCAGTTTTTCCGCCTCGGGAAGGTTCGGGGTAAGGATATCCACCCTTGGAAACAGGCTCTGGACGAGGATGCCGAGGGCCTCGGGGTCGAGCAGGTTGGAGCCGGAGGTGGATTTGAGCACGGGGTCGCAGACGAGGACCGGTGGAACTGGAAACTGGAAACTGGAAACCTGAAGCTTGCCTAAAAAATCGGCTAGGATACTGCAGGTGTCGGCGCTGCCGAGCATGCCGGTTTTGATGACGGCGGGTGGGAGGTCGGTTTCCAGTGACTGAAGCTGGGCGCGGAGCATGGCATCGGAGACGGGTTCTGAGGATTGGACGCCGAGGGTGTTTTGTGCAGTGAGCGCGGTGATGACGGAGCATCCATGCACGCCGAAGGCGCTCATCACTTTGAGGTCGGCCTGAATGCCGGCGCCTCCGCCGGAGTCGGAGCCGGCAATGGCCCAGGCAATGGGGGCGGGGCTATTTTTGATTGCTGAATGCTGATTTTTTATTTGTGGGTCTCCGACAGTTTTTATCTTAGGGGGCGAGGGCACAGCCCATCCGAAAATCGGCAATCTAAAGTCTAAATTCGGAAATTAGCGGGAACCCGTTTCTTCAGGGAAATGGAAAATGGTTTCTCCGGCGCGCGCGTAGCCGACTTCGTGCGCCACTTTTTCAACAAAGGCTGGGTCGGAGAGGAAGCGCCGCTGCTTTTCCTTGAGTTCTCTTTCAGCGGTTACGGTTACATCGATGCGCTGCTGCAGCATGTCGTTGGTGTTTTGGTAGGCCTGCAGCTGCTTGACCTTCGGCGAGAAGGCCAGAATGACGCCCACCAGCAACATTACGGCCACGATGGACATCGCGCCGCGCAAGATCATGTTCCAATATTTTTCCGTTTGTTGCATAAGTTTAATAAGGCAGTAATACGTACTGCGTATTTTGTATTACTGGAATATAGCGCGAATCCGCCGATCAACAAGTTCGTTTTGCCTGATGTTGAATGCGGTTTTTCAAGCCTTTCTCCCCGCCCATGCAAAATCGGCGGATTGGATCTCGAATTGTAGTTATAATGTCATACGCTGTCGTTATGGATAAGGTTAAGTCGATTGGGATGAATCCAAGAGCGAGAGCAATCGAAAGAAGCATGGTGTGTCGTTCGAGGAAGCGCAGACGGTATTCTTTGATGATCGTGCCATTGAGTTCTGCGATGACGAGCACTCGGAATGGGAAGACCGGTTTCTCATGCTCGGTTACAGCGTTAAGCTGCGAATGCTCATGGTCTGCTATTGCCATCGCGGAAATGATTCAGTTATTCGGATCATTTCCGCTCGGAAGGCGACAAACAACGAAAAGAAATTCTACAGGTGATGCTATGAAAAAAGAATATGACCTCTCCAAAATGAAAAGCCGGAAGAATCCCTATGCCAAGCAACTTAAGAAGCAAGTAACCATCCGCATGGGGGAGGATATTATCGACTACTTCAAATCGATGGCGGAAGATACGGGCATACCATACCAAAACTTGATCAACCTCTACCTCCGCGACTGCGTTCCGTCCGACCGCAAGCTCAACATGAAGTGGGCGTCTTAATCCGAACTTCTGAGGAAATACGGCTCCTTCTGCGATGCAATCCTCTCGCACTCAATGAGTTAAACAAAAAGAATGTCCAAGTTTTTCAAAATCTGTACCCATGTAAACATAAACTTAGTGCTTGCATGTTTCGCTATGTCGCATATTGTGCGGCCATGTATATAGAACGAGTGCCCAATCGAAACTCTCCGCCCGCCGTCCTCTTGCGGGAGTCGTGGCGGGAAAATGGAAAAGTCCGAAAAAAAACAGTGGCTAATCTGAGCGGATTGCCCGATGAACTCGTCGAGGCGCTTCGGGCGGCCCTCAAGGGCGAATCGATCCCGGCATCGGAAGGGATTGCATCTCTTGAAAAAGCCATATCCATTCATGACGCCCGCCAGCACGGCCATGTTGCAGCCATCCATTCTGTGCTGAAAAAGTCGGGGCTGCTGGGCATGATCGACTCAAAACGTTCCCGTGAAAGGGATGTGGTTGCGGCGATGATTATTGATCGCATTATCAGCGGGGATTCCAAGCTCGCAACGGTTCGCCATTGCGACCCCCAGACCGCTTCAACCTCTCTGGGCGAGCTACTCTCCCTTGAGGATTTGCATGAAAACGAGTGCTATGCGGCAATGGATTGGCTGCTGGAACGACAGGATAAAATCCAAAAGAAACTTGCGAAAAAGCATCTTGCCGACGGCGCCCCCGTACTGTTCGATCTTTCATCCTCCTATTTCGAGGGGCAATGCTGCGAGCTGGCCCAATTCGGGTATTCCCGCGATCATCGGGGGGATCGCAAGCAAGTGAACTACGGAATCTACTGCAACACCGCTGGTACGCCCGTCGGCGTCGAAGTCCTGGCCGGGAACGAAAGCGACCGCATTGCCTTTCCCATAGCGGTGGAACGGGTGCGAAAGGATTTCAACCACAAGAATGTCATCTTCATTGGCGACCGCGGAATGATCAGCGGAAAAGCCATCGACGAATACCTTCGCGACGAAGAAGGCGCGGACTGGATCACGGCGCTCAATGCCGCCTCCATTGCAAAGCTTGAACGGTGCGGGAGCATCCAGCTCACGTTCTTCGACGAATGCGACCTCGCGAGCATAACCCACCCCGACTACCCGGACGAACGCCTCGTCGTCTGCCGCAACCCCGACCTCGCCAAACGCCGCTCAAAAAGGCGCGAAGCCCTTTTGCAAGCCACCGAAAAACTTCTCGCCGAAATCATCAAAAAGGTCGAACGCAAAAACAAACCCCTGCGCGGCAAGGATGCGATCGGGGTGGAGGTCGGCAAAATCATCAACAAGAAAAAGATGGCGAAACACTTCAACCTCACCATCGAGGACGACACCTTCGCCTTTGACCGCAACGAAGAAAAGATCCGTTCCGAATCCGCCACCGACGGCCTCTATGTCATCCGCAGCAGCGTCGACAAAACCCGTATGACCGACCAGGAACTCGTGGCCAACTATAAAAACCTCGAAATGGTCGAACGCGCCTTCCGCTCCCTCAAATCCATCGACCTAAACGTCCGCCCCATCTATCACCGCCTTGACAACCGAGTCCGCGCGCACATCTTCATCTGCATGCTCGCCTACCACATCGAGCACCAAATGCGCAGCCAGCTAGCGCCCCTGCTTTTCGCCGACGAACAAAAAGAAACCGCGGCCGAACGCGATAGCGTCGTCGACCCCGTCAAACGCTCCGACTCCGCCAAGAAAAAAGACCAAACCCGCCGCACCCCGGACGGGCAGCATCCCATATCGAGCTTTCGCGACATTCTCAACACCCTATCCGCCATCACCCGCTCGCGGGTCAAAGTGGAAGGCCATAAAAAAGGAGACTTCAAAACCACCTCAACCCCGACTCCCTACCAGCAAAAAATACTAGAATGGCTTGGAGCAACGCGAGGAATGTAGCCAGCAGCAAGAAAAGCGTATTTGTGCAACCGACTCACAGTCGGTTAGATACGCATATTCATGCCGAGAAGTTCGGCTTAATTGGCGTAGCTCCGGATTCCAATCCGGAGTTTTCGGTGCATGGATATTCCGAATTAGAGCACACAACGAATGAGATGCCATGCTACGCTTCTCGTGGATTGGCTCATAGAGCCAACTCTACAACACGAACTGGTGTAGTGTCGGCTCTATGAGCTAATGGCACTGACTTAAGGATGAAGAGTGAGACTTCCTATTCATCTGGCCGTTCGTGCAAGCAGGCGGGACGCCTGCGGTACGACCGCTTCCAGCAGTCACCGAAGCCAGTGATACAGAGCTGTGCCGCAGGCGTCCCGCCTGCTCCACGCAGTGCAAAGCTTAAGTCAGTGCCATCAGCCTTCGGCGCCCAATTCCTTAATTGCCTGTTCTAGTGGTATGGCATCCTACTTTTTAGAAACGGCTTTGTCGTAGGCGCGAATGTCGTCCAGTTCCTCCAATTCATCAAGGATCTGCTTCCATTCTGATTCAGGCAGAATGACCGCCTTGCGCTGCTCTTTTTCATCAACAATATATTGTGGGTGCATTGCTGCCATGGCTTGTCTCCGATTGCTTGGAGCTATACTCCCGATAAATTGTTCAACAAGCTCTGGGGAATAAAAAAAGGCGGCCCGGGGGCCGCCTTCGCGAAACGGCCCAGAGGACCGTTCTACTTTCTTTGGTTACGCATCGCCGTAGCGGCTGTCGTCACCGAGCATCTCTTCAATGCGGAGCAGCTGGTTGTACTTGGAGATACGGTCAGAACGGCTCAGCGAACCCGTTTTGATCTGTCCTGCGTTGGTAGCAACCGCGATGTCCGCGATGGTAGTGTCGGAGGTTTCGCCGGAGCGGTGGGAAACCACTGCGGTGAATCCAGCCTTGTGGGCCATCTCAATTGCGTCGAGGGTTTCGGTCAGCGTGCCGATCTGGTTGACCTTGATGAGGATCGAGTTGGCGGAACCTTCTTTGATGCCGCGTGCAAGATACTCGACGTTGGTTACAAACAGGTCGTCGCCCACGAGCTGGCACTTGTCGCCCATCTTGTCGGTGAGGATCTTCCAGCCGTCCCAGTCCAGCTCGTCCATGCCGTCTTCGATGGAATCGATCGGGTATTTGGAGATGAGGTCGGCGAGGTAGTCGCTCTGCTCGGCGGAGGTGCGCTTGGCGCCGTTTTCGCCTTCGAACTTGGCATAGTTGTATACGCCGTCTTCGCAGAATTCAGAAGCTGCGCAGTCGAGGGCGATGGTGACGTCCTTGCCCGGTTCGTATCCGGCATCCTTGACGGCCTGCATGATGGAGTCGAGGGCTTCTTCGGTGCCGCCGGCGAAGTTCGGAGCGAATCCGCCTTCGTCGCCAACTGCAGTGGAGAGGCCTTTGCCCTTAATGATGGCTTTCAGCGCGTGGAACACTTCAGCGCCGCAACGCAGGCCTTCTTTAAAGCAAGAGGCGCCGATCGGACGAATCATGAATTCCTGGAACGCAATCGGAGCGTCGGAGTGGGAGCCGCCGTTGATGATGTTCATCATCGGAACCGGCAGGGCTTTGGCGTTGGTGCCGCCGATGTAGCGGAACAGCGGAATGCCGAGTTCGTCGGCAGCGGCGTGGGCCGCGGCCAGGGAAACACCCAGCATGGCGTTGGCGCCGAGCTTGGATTTGGTCTTGGTTCCGTCGAGTTCGATCATCAGGTTGTCGATGCCGATCTGGTCGATGGCGTCCATGCCGATGATGGCCGGGGCGATGATGTCGTTGACGTTGTCAACGGCCTTTTCGCAGCCCTTGCCGAGGTAGCGGGCTTTGTCGCCGTCGCGAAGCTCGAGGGCTTCGTTGACGCCGGTGGACGCTCCTGACGGAACCGCGGCGCGGCCAGTGGCGCCTGAATCCAGAACGATATCCACTTCGAGGGTCGGGTTGCCGCGCGAATCGAGAATTTCACGTGCCAATACGTCGATGATTTCTGACATAACTTGTCTCCTTGTAGTTGGTTAAATATTTATTGCTTCCCAAAAAATCAAGTAGCCGAATATATCGCTGCCCCCAAGAGGCCGCAATCAAATAAGCCTTAGAATTCCGAGAGCGGATGGCCCCGGATTAGCCGTATTCTTCGGTGTAGTCTTCCATCGCCGCTTCAATTACGGCCAAGGCGTGCTCGCGGTTGTAGATTTTTTCGATGGTGACGTCGGAGGGCTGGCCGGGGACGAGCTTGTAGGTCTCGAAATAGTGGCGCAGGCGTTCCAGCAGGGCGGGGGAAATGTCGGCAATGTCGTGCGCGTCTTTCCAGAACTGATCGTTGTCGAGGACGCCGATGATTTTGTCGTCGGCTTCGCCGTTGTCGATCATCTGCATGCCGCCGATGACGCGTGCCTTGAGGATCACCTCGCCGCGGTTGATGGGGCGCTCGGTGATGACGCAGATATCGAGCGGATCCTTGTCGCCTTGCTCCGAGGTGGGCGAGAGCGCCTGAACACGTGCAGAGCAGTAGGTTTGGGGGATGAACCCGTAGAGGGTGGGGGTCATTGAAGAGGTCAGCTGCGGGCGGTCGACCCGCAGGTAGCCGGTGGTTTTGTCGACTTCGTATTTGACGGCGTCGAACGGTGTCATTTCGATGTAGGCATTCACAATTTTTGGAATGTCTTCACCGGCTTCGAGGCCGTGCCAGGGGTGCGGGCGCCAGCGGTAGAATGTCTTTGGAAATGCCATGGTTTGTTCCCTTTTTTATCGGATTACTAATCGATTCGAACAATATCCGCGCCGAGGGCGGCAAGTCGATCTTCAATTGCCTCGTATCCGCGGTCGATCACCTGCGCGTTCTTGATGACGCTCTCGCCTTCGGCGCAGCAGGCGGCGATGAGCATGGCCATGCCGGCGCGGATGTCGGGGCTCGTCAGCATGCCGCCGCGGAGCTGGGTGGGGCCGATCACGACGACGCGGTGCGGGTCGCACTGGATAATGTTGGCGCCCATGCCCATGAGGTGGTCGACGAAGTACATGCGGCTCTCGAACATTTTCTCGAAAAAGAGGGCCGTGCCCCGGGTCTGCGTGGCGAGGACGATCGAGACGCTCATCAAGTCCGAGGGGAAGGCCGGCCAGATGCCGTCCTCGATCTTGGGCGTGGCGCTGCCTTCGTCTGGACGAAGGCGGCGCTCGGCTTGTTGCGGCACAACCAAGGTGCGGCCGTTGCGGGACCACTCCACTCCTAGTTTTGAAAAGGTGCGCTGCATAACCTGCAAGGTCAGCGGGTCGCCGGCATCCGGGATGGTCAGCTGTCCTCCGGTTACGACGGAAGCGGCGATATAGCTTCCCACTTCGATGTAGTCTGGCTGTACGGTGTATTCTGCGCCATGAAGGTTTTCGACTCCCCTGATGGTCAGATTATTCGTTCCCATTCCGGAGATATCCGCCCCCATCTCGTTCAGCAGGCGGGCAAGGTCCTGTACATGCGGTTCGCAGGCGGCGTTATAGATCGTGGAGGTGCCTTGGGCCAAGGTGGCGGCCATCATGATGTTTTCCGTGGCGGTTACGCTGGCTTCGTCGAAAACCATTTTCCAGGCGTTTAGCGGCCCTGCTTTGAAGCGGTATGCTTGGTCGGTCGAAATTTCTGCACCCAGGGAGCGCATCCCGTAGAAATGGGTGTCGAGGCGCCGTCGGCCGATTACGTCGCCGCCGGGCGGGTAGATGGTCGCTCCGCCATGCCGCGCGGTGAGGGGCCCCGCGAGCAGAATGGACGTGCGCACTCTTGCGCAAAGGTCAGGAGCAAGCTCGGTGGTCTTCAGGCTCTTGGCGCAAAGTGTCACCGAGTGGCCGTCGAGCGCAACCTCGACGCCGATGCTTTCGAGCAGTTCGAGCATGACACGGACGTCTTGAATCAGCGGCACATTGCGCAGCATCACCGGCTGGTCGGTCAGCACACAGCTGGCCAGCATCGGAAGCACGGCGTTTTTGTTGCCGCGCGGATGGAAGGTGCCCCCAATGGGGCGCCCCCCGTTAATGATGAATTTTGCCACTGCTTATTTCCCCTGCAGAGTGAGATTCGGTGAATCGTTCGGATCTTGTAAAAGAGAGTTTTATTTTGGATTGCGGAATTCTTTCTGCCAAATCCAGAGGGTTTTCTTGTCCACGACCCGGTCATCGTGACCGGTGGTGGTGGTTCGGCTGACGCAACTGCTTAGCAGAGAGGCTGTTGCCGCCAAGCAAAAGAGGGCGATGGTTCGTTTCATAATTAGGCTCCTTATTAAAGGCTCGCAGTATCCTTTTCTTCCACACCGCCCTCAAGCACAATGAAAAGGAATTCTTGTCTGCGGGCAGGATATTGCGGATTGCTAGAAAATAGAGAAAGCCAATTTTCAAACGCCGGTTTTTGGTCTATCTTTTCGCGCAATGGACGATTCTAGAGACCAGCTTGATTTTAATTTTGCCGCCGACGATCTGCTTGAATTCCCGCGCGATCTCGGCGAGGAAGGCTGGTTTCAGTTCCTTTCTGAGCAAAAGCTGGCGATCCAGCGGGTGGAGGAAAAGTTCGGCATTGTTCTCAACCGGCGCGTACGGTTGCGCCTGCGCGGATGGGATGAGGTGTTCGAAGGCAAGCTTGTTCTCGATTCGCTCCTGTTTCCGCCGCCCCAAGCCGAATCGCTCCAACTGCGCCTTGGCCGCATGACGTTCGAAAACACCGATATCGACTATTGCGAAAGCTTGTGAATAGGTTCGTTGTCCCGCCTTTAGGCGGTCAGTCCGCAGAAACCGCCTAAAGGCGGGACTGCATACCCTTACGGACTACGAGTCTTCTTTGCGGATGAAGCGGGCGATGAACATGGCGTCGTTGGAGGCATCCCACGGCCAAATCTGCATCTTTCCATCGGTCATTTCGCCAGTGAGCGGATGGACGAAGGGATCGAGTTTGAAATCTGCATGCTGGTCGAGGAAGTTCATGACGACTTCTTCGGTTTCGGGGCGGGTGAGAGTGCAGACGGCATAAACTAAAACGCCACCCGGCTTCACGCACCATTTGGCGTTGTCGAGAATCTTCAGCTGGCGTCCGGCGCATTGGATGACGTCGCGGCGCGAGGCGCGCCACCGGGCGTCGGGATTGCGCGACCAAGTGCCCCAGCCGGAGCAGGGGGCGTCGACGAGCACGCCGTCGAAGGTTTTGCGGAAGGGTTCGTCGTTAATGGCGTTGAAGGGCTGGGAACGGATGTTTTTGATGCCATAGCGCCGGGTCCGCTTCTTGAGTTCCTTGAGCGCGGGGATGCGGATGTCGCTGGCGAGAACCTTGCCCTCCTGCTGCATCAGGTCGATGAGCTGGATGGATTTTCCGCCGGCGCCGGCGCAGCAGTCCCACCAGTCTTCGCCTTTCTGCGGGTTGCAGACGAGGCCGACGCATTGCGAGGAGATGTCCTGCACCACATATTGCGCGTTGTTCGAGCCGAGCGCATGGGTAAGGCTGACGCCGCCTTCGATCGCTACGGCGGCGGCGGCGCGGCTATGTTCCGCTCCTGAAATTTTGTGCTTGGCCAAGGTCTTCATGAATTCGGCCGGATCGGTGCGCGCCCGAGTCCAGGTGGGCGGGCGCTGTTGGAATTCGACGATGCATTGGTCGATCACGTCGGGGTTGAGCACGGCGGCAAAGTCGGGGAGCACCAGATCGGCCAACTCCAACGGCTGGAAGTCCGGCGTGTTTTTAAGCCGTTCGTTGAGGGTGTTGCGTTTTTCGGCGACGCTCATATATCCCATGGGTTCAGCTCTGAAGCCCAGTTTGCAGCGCGTGGCCAGGAATTGAATGCTCTGGCTAAGCTCGTCGGAGTCGAGCGCGCTGCCGAGCAGGCAGGCTTCGGAGGGGCCAAGGCCAAGCTTGTTGACGGTCCAGCCGTACCAGCGGAAATAAGAAAAGATGGCCTGGGAGAGGAAGCGGCGGTCTCGCGACCCCAGTTCCCGGTGGTCTCGCAGGTGCCGGTTGAGCAGCGTATCGGCGGGCCTTCCTTCCTCAATTACAAGGCGGGTCAGCGCGGGCAGCAGCTCGGCAATCATTTCGGCATGGCGGCGCACAACTTTTTCAGGAAGGGCGTTAGGTTTAGTATTTTTATCCATAAAGTCGCATTTCAATGTTGTGCAGGTTATCGTGGGTAGGTATTAAAAACTAGAACGGTTCAATACTGGAGAAGGATGAAAATGTCAAAGGAACTTGGTTATGTATTGGTGACTCCATACACCTTGCGCAAATCGCGCACGGGCGGAGTGCTGGGTCGGTTGTTGAGCACAACCGGTCTGGATTTGGTGGCGGCGCGCATGTTTGGGCCCAGCCCAGAGCTGGTTAAACGCCATGCCGAGCTGATCCGCGGCAACGAAGAAATCTGGCCGGAAATACGCGAGTTGCTCTCCGAATACATCGAGCGCGAGTTTGTGCCCACCAAGGAAGGGCAGGTTCACCGCGTGCTTCTGCTTCTGTTCGAGGGCGACAACGCCGTGCGCAAGCTGCGCGATGCCGTGGGCGGGTTTGAAGACTCCATCGAAAGCGCCGACACCATCCGCGGCACCTTCGGCGACTTCATCAAGGCGCACGACGGTTCCGTGACCTATTTTGAACCGGCGGTGCTGGTGGGCCCGAACACGCAGTCGGTCAAAGAGGTACTCGGCATTTGGGCAGAACATTCCGCCGCCGCCGGCGGCATTCTCGACAACGCCATCAGCTTGGCCGACCAAGAACATGTGCAGAAGACGCTGGTGATCATCAAGCCCGACAACTTTACCTTTCCGAGTTCCCGCCCCGGCAACATCATGGACCTCTTTTCGCGTTCCGGCCTGCGCCTGATCGGTGCCAAGCTGCTCCGCATGAGTCTCGCCGAGGCGCTGGAGTTCTACGGTCCAGTGCAGGCCGTTTTGCGCGAAAAGCTCGGCGGCATGGCCGTGGAGCGCGCCTGCAAGGTGCTGCAGGAGGAGTTTGACTTTGCGATGCCCGACGTCGTAGAGCAGGCGCTTGCCAAGTCTCTCGGTCCGGCTTTCGGCGACCACCAGTTCTACAGCATCATAAATTTCATGACTGGACAATGGGCGCCGGACATTACCGGCGATGAAACCATCGCCGAAGGGAAGGTCCGCTGCATGACGTTGGTTTATGCCGGAGAGAACGCAGTTGAAAAAATCCGCAACATCCTCGGCCCGACCGATCCGAGCAAGGCCGCGCCGGGCTCGGTGCGCAAGGAGTTTGGCACGAACATTATGGTCAATGCCGCGCATGCCTCCGATTCGGCGGAAAACGCGCTGCGGGAAATCGGTATTGTGAAGGTTCAGGAAGACACCGTTAAGCGGTGGTACGAATGTTATTATAATTAACGAATAATCCGTAATGCGTAATTTTTAGGTTACGCATCACGCATTACGCATCACGGAGAAGAAAACAATGTGGAAAAAAATCGAAGCGGCTCCGGCCGATGCCATTCTGGGGCTGACGGAAGCCTTTAAGAAGGATTCGAACCCTCGGAAAGTCAATCTGGGCGTAGGCGTCTATAAAGATGACCAAGGTGTTACGCCGATTCTCAAGAGCATCAAGACCGCTGAGCGGCAGCTGGTCGAAATCGAAGCCTCCAAGAGCTATCTTCCAATTCCAGGAAGTCCGGCGTATGCCGCGAACGTTCAGAAGCTGCTCTTCGGGGCCGACAACGAAGTCATCAGCTCCAAACGGGCCGCCACCATGCACACGCCGGGCGGCACCGGGGCGCTGCGCGTGGGCGCCGACCTGCTTAAAAAGTTTAACCCGACCGCCAAGGTTTGGGTCAGCACTCCGACTTGGGCCAACCATAAAGGGATTTTTACGGCAGCCAAGTTCGAGTTGGCGGACTATCCCTACTACAACCCCGAAACCAAGGACGTCAACTTTGACGCCATGTTGGCCGGACTCGAAGCCGTGCCGGCCGGCGACATTGTCCTGCTGCACGTCTGCTGCCACAACCCCACCGGCGTTGACCTCTCTGCGGAGCAGTGGGACGCCGTCGTGGCCGTGGCCGTGGCCAAGGGTTGGACGCCGTTCCTCGACTTTGCCTACCAGGGCTTCGGCGCCAGCATCGAAGAAGATCGCGCGGCCATTGAAAAATTTGCCGTCGCCGGCATCGACTTTCTGGTGGCCAGCTCCTTCTCGAAAAACTTTGGGCTGTATAACGAGCGCACCGGTGCACTGACCATCGTAACGCCGTCCGCCGAAGAGACTGCAGTGGTCCTCAGCCATGTAAAGCTGACGGTTCGCGTGAACTATTCCAACCCGCCGGCGCACGGCGGCCAAGCGGCCAGTGCCGTGCTCGACGATGCGGCGCTCTACGACCAATGGGTCGGCGAAGTGGCCGAAATGCGTGAGCGCATTAAAGCCATGCGGTCGGCCTTGGTCGACGGCCTCGCGGCGCGCGGTGTGGAACAGGACTTTTCTTTTATCAAGGAGCAGTGCGGCATGTTTTCGTTCAGCGGGCTCTCCAATGAGGTTGTTGCCTGGCTTAAGGAAAACAAGGGCATCTATATCGTGGGCGGCGGCCGGATCAATGTGGCTGGATTGACTTCCGGCAACATCGACTATGTCTGCGACTCCATTGCCGAGGCGCTCAAGGCATAGGGTTTTCTAAGAAGAGGAAAGGCAGCGCCCGGCTTTCCGCCAAGCGTTTTTTTGCGTGTCTGGGTTGATCTCCCAGAGGTGTCAGGAGCTCTCTAGCCGGCGCGTCACGCGCAGAAAGTCCGTGTTCTTTTTGCGTCGCCCCGGAGATCCAGGTTTTTTACGATTGCCGCTTGAGTTTGGGCATTACGGAATTGGAGAAATAATTGATGAAACGGTTTGTGGCTATGCTGACGAATTTAGTTGTGCTGACGTCTCCCGGTCTGGGGGCCACGAACGAAATCCAATTGGACATGCAGGTGATTTCGGCGGGGGAAGTTGCGCTGAAATGGATGGGGCTGGCGGGCACCTACGGGTATGCGGCGAAAGCAACGGCGTCATTAGACGACACGTGGCGGTATGTTCCTCCCGTCGATTTGTGGCCGATTGCCGGCACAGGCTGCACGGTGACCGTTGATGCGGACGCTGGATTTATGCGTGTGGTTGCGGCAAACAGAGGGCGGCTGATCTCGAGCTATAAGCTGATTGGCTCCATGTCTGCCGCAGCTATCAGACAAATGGAACGATCCATTTTCAAAATCGAGCCTACGGCAATCTACGACGTCTCGATTTATCAGTTGATCTACGAGACGTTTGACCACCGTGGGATATCGACATTGGCATTGGGTGCGGTGGCCGTTCCGACGGGCCCCGGTCTCCTCTTGTCTGGGCCGCTCGTTTCCTATCAGCATGGCACCTTATTCAAGAAGGTTGAGTCGCCCTCGAATACTGACTCAGGCGATCACAGCATCGGCTACCTGATGGCGGGGGACGGCTACATTGTCAGCATGCCGGACTATGTAGGACTTGGGGAGGGGGCTCTGGGGCTTCATCCCTATGTGCACGCCCGCTCAGAGGCCGTTGCCTCCGTGGATTTGCTGCGCGCGGTAAAAACATTCCTGTTCAACAACCAGATGATTCAACCCAACGGACAGTGTTTTATTTTCGGGTACTCGCAAGGCGGCCACGCGACGATGGCGCTTCAGCGAGAGATCGAGCTGCACCACGCCACGGAATTTCCGTTGACTGCTTCGGCCCCAATGGCAGGGCCCTACGATTTGTCGAATACGATGGCCGACTCCATGATTCAGCCGGTTCAATATAGTGGCCGGGAGTATGTGCCCTATCTCCTTTTCGCGTATGATGCCATCTACGACCTCTATGAGTCCGTATCGGACGTGCTCGTGTCGCCCTATGACATTACGCTTCTCTCGTTGTTCGACGGGACGCACTCCGGTAATGAGATTGACGCGGCCATGCCGAGAATCCCGCGTGAAATTTTTCAGCCGGCCTGGATCAATGACTTCACGACCAACTCGCTGAATTCGCTGCGGAGTGCACTTGAAGCCAATGACCTGTATCGCGACTGGGTACCCGAAACCCCTACTCGGCTGTACCATTGCTCCGGCGACGAGATCGTCCCATTCCAGAATGCCGTGGTGGCCCAATCCAACTTTGTGGCGCGAGGGGCTGCGAGCGTCCAGCTCGTGGACATGGGTTCCTATACGCATTCGCGAGGGTTCTTTCCTTGCATTATCGCCGCCAAGCAGTGGCTCGATTCGTTGCGATAGCCTCGCGCGGAGGAAGCGATGAAGCGCCTGTTCTTCGCGACTGGACTGTGTTTTTTTGCATCTTTGGATTGATCTCCGAGGCCTATTTACGTAAATAGGTACGCCAATGCCTATTTGGCATGTGGAGAACGATGGCAGATATTATAAAAATTTCAGATGCAACGGCGCTGGCGCTTCATTCGATGGTCCAATTGGCGACCGATCCGCAGGGGCAGTCAACCACCGCCGAAATTGCCGAACTGTTCGATGCGTCTCGGCACCATTTGGCGAAGGTGCACCAGCGGTTGACCAAGGCCGGGCTGATCCATTCCCAGCGCGGTCCGTCGGGCGGTGTGGGGCTGGCCAAGGCGCCCGGAAAGATCACTTTGCTTGAAATTTACGAGGTTATGGAAGGGTCTATGCTTTGCAACCCGTGTCTTTTTGGTAAAGATGTCTGCCCTCGCACCGATTGTGTCTTGGGGGCGCTTTTGCCGGGGTTGGCCCGGCAAGTGCGAGACTACTTTGAACAAACAACGTTGGCGCAGCTGGCGAATGAATCCAATTGGGGAAAAACAACTAAATGAATACGACACTTAAAGAAGGAATCAACTGGGTCGGCTATGTAGACTGGACGGTCCGCGACTTCCACGGCTACAAGACGGAGAGCGGTTCAACCTATAATTCCTATCTGATCGAGGACGAAAAGTGCGCTGTGATCGATGCGGTGAAAGCACCGTACGTTGGAACGCTCATCGAGCACATCAAGGCCTTTATACCCCTCGAAAACATTGACTATGTGGTCTGCAACCATGCCGAGCCCGACCACTCCGGCGGTCTGCCGGGGCTTATGGCGGCCTGCCCGCAGGCTGAGCTCGTCTGTAACGCCAAGTGCAAAACGGCACTCGAAATGCACTTCGACACCTCCAACTGGAAGTGGCGTGTGGTGGGTGACGGCGATGCGATTTCGCTAGGGAAGCGCACGCTTTCATTCGTCAACACGCCGATGGTCCATTGGCCCGAGTCGATGTTCACCTATGTGCCGGAAGAAAAGCTGCTGTTTTCGATGGATGCTTTTGGCCAGCACTATGCCTCGGCGTTCCGTTTCGACGACGAAGAGTCGCTGGACGTCATTCTGCAGGAGGCTAAGTCCTATTACGCCAATATCGTAATGCTCTATGGCCGTCCGATCTCCCAGACGATGGAGCGCGCCGCCGAAATGGACATCGAAATGATTGCTCCGAGCCACGGGGTTATCTGGCGCAGCCACATCAAAGAAGTTTTCGAGGCCTACCAGAATTATGTCGTCTGCAAGCCTCGCCCGAAAATCATCGTGCTCTATGCGACGATGTGGAAATCGACCGAAAAAATGGCCGAAGCGATCCTCGAAGGCGCGCAGGAGTGCGCTGTTGAGGCGCAGTTCTTCAACGTCGATAGCACCCACGCCACGAAGATCGTTACCGAAGTGCTCGACTGCGCGGCGATTGCCATTGGATCGCCGACGCTGAACAACTCGCTGATGCCTAACATGGCCGGCGTGCTTTGCTACATGTCCGGACTTCGCCCGACCAACAAGAAGGGCTTCGCGTTCGGTTCCTATGGCTGGAGCCGTCGTGGCGGTGCGGCCGCCGTAGAGGAATCGATGAAGGAGATGAAGATCGAGCTTATGCGCGATCCGATCCGTGCCCAGTATGTGCCGACCCCTGAAGTGCTCGAGGAGTGCCGGGAGGCGGGACGCATGCTGGGAAAATATGCCGAGCAGTACAAATAACCTAGGAACAGGCTATGGAATGGCTATGTTCAATTTGCGGGCACGTGCATACAGGGGAGGCCCCGCCGGACTCGAAGTACACCCGTTCGGACGCTTAGTGGCGGACAGGGTGAAATTCGGCGCAAAATGGCCTTGCGGCAAAAGCCAAATATGGGAATTATCGGCGCATATTTTCAACCTAAGGAGTAATGACCATGAAGAAATATATCTGCGATGTATGCGGCTGGATCTATGATCCGGAAATCGGCGATCCTGACAGCGGCCTCGCCCCCGGCACCAAATTCGAAGATATTCCCGATGATTGGGAATGCCCCGAATGCGGCGTCGGCAAAGACGACTTCTCCGTTATCGAAGACTAAGTTGGTCGTCGATTGAAGAAACCGTCCTGTTTGCTCAGGGCGGTTTTTTTTGAACACAACGGATTCATCCTTGTCTTGAATACCGTTGCAGAATGAGATAGTAGACATGCCATGCAAAACCAGTACACAGCGCTAACAAAGCAAGTCGATGGTTGGTGGATCGGTTGGGTTGAAGAGGTTCCCGGCGTGAACTGTCAGGAAAAAAACCGCACCGATTTGCTAGAAAGCTTGAAGGTGACATTGCGTGAGGCTCTGGCTTTTAATAAGCAGGAAGCCATCGATGCAGCGCTAACAGGTTACTCTGAGGAAGCTTTGGTGGTATGAAACGTTCGGAGTTGCTGAAGCATCTTCGAAAACATGGATGCTCGTTGATTCGAGAAGGCGGACGGCATTCGTGGTGGGGCAATGTTGAGTTAAACACGAGATCGGCAGTTCCCCGTCATTCGGAAGTTCAGGATATTTTGGCGAATAAGATTTGCAGGGATCTCAGGATTCCAAAAATCAAGAAATGAAATTATTGAAACACATTCTGGTTGTGGTTGCGTTGCTGTTTGCGGCCATGCCGTGCGTTCATGCGCGCGGCCATGCCGAGCATGCCCACGACGCGGCGACCGGAGCAGAACTCTGCGCTTCACATACCTGCTCCTGCCATTCGTGCGACGCGGCCCCATGCGCCGATGCGCCTGAAATGCCGCTGCAACTGACCGTCGCTTCCGCATCGGCCAGCATGCCGTCTTCCCCGATTCAGCTTTTCATCTTCACAGAACTAAAACCTGTCGTTAGGCAGATCCCTCCCTCGGTCTCCGGCTTTCTTGCCTCCCTCCAGACCGTCCAGCTCCTGATTTGATCCGTCTTCGTTTCTCAATACGAACGAAGAAGCATTAATCAGGAGTTCATCATGAAGAAATATATAGTGCTGCTCTGCAGCGTGGCCTTGGTCGGAATCGCGGATTCCGAGCCATTAACTTTGGATCGGGCGTTGGAGTTGGCCCGTCAAAATTCGCCTGAACTGCGGGCCGCGCGTTTGAATACGCAGTCGGCAGAAAAGGCGGTTGGCGCCGCCGGCCGTTGGCTCAATCCCAAACTCGAATTTGAGGCCGAAGGGGTCGGTGGCGATCTCGATGGATTCAACGACACGGAATATACCATCGCGCTCATGCAGACCTTTGAGCGCGGCGGCAAGCGAAAGCATGCCCGTGCCGTGGCGCAGGAATCCATCGGCATAGCCTTCCAGGCCGAGGCCGAAAAGGAACTGATGCTGCTGGCTGATGTGCGGTTGGCCTTCATCGAAGTTCTGGCACAGCAGGAAGTCGGCGGCGTGCGCGAAGAGCAGGAAGAGCTCGGCCGCGCTTTTGTGCAGGTGGCCAAGACCCGATTTGAGGCCGGAGGCGCATCGGAGATGGAACTGGTGCAGGCCGAACTGCAGCTGGAGGAAATCCTCCTTTCCCAGACCTGTTGCTTTGGCGATCTCGAAGCCGCCCGCACCCGTCTCGCTTCCCTGATCGGGATTTCTGAAAAGGAGTTGGGCGAGCTGGCCGGCGGCTATTACACGCTCGATACGGTTGAGACAGGCGCCATTGCTGCATCGCATCCCGCACTCCAACGGATGGATGCGCGCATTGCCGTCACGCGCGCCCAGGCGCAACGGGCAAAGGCCCAGGACGCAACAGATATTACTCTGGCGGCTGGGTACAAGTATGAGGCGGCGGAGGATGTAAACACGTTTGTGCTGGGTGCAAAAATTCCGTTGAACTTTGTCCGTTCTGGTCGTGTTGAAGAGGCGGCGCAGCTGCTGCGTGCCGATGCGCTCGGAGCGGAGCGCGAAGAAGTCCGCCGCAGGCTGCAGCAGGGGCTTTCCGTCATCGCCGCGCTTTACAAAGGTGCGAAGCTTGAGGCGGAAATGACGCGCGACAAACTGATCCCCAAGGCAGAAGAGGCCTATCAGCTCAGCCGGGCCGGCTATGAGGCCGGGCGCTATTCATGGGTTGAGCTAATCGCGTCGCAACAGAACTTGGCCGACATCCGGATCCGCCAGATCGACGCGCTTAAGGATGCTCATCTCGCTCGTGCTGAAATCCATCGTTTTATGAAGGAAGGAATGTAGAAATGAAAAAATATTTACTTATTGCACTGCTTGGCCTAGTTGCTGGCTCTTATGGCCAGCAAACAGAGAAGACAGAATTGGCGTGCGACTGCCCGTCGTGCCTCGAAAAGGCCGCATCCGGGAAGGAATTCACGTTGTCGGGCCTCCAGGGATTGGAAGCCCAGGATGCCGAAGGTGATCACGATCATGGCAGTAATGAAAGCCTCGAGCATGATGAAGATGCCGGAAACGAGCATGCGTCCGGTGCAGTCCCGCACGACCACGATGGCGATGGCAAGCCGGACCACGAAAGCCATGACAGCGAAGCTCTCGAAGAGGAGCATGCAGATCATGCTGGCTGCGATCATGCTGCTGAAGAAGCAGAGCTCGACGCTCATGCCGGCCATGACCACGGCAGCGAAGCGGCTGCTGCGTTGGAGCTTACGGAGGAAATGATCCAGAAGGTGGGTATTCAAATCCACAAGGCCGAAGGTGGAACGATTAGCCTGGCAACGGTCTTCCCGGCCGAGATCAAATTGAACCGCGACCAAACCGCGGCGGTTTCCCCGCGCTATGCGAGCATCGTTCGCCAGGTCTTCGCCGAGATCGGCGACACGGTGAGGAAGGGCGATGTTCTGGCTTCGCTCGAAAACCGCGAAACGATGGCGGTCTATACCGTCTCCGCGCCGCTGGATGGCGTCATCCTTTCCAAGGATCTTGCGGTTGGCGAAACGGCGAACGACGACAAGGTGCTGTTCGAGGTTGGCGACCTCTCCAGCGTCTGGGCCGATATCAGCATCTTTCCCCAATATCAGCACCTGCTGCGCAAGGGCATGCCGGTCAAGTTCATTGCGCATGATGGGCACACCGCATCTGGAACGGTTAAGTATATCAGTCCGATCATATCGCACGAAACCCGAACCTTCACCGCCCGCTGCGTGCTCGAGGGCGCGGACGAGGACTTTACGCCCGGCGCTTTTGTGCGGGCGCGCATCAATGTGGAAACGGCTGACGTTCCGGTCGCGGTGCCGCGCGAAGCCATCCAAAGCCTGGAAGGCGAATCCGTGGTGTTTACTCGCAGCGGCGACGGTTTCGTTACTGCGCCCGTGCGGCTTGGGCTTGCCGATGAGCACCATGTTGAAATCAAGAGCGGCCTGAAGCCCGGTGATGAATATGTGGCGGTCGGCGCGTTTGCGCTGAAGGCTGAAATGGTCACCAGCGGCATGGATCCCCACGCCGGCCATGGACATTGATCAAACTTGAAACCTGAAATGTGAAACTTGAAATCTGAAATGTGAAACTTGAAATCTGAAATGTGAAATTGGAAATCTGATGATTGAAAAATTAATTAATTCGGCTTTAAGGAATCGCGGGCTGGTGCTGCTGGCCCTGCTCGGGGTTGTTGGGCTGGGTGTTTACGAATACCGCCAGCTTGACGTCGAGGCCTTTCCGGACATTTCGCCCATCATGGTGCCGGTGTTTGCGGAAGCCGGCGGCATGGCGCCGGAGGAGGTCGAACAGTTGGTGGCCTATCCGATCGAAACTGCGATGAACGGGCTGCCGAACGTTACGCTGATCAAGTCGACCTCGGCCTTTGGCATGGCGGTGGTCTATGTCTATTTCACCGACGACACCGACATCTATTTTGCGCGCCAGCTGGTTTCGGAGCGGCTCAACGCGGCCATGGCCGATCTGCCGGAGCTGAGCGAGCCGCCGGCGCTGGGGCCGATCTCGACCGGGCTCGGGCAGGTGTTTCTCTACTACCTTGAACTGGAAGAGGGTGCTGATACCGGCGGACTGGAGCAACTGACCTATCTGCGCGACGTCAACGACTGGGTGGTGAAGCGCCAGCTGCAGACCGTGCCGGGCGTGACGGATATTTTGAGCGTTGGCGGCCATGTGCTGCAGTACCAGATTGCGCTGGATCCCTATCTGCTGCACCAGTACGGCCTCGCGGTCGAGGACGTAGTGACGGCCGTGCAGGCCAACAACCGCAACGTGGGCGGACAGTATTTGCAGATGAATTCCGAGGAGCACCTTGTTCGGGGCATCGGCCTGCTGCGCAATCTGGACGATATCCGCGGGATTACCCTGAAAACCTTCAACGGCACGCCGGTCTCCATTTCAGACGTCGCCGAAGTTGAGTATGGCCCGGCGCTGCGCCGCGGCGTGGTGACTATCGGCGAAGGCGAAGAGGTGGTGTCGGGCATTGTGATGAAGCTGTTCGGGGCCAATTCGTCGGAGGTGATTGCAGCCCTCTATGAAAAGGTCGAGCAGGTGCAGGCGGGCCTGCCTGAAGGTGTGAAGCTGGTGCCGTACTATGAGCAGGCGGACCTCGTGGACAATGCAACGCGCACCGTCAAGGTTGCGCTGCTGCAGGGCATGGTGCTGGTGCTGCTGGTGCTGTTTGCCTTCCTCGGCTGCTTCCGCGCCGCCATTATTGTTTCGCTCGCCATGCCGTTCTGCGCCTTGGTGGCCTTCATCGGCATGAGCCGCTTCGGCATCTCGGCCAACCTGATGTCGCTCGGCGGCATTGCCGTTGCACTCGGCCTGCTGGTGGATGGCGCGATTGTGGTGACGGAAAACATCCACCGCTTTCTCGGGCTTAAGCACGGAGGCAAAGAGCATCGGCTGCAGCTGATTCTCAATGCGACGAAGGAGGTCGGCCGGCCGATCGCATTCGCGATCATGATTGTGATCGTGGTCTTCCTTCCCATCCTCTCGCTGGAGGCGGTCGAAGGAAAAATGTTCAAGCCGCTGGCCTTCACCGTCATGCTGGCGCTGGGAGGTTCGATTGTTTTCGCCTTGGTCATCGCGCCGGTGCTCGCGAGCTTCCTGCTGAACGAGAAGCCCTACAAGGAATCAAAGTTTTTCCAAGCATTGAAAAACGGCTACCGCAAGCTGCTCGTGGGGGCGCTGCGGTTCAAGGCCTCGGTTTTTGTGGGCGTTGTCATTTTATCGGTGCTGGCGTTTTCCAATCTTCGGAAAATCGGCACCGAATTTATTCCGGTGCTGGAGGAGGGCTCCATCATGGTTACGGCCAACATGGCGCCGTCGATTGCGCTGGAAGAAGCCGAACGGACCATTAAGCGGCTAACCCGTGAGCTGCTGGAAATCGAAGGCGTGGACGAGGTCATTGCCCGGATTGGACGCCCCGAGGCCGGAAGCCATCCGCACCCGGTCAACTTTGCCGAGCTGCACATTGAACTGGAGCCGGATGCCGACAAGGCCAAGATCGCGGCCGAACTGCGCGGACGGCTGGACGCCTATCCCGGCGTTCAGATCAACCTGTCCCAGCCGATCCAAAACCAGTTCGATGAACTGCTCTCGGGCATCAAGGCGCAGCTGGCCATCAAGGTCTACGGCGAGGAGCTGGAGCAGATCCGCCTCGTGGCCAAAGAGATTGGGAAAGCCATCGAAGGCGTCGACGGCTTGGTCGACCTTTCTGTCGAGCAAAGCTACGGCCAGCCTCAGGTGAAGGTTGTTCTCAATCACGAGGCGCTTGCGCGCTACGGCGTTTCCGGCGAAACGGTGCTGGAGCTGGTAGAAACCGCGGTCGGCGGGCGGGTGGTCGGCACGCTGTATCAAAACACGCGGCGCTACGGCATCCACGTGCGCTATGCCCCCGAGTTCCGCGCTACGCCCGATGCCTTGAGCCAGCTCTTCATCCGCTCGGCCGACGGCGCGCTGCTGCGGCTCGACCAGCTGGCCGATATCGAGATGGTTGAAGGCGCGCTGCAAATCAACCGCGAGCATAACCAGCGCCGCTGGATTGTTCAGGGCAACATAAAAGACCGCGCACTCAGCAAGGTGCTCGCCGACATCCAATCGGCTGTGGCCGAAAAAATCGACCTGCCCGAAGGGGTGTTCCTTGAATACGGCGGCCAGTTCGAGCAGCAACATCGGGCCATGAACCGGCTGACGGTTATCGTGCCCATTGTTGTGGTGGCCATTTTTATGCTGCTGTGGATTGCCTACCGCTGCGTTCGGCATGCGCTTATGATTTTGCTCAACGTGCCGCTGGCGCTGATCGGCGGGGTGATCGGCCTGTGGGCGACCGGGCAGTATTTGTCCGTTCCGGCCTCTATTGGTTTCATTGCGCTGTTCGGCATCGCCATGCAGGACGCCATGGTGCTGCTGACCGACTTCAACGATCTGCGCAAGGAAGGGCAGGGGGTTCACGATGCTGTAGTGAATGGAAGCCTGATTCGCTTCCGCCCGGTGATCATGACCACGCTCACGACGTTGCTCGGCTTGCTGCCCTTGCTGCTTTCCAGCGGCGCCGGCGCGGAGGTGCAGCGTCCGCTGGCGGCGGTGGTGGTATTTGGCCTGACTTCATCGACGTTTCTGACGCTGTTTGTGCTGCCTGCCATTTACGAGTGGGTGGAGCACAGGTTGGAAAATGGATCGAGCCGTATGAAGGCGGGAGGATGCAAATGAAAAAATATATGATGGCGTGTGTGGCCGGCGGAGCGCTCTCGCTCGCCGGCTGTTCCACTATGAAATCGAATTCGGCCATCGCGGTTGAGCCGAGCCGCGAGGTGATGATTACAAATGTTTCGGTGCAGCAAGGGGCCGGCGTCGTCGAGGTTGCGGGGACGTTGCACCCCATGTCGGCCATGGTGCGGCAGGCGGGGCACGTTGATATTGCTTTTTTAGGAGAAGACGGCGAGGTGCTGAAAGAAATGAAGTCCCAGCCTGATATCAACATCTTTTCCCGCAAGAGCCTGCGAAGGCCGGGTTTCGCCGTATCGGCTGAGTTCGTCCAAGCCGGGTTTAAAAAGGTGCAGCTGATCCACCATGCCGGGCTGTATGCGGCATGCCCGCGATAGACAGAGAGTTTTTTTTGAGGGGCGCGATTTTTTGGAGTAGGCGTAAGATGATCATAATAAGCAATATACGGGTTCTGACTGGTCGTTTCATGCGGTGTGGGGCATGTTTTTTAAAAAAAGTGTACAAAAACTCCTGAGCAGCAACGTTATAGTGTACGAAGCTCTTGGTTTGGGTTTCACTTGAGCAGCGCGGGGTTTCCCTCCTCTTTTCCTCGCGCTGTTCTTTTTTTTGCCTAAAGCGATTGTGCGGTTAAATTCGGGTCAGCCTGCGAATCAACAGCTCATGTTCCGGAAAATCCGCCAGCAGACTCGCGCGGGAGGGCATTTCAAAATCGGAAAAATCAAAGCCCGGCGCCACTGTGCAGCCAACCAACGCATAAGCAGTTTCGACGGATGCACCAAATAGATGACCGGCCGGAACAGTGGCCTGAAATGGGCCTTGAGGGCCGAGTTTGGTGGCTGAGAGCGCGCCATCGGGGCTGATCATGTGCAGCATGAGCGGTTCGCCGGAATAAAAGTGCCATTGTTCATCCTGCTTTAGCCGGTGCAGAGCGGAAAAATCACCGGCTTCGAGCAAATAATGGATTGAGGTCATGGCAGGGCGAGAACCGATGCTTAGCTCCGAGGTGTACGTGCGCCGGAACCAGCCTCCTTCCGGATGGCGTTCGAGCTCCAGTTCGTTGATCCAGCGCTGTGCGGTTTCTTCATGCATGAGAACAGATCCCCCACCCGTCGAAATTCAACGGAGATGCGGGCGCTTGTTTAACCGGAGCAAAAGCTTTTGCCGAGATCGCAGGAGGTGAAATGGGAGCAGCGGTCGGCGCAAAACTGATTCCTCAGAAGTTGATAATGTTGGCGAATTGCAAAGTTTCATAACCATAATCCAGCCCGTTCTTTATATTGCGACGGAACCTACGAGAGCCAAGGTTGGAGGGCAACTGAAAATAGGATAAATGTTGCCGGTCGCATTCTTTTTTGGCGCTTTGTTTGCGGATGATTCCAGTAGTGCTCAGTGAAATTTGGCCCAGCGGGCTTGTTCCCGCCGGAGCAGTGAGTCGAACTTTGGGGGGGCATCGATGGATATGGCCAGTTTTTCCTGACTTGCGGGATGCACGAACCGGAGTTCAATCGATGCGAGAAAAAGCCCTTTGCCTTTCAGCACGTTTCCGGCCGTGCCGTATTTCTGGTCGCCGACGATCGGGTGGTTGATGGAGGCCATATGAATGCGAAGCTGGTGTGTTCGGCCCGTGGATGGAAATAAGTCAACCAAAGTGAGGTGCCCGCTGCGGAGCGATGGAACCGTCTCGTGCACAACATAGGTGCTGAGGGCAGGAAGACCGTCCACCGGTTCGTCAATTTCCCCCGATGCTTCCATTCGGCCCGCCACCACGGCGCAATAGCGCTTGTGGACTTGGCGTTCCTCAAACTGCCGGCCCAGAAAAACCTGTGCGCCGGCGGTTTTGGCCGCCAACAGCAAGCCGCTGGTGGAATAATCCAGCCGATGCACCGGCCGAGGCCAGGGCAGGGCATCCGCCGCCGATGAGGACGCCAGACTGCCGCACAGCGCATTTTCAACGGTTTTGAACTTGTTGCCGCTCACCTCGATGCCCGGAGGTTTGTTGATTATCGCCAGATGGTCGTCTTCGAATACCACCTCCAACGGCAGTCGATAGGTTTTTGGGACGCGCTGCTGTAGATCGACCAGCTCAAGAAGCTGCCCCGTTTGCACCCAGTCGCCACTTTGGCCCACACCGCCATCCATCAAAATTTCACCCCGTTTAACCGCCTTTGCAGCGCCTTTGCGGGAGGGGATCGACGGGAACGCCGTCTGCGCATAGTCCGAAAGGCGCACATCGCGTATGTTTTCAGGAACAAGATGGGTTTCTCGGATGATCATTCTACAGCCAGCGGTACATCCAGCGGGTAACGGTAAAGCCGTTGATTTGCTTGCGGGCCTTTTTAATTGAATATTGGACGATGTACGATGTGGAATCGTAGGGCGGATGCTGGATTTCGCTGGTTTCGAGCCGTTGCAGCGCCGGCAATGCCCGTTTGTCGCAAATCTGTCCCAGCGCCCAGATGGCGGTGTTTCTTTTTTCAAAAAGCGCCTGTTCGTCCTCAACCAAGGCAATCAGGGCCGGAACCGGTTCGCCCCCGTAGGAGGCCTGGGCTTCCCGCGCAACCTGTTGAACCTGAGTAAAGATAAGCCGGCACCCAAAGCCGTACAATACGGCGACAGTCAGTGCCATTATGAGCATGGCGATTTTAAATTTGCGGTCTGTCGTCATTCATTTTCCTGTCGTTTTGCGGCAAGCGTATCATGTATTCCAGCCTCAATGAAATAAATCGGGGGAAAAGCCGTGTTTTTTTGAACCTTTTCGGTAGGGGGCAGTCAAACACTATGCAACAACTCCCTGAGACATGCATTGCATGTCGAGAACGGCGCATGGTTCTTCCCCTTTCCATGCGCTGTTTTTTTTGAGGGCTATATTTTTTCGGGGATCTCAATCGGGCTAGGGCTGCAGCGTATGTGAAGCGATGCCGCTCTCGCAGGCGGCGGGCTCATTTAGGCCGTTGTAGCAGCAAGCCGTTCCCATTTGGCTCAGATTGTTCCGGCAGGTGTTGGTGGCGGTTCCTTCCCGAGCCTTGCTGAACGAGGGGATTCCAATGCTGGCCAAAAGCTCAATGACGGCAACCCCGATCATGACTTCAACCAATGTGAAGCCTTGAGATTGCTGATTTTCTGCTCTGTTCTTTCCCTGCATCATGCCAGATAAAGAGCATAAGATACGTCAATGTTCATGCCGGAGTGAACTAAGGGATGGATTCCGGCGTTCTGCGGCTAATCAACGATGTATTTTTCGAGGTGCGCTTCGTCGGCGAGGAATTCAGGGATAAGCTTTTTGCGGGCGGAGGCGCCGTGTTCGTGGACGGAGCGCGGGTCGCCGGTGATGAGCGGGTGCCATTCAGGCAGGGGCTGTCCTTCGTGCATTAGGCGGTAGGCGCAGGTTTCGGGCATCCATTCAAAATATTCGGGTTTGCCGGCCGAGAGCATGGCGCAGTCGGGGACGAGTTCGTGCCGGTTTTCATAGTTCATGCAACGGCAGGTGTTGATGTCGAGCATGCGGCAGGCCACGCAGGTATAGTGGACTTTGCCGGTCTCTTCGACCTCCAGTTTGTGGACACAGCATTTGGCGCAGCCGTCGCAGAGGGCTTCCCATTCGTTTTGATCCAACTCGTGGAGTTTTTTGGCTTCCCAGAACGGCTTCATTGGAGAGGGGCATGCTTGTTGATGAGGTCGATGAGCGCCTGCCGGCTGACGGGCTTCGGGATATAGTCGTCCATGCCGCTGTTGATGCATTTCTGTTCGTCGTCCTTCATGGCGTGGGCGGTGATGGCGATGATGGGAATGCTGCAGAGCGGTTCGGGCATGGAGCGTATCTTCGCGGTAGCCTCATAGCCGTCCATCACCGGCATTTGGCAGTCCATCAGTACAAGGTTGTAGGACTGCTCGCGGATCTGCTGGATGGCGTCCTGCCCGTTGTCCACGGCATCCACCTGGCAGCCGGCCTTGCGCAGAATGGCGATGGCCACCCTCTGGTTGACTTTGTTGTCCTCCACCAGCAGGATTTTCACATCCTTGCGCTCCGCGACGGTTGCTGTTTCGCTTTGAGGCTTCTTGAGGGCGGACGGGCGGTTGGCCTGCGAGAGGGTGAGGTTGAAGTAGAAGGTCGAGCCTTGGCCGATGGAGCTGATCAGTCCGATTTTTCCGCCCATCAGCTCGACGAGCTGCCTGCAAATGGCCAAGCCGAGCCCCGTGCCGCCGTACAGCCGTTTCGCCGAGCCGTCGGCCTGAATGAATTTTTCGAAGATGGTCCGCTGCTTTTCTTTCGAGATGCCGATGCCCGCATCGATGACCTGGAAGTAGAGTTCAGCGCCTGCCGAAGTTTTTTTGTGGCATTCAATGTTGAGTGTAACCGAGCCTTTGTGGGTGAATCTCAGGGCATTTCCAAGAAGGTTTACGAGGATTTGCTCCAGCAGCCCTTCGTCGCCGACGAGGTAGAGCGGCACATCGTCCTGGCAGTTGCAGTTAAAACTGATCCCGGTGCTTTCAGCCTGTGGCTGGAAGCGCCTCCACAGGTTGGCGCAGAGCTCGCGCATGTCGAAGGGGGTCTCGCGGACATCCATTTGGCCCGCCTCGATTTTAGAAATATCAAGCACGTGGTTGATGATTTTCAGCAGTCCGGCGGAGGATTGCTGAATGGTCTCGATGCAGTTTTTTTGTTCGTTGTTCAGTTTGTTGTCGGAGAGGAGCTGCGCCATGCCGACAATGCCGTTGAGCGGCGTGCGGATTTCGTGGCTCATGTTGGCGAGAAATTCGCTTTTAGCCTGGCTGGCGTTTTCGGCGATTTCGCGGGCGTGCTCCGCCATTTCTTTGGCGTCCTCCGCCATGGACCGCGCGGCGTGGATTTTTTCTTCGGCCTCTTTGCGCAGGGTGATGTCGCGTGCGTGCAGCTGCAGCACTTGGCGGCCACCCAGCTGCTGAAGGGTTCCGGTCATTTCGATCGGGCTCACCGAGCCGTCTGCAGCAAGCGCCGCGCCTTCGCATTGCGTCAGTTTGCCGGAAAACCATTGCGCCATGTTGCCGGCCACTTCATCGTAGAGGGCGGATGGCGCGAGATCGTAGATGGTTTTAGCGAGCAGCTCCTGCTTGGACATTTTCAGGCTTTTGCAGGCGCGGGCGTTGGCGCTGACGATGGTTCCGTCTTTTTCGAGCACAAAGACGGCGTCCGGCGAATTTTCAAAAATCTGCCGCAGGCGGTCTTCGCTGTCGGCATACTGCCGGGTCCGCTCCGCCACTTTTTGTTGCAGCTTGCGGTTCCATGCCAGAAATAGAAACAAAACAATGAGCACTGCCATCAGCACAGCCGCTACGGCTTTGAACAGGGTTCCGTGCGGCGGCGGATCGTTCGAATATGCCGATCCCACCCACTTGGCCTGGATGCGGTTAAGGGTGCCGCTCCGCTGTGCCTCGGCAATGCCCTTGTTGAGAATGTTGAGCAGCTCGCGGTTGCCCGCTTTCACCGCCATGCAGAGCCGTACGTTGAAGAGCGGGTCGCCCGCGATCTTCAGCTCGCTCTTTCCCGTGGAATACATGTAGTGCTGGGTGACCAGCTCGTTCGCAATCATGGCGTCCACCTGCCCGGTCTCCACCAGCTTGATGCATTCCATCGTCGTGGACACAAACCGCGTTTTGCAGGAAATGTTCTTTTGCTGCAGGATTTCCAGGACGTGGCCAGAGCCCATGATGGCCGCCCGCCGGCCCTCCAAACTTTCGATGCCGGTAATGTCGCTGCGGTCGTTGTGGACATAGAGGGTGACGGGGGTGACCTTGATGACGTCGGTAAAGTCGAAATCGGCGTCGAGCGAGTCGGAGAAAAAGATGCTGCTGAGGGCATCGGCCTTGCCCGTTTTGACCATCTCCATGGCTTCTGCCAATGGGGCGGTTTCGAAGCGGATCCGTAGGCCCATGTCCGCCGCGATCCATTGCAGCAACTCGACGTTCATGCCGCTGAGATGCTTCTTGCGGACAAACTCGAACGGTGCGTGGCTCGGCTGGGAGACGATAACGATTTCTCCGTGCCGTTCGAGGTAATCGCGGTTCCGTTCGCTGAGTGGCTGGGCGCACGCTGCGCCAACCAGCAACCCTGTGCTGAGGCTCAAAATCAAACGATGGAAGCAAATCGACATAAAATAATCCAAATCACAAAACTATAGGGTTAGTCAAAGATTCGGCAAACAAAAACACGCCGGCGAATTCGCCTGCGAATTCGTCTCGGTCAACTTGGACTTCCACGCGTTGGTGGTTTGCTCTATATTCAGTGGTATGGCGGAGTTGAAAAAAACGGTTCATGTGATGCGGCGGGCTTTCCCTGATAAATGGGGAGGAACCGAAAGCGTTGTTTTCAACGTCGCCCGCGAGCTGGCCCGGCAGGGCGTGGAGAGCGTTGTTTTTTGTACAGCGATGTTTTCTGCGCCGGGCGACGAAGTTCTCGACGGGATTCCGGTAAAGCGCTTCCGTTATGTCTTCCCCTGGTTTGGGCTGTCTGCAGAGGCGAAGGGCCAGCTTAGGCTCAAAGGCGGCAGCCCGCTCTCGCTTCCGCTCTTTTTCGGATTGCTGCGCGAGAAGAACCTCTCGCTTATTCACGTTCACGTGCAGCACCGGCTCGGCGGGATGGTGCGTACAGCGGCGCGCTTGAAGGGCATTCCCTATGTCGTGAGCATCCACGGCGGATGCTTCACGGTGCCGGCCGAGCAAAACCGCCAAATGATGGCGCCGTTCAAGGGCAAGCTGGAGTGGGGCAGGGCGTTTGGCCTTCTTCTCGGCGCGCGCCGGGTGCTCAAGGATGCTGATGCAATCATTTGCGTGGGCGAAAACGAGCGGGCGGAGGTGCAGCGCCGTTTCCCGGGCAAGTCGGTGCTCTATGTACCCAACGGAGTCGATATTCCGCGTTTTGCCGGTGCGGACGCGACGTTGTTCCGCGAAGCCTTCGGCTTTCAATCCACAGAAAAGATCGTGCTGTGCGTCGCGCGCATCGACTATCAAAAAAACCAGCTCGGGCTGGTGCGCGCTTTTGCCCGTTTCGCCCAGCATCATCCCGATCATCGGCTGGTGCTCATCGGGCCGGTCACGGTCGAGGCCTACCGCGATGAGGTCGTCGCCGAGGTCGAACGGTTGGATCTCGCCGGTCGGGTCAAGCTGATCGAGGGGTTGTCGCCTGGTGATCCTTTGCTGCCGAGCGCCTACGCGGCGGCCGAGCAGTTTGTGCTTCCCTCGCATCACGAACCCTTCGGCATTGCGGTGCTGGAGGCGTGGGCGGCCGGCATTCCGGTAACGGCTTGCCGCGTTGGCGGCATCCCCGGCTTTGCGGAGCACGAAGAAAATATTTTGCTCGCGGAGCCGGGTGATGAACCGGTGCTGGCCGACTGCATGGGTCGGCTGGCGGATGACGAGGCGCTCCGGGGCCGCCTTTCGGCAAACGCTTTTACAGAGGTCTCGGCCAAATACAGCTGGTCCGTGGCGGCGGATTCCATTCGTTCCGTTTATGAGAGCGTTATGAGAAACAAGTAAGCGGGCGGTGCGCACAAATTTGCTTATAAAGACTGGCGATTGCGCCGATTAAAACGCATATTCGGCTGCTTACAACCAAACAACGAAGGGGTCACCATGTCGCACAAGGAAGTCAAAAAATCGATTGCCGAACTGAAGAGCGAGCTAGCTCAGACGCCGGAAGAAACTAGCCAGTTTGAAGAAAAGCTGGAACAGGCCAAGGACGGCATCGAGCGCTATACCCCCGAAGCTGTGCAAGAGTTGGTACAAACCTTGCAAAGAGAGGCCGAAGAGTTTGAAGTTGAGCATCCGCGCATCACCGCGTTGATCAATCAGGTGACGACGGCGCTCAGCAATCTTGGGATTTAATGAAGAAGGAGAGAGGTAATGACTAAAATCTGCTGCATCGGAGCCGGTTATGTCGGCGGCCCCACTATGGCGATGATCGCCAAGCAATGCCCCGACGTTCAAGTGAACGTGGTGGACATCAACGAAAAGCGCATCGCCGCCTGGCAGACCGACGACCTGCCCATCTTCGAACCCGGCCTACTGGGGGTCGTGAAGGAAGCGCGCGGCCGCAACCTCTTTTTCTCGACCGACGTCGACCAGGGTATCCGCGATGCCGACATTATTTTCGTGAGCGTCAACACGCCGACCAAAACCTTCGGTGAAGGCGCCGGTTGCGCGTCCGACCTGCAGTATTGGGAGCTGTGCGCCCGTCGCATCAAGGAAGTCTCCATCTCCGACAAGATCATCGTGGAAAAGAGCACTTTGCCTGTGCGCACCGCCGAGGCCATGGAACGCGTGCTGCACGCCGGCGACAACCCCGTCCATTTTGAAGTGCTTTCCAATCCCGAGTTCCTGGCGGAAGGCACTGCGATTGAAGATCTCGAATGCCCCGACCGCGTACTGATTGGCGGGCACGAAACCGAGACCGGGCAAAAGGCGCTGCAGACGCTGGCCGAGATCTACGCCACTTGGATTCCGCGCGAACGCATCCTGACCACCAACCTGTGGTCGTCCGAACTTTCCAAGCTCACCGCTAACGCCTTCCTCGCGCAGCGCGTCAGCTCGATAAACGCCATCTCCGCCTTGTGCGAAGCCACCGAGGCCGACGTTGGCGAAGTCGCCCACGCCATCGGAACCGACAGCCGCATTGGGCCTAAATTCCTCAAAGCCAGCATCGGGTTTGGCGGATCGTGCTTCAAGAAAGACATCCTCAACCTGGTCTATCTATGCGAGTCTTATGGGCTCCCGGAGCCGGCCAACTACTGGCGGCAGGTCGTCACGATGAACGATTATCAGGAAACCCGATTCGTCAAAACCATGCTCCACAACATGTTCAACACCATCGCTAACAAGCGTATTGCCGTATTCGGATTCGCCTTCAAGGCTGACACCGGCGACACCCGTGAAAGCCCAGCCATCAAGGTGTGCCGCGAGCTGGCCTCCGAGCATGCCACGATCGTTGTTTCCGATCCGGAGGCGATGGATAACGCCAAGCTCGAAATGCCTGAGCTGGCCGACCAGATTGAATTTGAAGAAGATCCCTACAAGGCCGCCTTCGGCGCGCACGCCGTTGCTGTGCTTACGGACTGGAAACAATACGGGGAACTCGACTACCAGCGCATCTACGATTCGATGCAGAAGCCGGCCTTCCTGTTCGACGGCCGCAACATGCTTGACCACAATGCGCTGTTTGAGATGGGATTCGAGGTCTATTCCATCGGTAAAGGCCTCAAGACGCACCTAAAGTAGTTTGGGTAGGGCTCGACCGCCGGGCGAGCCGTGCGTGCGCACCGCTCCCGCGTGCGGACAGCCAGGCGGGCTGTCCCTTCCTACTGCGAGAGCATGACTTTCTCGAGCAGCGCTTGGTCATTTTCGCTGAGGAGCTTGATGGGGATCTTGATTTCCTTGCCGTTTTTCTTTTCGAGGTGGGCGTAGCCGTATTTGGCTTTGACGAGCTTGGCGGTGGTGGTGCTCTTTCCGTTCGCGGATTTCCATTCTCGGAAATCGTTGTGGAGTTTCTTCAGCTTCCAGTCCGCCATGGAGCCGTCGGACGGTTCGAGGGTGTAGGCGCGCACCCAGTCGATCAGCGTGGTGTTGATTGCGGGATTGTTGACTTCTTCGGGTGTGGGCGGCGTTTCCCAGTCGTAGGTTTCGGTGACCATGTTGATGTGCATCGGGTGCTCGAACGGGTGGGGGATGAGCGAGGTGTCGAACTCCACCTCGCCCACGAATTTGTTGTTCAGGTAGAAGCGAACCTTGTTGGCATCGACCCACCAGGCGCCATAGACGTTGAAGTCCTCGTGGGATGCACCGGGCAGCTGGGCCTTGTTGCCTACTTGGCGCTTTTCCCGGTTGTGCCAGACATGCGTGTTGGAATTCATGCAGGTCGCGAATTTGGGGTTGTTCTTGGCGCCGCCGACGGTTTCGAGGATGTCGAGCTCCTGCGAAATGCGTCCAATCCCCTTGTAGTGGTGTCCGCTGTTGCTCATCCAGAAGGTGGACGACATGGAAATGTTTGAGGCCTTCAGCCGGCATTCGTAGTAGCCGTAGAACGCTTCGACCTTCTTGGAAACCACGGCGGCGCCGCCAATGGTGAATTCTTGGCCGCGCTCGCTGATCGGCTTGTCTAGCATGCTGTTGGTCTGCCGCAGGCATCCTCCGCTAACGGAAACATTTTCCGGCATGAACCGGGCGGGAGGGCGCCCTTTCCAGCGCGGGTGATGGTCGTGCCACTTTTTCGCGTCGAGCGCGTTGCCGTCGAATTCATCGGAGAATTGGGGGTTTTCTTCCCAACGGAAGCCCTTGGGGGCGGGGGGCGGCTCTCCAAAGGCTGGAAGAACCAGCCCGAACAACAGACTAGACAAGGCACGCTTCATAGTGTCTTGAAACGTTCCTTCGACTGGGTTGTTGGACAGGAGATGATGCCAATGTTCTTTGGCCCCTTGAAGGGGAAGGTGACATGCTCGTAGGAAACCTGATGCTCGCGGTAGTATTTTTCAATGGCTTCGACGAGCTCGTCGCGTCCGAGTTTTTCCTTCGACCAAAAGTTGCAGCACGGCACGATGATGGCCGGGCGGATGCGTGCCGATTCCGCAACAGGGCGGGTGGCTTCGTCGGCGTGGAGGCCGAGGATCAGATCGTAGTAGTCGACCATCGACGATACATATTTCGCCTCGCGGTTCGGCACGTTCTTCATGGTTCAGCCGCGCGGGTCGATGACTTCGGCATCATAGTTGTACTGCTTGCGCAGGACGCGCGAAAGCATGCCTTGTCCACCGGCGACGTCGGCCACATATTGGATCGAGGTACCAAAGTGGCTATGCACCACTTCGGCCATGATCTCGAATCGGGCGGGGTCGCCATGAAATTTTTTCCGCCCCATTAGTGCGTACTCCGTATTGCGTACTGCGTATTGGTCGAGAGCTCACGCCGGCATGCAATGGCAATACGTAATCCGCAGTAAGTAGTAAAATTATTCTGACGTTCCATCGTTCTGCCTATTCCGTAATCAATCTGATTTTTGTGGAGGAAATGAAGGCGTCTGCCTCATCGAACAGGATCTTGATCGTGTTGGTTTCTTCCAGCAGGGAGGGATCGAATTCCATTTCGAAGAAGTCGAAGAATTTTTGCGCGCCTTGGCTGTATGACAGATCGAGCGTTGCAATTTTTTTGCCGTTCACGAATGCGGAAGCCCCTTTCTCGAAGCCGCCTAGACGGTGAAGGCCGATGCGCAGGGTGGCCGCTCTGCGCTTCTTCGCCAGTTCTCTTTTCGGAATTATAATTGTAAATTCCGTTTCGCCGTTGGCTTTAACGGCGGTGTCGGGCGCGTACCAAACCGTTTCGTTCTGCACGGCCTTCAGCTTTGGTGTTTTGGACAGCTTGACGTAGATCAGCTGGGTCACCTCAACGCCGATGTCGACGGCCGAAAGATCGTTGACCGGTTCTTCGATAAACTTCATTTCGCCCTTTTCATAGACGGGCATTTTTCGCGTGGCGGAAACCACCTTGACGCCTCTTGGCAACTTGGTGCTCAGGCTGACGACCGCCCGTTGGTCGGAGCGGTTGTTGAGGGCAATCTTAAGCGTGTCGCCGTCGATGAGCGAGTGCGTGAAAATCTTGCGGTGGCTCGAGGAAGACGCGATGCGCTTTCCGTTGTAGTCGTCCCACAGGTCGAGCAGGTAGGTGTTCTTGGTTTTATAAAACTCGCCGTCGTCATACATGTGGATGAACGATTCGGTGGCGTGGGGATCCCAGTGCATGAACGTCAGAATGAACGGCACGCACATTTCAACATCCTGCGGGCGGCTCAGCAGGTTGAGCATCAGGTTGTTGACGTTCTTGACGTGCACCCAGTAGCCCAAGTCGCCGCGCGGCGCATTGAGGGTTCCGAATTCCGTGATGAGAATCGGCACTTCGTAATCCATCGCGGTCATCTGCGCTTTGACGAGGTCAAGCGTGCATTCCATGATGCCCTGCGCATAGCTGTTGCGTCCGTTCCACTGCTCTTTGTAGGTGTTGTTGGACGAGACTTCGTAGAAGTGGTGCGAATAGAAGTCTACCTTGCCTTTGGTCAGCTCCATGAAGCGCTTGTGGTTTTTCCAAATGTTGAATTGGCCAAGGTGCGGTTGAATGTAGGCGGAGGCCGGACCGCCGACTTTAACATCAGGGAGCGCTGCGTGGATGCCCTCGGCCATCGTGTTGTGGAAGTCGGCCAGCATCTTCCAGCTGTCGTATCCCTTTTGCCCGTGCCACATCCATTCCATCTGAATGTCGCACTCGTTCTTGACCTCCCACCAGGTGGCGGTGCGGCCGCTGTCGCGCACCTGCGCCTTGAGGTATTGGACGGCGAGATCGGTTGCCGCCTCATAATCCTTCGGCGTGCCGGTGGTGTTGGCAATGCCGTTCACGCCGGGTTCCATGAAACTGGGCCAGTTGTCGAAGCACATGGCGAAGGTCAGGTCGGGGTCGACCCCTTCGAAGCGCCAGAAGAAACCCTTGTTTTCTTTGAAGAATTTTGGGTCGGCATAGCCGGGGCGGGCGGCGTCTTCGATGAGATGCGGCATGCGGTCGGCGGCGCCGTAGCGGTCTTCGAGCAGGAAGGAGAGTTTTTCAATCTGACGGCCGGGCAGGAAGCCCTTGCCCTTGAAATAGGGCTCCTTGCCGGCGCGGTCCATGTTGGGCGAGGCGTAGTAGCGGAAATAGCGGTCGCGCTGCAGTTCGCAGATGCCGCCGATGGAGCGGTATTTACGGGCATCGACCTTCACATCCACGTTCATGATCGGTTTATCGAGGCCGGGGGCGATGTAGGGGCTGGGGTTGAACTCGGTGGCAATGCCCTCCCAGTTGGCCAAGTAGATGTTCTTGATCGTGCCCTTGCCCTTGAAAACCATCTTATAGGTGGCGCCTTCCTTAAAGTTGGCCAAAACGGCTTCGAGCAGGAAGCGTTTGTCGGAATGCTGCCCCATCTTGGTTTCGCGGAAGCCGTCGTTGTCGGACACAAAGTCGACGCGGGAGATGCCGAGCAAGCCTTCGCCCTCAACACTGAAGCTGCGGAAGAGCTGGGAGTGGCGCGCGACCTCCGGCGGTACGGGGATGGAAGCTTCGCCGTCCACGACCACGTCGTTTGTGCTGAAGAACACCTTGGTCAGCTTTTCATACTGCGCATTGACCTGAACCTCCGTTTTGTTGGGATAGTTTTTCATGACAACGTTCACCAGGTGCCGGTGGTCGTTGTAGGCCTTGCGACCGGCCGGTCCGAGCTGTTCCACAACGTCGGGACCGAGTTCGCCGGCGGATGCGCTGAGCGCAATAAAGCAGAGGGTTTTCAGAATCAATGTTTTCATGGTTCTCCAATCGTTAAAGTATTCCATCCACAGGGTTGGCATCGATCTCGATGCGGTCCACGTGTTCCAAAATTCCGGGGATTATGGCAAGCCCCTCCGCCGCGTTGGTGCTGAGTTCGGTTCTGCCGCTTTCCAGGCCGTCCGCCTCTGCCGTGAGTATAACCGGCCCGCTTTCGAATGTAGACTGGAGCAAGGCCTGGCACAAACCGTAAAAGGCTTTCCGTTCGCGGCCCTTCGGGGGCTCATGGCTGGTGGGGTTGCCGTTGCCGACGCCGATAATGTTGGCGGGCCCCTCCACGGTAAAACGAATGTTGTGGTCTGCATCCGGAACCAGCCGGCCTTTAGCATCGACGACCTCGACGCGGCACACGGCGGTGTCGCGTGCATCGGCGGCCAACGTTGTGCGGTCAGGAATCAGGCGGATGGCCGCCGGGGCGCCGACGGTTTCGTTGACGGTGCGCAGGATTTCATTTCCGGCAGCGGCGTAGCCGATGGCTTCGAGTGTGCCGGGCTGGTAATCGACCATCGTTTCAAAATATTCGTTGGTGGCCACGGCTTGGCGGACCAGGCTTGTGCTGTTGAGGATCAGCTCGACTTCCGCGCAGTTGGTGTAGGCGCGCACCTTGATCGGCTGGCCTTCCTTGCCCGCCCAGCTCCAGTGCGGGAAGAGGTGCAGTTGAGGCTCCGGGTTCCACCATGCTTTGTAGTAGAAGTAGGCATCCTTCGGGAAACCGCACAGATCCATCAATCCGAAACGGGTGACGGTGGCCGGCCAGTCGAAGGGGTAGGTTTCGCCGCGGTAGTCGAAGCCGGTCCAGAGAAAGGTGCCGGCCATGAAGTCGCGTTCGGCGCAGTGCTTCCATGCGGCGTCAAAGTTGGACCCCCACGGCGTTAGCCCGTTGTTATAGGCGCTGGCGATTCCTTTAAGATGGTTTCCATTCCAGCAGATGCCACCGTGGCCGAAGTCGTTCAGCTCGATGGGCTTTCCATCATAATATTCGGTGTTGTACAGCCCGCGCGTGGCGAACGATCCGCCGGTCTCGCTGCCGATCAGCGGCCAGTCGGGATATTTGGCGTGGAACTTGTCGTAGCGCGATTCATCGACGCCGTCCTCGGTGAAGGTGTAGTTGGCGCCGAATACATCGAGATGGAAATTATGCTCATCGTAAATGTCGGCCACGCCGAGCCAGTCGCAGTTCATGGAATAGGTGGCGGAGCGGGAGGGGTCGAGCTTGTGCACGAGGTGCTGCATGCGGCGCAGCTGCTTAACGCCGACCTCGCTCCACTGCACGTTCATCTCTTCGTTCCCGAGCGACCACATGATGACCGATGGATGGTTGCGGTCGCGTCGCAGCAGATCTTCGAGCTGCTGCATGAATTCGGGCGACGAACCGGTCAGGCGCGTTTCGTCCATCACCAGAATGCCGAGGCGGTCGCAGATGTCGAGCAGGGCGGGGGTGGGCGGATTATGTGAAACGCGCAGGGCGTTGGCGCCCATCTTTTTCATCTGCAGCATGCGCCATTCCTGCAGGCTGTCGGGGATGGCTGTTCCGACGCCGGCGTGGTCCTGGTGGTTGCAGATGCCGCGCAGCTTCAGCGGCCGGCCGTTGAGGAAAAATCCTTTTTCGCCGTCAAAGCGGATGTCGCGTACGCCGAAGGTGGTGGCGTATTCGTCGGTGGTTTCGCCGTTGACGGTGATGATGGTTTTCAGGGTGTAGAGATAGGGGGTTTCGGTGTCCCAGAGAATGGGGGATGGGATGGCCGCAGTTTGCGTCAGTGTTGCGGTTGCGTCAATGCCGATGCTTAGCGGGCCGGATGCGCTGCACTGTTCTTTCCCGTTGGCATCAAGCACGATGGAACGGACTTCGCAGTCCTCGGCACGGTTGAGATCGCTGCGCACTGTGGTCTCGATGGTGAGAGCGTCACCTTCGGTGCGGACAAAGGTGCCGCACCAGTCTACGCGAACAGGGTCGGTTATAATGAGGCGGACATCGCGGTAGATGCCGCCGCCTTCATACGACCAGAGCTCCGCGAGCCGGGCATCGCAGCGGACCGCGATGGAGTTGGGGGCGCCATAGTTGAGCAGTTCGGAAATGTCGCAGCAAAAGCTGGTGTAGCCGCTGAGGTGCCGCCCGACAAAGTGGCCGTTGACCCAGACACTGGAATCGCGGTAGATGCCGTCGAATTCAATGTGGATGCGTCGGCCGTTGTCCTCGGCCGGAAGCTCGAAGGTTTTGCGGTACCACGCCACGCCTTTCGGGATGGAGCCGTGCGCAACTTCGGCCTCGGGGCTGAATCCGTTTTCCTGAAGAAAGTCGTGGGGCAGGTCGAGGATCTGCCAGCTTTCGTCGGGATAGCCGACCTTTGAGAGGCCTTGGTTTCCGGATTTCATCCATTCGGGGGCTTTGTAAAAGCGCTCGTGGATAGACTGAAAGTTGCGTTCTTCGACATCTTGCTGAAGAAAGCGCCAGCCCGGATTCATTGAATATATTTCGCGCATGCTGCTCCGTTTATGAAAAATTGCCGAATTCGGGAGTTACCCACGAATCCGGCATTTCAGCAATCTAACCTTAAGGTTAGTCCACTTTCATGACTGCACCTGAGGAGGTGTTGTATTTTCCGCCAACCATGGCGAAGAAGACATAGTCCGGCTTGCCGTCTTTCATCAGCACCTGGGTGCGTTCGAAGCGGCCTTCACGCTCGAGGCCGTTGGGCGGCTCGGGCAGATAGTTGCGTCCGGCGTAGAAGGCGACGGTGGGCATGCCCCACGTCAGGCCGTCTTCGGATTCGAACATCAGGCCGTATTCGTGGTTCCAGTAGCCCATGTCGCGCATGATCATTTTGAATTTGCCGTCTTCGATCCAGATGTAGGCGTCTTCGCTCTGTGCGTTTTCGCCGAGGTGGCTGAGATCGATGATCGGGCCGTCTCCGACTTTTTCAAACGGGCTGTCGAGATCCTTCGCTACGGCAAGGCCGTACTGGCGGTTGGTGAACTTGCCGACGTCGGAGGTCGCGACGCGCAGGCCGCCTTCGAGGTCCTTCTTCCAGTCGTTGATGCGCCAGGATTTATAGTAGAGCCACAGTTCGCCGTTCGGGTGCTGTACGAAGGCGGGGTTGGTGGTGCAGATCGAGTTCCACGCATCGGGATCGGGATTCGGCTCGATGATCGGCTTGTCGGAGCGCTTCCACGGGCCGTTCAGAGAGTCGGAGGTGGCCATGCCGACGCGTTTGGAGTAGACGGTGCCGTCCTGCGTGCCCATGTAGAAAAGCACATACTTGTCACCGACTTTGTGGATGGTCGGATTGTGGCAGGTCATCGCGTCCCACCAGTCGCCGCCGCGCCCGGTGACGGCCACATCGACGGTTTCGTACGGGCCTTCGGGCGTGTCGGCCACGGCGTGGGCGATCTCGCAGCAGGTGATCCAGCCCTGATGGTGGGCTTCGTTTTTCCAGCGCGAATAGAATACGTGGACTTTTCCGTCCGGGCCCCAGATCGGGGAGCAGCCCCAGACGTTGTAGTCGGGGTCTTCCAAAATGCGCCCAACGGGCTTCAGTCTTTTTTCAAAATCCGAGGAAATCGGGTCGGTTTGCGTCATTTTCATAGTCTTCTCTCCATTAGCATTATGATGACCCTGGTCATCGTTTGAAATCGTGGTGCAGGATGTTAACACGCACATAAAGCTTAAAAATATAGTGGACACGATCCGGTTCATGGTGCATAACCTCCAAAGATGTTTACAGTAACATCCGCGGAATATGGGCATTGGATCTCCGGTTTGTCCAGCGAATTTGAACGATATTTAGGAACAGCAATGAACGATAACAAAACGTATAGCTTTAATGATGAAGAGCGGTCGATCCGCATTAACCGCAGCGATTTGCCCACGCCATGGATCAACTATCTCTCCAACGGCAAGATGCACGCGTTTGTTTCGCAGGCGGGCGGCGGTTTTGCCTGGTGGAAGAGCCCGATCATCTACCGGATGATGCATTACCGCTACCAAAACGTGCCGATGGACGGCCCCGGCTTCTACACCTATGTTCGCGAAAAGGACGGTACCCACTGGTCGCCGACCTTCCGCCCGTCGGAAACGCCGCTCGATTCCTGGCACGCCGAGCACCATGCCGGCTGGTCGCTGTTCGAGGGCACCAAAAATGGCGTGACCGCACGCTTGAAGCTTTATTGCGCGATGGACGTCGATGCCATCTGCTACGACCTAGAAATCATCAACAATTCCGACGAAGAGAAGGAGCTCGGCCTGTTTGCCTATGCCGACCTCGCGCAGCTCGAGTGGTCGACCGACCTGTTCTACGGCTACTATATCCAGAGCCAGGTAACCACCTTCTACGATGAAGACCTTGACGCCATCATCTACCGCTATCAGCACACGCCGCAGCCCTTCGTGGAAGACGTCCCGCTGATCTGGATGGCGGCCGACCGCAAAATGGACAGCTATTCCGGCGACCGCGACAAGTTTCTCGGCCCGTACCGCTATGAGCAGAATCCGATTGCGCTGGAAAACGGCCATTGCGGCAACGATACGATCGAGTGCGGCCACCCCTGCGCCGCGGGGCAGGTGAACGTCACGCTAAAGCCGGGCGAATCCGACCGCGTGGTCTTTACCCTCGGCGTTGCGCCGGGCGGACTGGTCAAGCACAAGGAAACGCTGGCCAACATTAAAACCGATTTGGAAATTTTCCGCAGCCACCAAGCAATTGACGCGCAGTTTGCCAAACTGACCGGCTGGTGGGACAACCACTTGAACAAGTTTGACTGCTCGATTCCGAACAAGGATGTCGAACGCCAGATCAACACTTGGAGCCCGATCCAGACCGTGCACAACGGTCGCTACTCGCGCTCCACCAGTTGGCACGCGCCGGGCTACCGCGGCTTCGGCTATCGCGACACCGCCACCGACATGGTCGGCATCGCCTACCGCGACACCAAGTGGGCGACCGACATGTTCCTCTATCTGCTCTCGCAGCAGTTCGAAGACGGCCACGCGCTGCACACCTGCTACCCGGAAGACGGGCCGAGCATGACCCGCGGCGTAACCAAGCACGCCGACGACCATCTTTGGATGCCGATGGTGGCCTATGCCATTCTCGCCGAAACCGCCGACTACAGCCTGCTCGACCAAGATGTGGCCTGGCTCTCGCCGGAAGACAACTGGACGACCTACGGCAGCGACACCGTCTGGACGCATCTGATGCGCGGCGTTGAGTTCACCGAAAACAATCTCGGCGAAAAAGGATTCCCGCTGACCTTCCACGGCGACTGGAACGACATTATTCTGCGCTTCTCTCGCGCCGGCAAGGGCGAGTCGATCTTTTGCGGGCAGCAGTATGTCATCGTTCTGCGCCAGCTCATCGAAATCGCTACGGAAGCCGGTCGCGACCAAGCCGATATTGATCGGTTGCAGCAGTGTCTCGACAAGATGGTCAACAATCTCGAAACCCATGCGTGGGACGGCGAATACTGGCGCCGCGGCTTTACCGACGAAGGCGACATTGTCGGAACCAAGCAGGCGGAGTACGGCAAAATTTTCATCAATCCGCAGTCGTGGTCCGTCTGGGCCGGTGTCGGCACCGATGAGCAGAACAATTCCGGGATGGACAACGCGATCAAATACACCGCCACCGACTTCGGTCTGCGCCTCGTCTATCCGGGCTTTAAAACCTATCCGCACGATCCCGATCCGTTCACTGGCTACAACCCGGGCTGCGCAGAAAACGGCGCGGTGTTCTGCCAGGCCAACGGCTGGGCCATCATTGCGCTGGCCAAGCTTGGCCGTTCGGAAGACGCATGGAAAATTTTTGGCGACATGGTGCCGCACACCGCGCTGACCAATATCGGGCTCGAGCGCTACGAGGCCGAGCCGTATGCCTACGCCTCCAACATTATCGGTCCGGAAAACAAGCGCTGCGGCTGGGCCAACGTGACGCAGGTCACCGGCACGGCGGCGTGGATGGATCTCGTCGGCACGCAGTATTTGCTCGGTGTGCGCCCAACGCTCCAAGGGTTGGAAATCAATCCGTGCATTCCGGCTGATTGGAAGGAATATTCGATGACGCGGGAATACCGCGGCGCAACATACCAGATTTCGGTCTCGAATCCCGATGGCGTCGTTAAGGGCGTCAAGTCGGTGACGGTTAATGGGGTATTGATCGAAGGGCAGGTTATTGATCCTTCCAGTGTTTCGGGGGAAGCGGTGGTTGAGATTGTGATGGGAGAAGAATAATGACAACAGCGGCGTTGGAAACCAGGGAAGAAGTCGTTTCGGAATTCTGTAAAGAGCTGACCGGTGTCGGGCGCATTCTCGAAGATGCGGACTACAACGTTTGGGGCTGCTCGCCGATCTATGGACCGGACGGCAAGATTCATGTGTTTTATTCGCGCTGGAAAAACGAGGCCGATCACGAAGGCTGGCTGACCTGTTGCGAGATCGCCCATGCTGTGGCCGACGAGCCGGGCGGTCCCTACGAAACGGTTGATGTGGCTTTGGCTCCGCGCGGCGGCGACTGGTGGGACGGCGGCAGTTGCCACAATCCGACCATCCACAAAGTCGGCGACAAGTATGTGTTGTTCTATCTGGGGGTTTCCGACGGCACGGTCTACACCAAGCGCATCGGCATGGCCACTTCCGACTCGCTCTACGGCCCGTGGGAACGCACCTATGCGCCGATCATTGAGCCCGATCCGGATCCCAAGGCGTGGAACTCGATGTGCACCACCAATCCGGCATTCCTGCAGCACCCCAACGGCGAGCTTTGGCTTTACTACAAAACCTGGTCGATTGCCGACTGGGAGATGGATGATCAAGAAGGCGGTTGGCAGCGGACAAACCGGCAGTATGGTCTGACGATTGCCAAGAGCTTGGAAGGCCCGTGGGTCAAGCAAGGCGACGGACCGATGATCAATCTGCGGGACGGCAACGGCGGAAACGCGCAGAGCGAAGACGCCTACATTTGGATCGAAGACGGCAAGTTTAGGATGATCATGCGCGACATGGGCTTCTGGAACCACGAATACGGCCTCTATTTTGAATCGAAGGACGGCGTCCACTGGTCCGAACCGCAGATTTCCTTCTGGAACTCGCATCGCTATTTTGACGAAGCCCCGAACGGGCTCGACCGCGAAGGCCGCTTCGAACGCCCGCAGCTGCTTATGTGCGACGGAAAACCGGAATACCTCTTCTGCGCTTTCCGCGGCGGGAAATACAACACTTCCTCCGGGGCGGTGCTTAAGGTAGGATCGTGACAAGTGACGATTGAGGCGTGTTTGTTTTCGTGACAAGTGACGATTGAGGCGTGATTTCCGGTTGACGGAATGCAGGTGGGCCATGACATCACGCCTCACGCCTTTTGTTAAATTCTCACGATTTTTCGACCCTTGGGTAAATACAGCCTCTTTAATCATTGTGTTTGAAGAAATGTTCGTGCTAACAATTCTGCACTATGAGTAAGCAAATTACAATCCGCGACATTGCCCAACGGACGGGCTATTCTTTCCAGACCGTGAGCCGAGTGCTCAACGGCAAGGCGCATTTGCACAAAGCCTCGACGGTTCGCAAGATTGAAAAGGTGGCTGAAGAACTGGGCTATGTGCCCAACCTGTTTGCCAAGGGTATGCAGAGCGGCAAAACCTATTCCGTCGGTCTGATCATCGATCCATTCGTCGATAACTTCACGGAGGAAATCTTTCGTGGCGCCCACGACGAGCTGATGAAGCGCAACTATCTGCCGATTTTGCTGATGCACCGCCAGGATGATTTGGACGAACAGCTCGTTCAGCGCCTAGCCGAGCGGCGGGTGGAGGGGCTGATCATCCGGCCGTATCCCAACCGTATGGACCAGGTTTCGGCGGCGATCGAATCGCATCACATGCCGGTGGTCAGTGTGGACTATGCCCTGACCGGGGAAAAGAAATACGACTTTGTCGGCACCGCCGACGAGCACGGCGGTCAGCTGGCCGCCGAGCATTTGCTGGAGCTCGGGCATCGTCGGATTGCCGGAATTTTCACCGATATCGAGAGTTTGCAGCTCCGTAAGCGCGGTTTTGAATATGCAGTGTCCCGCCATGCCGAAGCGGCCGAACCGATTGAACGTGAAGGGTGGAATTTCGAAAGCGAAGATGCCAACAAACAGATGGTCAAGGATTTGATCCAGCAGGAAAACGCGCCCACGGCCATTTTTGCCGGCGGCGATTTCATGCTGCCGACCATCTATCGCGCTGTGCACGATATGGGCATCAATATTCCCGCCGACCTATCGGTGATTGGATTTGGTGACGAGGAGTTTACCGAATACCTTATTCCGCCGGCGACCACGTTGCACCAGGATGCCTACGAAATCGGAGTGCAGGCTGCGCAGCTCGTCATCGACCGGATCGAAAACAAGGAGCGCCAGGTGCCCGTGCGCCAACTCCGGTTTGAACCGCACCTGCTCATACGCGAGTCGACCGCCGTTCCGAAAAAATAGCGGGTGCTTTCCAATGGCCGGATGTTCCGGCCATTGGTTTTTTTTTACATAAGAATGAGATGGTTAACATTGTAATAAGGAATGGGAAAACATGAAAAAATCACTGTTCACGGCCTTGTTGGTTTCCAGTATCTGGTTGGTTCACGCTCAAGCCGGCGATGGTTCCGTTAATATTTCGGGGGAGCTGAAACAGTGGCATAAAGTTACATTGACGCTCGACGGCCCGTTCGCCAAGGAAACCGACACGGCCCCCAATCCTTTCATTGATCAGCAAATGAATGTGCGCTTTACGCACGAGTCCGGCTCGCCCGACTATCTCGTCCCCGGCTACTTTGCCGCCGACGGCAACGCCGGCGAAACCTCCGCCACTGAGGGCTCCAAATGGCGCGCGCATCTTTCGCCCGATAAAAAGGGCGACTGGAGCTACGCGATTGAATTCAAGGGAACAAAGTTCGACGGAATCAAGGGCAGCTTTAAGGTTGGAAAGACCGACAAGAAAGGCGTGGACCTGCGCTCCAAGGGCCGGCTTCAATATGTCGGCAGCCGCTACCTCCGCCATGCGGGCAGCGGCGAATGGTTCCTCAAGGCCGGCGCGGATTCCCCCGAAACCTTTCTCGCGTATGTTGATTTCGATGGCACCCGCGCGAACAACGCCAAAAAATGCCCGCTGAAAACCTGGGAGGCGCATTCCAAGGATTGGAACCCCGGCGACCCGAGCTGGAAGGGAGGCAAGGGGAAGGGCATGATCGGCGCGATCAACTATCTCGCCGGCAAGGGTGGCAACGCCTTCTCCTTCATTCCCTATAACGCCGGGGGCGACGGCGACAACGTTTGGCCGCACGTCAGCCGCGCCGACAAGCTGCACTTCGACTGCTCCAAGCTCGACCAGTGGGGCATCGTGTTTGATCACGGCAACGCCAAGGGCATGTACCTTCACTTCAAGCTGCAGGAAACCGAAAACGACGACCAGCGAGGCAAGAACGAGGGCGGCAAAAAGATGGCGCTCGACAAAGGCAAGCTGGGCGTTGAGCGCAAAGCCTACCTCCGCGAAATGATTGCCCGCTACGGCCACAACCTGGCGCTCAACTGGAACATTGGCGAGGAAAACACGCAGTCGATCGAAGAGATCATAGATCAGGCAAAATTTATCCGCGCCACTGATCCGTATGGACACAATGTGGTGCTGCACACCTATCCGAATCAGCAGGAAAAGATCTATGGCGAACTGATGGGCAAGAAGGATGTCCTGACCGGCGTATCCATTCAGAATTCCGCCGTGAAGAACACTCATCGCGACGCACTCAAATGGGTCACCCGCTCCGAAGCGTCCGGGCACCCGTGGGTGGTTTCTTCCGACGAGTCCGGCAGTGCTGGCGCCGGTACGCCGCCCGACCCCGATTGGCCGGGCATGGCCGAAGCGCGCGAAGCGAATACAAAAAGCGAGAAACCGATTTATATGCCGAGCATCGATGAGGTCCGCGCCCAGACGCTGTGGGGCACGTTGATGGCCGGAGGAACTGGGGTGGAATATTATTTTGGTTACAAGTTTCCTCAAAACGACTTGAATGCCGAAGACTGGCGTAGCCGCGACAAAACATGGGATTACAGCCGCATCGCCCTCGATTTTTTCCGCAGCGAAAAATTTCCGTTCTGGGAAATGGAAAACAGCAACGCGCTCATCGGAAACGAGCAGAACACAAACGACGGATACTGTCTTTCCCAAGCCGGAAAAACCTACCTCGTCTATCTTCCGAAGGTGGCCGGTGCGCAGCTCGATCTGACCGGCGCCAAGGGCTCGTTCAAGGTGCAATGGTTCAATCCGCGCACCGGCGGAAAGCTGCAGAAGGGCTCCGTCGCAAAGGTCAAGGGGGGCGGCAAGGTGTCGCTCGGCAATCCGCCGGCGGACCCGGATCAGGATTGGGTTGTGCTGGTTAAGTAACAGAGGATTTCTAAGATGAAAAAAACGATAGCTCTATTTGCCGTGTTCAGTGTCTGTTGCTCATTTGCCGCACCGGTGTTCGAAGGCAAGGACGGCCTGCTGATTATTGAAGCCGAGTCCACCAAGTCGTCGAAGGGCGACTGGGAAAAGGAAAAGTCGGTGGAGGGTTATACCGGCGAATGCCATTTTGAATTTACCGGCAACCAGCCTGCCAGCGGGCCGGCGGCGGATCCGCTCGAATACCGGTTCACCGTCGACAAGGACGGCGAATATCGACTGCTCATCCGCGCGCACAAGCGGTTGGATGGCGAGCCGGGCGACCGCTGCAACGATTGCTACATCCGTTTGATGGGCGACTTTGACACGGCGGGCAAGGCGCCGCTGGACATGCTCAAGTCCGACACCAAGCTTTACGGCGGCGATGCCAAGGGCTGGGGCTGGACGGCGCAGCTCGACAAGCATCACAAAAAATTTCCGCCGCTCTACAAGCTTAAGGCCGGCGAAAAATACACGCTGATCATTTCCGGCCGCTCCCAGCGCTTCAACATGGACCGCATCATTTTCAAGCACAAGTCGGTGGGCGACGCCAAGGCCAAGGATCCCAAACAGCCCGAAAGCAAGCCATCAAGGAAGTAGCGTCATGAAAAGATGTCTAGGGATTATATTGGCCGGTCTTGTTGCCGGGAATGCCGCTGCCAAGAAAAACGTGATTATTATTCTGGCGGACGACATTAGCGCCCGCGAGTTTCCGGCGTACGGCTCCTCGGTTTGGAGCGACCTGAAGGGGTGGAATACATCGGATCCAGCCTGCCGTGCACAAACTCCGGTGCTGGATCAAATGGCCGAGCAGGGCTGCTGGATTAAAACCACCTGGGCGGCAACGATCTGCTCGCCAAGTCGCGCCATGCTGATGACCGGACGCTATGCACACCTGCACAAGTGGTGGCACAACGGCGATCTCGGCGGCGTGGTTCAAAACGGGAAGAAGAAAGAGTGGGTGGTTCCGTTCTACGTCAGCTCGCCGCTGCTGATCGGGCACGTCGCACAGAAGGCGGGATATGCCACGCAAATGGTCGGTAAAACGCAGCTGAAGCAGTGCGACCACCGATTGTTCGGATTTGACGAAGGCGTGTTTACGCCGGGTTCCTATCTCTTCCCGAAAAACCCGCACACCGATTTCGTTTTGGCTGAGGTGAAAGGTAAAAAGAATACCCAGATCAATGAGGACTCCGGAGAAGAGGTGCAGCGCTATGCCCAGACTTCCTGGTATTGGAAGCCTTCTGTGGCCTTGATGAATCATCCCTCCGTGCCGAAGGCGACGGCGGAACAGCAGATCACCTATTGGCCGGTCAGCGCAGCGGACAAAGCAAGCTATGGCCTCAACACCTATGGGCCGGACGTGGAGCTGGACTTTATCTTTGATTTCATGGAGCGCAAAAACGCCGAAGGCAAACCGTTTTTTGTGTATCACACGTCGCACCTCGGCCACGACCAGTACGACTGGCTGAATCCCGGTTCCAAATGCAAATGGCCCGGCACGCCGGTCATCAATTGGGATGGAAAGAAGTACATCCGCACCGAGCCGAAGATTACCGGAGACAAGGGAGAATATGATACGCACGGCACCGTCACAACGGCCGGCATCCACAACATGATCAACTACCTCGACTACCAGATATGGCAGTATCTCAATAAGCTCGAAGCCATGGGCATTGCCGACGACACCGTCTTGATTTTCTGCGCCGATAACGGCACCCATGGATATGGCAAAGGAAGCGTGGAACGTCAGAAAGGCTGTCATGTCCCAATGTTTATCTATGCGCCGGGCATGACCAAGCAGGGCGGACAAGACGTGCTCGTTAATCTGGCCGACCTCATGCCGACCGTGGCGGAGCTGGCTGGGTTCAAAATTCCGGACGACTATGAGGTCAACGGCGAAAGTCTGGTTCCTTTCTTGTTCGGCGATAAACAAACGCATCGGGACTGGATCTACTCGTATAAGGGCGCCCATCAGCTGGTTCGCGGATCGCTGGTGATGCGGGATGGCAACGGCAAGTGGTGGAATGTTGAAAAGCAGCCGGACGATTTGATCAGTTTCCCGCAGATCCTGGATTGGGAAAAGGTCTCCCCGGCGCACCGCGCCGAGCGCAAAAAGCTGGAAGTGGCCATCAAGCCGTTCGACCAGCACGCCACAGAGCATGATTTTGTAGTGCCCTAGCACACAAGAATCCAAAGGCATGTATATTGACCGCTAAGACGCAAAGACACGAAGAACAATAACCTTTGCTTCTTAGCGTCTTTGCGGTCGATATCTTCGAATGAGCAGGATATTTGTTGGTTGGCTAACTACTAGAATGGGGGCAATCAGTGGTCGTTTGGAAAAGAAAATGGGTGTGAATAAAATTCTGATTTTGAGCATGGTGCTGGGGGCGGCGTGGAGTGTCTGCGCAAGGCCGAGGAATGTCATCCTCGTGGTGGCGGACGACATCAGCGCGCGCGAATTTCCATTCTATGAATCGAGCATGTTCACGGGGGACCGCCGGGCAAAGACGCCGATGATGGACCGGATGGCGGAGAACGGCGGCTGCTTTATCGAGACCTTTTGGGCGGCGACCATCTGCAAGCCCAGCGGCGTGCTGCTGATGAACGGCACCTATGCCTGCAACAACAAGTATTGGGACAACAGTCACATCGGTGCCGACTGCAACAATACCTATGCGGCCTATGAAAGCGCTCCGATCACGCTTGGCAACATGAGCCGCGACGCGGGCTATGCCAATATCTGGGTTTCTAAAACGCACATCGGAGGGGGAGCGGATATCCTCAGTATGGGATTCAACGAGCTGGTGCTCGATCCGGCCGAGCCTTTCCGTCATAGCGGCTGGAATCCCTTTGGAACCCCCAATAAAAACCCGTATCCCGTTTTTCGCACGAACAATCCGGACGACTGGGACCACAAATCCTTTTTCTGGTGGCCGGAAATCCAGCTGATCAACCATCCAGACCATCCGAACGAGCCGTTTGCGTATGCCAAGACGGAGATCGATGATTATGCGCCCGACTTGGAGATGGAATATATTTTCGATTTCATGGATCGTTCAAAAGCCGCCGACAAACCGTTCTTTGTGCTGCATACGCCGCACCTTGGGCATTTGGCCAAAGACTGCGCGGTGCCGGGCACGCCGACCGTTTGGCCGGGGACGCCTGTGCTGGAATGGAAGAACGGAAGATATGTCCGCAAGGAGCCGAAGCACATTCCGCGAGAGGATGGCACGTATGAGCGCAAGAACATCACGCCCGAAGGGCTCAGCCGCCACGTTGAATATCTCGACTACCACATGTGGCAGTACATCGAAAAACTAAAGGCGATCGGTGAGCTGGAAAACACGATTATCCTTTTCAGCGCCGACAACGGAACGCAGGACAATGCCGGCAACTTTGGCAAGGGCCGGATTACCCAGCAGCAGGGGATGCATGTGCCGCTGCTGATCTATGCACCGGGCGTAAAAAACCTCGTGCACGGGCGGCGCAATATCGTGGCCGACTTTGCCGACGTGCTGCCGACGCTGGCCGAAATCATGGGCTTCCAATTTCCACAGGGCTACGACAAGCTCGACGGCCAAAGCCTCTGGCCCTATTTGACCGGCGAGAGCAAAAAACATCGCGACTGGATCTATTCCATGCGCATCGACGCCCAGATGATCCGCAACGACAAAGTGCTGCGCGATGGCCAAGGCACGTGGTATGACGTGAACAAGCGCCCCGGCGATTTCCATAGCTTTACCAGGCTCGACGATCTACCGAACGGGGAATACAAAAACAGGCTTCTGGCCGAAAAGGCCAAGCTGGAGCCAAAGTTGGCTAAGTTTGATTTGTACAATGTGGATTCCGAAGCGCCGCTCCCGCCGCCCGACGCCGATGGCGACGGCATCTCCGATGCGTTTGAAGAAAAATACGGCGCACTGAATCCTGGAGATGACCTCGACGGCGACGGCGTGGACAACTTTCACGAATATGTTCACGGCGGCGATCCAAGGAATCCGAAGTCGCCGTCCAAAGAGCAGCTGCCGCATCTGATTGAAGTGTCCGACGCCCAGGGCACCTATCTGGCCATGCAGTTCCAACGATTGGAAGAACTCGGCCCCGACTACTGGTTTGTGATCGAAGGTTCCAATGACGGGGAAAAATGGACGACCGACGGCGTGATGCAGCAACACACGTTGCGCTCCAACGGCGACGGCTCCGAGCGCGTCATCGCCCGCGTTGCCGCGGATAAGTCAAAGTCCAATCTCAAGCAGCTGCGCCTGACGGTGCACAAACCCGTGAAGCGCAACCTGCGCAAATACAAAAACCTGCTTAAATAGTACAAGACACTGGCTGGGCGGCGTCTTATTTTGTGAGGCTCTTAAAACCGAAAAAAGGATGACTGCTATGAAAAAAACTATTTTGAGTGTGTTGTGCGTGCTGGTGCTGGCTTCCGGCGCCGATGCCAAGCTGAAGGCCCTGATCATGGACGGGCAGAACAACCATGCCGTTTGGCCCAAGGCCACGATCATGATGAAGCAGATGCTCGAAGACACCGGGCTGTTCGAGGTAGATCTGGTCCGCACGAAGTATACGTGGAAGGCCGGCCGCGAAAAGGCGTTCCTCGACATGGCCGGACTGCCGAGCGAGGATCTGCCGAAATCCAAGACCGATCCGGACTTTGCACCCGACTTCAAGAAATACGACGTCGTGGTCAACAATCTGGGCTACAACGCCGCGCCGTTGCCGGAAGCCACCAAGAAAGCACTCGAGAGCTACATGAAAAACGGCGGTGGCTTGGTTGTGGTTCATGCGGCCGACAACTGCTGGGGCGACTGGGAAGAATACAACAAGATGATCGGCGTGGGCGGCTGGGGCGGACGCACCGAAAAGCACGGCCCGTATGTCTATATCAACGAAGAAGGCAAAGAGATTCGAGACATGTCGCCGGGCAAGGGCGGTACACATGGAAAAGCGCATGAATTTCCAATCACGGTTCGCGCACCGAACCACCCAATCATGAAAGGCCTGCCCGCCCAGTGGCTGACCAGCTTCGACGAGTGTTATGCAAAATTGCGCGGCCCGGCCGAAAACATGACCATTCTGGCGACCGGCGAAGACCTCAATGTGGCCGCCCGGAAAGGACAGCACCAGCCCGCGCTGATGACCATAACCTATGGAAAAGGGCGCTGCTTCCACTCCATTCTCGGCCACGACACCCCGGCCTACGAAGGCGTCGGATTTATCGCCACCTTCAACCGTGGCTGTGAGTGGGTGGCCACCGGTAAGGTAACCCAGCCGGTTCCTGCCGATTTCCCGACGGCGGATCAAACGAGCAAGCGGGCGTTTGAGCTGAAGAAATAGGTGCGCTCCCGGCGCGCCGTTTGCAGGCGCGCTTTTGCAGGTTATTGATTGTACCCCCCTTCGCTTTTAGGCTATAAACGCCCCTTCGATTTTTAAAAAATCCCTTTAGAACAGGAAGAGAAGGAGAATCTGTAATGAATGTTTTGCATGTATGCGCGAACCCGAAGCCTACCGAAGAGTCGGTTTCTAAACAGCTGGCTGCGACTTTTTTCACTAAACTGATCGAGCTGACGCCGGACGTCGAGCTGGTTAACGTCAACCTCTACGACGAAAAGCCGCCGTTCTACTCTTACGAGCTTTATAAGCGCGCATGGTATCCGGTTTTCGACGAATCCTACGAGCCGTCCAAGGTCGAAGAAATGGCCATGAACTATGCTTCCAAGCAGGCCGAAGACTTTAATGCCGCCGACGTGCTGGTGCTCACCATGCCGATGTGGAACTTTTCCGCTCCGGCCATCATGAAGGCTTGGATGGACCAGGTGCTCTGCCCCGGCCTCACTTTCTCGATTAGCAAGGAAGACGGCGTTAAGCCGCTCCATAAAATCAAAAGCGTGGTGCTGCTCGTTTCTTCCGGAGGCGTCTACATGGAAGACGACCCCCGCGACGCTCTGACGAGCCAAGTGCGCCACGCCTTCGACTTCATCGGCATCGACGACATAGAAATCGTTTGGGCCGACGGCCAGAACCCGCTGTTCTTCGGCGACAATGAAGACCGCAAGGCCATGGCACTTGAAGCCGCTTCGGAAATTGCGGAAGACATTGCCGAGCTTGATCTTTCAGAAGCTCAAGAGGCCGTGGCCGAATAAAGCCGATGGGCCTATTTGTCAAAATTTGCGGAATCTGCTCAGAGGGCGACCTCGGGCAGATTTCTGCGTTAGGGCCCGATGCGCTCGGCTTCATTCAGTGGCCGAAGTCCAAACGCTACATCGATCCCAAAGCCGTGGGCCGGTGGGAAACGCCCGAGGGCATGAAGCGCGTCGGCGTCTTTGTCTGCCCGACCGAATCCGAGCTGGCGCATGCCGCGCAATACGGCCGCTTCGACGTGTTGCAGGTTCACCGCGTTCCCGACCATTGGAAAATGGACCGCGATCTTTTCCAAGGCTTGGAAATTTGGCGGGCACTCAATCCGGATGAGCTCTACCACGCTGAATCGTGGTTCGAGTTCGACCGCTTTCTTCTCGATTCCTACGATTCGCGAACCGTGGGCGGCACCGGAAAAACCTGCGACTGGGGCAAAGCCAAGACGCTGGTGAAGTCGGTTGAAAAACCGATCCTGCTCGCAGGCGGGCTTTCTCCTGAAAATGTGGAAGCGGCGGTGGCGGAGGTAAAGCCGTGGGGCGTCGATGTCAGCTCCGGCGTTGAAACCGAGCCGGGCGTAAAAGACATGGCCAAGGTCGAGGCCTTCATCGCCGCTTGCCGTAAAAAATGACCACTCGTTTTGCACCCAGCCTGACCGGCTACCTCCATTTGGGTCATGTGCTGCACATGCTATACGTCTGGGGCATCGCCAAGGCCAAGGGCGCGAAAGTCATCGCCCGCATCGAAGACCACGACCGCGGACGGGCGCGTCCCGAATACGAACAAGCCATCTTCGAAAACATGGAGTGGCTCGGCTTTCCCCCCGACTTGGGCATAAACGCCTCGACCGCCGCCCATCCTTCCAACTTTCGCCAGAGCGACTGCGGAAACCACTATGCGGAAGTGCTCGAAACCCTGGAAAAACGCGGCCTCGTATACGGTTGCGAGTGCAGTCGACGGCAGATTCTTGAAAAGCAGTCCGACGGGCAGGGGGAGTTGTGCTATCCGGGCACCTGCGCAGAAAAGAACCTGCCACTCGAAGGAAACACAGTGCGTTTCCGCATTCCTTCCGAGTCGGTTGCCTTTTGCGATCTCGCGCTGGGCGACTGCCATCAAGCTCCAGTTGGGCAGTGCGGCGATTTTTCTCTGCGCGACCGCACCGGCCAATGGACCTATCAATTCTGCTGCGTCTGCGACGACATCCGCCACGGCATCGACCTCGTCATCCGCGGAGAAGACATTCTCTCCAGCACCGCCCGCCAAATCCAGCTGTTCCAGGCCTTGGGCGCTCCCGTTCCGGCCTACTTCCACCATCCGCTAATTTGTGATGAGTCGGGCGAAAAACTCAGCAAGCGTCAGCGCTCCGAAAGCATCACCCAGTTGCGCGAGACCGGCGCGATCCCCAAGGAAATCATTGGCCGCGCGATGTTTTCCGGAGGGTTGCAATCCTGCGAAGCCCCGCTTGAGTTGACCGATGCCTTGGCCTTGATGGGTAACATCTAAATACCACGATCGTGGGAGTTAGATGTTACCCCCGCAGAGGGCGTGGGCAATCGCATTCCTCATTTGCTGATGGAGTTTGAAAACCTTTTTCCCGAGGTATTGTTTGGGAAGGAGGGCACTGGGAAGCAGCGGGTCGGGGCGCATGCATTGGATGTAGGCTTCGGCCTCTTGGTAGAGGAGGTTCATGAGGGCCTCTTCGTCATGATCCACCTCCGCCAAAAACTGCAGGTTTTTCTCAAAGACGGAAAGATAGCGCTCATGAAGCTCCTGCAACCGGTCAAATTTCCAGGCGTTATCGACAATCTCCGCCGTTTCCCGATGCAGCACGGTTCGTGATTCAAGCAGATAGGCGATGGCATGAACGTTGGCCACCCGCTCCAAGTCGTCATATTCCGGGCGGATGTCGCGGGGTGTGATCCAGACGCTCTTTTGCAGGCAGCCCATGCGCAGGCGCTTCAGGAAGCCGCGCAGCGTATCGCGGTAGTGGCGCTCTTTTTCCGGTACATCGAAAATGAGCATATACCAGATGCCGTTCCATTTGGTGTCCCACAGCTGGTCGGGCTGAAAGTAGATCGGCAGGCTTTGCCTGCCCTGCGGGGTCAGTTTCAGGAGCGGGAGCTTTCCGTCGTTTTTATGGTATGCCATGAGTCCGGCCTTCCGCAGGCGCGACATGGCCATTTTATAGGCTGTTTGACTCGGGTAGGTGCTGTCCCACATTAGCGATCGGCCATTCGTGGCGAGCATCTTGCCGACATCGCTCATGTAGTCGATCCACTCTTCGCTTAGCCTTCGTTTCACGACGGGCAGCGACCAATCCGGGTGATGAAATGATTTCCAGTCCATAGCTCTGGGTAACACCTAATTGCCACGATCGTGGGTATTAGATGTTACCCCGTGGGGGTTGGCAAGAAGAAACTCTGAACGGGTTTTTGCAAATAGCCTTGAAATAGAGGGGCAGGGCGGGGATTATTTGAGCTCGCTTTTTGCAAAGGATTTTATCATGAAACCGACCCAACCTGATTCTCATGGCCACTTTGGCGATTATGGCGGCATGTTTGTGCCGGAAACACTGATGGAGCCGTTGAACGAACTGACGCGCGTATACAAGGAAGTCCGCAAGGATCCTGAGTTTAAGAAGGAGCTGCAGTATTATCTGCGTGAATATGTCGGCCGTCCGACCCCGCTCTATTTTGCCGAACGTCTGACGCGCAAGCTGGGCACCGCCAAGATTTATCTCAAACGCGAAGACCTCTGCCACACCGGCGCGCACAAGATCAACAATTCGATGGGGCAGATCCTGCTCGCCAAGCGCATGGGCAAAAAGCGCATCATTGCCGAAACCGGCGCCGGCCAGCACGGCGTGGCGACCGCGACCGTCTGTGCCATGTTTGGTCTGGAATGCGTGGTCTACATGGGCAAGGTCGATATGGAGCGCCAGTCGCTCAACGTTTTCCGTATGGAAAGCCTCGGCGCAACGGTTGTGCCGGTAACGGTCGGCCAGCAGACGCTGAAAGAAGCCGTCAACGAAGCCATGCGCGATTGGGTGACGAACATTCGCTCCACTCACTACATCCTGGGCTCAGCGCTCGGTGCGCATCCTTATCCGATGATGGTGCGCGATTTCCAGAGCGTGATCGGCCGCGAGGCGCGCAAGCAGATTTTGAAGGCGGAAGGGCGCCTGCCCACGGCGTTGATTGCCTGCGTCGGCGGGGGCAGCAACTCCATTGGCCTGTTCCATCCGTTCATCAAGGACGAAGGCGTTCGGATGATCGGCGTGGAAGCCGGCGGCCTCGGCATTGCCGGCGGGATGCATGCCGCGCGTTTTGCGCAGGACAAGATCGGTATTCTGCAGGGCACGAAAACCTATGTTTTGCAGGATAATGACGGCCAGATTGCCCTGACGCATTCGATCAGCGCCGGGCTCGACTATGCCGCCGTCGGCCCCGAGCACAGTTTGCTGCGCGATCTCGGCCGGTCGGAATATTCCTATGTCACCGACGTTGAAGCCGTCGATGGCTTCGACAAGCTGTCGCAGTGGGAAGGGATTCTCCCCGCGCTCGAAAGCTCGCACGCGATTGCCTGGATCATCAAGAATGCTGCGGAGTTTACCTCCGACGACCTGATCATCATCAACGTTTCCGGTCGGGGCGACAAAGATGTGATGCAGCTGGCCGAATGGAAGGCCAAGCAAGCGGCGGAATAGCCGGGGTTCTTCTCTCTGCGCGCCAGACACCGGATCGGAGTCCGGTGCCACATTCCCGAAATCGTCTTGTTATCCATCGTTTTGTTTTAAAGCTCTTCAGTCTTGGGATGCTTCAGTGTAAGGGTTTTCCAGCAAGCAGCCGTCCATCTGGGCGGTTTTTATGCTTTCCTTTAAAACCCGTGCATGTGCATAGATATATATTGGTTTTTTAAAGAACTGGAGAACTGATTAAACGCGCAGGCCGAGCCTTGCGCGGGGGAACTGGAAAACGGGTTGGGTGTTATGAGGCTTAGAGCATTGAAGGACCGTGACGGACCGGTGGCCAAGGCTGGCAGTTCGTTGGTTGTTAACATTCTATTTACCTTGGTGATCGCCATTGTCGTTGGCGTAGCGTGGTTTGTGCTTAAGCCGCTGGATAGCGGGCTTAAGGCGCTTCCGGCAGAACCCGCCACGGAGATAAACACCTTTTCCGGAGCACCTTTACTGGAAACCAATGCATTGGTTTCCATTGCGGAGGTGGTTGAGGAGCTGCCGCCATCGGCGGCACCCGTCGAGGCTGAGCCGCAGGGCGATTCCGCCGAGGGCGAGTGGGTGGCCGCGCTGGCAGAGATGAAAACCTCATCGGGTACCGGTTCGTATGCCTCGACGAAAAAGTATGCCCCGTACGAGTTGGAAGACGCGGAAGAATTCGCGACGCTTGCCCAGCGGCGCGGATCCGCTTACTGGGCGTCCGAGGCGGTCGGCCGCCTCGATGCCTCCAAGGCCGAGGCCGCGCGCCGCGCCGCGCTCGAAGGCGTTTTCCTGCGCCGGATGTCGGAAACCGATGTTGCCCTGCTCGAAAGCACTGCGCCCGACGAAACCCGCAATCTTGCCCGCGCCCGGAAAAACGCCGAGCAGTCGGTGGGCTCCGCCGAGATGGAGGGCGCCTATGCCGAGGCTTCCCGCTTGCTGGACGCCGCCTTGGCGGAATCCAAGCGCCAGCTCAAAGCCGCTGGTCGGATGAAGGCGCAGAAAGCCGCCTATGATCAGGAACTCGAACAGCCGCAGTGGGACGCCGTCCGCGAGGCGGTGGACTCCGATGCCTTCGGCACGCTTTTCCAGCGTCCGAAAGGCCTCTATGCCAATGCCGGGCGCAACGAAGCCGCGCAGCGCAATCTCGATGCGGCCGAGCTTTATGCTGTGGCGACGGCGTCGTTGAAAGAGTCGCTGCAGCGGGCCGTGGCCGAGCAGTCGAAGCGCGCGTACGACGAAGCCGTCCGCGATGCCCTCACCGCCAAGGGTGAAATGCGCTGGAAAGATCTCCATGCCGCGTTGACCCGTGCCGAGGCGTCGGGCTATCTCGATCAGACCGAAGCCAACGAACTGCGCGCCTATTGGGAAGAGAAGCTGCTGCCCGTTGCAACGGCCTCGGCCAAATACAACCGCGAGGTCGACCGCGCCGGCGTCGATCTGTTGAATCAATTTGGCGGTATTGCTTGGAAATCCATTGAACAGACGGTCAACAACAAGTGGGAATCCAGCTCGCCCACGCGCATTGCGGCCACCTACGATAAAGCAACGAAGCAGCTGCAGCCCGTTTTGTACGACACCTATCTCTCGGCGGTAAAAACCGCCGTCGTTGCCAAGAAATGGGATGAGGCCCGCCGGCTCTCGGCCCTGATGCTCAAGGAATATCCCCGCGACGCCGAGATGCGCCGGGTCGCCAAGGCCGTCTCCGTGCATGACCTGCGTCCGGTGGCCGGCGCCGGCTACGCCCCGCTCGACTACGAGGTCAAAAAGAAGGGCTTTTTGTTTTTAACCAAAACCGAGACCCATTCGCTGGCGCCCGGATCGGCGCGGGCGCGGAGCGATCAGCAAAAGGCGGTCGCTGGGCTGAAGCTTGGGCTGGAGGTGGAATCGGGGCATTCGGGCATACGCATGCGGCTGATACCGCGCGGCGCGTTCAGCATGGGCGCGGCGAAAGGAGCCTACGCCGAGCGGCCGGTGCACGATGTGGTGGTTTCCAAGCCGTTCTATTTCGGCAAGTACGAGGTCACGAACGCGCAGTGGAAGCGCGTGATGGGTCGGGCGCCGGGCAACGGCGCCGCCCATGCGCCGGTGGCCGGCGTCAGCTGGAAGCAGTGCCAAGCGTTTGTTGAAAAGCTGTGCAAGCTCGAAGGCGTTCCGCCGGGCACCTACCGCCTGCCGACCGAAGCCGAGTGGGAATATGCCTGCCGGGCCGGCACCTCCGGTTCCTTCTGCTGCGGCGATTCGGCGGATCTGTATGTCTTCAGCAACACCAAAGACCGTAAGGCTTCCAATAAAAAAGAGGCCAAATTGCTGAAATGGACCGACGACCGCTATGCGGGCTTTGCGCCGGCTGGCAGCTACCGCCCCAATGCGTGGGGGCTGCACGACATGCACGGCAACGCTTGGGAATGGGTTGAAGACGCTTACGGCGAATACGAGGCGCTCAACATTTCCGACCCCTGCGTCCGGCAGGGCGCCGAGCGGGTGTGCCGCGGCGGCGCGGCCTCGTCCGAGGTCAAGGACTGCCGTGCGGCGGTCCGTCTGCACGTTGCTCCCGAGAAAGCCGTAGGCAACATTGGCTTCCGCATCGTGCGCACTGTCCCGCCCAAGTTTTGAGTCTCGGATGAAGGCAGTTAGAGCATTCACCGTTTGAAATGCCGTACGAATTCGGCTCATAGAGCTAATGGCGCTGACTTAAGCGCGGTTTGCTCTGCGTGGAGCAGGCGGGACGCCTGCGATACGGCCTGTTCCGCCCCGTTCTTCTGGCTCCAGGAGCCTGTGGAAAACGGTCGGTGCTGAAAGCTGTACCGCAGGCGTCCCGCCTGCCCCGACGAACGGGTATTCCATGGAAAACTCCTTAAGTCAGTGCCATTAGCTCATGCGAAGAGCGCGAAGTTCCGCAAAGCTTTGCGTGTCTCTGCGGACTTCGCACCTTTGCGTTGAATTAAAACAGACATGAATGCAGGATGGTTTGGTTCTTGCGACGAAGGTGGAGATCCCTTTGCATCCGATATAGGCGGGCTTGAAAAAAAGGTGTTTAAGGTTCCAACCCTTAGGAAAAAATGTACAATTTTAGACCATTGAAAAACGTTGTCAGGGTGTTATGACGGAGCAGATGCAAAAGGATACAAGTCGGAAGCGCGGGCAGGTGATGCTCGAGTACGTTGTTGCGCTGGGTGTGTTTGTCGCCATGATCGGGCTATGCGCCCTGTTGCTGTATGCCTTTAAATCGTATGGCGGGCGAATATTGAATGTAATGGCGGGCGCGTAGATTAAATAAATTTTCAAAACAGGGCGGGGTGCTGCCCTCAAGCCAAGGAGAAGCAAAATGAAAGCAAAGCTCAAACGTAAAGAAGGCCAGGCGATGGTCGAATACATTATTATTGTGGCCGTAGTTGCGATTGCCGCGCTGGTGATTTTCGGTATGTTCGGCGATACGATTCAGGAAAAGCTGGCCGGTGCCACCACCGAGCTGGATGCTGATTCCTCCGCGGCTGATGAAGTGTCGGAAGGAGCTTCGCGCGATTTCCTGCGCAATCTGGATTCAGACGGATCCGGCGACTAGGCCATCGTGTGACCCGGTATCCGAAAAGCAAGTCAGGAGCGGCCATGGTGGAATCATGTTTGGTCATCATGATGCTGTGCCTGATTCTTTTCGGTCTGCTTCAGGTATCCTATGTTGTGGCGGCGCGCAACGTGCTGCAATATGCCGCGGCTGCAACGGTGCGCGCTGCGGCGGTTGGGCTGAATGACTCCATGCTGGAAAAAGTCAGCTACTATGTCAGCATTCCCACAGCCGGCCCGATCAACACGCCCTCAGGCATTAGAAGCACTGCTTTGCCGGGGGACACGATGGGGGAACGGTTTGACCATGCCATAAGCCGGACCAATACACCGGAGTCGGCGCAGGGATGGTACGAGGTTGCGGTTCGGGAGCAATTCCATTTGGCGGACGAAACGGAATGGCGCGGCATATTAAATTATGACAACTGGAATGGGAGCGATGCCCGGATAAGGTCCAGCACATCGTATCAAAACGACCTGATTACCACGACCATTCGCCAAATGGTTCCGATGACGTATCCGTTCTCTCGGGCGTTTGCCCGGCATTTGGTCAACCAAAACATCATGGTTTCCGTACCTCGAACGATGCCTGATCTGGATAGCGAAAGCGGGGCATGGGGGACGAAAACCATAAGCCAGCTCTACCCCGCTGTTCCGATGGAATATGACGCCGTGATGGAAAATCACGCGAGTTTCTACCTTCAAGAAAATTAATGAAATCCACTCCGCCCAGCAGCAAGTCCGGACAAGCCATCATTTTTTTGGTGATGGTGGTGGTGATCGGCTTGTTTGTGGTGGTCTGGAATTTTGATCTGCACCGGGTGATCAGCACCAAGCTGCAGATCCGCAACATGGGCGATTCGGCGGCGCTTTCGGCGGCCCGCTGGCAGGGGCACACCCTCAATATGATTGGCGAGCTGAATCTGATTCAGGCAGCCATCATGACAGCGAATGTTTATTCTCCAGACGACCCCATTCCTGCGGATGTGCCCGCCATTCATGAACTCCGGCAACGTTTGGCGCTGATAGGACCGCTCTCGGCTTTCACGGCCGCGCAACAGGCCGCCTTCAACAACGGCGCCTTCCACGACCCGGAGCTGAAGCAGGACATCGAGTTTATGGCGGCCGAGGTTAAGGAGCAGTTAGATAGCGGCGTGCCCGAGCCCTATGACGGCGCGTTCGAGGAATACGCCGCCATGCTGGGTGTGGTGGCTCAAACCGCCGCGGTGGGTTCGTACACGCTCGACCTCGGGGGGCATCCTTTGGAAAGCCTTCGGTTTTATGCCGCGATTGCTCAAGCGGCTGCCGGCTGGTGGTGCCTTATGGATGATTTTTCGGATGTACTCGGATACTACAACGGCTATACGAGCTGGGAGTCCGGCGTCAAGCACTACGAAGGGGAGAACGACTTTTTTAAGCTCAAGGTCTATGCTTTCACCAATGTCCATGAAAACAGTTCCGGTGAAATGCATGGCTGGCGGCCCGGAACTGCCATGGCTTCATCCAACGACTATACAGGTGGGTTGTATGGCTATTTGGAGACGAATGAAGTTTTCAATATGCAGGGTGCTGATGGAGGCAATATTCAGGCGCTTTACATGCTTGAGGATGTGGCGTGGCATGCCTATTCCGGAAACTGGGACAACAAATGGCCCCTCTCAACCGAAACTGCATCCGCAAACAATGCAGGCAGTGGATTTCCTTTTCGGGCGGATGTCCGGCCTGAGTACGATTACATGGGAGCCGAGGCTGGCATCAGTATTTCCAGCAGCATTGAAAAGGGGATCATTTCTCGCAACGACGACGACAGCGTGGATCTTGACTACAAATGCAAGGCCAAGCCCTTCGGCTATTTAACTGCAGAGCCCACCGACCCGACTCTAAAAACATTTTACACCACTTCCGGAGGAGACATCCGGGTTCCGCCGTATTATTTTGGATTGGTCTTGCCGGCTTTTCGGGAGGTGCGGCTGGTTCATTCCGACATCGGTGATCCGGTGCTCAGCCCCGCGTTCTACAAGCACGTCAAATATCACCTTCATCCCTATCTTAATGACGGTCTTGGTGCTTTGGATCCAAACTGTCCCTATTGCCGGTTGCTGGCCATCTGGGAAGAGCTCGATTTAGAGGCCGGCCAGGCCTGGCTGGATGAGGCGAATTCAAAATCAGGCTCTGACAACCCTTGCTATACGGAGCCGGGTGGCGGCGGCGGCGCTGGAGGAGGTGCTTCCGGTGGCTCGTAAAGCGTTCAGGGTGTGTAAAAAGGCCAAGAGCGGCCAGTCCATGATTGAGTTTCTGCTCGGCTTGATTTGCATTGTCTTTTTGGTGGCTGGCCTGATGCAGGCGCGCGAAATCTCCTGTGAAAATCTAAAAATGATCTCGTTGGCGCGGGAAGATGTAGCTGATCTGCTGACGGGCAACGGTTCGTCAGAGCAGGGGGACTATGTTTATTCCGAAGGGCACGATGAGGGCAATGACCAGCGAAGGTTCACTGGCGACGATGTCATGCTTTCAGGCACGGCTTCGTCCTTTTTCTCCGACTTTTTTTCTTCGGCCCGCTACAATGAGCCGCCCATAGCCGGTGGCGAAAGCATTCAGCAATATTTAGAGGATTATGAGCAAGTGGATCCTTATGCCGCGCTGGAGAGCACCGGCGATCTCGGGAATACATACAACATGCTTTTTACGCAACGATCGACGGACATCGAGATTGTGCCGGTGATTCGCCGTTTGGTCGGGAAAGGTTCCTTTATTTTATCGCGCGGCATTTGGATGCCGGAGCTTGACGGACTGATGGAGCCATGATGATTCGGCGGCTTCTTCTACTTGTTTTTTTGAGTTGCACGACCGCATCCTTTGCGCGGGTTTGGCGGGTGGTCGGCCATTTGGATGGCCAGTTAAACACCGCAGGGCTTCCATGGACCAAGGCCTACAATACCACCATGACGGTCAACGGGTTGAAAAACGAGGTGGTCCTCTATTCGGTGCGCTATTCGCAGCCCGCCGTTGAGCAATTGGAAAACCAGTTCAAGGCGCAGGGCGCGGCGGTGATGGTCAAGCGCACGGAAGAGGGCGCTTCGGGCGTTGCCCGCTGGCCGGACCGCGAGGCGCGGTTTTTGGTGTTGTCCCCCAAGGCGCAGCCCCGCCACTTGGTTTTTATTTTTTATCCCGAACCGTCGGGCCAGTTGCGTGAGTCGCGCTTCCCCGTCCCCGAATACGACCGGGGCGAGCTGATGAATGTGGTGACGGACGACGACACCCATACTTTTTTCGCCACCGTCAAGACTTTCGATTCCCCAACGTTGGTGCACGACTTTTACAGGAACAGCCTCTCGGCCCTTGGCTGGCAAACCGTCATGCCCCCTGTTGTGAACCATGGGGAGGTCAAAGGGGTCGCCATTTATCAGAAAAAGAAAAAGATTTGCTATGTGCAGTCGGCCGGTCGGCAGGCGGGATCGAATTTGGTGACATTGCTTGTTAAGGGTGGGGCGCTTTGATAGTTTTGCCCGCTATTGGAGAAATTAGGATATGAAGAATAAACTTGTTTTGCTGGTTGCCGTAATGATCGGGATTGTGGCCTTTTGGCTGAGTGCACGCTATCTCGACAAAGAGCGCGACAAGCTCTATGCCGGCGCCGTCAAAATCCAGGTGATCGTCGCAGCGCGCGATCTCCCCGCCGGAGCGGTTCTCACCCGCGAAGATCTGGGGCTGCTTTCGGTCTATAAAAGCGCCGTCGGCGGAAACATATTTCTTCCTGAGGATCTCAATAAAATCGAAGGCAAGCGCCTGAAATATCCGGTCAAGCGCAAGGCCCCGCTGATGTGGTCGCAGGTCGATATGCCCCGCACAAGCGCCTCCGGCCTCGCCCCGATCATTAAAAAGCGCAGCCGCGCCATTTCGATTGCTATTTCTGGCGCTCAAGCGGTCAGCGGACTCGTAAAGCCCAATGACCACGTCGATGTGCTTGGTACGTTCACCTTCCCGTCGCCGACCAATCCGCAACAGGTGGAGTCGGTGACGCTGACGCTGATGCAGAACGTTTCGGTGTTGGCGACCGGCATGCAGATTGCCGGGCAGGAGGTGGCCGACGGCCGGGTGCAGCAGGGCGGCTACAACGCAGTCACCTTCGAGGTTTCACCGCGCGAAGCCGAGCTGATTGTTTTCGCCCAGCAGACCCGCGGGCAGCTGTACCTTTCGCTGCGGAACCCGGACGACATTTACTACGAAGATCAGCTGCCTTCCGTTAACTTTGACTATCTCGAATCGGTGCTGAAGGAACTCAACGAAAAGCGGCAGATGGATCTCCGCCACATCGCCCCCTAATTTAAGTAAGGAACTCCGAATGCAGAAGGAATGGCCGCAAAGAAGCGCAAGAATCACAAGACTTGGGGCACTGGGTCTTCGTGCCTCTTCAGTGCGCAATTGCTCCTCAATTGTGCGGCTATCGATCTGTTTGGAAGCCGCAGGATTTAAAGGATGAACGACAAGCTCCAGATCCAAATATCGCACCCGTCGCGCGACCTCCAAACGCTGGGAGCGCCTTACGGTGCGTACATGATTGGCTCCGACGCCTCGTGCCGGATCGTGCTCGACGACGGCAGCGTGGAAGAGGCGCATGCCGTGCTTTCGTTGATGGAGGACGAGTCGTATGTTGAGGATCTGATGGGCGGCGGCGTTTATGTGGACGGCGAGCGGGTCAAGACGCGCCAGCGCGTCTACCGCGGCGCGCCGATCCAGATGGGCAACTATACGCTGCTTTTCGGCGGCGAAGCTGATTTGGCGCCGGCTCCGTCCGCTGCCGCGCCCGAACCCAAGCCTGTGGCCGATGCGCCGGAGCCGTTTAAGACCAAGCCTAAAAATTTGAATGTGGCCGCCAACCAGGCGGTCAAGCAGCAGATCCACAGCGAGCTGGTTGAGCGCCTCGACCTCAAGCGCCTGAGCATGAGCAAGCTGCAGGAGCATGAGCTGCAGGACAAAATCAAGAACACGCTCAAGGAGATCATCGACGAAATCCACGGCCGGCTCCCGCGCGGGATCGACCCCGCTCGGCTGGCCAAGGAAATCTTCGACGAAGCCGTGGGCCTTGGCCCATTGGAGGATTTGCTTGCCGACGATTCGGTGACGGAAATCATGGTGAACGGTCCGAGCCAGGTGTATGTGGAGCGCGCCGGCAAATTGATTTTGACCGACTACTCGTTCATCAACGACGCTTCCGTGAATTCGGTGATCGACCGCATTGTTTCGCCGATCGGCCGGCGCATCGACGAGAGCCAGCCTTATGTGGACGCCCGCCTGGCCGACGGCTCGCGCGTCAACGCCATCATCCACCCGCTTTCGCTGATTGGCCCGTGCCTGACGATCCGCAAGTTTTCCAAGGTTCCGTTCCGGGTGCAGGACCTCATTAACTTTGGCACGCTCACGAAGGACTCCGCCGAATTTATGCGCATCTGCGTGCTGCTGAAGAAAAACATTATTGTTTCGGGCGGCACCGGGTCGGGCAAGACCACGCTGCTCAACGTGCTGTCGAGCTATTTGCCGGACGACGAGCGCATCCTGACGATTGAAGACGCGGCCGAACTGCGCCTGACGCAGCAGCACATCATCCGGCTCGAAGCGCGCCCCGCCAACATTGAAGGCCGCGGTGCGGTGACGATCCGCGACCTGGTTCGCAACGCGCTGCGCATGCGCCCCGACCGCATTGTGGTGGGGGAGTGCCGCGGCTCCGAAGCGCTCGATATGCTGCAGGCGATGAATACCGGCCACGAAGGCTCGCTCACGACCATCCACGCCAACACGCCTCGCGATACGCTGGCCCGTCTCGAAACGATGGTGCTGATGGCTGGCATGGATTTGCCCATCCGGGCTATCCGCGAGCAGGTCGGTTCGGCGGTCCACATGATTTGCCAGATTTCCCGCTTTTCCGACGGCACGCGCAAGGTCAGCAAGATTACCGAAGTGTCGGGCCTCGAAGGCGATCGGATCACGCTGCAGGATCTGTTTGAGTTTGTGCAGACCGGCGTGGGCGAGGACGGCAAGGTGTTCGGCACGCTCCAACCGACGGGTGCGGTGCCCACCTTTATTGAAGAGATCAGCATCCGCCGCCTTCCGTTCGACCGTGCCATCTTCGACACGAGCAAGCAGCACGCCGCTCCAACCAACCGGTGGGGGAAATAGGTTATGTTCTGGATTATTCCATCGCTGTTTGCCCTGTGCGCCGTGTTGATGGGCTATATGCTGATCAGCGCGCTGCGGGAGGCGGAGTCGAGCTATGCCAGTGAGTACACCGCCGACACCGCGCGGCAGTTCGAGGATCTTTTCCTCTTTATCTCGCCGGCGCAAATGCTGCGGATTTCGCGCACGCTCGCACTGATTGTATTTTTCCTGCTCTTCTTTGCCGCAGGCAGCATGTCCTCCGCCAGCGGCATGATTCGCGGTGCAGTGGCGGGCTCGGTCGGCGCGGTGGCTACCCTTTCGATGCAACGGCTGATTCTTAAGGTGCTCCGGGTACGCCGTTTGGAGCGTTTCAACAACCAGCTGGTGGATGCACTTACGAGCATGAGCAATGCGCTCAAGGCCGGCTTCAGCATCCAGCAGGCGTTTGAAACCATCGTCAAAGAGGGGCAGAACCCGATTGCGCAGGAGTACGGCATGTTCCTGCAGCAGCTGCGCGTGGGCATGCTTTTCGAGGATGCCCTGGCCGACATGACCCGGCGCATCGACAGTGAAGATCTGGATCTGATGGTCCAGGCCATCGAGATTGCCCGCCAGACCGGGGGCAACCTGACCGAGGTGTTCGACCGCATTTCCGAAACCATCCGCGAGCGCCGCCGCATTGAAGGCAAGATTAAGTCGTTGACGGCGCAGGGCAAGATCCAGGGGCGGGTGGTGAGCGCCATGCCATTCATTCTCGGCGGCATGCTGTATGTGCTCGATCCGCAGATGATGGTTACGTTCTTCAAGTCCATGGCCGGCATCGGCATTATTATTGCGGTGCTGATCATGCAGTTGTGCGGCAATTTTGTGATCAAGAAAATCATTAACATCGATGTGTAGCGTATTATGACAAAAGAAATCTTAATCATCAGTTCCATGTTTCTGTTTGCGGCGCTGATCGTGGCGTGGCAGCTCATCTGCACGGCGCAGCATGCGACCTATGTGACGCTGGCCGACGGGCGTCGCCAGGAGCGCAGCCTGCCGTTTTTAATCCGGCTGGTGCTGCCGTTCGCGTCAATGGTTCCGGGCTTCATCACCCAGCACCGTTCGCTGGAGGAGAGCCGCGCGCGCATTGGGCGCAAACTGGTGGCCGGCGGCTATGAAGGTTTGATTGAGGCGCACGAGGTGATTGCCCTGCGCGTATTGATGCCGCTGGGCGTGGGCGTATTGCTGTGCGCGCTGCTCGGTTTTTCTTTTCCCCATATGGCGGGCGGAATCGGCACCATGCTGGCCAAGCGCCAGTTCGCCATTTTCTTCCTTATTCTAGTCGGGCTGGGCTTCTACCCGGATGTTTGGCTGAAAAACTCGGTGAAGACCCGCCACCGCAGCATTGAGCGCGCCCTGCCGTTCGTGCTCGACCTGCTGACCCTTTCCGTTGAGTCGGGCCTCGATTTCATGACCGGCATCAACCGCATCATCCAGCACCGCGAGGTCGATCCGCTGGGCGAGGAGCTCATCCGCGTCTTCCGCGAAATCCAAGTGGGCCGTTCTCGTAAAGAGGCCTTGATCAACTTTTCCGAGCGCATCGACCATACCGACATCCGCTCCGTCTCCAACGCTTTGGTGCAGGCCGACGAGCTCGGCACCGGCATCGGCCATGCCCTGCGCATTCAGTCCGACCAGATCCGCATCAAGCGTTTTCAGCGGGCGGAAAAGCTCGGCAACGAGGCGCCGGTGAAGATGCTGTTCCCGCTCGTGGCCTTTATTTTTCCGTCGGTGTTTTTAATTCTGCTCGGGCCGGTAATGCTGCAGATGGCCCAGCGGGGTGGATTTTAAAGTTGAAATAAAAGTTAATCGTTAATGGTTAATGGCGATTCCGTCCGTTCTGCTTTACGCGACCTGCCATTAACCAATAACCAATAACTAATAACTGAGAGTAAAAGATGTCTCATTTGATTATTGAACAGGGCAAGGGCGTCGGGGCGGAAGTCAGCGTGCCTTCGGCGGGGATGAAGTTTGGCCGTTCGCCCGCCAACGATTTGGTGCTGGAAGATCCGGCCGCCATGCTTTTTCATGGCCGCTTTTTCTTTAAGTCCGACGGCTCGCTGTGGGTGACCGATTTCGGCGCTGGCGAAAAGACCGTGGTGGGCGGCATCCCGATTGATGAATACCAGCTGAAGTCGGGCGATTTGGTGGAAGTCGGCGAAACGGCGTTCCGCATCATCAACACCACTCAGGAAGACGCTGTTGCGCCGCCTCCCGCGCCACCAGCTCCGGTTCCGGTTCCCGAACCGCCGCCTCCGCCCGCACCGGCGGCCGCGTTGGGCGGAGAAGAAATTGATTTAGGCTTCAAGGGCGGCCGTAAAACGCGCAGCAAGCCTCAGGCGGCAGTCGAGGCGACACCGCAGCAAGCCAAAGGCTCGCTGATGCACCGGCTGATGCAGGTGATTGTGATCCTGCTGGTGCTCGGCGTGCTGGTATTCATCGTGCCGCAGCTGCTGGAGATGGTTGAAGACACGCCGGAAGTGGTGGTCAAGAAGGAGACCATGGCGCTTTCCTATGAACGCGTGCAGGCCGATACGCGCAATATTTTCCGCTATTACCTCGAGCTGGATGAAAAGGGCAACCTGTCGATGGCCATCGACGACCTGAAGAACAACCGTCATATCCAGAAGCAGAAAAAGGTGGAGGAAACGGTCATGCTGCATTTGGCCGTCAGCATCGACGATGCCGGTTTTTTCGAGGTGGATTCCGACTATGCCGGAACTTCGCAGGGGCAGTATGATTTGTACGACATCGCCGTGCAGCGCAACCGCCGGTTCCAGCAGATCAAGGTGCTCAACCGGGAGCCGCCGGCGGAGATCAAGCGCACCGTTTCGGTGATCGAGGATTTTGCCCTTAGCGAGCTGGGCATTTCTCATACGTTTTTCAAGGACAATGCCAAGCTGCTGGAATTGGCTGAGGAGGCGCTGAACCTGGGCGGTGCGCGCTATGCCGAGCGCGACGTCCGTTACGGCAATCTGGCTGAAGCGATCAGGAACTACAGCGAAGCGATGCTTTATCTGGAAACCTTCGAACCCAAGCCGGCCATCTACCGCAAGGCGTCCGAAGGCCTGCTGCGCGCCAATACCGAGCGCAACGACCGTTATAAGGAACACATGTTCAGTGCCGAGCAATCCATTCGTCTGCAAGAGTGGGACGCTGCCTCCAAGCAGCTGCGAATCCTTTCCGAGCTCATTCCCGAGCGCAACGACCCCCGCCACGATACGATCAGCTCCAAGCTGCTTAACGTTGAACAGCACTTGAGGTAGTTCTAATGACTGAAAGTTTTATTCAAATGAAAAGATCCGCCGCCCTTGTCCTGATGTCCGTTCTCGCCGCCCTGTCCCTTTCGGGGTGCGATCTGGAAATGCCCAAAGCCAAGGGCAAGGGCAGTCTCGCCATCAAGTCCACCCCCGAGCGCGCCGAGGTGCTGGTGAACGGCGCATCGCAGGGGTTTGCCCCGCTGACGATTCCGGGGCTGGCTTCCGGCGACTATATCGTTGAGCTGCGCAAGGAGGGCTACGACCGCGTCTATAAAAGCGTGAGTCTGCTCGAAGGGCAGGTGATGGACCTCGACCTTCAAATGAAGGAAGTAACGGGCCTGCTGCTCGTGGAATCCAATCCGGCTGGGGCGGATGTGGTGATTGAAGGCGTCTCCAAAGGCAATACGCCGTTGCTGCTCACCGAGCTTCCGCTGGGGAAATACAAGCTCGAGTTCCGCTCGGCCAACCAGCTGCCTCGCACGATGAGTGCTGAGCTTGTGGGGCGCATCCCCGTTCATGTGTTTTCTGAGCTCATCTCCAATACGGCGCAGCTCACCGTGACCTCCGAGCCCGACGGCGCCGAGGTGCGCATCGACGGCATTCTGGCGGGTACGGCGCCGTGCACCATTGAAGAGGTTCGCGCCGGCGAGTCCGACGTAAAGGTATCGAAGCGCGGCTATCAGCCCTACCAGATGCGGATCGATTTCGAGGCCACCAAGCCCTACAAGATCAACGCCCAGCTCGAAGCGCTGCCTTCCGGCTTGACGGTCATCACCACGCCCGAAGGCGCGCGGATCGTGATCGACAACAAGGAGGCGGGCGAGTCGCCGCTGACGGTCTCGAACCTCAAGGAAGGCACCCACGAAATCGTCGCCTCGTTCGACGGCTATGCCACGAAGACCAAAACCATCTATCTCGAGCCCGACATCAACGACAGCGTCGAGTTCAACATGGTGAAGGACAGCGGCACGCTGGTGATCGATACCGAGCCGGCCAACGTGCAGATTTTTGTGAACGGCAAGCTGCTGACCACCACCCAGCCCAAGGGCGGGTCGGACTCCATTTCGCAGCCGATCCGCATTACGCTGAAGTCCGGCATCGACCACAACATCCAGCTGGTGCGCGAAGGGTTTGTTTCGCAGCGCACGGTGCTGCAGACGGAGATTGATCAAGTGGTCGCGCGCCACGAGGTGTTGACGCGTATTTTTGTCTACGACACCAAGATCATCACCGACGACGAGATCATCAAGTGCCGTGTGGAATACAAGCTGCCCAATGGAAACATTTACTACGAACGCTATCCCGGCGTCTTCGACACCGCCAAGGCGGCCGACATCCGCGATGTGCAGCCGATCTCGCTCGATGACAAGAGCAACCGCGAGGCGCGCCGCCTGATCGAGATGAACAGCGGCGCCGTTCCGGAGTAGTTGCGTATTGCGTAATACGCAGTACGTAATAAATCATTTGGCTCTGAATCATTTTGCCCATCGCTTCGAGCCTGTCTATATTTGGCGCTTCGTAACCCACTTGAGGAGAGAACCATGATTACAGCCATCAGCCCGATCGACGGGCGCTATGCATCGAAGGTCGCCGAACTAACCGAATGCTTTTCTGAATACGCGCTGGTGCGCAACCGCGTGCGGGTGGAGGTTCTCTGGCTCATGGCGCTCTGCGCCGAAGACGGCATTCCCGAGTGCCGCGCGCTGACCACCGAGGAGCAGACGCTGCTTATGGGCGTGGTGGAGGATTTCACGCCGCAGGAGGCCGATGCCGTCAAAAAGATCGAGCGCACCACCAACCACGACGTCAAGGCGGTGGAATACTATCTGAAGCAAAAGATTAAAGGCACCTCGCTCGAAGAGCTCTCGGAATTCCTGCACTTTGCCTGTACCTCCGAGGACATCAACAACCTTTCGCACGCGCTGATGCTCAAGGACGGTCTCGCCGCGCTGCTGCCGCACCAGCAGGAGATCATCGATCAGCTCAAAGTCTATGCGAACGAGTGGAAGTCCGTTCCGATGCTGGCCCGCACCCACGGGCAGACCGCGTCGCCGACCACTATCGGCAAAGAACTGGCCGTATTTGCGGACCGCCTTGCGTTCCAGAAGCAGAAAACCGAAGCGGTCGAAATTCTCGGCAAGCTCAACGGCGCCGTCGGCAACTACAACGCGCACCTTTCCGCCTATCCGGACGTCAACTGGCCCGCGCTGGCCAATCGCGTGATTGAAGGCGGCCTTGGACTGAAACAGAATCCGTTCACGACCCAGATCGAGCCCCACGACTATATGGCCGAAATGTTCGATGCCATCAGCCGGTTCAACACCATTCTCCTCGACGTCGATCGCGACATCTGGACCTACATTTCCATGGCCTACTTTGGCCAGAAGACCGTGAAAGGCGAGGTGGGTTCTTCCACCATGCCGCACAAGGTTAATCCGATCGACTTCGAGAATTCCGAAGGCAACCTCGGTCTGGCCAACGCGATCTTCGGGCATCTCTCCTCGAAGCTGCCGGTCTCGCGCCTGCAGCGCGACCTTACTGATTCCACTGTTCTTCGCAACATGGGCGTTGGCTTCGGCTACAGCATGATTGCCTATCAGTCCTCCATGAAGGGCCTCGGCAAGTTGAAGCTGCGTAAAGACAAGCTCGCGTCCGATCTCGACAATGCCTGGGAAGTGCTGGCCGAGCCGGTTCAGACCGTGATGCGCAAGGCCGGCATCGAGAAGCCCTATGAAAAACTCAAGGACCTCACCCGCGGGCAGGACAAAATTACAAAAGAAACCATCCAGCAGTTTGTTGAAGGATTGGATCTCGACGAAGCCGACAAAAAGCGCCTGCTCGACATGAGCCCCGCCTCTTATATTGGCATGGCGGAAGCCATCGTTGACGGGCTGTAACCGCAAAGCGTAGCGCGGAATTCTGTTCCGCGTTTCCGGCAGGGCGGTGTGTACGAAAACTCGAAACGGAATTTCGAGCTACTTGCCCGCCTGTTGTGCTATCCCTGTTGCTCCGCCAATCTCTCGGAAATTATATTCACGCGACTTTTCGGGAGTGATCGCCGATGCCGTACAGCAGAGAGGAGACGGAAATGTCTTCATCGAGTTTATCCCAGTGCAGGCCGCTGCCTCCCCCGCTGATGACAAATTGTGTCCGTTGGTCGGGGGTGGCGTTGAGGAGGCGGGGAAAGTAAGCTAAAGGCACGCCCAGCTGCCGCCCATCGGCTAGATCAACCCACAGGGAGTCGTCATCAAACTGTACGTTAGTTGCTCGGGGCTCAGCTGTTAAAGTATTCATTCCAATACCTCTCGATTTCATCTTTATGTTCAATTGCCACAGCCAGTAACTCTTTCGTATGCGTCTTTTCGAAGTCCCCCTTGACGGAGTTACTCGCAGGTGGTTTCGCGGTTTGATTTCCAGCGGGCAGGCGTCCAACTGGCCGCTTCGGATTGATTCATGGTCGGTAAAGCCGTAAGGACTTCACGAAGGTAGACTGCCGGATTGATATCGAGCTTTCGGCAGGTTTCAATGAGGCTATAGATAACAGCGCTGGTCTGGCCGGAGTCAGGGCTGCCGAAAAAGAGAAAATTCTTTTTTCCGATGGCGGTCGGCCGAATGGCGTTCTCGACAAGGTTGTTGTCGATTTCGAGCCGCCCATGCTCAAGGTAGAAGTTGAGCGCATCCCAGCGTTCGAGGGTGTAGTTGATCGCTTTACCGAAATTGCTTTGCGGCAGCTGCCGGAACCGTTCGGTTTCGAGAATGGTTTTGATTCCTTCCATAACGGGTGTTGCGTGTTCCCGTCGATATGCGGCGGGGTCGAGGTCGGGGTTGTTGCGCAGTTTTCTTTCAACCCGGTAAAGTTTGGCAATGCGTTTCACGATGTCCTCCGCAGTCGGATTGCCCGGAACCTCTCTGAACTTGCGGCGGGCATGCGCCCAGCAGGCGGCATGAATGATTGCGGCTTTTTCTTTTGCATGCGACTTCTTATTCAGCCAGCTGGTATAGCCAGCGTAGCCATCGGTTTGCAGCAGCCCGGCATAATCAACCAACATCGAGTCAAGGCAGGTCGCAGCGCGACTAGCATACCATTCAAAGAGCACACCTTTGCCTGGCGAATGATAAGCCCATAGGTATCCGTTGGGACAGTAGTCCTTTTTCGGATCTTGATATTTGATAAAAGTCTCGTCGGCCTGAATGTATCCGCTCGCGCGGATTTCATTTCGAAGTGCTTCATAGATCAGAGATAACCATTGGGCTACGAGATACATCCATCCGCCCATCGTTTTGCGGCTGATCTCAACACCAAAGCGTTGCTTAAAAATTTGTTCCTGCCGATAAAGCGGAAGGTGGTCGCAGTATTTACTCAGGATGATATGAAGAACCAGTCCGGTGGAAGCGTAGGAGTTTTCGATCAGTTGCTTCGGCGCGGGAGCAATCAGCGGAGCAATGGAACGGTCGTCGCGCTTCTTGTATTTGTTGCGAATGATGACCGTGCGAAAGAAGCGCGTCGGCGTGACATCTAGTTTTTCGGTGCGGACTTCGGCAATCTTTTTGTACAGCTCCGGATGGGCAAGAACTTCATCTGGATCAATAATAATGGTTTCGGTCGGGAGGTCTTTGGGAATGCGCGCATCGAGCCCCTTGCGCTTCCCTCGTTTTGATTCCTTTTGTTCTTCTTCGGCCAACTCGGCTTTCGTTTCGGCCAGCTCCAAAGCCTCTTGCAGTTCGCGAAGTTCTTCAAGCTCGAGTTCCAGCTGATCGGGGCTGAGTTTTTCCGAACTGCGCCCGAATAGCTTCTTCATCAGGCACTGAACTTTTTCCTGAAGCAGGTTTACCTCGCTCTTTAGACTCGCATTTTCGGCGAGCAGTTGATTGAAATTTTCACGCGTATAAACCATGCCGCACATTATATCAAAACTCGTAAAAAATGCGGCACCAACCTGGCGAAAAACGCAAAAGAATCAGCGTTGGTACCAGGGCTTAAACGAGCCCTGCTTCAGGTCAACGCCATCGAGCAGGAGGGCCAGTGCTTCCGGTGCGAGTGCGAGTTTTTCACTTTCTCCAACGCCCTGCGGCCAGGTAAAGCAACCTTGCTCCAGTCGTTTGATCGCCACCCACATGCCCGTGCCATCCCAGTAGAGCGTTTTGATCCGGTTCCGTCGGCGATTCGTAAATACATACAGCGCCCCCGAACACGGATCCTCCTTCAGTCGATCCAGCACAACCCCATGCAGTCCGTTAAAACTTTTACGCAAGTCCACTGGCTCCACCGCCAAGAATACCCGGATCGAATTACTTAATCCAAACATCCGGCAGCCTCCCTAAGCACGGTGCCAAGTCCTGCCGAAGAGGCAATCGGAACCACGACCTCAATCTGATTCGGAAGGCGAATTCGCACCTCATCAGCCAGAACCGCTTCACGGCGAAGCTCGACCTCGCAAAAAGACACCTCATTATCTTCCCGTTCGATTCGCAGCCAGCGGGCCAGCGTTTTGGAATTGAGATTCCATTCCCGACAGAACGCCGCTTGTGTCAAACCAGACGTTTTATATTCCTCGATCAACTCCCGGCGTTCTTCATCCGTATAAGAAGCACGCCCCAACCCATTATTTTCATTCGTATCCATGCCCGATAAATTATCAGGCTTTGGCTGGCTTGCCTATGGGGTCGGGGAAGAGGCGCATACACTCTTTCAGTTGAGGGGCTGTAAGCTTGTAGGATTCCGCTACCTCGGGGATAGGGTCCAACTAAAGTTTGGCCACAGCATCGCCTTTGCGCACATGGATATGAAGCGGTTCTCGGGGGTTGCCCTCGTTCAAGGAGAAAAAGAATCTATATCCTTTGTATCTGAACACAACTGGAATGCTTCCTACCTACACCTAGTTCACAATTAAATCGACTGGATTGTTTCATTACTAAACCCTGCCCGTGGTGTTTATTTTGTCTGGAATCAGCCCAGAAACTGCTTCGCTAATCCATCGTAGAGGTTGATGGCGCGGCGGACGTAGGCGCGCTTGTCGGAGTAGGGGCCGTGGAAGAAAGAGCGTTTGAATCCGGCGAGGACGAGGTCGCGGAACTGGCTGTCGGTGAGGTCGAGATGGTTGGCGCAGAGCAGCAACTCGTTGGTAACGCTGGTGTGCGAGATGAGGCGGTTGTCGGTGCTGACGCTGACGGAGAGGCTGTTGTCGACCATGAGCTGGATGGGGTGGTCGCCCAGCGTCTGGAACTCCGGGATGGTTTGCAGGTTGGAGGTGGGGCAGACCTCGATGGTGATGCGCTGGTTGGCGATGTATTCGCTGAGCTGGCCGATGTAGCCGGCTTTGTCTTTGATGGATTTGAGTTTGATCGCCTCTTCGCTGAATAGAAACGTTCCGTGGCCGATGCGGTTGGCATAACATTCGGTGATGGCTTGGAAAATGGATTCGGGGCCGTAGGCCTCGCCGGCGTGGACGGTTTTGCGCAGGAAGTTGCGATGGGCATGTTGGAAGGCGGCCTTGTGGTGGATGGCGGGGAAGCCGGCTTCTTCGCCGGCGAGGTCGAAGCCGACGATGGGCAGGCCTTCGTCGCGCAGCTTGACGGCTTCCTTGACAAGCCCAAGGGAGGCGCGGGCGTAGGTGTAGCGGACGTTGGTTTTTCCGGCGCGGTTCAACAGCCCTTCGTAGTAGGGCGACATCGGCCGGCTGAAGCGCCGCATGGCGCAAAGGATGATGCCGTATTCAAAGGGCATGTCGTGTTCGGCAAGCGAAGCGTTCAGGTGCTTCTTGGCTTTTTCAAGCCCGGCGTTGACCGCACGGACGACGGCGCCGATTTCGGTGGCGTGGGTCACGTGCAGCTGCGGGGCAAAGCGTACTTCGATGTAGCGCACGCCTTCGGCGTGGGAATCTTCGGCCAGTTCGAAAGCGGCGCGTTCGAGGTTCTCCGGGGATTGGAGGACGCCAACCGTGTAGGCGAAACCTGCAAGGTATTCCCCGAGGTTGGCGTAGCGTTCCTTGAAGACCAGCTCGTTGAGTCCGTCTTCTTCGTAGGAGGGTAGTTCAACGCCCTCGGCTTTGGCCATTTCAATGAGGGTCGGCAGGCGCAGCGATCCGTCGAGGTGCAGATGCAGGTCGGTCTTCGGTATTTTTCGGATGAATTGTTCGGTGATCTTTGACATGATGCCGCCACTTTACCCACCTGCAATAAATCGGACAAAAGAAAAACACCGCATGTTGATTGTTGAATCCCAGAGTCTGGATGTTTACCGGAACCTTGCCATCGAGGAATATTTGATGGAACACGCGGCTGATCACGGGCCGGTGCTGTTTCTGTGGCGCAGCGAATGTGCAGTGGTGATGGGCAAAAACCAGAATCCGTGGCGGGAATGCCGGCTGGGGTTGATGCGCGACGAGGGCGTGTCGCTAGCGCGGCGCATTTCGGGCGGGGGCACGGTCTATCACGATGCGGGGAATTTAAACTATTGCGTGATTGTCGACCGCACCTCTTATAAGGAAAAGCAGGCCTATGAAATGGTTTTTCGGGCGTTGGAACCCTTCGGCATCCGGGCGGAAAAGACGGGCAAGAGCAACCTAAGCGTGGATGGGCGCAAGTTTTCCGGCAACGCATTTGCGTTCCGCAAGGGTCGGGCGCTGCACCACGGCACCTTGCTGCTGCACACGGATCTCGAACGGCTGAACCGCTATCTGGGCTCGATGTTCGACCGCATTGAAACCCATGCCATTGCCTCGGTTCCGGCGCAGGTGATGAATCTGGGGATCGGGGGAGAGGAGCTTTCCGCGGCGCTGAAGGCCGCATTTTGTTCCGGTTACGGTGGCGAAGAGGCGATCCGCCGGCAGGAAAGCAATCTCGACGAAAGCGCATTGGCGCCGTTGGCGGCCCGGCAAATTTCCGACGCATGGAGGTATGGCGCAACGCCTCGGTTTACGCTATCCGCGGGAGATGTTGAGCTGGAGGTGGCCAAAGGAGAGGTGGTTCGTTCCGTCGGGGCGGATTGGGAGGGGGCATGGTTTGCAGATCTTGCGTTTTCGTTGGTTTGCTAGGTTGACTATAATCCCTTTAAAAACTAGTGTGTCCAAGAATTGTTTACATGGAGGTGTTATGAAGTCGTTAGCTAAGGTTTTGTCTGTTTCTGTTGTTCTGGCCGTGGTTGCCGGATGTGCGAGTAATGATGTTGTTTATATCCCCAAGGTTCCAACGCCGGCAGAAGCCAAGCTTCTTGATTATTTTGATCAGCCGAATAACAAGGTGTTCCTGCTTGCAGTGGATCCGAGCGGTGACTTTTCCTTTGGCTACGATTACGGCAAGGCCACGGTGAAAGAAGCCCTTAAAGTGGCGACTGAAAAGTGCGACGCCAACCGCGAAGCCCATGGCATTGTGGCCAAGCCCTACATTTATGCCATCAATGATGATGTCGTTTATGAAGAAATGATCATGAAGGATCATCAGCGGAAAAAGGAAAAGGTTGTGCAGGATGAAGCCGAGGTTGAGGTTGAGGTAGTCGAGATGGATCAGCCTGTCGAGTAATTCATGTTTAAAGCAACGGCAGTTGTTAAAAACGAGGCCGGCATTCATTGCCGGCCTTCTGCTATTCTAGTCCGGGAAGGCTGCGCCTATGAGGGTGAGATTCTCATAACGGCCAAGTCAGGCACCTGCACCCTCACCTCTGCGCTCGGGTTGATTATGCTTGGGTTGGAGCAGGGGGCCCAGGTTTCCATTCAGGTTACCGGCTCCGGCGAGGATGAGTTCGGCCCCAAGCTGGTTGAGCTTTTCGAAACCCATTTCGATTTCCCTCCCCAGTAGCCGATTGCGCCGTTCTCGGCTTTGAGCGGAGGAACGGGAGAGTGGCAGAGCCGAAGCCAAACTTTTCGCCCCATCAATCCGCTTTCCATTCAACCCCTCACTCAGATATTTCTCTCACTGGGATTGACCCGTGGGCCAATACTGATATAGTGCCCGCGAATTTTGCCAAATCTATTGGCTGTAAATATTAATACAAACCCCAAAACATAAAGGAAATATTATGTCTGCTAAGGTTCTTGATGCGGTTAAGCCCGGCGTTCTTTTCGGTGACGACGTCGCCAAAGTTTTCCAGATTGCCAAGGAAAACAAATTTGCCCTGCCGGCTGTAAACGTGGTTGGCTCCGATTCCATCAACGGTGTTCTTGAAGCCGCTGCTGCGGTTAACTCCCCCGTAATCATTCAGTTCTCCAACGGCGGTGCTGCATTCACTGCCGGCAAGGGCTGCCCGGCCAACGGTGCGGTTCTCGGTGCCATCGCCGGTGCAAAACACGTTCACATGATGGCTGAAGCCTATGGCGTTCCGGTTATCTTGCACACCGACCACGCGGCCAAGAAACTCCTGCCTTGGATCGACGGCCTGCTCGACGCTGGTGAAGAAATGTTTAAAGAAACCGGCCATCCGCTGTTCAGCTCGCATATGCTGGATCTTTCGGAAGAGACCCTCGAAGAAAACATCGAGATCTCCGCTAAATACCTCGAGCGCATGAGCAAGATCGGCATGACGCTGGAAATCGAACTCGGCTGCACCGGCGGCGAAGAAGATGGCATCGACAACTCCGACATGGACGAGTCTAAGCTCTACACCCAGCCCAAAGACGTGGCTTACGCGTATGAAAAGCTGTCCGCCATCAGCTCGAACTTCACTGTAGCGGCGTCCTTCGGCAACGTGCACGGCGTATACAAGCCGGGCAATGTTAAGCTGACCCCGACCATCCTTCGCGACTCGCAGGCGTTTGTTGCTGAAAAGTTCAACACCGAATCCGCTCTGCCGCTGAACTTTGTGTTCCACGGCGGTTCAGGTTCTTCCCCTGCAGAAATCGAAGAATCCATCGGTTACGGTGTCATCAAGATGAACATCGATACCGACACACAGTGGGCTAGCTGGGAAGGTGTTCTTAACTTCTACAAGGCGAACGAAGGCTACCTCCAGGGACAGCTCGGGAACCCAGATGGCGCTGATAAGCCCAATAAGAAATTCTACGATCCGCGCGTATGGCTTCGCAAGGCTCAGGAGGGTCTGGTTGCTCGAATCAAGCAGGCTTTTGACGATCTTAACGCCATTGGCGTCAACTAATCTGTTTCATATGATTGGTTTGAATAAGCCGTCCTTCGGGGCGGCTTTTTTTGCTTTGTAATGAACAAAATATGGTGCGGTCTGTCACAAGCTGTATATTGAGCGTAAATCATCCGATTAGGAGAGAAAGTTATGAAGAAGTGGTTGTGGTTGGCAGGAGCGGCGTTGCTTATGAGCGGATGCCAGGAAGAGGCGGGCAAGCAGGCGACGGCAAGCGTTGGAAAGGAAAGCGAAGCGACGGCCGTAGAGCATGTCGGCTGGAACACCAATTTCGACCAAGCTGTTGCTCAAGCGAAGGCTGAGGGGAAGCACATATTGATCGATTTCAGCGGTTCCGACTGGTGCGGCTGGTGCATCAAGCTCGACAAGGAGGTTTTCTCCAAAGCGGCGTTCCAAAACTATGCAGATGGAAATCTGGTTCTAGTCCTCGCCGATTTTCCGAGCGACAAATCAGGCCAGAGTGCTGAGTTGATCAAGCAGAACGAGGCGCTGGCCTCACAGTTTGGCGTACAGGGCTTCCCGACGGTGTTTGTTCTCAGTCCGGAAGGCAAGGCGGTAGCCAAGACCGGCTATCAGGCCGGCGGTCCCGAAGCCTATGTGGAGCACATCCAAAAGCTGATTGCCGACGCAAAATAAGTTCCCGATTCCTCGAAGCACGAAAACGTCCGGCCTTTATAGGCGGGCGTTTTTTTTGTGATCCCAAAAGCTGTATTGCGGGATTCGGCGCCATGGCTTCTGGCGATAATGTTTTCGGGAAAACTGATAGTGCGCTTGCGATGCTGAAATGCGCGCTCCCGCAAGCGGGAGGCGTGCGCGACACCTTTGCCCGTCCACCGCACTTCCCCAGAGAAACGGGGCATGTGAACCTAAAAAAAGGCCGTCCTCTCGGACGGCCTTTTGCAATCGAATAAGCAGTGCTTACTTGATCTTGCCTTCTCCGCGACGCTTGTTGATCACTTCTTCGGCGATCGCGAACGGAACGGCCTCGTAGTGCTCGAAGGTCATGGAGAACGACGCGCGACCCTGGGTGAGGGAGCGGATCGTGTTGGAGTAGCCGAACATTTCGCTCAGCGGAACCATGCCCTTGACGATCTTCATGCCGCCGCGCTCGTCCATGGACTCAATGCGTCCGCGACGCTGTGCGATGGTGCTGTTGCACGGCCCCATGAATTCTTCGGGCGTGGTGATTTCGATGCTCATGACCGGTTCGAGCAGTTGCGGATGCCCCTTCATGAAGAGATCCTTGAAGCACTGGCGACCAGCAATCTGGAACGCGAAGTCCGAGGAGTCAACATCATGGTAGGAACCGTCGAGCAGGATGGCCTTCATGTCTACAACCGGATAGCCTGCAAATGGACCGGCTTCCAGCGCCTGAATGACACCTTTCTCAACGGAAGGAATGTATTCGGTAGGAATACGTCCGCCAACCACCTTGTTCTCGAATTCAAATCCATCACCGGGATTGCCTGGCTCAACCGTCATGATAACGTGGGCGTACTGACCGCGTCCGCCGGACTGCTTCGAGTGCTTGTAGAAACCTTCGGCCGGGGAGGTCGCAGTTTCGCGGTACGCCACTTCAGGACGACCCACTTCAGCAACAACAGCAAATTCGCGCTTCAGGCGGTCTACGATGATTTCAAGGTGAAGCTCGCCCATGCCAGCAATAATGGTTTCGCTGGTCTCATGGTCGAAGGCAACCGTGAAGGTCGGATCTTCGTCGGCCAGACGATGCAGAGCTTCGCCCAGCTTTTCGTTGTCGGCATTGGATTCCGGTTTAATGGAAATCGAGATAACCGGTGCCGGGAAGTCCATGGATTCGAGGAAGATTTCATTATCCTTTTCGCAAAGGGTATCTCCGGTTTTGGTTTCGGAGAGACCGGCCACGGCCACAATGTCACCGGCCACAGCCATATCAATGGCTTCCTGGCGGTTGGAGTGCATGCGGAGCAGGCGGCCGATACGCTGTTTTTTCTGCTGGGAAGAGTTCCAGATGTTGGTGCCGGCCGTCATGGTGCCGGAGTAGATGCGCAGGTAAGTCAGCTTGCCCATGTGCTTGTCGGACATAATCTTGAACGCCAAGGCGCAGAAAACTTCGTCGTCGAGAACCTTGCGCTGGTTATTCGGATCCTTGGTGCAGATGATGGGCGGAATTTCGTTCGGTGCCGGAAGAATCTTGATGACGCCGTCGAGAACCTGCTGAACGCCTTTGTTCTTGAAGGCGGAGCCGCAGTATACCGGAACAACCTGACGCGCGCAGGTGGCCTTGCGCAGGATTTTCCAGATTTCGTCTTCGGTCAGGTCGCCCTTTTCGAAATATTTTTCGAGCAGTTCTTCGTCCATTTCGGCACATTTTTCAACGAGGTTGTTGCGCCATTTTTTAGCGGTTTCAACGAGGTCGGCCGGAATGTCGGTTTCTTCCCACTCGGCACCCTTGGAATCTTCGTTGAAGATCAGGGCCTTCATGGTGACCAGATCAACCACGCCGGTAAAGGTGTCGGAAGCGCCGATTGGAATAACAACCGGAACCGCGTTGGCGCCGAGCATATTATGGAGTCCTTCGACCACTGCGAAGAAGTCCGCGCCGATGCGGTCCATTTTGTTGACGAAAGCGATTTTCGGCACTTCGTAGCGCTCGGACTGATGCCAAACGGTTTCGGACTGGGGCTGAACGCCGCCGACCGCGCAGTAGAGGGCAATCGCGCCGTCGAGTACCCGCAGGGCACGCTCCACTTCCATTGTGAAGTCCACGTGGCCGGGGGTGTCGATGATTGAGATCATGTGGTCTTTCCACATGCAGGTGGTGGCCGCGGAAGTAATCGTGATGCCGCGCTCCTGTTCCTGTTCCATCCAGTCCATGGTGGCCGCGCCGTCATGAACTTCGCCGATTTTGTGCGAACGCCCGGTGTAGTACAAGATACGTTCAGACACGGTGGTCTTGCCGGCGTCAATATGCGCCATGATGCCGATGTTGCGGACATTCTTCAAAGGGACTGTTCTGGCCATTGGGTTTCCTCGTTAAATTTCTCTTTAATCCATTAAAGGCGCGCCAATATGACGACAGACCTATCTATCTTCAAGGTATAATTCGTTAAAAGTTGGTAATCCGTGGCATACGAAATTTGAGGGGGATATGTCTCGCACGGGTTATGTCGCTTTCGCTTTACTGCTCTGCATTATGTTTATAGATACCCATGTTCATTTTGACCGGTTCGTAAAAGACGGCAGTTTCCCGGAGTTGCTGGAAAACGCCAAGGAAGCTTTGGTGCTGGAAATGGTGGCGATCGGCGGGTCGGCCGAGGCCAATGCGCTTTCGCTCAAACTGGCTGCAGCTCATCCGGGCCGTATTTTCGGGTGTGCCGGCTACGACCGCGACAAAGCGACCGAGGACTATGATCTTTCCGAACTTGGCACGTTTCTGGCGAATCCGCTGGTGAAGGCCGTCGGTGAAACCGGTCTCGACTACTATTATACGGCCGAGACCGCCACAGAGCAGAAAAAGCTGTTTGCTGAAAATCTGGAGCTCGCCGCCGAATTTGAAAAGCCGGTGGTGGTGCATACGCGCGATGCCGATGAAGACACGCTCGCTCTTCTTACGGATTATTCCAAAGCTTGGAAAGGCGATCCCGCCCGGTTGGGCGTACTGCACTGCTTCACCCGCGAAGCCGCCTTTGCCCGCCAGGTGCTCGATTTGGGGCTGATGATCAGCTTCAGCGGGATTGTCTCCTTTGCCAACGCCGAACCGCTGCGCAAGGTTGTCCAATATGTTCCGGACGACCGGCTTTTGATCGAAACCGATTCGCCTTACCTTGCGCCGGTGCCCATGCGTGGAAACCGCAACGAGCCGGCGTTTGTGGTTCATGTCGCTAAACAGCTTGCCGAACTCAAGGGCTGTTCGGTAGAATTCATCGCGAATTTAACTGCAACAAATGCGCGCAGCCTGTTCGCGCTTTAATCCGGGGGAATGCTATGAAATTAATGCTGACGATCCTTTTGGCCGCAACGGCCCTCTCCATCTCTGCCGAAACCAACGAACTGGCCAAAGTGCGGGTCACGGGCGACCGTGTAAACCTGCGCACCAAGCCGGATCTCAATTCGGAGTCGCTCGAGCCGGCCATGCGGGGCGAGGAGCTGGTCTTCCTTGGGGCAACGAACGGCTGGGTGGCCGTGCAGCCTCCCGACTATCTATACGGCTGGGTGGCGACTAATTATCTCAAAGAAGGCGTAGTTACTCCTAAAAAGCTCAATGTCCGTGCTGGACCGAGCCTGAATTATACGGTGCTGTCGGTCGTGAAAAGGGGCGACGAGCTGGCGGTGAACGGCGAATTCAGCGGCTGGTTCAAGGTGGCGGTTCCTGTGGGGAGCCGCGTATGGATCAGTGAAGACTATGTTGAACCCGTCGAACCGCCGCCGCCGGTATCCGCGCCCGTGGTTGAGCCGGAACCCGAGCCCGAACTGGAGCCTGTTGCGGTTGAGCCGGAACCCGAGCCCGTAGAGGAGCTGCCTCCGCTGCTGCTGGTGCAGGACAAATCAAGGATCCAAGGCGTGAAGGAAGAGATTCCCGGAATTCTGCGCCGCGCCAATCCAGGACTCTACAAGCTTGTGCTGATCTCCGGCGGCATTGAAGAGCCGATCTGTCTGGTCCGTGGAAGGGAAAAGCAGATGGAGTCGCACCTCAACCGGTCGCTGCTGATCAAGGGGCGCGTATACTGGGCCAAGGATGTTGATCTGCCGGTTATCATCCCCGAAGTGATCCATCTCGATCCCATCGTCCAGGAATAAGCCCTACATCCTGATTTCGAAGTCCGCACTTAGGAATTTAAAGCAATGGAATTGCTTTTGGACATGCTCTATCCCCGCCGCTGCATCGGCTGCGGGGAGTCGTCGCCGGAAATGTTCCGCTATGTGTGCTGGGACTGCTGGTCCGATGTTTCCCCGGTTGAACCGCCGTTCTGCGATCTGTGCGGCGATCCCGTCGCCGGCGCCGTTGACCACGACTTTATCTGCTATGCCTGCTCGGCTGAAAAACCCGCATTCGACGGCGCTCGGTCGGCTTCCCGCTATTCCGGCGTGGTGGGGGAGGCGCTCCGGATGTTGAAATACGACAAAGCGTTTTGGCTCGCCCCCGATGTGGCCGAATGGCTCTACACCTGTTTAAAGGCCGAATATCCGGGCCGTTCCTTCGATCTCGTCGTGCCCGTACCGCTTCACCATTCCCGGCGGCGCGGTCGCGGCTACAACCAGTCCGCCCTGCTGGCGCACGAGCTGGCCCGCCGTATCGGATGCCTTTCGGCGCCCGGACTGCTTCGCCGAATTCGGCCGACCGCCACGCAAACAAATTTGACAGCGCCGCAGAGGCTTAGTAACGTGAAAAACGCTTTTCAATCGAGGAGAGAGAAAAGGCTGGCTGGGCGGCGCGTGCTGCTGGTCGATGATGTGATGACCACGGGAGCAACGGTGAATGCCTGTGCGAAGGCTCTGAAAAAGGGCGGAGCGGCAACTGTTCATGTGATAACGGCAGCTCGAGGCTAACGAGAGGATTTGGATATGGCTCTATTTGGAAGCAACAAGAAAAACTATTCCACCATTACCGTAAAAAAGCGTGATGTGCCCGACGGTCTTTGGATGAAGTGCCCCTCCTGCGGCGAAATCGTCTATAAAGAAGAGGTTGCCGCCAACTTAGAAGTCTGCACCAAGTGCGACCACCACTTCACGCTTCCGCGGCAGGCGCGCCTCGACCTGCTTTCCGACAAAGGCTCCTTCCAGGAATGGGCCGGCAATATTAAATCGGTCGACACGCTCGGTTTCACCGGCAAGCTTTCCTATATCGACAAGCTTGAAGCCAACCAGAAAAAATCTGGATGGGACGATGCCGTTACCGTCGGTGGCTGCACGCTCAGCGGACGCGAGATTGGGCTGGGCGTTATGGACTTCTCTTTCCTCGGCGCCAGCATGGGCAGCGTGGTGGGCGAGCGCATTACGTATTTGATTGAGCGCTGCACCAAAGAAGGCCGTCCCGTGCTGCTCTCCTGCGCCTCCGGCGGCGCGCGTATGTATGAAGGGTTGCTTAGCCTGATGCAGATGGCCAAAACCAGCGCGGCGCTTTCGCGCCACGCGGCTGCCGGCCTGCCCTTCATTCCGATTCTCACGCACCCGACCATGGCCGGCGTCATGGCGAGTTTCGCCACCCTCGGCGATCTGATCGTGGCCGAGCCCGAAGCGCTCATCGGCTTTGCCGGCCCGCGCGTCATCAAAGAAACCATCCAGCAGGATCTGCCCGAAGGCTTCCAGCGGTCGGAATTCCTGCAGGATCACGGCCTTATCGACATGGTTGTTCCGCGCAAAGAACTGCGCGACCGCATGATCCTCGTGTTCGACTACCTCTGCGATAACTAAGCTTTTTTGTGACAAGACGATTGAATGACAGGATCATTTCCCCTGTAGAGCAATCATCCTGTCATTCAATCATCCTGTCCTCAATGAACCCGGTCGAAAAGCTTTTCCAGCGAACCACGCAGGGCGTCAAGCCCGGCCTCGATGTAATTACGGCGTTGCTCGAAGCGCAGGGCAATCCGCACCAGAAGCTGGCCGTAATCCACGTGGCCGGCACCAACGGCAAAGGCTCCGTCTGCGCCATGCTCGAATCCGTGCTGCGCGCCTCCGGCTTCAAAACCGGCCTTTACACCTCGCCGCATCTGATCGATTTTTCCGAACGCTTCCGCATCAATGGAGAGCCGATTCCAGAAGAAAAACTTAACGGCTGCATCACGCTGATGGAGGAAAAGGCGGATGAGATGGAGCAGGCAACGGGGGTGCGGGGCGCCACCTTTTTCGAAGTCTCCACCGCCATCGCCTACCAATATTTTGCGGATGAGGCGGTGGACATCGCGATCATCGAAACCGGCATGGGCGGGCGCTGGGATGCCACCAACGTGGTGATTCCGCTCGTGTCCGTCATTACGCACATCGACATCGACCACACCAACTTTCTCGGCGATACCATCGAGGCCATCGCCGCCGAAAAGGCCGGGATCATCAAGCTCGGCCGTCCAGCTGTTTCTTCTCCGCAGTCCGAGGCCGTGCTTGCCGAACTTCGGAAGCCTGGAGTTCGAATCATAGGAAGTACGGAGGCGGTTTCGGTGGTGAAGATCGGCGATCCGCAAAAGCTTAAGATCGAAACGCACTCCCGCAACCTTCCGGCGGTCAACCTGCCGTTGCTTGGCGAATGCCAGCGCGAAAACTGCGCCGTCGCCGTCGCCGCGCTCGAAGTGCTGGCCGACATGCTCGACTTTGAGCCCGCGTTTAAGAAGGGGCTGGAATCGGTGGCGTGGGGCGCGCGCTTCCAGACGCTGCAAACCGATCCACTCATCATTCTCGACGGTGCCCATAACCCATCTGCGGGCCGGGCGCTGGCCAAAACTTTGAGGGAGCTTTATCCCAAGCATCAGGTCGGCTTCATTCTCGGTTTTCTCGAAGACAAGGAAGCCGTCGAGTTTTTACGCGCCATCAAGCCGCTCGCAGCAAAAGCCTGGACGATCCCGATCGATGTTCCGCGCGGCACCACGGCGGAGCATGTTGCAATCCAGTGCGGCGTCGCCGGCATCGAGGCGGTACCGTCAGATGTTTCCGGCGCTTGGAAATCCTCTCGCGACTGGGCGACTGCCGAACCAAACCGCCTCGTCGTCATCACCGGCTCGCTTTATCTCAAGCAGGAGCTTGAAAGGAAAAGTATGTAGTCCCGCCTTCAGGCGGCCTCTGCGGAAGAGCCGCCTAAAGGCGGGACTACGAACCTTTGTGCACAAAAAAAGAACCGCCGGAAAGGGCGGTTCTTGCAGATCGATTTAAGAAATCGGTCTAATGGCCTTCGTCGACAATGTTGCCGGCTTCAACCTGCTCGATGATTTTTGCATAATCATCGTTCAGCGGGCATCCGCATTTGTGGCCTTCTTCAACGGTAGCGTGAAGACGAGCCTGTTCGATGTGCCAATTTGCAACTTTCAGATGTTGGTCAACGTTCATGATGTTTCTCCTTGTTCGGTTTGAATACACTTAAATTAGTACCAATTGCGTCCAATATACATGCCCCTGATTTTGGATCAACTCCGAAAACAGAAAAAATGCATGGTGCATGATAGGTAATATGGCCCTTTGGGAGGTCCTTCGGTATTCCCTGTTCGATATTCGACATTCGAAATTTGATTGACTTGCCCCCCTTTGAGCCCCTACACACTCCGAGCTATGTTATACGACGTACCAGTTAATCTAGGCGATCGCTCCTACCAAATTCACATTGGAGCGGGTGTTTTGGATCGGCTTGGCGCCCTTTGCGCGGAAGCCGGTTTGAAGGGGAAATGTTTAGTCGTCACCGACGAAAACGTGGGCGGGCACTATGCCCAAACCGCGCTCGAATCGTTGGAAACCGCCGGTTTTACCGCGGGTTTTGCCACGCTGCCTCCCGGCGAGCAGACCAAATGCGGCGACCAGGTGTTTGCGCTCTACAGCGAGTGCATCAAGGCCGGCCTCGACCGCAAATCGTTTGTGGTGGCCCTCGGCGGCGGCGTGATCGGCGATCTGTCCGGTTTTGTGGCCTCCACCTACTTAAGGGGCATTCCCTTCGTGCAGGTGCCGACCTCGCTGCTCGCGATGGTCGACAGTTCCGTCGGCGGAAAGACCGGCATCAATATTCCCGAGGGCAAAAACCTTGTCGGCGCGTTCTATCAGCCCGAGCTGGTGCTGGCCGACCTCGACACCCTTAAGACGCTGCCCGCCCGCGAATATGCCGCTGGGCTGGCCGAAGTCGTCAAATACGGCATCATCTACGACGCGCCGTTTTTCCAGACCCTCGAAGAAAACATGGATGGCCTCGCGGACGTCAACAACGCCGAACTGCTCGCCAAGATGGTCGGGCGCAGCTGCGAAATCAAGGCCGACGTCGTTGCGCAGGACGAGCGCGAAGGCGGCCTGCGCGCCATTCTTAATTTTGGCCATACCGCCGGGCACGCGCTCGAAAAGGTGGCTGGCTACGGCGAATATGTCCATGGCGAGGCCGTCGCCGTCGGCTCCATCTTTGCCGCCCGCGCTTCGGCTGAGCTGACCGGCCTTTCGCAGGCCGAGTGCGACCGCATTGAAAAAATGTTCAAGGATTTGGGGCTTCCGGTGAAAGCGCCCGGCTACAACTGGGCGGATCTGCGCGTCGCGCTGTCGGTCGACAAAAAAACCGTCGGAGGCATGCCCAAGTTTGTGCTCGTCTCCGAAATCGGAAAATCCAGCCTCGGCAACGAAATCCCGGAAGCACTCATGGAACAACTGTGGAACGAATTATAAACACAAAGACACCAAGGTCTCTAAGGTCCACTAAGCAGTGCGGTTTGGGTCTTAGTGTCGCTTCGTGTTCTTCGTGTCTTAGTGGTTAATTTAATGGAACAGCGAAAAGCATATATTGTCTTGAACATGATCGAGGGGCTGGGGCCGGTGAGCGTCCGGCGCCTGATCGACTGCCTCGGTTCCCCCAAGGCGATTCTTGAGGCGGACCGCGAAACGCTGATGGAGGCGCGCGGCGTCGGCGAAAAGCTGGCGCTCAAGATTCTGGTGCAGCGCGACAGCATCGATGCGTTCGAAGAGATCGACAAGGCTGCTGATGCAGGCGCGCGGATCATCACGCCGGTTGATGACGAATATCCGGAGGCACTCAAAGCCATTCACGATCCGCCGCTCGCTTTATATATTAAAGGCCGTCTTCTGCCCGCGGATGTAAAGGCCATCGGCATTGTGGGATCGCGCTCGACTTCGCATTATGGCTTGAACGCCGCCGACCGCTTGGCTTATCAACTGGGGCAAACGGGTTTCACGGTGGTGAGCGGGCTGGCCCGCGGCGCCGACACCGCGGCGCACAACGGCGCCCTCAAAAGCGACGGGCGAACGATTGCCGTTTTGGGCGGCGCGCTCGACTGCCTCTATCCGCCGGAAAATGCAGAGCTGGCCGACAAGATTTCCAAGCAGGGCGCCGTCATCAGCGAATATTGCATGGGCCGGCAAGCCGACCGCATGACGTTCCCGTACCGCAACCGCATTATCAGCGGCCTGAGCATGGGCGTACTGCTGATCGAGTCGGCCGTCAAAGGTGGATCGATGCATACGATGGAGGCGGCCACGGAGCAGGGGCGCACTGTCTTTGCGCTGCCGGGGCGGATCGATACCCCCGGTGCGCGCGGGCCGCATTTGCTGATTAAAAACGGCGCCAAGCTGGTCGAGCGGCTCGACGATATTTTAGAAGAGTATGAATTTCTGATTCCTCCTTCGGAGCTGGATGCGCCGGAGAGCGAAACCGCTGCTCGGCCGGACGTACCGCTGAACGAACAGGAATCCAAGATTGTAGAGGCCCTCTGGCAGGAGCCGATGGACGCCGACTCCCTTGCCCGCGAAACCGGCATGAAAAGCCATGAATTGAGCGGCCTCCTGTTGGGATTGGAAATGAAAAGAGTGATTCGAACGCTGCCCGGCAGAATGGTCGAACTGGCGGATGATCTACGACAGATGAAATAAACACGAAGGCACGAAGGACTCTAAGACTAATGAACCATGTACCTCTATCAGATGAGCTAGAACGAATCGGACGGGAAATCGTCGATTCAGCTTATCGTGTCCACAAGGAACTCGGTCCGGGATTGCTGGAATCAGTTTATGAAGAATGCATGATTTATGACCTGAGACGGAAAGGCCTGAAGGTGGATGAACAGGTTTATGTTTCCATTGAGTTTGATGGCCAGGTGCTCACTCGGAACAAGCTGCGAATCGATATGCTGGTGGAAGATGAAGTGATTGTTGAAAACAAGGCGGTCGTGGAAATGAATCCGTTGTTCCAATCGCAGATTTTAACCTATTTAAAGCTGAGCAAGAAACGGCTGGGCTATTTGATTAACTATAACGTCCCTTTAATTAAGAACGGCATAAAGCGATTCGTCGTCTGACCTTCGAGTCCTTGGTGCCTTTGTGTTTGAAATCGATAAGGAAGAGCTATGAGCAAAAATTTAGTGATTGTGGAGTCGCCGGCTAAGGCGAAGAAGATTAACCAGTTTTTGGGCAAGGACTATATCGTAATGGCGTCGGTGGGCCACGTGCGCGACCTGCCTCCAAAAAAGCTGGGCGTGGATGTTGAAAAAAACTTTGAGCCGGAATACACCGCCACGACGCGCGGCAAGAAAATCCTGAAGGAGCTCAAGGCCGAAGCAAAGAAGTGCGAAAACGTCTACCTTGCGCCCGACCCCGACCGCGAAGGGGAGGCCATTGCCTGGCACCTTTATGAAGCGCTCAAGAAAGAGGTGGCCGACGAAAACTTCTTCCGCGTCACCTATAACGAAATCACCAAGTCCGCCATTCTGGCCGCCTTCGAACAGCCGGAAAAAATCGACATGGACCGGGTGAACGCGCAGCAGGCGCGCCGCATCCTCGACCGTCTCGTTGGTTTTCAGGGCAGTCCGGTGGTGCGCAAGCAGATCCGCGGCGCCAACAGCGTGGGCCGTGTGCAGACAGTTGCGCTTCGCCTTGTGGTTGAACGCGAAAAAGAAATCACCGATTTTGAGCCGGAAACCTATTTCACCGTCGGCGCGGAAGTCCGCAAACAGGAAGCTCCGCTTGATCCGTTCTTGGTTAAGCTGGCGCGCATCAACGGCAGCCCGATCGGCATCAAGGACCGCAAGCTCCTGCCCGGCGCGGTCAAGACGATGGAGCAGCTCGAAGGCATCCAGAACGAGCTGAACAACAGCCCGCTCAAGGTCAGCGACGTGATCACCAAGGAAGTCACCCGTCGCGCGCGTGCGCCGTTTATCACCAGTACGCTGCAGCAGTCGGCCTCCGGCTCGCTCGGCTTTGCGCCGGCCCGCACGATGGGCCTTGCGCAGAAGTTGTATGAAAGCGGACTCATCACCTACATGCGTACCGACTCGTTCAACATTGCCAAGAGCGCGCAGGAGGAATGCCGCACGTTCATCCGCGAAAGCTACGGGGCGGAATATCTGCCTGAAAAGCCCAACTTCTATAAGAGCAAGGGCGCGGCACAGGAAGCCCACGAAGCCATCCGTCCGACCGACCCTTCGGTGGAGCCCGGTCGCGAAGGCGTTAAGCTCGACCCCGCGGAGCAAAAGCTCTACCGCCTGATCTGGGAGCGCTTTGTCGCCAGCCAAATGGTTCCGGCCCGCATCGGCCGCCGTACGGTGGAGATCGAAGCCGGTTCTGAAAACACCTACCTGTTCCGTGCCACGGCGTCGGATATTCTCTTTCCCGGCTACATGAAGGCCAGCGGCATCGAAGCCGCCGCCGACAAACCGAAGAACGGCGACGGCGACGAATCCGAAACGGACAAGCTGCCGCCGTTGGCGCAGGGCGAAAACCTTGATGTGCTCGATTGGCTCACCGAACAGAAGGAAACCAAGCCGGTGGCCCGCTACACCGAGGCGTCGCTCATCCGCGCCTTGGAAGAAAACGGGGTGGGGCGTCCGTCCACCTATGCGGCGATCATGTCCAAGCTCGACGAACGCGAATATGTGGTTAAGGAAAAGCGTTCGCTCGTTCCAACCGATCTCGGTCAGGAGCTCATCACGCTGGTGCTGCGCACCGAGGCCAAGCTGAAGACCGACAACAAGGTTGACCTCTTCGAGGCGCGCTTTACCGCCGACATGGAAACCAAGCTCGACGACGTCGAAGGGGGCAAGATCGAGTGGACGGATATGATGCAGGAGTTCTACCCCTCGCTGCTCGAATGGATTGAGCACGCGAAGGAAACCGCTGAACCAGCCTTTGTGGCCAAATGTTTTGATGCCTTGGAGAATGTTTCGGAGTGGGCGCCTGCCGTGAAGTCCGGCCGGCGAACCTACGACGACAACAAAACCTTTGAGGATCTCAAGGAAAAGGTGAATGAGGGCGAACTGCTCTCCAAGCGCCAGGGTGAAATGCTGCATAAAATGTGCTGCCGCTACATCAAGCAGGTTCCCGGCGGGCTGGCCACCGAATTGGAGCTGGTCGAACCGGAAGCCGTGCGCGGTGATACACCTCGCAAGCTGGAGCTGCTGGCCAATGTTACGTTCGAAGAGCCCCGCAAGTCCGGCAAGCGCACCTACGACGACAAAAAGTTTGTGTCGTCGCTGGGCGATCAGATCACGATGGGCAAGCGCCTGAGCGACCGCCAAGTGGGCTATCTCGATACGCTGCTGACCAAGTATTCCGACCAGCTGGAAAACTTCGACGCCATCCGCGCCGAGCTGAAGCTGGACGAAAAGCCGGAAGTCGAAGCCGACCCGACCACCGCGCCGGTGATTGCGCTGATGGAAAACATTACTGAGTGGGCCGAGCCGACCATGCGCGGCAAGCGCGAGTTCAACGACAAGACCTTCTTCGATTCGATTTCCTTGCAGTTCAAGGGCAAGGGCGCGCTCTCCGACCGCCAGCTTGCGGCGCTCAAGAAAATGGCCGCGCGCTACTACGAACAGATCCCGAACTACACGGAGCTGATGGACCAGTATGGCCTGCCCGCACCCCGCAAGCCCAAACCCAAAAAAGAAGACGCGGCTGACGCCGCTGAATAACGAATGTCGAATAACGAACAAGGAACCGAAGAAGGTGGAGCCTTCGGCATTCGAAATTCCTTGTTCGTTATTCTTCGGTTCTCATGAACGATCCGTGCGTAGAGCATTTTGTCCAATACATGAAGGCGAGAAAAACACACCTCCGAGCATGCGGCGGGCAATTTGGCCGGGAGGGATTCTTGAAATATTTAACAAATCGGAAGGTCGCTATGAATGTAAGATCTGATTTGCATGAGATGCTGATCGAACTGAAAAAGACAAAGAGCTATTTCAGCATCGCGGACGTTAAATCCGCCTTGGAGAAGGGAGCCGGGGAATCCGTGCCGGATTCGACCGTAAAAACCTACCTGTCAAAATTTATGGCCGACGGAACGGTGCATGATGCCGGGAAGGGGTGGTATTCAAAAATCGCGGAACCGCTGAAGCTGGACGCCAAGCCGTTGGAACCCATTACGAAGCTACTGGCTGAAGATTTTCCCCTGCTGGAGGTCTCCTGCTGGTCAACGGAACAGATCAACCCGTTCATGCACCACCTGCTGTCCCGGTTTACCGTCTTTGTCTACACCCTGCCGGATGCACTGGATGTGGTGGGAGATGCCCTGCGGGACGCCGGACATAATGTGCTGGTGAATCCCACAGCTTCTGAAATTGAGCGTCTGTACCAGAAAACAGAGAATCCAGTGCTCGTCAGACCTGCGGTCACCAAGGAACCGTCGGCGGTGGCAGGTATGGCTCCTCCTGAGAAGCTTCTGGTGGATCTGCTGTTTGAGAATAATAAGCTGTCTATTATGGAACCTTCAGAAGCAGAGGATGCTGTGAGAAGAGCTGTAGAGGCAGGAAGGGTTAATATCTCCTCTCTCCTCTCCTATGCCAAGAGACGTAGAATAACTGTGGTGGTGTAAAATCATCTACCAAGTCCAAATAAACCATAAATGTGGAGATAGTAGATGGTTTCAGCAGAATGCTTCTCTGAAGATTATATAGAGCAACAGAGCAGGATCATGACAGGAGCCAGTCCTGTAATGATCGAGAAATGTATCCACGCACTGGCGCTGTTGTGTCATCTGACAGAAACTGACCTTGAATTTATATTCAAGGGAGGAACCTCCCTGTTGCTTCACCTGCCAGAAATCAGACGGTTATCCATAGATATTGATATTATCTGTAATGCGGATAACGATAAAATTAACGGTATTGTGGATAGCCTCTCCAGCCTGAAACCGTTTGTCCGGCAGAAGGAGGATGACCGGGGGGCCAGAGGTCTACCAGAGCGCCGACACTTTAAGTTTTTCTATACATCTGCTGTTACCGGACGTGAGGACAATGTTCTCCTGGACGTTGTACAGGAGGCGGACTGTCGGCTGGAATGTTTGGAAAAACCCATTGAAACCAGCTTTATACAGGTTGATCATATCTCCACCGTCAGGGTGCCGACGGTAGACGCCCTGCTGGGAGATAAGCTGACCGCTTTCGCCCCGAATACCCAAGGGGTGCCGTTTTTTTCAAAGCGTGGTAAATCAATGACGATGCAGGTGGTCAAGCAGCTGTATGATGTAGGAGAGTTGTTTAACGAAGTTCAGGATCTGTCTGCTGTAAAGCGGGCCTACGCTGAGAGCTACAGGCTGGAGAGTTCTTATAATGAAGACGACTTCTCCATGCAGCAGACACTGGATGACACGAAGCGTGTGTCTCTCCAGTTGTGCTGTAACGCATTCAGATATGCAGACCGGGACGATGAAATCATCGCCAACATTCAGGATGGCATCAGCCGCGTGCGAGATCATTTGGCACACGGTCGGTTCAGGATTACACAAGAAGCCAAAATTGCCGCCGCCAAAGCCTATCTGCTGGCATCCTATCTGGAAGGTTCGGTTGAACTGACTCCTGCACAGCTGTTATTTAATCTGGACGGGCAGATGGAGTTCATACAGGGAACTAATATTACAGCCCCTTCCTGCCTAAACCGGCTGAAACCGATTCTGCCGGAAGCGTTCTATTATCTGGCGTTGGCTCTGGGCGAGTGAGCCAACGAAATGTACGAAGAAGCTTAAAAGTTAAGGACTGTATGAACGATCCGTGCGTAGAGCATTTTATCCAATACCTGGAAGGCGAGAAAAATGCCTCGGAGCATACGATCAGCAACTACCTGATCGATATCCGGCAGTATTGCGAGGTCACCTGGGGCGAGGACGCCCGGCCTCCCTATAAGTGGAAGGACGTCGACCGCTTTACGGCGCGCAAGTTTCTGATGTTTTTCCAGAAGCTGGAAATGGCGCCGACGACCACCGGGCGCAAGCTTTCTGCGCTGCGGTCGTTCTATAAGTTTCTCCTGCGCGAGGAATATGTGGAGCAGAACCCTTTCAGCGGATTGAACCTGCCGAAGAAGGGGAGCTATCTCCCGCAGATTCTCTCGGTGACGGAAGTTTGCAAGCTGCTGGATGCGCCTGAAAAGTTTAACGAGCAGCAGACCACCACCAATCCGAAGCAAAAGCTGTGGCGCGAATACATGGTCGCGCGCGACGCCGCCATTCTAGAATTGCTCTACAGCACCGGCATGCGCATCAACGAGCTGGTAACGCTGCCCGAGGAGCGCATCGACCTTTTGTCCGGCGTGGCGCGGGTGCGTGGTAAAGGCAAAAAGGAGCGGCTCTGCCCGCTTGGTTCGCCGGCGGAACGGGCACTGGCAAAAAATTTGGAGCTGCGCGAGAACGTCTGGCTGCTCGAAGGCAAAAAGAATGTCCGGAGTCCGGTTTTCCTTAATAAAAACGGCGGGCCGATCTCGGCGCGCTCGATCGAACGCATGATGAAAAAATATGTGCTCTTCTGCGGGCTCAACGCCGAGCTGACGCCGCACAGCCTGCGCCACAGCTTTGCAACGCACCTGCTTGATGCCGGCGCCGACCTGCGCAGCGTGCAGGAGCTGCTCGGCCACGCTTCGCTTTCCACTACGCAGATCTACACCCACGTCTCCGTCGAGCGCCTCAAAGAGGTCTACCAGCTCGCCCATCCGCGGGCGTAAGCGGGCGGAATTAACCGCCTAAAGGCGGGACTACGAACCAGATCGTCCGTAGCTAACCGCGGGAAAAACACAATCGGAAATTGACCTGCTCGAAGGTGCAATGGATATTAGGCGCCAATCTATTTCGGAATAAGGGAGTTTTGTTGATGTATACAGTCGGGAGCATGTTTGCGGGCGTTGGCGGTATCTGTAAGGGGTTTGAACAAGCGGGTTTCGAACTGCTGTGGGCGAATGAACGGGATGAAAAGGCTTGCGTTACCTATAAACATAATTATGCGCACCATCTCGATGAGCGAGACATTACGCAGGCCGAGGCATCGGATTTCCCGCCTGCGGATGTGGTGACCTCCGGCTTTCCCTGCCAGGCATTTTCCGTGGCCGGCTACCGGCAGGGTTTCGACGACAAAAAGGGGCGGGGCGTCCTGTTCTTGCGCACGGCGGACTTCATCAATCAGATGAAGTCGAAGGCTTTCTTGTTAGAAAATGTTAAAAACCTCGCTGGGCACGACGGCGGCAACACGCTCAAGGAAATCCGCCGCGTGATGGAAGAGGACCTCGGCTATTCCTTCATTCCGTTCATTCTCAACTCCAAAAACTTTGGCGTTCCCCAGACGCGCGAGCGTGTCTACATTGTTGGCTTTAGGGGCGAGGCTGGATTCGATGAAGCCAAACACGCTAAGAATGATCCGAAGAAGTATCCGTGTAGCCATGCATTCAGTGTGCCCGATGAGATTCGTAAACCCCCGCATATTCAAGATTTTTTGCTCAAGGGTAGGCAGGACGATAAATATTACTATTCAGAAGATCATCCATATTATGAAGAATTGAGTAAGGCGGTTCTCTCCGAGGATACGGTCTACCAGTGGCGAAGGGTCTATGTGCGGGAAAATAAGAGCAACCTTTGCCCCACTTTGACGGCTAACATGGGTACCGGTGGGCATAACGTACCGTTGGTCTTGGATAAATATGGCATCCGCAAGCTTACGCCCGAAGAATGCTTTAGGTTCCAGGGCTACTATCTCGAAGACGATGCTTTCAAGCTGCCGGAAGGCATGGCCAATAGCCATCTCTATAAGCAGGCCGGCAACTCGGTTTCCGTTCCGGTCATCAAGGCCATCGCACAAAACATGCGCACGGCACTGGATGTCAAATGGGCAGAATGATTTATTACGTACTGCGTATTATGTATTGATTCTCCGGAATGAGTCCCAGAAAATTTCACGCAACACGCAACACGCAACACGCAACACGCAATACGGATTACAACCATGCTGTCGATTCAAGGAAAACAGCTAACTGAGTATGCCGACCTGCTGGCCAAGGTGGGGTCGCTCTCCAATTTGTTCAGCGATTCCGACACGCCAATGTTGCATTACCGTGCAGCGGAAAATATTTTTTGCCGATCGACCGGTGCGGAAAACATGGGTCGCGCCGATTGCGCTTTTGATGCTAAAATTGGGTCAAAAGGATTCGGGCTGAAGACCTTCCTTTGTCATGGACAATCCTCAACTGAAAAAGTGGCCGAGTTCAATGCCCTGAGCGGGACTTTGGCGGGATTGAATCCTGAAAGTTTAGCGGTTCGTTTGGGGGAGTTGCGAAACACCCGCATTGGATTTGCCGAGGAGACCTACGGTATTGATCACGCCGTCTATCACTGCGTTGGACGACGGCCTGGAAGATTTTTAATTTTTGAAGTGCCTTACCAGTGCATCCACATTGACTCTATTCGGGATGTCCGTGAGACCCGGGGAGGGATCGCGTTTCGCGATCGTTTTAATGAGTATTCCTTCAATCGCTCAAAGAGTACGCTTTTTAAGAAGTTCACTATTTCTTCGGGATGCGTAGGAGTTGATGTGGCCATTGCTGAAGATCCTTTTGCTCTACTTCAAAGCAGTGCACTGGCTGAGCCCGTTTGCCGACGACCCTTTGTGATCTTGCCTTTGTATGCCGTTAAGGCAGGCGAAAAGTATGTACCTGAAAAAAGTGGACTCAACCAGTGGAACGCCTCCGGGCGTCCTAGAGATGCTGGCGAAGTGTATATCCCTATCCCCCGTGCTGTGCATACGCATCAAACCGGTTTTTTCCCAGAACGGGATGCACCTTTTACATTGGTTTTGCCGGATGGGCGTGAACTTTCGGCAAAGGTTTGCCAGCAAGGAAGCAAAGCTCTCATGACAAATCCTAATAAGGCCTTATCGGATTGGTTATTGCGGAGTTTGTTCAAGATTCCCGAACGCGAGCTCATCACCTACGATGTGTTCCGCGCCTACGGCACCGACTCCGTCCGTGTTGAGCGCTCGGACGATGACCGCTACCGCATTGAGTTTGCCCCGCTGAATGCCTATGAACGCTTCATCAGCGCGTCCTAAAGCTGGCCTTCAATGGGCAGCCAGCGGTAGATGAAGTCGGCGCAGCGTTGGCCGAAGCCTCGGGCGGGCTGGTTGGTGCGCTCGTCGTCGCTGGAGGTCCAGCGGAGCTTCCCTTTCTCGTTGAGGGTCACGGCCCAGGCGTTTTCGGGCGAAATCATGGTTTCAAAATCGCCGAAGAGCTGCGTCGCGAGTTCCGGGGAATTGATCAGCAGCAGGTGCTCGGTGTTGATCTCAATCGAGCGCGGGTCAAAGTTGAGCGACCCGATCAGCACCCATTCCTTGTCCAAAACAAAGGCTTTGGTGTGCAGCGAAATAAAGTCGGACTTCACCGGCGGGGTGTCGCTGAGAGAGCAGAAGCTAGCGGACGGATCGCCACGGAATTCGTAGAGCTCGGCGCCGGCCTTGAGCAGCTTCTTCCGGTATTTTTTATAGTGGCTGTGCGCCATGGTATGGTTGTTGGATTCCATCGAGGGAACCAGCACGCGCACTTTGCGGTCCTCTTCTTTTACGGCATTGGCCAGATGGTCTAGCTGCTTTTGAGAGGGAATCATGTAGGGGGTGATGATGCAGGATTTCCGGTGGGGCATGATGCCCGTTTCGCGGAACTGATCGATCAGGCGTTCGCCTCGGTCGCCTTTGACATTTGGAGAGTCTTGAATGCACTGGGCTGTGCCGTACACCATGCGTTCCGGCAACGGGGCGAAGACCGCGCTCCAGTCCGCCGGCAAAGTCGGGAGGTTGGTTTGCGACAGCAGATGCCGATCTTTCTTCAAGGTGGCGTTAAATTTCTGGAAGAGCTTTTCTTTTTTCGATTCCGTGATTTTTTTCACCATGGATTCGCCCGGATAGGCGGCGTCGGAATTCCAGTAGAGGTCAAAGTCGGCGCCCAGTTCTCCAATCACCGCGCCGGTGATCAGCAGGTCGAGGTCGCGGTTGTTGTATTTTTTGCTGAGGCCGAAATACGGGTTGCCGAGGTTGCGGCCGCCGACGAGGCCCCATTGGCCGTCCACCAACATCTGCTTATTGTGCATCCGTCGGTTGAGCTTCTTGAAAAACAGGCCCATCTGAAGCGTGCGCCGGATCGCCCCTTTGCGCACCCGTCCGGGGTTGAACCGCCGCAGCTGGATGTTGTCTTGGCGGGCCACCAGCGCCGTGCCCATGTCCGACCAGTCCTTGGGCAGGTCGTCCACCAGCAGGCGGATCTGCACGCCGCGTTTGGCGGCCGCGAGCAGGTGGCTGAGCATCAGGCGGCCGCTTTCGTCGTTCGACCAAATGAACACCTGCAGGTCGATGCTGGTTTTTGCATGGTCGATCAGCGCGAGCCTCCAGCGCAGCGCCTCGGAGTTTTGGGGGATCATCATGAAGGCCGACTCGCCATCCGCAGCCTTCGCCATAACCGTCTGGCTATGCTCGATGAGCATTCCCGCCTTGGCCGGCTGAAGGCTGTGGCTGACAGGCTTGTGCGGGTTCTTCGGAATGGTCGAACAGGCGGTAAGCCCCATAGCAATCGACGATAATAATGCGATGCGCATTCCCTGCGCGCTGCGGATCAATCCAGCCATACCCTTCTCCTTGCTAAAACCTGATTTCGTACAGTCAAAAAGATAAAGACTGAAGTTTAGCGCCTGTTCTGCGCATTGTCGAACCTCATTCCCCGCAGGTTGGCGTTGCGGAAATCCCACGCTGCCGATTAGGGGTCAATACATTCGCCAAATGCTTTGCTGTTGCGTTGTAGAACGTGCTTCTCCAGAAGAGAGCGCGTTAAGAGGCCAAACCGAAAGCGCGTTTATTTGCATAAAGAACTAAGCCGTCCCGCGGCCTTTTAAAAAATGCAGGGAGGGGGCCAAAACCTCGCCTTGGCGCAAGACGAGCCCGGCAGCAGATTCCGCGATCGCAGCTGTACCTCCAGCGTTTGGAAATGATGAAAAAAGCGTCTTGATCCCTTTTTTTTTGAACTGGAATGAGCGCATTTTAATTGAGGGCCTTTTAAAGGCAGGCATGAGTGAATCCAATATCGCGAAGGAGCTGGGGAGGGATCGACGCACCATCAACCGGGAAGTCGAACGCGGACTCGTTGAGCATCTCAACAGCGACCGGCGGAGGTCGCTGATCGGCAACAGGCCGGGCACTGGGAGATCGATCCGGTGGTCGGCGGGAAAGGAACAGGAAGCGCCGCCCTGCTCACGCTCGTCGAGCGTAAGAGCCGGAAGCTGATCATCCGCAAGATCAAAGACAAGACCCAGGCTGCGGTGAGTCGGGCCATCAATGGCATAGAACGCTCCATGGGCAAGGAGGCGTTCAATGTCGTGTTCAAGTCCATTACGGCAGACAACGGCAGCGAGTTCCTTGATTACGCGGCATTGGAGGCATCTGTATTCGGGAGTTCGGCCAGAACCCATCTCTATTATGCGCATCCCTATTCGTCTTGGGAGCGGGGCAGCAACGAGAATGCCAACCGGATGATTCGCCGATTCATCCCCAAGGGAAGCGATATAACCAAATACACCCGCACCGCCATTCAGGAAATCGAGAACTGAATCAATCGATATCCCCGAAAGATACTGAATTTTAAAACCGCAGAAGAGTTGTTCATTCAGGAGATCGCGGCATGAGACGCCCCCGGCTCGGGAAAGTTGGGCATTTTAATTTACAGTCTACTTCCAAAGGGTTGGGCTTGCGGAATGCCTGTTTGGCTCGTATCGTTTCATTCTATCTACACTTATACCGTATATATGGCTAGCTTGCTGTTGTTTTTGAGTGTGAAAAAGGAGTCTCTATGAAATGGATTTGGCTTGTTTTGCTGATGGTTGTGTTGCAGTTCTCCGTGGCCTGCCAAACTTCCGATCAGCGAATCTGTGATCAATACAGCAGTTCTTATGAAAACCAGACCCTTGACGGGTCTTTGTTCCCGTTGCCTATGCCGTTCAACCGCTGGGTGGATCCTGCGGGCGAGCAGCTCTATTACGGCGACCCGAAACGGGAAAACCATGCCCTTGACTGCGCCCTTTCCCCTGACGGAAAATGGCTTGCCGTCGAAGGGCGTTATGCGCTGGTGATTGTTTCGCCGGAGGAAAATAAAATTGTCTTTAATTTGCCGTTAAAGCACTCCATCGGGAAAGAAAATCCCATGGGCACCTTTTCGGGCATTCAGTGGCGGCAACAGGGTGACCGGTATGAGATGTACTGGAGCGTTGCGACGTCGTCAAGGAAGTCTTATGTGGTCCAGGCGGGCTGGAACGGCCGCAAGGCCTGGATTGAAAAGACCTTCGAATTTGCCGCAAAACCGCCGGCGAAGACTGCGCTGCCCAATGAGGTGTGGGTGGCGGAAGAGGGCGGAACGCCGGTGCTCTACGTGGTGTTGAACGGAAATAACACCGTGGAGAAACGCGATATTGCCAGCGGAAAAACCATCTGGTCCAGTCCGACGGGCGTGGCTCCATACGGCATTGCCGCCGCCAACGGAAAATTGTACGTGAGCAACTGGGCCGGATCGGTTCCCGATAAAAGCGACCCCAACGTCGCCGGCGTCCCGTGGGGCAGCGCCAAAGTGGATGCGGAAACCGGCGCTACCCGGGAGGGCACGGTGTCGGTGCTGGATCCGGAAACCGGGAATCTGCAAAAGGAAATCACGGTTGGGCTGCATCCCAACGACATCGTCGCGTCACCGGACGGACGTTTCGTTTACGTAGCCAATGCCAATAGTGATACGGTTTCCGTCATCGACACGAAAACGGACGCGGTTTCGGAAACCATTCCGATTCGGCTGGCCCTGGATAGAAATGCCTATTTCGGGGATTCGCCCAACGGGTTGGGCCTGTCCGGCAACGGCCAGACGCTCTATGTCGCCGCCGGTATGGACAATGCCGTAGCGGTTGTCCATCTGGGCGCGCAGGCCTGCTCCTCGTTGTCTTCCGGGCCAAGCCGAGTGGTCGGGTTCATACCGACCGGAGCTTATCCCGGAGGGGTTTGTGTCTACAAGGACCGTCGGCTGTTTGTCCCCAATATTGAGGCCGAGGGCGCCCGTATCCCGTCCGTATCGAAAGACGGGAAAACGGTATCCTACAACAGCCATCAGATGAAGGCTTCGATCTCCGCCATTCCTGTGCCGGACCAATCGCAACTGGCGGGTTATACCAAGCAGGTGGAGGAGCTCAACCAGATATTTCGTCTGGCCCTGGCCGAAAAGCTGCCGCGCACGGATGCCGCCCCGGTGCCGGTTCCCGCCCGCATTGGCGAGCCGTCCGTCTTCAAGCATGTGGTGTATGTCATCAAAGAAAATCGGACCTACGACCAGATCCTGGGCGATGTCGAGGCCGGCGACGGAGATCCCGACCTGTGTGTTTTCGGCAAAGCGGTAACGCCCAATTCCCATAAGCTCGTGGAGGAATTTGTTTTGCTGGACAACTTCTACGTGGCGGGAAAATGTTCGGCCGAGGGGCATCAGTGGACCGATTCGGCGATCGTGACCGATTATATCGAAAAAAACGTGCGCGCCTGGTTCCGGAGCTATCCGCATGTTCAGACCGATGCGCTGGTTTATGCGCCCACCGGCTTTATCTGGGATAACGCCCTGCGCCACGGAAAGAGTGTCCGGATTTATGGCGAGGCCTGCACGCCGAAGTTTGATAAAAAGTTGAAGTGGAAGCCGATCTATAACGCCTTCCAGCGTGGTGAAAAATTGGTATTTGAAAACCATTCAACCATTGCCACCGTGCGCGGGATTCTGAGCCCGAACTATCCGGGCTATGACAGCCACAACATTCCCGATGTCCTGCGCGCCAGTGCGTTCATTGATGAGTTAAACGGCTACGAAAAAATGGAAGGAGACCAATGGCCGCAACTGGTTATCCTGGCTCTGCCGAATGATCATACCGGCGGGACACGCCCGACGTTGCCCACCCCGCGGGCCATGGTGGCCGACAATGATCTTGCGCTGGGCCAAATCGTCGAGGCCATCAGCAAAAGCAAGTTCTGGGACAGCACCGCTATTTTTGTCACTGAAGACGATTCGCAAGCCGGTTGGGATCATGTTTCCGCCTATCGGACGGTCGGAATGGTTATCAGCCCGTATTCGCGCCTGAAGCAGACCAATCATGTCAACTGCAACCAACTCTCGATGATCTGCACCATGGAGCGCATGCTGGGGCTGCCGCCGATGAATATTCAGGATGCCACGGCGCGGCCGATGTTTGAGTGTTTTTCCAACACGGCCGATCGGACGCATTATGCTGCGGTTCCCAACGAGATTCCGCTGGACGAGATGAACAAGAATCTGGCTCAGCTGACCGGGAAGGCCCTGCATTACGCAAAAAAGAGTCTGGAGCCCCAGTTTGATGGAATTGATTCCGGCAATGATGAGCTATTCAACCGCATCCTCTGGTTCGCCCTTGCCGATAAAAAACCGTATCCGGCTCAATTCTGCGGCAAAGATGACGACGATTGAGGCGTGAGTGCTCTCTGAATGAGGCGATCGGGCCGTTTTCCCCGATAGATCAAACCCGCCTGATGCGCCATTATCTCGAACAATGAAGAGGCCGTCTAAATAGAACTCTGCGCAAACCTTGAGTTCCTTGTCAGATTGTTTCCCGAGGACAGCAAGGAGATGTTGCTTCATGTGCGCTCTCACTCGATCGGTGAACTCGGCAACGATATCTGGGGGAGTGCTGGGTGGAGAGGTTGCCGGTGCTGTCGCTGCTTGGCGGATCTCCTTGAACCTCCCAGGGGTCATTCCAGGGGTCCGATATTTTAATATTCCCGGGCTGAATCCATTTGCGTAATCTGCGGTTGTCTTCTATCCGTTCGCATTCTGTATGGCGGATTGTCCAGCGGAACCCGCATTGGATTTGCGGGCTGCATGGCCGCTCCCCGGAAACAGGGCGTAAACAAAAAAAGGCCCGATCCGAAGATCGGGCCTTACATTGGTGGAGGATAACGGGATCGAACCGATGACCTCGTGCATGCCATGCACGCGCTCTCCCAGCTGAGCTAATCCCCCGCAAAGGTCGGAATTTATAGTCGTTCGCTTGTCGGGATGTCAACCTCGACTTTTGAGTTTTTATCGTCTGTTGGAAGTCAGGGGTAGAGGCGGTAGAGGTTTCCTTCGTAGGAAACCTCGACGTAGGTGCCGGTGATTCTTTCGATCATGATGCCAGGATCGAGTTCGGCGCCCTCCGTGATGAAGATTCCGTTAATGATGGCGGCTTTTTGTTCCGAGCCTTGCCCAAAGCCTTCCAGCCGGTATTTCTTGGCGAGTTCGGCGAGGGTTGACGGGGGCTTTTCTGCCTCGCTGGGATTCACTTTTTGTTCGGCCAGGCGCTTTTTAAGATCGTCCAGCACGCTTTGCGGGCCGACATATTCCCGGCCTTTAAAGCTGTCGGAGAGAATTTCGCCGGCGGGGTTGAGCAGAACGAGGCGCGGAATGCCGTCGCCGCTGTAGGTGCTGGTTAGTTGTTTGGCGCCTCGGGAGCGGAAGCTCATGGCCGGCCAGGGCATTCCCGTTTCCTTTATATAGTCGAACATGGCCGCTTGGCTGCGGTCGTTGCTGACCAAAAGGGTTTGGAAGAGGCGTCCACCTCCGTTAGTCCTGTAGAAATCGACCAAGCGCGGGGTGAACGCCTGGCAGGGCGGACACCAGTGGGCGGAAAAGTAAAGCAGCAGGTAGTCGGTCTCGAGCAGGCGATCCGCCTTGACGGGGTTGCCCGCGGCGTCTACCGCGGCGTCGCGAAGCGTTTCTGCGAACGGGGCGGCCTTTTTGGATGCGTCGCAACCGCTGAGCAGCGCCAGCGCCGTCAAGCTAAGGATGGTTATGCCCGTTTTCATTAAGGCTGGCCTGCTTCCCGCGTGGTGTTTATTTCGCTTTGAATGTTTTCCGGACGGATCAGGTGTTCCGTCCCATCGGCCAGGATGGAGGCAAAGGTGGGTTCGATCCGCTTCACCACGGCGCCTCCGCTGAGCACGGCGCCGGGTCGCACCACCTCGTTGTTGATGATGGCTATGCGGTTGGTTCCGCGAGTGCCGATGCCCGTGATTGAATAGGTTTGCGCTTTCCGCGAGATTTTCAGTACGGAGGGCAGCTTTTTGGGGACTGCAGCTCCGTTCAGCGTTTGTATGGGCTGCGGGGAAGGTGGGGGGGCGGCTGGACGGACGGGGTCTTTGCCGCATCCACTGAGCATCATCAATGTTGCTGCGCACGGAATTGCCATCCAGTTTTTCATATGCAAACCTCCTATTCATCCGTTTCCTAAATGCCAGAAGCTTATACTAAGGCGGGGCGGAGTTGAACCCGAAAGCGGCGGGGGATTTGCGCATCTGCTTCCCCGGCGTGGAAACCGGTGCAGAAACGCGGTTTTTTTTAGAATTCTTTGGGGTTGACACTCTGGGGGCGATTCCGTAGTTTCCGCCTCTTGATTTTTTGAAGTGAAAGCCCTGTGGGGGCATAGAGGTAATTTATGGAAGCATATGCGGTAATAGAAACCGGTGGAAAGCAGTACCGCGTTCAGCAAGGCGACGTTCTTGATGTAGAACTGCTTATGAAAGACAGTGGCGACAACGTTGAGTTCACTGCTCTGGCTGTTTCGAACGGCACCGAGTTGTCGATCGGCGCCCCGTTAGTGGACGGCGCCAAGGTAACGGCATCCGTCGTTGAAAACTTTCGTGGCGAGAAGATTTATTCCTTTAAGAAGAAGCGTCGCAAAGGATATCGTCGTAAAATCGGTCATCGCCAAGGCTTGACCAAAATCAAAGTAGAAGCAATTAGCGCATAATTTTGCGGGAGGTTCGTCATGGCTCATAAAAAAGGACAAGGTTCATCCAGCAACGGTCGCGACAGTAATGCACAACGTCGCGGCGTCAAGCGCTTCGGTGGCCAGAAAGTAACTGCCGGCAGCATTTTGGTTCGTCAAGTGGGAACGCGTTTCCACCCCGGCGTCAACGTGGGCTGCGGTCGCGACTACACATTGTTTGCCCTGAAAGACGGTGTCGTTGAATTCGACAAGCGTCAGCGCAAGGTTCACATTCGTGAAGAAGCTGCGGCATAACTTCGGTTAAGCCAAGCTTGCAAAGGCGGGTTTAAACCCGCCTTTTCTTTTGCCCGCACGTCTTCTTGCAACTTAACGCGTAAAACCCGACACTGCAGCCTATGAAACACGTCGTATTCAAAGACCGCATCAAACTCTATGCCCGCGCCGGCAACGGCGGCAACGGCTGCGTTTCGTTCCGCCGCGAAAAGTTTATCCCCCGGGGCGGGCCCGACGGCGGCGACGGCGGCCATGGCGGCTCCGTGATTCTGCGGTGCGACGTGAATGAAGATTCCCTGCTCCCGCTCTATTATCAGCCGCATCAGAAGGCCAAGAATGCGCAACAGGGGATGGGCGCGAACTGCCACGGCAGGAATTCCGACGATTGCATCGTCAAGGTTGCCCCCGGAACTGTGGTTACGGAGGTCGAGACGGGGGAGTTTGTCGGCGAATTGCTTACGGACGGCGAAGAGCTGGTTGTGTGCAAGGGCGGGCACGGCGGATTGGGCAACACGCGTTTCAAGAGCTCGACCAACCAGACGCCGCGCCAGTCCAGCGAAGGCACTTTGGGCGAAGACAAGGTTTTCTGGCTCGAACTCAAGCTGATGGCCGATGTTGGCTTGGTCGGCTATCCCAATGCGGGAAAATCGACGTTGCTCGGCTGTCTGACCCATGCGCACCCCAAAATTGCGCCCTATCCCTTTACGACCATCAACCCCATTGTGGGAACGATGGAATACGCCAATTTCAGCCGCCTCAAGATTGCCGATATTCCCGGCCTGATCGATGGCGCCCACGAAGGCGTCGGCCTCGGCCACCAGTTCCTGCGTCACATTGAACGCTCGCGCTTCATCATTTTTGTCCTCGATATGGCCGGAACCGACGAACGCAGCCCGACCGACGACTTTCTGCACCTGAAGGAAGAGCTCCGGCTGCATATGGAAGAGCTTTCCTGCACCCCCTATCTCGTGGTGGCCAACAAAATGGACTCGCCCGACGCGGCGGAAAACCTCCGAGAGTTCAAAAAGCGCACCGACGAGGCCATTTATGAAATCTCGGCCGAGCTCGGCGAAGGTCTTGAGCCGGTGAAAGAGCATCTCTACAAGCATTTCTTCGAAACCCGCAAGGTGGCCGAGGAAACCGCGTTGGAGAATGCGGGCGATTGATCTTGGTGCGGTTCGGCTTGTTGAACTTTATTCGGGCTGTAATTTACCGGTAGTCGTCGGACTGCAGCTTGTCGAGATAGTCGTTCGGTTTAATGTTTTCGGGCAGGGAATAGCCCGGCGCTTCGTTCGACATCACCTTCGAGAGCTTTTCGCGCTTCAACCAAAACTGCGGCTGCTGCTCGGCGAGGGCAATGTTCTTGATATGCTTGGCGATGCGCTGGAAGTTGGAGAAGTAGTCGTTGAAGATTAGCCCGGCGATCGGCGTGACGCCTTTCTCTTCCATCCTCTGGAAGTGCGCATTTCTTGCGGCAATCGAAGCCTCGTTGTATTCCTCGCGCAGCTGGATCACTTCTTTGGCGATTTCCTGAAAGTTGGCGGTTTCGGGATCGAGCGATTCCACTACTTTATCGAGCAGCTTGGCGACGGCGCGATGTACGGACAGCCAATTCTCGACGGCTTCGGAACCAAAGCGCGCGGCGGCAATGCCGCGCTGGCGCTTGGCGATCGAGTTCAGGTTGGCAATGTGGTCGCCGACGCGTTCGAGGTCGGACATGCACCGGTCGATGTGCTCAATCAGAATGGATTGCCGTTTCGAAAGATAGTGGCCGGTGAGCTGGGTTAGATAGCTGCGCATGGCCACCTTGATGACGTTGACGCTTTGCTCGTTCACCACAATGCGTTGCATGCGCTTATGATCGTGCTTAATGAATTCTTCGGCGGCGAGGTGCAGGCTGTGGGCGCAGATGCGGGTGGTGCGCTGCAACTCGCGCAGGCAGGCATAGATTGCTTGTTCGGGGCGGTCGAGCAACCGGTCGTTCAGGAAGGTGGGTTCGGGCTGTTCCGTGCGCGACGGGAGCAGTTTTTCTACGAGTCTTCCAAGCAACGGAACAAAGGGGAGCAGCAGGAGGGCGCTGATGGTCATTTTGATGGTGTCGGCATTGGCTGCCTGCCGGATCAGATCGCCGGAGGTGAGCGGCGCATATTTGTAGAACAGCGGTGCGGCGGCAATGGCCAGCGAGGTGCTGACGAGGTTGAAGACCAAGTGCAGCAGGGCGGCGCGCCGGGCATCGACCGTCGTCCCAATGCTGCCGAGCAGGCCGGTCACGCAGGTGCCGACGTTTGCGCCGATAATGATGGGGTAGATGCCTTCAAATTCAGTAATGGCGCCGGCGGAAATCATCGCGAAGCCCATGCCGATGACGGCGCCGCTGCTTTGGATCACGCCGGTGATCAGCGCCGCCGCCACGGTTCCTGTAATCAGTCCGGTCGTGGTGCTTCCGTTAATGTGCGCCAGCCAAGGTTCGAACACCTCGCGGTGCGGTTTGATGGAATCGCCCATGATGACCATCCCGAGAAAGAGCAGACCGAAGCCGAGCACGGCCTGGCCGCCATACTTAAACTTCCGGTTTTTGGAAACCATGTGCAGCATGAGGCCGACGAAGATGGCCGGCAGGCAATACTCGCTTAGCTTGAACGAAATCAACTGCACCGAAAGCGTGGTGCCGATGTTTGCGCCGAGTGTGGGGGCAATGGACTGCATAAATGTCATGAGTCCGGCATTGATGAAGCCGATGAAAAGCACGATCGATGCACTGCTTTGAATGAGCCCCCCGATCACTGTGCCCAGCCCGAGTCCGGCCAGCCGGTTGCGCGTTGCTTTGCCCAGCAGCGTCCGCATGCCGTCGCCCATGGCGGCCGAAAGCCCGGCGCTCATGGTGCGCATGCCGAAGATAAACAAGGCGAGCCCGCCCAGCAGGCCGAAGACTAGTTTCATAATGCTTGATTCATCCATAACGGAATCATAGACGGGCACTGGGATAAGTCAATGATGCGGAAAAAATGGACACCGGGGGCGGGGTCGGATAAAACATACGCAATTATGACTTTTTTTGGAGATGATGTGATGGAAGAAGTGAAGCTAACCCAATACAGCCACGGCGCCGGCTGCGGCTGCAAGATTTCGCCAGAGCTGTTGGAATCGATTTTGGAAACGTCGCGCCCGGCGCTGCCGCACCCGAACCTGCTCGTCGGCAACAGCAGCAAGGACGATGCGGCGGCGTTCGATCTGGGCAATGGAACCTCCGTGCTCAGCACGACGGATTTCTTTATGCCGATCGTCGATGACCCTTTCACCTTCGGGCGCATCGCGGCAACGAATGCATTGAGCGATATCTACGCCATGGGAGGCAAGCCGCTAATGGCCATCTCCATCTTTGGCTGGCCGATTAAAAAGCTCTCGGCCGAGGTGGGCCGGCAGGTGATCGACGGCGGGCGCGCGGCGTGCGACGACGCGGGCATTCCGCTGGCCGGCGGCCATTCAATCGATTCGCCCGAGCCAATCTTTGGATTGGCCGTAACCGGCATCGTCGACAACGTGAATCTGAAGCAAAACAACACCGCTGAAGCCGGGTGCGAAATGTTTCTCACCAAGCCGCTCGGCATCGGCATTCTGAGTACGGCGCAGAAGAAGGGCGTGATCGAGCCGGGACACATTGACCCCGCGGTCGAAAGCATGTGCGCGCTCAATAAGATTGGCGCGGAGATCGCCCAGCTCGAAGGCGTGGTGGCCATGACTGACGTCACCGGCTTTGGCCTGCTCGGCCACCTCGGCGAAATCTGCGCCGGCAGCGGCATCTCGGCTACCGTGCAGTTCGACCGGGTGAAGCAGCTTCCAAACGTCAGTAAGTATTTGGCGCTTGGCTGCCTCCCCGGCGGTTCGTTCAATAATTTTAAGAGCTACGGTCACACGGTCGGCGACCTGACCGACGAGCAGCGCGGCATCCTGTGCGATCCGCAAACCTCCGGAGGTCTGCTCTGCATGGTGAAGCCCGCAGGTGTCGATGCATTCCTGAAGTTAACCGCGTCCGCCGGACTTGTACTCGAATCCATCGGCCAAACCCGCGAGCAGGGCGATAAGCTGATCGACGTCGTGTAGGCAAAATGATTATGAGCAGAATGATTAAAAACAATCAGCACCGTAATCATTTTGCTCTAAATCATTTTGCAAAACTGCAGAGAAAGGGAATTAGCTGATGGGCAAGACCACAAAAGATTTCCGTCGCATCGTCGTTGAGGATATTCCCTTGATCGACGTGCGCGCACCGGTCGAGTTTGCTGCGGGTGCGTTTCCCAATGCGGTCAACCTGCCGCTGATGAACGACGAGGAGCGCCGGCTCGTCGGCATATGCTACAAGCAAAAGGGGCAGGCTTCGGCGATTGAGCTGGGGCATGAACTGGTCTGCGGGCCAATCAAAGCATCGCGCATCGCCGCTTGGAAATCCTTTATGGAGGAACACCCCTCTGCACTGATTTATTGCTTCCGTGGCGGTATGCGTTCGCAGCTCAGTCAGCAGTGGGCGGAAGAAGCGGTTGGGGGGCGGGATATCCAAAGGTTGGAAGGCGGCTGCAAGGCGTTTCGAAATTACTTGATCGGCCATCTCGATCCCGCACACCTCAACAGCAAGCCGATCGTGCTGGGCGGCCGCACCGGTTCAGGAAAAACGCTGCTGCTCCAACAATTGGGAAACGTCGTCGATCTTGAAGCTATCGCGAATCACCGCGGCTCCTCGTTCGGTCGTTTCATCAACCCGCAACCGACGCAGATTGATTTTGAAAACGGGTTGGCCTGGGCGTTGATCCAGCACGAGGCGGCCGGCCATCGCCACATGGTGGTGGAGGACGAAGGCCGGCATGTCGGCCAATGCTATCTCCCGGATCCGCTGGTTGAGCATTTCAACGCGGCGGATGTCGTCTTGCTGGAAACGCCGCTGACGGAGCGCGTGCAGATTACCTTCGATGAATATGTAACGTCCGCACAAGCGCTCTTTTCGCAGGCCTATGGCGAAGATGGACTTTTGCAATGGCTGGAAGACATTCGCGGCAGCGTACAACGCATCCGGAAGCGTCTCGGCGGCGAACGGCTCAAGCGCGTCAACCAGTTGCTGCAGGATGCCTATGACCATCAACTCGCCACCGGCGAAGCCGACGCTCACAAGAACTGGGCTGAACTGTTGCTGGTCGAATACTACGACCCGATGTATGACTACCAACTTGAACAGAAACGAAAGAAAATTGTTTTCCAAGGCAACGCCGAAGAGGTGTTTCATTTCATCACCACCCTTGGCTGATGGGATTTTTACCACGGAGGCACGGAGACTCGGAGAACAGCAATTTTTAAACTCAGTGTCTCCGTGCCTCCGTGGTAAAGAATGTTTTACTGCAGTTGAGCCGTATATGAATTGGAGAGTACAAAATGAAAAAGACGATATTGATTACGAGCGAATTTTTGGGGCAGGGCGATGACGAGCTGGGTGCGGTGCTGATGGGCTCGTTCCTTCGCAAGCTCTGCACAGCGGAAACCCGGCCGAAGGAAATCATTTTCTACAATTCCGCCGTCAAGCTGCTGGCCGAAGGCTCGGCCGTCCTCGATGCGATTGAAATGCTCACGAAAAAAGGCGTCGGCATCACGGCGTGCGGCACCTGCGTGAACCACTTTGGCTTGGCCGACAAGATGGAGCCGGTCAACATGGGCGACATGGCCGGCATCATCAATGAGCTTATGTCCTCCAAGCACGTTGTTACGGTTTAAAAGTTTGTAGTTCCGCTGGTGTGTTGAAAGTTGGAAATAACGAAATAATAGGACCGACACCGGCAATGAAAATGTCGACGGGAATCCAAGGATTGGAAATAGTTTGAAGGATGAAAGGGATCAGTTTCGGGTGTTCATTAAACAGGGGGTTCTTCAGGTCAACCCCTTTGCTGCTTGGCTGCATCGATACAAAACCCTATTCGAACCCTCTATGGGCAGTCTGGTGGTGATAATGTCCGGCGAGAGCGACATTAGATACGCACACCAGTCCTCCTTGCTCCGCTTAACGCCATCGATGGGGAAAACACAGCACGGGACAACGGCGAAATCTTTGCCGTGTTCGAGCGCTTCACGAACAACATGTTCGGTTGCTTCGTCAGGGTGAAGACCCACGATAAGGTCGAAAGGGCGCAGATCCACTTCCTGCACCCTCTTCACGATTCTCGGGATCTCGATGAGCCGGCCTTGTTTCACCGACTCCTTCCGCAGCTCCCGATGCATCCAAGTCGGCAGACGCGCCTTCCGGTCGTCAATAACCGTGGCGTCGTATCCAAGATCTCGGAGGTGGTACGACACATTCCCGCTACCCCCCGCGACATCTGCCACGGTGCGGACATGCGGATACATCTTGTGGATGAAGCATGCAAATGCTCGGAAGCGCCTTCTGTCATTTACGCCCATGGTTTGTTGCCCCTAAATCGCGAAGAGTCACCGACCGCTGCATTCGTTGGGTATGCTCGGCTACTCGTTATTTAATTAGTCAATACCGTTAGAAAGATAGCTGAAGCGCAGGTTGAAATCAACGCAGCGTTTCGGGACGAAATATTCCTAGTGCTCTGAAAATATTAAATATTTGGATGGTCGACCCTTGGTTTGGTGTAGCTTCGCTTTACCGCCCGAAGGGTGGAAAGCGGAACCCCGCCACCGAGGCACGTGTTGCCGCTTCGCGCCAGCCTCACTACGTGTCCTTCGCTCGTTCAGGTGAGGCGCGGCTACACCCCAACCGCTTTGCCGACAATATAGACGCGAGCTTGTTTCTGTTTGGCGCAACCACTAGCCGCGTTGCGTTCGGACAGCGAGGTCGCTGTCCCTCCTCCAGAAGACCAGTCCTGTTATGCTCGATGGATTCACGAAGAAAGCACAACCAGGTGTGGGTATAAGCGCGCACGGAATGGCTCCGACGAAGCGTCGCCCTCCACTAAAAAAACAAGAAGTCCCACAAAAGAAGAGGTTTGTAGTCCCGCCTTTAGGCGGGACTACAAACGTTTTTCCTGCAACCAGCAATAGAGAACCGGCACCACGAGCATGGTGACGACCTCGATGAGCATGCCGCCAAAGCTGGGGATCGCCATAGGGACCATGATGTCGGAGCCACGTCCGGTGGAGGTGAGCACCGGAATGAGGGCGAGGATGGTGGTGGCGGTGGTCATGAGGCAGGGGCGCACACGGCGCGTGCCGGCTTCAATGACGAGGGCGTGGACTTCGGCTTTGGTCTTCGGGGTTTTGTTGCGGAAGAGCTGGGTGAGGTAGGTGCCCATCACGACGCCGTCGTCGGTGGCGATGCCGAACAGGGCGAGGAACCCGACCCAGACCGCGACGCTCATGTTGATGGTGTGCACTTGGAAGAGGCCCCGCATCTCAACGCCGAACAGGCTGAAGTCGAGGAACCACGGCTGGCCGTAGAGCCAGATCAAGATGAAGCCTCCCGACCACGCAATGAAGACGCCGGTGAAAATCAGCAACGTGGTGGTCGTGGATTTAAACTCGAAGTAGATCAGCATGAAGATGGCAAAGAGCGCAATCGGCATCACCATCGAGAGCGTCTTGGTGGCGCGCTGCTGGTTTTCGTAGCTGCCGGCAAAACGGTAGCTGACGCCGCGTGGCAGGCTGAACTCGCCGCTGTCGATTTTGGATTGCAGATAGGTCTGCGCCTGCTCAACCACATCGACCTCGGCAAAGCCGTCTTTTTTATCGAACACGACATAGCCCACGAGGAAGGTGTCTTCGCTTTTAATGTTTTGCGGTCCGCGGACATAGTTGATTTCGGCCAGTTCGGTGATGGGAATCTGCTGTCCGCCTGCACCGGGAATCAGGATGTGGCCGAGCGCCTCAATGTTGTCGCGCAGCTCGCGCTGATAACGTACGCGGACGGGGAAGCGTTCGCGGCCTTCGACGGTGCCGGTAACCTTCCGGCCGCCGATGGCGATTTCCACAACGTCCTGGAACTTGCGGATGGGAATGCCGTAGCGGGCGAGCGCTTCGCGGTCGGGCACAATTTCGAGGTAGGGTTTGCCGACGATGCGGTCGGCAATCACGGCGGACGGTTCAACTGAAGGCACCTCTTTGAGGTATTGTTCGATCTGCAGACCAACGCGTTCGATGGTGTCGAGGTCGGGGCCCTGCACCTTGACGCCCATGGGGGCGCGCATGCCGCTTTGCAGCATTACGATGCGCGCGGCGATCGGCTGAAGTTTCGGCGCAGAGGTGGTGCCTGGGATTTTTGCGGCGGCGGTAATTTCTTTCCAGATGTCGTCGGGCGACTGGATGTGGTCGCGCCACTGGCGGTAGGGGCGGCCTCGCTTGTCTTCAATCAGGAAGTCGTCTTCATCCCGCACAAACTCACCCTTTTTGTGTTGGTAGTTTATGCGCCGTCCGTCTTTGTCCGATTTGTATTCAGGGATGTAGTTGATGACGGTTTCGATCATAGAGATCGGTGCAGGGTCGAGCGGCGTTTCGGCGCGGCCGAGCTTACCGACCACCGATTCGATTTCGGGAATGGACTGGATGGCCATATCCTGTTTTTCCAGAATGTCGATGGCCTCGCCGATCGAGGCGTGCGTCATGGTGGTCGGCATGAACAGGAACGACCCTTCGTCGAGCGCGGGCATGAATTCCTTGCCGAAGCCGGGGAAGGTGTGGGCGATTTTCTGGACGGGCGCGGTCTGCTTAATTATATCCGGCAGCCAGCCGAAGGTTTTATTGAACCCGAGCCAGCTGGTCATTCCAAGAATCAGCAGCGTGAGCGGAATTGTGAGGAAGGCGGCTTTGTGCTTGAGGCACCACGCGAGCAGCCGTGGATAGAAATGCTGGAAGACCTTGAAGAAGCCGAGCAGGCCGCCGATGAGCAGCGCCACAAAGAGCAGGTTGCGGATGACGCCTCTTTCCGGGCCGAGCGGTTCCCATTCGATGGTCAGCCAATAGCCCACCAGGAGAACCGTGAGGATGATGGGCAGATATTTTTTTAGGGTAGGGACGGCTCGCCGAGCTGTCCGCGGCGCTTTCGTCGAAAGCGCCCTACCTTTGCCAAAGAACGCATGCGCGAGGACGGGCAGCACGGTAAGGGCGAGGATGATCGAGGCGAGCAGCGCAAAGGTTTTCGTGAAGGCGAGCGGTTTGAACAGCTTGCCTTCCGCACCGATCATGGTGAAGACCGGCAGGAAGCTGACGATGGTGGTCAGTACGGCCGTGAGCACGGCGCTGCCGACTTCCGATGCGGCGCGGTGTACGACTTCGAGCCGGGGTTCGTCCGGGTCGGCCGAATCGAGGTGCTTGAGTATGTTTTCGCAGATGACGATGCCCATATCGACAATGGTGCCGATGGCGATCACGATGCCGGAGAGGGCGACGATGTTGGCCTGCACGTTGAACAGCTTCATGCCCACAAAGCAGAGCAGCACGGCAAGCGGCAGCATGGAGCTGATGACCAGCCCGCTGCGCAGGTGCATCACCATGATCAGCACGACGATGATCGTGATCAGGATTTCCTGGCCGATGGCTTCGTTGAGCGTCCCGAGCGTTTCGTAGATCAACCCGGTGCGGTCGTAGAACGGGACGACCGTAACCTGGCTGACGGTGCCGTCGGCCAACGTTTTTTTGGGGAGCGCATCCGCCGTTTCGGCAATCTTGTCTTTAACGTTGGAGATGACGCGGAGCGGGTTGTCGCCGTAGCGGGCCACGACCACGCCACCGACCGCGGGGGCGCCGCCTTTGTCGAGCGCGCCGCGCCGCGTGGCCGGGCCGAGGGTGACGCCGGCGACGTGTCTGACGAGCACCGGCACGTTGTCGGCACCGATTTTGATTACGCTGTTTTCGATATCGGCAATCGATTCAATGAACCCGATGCCGCGGATGAAATATTCAACCCGGTTGACCTCGATGCTCTTGGCGCCGACATCAATGTTGGCGCCCTTTACCGCGCCATAGACTTCGTCGACATTCACGCCGAAGGCGCGCATGGCATCGGGGTCGACGTCGATCTGGTATTCACGGACATAGCCGCCAATGGAGGCAACTTCAGAGACGCCGTCGGCGGAGAGCAACCAGTAGCGGGCATACCAGTCCTGCACGGTGCGCAGCTCTTCGAGATCCCATCCGCCGGTGGGATTGCCGTCGGGGTCGAGGCCTTCGAGCGTGTACCAATACACCTGGCCGAGCGCGGTGGCGTCGGGGCCGAGCGTGGGTTGCACCCCTTCCGGCAGCGTGCCGGCTGAAAGGCTGTTGAGTTTTTCCAGTACGCGGGTGCGCGACCAGTAGAACTCGACGTCCTCCTTAAAGATGATGTAGATGGAGGAGAAGCCGAACATCGAGTAGGAGCGGATCGTTTTGACGCCGGGGATGCCGAGCAGCTGAACGGTGAGCGGATAGCCGATCTGGTCTTCGACATCCTGTGGCGAACGCCCCATCCATTCGGTAAAGACAATCTGCTGGTTTTCTCCAATGTCTGGAATCGCATCGACGGAAACCGGGTAGCGCTGGAGCTCGCCGACTTTCCAATCGAACGGGGCGACCAGAACGCCGGCGAAGATGACGGCCATGGTGAAGAGTACGACGACCAGCCGGTTTTCCAGGCAGAAGCGGATCAGCCGCCCGACGAGAGAACGCTGCTCTGGGGTTTGTTCGGGGATCATGATTGCTCCTCCGGAAGAATGGGCAGAATAATTTTGTGGCAGAATAATTTCCTTCCAACCTGCAATAAAAAATTATTCTGCCACAAAATTATTCTGCCTAAGCTATGTGGAAGAGGTTTCATTCAGATGGTTCCTCGAGTTTTTCTGGTTCGATGCCCTCGGCTTTCATTTGCATTAGATATTTTTCGGGGTCGGCTTTGAATTCGGAGTCGCACCCGGCGCAGCAGAAATAAATGCGCATGCCGTTGTGGTCGGCGAAGACTTCTTTATTGATTTCGCCGCCCATGACGGGGCAGTGGGTTTGTGGTTTGGGCTCGGTGCTGTCCGCTGCTTGCTCAGAGGGCATCGACATCATACTGGGCTTGGCGTGGATCTGCAGTTCGGCATCGAGCTTGAAGGCGCCACGGGTGACAACGCGCTCGCCTTCTTCGAGTCCGTCGGCGACCACATAAAAATTGCCGAGGCGGACGCCGAGTTCGACTTCCCGTCCCTCATAGGTCGGTTTTTCCTGATCAGGAATTTCAATATAGACGACGGCGCGTTTCCCGGTCTTCAATGCTGCCGTTGCCGGGATGACGAGTGGCGCATTTTGCGGGTTATCCGTCACGTAGCCAAGAGACTCAGCGGTAACCAGCGGCATGCCACAGACATCGCAGGGGCCGGGGCCGTCCTTGATCACTTCCGGGTGCATCGGGCTGATCCATTTCCCGGCCAGCCCAGGGTCCATGACGCGGCCGCCTTCGGCCACTTTCGGACGGGCGACGGCGCGGACAAACATGCCCGGCTTGAGCGCAAGGGTCGGGTTGTCGACGATCACGCGCACCTTGGCCGTGCGGGTGGCGGAGTTGATGACCGGATCGATGAAGGAAATCGTGCCTGCGAAGGATTGCCCCGGATAGGCTTCGGTGGTGAAGTCGACCTGCCCGCCGTAGCGGAGCCAGTTGAGGTCGCTTTCGTAGGCGTCGAGCTGGATCCAGATGGTGGAAAGATCCGCGATGGTGTAGATCTGGGTGCCGGTCTGGACATACTGGCCTTCCTTGGCGTTCTTGTGGATGACAATGCCGCCTGCGGGGGAATAGATCGTCATGTGGTCGGCGGGCGTTCCGCTTTGTTCAATCCCGGCAATCTGTTCGGCAGTGAGACCCCAGAGACGCAGTTTTTCGCGGGAGGCTTCAATGAGTGAGGGGTTATGTTTTACAGCCTGCAACAGTTCCTCCTGCGCAGTAAGGAGGTCCGGGCTGTAGAGCTCGGCGAGGTGGTCGCCTTTCTTTACGGGTATGCCGGTGTAGTCGACAAAGAGTCGGTCGATGCGGCCGGGCACCCAGGCGGAAATATAGGTTACGCGGGTCTCATCATAATCCACTTTGCCGACCATGCGGACTTCGGCCGACATAAACTGGCGGGCGACTTCAGACGTTTCGATCTCCAACAGTTTTGCGGCATAGGGGCTGACGCTGATCTCGCGCTCGCCGCCCTCGTCGCCGCCGGATTCAAGCGGGATGAGATCCATCAGGCAGACCGGGCATTTTCCTGCCTTTGGAAGTTTGATCTGCGGATGCATCGAGCAGGTCCATGTGGCGGTTTGGGGTTTGGGGTTTGTGGTTTGCTGTTTGGAGTTTGAGGTTTGAGGAGTGAAGCAGCCGCGCAGAACGAAGCCGATAACCAGGGTGGCGATGATGAGCAGGATGGATTTAATGCGTTTCATGGTTCATTCCTTTTTAACACTCGCTCGTAAACTCGCTTAAGACACGGGGGCCACGAAGTTTCTTATGGTGTGTCGCTCTTCGTGTTCTTTGTGTCTTGGTGTTTATTTTTTTCGGTGAGGAAATCGGTGCCGGTGAGCTGGCTGAGCTCGGCGCGGGCGATGAGGTGGTCGGCGAGGGCGCGTTCGTGGGCGAGGTCGAATTCGAGCAGCATGCGCTCGGCATCGATGAGGTTGATGAATTCCATCTGGCCGGCCTCATAGGCTTTGCGGTTTACTTCCAGCGACTGCTCGGCCTTGGGAATGAGGCTTTCCTTGTAGAGGTTGATCTTGCGGTCGGCGTCGCGCAGTTTGAAGAGGATTTGGCGGATGTCGGCGTCGAGGGTTTGCTCGCGGTTTTCGAGGCTGAACTGGGCGGCGGTTTTCTTGTAGGCGGCGGATGCGATGCGCGCCCGGTTTTTGCCGAACCAGATGGGTAGGTTGATGCCGATGGTGCCAATGACGGGATCTTTTCCGCTATCGGTTACGGCTGTGGAGGCGTTGCCTGTTTCAATAAACTGCACACCGAGGGTGAAGTCGGGCAGGCGTTCCCGCCTGGCAAGCCGGATCTGGTGTCCGCTTTGCTCGACGCTGTGCGCGAGTTCGGCGAGTTCCGGGCTGGTGCGGGCAAGTTCGCGGCGCAGCGTTTCGGGATCCGCCTCGACCGCCCGGTAGGGCAGCGAGGCAGGCCAGGACAGCGGGGCCGTGGCGGGGCGGTTGAGCGTGGCGTTGAGCTGCGCTTTCTGCGGTTGATGCAGGTCGTTGAGGGAGAGCAGGCGGTCTTCGAGCCGGCCGAGTTCGACTTGCGCCTGCAGGACGGGCGCCATGGGCGCGCCGGCCTTGTAGCGCGTACGGGCGACTTTTTCCAAATCCTGAATGAGGCGGATGCGGTCTTCGGTGATTTCCGTACTTCGCTTGAGGTAGTGCAGCTCGGCGTAGGATGTGGCGATGGAGAGATTGAGATTCAGCTTTGCGCGGCGGTAGCGGTCGCCAGCCCCGGCGGCGTGGGTGGATGCGACTGCTTTCTTCGATGAGAGCTTGCCAAAACCCGGAAAGGTTTGGCTGAGGCCGAAGCGTTGGTTTTGCGACCCCGTGCGGGTTTCGACCGATTCAAAATAGTGGCCGTAGGTCAGCGTTGGATCGGGCAGACCTTTCTGCACGGCAATGTTTTGCTCCGCGCCCTTCCACTGGTTAAAGACAGCCAGGAGTTGCGGGTTGTTTTCCGCGCCGTGGTCCAGCGCCGCCTGCAGGGTCAGGTTCGTGGCAAACGGATCGGAAAAAACTAGCGTAGAGAATAAAACACTAAGGCACAAAGAACACCAAGTTAATCCGGGCATTGGATTTACTGCCTTTGTGACCTTCGTGCCTTTGTGTTTAAAAATAGGTTTCATGTTTGGCTCCTGCGGAGGGGAGGCCTTGCGTCCTCCCGTTTCTGACTAGTGCTTGTGTCCTGCGTGCTCGTCCTTCTTCGGAGCCTTTTCGAATACCACCCCTTGGTCTTCGAGTCGTTTGATATACTTGTCTGGATTGGCTTTGACCTGATTGATGCAACCCGAGCAGCAGACGTAGACTCGCTTGCCCTTAACGTCGATATACTTGTCTTTGTCGATAGGCTGACTCCTCATCACGGGACAGATGGTCTGCTTTTTTGATTCGGATTTCTTTTCTTCTGCGATGGCGCCGAGACTGAGGGCCAGCGTGGCGGTGATGAGGGCTGCGGTTAGGTTTCTTCTGCTCATGGTTTTGTTCCTTTCTATTTTCCCATCCGTTTGATGACGGTCATGATTTCTTCGATCTTTTCGTCGATGCCGGCTTCGTTGTGCTCTTCGAGGGAAGCGGCGACGCAGTGCTTGAGGTGTTTTTCGAGAATAATCTTGCTGACGGATTGCAGCGCCGAGCGGGCGGCCTGGATCTGGGTGATGATGTCGATGCAGTATTCGCCGTCGCCGATCATGCGTTTCACGCCCTTGATCTGGCCCTCGATGCGGGAAAGCCGCGCGGTGTTTTCCGAGTGGGTGGCGGTGTGTCCTTTCATATTCAAGCTCCGTGATTCAATGGGGTAGATACCCCTCGGGGGTATATCGTTCAAACAAAACATGACAAAAACGGTCGTGATATAGGTGATAAAAATATGCGTAGTTCAGGAGATCCGTCTGGAATGGTTTTGCGAAAAGACCGCCTGAAGGCGGGATTACGAACCTTTTACAAATCTAATCCGGCCTTTTCCTTTTCATTAATGGATTTGTATCGGGAGGGGATAACGGGTAAAAAGGCGGATTCTGTTTATAGGCGGGGAATCCGCCAGTTTTCAGTTAATCGTTAATAGTTAATCGAAACATGCCCACTTTGCTGGATGCCTGTTAACGAATAACCATTAACCAATAACTAAATAACGGAGTTATTTAATGCGAATACTTACGGGCATACAGCCCTCGGGCAAGCTGCACATCGGCAACTATTTTGGCGCGATGAAGCCGGCGATCGAACTGCAGGAGCAGGGCGATGCATATATTTTTATCGCGAACTACCACGCCATGACCACGGTGCAGGACCCGGCCTCGCTGCGGACGATGACCACCGATGTGGCGCTGGACTTCCTCGCCTGCGGGCTTGATCCAGAAAAAACCGCGCTATACCGTCAGAGCGACATGCCGGAAGTGCACGAGCTGGCCTGGCTGCTTTCGACGATCTGCCCGATGGGGCTGCTGGAGCGCTGCCATTCCTACAAGGACAAGACGGCCAAGGGCATTGCCGCGATGCACGGCCTGTTTGCGTATCCGGTATTGATGGCGGCCGATATTCTGGCCGTGCAGTCGAACGTGGTGCCGGTCGGCAAGGATCAGAAGCAGCATGTGGAAGTGACGCGCGACTTGGCGATCCGTTTCAATAATGCTTTTGGCGAGGTGTTCACGGTTCCGGAGCCTTTCATCCGCGAAAACGTGGCGGTGGTGCCGGGCATCGACGGGCAGAAAATGTCGAAGTCGTACGACAACACGATTGAAATTTTCATGGAAGGAAAGCCGCTGAAAAAGCGGGTGATGAAGGTGGTGACCGACAGCAAGGAGCTGGAAGATCCGAAGGATCCGGAAACCTGCAACGTCTTCGCGCTCTGCAAGCTGCTTTCGACGGAAGAAGAGCAGGCCGCGCTGGCGGAGCGCTACCGCGCCGGAGGCATGGGCTATGGCCACGCCAAGACTGAGCTGCTCGAAAAGATTAATGAGCACTTTGCCCCGATGCGCGAAAAGCGCCGCGTACTGGTTGAAAACATGGATTATGTTGAGGGCGTATTGAAAAAGGGTGCCGAGAAAGCTTCGGTGCTCGCCCGGGAAACACTTCAGAAAGCGCGCCAAGCCGTAGGGCTTGAATAGGTATATTCCTGCTAACGGATTTAACAGGACTATGGATAACAAGACTATTTTGATTTGCCGGACGAGGAAATCGGCTTGTTATCAATGGTCTTGTGAACCTGAATTAAATATGAGGGAAAGTGTCTAGCCAAATGGAACTAATTAAAGACGACTACAAGGTCTCGCTCGAAGTGTTCGAGGGGCCGCTCGACCTGCTTTTGTATCTGATCAAAAAGGATGAAGTGGATATCTACGACATCCCGATCGGGCGCATTACCGACCAGTACATGGAATACCTCGGTCTCATGAAGGTGCTCGATCTGAACATTGCGGGCGACTTTATTGTGATGTCGGCCACGCTGATGTTGATCAAGAGCCGCATGCTGCTGCCGGTGGACGAACGCAAGGATCAGGAGGAAGAGGAAGAAGAGGATCCGCGCTGGGATTTGGTGCGCCAGCTGGTGGAGTACAAAAAATTCAAGGATGCCGCCGACCACCTCGAAGACCTCGAAGTCCACATGGAAAACGTGTTTAGCCGCGAAAGCGAGCACGTCGAGCTTGGGGCTGCGCCGGATATCGACATGCGCGATGCGAGCATCTTCGATCTCATTGCCTCGTTGAACGAGGCGCTGGGCCGCGTGCAGGAGGAAAGCCTTCAGGAAATCTTCGCGGAACAATATACCGTTGGCCAAAAGGTGACTTACATCGTTGAAAACCTGAAGATTGCGAAACGATTGAGCATCACCGATCTTTTCACCGGAATGCAGTCGCGCCAGGAAATCGTCTGCACGTTCCTTGCGGTGCTTGAACTCATCAAGCTCAACCGTATTGCAGCCGTGCAGGACGACCACTTCGGCGCCATTATGGTGGAGCCGCGCGAGCCGGAGGAGCCTCTGGCCGAGGAGCCCGAAGAGGATCTGGCGTTCGACGGGGAGCTGCTTTAAATGCGAATTTTCTACCACGGAGGCACTGAGACACTGAGGAAAAGGGGATGTGAAGCTCCGCGCCTCCGTGTCGGTTGGTCGCTCTTCGCTTCCAAATGTGGTGAAAACTTTAGTTGTTGAGTTACGGAGATAGGCATGAGCGAAAGCACGGTAGACGTACTCCCAGAATTGAAGCAGATTGTCGGCGCATTGCTGTTTGCGGCCAAGGAGCCGCTGACGATTAAGCGTATGCGAAAAGCGATGATCGAGACCGGAAACGGTTTCGGCGGCCCCTACGAGCAATATGCCAAGGCGACCGACCAGCAGATTGGAGGCGCCCTTGAGCAGTTGCAGGAAGATTTGGAGAAAGCAAAGGCGGGCTTGAGTGTTGCGCTGGTGGCCGGCGCATTCCGGCTGCAGAACGATGCCGCCTGCGGACCGTTTGTCCGCGCCTTGCTGGAAAAGAACCAGACGATGCGCCTCTCCAAACCGGCGCTCGAAACGCTGGCGATCGTGGCCTACCGACAGCCGTGCCTCCGTTCGGAAATTGAAGAGGTGCGCGGGGTTTCGGTGGATGCCGTCCTGCGCAAGCTGATCGATATGCAACTCGTGCGCGTGGTGCGCCGAAGCGAGCTTCCGGGGCGCCCTTGGCTCTTCGGGACCACCCAAAAGTTTTTGGAGCATTTCGGCATCAACACCATCGACGATCTGCCGGGCAGCCAGGAGCTCAAGCGCGCCATGCCGGTGGAGGAAAAGAAAAAGAAGGAAACCACCGATGATTTGCCAAACATGGAAGAGAAGCTTAAAGCTGAAGTTTCCGTCGTTGAAGAGGACCGTTCCGACGACTCCATGGCCGCGCTCGACGAAGAAATACAAAAGGAAGAAACCTGAAGCTTGAAACGGGAAACCTGAATCCCAATGCGGGGGTTATGGAAGTTTTCAGGTCTTAAGTTTCAAAGGGGAACACTATGAATCTCGACCATTTGAGAGTGCAAATCGATTCGCTCGACAGCGAAATCGTCCGGTTGCTGAACGAGCGCATCAACGTGGTGCTGGAAATCGGCGAGGAAAAGAAAAAAGCCGGGGCAGAAGTCTACGTTCCGTCCCGCGAACGCGCCGTCTTCGATAAGATTAGATCGCTGAACAGCGGGCCGCTTCCGGATGAAGCGGCACACGCGATCTACCGCGAAATCATGTCGGCGGCGCTCGCGCTCGAAACCGAAATGAAGATTGCCTATCTTGGCCCCGAAGCCACCTTTACGCACCAGGCGGCGCGCAACAAGTTTGGCGTGAGTGTGGATTATATTGCCACCAGCACCATCGGCGAAGTGTTCGACTGCGTGCAGAACCGCTCCGCCGACTATGGCGTGGTGCCCGTCGAAAACTCGACCGAGGGCGCCGTGACGCATACCTTCGACCAGTTCGCCACCACCCCGCTTAAGATCTGTGCCGAAGCCTATCTGCCGATTTCGCTGACGCTTCTTTCGGATCAGCCGAGCAATGAGGTCAATCTGATTTTCAGCAAGCAGGAAGTGTTCGGGCAATGCCGCAGCTGGCTGACGGCCAATATGCCCAACGTGAAGCTGTCTCCGGTGGAGAGCACCACCAAGGCGGTGAAGCTGGCGCTCGAAACACCAGGAGCCGCGGCGATTGCCAGCGTGATGGCGTCGGATATGTATGACGTCGATGTGCTTGCTGAAAATATTCAGGATATGCAGGGCAACACCACCCGCTTTCTGATTATCGGACAGGAGTACAGTGCACCTACGGGCTGCGACAAGACCTCCATCGTGTTTGGTGTAAAGCACAAGGTGGGCGCGCTCTACGATGCGCTCTCCGTTTTCAAGACCGACAACATCAACATGACCAAGATCGAGTCGCGCCCCAGCCGCAACAAGGCATGGGAATACTATTTCTTCGTCGATATCGACGGCCACGTCGAACAGCCCGAGGTCAAGCGCGCCCTCGACGAACTGCAGGAGCACTGCACCCTCATGACCATCCTCGGCTCCTACCCGAAGGCGGAAATATAAAAGGTTTGTAGTCCCGCCTTTAGGCGGTAATCGGTTGTTGTATAAGGATCAACTTCCCTTTTAGGGGAGGGTTTGGTAAACAGCGTCCAAGGATAACGGAGATAGTTTAATGAGTGTGTTGAAAGATTCTGTAGTCAACATGGTTAAAGATATGCCGGACGATTCCACGCTGGACGACATCATGGCTGAACTCTATTTCAAGACCCAGGTCGATGCCGGGCTAAAAGAGTTGGATGGGGGCAAGGGCATTCCGCACGAAGAGGTCGAAAAGCGGATGGGGAAATGGCTAACCGCATAATCTGGTCGCCCCGTGCGGCATCGCACCTCGAGAGCGTTTGCGAGTTTATTGCAGAAGACTCTCCGGTCTATGCCTGTATTTTTGCCCAGAAGGTTGTTGCCCTCGTCAAATCAATTCCAGCCTTCCCCCAGACGGGCAGGATGGTGCCCGAATACAATAATCCGCATTTAAGGGAGAGGATCTACGGCGACTATCGGATCATTTATCGCATTCAGGCAAAGCACATCGAAATCGTTGCCCTGTGCCACGGCGCCCGTCAGTTAGAACGAGTCTTGCCCAAATCTGGCGAATGACCATCTTCGGCTTCTGCCCGAAGGCAGAAATCTAGGCGCCGTTATTAGAATCGAATCTTATTAGGAGTTGACTCCGGCCAGCGGTTGGAATTATGTTCTGAACCGTTATGAAGAACGAACTCAACAATTTGTTGCTAGGCTTGCTACTCGCTGGGAATGATCCTGTGGAGGCGGTTTGCCTATAGTTTGTTGATTCAACAGATTTCGAAAAACCTCCGCAGGGCAGCCCGCGGAGGTTTTTTTGTGTTTAGCCACGGATCAACACGGAAGAACTCAGATTGAAATCCGTGTGAATCGGTGTTTGTCTGCGGCTAGAAATAATATGAATGGAATGGAACAGGAAGCCGGGGTTGTTTAGATTATACCCTATTTTAGGAGAGAAAAATGAGTGTGCCCAAATATGTAATTCCGAAGATGATCAATCTCCCCGACCGCCAATGGCCGTCGAAGAGCCTCACTGTATCGCCGCAATGGTGTTCGGTGGATATGCGCGACGGCAACCAAGCGCTGCCAGACCCGATGGATCCGGATCAGAAACTGGAATATTTTAAGATGCTCTGCGACATCGGTTTCAAGCACATTGAGGTTGGCTTCCCGTCGGCCAGCCAGGATGAGTTTGACTTTTTCCGCAAGCTGATCGAAGAAGACCTCATTCCCGACGATGTATTCATTATGGGGCTCACGCAGTCGCGCCCGCACCTCATCGCCCGCACGCTCGAAGCCTTCAAGGGCTGCAAGCGCGGCATTGTGCACGCCTACATCGCACCTTCCGATCTCCACATGAAGCAGGTCTTCGGCATGGAGCGCCCGCAGCTCATCGAAACCGCAGTGGCTTCCACGAAGCAGATCCGCGAGCTCGCTGACGCGATGCCGGAGTCGGACGTCCGCTACGAATTTTCGCCGGAAGAATTTACCGACACCGACGTCGATTTTTCGCTCGAGCTTTGCGAAGCGGTATTCGAAGCGTGGGGCAAGGGTACGCCCGAAAAGCCTGTGATCATGAATCTCCCGGCGACGGTTGAGCGCCGCCCGCCGAATCACTATGCAGATATGATTGAATATTTCTGCCGCAACTTTTCGAAGCGCGACTGCATTACGGTTTCGCTCCACTCGCACAACGACCAAGGCATGGCCGTGGCCGCCACCGAGCTTGCGCTTATGGCCGGCGCCGACCGCGTTGAAGGCACGCTGTTCGGGCATGGCGAGCGCACGGGCAATGTTGACCTCGTCACCTGCGTCAACAACCTCTTTTCGCGCGGCATCGATACGGGAATTGATTTTTCCGATCTTGCGCATGTGGCGCAGACGGTTGAGCGTTTGACCGGCATGCCGATCTACTATCGCCAGCCGTATTCGGGAAGCTATGCGTTCACGGCATTTTCCGGGTCGCACCAGGATGCCATCAACAAGGGCGTGCACAAGCTTTCCGAAGCGCCCGACCGCTTTGGCATGGGCTGGAAGGTGCCGTATCTTCATATTGATCCGGCCGACCTCGGGCGCAAGTTCGAGCGGCTCATCCGCATCAATTCGCAGTCCGGAAAGGGCGGGATTGCGTGGGTGCTCGAGCAGGACTTCGGGATCACCATTCCAAAAGCGATGCAGCCGGAGCTCAGCAAATATGTGCAGGGCTACAGCGAGTCGGTTGGCCGTGAAATCAGCGCCGATGAAGTGTATTCGGTTTTCCAGAACGAGTTTGTTGCGCCGAATGGGCCATACGAATTGGTGGGCTACTGGCCACGCCCGGACGATCAGGATCCGACGTTCATCCATGGTGAAGTGAAGGTGAAGATTAATGGCGAAGAAAAGACCGTCAAGGCCGATGGCAACGGCCCGATCTCCGCTTTTGTGAATGCCATGCGAAGCGTGGTTGATTTGGATTTTAAGGTTCATGACTATGATGAAGAAGCCATTGGTGAAGGTGCGGATGCAAAGGCTATGGCCTATGTGCCGTTGGAAGTTCAGGATACCGGAGTGATCTATGGCGTTGGTTCTGATTCCAATATCAACCAGGCTGCGGTTAAAGCGATCATTGCCGGCTTGAACCGCATTGCGAAGACCTAATCGTCCTCGCCCTTCGTTCTCGATGCTCGTCCTCGATCTGCACGCCGAGGACGAGGGACGAGGATTGTCGAGGACGAGTACGAGTAGAGATGGAGAAAGAACATGGCACAGTTCGATCACGAGAAACTCGACGTCTATCAGCTCGAAGTGGAGTTTGTGGCTTGGGCAACTGACCTCATGGTTGAAGTTAAAAAAGCGTCGAGTGTATCTGTGCGTGAGCCGTGCGGCCATTTGGATCGAGCGAGCCTATCGATTATGTTCAATACAGCCGAGGGCAATGGAAAGAGGCAGATGCGTGGCCGTGCAAAGTTTTTTGACGATGCCCGCGGTTCGGCCACCGAGTGAGCCGCCTGCCTCGATGCATTGGTTGCAAAAAAGGCCTGCTCGAAAGAGCGGATTGTTGAAGGAAAAGGCCTACTTGTCCGTATTGTTTCAATGCTGTCGAAGTTGGTTGAGCGATTTAATAAGGTTGGTCAGGTCCGCATAGACGGACCAGAATACATCGTGGATGGAGAATAACAAATCGTCCTCGCCCATCGTTCTCATGTGTCGTCCTCGATCTTTTGTTCCGAGGACGAGGAACGAGGGTTGTCGAGGACGAGGATGATTGATTGGAGACAGAGTTATGCAATTAAGTGGACATACAAAACCGTTTGCCGTGCTGGGGCACCCGATTGGGCATACGCTGTCGCCGGTGATGCATAATGCATCGATGCAGGAGCTGGAGTTTGATGGAATCTATCTGGCGCTGGATGTGCATCCGGACCGTCTGATGGAAGTGCTGCCGTCGATGGCGCTGATGGGCTTTGCGGGCGTGAACCTGACGGTGCCGCACAAGGAAGTCGCTTTCCGGGGATTGGAAAAGCTCGACGCGAGCGCCAAACTGTTCGGCGCGGCCAATACGATTGAATTCACGGACGGCGGCATGGTCGGCCATAACACCGACGGCTACGGATTCTTAAAAGCATTGGAAGAAGCATTTGGCAAAAGTGTTGAGGGCGATTCCATCTTTGTGCTGGGTTGCGGCGGAGCAGGGCGGGCTACCGCGCTGCAGGCGGCAACCGAGGGGGCGAAGTCGCTCGTTTTGGCCGATATTGATGCGGAACGGGTGCAAAAGCTAAATGATGAAATAATAGGACTGACCCCTAATGTGGAGATTGTTCAGGCCTTAGACAAAGCAACGCAGGTTGAGCTGTGCCGGGGATGCGATTTGGTTGTTCAGGCCTCGCCGGTGGGCATGAGGAAGGATGATCCTTCGCTGCTCCCTCCTGAAGCTTTTCGTGCAGGGCAGCGCGCCTTCGACCTGATTTACATGTATCCCGAAACTGCTTTCCTGACCACTGCGCGCGAAGCTGGCACAGATATTGCAAATGGTCTAGGCATGCTTTTGCATCAGGGTGCCCGCGCCTTCGGAATCTGGACCGGCGCCGAGCCGTCAGTTCCGGCGATGCGGAAAGCGTTGGAAGATGCGGTATATGGGGAGTGAAACGTGACGATTGAGACGTGATTTCCTTTGTTCACGGTGTTGTGTTGCGGAAAACTCACGGCTCACGGCTCACGGCTCACGGCTCACGAATAAGGATTGGATAGCATGACATTTATAGATTGGTACTTCACATTTGTGGTGTTCTTGTTCGGGGCTTGCTGGGGCAGTTTTCTGAACGTTTGCATCTATCGCATTCCGGCTGAACTCTCTGTCGTGAAGCCGCGGTCGCGCTGTCCGAAGTGCATGACCAATCTTGCGTGGAAGGACAATATTCCAATCTTTGGATGGATTTTCCTGGGCGGGAAGTGCCGTTATTGCAAAGCGCCCATTTCCGCGCGCTACCCCTCCATTGAGTTGCTTACGGCCATTCTGTTTGCGCTGATATGGTTGCGCTTCCCTTACGATTTGGTGCTCGTGCCCTACCTGTTGCTAACGTTTGGGCTGATCTTGGGAAGCATGGTGGATGTTGATGAAATGTGGCTTCCCGACCGCGTTACGATTGGAGGCATGATTGTCGGACCTATCTTTAGCTTCCTGCTTCCCGCCATGCACGGCGTGGAGGGGCATGTTGCCGGATTGGTCGAATCGTTGATCGGTTTGGCCGTCGGATTTGGTTCGCTTTGGTCGGTGGCTCTGATTGGTCGCCTTGTGCTGAAAAAAGATGCAATGGGTTTTGGCGACGTCAAGCTGATGGGTGCACTCGGCGCCTTTCTCGGCTGGGAGTCGATCATCTTCATCGTTTTCGTTTCATCGCTGGTCGGCGCCATTGTCGGCGTTTCCTTCATTGCTTTCGGCAAGAAGGAATGGCAGAGCAAAATTCCTTTCGGTCCCTACATTGCGCTGGCCGCCATCTTCTGGATGCTGGGCGGGTCCAGCCTGTGGGAAGCGTATGCGGCTTGGGCGAGCGGTGGAGCTTATTAAGCGTTATTGCGAATAGAATTCTACTGCGAGCCGTGCTATCCATGCTTCCAATTTCTGGAGGTCGTCATGCATGGACTGAGTCGTAGAAACTTTGTTGTTCCAATGATTGGAGGCGCAGCGGCTGTTGTAACTTGCAGGGCTTCGGTTCCTGTTGCGCCTCCGCAAATCAAACTCGGCAGCACCGGAATCAGCATGTCCCGCATGGGATTCGGGACGGGGGTGAAATCCGGCCGTAAAAAATCAGCGATGACCCGGCAGGGCTTTGAAAAATTCACAGGTCTGTTTCGCCACTGCTACGACCGCGGCATCAACTTTTTCGATCTGGCCGATTGGTACGGCTCCCATCCCTATTGCCGGGAGGCGTTACGCCACATTCCCCGCGAACAGGTGGCCATTATGACTAAACTGTGGTGGCGCACCGATAGCAACAATCCCGGCGAGCTTTCCTTGGAGCACCGCCGGCGCTCGGCGGAGGCGGCGGTTGAGCGTTTCCGATATGAGCTCCAGACGGACTATCTCGACATCGTGTTGCTGCACTGCCTTGTGAAACAGGATTGGGTTGAGGAAATGAAGCCCTACATGGATGTGCTGTCGGAGGCCAAGGCAAAAGGGCAGATCAAAGCGGTGGGCGTTTCGTGCCACGATTTTGGAGCGATGCAGACTGCGGCGGAGCTTCCATGGGTGGATGTCATGCTTGCACGCCTCAATCCCTTCGGCGTGAAGTGCGATTCGAGCCCGGAAGAGGTCTTGGCCTTGCTGCAAAAGGCCAAGGCCAACGGCAAAGCGATCATCGGCATGAAAATCTATGGGGAAGGGCAGCTGGTTGACAAGCGCGACGAGTGTATGAAATACGCTCAGACCTGCGGTGCATTCGATGCCATGACCATCGGTGCGGTTTCGCCGGAGCAGGTGGATGAGAATTTGGCGTTGATGGCCAAGTATCCAGCAGTGCGGTTGTAGGCGGATTCCGATCCGCCACCTACGACGTGCAGGGGCGCCGGGGCACAGAATTCGCCCCCACAAAAAAAGCTCCCCGATTGAGGGAGCTTTTGCATTTCTCAATAACTGAGAAATTCTATTTACGGCCGCGACGGCTGTTCGCCAAGCGTTTTTTCTTTTCGCTCGGTTTCTCGTAGCAGCGCTTGGAGCGCATGGTTTTGAGGATGCCTTCCTTGTCCAGCGCCTTCTTTAGGCGACGCAGGGCGCGGTCGACGCTTTCTCCTCGACGTACTTTCACTTCACAGGTTTCTTGTGCCATATCTAAATTCACCTCCCCCAATCGTTTGGGGTCAAAAACAAGTGCGAGAAGCTAGGGGAGCGGATAGGTGAAGTCAAATAGAATATCCAGCGTTCTTTGGGCGCGCGGGCTCTTTTGTAGACATTGGAAGTTTGCAATCGCCCGGGTTCTTCGCCACGATGCGCGAACTATGAAAAAAGAGATCAATCTAAGCGGGGGCATCGATTTGGATGCCGTAGTCGACAATTCGGAAAAACGCATCGACGGGCGAAAGGCCGACGAGTTGCGCTCCGTTAAATTTACAAAGAACTTCATCTCTTCGGCCAAAGGGTCGGTGTTGGTGGAAATGGGCAATACGCGTGTCATCTGCACGGCGAGTGTGGAAGAAAACGTGCCGGGCTGGATGCGTTTTCAGAAAGTGCCCGGCGGATGGGTGACGGCGGAGTACAGCATGCTGCCCGGCGCCACGCAGGACCGCACCCAGCGCGAGGCCACGAAAGGCAAGATTGGCGGTCGCACAATGGAAATCCAGCGTCTCATCGGGCGTTCGTTGCGCGCGGTGGTTGATTTGAAGAAACTCGGCCGGCGCCAGATCTATCTCGACTGCGATGTGATCCAGGCCGACGGCGGCACCCGCACGGCTTCCATTACAGGCGCATACGTTGCGCTTAAGCTCGCCGTCGATCGGTTGATGAAAGACGGTCTGGTCAAGCACGATCCGGTGATTGAAGCTTTGGCGGCCATCAGCGTGGGCATTCATAAAAAGGTTTCGATTCTCGACCTTTGCTATCTCGAAGACTCCGCTGCCGAGGTGGATGCCAACTTTGTGATGACCGAGTCCGGCAAAATCATTGAAGTACAGGGCACTGCCGAGGGTGCGCCGTTCAGCAAGGCCGAACTCATGGAAATGCTGGAGCTTGCCGAGAAGGGCATCGGCGAGCTGGTCGAAATGCAGAAGGCCGTGCTGGGCTAAATAAAAAGGCGGCCTTGCGGCCGCCTCTTTCTAAGCACAGAACTATTCTTACCCAATGGCGTCGTGGCCGGTTTCGTCGGTGCGGATACGGATGCAGTCGTCCATCGGCATGACGAAGATTTTTCCGTCGCCAATGTTGCCGCTCTTGGCGCCTTTGACGATGGCCTTGACGGTTTCATCCACAAACTCCTCGTTGACCGCGATTTCGATACGGACTTTTTCGAGCAGGCTGACGGAGCGGACTTGGCCGCGGTAGTGCTCGGTGAAGCCCATCTGCGTGCCGCAGCCGCGTACGCGGCTGACGGTCATTTTGTGAACCTCGGCATGAAAGAGCGACTCTTTCACGTCGTCGAGTTTTTCAGGTTGGATTACAGCAATAATCATTTTCATAACAAAAGTTCCTTTTGTGAGCGTGTTAGATTTTAAGTGGTTAAGTTTTAGGGCTCTTAACACCTAAAACCTAAATCTTAAAACTCCCTTACATGGCCTCTTCAGGGTTGGCTTCAATCATATGCACAGACAGGTCGGAGCCGCGCAGCTCTTCGTGCGCGCTGAGCCGGATTCCGACCGTAACTTTCATCAATCCGTAAACCAGTGTACTGGCCGCTAGGCAGAGCACAATTACAACCAGCGTAACAATCAGCTGCGAGAAGAAGGAGACGCCGCCCATGCCTCCGAGCGCCTTCTGTCCGAAAATACCGGCGGCAATGCCTCCCCAGGCGCCGCAGATGCCATGCAGCGGCCACACGCCGAGTACGTCGTCGATCCTCCATTTTTCGGTTTCGTTCTCGAACATGAAAACAAAGATGCCGCCGGCAAAGGCGCCGACGACCGCCGCGCAGACGGGGTGGTAGAGGTCGGAGCCGGCGCAGACGGCCACGAGTCCGGCCAGCGCGCCGTTGTGCACGAAGCCGGCGTCGTTTTTCGAAATCGCCATGGCGGCGATGGTGCCGCCGACCATGGCCATCAACGAGTTGATCGCGACCAGCCCCGAAACATTGCTCAGGTTGCCGGCGCTCATCACATTGAAGCCGAACCAGCCGACAATCAAGATCCAGCTGCCGAGTGCCAGGAAGGGAATGGAGCTTACCTTAATGGAGTTGGTTTCATAGCGCTTCAAGCGCGGGCCGAGCAGCATGATGGCCGGAAGCGCCAGCCAGCCACCGGTGGCGTGAACAACAACGGAGCCGGCAAAGTCATGGAACGGCGCTCCAAACGTATTTGCCATCCAGCCATCGGCGCCGCCGAGGCAGTTGCTGAATTGTCCCCAGGTCGTGCCTTCGATCAGCGGATAGACCAGGCCGACAAAGATGGCGCCCGCCACCGAGTTGGTCCAAAACTTGGCGCGTTCCGCAACGCCGCCGGAAATGATGGCGGGAATACAGGCGGCAAAGCCGAGCAGCAGGAAAAACTTTACATACTCAAAGCCGTGGTCGGCCGCCAGTTCCTCGACGGGCACCAAAAGCGAAACGCCCCGGGCGAGCGGATAGCCGATCAAAAAATAGACGATGGTGGAAAATCCCCATTCGCAGATAATTTTGTTGAGTGCGTTGACCTGGTTCTTTCGCCGGACGGATCCGACCTCCAAAAAAGCAAAGCCCCCGTGCATGGCCAGAATCATTACTGCGCCTAGCAGAATGAAAAGGGTGTTCGATGAACTGGCTAATTCCCCCGCGGCGTCCCCGTCCGCAGCCATTGCTGTTCCGGACAGGCCCAAACCCGCCAGGAAAGTGACCATTGCGGCCACTTTCTTTGTTTTTGGCATTTCTCTCGCTCCTGTTGGTGTTGCATCCTCGGTTCCGCTCTCCAACGGAACCGGCAAAAACTGATCATTGACGCACAAGGCGTGCCATTAGGAGGAGGTGAGTTGCAAGTGTTGTGGGGAGAGTTGGTTGCGGAAAAGAAGCTGTGTTTTTGTTGATCGGTTTTGTCCGACAGATCTGACAGATTTGTTTTGCGTGAAACAAAATTGTTGCTGTTTGGCCGCAAAAGGGCGGCGTCAAGGTCGCCTTTTTTGTGCTTGCGAAGTTGGGCTTAAATCGCTTCGCCACCCCGCTCGCCGGTGCGGATGCGGATGCATTCTTCGAGCGGGGTGATGAAGATTTTCCCATCGCCAACCTTGCCTTCCGGACCATGGCGCGCGGCTTTGAGGATGGCGTCGATGGTGATGTCGATAAACTCCTCGTTGACGCCGATCTTGAGTTCAACTTTGGGAATCAGGTTTGGAACCACCACTTGGCCCCGGTAGATTTCGGTGTTTTCCTGGCGCCCATGTCCATCGACGCGGGTTACAGTGATGCGGCCGGTTTCGGCCGCGGTCAGTGCTTCGCGCACTTCGTCGAGTTTGTCTTCCTGAATAATTGCGGTAATCAATTTCATATCAAATTCTCCGTAGTTACGAATGACGCATTACGAGTTAAGGTTAACCATGCCGTAGCCGCGCTCGGAGTGGAGGCTGTGGTCTATGCCGGCTTTTTCTTCGTCTTCGCTCATGCGGAAACCGAAGAGCTTATCGACGATCACGATCAGGATGAAGGTCATGACGCCGGAGTAGGTCAAGCTGACCAGGCAGCCTTCCGTCTGAACCCATAGCTGATGCATCACGCTCACGTCGATGGTGCCGGGGCGCAGCACGAAGGTCAGGCCGATGGCGCCCCAGAGGGCGGCAACGCCGTGGATGCCGAACACGTCGAGCGTATCGTCGTAGCCGAACCAACCGACCCAAAGGAGACCGGCGCCCATAAGCGTCATGACGAGGTTGTTCGGGTGCATGGCGGTCTTCGGATAGCCGCGGCGCGGGCCGAGGTGGAAGGCGGCCACGAGCGCGGCCGCTCCGGCGGAAATGTGAATGACGGTGCCGCCGGCAAAGTCGATGGCGCCTTTTTGGAAGAGGAAGTCGTCTTCGGCCCAGACCCAGTGGCAGAGCGGGTTGTAGATGATCAGGCTCCAGAGCGCGATGAAGATGCAGTAGCCGCGGAACTTGATGCGCTCGGCGAAGGCGCCGGCGATCAGTGCCGGGGTGATGATCGCAAACTTGCCCTGGAACATGGCAAAGACATATTCTGGGATGCCGGCATCCATGATGGATTCGTCAATGCCCTTGAGCATGAAACAGTCCCAGTTCCAGCCAAACTATCCGCCAAGGACATTCGAGCCAAAGCTCATGGAATAGCCGCAGATCATCCAGAGCACACCCACCACGGCCATGGCCGCGAAGCTGTGCATCACATGGTGCCGAGCACGTTCTTGGTGCGGACGAGGCCGCCGTAGAACATGGCCAGTCCGGGAACCATCAGTAGAACCAGACCGGTTGAGGTTAGCATCCACGCCGTCGTGCCGGTATCGACTTCGGGGGATCCGTCGCCCGCGAATACGGTGCCCGCAGAGCACAGCAACGCGATAAAGACAGCCATGACGGCCGCCAGTTTTGATTTTAGCATTCTCTCTCTCCTGTTTGCTGCATCCCCGGTTCCAATAATTGGAACCAACAAAAAATATTGAATATCCTAATGCACGAGGTGTACATTGGTGAAATATTGTGTGCAAGTTATTGCAGACCATATAATAGTAATAATTTGGGGAAGAATAGGTGATCGAGTGCGTCCGACAAATCGGACAGATCTGTTGGATTGATTCCAAAAATGTTATTTTTTTTTGTTTCGGATGAGCTGGGCGATCACGGCGCATTCAAGGCCGAAAGGGAGGTAGCCGGCATAACCGAGGATCGGCATCTCAAAAAGGTGGAAGCGGTCAACATACGGCACGGAATATATCCACTTGGCCAGGCTGTGCCAGTTCCACATCTCCCAGAAAAAACCGCAGATGAGCGCCGCAAGGCAGAATCGGTAGATCCGCCGCCAGTCGCCGGTTTCGATTTCTGGGAAAAAGGAGGGGCGGTTGGCGATGGTTTGGAGCGCCATCAGCAGCAGGAGCGGTGCGACCCAGAGCAACGGGAAAAGCTGGTCGGGATAGCGCCCAATGAAGAGTAGGCCGGAGGCTGAAACCAAAAGCGTGATCGTGGCTGCGAGCTTGGGTTTGGGAAAATGGATAGGAATGAAATATTTGAGGCCGGCGGTATTCCGCGGATTGGAAGCAATCCATTCTTCGGTGGAGAGCACCGCGGGAAGGACCGTTGAGAAGGAAAGAGTGGCTGCGATGAAGTATTGCGCCGGGGCGAATTCCGTTCCGCAGGTGTACCACCAATTTTGCACGAACCGGTTGAGGTATTCAAAAAACCACCAGAAGGCGGCGCTGAGCGGAAAGAGCAACAGGAGGAATTTGGTGTTGTGGGTTAGCAGGCTCCGGCCGGTTCGGTGCCGGGTCATTGCATTGATCGCAACAATGTAGCAAAGCCACTGGGGTGTGAAGCTGTAGAGCTGGAATGGTTCGAACCAAGTCTGCCGCATCCAAGCCAGACTCCAAAAGAGGAGGCCGAGGCCAATGGAAAGGCCACCCCACCAAGGAAAGCGTTTTGGGTTGTTGTTCCTGCAGATAGCCGATCGGTTGGTTGCGCATATACGAATTAGAAACGGAAGCATCACAATTGTTATAACAACGGCGAGGCCGATGAATACGGGCCACGAAAATGCGGCGTGTTCGGCATAGCGTGTACGGGGCGGGAATTCTAGCAGATAAAGAGCAGGGTCGTGACCTGCAACCCAGATCCCCGCCAGCGGCAGCCCGGTGAGAAGCAATGCGAGCAATCCGATCTCTTTCGCGTTTTTCATCGTAAGCATTATACCTTTGCATCATAGGATTGGCAATTTAACGAAAATGGGGAGAGATAGGGTGGAATAGGCCCTTAATAAGCTGTTTTGCGTCTTTTGCACCTGTTATGGAGAAGGGCTCTTTGGTCAGTCCCTTTCAGGATGCCGGAATTCAACAGAATAAAAGGCATGTACTGGATCTGATAACGAGGGCTTGGCGTGTTGTTTTCGCATGGGGCATGATTACTGCTTGATACAGGGTCGGATTCTTGTTTTTTAGGACGTTCTGGTTGAATTTTGACGGAGCAGGGAGGAGAAACAGGTTTTTTTTCTTAGGAGTTGTATTTTGCATAGAGATTCATGAGCATGCTTAACATGCTTTTGTTTTTTTTAAGGTAAATTTTTCCCGTGGTGCTTACTAATGGTGGCTGATTATGATTTCGACAAGTGAAACCCCTTCTGGTGCTGAGTCGCATTCGGGGCATCAGCGCTCAACGCAACCCAACGTTTCCGGGGGTGGAAGCGGCTTGAACCCAATCAAGTTGTTGCGCATGGTGTTGCGCAGGTGGTATCTGCCGGGGGCGTTGGCTTTCGTTGGCTTGGGGGTTGGTGTTTATCTGGCCATGACCGCTGTGCGAATTTACAAGGCTGAAGCGGAAATTGAAATGAGCGTCAGCCGGCCCCAGATCATCAAAAGCGATGTTGTGTTTGATGATGGCGGCGAGTCCCGCGATATTGACGTTGTGTTCAACACGCGCTTTGCAAAGTTCCGTTCTCCTGCGATGGAGGAGCTGGTCACGGAGGAATATTTCAAACGCTATTCGAATGATGAGTATATTACGTGCCCGTCGTGGGTGGGTTTGGAGGAGCTGGCGTATTGGGTGCGTCAGGTATACTGGTGGAAGGATGGACAAGCCAATATTGTACATATTTCTTTTGAATGCCCTGATGCGGAGTTTGCCGCGCAACTTGTGAATGTGATGATTGATTGCGCCAGTAAGTTGATGGTGCAAGAGAATAAAGCGCGTTCAGACGGGGCGGTTCAGTGGCTGGTGGACCAAGCCGAAGAGCAAAGGTCCGATTTGGAAGAACTCGAGCAGCAATTGGCAGATTTGCGTCAGGATTTACAGATGGACTCTTTGCTGCAAAGGCGTGAGGTATTGAGTCAAATGCTTGGAACGCTTACGCAGGAAAAGGCTCAGATTGAAAACCGGTTAGCGTCAAAAAACACGAATTGGGAGTATGTTACCAGCTGGAAGGATGGCAACAATGCTCTGGAAACATTGCCAGCGGGGCTTCCCAAAGAAGAACGGTTGGTTGAATTGATCGATGCGTGGCGTGCGGCGAGTGATGAGTTGGATCAACTGGCGACGCGGTATTCTGAAATTCACCCTCGGTATCAGCAGGCGGCGACAACCAAGGCTCGCACTCTTGCTCGGCTTGAACAGTTCGTTGACGTATCTGCTCAGGCGGTTGAAAACGAAATCCAGCTGTTGGAGAAACAGATTGAGCAAATGTCTGTACGTATAGCTTCAATGGAGACGGAACTGCTGGAGTTGGAAATGACCTTGGCGGCGGGCGAGCGGAAGGTGCAGAAGTTCGAGCGGAAACGTGATGCCGCAGAGGTGTCGTACCTTTCGGTTTTAGAGCGTACCGAAAGCACCCGCCTGGCGGCAGAGCAAGATACGGCGTTTGTCAAAATACTCCGCGCGGCGGAAATTCCGATTATCCCTGTCGCGCCGGACAAAAAGAAAATTGTCATAACATGTATATTTGTCGCTTTGCTGTTCGGCGCTGGTTTAGCTGTTTTGATCGAGTTCTTAATGGATCGGATTACATCCGTAAATGATCTCAAGGAATACAATTTAAACATACTCGGCGCGCTTCCCAGCGACAAGCTGGTGAAGTCGAGGGCTGAATTGGCGACGGCCAGTATTCGTGACAAGTTTGGCCCGATGGTGGAGGTGTTTGCCGGGATCAACGGCATCATGCTGTCGGAAGCATTCAAGAGCCGTTCAAAAGTGGTTGTAGTATGCAGCGTTTCCCCCGGAGAGGGGAAGACGGTTTCGGCCTGCAATTTGGCCACCAGCTCTGCCCGCAACGGAGCAAAAACCCTGTTGATCGATGGAGACCTGCGGCGTCCGCGGATCGCCGAGGTTTTTGCTGTTGATGAAAAGCACCCTTCCTTGTTTGAGTGGTTCTTCAATAGCGATACAGGACTGGATCACGCACATCTTATTTCGAGCAATGTCATCGAGGATCTGGATTTGATTACCAGCCGTCCGCTGAAGGAGTCTAACCCTGCAACGATACTGGGGCGGAAGGAGTTGGTAGCTTTGATCAATTGGGCTCGTTTGCACTATGATCGTGTTATTATCGACTCTCCTCCATTGGGGCCGGTAGGCGATGGGATGATTCTGGCCAGCCATGCAGATTCGGTGATCCTGGTGTCAAGGATTGGTAAAACGAGCCGCCGGAAACTGAAGCTGGTTCTCAGCCGTTTAATCAAAGTCGATGTATATATATTAGGCTGCATTGCAAATGATGTGCCCTATTCTCTGGCTGGAAAGTTTGGCGGGGCGGAAGGGTATGGGTATGGACAGGGGTATAAATCCTATACGAGCGACTGAGTAGAAAAGCAGTATGCGCCGTATATCTGCGTCTGACCGCCCTCTGGGCTCTCTTCAGCGAAAGTGCTTTGTCTGCTGGCGGGCGGGCCGGCTAAGCAGCAGAACTGAAAACGGATGCTTTTAGTCAGGACGTGACAGGCCACTGAGACAGTGGAGTTATTCCGCAAGCAGTTTTTCCAATGTGGCGAGAATTTCGGGGACGTCGTCTAGGGAGACATCGGAGAGCCAGATCTTCGGGGGATAAATCATGAGGTTGGGGCCGGCGTCGCATACACCGAGGCAGCTCGACTCCGAAATGCGAACCCTCGGCTTCCATCCGCGTTTTTTGACTTCATCCTTCAAAAGCGATGTAAGTTCGGGGTTGGCGCCGTCGCCGCATGATTTGCGTTTGTTGCCGCGGGATTTGGTGCAGATGAACAGGTGGCATGCATAGGGGGCTTCGTGTGTCTTCATTCCAGTTGCTCCGAAATCATTGTAAATGCGAGGATGATTATCATCAAGGGTGAGAATTGAAAGATAAATGGAGCCGGTTTCGCCTCCTTCGCCCGAGCCGTTGTTGTTTTATAAAGAATGCATGAGGAGAGCTGGATTATTGACGTTGAGGGGCGGACAAGATAGGTTGCACATAGCAGGCACGCGAAATGTTGCCGGACGAATGGTGTATCAGCCGGAGAAATAATGCATGTTTGGTATTTCAGGCCATGTGGAAATAAAAATGAATCCGCCGGCGGAAGGGGTGGAGGAGTTTATTTTTTGTGTCTACGATGAAAAACAAAAATTGCGTCACCACTTTCATTCCAGCGGCATCTCAGAACCTTCTTCTGATGTTTTAAATTTCTGAACGATCCAGACAATGCCTTTGAGGGAGGCGTGCTGCGTGAAGCGGTTGCGGACCCGCCAGTCCGCCTCGGTGGCTCTGTCCTACGGGGCTGGCCGACGGAAATACCTCTATGTGCTTCCCTATGAGTGCAAACGCGGGAAATGGCGGTTCGCCTGCGTGCAGGCAGCCACGCCTCCCCCCGATCCCGATGCGGCGGAATCGCTGTGCGCCTGCGCAATGGCGGACGATCGGGTTTGTCTGGTTCTGACGGATGCCTCGCATGCCATCCGGTCGGTCAGCTCCCGGGTGCCCGGGGCGTTTGGCTATACCTCGGAAAGCTTGGTCGGCATGAACCTGTCCGATGTTTTCAGCGAGGCCGATATGAGTGTGATTACTCACTGCTCGCCTGATACGAATGAATCGATTCAAAGCATCATTTTTCAATGTTTGGACGGCTCCCGGCGCGATGTGGAGATTAAAAAGTTTTCGGCGCCCGACCACTTCTTGCTCTACGGCATTTTCGACAATTCGCCTCCGAAGTTTAATGAAGAGCTCGCCGAGGCCGGTACGCGCGAGCGGCGGCGCATCGGCCAGGATCTGCACGATTCGATCGGCCAGTTGATGACGGGCATCAGCTTGCTGAGCCGTTCGCTGGCCAACAACTTCAAGCGGGAATGCAACCCCGGGGCGGCGGATGCCATGCAGGTTTCCGATCTGGCAGCAACCAGATCCGCCGGATTTCACGCGGTCTGATGCCGTCGGAGATTGTCCAGTACGGTTTGCACGAATCCTTAATTGAGCTGGCGGAAAGCACCACCGAGAGCTGCGGCGTAAAGTGCGTGGTTCAGATGGATGGATCCGTTTCCATGTCGGACGCGGGTGTGGAAACCCATCTGTACCGGATTGCGCAGGAGGCGGTGAACAATGCCATTCGCCATGCCCGGGCGAGTTATATTGAGATTGCTGTATCTTCAGAAAACGGCATGTTGCAACTGATGGTTGCGGATGACGGCACATGGAAGGAACCGGCGGAAAACTTGCGCGGCATCGGGCTTTGAACCATGGAATATTGGACGGACAGCCTGACCAATAGTTTCACCGAGTTGCCCCCTGTGGTCAATTATCCGCAAAACAGCTACACAGACTCCCTCCACAATGCTGAAACCGCCGGCTTCTATAAAGTAGAAGTCGAGTTGCTGCCGTAGGCTCGCCGGAACCCTCGTTGCGACGGGAGCATTTTCGAAAAAAAGTGTAGCCGCGATCCGTGATCGCGGAATCGTTATGGAGTTTTAAATATTCCTATGGCCACCGGAAGTCTCTAACCGAGAATATGACAGGATAATTGAATGACAGGATCATTCATTCCAGAAGAGAAAATCGTCCTGTCATTCAATCGTCTTGTCCAATCATCCACCAGAGAGCGGTTATGGTTTTTCTTCAGAGGCTCTAAAATCCCCGATATAAACCGGCTGTTTCGGGGTTCTGGCGCGGGATGTGCTTCATTGTCCCCATGCATTCGCTGGAAACAGAACTGAGGAAGGTAGATAAGGCCGAGTCGGCAGTCTTAGGATTGGCGGCGGCGGTTTCCATCCTCTGTGTCTTGTTTCTCGTCGGCGCACTTATAAACGGGTTTTGAACAGATGATTGGGAACGAATAGCGACCAATCTTCGCAAAGCGCGCAAAGGGAGCTCGTGCGGAACTTTTTGACGGGATGGACAGGATTTGCCTTCCACTGAAATCCGCTTTATTAACGAGCCGTACGCTCCGATCACTAAAATCCCCTGCACCTCAATATCTAGTGTCGTATCAAAGATTTCAGCCCTTCTTCGCGCAATACATTAAGCATAGGTGAGCGCATGGCTTCCAAGCGGGAGAGGGAACAGGGTTGCTTCGTTTCCCAGAACCATTAACATGTGGATTCTTTTTAACGCTTGGAATCGGATGGGGAATGGTTTGAATCAACGGACGGCCAGATGGGTTTTGGCAGGGTGCGCGGTCGTGTGGCTGGCGGGCTGTTCGAGCATCCCCGAGCGCAAGCTGGAAAACGCCTTCCGCTATCAGCGGCTCAAGCGCAACGACCTCGAGAAAGCAAACCCCGTTCAGTCGGAATACCAAGTGCTCGCTTCCAAGGCCTGGAAAAACCAGGAGCAGGGCGGCTCGGTTCAATATGTTTCGCTGCTCGAGACCGGCGACGACGCGCTGCTCGCGCGCATCCACCTGATCCGTGCCGCGCGCAAGACGCTCGACATTCAGACCTTCATCTGGAAAGACGATCCCTCCAGCCGCTTCGTGTTCGACGAGCTGGTGCAGGCGGCCGAGCGCGGCGTGCTGGTGCGCATTCTGATTGACGGGCTCAACATGCCGGCCGGGCCGAAGCGGCTTGCGCGCATGGCGCGGGCCCACCGCAACCTCGAAATCTGCCTCTACAAGCCGCTCTCGGAATATGCCAAGCAGGGCCGGTTCGGGCTATGGGACAACCTGATCTTCAAGGCGCGCCGCATGAACCGCCGCATGCACAACAAGCTGCTGCTTGTCGATGGCCGCATCGGCATTGCCGGCGGCCGCAACTATGAGGGCAAATATTTCGACCGCAGCGAAACCTTCCTCTTCCGCGATCGCGATATTGTCGTGGCCGGGCCGGCGGTGCTGGACATGCAGGATTCGTTCGAGGTGTTCTGGCAGGACAAAAATGCGGTTTTTCTGACGCAACTCAAGGATGTGCGCGCCGCGTTTGATCAACTCACCAACGGCGACGAGCCGTTTTTCGCTCCGGAGCACCGCGCTTCATTTGAGGAGATCGACCGGCTCGCCTCGGAGCCAGCGCTGTCCACGATCCGGAAAACGCTGAAGATTTACGAAGTCAACGATGTCTGGTTTGTCTACGACACCCCGCGTAAATTTGACCGGAACTCGCGCATGGATTTCGACGACTGGTTCGAGGATTTGCTGGAAATGACGAAAGAGAGCGTGGTCTATCAAACGCCTTATCTGATCTACAACCGCGAAGTGCGCCGGGCGTTCAACCGCCTGCACAAAAAGCACCCGGAGCTGCGCATCATTGCTTCGAGCAATAGCTTGGCGGCGGCTGACCATATCCTCGTCTATGCGCTCTCCTTCAAGCACCGCAAGGAGCTCTACAAAAAATCGGGGATCGACATCTACGAAGCCAAGCCCTATCCGGCCGACCGCGAGCGCTATGTGCCCAACTATCTCGCGCTGGCCCGCAGTGCGGCGCCGGCGGACGGGGAGGCTCCTCCCGATGCGTCCGGGCCGCTTGCGCACGAGGGACCGCGGCTCTGCATCCATGCCAAGTCGTTCGTCATCGATGGCGAGTTTGCCTTGATCGGTTCCCACAACTTTGATCCGCGCTCCGTCAAGCTCAACACCGAGTGCGGCGTGTTTGTGGCTGATCCCGACTTTGCCCTTGAGCTGGAGGCGCGCATTCTCAATGCGTGTGCGCCGGCCAACGCCTGGACCGTCAGCAAGGCGCCCCATGTGCCGGTGATCTCTTATTTCAGCGGCTTTATTGGCGGCATCTCCACGGCGCTGCCGTTTCTCGATGTGTGGCCCTACCGCTACACCACCAACTATGAATTAAAGGAAGGCGCCGCGCTGCTGTCGCCGCGCGACCCCGCCTTCCAGGAAAACTACAACGACGTGGGCTACTTCCCCGAAGTGCCCAGCTCGGTCACCGTCATCAATACGCGCCTGATCAAGGCGTTCGGCGGATGGGCCCGGCCGTTGATGTAGGCGATGGGAGAACGCATGGCTTTAAAATTCTATTGGAAACCCAAGCGGCTGCTGCGCGACCTGCTGGTGCTCGCGTTGCTTGCGGGCTTGATTCTGTTTGTTGCCGCCTATCTCGGCACGCGGGCGCTGCACGACATTTCGGAGAAGTATATTCACAATGCAACCGAACGCGCCGCCGGCGACTATCAAGCCATGAAAAGCGAGGCGGAATTATCGCTCGGCATGGTGCGCGACTGGGGCGTTTCAGGCCTGGTCGATTTGGCGGACCCGGTAAAAACAAAGGAACTGCTGGTTCCTCTTTTTAAGAACGATCCGTGGCTGTCCGGCATCTCGGTGGCCGATATGCAAGGACGGCATCTGTTCCTGCTGTCCGATGGAACGGTGCCTTATGAAGCCAAGGAGACGCCTTACAATCCCTCTGAGCGCCTTTGGTTCACCGCGGCAGCCCATGCTGAGGAAAGCCAATGGACGGAAGTTTACCGCTTCATTACGTTGGAAGAGCTGGGCATAACGGCATCGGTGGCTTGGCCAGATAAAAACGGCAAACGGCAGACCGTCGCTGCCTTCGACATCCTGCTGGAAGACCTCTTGGATGCCATCAACCAGCTGGCCCCTACGGCATCGGGCCGCGCAATTACCTTTCTGCCCGACGGCCGGTTGTATGTCCCCGACACCGAATCAGAAAACGCAGCATTTAAATCTGTGGAGCTCATCAAAGACGGGCTGGCAAAGCGCGGGCTGGAAATTTGGGCGACCGGCGCCCGGCGTGAAGTGGCCAAAATGCAATTTGAGGGTAAAGCCTGGTGGTGCGGCTTTGCGCCTCTCGCTGCATCGAAGAATCAGATGTGGGTGGGGGTCTTTGTGCCGGAGGCCGATATTTTGGGCGGTACCGCCCCGCGCCGCAGGCTCCTGTTCGGCATCGGCGCCGCTGCCGTTCTGGCTATGATGGCGCTGTATGTTTTCTTTGTTTGGCGCAACGGCAGCCGGGAACTGCAGCTCGGCGACGAGGTGGAGGCCGAGCAGATCCGCGCCATTATTGAACGCGGCGAAAACCGCTATGTTGAATTTAAGTCGACCATGCGCATGAACCTGCACTCGAAGAAGCCCGGCAAGGAAATCGAGCTGGCGTGGCTCAAAGGCGTTTGCGCCTTTCTCAACACCGACGGAGGCATGCTGCTGCTCGGTGTGACCGACGCCGGCGAAATTACCGGACTTGAGCAGGACGTTTTTGAAAACGAAGACAAGTGCCGGCTGCACTTCAAGAATTTGATTGCCAACCATATCGGCGCCGAAACGTCCGAATACGTCCGTTTCATCATGGTTCCCATGGAAGGAAAAACCGTGGGGGTGGTGCGCTGCTCCCAAGCCGCCGATCCGGTCTTCCTCCGGGACGGCAACAAAGAGGCGTTCTACATCCGCAACGGCCCCGCCTCCGACGAGCTGCCTGTCAGCAAAGCCCTCAAATACATCAAGCACCGGAAGTGAAACCTGAAAAGTGAAACGTGAAATTATTTGATGCACACAACCATATCCAAGACGAGCGCCTATTCATCAAGCTTGAATCTGTGATGGAGCGTGCGCGCGCCTCCGGTGTAACGGCCATGGGCGTGAAGGGCTGCTGCGAAGCCGATTGGCCCCGCGTTGTCCAAATCTGGAAAGGAAGTAGACAGAATAATTTAGGACAAAATGATTCCCTTCCGACGGACTGTAAAAATGATTCTGTCCATAATTTTTCTGTAAAAATATATCCCGCATTCGGGGTGCACCCGTGGTTTATCAAAGACCGCTCGCCGGAATGTTTCCAAACTCTGGAAAATTTGCTGAAGCAATATCCGCAAGCCAGCGTGGGTGAGATCGGGATCGACCATGCCATCGAAGACCGCGATGACGAACAGCAGGAAGCCGTTTTCCTGGCGCAGCTCAAAGTGGCCCGACGGTTGGAGCGTCCCGTCAGCATCCACTGCCGGCGCGCGTGGGGGCGGCTGATCGAACTCCTCGACCAATTTGGCGAACTGCCGCGCGGGATGCTGATCCACTGTTTCGGAGGCTCGGCCGAGGTGGCAAAGGAGCTTCTCAAGCGTGGCGCCTATATTTCTTTTTCCGGCTCCATCACCCGGCCGAACGCCAAAAAGGCCGGCGCCGCCGTTCGCGCGGTTCCGGACGACCGCATCCTCATCGAAACCGACGCGCCCGACATTTTGCCGTACGGCCTCAATGCAGAGTTGAACGAGCCCGCGAACCTCCGTTTTGTGCTGAGCAAGGCCGCTGAACTGCGCGGGGTGCCGGAATCCGAACTCACCCTCTTGGCTTTTAACAACGCTCATCGCTTTTTTAACTGGCTTTAACGCGCATTTTGCAGGCGCAGGCGGCCGATTTGTCGTCTCGGGGCGTTTCTGGCCTTTACGGCTCATTTTCGCACCTTAAGCCTTTGCTTTGAATTGGCGGTTTCTGCTACAGTATGCCGATTAATTCCACTGAAAGGAAAAGGACAGCTATGTCTGAAGAACAAAACGATCTGAATGCTGAAGAAGCAACGAAAAACCGCGCCGCCGAAAACCCCGATGCTGACGGCTACGGTGCGGACCATATTTCCGTTCTGGAAGGCATGGATGCCGTCCGGAAACGCCCGGCCATGTATATCGGTGACACCGGTTCCCGAGGCTACCACCATTGTGTATACGAAGTGGTCGACAACTCCATCGACGAAGCGCTTGCGGGGTACTGCTCCAACGTCGAAGTCTGCATCAATGAAAACGGTTCGCTGAGCGTGGTCGACGACGGGCGCGGCATTCCGGTTGATATGCACAAGACCGAAGGCAAGCCGGCGGTTACCGTTGTTCTGACGGTGCTCCACGCGGGCGGCAAATTCGACTCCGACACCTATAAGGTGTCGGGCGGCCTCCACGGGGTGGGCGTTTCCTGTGTGAACGCGCTCTCGGCATGGCTCGAAGTGGAGGTGAAGCGCAACGGCCAGATCTATCACCAGCGCTTTGAGCGCGGCGTGGAAGTCACCGAGCTCGTTACGATCGGCAAGACCACTGAAACCGGCACGAAGGTCACCTTCATGCCGGACATGACCATCTTCACGCACGAAACCGGTTTCCAGTGGGATATTCTTGCTTCCCGTCTGCGCGAGCTGGCCTTCCTGAACCGCGGCGCGAAGATTACGCTGAGGGAAGAGTCCACCGGACGTGATGAGATTTTCAAGTATGACGGCGGCATCAAGGAATTCGTCCATCATCTCAACCGCAACAAGTCGCCGATGCACCCCGACGTGATTTATTTCGAGCGCGAAAAAGAGGGCGTAGTCGTTGAAATCGCGATGCAGTATTCCGACGCCTACAACGAAACCATCTTCTCCTTCGCCAACAACATCAACACGATCGAGGGCGGCACGCACCTTTCCGGTTTCCGCTCGGCGCTGACCCGTACGGTGAATGCCTACGCCAAGAACAACAAGCTCATCAAGGATGAGAAAGACGGCATGGGCGGCGACGATATCCGCGAAGGCATCACGGCCGTTCTCAGCGTTAAGATCCCCGACCCGCAGTTCGAAGGGCAAACCAAGACCAAGCTGGGCAACGGCGACGTGGAGGGGATTGTGCAGCAGGTCGTCAACGACGAGCTCGGAACTTACTTCGAGGAAAACCCGAACGTCGCCCGTACGATCATCGAAAAGGCCGTTGTGGCTTCCCGCGCCCGCACCGCCGCCCGCAAGGCGCGCGACCTGGCCCGGCGCAAGGGCGCCCTCGAAAGCGCTGGACTGCCCGGCAAGCTCGCCGACTGCTCCAGCCGCGATCCGGCCCGCACCGAACTCTTCATTGTGGAAGGGGACTCTGCCGGCGGTTCGGCAAAGCAGGGGCGTGAACGCGAGTATCAGGCCATTCTCCCGGTAAAGGGTAAAGTGATCAATGTGCAGAAGGCCCGCCTCGACAAGGTGCTGGCCAACGATGAAATCCGCACGATGATTACCGCCATCGGAACCGGAATCGGGCTGGACGATTTCAACCTCGAAAAGGCGCGCTACCATAAAATCATTATCATGACCGACGCCGACGTCGACGGAGCGCACATTCGTACGTTGCTGCTGACGTTCTTCTACCGCCAGATGCCGCAGCTCGTTGAAAGCGGCTATATCTACATTGCCCAGCCGCCCCTATATAAGGTGACGCGCCGCAAGCGCGAGGAATATGTGGAGTCCGATGCCCATCTGACGCAGATTCTGCTCGATCTCGGGGCCGACGGCATGCGCCTTGAAAAGCTCGACGGCGAACCGTTGCTCGACACTAAGGGGCTGCGCGAGCTGCTCGAAAGCGTGGTTGAGATCGAAGGCATTGCCGACAAGCTTCGGCGCCGCGGCATTTCGCTGAAGGATTATATTGCGCGGCGCGATCCCGAAACGGGGACGTTCCCGCTCTACTGCGCCTACATGAACAAGCTCGGCGAAGATCTCGACATCCGTTTCGCGCTCGATGAGCTTAGCCTCAAGGCGCTGTTCGCAGAAGTCGAAGAAGCACTGGCAGCTACGGCCGCGGCTGAAGCGGTGGACGTCGTTGAAGAAGTCGTGGAAGAGGAGGTTGCCGTTGAGGGCGAAGAGCCTGCCGAAGAAGCTTCCGAAGAGGACTCCGAAGAAGTTGTGGCCGAAGCGCCTCGGGCTCCGGTGGTGCGCTACAAGGAACTCTTCTTTTCCCGCAAGCTGAAGGAAGTGGTTGAAAAGCTCGAAGAAGGCGGTTTTGCCTTCGACCAGTTGCTGGGCACCGATGAGCCGCAGTTCAACCTCGACGACAAAGGCTCGAAGACCGCCGTGAGCTCGCTGATGGAGATTGCTCAGTCCGTTCGACTAGCCGGACGCAAGGGAATGACCATTCAGCGCTATAAGGGTTTGGGTGAAATGAATCCGCAGCAGCTGTGGGAAACCACGCTCGATCCGGAAGTTCGCCGTCTGACCAAAGTGGTGCTCGAAGACGGCGTCAAAGCCGACGAAATGTTCACCATCCTGATGGGCGACGAAGTTGAACCCCGCCGTGAATTCATTCAGGAAAACGCCCTGAACGTCACCAACCTCGATATCTAAATTTTTCGGAAGGCTGCGAAAATGAAAGTGGAACTAGTTAAAGACAAAGACGGATACACTGCAAAAATAGCCGGACGCAAAAATTTGTTTGGGTTTGGTTTAACGAAAATCGAAGCACTTGAAGAACTGGCCGGGGTGGTTGAGCTGGAGCTCGATTCCCCGAAGGAAATAAGCCAGATCGAAAAGAAAATTGCCGAGCATATTCACAAGCTGGAAGACGCCGACTAGACCGAGCCTGAAACGGATTTAAAAAACACGAAAGCCCTATTATGGAAAACACGAACGAACGTATCGACCTGATTAATATTGAAGACGAGATGCAGCGTGCATACATCGACTACTCGATGTCGGTGATTGTTGGCCGCGCCTTGCCAGATGTGCGCGACGGCATGAAGCCGGGTAACCGCCGCATTCTCTACGCCATGAAGGAACGTGGCTGGACGCACAGCAAAGCTTATGTGAAGTGCGCCAAGGTTGTCGGTGAAGTGATCGGCAACTACCATCCGCACGGCGACACCGCGGTGTACGACACCATGGTCCGCATGGCCCAGGACTTCGCGATGCGCGGCATGCTCATCGACGGCCAGGGCAACTTCGGCTCGATCGACGGCGACCGCGCGGCGGCTTATCGTTATACCGAGTGCCGTCTCCGCCCGCTGGCTGAAGAAATGCTGGCCGATATCGACAAAGAAACCGTCGATATGCGCCCGAACTTCGACGAATCGCTGATGGAGCCTACCGTGCTTCCCGCACGTGTTCCCAACCTGCTCGTGAACGGCTCAACCGGTATCGCGGTCGGTATGGCCACCAATATTCCGCCGCACAACCTTGGCGAAGTGATCGACGGCACCATCTTGTTGATCGACAATCCCGAAGCCACCATTGATGAGTTGCACGAACTGATCAAGGGGCCGGACTTTCCTACAGGCGGTACGGTCTACGGCCTCAACGCGGTGCGCGATTTTTACACCACCGGGCGCGGCAAGATCAAAGTTCGCGGCAAGGCTACGATTGAAGAAGATGATAACGGCAAGGCCCGCATCATCATTACCGAGATTCCGTACGCGCTGAACAAGACGCTGTTGATCACCAAAATGGTGCACCTCGTCCGCGACAAAAAGCTTGAAGGCATTTCCGACATTCGTGACGAGTCCGGCAAGGAAGGCATACGCCTCGTCATCGAGCTCAAGCGCAATGCGGTGCCGAACGTGCTGCTGAACAATATTTTCAAGCACACGCAGATGGAATCGACCTTCGGCGGAATTATGCTGGCCATCGACAAAGGCAAGCCACGCGTCTTGAACCTGAAGGAAACCCTCCAGTGTTTCGTTGATCACCGCTTTGAAGTGATTACCCGCCGCACCGAGTTTGACCTGAAAAAGGCGAAGGCTCGCGCACATATCCTCGAAGGCTACCTGCTCGCCATGGACAACATGGATGAGGTGGTTCGCATCATTCGCGATTCTAAAAACCGTGAAGAAGCGCAGGAACGCCTGATGACCAAGTTCGGTTTCAGCGAAATCCAAGCCAAGGCCATTCTTGAAATGCGCCTCTATCAGCTGACCGGTCTGGAGCGCGACAAGGTCGAAGCTGAATATGCCGAGCTGATGGAGCTCATCACTTATCTCGAAGACCTGCTGGCGCATCCGGAAAAAATCTTTTCCGTCATCAAGGAAGACCTTGAGCAGATCCGCGCGAAGTATGGCGAACATCGCCGTACCGATCTTTCGATCGATGAAGGCGAGATCGATATCGAAGACCTTATCGCCGACGAACCGTGCGTGATTACGCTCTCGAGCACCGGCTACATCAAGCGCGTCCCGACCGACACCTACCGTCAGCAGCGCCGCGGCGGCAAGGGCGTGATGGGCATGAACACCAAGGACGAGGACTTCGTGGAGCATATCTTCTCGGCCTCGACCCACGACTATCTGCTCTGCTTCACCGAGGCCGGGCGCATGTACTGGCTCAAGGCCTACTATGTGCCGGAAGGCACACGCCAAAGCCGCGGCCGTTCGCTGGCCAACGTGCTCCAGATGGCGCAGGACGAAAAGCTCGCCGCCATCCTTTGCGTTCGCGAGCTCGACGATCATGCGCACAACCTGATCATGGCGACCCGAAAGGGCATCATTAAGAAAACCGTTTTGGCGGCTTATAAGAACGTTCGTGTTGCTGGCGTGAAAGCCATCAACATTGATGAAGACGACGAGCTGATCGGTGTACGGCTGTCCAACGGCGAAGACCAGATCATCCTGAGCATGAAAAACGGCAAGGCGATCCGCTTCAAGGAAACCGATGCCCGTCCGCTCGGCCGCGTGTCCCGCGGCGTGAAAGGCGTGACCCTCACCGGCGACGACGAAGTGGTCACCATCGAGATCGTCGACACGGAGTCGACCATGATGGCCATCACCGAAAACGGTTACGGTAAACGCACGAGCTTCGATGAATACCGCACGCAGACCCGTGGCGGTAAAGGCATCATCAGCATTCAGACCACCGACCGCAACGGCAAGGTGGTTAGTGCCCATGCCGTCACCGAAGAGCATCGCCTGATGCTCATCTCCGAAGGCGGACAGATGATCTGTATCGGCGCCAGCGACCTGCGCGTCATTGGCCGCAACACCCAGGGCGTCCGTCTCTTCAACCTCAAGGAAGGCGACAAGTTAGTCGCCGCCGCCGTCCTCGATCCAGAGGAAGACGCTCCGGAAGTGGCCGAAGGCGAAGAAGTGCTGGCTGAAGGCGCCGAGGGCAAAGCCCCCGTTGCTGAAGCCGCGCCAGAAGAGGCATCTGAAACAGAAGAGCCCTCAGAAGACTAATGTAGACGCGTGCTTCCAGTCGCGTTGCGCTGAACTTTGCGTGCGCAACGAGGCTAGAAGCCTCATCTCCGTTCCGGAGCAATGAACTACGACGTAGTCACAGTTGAGCATGTTGACGGGCTCCGCCTAAAGCTGTCGTTTGCCGACGGAGCCTCGGGCGAGGTTGATTTTAAGCCGTTTATCGACAAAGGCGGCGTTTTCTCGGTTCTTCTTGATGTTGAGCAGTTCAAGCTGTATTCCATCGATCCTGATTGGAATACGATCACATGGAACGATGGCGAGCTGGATATCGCCCCCGAAACCCTCTACTTCGAAGCAACAGGCGCCTGGCCGAACAAGGAACAGATCCTTAACGTTGCCGAGACGCCTCCCGAATACGGTTCGTCCTCTTCCAAATAATGAACCCCACTCTTCAGCGCATTGGAATCATCCTGCTGGTGAGCGGGGTGTTGGCGGTGGTGGCGAACTCGGTTCATCCTCGAAAAATTCCATGGGTGCAGGATTGGTCCCGACATGTGGAGGCGAAGGCGACGAAGCAAAAGATCAAGGTGATCCCGCTTTCTGTCGCGCTCGAAAAGTTCCAAACCTTGGAAAGCATTTTCATCGATGCGCGCTCGGCCGAGGAATTTGAACAAGGCCACATCCCCCGTGCCGCTTCTATTCCTTTCGAATCCTTAGACGAGTATTTTCCAATCCTCGGCGGGTTGATTGATTCTGGCCGGGAGCTCATCCTCTATTGCAAAACCCGCGAGTGTGATGATGCGCTGATGCTGGCCATAGAACTTCAGAAGATGGGGGCGAGCAACCTTGTGCTCTATGTCGACGGCTTCGAGTTGTGGGAAAAGCATGGCGGGGAGGTCGAACGATGACCCGCGATCAGAAAATCTATCGGCTCGCGTATTGGATTGCCTCGTTCATCATTGCGGTCATCTTGCTTTCGGGCTACCACAAGATAATTTATCCGGCTGACTTCGCTCTGTCAGTCTACCGCTTTCATTTGCTGCCCGACGCGCTGGTTAATGCGGCGTCGCTCTATTTCTCGTGGCTGGAAATCGGCTGCGGGATCTGCCTGCTGCTTATTCCAAAGTACCGCGTGGCGGCGCTGTGGGTTGCGTTGGTCTTGCTGATGTTCTTCACCGGCGGCATTGCCATCAACCTTTTGCGCGGCTCGGCTTTCAGTTGCGGCTGCTTCAGCCGCTCGCCCTTGGCGAGGCCGATGGACTGGCTGAGCGTAGCACGCAATATCGGCCTGATCTTGTTGGCTGCAATGGCGTTGCTGGGTTCCCAAAAAACGCGGTAAACGCCGCCTCCTCGCATTTCCCTAACCATTCGCTTGCGTTTACCGAACGCAATGCGAACGGCTTTCACAGCTTCTTCTAATCATTTCCAAACACGATTTCCCTCAAATGGGTTGCGTCAAAGGGAACAAATCCGCTGGGTCGGAACTGATAAACCAAAACGAACCCACCCGCTTTAACGATTCAGTTGATTTGAAGAGAAACCAGACCGGATAAAATGAAAAGACCGGTGGTTCTCTCCCTGAGACGCCATATGAAATAAATCCAATATTGCGGGTGACCGCAATCGCTTTAGGGAAAACACAAAGGAGAACGACATGAAGAAGCAGTTTATTATTGCGACCGCGTTGGCTGCAGGTTTTGCAGCGCAAGCAGCGAACATCCATATTGCCACGGACATCACGGTCAGTACGGTTTGGACGTCCAACAATGTTTACACACTTGATACCGTAATTTTTGTTGATAACGGTGCGACCCTGACGATCGAGCCTGGCACGGTTATCCGCGGTTTTGAGCCGGGCGGAACGAGCGCAAGACCGGGGGCGCTGGTGATTGCCCGCGGATCCAAGATCCGTGCAAAAGGAACGGCCGAAGCTCCGATCGTGATGACGGATGAGTCGGATGACAATGTTGGTGGAGCGACCGGCACGGGACCTTATTTCCAGCAGAACAACGGCATGGCGGAGCACTGGGGCGGTTTGATCGTTCTGGGCAACAGCTATATTGCCACCGATGTCGGCGATCCCGGAACTCCGTCTCCGGATGGGTCTTTGGAACTGCAGATTGAAGGCATCGAAGATTTCGGTGACGTATCCAAATATGGAGGCGGCGACGATGATGACGATAGCGGCGAAATCAGCTACGTCTCCATTCGCTACGGCGGTTACGTGATTGGATCGGACAACGAAATCAATGGGTTGACGCTAGGCGCGGTCGGCCGTGAAACCAAAATCGACCACGTTGAAGTTTTCCAGAACAAGGATGACGGGGTTGAGTTTTTTGGATCGACGGTAGACACCAAATACATGCTGGTGTGGAGCGTGGGCGACGATGGCTTTGACTGGGATCAGGGCTTCCGCGGCAAAGGCCAATTCTGGATGAACGTCCAGGGCCCGCTCGCTGAAACGGACGACAAGTCCGACAAAGGTTCGGAAATGGACGGTGGCGACGGCGACTCCAGCCAGCCGAGCTCTTGCCCGACCATTTATAACGCCACCTATATCGGCCTTGCCAACACGGCGGACACCAAGAACACGGCGCTGCACTTCCGCGATGGAACCGCCGGCCGTTACTACAACAGCGTATTCATGGACTTTGGCGGCGCACCGATGCTGATCGAAAAAGATCCGTCCAGCACCGACGGTTCCGGCTACAAGACGACGCTCGACTATGTCAACGATGCCTATTACACGCATTCGACCGGCGGAAAGATGCTTGAGCTCAAGGGCAACGTGTTTTTCAACATTGGCACCGGCACCGACATTCCGGACAATGCGGCTGAAGGCCAGACCTATGGCGCTTCCAGCGGCGATTCCAGCAAAGAGCATTACGGAACAGCTGATGGATTCAATCCGTTCGCCTCTAACAACACCTATGCGGCTTCTTCGCCGATTGCCTCCCTTTTCCGCAGTCCGATCGCAACGACGATTGGCGGGAAAGATTACAATTCGGTGTTTTTCTTGAATCCGTCTGCCGCCAACGATGCGGCTTCGGTATCGATGAACGTTCCGGTGGACGGATTCTTTGCCAAGGCCAACTATGCCGGCGCATTTGGTTCCTACAACTGGGCCGCCAACTGGACGACCGCCGACCGCCTAGGATACTTCGTGGGCATCTCGGACACCGTTCCGGCTCCGGTTCTGAATGGGTTTGCTGGCTACAGCATCGAATTCGAAACGGTTCTCGGCGTCACCTACTATGTTCAGGAAGCGACTCTTCCCGGCCCATGGACCAATGTTGGCATTGTTGAAGGCACAGGCGGCTACGTGACCTTCACCACCGAAATGCTGGACGACAGCAAGGTCTACCAGGTCGTCGTGATGTAGCAACGGCGCGTTCCGCGCTCAAAGGACACTGATAACGGGCGTTGCCCGTTATCAGCTTTTTTATTAGCTAAACCCGAAATAAAAAATCTATGAAATCCAAGAAGACCCCTCTTTTCATGCTTCCTCTGCTCTGCGTGCAGTTGTTGGCGGCTTCCCCATCCGGCACGCAGGTGGCATCCAACACGACCGCTCTGGAATATGGCTGGTCTTTCGCCTGCTGCATCAAGACCGATGCCAAGGACAAGGCCAAGTGCCAGGAAAAAATAGCGGTGGCCTATCTCTCGGACGGCCTCCCCGCAGAGGCCCATGATTTGGCGCAGCAAATCGAAGGGTGGCGGCGCGGGGTGCTGCATGCTGACCTCGCGGCATATTATGCGGAACATGGAAACGATGTTGAAGCCCTCAAAAGCCTCGCGAGGGCCAAGCTTGATTTGCGAACGGAATCCGAGTGGCGCAAGGAACGGATTGAGCAGCATATTGAACTGGCCCAAGCCTATATGGGCATGCTGCCGGATGCGGAAGCGACGGGCGGCAAACCCAATGAATGGCTCCAAATTTATGCGGAGCTTTCCTCCGCCAATCCTGAAAGCTGGTCGAACTCGCTGGCGCCGCTGCTGTCGATGAATCTTGAAGTTCCTGCTGAGGAGTGGGAGTTCAATATCTGGTCGACGCAGCAGTATCTGTCGCTCAGCCAGCACACCGCACTGGACCAGGATGCACGGCGGCTCGTGCTGAAGAAAGCCTATGAAAGCGCGGGGTTGGTTCCTGGGTGGAAGAGTTTTGATTTTAAGCTTCAGGTGATCCGTGCGCTTGCGCCTGCCGGCGAAAAAACCAATGCCGGCGAATGGCTGGATGCCGTTGCTGCTCAGCTCATGGGATTAAGGCTCCCCGACTTTGTCAAGGTTCCCTTGTTGATTCAGGCGGCGGAAGCAGCAACGGCCTGTGGCCGCAGCGATGCCTTTCAGGATGTTGCTGGTATGGCCGAGGAGCTGATTGAGACGCTCCAAGCCATTGAGCAGCCGGCGGCGTTGGCTCAGTTGGCCAAAGCTTACGCAAATGCCGGAATGAAGCCCAAGTCTATTGAGGGGTATGACCGTGCGTTGGAGATTGCATCCGCGCTGGAAAATCCGCGGCCGCGTGCGATGGCTTATGTTGACATTTGTTTGGCTTTTGACGGTACAGAGGGCATTGCTCTTGGTTCGTTCTCGGATCGCCTCGACACGGGATTGAAGGGATTTAACCCATGAGGAAGCATGTTGTTTTATTCATTCTGACGTTTGCTTGCCTCTCGGTGTTTGGGCAGCAAGGCGGGATTCGGGGCATGGTGATGGATGCCGATTTCGAGGTGCCGCTGTCCGGCGTGAAGGTACATGTCTCTGAAACAGAGCAAGAGGTGGAGACGGATGAAGCCGGCAACTATTATTTGGAGGCGGTTGCTCCGGGGGCCTATACCATAATGTTCAGCAAGTCGGGCTATTCCCGATTTATAAGGAGCGAAGTCGTTGTGGTTGAAGCGCAGCTGACGGATGTGGACGTCTCGCTGGCGGGTGAATATGAGGAAATGGATGAGCTCGTCGTCCGCGACATTCAACTGGGCGGCGCCTCAGAGATCGGGTTGCTCAACCTGCGCATGGACAGCGTGGGCATGATGGATTCGGTCGGCGCGGATTTGATGAGCAAGGCCGGGGCCAGCGATGCCGCCGGGGCGCTTAAGCTCGTGACCGGCGCAACCGTTGTGGACGGAAAATATGCAAGTGTCCGCGGTCTAAGCGACCGCTACGTTGGGACAACCGTCAACGGCATACGCGTGCCGAGTGCAGATCCAAAGAAGCGTGCGGTTCATATGGATATTTTTCCGGCGGGGACCATTGAAAGCATGACGGTCTACAAAAACTTTACCCCCGACCTGCCCGGCGACTATACCGGCGGGGGCATCGACATCCGGACCAAATCCATTCCCGACGAACCCTTCCTTAAGTTTTCCGTTAAGGGCGAATACAACTCGGAATCCACCGGGAACGATGATTTTGTGACGTATAAAGGCGGCGGCGTCGACTTCTGGGGTGCGGCCGACGGCGACCGCGACATGGTCAAGGGCATGCCGACCATGGAAGAGGACGGCCTGATCTCGGGGGAGGACTCCTCCTTTGAAACTTTGGCCGATGCCGCGAACCCCAACGACCCCGAACATGAGGCGCTCGACCGGATTGTTCGGGGCGTAGATCCCGTAATGGGGATTAAGCGGGATGCACCCGGCCCCAATTGGGGATTCGGCATCAGCGGGGGCGGCAAAATGACGCTAGGCGACAACTGGACGATTGGCGGCAGTGCGGCGTTTACCCACGACGATAAGTTTTACTATAAGAATGCGCGCGAACAGTCATACTCCAAAGCCACGTTGGACCTTCCGGACAACAGTGTAACGAATCAATATAAAACCCAGACCGGCACGGAGGAGGTAAAGTGGAGCGCGCTCGGCAGCGCGGCTGTGCAGTATGGCGACAACCACGAAGTGGGAGTGGTTGTGCTTCATAACCAGGTGACCTCCGACAATGCACAGATCAAGGAATTGATCCCCACCGAAAACGACGATTCAATTACGCAGAAGCAGAGCATCTATTATGTTGAACGCTCTCTGGACCTCTTTCAGCTGCAGGGCTCCCATAAGCTGGATGAATTGTTCACGCCCCGCTTAGGCGCGGAGCTGGACTGGTTTTGGTCGCTTAACGAGGCCGAACAGGACGAGCCGGATGTGCGTACCTTCAAAAACTATGTGTATGACAATGGAGATGGAACATACCGCTTTCAGCAGCAGGCCGACGGATCATCGGGCTCGGCTTCCGATTCAACTTCGCGCGCTTGGCGCAACACCAAAGACGACAACGGCCAGTGGGGGTCCAACCTAAAGCTTCCGTTTACCATCCCGGCCCTCGATTTGTATGGCCTCTTCACCGGGTCGGGCGCGTTTGCGGATAGCGAGGGGAGCATCAAGATGGGGTGGGCGAAGGACGATACAGACCGCACCTACAAGCAGCACAGCTACTATTACGACATGGCCCCGCAATCCAAACCGTCCGGCGAGCCTAATGCGAATGACTACATAAACTTTTTGCCGGTTCCCCCATACTTTGCGTTCGATGAGGCGGGCTATTTAGCTGCGTATGAGGGCTGGCAGGGGCAGCCGAATGTCGAGGCCTATGAACGGGCGCGAACCCTCGGAACCTACACCTCCGATGAAGAGGGCGCGCTTTGGACCGACGTATTCACCGACCCGGACCGGATCGGATCGGCCGAATATCAAAACAGCATGTTGTGGCAGCTGCTCCCCAAGCTAAGGGATGTCGATTATGATGGTGAACAGGACATCATGGCCTACTACGGCATGATGGAGTTCCCGGTGACGACGCAGTTGAAACTCATCGCCGGCGCACGGTTTGAAAAAACCGACATTTCCATCGACCCGTCCTCCGACTACGAAGAAATTGATCCTGAGCGGGCGTTTCCGTATATCAAGAAAAACGAACTTCCCAGCGGTGGATATTACTATTCGGTCGATGCAACAAACCAGGCCGGATCACGGGCCGACATCGAGCAGGATGATTGGCTCCCCTCAGTGGGCGTAGTCTATGACATTATCGAGCCGCTTAAGCTGCGGCTGAACTATGCCGAAACGATTGCCCGGCCAACGTTCCTCGAGCTTGCACCGGTGATTACGTACGACTACATCGAAGACGAAACCTTTATCGGCAACAACGATCTCGAAATATCCACCATCAAAAACTACGACGTCCGCCTGGAGTTTTTTCCGACCCCCGGACGCATGTTCGCCGCCAGTGTGTTCAAGAAGGACATCGATAATCCAATCGACAGGGAAACCTTCGGATATCTGGGGGAGGAATACATTCAAGCGGTCAACTATCCCTCGGGCGAAGTCAAGGGGTATGAGCTGGAAGCCCGTTCATCGCTGGACTTCATTCATGAGGACTTGGAGGGATTCGCCATCGGGGTGAACTACACCAAGATCGACGCCCACGTGGTGGTGCCCAAGGATCTCGGCGAGTCGTTGGCCTTGTATGGCTTGGACAGCAAGGAACGCGACATGGAAGGGCAGCCCGAGTATCTGTTCAACATCAATGCCACCTACGACAACGAGCGCTTTGGAACCTCGCTTGGACTGTTCTACAACCTGCGCGGTGAAATGCTGAAGAGCGGGGCATCCGTTGGCGCCGATAGCCAAGGGGACAGCATTGCCATTCCTAATGTATATGCAAAGTCGGTCGGAATCCTGAACTTCAGTTTTAGCCAAGATCTTTTCGAGCACTGGAAGCTCACCTTTCAAGCGAAGAATCTGCTGAACCCGAGCATTGAGGAGGTTTATCGCGACAAGGACGAAGACCTCTTCAAAAGGAGCTACAAGCAAGGCCGGAGCTATTCCCTTGGCGTCACCACAACGTGGTAACCACTCTCTAACAAACCACTCATTGCAGGGAAACAATCTTACAATAGAACATTAGCCCGAGGTAAACATGAAGAAATATATAATCACTATTTTAGCCGTTTCGAGCGTCGCCGCCGGCGTGCAGGCGGAGGAGCTCAGCCGCACCAAGGAGTCGCTTTCCAAATGGGTCGAAACCCGCAAGCTCATCTCCGAAGAAAAATACAAGTGGGAGCTCGAATGCGAAATGCTTGGCGACCGCATCGACCTGGTTCGCTTCGAACGCGACGCCCTCTCCAAGAAGATCCACGAAACGCAGTCGCTCATCACGGATGCGGATAAGAAACATGAGGATTTGGTTAAGGAAAAGGATACGTTGAAAAATGCATCCGCCACACTCGTTAACCGAATCTTCATATTGGAGCGCGAAGTGCTGGCGCTTCTTCCAACCTTGCCGGAACCGGTTCAGGAACGCATCAAGCCGCTCAGCCAGCGCATTCCTAAAACCGATGAAACCGACCTTTCGCTGTCCGAGCGCTACCAGAACGTGATCGGGATCATCAACGACCTGAACAAAGGCGCCGGAGAAATTACGGTGGTCAGCGAAGTAAAGAAGCTGTCGGATGGATCAGCGGCTGAAGTGCAGACCATGTATATCGGCTACGCTGCCGGGTATTCCTGCAACAACAACGGCGACGTTGCTTTTGTTGGCAGAGCAACCTCCCAGGGTTGGCGCTGGGAGCAAGATGACACGATTGCTCAGCGTATTGCCGACTCTATCTCGGTTTTGAAAAACGAAAAAGTGGCGGCCTTCATCGAAATGCCCGTCCGTGTTGACTAAAGGAAAACCAATGAACGATTTAGGATTCTACTACACACACCGTTGGAACAGTATTCAGCGTCGCATTATCTTTATCATCTCCCTCCTGATTGTACTTGCGCAATATCTGTTTGCAGATAGCCCGATTCAGATGGATGCCAAACTGGAGGCCAGTTTGGAAGAGCTTTCCAATGTCCGGAAAGGCATCGCCAAAGAAAAGCTGCCGATGGTCAAAGGCCTTAACGCCCTCGAAGACGAAGTGATGGATGTCCGTCTTGAGCATCAAAAGATTATGCGCCAGCTCGACAGCCGCAATTTTGATCTGAACAACCTGCGGGCGGATATCAAGAGCCGGAAGGGCGAGAAAAACTATATTTCCAATCTGCTGGTTGAATATACCCGCAACTTTGAAACACGGTTGCATATTGCCGAACTCGATCAGTATGAAGAGGTGGTAAAGTCAGCAACGCTGGCGCCGGACAACAGCAATCTGTCCGCCGAAGCCATCTTCGTGAAACAGACCGGGCTGGTGGAAGCATCAATCCAGCGACTTCAGGATATCGTGGGCGGCAACACGTTTAGCGGCACTTCTGCCGGTGAAGACGGCCTCGTTAAACAGGGCAACTTTATTATGCTCGGGCCGATCGCGCTCTTCGCTTCGGAAGATGGCGCTCTGGCGGGCATTGCTGAACAGCGCCTGGGTTCACTGGAGCCGACGGTGCTGCCTTTTTCCGATCCGTTGAATACCGCTCTCGTTCAAGCAACCGTTGCTGCAAAGTCCGGCGGTTTCCCGTTCGACCCCAGCCTGGGGAATGCGCGCAAGATTGAAGAAACCAAGGAAACGTTCAAAGAGCATATCCAGAAGGGGGGCATTGTGGCCTACGTTATTCTGGGCATGTTTGTTCTCTGTGTTGGGGTTGCCATTGTGAAATGGATTCAATTGTCCCTGGTTCCGAAACCCTCGGAAAAAGCGGTGCAGCCGGTGCTGCGGGCCATGCTCGTAAATGATCACGAAAAAGCCGTCGCTGAAATCAAAAACATCAAAGGACCGACCGGGCAAATGCTGGCGGTCGGCATTGAACACATTGACGAGTCGAAAGATCTGGTTGAGGAAGTGATGTACGAAGAAATGCTTACCACCCGCATGAGCGTTAATAAACTGACGCCGGTTCTGGCGGTCTGCGCGTCCACGGCGCCGCTGATGGGGCTGTTGGGAACGGTTACCGGTATCATCAACACCTTCAAGCTGATCACCGTATTCGGTTCCGGCGATGTCAAAACGCTTTCCGGCGGTATTTCCGAAGCCCTGATTACCACCGAGCTGGGCCTGGTCGTCGCGATTTCCGCACTGGTCCTCTATGCCTTCCTTTCCCGCAAAGCGAAAAGCATCACCGATAATATGGAGCAGGTCGCGATCCTCTTCATGAACAGAGCAACCCGAGCCGCCCCGGAACCGGCATAAGCCATGGAAGAAACTTCCAATATCTGGACACAGGCGCTGGAGATCTGGTCATCCGGCGGATGGGCGATGATCGCCCTCGCGATTGATGCCCTAATCATTTTCTATCTGGGATCCAATATCTTTTTCCGCATCCGCGCAAAGGGGTATCTCTATGTCTCGGAAAAGAAAATGAAGAAATGGGTTAAGGAGCCCGCAAAGGGACGCGGCCCGGTCGGTAAAATGATCCGTTTTGTAATGGCCGCGAACAACCTCAAGGAGATCAACATTCTCTTCGATGAGCTTCAGAAGACGGAAATTGCGCCGCTGAATCGTGACCTGAAAGTGATGCAGACCTGCGTTAGCATTGCGCCGCTGCTTGGCCTGCTGGGTACCGTGACCGGCATGCTGGCCACATTTGCCGCGCTGGCCACCGGTGCCGGCGGCGATAAAACCATGGGCATGGTGGCCTCCGGAATTTCCGAAGCGTTGATTACCACAGAAACCGGCCTGCTCGTCGCGCTTCCTGGAATCATCTTTCAGTACAAGCTGGCCCGCGAGCACGCACAGTATAAAGCCTTTCTGGCCCATCTCCAGACCGTTTGTTCGCAACGGATCTATAAGGACAGCCAAAAGCAGAAGGCCCAAGCGGCATAACCATTACGAATTACGGAGTATTTCCCATGGGACGTTTTAAAAATAACAGCGATGACAGTACCGATGCCGTAGTGGATATTTCCCCACTCATCGACTGCGTATTCATCCTGCTGATTTTCTTCATCGTGACGACCACGTTCGTGGAAGAAACCGGCGTTGAAGTGGACAAGCCGCAGGCGGCCTCCTCGGTGCAGCTGGAAAAAACCAGTATCATGATTGCCATCACCGCCAACGGTGAAATTGTTTACGGCGGAAACGAAATCGGGATTTCCGGTATCCGCCCGCTGGTTAAACGCATGATGCAGAAGGAAGATGTGCCTGTGATTATACAGGCCGACCAGAACGTGATGTCCGGCCTGCTTGTTCGGGTGATTGACGAAGCCAAGCTCGCCGGAGCCATGAAGGTAAGTATTGCCACCCTCAAGAACCAAGGATAGTTCGCTGTGGAGAATCTTACCAAACTATTTAAACAGCTGCTTCAGCAGGGGGCCAGCCTTGGACTCGGCCTAGTGCTTGTTTTTGCTATTTTCATGCTGCTTCCGATTCTGCAGGTGATCACCAAACCGCCGTCGAAGGATCTCACGATCCGCTCGGTGGATACGGCCGTCGAGCCGCCTCCGCCCCCGCCTCCGGTGGAGGAGGAAGAGCCGCCGGAGCCGGAAGAGCAGCCGCCTCCCCCTCCGGCCGTGGATGCCCAGCCGCTCGACCTTTCCCAATTGGAGCTGGCGCTCAATCCGGGCGGCGGTGGATTTGGCGGCGGCGATTTTGCCATCAATCTTGACGGCATGACCGGCGGGGGCGAGGAAGTGGACGCCATCTTCTCCCTCTCCGACCTCGACCAAAAGCCGCGCGCGGTCTATCAGCCGACGCCCGTCTATCCGCCAGAACTTTCGCGCAAAAGCGTGCAGGGCACCGTCTATGTTTTGTTCATCGTCGACCAGACCGGCCGCGCCCGCGACCTCAAGGTTCAGAAGTCGACGCATCCCGCCTTCAACAATCCCGCCATCAAGGCCGTCAAGCAATGGAAGTTCGAGCCGGGCAAGCGCAAGGGCAAGCCCGTCCAGTTCCGGATGCGCGTGCCGATCACCTTTCAAAAATAGGATTAATTCATGAGAACAAAACGATTCCCCCAAACCGCTCTTCTGAGCCTCTGCTTTTTCGCCGGCATGGCGGTGGCCGACGAAATGCAGGACTTGGTTCATGCCTTGCCCGACATGGGTGGCGTCAGCGAGCCGAAAGAGGAGCCGAACACCAAGCCCAAGGTCGTACAGGATCTTTCCATTTGGGACGAAGAGCTTTTCCAAAAACAGTTCATGGGCAGCTATGGCGTAAACGCCGAGATTGAGCCGCGCGTTACCGCTGTAGAACGTGAGCAGATGCAGAAGGTGATGGATGCTCTGGCCGAAGAGGACAACATGGGAAAAGCCATGAAGCAGCTGCAGAAAGCCAACAAGGATTCCTCGTCGGCCATCTTCGATTTCACCATGGGCAACCTCTATTTCCAGCAGGACAACTTCGTTGATGCGTTGGTGTGGTACGACAAGGCCATTGAAAAGTTTCCCAGCTTCCGCCGGGCCTATAAGAATGCGGGGCTGATCCATGTCCGCAATGCGGACTTTGCCTTGGCGCTGCCGTATCTGACCAAAACCATCGAACTCGGAGGCCACACCAGCATCGCCTACGGCCTGCTTGGCTTTGCCTACGGCTCGACGGAGAACAACCTCTGCGCCGAATCGGCTTACCGGCAGGCGATCCTGCTCGATCCGGTAACGATCGACTGGCAGCTGGGCCTCGCCCGCAGCCTCTTCAAACAGCAAAAGTTTGGCGATGCCGTCAGCCTGTGCGAAACGCTCATTAAGCAGAAGCCGGGCAATGCCGACTTTTGGCTCCTGCAGGCCAATGCCTACCTGGGCCTCAAGCAGCCGATGCGCGCGGCTGAAAACTATGAATACGTCAACGTCATGGGCAAAGCCACGTCCGCAAGCATGACGATGCTCGCCGACATCTACGTCAACGAATCGCGCTGGGACATGGCGGCCGACGCCTACCTGCGCGCCTACGAAATCGACACAGGGAGCGATCCCTCCAAACCGTTGCGCGCCGCCAAGATTCTGGCGGCACGTGGGGCGCTCGGCGAATCCAAGCGGATCCTCAACCGCGTGTCGGAAAAAAAAGCCGCGCTTGAAAATGCCGACCTCAAGGAATTGCTTAAGCTGCAGGCCCGCATCGCCGTGGCCGAGGGCGGGGGCGATGACGTCGTCCAGATTCTCGAAGAGGTGGTTGAGGTTGATCCGCTCGACGGCGAGGCACTGATTTTGCTGGCGCAGCACTATGGGCGCAGCGTTCCGGAAAAGGCGGCGTTTTACTACGAACGTGCGGCCAACATCGAAACGTATGAAGCCGAAGCCAAGCTCTACCACGGGCAGCTGCTGGTGGGGCAGGCCAAATATGTGGATGCGCTTCCGCTGTTGCGGCGTGCCTACGAGCTTAAGCCACGCTCCGACATCGAGGACTATCTCAAGCAGGTGGAGCGCATCGCGAAAACCCGAAGCTAAACAGCAAGGCAAGGATGAATCACGCCCGAAAAATACTAGTAGTTGAAGACGACCCTGCCGTGCAGCAGCTGTTGCAGCACAACATGCAGAAAAGGGCATGGGAGGTTGAGGTGGCGGATTCCGGCGAGGCCGCGTTGCTGGCGGTGGCGTCCTTCAGCCCAGATATGATCCTGCTGGATGTCATGCTCCCGGGCATCGATGGCTTGGAGGTCTGCCGCCAGGTTAAGAGCTACTCCAAAACCAGCTCGATCCCGGTCATTCTGCTTTCGGCGCTCAGCCAGGAATCCGATGTGGTTTCCGGGTTGGAGCAGGGTGCCGATGACTATGTGGTCAAGCCCTTCAGTCTGCATATTCTTCATGCACGGATTGATGCGGTGCTGCGCCGAAGCCACTACCATGAAAGCGATGGTGAGTCGGAAATTATTGCAGTTCATAATCTCGAGATTGATCCGGTTCGATACAGCGTTAAAGTGAGTGGTGACAAGGTGGATCTCACCCAGAACGATTATCTGGTGTTGAAGCTGCTGGCCAGCCAGCCGGGCCGCCCATTCAGTCGTCAGGAGATCATCGAGGCCGCGCACGGGAAAGACAGCAATGTCTCCGAACGCTCTGTGGATGTTCAGGTCGTGAGCATCCGCCGCCGGATCGGTTCGGCTGGGCAATTTATCGAGACCGTCCGCCGCGTGGGCTACCGCCTGAAAGAGGAATAGGCCGAAGCAACCATGGGCTTTGTCGGCGTTCGTGGCGATCAGTTCTCTTGGGTAGCGAGGTCGTTGATGATGCGGGCGGCCATGGCGAAGCCGAAGCTTCCGGTCACAAAACTGGCTGCCCCGAAGCCGAATTGGCAGTCGAGCTGTCTGGGGCCGTCTCCGGCTGCGGGCTTTTCAAAGCAGATGCCGCCGTCGGGATGGGGATAGCGGATGGTTTCGGCCGAAAACACGCAGGGAACGTTAAACTTTTTTTTATGCTGCAGGTGCATGCCGGGAATATTTTTGCGCAGCTGCTTGCGGATGGCGGCGAGCAGGGGATCGTTGTAGGAATCGCGCAGGTCGGCAACCTCTACCTTGGACGGATCGACGCGGCCGCCGGCTCCGCCGGATACGATGATTGGAATGCCCATCGTTTTGCACTGGGTGATTAGATGGATCTTGGCGTTTTTTTTGTCGATGGCATCCACGACGTAGGAGAGGCCGGACTGGATCAGTTCATCGGCGTTTTTTTCGGAATAAAATTCACGGATGGCGTTGATGGAGCATTCCGGATTAATGAGGTGGATGCGGTCGGCGAGGATATCGACTTTGGCGCGTCCGGCCGTACCGGTCATGGCATGGATTTGGCGGTTGGTGTTGGAAAAGCAGATGTCGTCCCAGTCGACCAGGGTGAGGTGGCCGATGCCGCTGCGGGCCAGCGCTTCGGCAACCCACGAGCCGACGCCGCCCACGCCGACGATCAGCACATGCGCCTGGCGCAATGCATCGATTGCGGTTTTTCCATACAGCCGGTATAGCCCGCCAAAGCGGTGTTCGTAGCCTCCGGTTTCAATTGGTTCGGGGTTGCTCATAGATTCTGCCTTCTAAAGAGCGGGAACTATAGTTTTGTTCGGCGGGAAATCAAGGGCGGGATGAAGGGTTTGCGGCTCCATCGAGCATTTTTGAGAACGTGAGGCAAACAAGGACTCTTTTTTGTTCCAATGGAGGGAACTTCAGGAGATACTTCACAGCTCTATTTATTTGGAGCGGGAGTGTTATGGTGAACCAACAGATTATGGCGATTTCAGTGATGGACCGCGACCGCGCGGGCATCGTGGCGGAAGTGACGGAGGGCATCAGTACGCTCGGCGGCAATCTGGCCGACCTGCGCGAATCGGTGCTTTGCGGCTATTTTACAATGATTCTCATTGCCGGCTTCCCCGCCGGTGTTTCGGTGGAGCAGGTCGAGCAAAGCCTTGCGAAGCAGACGGGGACGAAGGTTTCGGTGGCGCTCGCCGAGGGTTCGCTCACGGCTTCCGAAAGTCCAGAGCACACCTATGTGCTTTCCGCCGTCGGGCGCGATCGCGTCGGGCTCGTTGCCCAGGTGTCGCGCTTTTGTTGCGACCGCGGCGTGAACATTCTCGACCTTGCCTCGTACGTCGAAGCCGACCAATACACCATGATGCTCCAACTCGACCTTTCAAATATCGAGTTGTTAGAGGATTTCAATGCGGAACTCTCCCGCTTTGGGGAAGCCAGCGGGCTCAAGCTCGTGTTGCAGCACAACGATATTTTTAGAGCCACCAACGAGATATGAGTTGAAACGTGAAACTTGAAACGAGAAACCTGAAATGATCCGATCCGACCAGATTCTTAAGACTGTTGAAATGATCCAGAAAGAAAACCTGGACGTACGCGCCGTGACGATGGGCATCACCCTGCTCGACTGCCGCACTGGCGACGCCGAAAGCACGGCGCAAAAGATTGAAGACAAGATCAAGCTGCTGGCCGGCAGCTTTGTGGAAACGTGCGACCGCGTCGGCGGGAAGTACGGAGTGCAGGTGGTCAACAAGCGCATTTCGGTTACGCCGATGGCGCACGTCGGTGCCGGATTTTCGCGCGAAGGATTCGTACGGCTGGCTCAAGCGCTCGACAACGCGGCGACCGAAGTGGGCATCGACATCATCGGCGGCTATTCCGCCAACGTTGAAAAGGGCATCAGCCAAGGCGACGCCGGTTTGATTGCCGCTATTCCGGAAGCGCTATCGACCACGAGCAAGGTGTGTTCTTCGGTCAACGCCGCCTCTACGCGCCACGGCATGAATATGGACGCGGTGGCGCTGCTTGGACAGACCGTCAAGGACACGGCCGAGGCCAGCATCGATAGTAACGGCTTCGGCGCGGCCAAGTTTGTCATCTTCGCCAACCAGCCCGGCGACAACCCTTTCATGGCCGGCGCCATCCACGGCCTCGGCGAGGCCGAGGCCGTCATCAACGTCGGCGTCAGCGGCCCCGGCGTGATAGCCCGCGCACTCGAACGCCGAATCAACGAAGCCGGCGCGGAAAACCTCGGCCTCGACGATTTGGCCGAAGAGATCAAGCAGGCGACTTTCCGCGTTACGCGCTGCGGCGAGCTCGTTGGCCGGCAGGTGGCGGAGGCGCTCGGCCTGCCGTTCGGCGTGGTAGACCTTTCGCTGGCTCCGACACCTCTCGTCGGCGACAGCGTCGGCGAAATTTTGAAGATTCTCGGCGTCGACGCCATCGGTGCGCCGGGTTCCACGGCCATCGTGGCGCTGCTCAACGATGCCGTGAAGAAGGGCGGTTCGTTCGCCTCGCAAAGCGTCGGCGGTTTGAGCGGCGCGTTTATCCCCGTGATGGAGGATGCAGAACTGGCGGCCGCCGTGAAGGATGGCAGCCTGGTACTCGAAAAGCTCGAAGCGATGACCTGCGTTTGTTCGGTTGGCCTCGACATGGTTCCCATCCCTGGCAGCACCGATGCCGAAACCATTGCAGCCATCATGGCCGACGAGCTGATGATTGGCGTCATTAACTCCAAAACTACGGCCGCGCGACTTATTCCCGTGCCCGGAAAGGAGGCCGGGGAATTTGTCTCTTTCGGTGGCCTGTTTGGCGAAAGCGTGGTGCTGCCCGTACGTAACACGGGCAAGTCGGCACGATTTGTGCGATTTGGAGGCCGGATCCCTGCGCCGATTCACAGCCTTAAAAACTAGCAAAGCAAGGGGGGCGATGAAAAAACAGTATATGTTCACCGCGTTCATGCTCTGTTTTTGCGTCTGGGCGGTTGTCGTCGACAACGTAGTGGTGCCGTCCATGAAAATTTGAAGCAGGATGTGGGCTATTATACGCGCTACCGCGTCAAAGAGTGGGATAAAGGCGGAAAGCTTGATCTGTTAAAGAACGAATTGCTCATTTATGCCGAGGTGAAAAACCATGAGCTGTGCTACTACATGGAGCATAAGCACTATTTCGAGCATTCGCTTAAAAACATGGCGCCGGAAACACCGATTCAATTGCGCTACGTCCGCAGCTTTCCCAAAATCTGGAAGAGATGCCTCTACGACCTGCGGGTTGGAGGCACTACGGTCATCCGCTACTCGGCCCGGCCACATGATCGAAAAGCAGCGCGAAATCTGGAAGTTTACCGGCATCATGGCCGGCGTCTTCGTCGGGCTGGCCGTACTCGGCCTCATCAACAAGCCTCGCTCCAAATAAGCCTATGCGCTTGGTTTTCCTCTCTTTCCCGATTGAACGAAAGTTCCCCCAGGCAATCTAAGGGTTTGTTTGGTTGGCCACGAAGAGGCGCAAAAGTCACAAAGACGGAAAGCGTGATTGTTTTTGTGCAACTTGCGCCTCTTTGTGGCGATAAACTCGATTTTTTGGAGATAATGATGAAGAGAACATTATTTATACTGGCAATGGTGGCCACGGTGTCTGTGGCTGGAGCTGAAAAGAAGGAGACCAAGATGGATAAGGCGGTATTTGCTGCGGGATGTTTCTGGGGCGTCGAAGCGGTTTTTCAAGAGTTGGACGGCGTCATCGACACGACGGTGGGATATACGGGCGGCAAAACGGAAAACCCGACCTACAAAGAGATTTGCTATAAAGAAACGGGCCACGCCGAGGCCATCGAAATTGTCTATGACCCCGCCAAGATTGCCTACGAAGAGCTGCTCGCCTATTTTTGGCGTCTGCACGATCCGACCACCATGAACCGCCAGGGCCCCGACGTTGGAACGCAATACCGCTCCGCCGTTTTCTACTATTCGCCCGAACAAAAAGCGACTGCTGAAAAGATAAAGGCCGATTCCCAGAAAAAGTGGAAGAAGCCCATCGTCACCGAAATCACCGAAGGCGGTGTCTTTTATCCCGCCGAAACCTACCACCAGGACTACTTCAAAAACCGCGGCGTCCACCACACCGGCTGCCACTATCTGAGGGATTGAGGGTTTGGGTGGGTTGGAACGTCCTGAATGGCGGCTTTTGCGCGTAGCCGGAAATGCCATCCATTCAGTGGTTCCTCATCCCATCATCTTCACTGCGGCGCATCGATGACGCCGACTGTTCCAAGAAGGCCTGCCACCAAAATGAGCAGGCCCAATATGCCGTAGAATATACGGGCTCCATCCCGGCTGAAGACCTTAACAATGAGTCGGGCCTTTTTGTCGTTCATGAACCAGTCCCAATTGCAAATGCCTCCTGCCATCGCGAAAGCTCCGACCGCGATCAGTATCCATCCCATAGGGTTCATGCTTGTGCTCCTTTCTGACGAACGATTAGGACTGCAGTCCAGTATCACTACGTGTCCGCCTATCTCGTAAATTTATATGATAGGCAGAAAAATATCTGAGTTGGAAGTGCATAATTTCCTGTGCGGCTAGCCGCGCTTAAGTCAGTGCCATTAGCTCTACGAGCCAAAGGCTCTTGTGGTTTCGGGCCCGCAGATCACGCAGATGGGCGCAGATCATTTGGTAATTAGAGGGCTTAGCGGCCGTTCAGCTACTGATATTTTTTCCCTGCTTTTTGCAGCCATCCGGCTTCATGACGTCCGTTGGGGTCTCGATGTGTCCAATGCACAACGCCTCCTTTTGAGTTCCATTCGTACATCCCGTTGAACGATATCGTATCGCCGACTTTCAGGGATTCGATTCTTGGGGCGACATCAATGTTATGAGCGATGAGTATCGTCCGATTGGATGATAATTTAAGGATAAACCGCTGATGCCTGCTTCCGGTGTTATCGTCAGAAAGAATTCGCGATACTGTGCCCACGCCCGAGAACGGACTGCCGCTTTTGGGGTTATTTGATTCGGCAGATGTTAAATTGCCATCATTGGCGACATGGGTTGCTCGAGGCGGATCAACGTTGAGTTGATTCAACCCAAAATAAGCGATGCCGATCAGGATAAGTAGGGCTAATATTCGTTTCATATTCTTGGCGGTCTACCGCTCGCACTTAAACGGGAACCACCACTTTTTCTCGGTCTGTTCGATGTGGCGGCGGGTCATGGTTTCGAGGACGCTGTTGAATTCGTCGAGCTGGAAACAGGCGATGCGTTTCTTTTTATCGATGCGGTTGCCGGCTTCGAGCACGCAGAGGTGTTTGCGGTGTTTGGAAAGCCGCTTGATGTGTTTGTGCAGACTGCCGAAAAGCGACCCGTATTGGTGGACCATTTGGCAGAGCGAGGCTTTGGTGCAGAGATAGGCGCCGCAGTCCTCGCATTTTTGAACGCGGATGCGTCCATGGGTGTAGGTGGGCTTGGGTGCGCGGTTGCCGCAGTCGAGGCATTCGAAGCCTTCTTCGATTTCGGGCCTGGGGGCGGTGTGGATGAATTCGGCGAGCGACTGGCGGAAGGGCGACTGCGCGGCGGTGTAGCCGAGCAGGCGGTGCATCCAGCGGTAGGCGCTGGTGAGGATCAGGTAGACGCCCGGCAGGAGGAACCAGTAGCTCACGAAAATGTTGTAGAGCGAGTGGTAGACGCCGGCGAAGATATACGCGCAGAGCAGAATGCCCCAGCCGCCTTTGCAGCGCATCGCCCAGAAAAAGGCGAGCCCCATGAACATGCTGAAGGCCATATGCATCGGCGTGCAGATGATCAGGCGAATGACGACGAGCAGGGAGGTGGCCGGGGTGGCGACCGCATAGAAATAGTTTTCAATCAGGGAAAAACCGAGTGCCACGCAGGCAATGTAGATCGGGCCGTCGGTCGGTTCGTTCAATTCATTGCGGATGAACATCCAGCTCAGGAAGAGCGCGGACAGCTTGGCGAGCTCTTCGATGAAGCCGACGTAGAAATAGGAAAAGGGAACACCGGCTCGAATGCTGATGCCGGCTTCCTGCAGTACGCGGTAAAGGAACAACGAGAGGACAATCGACAGCAGGCCTCCCCAGACAGTCACAGCCAGCATTTTCCCGAAGGGCTCCTGTTCATGGACGTCGTATTGCCGCAGGCGACGAATGATCAAGAGTCCGAAGAGGAACGAAATAACGACCAGTATGGTTTTAAACGGCATAATTTTTCCTGATTGCAAGCTATAAACAGCATGCACAGATTCTGTAAGAAAATCCCACATAAAGGCGTCGTTTTTTTATAACGACTTTGCCTGCACTTCCGAGTATGAATCGAACCGGTGAATTAAATGAAGGGCATCAGCCAGAAACCAAAGAATGTTGCAGTGAAGCGGTTCCCTGAAAGCGGGAGCTTTCCAAACAATGGAAAACTGCCGTTGGTGGTTTTTCAGCAGGCGCTCAAGCTGCCGGCGGGTGGTGGACCGGATCAGATTGATGCATTGGTGAAAGCCAACCGCTGGGGCGGCACGTGGCGCTGGGGGCTTTACACCTACCACCACTACCATAGCACGGCGCATGAATGCCTGTGCATTTTCCGAGGTTCCGTCCGCGTTCAATTTGGTGGTCCCAAGGGAACGATCCTCGAAGCAGCTGCGGGCGACGTGGTGATTCTTCCGGCAGGACTGGCGCACAAGAACGTGGGTTGTTCTTCCGACTTCCAGACGCTGGGCTGCTGCCCGGCGGGGCAGGCGCCCGATATGCAATACGGCAAACCCGGCGAACGGCCGGCTACCGATCAGGTCATTGCGCATGTCCCGCTTCCGTTGCTCGATCCCATTTTCGGGCAAGGCGGCCCGTTGGCCGAGGCTTGGAGCTAAAATGCCCGCGCATAATCCACATGGTTCCCCGGAGGAACGGGCAAATGTGATAACGCACGGCATCGGCGTTTTTCTCGGCATTGCCGTGCTGGCGCTGCTCGTTTTTTTTTCCAGCCTTCGGAAAGGGGTGTGGGAAATCGTCAGCTGCTCCATCTACGGCGTCACCTTCATTGTGCTGTACCTCGGTTCGACGCTCTACCATTCTGCGCGCCGTCCGCAGGTTCGCCGGGTGCTGAAGATTATCGACCATTCAGCGATCTACCTGCTCATTGCCGGAACCTACACGCCCTATGCGCTTGCTCCATTGCGCGGCGCTCTTGGCTGGAGCATCTTTGGCGCCATCTGGGGCTGTGCGCTGTTCGGAATTCTCTTCAAAGCATTCTTCACCGGGCGGTTCAAGGCCGTTTCCTTGGCCGGCTACCTTTTCATGGGCTGGTTCTGCATCATTGCGGTCCGGCCTCTCTATCGCGAGCTAGGCACGGCAGGGTTTGTTTTTCTTTGCGCTGGCGGGCTTTGCTACTCCATCGGTGCCGTGTTTTATGGATGGAAGACGCTGAAATGGTCGCACGCCGTCTGGCATTTGTTCGTGCTTGCCGGCAGCCTCTGCCACTTTTTCAGCATCCTCTTTGGCGTTGCACTCTGAACTCTAGGGTAACACCTAGCACCCACGATCGTGGTAATTAGATGTTACCCCTCTGCGGGAAAGTTGCCAACCTGATGAAAAAATCCGTGCATTCGTGGTGGGGTGCAGGTAAAAACAGCTTTTCGATTTCAACCCGAAGGGACGAGGACTATGGACGTAAAAATTGAACGCGCGCTTTTGAGCGTATCCGACAAGGCGGGAATCATTGATTTTGCCCGCAATCTGCACGAAATGGACGTGGAGCTGCTCTCCACCGGCGGCACCGCCAAGGCCATCCGCGAAGCGGGCATCCCGGTTAAGGATGTTTCCGAGTTCACCGGATTCCCGGAAATGCTCGACGGCCGTGTGAAGACCCTGACCCCGCAGGTGCATGCCGGCATTCTCTATGTGCGCGACAACGAAGAGCATTTGAAAACCATGATGGATCACGGTCTCGGCCAGATCGATCTGGTTTGCGTGAATCTTTATCCGTTCGAAGAAACCATCGCCAAAGAGGACGTCTCGCTGGCCGAAGCGATCGAGCAGATCGACATTGGCGGACCGACGATGATCCGCTCTGCGGCCAAGAACATGAAGTTCGTCACGGTCGTGACTGATCCGTCGGACTATGCACAGGTCATCGGCGAAATGAAGGCCAACGCCGGCGCGACCACGGAGCCCTTCCGCTTTGTGCTCGGTCAGAAGGTCTATGCCCGCGCCGCCGAATACAACGCGGCCATCGCCACCTATCTCGCCGGCCAAGTGGCCGACCAGAAGCTGGCCAAGCCGTTCGTCAAGGCTTACACCGACGGTTCCGAGTTGCGTTACGGCGAAAACTCCCACCAGAAGGCGTGGCTCTACAAGGACGCTGACTCCCGCGAAGCCACCATTGCTCTGACCGAAGTGCTGCACGGCAAGGAAATGAGCTATAACAACTATGTCGACGGCGACGGCGCACTAGAAGCCGTGAAAGATCTTTCCGGCCGCCCCGGCGTTTCCGTCATCAAGCACACCAACCCGTGTGGCTACGCCACCGGTGAAACGCTGGCGGAAGCCTTCGAAGCCGCTTGGTCGGGCGATCCGATTTCTGCCTTTGGTTCCGTTATTGCCGTTACTGAAATGGTTGACCTCGCAACGGCGCAATGTCTCGATGGCCGCTTTATCGAAGCGATCATTGCTCCCGGCTATGCCGAGGAGGCGCTTGACCACCTGATGAAGAAAAAGAACCTGCGTATCCTGAAGCTCAAGAAGCCGATGGGCAAGGCGTTGCCGCAGCGCATGGTCAAACAGATCAACGGCGGCCTGCTGGTGCAGGACGTTGACACCGAGATTCTCGAAAAGTGGGAAGTGCCCACCAAGGTGGCCTTTGACGAAACAAAGAAGGAGCTCGCGTTTTTCGGGATTGCCGCGGTCAAGCACACCAAGTCGAACGCCATTGTGCTGGTGCAGGAATACAAAGCCGGCCAGTTTCGCGTGCTCGGTATGGGCGCCGGCCAGCCCAACCGCGTGGACGCGCTCAAGAAGCTTTCCGTTTCCAAAGCCGTTGACAACCTTAAGACCGAGAATCCCGACATCACGGATGAGGAAATCCAGAAGGTCATCGGCGAATGCGTATTCGTTTCCGAGGCCTTCTTCCCGTTTGCCGACAGCATCGACGCCGCCAGCGAAATGGGCGCGAAGTTTATCGTCCAGCCCGGCGGATCGATTCGCGATGAAGAGGTTATTGCCGCGTGCGATAAATGCGGCATTGCCATGGCGCTCACTAACATGCGCCACTTTAAGCATTAGAATGTAGATGCGGTATCGAGCCGCATTGAATGTGTTTACGATAAAGCCCGCTCTCAGAGCGGGCTTTGTTGTTTTCAGCGGGTGGCTTTGCCCAGTTCGCCGGCTTTGCCGAGGGCGTATTTGGTGAGGATGGGGCCGATGATTTCGAAGATGATGCAGGTGGCGGTGATGGTGGTGATCACCTTGGTGCCGATGGCCTCGCCGTGCGAGATGCCGTCGGTCACGGTGCCGAGCCCCGAAAACTCGGCATCGACGATCAGCGCCAGACCAATGGCCACGCCGGCTTGGGAAAGGATGCCGAGGCCGATATATTTCTTAATCTTTTCTTCCACATGCCCGAACGTTGCGCCGAGGCGCGCCCCGCCGATCAGTCCGCCGGAACGGCCGAGGATGTAGACGACGCCGATGATTCCAAGGCTGGGCAGCGCGGCCAGTTGCAGGTGTGCGCCGGCCAGACAGAAAAAGAGCACGAAAGTAAGCGGCATGATTTCGAGCATTGGCGCGGTGACCTTATGTACGAGGGATGCGCGGCGGGTGTTGATCAGGAAGAAGCCGATCACCATGTTGGTGAGGATCAGCGATAGGTGCCACATCATCGAAAGGCCGGTGCCGAGAGTGACGATGCCGAAAACGATGATGAGCATGTCGCGGGAGTTTTTGATGAAGCGCACGAGCTGCGCGAGCACAAAGCCAAGCACTGTGCCGACGACGATGCTGAGCAGGATTTCAATGGTCGGGGCTTTGAGCATCTGGAAAAAGCCTTCGGAAACATGGCCGGGCGCTTCGGCCAGCAGCAGGCTTTTGGATACGGCGGCGGCAAAGCCGAAGATGATGATGGCGAGGCCGTCGTCGAAGCCGACCACGGCGTAGAGCGCTTGCGTGAGGCTGCCTTGGGCCTTGTATTCCTGGATGACGGCCACGGTGCCGGCCGGTGCGCTGGCGGGGGCCATGGAGCCGAAGATGAGCGCCATCGGCCAGTCGCGCGTGACGGCGTAGATGAGGCCGGTCACCACAAAGAAGGCGGCGAACGATTCGGCGAAGATGATCCAGACGATGCCGTTGCCGAGCCGTTTGAGCGATTTCATGCTGAGCTCGGAGCCGATGCTGAAAGCGACGAACCCGAGCGCCATCTGTGTCATGAACGCCAGGCTATCGCGTACGGATTCGGTGAAGAGTTCCATCCCGAAATGCTTGAACGACGGCCCGAAGAGCGCGCCGACGAGCATGTAGCCGATGAGCGACGGCAGCGAGGTTTTCTTGATCAGCTTGCCTGCATAGAAGCAGACGATCAGCATGGCTCCGACGAGCGTGAAGAGCAGCGGCAACTGGCTGGCGACATGTTCGATTCCGGGCTCAGTCATGGTCGGAATCCTTCAAAATTCGGTGTTCCCTGTTCGGCATTCTAGATTCCTTAGATATTGAGGCTGCCGGCGCAGTAGAACAGTTCTTGGACCGTCAGCAGCATGTCGTCGCGTTCGTCCAGCGAACCCACTTTCTGCTCGATGCGGCGGATGGTTTCATTCGTATCCTGTTTGTCGACCGTGGCGAGAATCACCTTGCAGAATTCGGCTTGCTTGTCGCTCCAGAAGCCGGCGAAAAGCGGCATTTTCTGGATGTAGTTGGCGGCGGGCTCGGCTTCGGTGACCATCACAGTTGAAGCGTTGAAGCTGGCAAAGATTTTGATGACATCGTGGAACAGGTCTTCGTCTTGGATTTGGACGCGGAACAGGTTTTTGGTGTCGTGCTGCTTGCTGTCGGCTTCGTCGCGGATGTGGCGGAGGAAGTTTTCGGCCAGCACCTCGGCTGTCGGGGCCATGAGCATTTCGCCTACGTGCTGCGGCACGTTGAGCACCTGCGAGATGGCGGAAAGAATCTTGATGTGTTCGTTGGAGCCGCTTGACGGCGCAATGATGAAGACGAACAGCTTGACCGGCTTGCCGTCCATGGCGTTGAACTCGGCACCGCTGGGAACTGAGAGGATGCCGACGACGAAGTCCTTAACGTTGCCGAGGCGGCAGTGGGGGATGGCGATGCCTCCGCCAAAACCGGTGGTGCTGAGTTCTTCGCGGTCGATCAATCCTTTAAGGATGGCGGGCTCGTCCATGTTTTTCAGCACCGGCGACTGTTTGGCGAGCCGCGCAATGGCGGCAAGCACGTCGTCGCGGTTGGCGCAGTCGGCTTGGGCTTGAACGCATTCAGGGTGCATTGCATTGAGTAAATTCATGGGTGTTTCCTTCTTTTCTTGCTCCGGGGATATTTTGTGTACCTTTCCTAGGGATTTAGCACAAGCATCGACTCCACAAACCTTTTGCCGGCCACTGGACATTTGCCCTTCGCTGAGGTTGACGCAGCCGATTCATTGGACGTAGCTTGTAGAGATGAACCGAGCTTTTCAGATTCTACTGATTGTCGCGCTGCTGGCGCCGTTGGCCTCCGTTTCCCGCGAGGAGACGATGGAGGATCGTAAGCGCCGCATTACCCGCAAATATATGCGCGAGCGCGGTAACGTTGTGCAAAGCGATCTGCTTGTTCCGGTGGAAGAGCTTCCCGAAGACGTGCAGGTGGCCGATTCCGAACGGTTCAAGGTGCCCGAGGTGGGTTTTGAGCGCCAGGAACCGGGCGCCCGTCCGATGCCTCCGCCGCAAGCGCGCCGGCCGGTCCCCGCTTCGGCGGACCGCAATTGGCTGCTGGCTGAAGATCCTCTGGCGACCGAGCCCTATGCGGATCCATACGGCAAGGCCGAGGCGGAAAAGAAAAGCGAACCCGCGATCGACTGGAGCACCTGGGGACGTCCCGAAGAAAAGGAGCCCGGCATCGGTTCCCGCCCCGCCTACAGCCGCTCGGTTGAAAATCCGTATACCAAACGCGAGCAGGACCAGATTAACTTTCAGGAGCGCTCAAGCTTTATGGATCCGCGCGATCCGCGAGCGTCGGGGCTCCAGTCCAAGGGCCTGCTTGGGAATACGGTGCAACCGGGGGGGGGGCACGGCGTTTTTGGTGCCCAACAGGACAAGGATGCCGCTTCGCAGAACACGAGCGGCTTGCTGAAGGTTCCGTACTCGACCTCAAGAGACCGCTACGACTACAACGCTCAAGAGAAACAGCGCCGGGCAGGTGGCGCTCCGTATAAGAATCCCTATGAATCCCAGCGCCCACGCCATGAAACACAATCTGGGGTGCGCCAGAAGCCCGTTCAGGAATACAAGCGGGTGGATCCTTTTCAGCAGTGGAAGGATAAAAACAAGACGTGGGATCCTATGAAGGACGACGCCTATATCGACGAGATGATGCAGACGCGCTAAGGTCTCCGGTCTCTTCTACTCTTGCGATGGGTCGGGAAGCTCTTCTTTGTAGTTTACAACCTTGCCGTCTACGAGAATCACGACGTAGCGGTAATCCTTAAAACGGCGCTCCATGTCTTCGCGCATAATTTCGCGCTCCGCACTGAATTCAATGCCTCCGGGGTTGGAAAAGGGGAGGGTTAAATCCTCTCGAAACGAATAATGCAGATATTCCGCGCCGTTTTTTGTCTCGGTCGAGTCGGGGGTTCCCAAGAGCTGCACCACCTGAACCTTGTCCATGCCCTCGTGAACATCGCTAAGAAGCCAAGGCCGGAACGTGGTGGCGCAACCGGCCAGTAGAGACAGCACCGTTACAGTAGCAAGAAGTTTTATTGATTTCATGCCCAAGAGCATAAAACCAAAAAACAGAAAAGTAAACCCGCTAAGTCGGGTTTGTCTCTTCGCCCTCCGCCTCTTCTTCAACGGCCTCGGGAACCGTGGTTTCCGGGGCCGGTTCAGCGACCGCTTCGGTCTCGGGCTTTTCGGGAAGCTTTCCGGTCTTCATAATCGAATCCACTTCCTCGAAGTCGAGCACTTCGCGCTCGATGAGCAATTCGGAAAGCGTAATCAGCAGATTCTTGTTGTCAGTCAGAATCTTCATCGAAGTATCAAAGGCTTCTGTCAGGATGCGTTGCACTTCCTGGTCGATCTGTTGCGAGGTTTGCTCGCTGAAGGTTTTCGATCCACTGATGCCCTGTCCGAGAAAGACCGGCTGGCTATGGCTGCCGAGGTTCTGCGGGCCGAGCAGCTTGCTCATGCCGTATTCGCAGACCATGGCACGGGCAACCATGGTGGCGCGCTCGATGTCGTTGTGCGCGCCGGTGGTCACGTCGCCGAAAATCAGCTCTTCGGCGGCGCGGCCACCCATCAGAGAGACAAGGTCGGCTTCCAGCCGCTTCTGCGACTGCGTGTAGCGGTCTTTTTCCGGCAGCGACATCGTTGCGCCGAGTGCGCGGCCGCGCGGAATGATGGTTACCTTGTGAATCGGTTCGCATTCCGGGGTGTGGTACATCGCGACGGCGTGGCCGGCTTCGTGGTAGGCGGTCAGCTTCTTTTCTTCGGCGTCGAGCACATGGCTGCGGCGTTCGCGGCCCCACATTACCTTGTCGCGCGCTTCTTCCATGTCTTCCTGCTCCACAAAGTCGGCACCGCGGCGCGAGGCCAGCAGGGCCGCCTCGTTCACGAGGTTGGCCAAGTCGGCGCCCGAAAAGCCGGGCGTGCCGCGCGCGCTGCGCTTCAGTTCAACCTTGTCGGAGAGGCGCACGTTGCGGGAGTGGATTTTTAAAATCTGTTCGCGACCTTCCAACGTTGGAAGATCGACTTCCACTTGGCGGTCGAAACGGCCGGGGCGCAGCAGGGCGGGGTCGAGCACGTCGGGCCGGTTTGTCGCCGCCACGATGATGATGCCTTCCTGCGTGTCGAAGCCGTCCATTTCCACCAGCAGGGCGTTGAGGGTTTGCTCGCGTTCGTCGTGCCCGCCGCCGATGCCGCTGAAGCGGCTGCGGCCCACGGCATCGATTTCGTCGATGAAGATGATGCACGGGGCGTTCTTTTTGCCCTGTTCAAACATGTCGCGTACGCGCGATGCGCCGATGCCGACGAACATTTCAACAAAGTCGGAGCCGCTGATGGTGAAGAAGGGCACGTCGGCTTCGCCGGCGACGGCCTTGGCCAGCAGCGTTTTGCCGGTGCCGGGGGCGCCGGAGAGCAGCACGCCTTTGGGCATTTTGCCTCCGAGATTCTGGAACCGCTTCGGATCCTTGAGGAATTCAACGACTTCGTTGAGCTCTTCCTTTGCTTCGTCAACGCCGGCCACCTCGTTGAAGGTGATCTTATTCTTGTCCTGCGTCAGCAGCTTGGCGCGGCTCTTCCCGAAGCTCATGGCGCCGCGTCCGGCATTCTTCATCTGCCGAATAAAGATGAAATAGATGACGCCGAAGATCAGAATGAAGGGAACAATGTTGGCGATCACCGACCACATCATGGTTTTGGGGCGCTTCTTCTTAATGTGTACGGCGTGGTCCTCCATTAGGGTGATGAGGTTTTCGGTAAGAATGATCTCCGCCCGGAACTGGGTGGTGCCGGCGGCGTTGAGGTCTTTCGACTCGCCCGTAATGAACTCGTTGCCGGCGCCGTCGTGGGAAATGACCACTTTCGAAATGCGGTCGTTCTTCACCATGTTGACAAAGTCGGAATAGTCGATTTCGTTGGTGGGCTGCGACGAACCGGAAAAGAGGTGCAGCACGGTCAGGAAGACCGCCACCATTAGGAACGAAATCGCGAGGCCGCGCATCGGCATCGGCGGCGGCCCCTTCTTTTCGGGTTTGTCTGTCTTGGAATCTTTGGGTTTTTTATTCTCTGCCATGATTGCTTCTTCCGTTAAAAGTGCGAAAAACTACCATCGCCCAGAGGCGATTGCAACGATTAGAACATACTCTTGGAGTCAAATAACGCCGTTTTGTTCAATGCGGACATGGACGGATTTTCCGTTGGCGCCTTCGACTTTCCACCCGCGCGCCGTGCGGTAGCCGGGGATCCAGATGATTTCACCTCGGCATACCACGACCGGGATGCTCTCGCGTTGCGCGCGCGGAATCTTCTGGTCGGTCAGGATGTCCTGCAGCTTCCGTGTGCCTTCCATGCCCAGCGGCGCCATGCGGTCGCCCGGTTGCCAGTTCCGCACTTCAATGGGGGAGCCGCCGATTTTACCGGCATTGAACGACGCCTCGGCCGGCAGTTCGCCCGCACCCTTTCCGTGGTCCGGGCGCCAACCCGTTCCCTTTTCGGTGCTCAGCGTCCATTGAGCTGGTTGGGGCTGAGAGCAACCTTCCTCAAATCTGGGTTTGCCGTATTCAACCACCACGCGCTGGCGGTTGTTGAGCTCGAACACCGTTGTGCCTTCGCCGGAATCGATCAGCGCTAGGATTTTTTCGACGGCATCAAAGCCGGCTTCCGCCGCGCCGTTCTCGAAAAGCCATTGCCGTAATTGCCGGCGCCGGGCGGCGAGGGATTGCGATTGATCCTGCATGGCTTCCATCCAATCATTCTCTTCGCGCAGAATATTCATTGTCCGCAGGATGGTTTCGCGGATGTTTGGGTTCAGTTCTTTTTCCAGCAGGGGAAGAATCGTATGGCGCACGCGGTTGCGCAGGAATGCCTCGTCGGAATTGCTGGCATCTTCTTTCCACTTGAATTGGTTGCTTTCCAGCCATTGGAGAATTTCAGCGCGCGGGATGTTGAGCATCGGACGGATCAGTCGGACTGGTCCGATGCGCTGGGAGAACGGCATGCCGCCAAGTCCTTCGGTTCCCGCGCCGCGCGCGAGCTTTAAAATAAAGGTTTCAGCCTGGTCGTCGGCGTGGTGGGCGAGGGCGATGACCGCGTTGTCGAATTCGGCAAAGAATTCGTGGCGCGCCTGCCGCGCCGCCATCTCGATGGAAAGGCCTGTTTCTTCCGCCAGCTTGCGCACGTCGACCGACTTCACCTCTGCCGGGAAGCCGAGCTCCCGAACAAACCGCTCGTCGGCGGCGGACGCCGCGCCGCGCAGCTGATGGTTCAGGTGCGCAATCGTAAAGGGAATTTCCAGCTGGTGGAGTGCATGCGCCAGCGCGACCGAATCCGCCCCGCCCGAAACGCCGACGACTAGATTCATGCCGTCGGGAATCAGCCCGTGGCGCCCTATCGCTGCGCGGATGGTTTCAGGAAGCGTATTGAGCGTATTGCGTACTGCGTATTGCGTATTGCCCATGCGTCGCACCGTTTTTGCGATTTCTGCGTTCTTTCGCGGTTAATCAAAATGCTTGCCGTTCATGCGCAATGAAGCGGGAAGCATCGTCTACGTAGCTACTTCGCGCCGCAGCACTTTTTGTATTTACGGCCGCTGCCGCAAGGGCAGGGGTCGTTGCGGCCGACCTTTGGGCCGTCGTGGCGCACCGGGGCAATCGGCTGGGGAGGCTGCGGCAGTTCCATTCCGGGAGGCGGTGCGCCCATGCCGGGCGGCAGTGCGCCTTGCGGGCGGGCGGCGGCTTGGGCGGTGGCGGCGGCCAGAGCCGAGGCCTGGGGATGCCGCGCCTGCATTTTGTTGAGCGACTGGAAGAATTCTTCGATCGCTTCAACGGAGGTGGCGGAACGGAAAATGGCGGAGGCAATCTCTTCGTAGATGCGGTCCATGAGGTCCATGAAGAGGTTGTAGGCTTCGCGCTTGTATTCCACGAGCGGGTCGCGCTGGCCATAGGCCTGCAGCCCGACGCTCTCGCGCAGGCTGTCCATGTTGCGCAGGTATTCCTGCCAGTGTTCGTCGATGGCCTGAATGATCATGTGGCGTTCAAGGCGCTTAAGCGCTTCGGTGTCTTCGTGCCGCGCCTTCAGGTTGTAGGAATCGGTAACGCGCTCCATCACGCACGCAGTCAGGCTTTCGGTCGTCTTTTCGGCCGGCAGCTGCTCATCGTTCATGCCGAGCGGGAAGGTGGTGTTCACCCAGATGATGAATTCGTGGAGGCCCTCGGCGCTTTTCAAGGCAACGGCGTCGGCGGCGCGGGTGGAAACGGCCTGTTCGACCGAGTGCATGAGTTGTTCGCGGGGATCTTCGCTGGTGAGCACTTCGGAGCGGAATCCGTAGATTTCTCCGCGCTGGGCGTTCATCACATCGTCATATTCGAGTGTGCGTTTGCGCATCATGAAGTTTTGCTGCTCGACGCGGCGCTGGGCGGTTTCGATCGATTTGTTCAGCCACGGATGCTCCAGCACTTCGCCTTCTTCGATGCCAAGCTTTTCCATGATGCTGGAAATGCGGTCGGAGCCGAACAGACGCATCAGGTTGTCTTCGAGCGAGACATAGAAGCGGGTGATGCCCGGGTCGCCTTGGCGGGCGGAGCGTCCGCGCAGCTGGCGGTCGATCCGGCGCGATTCGTGGCGCTCGGAGGCGATGACGTAAAGGCCGCAGGGCTTTTCCTGCAGCAGTTTCCGCAGCGTCGTGCCTTCGGTCTTGGAGTCGAGCGAAAACTCCTTGGACTGCAGGTCTTCCTGCTTCAGGTGGACGACGGTTTTGCCCAGCTTAATATCGGTGCCTCGGCCGGCCATGTTGGTGGCAATGGTTACGGCGCCGGGCTGGCCGGCGTTGGCGACAATCTCGGCTTCGCGCGCATGGTTCTTGGCGTTGAGCACATTGTGGACAATGTTTTCGCGACGCAGCATGCGGCTGAGCACTTCCGAGGTTTCAACCGCCACGGTGCCGACGAGCACGGGCTGCTTGCGGGCGTGGGAGGCCTTGATGTCGTCGATGACGGCGTGGAACTTTTCGCGCTGGGTCTTGTAGACCTGGTCGTTGAGGTCGACGCGGCGCACTGGGCGGTTGGTCGGGATGACCATTACGTCGAGGCCGTAGATCTGGTGGAACTCGTCGGCTTCGGTTTCGGCGGTGCCGGTCATGCCCGAGAGTTTGTCGTACATGCGGAAATAGTTCTGAATGGTGATGGTGGCAAGCGTCTGCGTCTCGCGTTCGATCTTGCAGCCTTCCTTGGCTTCGACGGCCTGATGCAACCCGTCGCTCCAGCGGCGCCCGACCATCAAGCGGCCGGTATGCTCGTCGACGATCATCACCTGGTTGTCCTGCACCACATAATCGACGTCCTTTTCATAGACGCTGTAGGCGCGGATGAGCTGGTCGACCGCATGGATGCGTTCATTGCGCATGGCAAAGTCTTCTTGAATGGCCTGTCGCTTTTCCATGATCTCTTCGGGGCTCAAGTCGTTTCCGCCGTCGAGCTCCGCCATTGCGGAAACCATGTCGGGGAGGACATACATTTCCGGGTCGTTCGGGTTGAGCTCGGCGCATCCGATTTCGGTCAGGCCGGCGTCGTGGCCCTTTTCGTCGATGGTGAAGAAGAGTTCCTGACGCAAGGCGCGGGCCTGATCCTTGCGGGTGTCGGCGAGCATCTGCATCTGGGTTTTTTCGAGCAGCTTGCGGTATTTGACATTCTCGATCATATGCATGAGCTGCTTGTTCTTGGGCATGCCCTCGAACACTTGGTAGAGCTTTAGCGCGGCTTCCTCTTCTTCGCCCTCCGCAATCAGCTCCTTGGCCTCCTTGAGCAGGCTGGTGCAGAGATCGCGCTGGCGGCGCACGAGGCGCGCGGTGGCCGGCTGCAGTTCGGAATATTGCGTGGAGGAGTAGGGGGCGGGGCCGGAAATAATCAATGGCGTACGCGCCTCGTCGATGAGGATCGAGTCGATTTCGTCGACGATGGCAAAATTGTGGCCGAGTTGCTGCACCATGTCTTCGGGGCTGTAGGCCATGTTGTCGCGCAGATAGTCGAAGCCGAATTCGGAGTTGGTGCCGTAGGTGATGTCGCACAGGTATTGTGCGCGACGCTCGGGCGGGGGCATCATGTTTTTCAGGCAGCCAACGGAGAGGCCGAGCCATTTGTAGAGATGGCCCATCCATTCGGAGTCGCGCTGGGAGTGGTAGTCGGAAGTGGTGACGACGTGGGCGCCTTTTCCGGAGAGCGCGTTGAGATAAACCGGCAGGGTCGCGACGAGGGTTTTTCCTTCGCCGGTGGCCATTTCGGCAATCATGCCCTTGTGGATGGCCAAGCCGCCGATCAGCTGCACGTCGAAGTGCACCATTTCCCAGTCAAGGGGGTGTCCGATGACGTCGATTACTGTCCCGCAAAGCCTGCGCGCGGCGTTTTTAACTACGGCAAAGGCTTCGAGCTCAATGTCCTCCAGGGTTTCGCCGTTCTGGAGGCGCGTCTTGAATTCCCCGGTTTTAGCCTGCAGCTGTTCGTCGCTCAGCGCTTTGTATTCTTCGTCGAAAACGTTGATCTTGTCGACCAGCGGGTTCATTTTTTTCAGGTCGCGCTCATTCTTTGAGCCTACGATCTTTTTTATAATCCAATTCATGTCATTTCCTGTATTTGCAAAAAGAGGGAGAAAGCTACCTGATTTGACGCCACCCCACAAGCCGGTATTGGGAAAAGGGGCGGGTGGCCGCTTTCCTTTGATTTGGAAAAGCTTCCGGCCTTATAAACACTTGAAAAACGCTGTGGGCTGCGGTAGTGTTCCGCACTATGGCAAATGAACGATCAGCCCCGCTGTCGCTGGCGATCTGCGGCGTGCCGTTCCACAACGTTTCGTTCGACGAAGCGGTGGAGTGGATTGTTGACCGTGTCCGGTCCGGGCGTCCGGCCAACATTGCCACGGCCAATCTCGATTTTGTGACGCGCGCCTGGAGCGACCCCGAGCTGCAAAGAATCCTCATCGACGCCGATCTCGTGCTGGCTGATGGCTTTCCCATTGTAAAGCTGGCTCCGTTTTTCGGCCCCGCGCTGAAGGGCCGAGTAACCGGAAGCGACCTCACCCCGATGCTGGCCAAACGCGCCTCCGCGGAAGGGTTCAGCATCTATGGGCTGGGGGCGGCGGTTGGCGTGGCCGAAAAGGCCATGGCGATTCTGAAGGAGCGCCATCCGGAACTTAAAGTGGCTGGAATCAGCTCGCCTCCCTACGTCCCGCTGTTGGAAATGGACCATCGCGGCATTCTCCAGCAGCTCGATACCGCCAAGCCCGACATTCTCTTCGTAGCCTTGGGCTCGCCTAAGCAGGAAAAGTTCATCAGCATGCACGTGCGCGGGTGGAATGTGCCGGTCGCCATGGGCGTGGGGGCCTCGCTCGATTTTGTGGCCGGTGAACAGCGTCGTGCTCCGGTTTGGGTGCAGCGGATCTATCTTGAGTGGCTTTGGCGCATCTGCTCCAGCCCCCGGCGGCTCTTCCGGCGCTACATGGCCAATCTAGGCTTCTTGTTCTCCGCCACCCTCAAGATGTTTTCCATTCACTGCATGGCCGACAAGCCCGTGCCGTTCCACGCTTTGGTGGAAGAAGGCATTCAAGCTTTGGGTGAACGCGGCATTTCCGTTGAGCGCTTCCAGAGGTTGGAAAGCGAAGACGCCGCCCGCGGATTTGTAGAACGTCTCGCCGCGGCTACGGTTGAAGCCCATGTTTTGGTTGATCTCCATGCCGTTCCTTGGCTCGACAGCCTCGAGCTCGGCGCTTTGCTCGAGGTCAATAAATCCTGCCGTTCCCGGAGCCGGCGCCTGATTCTCTACGGCCTGCGCGCCAAAGTGCGACGTCTGCTCGAAACCTGTCACCTCATCGACTATTTTGACACCGCTGACAGCCTCGATGCTGTTGAGGGCATCGTGCAAAACCTAAAGGAGCATGCGGATGGCGGAACGCTTTATGAAGAAGGAGCGCTCACGCTGGAGCTTCCGATTGAGCTGACGGCCGCCACGATTCCCCGCTTTGAAAAAGAGGCCGACTTCATCCGCCACGAGCTGAAAGAGCAGGGCATCCTCAAAACGGTCGAGGTGGATGCCGCCCAGCTCGATTTTATCGACAGCTCCGGGCTTGGGTTCCTCATTTCCCTCAAAAAAGCCACGCAGGACGAAGGCGTCAGCATGTCCATCGCCAACCTCGCCGCCAAGCCCCGGCGCACGTTCGAAATCGCCCGCGTCGACAAGATTCTCCTACACGGCTGATGCCAGCTTGTGCGCCCGGCGGGTGGTCTCTGGCAATCTGTATCGGGTGACGCATTTCATGACGAGCTCATGCGAGCTTTTGATGGAGACGCGGTGGCCGGGGGAAATGTAGAGTGGCTTGACGTTGGTGCGGGTGCGCAGCACAACGCCGATCTGTTCGCCTTTATCCATCAGCGGAACGTGGCTTCCTTTTTCCAGCGGCACTTCGTCGTGAGTGCCGGTCAGTCGCGATTTGGCGACGCCGATGGCGGGAATATCAACGAGCAGGCCGAGATGGGTGGCGATGCCGAAGCGACGCGGATGGGCGATGCCTTGGCCGTCGCACAGCAGCAGATCGGGCATGGCATCGAGCTTGAGCATCGCTTCGAGCACGGCGGGGATCTCGCGGAAGGAGAGCAGGCCGGGCACATAGGGGAAGGTGGTCGGGTGTCGCGCAATGGCGGTTTCGACCATTTCCAAGGTTTGGAAGTCGAGCACCGCAATCGCTGCACGCGTGATCGTATTGTTTTTCTCGAAGCCGACATCCACCCCGGCGATGGTCTTGATTTCGCCGAAGTCATCCTTAAGCTTCACGTGATCCTGCAGCGCGTGCTGGATCTTAACGGCTTCCTTCGGACTGACATTCCATGCATGCATAGCCTAAACACTCGCTCGCAAACTCGCTTAAGGCACGAAGGACACTAAGTTACATATTCTCTCTTCTTTGAGTTCTTAGTGTCTTCGTGTTTACAATTTTCCGAATGCTTCTAGGAAAGCATCGATGTCGGCTTCGGTGTGGGCGGCGGAGACGAAGGCGACTTCGTAGCCGCTGGGCGGGGTGTAGAACCCGTGGTCGAGCATGTGATGGAAATAGCGCGCGTGCGCTTTTTGGTCGCAGGCTTTAGAGTCGTCGAGGTTGCGGACGGGCGCTTTGCGGAAGAAGGGCGTGAACATGCCGCCGCGCTGGGCGCAGTGCAGGTCGAGCCCCTTTGTTGCGGCGATGCGGTTGATGCCGTCGGCGAGGCGTTTTCCGAGAATTTCTATTTTGAGGTACGGGCTTTCGTCGCGCAGCAGTTCGAGCGTTTTCATGCCGGCGGCTACGGCGACCGGATTGCCGCTGAGCGTGCCGGCTTGGTAGACGGGGCCGAGCGGCGCGAGGTGCGACATGATTTCCGTGCTCCCGCCGATCGCGCCGATGGGCATGCCGCCCCCGATGATTTTTCCAAGCGTCGTGATGTCGGCCTTAATCCCGCTCATATGTCCGTAGGTGGTCGGGCCGAGGCGGAAGCCGTTGATGACTTCGTCAAAAATGAGCAGGGCGCCGCAGTCGGCGGTGGCGGCGCGCAGGCCTTCGAGGAATCCGGGTTCCGGTTCGACGAGGCCCATGTTGCCGGCGACCGGCTCGACGATGACGGCGGCGATTTCGTCGCCGTTGGCCTTCAGGATTTCCTGCACGGCGGCGAGGTCGTTGTAGGGCGCGACGAACACTTCTTCGGTGGCGGAGGGGGATACGCCGGCGGAGGAGGAGATACCGCCGGTGAGCAGGCCGCTGCCGGAGGCGACGAGCAGGTAGTCGGAGTGGCCGTGGTAGCAGCCGTCGAACTTGAGGATCTTGCGCCGGCCGGTGACGCCGCGCGCAAGGCGGACGGCGGTCATGACGGCTTCGGTGCCGGAGCTGACGAGGCGCACCATGTCGATTTCCGGAATGAGCGAGCAGACCAGCTCGGCAAATTCGGCTTCCACGGCGGTGTTGGCGCCGAAGCTCAATCCATCGGCCGCCGCGTTGGAAACAGCCTCAACCACCTCTTCGCGGGCGTGGCCGAGAATGAGCGGTCCCCACGAGCCGCAAAAGTCGATCAGCTCGGTGCCGTCCTCGGTTTGGACCTTGGCGCCTTTCCCTGATTTAAAGTAGACGGGCGTGCCGCCCACGCCGTTGAATGCGCGCACGGGGCTGTTGACGCCGCCGGGGATTACGGCTTTCGCCCGATCGAACCATTGCTCTGAATTCATGCTGTTTCCCTTTTGTATGGAAGTTGATTGGCCACGAAAGAACGCAGAGAAAACAAAGGCAGTGCCTGTGCATGCTTTTTGCGTTCCCTGCGTTCTTCCGTGGCCAAAAAGTAGCACCTGTGTAGTTTGGACGGAAAGAAAAAAACGGGATTCCAGCTTCCAAAGATTGGCAGATTCCGCGAATAATACCGGCTCTTTTCAAACCTAAGGGGTTCAACCATGCTGGATATTCGATTTGTTCGTGAAAACGCTGACGCGGTGAAGGCCGCAATGATCAACCGCAACGCCGAGGTGGATGTGGACGCCTTGCTGGCTCTTGACAGTCGCCGCCGTGCCATTGTGGCCGAAGCGGAAGTGCTCAAGGCTGAGCGCAACAAGATTTCTAAAAGCATCGGTCTAATGATTAAGGAGGGCAAGGATCCCGAGTCCATCAAGGCTGAAGTGCGTGAGATGGGCGATAAGATTTCCGCTTTCGACGAAGATCTGCGCAAAATCGACGCTCAGTTGCGCGAAGGGCTGCTCTACATTCCCAACATGCCCTCCGCCACTACGCCGGTCGGCAAGGATGAAAACGACAATCCGGTGATTCGTTTCTGGGGTGAAAAGAAAACCTTTGATTTTGAACCGGCCATGCACTGGGATCTTGGCGCGTCGCTCAAGTTGTTCGATCTCGAGCGCGGCGCAAAAATCGCCGGCTCCGGCTTTCCGCTGTTCACCGGTCGAGGCGCCAAGCTCGAGCGCGGGCTGATACAGTTCATGCTCGATCTGCACACCGAAGAAAACGGATATACCGAAATCGCTCCGCCGTTCATGTGCAACGACGTTGCCATGACCGGCACCGGCCAGCTGCCCAAGTTTGCGGAAGACATGTATGCTGTGCCACTCGATGGCCTCTATCCCATCCCGACCGCCGAGGTTCCCGTAACCAATATGTACGGCAACGAAATTCTTGATCAGGAACTGCCGATCTGTCTCACGGCCTACACGCCCTGTTTCCGCCGCGAGGCCGGATCCGCCGGCAAGGACACCCGCGGGCTGCTGCGCGTCCATCAGTTCGACAAAGTCGAGATGGTCAAATTCACCACGCCCGAAACGTCCGCGGAAGAGCACGAAAAGCTGACGCTCGACGCCGAGAAGGTTTTGCAGAAGCTTGGCCTGCACTACCGCGTGATCGAACTCTGCACCGGCGACCTCGGCTTCAGCGCCGCCAAGTGCTACGACATCGAGCTCTGGGCGCCTGCGCAGGACAAGTGGCTGGAGGTTTCCTCCTGCTCCAACTTTCACGACTACCAAGCGCGCCGCGCCAACATCCGCTACCGCAACGAAGACAAGAAAACGACCTTCGTGCACACCATCAACGGCTCCGGCGTCGCACTTCCGCGCCTCGTCATTGCCATCATGGAAAACAATCAAAACGCCGATGGCAGCATCGACCTCCCTGAAGCCCTCTGGCCCTACATGGGCGGGCTTCAAAAGCTTGCTTAGCGAGAAAACAAAGGGTGAGTGAAGACCGGCCCTAAGGGGTACAAATTCTTGGTTTTTAGGGATAACCCCATTTAGGGCAAAAAAGTTGCTTTCGGGGTGTTGACTTGTCCCGTGGTTAGTGTACTTTGTTCGCTTCTTACGAGAATTCCTGCGTAGCTCAATGGTAGAGTAGGTGACTGTTAATCACTTGGTTGTAAGTTCGAGTCTTACCGCAGGAGCCAATTTAAACCCCGTTATCAGCAATGATAGCGGGGTTTTTTATTGGTTGGGTGTATTGGCCCTGTTTTTGATAAAAAGGGTCAGAGTAGAATGGCGCTAGTTTAAAGTAATTACGAGACTTTTGGCGCGGTGAAAAAATGCATGCTTTTTCACAATAAAGTATGTACAATTCTTGTGCGTTATGTCAGTCTCTGGCATGAAAAATACAACGCCCTATTTTGACGGATTCCTGATCCATACCCTGCGACGAAAATCACGCTCAACCCAGCAGAAGATGGCGGAGGAACGCGATTGGCTTGCAAAGAAAACCTTCCAACAGATCGGAGAGCTTTGCGGTAAATTTATACCTGCAAATTTGCTCCAATCGAACGCGTCCGGAAATCTTAGCCGCAATCGCATCTATTCGAAGGCGAATGTTTTCTGGGCCTTCTTTTCTCAGATACTTTCACCGGACGGCGGCTGCAAAGAGGCGGTTAAAAAACTGCAGGCTTATTCTTCCGAAAGAGGGTTAAAAACACCCTCTTCCTCTACGGCATCCTATTGTACGGCTCGCACGAAACTTGAGCTGGCAATGCTGAATGAAACGCTAGAACAGACCGCAAAGAATCTCGATAGAATGGCTGAAACGTATTCGTTCCATGACAGAAGGGTGGTTGTGGTGGATGGCACCGGATTTAGTATGCCAGATACGGAAGCCAATCAGAAAGAATGGCCGCAGAGTGCTTCTCAAAAACCGGGATGCGGCTTTCCAACCGGACGAATCTGCGCCTGTTTTTGCTTGGATTCGGGGGGCTTGCTCAGCCATCGAATCGGAAACAAAAAATCACACGAACTTCCGTTGCTTCGCGATCAGCACAGCACATTCAAGCAGGATGACATCTTCTTGGGAGACAAGGCTTTCTGCTCTTATTATGACATAGCTAAGTTCAAAGAATTAGGAGTAGACAGCGTCGTCCCGTTGGCCCGGCGCAAACCGATATCAGGGGCCCATTGCGTCAAGAAATTAGGAGATGGGGATCTGCTAATTCGCTGGACACGACCTTACCATCAAAAGAAAAGAAGTGTCATTTCAAGAGAGGAATGGGAGCAATTACCCAAAGAGCTGATCTTGCGCCAAATCAAGGTAACCGTGGCTCAGCCAGGCTTTCGCGTGGAAGAATATTACATCATTACTACGCTACTTGACGAATCGCTCTATTCGGCGGTCGAAATCGCCGGTCTCTATTTTCGACGCTGGGATGTTGAGCTATTTTTCCGGGATCTGAAAACTACGATGAATATGGATATATTGCGCTGCCAGACGCCCGAAATGATCCGTAAAGAAATCCAGATGTATTTCATTGCATACAACTGTATCCGATGCCTGATGTGCGCGGCCGCGACGGAAGCCAATGTGCCCGTTCGTCTCATCAGCTTCAAAGGGACTATACAGGCGATGCGCAACTGGGAACCTATCTTTGACTCAACGCAAATAAGCAAAACAGATCGACGAAGAATACTCGCTGATTTCTATGAATCAATCGCCCGCGTTCCCATCAGTCAACGACCAGACAGATTCGAACCGCGCCGCGTTAAGCGAAGACCCAAACCATTCCCATTAATGACGTCTGCTCGTGAGGTCATGAAGGAGAATCTGAACAAGGAAAAATCCGTTGCAAAACAGGTCTGAACTAGCGCCATTCGGGTCAGAGTACCAGCTTTAGTCAACCCTGATTTATGAGATTTGTTTTAGGCATGGAGGGAGGGTCTCCGCTGAAGAGCGGTTTTTTTCGTTGCTGGATTTGCGCGGGTTTTCGGCTTCGGATTAGGGGCGGATTTCAACGACGGGAAACAGGGGGTGACATTCCGGGCTCTGATGATCCGTCCGCTGCAGACTGGTTTGACGAGACATCGGTTTTGCGCACAGGCGCAAGCGTGTCAGAGTACCTTTGAGCAGTGCCTCCCTGGAAGGGGGGCGGATCGGAATCCACCCCCACGAAAATGGGCAGGCTCGAAAGCCTGCCCGATGCTCGGAATCAGATATTAGCTGATTTTTGCCATGATCAATCGAGGTCGAAGCGGTCAAGATTCATGACTTTGTCCCACGCGGCCACAAAGTCGTTCACGAATTTATCCTGTCCATCGGCACTGCCATAGACTTCCGCCAGAGCGCGAAGCTGGGAGTTCGACCCGAAGATGAGATCAACACGGGTGCCGGTCCACTTCAGTTCGCCGGTTTTGCGGTCACGCCCTTCGAAGACGTCTGCGTCTTTCGAGGTCGGCTTCCACGTTGTGCCCATATCGAGCAGGTTCACGAAGAAGTCGTTGGAGAGTGTTTCCGGCCGCTTGGTGAAGACGCCATGCGGGGACTGTTCATAGTTGGCATTCAGGACCCGCAGGCCTCCAACGAGCACCGTCATTTCCGGAGCGGTCAGCGTCAGCAGCTGCGCCTTATCCACTAGGAGGTCCTCGGCCGATACGGCAATTTTGGCCTTCTGGTAGTTGCGGAATCCGTCAGCTGCCGGTTTGAGCACCGCGAAGGAGTCCAGATCGGTCATTTCCCTCGACGCATCGGTGCGTCCCGGAGCGAACGGCACGGTAAGATCGTACCCGGCATTCCTAGCTGCCTGCTCGACGCCGGCGCAGCCGCCCAGCACGATCAGGTCTGCCAGCGAAACCTGCTTCCCGCCGGACTGCGCCTTGTTGAAGTCCTTTTGGATTCCCCTAAAGGTCTTCAGCGCGGACTTTAGCCGGACCGGCTGGTTCACTTCCCAGTTTTTCTGCGGCGCCAGCCGGATGCGTGCGCCGTTCGCACCGCCACGCTTGTCGGAGCCGCGGAACGTGGATGCCGATGCCCAGGCCGTTGAGACCAGTTCCGGTATCGAAAGGCCAGAGGCCATGAGTTTTTCTTTAAGATCAGCGATCTCCTGAGCGTTGATCAGCTCATAATCGACTTCGGGCACCGGATCCTGCCAGATCAGCACTTCAGCCGGGACCTCCGCGCCGAGATAGCGCGAGCGGGGACCCATGTCGCGGTGGGTCAACTTGAACCACGCCCGTGCGAAGGCGTCCTCGAATTCTTTCGGATGTGCGAGGTAATGCCGTGCGATCGGCTCGTAGATCGGATCGAACCGCAACGCGAGGTCGGCCGTGGTCATCATCGGGGGATGTTTCTTGGACGGGTCGTGCGCATCAACCACCATGTTTTCCGGGGCGACGTCTTTGGCATGCCACTGATTTGCGCCGGCCGGGCTCTTGACCAGCTCCCACTCGTATTCAAAGAGCATCTCCAAATAGCCCATGTCCCATTTGGTCGGGTTCGGTTTCCATGCGCCTTCAATACCGCTGCCGATCGTATCGCCGCCTTTTCCGCTACGGAAGCTGCTTTTCCAGCCGAGTCCCTGTTCCTCGAGGGGAGCCGCTTCGGGCTCGGGGCCCACGTGGGTTGCAGGTCCGGCGCCGTGACACTTGCCGAAGGTGTGCCCGCCGGCGACTAGCGCGACGGTCTCTTCGTCATTCATTGCCATGCGGGCGAAGGTATCGCGGACATCCTTGCCGGAGGCGACCGGGTCGGGGTTTCCGTTGGGCCCTTCAGGGTTTACATAGATCAGGCCCATCTGTACAGCCGCGAGGGGATTGTCGAGGTTGCGATCGCCGGAGTAACGCTTGTCGCCAAGCCATTCGCTCTCGGCTCCCCAGTAAATATCCTCTTGCGGTTCCCAGACGTCGGCACGACCCCCTGCGAATCCGAATGTCTTTAATCCCATGGATTCGAGGGACACGTTGCCGGTCAGGATCATCAGGTCGGCCCACGAAATCCGGTTGCCGTATTTCTGTTTGATCGGCCAGAGCAGACGGCGGGCTTTGTCGAGGTTTACGTTATCCGGCCAGCTGTTGAGCGGCGCAAAGCGCTGGGTGCCGTACCCCGCACCTCCGCGGCCGTCACCCATGCGGTACGTGCCCGCGCTGTGCCATGCCATGCGAATGAAGAACGGTCCGTAGTGTCCGTAGTCCGCCGGCCACCAGTCCTGCGAGTCGGTCATCAGGACCTCGAGATCCTTCTTCACGGCCTGCAGGTCGAGCTTTTTGAATTCCTTGGCGTAGTTAAAATCCTCGCCCATCGGGTTTCCCTTGGCGGAGTTCTGATGGAGTATTTTCAGGTTCAACTGATTCGGCCACCAGTCCTGATTCGACGTTCCTTTGCTGGCGGCGTGTTTTTGCGTCATGCCGGTTACCGGGCATTTGCTCTCTTCATTTTCTCCATTCGTGGGCAGACACAGGCTCAGTGCAGCAATGAATAGAGGCAGAATTTTGGGGTTCAGCCAACGCGGCCAAAGCTTGCGGGACGACGTGCCGCTGCCTGTAGCGGGCTGTGTGGCTTGGGGTGTGACGTTCTTGTTGTTCATCTCCATTCTCCTTGCTGGTTAATTTAGACAAAACGGCCAATTACGTATAATTACTGGCTTAAGACCTGCATTTTCTGCGTGGCGCGTTCTTTTGTCAAGTCAGCGCGGTAATTTTGCCGCGCGCCACGTCCTCAAACCCGGCAATGATCTGCCCGTTTTTTTGATGAACTTGAAATTAGTTAACTGTTTCAGCGAGCCGGTCGAGCAACGTTTTGAAGGGGACTCGGGCGCAGGAGCCGAAGAGGCGGTTCCCGCGGAGGCCGCGCTGGGCGCTGACGGCGGGGGAGTTGAGCCCGCACAGGAAGCGGGCTTGCTGGCGCGGCTGGTTCAGAGCGGCGGGATGTTGAGTTGCGAGTGCCGCGATGGTTTCCAATACAGTCGGATCGATGGGCGGCGCGGTTCGTTCGGGCAGCGCGGCGGGGGCGTCGCCCAGGCAAACGCCGCAGTGGCCGCAGGGTTCGATCGGTTCGCCGAAATAGGAAAGCAGGCGGTTGGTGAGGCAGGTGGTTTCCTGCGCATAGGCGACCATGCCGTCGATCCGCTCGATTTCCAGCTGTTCGTGCTGCGCAAAGAGGTTGGCGAGTTTTGCGCATAGCTCGGTGCGGTCAACCTCGGGTTGGATGCGTTTGAAGCGCTGGCGATAGCCGGACATTTGGAGGGTGATGCAGTGTTTTTCCTGCAGGCTATCGAGGGCGCGGAGAATGACATCGCGCGGTTGGCCTGTCTTTTCGATGGCGTCGTCGATGTCGAGCGTGATCCATTTGCGCGCTTTTTTGCAGGCGGAAAATAGTTTTTTGAGGAAGGCCGCTTGCTTGTCGGAATAGGGGGCGAGGATTTCGGCGCTGGACTGGTGGACGGCAAATCGGATTTCGCTGTAGTAGTAGCCGTCGAACTGGATGATGCCGAATAGTTCCAGATGGGTCAGCAGGGTGCTGACGACGAGGGGACGGATATCGTGTGCCGTGGCGAGTTCGCGGGCGGTGACGTCGATTTCGTCGCCGGCATCGAGGATTTCGTTGACGAGGCTGGTGATGCTGGCAGCGGCGGGGGTGTCGCCATAGACAAAGTTTTCGAGCGTGGTGCAGTCGTCCGTGCAGGCGAAGAGTTCGCAGACAGCGGGGGCGCCGTCGCGACCGGCACGGCCGGTTTCCTGCAGATAGCTTTCGAAGCCCTTCGCGAGGTGGTAGTGGTAGATGTAGCGGATGTCGGCTTTGTCGACGCCCATGCCGAAGGCGATGGTGGCGCAGATGATTGGGATGCGGCCTTCCATGAAGGCTTCCTGCGTGGCGGTGCGCTGCTCGGTTTGCAGGCCGGCGTGGTAGGGGGCGGCGTTGAAGCCGTTTGCGACTAAAAGCTTGGCGGCGTTTTCGGCGTCTTTCTGGAGGCTGACATAGACGATGGCGGGGCCGGCGGGCCGTTCGCGGAGCCGTTTGAGCAGGAGCTGGTCGCGCTCGCTGCCTTGGCAGGCGGTTACGCGGAATTCAAGATTGGGGCGGTAGAACCCGGTGTTGACGACGTCGGCGGGTTGGATGCCGAAGGCTTCGGCCATGTCGGCCGATACTTTGGGTGTGGCGGTGGCGGTAAGGGCCAGCACGCGCTCGACGTTGAGCGACTTTACCGCCTGTGCAAGCTTGAGGTAGTCGGGGCGAAAGTTGTGGCCCCAAGCGGAGATGCAGTGGGCTTCATCAACGGCGAGCAGGCTGATTTGAAGCCCGCGGATGAGGTTGAGAAAGCGCTCGTTGGTGAGCCGCTCGGGCGAAACAAAAAGCATTTTCAGGTGGCCGCCGCGGATCGCGTTGGAGACTTCGCGGTATTTTTCTTCGGTCAGGCTGGAGTCGAGCCGTTCGGCATTGACGCCCTTGGCCTGCAGGCTGTCGATCTGGTCTTTCATCAGCGCAAGCAGCGGCGAAACGACGAGGGTCAGGCCCGGCAGCATGAGCGCGGTCAGCTGGTAGCAGAGGCTTTTTCCGGAGCCGGTCGGAAAAATCGCCGCCGCGCTGTGGCCGGCGAGCAGGATTTCGATGGTTTCGAGCTGGCCGGCGCGAAAGGCGTCGAAGCCAAAGGTGGTTTTCAAGTGGTCGGATGGAGTGGGCATAGGTTTACCGGTGTTGGGTGATGTATTTCAGATACGAGGCATCGGTTCCGCAGCATCCGCCAAGCAGTTTAAGGCCAAGGGTGTGGCGGCGTTCGATCATGCGTTCGCCCCAATCTTCGAGGTCGTCGTTATGAATGTCTTCGGACTGGTCCAGCTCGTCGTGACTAAGCGATGAGGCGTTGGCTTGGAGTGAGATTAATCTGGAGGTTGCGGATGCGGAAAGTTTCGCGGCCTGCAGGAAGGAAGGGTAGCTGCAGTTGACGCCATAACCCAGCGGCGGTCGTTCGGTTTCGGCATCGATCCGCTCGATGGCGGTCTCGAGGGTCGTGCCGTCGAGTATCTTTCCGGTTTGATCGATGACAAAGCTGATGATGTAGGGACGTTCGGTGGCGGCCATCGCCTGAGCAATGCCGAGGGCTTCGTTGATTTCCGGCAGCGTGACCGCATAGAGAAAGTCGGCGTCGAGCAACCGGTTGATCTGCCAGGAATGAAAGTCGACGGCCTCCGCGCGGGAGAGCGCTTCATCGGGTCTATAGCAGTCGTTCCTGCACCCGATCATCCCGCCGACGAAAACGCCTGCATACGACTTCAAGAAACGCACGGCATCCGCGTTTACATCCGTTTCAATGTTCGCTTCGGCAAGCCGCGCCTGATTGGCTCTCCACGTGGTTGTGCTCAGGGCGATAGGCAGCGCCGCCTGCTGGGCTTCCTCGATATATTCCCGGTAGATCGAGTCCAGCGCCGCGCGCCCCTCGGGGCTGTAGATGAGCATCGCGTTTTCAAGGCGCGGGTGCAGCCGGACTTCCGGGTTGCGCCGCAGCCGCTCAACGATGGCGGCTTCCATAAGCATTAGCGGGCGGGTTTGGATGGTTTTTTCAAAAGTCATGGAATACAGCGTATGAATTTCTTGGAGAAAGAGGGATGAAAAAGAGCCACGAGTTTCGGGGCGTAGAACGGTGCTCCGCGCCGTTTTGGTTTGAATAGGAATTTTCGGCCGTTATGCTGTTCCGCATGTCCCGTTGCAATGAACAACCGAAGCTCGTCGCGTTCAATTCACATGCCCCCGTTCGCGTCTACCATCGGAATCTGCCGCATTGGCGGCAAGAGGGCGCGACCTATTTCGTTACATTCCGGCTTGGCGATTCCATTCCAAAGCAGGTGCTGTTGCAATGGCAGGAGGAAGATCAGCTGTGGCTTAAGGCGAAAGGAGTAGAACGTTCCTCCGGGACGTTTGCAGAAGCATTGCCCGAGTATCTTCGTGAAGAGTATGCCAGACGATCGGCCAGAAGAATGCATGTCGAGCTTGATCAATGCCACGGGAGCTGTTTGCTGGGGAACGCGGAGGCAAGGGAGGTCCTTTCCGGTGCGCTTGAGCATTTCCATGGTGACCGTTGGTGGGTGGGCGATTATGTGATTATGCCGAATCATGTACATGGATTGTTTCAGCCCCTTGCGACGAGAAACGGCGCAGAGCACCGTTATACGGAGTTGGAAGATGTTCTTGGGGCGGTGAAGGGATTTGTATCGACCCGCTTAACGAAGCTGGGTTTCAAGACCGGGAAGCTGTGGCAACAGGAAAACTATGACCGGCTGGTGCGCGATCGGAAGGAGCTGGGTGTTTGGCGAAAATATATCCAGTGTAATCCGGAAAAGGCCGGGTTGCACGAGGGGGAGTTCACGCATGTTGAATGTGATTGGTTGTAGAACGGTGCTCCGCGCCGTTTGCTCTGTTTGGCGGAATACACGGCCCGGAGGACCGTGCTACGAAAAAGGGCAGGCTCGAAAGCCTGCCCTTTTGATGAGTGAGCCGTGAGGCGTGATTCAGATTGGTCACGCCTCACTCATCACGCGTCACGTTTAGTCACGTCTCACGCTTAATGCTCGGCAACGACCTTGGCGCCTTTGGCCTGGCCGAGGTCGGCGAGGAGCTCGCCGAACCACTCTTCGTCGATGTCGAACGGCTTGCCGCCGGCGATGCGCGGGAATTCGATGGCACGCAGCTCGAAGTCTTTATCGTCGTCTTGGCCGACCACGCCGCCGATGCCGGCCTGGGCGGATTCTATGGCTTTGTCGCAGCACTTTTTGATGAGGTCGAGGTCGGCTTCGTTGGAAGCGGCCGCGCGGGCAAAGTAGCCGGACTTCTGGATGAGCACCTTTTCAGCGCCGAGGAGCTTGGCGAACTGCTTGCCGAACCAAGCGCCGGGGTTGACGGCGTCGAGCTTGGCGTGGCCGAAGGCGTCGCGCGGCACTTCTTCGCCGGCGGCTTCCATTTCCTTGACGATGGTTTCGAGGCCGGCGCCTTCGGAGATGAAGATGTTTACGTTGTCGTAGTCGTCCATGACCTTGCCGAGGCGTTCAGCTTCGGCGGCAATGTTGACTTCCATTTCGGGAATGAAGATGGCGTGGACGTCTTTGCGCTCTTTGGACAGTCCAATGTTCGGCAGGAAGTCGAGCTCTTCGAGGGTTTCGTGGTAGACCTTGGCGGTGTATGCGGTGAGCCAGCCGCAGCTGCGGCCCATCACTTCGTGGATGATGAGCATGCGCGGGTTGGCGTTATGCTCGGCCACGACGTTGGAAAAGAATTTCGCACCTTCTTCGGCGGCCGTCCATGCGCCGAGGGACTGTTTGATCGGGAAGACATCGTTGTCGATGGTCTTCGGCAGGCCGACCACGATGAGCTTGTAGTTGTTTTCCGCGAGGAAGGCCGCGAGATCAGCCGCGGTGGTGTTGGTGTCGTCGCCGCCGATGGTGTGGAGGACTTCCACGCCGTCTTTGATGAGTTGGTTGGCCGCCACTTCCAGCGGGTTTTCGCCGGGCTGCACGAGGCCGCGGTTTTCGCAGTCCTTCACGTTGGTGAGCTTGACGCGGCTGTTGCCGATGGGGCTGCCTCCGTGTTTGTAGAGGACGGCCGCGTTTTCGCGGATTTCGCTGTTCACCTTGATCGAGTTGCCTTGGAGGAGGCCTTTGTAGCCACCGATGTAGGCGATGATTTCGGTTTCGGGGGAAACTTCGGTGTAGCGCTCGATCAGACGACCGATTGCGGTGGAGAGGCAGGGCGCGAGGCCGCCGGCGGTCAGCAGTGCAACTTTCTTGATAGCCATGGTGTTAATTCCTTTTAGTTTAAGGGATTGAAAATGAAGCGGCATATAATGGGAAGCGGCGGGGAAAACGCAAGGGGAAAGAATTGGATTATTGGAACAGGGGATTGATGGAATCCGATGATTCGTGTACGTGTTGGTGCTTCGAATTTATGGGGCAAGGGGATATGGCGGATCTATTTATTATTCGGGAATGGCTCAAGTTTATGCTGTGGGCGGTTGCGGTCGCAGTGGGCGGCGGCGCGTTGGCGACATGGCATTTTTGGGGGCAGATCGATCTGCTCGGCGACGAGCGGTCGTTTTTGCTGGCGGCAAGCATTACCGGGGCGCTGGCATTGGCATGGGTGTTCCTGCTGGTTTATTTTTTGGCCGCTCAGCGCGTTATGCAACCGAGTCATCATAACCCCGGCGCGCTCGATGCAATTCCTTGGTGGGTGCTCAAAGTGCTGTTGCTGGTGGTTTTCATTGGGGCCATGGCCTATGGCCTGAAGCGTTACGGCGATCAGGGCGAAAATGAGTTCGTCCTTCTGCGCCACGGCCATTTGCCGCAGCTCGAGGAGCGGCTGGTCGCAGTTCCGGCCCTGCTCGAAAAGCACGAGTCCAAAGGCGGGCCAACACTGATGCAGGCGGCCTTCCGCGAAAACCACCCAGAGGCCGTGGTGCTGTTGCTCGGGCATGAAGCCTCGCTCGACGGCGTTGATCCTCAGGGTCGGAGCCCCGTGGTTGCTTCGCTGCAAAACCTGTCCATGTTGGAGGCCTTGTTGGGGGCGGGGCTTGATCCGGCGGCACCCGATGCCGAAGGGAATGCGCCCCTGCACTATGCCGTTGCCCTGCAGGTGCCCGAAGCGGCCCGCGCGCTCGTCGAGGCCGGCGCCGATGTGGACGCACGCGATTCGCTCTACCGGACCCCGCTCCTGCGCGCCATCGAATCCGACGACCTTGAGGTGGCCGCTGTCCTGCTCGGGCTCGGCGCCAACATCAACGCCTACGACCGGCGTGCCGACACGCCGCTGCACAAGGCCGTGCGGCGGCGGAACCCCGAGAGCATTATGTTCCTGCTGGAACACGGGGCTGACCCGAAGCTGTTCAATATGGCCCGCCTTAGTCCGCTGCACATTGCCGCCGTCAACGGACAGGACGAGCTGGTGGAGATTTTTACCGCGCAGCCTGGCCTGGCGGATTTGGTCGATGAAGACGACCGATCGGCGGCTGAACACGCGATGAAGGCGCGCCAATATGAAACCGTGCGGCTGCTGTTCCGCAGCGGCGCCGACATCAACCGTCTGGGGAAGGACGGTGAGACGCTGCTGCACCGCATGATCCGGGCGCGCGACTACAACGCCGCGAGCTTCCTGATCGACGAAGGCGCCGACGTGCATCTGGCCAATTCTGGCGGCGTTTCCGCCTACGACCTCCTGCGCCAAAAGCAGCTCCAGCGCCTGCTCGACCTCGTCGATGCACGCGACAATCCCGAAGCCGCCACCAACACGGTGGATACTGTATCGGATGAGGTGCCGGATTCAGAAAATTAACGCCCCTTGCTCAATTTGCATACGGTTAGTACGTGTTTTAGCGTTGCCATGCCTTTTGCAAGGGAATTTACTTTTAACTTCTTTGTATAATTGAGTTTGGAGAACGCAATGAACTTCTGGGGAATCGCCATTTTATCCTGCCTGCTGTGCGCAATGCCGTATTACGGGATCTGTGCCTCCGAGCCCATCGATGACGGGCAGGATCTTACCGTTTCCGGTGGCACATGGGACCTGGGCAATGACGATCTGTGGGTTGGCGGAACAACGCCGGACAACTTCCTCGCCATCATCGCAGGAGGTTCTGTTTCCGACTCCAGCGGATACATTGGCCGCTCCTCCGGCGCTAATAACAACGCCGTTTTCGTGTCGGGCCAAGCTTCGGTTTGGAGCAACCGCAACGATGTGATGATTGGAGCGGGCGGTTCGGGCAACTTGTTATGGGTTGAGGATGGCGCTCAAGTTCAGAGCAAAAACCTTTTGGTAGGTGATAGTGTTGGTGCGGTCAGCAACAAGTTGGTGGCAAGTGGTTCAGGATCGATGCTGAAGGTGTTGGAAGTTCCTCCATCTACGACGGGGGGAGGGTCGGTGGTAACGGTCGCGAGCGGTTATCTTTTTGTTGGCCGGGAAGGAAGCGGCAATTCCCTTGAAACGCTTGAAGGTGCGGTGGTTGACGATTCATATGGTGTGATAGGTGGATCTTCTTCAGCTTCGAACAACGCGGTGCGGGTGTCCGGCTCTGGATCCCGGTGGCGGAATTCGAAAGGGCTCTATCTGGGAGGCTTGAAGTTGCCCGCTTTCCTCCCTCTCGACCCGGGTGAACGCTGGATTGATGGTGGTACGGGCAACTCGCTCACGGTTGAAGACGGGGGATTGGTGCTGGTGGGCGATGCGGGTACGAATGAAATTCCGAGCACTGGAAGTGTTGGCACCATCGCTGTGGGCAACTACAGCGGAACAGCCGAAATGGTTGTGGCCAATGGTTCTCGGGTTGAGAGCGGCTTGGGGGTTGTTGGCTTCGATACGGGGAATAGCGGTTCCGTTGTTGTGACGGGCGAAGGTTCGGTTTGGACCAATTCGGGGCTGTTGGTTGGGGAAGGTGTCGGAAGCCGGGTTTCTGTCTTGGATGGTGGGCGCATCGATAGCGATATTGGATGGGTTGGTCTAGCCGATGGCGCTGCGAATAATTCAGTTGTTGTGTCGGGAACTGGCTCTCTATGGAATGTCGCCCAAGAGTGGGCTGTTGGCTACGCGGGAACGAGCAACAGCTTGTTGGTCGCCGACGGCGGGCGTGTGGTTAACAGTGGCTACGGCATCATCGGCAATGCATCCTCAGCACATGGCAACTCGGTTGTGGTCGACGGTGCCGGATCGGTTTTACACAACGCGCAGGGGTTGAGCATAGGCGATTTTGGGTCGGGCAACTCGCTTGTTATTTCAGACGGAGGCGTGGTTGAAAGCCGGGCGGGCTTTATTGGCGACCAAGCCGGCGCGAATGGAAACAGCGTGCTGGTTTCTGGAAACGGCTCCTTATGGAACTGCGACATATTTCATATCGGTGATTTTGATTTTCTTCCGGCCAGTGCCCAAGTTGCTTCCTTGGATTATTATGAGCCTGGCACTCCAGCAGGAGGAATATACGTGGATCCTGTGACGGGGCCGATTTTGATCCGCAGTATGAATCTTTATGTGGGCAATGAGGGCTCCAGCAATACGCTTGTAGTTTCCGATAGAGGCGAAGTGCAAAGCCGAAGCGGCTATGTTGGCTATGCAGATACATCTCATGGCAACGCGGTCGTTGTTTCTGGTGAAGGCTCGGCTTGGGTGAACGACACCGGCCTTTATGTTGGATTCGAAGGGGCAGGAAATTCACTGCGCATTGAAGATGGCGCCAGAGTTGATTCTTCATTCGTGGCATATTTAGGCCATAGCGAAGGTGCGTTCGGGAACTCGGCTTTTATTGACGGCGTCGGGTCGGTTTGGAGCAATAGCGGCAGCATGTTTGTTGGTGGCGAAGGCTCGGGCAACAGCCTGTCCATCCTCAATGGTGGCCGTCTTGAGAGCTATGGCGGGTATGTTGGAGGGGGCGAAGCCTCAGCAGGGAACACGGTGATAGTGTCCGGCGAGGGGGCGCTGTGGAATGCTAACGACTTCTATCCTGTCAGCACCAACCTCTGCTATGGAGGGGTGTGCTCTACAGTTGGACCCGTTGGCCTGAACGTGGGCTATGAGGGGACAGGAAACAGCTTGCTGATTGCTGATGGCGGATTGGTTGAAAGTACGCTTGGCTACATCGGCCATAAGGAGACAGCCTCAGGCAACTCGGTCTTGGTATCCGGCGAGGAGTCGATGTGGGATAACTCCGCCAGCCTGTATGTGGGCTACGATGGTTCTGGAAATGAACTGGCCATTGTTGATGGCGGGCGGGTTGAAAGCTCGGGAGGCTTCATTGGCTACGCCGCGCCGGCTTCCGGAAATTCGGCCGTGGTGTCCGGCGAAGGATCGATGTGGGACAGCTCCAGCCAGCTGCATGTCGGCTACAACGGTTCGGGCAATACGCTGCGGATCGAGGATGGCGGCCATGCGCATACGCGGTGGGGAAGTTCAATTGGCTTTGGCGAGGGCGCGGACAATAACTCGGTGGTGGTGTCCGGCGAAAACAGCGTCTTGAGCAGCGGTTGGTATTCGAAGCGAATTATTGCTGTCCCCCCGGATATTGGAATTCCCTGGCGCACGAATTTTCCGCCAATCGTCATCACGCCTCCGATTGGCTGGCCTCCCGTAATTACCAACCCTCCGCCTTTTGTAACTCCGTATCCAACCAATCTGGTGCCGGTGATTCCGGGTGGCGGATCGATTACAGGAAGCGGTTCTTTGGTGATTGGAAACAATCCCTCTGGCAGTGTGCTTATTTTGACAAACGGAGCATCGTTTGTGGGCGGGGAAGGCTTGTATCTAAATCCCAACAATCAACTGGTCATTTCTAACGGTGGCTTTGTGGGCGGCAGCGGCGGCACGTTGACCGTCTCCACCAACCAGCTCAGTCTTGGAAGCGCCACGGGTGGCTCCGGACTTTGGATTGGTTCGACCAACAGCCTCGTCATTCAGGATGGAATATTCACCGGTGGCGCTGGAGGCATTGTCGCGACCAACGCGCCAATTTCCATCACCAATCGTCCTCCCCCCATTCAGGTGGAGCCCATAATGGCCATGGCCAGTTGGGGCGAGCTGTCGGTGGGCCGGGGCGGCTCGGGCAATACACTTTTGGTTGAAGACGGCGCGCAGGTCTTCAGCATGACTGGAATTATTGGCGAAACGGCCACGGCCTGGAGCAATACGGTTTCGGTGATTGGAACCAACTCCCAATGGCGCAACTCCGGCGATCTCTACATTGGCGGGCGGATGTCGCAATACTATTACATGACTTCCGATGGCTGGCAGAATGAGTGGGTCGACGGCGGGCAGGGCAACTCGTTGTATGTCGGCGACGGCGGATTGGTGTCGGTCGGACGCGATATGCACAACCGGAACCATTCGTTGGTTGATATCGAGATTGGCGGCCACGTTTCGGTGGCGAGCAACTATTATCAGGATGCCACGTCCATCCTGCGCTTCGGCGTCGAGACCAACGCGGCCGGCGCGCCGCTCAACGCGCTCGTAAGCGTCGGCGGAACGGCCGAGTTTGAAGAGGGCGCAACGCTGCAGTACCACAGCAACGTCGGCGTGCTCGACTTTGACGTTTTCTACACCAACCTGATTGTTGAGGCGAACCAGCTGATTGTGGCCGGCGTCACCAACGCCGATGCGATTGATCTCGAGGCGGTCAACCTCGACGGCTCGCTGGTGGACGTGCTGCTGTGGGAGAACGAACAGGATATCTACGGCCTTGTTGGTCGCAAGTATTTGGCCGACAGCGCCGGGTTCGCTCCCGGTTCGGAAATGGCTCGGCTCTCGAAGGAGATCGACGATATATCGATGCTCGGCGACGCCGGCGCAGCGGCGCAGATCAATCTGCTCAACGGCATGTCGAGCGAGCAGCAGAGCAAGCAACTGACGCAGCGCTACGACCAGGGCGCCCCAACCTATATGCACGCGCAGGCCATGTTTGGCGGGCAAAAGCAGGTGCTGGCGCAGAGCCGTGGCGCACTAGCTTCCGTCGCAACGCCGGAAGGCGCCGCCGGGCCGCACAAGGCAGAGCAAGGGTTGCGCGGCTGGATGCGCGGCTACGGCGCCTGGGCGGACCGCGACGGCAGCGGCTCGTTCAGCGGATACGATCAGAACGTCTACGGCACGGTGGTCGGTTTCGATAAATCCTATGGCGGTATTTTGGTCGGTGCAGCCGGTGGCTATGCCCATTCGGATATCGACCAGAACAACCACGACGGCTCCGATGCGGAGACCGGCTACGGCATTCTCTACAGCTCGTTCGGCACGGCCAATTGGTTCGGCGACCTAAACTTCAGCTACGGCCACAGCCGCGTTAAAACCCATTCGGGCACTGCGTTCAAAGCGAAGGCCAAATTCGATGCCGACAGCTATGCGGCTTATATCGGCGGTGGCCGGGAAATCAAGTTTGCCGGCGACGGCGTTTTGTTCACGCCCGAAATGTCGCTGTCTGTGGGCTGGTACGATCAGGAAAGCTATACCGAAAAATCGGACTACGTTGCTCGCAAGGTCGATTCATACGACCGCTGGAGCGTGCAGTCGCGCCTCGGCGCATCGTTGGCCGTGCAGCGGATGGTCGGCTCGGTGCTGCTCAAGCCGGAAGTGCGCGCGTTTTGGCTGCGCGAATTCAAAGACGATCCCGAAAAGGTCGGCTACTCCCTCGCCGGTGGCACCGGCGGCAACTACACCTTCGGCATGCAGGCGCCCGACGACAACGTCTTCGAGCTTGGCGCCGGCATCAGCACGTTGCTCGACGAGCAGGTCGAAATCGTCCTCGACGTCGACAGTCAGTTCAGCGACCGATACAAAGCGGTCACGGTTAGCGCCCGTGTGATGTACGAGTTTTAATCCGTGGCACCCATTTGCAAATCAAGGAATTGGAACTGACATTCTGCAGGATTTATGTTTTACAATGCACTCAACAAGCGAGGTAAGCGATGACCCGACAATTTACATTGGTGATTGAGCGCGAAGGTGATGGTTATGTGGCTCTCTGCCCGGAAGTGGATGTGGCCAGCCAAGGCGATACGATCGACGAAGCCCGAGCAAACCTTAAGGAGGCGATGGAGCTTTTCTTCGAGACCGCATCGCCTGAAGAGCTATCGGAGCGCGTGCACAGAGAAGTTTATGTTGGTCAACTAGAGGTTGCCGTTGCCTAAACTGGGGACATTTTCCGGTAAAGAGGTTTGTCGTATTCTTCAGCGGCATGGTTTTGCAGAGGTCCGGCAGCGTGGGAGCCATGTGATCATGCAGAAGAAGATTGACGGGCCTTCAACCATCACCGGTGCCCGTTCCCGACCATAAAGAGCTCCGCAAGGGAACGCTTCTTTCCATCATTCGCCAGTCTCAGATTCCGAGGCCGGAATTTGAAAAGTAGGGCGAAGCCCTGCCACATTTGCATTTCCAAGGATTAGCGGTTTCTGGCACTATGCGACTGATATGAAACCCGACGTTCCTGAATCACTCATTATTATATCCGGTCGCGACCAGTATCCGCGGATGCTGGCGAAGGCCGCGCGCGCGGCCGGCGTGCAACGTATTGTCGTGCTTGGCTTCAAGGGTGAGACGAACCGGGAAATGGCCGCGCTGGCCGACGAGGTCCATTGGGTGCCGCTGGGCAGCATGCGTCTTTTTCTCGATACGCTGCAATTCACCGGAATCAAGCATGCGGTGATGGTGGGCCAGATTGGAATGCACAATGTTTTCCACCTGCGTCTGGATAAGCTGGCGAAGAAATTGTACCGGTCGCTGGAGACCCGCAATGCGCACAGCATTTATGGAACGGTAGCGGACGAGATTGAAAAGCTCGGCATCGAGGTGCTCCCCGGAAACGCCTTTATGGAGTGCTACACGCCCGAAGCCGGGCAGCTCAGCAAGCGCGCGCCTACGGAGCGCGAACAGGCTGACATCGAACTCGGCCTGAAGCTGGTGCGGGGCACCAGCGATTTCGAGATCGGCCAGACCGTTGCCATCAAGGACGGAATCATCATTGCCGTCGAGGCGTGGGAGGGCACGAACCAAACCATCAAACGCGCGGGCAAGGTAGGCAAGGCTGGGTGCGTGATCATAAAGGTTCCCAAAACCGGGCACGATATGCGCTTCGATATTCCAGTGGTTGGAGCCAAAACCTTTAAGGTCATGAAAAAGGCGAAGGTTTCCTGTCTGGCGGTCGAGGCCGGGAAAACCATCCTGCTCGAAAAGGAAAAACTCATCGCGCTCGCCGACCAATACAACATGGCGTTCGTGGCCGTGCAGACGCAGGAGCGTTTTAAACACGAAGGCTCGAAGAACACGAAGCTTTGAGTCCTTAGTGTCTTGAGCGAAGCGGGTGTTTAATAATGTCATGAAGAAGTCGGTTCTAGTTATAGCAGGGGAGGTATCGGGCGATCTGCACGCCGCGAAGGCGGTGCAGGCGGTGAAGGCGCGCTCGCCGGAAACCGTCTTTTGGGGCATCGGCGGCGACGACTTGCGCGCCGAGGGTGTCGAGTTGCTGCAACACACTGACCAGATGGGCGTAATGGGCATTGTCGAGGTGCTCAAACAATACCGGTTTTTCAAGCAGGTTTTCCAGCAGGTGCTCGATGAAGTGGACAAGCGCGAGCCGGATGCCGCGCTGCTGGTCGACTATCCCGGCTTCAACCTGTGCCTCGCCGCCGAACTGAAGAAGCGCGGGGTGAAGGTCTACTATTATATTTCCCCGAAAGTTTGGGCGTGGAACAAAAAGCGCATTCCGAAAATGGCGCAGGTGATTGATCGCCTGATGGTGATCTTTCCGTTCGAGGTGGAGGTGTTCAAGGACACCGGCCTGCAGGTCGACTTTGTCGGGAACCCGCTGGTGGCGCAGATCGATGATTTCATTTCGCGTGAGGCGAAGCCGCTCCCGTGGCGGTCGGAGCGCCGGATTGCGCTGTTGCCGGGCAGCCGCAAGCAGGAGATCGAGCGGATTCTCCCGACCATGCTGGAAGCGGCCAAAAAGTTGGAAGCGCAGTTTCCCGGTTTGTCGTTCATGATCGCCACCCCGAACGCACGAATTGAAAAAATCGTCAACGAGCAGATTATCCAATGTTTGGAAAAGCCAGCGCGGTTGGATGTGATCTGCGGCAATGCACGCGAGGCGATGCGGCAGGCCGAGGCAGCCATCGTGACGTCGGGCACGGCGACGCTGGAGACGGCGCTGATCGGCACGCCCCATATTCTCGTCTACAAAACCAGCGGGCTTACCTTTTGGCTGGGCAAGAAGCTCGTGAAAATTGCGCACGTCGGCTTGGTGAATATTATTGCCGGCCGGCCGGTCTGCCCGGAAATCCTACAGGACGCCGCCACGCCGGAAGCGCTGGCGGCCTCAACCGCCCAGCTGATGGACGACACGCCGGAGCGCAAGGCGATGCTTGAAGGTTACGCGGAAGTCCGCCAGCTCCTAGGCGCAAAAAAAGCCGCTGAAAACGTGGCGGCTATTCTTTGCGGGGATGAGTAGCCACAAAAGCACGCAAAGAAAACTAAGACTATTCCTCTGTGTTCTCTGCGTTCTTTCGGGGCTAATTCCTACTTGTTGAGTTTGGCCTGGAACTCTTCGAGGCGACGGCCTTCGAGCGGGTTGGCTTCGCCGGCCATGACTTTCTTGATGGCATCGAGCTCGTCGGCGGAGAAGCGCGCGCCGTTAACCATGTGGCGCTCGAATGAAGCATAGGCGAGCGGGCAGACGGCTTTGACGACTTCGGCCATGGCGCGGCCGTATTCCTGAATTTCCCATTGGGCGTGGCTGTCCATGCGCAGGCGCAGGAAGTGGAACATGTTTTTGAGGTCCATCTGCCAGTACCACTCGGTATAGGTGGAAAGCGGCAGGTTGATGCGGGCGAGCTCGCGGGCGATGTCGTCGTCGATCATTTCCTGATAGTTGCCGTAGACGTTGGCCTGATCCTGCTTGAGCAGTTCAAGGACTTTGTCCTGCAGTTCGGGGGGGACGTCTTGGGGGTTGCGCCCTTGCTTGTTGTCGGCGCTTTGGAAGCTGATCTTGTCGCGCGACGGCACATAAAACTCGTCTTTCATGACGGAGTAGCGACCGGAAATTTCGTTGAGGCGGGCGGTGCGGTGGCGGATCCACTGGCGGGCGACGAAGATCGGCATCTTGCAATGGAACTCGAAAACGACGTGCTCGAAGGGGGAGGTGTGCTCGTGGCGCAGAAGATAGTCGATGAGTCCGGCGTCCTCGCGGAGGGTCTTGGTGCCGGCGCCGTAGGAGACGCGGGCGGTCTGCACGATGCGGGCGTCGCTGCCCATATAGTCGATCAGCCGGATAAATCCGTGGTCGAGCACCTTGATTTCCTGGTCCAGCAACGCTTCGGCTTCGGGTACGGTGATGTGTGCCATGATTTGATTCCCTCCAAAATTCAAAAAAAGGAAGGTAAACCTTCATGTGAAAGGTTGCAAGATAGACCATCGGTAAAACGGAGGCGTACCGTAGGCCCGGTCCTCCGGCCGGGCGTATTTTCCCGGGTGAGGGCTCCCTGCCTACATGTTGGGTCGGGCAGGGCCTTCGTAGAGCGACAGAGATCGCAGATCATAAATGTATGGGGTTTCTTTTCGTGTTCTGCGCTTTTAAGAGCAATTCCTGTTTTAAACTGCTTCAAGCGCAAGGTTGACATGTCGGGACCAAAAGCGCATCAATGCGCATCACATGATAAAAAATGTGATCATTGGGAGTGATGCGCATGCCGACATTTGAGGGAACAGGAATCAAGAATCTGAAGTTGAGGGGCGGTGTTTACTACTGGCGGCAGAGGATCCGGGGTGTCCAGTACTCTGAATCGCTTCAGACAGGGGACCGTGAAGAAGCGGAGAGGCGGATGGCTGATAAGGTGGATGCCGTGAAAAAAGGAACAGGTTTAAAGGAGAAAAAAATGACTAAAGCAAGAGACATCAGCAGTGAGCCAACGGACCAAAGTGCGGGTTGGGTGACTTTCGACCCGAATCTGAAGATTGTTGACTGCACCGTGCGCGACGGCGGGCTTTGCAATGCCCACAAATTTGAAGAGGGCTTTTTCAGGAAAGTCTACGACACCTGCGTTGCCGGCGGCATCGACTATATGGAAGTCGGATACAAGGCCGATAAAAAGCTGTTTTCTGGAAACGACAATGGTCCGTGGAAGTTTTCAAGCGAAGAGGACATCCGCCGCGAGGTGGGCGACAATGATTCCAGCCTGAAGTTGTGCGCTATGGCCGACACCGGCCGCACCAATCTGGACGATATTCTTCCCCGTGAAGATAGTGTTTTGGATTTGATTCGCGTGGCGACCTACATCCACCAGATTCCGGCGGCGCTGGAAATCGTGAAGGATGCCAAGCAGAAGGGCTATGAGGTGGCGCTGAACCTGATGGCGGTCTCCACTGTGCCGGACTACGAACTGGACAACGGCCTTGAAGCGGTGGCCGCGGTTGATGAAATCGACTTCCTTTATGTGGTCGACAGTTTTGGCTCACTTTACTATGAGCAGGTCGGTGATCTGATCAACCGCTATAAAAAGACCGGGAAGACTCTCGGGATTCATGCGCACAACAATCAGCAGCTTGCCTATGCCAATACCATCTATGCGGCGATCAACGGAGTGAAGCTTCTGGATACCACTTTGATGGGAATGGGACGCGGTGCCGGAAACTGCCCGACTGAGCTATTGGTCGGGTTCCTCAAGAATCCCAAGTTCAACATTCGTCCGATCCTTCAGTTTGTGCAGGAAACCATGCACCCGCTGAGTCAGGAAATCGACTGGGGCTACAGCATTCCCTATATGATTACGGGCCATTACAATGAACATCCTCGGACGGCCATTGCATTGCGCGACAGCGATCGCAAGGATGACTACACCGGGTTTTACGACGAAATTGCGGCGATCTAGTTCCGTTGCGTCAAACCTTGGAAAACCGGAAGCTTCCAAATCATGGAGCTTCCGGTTTTTTAGTTCTCCAGAGATTGGAGTGTCAGAATGGAGACGGTAGGTCCTTGCGGGTGTAGCCGACTTCGGCGAGCACTTTGTCGGTGGTTTGGAAATGGCATTTGGCGGTGTCGAGCAGAATGCCGGGACCTTTGTAGGCAACTAGCTTTTCGGCCTCGCGACGCACTTTCTCGGAGGCGCCTTTGGGCACTTCGAAGCCATGTTCTTTGCCCATGGCCTTGAGGGCATAGAGGAAACCTGCGCGCGCGAGAACCGAGGCGGCCGCCACGGCGGGGTCCGATTCTGCCTTCGTCCGTTGGTCGAGTTTTATTTTTTTGCCCTTGTCCATGAGCGCGCGCTCGATCTGGTGGGTGGGACCGAATTTATCGGATAGCGCGCGCGGGCATTCCGGCACTTTTTCAAGCAGATTCTCGATGGCGCGGGCATGGCCCCAGGCCAGCATTTTATTCACATTCTTTATTTTGGCATACATCCGGTTGTAGGAGCGCGGGCCGATGGTGACCATTGCGCAACGGTCGCCCAGTATTTTCTTTATGTCGCGGGCCATGGCCAGCGAGACGTTGTCGGACGTAATCTTCTTGCTGTCGCGCACGCCGATGGCGCGCAGCTTTTCAACCAGGTTTTCATCGACATATGCGGAGGCGATGACCAGCGGTCCAAAGAAGTCGCCTTTCCCGCTTTCGTCGATGCCCATATGAGGCTGGAAGGCTTCTGGGTCATCGATCTCGTCGCAGCCAAAGGCCGCTTCCTTCAAGATCTCTGGTTCCAGCGTGAATTCAATCCATTCCTTGGCCGCTTTTCCCTGAACCAGAAGTTTGCCGGAATTATACAGGTTGATGCGACAGTCGGGAATGGAGACGGCAACCCGCGTGTGGGGCACCTGGGCGGGAATGTAGTTACGGTTCTTGAGCAGATCGCTTATGGCTTGCTGTTGCTGCTCATCTAGTTTAAATGTAAAAGAGTTTTTGTTCATGCGGGGATTCGGTTTCCTTTGTGAGCAGCCATACATAGCAGATGCAATGGTCATCCAAAAGCGACTTTTAAAATATCATGAAGGCGGGCAGTGATGGGTAGATGGGCGAAAGGTGCCGCGCGGCTGGCGGCGGCAATGCTGGTTGCCGGCGGATGTGTTTATGCGCAAGATGGGGGTGCGGGGAGCGAACGCGTGCTGACCCACGCTGATGCCGCTGTTGTTCTTGCGCGATATTCCGGTTTGTTCGACCGGTATTTGGGCAAGGATGCAAGCCTGTCGGAGTGCGTGTCGTTCCTAAACAAGCACGGGATCTATTTCGGCTTGCTGGAGGTGGTGAACGGCTCGGAATTCACTGTGGAAGACTGTGCCCGTGCGATGGGCCAAATCGAGCTTGTTTTTTCCGGCGAGGCGGAATATGCGCACGGCAAAGTAAATTTGTCTAAAAATGTTGAGTCTTGGGAGGAATTCTGTATCTTGAACGATGTGAAGTACGTAGAGGCTTATGAATCAATGCGTGTTTTGGTTCGGTCGGCGATGGTCAAGCTGAGTGAATAGTTTGTCTTGATTATAAGAAGCCATATTGATATTTTACAGATCACTAACCCGAGGAATAAAGAATGCACAGACATAATTTCGTTTCGTTAATGGTTGCGGCCACCGTGGGTTTCGGTGGCATTGCAGGGGTTGCCCGTGCAGATCAGGCCATGGATCAGTTGGCCAGTGATGCAAATAAATCCATTATGGTTGCAGAGGTCGCTGTAGATCAGGCACGTATAGCCATTGAAAATGGAAAACAGCTTGTTGCTGTTATTCCCGCGGATTCACCTTTGATGTCGGAGGTCAAGCAAATGCTAATGGCCGCCGCCGAGAACTGGTCTATCGCTGTGGACTCGCTTAGTGGGGCCAAAGAAAGCGCCTCTAAAATTTCCACGGCTTCCAACATTGAAGTTGCGAAAGACTACAAGTTGCTGGCTCAGGTCAACTCCCGCGTCGCATTGTCTGGCGCAAAAGTGGTGCAAACCAGCCTGCTCTTTGTTGATGCTGTTGCCGGCAACAAGGGCGAAGCATTGGATATTATTAGAATGGCGATGCAGGATTCGCTTGCCGCCACTTCGCAGGTTCAGTTCAATTATGAGCGCGTCAAAGCGCTCATTTTGGGAAAATATTCCAACTAAGGAGTAGGATAATGAAAATGAAATATTTCTATACACTCGCTCTGGCTGTTGCCGCGGTCGCTACTATTGGGTTGTCCCCGGCGCACGCAGCGGATGCTGCTGAAGCCAGTGGCATGTTGGCCGATATTGCATCGATTGTTGTGCAGGCCAATCAGAATTTAGCGACCGTCGCCGGCAGTGGCGATGTAGACGCGATTGCTGAAGCCTCGGCGCGTGCCGATGCCATCGACTCTATCATGGCTGAGGCCATTGAATCCTACTCCGCTTTGGAAAAGGCAAAAGAAGGCGGCGACGAGGATGCAGCAGATGCTTCTTATGAAGATTGCGCGTCCGCTCTGCGTAGAGCGACCGAAGCTTTGAGCGGGGCGATTCCAGAAGAAACTGCCCAGAGCAAGCATGCCAAATGGAAGGAAGGGCAGAAAAACACAGGGGGAGGCCCCGGCCGTGCATACGATCCCCCGAATCCTTATTTCGTGCCTTGGCATACCCAAAACTTGCAGGACTTCTATCAGGGTATTTTCGATAAGTTTTATGCAACGTCTCCGCACGGGGGCCGTTATTGGGAAAAACCTGCCACGCCGGAATAACATTGCGTTTATGGGTTGCTTTTTATCGGGTTGTTTTTAAGGGAGTTTTATTATGAATAAACAAAAGCTGTTAGTGCTTATTGCTTTGGGGTTGGCGTCAGGTTCGGTCTTTGCGGCTCAGGAACGCGTGATCAAGGTGCAGAATCAAGTCCGTCTAGGATACGACGACAATGTGTATGCGACGGATGATGACGAGATCGACTCAGCGTATATTACGGATATCATCAACATATCGGCCAAGCTGAACTTTTCATCAAGAACAGACATGCTGCTGCATTGGCAACCGGAGTTTAAGTATTGGTTCGACGTTCCGGGTGATGAGTTTGTGACCTATCAGGACGTCTACGCCCGCTTGAACCATGCCGTTTCCCAGCGGACGTTTGTGATGATTTCCGATCACTTCCGCTACCAAGACAAAGAGGGGCAGAGCGGCGATATCAATTCGTTCGACCAAAGCTATATTGAGAATGATTTGATGGGGTCTGTAGACTACACCATCAACGCCGTCAGCCAGATTAAGGTGGGCGGGGGTTATATGCTTAGGGTTTGGGACGAGGATGACTATGGCAAAGGCGAGGCGGCAAACAACTTCGACAAGTATACGGCAAACGGATCCTACATCCGCGAGGTTCGGCCCAATGAAACCAAGCTGATTGGCGGGGCCAACTACACGACGGTGGACTATGAAGGATCTCGTGGCGGGTATGATTCGGTTGCTTTGTTTGGTGGCGTTGACCAAAACTTTAATCCGAACCTGACGGGCTTCGGGCGCTTCGGTTATTCCTTCTCCACGGTTACGGATACATTTGACGGCGATTATGACACCAGCAACCCTTATTTGCAGACGGGCTTGGAATACAATCCCACTGCAAGATCCAGCTTTAACGGTTCGATTGGGTACACTATTTCTCAGGGTGAAAACTCCGGCTATAACGCTCAGGATGATTTAACGTTCCGTTTCGGAGCAAGACACGACATTACAGCCAAGATCAGCTTGGCGGGCACGGCTTCATATACCTTCAGTAAGTATGAAAGCGACTATGCCCGGATTGAGACCTTGCCGACTGAGAAGGAACAGTATCTTCAGTTGGGCATCCGGGCCTCTTACCAGATTAATCGCAACAACTTTGTTGATGCCGGATATATGTACACGAACCGAGATACGGATAAAGGCATTCTGGCAGATTACGACCGCAATCGCATGGATATCGGCTGGAGAATCCGCCTCTAGCAAGCAGCTGTTTATTTGCGTTTTGATTTGAACGACAAGGTGGTGAAGGTTTACCTTCACCATCTTGATTTTTTGAAAGGGAGTAGTGTAGATGACCAATGAAAACGAGCAGCAGGGAAGCACCCTTCACTTTTTAGACTATTGGAGGGTAATCCGCTCAAGAAAAGAAATTGTACTCGCTGTTGCCATTCTTGTCGTACTCACGGGTACTGTCTATACCCTGATGCTGCCTAATATCTATGCCGCTTCGGCCCGGATTTTGGTGTCGGAGGATGCTCCTGAAATCAATCCGTTCGGGGCAGGGGGGCAGTCCTACTACACCTCATACAACCCCTATTTTTTGCGCACCCAGTTTGAGGTGCTGCAGTCGAAGCCTATGCTATACGAGGTGATCAACCGCCTCAATTTCCAAGAGGAGTGGGGCAAGGCGGGTGAGAAGCTTCCTCGTGACGTGGCTTATAAAATCCTAAAAAACAGCATTAGCGTTTTTCAGCAGCGGGACACATCGCTGATCGTGATATCCGTCAAACGCGACAATCCCAACGAAGCCGCCAAGATTGCCAATGAAATTTCCGAGGTGTACCGCGACTCCCGCTTGGACCTCGCTTATAACGGCGCCCGCATTGCGATCGACAAGATTGCCGAAGCCATGAAGTCGCAGCGCGAGCGGGTGGATGCGGCTGAGCAAGTGGTGGAAGACCTCAGAAAAGAGCTGGACATTGCTGTAATCGGTGGCGAAGGCAACGTGGACGTTACGGACGTCCGGCTGCAGCAGCTTGAGGGCGACCGCCTGGCCGCGCAGCGCGAGATGGTTGATAAAGAGGTGCAGCTTAACATCCTGAAAGATCTGGGCGATAAGGATCTGAGCGAGCAGGCCTCGTACATCACCTTCGATCAGTTTGTCATGAGCACCATGCAGCAGATTCAGGACATCAATGTCCAGCTGAGCTCGCTCAACGCGGACTACGGTGAAAACCATCCCGAAGTCCAGCGCACCCGCATGCAGCGAGACACTTTGGAAGCAACGTTGACCAACCACATCAAGGCGCTTCGAAACGGCTTGGAAACGGAATATTTGCGGGCAAAAAGCAATTTCGAGCATTTAGGGGCAATTCTGGCTTCGGTGCGTTCGACCAACATTGAGTCACAGGGAGCAAAGTTCCGGCCGTTTCGCAATGCCCAAGCGGATCTGGAATCAGAGCGCTTCATCTACACTCAGCTCAAAGCCAAGCACCGGCAGGAAATCATTACACTGGAGGTTCCTAGCAACCCAGTTGAAATCATCGATGTAGCCGAGCCGGAAAACCGGCCGGTTAGCCCCAACCTTTTCATGAACGTGCTGCTAAGCATTTTTGTGGGGCTGGGCGCGGGCGTGGGCTTGGCTTACTTCATTGAATATCTCGATACGTCCATCAAGACGGCTGACGATGTCGAGCGTCTTCTCGGCCTGCCTGTGTTGGGCTTGATTCCGCAGAAGGTTCGTCCGCTGGTTGAAGAAGGACCCGACAGCGAGCATGCCGAGGCCTACCGTGTACTGCGTACCAATCTGGCCTTTACTGAAGGCGGTTCGAATAGAGGCGCCTTTTGTGTGTTGAGCGGCGGTGCGGGTGAAGGCAAATCCACGACGGTTTTCAACTTGGCGTATGTGTGCGCACAGCAGGGCGAGAAGGTTCTTTTGGTTGACGCCGACTTGCGCCGGCCAGTGCAGCATAGCATTCTGGGTGTTTCTAACCGTTTTGGTCTAACCAATGTACTGTTGCGCGACGTTCCTGTTGAGGAAGCCATCAAAGCGACCAGCGTGCCGAATCTCCACTTCCTTCCGAGCGGACGCCTTCCCCGTACTTCGCTCGGCGTGCTGGATCCGAAGCGCATTGGCGAGCTGATCTCGAGCTTGAAATCCAAGTATGACATTGTTCTTATCGATACGCCCCCGTTGGTCGGCATCAGCGATTCGTCCATCCTTGCAAAGGAAGCCGATGGCGCGATTTTGGTGGTTCAATACCGCAAGTATCCGCGTGACATGCTGATCAAGGCGAAGAGCATGATGGAAGCGCTGGGTGTCAATGCGGTCGGTGCCGTGCTCAACAACATCAACGTCATGCGCGACGACTACTATTATTATTACCACTCATACTATTCGGACTACTACCGCAGTTCGCAGGGCAGCGATGGTCTGGGCGACGATTCCGTATAGTGCATTTTATTTTTTGGGAAGAGGTTTAGAATATGAATCGCAAAGTTAGTGTATTGTTTATGCTGGTGTCCTCGCTGTTCCTTGGCGGTTGTGTCGTGCAGCCGTTAAATTCTGGAGATGCTCCATCGTCAAACGGGAGCGCTCCGTCGGTAGCGTCGGTAGCGACGGTTGATGATGCGGAGGCCGCGAGCCTCGGCGCCTATCGGCTGAAACCGCGGGATCCGGTCTACATCCGCTTCAGTGGCATCATGGATCAGCAGACCCTTGATCTCGTCATTGATGAAAATGGGGAAATCAGTTTGCTGCATATTGCAGAGCCCATCCAGGCCTCCGGATTGACCACTTCCGCGCTTGAGGACAAGATCGAGCGGCTCTATGTCGATGGTGCTATCTATAAGAATGTTTCTGTAAACGTGACCATGACGGCCAAGGTTTACTATGTTCAGGGCGAAGTGAGTCAACCGGGGCAGTTCCAATTGATGAGCGGAACCACTCTTCTGCAGGCGATTGCCGGCGCACGGGGCTACACGCCGTTTGCGAATCAGAAAAAAGTGACCATTACGCGGCAGGGAAAAATTTACACCTACAATGCCAAGACACTGGAAAAAGATCCTTCCAAGGATGTTAAAATCAATGCCGGCGATGTAATCAAGGTCTGGCAGCAGTGGTATTAATCTAACGGCCTGCACGAGGGGCGGATAATGGAGTCTCGATCTACCGCGAAACGCATCGGTATTATGGGAGGCTCTTTTGACCCGGTTCACATCGGGCATCTGGTCATTGCCCAAGATGCCGTAGAGCGGATGGAGCTGAGCGAAGTTGTTTTTGTTCCCGCCGCTGTCCCCCCCCACAAGCAGCATCTGTCTCTCGCTGATGACGGGCACCGGTTGAACATGCTTAAGCTGGCCGTGGAGTCCGATATCCGTTTTTCGGTGTCGGATGAAGAGCTGGTGCGGGGCGGCGTCTCCTATACGATTGATACGGTGCGTCAGCTCAAGCAATCGATCCCGGATGCGGAATGGGTGCTGGTCGTCGGCAGCGACACCTTGGTGGATCTTCACAATTGGTATAAAATAGACGAGTTGCTGGATTTATGCGAAGTTGCAACGTTTCTTCGTCCGGGCGAGTCGGCCCTCGAATCGATTGCCGAAAAAGTGCGGCTGCCCGATGAGCGGAAAGACAAGCTGATGCGCAATGTGGTTGATATGCATTTGGTCGAGGTGTCATCATCGGAAATACGCATGCGCGTTGCTGAAGGGTTGTCGGTCCGCTATCTGGTGTCGCCCGAAGTGGAAATGTATATATTTGAACACGGCCTCTACCGGGGCTGAGTAAGGAAGATATGGAAAAAGATTTAGAAATCATTAAAGAAATTGTCGAGTTTTTGGGCGATCGGAAGGCGGAAGAGATTGTCGCGTTGGATCTGCGCGAACACTCGAATATCGCGGACTACTTCATCATCGCCACCGGCGCCAACAAGCCTCACCTCAAGGCGCTCTACGACGGCTTGCGACGCCTCTTCAAGGATGCGGGGTTCAAGGGCTACCACCGGGAAGGCGTGCCCGACAGCGGGTGGATGATCATGGACTACCACGGTGTGATGGTTCATATCTTCGAGCGAGAACTTCGTGAATTCTACGACCTTGAAAAGCTCTGGAAGGATGCGCCCATCGTAGATCTCGAGGGGATATAGCAATGGCGTTCAGGGTCTACAACACCATGAGCCGAACCAAGGAGGAGCTGCTTCCTTTGGATGGAAAGCATGTCCGCATGTATACTTGCGGTCCCACGGTGTACAACTATGCCCATATCGGCAACTTCCGCGCCTACATGTTTGAGGATCTGCTCCGCCGCTACATTAAGTTCTGCGGCTTTGAAGTCACCCAGGTGCAGAACCTCACCGACGTGGACGACAAGACGATCCGGTCTTCCATCGAGCAGGGCCTGCCCCTGAAAGAATATACCAAAACCTATATCGATGCTTTTTTTTCCGATCTCGCCAAGCTCGACATTGAGCCGGCCGAGCACTATCCCGCAGCGACCGACTACATCCCCGAGATGATCGCAATCATCGAAACGCTTTTTGAAAAGGGCTACGCCTATCAGTCCGACGACGGATCCGTCTACTACAGCATCGACAAGTTTGCTGAATACGGAAAGCTTGCCCGCTTGGACCGTGAAGGAATGCAGTCCGGCGCGCGCGTCGATCAAGACGAATACGACAAAGACAACGCCGCCGACTTCGCGCTCTGGAAGGCCTACGTGCCGGAAGACGGCGACGTCGTCTGGGATTCCCCTTGGGGGCGCGGCCGTCCGGGGTGGCACATTGAGTGTTCCGCCATGAGCATGAAGCTGCTGGGTGAAAGCTTCGATATCCATACCGGTGGGGTCGATAATATTTTCCCGCACCACGAAGACGAAATCGCGCAGTCCGAAGCCGCCACTGGCAAGCCTTACTCCAAATACTGGATGCACTGCGGCTACCTCGTTGTTGACGGCAAGAAGATGAGTAAGTCCGTCGGCAATTTCTACACCCTGCGCGAAATTCTCGACATGGGCTACACTGGGCGCGAAGTCCGCTACGAATTGCTCTCGTCCCACTATCGCCAATCGCTCAACTTTGCCTTTAAGTCGCTTGATGCCAACCGCGCGGCGCTCAAGCGCCTCGACGAATTCTATGCCACCATCATGGAAGCCGCCGGCTCCGAAACGGAAGCCGGGGATCTGCCGGAATGGGCATCCAATGCCCGCAGTAAGTTTGCTGAGGCGATGGATGACGACATGAACATTTCCGGCGCGATGGCAGCTGTCTTCGATACCGTGCATGCCGGCAACAAGGCAATGGCCGAAGCTCCTCTAACAGGAAAACAGGCACTGGCGATCTCCAATCTTTGGAAGGAGCTCGATGCCGTTCTCGGCCTGCTCATTCCCCAGGAAGAGAAAATTGACGACGAAGTAACGGAACTGCTCGAAGCGCGCACTGTTGCGCGTGCTGAAAAAAACTGGGCCGAGTCCGACCGCATCCGCGACCGCTTGGCCGAGCTGGGTTGGACCGTCAAAGACACGCCCGAGGGGCCGAAACTCAGGAAGCTTGCCTGAAACTTGAAATGTGAAACCTGAAAAATTGGTTGTTTTGTAATTGGCCGCTTGGAATTTGCTTAGGATTTAGAAATTAGAATTTAGGGTTTTATGAGCGGTAGATTCATCACCTTCGAGGGGCCGGAAGGCAGCGGGAAATCGACGCAGATCCGCCTGCTGGCTGAAACGCTCGAAGTGCAGGGCATCGAAGTGGTTTGCTCCCGCGAGCCGGGAGGCACCGCCACCGGCGAGGCGGTTCGCAATATTTTGCAGCACGATGCTGCCGGCGAACCTTTGTCGGACCGTGCCGAGCTGCTGCTCTTCACGGCCAGTCGCGCGCAGCTGATGGATCAGGTCATCCTTCCAACCCTTGAAAAGGGTGGCTGGGTTTTATGCGACCGTTTTATTGACTCCACCATGGCCTATCAGGGTTTTGCCAGGGGCATGGACATCGACACGCTCGACGCGGTCAACGATTTTGCCATTTATGGACGCAAACCCGATCTCACCCTGTTGCTCGATTTTGACATAGAGCTGGGTTTTCAGCGTTTGGCTGCGCGTTATGCAGACGGCGAAGCAACGCATGATCGCTTTGAGCTCGAAGCGCGCGATTTTCATCGTCGCGTGCGTGACGGCTACCACCAGCTTGCCGAGCGCGAGCCGGAACGTTTTCGCATTGTTGATGCATCCGGATCGGTCGAAGAGGTGGCTTCCTGTGTTTGGGATGTTGTGAAGGAGGTGCTGCTGTAATGGAAGCTGTCGATATGCATGCAGAGGCTTGGGAAGGCATTCGCAACGGATTCGAAACCGGCCGGTTGGCGCACGCCTACGTCATTGTCGGCTCTCCGCGCGGCAACGCGCTGCATTTTGCGGAATCATTCCTGAAGCTGCTCTTTTGTGAAAGCGCCGAGAAGCCCTGCAACGAATGCGTTGCTTGTCGAAAAGTCGAGGCGCACAAGCATGTCGACACGCTATGGATCGAGCCGCAGAGCAAATCACGTCAGATCAAGGCCGACGAGGTGCGGGCGCTGGTGCATCGCATGACGCAAACTTCGTTTGAAGGCGGCTGGAAGGCGGGCATTATTCTTTCGGCGGAATGCATGAACACCAACTCGGCAAACGTGCTCTTAAAGACGCTTGAAGAGCCTCCGCCCAAGACCATTCTACTGCTGGTCACCAGTTCGCCGCAGGCTTTGCTCCCCACCATTATTTCCCGCTGCCAAAAGATCGTGCTTTCGGAAGGCAAGGCCGGGGAGATGGACGCTGATTGGGAGGAGCCGCTGATGGGCATTCTGCGCGACCTTCCTCCGATGGGCGGCTTGGATGCCGCCCGTTTGGCCAGCCGGCTCAAAGGCCTGTTCGACCTGCTCAAGGCGGGCATTGCCGATGCGGTTGAGAACGATCTCGATCTCGGCGAAGAGGCGCTTGATGAATCGAAATTGAAGGTGATTTTAGAGGCGCGCACCAGCTCGCTCCTCAAGGAAGTGCAGGCGGATGTGTTCCGCATCATGCTCGACTGGCACCGCGACGTGCTGATGCTGGCATCTAATATTGACAGCCGCCATCTTGCCTTTTCTGGCGAGCAGCGCATTTTAGAAGAACAGGCCAAGTCCCATACACCGGCTTCGGCTTTGCAGGCGATTCAGGTGGTGGAAGGAATGGCCCGCCGGCTGGAGCGCAACATTCCTGACCTGCAGGTTTTCGACGAAGCCTTCCGCAAGCTTGCAATACGTTCGTAGTTCCACCTTAAGGCGGAACTACGAACGCTCAAGCCTATTCACCAGCGCGCGCAGCGCGAGCGTGTAGCCGAAGCCCTGAAATCCCATAATCTGGCCGATGCAGGCCGATGCCGTCAGACTCGTGTGCCGGATTTCCTCGCGCTTGTGGGTGTTGCTCAGGTGGACTTCCACTGCCGGAACCACGTCGGCGACCGCCTTGAGCGCATCGCACACGCCGAGGCTGGTGTGGGTGAGGGCGGCCGGGTTGATGATGATGCCGTCGAACTGCCCGCGCGCTGCACCGATCCAGGTAATCAAATCCGATTCCGCATTGGATTGACGGAACTCTATCTCGACTTCTGGGCAAACCGCCTTCATTTCCGTTTCGATGTCGGCGAGGGTTTCATGGCCGTAGATTTCGGGTTCGCGTGTTCCGAGCAAATTCAGGTTGGGTCCGTTCAGCACCAGTATCTTCATGTTTTCCTCCAAGGTTTGAAAAAGGTAGATTACTCCTCGCTGGGAAACAAGGATAGATCGGCCTGCTCCTCTCCGGGGTCGAGGCAGGCGGAGTCGTCGTTGGCGACCTTGTTGACGCGGCGGGAGACCGGCCGGGCCGTCAGCGCTTCGGGGATGGGGGGTAAATCCAGAGTGACGATCGTCAGTCTGGATTTACCAATCGGATGAACGAGCAGCCAGTCGTTCCAGCGGTTCGGGGGAAGGATGACGGGCATGCGGTCGTGGATGCCCTGCATGTTGGCGTCGGCGGCGCGGGTGATGACGACGCATCGTCCGTCGCGCCAAAGCCCGGCAAAGGCGAAGAGCCGCTTTTCCGCCGTTTGGAAATAGTAGGGCTGCCGGGCTTTCCATTCGTAGAAGCCGTCGGCGGGAATCAGGCAGCGGTTGGTAAACAGCAGGTCCTTGAAGAGGGGGCGTTCCGAGAGGGTTTCCGAGCGCGCGTTGATCACCACGCCGTTGGAGCGCGGGTTCTTAAAGCCCCAGATGCACTCCTCGGCGCGGGAGGGATCTTCCTGCCGGATGACGGCAACGCTTTGCGTTGGAGCAATGTTGTAGCGCCCATGAAACAGTGGGGGGAGTTCAATCCCGCCAAGGGCTTCGACCGCCTCTTTCCGGCTTTTAGTTTGTGTAAAGCGTCCGCACATGGGGGGAAGATGGACTGCATGCGTTAAATTTTCAACACCAAGATCGCAACGGTCGCGAAGAGAGGCCGTTTGTTTGCTTCGCGACCTTCGTGCTCTTCTGCTAATTTCCCTGTTTTATATCAGGAGGTTTACATGAGGCTGGTTCGGTTTGGAGAAAAGGGAAAAGAGCGTCCAGGCGTATGGATGGGCGATGGGCGGATTCTGGATGTACGGGCGCTGGCGTTCCATATCGAGGATTATAACGAGCACTTTTTTACCCATCATGGCGTAGAACAGTTGGCCGAGCTGGTGAATGATCCCGGCGCCAAGTTTGTTGATGCCGCCGGCATCCGGCTGGGCGCGCCTATTGCACGCCCGTCAAAAATCATTTGCGTGGGCGCGAACTATGCCGACCATGCCAAGGAGTTCGGCCACGAAATCCCCTCGGAGCCGATCCTGTTTTTCAAGGCGACGTCAGCCGTCAACGGTCCGTTTGATCCGATTGCACTTCCGGCCGAGGCGCAGGTGGTTGACAGCGAGTCGGAGCTTGCTGTGGTTATTGGGAAGACCGCTTCCAGGGTTCAGGCGGCGGATGCGCTGGATTATGTGGCCGGCTATACGGTTTTGAACGATGCCACCGAGCGCATCGTGCAAAAGGCCAACGGCCAGTGGATGCGGGGCAAAGGCTTCGACACCTTCTGCCCGATGGGGCCGTTTCTTGTGACGCCCGACGAAATTCCCTCGATCGGAAGCCTGCGGGTATGGCAGAAGCATAACGGGGTGGTGCTCCAAGACGGGAATACGGCCGATATGATGTTTGATGTGCCTTTCCTGATTGAATACATCTCGCGGGGCATGACGTTGCTGCCGGGGGATGTGATCTCGACCGGAACGCCGAGCGGCATTGGGTCGGCTCGCGAGCCGAAGGTGCTGATGCAGGCCGGCGATGTGGTTGAAGCGGGCGTCGACGGAGTGGGGGCGCAGCGTTCGACTGTGCAGTAGAACGCCGGCGCCGGATCGGAGTCCGGTGCCACGAAAAAGGGACCGCTTTGGCGGTCCCTTTTCTTGTTTGCCCGGCAAAGCCGGCAAACCCAGTCGCCTGAAAGAAGGCGATAACACCCCGTCCGAGGGGAAGTAAATCCGAATCGCAAGGGCGTTGCTGGTAACGGCGGGGTCTGAAGGAAGCGATAGGAAGTGAACGGTACATAACGGTTGTAAACCTGATTCGGCAGGCGCAGAAGGTAAGCGTGCAAAATAGCGCGAAGCCTGGTACTCGGACAGACTGCGTTTGTGATTGAGGATGGAATCGTTCACAGGGAGCCGGAGTCATAACCGGGGAAGCCCTGCATGGTTTGTGCGAGAGCGCAATAGTTTGGCTCCAAGAAGAAGTTCAAGGAGCTGGGCGAAGCGTGCAGGGTGGCAGATGAGCCCGTAGTAGTGATGAAGATCCGGCCTGTGAAAGCCCGTGAGGGTGTGGAGGGCAAAACCGGATCGACCTGCGGCTTGTTCGCCGGGACGGTCGATGGCCAAAAGCGTCGGCTGGATGCGAAGGGGTGAAGTTTACTTGAAAGCTACGTCAATTGACGGGACGCGGTTTCGGGGAGGTAAGCCGTCGCAAGGCGGGCAAGTGGTCTTGGGCGAACTCGGGAACGAGCGGACTGGAGGCAAACTGTTCCTTCGGAGTAGGTGGAGTTGAAAAGGCATATTGCCGTTGAACCGGATACAAGCCCTTGGAAGCCCGCTGAAGAATCGAACGAGATCGTGAAAACGGAAGATGGACGGAGCGAAGCACAAAGAAGCGAGGATGAACGATAGGATGCGGGTTTGGTACAGTTTATATGATCGCTTACTCCACGCTCAGGTGTTGGAAACGGCGTTCAAAAAGGTGAAGTCGAGCAATGGAGCTCCCGGAATAGACGGGCAGTCCTGCAAAGGCTTTGCGCTGAACCAGTCGGAAAATATCGCCGAACTTCTTGAGGCGTTGCGCACAAAGGCTTATCGACCCAGCCCCGTGAAACGGGTGGAGCTTGAAAAGCCGGATGGAGGTATCCGCTTGATTGGGATACCGACGGTGCGCGACCGCGTGGTGCAGCAGGCATTGAAGATGGCGATTGAGCCGATCTTTGAAGCAGGGTTTCATTCTGGAAGCTATGGCTACCGACCCAAACGAAGCGCACATGGAGCGATTGCAGAGGCAACCGCACGAATGCGCGAGGAGGGGTTGGAGCATGTGGTGGATATGGATTTGAGCAAATGCTTCGACCTGCTGGATCATGATCTGATCTTAAAAGCGGTACGGCGCAAGGTGGCTGACGGCAGTATCCTTGCGCTCATCAGAATGTTCTTGGAGAGCGGAGTCATGAACCATGGCCTGTTTGCTCGAACGGAAACCGGAAGCCCGCAGGGCGGAGTTATCAGTCCGCTTCTCGCCAATATTTATCTGGACGAATTCGACCAGCATATGGCGGGACGAGGGCATCGGGTCGTACGTTATGCGGACGACATTCTGATTTTCAAGGGTAGCCCGAAAGGCGCACAAAACGCACTTCGGGTGGCCGAGGACTACCTTGAAGGAAAGCTCGAACTCGTGGTCAACCGTCGCAAGACGCATGTGACCGAGTTGCAGGAGGGCGTCGCCTTTCTGGGAGTGGAGATCGGTTTGACCTATACGAAAATACAGGCCAAGAAAATCGCCCGAATCAAGGCCAAGCTCAAAGCCGTCACGCGCAGAAACACGCCCGTGAATCTCGCCAAAGTGATACGCGACCTCAATCCCGTCCTGCGCGGGTTCGTGAACTATTTTAAGGTTGCGAACTGCAAGACGGAGTTGAAGAAGCTGATGAGTTGGCTAAGACGGAGGTTGCGCGCCATACAAATGAAGCTGTGGAAGAAACCGCAGAAGCTCCACCGACGGCTCAGGCAACTGGGCTACAAGGGAGAGTTTAAGCGGATCAAAATGGCCTCATGGCGCAACGCCTCCTGCCAGCTCGCCCATATGGCGATGCCCAACCGCTGGTTCAACGAGATCGGGCTATACGCCGCCGATCAAGTAGAGACCGGAACGCTTTCCCCATTGAATCGGGGATAAAAGTAAACAGGAGCCGTGTACGAGGTCCGTACGCACGGTTCTGTGAGAGGAACAAGGCTGAGCTTGATCACTCAGCCTTGTCCTACTCGATTTTCCACGCGCGGGGAATTAGAACTGGTAGCGGATGGAGCCGAGCATGGTGAAGTCGGAATAGTTGTCCCCCTGCCGGGTGTCGAGATCGGCGCGCAACTCGAGGTATTCGCCCATTTTAGCGACCACGCCGGCGCCAATCTTAAGGATGTCCTTTTCGGGGGCCTGCAGCTCCATTTTGTAGTTTCCTGAGCCGCCGATCAGCCGGTAGTCCAGGTCTTCCTCGCTGGCATTGAACTCGTGCAGCCAGTGAATGCGGACTTCCGGCCGGAGGGTGGTTTCACCCAGGCTGGTGTACATGCCGAGGCTGCAGCCGATGGAACTCTGAAAATAGAACTGGTCGAAGCTGTCCACTTTCCGGCCGACGGCGTCCTTGGATTTTTCCTTATAGCTGTCTTGGCTGTAGTAGTTGGCGAGCATCGAGACTTGCGGGGTGATGATGAGGTAGTCCCCGGTGTATTCCTTGCCTCCGCCGAGATAGAACGCCATGTTTTGGGCATCGTAGTCTGCCTTGGTTTTGAAGACGTTGCCGAGGCGGTGCTTTATGGTGCTGCCGCCGTAGAGCAGGCTGCTGTCGATATACCAGTCTTTGGTGCCGGCCGAAGCGTAGATGGCGCCGTAGGTGGTATCTGTTTCAACTTTGCCTCCGCGGTCTTGGTCCATGTCGCTGCTGCTGGCGCCGCCGGCCACGCCGACGAGCAGGTTTTCGGCAACCGAGAAGTCGGCGCCAATCATGAAGCCGCCCATGCTTCCATCGTAGGATCTATAGTTGCCGTCTTTGCTTTGGTCGACCCAGGTGTTGAAGGCGGAGATCCAGCCCTGCAGCTCCTGGCCTTGCGCGTGCGGCCCCATGGCGCCTTCTGGCGCCGCTTCGGGGTTGATGGTTGAAGACGTAGCGGAGCCCATGCGGGCGCGGGTGCTGTCCGCGCGCATCGTCAGCTGTTCCGATACGCTTTGGATGCCCATGTTGATGATGTTGTGGCCGGGGGAGGTGCTTTCCTGTTTGCCGTAGTAGTCCTTCATTGCCTGGTTGCGTCCGTCCTCGTCCATATCGACGCCCATAATGTTGCGCATGGAGATGGCGTTGGTGCCGCCGGCTTTGGCGAGGCCGTCGATTTCGTCGGCGACGGGTTCGAGGTAGGTGCCGGTGAGGCCGGAGTTTTCGGCGATCGGCAGGAACTCGGTCTTCAGCACGATGGAGTTGTCGGCCACCATGGCGTCGATGCCTAGCAGGTCGTTGACGAAGTTGATGACGTTGGTGTTGTTGAGCAGGGCGGTTGTTGCGGCGAGATCGTCGATCAGAAGCTCTCCGGCCGCTACGGCCACCTCGTCAAATTCGTTGGTGGGGCCGGTGATGCCGGCGTCGAAGACGTGGATGGTCGTGTTGCTCGCGAAGGAGGCCGTTCCGCCCACGACGAGGTTGGTGAGGCCCATGTTGGACGAGCCGACCGACAATTCCAGCGTGGAGCTGGCATCCTGCGTGTAGTCGCCGTCGACGGTGACTTGAGAACCGGACTCGATTTTAATAAGCGAGCCGTTGCCCACGTTCAGGTCGAGGCCGATGGCGATGCGCGCCGCGTCAAACGCGGACAAGGTGTTGCCGGAATTTGAATTGGTCTCTGCCAAGGTGCCCATCGTCAGGCTTCCCGAGATGTCGAGCAGCGAGTTGGTCCCGGTCACGTAAATGGAGTTGTTTGCGGAGTTGGTGCCCAAGAAGGCGTCGCCGGCGAGCATCAGTTTTGCTCCGGCTTCAATATCCAGGCTGTTGTCGCTTCCGCTGCCTCCGAGGAGCATGCCGCCTGCATTGATCCAAGCGTTGCTGCCGGTCAGCGTGACGGCGTTGTCGGAGCCATCGGCTCCGATGAAGAGACCTCCACCGATGTCGAGTGCGGCGTTGTCGACCGTCAGGCTGTTGTCCGAGCTGGCTGAGCCGAGCTCCACATTCATGGCGATGTCCAGCAAGGCGTCGTCCGAGAGGGTGGCTGAGTTGCCGTCGGCGCCGGCGCTCTGGCCGAGTTGCAGGCTTTGGGCGACGGCTGCCGCGCCGTCGGAAAGGTTCAGTGAGTTGTCGATGCCGTCCTGGCCGACAATAATCGCTCCGCCGACCGTCAGGAGGGTGTCTTCGCCGCTGAGGTTCACTTCGTTGTCGTTGGCGGCGTCTCTGAGCCCGAGAATGAGGTCGGTGCCGATCTGGGCTTCCCCGCCGTCGCTCAGGTTGAGCGCATTGCTGTCGGACGTCACACCCACGAGCAACTGTCCGCTGATGTCGAGGAGCGAGCCGTCGCCTTCAACATCGATGCTGTTGTTGTTCGAGGTTTGGCCAATGATGGCGTCGGCGCTGCTGGCCGCCGCTTGCGCGCCGTCCAGCAGGGTCAGCGAATTGCCTCCGACCTCCTTGCCGACATACATGTTGTCGGAGCCGGTGTCCCACGAGGCGGTCAGGTTGGTGTTGAGGCTGTTGTTGAGGACGATGGAGAGGCCGTCGTTGATTTCGCCGTAGGTCAGTTCGCCGCCGGCTTCGAGGGTGGAGCCGGTGTTGAAGTTGACTCCGAGCGCCGCCGCATTGTCGAGGTTGGCGTTGCCGGTGTAAGTAATGCGGCCTCCGCTGTTGACGTTGATCGTGTTTTCGCCGGGATTGTTCACGGCCACGGTGCCTGCGATGACGGCTTTTCCGCCACTATTGATGTTAAGCACGTTATTGGAGTTGGCGCCGGTTCCGATTTGCAGCAGGTTGGAAACCGTGAGGGTTGCTCCTCCGCCGACGAGCAGCTCGCTGCCGCTGCCTTCGTAGCCGACGTAGGCCGTGTCGGCCACGGTCATCTGGGAGCCGCTGCCCGAAAGATCGATGCGGCCGGTGTCGTTGCTTCCCGCGCCGAGGTAGAGGAAGTCCGCATTGATGGAAGACCCTTCGCCGGTCGAGAGCTGGGCTGTGCCGTTGGTGTTGCCGACCATGATTCCCGTATTGACGCCCAAGAGCAGGCCTGGGTCGGATTCGCCCACTACAATCCAGCCGCCGTCGGCGGCCGTCAGGCTGTTGTCGTCGCCGGCTTGGCCGATGGTCAGTTTTTCCTCAACTTGAAGGGATGACAGCTCTCCGGAAACGAGAATCGAGTTGTTGTCGGAAAACTGGCCGAGTTGCGCGTTGGCCACCGAAACGCCACCGGCGTTGCTGATGGTAAGCGCGTTGTTGTTGGCGTATTCTCCAACAAACAAGGTGGTTCCATTGGTGATGGCTCCTTCGATGGATGCCGGTTGGCCGCTATCGAATTTTATGTCGCCGCCGAAGGCGGACAGTGCCGAGATGCTCAAAACCAGCACGGCGGCCGGCAAGATGGAACAGTTGAATTTCATAACAGACTATCTCCCTTGAAAAGAAGGCGGAAACACACGCCGCCCATACGTTAAACCCGAGCAATCTACAGGTCGCCCGATTCAAAAACAATAAGTTTGCGCTACTTTGCCGATTGCGGGTGTGGGTGGCGGATTTCCCCCATTAGTTGGATTTTTGGTTTGGGATGGTTGGGGAAAGCGGATACCATCCATTCCCGTGTTTTTTGAAGGTTTCTACACTCTCAATATGGGGCGAATTTGATGGCAAAATATCTATTTATCACCGGTGGCGTGGTTTCATCTTTGGGCAAAGGCATCACGGCGGCGTCCGTCGGCCGATTGCTGATTAACCGCGGTTTAACCATCCGCATGCTCAAGATGGATCCCTACCTCAATGTGGATCCGGGCACGATGAGCCCCTACCAGCACGGCGAAGTCTACGTGACCGACGACGGTGCAGAAACCGATCTCGATCTGGGCCACTACGAACGCTACACCGGCCAGCCGACCTCGCAGAAGAGCAACATAACTGCGGGCAGCATCTATTGGAACGTCCTCCGTAAAGAACGCCGCGGCGACTACCTCGGCGCCACGATTCAGATGATTCCGCACATTTCCAACGAGATCAAGGACCGTGTCCGGGCGCTGGAATCCGAAAATCCGGACGTTATTCTCATTGAGCTCGGCGGCACGGTGGGGGACATCGAAGGACTCATCTTCCTCGAAGCGATTCGCCAGCTCGGGCTGGAGGTTGGGCGCGACAACTCCATGTTCATCCACCTCACCTACGTTCCGTTCATCGCGGCCGCCAAAGAGGTGAAGACCAAGCCCACCCAGCAGAGCGTGGCCAAGCTGCGCGAGATCGGCATCATGCCCGACGTGCTCGTTTGCCGCACCGAAGTGGATATGGATCAGGAGCATATCGACAAGCTTTCGCTCTTCTGCAACGTGTCCAAGGACTGCGTGATTGTTGAGAAGGATGTCGAAACCTCGATCTATGAAATCCCGCTGGTGCTTTCCCGCGCCGGGCTGGACGAAATCATTCTCAACCGCTTCCGCATCGCCAAGCCGTCCCGCCCGCTGAAGGACTGGGAAAAGCTGATCGAAACCATCAAGCACCCCAAAGGTACGGTGCGCATCGGCGTGGTGGGGAAATATTCCGAACTCCAGGATGCCTACAAGTCGATCTACGAAGCGCTTTACCATGGCGGCTGCGCCGCCGGCTACAAGGTCGATGCCGTCAAGCTCGCCGCCGAGGATATCGAGAAGGATCCGGCCATTCTCGATACGGTCGACGGCGTGCTCATTCCAGGCGGCTTCGGATCGCGCGGCATGGAAGGCAAGATCCGCGCGGCGCAGTATGCCCGCGAAAACAACATTCCATTCCTTGGAATCTGCCTCGGGCTGCAATGCGCCGTGATTGAATTTGCCCGCAACGTGTGCGGGCTGACCGACGCGCACACCACCGAGTTCGACGAAGAGCGCGGCATAAAGACCGAGCATCCGGTCGTCTGCCTGATGGAAGAGCAGACCGACGTGGTGGACAAGGGCGGCACGATGCGTCTCGGCGCCTGCCCGTGCGTGCTGGAAGAGGGCACCAAAGCCTTTGCCGCCTACGGAACCAAAAACGTTTCCGAACGCCACCGCCACCGCTACGAGGTCAACAACAACTTCCGCGAGCAGCTCGAGCAAAACGGCTTGGTGCTCTCCGGCATCAACCCGGACATCGGCGTGGTCGAAATGATCGAGCTGCCGGGCCACCCTTGGTTTGTCGCCACTCAGGCGCATCCCGAGCTCAAGTCGCAGCCCGTCAAGCCGCACCCGCTGTTCAAGGATTTCGTTGCCGCGGCGGTCAAGCGCTTCGAGAGCTAGGCTTCAGCAACGTGGGGCCGGATTCCAATCTGGCGCCTCCGTGCCTTAGTAGGACGCCGGATCGGAATCCGGCCCCACGAATAAAGTCCTCTGTTCTAAAAAGCGTAGACGACCTTAAGGGTGAGGTTGTGCGAGTTAAAGTTTTCGCCGAAGAGCTCGTCGAAATCCACCCGGAACAATACGTTCTTGGGCTTCTGTTTCTCGGTGTTGAAGAACGAGAAGCCGATGCCCGCACGGAACAGGTCTTCGTCGAGGTCCGGCGGTGACAGCTGATAGTTTGCGTTGCCTCCTTCCAGCTTGAACGACATGTCGTCGGTGTCGGAGTTAAACTCGTGAATCCAGTGGAGGCGGCCGTCGATCTTGAACCCGTAATGTTTCAATTCGAGCGAGTTGAGCATGGAAATGTTCAGTCCGAGGCTGGAGCGCAACGAGTCCGCATCGTAATCGTCGATGCGGCGCGGCACGGCATCATTGCTTCTTTCGTTGTAGCTGTCCTGCTCGTAGTAGGTGTACTGCAGCGATGCTTCCGGCGTGAAAACGGTGCCGTGTTCGGTGTCGATGAGGTCGTAGCCGCCACCGATGTAGGTGCAGATGAGCTGGGCGTCGAAATCGCCATGCATCACGAACGGCTTGCGTGTTTTCGTGGAAACATCGTTGAAGCCGTATGCAATGCCGGCGTCGATGTAGGCGCGGGAAAAGTCGTAGGTGCCGTAAACTGCGCCGTGGTAGGCATTGATGTCTTCCTTGGCGTCGTGGTGGTCTGACGTGGTCGTGTACTTTCCCGCTCCGCCGCTGATGCCGACGAGCAGGTGGCCGAAGCTTTTGTCTGCCCCGAACGTGCCCCCGTGCAGCGTGGTGTCGTAGCCGTCGTTCAGGCCGTCGGAGTCGTGGTTGACAAAGTTGCCGTAGTATTTGGCCCAGGCGCGGATCTCGTTGTTGCGCTCCGGCCCTTTGACGCCGGGGGGGATGAGTTTGAGCTGCTCGCGGAACTCCGTTCCGCGAGCGGCGGCCTGGCCCATCGCCGTCTGCAGGCCCAGCAGCGAGGTTTGGAAAGTGTTTGGAGTGGTGAAGTAGGTTTGCTCCGTAGCCTTCTTGGATTCTTCCGGGTTGTCGATGCTGTCGATGATGGCCATCATGTTGGTGTTGTTGATGGCGTCCAGATCATCGGCCAAGGTGCCCATCTGGCCGTCGGCGTTCCAGTATTCCCGCAGGGTTTCCGTGGCGAACTCCGCCTTTAGGTTATCGCCGTCAATGGAGAGGCCGGTAAGAGAGGTTCGTCCGGCGGTGTCGGATCCAAGGAGCACGTTTTCGGAAATATTGCCATCCGTGGCGTTGTTCGTTGCCCCGCCGGCATCAGCCACTAAGATTCCAGAGTCGGTTGAAACAACCGTGACCGCAGTCGTTGAGCCGCCGGCGAAGCCCGCTTGGGTGGAATCAATATAAAGAGACGAGTTGGTTTGGAATGTCGCGGTGTCCGCATAAAGGGTGCCGTTTTCTAGGTTGACTACTGAAACGGAAAGCTGTCCGCCGGTTTCCAGACCGAATGCGCCCGAGGCCGTTAGTTCGCCTTGACCAATGTTGAGCGATCCGCCCGACTCAACATTGATGTCGGAGAAGGACGCCCGGCTGCTTGCACTGTCTAGTGTAAACAGGCCTCCGTCGGCTAAAGTGAAAGCGTTGGCGAATTCCATAGAGCCGGAGCGGACGAGGGTTTGCTGGAACGGGGCGTCCGAAAGGTGGTCGACCACTACGGTGCCGCCGTCTTGAACCACATAGCCGTTCACCGTCAGATTGCTGCCCGCCGTAAAGTTCTGAAGCCCTGAACCGGAAAAGTTAATGGAGCTAAAGGTGCCCGCGCTGATGTCGATTACGTTCGTGCCTCCAGCATTGGCCACCGTCGCGAGGCCGAACTGCTTGCCGCTGCCGTAGGCTCCGCCGGTGAAGGTGCCCCCGTCAATGTCGAGACCGCTGTCGATGGCGAGCATGCCGACGCCGTTTGCGCCGCCGGTAAAGGACGGAGCGTTGCTGCCTCCGCCGATAGAGACGGTTGAGCCTACGACATACAGGCCTGCTCCTCCCCGGCTGTCGTCGGCGGCATCGCCTGCGTTGCCTCCTTTAAAGGAGCCGCCATAAATGTTCACGTCCGATGCCGTGGCGCGGAGGCCCGCGCCGCCGAGTGCGGCGGCCGTGCCGCTGCCGGAATTGGTTGCTGATCCGGCGCTTCCGCCGGTAAAGCTGCCTTTGAAAATACTGATGGTGGATCCGGTGGCAGCAACCGCGTCGCCGCCACGCGAAACCGCACTATAGGACGAAGCGGAAACGGCGTTGCCTGCGCTGCCGCCTTTGAAGGTTCCGTTGCTGACCGTCAGCGTGGTGCCGGAGGCAAACAGTCCCCGCCCGCCTGTGGAAAGCGCGTCGCCGTCCGTATAGGAAACGGCCTTTGCTGAACCGCCGGTGAGGGTGGAACCGCCGCTGTCAGCGGTGAACACAAAGTTGCTCACGTTGAGCGCCTGGATGCCGTCGGTGCCTTGGGAGGTGCCGTCGTCGAGCATGTAGGCGCCTCCAGAAAAGGCGGCTTTTGAAACCACCACTTTTTTCGTGCCGGAAAAATAGGCGCCTATGGCGGCCGAAGAGGTGGAGTTGGTAATGATGTTCTCGCCGGGCAACGGCGGCAGCACATAGCCGCCCGAACCGCTGGCGCCCCGGAACGTGCCACCGGTGATGGCAAGGTTGGTTCCGCCCGCTACAAACAGGACGGCGCCAGCTGTATTGCTGACCGAGGCGCCGGTGGCGATGATGTCAAAGTTGCTGAATCCGTTGGTGATGGTGATGGAGCCGCGGATGGCGTTATCCAGCGTCAGGCTCGTGGTGACCTCATCGCCGATGATCAGCGAGCCTGGGCCGTTCGATTTCGAGGAAATCGAGATAACATTATCCCAGTTCGCTGGGTCGGTGCCGTAAGCCGTCCCTGTAGCCGAATTCGTGCTGGCGCGTACGGGCAGGGCGGTGAGGGCGCACAAAAAAAAGGCGAGCCCCAAAAGGTGCTTCGCCTTGTTTTCGCCCTTGACCGTCCAGAGTCGATTCAAGTGCATCTTCATCATGGAACTATTCCTGGTCGAGGCTGGGTTTACTGGATTAGATTTTGGTTTTCTTGGGTACGAGAATGGCGGATACAAAACGGCCCTGCAGCCGCGGCATCTGATCCACGCTGGTGTAGGGATCGGCATCGGCAATCACGCGTTTGATAACCTCGAAGCCAAGTTCGCGGTGGGCGTTTTCACGGCCGCGGAACATGAGCGAAAGCTTTACGCGGTCGCCGTGCTCAATGAATTTCTTGAGGTTGCGCATCTTGGTTTCGTAGTCGTGGTCGCCCACGTTGACGTGGAACTTAACTTCCTTGAGCTTGATCTGCACCTGGTGCTTCTTTTGCTCTTTTTTGCGCTTTTCCTGCTCATACTTGTATTTGCCGTAATCCATGATGCGGCATACGGGCGGTTTGGCGGTGGGGGAAACCTCCACCAGATCAATCCCGTATTCGCCGGCGCGCTTAAGCGCATCGCTGGTTTTCACGACGCCGAGTTCGGCGCCGTTATAGTCGAGCAACCGGACTTCCGGCACGCGGATGCGCTGGTTGATCCTTACTTGCGGCTCGCGTTGCTGCCTGCCTCTGAAGTTTTGTTTTCTAATCTGAGACCTCCGTGTCTACTGTTCTTTTATCCAGCTCTTCCTGTTTGAGCTGGGCGATAAATTCTTCCAAGCTGCACTCGCCCTTCATGCCTTTGAGGCGGTGGCGGACGGCCACTTGCTTGTTCTCCTGTTCCTTGCCGCCAATAATAAGCATATACGGCACTTTGTCCAGTTGCGCATTCTTAACTTTTCCGTTGAGCTTGCCTTGGCGTTTGTCGACGCTGGCGCGGATTTCGGCCTGGCGGAGCGCGGCGAGGATTTCGTTGGCATACTGTTCCTGGTCGTCGGAAAGGGGAAGTACGCGCACCTGTTCCGGCGCGAGCCAGACGGGGAAGCCGCCGGCATAGTGCTCGATCAGGATGCCGAAAAAGCGCTCCATGCTGCCGAAGAGCGCGCGATGCACCATGTAGGGGCGGTGCGCGTTGCCGTCGGCGCCGATGTATTTCAGGTCGAAGCGCTCCGGCAGGTTGAAGTCGAACTGGATGGTGCTCGTCTGCCATTCGCGGCCGATCGCATCCTTGACCTTGAGGTCGATCTTCGGGCCGTAGAAGGCGCCTCCGCCTTCGTCGATTTCGTAGGGCAGGCCTTCCGCCTTAATCGCCGCTTCGAGCGATTGGGTGGCCTGGTCCCAGCGTTCCGGCTCGCCGACCGCTTTTTCGGGGCGGGTGGAAAGGTAGGCTTTCACTTCCGTGAAGCCGAAGGTTTTCCAGATAAAGTTGCAGAAGCGGATGACTTCCTTCACTTCGTCTTCAATCTGGTCGGTGGTGCAGAAAATGTGCGCGTCGTCCTGGGTGAAGCCGCGGACGCGGAAGAGGCCGTGCAGGGTGCCGGCTTTTTCGTAGCGGTAGACCGTGCCGAGCTCGGCCCAGCGCAGCGGCAGCTCGCGGTAGGAGCGCAGGCCGGTTTTATAGATTTCCACATGGAAGGGGCAGTTCATCGGTTTGGCGAAGTATTCCTGGCCGTCGATATCCATGGCGGCGAACATGCCTTCGCGGTAAAAGTCCAGATGTCCTGATGTTTCCCACAGGTTGGCTTTGCCGATGTGCGGGGTGTAGACCAAGTCGTAGCCGTTCTTGAAGTGCTCCTTCTTCCAGAAGTCCTCGATGGTCGAGCGGATGCGTGCGCCCTTCGGGTGCCAGTTGACCAGCCCCGGTCCGACGTTTTCGGAAATCGAGTAGAGGTCGAGATCCTTGCCGAGCCGGCGATGGTCGCGCTTCTGGGCTTCTTCAATCTGCTTGAGGTAGAGGCGAAGCTGCTTCGGATTGGTGAAGGCCGTGCCGTAGAGGCGCTGCAGCATCGGATTGGTTTCGTGCCCCCGGAAATAGGAGCCCGCTACGTTCATCAGCTGGAATGTGCGGAGTTTGCCGGTGCTCTCGACGTGCGGGCCACGGCAGAGGTCCATGAATTCGCCGCAGGTGTAAAAGGTAATGGCGTCGCCTTCGGGGATATCGGCTAGGCGTTCGAGCTTGTATTTCTGGTCTTTGAGCAGCTCCTTCGCTTCGTCGCGGGAGACGGTCATGCATTCGAAAGCATGGTCTTCTTCGATGATTTTCTTCATTTCGGCTTCGATGCGCTCAAAGTCGTCCGGGGTGATGCGGGCTTCGAGGTCAAAGTCGTAATAGAACCCGTCGTCGGTTGACGGGCCGATGTCGAGCTGCACATTGTCGAACAGACGGCAAACGGCCGCCGCCATCACGTGCGCCGAGCTGTGGCGCAGTTTTTCCAAATCAGTCATTTGCTCAGTTTTCATATGAATGAAAAAATCTCCTGTAAAAAGACGGCGAATATAGGGGGAACACCGCGCGGTGTCAATTGGCGCGGAAGCCAAAAACCTATGAAGCAAAGGCGTTTCCCGCATCGGCGGGGACGGCGTTGGTGGGTTCGATAGGTAGTGAAAGCGGGAAAAATGCAAAGATAGGATTGGGGGATTTTGAAGCGCTGCGCTATTGAACCGTGTCTACGACACTATTTCCTGCCGGAAATTATGCTTCGCGACTCCGCAAACGCTGTTTCCGCTTCGCTCCAACGGCTCACTTCTTCAGATCTATGGAATGGTCAATCCAGATTTCGCCGCAGCCGTTTTGTCGAGGATGATTGGACTGGGATATTTAAAACGCCATGGTCCTGCAGGCGGGGGATTTAGAAGCCGGCGGTGTAGGTTACGAAGCCTGCGATGCCCTTCACGTCCGTTGTTCCGCCCACATCTGAGAGATCGAGGTTGGCGTAGAGGATGCGGGCCCCCATGCCCAGCATGCCGCGCTCGTGGATGCGGAATTCGATGCCCGCACGGCCATATGCGCCGAAGCCGAAGGCGGATTCGCTGTCGTCGTTTTCGTCATACGAATTGTCACCGTCGTAATCTTTGTCGGCGTCGTAGTTGGCATACATCAGCAGAGGGCCGGCTGCGCCGTAGACGCGGACCCTTTTCCCCTCGTCGAGAAAGAGATTGATGTACGGGCCTCCAGCGAGGTCGAACATCCACATTGAGGTGGAGACTCTGGCGCGCAGTCCGGAGTTGATTTCGATATATTCGATGTTGTCCGTTCTCCACCCCACGAGAAAGGTGGCTTCCAATCCGACCTGTATCCGGTTGCCCAAGGGCAGCGTTCCCCATGCGCCACCGACCTGCGGCACGGTGCTCAGGTCTGCTTTTTCTTGCGTGCCGCTGCCTTCAACGTCGATCTTAAGGTCGTCGAACTTCATGGCGCCAAGCAGGGCCTGTACGGTGTAGTTCTCGTACCACTCATCGTATTCGTGGAGACCCTGGGCAAACAGGGGGGCGGAGCTGGACAACAGGATGACGGCGACCAGAGCCGGGGTTAGTCTTCGCATTTCGGGACTTCCTTCACCTGTTTTTTGCTAGTGGATTTTTCGCTGAGGTTCTGGACGATGAAGTAGAGCATCGGCACGAAGATCAAGCTGGCGACGGTGGCCACAAGCATGCCTCCGAACACGGTTGCCCCCAGCACCTTTCTGCTTTCTGCGCCGGCGCCGCTGGCGAGGAGCAGCGGGATTACGCCGAGGATGAAGGAGAAGGCCGTCATCAGTACGGCGCGGAAGCGCAGGTTGGCGGCGCTCATGGCGGCGTCAAAGACGCTTTTGCCTTCATCGTGTTCCACCTTGGCGAACTCGACGATTAAAATCGCGGTTTTGGTGCAGAGCCCGATCAGCAGTACGATCCCGACCTGTGCATAAACATTATTATCCATTTTGCCGACCATCAGTGCAATCACCGCTCCGAGCAGCGCCGTCGGTACCGACAGGCAGACGGATACCGGAATGCTCCAGCTTTCATACTGTGCTGCCAGTACGAGGTAGACGAGGATGATGGCCAGCAAGTAGATGATGTTCGACGAACCCTGCGCCGCTTTTTCCTGATAAGACAGTTCGGTCCATTCCACGCCCATCGAGGCGGGCAGTTTGGTTTTCCCCATATCTTCGATCAGCTCCATAGCCTGTCCCGTACTGTAGCCGGCTGCCGGCTGTCCCATGATTTTCGCGGCAGGATACATGTTATACCGGGTGACCGATTGCGGGCCGAGAATCTCGTGAATATCGAGAACCGCTCCAAGGGGGAGCATGTTGCCGTTGCGACTGCGGATCGGCATATCACGAATCTGATCCGCTTCGCGGCGGAAGTCCGGAGCCGCCTGTGCTTTTACCTGGAATACCCGGTTCATGTAGGTGAAGTCATTTAAGTAAACCGATCCATAGAAATATTGCAAGGCATTGAATACAGCACTCATAGAGACGTCTTTAGAGAGCACCTGATCGCGGTCGATATCGACAAAAAGCTGCGGTACGTTGGCCCGAAAGGTGGTATACATGCCCTCGAGTCCCGACTGGGAATTTCCATCGTTCATGAATTCGTCAGCCACCTTCTGGAGGGTGGTCATGCCGGCTCCGCCGCGGTCCTGCAATTGCATGACGAGTCCGCCGGACATACCGACGCCGGGAAGAGAGGGCACCGGGAAGGCGAAGGCAAGGCCTTCTTTTAATTGGGAAAGCCGCTGGTTGAGGCTCATGATAATATCCGCCTGATGTTCACCTTTTCCGCGCTTGTCCCATTGTTCGAATACCATGACGCTGAAGCCGGCGTTGGGGATCGCGGCCCCGTCAAGAATGGAGTAACCCGCAATGGTCATGTAGTCCCGTAAACCGGGCGTTTCGCCGATGACGGCATTCACTTTTTCAATAAATTCTCTGGTGCGTTCCAGCGAAGAGGCTTCCGGCAGGGTTACATTGATCATGCAGTATCCTTCATCTTCCTGAGGAACAAAACCACCGGGAAGATTTCCGAAGCCCATGAAGGCCACGACGGCCAATCCGATAAACAGCAACAGGCCGATAAAGGATTTCCGCAGAGCCTGGGTCACCACTTTGAGATACCCCTTTTTGGTGGTGTCCAACGAACGGTTGAATAAACCGAATAAACCTTTCTTTGCGCCCTGTTTCGAAGGCCGGAGCAGAATGCCGCAGAGCGCCGGACTCAGGGTTAAGGCATTAATGGTACTGAAGACCGTCGCCACAGAAATCGTTACGGCAAACTGTTTGAACAGCTGTCCGGTGATCCCGGGCATAAAGGTGGTCGGAATAAATACCGAAAGCAGCACCAGCGTGGTGGCGATCACCGGGCCGGAAATTTCAGTCATGGCGCGTTTGGCCGCCGCTTTAGGATCCAGACCCTCTTCGTCGATTAGGCGGGTACAGTTTTCCACCACCACGATGGCGTCATCCACCACGATACCGATCACCAGAACAAGGCCGAACAGGGTAAACGTGTTGATGGAATAGCCAAGGGCCGACATGGCCGCGAAGGTGCCGATCAGTGATACAGGAATGGTGACGGAGGGAATAATGGTGGCGCGGAAATTCTGCAGGAAGACATAGACGGTCAGGATCACAAGAATCAGAGTGATGACGAGGGTTTCTTTCACTTCATTGATTGACGCGACAATCACGTCGGTATTGTCAAATATGATTTTATACTCAAGTCCGTCCGGGAAGTTGGGCTCCAGCTCCGTCATTTTTTCTCTGACGCCTTTTACGACATTCAGCGCGTTTTCGCCGGGAATCTGATACACAGCCAGCGTGTTGGAGTCTTTGCCGTTCAGGGAGGAGCCCATGACATAGGTTTTTGCGCCAAGCTCCACCTTGGCGACATCTTTGATGCGCAGCAGTCGGCCGTCTTCGCCGGTGCGGATGACGATGTCTTCAAACTCTTCGGCTTCGAGCAGGCGGCCTTTCACGTTCATCGTCATTTGGTAGGCCTGCCCCTTGGGTACGGGGGGTTCGCCGATCTGTCCGGCGGCAACCTGCAGGTTTTGTTCGCGCACGGCATTGACGACATCATCCGCGGTCACGTCGAGTGACTTCATCAACTCGGGATCGAGCCAGATCCGCATGGAATAATCGCCGGCCCCGAAGGCAAAAACTTCCCCGACGCCGGGGACGCGGGCCACTTCGTCTTTCACCCGCAGGGCCACAAAGTTGGCCAGAAAGATATCGTCGTAATCACCGTCTGGGCTGTAAAAGCCAATATACAGGTTGGCATCGGTTGATTTTTTCTGGGTCTTAACCCCCAGACGCTGGACTTCCTGCGGCAGCTGCGGAATGGCTTTGGCTACGCGGTTTTGCGTAAGGACGTTGGCCATGTCAAGATCGACACCGGTTTCGAAGGTGACCGTCAGATTCATGGTTCCGTCGTTGGCGCTGACCGAATTCATGTAGATCATGCCTTCAACCCCGTTGACCTCTTTTTCAATCACGGCGGCAACGGTATCCGCTACCGTATTGGCATCGGCTCCCGGATAGGTGGCCTCAACCGTAATCGAAGGGGGGGAAATGTCGGGGTAGCGTTCGACCGGCAGGCTCACCATCGCAAAGCCGCCCAGCAGCATGATAACAATCGCGATGACACCCGCAAAGATAGGGCGGTCAATAAAGAAGTGGCTGAACATATCGGATCTCCAGTCTATTCAGCCGCTTCGGCGGCAGAGGGTTCGTCGTTCTTCGGCGCAGATAAACGTACGGGAATGCCCGGCCGGGCGCGTTGGATGCCCTCGACAATCACACGGTCTTCGGCGGATAGGCCTTCTTCGACGATACGTTGGCTTTCCAGCACCGGGCCGCCCTTGATATAGCGGCTCTCCACCATGTTTTCCGCATTCACAACCAGCACAAAGGCTCCGGTCATATCGCGTTGAACCGCAAGATCCGGAACCAGGATGGCGTCTTTGTGGGGATCCGGAACCAGAATTTTTCCGTATAGACCGGGCAGGAGTTTGAGATTCTTGTTGGCGAAAACGGCCCTGGCCTGCAGGGTTCCGGTATTCGGATCAACTTGTGGGTCGAAATAGTTAATTTTCCCTTCTTCCTCGGAGATTGACCCATCCGCCAGTTCCACTTTAACCGGCGGGGCCTTAACTCCAGCCTTAACCTCGCGGTCACCCTTTTTCAGGAAGGGCATGATGGAGCGCTCATCAATATTGAAAAAGACATCGATCGGCGATTCCACCACCAGGGTGGTCAGCAACGTCGCTTGCCCATCGCCCACCAGATTGCCTACGCTGAGCAGACGTTTGGCCACCCGCCCGCCCATCGGGGCGTGGATCTGTGTATAGGAAAGGTTGAGCTTCGCTTGGTCTAGCGCGGCCTTGGCTTCGATAACAACGCCGTTTGCTCCCGCCTGTTCCGCTTCGGCCTTACTAACGTCGAGTTCGGATACCGCCTTGGTTTGAAAGGCCTTCTGCATGCGCTTGAGCGTAGTATCGGCTAGATCAAGGTTCGCTTCGGCCTGCAGGAGCTTGGCTTCCGCCGACTTTACGTTGTTCTGATATTCCTGGTCTTCAATCGTAAAGAGCAGGTCGCCCTCGTTTACGCGCTGGCCGTCCTCGAAGTTGATCGTTTTCAGAAAGCCTTTAACGCGGGCGGTGATATCCACCTCGTCCGAGGCCTCCAGCCGGCCGGGAAAGCTTTTATAAACGATAACATCCTTTTGTTGAGGATGCTGCACGGTCACCTCGGGCGGAGGCGGAGCCTGGAATTCGTTTTTCTTAGAACACCCGGTGGAATAGAGCACCGCGCCGGTCAGAACAAAAAGGATTATTTTCTTCATAACTGCAAACTCCCGATAATTTATTCTTAGGAAGCTAGCTATCTTGACGGGTTGCTGTCGAGAATGAATACCGATTTAGTTCAGCAAATGGGCGGTTTTGTTTCTTTATTCACCGGTTTTTTGGGGCGGGATCCTGTTCAGGGCGCGGCGGATAATAAAAAATCCGGCAGACAGCGCTATAATCAGTGCGGCGATGGCCAACAGCAAATGCGGGGTAACTTCCTTGTAGTCGAGAATGATCACCTTCCGAGCCACGGCCACAATCGCCACCAGCAGCACCACCTCCACATGCACCACATGCTCCGTGAGATAGCCCCTGATGCTTTCGAGCAGCTCCAGCCCGATGACGACCATCAGAATGAAGCCGAAGACCTCCATCATTTCTTTCACGTTGAGGAGCATGCAGGGCGGCTTGACGAGTTCTTTCCACAGAATCACGCCGACTTCCACGGTGGCCAACAGAATGACCAGCATCATGAAGCCCATCAGGGTCAGCACGATAATCCGCTCAAATTTCCCGAGTAGTTTTTCCATCTACGCTTTTTTCCCTTTGCGCTTTTTTTTCGGGGCCGGGGCCGGGGCCTTGATTCCGTATTTCTCCAGCAGTTGCTCCTGTAGCCGCTTTTGATAGCCCTGGATGTTCTTGTAGTCCTGCATCAGCTCGTTGTTGGCGTCCGTGAACTTGATGGCCCGGACGGCGGGAATCAGGCTTTTGCCGTCATCGCCCATCCAGTCGATAATGTTGAGTACCTTGAGCAGGGCGTAGGACTCTTCCCGGATCAGGTTTTCCAAGCCTTGGAGGCCCTTTTCCTGCTGTCCTGTATTGATCAGCAGCCAGGCGGCCATGGCGCGCACCTCGTGCGAATCGTCATCGAGGCACAGGAAGCCGCCCTTGGGATCGTTGAGCAGGAAGCAGCCGACGATGCCCCAGTAGCGCAGTCCGCAGTCGGAACTCTTCAGCAGTTTTCCAAGGGCAGGAAGGTTGGCCGGATCCTTTTCGAGCGCCAGGTCGGCGGCATTGAGCAGGGCGGTCAGGTTGTAGAGATCGGGATTGCGTACCATTTCGTAGATGGTGGTGTTGTTTTCCGTTGCGCGTTTAACCATCTCGGCTTCCGGAAGCAGGCTGGCGTCGTGGATCTGTTCCTGCCAGCCGCGCAGGGCAACGTTCATGCGCGCGGCGACCTGCCTGTACTCCGGATTCTCGATCAGGTTGTTGACGTTGTCCGGATCCTTTTGTATGTCGTAGAGTTCTTCCGTCCAATCCTTGGGCGCAAAGAAGCGCGACTCGATTTCGCTGGCCTTGCCGGATAGGACATGTTTTTCCCAAACTTGGGTAGCCGTCATTTTCCAGAGATAATTCAACTGCTGCATCCACGGGGCGTAGGGCATGTAGTTGCGGAGATAAAGGAACTGTTTGTCGCAGACCGCGCGCGCGTTCTCGCACCGCTCGTCCATGCGGCCGCGAAAGGCAAAGTGGTAGGGTTTTTCCGGCTCGGCTTTTGCGCCGAGGAAAACCGTTCCTTGCATATAGTCCGGCACTTTGGAGCCGGTGAGGCTCAGCCACGTCTTGGGCATATCGACAAAGCTAACGAGCCGGTCAACCTGCATGCCGGGCTTGGGCGCTGGCCAGAGGTGCTTGAATCGGTTCGGGAAGCGAATGATAAGGGGGCAGTGGAGGCCGCTGCCGAAGAGGTAGCGCTTGCTGCGAGGCATCACGCCGCCGTGGTCGGAGTTATGAATGACGATGGTGTTTTCAGTCAGCCCGGCGTCTTCCAATGCTTGGAGCGACGCGCCGATTTCGGCGTCCATCTTTTTCATGGCGTCGTGGTAGTGGGCATAGTTTTCACGCATGCCGGGAACGTCGGGGTGGTACTTGCGCAGCTGGGTGTCGGCGGGGTCGTGTTCGGTCTTGAAGACATCGCCGAAGGCCTTGCTTTCGTGCGACTGCGTGGAGTTGATGACCTGGAAGAAGGGCTGGTTTTGCTTGAGCGCCTCCCAGTCGACCTTTCCGGGATTGTCCCAGCATTCCTTGTCCGGCCGGCCGCCGAGGTCCTTTTTATCGCAAAGGTTGTAGTCGGTTTTTGTGTCGTTGCCGCAGTAGTAGCCGTTGGCGCGGAGGTGGTCGGGATAGTATTGAATGTGATTGAGAGGAATGGTGTAACGGCTGCGCATCGGGTGGGTGCCCATCGAGATGGCGTTGATGCCGGTGATCCAGGTGCTGCGCGACGGGGCGCAGACCGGGGCGCTGGCATAGGCGTGCATGTATTGGAAGCCGTCTTTCGCCAGTTGGTCAATGTTCGGCGTATCCGCATGGGGGTTGCCGTAGCAGCCGACCCAGTTGACGTTGTTGTCCTCGCACGTCAGCCAAAGAATGTTCGGCTTTTCGATGGCGGCCGCTTTCGTGGCGGCGACGCTGGCGGCCGCGACCGCCCCTGCTTGGATGAACCGGCGCCTACGCATCTTCAAGCACCGTTAGTGAAACGTCTTCAACCAGATTCGCGGTGTCTTTCTTGAACTGTTCCATGTGCGACGCGGCCAAATGAACGTGCAGCGCCTCGATGGTTTTCCACTTTTCAATGATGGTCACCACCGTTTCGTCTTTCCACTGGGCTTCGATGCCGCTGTTGGTGTCGATGGTCGGGATGTATTCAACGCAGCCGTCTTCGGCCTGCACCGCCGGCACGTTGGCTTTGAAGATTTTGATGAACGCCGCGCGTTTGCCCGGCTTGACTCCGATTGATGCAATTACATGGATCATATTATTTTCCTAGTCGTCTTTGAGTTCCGCCAGCGAAGATACCATTTTCAGCAGGTCCTGCTTGGCCATTTTGTATTCTGAATCGTTGATGATGCCTTTCTCGTGAGCGGCTTGCAGGTCGAGAAGTTCCTGCCCAACGGTGATGTTGCGGTTGGTGGTTAGGCTGACCCGGTTGAATGCCGCCGCCGCGCATCCGGACAGAACTGCGGCCGCCAACGCGGCCAGTCCCATGTTGATCGCTGTTTTCATTTTGCGCCTCCTGTTCAAAATATTGAAACCATAGTGTGTTTTCTTAGGGTTGGAAAATGTTTACGCATAATAATCGGCAATGGTTTTCCAAGCGTCTTCGGCGGTGTCGCAGAAGGTGATCAGGTCGAGGTCCTTTGGGCTGATCAGGCCGCATTCGGCAAGGTATTCCCAGTCGATCAGCCGTTTCCAATGTTCGGAGCCGAAGAGGATCACGGGCATTGGATCGACTTTTTTGGTCTGGATCAGGGTCAGCGCTTCGAAAAGCTCGTCGAACGTGCCGAAGCCTCCAGGAAAAATGCAGACGGCTTTGGCGCGCTGCAGAAAGTGCATCTTGCGCATGTGGAAATAATGAAACTCAAAGTTGAGTCCGGGGGAAACATAGGGGTTGGCCTCTTGTTCAAACGGCAGCTCGATGTTGAGCGAGATCGATTTGCAGTCGGCTTCGTCGGCGCCGCGGTTGCCGGCTTCCATGATGCCGCCGCCGCCGCCGGTGATGACGACATATTCGTATTCGTGGTTGGTTTGGCAGGCGGCGCTGACGATGTTCGCGAGCTTCCGCGCCTCTTCGTAGAAGGGCACCAGCTCGGCCAGTTTTGGGTTTTTGCAGTCGGCGGCGGTTTCGGGCGAGGGGATGCGCGCGCTGCCGAACAGCACAATGGTGGACTTCACTCCTTCCTCGGTCATGGTGACTTCCGGATGGAGGTATTCCAGCTGCAGACGCACCGGCCGGCAATAGGGGCTGTTCAGGAACGAAATGTTTTCAAAAGCTTTTGGCGGTGCAATCATGAGGGAGCTCCAGTTTCAGGTGTTAAGTGTTAAGGTTTAAGGACGGGTTTTCCCGGACGGCGGGATCGACATCGAAAAAGTCGCGGGGCTTAAAGCTGAATAGGCCGGCGACCAGGTTGCTGGGGAAGGCTTCGCATTTGTTGCGGTAGTCGCGCACGTTGCCGTTGTAGAAGCGCCGCGCCGCCTGGATGCGGTCTTCGGTGTTGACCAGTTCCTTCTGCAGCTCCAAAAAGTTTTGGTCGGCCTTCAGCTTGGGGTAGCCCTCCGCCAGCGCGAACAGTTTTTGCACGGCGCCGACGAGCTGCTTTTCGGTGCCTTCCTGATGGCTGACGCTGCCGTGGTCGGCCGCGCATTGGTTGCGAAGCTCTACCACGCGCTCGAGCGTTTCGCGTTCATGTGCGGCATAGCCCTTCACGGTGGAGACCAGGTTCGGGATCAGCTCGTAGCGCCGCTTCAGCTCCGTATCGACATTGCTCCATGCTTCGGAAATGTGGTTCCGCAGCGCCACAAGCGTGTTGTATGTGGCGATCGCATAAACGACCGGCATCAGCAAAACCACAGCAACAATGATCAGTTCCATTTCGTTCCTTTATTTCTGACAGGATAATAGGATGGATAGGATTCCAAATTATGCCGCCAATATCCAGTTTATCCTGTTATCCTGTCAAAAGTCATTCCTCGAAAAGGTAGTTTGGCATCAGTGAGCGAATCTTAAGGAGCCGGTCCAGGCTATGTCCTACGGTCTCAAAGCTAAGCGGTTTTTCGAAGCTGATGCAAAGAATGTTCCGGTCGATCTCGATGCTAAGGTCCGTGTTGGCAAGCAGGTAGTCGATCATCAATGCATTGCAGAAGTCGTATGCAAACTTAGCGTTGGCCGCCCTCACTCGAAACTTTGCAGAAAACTCGTAGGATTCAAAATCGATGTCGCTATGCCCCGTTGCCTGGTAGAGCTTTGAGATCAGGCCTTCTTTGTAGATCGTTAGTTCGGGGAACGTTTTCGGGAGCTCGACCATGTAAAAAGAATAATAGTCCTGACTGCCCCCTTTGCCGATGTCGCGGGTTTCGTAGCGCATGTCGAAAACGGTAACCGCGCTTTTCCGGTAGGTGCCGCAAAGGACATTCTGGATGTGCTGCTTCCCGCTGTATTGAAGCCTGTTTATAAATGAATACGTATCGAGCAATTGATCCTTGCCCGAGGTTTTAATGGATAGTCCAAGCTTCAGGGCCACATCTTGAATAGTCATCGGGATGGTTTTCTTGCGCCGCAGCTCCGTCACAACGACAATCAAGACGAAAACGCCCAAGACGGTCAGTGCGATGAGATCTGTATCACCCGAAGACATAATCAGGAATGAGTGACCGGATTTCCAGTAGCTGGTTCAAATGTGCCTCGATTTCCTCCACCTTCAGGCAGGAGCCGAGGCCGAGCGCGAGCGAGCTTTGATCGATCTCGATGTTGATGCCGGGGTGGTCGAGCAGGTAGGCGATCATTTGCGCGTTGCAGAAGTCGTAGGCGAATTTCTTGTTTTTGGAGCGCACCACAAACTTTTTGGAAAACTCGTGCGACTCAAAGTCGATGTCGTCGTAGCCGACGGCCTGTGCAATCTTGGAAAGGAGCCCTTCTTTGGCGATGGTCAGTTCCGGAAACTGTTTTTCCAGCGAGAGGATGAAAAAGGAAAAGTGGTGGTGGTGCGTCTGGCGCCGGCCCTTGGAGTCGGTGGAGTGGGTTTCGTAGTGGTAGTCGAACGCGGTGATTTGGCGGCCGTGGAATGGGCCGCTCATGAGGTTGTAGGCGTAGCGGTTGGAGCCTTGGTCGAGCTTGTCGAGGAAGCGGTAGCGCTCGGCGATGCGGTAGTTGCGCTCGTGGTTAAAGTCCAGTCCCAGTTTCTCGGCCAGCAGGGTCATGGCGTCGCGCCGCTTTTTCCCGGCCATGATTCCCCAGATAACCGCCCCGATGATGCAGATGAAAACAACAACGATTCCGCCCATAAACTTCTCCTGTAAAAATTGGGACCATTTAAGAGGTTTGGGCACCGAATGCCGATTATAAATTCGGGCAATCCGCAACGCTTGGGTTGGGTCAGTAGGGCTTAAAGATGACGGTTTGCGTTACTCCTTGATCAGAAATCCACATAAGAATGCCTTGGTTTGACCATTCCAGCTTCTTTGCGCTGCCTTTGTCCAATATGTCGTTGGGTTGGCCATAGGCCGCCACGGCCTCTTTTTCCGTGCTGCCAAACCCGATGCTTTCCGCTGTTTTACCGTTGAACCCTCGGTCGAAGCGGAGCTCGAAGGCGTCTCGGCTCGAATCAATCAAACAATGGATATGGTGTTTTTTCTTCCATTGCAGCCATCTGTCGGTGGATCCTGGATCAGGCATGCCCAATGTTTCTATCAAGTCCTCACGTGATGCACCGACTTTGAATGCCCCGCAACCCACGCCGGCGACAATCTGATTCCCAAGCGTCTCTTCCGAATATTCACCGCGTTTCAGCACGTAGTATTTAGGGGGCAGTCCTTTCTCGAGCACATCGCCCGACATCCATTCGAGAAAAAGATAGCCAACGTCTCCAAAGGTTTTAATGCTGAATTCTGCTTCGGATTGATCGCCGCTGTGAAAAAGGCGATCGTCTTTCCAGGTCCACCAGGGCTTGTCCGTTGTGCCATCCGTGAAAAATTGAAGGCCTTTCAATTCCAGCTCGCCCGTCCACTTGGTTTGGGACGGATTGAATTCGTTGATTGAGGAAACGAGGTCGATTGCGGTCCACTTACCAACAAGAGGCGATGGTTTGACTGCGGTCGATTTTTTCAAGCCGCCGCCCGGAGGAATTGCTCTAGAGGAGGCTGCGGATTCTTCCGGAGCGGCTTCACTCATCCAGTGGGAAGAAAATGGATCGGACAGCCAAATGGCGATGAACAGGATGCACAGGGTTGCAATTGAACTAAAAAAGAAAATTTTCCGGCCTGAAGAAAGCGATGTGCTGTTTGACGGAGCGATGAGAGGTGCCGATCCATAGGATTCCGGTGGATCCATTTCGGCGATAATCGCATCGAGCAGGGCCATGGTCGGTTCTCCGGCGGTGCGGGCTTCAAGCGCATCATGAATATGCGTTTCAATGGATTCGACAATTTCGCGCTGCTCATCGGCCTCGAATGCGTCAAGGTGCTGCTGGATTTTTCCGATGTGGTTATAGATGCGGGTTTTCAATTCGATGGAAAGATTCATGATTCCCCTCCGGGTTTTCCCTGTTTCAATTTTTCAATGGCCGACTGCAGGTTGTCCCAATAGAGATTCATTTCCCGGATACGCTGCTGTCCCAGCGCAGTCAGTGAAAAATAGCGGCGCGGCGGGCCGGAGGTCGATGGTTGGACCTGTACCTTCAAATAACCATCCTTCCTCAGGCGGCTGAGAATCGGATAGACCGTGCTATCGGTCACTACCAGTTCATCGATCTGCTGGAGCGACTGCAGGATTTCATAGCCATAGCTTTCTCCATGCTGCAGGAGGTTCAGAATGCTGAATTCGATCAGTCCTTTTCTCAGTTGTGTAACCCATGTACTCATTCAGCTCCCTCGGTACTACGTATAGCAGTATACCGGATTGCGGGGTAGTGCAAGAAAAAAGAGGCAACGGGGATTGCCGTGCGTTGCGGGGTAAGAGAAATCCTGTCTTTAAGATCCCCTCCGGGCAAGCCCGGATTTTTCATGCATTAGACTTACGCAGAAAGATCGCTTTCCGCCCTTCGGCCGGTGAAGCGATACTACACCCTCTTTTGGTGTAGCCACATTTCACTTGAGTTTACAAAGGAAAACGTGCTCGGCAGAAATGAAGTCTCAAACAAGGGAGGGGTTTTAATCGTGTCGTACAGGTAAAAAAAACGGTGCGTGGAAAAGAGGAGGGAAACCACACACCGGAAAACGGGAACCCAACATAGATACCCATTTTTGAAATTATTAAAGAACAGTACAACTTTGTTCCTGAGAACGCATGCATATTCACCACGTTTTTACGTCGGTGGCGAGAAAAAAATATGCCCTTTTTTCATGCTGTCCCAAATGGTACCCCCATCGTTTGAGGCTTCATTGCGTAAACGTTTGACTGCAGGGGAGGGCGCGCTTTAATGTATGACCATGAAAATCATAACTTTACTCTTATTGACGGGACCGCTTATGGCCATGGCTCAAACTGAATTTCCACTATGGAAGGGCGACATGCCCGGCGAGGGCGCAGCTCAGGCCGAAGGCCTCAAACCGGATAAGGGCGACGGCGTCATCCGGCTGACGAACGTGAGTGAGCCGACGCTGGCCTTCTATCCCGCCACGCCTGCCGGTGCGCCGGCCCCGATGGTCATCGTCTGCCCCGGCGGCGGCTACAACATTCTCAGCATGGACAAGGAGGGAACCGAGGTGGCGGAATGGCTCAACTCCATTGGCGTTTCCGCCGCGGTGCTCAAATACCGCTGTCCCAGCAACCGGGAGGGCGCGTTGCAGGATGCGCGCCGTGCGGTACGGATGGCCCGCGAAAAGTCGAAGGAGTGGAACATTAATCCCCAGCGCATTGGCATGCTCGGTTTTTCCGCCGGCGGGCATTTGGCGGCGGCGTGCAGCGCCTCGGTCGACCGCCCCGATTTCACGGTTTTGGTTTATCCGGCCTATCTCTTTCAAAAGGGCGGCGTGGAGTTGGTCGATGAAATCCGGGTGGATGCTGAGACGCCGCCCGCATTCGTGGTTCAGGCCTGGGATGACCGCAAGCACTATCGCAGCAGCTTGGCATACTCCGTTGCGCTGGATGCGCAGGGCATTCCGGTTGAACTGCACCTGTTTGCCAAGGGGGGGCACGGCTACGGCTTGCGGCCTTCGGCGCATCCTGTTTCGCAATGGCCGACGCTTTGCGAGGCGTGGATGCGCGAATCCGGCTTCTTGAAGTAAACGGGTTCGTAGTTCCGGCTTTAGCCCAAGTTTCTTATCCAAAAGCGTAAGTCGTTGCGAATCAACGATCGGGCTTTTTGTGGCACTACAAAGTCGTTATTGTTTCAGTTCCGTTTTGTGCGGGGGATAGGTGCGTTTCCAGTCGATCACGAATACACCCGCTCTTGTTCAGGATCCGGATGGCTGGGCCTGCGGATGGATACTTCGCGCCCATCTTCGAGCGGGAGCCGGGCGTTGGAAATACGAGACTTACAGAACCCGATCCTCCGAAAACCGTCAGAAAAGTGCGATTCAGCCGTTTTCAAACGACCATTTAAGAAACTTGGGTTAGCGCGTTGCTCCAGTGGTGGAAATGCCTTGGATGAAGACCTTCTGGGCGCAGAAAAAGAGGATGACGATCGGGAGCGTGAACAAGGTGGCCACCGCCATCAGTTGTGCCCATGCGGTGCCGTGGCTGCCCATGAATTGCTGAAGCCCGTAGGCCACGGTATATTTCGCCGGATCGTTGATGTAGAGCAGCGGTCCGAAAAAGTCGTTCCAAGTGGCGAGGAACTGGAACAGGGCACAGGTGATGAGCGCGGGCTTGGCCAGCGGCAGCATGATTTGCGAAAAAATGCGGAACTCGCCGGCGCCGTCAATGGTGCCGGCTTCGGCCAGGTCCGCCGGGATGGTTTGGAAAAACTGGCGCAGCAAAAAGATGAAGAAGGGATTGCCGAAGAAAGCCGGCACGATCAGCGGCAGCAGCGTGCCGTACCAGCCCAGCATTTTAAAAATGGTGAAAACGGGGATCATGGTGACGTGGCGGGGCAGCGCCATGGTGGCAATGAGAAGAATGAACAGGCCTTCCTTTCCCGGAAACCGCAGGCGGGCAAAGCCGTAGGCCGCCAAGGCGCTGGAAAAGACGGCGCCGATGACGTTCAGCGTGCACAGCAGCAGGGAATTTCTCAGGTAGAGATGAAAGGGGCCGGTCTGCAGCGCCGCCTTATAGTTCTGCCACTGCGGATCTTTTGGGAGCATGCTGGAAATGTTGAAGGTGATGGCCGCCTGGTTCTCCTGCGGGAAAATATCCTCGTTCGATTTCAGCGATGTGGCGACCATCCACACGATGGGCATCAGGAAGGGGATGCAGAGCACAACGAGCACCACGTGCGCCGCCCACTTTTGCCGGCGGGTAAGGGAGAGGGGGGATTTAGTTTTCATGCCCGAACTCCTTCCTGCGGTTTAGAATTTCGTCCACTTCATCATTGAGTTTCCGCAGGGCCTGCTCCGGGGTGAGGCTGCCGCGCATGGCCGATTCATCCGCCCGCTTGATCAGGTCGTAAAGCTGCAGCTGGAAGGGCACGGGCGGGGTGGATTCGATGTTCGGGCTGGCCAGGATATCGATGAACGTCTGGAACTGGGGGTGTTCGCGGACATAGGCCCGGTAGCGGCGGGTTTCGGCAATCGCCGGGCTCGGCGGCAGCCAGCCCGCGCGCGTGTAGAATTCGGAGGCGCGTTCCGGGTTGTCCTGCCCGGTCCAGAACAGGGTGAACGCCCACGCGCCGGCCGTGTTTTTTGCCCCTTTTGGAAAGGTCATGAAATTGCCGTGCACCCATCCGGCCATCTTTTTTCCGCCGGACTTCGGCGGCGGAATGGGGGTGGTCATGTAGGGAATGTCCGGCGCGAATTTGTGCAGCTGCTGGACTTTCCACTGGCCATCGATCGAGACGGAGCGTTTCCCGGTGGCAAAAGGCCAGTCGGCGCCGTGGCTGGTGGTGAGCGAGGAGAGGAAGCGCTCCATCCGGTCAAACCCAATGGCCTTTTGCTGCTCGGCCAGAAAGGTGAGGGCCTGCAGGTTTTCGGGGGTGGAGATGAGCAGCTCATTGTTTTCCCAGTCGTAGAAGCCACCGCCGAAAACCGAGGCAAACATGCGGAACCATTGCGGGATGAATCCCAACCGGACGAGCCGCCCCTTGGAGTCGAACACGTTGAGTTTCCTCCCCCACTCCGTCAATTCCTCCAGCGTTTGCGGCAGGACGGCGCGAAGCTCCTCGAATTCCGCTTGGGTGGCGACGCGGGCAGGGGCTGACGCCGGGATCAATCCGGCTTGGTGAAGATGGTCGAGACGGTAGTAGCAGGCCCGGACGTCCAGCGCCAGCGGCATGCAGTAAGGCCGTCCGTTGAATGCCGATATTTTCTGGGCGATGGGGTAGGCTTGGCTGCGGAACGTTGCGAGTTCCTCGGCGGTCATGATTTCATCCAGCGGCAGGATCAGCTTGCTATTGGCGAACTGGGGAACCACCTGGTGCCATTCGGCCATGCAGTCGGGCGGTTCCCCTCCGGCCGCCGCCAGCAGGAATTTAGAGTCGGCGACGCCTTTGGGGAGGGATAGGGGAATCACTTCATACACATCCTGGCTTTCGTTGAAGCGGGTGCAGATGTCATCGACAATCACTTTCCATTCCGTCGTCCACATGTGCCAGAAAACGACCGGTTCCCGCTCGGGGTACTTCCGCGGTTCCGGGCTTTCAAGAAACCAGCCAAAGAGGAACGCCGCCAGAATGCATGCGCCGGCCGCCGTCGCCGCCTTCTTTAGTTTTCTGCGCCGTTCACCGTCCATAATGCACCCATTTTTTGTGCGTTTTGAACAGCAGGGCGGTAATCAGCATGATGATGACAAACAAGATCCATGCCATGGCGCTGGCATAGCCCATATCGAGGTAGCGCCATGACCGCTGGAACAGATAGAGCGCATAGAAGGTGGTGCTGTCTTCGGGGCCGCCCTCCGTCATGATGTAGGCTTGTGCGAAATATTGGAAGGCATTGATGGTGCCCATCACCAAATTGAAAAAGATGACCGGCGTGAGCATCGGCAGGGTGATGTGCACCGTCCGCTGCCAGGCGTTGGCGCCGTCGACCACGGCGGCTTCGTAGAGCGACGCCGGAACATCCTTGAGCCCCGCTAGATAAATGATCATGCTCCCTCCGACCGACCAGAGCGACATCATCACCAGCGAATAGAACGCCCACGGCTCGCTGGTCAGCCAGGCGGGGCCCTCTACCCCTATGCCGCGCAGTATGCTGTTCATCAGTCCGATATGTGGATTGAGCACCCACGAGAAGACGGCGCACGAAGCCACCATCGGCACGATGGACGGCAGATAAAAAGCGGTGCGGTAAAAGCGGATGCCGCGGACGTCCAGATTCAGCAGGAGCGCCATGCCCACGCCCAGAACCGTTCCGACCGGCACGGCGACGAGGGCATATTTAAGGGTGACCACCAGCGACTTCCAAAAGAGCGGGTCTTCGGTGAAGAGCCGTTTGTAGTTCGAGCCGCCGACCCACTCCGCCGGGGATATGATGTCGTAGTGCGTGAAGGATAAGTAGATGCTGGCAATGAAGGGTGCCGCCACCAGCAGTGCGAATCCGATCAGCCATGGACTGATGAATAGATAGCCTTTAAGCGCCTGGCCTCTCATCCCGAAGCCCCTTCTGGAAGGGTGGATTGCGCCACTTCAGCGGGCAGGGTGAGGTTGCGTCCGGTTTCGGCATCGAAAACATGCGCCAGCCGCAGGTCCGGGGCAAAGTGCACCTGTTCTTTTTGAATCGACGTGGCTTCGTGCGGGTGGATGCTGGCAATGAATTCATGCCCTTCGCAGGCCATATGCAGCAGAACCTCTTCGCCCAGCATTTCAGAAACCTCAACCGTGCCGGAAATCAGGCCTTCCCGGTTTTTGCTGCCGTCTGCAATGCTGAGTGCACGCGGCCGGATGCCGAGGCACACGTTTTTGCCTTCATGCGCTGCGAGCAAAGCCGCCTGCTCTTCGGGAAGCGGGATGCTGAAGCTTCCGGCATTAAAGGTCAGCTTCTGGTTCATCACGAGCGTCCCCTCGAAAATATTCATGGGCGGGGTGCCGATGAAGCGGGCCACAAACAGCGAGGCCGGATGGTCGAAGATTACGGAAGGGGGGCCCACTTGCTCAATTCCGCCTTCGTTCATCACGCAGATCCGGTTGCCCAGCGTCATCGCCTCGATCTGGTCGTGCGTAACATAGATCATCGTGGTCTGAAGGCGCCGGTGCAACTGCAGGATTTCCTTGCGCATCTCCACCCGCTTTTTGGCGTCGAGGTTGGAGAGCGGCTCGTCGAACAGGAAGACGGCCGGTTTGCGGACAATCGCGCGTCCCATGGCCACCCGCTGCCGCTGCCCGCCGGACAGCGCCTTGGGTTTGCGCTTCAGCAAATCCTCCAGCCCCAGGATAGCCGCCGCCTTCATGACGCGGTCATTGATTTTAGCCTTGGGGATTTTCCGCAGCTTAAGGCCGAACGCCATGTTGTCATACACCGTCATGTGCGGGTAGAGCGCATAGTTCTGGAACACCATCGCGATGTCGCGGTCCTTTGGCGGCACGTTGTTCACTACAAGGTTTCCGATGCGGATGGTGCCCGAGCTGATCTCTTCAAGCCCCGCCACCATGCGCAGCGTCGTGGATTTCCCGCATCCCGAAGGCCCGACCAGCACAAGGAATTCACCATCTTCGATTTGAAGATTGATGCCGCGAACGACCTCGACGCCGTCCTCGAATTTTTTGGATACACGCTCTAAGTGAACATTGGCCATGCAGCTTCACCTTTTAATACGGCTCCATTAGACCGTCTCATTTCAGGGCGAATAAGTAAACAAGAACCCATAGCCCGACGGAGGCAGACTGTAAATTAAAATGCCCAGTTTGGAAATCTAGAGCCCCATGCCAGAATGAACCTTTCTTCAATTCACCACAAACGAGGATAGGAGCATCGGCATGGAGCAAGGGAAAGGCGGCACCCAAACACGCAAGGGCAAGTATTTGAACTGGAACGAGCGCATTTTAATTGAGGGCTTTTTAAAGGCAGGCATGAGTGAATCCAATATCGCGAAGGAGCTGGGGAGGGATCTTTGCCTTGATCAGTGCATTGCATGAGCATCGCCGCGCTTTTTGCGTGGGGGAAGCAAACCTGCCCGGAGGTGGTCGCGTAGGATCATGGCTCCATCCTCGGCGCACTCCTTTGCAAGCTTACGGGCGACGGGAATTTCGTTGGATTTTTCTCCAACGGGCCTAGTGCCGAGCCAGCGGCCGGTTTCTCCGCAAAAGGCGCTTACGAGCTGGAGCCCGCGCGAGCCGCGCAGCGCCTTGCCGTCGATGATGACCAGGCTGCCCCGGGCGGGGGCCGAGCAGGTCGTCCAGGCAGTTGAGCAGCGCCTCCTGCAGTTTTTCGGGGTCGGTTTTGCTCAGCAGACGGAAGAAGGAGGCTTCGCCGGGGCAGGAATCTCGCTGGTTTTCCGGTTCTGCCGGAACCCGAGCGCGCGCAACTGCCCTTGGCCTATGTCCCGAGCGTATTCGGCCAGGTCGCGCTGCCCGCTGCTCACCCCGGCGAGCGATGCGCAGAAGGCCAGCGTGTACAACCCCGAGAGGGTGTATGGCCAGTTGTGCCCCTTGCGGTAGTCTTCCATGCCCGCAAAGTGTTCGCGGATGGAGCGCAGTTCGGCCGCCTTGGCACGGCAGCGGAGCTTTCCCTCCAGCTTGTCGCCGGCCCAGAGTTCGGGCATTTGTTCTGCACACAGAAGCCGGATGCGCCGTTGCTCCGCACTCCATCCGCCGTCGTCTTCGACCACATAGCGGAGCTGTTCGCCCACGAGTTGCGCACTCTTGAGGCAGTGCTGTTCATCGATCAACTGCTCATAGCGGCCATGCTCATCCCTACGGATGAGGCGAATCGTCAGGCGATCAAGGATCTGTTGTTCGCGTGGATTCGGCATTTGAATGTTCTGTTTCATGCCGGAAGTAAAAAGAAATTCCGCGGAAATGTGCCGCAAAAAATCCCATTCCTTTTATTCGCAGAGTTTTAACCGGCTGGGCGCATCAGTCATGTAGCCCGGCGCGGTTTTTCGGTTGCGTTAATTTGCCGAATGTAGACGGATTGGTTTTTTGCCCAGCAAAGCCGGCGTCTCGCCAGGTTTTGAGGGGCATGGTTTTTCTTTATTTACAGCTTGCATGACAGGGGGATACGTCTACTATGACGCGCTTATTTACGGGGGAGGTGTGTTCCGGCCGAGCGGCTGGCGCTTTCCTTTTGAAACATAAAAACAACAAAAGGCCAGGGAGCGTGTGTTCCCGCTTTAATCGTATGGAATTAACAACCAACACAAACGTGGGTGTGGACAACGCAGCCATGGAAGCAATGTACGACGAAACCCTCAAGAACTTCACCGAAGGGTCTATCGTTCCCGGGAAAATCCTCAGTGTCATCGACGGCGATGTGCTTATTGACATTGGATACAAATCCGAAGGCATCATTTCCGCCCAGGAATTCAAGGATCTCGAAGAGGATCCAATCGGGCAGGAAGTCGAAGTATTCCTCGAGCAGCTCGAGGACAAAGAGGGCATGATCGTCATCAGTAAGCGCCGCGCCGAACAGCAGCGCGCATGGGACTATGTCGTCAACGAATGCGAAGAAGGCAGCGTCGTTGAAGGCACCATCAAGAACATCGTCAAGGGCGGCTTCATTGTCGACGTGGGTGTGGATGCGTTCCTCCCCGGCTCCCAACTCGATGTCACTCCGGTCCGCAATCCCGAAGAACACATGGGCAAGACCTATCAGTTCCGCATCCTCAAGATTAACCTTGAGCGCAAGAACATCGTTGTTTCCCGCCGCGAACTCATCGAAGAGTCCCGTCGCGAAGGCCGTCGCAAGATCTTGGCGGAAATCCAGACCGGCGAGCTCCGCAAGGGTCAGGTCAAGAACATCACCGACTTCGGTGCATTCGTCGATCTCAACGGCATCGACGGCCTGTTGCATGTCACCGACATGACTTGGGGCCGCATCAACCATCCTTCCGAAATCCTGAAGGTGGGCGACGAGCTCGAAGTGATGATTCTCGAAATCGATCTCGAGAAAGAGCGCATCAGCCTCGGGCTCAAGCAGACCATGGACAATCCGTGGCAGGAAATCGAAGCCCGCTACCCGATTGGCGCCCGTGTACACGGCAAAGTCGTCAACCTCGCTCCGTACGGTGCGTTTGTTGAGCTCGAAGAGGGTGTTGAAGGTCTCGTACACGTTTCCGAAATGTCTTGGACCAAGCGCATCCAGCGTGCGGCCGACGTTCTTAACGTGGGCGACGAAGTCGATGCTGTGGTTCTTAATGTCAGCACCGACGACAAGAAGATCTCGCTCGGCATGCGTCAGACCGAAGACAATCCTTGGGAAGTCGTGGCCGGCAAGTATCCGATTGGATCGCTCGTCCAGGGCCAGGTTCGCAACTTTACCTCCTACGGCGCGTTCGTGGAGCTCGAAGAAGGCGTTGACGGCATGATCCACGTGTCCGACATGTCTTGGACCCGCAAGGTCAACCATCCTTCCGAAGTCCTTAAGAAGGGCGAAGAAGTCGAAACCGTCGTTCTCGAAATCGACTCCAACAGCCAGCGCATCAGCCTCGGCCTCAAGCAGGCTCAGGACGATCCGTGGGCCGGCATTGTCGACCGCTATCCGATTGGCGCAAAAGTCAGCGGCATCGTTACGAAGATCTCCTCGTTCGGCGCATTCGTCGAAATCGAAGAAGGCATTGATGGCCTGGTGCACATCAGTCAGATCTCCGACGACCATGTTGAGCGTGTTAAAGACGTGATGAACGTGGGCGACACCATCGAAGCCCGTGTGGTGAAGGTTGATCCGGTTGAACACCGCATCGGTCTGAGCGTCAAGGCCGCCAGCGTCGAAGACGCCGACTTCGAAGTCCGCGAAGAGATGCTCGAAGGCCTCCAGCCTGGAGCCGAGCTCGTCAACCTCGCCGGTGCGTTTGATAGCGCCTTCGGCGACAAGCTCGAAGAGTGGCATCCGGGTGATGCCACCAAGAGCGGAGATAAAGAAGAAGGCGAAGACAAAGAAGAAGGCGAAGACAAAGAAGAAGACAAAAAAGCCGAGTAGGCTTCGTCTCTTCAATGCATAAAAAAGCCCGCCCCAACCGGCGGGCTTTTTTGTGTTTATATAGATTGAAAAGTCTTTTTATATAGGTACATTTAAAACGTGTGCTCTGAATCAGTAATTCGTCATCATGTGAGTTCTATTCAAGCGTTTATGTTGTTGGTGGTGTCGTAACCATTTAGGAGCGAGGTATTAAATGAAGATAAGAGCGTTTGTGTGTATGTTGGCGTTTTTGTGCATGGGGCTGTCCAGCGTGAGGGGTGGAGGATTCGAGGCTTGGTGTGGTATATGGCCGGTTACGCCCGATGCGTGTGGGGATGATGACTTTGATGATGCGGTCAACCTGCTTGAATATGCATTTGATGGCAATCCTGTAGATGGTTCCTATAGAGGGGTTGAGCCGGAGTTGTCCGTGGTGAATGCAGATGGTGCCGAATGGCTCTATTTGGTTCATGCCGAACGCCGGACTGATGCCGATTTGGCCTACACGATTTATGTGAATGAAGATCCTGTTTTTGGGAACTGGTCTGCAGTTCCGTGGGAGTTCGTCGGGGAAGGGGATGAAATCTTGGGAATGGTTTCAGTCACCAACCGCCTCGAAATTGCATTTGCAAGCTTACAGGTTATGGTTGAGGTTGAGTATGCAGACGACTTGGGTATAGGCGCCTTCGCTTGGTCTCCTGAAATGAGTTATCCGCTCGGAAGCGGGGGTGGAGCATATTTTTTGGATATAACATCAGGAACCGGCAGCGGCTATTATGACGAAGGCATTGAGGTTTCCGTTGTAGCGGATGCGCCGTCTGCCGGCATGGAGTTTGCCGGGTGGGGCGGGGGTTTTAATGATTTTCTTAACTACTTGGAATATGATGTCGGTGATTATGATCAATTGATGTACTACTGGAGCAATTGGAATAATCCTGTGCTGACGGTAACCATGCCACCGTTCGATTTGTGGCTAGAGGCCGCCTATCAGCCAGTGCCATCGGTTGAGCTTTCCTCCATCACGATTTCCGGTCCTGCGACCGTGGATGGCGGCAGTACCAACAACTATACCTGCACGGCCTTTTATACGGGCGGAAGCCAGAGCAATGTGACTGATGCGGTGCAGTGGAGTGCTTCGGGAGCAGTCGGGAGCATTGATGCCGTCGGCGAGCTGATCGCGAGCGAGGTTGAAGTGCTCGAAGAGGCTACTGTTTCGGCGAGCTATTCAGACGGAGGAATCACCAAGAGCGATTCTTTCGATATCGTCATCAAGCACCCTGCACTTGAGCTGGGCTATGTGAATATTGGGGTGGGCGCCGATCCTTTGATTCTCAGCAATAAGACCTTTGTGAGCGATGCGGGAAGCGCCTCAGCGACTATTGGGAGCTTTGGCGGTTTGCAGGTTTATGACTGCTTGTTCACTGGGAAAGATGGGGGATCTGGGCTCTCGCTGGAAAATATAGACACGGTCTCTTTGGCAGCATCGAACCCCAGCTTTACCGCAGTGGGAGGCAAGGGGATTTCCTTGCAGAATACCAGTTCCAGCGCGGCCAGCGTGGTCGGGGGCAATGGCATAGAATTCACCAGTCCAACGGCATCCAGCCTGGTTCTCGATAACATGACGGCGATGGGCGGAAATGGGGGGAATCTCTTTTCTGACGTGTTTGGGGCGACGGGGAATGCTCGTGGAGGAAGCGGCTTTGTGGCAATCAACAACATGCGGCATTCCATTCAACTGAACGGAGGGCAGTTCATTGGCGGAGACGGCGGCGAGGCCGATGGCCTTGGGTATACCTTAGTCGACGTTGGCGGCGGGCATGGTGCTTGGGTTGAAGGATCTCTGGGAACAGGGCAATTGCTCATAACCGACGGCCTGTTTGCCGGAGGCAATGGCGGACTTGCCTTTGACTCTGCGTCTGTATCCGATGGCGGCGCGGGGCTGTTCCTAGAACAGGGGGCTATAGCCACGATCTCCGGCGGTTTATTTACCGGAGGAGATTCCGGTTATGGCGCTACCACAGATGGTGGCAATGGAGTGGAAGCATATAATGCTTCGGTTTCCATTACGGGTGGCGTGTTTTCTGGAGGAGAGGCCTATTACGGAGAATATGACGGTGCTGGACTGTGTTTGAATAATTCATCTGCATCAATTTCCGGAGGGAGCTTCGACCTGGTTCGGTTGGCTGGTGTAAACAACATTGCGCTGTCCGGTTCGCCCATGATCGAGTCCCTGTACCAGGCAGAGGGTTCCGGTAATATATTGTTGAGTGAATCTGGTGAGTTTCTTGGCGGTGTCGTGGTCGAAGGTGGTGCGCTGTCGGTGAACGGTGCAACCTGGGTGCTGAGTTCGGGGATGAACGTCGCAGTTTATGTCCCGGCCCAGTTGCAGGTTTCTGGATTCGTGGCTTTGGCTGGAAGCCGCATCACTACGCAGTCGGGAAGCGTTCTGAGCGGGAGCAGCCTAACGCTTAACAGCGGCTGCGACTGGACGATTGATGCCGGCGGAAACTATTTCGCCGGTACCGTCGCGCTGGCAACCGCTTCGGGAAGTCTTTCCTCTAGTCTGAATGCATCGGACGTGTCTGTTTGGGGGGATGGCACAACCTCGGTGTCCGGTTTGTTCACGAGCAACTCTACGCTTTATGCCGTGGTTGAAGAAATCCCAGTCGGTTTCGATGGCTGGTCTGCGGGCATTGCCGATCCCGGCCAGCGTGGCCAGGCCGACCGCCCCGACGGCGACGGCATTGCCAACCTTATGAAATATGCCTGCGGTCTGCCGTCCGGCACCTATGTAAGCAATCTGTTCGACTATGCCGTGGTATCCGGAACGCCGACGAATGCCGCGGCCTTTGTCGTGACCTATCAAAAGGCCAAAGGCGTTTCTGATGTAACCGTTTTCCCGGAACATACCGAGGCCCTGTCTGATGCAGGCGCGTGGTCGAGCACAGGCATGACGCTCCAAAAAACCGGAGAAACCGCTGAACAGGAAACCTGGGAAGCGAGCTTTCCGTTCACCACCAACGGCTTCATGCGGCTCAAGGCTGAGATGGTGCCTTGAATCTAGGTGAGTTGCCATAAACTGAATGGCACCGGAGCGTTTAGGCGGGCGCATCCGCCAACAACCGTAAAATTACAGTCCAACCTGAGGATTTCCCTCGGGTTTTCCTGTGACTTCCCGCAGGTTTTATGGCTAAATGCGCGCTTTCTTTCCCATGTGGGGAAACTGTTATTTGGACGAATAAAATGAATATTGAAGAACAATTGGATTTCCTGTCGGCGCGCGCCGTTGATTTCTTTTCGCGCGACGACCTTAAAAAGAAGCTCGAAAAGGCCCAGTCCGAAGGACGCGGCCTGCGCATCAAATACGGCGCCGACCCGTCCGCTCCGGACATCCATCTCGGGCACGTGGTCGGGCTGAACAAGCTGCGCGAGTTTCAGGATGCCGGCCACACCGTTGTCTTCATCATTGGCGACTTTACCGGCATGATCGGCGATCCATCCGGCAAGTCGCAAACGCGGAAACCGCTGACCAAGGAGCAGGTAACCGTAAACGCCAAGTCCTACCAGGAACAGATCTTCAAGATTCTCGATAAGGACAAGACGGAGATCCGCTTTAATTCCGAATGGTGCGGTAAAATGGACTTTTCCGATGTCATCCGTCTTTCCGCCCACGTGACCGTGGCGCAGATGCTCGCCCGCGATGATTTTTCCAAGCGCTACGCCGCCAACCAGCCGATCTCGATGGTGGAATTTCTCTATCCGCTTGTGCAGGCCTACGACTCCGTCATGGTCGAAGCCGACCTCGAACTCGGCGGCACCGACCAGCTTTTCAACCTGCTGCTCGGCCGTGAGCTGCAGAAGGTGATGGGGCAGCCGCCGCAGTGCGTTATGACCCTTCCGCTCATCGAAGGCCTCGACGGCGTTCAGAAAATGAGCAAGAGCCTCAATAACTATGTCGGCATCGATGAAGCCCCGCGCGACATGTACGGCAAGCTCATGAGCGTGCCGGACGCCCTGATGTGGAAATATTTTTCTTATGTTGCACAAGTTCCAAGTTCAAAAGTTGAAGAGTGGAAGAGTGCTGTGGAGAGTGGGGCAACGCATCCTCGTGAAATGAAAGACATTTTGGGTAAGCGGGTTGTTGCCCGCTTTCATGGTGCTGAAGCGGCTGAAGATGCCTCAGCTGAATTTATTCGAATTTTTAGAAACAAAGATTTGCCGGACGAGATTCCGGAAGTGGTCTTGTCCGCCGAAGAGACCGGCCTGCTGAGCCTGATGGTTCAGGCCGGACTCGCCAAGAGCAACGGCGAGGCGCGCCGCCTCATTAAGCAGGGGGCAGTAAAGATCAACGACGAAAAAGTCAGCGACGACCGCGCACAGATTGTTCCGGAGGATGGAATGATCATCCGTTCCGGGAAGCGCGGTTTTGCGAAGGTTAAGATTGGATAAAAAAGTGACGAGTGACGATTGAGTCGTGATCGGGAAATCACGCCTCACGTTTCACGCAAACAACACGGAGATTTGAGCAATGTCAGGACATAGCAAGTGGGCAAATATTAAACACCGTAAGGGCCGGGCTGACGCTGCCCGCGGCAAGATTTTCAGTAAAATCGGAAAAGATATCATGGTGGCGGCCAGCGCCGGCGGCGGAAACGTGGACGACAATATTTCGCTGCGTGCACTGGTGCAGAAAGCCAAAGGCGTTTCGATGCCGAAGGACAACATCGACCGCGCCATCAAAAAGGGCACGGGTGAACTCGAAGGCGGGCAGCTCGAAGAGGGCTCCTACGAGGGTTACGCCGCCGGCGGCGTTGCCGTGGTGGTGAAGGTCCTGACCGACAATAAAAACCGTTCGATCGCCGAAGTGCGCCATGCCTTCACCAAGGCCGGCGCTAACATGGCCGACCAGGGTGCCGTCAGCCGTATGTTCCAGCGCAAGGGCCAGATCTTCATCGACAAGGACAAGACCGACGAGGATACCCTGATGGATCTCGTGCTCGAAGCGGGCGGGGAAGATCTGAAGACCGACGGCGACCAGTTCGAAGTCATTACCGACCCTAACGATTTCGATGCGGTGTCTGATGCCATCACCAAAGCCGGGATCGACATGGCCGAATCCGAAATTACGCTGATTCCCGATCTGGTGGTTGAAGTCACCGATTTGAATAAGGCGAATTCCATCATGCGCTTCATCGATGCGCTCGAAGAGCTCGACGACGTTCAAGATGTCTACTCCAACTTCGACATCTCCGACGAAATTGCCGCGCAACTCGAAGCGGAATAGTCCGTCAAGAAAGAGTGCGGTTGGGAATGGCCTGCCTTTTCGGGGCAGGCTTTTTTCGTGTTGCGCGACAAGAAGCCGTCAGGTTTACCGGTTCGTGCTTTCGTTTAGGCCCAGCGGCTCCTGGTTCTTGAAGTCGTAGGGCAATAGGAAGTTTTCACCAGGAGCAAGGATGTTGGGGGTGATGAAGAACAGCACATCCATGTTCCGTTCCACTTCGTTGCGGCTGGTAAACAGCCATTTAATCATTGGGATGCGCCCTAGGATGGGTATCCTGTCTTCCTCGATCGCCTTGCGTCTGGTTTTTAGGCCGCCGATGATGAAGGTTTCGCCTTCGCGCAGCGTGATCTTGGTGTGGGTTTTTGAAACATTGAGCACCGGCCTGTTGATGTTTTGCAACGTAATGAAACTGGAAGCGGTGGAAATTTCGATATTTGAAATGTCGAGCGTTACCGCCCCCGGATGGTCAGGCACGATGGTTGGCGTGACCTTCAGCTTGACCCCCGCCGCCTTTTTGGCGACCACAAGCTTGCCCTTGCTGTCCAGGTCTACATAAGGGATCTCGTCGACGGTCTCGATGGACACCTCGGTCTTGTTGAGCGCCACGCCAATCGGACGCGTTCGTATAACGGCTTCGCCGCGGTCGAGCAGCATGCGCAGTTGCGCGGCAACCACGGAGGAGTCCACATCGATGCCCGACAGGCTGATGCCCAGGCCGGGCATGCGGTCGGCGAAGCTGATGCTGGTGGAGCCGTCGGGGCTCGTTGCGAGTAGGGGTACGGAGGTCAGGCCCAATTTTTGTGAGCCTAAGCTCACGTTCGCTCCGTCCAGCGAGCTCGAGTCGGAGGTTTGCGAGAGGCCGTAGGTAAACCCCAGTTGGCGTGTCCGTTCCTCGTTCACTTCAACCACCAGCGCCTCGATCGCTACCATGTGCCAGTCGAGCTTGTTTTTGTAGCGCATCTTTTCAGGAATGGGATTTTCCTTCAGCGCCGGTTTGCCGCTCTTTTCGAGAGGGAATGCAAAGGGTTTGCTTTGGGGCAGTTTTTTGAGGTGGGCCAGCACTTCCGCGCTGCTTTGCTGGTCGGTTTGCGCGGCGACGGCGCAGGCCGCTGCCAAAATCCAGGACGCACCTATGCAAGCTATGCGCTTCATTGTTTTTCACCCGCGCCTTCCTCTTCTCCGAAGTAGGGCTTGTAGGGAGTCAGAATCTCGGCTTTCACGAGAAACACCAACTCGTTTTCCATGTCGATGGTGCGGGTGCTGGAAAAGATGTATTTCAGCAACGGCAGTTCGCCAAGCCACGGAATGCCGCGCCGCATTTCAATTTGCTGCGTGGTTTTCATCAGGCCTGCAATGAAGATCTGTCCGTCGGGCACGATCACCCGGCTTTTGATCGACCGCCGGTCCACCGTAGGCACGCGCATGGGTTCTTTTTGTTTATTCAGGCCTACGTTCACGAAACCCGTGACGTCGGATACGTTCATGTCCATGGTCAGCACGATCAGGTTGTTTTCGATCACTTTCTGAACGCTGACCTCCAGCGAAACGCCCGATTTTTGGTATTCAGTCACCGATACCAGATTCTGGCCAGCCACCTTGGCGCTTTCGTAGGGGATTTCGGTTACGTTGCTCAAGGTGGCCGTATAGTCGGGTGAGGACTCTTTCAAAATGTTGAATTCGGATTCGGGGATTTCGGCCGAGGTCACCACATTGTAGGGCTTGCTGAGAATATGCACCGACCCTGCGGTCTCCAAGGTTTCGATCACCGCTTCGAAATTTCCTGCCGATGTCTCCAAGTCGTCGAAAAAGATACGTGCGGCTGAAGTCAGGGGCTGGTTTGGCGTCAACGTCAGGCTGGCGCTATCCACGTTCGAGTCGCTGTCCGAGTTGCGCTGGTAGGCCACCGCAAAATCCACGTCCAGCGAGCCGCTGCGCTGCCATTCAAGCACGCGAGCCTCGATGCGCACTTGGGGGCGCTCATCTATTGCCCTGGCTTCCGGCACCAAGCAGCCCAAGGCCAAAAACGCCCCGAGCCACGATCCGGCTGCCGGTTTTCCTGTAGTCAAAATCTTCATAAAATTTCTTTGGCTGGCATGTGTTATTGCTGCCAGTGAACTTCTACTTCGTGGTCCACAATGTTGTACAAATTATCGTAGTTGTCGGCCTGCGACAAAAACGCTCGTACTTCGCCCGGACCCAACGAGCCGATTTTGACATACTCGACATCGAGCGTGTTTCTGCCAATGTCCTTGTAGCGCACCTCCACCTCGACATTGCGCAGCAATTGCTTGCCTTGGTTGCGCAGGCTGCCGGTGAGGTTGTAGAACTGGATTTCGCCTCCTACCCTGTCGCGTTGGTTGCGGGAGGTATAGGCATGCAGGTCGTAGACTCTCACCGGGTGTTTCTCGATCTCCATTTCCTTCAGAATGTACGGGTTCACCGGAACAGGCTGTCCCGAATCGTCGAGAATCAGCTTCCCATTGTTCAGGTTGCGCTCTTCGTAGGCCGAAACAATATGGTGTGCCTTGTAGTAGCAGTCCACCGCCTTGTCGTAGTTGCCTAGCCTCCAATGCGCGTCGCCGATGGCTTCGTATACGCGCCAGTCGGTCGGGTGCTCCGTCAGCAGCTTGTTCAGGGCATCCAAATCCGACTTTGCTTTCGCTTCGGCGAGCTTTTGGGCCGCCGCCGGCGTGGCATTCGACATCAGCACGTCGATTTTCTTGATGTAGTCCTTGGCGTTTTCCAAATAGTATCCACGCGGATACTCTTTAATATAGTCAATGAAGACGTCGCGGGCGCTATGGTAGCTTGAGACCGAATACAGCGACACGCCTTGGCGCAAGAGCATCTCTTCGCGCCGGACGGTGTCGGGGTAGCGGTCGCGCAAGGATTCATAGCGCGCCGCCGCAAGGATGTATTGTTGGTTCTCAAAAGCGTTGTCGGCCGCCGCCCGTCGGTCCCGGTAGGGCAAGTCCCGCATCAATGCGCACCCCGGCAACGTCGCCAAGCAAATGCAAAAATAAAAGAAACGGATGTTGATCATGCTTGTCATGTTTGGTTGTCGCTTTTTTAAAGTTGGGCATGCGCTCGCTGCGCGTTTCTGCCAACCGGTCGCCATCGTCCTGCAACAAATAGCGGGATTGGCTTAACCATAACCATTGATATGTGTCTAAGTAACGGCGCTGCTCCCGGTTAATGGACAAAAATCTAGGCGCGAAGCGCTTTCGTGCAAGCCGCTGCGGCATCCATACGCAGAACCGTTACCGCGCAAGCAAGGCTGGTTTTTTAATTGGCCGAATAGGAACCAAGTTGGTACTCTATACGGCAGTAAGGCGGAATTAACGGAGTTGCCAATGGCCGGAAAACTGCAGAAACAACTAGGACTGCTCGACGTGTTTGCCATTTGTTCGGGCGCGATGATCAGTTCGGGGCTGTTTGTGCTGCCGGGCATCGCGGCGTCGAAATGCGGCCCGGCGGTGATCGTTGCATATTTGCTCTCAGGCCTGCTGATCATTCCTTCGATGCTTTCCATGGCCGAAATGGCAACGGCAATGCCGCGCGCCGGCGGAACCTATTTCTTTGTCAGCCGCAGTCTCGGCGGCATGTTCGGCACCGTCGATGGGGTTGGGGTCTGGTTGGCGCTCATCCTGAAAACGAGTATTGCGCTGCTTGGCTTCGGGGCTTACCTTGCCTCCTACCTCAATCTGCCGATGCAGCTGGTGGCCATTGTGGCCGGGGTCGTTTTCACGCTGACAAATATAGTCGGTGCTAAGGAGGCTTCTAAGCTGCAGGTGGGGATGGTGGCGGGGCTGCTGTCTATTCTCACTCTGTTGGTCATCAAGGGGCTCCCGGGGATCCAACAGGCGCAGTATGTTCCGTTCGCGCCACACGGTTTCGGGGCGGTTCTTCCAACTGCGGCGTTGGTGTTTATCAGCTACATCGGGCTCACCAAGGTGGCCAGTGTGGCCGAAGAAATAAAAAATCCCGGCCGTAATATTCCTCTGGGCATGTTCTGTTCGTTGCTGGTTATTCTCATTATGTATGGAACGGTCGTTGCGGTGGTGGTGGGAACGGTTCCTGCAGAACAGCTCTATCAGACCCTCACACCGCTCAGCGATGCCGCCGCTTTATCCATCGGCCCGGCAGGAAAGCACCTGATCAGTCTTGCGGCGATCCTTGCCTTCGCCACCACGGCCAATGCCGGCATTATGTCGGGCAGCCGTTATTTGCTGGCCATGAGCCGCGATCGCGTAATCCCGCACGCCTTTTCCCGTTTTTCAAAATTCAAAACGCCGCACAACGCCATTCTACTGACGTCCGTTGTGATCCTATTGATTGTTTCGGTGGCTGGGCTCGAGCGTATTGCCAAGTTGGCCAGCACGTTCCAGCTGCTGGTTTTCGCCTTCGTCAATATTTCGGTGATTGTCATGCGCGAAAGCGGCATCAAGAGCTACGACCCCGGCTTCAAGAGTCCGCTCTATCCTTACGTCCAGGTGGTGGGTATTCTGATCTCCGTGGTGTTGATTCCCGAGATGGGGCTGCTTTCGAGCATCTTTGCCATGGGGCTCGTGGCTATGGGAGTGATCTGGCACAACCTCTATGTCCGGCCGCGAGTGGAGCCTCGGGTCGGTGCCGTTGCCAAGATGGCGGAACGGTTGGGCGAGCGGCTGTTGGAGCGCGATGCCGATGCGATGGGGCTGCGCACCGAACTGCGGGAAATCATGAAGGAACGGGGCCTGCGCAAAGACGATCCTTTTTATCAAGTGGTGCAGTCGGCCGACTTTATCGAGATAGAGCCCGGGATTGATTCGGAAGAGGTGATCCGGCGCGGGGCGGGTTTGCTTTCAAAGCAGAGCGGCATTTCGCGCGACCTAATCTTAGGTGCATTGCTGGAGCGCAACCGTTTGGGCGAAACCCCGGCCGATGCCGGCGTGGCGCTGCCCCATCTGCTTCTCAACGACGTTGAGGGCTTCCACATGGTTGCCGCCCGCAGCATCCAAGGCTTGGAGTTCCCCATGGCGGGCCAGGGCATTCATGCCGTTTTCCTGCTGCTTGGCAGCCGCGGCAATCCGACGCAACACCTGCGCTTCCTCGCCGAAATCGCACGGCGCGCGGAAAATCCCAGCTTTATTGACCAATGGATCGCCGCCAAATCTGTGGATGATTTGGCGGCGATGATCCTCTCCTGCGAAACGGAAGGTTAAAGGCGCGGGGTAATCGGATTGCATTTGCGCCCCTGTTCTTGATAGCTTGCAACGGTTTTTCTATAATGATAGATCGTCAACAGGAGATGGGTGAAATGAAGTTTTTACGAGGTTTTTTTATTTTTCTAGGCGTTTTGGCTCTAACGGGCGCACTGGCGATTGGTATTTCTTTTCTATTAAAGCCGAGTGAGGTTCCGACGTCCGAAGGCATCGGGGCAATTAGTCCGGAGATGGTGGCGCAGGCGCAGGAGGTTGCGCAGGAGGTTGGGAAGCGGATGGCCTGGGTGATGGTGCTGGTTTCGGCCATGCTTCAAATATTTGCATGGATTGCCGCGCTGGCGAAAATGAAAATATTGAAAAAGTCAGACTTCGGGGCCGCGAAGAAGCTGGAGCTGCTCGAAGCCATCGACATCTATTTTGATTTGCCGCTCTATTTCGGACTGCTCGGTTCGGTTGGAAGCTTTATCGTGATTACCTTCTTCCCGGATGCGGGGTTAATGTTTGCGTATGCATCGACGGCGATGGGGATTATTGTTTCCGTTATCCTGCGGCTCGGTTACAACACGCCGTTTAAGCAGGAATTGTTGACGAGCCCGGCTTTGGCGGAATAGGGAGCGGGCTATGCGGCGATCAATTTTAATAGTGATGCTTGACGTCATGGTGCTGTCGGTTTTAGCCCTGACGGCCCGGCAGCGTGCGGGAGGCGGGACCATAGCGAATATTCCCGTGCCGACATCCGGCATATCGCGGATGGTAGAGGAAGGGCTGCGGAACGAAGCGTCCTTCCGGGATGAAATTTCTCGGCTGGAGACTCAGCTGAAGGAGGCTTCCGCGATTGCGCAGAAGGCGCTGGATCAGGCGGCGCTTGCAGAAGCCAAGGCCGGACGCGAAAGCGAGGAATCCGACGAGGTTCTTGAAAAGCTGCGCGCAATGGAGCTGGCGGCTGAACGGGCGCGTGCAGATGCCACGCTGGCAAAGCGCGAAGCGGAGCTGGTCAACGAACAGGCGGCGCTGGCGAAAGAGCGGACGCGCGAGCTTGAACTGCGGGAGGCCGAAGCAAAGGCTCGTGCGCATGAGTTGGCGCTGCGCGAGCTGGAAGCGAAAGCGCGTACCGATGCGGCTCTGGCCCGGCTGGAGCTCGCAGAAGACAAGGCCTTGGAGGCTGAGTTGTTGGCACAGGAAGCTGAACGCAGTGCGGGCGACAAGGATTCCGAGGTTTTGGCGCTGCAGCAGGAGATGATGGCGATTCGCGCGGCACAGTTGCTGGCTGAGGAACGGGCTGAAGCTCTGAGTGTAACGCTGTCTGGCCAAGAGGCCGAACTGTCGGAGGCTCGCACGGATGCGGCCTCGGCGCGGGCGACGGCGCAAGTGGCGATGGCAGAGCGAGAGCGAATGGTGGTCAAGACCGAACAGGTGGCCGAACAGCTGGTTCAGACGCGCGAAACAATGGCGACGCTGCAGGAACGCAAAAAGGGCGATGCTGAAAAGATTGCACAGTTTCAAGAAGAGAAACGGGCTGCCGTCGAGGAAGAATCCAAGTCGGTCTGGGTGCAGCGCGAAGAAGCGCTTCGTCGGGTGCAGATCAGCTATACGGAGTATAACTCGGCCAACGGCCAATCGTTCCGAACGAGCAAGGAGCTGGTCATGCCGTTGGTGAAGCTCGATCAGTTTCTGCTCGTTCCGGCGGAATTTAAAGAGCTGGGATTGAAGCGCTCATTCTTCGGCGGGCTTTCGGAAAGCATCACGGATGTGAAAGGCGTACTTTCTCCGATGGTTGGAGAGGCCAAGCCGGGAACGCTGAATGCGGTCATTGTGCCGGCGGCTGAGCCACAGGTTTGCCTGGTTCACTCGGTCGGAGAAGCAACGGGTGCTCTCGTGCCGGTTACGATGCAGGGCTTGAAGGAGCAGCGCCTGCAAACCGCGCTGCTGTTCAGTCCGGACGACGAAGAGGAATATGGACAGGTTGATATCAGTCCGGTGCTCGGGCGCGACTATCTGAATGTCAGGGCGCAAAAGGGGAAAAAGCCGAAGACCGGTGATTATTTGCTGACGGAGCGTGGCGAATTCATAGGGGTTATGGTGAAGTCGGATATCTGTTCCGTGCTGCCGGGCAAGCTGACCGGTTCGCCGAAACCGGTGATTATTCCGCTGAGGAAGCGCGGCAAGAATGAGCTCTATTTAAACGACTTTGTTCGAACCCTGAACGTTGCGCGCGATCGCTTGGACGCCCATCTGGATGTCCGGAATCTATAGAGTGTCTAACGCTTAAGATATGTGAAGGGACGACTCTTGGGTCGTCCCTTCATTGCGTTAGGGGGCATGCAGTATTTCAACCGAGTCCCATTCCCCGGGCGGAGAGGCCTTTACGGTCTCGATGCGCTGAACGGTGATGTTTGGAAGCGCTGTGTTGGCCAATGTGGCCAGCGGTTTCGGATCGGTGTGGATTTCCGTCTTTTCCGTTTCGCCGTCCAGATAGATGATCCGGTAGGCGTCTTCGGTATCTTCATCCAGCTTGCGCAGGCGCACCGTCGCCGCTTTTTGCGACGCGGCCTTGCGCTTGGGTTTCTTCCGCTTCTGGCGCGACGGCAGGCCATCCGGCGGAGTCAGCGGAAAGGGCTGGCCCAGGACGGCGTTGATCTGCCGCTCAAGGTCGAATACCTCGACCAAGCGGTCTTCGCGCTCCATCAGAAGCTGATTAATCTGGATGATGTTGTTCATCAATAGGGAATTTCAAACACGAAGGCACCAAGGTCTCCAAGTGGCACAAAAAAATGGGGCTGTCCTTTGTGCGCTTAGTGCCTTTGTGTTTATTTGGATTTTTCGTCGGTGGTTTCTTCTTCCGCGATTTCAGTCTCGGCCTCTTCTTCCTCTGGCACTTCCGGCTCGGGCTTCGGCTTGGGCGGCGCGGGGCGCGCGGCGGGTGCGGGTTTGCTGAAGCCGGCAACGGGCACAGGCGGCTCGGGATAGACAAAGAGTCCTTCTTCGCCGACCAGCTCTTCAACCTGCAGCTCGATGGCCTCGATTTGGCGGTAGGCCTCTTCGCGCTTCACCAGCAGTTCGTCGATCTTCAGGCGCGCTTCGTAGGCTTCGCGGATCGTCTCCGCATCGGCCGACAGCACAATGTCCTGAAAGGTTAGTTTAACTAGTTTTTTTGCCATGTTGGATTCCTCCGTTTAATCAGTAAAGAAACGTACAATGCGGGAAACGAGGCTGGGTTCGTCCTGCTCGTCGTCAAAATCGTTTTCCTCTTCGCCTTCGGGCGGGAGTTGTTCGAGATGCTTCTGGGCGGCCGCAACCACCGTTTTGTTCCAATCCTTGGAAAGTTCTTCCAGCGCCATGCGCGTTAGAATGGGGTTGGTGCACAGGGCCAGCCGTACCTTGGCCGAGTCGTCGCGCATAAGCTTGCGAACCTGTGCGTGGGTCAGCCGTTGCGCCGTGGCGGCAAAGATGCGCAACGCCGGGCGCTTGTGCACCAGCAGCGCTTCGAGGCGCTCGGGACTGGTGCCGGCAAAGACCACGCCGCGCATGGCCAGATGGCCGATCAGGTTAAGGTCGTTGTGCTGATTCGCCAGAATGTCGAGCTGCTCGCCGGCCAGATCATCGCGGTAGGCCATTTGCAGGCGCACCTCATCTGCCTCGTGGTGGCAGAGTTCGGTTTTTGCCGATTCTGGAAGTTGCGGATTTCCGGCCAGCGCTTTGCAGGCGATGGGATCGTTTGAAGCAGCAATGCAGAGTGCCACTTCTTCTTCGATGGCCGGATTGCCCGCCAAGGCGGCGCGGACTTCCGCCAGTGGGTCGGTGGCTAAAAGATGCTGGATTTCTGCTGGTAGCTTTTCGTGCCGTGCGGCTTCGGAGCGCAACGCTTCGTTTTCCGACTCGGCTTTGGCCAGCAGCTCCTGCGGGGTGGGTTCGTACAGCGGCAGGATGGTTTTCTGCACGACAGGGTCTGGACTGAGGCTCAGCGCCTTTACAATCTCTGGGCTGAGCTTGTTCCGGTTGAGCATCATGCGCTGGGCTTCGGGGTCGTCCGACTGCGCCCAGCCCAAGAGGGTATCCGCATCGACTTTGCCGTAGGCATATAAATTAGCGCGCACCACGGCGCTCTCGTCCGAGGAAAGCGTGTGAACCAGTTCCGGCGGCAGCTTGGCCGTTCCGGCGAGAGCCGTGCGCACGGCCGGTTCGGGGTCGAGCGCGAGGGCGGTGCGGTAGGTCGCCGTGATGGAGCCGTTTCCCGCCAGTGATGCGCGGACAAATAGATCGGGATCGTTTAGCAGCTTGGCGGTAATCTTGGTGTTCTGCAGTTTGTTGGCGGCCAGCGCGGCGCGAACCGGTGCGCCGCCATCGCGGGCCATCCGCACGAGCAACAAGTGAGTGCAACGCGGATTGGTTGCCACGGCGGCCTGGATTTCTGGGTCGGGGCAGGCATCGCCCAAATCTTCGAGCACCTGGCTCGGCACGGTGGGGTAGAGCGCCAAAAAGAGCAGCACGTCGCGTTCAGGGTGTTCGCTGTAGAGATCGATCAGCACGCGGCTCGGCAGCAGGTTGTGGCGGTATTGCTGCACAACCTTGCGCGGCCCGTCCTTGCGGAGGGCTTTGAGCAATTCGTCTTTTTCAATCTGTGCGGGCATAGGGCGTATTTCGTACTGCGTATTACGTATTCAAAAATTCAGGTTTCAAGTTTCAGGTTTCAGCGTTCAATCAATATCTCTCTCGGGGTGTTGCCGATTTGCGGGCCGAGGATGCCTTTTGCTTCCAGCTCTTCAATCAGGTTGGCCGCGCGATTGTAGCCAACGCGAAGACAGCGCTGAATATAGGAGGTTGAAGCGCGTTGGTCGCGCAAAATAATTTCAATTGCTTGATCGAGCAGCGGATCGGCCTCTTCGGCTTCGCGCAGCGCGTGGCTGTCGTCGCCCTCGCAGGGGGAGAGGTCGGTGATGGAAGTCTTGAACCGCTGCTCGCGCTGTTCGGCGCAATGCCCCGCGATGCGCGCGATTTCTGCATCGGTGACCCACGGGCCTTGAACGCGTTGCAGCACGCCGATGCCGGGCGGGCTGAAGAGCATGTCGCCTTTGCCGCGCAGCGTTTCCGCGCCGCGCCCGTCGAGGATGGTGCGCGAGTCGATCTGCGACGAAACCTTGAAGGCGATGCGCGTTGGGAAGTTGGCCTTAATCATGCCGGTGATGACGTTCACGCTCGGGCGCTGGGTGGCAATGATCGTATGAATGCCGACGGCGCGGGAAAGCTGGGCAATGCGCGCGAGCGAGGTTTCCACTTCGGCGCCGGTGGTCAGCATGATGTCCGCCAGCTCGTCGATAATGATGACGAGGAAGGGCATGCGCTTGAGGCCGAACTCGTCCATTTTTTCGTTGTAGCCGGCAATGTTGCGCGCGCTGACAGAGGCCATGGTTTTGTAGCGTTCTTCCATTTCGCGTACGGCCCACTGCAGGGCGGGCACCACCAGCTTGGGCTCGGTGATCACTGGCCGGACGAGGTGGGGAAGTTTTTCGTAGGCGCCGAATTCAACGCGCTTTGGGTCAATCAGGATCAGCTCCAGCTCGTCGGGCGTAAAGCGGTTGGCCAAGCACATCAGAATGGTGTTCATGCAGACGGATTTGCCGCTGCCCGTTGCGCCGGCAATGAGTATGTGCGGGGCGGCGGAGAGGTCGGTGATGCACAGGCCGCCACCGAGCTCCATGCCCAGCATGAGCGGAATGGCTGCCTTGGTTTTTTGCCACGCTTCGGAGCGCATCATCAGTCCGAGGTTGAGCGGGGCGGTGTTGCCGTTGGGGATTTCGATGCCGACGTAGGGCATGCCGGGAATCGGTGCCTGGATGCGAAGGCTTTCAGCCGCCAGCGCCAGCGCAAGGTTGTTGCTCAGCGAGCTGATGGACTCTACGCGTACGCCGAGGCCGGGCTTGAGCCGTAGCTGCGTTACGCGCGGGCCAACGATGGCGTCCCAGACCGTGGCGTCGACCGCAAAGTTGTCGAGCGTGTCCTGAACGGCGCGCTTTTGCTGTTCGAGCTCTTCAGCGTTGATAAAGATGATTTCGTTGGTTTCCGGTTTTTCGAATAGCTCGGTGCCGGGCAATGCATAGGCTTCAGAGGAAGCCGGCTCCGGCTGAAACGTCTCGTGCTCTACCGGTTCGGGCTCGGCCAGTTGGATCGGTTCCGGCTCGACGACCCGTGTGGCGGGGGCGGGTTCGTTGTCCGATGCATGCAGTTTCTGGCGAATGGTGTGGGCTTCGGCTAGTACGCGTTCCTTGGCGGCTGCTCTGGCTTTAGCGAAGGCTTCCTGGCGGACTTGGCGTTGGTGGAGGGCGGATCGAAATTCGGTCCGCCAGTCGGCCAGCTGTTGCTCGCGTTGCAGGCGCTGCTCCTCGGCGGCTTCTTCCGCGGGGTCCACATAATCCTCGATCTCTTCGTCCGCCTCGGCCGGCTCAAAGCCGGTTGCGGAGAGCAGACTGCTGCCGATTCTTGACATGAACGAGCGCACCGCCCGAGCAGAAAACGGGTCTGCCCCGTTGGCTTCCAACGGGTTCTGCATATCAATTTTGGCGTTGTGGTTTACAGTTAGGGGCATACAAATTCTGAGTCGTGCAAAAAGCCAATCTGTATACCGAAAAGCGGCGTCCGCGGGAAGACTATTAAGTGAAAAGTGACGATGAACCGTGCCGATTGTAAAGAGTGACGATTGAGCCGTGATTATTCTTGTGGGATTCCTGCCATTGGGAAACGATTCTCACGCGCTCACGCGCTCACGTCTCACGTAACCTTCTCTAGGCGGATATCGAAGATCAGCGCGGCGTGGGGGCCGATTTTGTTGCCGTCGTCGCGCTTGCCCCAGGCGAGGTCGGGCGGAACGACGAAGAGGAATTTGCCGCCTTCCTTCAATCCGTCGATGGCCTCGGCCATCGTAAAGATATCGGTTTCGGTGCCATCGTAGGTGTTTTTGATAATGGTGCCGTTCACGAGCAGGATGTGTTGGTTGACTTCCACTGTGCTCCACTCGTCGGGGCTTATTCCTTGCACCGGGTAATCTTGTCGGCGTTGTTCTTTTGTGTGTTCCACATTGATTCTTTGGCTATGGGAGAAACAGGGATTCCTTACCAGAACAGTCATATTTTTCTGCGTAATTAAAGCTAATATCTGGGTTGACGGCTCATTGGTCCGGGTGTAAGGAAAACCCGGGATCAGGTTGATAAATAGGAGGTGTCATGAATGCAAAATCATACATCTACATCGCTTCTCATGCGGTTGTCCGGATTTTCTGTTTTGTCGGTTTAGTGTCGGGAATGCTGGTTTCCACTGGTCGGGGGGCGGAAGCGGATCTCGAAATCGTCAGTGTGGCCTGTGAGGCGCAAAGGCACCTCAATGGCAGCAAGCTTGCTTTCGAAGTGGCGGTTTCCAACAATGGGCCGGATTGGTGCATAGATTGGACGCTCCATGTCCATGCTTCTGCCGATCCAATTATTACCGCCGCCGATCCGCTGCTGGGTTCCATTGAATTAAACTGGATCCAACCTTTCACTATGGACACGATTTCTCCGGGATCCTTTACTCCGGCGATTATTGCGGAAGGAAATTACTATGTTGGTGTCCGGTCGGAATACGCAGATGATCCTGTGGCGTTGAACAATACGGGTTTTGATCCGATAACGGTGCGGTTTTGCGACAGATGGGATCTGGAATTGCTGGCGGTGGATGCGGAGGATGGGCCGTTATACAAGAACCATCCGTTTCAAGTGACGATTCAGCTTAAAAATAATGGGCCGGGCGATGTGGAGCTCGAAACCATAAAATTCTATGCGTCGCATGATCCAGACATTGATATCTACAACGACATCCTGATCGGCGAGGCCAATTGCCCTGCGATTCCGCCGGGGGAAGAATATGAATTCGTTGGCACCGCTTGTCTTCCATGGATGAGGTTGTCTGGCGATTACTTTATTGGAGCAGACGTTGGTGCTTCTGAAGAGGTTGCCGATCTGGTTCCGGTTAGCTTTTCCTATCCGACCGATTTGGTTCTCGAAGAAATCATGGCACCAGATGTGGACGTGGTTGCGGGCCATGACTTGTTGGCTGGATTCCGGATACGCAACCAAGGTTCGTTGGATGCCCTTCAACACCGCCTTTCTCTGTATTTATCTTCCGATACCCTGATCACGGATGATGATATCGATCTAGGTGGATACTCAACATGGCACGATTTGCCTGCCGGGGCAACCACCTCGGATGTGTGCATTGTCACAGTGCCTGTAGACACGCCGCCAGGAGAGTATTATCTGGGAGGCATCGTTGACTTAAGTCATGAGGAGCAAACCCCTGCCGACAATGCGGCCTATGACGCGAGTCCACGCATTTCCGTTTTAGCGGCTCCGGAACTGGAACTGGCCGCTGCAACGACCACGGATGTGCCTGCCGCCGTTGGCGCAAATCTGGAATTGGATTGCGAGGTTGTGCATGTGGCCGGCGGCGCTATTCCCGAATATACGGTGGCGGTGTCTTTAGCGGAGTGGAGTCTATGGCTTGATTATACTTTGGCATACTCATGTATAAGGGGCCCTGTTTCCTCCGGACAGGTAGATGCCGTTTCGCTGTCTGTGCCTGTTCCTGGGTGGGTTACCTATGCGGATTACGTAGTTAAGGTAGCGATTGAATATGACCGTACCGGGGGCGATGGGTCGGACTCCATAACGATCTTTCCGGTCCGGTTTTTTGCTGATGATGTCTACGAAGGCGATAGCATACAGAACGATATCATACAGTATAGCTACCTGTGGCCATCCAATAGTCTTGGAGGGGCGTTGTCGAATATCGATGGGCCGGGACTTCAGTATGACGACGACTGGTATGGGTGCTATGTCGATACGGCTCTAGGTGGGCAATTGGTCGTTACCTGCTCCTACGAGCAGGCAGAAGGGGTGTTGGATTTGTCGGTCTATGAATATTCCGAGGCAGGGCAAACAGGATATGTTGTTGGCGCATCTACGGAATCTGTGGTGCTGAACGTTCCGTCAAACGGATGGTATTTCTTGAAGGTGTCCGGTTCGAACATGGGGATTGAATACGACCTGTCCTACACGAATCGTCCGCCGCTTCCCTTCGCCCCGATCAATGTCGTTGCGCAAACGGGCAGCGCCTCGGGCACGATTGATCTGAGCTGGGACTCCTGTGCCGGTGCGACGGGCTACACGATCCATTACGATGATGGCTATATCTATCCTCCGTTTGATCCGGCCGACGACGGAACGCCAGCGTCCGGGTCGGACGTCGGGGGTGTCACAAACGGGGTCATTACGCACCTCTCTCCCGAGCAGTTCTACCACCTTGCCGTCAAGGCATATAACGCAAATGGCGAGAGTGAATTTTCGGCGATGGTGAGCGCCCGTGCCGGGGCCGCCATTGCCAAAGATGATGCCTACGAAAAGAACAACTCGCTGGATACAGCTTGGTATCCAGGATCGCCCTGGCCGGGAATCCCCTTGTCCGATTTTTCCGGAGCGGGAATCCAAGCCGACGATGACTGGTACCGCCTTGTTCTCCAACCGGTCGGCTACGAGCACTTGACTGTCACGGCGGCCTTCGTCCGGGTGGAAGGCGATATTATGCTCGACCTGTACGACGACCAAACGAATCTAGTTGCGACATCGGTCGGGGCTCACGATATGGAGTTCATCGATGTCGTCTGTCCCGCGCCAGGCAATTATTTCCTAAAGGTCTGGGGCGAGCATGCCGGCAACAGCTACAATCTCATCTGGAACAATGTCTGGGTTGACTCAAAGCCCGTCATTGATGTTTCTCCCGGTAGCTTCGATTTTGGAAGGCTGGAGGCTGGGCAAAGTTCGAATACGGTTTTCACCATAAGGAACGATGGCGGCGGTACGCTCACGGGTAACGCATCCGTTTCGTCGCCTCTCAGCATTCTTTCGAGTACTGCGTTTAGCCTGGTCCATAGCCAAACGCAGGATTTTCTTGTTCGTTTTTCCGCGGGATCCATAGGCGTGTTTACGAACGATCTCGTTTTTTCCGGGGCTTATGGAACGGCCTGTCAGGTGACGGGACGGAGCGGTGCGCCTCGCCCACATATCAAAAACTTCAAGATTCTTTCGCCGAAAGAGGCGGTCATCGAGTGGGACGGTGTAAAAGGTGCAGAGTATTATATTCTTACAAATATGGATCTCGCATCGGACTCGTGGAGCATTCTCCAGTATGGGATACCTGGGGCGGTATTCAATAGTGAGACTTCCAAGGTGTTTTCGGCGACGAACATGTTCTACCGCTTAGGAGTGGATTGATTAACCAGTGTCCTGTCTCAAAGCACCTTTTCAAGGCGGATGTCGAAGATGAGAGCGGTGTAGGGGCCAATCTTGCTGCCGGCGCCGCGTTTTCCCCATGCAAGATCCGGCGGAACGACGAAGAGGAATTTGCCGCCTTCCTTCATCAGCGCCAATCCTTCCTTCAGACCGTCAATGGCCTCGGCCATCGTGAAGACATCGGTTTCGGTGCCGTGGTAGGTATTCTTGATCACGGTGCCGTTCACGAGCAGGATGCGTTGGTTGACTTCCACTGTGCTCCACTCGTCGGGGCTTTTTCCAGTACCTGGATCTTTGATCGTGTATTGCAGGCCACTGGACGTTTCGATGACGTCCGGCTTGGTGCGGTTCTTTTTCAGAAACGCTTCCGTCTCGGCGCGGTTTTGCCCAGCTCCGCCCCGGTTTTTTTTGTAATGTTTTTTGGGTTTGCCCATATGTGTAACATTAGATCAAAAGCTTACGCGGAAGTCGAGTTGTGCGCGTGATGGTTGGCTCGCGAAACCCGACTCGAGCGGGGGCTCCTCAATCGTCAAGGCTCACGCTTTTGTTGTTTCATAATCAGCAACGCTGTGTGTCGAATAATTCAATTTACGCAACGATCGGGTTCCAGTAGGTTCCGCCCATTCAAATCAACCAAGGAGTGAACTATGTCTAAGAACTATTTCAATACGCTGCCGTTGCGCCGTCAGTTGCAGGAAGCCGGCACCTGCCGTTTCATGGATGCCGAAGAATTCGCCAACGGCTGTGAATATGCCGCAGGCAAAAAGATTGTTATCATCGGTTGCGGTGCACAGGGACTCAATCAGGGCCTGAACATGCGCGACAGTGGCCTCGACGTGTCCTACACGCTGCGCGAGGGCGCCATTTCCGAGAAGCGCCAGTCGTTCCTCAATGCTTCAGAAAACGGCTTCGCCGTTGGCACCTACCAGGAAATGCTTCCGACTGCCGACATCGTGATGAACCTCACGCCGGACAAGCAGCACACCGCCGTTGTTCACGACGTTGTTCCGCTGATGAAGGAAGGCGCGTCCTTCTGCTATGCCCACGGCTTCAACATTGTTGAAGAAGGCACCCAAATCCGCAAAGACCTCACCGTAATCATGGTTGCTCCGAAATCCCCTGGTTCCGAAGTGCGTGAGGAATACAAGCGCGGCTTCGGCGTTCCGACCCTCATTGCTGTCCATGGTGAAAACGATCCGAACAGCGACGGCCTCGATATTGCCAAAGCCCTTTGCTTCGCACAGGGCGGCGCCCGCGCCGGCGTACTCGAGTCCTCCTTCGTTGCGGAAGTAAAATCCGACCTCATGGGCGAGCAGACCATCCTTTGCGGCATGTTGCAGGCGGGCGCACTGCTTTGCTTCGACAAGATGACCTCCGAAGGCATCGATGCCAACTGGGCGGTCAAGTTCATCCAGTACGGCTGGGAAACCATCACCGAAGCACTCAAGCAGGGCGGCATTACCAACATGATGGATCGCCTGTCCAATCCGGCGAAGATCAAGGCGTTCGACATTGCCGAAGACCTCAAGGAAATCATGCGTCCGCTCTTCGAAAAGCACATGGACGATATTTTCTCCGGCGAGTTCTCCCGCACCATGATGGAAGATTGGGCCAACAACGATGTGAAGTTGCTGGGCTGGCGTGAAGAAACCGGCAACACCGTTTTCGAGAAGACCCCGGCCTCCGACGCCGAGATCACCGAGCAGGAATATTTCGACAAGGGCATCCTGATGGTCGCCATGGTCAAGGCCGGTGTTGAGCTGGCATTTGAAGCGATGGTTGACGCCGGCATCGAGCCGGAATCGGCCTACTACGAGTCGCTTCACGAAACGCCGCTGATCGCCAACACGATTGCGCGCAAGAAGCTCTACGAAATGAACGCTGTCATTTCCGACACGGCCGAATACGGATGCTACCTTTTCGCCCATGCCTGCGAGCCGCTGCTCAAGGACTTCATGGCGCTGATCGACACCGACGTCATCGGAAAAGGGCTGGAGCTTAAGGACAACCACGTCGACAACAAGACGCTGGTCGAAGTCAACTCCCAGATCCGCAACCACCTCGTAGAGGAAGTCGGTGAATTCCTCCGCGCCGCCATGAACGGAATGAAAGCGCTGTAAGTTGTGTGGCCGCGATCCGTGATCGCGGAACGAGTTCATGGAACTCGTCTACAGAAAACGCCACCGGTGAGCCGGTGGCGTTTTTGTTTTTCAAGGTTTGGAGGTCTACAGGCCTTGGAGCACTTCCAGAACTTTGGCCGGGTGGGCCTCGGCTTTGGGCACCTTGCGCCAGTGTTTGATGATCTTGCCCTTTTCGTCGATGATGACGGTTGAGCGGATGCAGCCAATGCTGGTTTTGCCGTAGAGCACTTTTTCACCCCACGCATGGTATTTGGCCATCATCTTGGTTTCTGGGTCGGAGAGCAGTACGAACGGCAGGTCGAACAATCCGATAAACTTTTCGTGGGAAGCCAAGCTGTCCTTGCTGACGCCGAGCACCACGGCATTCAAATCGCCGATCTCCTTATTCAGGTCGCGGAAGCCGCACGATTCCTTGGTGCAGCCCGGTGTGTTGTCGCGCGGGTAGAAATAAATCACGACCTTCTTTCCTGCATAATCCTTGATCGAATGTTTCTTGCCGTCGCTCCCTTCTAGCGTAAACGCCGGAGCCTTCTTCCCTTCGAGTGAGTCCATAATAGTTCCTTTCTGATGTAATATTGGCGACAGCATAGGGGTAACTACCATTCAATGGAAATCCCAAGTGTGGATTTTAGGGTAACATCTAAGACCCACGATCGTGGCAGCTAGATGTTACCTCAAGGGATCGAACAGGTGCTCGAGTCCGTTGGCTTTGATGACGTAGACGGTTTCGAGCTGCTTGCCGAGTTTGCCGGAGGGGAAACCCTTTTGTTTGAACCAAACGACGTAGGGCTCGGGCAGGTCGATGAGCAGCCGTCCGGCATATTTACCGAAGGGCATTTTTGTTTCAGCGAGTTCGAGCAGTAATTTGGGATCGGGGGTCAGTTCTTCCATGGGGCGTAATCCGTAATTGGTAATGCGTAATTATTCGAGGCCCAACTCTGAGAGCATGAGCTGGTGGATGTGCTGTATTTTGGTGATGGATTCAGGGATGGGGCGGTTGGAGGAGAGCGAGGCGAATGAATCCGGATCCGAGGGGTGGTAGCCGTGCATGCCCTTGCAGGGCTTGGCTCCCATGAAGCTCGGTACGATCTGAATGCCGGAGTTCATCAGAAAGACGAGATCGCCGTATTGGCCGTCGTCGAACCAGACCCCGAATTCCTTTAGCTCTTCATCCGAACAGAGCCGGCCCTTCGCGTGGTTTGCCAAGCATTGGATAATGGGGCCGCGCGCGTTCTCGTCCAAGATCCAGAAGCGCGCCATGGTGGAGTCGTAGAAGGCAGCGTAGTCTATGTTCCATTGAAGGCCGAGTGCTTCGACGTCGGCGATGAGGTTGTAGGATTCGTTAACGTTGTGCATGCCGTGGTCGGTAAAGAGATGCCAGGAAACCTCTTCGTAGTTTTCTTCGGCGGCGTCGAGCAGCGCACGGATCTTGTCGTCGTACCACAGCATGAGTTTGCCGATGTCGGGGTGGTCGTTGCCGACGGCGTGCATCAGGCCGTCGAGGCGCCCAAGGGAGCAGTAGGCGAAGTCGATGCTCTGCTGCTGGACATGCGATTGAAGCCGTTCGAGGCGAACCTCGTCGCCCACGCCGCTGTCGTGGACGTAGTAGGGAGTGCCTTCCTTGGCCATGCGGTCAAAAATGGATTCGCCGCAAGGGAGGCCTCCCGGTTCCCATATGCGCTTTTGTTCGGCATAGTTGAACAGTGGCAGATGCTTGAATGGAATAGCGTAGAGCTGGAAATAGCCGGTGAAGCCGCAACGTTTCTTAATCCATTTGCTGAGGTGGTGCCTAACGCGGCCTCGACGGAAAATGAAGTCGGGGAGGATTTGCAACGGCTTCGTCCACTTAAAGGGGGAGCCGGCGGGGTCGTAGTAGTATGACGACCACAGCTTATGTTCGCTTGGCGTCAACCCGGAAATGATGGAAGGGTCGCAGGCGGAGGAGTAGCCAAGAATGGTTTCGAGCGACTTGCTGTCTTCGATCAGATCCTTCAAAAATGCGGGATGGCGCTGCTTCATCTCCCAGCCAAAGGCGTCGATGAACAGGAACAGGCTCAGCTTTTTCTTTTTGGTCTTCATCAGGAAAACCGCCGCTGGAGTTGGTAGAACTTTTCGGCGGAACAGATGGGGTTGTTGCCCAGCAATCCAAGGATGGCGTCGTAAAGCCGTTCGCGGGGATGGTTCGTATCGAGGGTGCGGTTCCATTTCAGGTTTAGGGCAATGGCTTTCGGGATGGAGCATTCGCGTTGGGCATGCTGCGCCCGGTACCATGACATGAAACGCAGGAATATTTCCCGCACCCGATTGAACTCCCTTGCGATATCGTAGTTTTCCAATGCTTGGAAATCGCCCCATTCCTTGAGCTCGACGGCGTTCAAGAAGCCGTTGATCACGGAGGTGCGGGCAGGGCAGTTGCCGATGTGTTGAATACGCTCTTTTTTTACATGATAGGAAATGTCGTATTGACTGCTGGAGAGCAGAGCGCAGTCGCCGAGTGCGAGCAGGGCTTTATGGATGAATTTGATGAAACGGATGCGCTCTTCTTCGGTGAGGGGCGTCGCTTCGGCGAGCCTCTGCTGGATGTCGAGCAGCAGTTTGCCGCGGTTGAGCAGGAGGCGACTTCCTTCGGAGAAAGGGATGGCGCTGTGCGGATAGTCCGGCATGGCGGATAGAATGTTTTCATCGCCCCAGACGACCTTGTGCCCATATTTCATTTCATAGTTGAGCAACGAAAATTCACACCTGCGCAGGTGTGAACTTATGTAGGGGCAGAGATCGACTGGCAGGCCGAGTTCTTCGGTTAGCTGTGTTTCCTGTGCGTTGAGTTTCCGGCGGAGCTCTTTGCTTTTTTTGTCTACCACCACGATCAGATCATAGTCATTGAACGGAGACTGGGTTCCATCGGGGTTGATGAACGGCGAGCCTTCGCCGCGTCCGTATCCTCCGAGGAGAATTCCGGCCAGGGCATGCGGTTGCGCGACTTCGGCGATCCGCCGAAGATGTCCGTCGATGCATTGGTCAAGCGCGGTTGAGCCCCGTTGCGTGTATTTCGCCATATCTCGATGTTTCCCTGAATCCATTTGTTGACGCCATCGTGCCAGAAAGCACCAGTCTTTCAAGGATAGGCGTTGTCGGTTTTAAGGTGCGGATTCGGCAAGCGCCTTGGCTTGCGGATTTGTTTTAATAAGGCGGTGAACCACCATTTCAAGCGGGCCGCGCGGGAATCGGCGTCGCCACAATAGACACAGCGCCAGTGTAATGCATATGCAAACCAAGCCCGTTGGAACCGAAATCAGCAGGGTTTTATGTGTCCATCCCAGATACTCGAGCGGGGCGATGCCGAAGATAACATGGCCGATGTAGATGCTGAGGGCGAACTGCCCGAATAGGGCCCAGTGTTGCAGCCAGCGTGCGTTGCGGAAGCATTCAGCGGTTTCAAGGCAAAGCGCAATCATGAAGATTGATGCACCGCCCGCTTGTAATGCGAATAAGGGATTCGGAGGCAGGCATTCGAGCCCGAACAGCGCATAGGAAAACTCAAAGGGCAAGTGCATCCATTTAGGGCCGATATGGTGCACCAGCAGCCATGATGCAGGATAGGCGGCCAAGGCGGCGACGCCTCCCCAAAACATGCAGCGCAGGCGCAGGGAGCGACTGCGAAGGTCCATGCGTCCCAGGCAAATCCCGGCCAACAAGAACCCCAGCCAGGGGAAGATGGGAAACCACCCGTTGAACACGATGCCCCGCACAAATCCCTTCAGGGTGTAGAAGTCAGTATAGAACAGTGCGTCCCAGTTCCATCCGGAATCGTAGCTCCAACCACCACGGCCATTAAGGGCGAGCAACATGACGAAAAACCCGACGTTCAGCAGGGCCGTTCCGATCAAAAGCCAGGTTGCCGGGGCAAAAAGAAGCATGGCTCCGATGGCGATGAAAACTCCATAAACGTGCAGAATGTCACCATTCCAGATCACGTGGAAAAGCAGTCCGAAAACGAATAGGATCATTGAGCGTTTAAAAAGGGTGTTTTGGACTTTCTGCCGTTCGGCAGGGTCGTTGGATATTCGTGTGCGCGCCGCCATGAGCGACATGCCTATGCCGGCAAGAATAACAAAAATAACAGCCGCGCGCCCTTCCATTTGATAGGCCATCCAGACCAGCCAATCCGGTCCGGAGTAGGGGATTGTTCCCGTGTTTTCATTAAAGTGGATAATCATCATTCCAATGATGGCCACCGCCCGCGCCAAATCGATTCCGACGATTCGGTTCGCGGGCGTTTTGATTTCTTTGCTAGGGAGAATCTGGCATTCCAAATGCTTCATATGTTGACTTGATGCTATTCATAAATGAATTGCAACTTAATTGCGGAGCAGGGAGATCGATGGATGCATGGGCGCTTTCGGGGTAGACTCGGGCGTCTGGCATCCATATATTGGACAAATGAATATTCTAGGCATTAATTATTTCTACCACGATTCCACGGCTTGCATTGTTGTTGACGGTAAGCTGGTTGTTGCGATTGAGGAGGAACGGCTGTCGCGGGAAAAGCATACGGATGAATTTCCTGGGCTTGCCATCCGGCGGTGTCTCGAGATCAGTGGATTGACTTTTGAGGATATTGATGCAGTTGCCGTATCGATCAAGCCCACTTTGCATTGGGAAAAGAAGGCGGCGTATTCGCTCGGGATCGGCAAAGGAATAAAGCCGTTTCTTAGCCATGAGGTGGGCACTTTCCGCTACCGCCAGGATCAATTCTGGGGCTGGTATTTCGGCAATTGGCCGAACAAGCAGAAGCGGCCGGATGTCCACTGGGTGCCGCACCATATGTCGCACATCGCCGGCAGTTTTTACGTTTCGCCCTATGAAGACGCCGCTTTGCTTTCGTTGGACGGATCCGGCGAGTGGGCCACTTCGTTTGTGGGCTACGGCAAAGGCACGACGGTTGAATGCTACAACCAGAGCTTTTTCCCGAACTCGTTCGGTTCGTTCTACGAGGCGGCAACGGAGTTTTGCGGGTTCAGGCCCAACTATGACGAGGGGAAGACGATGGGGCTTGCATCGCTCGGCGATCCTTCGGTTTTTGGTGATCGAGCATCGGAGATTCTGAAGGTTGGACGCGACGGCTCTATCGATATCGATTTATCGTGCTTCAATTTCCAGTATTGGAGGCGCCCGTACTGCAACCAGGAGTTTCAACGCATATTCGGGCGGCCGCGCCGGCATGGTGAGCCTTTTGAACAGCACCATCTTGATGTGGCGGCGGCGTTCCAACGCGCACTGGAAGAAGCTGCGCTTGAAATCTGCCGCAACCTGAAGAGCAAAACCGGCGCAACGCATTTGGTTGTGGCGGGCGGGGTGGCGCTCAACAGCGTTATGAACGGGCGGATTGTCCGCGAATCGGGGTTCGAGGATCTTTATGTCATGCCGGCGGCGGGCGACAACGGCACCGCGATCGGTGCCGCCTTTTATGTCTGGAACGGCCTTTTGGGTAATGATCGGGATTTTGTGCACGACAACCCGTATGTCGGCACAAGCTATTCCAAGGAGCAAATTGATGTTCTCATAAAGGAATGCAAGTTGAGCGCTGTCTGGCACGACGACATTGCCGCCGAGGGGGCGCGCCTTTTGCACGAGGGCCACATTATCGGATGGTTCCAAGGGGCGATGGAAATCGGTCCGCGGGCGTTGGGCAACCGAAGCATTCTGGCCGATCCAACGCATCCGGGCATGAAGGACAAGATCAACGCGGAAGTGAAGCACCGGGAGGCCTACCGTCCCTTTGCGCCGTCCGTTCCGGCCGAGTCTGCGCAGGATTATTTTGAAATGGAGGTGGAGGCGCCCTTTATGCTTAAGGTATGCGATGTAAAGATGGACAAGCGGGACTGCATCCCGGCCGTCACCCACGTTGACGGCAGTGCCCGGGTGCAGACCGTACGGCGGGAAATGAATCCGCTCTATCACGACCTGATGGTTGAATTCGGCAAGCTGAGCGGTGTGCCGGTGGTTTTGAATACGAGCTTCAACGTCATGGGCGAACCGATTGTGGAATCGCCGATGGACGCGATACGCTGTTTCTTCTCGACCGGGCTCGATAAGCTGGTCATCGGCAACTATGTCATTGGCAAGTAGGAGCTATTGCATTGCTGGGTAGAGAGTCCAACTGGTTCGAACGCACCGAAAAGCGTTTGGGGAACCATCCTCGGTTGCAAACTTGGTTTGTAGACACGGTTCAAAATGTTGTCGAAGCCCAGGTGTTCTACCAAAGCAAGATTTTCCGTCCGCCGCCCAAGGGGCAGTTTCCGCCGATTTGGATGGGCTATAAAGCCCCGTTCTTCGGTCTGCTGGCCTATGGCGGAGAAATGACGCCTGAGACGTTGCTTTATGCCTACTCCAAGGGAATCTATCCGTTCTACGAGAAACCGCCGATCGAATGGTGTTCGTGCGATCCGCGCATGGTGCTGTTCCTTGAAAAGATGAAGCTCAAGAAGGGGCTGCGCCCGTTGATCAAGTCCGGAAAATACAAGGTGACGTTCGATACCGCCTTCGAAGAGGTGGTCCGCGCCTGCGGCCAAGGTAGCGAGCGCGAAGGGGCGACCTGGATTATTCCCGAGCGCATCGAGGTAGCGCTCGAGCTCCATCGGCGGGGGCAGAACCATTCCATCGAAGTTTGGAACGAGGCGGGCGAGTTGGTCGGCGGCCTGTTTGGCATGGATATGGGAAAGTTGTTTATTTCCGAGTCCGCCTTCCACCGCGAGAACAACGCCAGCAAAGTGGCGGTTGCCTATCTCAACTGCCATCTGCAGCATTGGGGGTTCGTGCTCAACGATATCCAGTGGTTCTGGGAACATTTCCGTCGCTTGGGCTATGAGGATATTCCGCGGAAGCAATACCTTAAGCTAATCAAAACCACGATTACTGAACCCGCGCGAATCGGTAAATGGGAGATCGATGAATCCCTCGACGTAGGCAATTGGATTCCCTCGCAGCCGGGCAGTCAGGAGAGGAAGGACGGCTAAGCGGTTCGAATGCGTTTTAGTTTGCGCCGCATAAGGCGCAACCATGTGACGATTTGGTCGGCCCAGGCGGGCAGGGTGGGAATGCTCTCCAGATTCACTAGGCAATAGTCAAAGGCCTCTCCGGTCTCTTCCCAGTCATCAACCGTGTGGAGAATTTCGCCTGCCAACCGGCGCGTCAAAAGGCGCGACAGGCCGTGGCGCTTTCTCACAAAGGCAACAAAATAGTCATAGTCGATGCTTTTCAGCAAGGCGGCCATTTCATGGATGAGAAACTCCAGAGCTAGGACGGAGCGGTACTCTTTAATGATGGAAAGGCTTGAGATGTAGAAAGTGCGGTCTTCGTTTTCTTTGATGAACTCGTTGGTCTTAAGCGCCTGCGCCGAGTTTTCTTCGTGGATGTGCCAGCCCATCATGTAGCCGATGGGAACGTCGTCCTTGTATAGAATCAGCCCGGAGGCATATTCGTCCTGAATAAAATCCTCAAAATTCTGGCGCAGATCCTGCATAAGTTCAGGAAAGCACTTTTGCTCGATGTCGATCAATGCAGGGATTTGGTTTTCAGAATGAATAAGTTCAGCGAAAAGGCTCAGCGGGAATTTGTATAGGTTTCTTTTGTTTTTGCGGCGCGTGGCGGATACTTTTTCAGGCGAGCAAGCCGAGTTTAATGAATTGCCTAGCGGAGGGTTTATGTGCTTATGTTCACCTTTCATGTTAATACAGTAGATGATTGAGATTATATAAAACAAGGAAAGAAGGAGCCTCAAAATGAAGACAGGATCGATTCTCGTTACGGCAATACTCATGATGTGCTCAGTGTCGCTCTATGCGCAGGAGGTCATCATTGACTCTTTGGATTCAAACGGAAAATTGACGGCAAGCGTCCCGTCGAATTCCGTCTACACAGTAGAGTGGTCAGGTGCCCTCACTTCCCCTACGGGCTGGCAAAAGGACTGGTCGCACTTGCGGGACAGTCTGAGCACGAACGGAATCGTTGATGTCGAGGTTCCCATGGCCTTCCGGCTTACCTGCTGGACCAACGGCTTGTTCCTCAACGCCCCGGTCGGTCGCACGTACCGCTATTCCATCACCAACCAGGCTAATCAAACGTGGATCGAAGAGGTTCAGGTTATGGGCGATACCTATATGCCTTTGCAGACCAACAATTACCGCACGATTTGGACCGAGGAATGGTATAATGCCCCAGATGAGATACCCGATGGAGCCCAATCCAGAGGTGCGGTATTCCTGCGTGTGGACGAGGATGCCGCATATGTTCTTGATTCCGAGTTGACGCGTGGCCCAATGCAGGAAGATTTGGTCTGGGAAAATGGTCCGGTTGGAACAACGTGGTCTTTCGTTGCTTCCTCTCCCCATACAACAATCCATTCGGAAATCGTGGCAACGAACGTAACTGTTTCGATCGGTACCACCAACTATACGGGTTGCATCCAGATCGACAGCGTGGGCGATTACGAGCTTTGGCTGTACGAATATCCAGATCGCAGATATAGCGAATGGATCCAACCAGGCGGTTACGTGGTCAAGCGCGAAAACTATTGGGTTCATGAAGATTATACGAACGTCACACCCGTTGTCTACGAGCTTCAAGGTTGGACGGATCAGTAGCAGCAAACCCTCTGAGAGAGGTCGGCTGAATAATGGCGGGGGCTGAGGTTCCCACCGACTTTTTAAAGATATTTGGTTGTGGAAAAGCCATAGACAGGGTGTAGATGCATCTTCTTGAAAAATTCCGTATAGTCTATGATTTGCTGGATGCAGTAGATAAGCGAAAGCTTGCGCTTATTTTTGCGATTTCAGTACTCAATGGCCTCATTAATGCCGCAGGCATCGCCTCCATTCTTCCATTCATTGGGTTGATATCCGAACCCGAAATTCTGGACACGAACAAATACATTCTGATGTTCACGCAGGCGACGGGAATCGAAAGCTATGCCGGCGTGGTGGTTTCTTTTGGCTTGATTGCGATGGGCATGCTGATTGTCGGGAACACGATTTCCGTCTTTGAAAGCTGGTATGGGGTGCTGTTCGGCGCCACTAAAAACCAGGAGTTTTCCTCGCGGCTGCTACGGAACTATCTTCGCATTGATGTGCTGGAGTTTGAGAAGAAAAAAAGCGGGGAGCGAGCCAAGGAAGTGTTGTCCGATGTAGGGCGGGTGGTTATTTCGACGCTCTTTTCCATGCTGGATCTGATTTCAGACATCATCGGTTCGGTTTTTGTGGTCGGCCTGCTGCTCTGGATCGACTGGAAAGTTACGCTGGCGGTTTTCTCGACGCTGATTTTCATCCATTATCTGATCAATCATATCACCTCTAGTAAGCTCGACTTCCTTGGCAAGCGGTATGCCAAGCTTGAGGCCTCGCTCTACAGCCATGTGCTAGAGGCCTTGAAGTTAAACAAAGAGGTTAAAATGAACAGCATCGCGCCCTATTTTGTGCGGCGCTTTTCTGATACTTCGGGGCAGATGGTCAAGGTCAGCGTAAAAAGCGCATTGGTAAGTCAGCTTCCCCAGCAAATTCTAGAGGTGGTTGCATTTGGAGCGATTCTGTCCGTAGCGCTTTATTTTGCTGTTTTCGCTTCAGAAGGTGGCCAGCCCGTGACCATTATCGGAATGTATGCCGTTGCCGCCTATCGCCTGATCCCCACAGTCGCCAGCATTTTTAGCAGGATCAAGAGCATCTGGTATGACACGGCCATCCTCGAAGACGTCGCCAAATCGTTGGTGATGATCGATGAATCCGAAGAAGATGCTCATGCGGCGCAATGGCCCGCCGGCACCATCGCCCTCTGCGGCGTTTCATTTGCCTATTCGAAAAATGCGCCGTTCCATCTGGATGGGCTGAATCTCGACTTTCCGGTGAACCGGTTCACCTGCATTAAAGGGAAGACCGGGTGCGGCAAATCGACCGTGATGAATCTGGTTGCAGGATTGTACCACCCAGCCAAGGGCACTCTTGCGTGCGATGGCCAGCCGATCAATGCCTTTGAGAGCAAATCATGGAAGCGGCAGATCGGTCTTGTGCCGGCCAACGTGAACATTATCCAGGCCAGTCTTTACGAGAATATTGCGTTGGGAATCGAGGCAGAGGACATCGATCGCGAGAAGGTGCATGCCGTGTGCAGGTTGGTCGATCTCGACGAGTTGCTGTGCGGTCTGCCGAACGGCTACGAGTCGGTCTATGGCGAGGACGGCCTATGCTTCAGCAGCGGTCAGGTTCTGAAGGTGGGGCTTGCACGGGCCATGTACCGCGAACCAAGGATGCTGCTTTTGGATGAAAGCACCGATGCGTTCGATCTGAAAACCGAGACCCTGATTCTGAACCGGTTGAAGGCGACGGACGACCTGACGATCATTTTTATTTCCCACAGGCCGTCTGTCATGGAGCACGCGGATCTGACCATCGACCTTGAAATGATACTGGGGACGAGTCCGTGAACGGAAGGATTCAGGTTGAAAAAGTGGGCTTTGGCCCGGAACTGGCCGGGCTTGAAGACGAGTGGGAAGAACTGCACAAGAACAGCGTCCGGCCAACCATCTTCTCAACCTTCGACTATGTCTACACCTCCTGTCTCCACTTCAAGGGGAGCGAGGATGTTTTTTTTCTGCTGCTTCGGGATGCCGGCACCCAGTCCCTCCTTGCAGTGTTTCCCCTCAGCGTGTGGTCGAGAAAAATCCACCACGTCGGCCTGAAGGTGGTTTCGCATGGTCTCACCCCCAATGCCACCGAAGTAGACAAGCCTTGTCCCATCATCGACCGCAGCCGCGAGGCCGAATGCTGGACGCGCTTCTGCGAATATCTCAAAACTGAATTCACTTCGTGGGATATGATCGAGTTTGATGAACTGATCGCCGGCTCCTACCTGCCGCATAACCTATCCAAGCTGTTTTCCTTCCCCCGCTACTTCAACCGCATGAAGGCCGGACCGGATTCTCCGATCATCAATCTCGGCGGGGAGTGGGAGGAGTTCTGGGGCCGGCACCGCAAGCTGAGAAAAAGGTGCCGGCGCTTGGAACGGGCCTTAGGCGAGAACTTGTCATACAGGATTACCAGCGACCCTGCGGATCTTGAGCAATGTCTGGGGCAATACATCGAAACCGAAATTCGGAGCTGGAAGGAAGGGGAGATGGTGGCCAGGCACAGGAACTTCTATCAGGAGCTCCTTCCCAAGCTTATGGGAAAAGGGCAACTCTATTTCGGGATGATGCATGACCGGGATACTGTGGTGTCCATCGAGGTCGCATATGTCTATCTGGACCGGGTTTATTTTTGCCACGGAACCTATTCTCCGGCCTATGCCGACATGTCGCCCGGCATGGTGAACTCTTGCTGGTTCATCAAGAACTTTCATGGGAAGGGTTTTGTGGAAGGTGATTATCTCGCCGGTTTTGCCGACTATGTGAACCCCTGGGCAAGCCGGCTGGAACGCACTGAAAATGTTGTGGTTCGTAAAATGAGCTGGAAAAACGGATATCTCGCCGGTTTTCACTTGGCGAAAAAGGTGAAAATAATGTTGAAGAGCATCTCAAAAAAACAGCCGCCAGATTTGTGTCCTGAAACCGTCCCGCAACCGGTGGCGGAGTTGTGAGCGCGATGTCTACAGGCCATGAAAAATCAAAGGGTTATGCGAACCGCGCCTATGCCGAATCATTGAGTCAGTTCGGGGAGCTGATCCACCTTCCCCGGTGCGGTGGCTATTTACTCAAACGAAGCATACCTGGAACCTCCGATTTTGACGCCATGGGAAGCTATCCGCTGTTCTTTTGCGAAGATTGGTCTTTGCTTAACGAAGATTTGGCGACCTTGCCGGAAGAGATTATCAGTGTATCGATCGTAGCAGACCCCTTTGGTGCATATTCACGGAAAAAGCTGGAAAGGGATTTCGATGTTGTGAATCCCTACAAGGTGCATTATATCGTGGACTTGGATAAACTTGGGGGAAAAATTGGAAGCCACCACCACCGCAAGGAAGCCCGCTCGGCACTGAAGGAGATCCAGGTTGAAGTGTGCAAAGATCCTGCGGGGTTTGCTGACCGCTGGATTGAATTATACCAAACCCTGAGCCGGCGCCACGACATTCATGGCATTCGGGCTTTTTCGAGAACAGCGTTTGAGCAGCAGCTGCGCATGCCTGAAATCATTGTTCATCAGGCCTTCCATCAAGGAGAAATTGTTGGCGCGCAGCTGTATTACATGCAAGGCAATGTTGTTCATTGCCATTTGGGAGCGGTCAGCGACAAGGGCTATAAGGTGGGCGCGTTCTATGCGATGGACTATTATGCCGCGAAATACTTTTCAGGAACGGCACGAAAGCTCGACCTTGGTGGCGGGGCAGGGCTGTCCGGGGCGAACAGCGACGGCTTGAGCCGATATAAGAAAGGATGGAGCAGTGAAACCCATCCTGTTTACTTTTGTGGCCGGATTACGAATTCAGCTCGGTATGATGCTCTTGCGCCGTTGCAAGGGCAGGAAAATACGAATTATTTCCCTGCATATCGGTTTGGAGAATTTAAGTGACATCTGTGGTTGGTTCGTTCGTCTAAATTGGTTGTTATATCTAGGAATACTGTGTCACGATTCCCGTCGCTTTTTGTTGGCACCGAACATGCTCAACATTTTAGGTGCCCAAAGCATCTTTTCTGGGTTGGTTAATTTTTTAAAGGGAAGCTGAATCAATGGGTGTTGGACGTGGCGAGGAAAACTTCGCCTCATGGATTTAAAGGTTGCCTAGAATGAAGTTTGATGTGAGACAAGATGACTCTGTGGTCAGCGTCTGCCTGATTACGTACAACCATGCACCGTATATTCGCGAGTGCCTGGACAGCCTTCTTTTCCAGGAAACCAACTTCCCGTACGAAATATGCGTTGGCGAGGATGAATCTACAGACGGTACCCGTGAAATATGCATCAAGTATGCGGAAAAATACCCAGACCGCATTAACTTGATTCTGAGATCGCAGTCCGAAGATGGACGAGATGCTTATTTGTCGCAGGGCGTGTACAACTACATTGAAACAACTAAGGCGTGTAGTGGGAAATATCTGGCTCTTTGCGATGGCGATGACGCATGGATCGACCCGCTTAAGCTGCAGAAGCAGTTTGATGTCATGGAGGCAAATCCATCGGTCTCTTTGGTGCATTCAAATTATGACAAGATTGACGAAGCTTCTGGGAAACGAATCAACAACGCCGATAAAGAAGACACAGCGGGGCTATTGGACGGTTCCAGCAGAGAAAATTTCATATACGATTTGATCATGAGGCGCTATCCAATCGCCGCTAGCACCGCATTCATGAAAACCGCCGATGTCCTAGAAATATTCGAGAAGAATAAAGAGGCGTTCCAGACATGCCCGATGGGCGATGTTACCACCTGGTGCGAGCTAGTGAACTATGGCTCCTTCTATTATCAGGATGAGGCGCTTGGGCTGTACCGGATCTTGTTGGAATCGGATTCGAACTCATGCTCCGCCGAGAAAAAATATAAGTTTGTCAACGGGGCGTCCAATCTCGGCTTGATGGTGGGGGAAAAATACAATCTTCCGATGGAAGAAGCCCGTTCCTGGAAGATCAAAAATTGCAACCGCTATGCATTGCTGAGCGGGGACTTTTCGGAAATTGAGGAACTCAGAGCGAACAAGGAATATGCATTCCCGCTCAGCGAAAAAATGATATTCAAGGCCTGTCAGTCCAAGTTTTTCCGCTCGATTGCAAAAGAGCTTTTCGAATTCAAGTACCGGATTAACCACCGCCGTTTCAACACGCAATAAAATCAGCGGGCTGATTCTTTGCGACGCTCTTTCAGGCCACGCTGGAGGGCCCTGTGTATGGTGATGCGGTAGGCGATGTTGTATGGAATGGTGTGGGGCTTAAGCTTGGCGCCGGCATGCAGCAGGTCGCGCACAATTTCGCGGACGCAGCGCCAGGTCTGCCTTCCCGCGCTGGGCGCTTGATCAAATGTAAGCGCTTGCCTTAATCGCTTTTGGCTGAGTGCGGTCAACGTGTAGTTATGCGAATGCTCAACCGTTGAGTCCTCCGCTAGCTGGAGTCGAGCACCTCCGGTTGCGCACTCGGCCGCCCAAGCCGCGTCTTCGGCATAGCCGTGCTCCCGAAAGCGGACCATTTCCCACAGCTCGCGCCTGAAGGCGCAAGCAACAGCGGAAAAGAAGCAAGGGTCGGCCTTGTTCGAGTTGTAGGCGCGCTCGTAGTCGTACGCCACAATGAAATGTGCATCCGGACGCGCGATTTGTTTGCTGAAGGCGGCATCGGCGCGGTTTTCAGTGATCGGGAGCAGCAGTTTTTCCAGCCAGTCGTGGGAGAGGGGAACCGCATCGGCATTGAGCAGTACGATGATCTGGTGCTTGGCCCTTGCAATAGCATCGTTGAGCACCCGGCCCGGGACGTATTCCTCCGGTGTGATTTGAACGACATCCACGCCATGTTTGCGCAAGGATTCCAGTGTGCCGTCGGTCGAACCAGAGTCGATGGCGTACAGTTTGAATTCGCGAAAGGTTTGCTGCGTGAGCATGGCCAGCGCCCGGCGCACATGCGGCATTTCGTTTTTGGAGCGCATGATGATGGCGACGGCGGAAGGCATGGAAGACTCAATCGACGGAGTTTTGGTCTTCTTCAATCATGTCGGGCGACTGGTATTTGGCCGGTCGGCCCAGTTCGCCCAGCAACGCGTTGATTTGCCGCTTGAGCTCAATGATCCGATGCTCCCGGCCGGCGGCCATGCGGTTGAAGCGGGTCATTTCCTCGATCTTTTCGGTAAGCTCCCGGGTGCGCCGCTCCACTTCTTGCTCAAGCTGCTGTTGGTGATCGCGGTTTTCGTGAAGCAGCCGCGCCCGCTCCAAGGCTTTTTCTATGGAGTGGCTTAGGATGGATAGATCGTTGACGGGCTTAAGAATGTAGTCCCATGCGCCATTGTGCAGCGCCTTGACCGTGTCGCTGATTCGTCCCGTTCCGGAAACGACGATCAACGGCATGTCGGGAACCGTCTGCGAGAGTTTTTCAAGGACTTGGTGCCCGTCCATGTCCGGCATGCGCAGATCCACCATCACAATATCGGGGGCGGCTTTTTCGAACAACTTCAACCCTTCACGGCCGTTTGTGGCTTGAACCACGGCGTATTCCAAATCCTCCAGGTAGAAGCAAAAGCTCTCGCGGACGGCGGTGTCGTCGTCGATTACCAGTATTTTGGTTTTGGCCTTAGTCTTCATTTTCCCGGGCCTGGGCGACCTGTTCTTTGATGCATTTCACGAGCAGGGAAAGGACACGCACAGGCTTATGGAAAACATGCTCGGGGCGCATGCCCAGTTCCTGCAGTTTTTCAGAAAGGTTGTATGAAATAGAGCCGGTGTAGATGATGTGGCGCTGCGCGGGATAGCGTTCTCGGGCGCACACAATCAGATCTTCACCGCTCATGCCGGGCAGGCGCAGATCGACGATGCAAATGTTGTATACGTTGTTTTTCATTAGATCGAGCGCCTCTTCAGCGCTTTCAGCCGAGGATGCTTTGAAGCCGTAGTCCTCGAGAAAGGCCGTTAAGCTCATGCAGATGGCCGGTTCGTCATCGATCACCAGCACATGGATAGTAGAATAGTCAATCATTTGCCGTTCCTTGTGTAACATGTCGTTTTATACTGGAGTATAAAACAACCCCACAAGCTTATAACCAAGCCATTTGCAGACCATTTGCCGACCGCCCGCTAAAGGCGCAGCCCCCAGCGGGTTTGCTGGTGCACACTCGGAAGCCGTATGATGAAGCGCGCACCTTTGCCCGGAGCGGAGTCAACCCGCATCGTGCCACCGTGGTTTTCGGTTACAATAAAGTACGAAACGGAGAGTCCTAGGCCGGTTCCATGCCCGACCTCCTTCGTAGTGAAAAAGGGCTCGAAGGCTCTCTTCCGTGTTTCCGCATCCATGCCCGGGCCGTTGTCTTCCACTTCGATGACGGCCGCTTTCGCCCCTTTGCGCAGGCGCAGGGTAATCCGAGGCTCCTTGGCGGAGGGCGTTTCTTCGGCCATGGCTTGGGCGCTGTTGGACAGCAGGTTCATGATGACCTGCTGGATTTGGTTGCTTTCGCAGGGGATGGGCTCCAGCGCGGGGTCGTATTCGCGGTCGATCCGGAGATGGCGGAAGTCGAACCGCTTTTTCAGGTTATAGTCGTTCGAGGCCAGCTCCACGCTGCGTTCCAGGATCTCTTCCAGGTTGTTCTGTTCGTAATGCGCCTCATCCTTGCGGCTGAAGCTGAGCATGTTGTCGACAATCTTAGAGGCGCGCCGGCCGGCCTCGATAACCGTATCCATCATCGCGAGCAGGCCGCGCTCCTGCATGAAGGCTTGGATGGCTTCGAGCGAGGTGCCTGCCGCTTCCGCAGCCGACGTGTTGCGCTTCGTGGCCTGCGTGAACCGGTTGTGCATCACCTGCAGGTTCTGCAAAATGCCCGCCAGCGGATTGTTGATTTCGTGGGCCATGCCGGCGGCCAGTCCACCGACCGACATCATCTTTTCCGACTGCACCATCATTTCCTCGATGCGGACGCGGTCGGTCACATCATCCATGCGGATCACGGCGCCCTCCGCTCCGTCGGCCGTAATCGGATAGACGGTGATGTCGATCACCCGGTTTTCGCCTCCAATGGTGCAGGGGACGCGTTCGTCGTGCTGGTGCGTGCCGCGGCTTTCGATGGCGGAGAGCAGCTGCTCCATCTCTTTTCCTACATTGGGGAACACTGCGTCCAGCTTTTGGCCATGGGCCCGGTCGGCATGGATTCCGGTCACGCGTTCGGCTTCGCGGTTCCATTGCATCACGCGGCCCTCCATATCAACGCCTACGAGAATCGATGGCATGGAGTTGATGATGTTGCTGAGCAGGTTGCGCAGCGTGAGCAGCTCTTTGGTCGCCTGCAGGCGCTCCAGTTCCGCTGCGGTGCGTCCGGCGAAAACCTGCATCACGGAGGTGGCGAATTCGAGCTGTTCGACCGGTTTCCGGTACATCGCCGCCATAACGCCGAGGGGATGGCCCTCCGAGTCCACCAGCGGAATGCCAATGTAGTGCTCGATTCCCAGCGATTGCAGGCGCGCGGTTTTGGGGAGCTGGCCCTGCACGCTTTCGCGGAAGAGCCACTTGTCGCCCTGCAGCACCTCTTCGCAGGGGGTGCCCTTCAGGACGTAGTCGAAGTTGTCGGCGATGATGCCCCGGTTCGAGGCCGAAATGGTGCGCATGGTGCTGCGGGTGTCGTCGCTGAATTCGCTGATATAGGTGAAGTCCGCGTCGAGCACCTTGGCCAGCTGGTTCACCATCGAGGCAAAAAACCGGCGGCCGACCGAGGATACCCCTTCCACAATATTCCGGATGCTGTCTTCGATCAGAACCCGGTCGGTCACATCGTCGATGCGGATCACCGCGCCTTCGGTGTCGTTGTCGAGCAGCGGGTATACCGTAATGTCGTTGTAGCGCCGCCGGCCGTCTTCGTGCACCGGAATGCGCTCCTCTTTTTGGGAGGTGCGCTCGCGGATGGCCCGCTCCACCTTGACCATCTCCTTGGCCAAGCGCGGGAAGGCTTCGTTCAGGGGCTTGCCGACGGCATCCTGCTGCATGGTGCGGGTGGCATGCTCCGCCTTGCGGTTCCATTGCGTTACGCGGCCGTTGAGATCCACCCCGACGAGGATCGAGGGCATCGAGTCGATGATGTTGCTGAGCATGGCGCGCAGCTGGCGGAGCTCTTCCTCGGCGATCTTGCGGTGGGTGATGTTCCACGAGGTGCCGAACGTGCCGACCACTTTGCCTTGCTCGTCGTAGCGCGGCACCTTGGTGGTGAGATACCACCGGTCGCCGTCCGGGGTCGTGGCAAACTCTTCTTTTTGAAGCGCCCGTTCGGAGCGCATGATCTCCTGCTCTTCGTCGTACATCTGCTGCGCCTGCTCGCGGGGGTAGAAGTCGAAATCGGATTTCCCAATCAACTCCTCCGGCGGGAGGCGGACTTCGTTGGCCTTGGCGGCGTTGACCTCGATGAAGCGCCCGGCATCGTTCTTAAAGTAGATCAGGTCGGGGGCGTGCTCCATGAACGAGTGGAACAGGCTTCGCTCAAATTCAAGCTGCTTTTCGGCGGCCGTGCGGTCGGTGATGTCGCGGCCGATGCCCCGGTAGCCGGTAATGTTCCAATCCTCGTCGTAGAACGGCACGGCGCTGGTTTCGAGCACCACCACGCGTCCATCCTTGTGGAGGTTGTGGTTCACCTTGGAATCGATCGCAGCGCCTTGCTGGACGGCTTCCCTGTAGATGGTTTCAGCGAGGTCGGCTTCCTTTTCGGGCATCAGGTCCATCAGCCGTTTGCCGATAAGCTCTTTGGGGGAATAGCCTAGGATGTCGACCACCTGCGGACTGGCATAGATGAAGCGCCCGTCCCGGTCGACCTCCCAGATCCAGTCGGAGGTGGTTTCCACCAAGTTGCGGAAGCGTTCTTCGCTGGCCTTCAGAGCCGCCTCGGACGTAACGCGGTCGGTGATATCGCGCGAAACGCCACGGAAGCCGGCCAGTATGCCGGTGTTGTCCGCAAAGGCCATGCCGCTGCTTTCGAGCATCACCTTGCGTCCGTCTTTGTGGTTGTAGGTATGGGTGTCGCAGTCGATAATGGTGTTGGCCGTGGCCTCGCGCAGCGTCTGCAGGTTTTTGGCCGCATCGACCGGAACCATCAGCGAGAGGGAGCTTTGGCCAAGGAGCTGTTCGGGTTCGTAGCCGAGAATGCTGTGCACGCGCGGGCTGACATAGGTGTAGTTGCCGTACTGGTCGGTTTCCCAGATCATATCGCTCGAAGACTCCACCAGTACGCGGAAGCGCTCTTCGCTTTCGCCCAGCGCTTGGGCGGCCTGTTCATGCCGCTCGCGGACGCGTCCGAGCTCGTGCGTGCGGTGGGTCACCTGTTTGCGCAGAGTGCGGTTCCAGAACATGACCGACCCGATCGCCAGCAGCGTGAACAGCAGAATGCCGCCGATGATCTGGAAGTAGAGTTCGCGCGACACGGGAATGGCGTTGTCGAGCGTGATCCACTCCCGCTTGATGGCCTTGCGTTGCGCCGAGGAAATATTGGCGAGCGCCTTGTTCAGAATCGAGTTAAGCATCGGCCAGTCTTTGCGGGAGGCAAAGCACAGCTCCCACGGGTATTCGATGTCGCCGGCGATGCGCAGATTCACGATGCCCAGAGCGTCGATGTAGTGCGAGGCCACGCCAAAGTCGGCCACCATGGCATCGGCCTGCACCAGCGAAACCATGCGGAAGCCGGCCACCGCATTGTCCACGGGAACAATGTTGTATTCCGGATGCATCTTCCGCACATAGTCATAGGTGGCCGAGCCATCGACAATGGCAATCTCGAGCCCGCCCATGTTGTCGAGCGTGTAGGATCCCCGCCAGCCTTTGCGGGTGATGATGACATTGCGGATGCGGAGGTACGGCTCGGTGAAACGCAGAAATTTGCGGCGCTCCATCGTGTTTTGGATGGAGCCCACCACATCGATTTCGCGGTTTTCCAGCTTCTCGACGATTTGCTTCCAGTTTTCGCACGGAACCATTTCGAATTGAAGGCCAAGATGCTCTTCGATCAGCTGCAGGTAGTCTGCGGTTAATCCCTGATGCTGGCCGGCATCATCGATAAAGTCGAGCGGCGGCGAATCCGGCAGGGGGGCCACACGGATGGGCTCGGTGCGCTCGCTCAGCCACAGCCGTTCTGCCGGGGAAAGATCGAGCGGTCGGCTTTCGTGCGTGTTAAGCAGGCGCAATGCCCCCGCAGCGGCCAGAACGGCCGTTGTGGTCAACGCTAAAATGGTTTTGGTTGCGGTCTTCATCCAACTATGCCAACGACTCGTAGACTCCCATAACACGACGTGCAGCCGTCTGCCAGTCGAAGGTGAAAGCATGTTCCATGCCGTGCGCCCGGGTTTCGGCATTCACCCCCTTGGAAACGGAGTTTTCCATGCACGCGAAGATTTCATCCGTGCTGTACGGATTGAAGGTCTGGGCTGCGCCTCCGGCAATCTCCTTCATGGCCGATGTATTCGAGCAGGCCACCGGTGCGCCGCAGGCCAGCGCCTCTAAAACGGGAAAGCCGAAGCCCTCGAACAGCGAGGGGAAGACCATCAGGTCGCACCCGCTGTAAAGCAGGGGAAGCGAGTCGCCGGGTACGAAGCCCAGAAAGACGATGTCGCTGTTCACCGGGCTTTGCGCCGCCCGGGCGCGGATAAGGTCTGCGCCGCTCCAGTCCGCGCCGGCGAGCACCAGCTGGTGCGCGCTGTCGCTTTCCAGCTTGAACCGCTCGAACGCCTCAATCAGCCGTACGTGGTTTTTGGCCGGATGCTCCAGTCGCGAAACATAAACGAAAAACGGTTTTTCCAGCCCGTGGAGCTCGGCCAGCGTGCGCCGCGCTTCCTCGGCCGGAGCCGGATGGAACAGGTCGTGGTCGATGCCGGAATAGATCACGGTGATCTTATCTTCGGGATAGCCCGTAAAGCGGACGATGTCGTTCTTGGTGTGCTCGCTCACGGCAATCACATGGTCGGCGCGCCGGATCATCGCCGGCGCGAACTTGCGGTTGAAGAGCATGCGTGCGCGGTCATATTTTGCATCCACCGAAAACGCCGCCAGATCGTGCACCGTGGCCACCACCTTGGTCCGCTTAAGCAACGGAATGCGGCGGTAGCTCGGAATGTGCAGCAGGTCATACTTCGTTTGCGGCAACCCCGCATTGTGCCAGGCCAAATTGACGACCGGCCGGTTGATGAAAGGGGGGGAGAGGCGCTTTTTGAAGCGGGGGTTCGTGAGCGGAACGAGCTCCGCCTCGTCGCGCGCCATCAGCAGGTCGTAGTTGTTTTGGGTGTCTTCAAGCTGCAATGCGCGGAGCAGGTTGCAGATGTAGGCCGATAGCCCCGACTTGCCCCCCTCCAGTACAAACGTTGAAAAACCGATCCTCATATTCGTTCGCATAGTAAAGGCCTGACGCGTCGGGGGAAAGGATTAAACCGCCGCAAGAGCTTGTGGGCAGACAGCAGCCCGAATCCATTCGGGCGGATCACGATTGAGGTGCCTAAATGGCAATGCCGGAACTTCGGATGGCTTCTTCGCCGCAGCCCCCGAGGACAAGCCCCATACCGCAGGTGATTGGAAGCGAAGAGCACCCAATCTACATTCCGCCCCCCGGCATAGAGCTCTCATTTTTCCTTCGGAAGAAACGGATCATTTCCAACCAGACTCACGAAGCCGGTCAGGTCGCACTTCCGTGATGAGGCTCATTAATGGGCCACGGGCTTTATCTGTGCGTAAAATGCAAAAAACAGACATCCATTATTTCGGAAACGCTGTTCCATCGGCGCGAAGAAATGGCAACCAGCGAAAGCGAATGGCCCCGCGGTTATTTTAAATCATTGAGCAGATCCCGAAGCGCCGTCGCAGACTCCAACTCCTCTGTGGCCTCGATGCACAACGCATTGAGTTTGCTCAACCCTTGGGTCAGCGTATTCATCGTCATTTCAGTCACAGGGTCGGGATGTTCAAACAAATCGTTCAGCATGACCTTCAGGGCACGGCTCAATTTACCGCGCGGAAAGGTTTCATCCACCGCCAGTGCGCTCTGGAATATCTCATACATGATCTTGTATATATGAACCAGACAGACCCGCCGCGCTTCCGGCCGGGCATCGGTTCGCATGAGAGTAAGGTAGCGGTGCAAATCCGCCATCGGCACGTCGCCTAAATACTGCACCGCGGCATCCAATCCGGCACCGTCGACCTCTCTCGCGGAAAGTTCGGCAATCGCATCCTTGATTGCTGTCAGAATCTGCTTCGGCTTACACTGCAGTTTGGCGCAAAACTTCTGCACCTTGAAATCCCCGACCTCTTCGACCAACGATTTGACATAGCCGCTCGACAGAACGATCACATAAAGATCTTTTAACGTTTTGTTTCCGCGGATATGCCGCAACACCTCGACCCCATTAATGCCCGGCATATGCAAATCCAAAACTACCAGATCCGGCTTCTCAATCGAAAGTCGTTGAATGGCTTCTTCGCCGCTATTGATGCAGACTCCCTCAATCCCCTCTCCCCTCAGCATATTTTTATAGAGATTGGTGACAAAGACATCATCATCAATTAGAAAAACTTTCTTCATGCCGAAAACTCCTTCGCGTAATAATTTTCAAAGAAATGCCGAGCGTCCGAGAGAGCCTTCCCCGCCCGCGAGACGCGCGCATTCATGTCGGACGGCATCGCCACCTTGCAGAGTTGCTCCAGTTCGCGCAACTCGCCGGCAACCCCCGCCAAGCCACATGCCATTGAAGCACCGGCCATTTTATGCGCCGCCTTGACCGCATCCGCAACAGAAGCCGCGGCAACAGCCGCGCACAACCCTTCGAAATCTTTATTGGTCTCGCAGAAAAACAATTCCAGCAGCTCCGTCGCCAAAGCAGTGTCACCACTGATGGCGTCCAACAGAACAGTTGGGTCTATGACATCCTCGTTACACATCACAACAAGGTACTTATTTTATGAAAAAAACGCCATCCCAAACTCAACGGCAGACTGTAACCTGAATCCGTTGGATAACGCTTAGTGGATCCGCAACATCCGTTTTATCAAGAGAGGCCGGTTAAATTCCCGCACTCAAAAAGGGGGCACCCATTAGAGGTTCCGGTCATCCTATGCGCTGCAGAGAGAACCCTCCCTGAAATGCCGTTGTAAAATTATGCGTGTAATAGATAGGTCGAGGACCGCGGCTACAGAGGGTCGGATTTCCAAGGGGCGGTCCCGAATGACGCTATTGCTCCGGCACAAATATATTGAGACTTCAAAATGACTTATGCGATGAACCGCACTCGTTGAAAAAATGGCTGACGCTTCGCTGCTGTCGTTCCGCGCCGGCCTGACACCCAGTTATTCTGTCAATAAAACCGTCGCAGGGAGTTTCGGCAGAACAATTGGGTGTCAGAATAATTTCATGGATCTTCTCAATATTTACCTGCCGGATCTATAAGTTAAGGGGTCTGCGGAGCGTACGAAACACGCCCTTTGCAAGCAAAGAGGCGTGTCCTTGGGCAGTCCCGGAACTGCGCCCATGGGGCGAAAGAGGCTGGCGCACAGCGATGTCAACAACGAGGCCATCTAGTAATGCGCGGGTTCGCGGTCGTGGTTCAACATCTGTTCCAATGGCTCAAACCTTGGGAAACGAAGCCGGATCCACGGCTGCCGCCTGAGTCCCTGCTCTACTCTTTGCGCCTTCTTTCGTGGCAAATCTCATGCAGTCGTAAGGCGGACGGCAGGGACGTCATCCCTCCAGTTTCATGTATTTCGTGCTTAGTAGCGCATTATTGATCCGCCGCGATAAAGGCGTCGACGCGGTCGGGGCCTTGCAGATATCCGAGCGACACGAGAAAGGCATCCATCTTTTTGACGGTGTCGATGAAGGGGTTCTTTCGCGTCTCTTTATAATTAAAGAAACCATGCCCCTGGCCTTCGTAGGGGACGAGCTCAACCGCGTTGCCTTTTTTTTTCGCCTGTTCGGTAAACAGTTCGACGGTGTTGTAGGGGACGGTGGTGTCGGCCGTGCCGTGGAAAATAATGGTGGGCGGAAGGTCGGAGCCAATGTTGTGATAGGGCGAAAGCTGTTGAGGCGGTACGCCCATGCGTTTTTCCAGACCGGCGAGTTTTTTCGGGTCCCTGGGTTCGTATCCTTCCACCGGCGCCAGGACGAGGGCGGGATTGAAGAGGACGAGCGCGTTGGGCACGGCGCTGATGGTGGTGTCTTCGGTGGATTCGTCGAAGGCGCTGATGGTGCCGAGCGCACCGGCGAGATGCCCGCCGGCCGAACCGCCGCCGGCGGCGATGCGGTTGGGATCGATGCCGAGGCGTTGGGCGTTTTGCCGCACCCAGCGGATGGCGGATTTGGCATCGCTGAAGCAGGAGACCGCCTTTACGCCGTGGCGGCTTTTTACGCGGTATTCAACGGTCATGGCCACCATGCCGCGGGAGGCGAGATAGGCGCACTGTTTTTCAAACTGTTTTGGGGAGCCGCCGTTCCATCCGCCGCCGAAGAAAAAGACGATGGCCGGGCGCTTGTCGCCGGCTTTTTGGCCCTTGGGTTCAAAGATATGTAGGGGCAGTTTGACTCCGTCGATGGTTTTGTAGATTTCAGCGCGCGATCCGGGCAGGGGTTTGGGCGCAGTTGCGGATTCAGCCACGAAACCCGTTCCTGCCAACAGAACCGCCAGACCAGAGATGATTGCAATATTCCTGAACTTCATGCCAAACCTCGATTGTTGAAATGAAGGGATTAACATAGACGAATTCGTCCCGCTGCGCAAAAGCGAAAAAGGGGAAGGGCATTGCAGGATGAACAGGATTGCGCCTGTTGGCAAGCGTCACTGATCAGAGCAATTTCAAGCCATAGATCAGAGTGATTAGCAGTGTGTAGCCGGTGATGACGTAATACCAGCGTCCGGCAAATTTGGGGGTCTTGATCGGGGCGACGTTGAGGGCCGCTAGAGCTATAAGCAGCGCGTAGAGAATGAAACCGAAAATCGAAGGACAGAGCAAACCATCAAAGAGAAACAGAAAGACCAGGATAATGACATTGTTGTCGAGCGGGAATCCCCAATACGTTGATTTGTCCACCAGGCCAAAGACATTAAAATAGCTCAGCCGGATTACACCGGCGGCAACAATGATGAAGGCGCCGGGGATGTACCAGGGGCTGAAATGGCCATAGCTAAGCAGGATGACGGCGGGGCAGATTCCGAAGCTGACAATATCGATCAACGAGTCGAGCTGGCCGCCATACTCTCCCTGCTCTTGGGTTCGGCCTTTCATCCGACGGGCTATGATGCCGTCGCTCCAGTCAAAGAAAACCGCCCAGATCAACCCGATCATCGCGGCGGGGAAATTGCCCAGAAAGGCAAAATAGATGCCGAAGATTGCGCACAACAGTCCGACCAACGAACAAATGTTCGGCAGGTCTTTTGCGAAGGAAAGGATGGATTTCGGTGGCGGAGACTCACTCATGACAACTCCTCCGCCGCGGCAACAATCGTCCTCAGGGCTTCAGCTACCCTGCCGTTTTCTGCCTGGGTGCGGCTGGAAATACGGATGTAACGGTCAGATTCCGGCATGGTCTTTCCCTGACAGTGCTTGATGTAGATGTTGTGCTCTACAAACAGTCTGCGGGCCACCTCGGGGCCGGAAGGCGCCTGGTCAGGAAGACGGCAGAAGATATAGTTGGCATCGGGCCGATAGACCGTCATTTCTCTGATGGTGCAGAGGTCCTGATAAAATTGATCGCGGTCTGCCCGTACCCGTTCGCAGCTGGCGAGGAACTCCTGCTGATATTCCGGAGCATGCACCAGAAAGGTTTCTGCAAAGCCGTTGAGGTTCCAGATATGCAGTCCTTGACGAACCTGATCGGCAAAGAGTGCGTTGGCCGTCAGCATATAGCCGATGCGCAGACCACAGATGCCGTACGCTTTGCTCATGCTCTTGAAGATCGCAAGATTCGGATAGTTGGCGATATCTCCTTCCAGCGTTTCCCGATCACGATCCTTGGCAAAATCGATGAACGATTCGTCAACGATGAGCATGCAGTCGTGCGCGGCCAGCTTGTCCAGCAGGCGAAGCAGGTCGACTTTGGGCACCAGCAGAGAGGTCGGGTTGTTCGGTGATACCACCACCGCTATGTCAGCCTTGTTGCGTATTGCTTCTGCCGCAAATTGATCGACGTCCAGCTGAAAGGACGGAGCTTCGAGGGCAAACTCAATAATATTTTCAGTCGGCGCCGCATTCGCGTATTCATTGAACGACGGCACCGGAACAATCAGCTTTTTGGCCAGATGACCCGAGACAATCTTGATCAACTCGGCGGCGCCATTGCCGACCACGATCCGTTCCGCGGGTTGTGCGATCAGGGTTCCCACCAGATTTGCCAGGACATTCTGGGCAACCGGATAGTTGAGCACCAGTTCATGAATTTGACGGGTCAGCTGCTGAAAGAAACGCTCCGGCGGAAAATAGAGATTATACAGGTAGGCATGATCGATGAAACCATGCCGCCAATAGCCGCCATGCTGCTGTTCAATGGCCTCAAATTGCTGCTCTTTGTCAGCCGTATCCGTAATGGTCTTTTTTTTCTCTGTCATAATCTGTTTTCGCTTTCTGTAAAATTTATGCCGGCAAGTGGCATTCCTCAAGACGGCCTGTTCCCAAACTGCAGTACGACGCGATCCTGCTTGGAGTAATGAGGGGAATGCCGGTTATGCCGGAACCGGGAGTCCGTCTATTTTCTGCGCACCCTTGGGACGGCTGCTGATCGCCTTCCGCAGGGGGTGCAGTTTCTCTCCCATGGCCACCCGGATCCGGGAGGGCTCGGGAAACATTCGTTCCGCCGCGCTCAGATCCTCCGGGGTATCGATCTCGTACCAGCGGGCGGCATCAAAGAAGACCGGCGCAAGGGAGATCGTCCCTTCAGCGACCATTTCGGCGAACACCGCTTCATAGTAGCCGTTCACCTTTCCGTCGGAAATATACTGATCCAAACGCTTCTGAATCAATTTCCAGGTGTTGCGAGAGAAATTGTAGATATTCACGGTCTTGTAGTGACTGGCGCAATTGCGGCTTTCCGCACCCAGACAGAAGGCCTTCAGCTGTTTGGGGCCGTTAAGCGTTACCGTGGTGCCGTTCATCCAAGGGAGCATCTTCGAGACCGCGATGCGGTCGGGCTGGAGCATTGGCGCAAGTAGCTCTGTCTGAAAAACCAGATCGCTTTCAATCAACATGAAAGGCTCGTCAATCTCTTTGCCGGCAAGCCACAACGAGTAGATGTTGTTGGTTGTTTTATACAGCGGGCTGGCAATATAGATGATTTCAATCCCGGCATAACGGCGGCCAAGGTAGTCTTCAATCACTTCAGACAGGTGCCCGGTGACCACAAACAGACGCGTGATCCCATGACTGCGCAGGGAACGTATCAATCTTTCAAGGATGGGGATTCCATTAACTTCAACCAGACATTTCGGGGTTGCATCTGTTAATGGAGCAAGTCGATTACCCATGCCAGCGGCCAACAACAAGGCGGTTTTAACCGGGGAACCCTCGTTTGAAAGGGTTTTGGCAATAAATTTTCGAATGGGTTTAGACGCGGTCAACGATACGGCGGGTGGGACTGCAAACATAACTACTCCTTTGAGTGGGAGTCTCAGAGGAGGCGACGAGATCGTGCCGACCAGATTTGGTCGATGGTCAACGAGTGGTCCCAACTAAGGTTGGATGCCGAGGGGATAAACTTCCTCTAGGCGGGTTGAAAGCGAGACTATAGCACACTTGGGCAAAAGTGATTAGGAAAGAAATGGCAAACCGCCAATTAAGGCGTTTTATAGGGGTAATTGTCACATAATATTTCGCATGAGGGCGCAGGGAGCGCTGGCCAGAGGGCCATTTCGGGGATGTAGAACGGGCATTTTGTCCGTATGCTGCAGATGGGAAAGGGCGGCGTCCTATGAGTTAATGTTTTCCAAACATTGGAAGTGGGCAGTCAATTCTTCCTCGGATCGGAACCCCGCTGCTGGCGGGGTAAATTCTTGAGGCCAGATGTAGCCGGGGGCGGCGACCTCGGGATTGCCAAGCCATCTCCTGTAGGCAGGATGGCGGGGTCGCCGCCCCCGCCTACAACAACCAATATCCGGCCATGGCATTTTCTAATGTGCTCGAATTTTTCCCTCGCGTCACACCATCCGGCAGGTGAAATCAAGCTCCGGGAGATTGATCTGGAGGAGTTGGAGTTCGACTTCATCATCCAACTCGACATCAGCCATCCGGCGCATTTTAACGTCGATGGCGAGTTCGGGAATCATCACCACGCCCCGGTCGTCGCGTTTGTCGACGACCACTCCGCGATAGACGGTTTCCGGATGCTGCTGCATGTGCAGCAACGTCCAGTGCCGGTTGCTCCGGCGTTCGGCCATCGCGGTGTTGCCTCCGCCGATTTCGGCTTGGGACATGCGTTCCAGCATATCGGCTTCGCTGATTAAGGGTTGCCCGCCAATAAACGCGCGGACTTGCTGATGGACCAGCAGATCTGAATAGCGGCGCAACGGGCTGGTGGACCGGGTGTATCGTTCGAGCCCGAGTCCGGAGTGCCAATCAGGATCAAGGTGCAGCCCGGAGCGTTTAAACTTTTTGCGATAGGCAAACATTTCGGCCATAGTTTCCGGCGTGCCCGATTCGTCAGGCGGCGGCTGGCAGGCAAAGGGCACCGGGATTTCATTTTCAATGCAATATACAGCAATGGCCTCGCCCGCCATCAGCATGGCATCGGTGACCATTTCGCGGCTTTTCAACCGCGGCAGATCTTTGATCTCGACGGAGAAGTCGTCCGGCTCTTTGAGGCCCAGTTCATGCCGGGCGGCCAAATTATACAGCTCTCCGTCGACGGTGGTTTTGAGTTTCACTTCCGGCAGGTTTATTCTGGCTGCTCCCTGAGCAACGCGTCGCTTCCGGAACTGCTCAGCAATGAGATTCATTTCCTGAAAAGGGGAGGTCTCCATCAACTCATCTGCGGCGGAATAGCTGAGCCGTTGAACGCGGATTAAGCTCGGTATTATTTTCAAACAGGTGGGCGAACCGTCCTCCTTAATCCCGATTTTAAAAGAGAGAGCGGGGGATATGTCTTGCAGTCCCAATCCCAAAATTGAAGTGACGGCCGACGGCAGCATATTGATGACGATTTCGGGCAGATAGAGATTGGCACCCCGGGCTCGGGCCTCTTGGTCGAGGGGCGAGTCCGCTTTGATGAGCGCGGCGGCATCGGCGACATGGATCCAGAGGCACTCGCCGTCGAGGCTGATGGCATCGTCCGGGTCGGAGCAATTGTCATCGTCGATGGCAAACGTTTCCAGCGCCGTCAGATCCTCGCGCGGCTCCTCCGGCAGTTCAGGCACCTCGAGCTCTGGCTGCGTGGTTGCGCAATCAAAACGGGTCGGATAGGGATTCACCGCGTCATTCCACAACCTAAGCTGCAGCAGCAGCCGATGCGCCTTTTCCGGAGCGACTTCTATGCCGAGCGCTTTCAGCGTGCGGTTCGTGGACGCCTTGCGGTAGGCCATGCGCTCCAGATCGCTCAGGTGGGGGAAATCCTCAGGCTGAATCGTATGGTCTTTGACGCGCTGCAGATAGTCCTTCCAGCGTGCCGCCTCTTCTTCTTTTTCGCGTTGTTTGTTGACAATGGCTTCAACCTCGGCTTCCGTTCTGGCCGTGATTTGTTCCCTGGATCCGGTGAAATGGATGGCGGCATGAAGCACTTGCCAGGCATGCCAGACCGTCACGGGCGACGCCTCTCCATAGATGAATTCAGCGAGTTCGGTCAGTTCAACCGTTTCGCCCTGCAGCAACTCCCACGCTTCTTCAACATTTCCTTGAGGCGTCTGGTTTAAGTCGGCGAGAGACTTCAGCGGCCCCGGATGAAGCAGTTGAATATCTTTAGGCCGGACTTTAACACTTTTCCCGTTGGCCAGCTGAATGGATATTTTGTCGCCGACCTGATCGATGATCGCCGGCGCGGTTTTATATAAAACTAAACTGTGAGATTTAAAATTCTGCAACATGGCACGTCCTGTTTCCCGCGGGTGTTTTATGGATTCTTATGTAGAAAAAGAAGAATAGCCGTTGAGCCCCTCCCCGGCAACGCCCGAAGAGAGCGCTTCTTGAAAGGGTGCGTGCGCTCGGTCGCCGAGGCCGTCGACCCTCCAGAATGTAGGATGGGACGAACCGGACGCACCACACAGGAATAGTTATCTCACACAAAGGCACAGAGGCTTTTTGACGGGATAACAGCCATGAGCGTAGCGATTGATAATTTTCAAAGAAAATAGCGCTCAAAGAGAGCGGTCATGGACGGGATTTAAGGTAGGGCTCGACCGCCCGAGTGAGGCCGCGTTGCCGAGGCCGACTCGGTTTACGTTGGCGGGCGCGCCGCTCGTACGCAGGGAAGAACCGCGGATGAACGCTGATGAACACGGATTTGTGGCCGCCAAGAAGCACAGAAGACACAAAGACGGTGCGGATGGGTTTTTGTATGTAGTCCCGCCTTCAGGAGGCTATTCCGCAGAGCCGCCTGAAGACTCCATGATGTAGGGCCATGTCCCCGACGTGGCGGGCGGTTCATTGGGTAGGTCTGGTTCGCCGAATCCGTTGCATAGCCTGATCGGCATTTCTTACCACCCGTTGCGCTTGAGGCACGGAGGTTGTAAATTAGTTATTACTCCGTGTTACTTTTCCCCCGATCAACAAAAAGAAAATGAGCAGGCCGTTGAAAAACGGCTATGGAAGGGTTTTTTGTGTTTGACCGGAACCTCTAATGGGTGACCCCTTTTCCGTTTGTCCGTTGACGCATCCTTCGCCGGGGAAGGGTGCGGAGTCTCTTTTTAGCTCAAAGCTGACTTAATCGAGAACGTATGGTTCGTTTGGGAGTAAAATCTGACAACGAAAAAATCCGCTGGAGTATTGGCTGGGGGTGGAATAATGATCCGCGTTGGGATCCAGATTAATCGTTCGGTTGCTTTGAGTGGTGGTTGAGTAGAGATGTTCAAACTGATTCGTCAGGGAAGGCGTCCAAAGAATATGGTAGATCCGTTCTTTTGAATTATTCATCGTCCAGTTCAGTTCAATAACCTGATTGGTGCCATGCTCCAGCGTAAACTGCATAAATGAATTGTCATTGGTCGGATTGGTTCCGGCATAATATTCCTCCAAATTGCTGAAGCCATCTTCGTCAGAATCATCATCACTGAGGCAAAGATTGGTCGTTTCAAAATAATCGTCCTCCCAGGAATCAGGGAGCCCATCGAGGTCTGTATCTGCGGTTTGTGCGCCGTATCTGTGCTCATAAACTCCGAGGTCCGATGCGCCTTGCTCGATTCGTGCGTTTCCATACAGGTCGGTCGTTGCGGTGACCTGGGAATCGTCTCCAGCGTTCAGGCAGGGAGAATCATTAGAGAGCGAATAAGGATAAGTGCCTCCGTAAAACCGAGGGTAGATTGTAAGACAATTATTCACGAGGTGCTCAACTCCATCGCGGGCGCAGGTGTTGGAGATGTCACAGGGGCCGAAGGTGTCGATATCTCCATCTCTGTTTCCCCAGACAATGCTGTTGTAGACTTTTCCACCGGTATTCAATAAAGACCCCGCGGGCTGGCGGGGATAATAGAGATTAAGACCGGTTCCACGGTTCGCAACGATGGTGCAGTTGCGCAGAATCCCATTTTGATACAGATAGAGCCCGGCTCCGTTCCCTCCAGAGGCTTCGTTGTTGGCAAGCAGTGCCTGATTGACGGTGGGACACTCTATAAACGAGGTTCCTTTTAGGTAGATTCCGCCACCGGTCTCTGCTTCATTATAATCCACCGTACAAGAAGTCACCTGCGAAACACCTTCCACATAGATGCCGCCGCCCTGTTCAAGGGAGCCGTTACCAGAAACGGTGCTGCTCTGAAGGGCTGAGTCCCCGATGAGGAAGGCGCCGCCGCCTTTCCCTGCGGATTCGTTGTACCGAAGCGTGCAGGCTGTGACGGTCGAGTTGGTCGCATATACACCGCCGCCCTCTAGGGAGGCGGTGCAGTTGCCGATAATACAGTCGGTTAGATCGGAGTCGTCTAGGTAGGCACCACCACCGGTTTCGGCCTCGTTTTGGCCAAGGGGACACTCTTCAGCTGAAGAACCAAAGAGGTAGAGTCCGCCGCCCAGTTGGGAGGCCTCGTTTCTATTTAAGGTGCAGTTGACGGCTGCTGCATTATCCAGATAGGCACCTCCACCATTTTTATCTGTGTGATTGCTGGTGAGCTCGCAGCCGTTCATGGTTGCGTGTGGTTCAAGATAAGCTCCGCCGCCTGGGAATCCGGCGTTGTTTGCGGTCAATATACAGTCCGTCATGGTGGCCTGTTCATTGAGATAGACCCCGCCTCCGAAAAAGCGGGCATAGTTCGATTGAATGGTGCAGTCGGTGATGAATGCATTCTTTTCAATCAACGCGCCGCCTCCGTCCACATCGGTATAGAGTCCAGATTGAGCCGTTTTCCCGTTTTGGAGGGTAAAGCCTTCCAGTCGTGAGTTTTCACCGAGATAGACGCAACGCATGGTGTTGCCTCCATCGATAACAGGAGATGAAAAGCTTCCCTCAATGGCATAAACCCAAATGTTAGAAGAAACGGCGAGACGGTTCATGAGCCACATTGAGTTTGGCGCTGCAACTCCGCCTTCCTGATAGCTCCCGCCAAAGATGGGCAGCACCCAAAGTTCGACGCGGGAGAGAAATAGGTTGTTGGTTAAGAGCGCATGAGCAGTGTCAGCACCTGCCTGCAACGTACGTTTTGCAGTTTCAAGCGTATATCCATCACCAGAATCATCCGGTGTAAAGTTTCCGTCCACAAAAATCATGGGAGCGGTGGCATAAGCGCCCATATCGGGTGTGCCTAGGTTGCGAGGGTTTCCTGCAAAATCATAAGGGATGTCAACGGGTGCCCACTCACCGGCGCCCCGACAGGGAGAATCATAGTCCAACCGGATTCGATCCTTCCTGAAATTCGGTGCATTGGTAATGTTATGGCTGAATCCATGGGCTAGATCTGGCGAGCAAGAGTGGTGCATCGTTGAATTGACCGTCGGAATGTCTATGCCTGAGTTCTGATGGATAATACAACTGTTGACTTCAGCGGAGCCATCGCCGATGCCATCGCTCCAGTTGCGAACGACGGTGCAGAAGTTCAAAGAACCCCCATTAAAAAACTTAATAGCAGCTCCATTTTCAGTGTGATTGTAGGAGATGATCGAACTATTGAGCTTTGTATCGTTTTCCAGCAAACACGCCCCAGCCAACCATTCCGATTCATTTTCAGAAATGCTGCAACAGGAGATGGTGGAATTATCGGCGGAAAACCCGCCCCCTGTGGATTGGGCTCTGTTTTCCGATATAGAGCAAAAGGTTACGGTTGAATTATTGAGAACCAGTCCACCTCCTATGCTGCTGGAATAGTTATCCGTGATTTTGCAATTCAGGAGGGTTGCTCTGGACAAGTCGGCCCCTCCACCCTGAAAAAAGGCTCTGTTTGCAGTGATCACACAGTTTGTGATGGTTGGGTTGCTTCCCCATGATGGACGCGCAAGAATGCCTCCTCCCGACCGTTGGGTGTAGAGACTGTCGTCTGAGCTGGTTCGTCCTCCAGTGATGGTAAACCCATCCAGTCGAGCTCCGGCTTCAATGTAAACAGCCCGAACCGTATCAGATCCATCAATGAGAGTAACATCCGGTCCATTAACGGACTGGACGGTGATTGCCTTATCAATCAACACCCGGTTTGGCCACGAATCGGCATACGACGAAGTGGCGCGAGAACCCGTTGCGTACGTCCCATTCGTTACTAGAACCGTGTCTCCATCAACCGTCAGGTCTACTGCGGCCTGAATCGATTGCTTCGCTGTTTCCCACGATAGGCCATCAGCACTGTCGTCGGGCATATTGTCGTCAACATAGAAGGGGGTAGCTTGACCACTCGACAATAGAATTCCAAATAGTGCGATCAGAGAATAAAACAACGATTTCATGTGAGAACTCCTATACAAGATTTCATAATACGTAATAGTAATACAACTATACTTATATTTAAGGAGGTGTCATGCGAGAACTCAAAGAAAAGCATTTCTTTGAGTTTACGGGGTGATGGTTAAGTCTTGTAAATATTCCAGTCCTTGAATATTGACAGCTACTCTCTTTGTTGACATTCAGGACTGACCCTATCCCCTCGCGCCGTTCGTCCGCAAAGGCGGTGCAACCGCTCTGGCGTGCAGAGTTTTTTTTGACCGCTAAGGCGCAAGGACGCAAAGGCTGTCTGCTGTTGGCTGTTCGCTGTCTTCTGGTTTTTAATGGGGTAGGGCGCGCTGTCCCAGCGCGCCGCACGTTCGCAGGGGAATTAGCCGCGAGAGAACGCAGATCGACCCGGATTGGTTAGCCGCAAGGAGGCGCAGGAGGCACGAAGACGTTTTGTATGTAGTCCCGCCTTTAGGCGGCTATTCCGCAGGGCCGCCGCCCCTCCAGTCATTGGAAGTTTCCAACCATTGGAAAATGTAGGCCACGTCCCCGACGTGGCGGCGCATAGGGTAGGGCGTGGTGTCCTCACCGCGCCGCATAACCTAACGGTATTTCTTGCCACCCGTTGCGCTTGAGGCACGGAGGTTGTAAATTAGTTGTTACTCCGTGTTCCTCTGTGCCCTCTGTGGTGACTTCCAACCATTGGAAAAATGTAGGCCACGTCCCCGATGAACACGCCAAGCTTGCGCGTGTCGCGGACAAAACGCGCGTCTTCAACTCCAAACTTCAGACCCCAAACTCCCAACCAGCAAAACCCCCAACCCCCCGCGAGCAAAGCGACCGATAATTTGTGCTAACAAATAGTGAGCAAAGAGAGCGATTCAACATCAAACCCCCAACTCTCCCGACCCCTTTCCTTTACTTAGACCTAAATCCATATAAGATGTACGGATATTTTTGCTGTGCGTATGGGACGTGCAGTTGTGTGGGCGGATGATGAAAAAAGTGGTCCGCCCCTCGGATGAAGGGAGTAGAGGAAATGCAGAAAACATCATTTCATAGGTCTGACCCCTTTTCCCTTAGATTGGAGATGAAGGCTCTGGAGGCTGGAGGTGAGGAAGTGAGAAAGAAAATGGAGATAAATTTGTGATGACAAAACCGTTAACAAAAGATTTATCGTTGAAAGTCGCTGCTCCCCCCGTTGATGCGTCCGTAGAGACACCACTGGATGCAATTCACGACGCTTCTCAGCAGGTAAAAAACCTTCGCCATGTTCTTGAAGAGGGAAAGCAACGGATTGGCTGTTTTCTCGCAATATCCAACAATCGGCGACACGGTTCATGTAGTTACGGTAAAAAAATTAACTCGGCACAACCCTACGATGGCGGCCAAGTTCGATGAGCTAAATAATCAATGTGATCCGGGGTCAGTCCAATAAAGTGACAATCCGGGTTTCCCAAAGGATGAAAACAGGGGTCGATCAACGGGGTTACTTCAGGCTGACCTCTTCGTGACCCCTTCGACTCAAACTCGCAGAAAGGTAGTATCGGCTTAATCAGGTGGAATATGGAATCCATCTAATCCACTGTCAGACGCATGACTGATCTACGTATATATCATTCTGAAACCAAACCTTCTGACTCAGAGTCTCTAGTAGACTCCGTTGACTTTAATATCCTCGGATCAAGTCTAGGTGCCGATGTGGAATCGGCAATTCGGATAGCACTAGCTGAGGAGGTCGTTTTTCACAACGGAAATGGGGTCAGTCCTTGAATATTAACATATTCCTTCGAAAGGGTCAGTCCCGTAATCTAGTAAACCTCCCGGTTCCTCTGTGCTCTCCAGCGCAGCGGGTGGTTTAACCTGTTCTGCAGTAATCGCATCATCATGCTGATGATGTTCCGCGCCCCCATCCCTATCCCTGACCCTATCCCCGAGGGAAACCTCGACCCCTGTCAAGAAATGGAAAAGTTTAGAGTTTTTCCGGCCGGTTCGGTAGAATCATCAGATTGCGACCATTGAAGGAGAAAAGCATGGGAGCGCTTTCAGATAGAATGAAAAAGGCGGGCTGGCCGATTGTGCGTGAGCGGAACGGAAGCTGGGTGGTTTATGCCTCTCAGGCGCGGGAGTATCGCTATGACCCGTCGACGGGCTGGTCCGTGCCAGAGAAGGATCTTGCGGCCGCGTTGGAGAACGATTTGCTGGAAATTCAGCAGGGCCGCTTGAGCGCCATCCGAACCCTCTCGCGCACCACCGCACTGAACCATGCCCGTAAACCCTCGCAACCCATCGTTCGCGTTTGTCAGGACGGTCGGGTCGACGGCAAACGCGTGCTGCATTTGGGAACCGGACTGGATCGCTTTGCAAAAGACGCGCTGCTCAAGGCGGGGGCCGTGTCGGTCGATGACTACGATCCCAACTTTTATCCCAACCGTTCCGTGCTCGACTCCACGTATGACGTAGTGCTGTGCAACTATGTCCTCAACATTTTGACTCCGGCGGAACGACGTTTGGTGTATGACGACATCGCCGCCTGCACGGCGCCGCAAGGTTCGGCCTATTTATGTGTACAGGGGAAATGGCCGGTGCTGAATAAGCATCGGGTCGTCCGAAAGCATGAGGACGGCTATTTGATCCGGGACACAAACGTGCCGACCTTCCGTAAAGGATACGATTCGCAGGAACTAATAGACGAGGTGTGTGGTCTGCTGCACGGCACCGCTGAACTGGTCTGCATGTTCTACAACAATTCGCTCGTGCAATGGCGTCCCGACAAGCCGAAAGCCGGCAAGGCTTCTCCCATAATCCTAAATGGGAAAATGGAACCGCGAATGAACACTAATAAACGCTAATTATAAGGTTTTACGTAGATTTTTATGGTGACGGTAGTGATTTTAAGTTCCTTCGTCCCGGCCACCGGAAAATCTTCAGCAACGACTGTGTGTAAAGCAACGAATCCGATTGACTGGAATGGTTGCTGTTTTATCGGAAACTGCCACCCATGAGCAGGACTGGCCAGGCTCTGCAGTCGGGAACCATTTTTGCAGAAATGGCCGGAATATTCGTTGCTTTCCATTCATTCGTTGCCACTAAAATCTACGAAGGGCCAATTATAAAGAGGTTGTGAAATGTCGTCTGCTCTTCCATTGGGTGCGTTTTTTTCCGGGGGATCCTTTTGGTCGGCAAAAACAGAAAAAGGGCCGGTTCCGTAACCCATCATCGACCTCGGCAAAAACCACGATGCCATCGTCGCGGTTGACAAAGACATTCACAAGATGACCGCAAAGCACAATGAGTTTCTAAACCGCTAGGCTTGCCTTCACTTCCGTCATAATCGGTTATTGGCTGAAGCAGAAAAGACTGCACAGCGGCGTCCGCTTTCCAGCCCTCAGCGAACAGCCTGATCGATTTGGTCGCGGATTTCTTGTGCGGCTTGTTGCGGATTCGGGGCCTGGCAAATAGCGGAAACGACGGCCAGACAATCGGCACCGGCACGCATGACGTCGCCCGTGTTGGCGGCGTTGATGTGTCCGATGGCGACGAGCGGTTTGTCGGTTCGATGGCGAATGGTTCGGATTCCATCGAGTCCCCATTCCGTGACGGTATCGGTTTTGGTCGATGTTTTGAACACGGGGCTGATGCCGAGGCAGTCGGAACACTGCGCGTCCTGGGTTTCAAGCTGGTCAAGCTGTTCGATGGAATAGCCGAGCGATCGGCAACCTTTCCAGACGGAGCGAATATGGGTCGGCGAACAATCGCTGCGGCCAACGTGAATGCCGAAAGCCTGCGCTTGCACCGCCACATCCAGATTATCGTTAATGATCAGCGGAACGTGATAGGTCTGGAGCATCGTCTGCAGGCGTTCGGCTTTGCGCAGGAATTCATCGGGTGTGGCGTGTTTTTCGCGCAGTTGAACCAGATCAACGCCGCCCAAAACGGCTTGCTCGGCGACGCGGACAAAATCGCGCCCCGCGCAGTCTGCTTCCGAGATCACCAGATACAACCGATAGGGAAACAAATTGAGCATGATTAGGACTCGATTCGCAGCGTGTTTTTAAATTCGTCAGCAGTCAGATTATACAGCGTGTCGAGCAGGTTCATCTGCAGACTGCCGGGACCGCGACTGCTTTTTTCGGCGAGCTCGCCAGCGATGCTCAGCAGGGCAATGGCGGCGATCATGGCTTCGGTTTTATTTTTGATCACAGCCAGAAACGCACCAATCAGAGCGGTGGCCGTGCAGCCGAGTCCCGTGACGCGCGTCATCAGGGGCGTGCCGTTATGGATTTGCACAACGGGCTGATCCGATACAATAAAATCGGTTTCTCCGGAAATGCCGATCACCGCTCCGGTCAATTTGTGCAGGGTTTGCGCGGCGGCCAGGGCTTCCTGGCTTTGCGCGGTACTGTCGACGCCTTTGGTCTGGCTCTGATTGGCTTTGGCCAGTGCCATGATTTCGGAGGCGTTGCCGCGGATGGCCGTCGGGTGCAGCGCGATGAGCTGCGATAAAACCTGATCGCGATAGGCTGTGGCACCCGCGCCGACGGGATCCAATACCCAGGGTTTGTTAAGAGTCTGCGCCCGTCGGGCCGCCTGCAGCATGGCATCGACCCATACGTCGTCCAGCGTTCCGATGTTCACTACCAGAACCTGACAGAGCGCAACCATTTCGTCGATTTCCTCTCGAGCATGGGCCATGATGGGCGACGCGCCGATGGCCAGCAAAGCATTGGCCGTATTGTTCATCACCACATGATTTGTAATGTTGTGCACCAGTGGCGCCTGAGTACGAACGGCGAGAATGTGATTCCAAAGAATATTTTTCATAGTGATAAATCGGGTGGCGGTTGAATGAGTAAAATACAACCGTCAAAGAGCTACTGCTTTTCCTTCGGCGGATCAACTCCTGAAATGAAGAAATTGCTTTGCGCGGAGCAGGCGGAACGCCTGCGGTACGGCGATAGCGGGTGGCGGGGTACCAGGTCTCAATATTCAACATTGCCAGCGGTTGTATTGAATGTTGAGACCTGACCTTCTCTTTGAAATATTTGCCGGGCGAATGGAGAGCAGCTGTCGCAGGATGTCATTTCCCCCCGAGACAGAATATTATTTGAAGACGCGCATTATTTTCCGGAATCCTTTTGGCCGGCAAAAACACTAACCAGCAGCGTGACGGAGCGCACCCGCGAGATCGGCATCCGCAAAGCCATCGGGGCGCGCCGGGGCGATATCCTCTCTTTAAAACTTCATAGAGGAAACCCCGCGGACACCGATTTCTTTGACAAAGAAAAGCATTTGCCGTCAAACCAGCGGGAGAAGATGGATATCAAATCGACGGGGCCTTCCATGCGGGAATACCGCGTTCCTTCAGTTGCTTTTCGTAGCGGACTTCCTGCGGATGCTCGGTGGCATACGGCCGGTCTTCGTTGACCATCATCGGCACGGTATCCGCCCACCACTGATCGTATGCCTTGCGGAGCTTTTCCACCACTTCGGGATGCTCATCAATCACATTGGTGGTTTCATATGGGTCGGCAACAATGTCGTAGAGTTCCTTGTTATTAACGAAACGCCAGCGTTGCGTACGTACCGCGCACTTTTTGAATTTGGATTCGTTCGGGTCTTCACCTTTATTCCAGCGACCGACATGGATAAACAGTTCACGGTCCGGCCAATTGGCCTTCGGATCTTCGAGCAGCGGAAGCATGGAGCGTCCGTCAATTTTTTGTATGCTGGCCGGGATCTTTGCTCCAGCCAGTTCGCAAAAGGTTTTGTAAAAATCAATATGGGCCGTCAGCCCGTTGATGTCCACGCCTTTGCCCAGAACATCCTTCCACCGCCAGAAAGCGGGGACATGCGTTCCGCCCTCTTCCGGCGACCCTTTTCCCGTTTTGAATCCGCCCGTGAAAAGTTTCCGGCTCTTCCCGTTCAGCTTGCCGTTGCGACCGGCCTGCCCGTTGTCGGTCATAAAGATGACCAAGGTATTATCCCATGCATTCCATTCGTCGAGTTTCTGCATCAGCAGGCCGAAATTATAATCAATGTTTTCGATCATGCCGTAACGACCGGCCGTATTTGCATCCCACCCGGCATCCAGCCACCGCTTCTTATAGCTTTCCGGCGCGAGCATCGGGCCATGCGGAGCATTCGGTGTGATGTAGGCAAAGAAGGGTTGTTTAGTCTCATGCTGCTGTTTGATCCATCCGAGTGCTGCCTGAAAGAAGACATCGGTGCAGAAACCCTCGGTCTGAACGATGGTATCGTTGTGCAGAATCACATTGTCGAAATATTTCCCCTCCTTAATCTGATTCGGCGGAAAGTCGGCGCAGCTGCCCTCATACGATTGACCAATGCCGCCGGCCCCATGAATAAACACTTCGGAGAAGCCGCGGTTGTAGGGCTGATATTCATCGGCATCGCCCAAATGCCATTTGCCAAAGATGCCGGTTTCATAACCCGCCGTCCGCAGCACCTGCGGCATGGTGGTGGTCGAGAGCGCCATCAGCTCGCGTTCCTTAATCGTATGTGTAACCCCATTCCGGAATTCGTGGCGGCCGCTCATGATCGCCGACCGCGTCGGCGCACAAGTCGGGCTGACATGGAACTCTCGGAATCGCGTCGACATTTCATAAAACTTGTCCAGGTTCGGCGTCTTCAGCAACGGGTTGCCCAAACAGGCCAGATCGCCCATGCCCTGATCATCCGTCATCACCAGAATAATATTCGGTCGACTCCCCTTCAGCGACTTGGCCTCGGCAGAAACAACCGCCAAACCCATTAGAAACACCAACATTCCTCTACTCATAATTTCTTCTCCAATCTATATTTTTTCACCAATGTGACCACTAAATATTAGACGGATCTCAATCGACGTTTTTGCTGACATATTTCAGACAAGGAGAGTTTCCGTGCGAAAATATAGCAGATCTCGTTAATCCCCATAGTTTTTGACATTCATCAGCGAACAGTTTCTTTTTCAAGCCTCTGCTGCGACTGGACTCATAGCCTGTGGAAGATTCAGTTTCCGCTTATGATATGCCTTACCCTGACCTGCACGGCTTTTTAGGCTCACTTGGAGTGCCGCACTCTTAAACCGCCATCATTCCCGCCGCACTTTTCAACCGACGTTTACAAGAGTCTTGTGATGTCCGTAAAAATGGAGAAAACGTTGGGGTTATGAAAATTAAGAAAAACTTCTTTACAGAATTCCAAATCTATGGTTATTGGAAGTGCAGGTGGATAGGGGAAAGTTGGTATTTGGGCAACACTCCGTCAAGAACTGACTCTAGTACTTACTGAAGTGTGTTGGGGTATGACTTCTTCTGATCATTACTTGTAGTAAAAAAAACAGAAAGGAATGGAACTATGAAAATGTTTGCAAGGTCATTGATGGCTTCGGTTTTTGTTCTTATTTCAGTAAATGGCTACGGCGCTCTGGACGGAAGCGGCTCGGTGGTTGATCCGTATCTGATCAATGATGTCGGCGATTTTATGGAGTTTTCCGCTGTTTCGAATGCTGCGACATATTGGACGGCGGGGGTGTATACAAAGCTTATGGCCGGAATCGATCTCGACCCTGCATTAACCAATCGTCAAACCTACACCTCTGCAGTCATTGCGCCCGACGAGAACAATTCGTCAAGTGGATATCAGGGCACCAGCTATAGCGGTATTTTTGATGGAAATGACTTTGTCGTCGTCAACGTGACAATTGATACGGATGACGGAGGAGACGATTATCTGGGGCTTTTTGGGCAGGTATCAGGTTCAACCGCTGTGATAAAAAACCTAGGGGTTGAAAATTGCGTCATAACCGGCGGGGATGGTTCATACTATCTGGGCGGCCTATGCGGGTATTATTCCGCTGGAACAATATCGAACTGCTATGCAACGGGGAGTATTTCGGGAGATGGTTCAAACTATCTGGGCGGCTTATGCGGTTATAGCAAGGGTACGCTATCCGACTGCTATGCACTGGGGAGTATTTCGGGCGTTGATTATCTCGGCGGTTTGTGCGGGTATAACTACGGTGCGCTGTCTGACAGCTACGCGACAGGCAGCGTTTCGGGGCGTAACTCTCTCGGCGGTTTGTGCGGGTATAACAACATTAAAGTGATAAAGAACTGCTACGCAACGGGCAACGTTTCGGGGGTGGATTATCTCGGCGGTTTGTGCGGACAAAATGTCAACGGCTCCCTCGAAGGTTGCTATGCGATGGGCGATGTTTCGGGCGATGACTTGCTCGGCGGCTTATGCGGGTATATTTTGTACAGTTCGGTCAAGCGCTGCTATGCAACGGGCGCCGTTTCCGGGGATGACAGTATTGGCGGCTTATGCGGGGGTCATTCCGGCAGCACGAGCAGTGCAATCGAAGACTGCTACGCGACAGGCTCTGTTTCAGGGGGGGCTACCGCAGATGAGGTTGGCGGTTTATGCGGTTACAATGTGGGCTACTGGGTAAAAAACTGCTACGCGACGGGCAGCGTCACAGGCGCCCCGGGATCCACCCTTGTCGGTGGTTTATGCGGAGCAAACGGCACCCGTATATTGGGATGTTTCTGGGATGTTGATGCATCTGGAACAAGTACAAGTGATGGCGGAAAAGGGCTGACAACCACGCAGATGAAGATGTCAGACTTTTATAGCGCGAGCGGGTGGGACAACGGTTTGTGGCTACTGGACGTCGGGAATGACACCCCGCATCTGCTGTTCGAGAGTTTGCCCGGCGTGGCGATCGCTGCTCCCAGTTCCTCCCTCCCGGGTTCTGGCACGGAGATTGATCCTTGGCTGATTAACACCTTGGCTGATTTTCTTGAAATCTGTCAGGGCTCGTTTTACTGGGATAAACACTATGTCCTGAATACCGATATCGACTTAAGTGGAGTGCAGTTCTGCAATGCGCCGTTGGGTTACGGTGTTGCGTTTTCAGGTGTTTTTGATGGAAGCGGACATGTTGTTACCAATCTGTTGATCGATACAGAGGGTTTAGGCACAGATAAACTCGGCTTGTTCGGCTATGTATATGGAGCAGATGCGTCTATTATAAATCTGGGCATTGAGAATTGCGTCATAACCGGAGGGGCTGATTCAGACTATATCGGCGGTTTGGTCGGGGACAAAGCAGATGGTGCCTATTATGGTCGTGGCGGAACAATATCAAACTGCTACGCGACAGCTACCCTTTCGGGGGGTGATTATATCGGCGGCTTATGCGGGCTTAATTACAAGGGAGACATTAAAGACAGCTATGCGATAGCCAGTGTTTCAGGATCCGGCTACCTCGGCGGCTTATGCGGGTGGAACTATATTTATGGTTTGCTATCCGGCTGCCATGCGATGGGCACGGTTTCAGGAGTCAGCTCTGTCGGCGGCTTATGCGGGTATAATGAAAGCGCCTATATCGACGACTGCACCGCAACGGCTGATGTTTTTGGGACGACATACTACATCGGCGGTTTGTGCGGAAAAAACAGGGGCAGATGGATAAAGAACAGCTCTGCGTCGGGCAGCGTCACCGGCGGAAACGGTTCACGCCAAGTCGGCGGCTTATGCGGGCAGAATTATGGTGCTGAGATTGCGAACTGCTCCGCGTCGGGCAACGTCATTGCCGGTACTTCTTCGTACGAGATTGGCGGTTTGTGCGGGGAAAACACCGGATATGATTATGCGGGTACGATCGACGATTGCTCCGCGTCGGGCAGCGTCACGGCTGGCGATAATTCATACGGACTCGGTGGCTTGTGCGGGGCGCTGTCAGCTAGGAGCGGTGGCTGGATTAAGGGATGCTACGCGACCGGCCATGTTACGGGTGGAAACAATTCTTACCAACTCGGCGGCATATGTGGGTACAGCGAGGCGACGTATACTGGCGGCGTGATCGAGAACTGCTATGCGACAGGCAATATCATGGGAGGAACCAGTTCATACCAGCTCGGCGGCGTATGCGGGTATAACGGGGTTGACGATTATCTTGGGCGGCGCGAAACGATAGCGAACTGCTACTCGATGGGCAGCGTTACCGGCAATACCGGTTCGCATAGTATAGGCGGCGTATGCGGTCGCAACATGGGGGTCATATTGGGTTCTTGCTGGGATGCTCAACTCTCAGGTTTAACCGCCAGTGATGGTGGAAAAGGACTGACCACTGCACAGATGAAGCAACCGGACTTTTATAGCGCAAACGGCTGGGCCGACACGCCTTGGATTCTGGACGTAGGGAATGACACTCCTCATCTGCCGATTGAAGGGGCATCCGGTTCCCCGATCGCTGCGCACAGTACCACTCTGCTGGGGTCTGGCACGATGAGTGATCCATTTCAGATTAACACCACGGCAAATTTCATTGAGATCTGTCAGGGCTCATTCTATTGGGATAAATGCTATATTCTGAATGCCGATGTTGATTTGAACGGCGTCGCCTTCTACAACGCGCCCTTGGGTTTTGACGTTGCATTTACGGGTGTTTTTGATGGGAACGGACATGTTGTTTCCAATCTGCTGATCGATACGGAGGGCTTACACACGCGGCGCCTCGGCCTGTTCGGCACGCTACAGGGTGAAGGTTCGGCCGTCAGAAATCTGGGCGTTGTAAATTGCGTCATAACCGGCGGGAGCTTATCAGACTATGTTGGCGGTCTATGCGGCCATAATGACGGTGTCACGATCGTGAACTGCTATGCAACAGGCAGCATTTTGGGAGATGATTATCTCGGCGGATTATGCGGGCATAATGACGCCGGCGCTATAGAAGACTGCTATGCGACGAGCAGTGTCACAGGTGGTGGCGTGAACGCTGACTATCTCGGCGGCCTATGCGGATTGAATGATGCCGGCTCTATCGTGTATTGCTACGCGACAGGCAATATCTCGGGGGTTAACTATCTCGGCGGGCTATGTGGAGAGAATAGCGGCACGATTCCAAACTGCTATGCGACAGGCAATATATCGGGGGTTAACTACCTCGGCGGATTATGCGGGAAGAATAGCGGAATAACACCAAACTGCTATGCAACAGGCAGTGTCTCGGGCGTTAACTATCTTGGTGGTTTTTGCGGGGATAACAGCGGCACGATTCCAAACTGCTATTCGACGGGCCCTGTAGCGGGACCCAGTAATTTCGGGGGTCTATGCGGACGCAATGCCGACGGCACAGTATCCAACTGTTTCTGGGATACCGAAACCTCGGGATTACTCATCAGTGATGGCGGCACGGGACAGACAACATCCAACATGCAGGCTGAAGCTACCTTTACTGATGTCGGCTGGGATTTGCAGAATGTCTGGTCCATGGCCAGTTATCCAGAGCTTAAAAGCTTCAGCGCGCAGCAAGGCCTATTCAGTGCTTGGCTTGCTGGTCAGGGGGTGCCGACAAATATCAGAGGTGAAGAAGATTGCCCAATGGGTGACGGGATTGCCAACCTGCTAAAATATGCCTGTGGCCTTCCGGCGATGCAGGTACGCAACGCCAGCGATTACATGGGTGTTCTGATGGATAACGGCTCCGCAACATTTACGATGGAGTATTATAAATCTGCAACGGCCACCGGTGTTCTGCTTCAGCCGATCTGGAAAACTGCCTTGGATGAAGCCTGGGACTTGGACGATATAACAGTGGGATTCGTCCAGAACGAAGGTGACAGAGAGCTGTGGCGGGCATCGATTCCTTTGAGCGATGAAAGCGGCTTCATGAGCTTGCAGGCAACGGCAGATTGAGTAGGGCTGAATAAGTCCTGTATTGGGTCGGACCACGATGTTAATAAACGTGGTCCGAACCGGATACAATAGGTAACAGATATGCCGGGGACATAGGTAGCACTTTATTAAGAGCCATGGAGGTGCTTCATGGCTTGGAAGGAAGTGTTGGTTATGGAAGAACGCATAGGATTTGTGCTGTTGCCCCCGCCGGTTCCGCTCCGGTTTTTCCGCAGTCACGGTCCGCGGTTGCAGAGATTTGATTTTCCAAGGGATGGAAGAGAGATGATTTAAACCCTACAACCTGCCTCCAATCTCTGTATAATCCGGCTCTGATGGTTGAGGCCTATCGAGCAAGGGCCTGCCGTAGGGGAATGAGAGGAAATAGATATGTCTGTTGAAGAACTACAAAACAGCCCGTTGCATGGTTTGTCTGCAGAGGCCATGTTGACTGAACTTGTGGAGTTTTACGGCTGGGAGGTCTTAGACGCCGCGATCGACCTGAAATGTTTTCGGATTGAACCGACGATCCCCAGTTGCCTGACGTTTCTAAAAAAGGCCGAATGGGCCCGGAATAGAGTGGAGGATTTTTATCTGTACCGCTTTAAACGGATGCCGCAGGCGAGCGATGAAGAACTGGAATTAAAACCGCGTGAGCGTGGTTCCCCGAACGGGGTTTTGCTTCAGGATCCCATTCCGCTGACCGTTGCGAAGGCTATAAAGATGCGGCCGGATGTTCCGGAGAAGATCGGCTCCGCGAAGAAGAGGCCGACGTATGTTGAAGAGGAGCCGGCGGATCAGGAGCCAAGGGAAAGCACCTTTAAATCTCGCTACTCCGATTCCCGCTTTCGCAAATAAGAATGTCCCGGTCCCGGGGAAAGGGATTCGCCCAAGGTCCGCGGTCGAGGACCGCGGCTGCACGGGAAAGGGATCGAACCTTTGATATTTCTGTTTTAGGTGGTGGTGCGTACGTGCGGTCGATGAGGACATCGACCCTTCATCTCAATGAGCGAAAGGGGCAGTTGCGTAATCGATTCGTTGTTTAATCAGTGCAAGGGGTCAGAACGCTTTTTTCATCATTTCTGCAGCACCTCATTTGCGAACAGGCGGCCCAGCTCTGCGCAGGGATAGGAATTTCTTTCGTGCTTGAAAAAATGCTCTTCCGAGCATGGCTTGGATAGAAAGCTACAGACCGTCGGGGAAAAGGTCGCCGAGCTTGGGTTCTTGGCCGGGACGGGTTCGTTTGACGGGTTTTTTCCGCGCATCCCTTTGGCACTTGGCCACGAATTCCTGCGACGACATCACCTGCGCCCCTGCGCTGGAAACGGTTTCGTGCTCGGCGCGGTCGGAGGTGACCACCATTATTTTTTCGGGGCGGGGAAACCGGCAGACCAGCCGCTCGATCACCGTGTCGGCCGAAAGGTTCGATGGGGAAAAATAGATTTCCAGATGCTTGGCCGTCAGTGCGTCGTCGGTGCCGGCTTCGCGTCCGTCGAAAACAATAGTGGTCTGGGGCGCCATGTTATGGGCGGTATGCTCCACCATGCGCACGAGGCGGTTGCGGGCAAGGTGGATGTCGGTCCGCAGCAGCCGGGCGAGTTCGTCCACGACGTGGAGCACGTTGTAGCCGTCGATGATCAGCCACTCAATCGGCATCTTTTCTCCTGAGCCAGTCCGTCTTCGGCTTGCCGGAAAGCAGGGCGTCGAGCTGGCGCTTGAAGCCGTCCTTGGCCTTCAGTCCCTGTTTGTAGATTTCCCACGGCTTGTGGAAGTCGAGCATGTCGATGTTGACGAGGGGCGGTTCCAGATAGATATCGACGGGGTCGTTGCGCCGTTTTTCCAGCGCCATGGCCGCCATCATCACTTGGTAGGTGTGGAAAATGGCTTCGCGCGGGGAGGGGGGCTTGTTCATGGCGTTCGAGGTGGTTCCCATGATGTTGACAGCAATGCGGATGTCGCATTTTGGATCGAGCAGGTCGTGCGGGACGCTGTTGGTGAGGCCGCCGTCCACCAGCACGCGGTCGGCCTCAACGACCGGGGTGAAGATGTAGGGGATGGCCATGCTGGCGCGCAGCGCCGAGAACAAAGGCCCGGAATCGGCGACGACTTGTTCGTGCCTCCAATAGTCGGTGGAGACGGTTTTGAGCGGAATTTCAAGCTCTTCAAAGGTCGAGGCCTGCATGCGTTTGCACACGTAGCCGAGCAGCTTGTCGCCTTTGAGCAACCCCTGAGGCTTGAGGCTGATGTGCGGGTCGATCAAGTCCAGAATTTTGAGCGTGCCTTTGTTGCGGATGAGGTCCTTCAGGGTGGCGTTTTGCGGGATGATCAGTTCGTGGATTAAAGCGACGAGATCCTTTGCCGACTGCCCCGAGGCATAGAGTGCGCCGAGCACGGCGCCGACGCTTGAACCGGTTATGCAGCAGGGTTTAATGCCGAGCTCGTCGAACACCTCGAGGATCGGAATATGCGCAAAGCCCTTTGCGCCGCCGCCACCTAATGTTAACCCGATTTTTTTCATTGCCGTCCCCAAAGTGATTGATCGAGCAGATAGTCTACGCGCACATCGCCCATGGAGTGAAGCATGCTTTGCCCAAGGTTTGGAAAGTCGGCTTCGAGTTCTTTGAGCAGGCGCTCCAGCCGGGCGCGGTCGCCGGTTTCGTCGAGTTGCTTGGAATAGTCGCAGTTTCCAAGGTCTGGAAATTCATACGCTTCCGCGCAGGTTTCGATCAGGGCTTTGGACGCATAGCACAACGGGCGGATCAGGCGCTTGGTGCCGCCGTCGGCTGGAACGTTAGGCCCCATGGTTTTCAGCCCGGTGCCGCGGAAAAGCCCCATCATCAGGCTGACGCACAGGTCGTCGCGGTGGTGGCCGAGCACCAGCTTGCTGCAGCCGAGCTCGTCGGCACAGCCGTGGATGTAGCCGCGCCGCAGTCGCGAGCAGAGTGCGCACGGGCGGTCCTCGGCTTTCTTTTCGGCGATGACCTGCGCAATCGGAACTTCGATGATCTTCAGGTTCCACCCTTGTTCGGCGGCGTAGTCGGCCAGCGGGGCATGATTGATGCCCTCGAAACCTTCGTTGATGGTAACCGCGAATAGTTTGAATTTGATTGGTGCGCGTTTTTGCAAACGGTCGAGCACATGCATCAGCATCATGGAATCGACCCCACCGCTGATGCCGACCAGCAGGCGGTCGCCCTCCGCGATCATATCGAAATCAGCCACGGCCTTTCCGGCTAGTCGGCAAAGCTGGGCATAGTAATCGGCGGGCATGCGTTTACCGCTTTTGCCAGTAGTTGGCTTTTCTCCGGAGGTGCATGACGGCGATGATTCGAATGTGGTCATATTTAATCCGGTACAGGACTCCATAGGGGAATTTATTGGTCAGGCAGCGGTGCGTTTGGCCGTCCATCTGCTCCTAGGCCATGGGGTGCTCGCAGATGTGCCGAATGGCCGCCTGAATCTCTTCAGAGAATTTCCGTCCAAGTCCCGGCTGTTGGTTTTCGTAAAAGTCGACGGCGTCGGAATACTCCAGTTCAGCGGCTGGATGGAAGAGGTGCTTCATTCCGAAAGACGCTTGTTTATTTTTGCGACAACCTCTTCTCCGGGGATTAGCGATACAGTTCCATTATCAACCTGCTGGTCGCGCCTTGCCGCTTCGTCTATCCAAGATTGGTCGATATCTTTTTGCGTGGATAGATTGTTCATGTGCAACAGCCTATCGATCAGGGAAAGCCGCTCGTCGGTCGGTAGGTCTAGGACTTCGTTGTAGATTCTTTCAGCCAATGCGGTCATGGGTTCACCTCGGGTTTCCATCTGCCTGAAAGCTAGTCGGTTTCCTCTTTCGTATCAATCATTTCCTCTTCAGGGCGGATTTGATTTCGCGGAGCTCGGGGGCTTTGAGGCCGAGGGCGAGAATGAAGTAGGTGGCGCCACCGGTTCCGACGGCGAGGGCCACGGAGGCGATTTGTGCCATTTTGGCCGGCAGGAGGTTTTGAAGGAGGGGTAGGGAGTGGTGGGCGACGACCCAGGCGGCCACGGCCATGAGCAGGGCGCTTGCAAGGCAACGTAGGAAGCTAAGCAGAACGGCCCTCCATTGGATGCCGGGAATGCGCTTGGCGAGTAGGATGCCCAACGCCGCCATGCCGAGGGCTTCGGCGACCACGGTGGAGAAGGCCATGCCGGCGTGCTTCCAGTAGGTGGGGAGGGTGAGGATGAAAATAATGTTCATGGCCAGATTCAGCACGACGATGCCGATGCCGATGCGCACCGGGGTTTTGGTGTCCTGCATGGCGTAGAAGGCGGGCACAAAAACCTTGGCGGCGCTGAAGACGATCAGGCCGGGGGCGTAGAACATCAGTGCGCGCGCGCTGAGCAGGGTGGACTGGGCGTCGAAGCTGCCGTTCCATTCGAAGATGGCCCGGAGAATGTTGGGAGAAAGCACCAGCAGCCCGAGCGAGGCGGGGATCATAATGAACGCGAGGTGGCGCAGGGATTGGCCGATGGTTTCGCTCATGGCGCCGTGGTCGCCTTTAGCGGCGTGGGAGGAGAAGGTCGGAAGCAGGACGGTGCCCATGGCGGTGGCGATGACGCCGAGGGGGAAGTAAATCATGCGTTCGCTGTAGAAGAGCGCGGCGGGGGCCCAGGCGCCGATCCACATGGCGAGCATGCGGTCGATCAGCACGTTGAACTGGGTGACGGCCATGCCGAGCGCGGCCGGGCCCATGAGCAGCAGCATCTGCCGGATGCGCGGATCGTTCCATCGGCTGGAAAACTTGAAGGGGCAGCCGAAGCGCTTGAGGGCGGGCATTTGGATGGCCACCTGGGCGGCGCCGGCCAGCAGGACGCCCCAGGCCAGCGCTATGGCGCGGGCGTCGGGCTCTTTGCCGACCAATGGAAAGACGAGCAGCATTACACCGATTAAAATCAGGTTGAGCAGGCACGGCGCAAAGGCCGAGGTGGCGAAATGCTTGTAGGAGTTGAGCACGGCCATTGAAAGCGCAGCCAAGCAGATGAACAGCACGTAGGGGAACATGATGCGCGAAAGCGCGAAGGTGGTCAGCCATTTTTCGGAAACGCCGGGGACGTTGAGCCCCACCGAAAAGATCAGTACGCCGACGATGGCAATGGCGCTGAGCAGCGCCGCGATCATGGTGACGACTTTGGCGGCCATCTCCCACGCGGCGCGGTCGCCCTGTTTGGTGCGCGTTTCAATGAAAACCGGAATGAAGGAGGCGGAGAGGGCCCCTTCGCCGAACAGGCGGCGGAACAGGTTGGGGATGGTGAACGCCACAAAAAAGGCCGACGCCAGCAGGGAGGTTCCAAAGTGGTAGGCGATGATGATATCGCGCAGCATGCCCAGCCCGCGGCTGAGCAGCGTAAAGCTTCCGACCACGCCCGCCGAGCGGATTACTTTAGCGTCCTTCAACCAGTCCCCCTTTGTTTTGGTTGCGTTGGTTCCACGAAAAAACTAAATGTAGGTGATTCAAAACGGCAGTTCAAAACAGAACGGATTCAATTTATGAATAATCCAGGCACAATTTTAATGGGCGACGGCGATGCGATCAGGACTTCCTACGCCGAAATGAGCCAGCAACCGGTTGATTGGGATCTGAGCGATAAGGCCGTGGAACCGCTGCGAAAACAGCAGACGACGCTGGCGAATTCCACTTCGATCTCTGGGCCAGGCACCTTCATGGGCAAGGCTACGCGGACGATCACATTCGAGCCCACCGATATGGAAGGGTGGTGGCTCGACCGCACCGACCTGCCCGGCTCGCTGCCGATCCGCGTGGGCATTTCCAATGTTTGGACCACCGGCCAGATCGTGAGCAATATCGTGCTGCGCAGCGGCAACCCGCACAACTATGTCCGCATGGTGGAGCATCTCATTTCGCTCCGCATGGGCATGGGTGTCGACAACCTGATGGTGAAGCTCGATTCGGGCGATCCGCCGCTGTTCGAGCGGGGCAGCCTGGATCTGATTGAAGCCCTCGACCGATGCGGCAGGGTCACGATCGACAAGCCGGTGCAGTATGTAACCGTGAAGGAGCCGGTGACCGTCGGTGGAACCTACGGCGATTTTGTGACGCTCGCACCGCCCGACGATTTGGAGAACCCGCAGCTCACCGTCGATTGCGCCATCAACTTCAACACGGCCATCGGCCAGCAGCGCATCATCTTTCCGGTTTGCGAAGAGCTGACCCGCATGGCGTCGGTGGCCCGCACCAACACCTCGCTGACGAAGGTGATCTACTGCGCCACTCTTGGCCGGCTTTTCGCCGACGTGCGCAACCTGGGCTACAACACGAAGAATGTTTCTATCGCCGGGAAAAGCAAATACATGAACGAGCCGCGCCTGCTGCACGAAGGAAAGGCGCTCGAGGCCGCATGGCACCGCGCCGTGCTCGACCTGCTCGCGGCCATTGCCCTGATTCCCAACGGCCAGTTTGTCGGCAAGATCAAATCCTACAAAGCCGGCCACCGCCTCGACTGCGAGCTCATCAAGCAGCTGTATCTGAACCAGGTTGTGGTGCCGCTGGAGGAAATGAATGGGGCACATTAGAAAGGGTTTTTTAGCGTGTTTCATTTTTCTTTTATTTGTCGGTACCAGCCTTGGAAATAGTTTCTACGTGGATGCAACGGCTGATGCTTCAGGAGATGGAACGAGTTGGGAGCAGGCTAAGAAGACGATCCAGGCCGGAGTTGATTTAGCAATAGACGGCGATACCGTTTGGGTGGCGGACGGCATTTATTTCTTAGATATTCCGGTGGTGATAACGAATGGGATTCTCGTTAAAAGCGTGAGTGGCCCTGAATCGGCCACAGTTGATGGGGATGGCGTGACTTCTTGCTTTAACCTTGGAGACGCGGCATGTGTGATTTCGGGATTTCGCATTGCCAATGGAGTGACAAACTACACTACGGAAGGCGATGACACTCCTGGGAATGGCGGAGGTGTTGCTTGTTCCGGTACGCAACCGATCGTCACAAATTGTGTTCTTATCGGCAATCGGGCAGGAACCTATGGCGGTGGCATGTATATGGGAACGGCGGTTGATTGTGTTTTTCGCGACAATACGGCCCGCAAGGGTGGTGGCCAGTTCGGGGGGACGGCATGGAACTGTACCTTCATGGCTAACTCAGCAGGCACCGGTGGTGGAGGCATGGCGGGTGGAACGGCCTTTGACAGCGTCTTTCTTGAAAACACGACAGTTTACTATGGTGGCGGGGTTGCTGATGGCTTGGCAAGCAATTGTAGTTTTGAGGCCAACTCGGGAGGATTTGGCGGGGGGATGTACGCCGGTGTGGCGGATCGTTGTGTTTTTCGGTTTAATCGCGCCAAATCTGGAGGGGGAATCGAGCAGGGCGAAGCAAACTATTCTGTTTTCAGTGCGAACGAAGTGCTGTTTTCAGGTGGGGGCATGTCTGGAGGAGCGGCAAACCATTGCACCTTTAGCGGGAACAAGGCCCAGTATGGCGGGGGGATGAGTTCTGGAACGGCCAGCAATTCCATTCTATGGCACAATCAAGCCGACTTAACAGGCGCTAATCTATACGGGACTCTTGCGGCTTATTGCTGTTCCCCGGACGTTGTGGATGGCGCCGATGGCTGCATCACCAACAACCCTCGACTTGTTACGGATTCGCATATCGGAGGCACATCGCCATGCATCGCGGCCGGGCAGGTCTTGTCGGTCGCTGGTGTGGATATTGATGGGGAGGCATGGGCAATCCCCCCGTCCATGGGATGCGATGAATACCATGGGCCTGAATCGATGGTCGAGCCGGTATTCATGTCGTTGCAAGGGGCCACCAACTTTGCAACGGGGTTCCCTATTGAATTCCAAGTCACCATCCAAGGTCAAGCCGCGGCAAGCATGGTTGATTTTGGGGATGGTGCTTCGGCAACAAACATACTTGGATGCATATCCCATCAATGGAGTGATCCCGGCGACTATGCCATTGTCCTTTCGGCGATGAACGGAGCTATGCCAGACTATGCTCGTTGCACCCAAAACGTTCATGTTGTTTCCAGCGATGAAAGCATGATTTACGTTTCGCCGAACGGAACCGCCCAGAACGATGGCAGTAGCTGGATGTCTTCAAAAGGAACAATCCAGGGAGGGGTGGATTCCCAAGGGGTCTTGGGCGGCGTGGTAATGGTCAGCAATGGAACCTATTCGGTGGGCTCGGCGATTGCGGTGGCGAAGGGGGTTCGGATTAAAAGCCTTTTGGGTGCGGCATCCACAATGGTTGACGGGAACGGATCGAGCCGCTGTTTCGATCTGGGAAGTTCGCAGTGCTCCATTGATGGGTTTACTATCCAGAACGGCTACACGCTCAGCAGTGGCGGAGGTGTGTTCTGTTCAGGTTGCGTTCCCGAAATATTGAACTGCGTGCTGATAGGGAACCAGGCGAAATATGATGGAGGAGCCCTGCATGGCGGCAGGGCCGAAAACTGCCTTTTCGTTGGAAACAGGGCAAAGGGCGGTGGTGCCATAAAATTAGGAATAGCTCAAAACTGCACGTTCAGCGGGAATGCAGCAACCTATGGTGAAGCTGTTTACGTGGGGAGATTGATCAATTGCATAGCTTGGCCTGACTCTGTGTCAGGGAACCCGCTGGCGACGAGTGCTTGCTGCTTTAGTGATCCGATCTTTGGGAACACAAATGCAGGAGATTATGGCTTATGTGTTGATTCACCTTGGATCGATGCCGGCATTGAAACCTTTTCGACTCAAACCAAAGATGTTGCGGGAAACCCGAGAATATTTGGTAGTTCAATCGACCTTGGGGCATATGAGTTTCCTTTCACGCGCAATGCCCCCGTTGCCGTGCCGACTCGATGGATGGCGGAGCATGGATTCGATGGAGATTTCGATGCATTGGACGACCAAGACAACGACGGCATGTTCACATGGGAGGAATATGTTGCCGGAACCCACCCGTCCGATCCTTCGTCCCTTTTTCGTGTTGGGATAACAGGGAGCACTTCGCGACAGGTCGTTTCTTGGTTCCCGTCAATCGCGGGCCGAAAGTATCTTGTGCAAGGAACCGATAACCTGATGGACGGTTTCGAAAATCTAATGGAAGTGGATTTTGCGCTTGGCTCATGGACGAACAATATGCTGGACCAGCAGGGATTCATCCGGATATACGCAGAACTGGAATAGGAGGAGCAAGATGAAATCGTACCGCAAAGAACTATGGTTCGAGGCGCCGAAGCGCCGCCAGATCATCCACATCACGCCGCAGATCGAGGAGTGCCTGCGCGAGTCGGGCATCCAAGAGGGGCTCTGCCTGGTGAACGCGATGCACATTACCGCGGCGGTGTTCATTAACGACAACGAGGGCGGGCTGCATTCCGACTATGAAAAGTGGCTCGAAAAGCTCGCGCCGGAAAAGCCCTATTCGCAATACGCCCACAACGGCTACGAAGACAATGCCGACGCCCACCTCAAGCGCACCGTTATGGGGCGCGAAGTGGTGGTGGCCGTCACCAACGGCCAGCTCGATTTCGGCCCGTGGGAGTCGATCTTCTACTACGAGCTCGATGGCCTGCGCAAGAAACGCGCGTTGGTGAAGATTATCGGCGAGTAGGTTCTACCACCAGGTTTCGACCTGCATGCCGGCGGATAGGCCGTGCGTATCGCTGTTGTAGGATGACGAGGCCACCTCGCCTTTAAAGTCGCTATCCCACCACGCGTAGGTGAAGAAGGCGCGGATGGCCGGGCGGCTGAGCACGGTGGACTTCGGCGTGATTTGCGGGGCAAAGGTCAGTTTGTAGACGCCGCCGCTGTTGCCTCCGTCGGTGTCGGTGTAGTCGTATCCCGCTTCGGTGGCCAGCGAGAAGTAGCGGTTGAAGTGGTAGATCGGGCGTGCGCCGAGAGAGGCCCATTTAACTTTGCTGGGGCCGGAAACGCCGTAGTCGCTTTCCTCGTAGAGGGCCAGCCCATGAAGGGACCATTTTTCGTTGATGTCATAGGTGATGTCATCGAGCACTCGCCAGGTTCGAGCGTTATCTGTGTCGATGAAGTCCGAGTTGGGGTTGGTGAGGTCTAGCCCGTTAGGAACCGTCATCTGTGCGCGGAAATTGGCGGCCGCGCCTGTGCCGTACTGGAGGCTTAGGATGTTGCTCCCGGTTTTCTTGACGGGGGTTTTGTACATCAGACTGATCGCCGCGCCGTTGCTGTCGTCGACTTCATGGTCGATTCCGTCCTGAGTAAAGGTGTCTCCGGCGAAATTAGCCAGCGTGAGAAACACGTCCAGCGTGCCTCCGGGCATCACGGTGTCGGTGAGGGCAAAATCCAGACTGTTCTTGTTGAAGTTGTCGTCGGGGTCTTCGAATGCGCTTCCGTCGGAGTCGAGCTCGTCAATGGAGCCGCCCAGCCAGGCGATCGCCAGCTTAGAGTTCTCGCCGATGCTTATGCCTTCAACCCCGCCGCCGTAGCCGCTCATGTCGCGGTAGTAGAAATCGTTCATATGAACGTCATATCGGGAATAGAAGCGTTGGCCGGCCCAGAAACTCATGTCTGGACTGTCAGCGACGATGCCGGTTGCGACAGCATAGGCTTCGCGCAGCGACGTGGTGGAGTCGAAATCGTTTCCGTTGGAAATCGGGACGGAATAGGCCAGCGTGATAATGGTTTCGAAGCTGACATCCTCGCCGGCGTCTTCGGGGGCGGTTCGCGTGAGGAAGGTGGTTTCTAGATAGCTGTCGTCTTCGTTGCCCAATCGGTATTTTGCGCCGGAGTTCGGGGCTTGGAAGGTCGACATTGCACCGCCGCTGTCGTCCACTCCGTATCCGGCGCGCATATACCCATGAAATTCAAAATCGAGCGTGGCGCGTGCCAGCGTGTTGCGGATGGTGGCCAGTTCTTCCTCGGTCAGGGTGGCTTCCTGTTTTTCGGCAACCTCCTGTTCCAGAGCCTGAATGCGGGCGTCCGAGGCTTGCTTGTAGGCCTCGAACTCTTTGCGCAGGGCGTCGGTGTTTTCGGCGGCGTGTGCGGATAGTGCAGCGAGCATCGTGCAGACTACTAGTCTCTTCATGTCATCCTCCGGTTGAATTTACCGAAGTATAAATAAATGCAACTGGTTATCAAGAATTGAACGCGCTGGATTTTTCGGAGTGCAGGATTCCGAGGAGGCTTTGAATTCGTGCTATTCTTCGAGGATGTAGATGTAGCCGCCGGAACGCCGCCGGAACTGGCCCGTGGAAAGGTTGCCGTCGTCAAAGATCGAGTCGATGTGCCGCATCTGATCGGTGGTTCGGTTCGGCGTGTGGACCGATACGCCGGCGGCAATGCCGAAGACGCCAAAATCCCAGTCCCACGTGCCACCGATTACGGTTTCTTCCGTCCACGGAAACTTATCAAGATAGGATGCCATGCCGTCGGGCATTTGCCGCGGGGTCTTGTCTTTGGGATATTCACCGTTGTTGAAAGCGTACCGCACAAACGCATGGCCGGCGTTTTGGATTTCACAGGCGAAACGCCGGTCGCGCGTGTTTTTCCCCGCCAAAAGCATATTGGGAATGGCAATCGCAGAAAGCAGGCCAATGATGGCGACCACAATCATGATCTCCACCAAGGTAAATCCACTCTTTAGTCGTGTCGTTTGCATACCAGTAAATATGGAAGCATTATAGGTGCCATCTTTAAAAGTATAGGGCATTAGCCGCTATTGACACCACCGGTTTCGCGGAAATGAGAATCATTTCTGTTCTGGCGAGTGCTGCAGCAAATCGTAGAGTTGGCGGTAGTAGCCGTCGTGCGCCATCAGTTCATTGTGCGTGCCTTGGTCGACGAGCTCGCCGTGTCGCATCACTAGAATGCGGTCGGCGTGGCGGATAGTGGAGAGGCGGTGGGCAATCACGATGCTGGTGCGGTTGGCCATCAGTTTGGCGAGCGCGTCCTGAATCAGCACTTCGGTGGCGGTGTCGACGCTGGCCGTGGCTTCGTCGAGCACGAACAGCAGCTCCGGATTCTGCGCGAGCGCACGCGCCATCACCAGCAGCTGCTTTTGGCCGAGTGAAAGGCCCTCTCCACGCTCATTCAACACGGTGTCATATCCTTCGGGCATGGCTTCAATAAAGTTGTGGGCGTTGACGGTCTTGGCGGCGTGAATGACCTCCGCCCGGCTAATGCCCGGTGTTTGAAGGGCAATGTTGTCGGCGACGGAGCCGGTAAAGATGAACGGATCCTGGAATACATAGCCCAACCGGCCGCGCAGGTCGTGCTTGTTGAACTGGCGCACGTCGATGCCGTCGATGGTGACGGCGCCCTGCTGCACGTCGTAGAAGCGTCCGATCAGGTTGATGATGGTGCTCTTGCCGGCGCCGGTTGCGCCGACGACGGCGAGCACCTGGCCGGGCTCGACGGAAAACGAGAGGTCTTTGATCACCCAGTTGTCGTTGTTGTAGGCAAACCATACCTTGTTGAAGGCAATTGTTCCGGCAATCCGGTCGGGCGCTTCGGTTTGGGCCGGATCCTGAACTTCTTCCTCGGCATCGAGCAGGGCAAAGACGCGCTCGATCGAGGCCATCGCAATCTGGAACGAGCCGGCTTTGTCCGAGAGCGATCCGAGCGGGCGGAAAAAGTCGCGGATGTAGGCGAGAAAGGCGACAAAGATGCCGAGTGTGATGGCTTCCGAACCTTGGAGAAGCATCATGCCGCCGACGGCGAGAATCAGCAGCACGGCCAGCGCCTGCCCGCCTTCTACGGTAGGAAAGTAGAGGCTGAACCAGCGGACCTCGTCGAAGTAGGCCGAGCGGAGCTTGGTGTGGCGTTCATCGAAATCCTCCATGGCGCTGGCTTCGCGGTTGAAGAGCTGGATGGTGGTCATGCCGGTCAGGCTTTCCTGCAGGAAGGCGTTCAGGCGCGACTGCCGGTCGCGGATGTCGCGGTTGGCATCGCGCAGCTTGGTGTTGACGTAGAACATGAAGGCGAACAGCAGGGGCAGGGTGGAGAAGATGGCCAGCGAGAGCCACGGGCTGATGTAAATCATGTAGCCCATGATGCCGAACAGCATGAACAGGTCGGCAATGCTGCCGACCACGCCTTCCGTCACAAAATGCTGCAGCCGCTCGATGTCGGAGGTCACGCGCGTCATCAGGGTGCCGACGGCGGTGCGGTCGAAATAGGCCTGATGCATCCGCAGCACCTTGCGGAAGACTTCGAGCCGCAGGTCGTAGATGATTTTCTGGCCGATCCACGCCGTGAGCATCGCTTGGAAATAGCGCACCAAATGGCCGATGCCGGCGATGGAAATATAAATCACGCTCAGCCTCATCAACAGTTCGATCCGTTCGTCGGCGGGCGCGTCTGCATTCATCAGGCACTGGTCGGTGATGCGCTGGATCAGCACCGGCAGAAAGTTGATCGAGAGCGCCGTGAACGTGATCATCGCAAACGCGAGAATCAGCCAGCGCCAGTACGGCAGCGAATAGGCAAGGAGGCGTTTGGCCATGTTCATGAGCCTTCCTCCAGCTTTTCTTCGAGCTGCTGCATGGTGTTGAGCTCGGCATAGTAGCCGGGCTGGCGGATCAGTTCAGCGTGGGAGCCGCGCTGGGTGATGCGCCCGTCTTCGATGACGATGATCTCGTCGGCATAGTGCAGGGTAGAGATGCGGTGGCTGACGAACAGCGTGGTGCGCTCGTTCATCACCGGCTGCAGCTTTTCCATGATGGCCGCTTCGGTCTGGGTGTCGACGGCCGATAGCACGTCGTCGAGAATCAGAATTCCGGGGCGCCGCGCAATGGCGCGGCTGATGGCGGTGCGCTGGCGCTGCCCGCCGGAGAGGGTTACGCCGCGCTCGCCGAGCATGGTTTGGTATTGCTCGGGAAAGCTTTCAACATCGCTGCGCAGATGGGCGACTTCCGCTGCCCAGCCGATCAGGTCTTTGTCGGGTTTGACCACGCCGAATCCAATGTTGTGTTCCAAGGTGCGGGAAAAAAGCACCGGCTCTTGCGCCGCGAAGCCGATCATCCCGCGCAGCTGGCCAAGGGGAAGGTCGCGGACATCGGTTCCGCCCACCTTGACCGCACCGTTGGTTGCATCCATCAAACGCGCGACCAGCGAAACAAGCAGCGTCTTGCCGCTGCCGGTCGGGCCGGTGATGCCGAGCGTCGTTCCAGCAGGGATTTCGAGGAAGACATTGTGAAGGAATTCCCGGCCGTCGATGGTTAAGCCAACGTTGTGGAATTCAATCGAAGACGATGTTGAACCGCAGAATGTCGAACAAGGAATATCGAACTCCGAAGGCGAGCGGCCATCCACTTCGACATTCTGCGGTTCCATGTTCTGTGATCGAAATTCATCCGGTTCCACGTTCGAAGTTCGATGTTTAATTTTTGGTTCGCGGTCGAGAATTTCGCGAATCCGATCCCAGCTGACCTTGCCTCGCTGCATCAGGCTGGTGGTCCAGCTGAGCGCGAGGAGCGGCCACTGCATGTAGAGCAGGTATTGAATAAACTGCGTCAGCGTGCCGAGCGTCAGTTCGCCGGCGATGATTTTGCGCCCGCCGAGATTGAGGATGAGGATCATGCCGAGGCAGAACCAAAACGCCATGAATGGCCAAAGGCTCTGGCGCGACGCCTGCATCATCATGGTCTTTTTAATGAGCCCGCTGTTGAGCTCCTCGAACTGCGCATTGCGCCGGCGCTCCAGCGCAAAGCCCTTGATGCAGCGGATGCCGGAAAAGCTTTCCTGCGAAAAATTTGAGACCTCGGAGACGTGCTCCTGCAGATCCTTCTGCCGAACGCGCATCACGCGCAGGATCAGGAAAAAGATGCCCACCATGGGGAGGTAGAGCGCGACAACGAGGAGCGCAAGCGATGGTTCCGTCAGCGCCATCACGATCGAGGCCAGCACCAGCACCGCAACCGTGCGGATGCCCTGCAGCAGCCCTTGGCCGATTGCGTCGCGTACGAGGTTGACGTCCGACGACATACGCGTCATTAGGTCGCCGGTGCGTTCGCCCCGGAAATATTCCTGGTCGAGTCCGGTCAAATGTTCGAATACATCGGCGCGCAGTTCATACTCAATCTTGTGCGAAAGCTTCAGCGGAATTTTGCGCAGCAGACGGGAAAACACCACCGACACCACGCCCAGCCCCAGATACGTGGCGAGCAGGCGCACCAGCGCCGCCTGATCCAGCGAGTGCTCCGTCAGCCCGTCGATCACCAGCCGCATGAGGTAGGGCAGATAGAGGTTGATGCCCACGGCCACCAGCACGCACGCCAGCGTCGCAAAAATTTCTTTGCGATAGGGGGCGAGGTAGTGGCTAAGTCTGGCTGCGGGCTTGCTGATCGTTCTTCTCCATTGCGAGCGCTCTACGGTATCGCCTGTGTTTGGGAATGCAAGCCCTCTTCTTTATACATGAGAAACATTATCATGAAAAAGACAATAAATATATCAAGAATTTGTTCTGGACGGAGTTTAATGAAAACATTATTAAACGACACGTTGCTTATCTTGGGGCTGAAGATCGCGAAAATGAGATTTTTTCATGGCCATTTCGGAATGCAGCCTCGGAGTTTGACAGGGATGGCTTATGCGCATTAACAAGGAGAAGTGAGATGAAAAGCTGGAAGATAATTATCGGCGGATTGGTTCTGGTGCTGTGTGGCTCGTTGACGCAGGCGGCGATCGTGGTGCCGGGCGCAGACGGCTCGGACGGCGCACTGCTCGTTGCCGAGAATACGGTGATCGATCTCTCGCTGGCAACCACGGGCGAGTGGGACGATGCCGGCACCGGGGACGGGGTCTACGACTCGAACAAATGGGCGGTCGTCTTTAAATATTCCAGCGTGGTCGTCTCCAACGGCGTCACGGTGTCGTTCGCAAACCACCCCAGCCGCGCGCCGGTCGTCTGGCTGGTCAGCGGCGATGTCACGATCGACGGCTCGGTGAATTTGAACGGACAGAGCTATCAAACCGCGCCGGTTCACGCCGAGCCGGGGCCGGGCGGATTCCGCGGCGGCGTTGGCACCTATAGCTCCGGAGCCTATTCCAGTCCGGGCTTTGGGGTTGGCGGCGGCCAACAAAGCGGAACTACGGGCACCGCGGGAAGTTATGGGACGGCGGGCGGCAGTGGTCCGTCGGCCTATGGAAACCAATCCTTGCTTCCGCTCATCGGTGGTTCCGGCGGCGGCGGGGACGATGATTACAGTGGCGGCGGTGGCGCAGGAGGCGGTGCGCTTTTGATTGCATCCATGCAATCCGTATCCGTAGACGGTTCAGTTGTGGCCAACGGCGGCGCAGGCCGAAACGCTGGCTATCCCAACAACGACCAGACCGGCGGTGGAAGCGGTGGCGGCATCCGCATTGTGTGCGACACTCTTGAGGGAGCGGGAGTATTGGAGGTTGAAGGCGGATATGGCTACCTGACCGGCGGGCTCGGCCGAACCCGGCTCGAACGGGTCGTGAATGCCAACACTATTGATGTTAACGCGGAAGCCACGCTGAGTCTGCTCACGCTGCAACCCGGCGCCACGGCCATGGTTTGGCCTCCGTCGAATGCACCGACCGCAAAAATCATATCGATTGGCGGCGGCGCGGCGCCGGGCGATCCGCTGGTCAGCTTCGGCACCCATGGCGCTGATGTAGTGGTTACCCAGACCAACACCGTCCAAGTGGTGGTCGAAACCTCCAATGTTGAAACCTCCTCCGTAGTGGTGGTGCGTTCCACGCCCCGCTTCAACCAAGCCTATTCAACGGCCAACGCAACGGTCGCTGAAGTTGTTACTCCCGATCCGCTGGTGGTCCGGTGGGTTGCGGACCTCCCCGTCGGCTCCGGCTATGGCGCCATGCAGGTGCGGGTAATCCGTCCGTAGCTCGAGTTCCATGGCCGGCAGTGCCGGCCAAACCCTTGCGGGGAGAAACGACGGATGATCGCAAAAAACAATAGGACTTTATGGAGTGCGGCGGCTCGATGCCGCATTCCGATGGGTTGCCTGTTGTTGATTATGCTCGCGAATGTTCCAGCCTTTGGACAGGAAGTGCTGATGCGCGAGGTGGTTTCGCGCGAGTTTTCCTATCAGGTTGAATCCGGCGTCTCTTCCCCGGTGGCCGAGGCGTTTTCGCGCGAGGTCTCCTACTTCGTTGAACCGGCCCATCCGGACGCCGTCCACGAAATCATTTCGCGCGAAGTCAGCTATGTAGTTTCCTCCACCAACCCGCCTCCTAAAATTGAAAACATTTCCGTCACCGCATCACCCTCCGGCGAGAGCGTCACGCTCGGCTGGGCCCACTACGACCAGTGGGCGATCGGCGACATCGACCATTTCGAAATCTATTATACCGCCAACGGGGCTTTTTCCGACATCGGCGAAGCGGGGCTGACTAAAATCACCGTGCCGGCCAACACCACTTCGTTCACCGTTGAAGGGCTTCCCGCCTTCACCGACCACTATTTCGCAGTGGTGGCAGTCGATGTTCTGGGCAACTTCATCCCGAACGTGGATTATGCCGCCAGCTATGTGCTTTCCCCCGAAATCATCTCGCGCGAGGTCTCCTACTTTGTTGAACCGGCCCATCCGGATCTTTTCCACGAGGTTATCTCCAGAGAAGTCAGCTATGTGGTTTCCTCCACCAACCCGCCTCCGGCGATTCCCTCGTTCAGCGTGGTGCTTTCGCCCAGCGGCGATACGGCGACCCTCGGCTGGTCAACTTATGACCAGTATGCCGTTGGCGACATCGACCGTTTCGACATCTACTACACGGACAATGGCCCGTTCAACGATGTGTCCGAGCCGGGCTTGCTGCTGATCCGTGTTCCGGAAGGAAGCACCTCCATCGTGCTCGAAGGCCTGGCGCCTTTCACCGACCACTATTTCGCCATCGTTCCGGTTGATGTGCATGGAAGTTATATCAGCGCAGTCACCTACGGCGCCGGCTATGTTCTCTCGCCGGAAGTAATTACCCGTGAGGTTTCCTACTTTGTGGAAAGCGCGCCGGCAGGTTTCCCCGAGGTGGTTTCGCGCGAGGTTTCCTATCTCGTCCCCGACGCCGCCGTGCCTCCGCCGGTCACCGGCCTCGGCAGCGGTTTCGAAGTTGCAACCTCGAAGGCGGAGTTCAGCGCGGTGCTGCTCGACTTTACCTCCTACGACGAACAAGGCGCCATGGATGTGATCGGCTACGACGTCTATGTTGGAACCGAATATTTCGAGAATGTTGACGGCCTGACGCCGTTCACGCGCCTGCCCAACGGCACCCAGCTTGTCGAGCTGACGGGCCTGCCGGGCGGCTCCGTTCTTTACTTTGCGGTCGTGGCGGTCGATGCACTGGCCAATTTTAATCCAACCGTCCGTGCGCAGTCTGCGCTCACCTCGATCGCCGGCGTTGGTGAAGCGGTCAACTTTGAAGCAACGGGCGGCTCCAACACGCTGAGTTACACTTGGGGGCATCCGCCGGATTCCGACGACTTCCGCATCGGGTACAACATATACTTCGATGGAACAAACGTTCCGGTCAACCTGCCCGCCAGCGCCACCACCTGGCAGGCCGTTGGCCTGAACCCGGCGCAGGGCTATTTCTGCAAAATCTGTTCGGTCGACGGCTTTGGCACTGAGAGCGACGGCATCTCGATCCTCGGTGCAACCTGGCTCCCAAACCCCGGAAACCTGGCGCTGACGGAACAGAACGGGGAGGTTGTGCTCGACTGGGATGCGGCCGAACCTTCCCAATTCGTGCAACACTACGAAATCTACCGCGACACCGCGCCGATCTCCGACCTCGGCGGCATGCTTCCGGTGCAGACCACGCCAATCCGCAGTGCTGTGCTCGGCGCACTGGCCGAAGTCGAGAACGACTGGTTCGCGGTCGCCACCGTCAATATCCTTGGCGACACTGATCCCGAAGTGGAATCGATCCAGGTGTTCAAGCTGGGGCAGACCATCGCGTTCCCGGCGATCGTTCCCGGCCCGTTGCAAATTCCGCTAACGGCAACGGCTTCGAGCGGCCTGCCGGTTCGCTACTCCGTCTCGCCGAGCCAGATCGCGGAAATTGTCGGCAGCAACACGCTGTCCGTTATCCAAGGCGGCGACGTGCGCGTTACGGCCATTCAGGACGGCAGCGCGAACTATTGGCCGGCCGAGGCTTCCCTGATCTTGCGTTTGCCTCCGGTCATTCACTCCTTCACCGCCAACGGTTCCGAAATCGCCGACGGCTTGGTGCTGACCAGCGACAGCCTGCTGCAAGTCGACGCCCGCGATGCGGACGGCATCGACTCGTCGGAATTCAAGATTCGCGCTGTCGGTGCTGGAAGCTGGACGCTTTTGGGCAACGGAACCTCCGCCAACCTGTCCGTCTCCTCGCTGGCTTCGGGCGACTATGAACTGCTGGTCGGCGTAACGGCCGCCGGCACCACCGCCACGCGCATGCACACGGTAACCCTCGATCTCCAGCCGGTCTTCTCGATGTTGCTGGACGAAGACATTTTCGAAAGCATGGTGCTGGAGGGAACCGTTTCCATCCAGCGTGCCCGGAGCGCAGACCTGTCGGTAACCATTGGCAGCTCCTTGCCGCAGCAGGTGAGCGCGACATCGCCGGTCGTGATTCCCGCCGGACAGACGAACACCGTCTTCCAGATCGAAGGGCTCCAGGACGAAGTGATCGAGATTGACAAGTCCGTCCGCATTACGGCTTCCGCACCGGGCGCTATTTCGGCGGAACGCACCGTCATGCTGATCGACGACGATTGGCCGTCCATCAGTCTGGCCCTCAGCCGTTCCATTGTTCCGGAATCGGCCGGCCCCAATGCCGTGGCGGCGCGCGTGGAGCGCGAGCCCGCAACCTCCGAACCGCTGACCGTATGGCTGGCCAATAGCGATCCCTCCGCCGCCAATGTGCCGGAGTCGGTGGTGATTCCCGCCGGCGAGAGTTTTATCGAATTCCCGGTCGGCGCGGTCGACGACGATCTGCTGGACGGCCCGCAAGTGGCCGAAATCCAGGCCGAGGCACGTCTTGGCGAAATGGCGATTGCCCAGAGTGATCTTCTTTCTTTGGAAGTCGGCGACGACGAGGGGCCGACGCTGGAGCTGCGCTCGTCCAAGGGATGGATCTTCGAAGGCGAAACCAGCCCGCTGACGGTCGTCCGCCACGGCGGCGATACCAACGAAGCGCTGGAGGTTGCATTCGATATCGACCTGCCTGCCGAGCTGTGGGTTCCTTCGGCGGCAACGATGGCATCGAACGCGGTCGATGTTGATGTTGTTGCGCAGGACAACACCAACGGCAGCCGCGTTGTAATCGTTACGGCATCCGCCACGAACTATGGCCCAGGCCAGCTGTCGCTGGTCGTGACGGACGAGTTCAAACCCGACTTCGCCATCACGGGTTTGCAGGTGCCGACGGAGCTGGAATCAGATGAAACCTTCGAGGTGGCCTACCTGCTCGAAAACCAGGGTTCCGGCGCTTCGAGCCAATCGTTCGTCCAGCGCGTATTCCTTTCCAGCGACGCCGTTCCGGGAAGCGACATCCTGCTGGCGCAATCAAGCTATGTCCAGGATTTGGACGCAGGCGATAGCGTTGCCCTCACGAACAATGTGCGCGCGCCGCAGGAGCCCGGGGAATACTGGATGTTCGTGGTCGCCGATGCCGGGCTGGCGGTGGACGAACTCGTCGAATGGAACAACGCGGCCATCTTCCCGCAGCCGATCACCGTCGGCACGCCATGGTCGGCCACGGTGGCCGCCGATGCGGATCTGGTTCCGGCCAACACGCCGATTCTGCTGTATGGCTCCGCGATCCGGACGGGTGGCGAAAAAGTGCCTTTTGCCACGGTCAACCTGCACATCCGCCACGGCGCGATCGAACGCGTTGTTTCGGCCATCACCGACGCCGCCGGCGACTACGAGCTGCTTTGGCAACCGCTGCTCAATGAAGGCGGCGACTACGAGGTCGGCGCATGCCATCCGGGCGTGGACGAAGCCCCGGCGCAGGACACGTTCACCATTCTTGCGGCAACGCCCTACTTCCCGGAAGAAACCCTCGAATTCACGGAAGGCGGCGGCGTTTCCTTCACGGGAACCGTATTTAATCCGACCGCCTACGACCTGACCGGCCTGTGGATCGAAATCCTTGATGCGCCGGAAGGCTTCGGCATCGAAACAACTGTTTCGAGCAATGTGCTCGTTGCCGGCAGCGGAGTGGAAATCGGCGTTGCGGTTGTTGCGTCGAATGGATACCACGGGGCCCGCGCCTTCGTTATCCGCTTGGTCTCCGACCAAGGGACGGTGCTGGAGGTTACGATCCAAGTGGATGTGCGGCCGCTTATGCCGACCTTGGTTCTTCAGCCCGGTTTGATGAAGGCTTCGGTGCTGCGCGGCAGCTCCAAGGTGCTCGGCTTCACCATCGAAAACAGCGGCGGGCTCGAAACCGGCGATGTTGAAATCCTGCTTCCTGCTGTTCCGTGGATCAATCTGGCCTCGCCGGGCATCCTCCCGTCGATTCCGCCCGGCGGATCGGCCACGGTGTCGCTGGTGCTCCAGCCCGGCGCCGAGCAGGCGCTGACGCTCTACTCCGGCCACATGGTTGTTGCCCCGCAAAACGGTGATGCCCGGAACCTGCCTTATGAATTCCGCGTGGTTTCCGATGCGGCCGGCGATCTGGAAATCGAAGTGACGGATGAATACACCTACTACGCCGCCGGCAGCCCGCGCGTCGAAGGCGCAACCGTTGTCCTGCGCGACGCCATCACCGCCGAGGAGCTGGCGCGCGGCGAAACCGGCACCAATGGAATCGTCCGGTTCGACGCCATTCTGGAGGGCTGGTATTCCGTCGAGGTCGATTCTCCCGACCATTCGCGGTCGGTCGGCAACTACTATGTCGATGCCGGCGAAACCAACCACGAAACCATTTTCATTACCGGCGAGTTCGTAACCTACACGTGGACGGCGGAGGAAATTGAACTCGAGGATCGCTACCGCATCGTGGTCGAGTCGACCTACGAGGTCAACGTGCCCGCGCCCGTCATAACGATCGAGCCCGGCTCGCTGGACATCTCCGACCTGAACGAGCTAGGGGCGACCAAGGTGGTCAACCTGCGGATCGTCAACCACGGGTTCATTGCCGCCGAGCAGGGCGCCTTGACGTTCTCCGACCATCCGGACTACGTCATCACGCCTTTGATCGAAGACATCGGAACCATTCCGGCGAAGAGCGAGATCATCATTCCCGTAACCCTGCAGCGGACCGGCGTGGACGATCCGCAACCGGCGGCGGATTTACCCCGGATTCTTTCGAGCGGCGGCGGCTGCTCGATGGCAGGGCAGTTTAACTTCAGCTTTATTTGCGGCCCTATCTCCCCCGGAAAGAGCGTCTCGATTCCCGTCTCCGGATTCGAGGGCTGCGGCGGGTGCTGCGGTTGGTGGGGCGCCGGGGAAGGGGGTAGTGGAGACAACGATGCTTCCCTGAACGCGGTTGCCTTCGGCTCTTCGAGCATCAATTGCACAAACCCGTGCCTGCTCTATGCCTTGCTGGACTGCTTCGGCGGATGCCCTTGGGGGCTGTACAAGTGCTATCGCGACGGGGATGTTTTGGCATGCATCGAAAGCGGCCTCGGGTGCGTTGGAGTAAGCATTCCACTCAAGGGCCAGCTAGAGTGCATCTACGGCATTTATAAATGCCTCAAGGGCGCCGGGGACGGTCCGTCGCCCATGGCGTACGGAGACTCCGATAGCCGCTGGCTTTCCATCGTTGGCGAAGACATGCGGGCGGCCTCGCCGGAGCTCGGCGCCGCAATCGGGCGGGCCGAGACCGAGCTGGACTTCTATGCCGCGCTCCTCGGCTCGCGCGAACGGGTGCTCGGCTCGGACGGTCCGGAAATGGCGGAGTGGCACCAGCGCCGCGTGGACTACATGCAGGCCGGAAGCGACGAAGGAACGGGCATTAGCGCGACGGAAATGGCCGATTTGAACATCCTTGCAATCGATCTGGAAATCGACCCCTTGTTCGTTATGCCGATGGCCGAGCGCATGAACCGCACGCTCGACTATTATGCCCGCGGCATCCGCACCGCGGCCGACGTGCCGCCGGGCGAGTCGCTTGACTTTGTTGATGAAATCGAGCTGGCGGCGGCCGCGCAGGCAGCCAGCGAAGCCGACGCCGCAAGCCAGGCGCTGGGCTTTGCCGACCCGCAGGACGAGCTCAAGGCGGCCTTTGCGGATGTGGTGGCGGAGCTTCAGTCCGGCTCGCCCGGCGTTTGCGCCGAGGTTCGCATTCAGGTCGAGCAGCAGGCCGTCATGACCCGTTCCGCCTTCCGCGCTTCGCTGGAGCTGGTGAACCGCCAGGCGGGCGTGGAGCTGCAGCAGGTCGCCTTCGATCTCGAGGTGCGCGACGCGTCCGGGCAGGTGGCCGGCGAGCGCTTCAATGTGCAGGTCACCCGGCTCGAAGGGCTGGATGCGGTCGATGGAACCGGAACCATTGCTTCCATGTCGACCGGCACGGCCGAGTGGACGCTTATCCCGCGCGACACCGCGGCGCCTGAGTTTGACACGGTCTACACCCTCGGCGGCACGATCAGCTATGTGAACAACGGAACCGCATTGAGCATTCCCGTGCAGCCGGTGGCGATCACGGTACGCCCCGATGCGGCGCTCTATTTGAAATATTTCCATCAGCGCGATGTCGTCAGCGACGACCCGCACACCGATCCGATCGAAGCCAAGGAGCCGTTCGCGTTGGCTGTGGTGGTTGAAAACCGCGGCGCGGGCGCGGCGCGCAATTTAACGATCACCTCCGCCCAGCCCGAGATCGTGGACAACGAAAAGGGCTTGCTGATCGACTTCGAAATCATTGCCTCCGAAATTGCGGGCGAGGCGCGGTCGCCTTCGCTGATGGCCGACTTCGGGAATATCGATCCCGGCCAGCAAAAGGTGGCAACCTGGTGGATGACCGCCAGCCTGCACGGCTTCTTCAAGGACTTCGAGGCCTCTTTCGAACATCTCGACGGCTTCGGCGATCCGCGCCTGTCGCTCATCAAGGAAGTGGAAATTTTCGAGATGGTGCGCGTGGTCAACGCGCTGGGCGCGCAGGACGACGGCCAGCCCGATTTCCTGACCAACGAGCAGCTCGATTTTTCGGATTATCCAATTGCCGACACGCTGCACCTGAGCGACGGAACCGTCACCAACGTTGAATTCCTCGGGGAAGGGGCGGCCTGTTCCAACGTCACGGCCGGCAACTTGACGGTCGAGCTGGCGTTCACCAACGGCGCCCAGTCGGGCTGGACCTACCTGCGCTTCCCCGATCCGGCGGACGGCGCGTTCCGCCTTGCGGAAGTGGTGCGCTCGGATGCTTTGGCGATTCCGCTCGGCACCAACGTGTGGACCACCGACCGCACCTTCACTGGGCTGGGCAAGAAGCCGGTCTATGAAAACTTCCTGCATCTGGTTGATCGCGACAGCACCGGCAGCTACACGCTTCGCTACGAGGCAATCCCGGCCGATGCCGCGCCGCCTTGGAGCATGGTGGATCCGCTGCCGGCCGATAGCGGCGTCTTTATTCCAGTGTCGTGGGGCGGAACCGACAACGTCGCGCTGGCCACCTTCGACATTCTCGTTTCCACCAACGGCGGGCCGTGGGGAATCTGGCTGGACAACACCACGCGCATCGGCTCCATCTTCCAGGGCGAAGTCGGTAGCACCTATGCCTTCTACAGCCTGGCCTCCGATACGGCGGGCAATATCGAAAGCAAGGCGCCCGCGGCGGAAGCCTCCACAACGGTTTCGATTGTCAACCAGCCACCGGTTCTCAATTTGATTGCCGCAACCAACATGGCCGAAGGCGCCACGCTTGAATACCAGGTCGATGCCAGCGACCCGGACGGTTCCACCGACGACCTGCGCTGCATCGTAGCGGCGGAGCGCAGCGGTGTGGTGGTCAGCTCGAACGGCGTAGTGCGCTGGGCGACCAGCGAGCTGGATGGAGGCACGAGCAACCGCATCCAGGTCACGGTTCTAGATGCGGCCATCCCGCAGGGATTGACGTCGGCCTGGTTCACTGTTTCGGTCGACGAGGTGAACGCACCGCCCGTGCTTGAATCTGTTTTGCCGCAGACGGCGGAAGTAGACGTACCGTTCCAGCTGTACGCCCAAGCATTCGATCCGGATGTGCCGGCACAAACCATTGCCTACAGCCTTGGCGCGGGCGCGCCGGCCGGCATGGCCATTGACGGCGCGAGCGGCTTGCTTGCATGGACGCCGCCCACGAATGGGGTTGGGCAGAGCATGCTCGTTTCCCTAGTCGCCACGGACGATGGCATTCCGGCGGCATCCGCAACGAATGAATTCACCATCTTGGTGGTGGAAAAGATTCTGGACACCACGCCACCGCTGCAAGTCCAGAACCTGGGCGTTACGCCGGACACGGGAATGTCGGATACGGATGGAATCATCTCGGTCACCAATTTTAACCTGACCGGCATGCTGGCGGAAGCAAACCTGATGGTTGAGGTCTATTCGGGCATGGAATTGCTGGCCACCTCGACGCCTTCGACCTTGGCGCTGAATGTTCCGCTTTCGCTTGGGCAGGATGGCGCTGTCGAGCTGACCGTTCGCTGCATCGACGCGAGCGGCAACGCGTCGGATAGCCGGTTGGATCTGTTCATCGATTTGGATGCGCCTTTGGTCGATCTGCAGCTTGACGGGACGATGAAGGACGCTACCAACTACATGGATCTGGCCACGGCGCGCATGGTCTTTTCCGAGCAGGTTAATGTGCCGGACTTGATTGCCAACAGGCTGATTGAGCGGGCAATTCGTTTTTCTGCCACCGGATCGAACGATACGGTGGTGGCGCCCATCGCCATGACGCTGGACTGGGACGCGGGTTCCAATACGCTGGAGTGGAGCATCCCGACCAACACCGTTTCGCCGGGTGGCTGGATGTTCCATGTGGATGGCCGGTTCTTCGAGGATGTGGCCGGCAACAGGCTCGCCGTTGCCGATGGCGACGAATCCTTTACGGAGCAGGGGATGGCGGTTTACGAAACGGCCAGCGAGCTGACGGCGGTCTATTCCTATGCGGCGCCCGCCTGGCACGATTTCGACGGCGACGGCCTTGCCGACCTGATGGTCGGCGAGAAAACGGCCAGCTCGACCGGGCAGATCCGGATCTATTTGAACGGCGGCGCCTCAACCAATCCGGCATTCGGTTCGTACGAGGTGCTCGAGGTCGATGGCGCGCCGCTGGCGGTGCCGGCTTCGGGCTGCTTAGGCATTAGCTTGCGCTTGGCCGACCTGACCGGCGATGCCTTGGCCGACCTGGTGGTTGGACGCGCGGACGGATCGGTTTGGCTGTATGAAACAGCGTCTATTTCTTCCAATGATTGGAACTTCGGCGCGGGCGCACAAATCTGGAGCGGCGCTTCGCGCGCCATGGTGGATGCCTACGACATGGACGGCGACGGCACCAACGAGGTTGTCGTGGGCGGCATGGACGGCAGGTTCAGCTTGCTGGACGATGGCGGCGCGTCCTATCTCGGCGATCCGCTGGTGGTTGCCGCCGGGCGCTCGGCGCCATCGGTTGCCGATTTGAACAGCGACGATTGGCCGGAGCTGGTGAGCGGCGATTCAACCGGCGGGCTGTGGAGCTTCTTCGGCACGGCGGCTTCCAATGTTTGGAACAACACCCCGCTGGCGCTGCTCGACCTTCCAACCGGCTGGTCGCGCACCCGCCCGTGCGTTGCCGACTGCAACAGCGACGGAATCGCCGACATCCTCGTTGGCACGGCCGACGGCGCGGTTCGTCTTTTCCTGGGAGCGCTCCCGAAGAATCCAGCTTTGGAATTCGCGGTTGCCGAGCCGGCAGTTCGATATACGCTAACGGCGAGTTCGGGCGAGGGCGGCGATATTGAACCGGAAGGTTCGGTGCTGGTCTACGAAGGCGAAAACCAGACCTTCTCCATGGTTCCGGAAGACTATTGGCATGTTGAGGATGTGCTGGCCAACGGCCTGTCGCTCGGCGCGGTTCTTTCCCACACCTTCAGCAACGTGACCGAAAACGGGCAGATCCATGCCGAGTTTGCGCCTAACATGGTGACCAATGCGCCGGTGCCGGTTCCTGAATCGTGGCTGGCGGCGCATGGCTGGACGAACAACTTTGAATTCGCCGTGACCAACGATTTTGATGGCGACGGCTTCCAGGCCTGGGAAGAATATGTCGCCGGCACGTCGCCGACCGTCAAAGCCTCACTGTTCCGCATCACGCAAATCCGCAACGAGGCGGGCGGCCTTCAGGTTACTTGGTCTCCGTCAACGGCGGGACGGCGCTACCGAGTGATGCGCGCCGGAACACCCGCTGGCCCGTTCGCGGAAGCGGTTGCGACGCTCGATGGCCCGGCCGACACGCTGACGGTTCCGGCTTCGGGTGCAACCGGCATGTTCCGCGTGGAGGTGGAGCTTTCCGAGGCGCCGCCGCAATGGACGGTGATGGCGTTTGCCGGAGCGAACGGGAGCATATCTCCGCAGGGCTTGCAGTATGCCACGCCCGGGTCGAATACGTTCCACTTCGCCATCACCCCGAACCAGTGGCACCACGTTGCCGACGTGAAGACCAACGGGGTATCCGTGGGCGCTGTGGAATCGTTGACGCTTTCCAACGTAACCGAAAACACCGGCATCCAGGCGGAGTTCGCATTGAATATGGTGGTCAGCGCCCCCGTGGCCATTCCGGAGCGATGGCTGGCTGAATATGGCTGGACCAACAACTTCGATGCGGTCGTGACGAACGATTTTGACGGCGACGGATTCGCGGTCTGGCAGGAGTATGTGGCGGGTTCCTCTCCAACCAACAAGGCTTCCTATTTCCGCATTACCCAGATCAGGAACAACGAGGGCGGTTTGGTGATCAGCTGGACGCCTTCGGTGGAAGAACGCCGCTATCGTTTGCTTCGGGGCGACACGCCGGCCGGCCCGTTTACGGAAGTTGTTGCAACGATTTCCGGCCCGGCCGACACGCTCATTGTTCCGGCCTCGCAGGCGCATGGCTTTTTCCGCATGCAGGTGGAAATGTCCGATGCGCCTCCCATTTGGTCGGTCGTGGCCGTTGCCGGAGCAAACGGAAGCATTTCGCCGTCGGGGCTGCTCTATGCGTCGCCTGGATCGAATACGCTGCATTTCTCGATTGCGCCCCAGAGTTGGTACCATGTTGCGGATGTGACGGTGAACGGGGTTTCGACCGGTGCAGTGGAGACTCTTGTTCTGGAAAACATCAAGCAGAACATGGATGTCCGGGCAACGTTTGCCGCCAATATGGTCACCAATGCACCGGTCCATGTGCCGGAACATTGGCTGGCACGCCACGGGTGGACGAACAACTTCGAGGCTGCCGTGATCAACGATGCGGACGGCGACGGCTTTTCCACCTGGCAGGAATACGTGGCGGGGTCTTGGCCGACCAATCCGGCTTCCTATTTCCACATTACAACCAACAAGGTTGTGGCTGGGCAATGGATTGTTGCGTGGGAGCCCTCGGTTGCCGAGCGGGTCTACACGCCGGTGTTCATGGATCTGTCCGCGGGAACCAACGCGCCATTGCCCCAGGTTGACGGGCCGGCCCATACGATCACGAACGGAACCGGGGCCGCCTCGGGCATGCTCCGGGTCGATGTGGAGATCCGGTAGGCGGGCGACGAGCGAGACGAGCGGGGTCTCTTGCCTCCATGCATGAGGGGCATGCGGATTTCAGAATTGAAGCTTGTTGAATATGTGAGGGTTGTGGTTCGGAGTGTCTGATATGAAAAAATGGATGGTTGCGGGGTTGGTTGGTTTGATGGCTGCCGGGGTTCCGGGGGCGTCGGCGAAAACGGAGGCGGATCTTAAGGAGGAGTGGGAGTCGCTTTATTTCGGGATGTATGTCCACTACGGGCTGGGGACGTTTATTGAGCCGGGCCAGGGTAAGGAGCTGCCCAATCCGTCGGTTTTCCGGCCGAAAAAGGTGGATGTCCAGCAGTGGGCGAAGGCAGCAAGGGCCGCCGGTGCAACATACCTCATTCTAACGGCGAAGCATGAATATGGATTCTGTTTGTGGGACAGCAGAGGTTATGACTACGACATTGGAAAAACCACGGGCCGGAAGATGGATGTCGTTGGGGACTTTGTGGCCGCATGCAAGGCCGAGGGCTTGCGGGCCGGCGTCCATTACAGCGTGGGCGACTTTTACAACGAAGGGGGCATGAGAAAGAGGGGGCCGGTTTCCGATCCCTATTTTAAAATGATCCTGAAGCAGACCGAAGAACTGCATGAGCAGTATCCCGGAATCTCCATCCACCGCTTTGACTGGGCGGTCCGCTTTTCGCCTAAGCAGTGCACTGAGCTTTGCGAACTGATTGAGAAGCTGAATCCAAATTGCCTGATCGACCTGCGCGGCAAGAACAAGAGCAAGGGTTTGCCGGAAGGGCTTTTTGCGCCCCAGGAGGTCACAACAACGATTGTGCAGAACCGAACCTGGATGTGGGAGCCGAACTGCCGGCTGACTCCGGCAAATATGCTTTTCAAGAAATACCAGACCGCAAAGGGGCGCGGCGCCAATTATTGCGTGAGCGTAGGGCCGGACCGGTCCGGCCGCATTCCGCAGAACCAGCTGGATGTGCTGGCCGATTTAACCAAGCTGATGGACCGCGATGCCATGGCTGCCCCAGCCTCTCTGCCTTCAAAGAACGTTTCGGCATCCGGCGGTGGCCGGCAGACTCAAGAACAACTCAAGCAATTGAAGTCGTTGTATGAGTCCGGTTTGATTTCCAAAGAGATTTACGACGAGAAGCAGAAGGAGCTGGTGGCTTCGCTGCTGTCGGGGTCTGGTGGCGAAGCTGTTGACCGGGAACGCGTGGATTTGGCGGATGGTTTGGTTTTGTCTTTCGAGTTCAATGAAGTTTCCGGCTCCAAGGTCGAAGATGCAAGCGGGCTCGGAAACCACGGAAAGGTCAATGGTGCTCAATGGATCCGAGAAGGGCGCATCGGCGGGGCCTACCGCTTCGAGCAGAAAAGGCGCACCCAGAGCATCCGCGTGACGGACAGCGACTCGCTCGACTGCTCCTCTGTAACTGTGGCTGCGTGGATCAAGACCGATGATGTCGGTTCCGGCTGGACCCGCATTGTCGATAAGGATTGGCTGAATGGGTACAGCTTTTCCATGGGCGGATCGCTGGAAGAAGGGAAGCCTGATCGGGAACGCTGGCACGGGAGATCCATTTTTGAGTTTTCCAACAAACGCTGGATTGGAACCAAAGGCAAGGTTGCCGATGGGAATTGGCATCATCTCGCGGCAACCTATGGCGACGGGGCGGCCCGCTTCTATGTGGATGGGCGGCTCGATACGGAAAAGAAGGTTAAGAACAGGGCGCCTGTAAAAACCAACGATCTTGATCTGATGATTGGAAACTGCCACCCATCGCACGAAAAAGAGCCGCAGCCGAACGCCTTCGACGGGATAATCGACGAGGTTCGGGTTTATAACCGCGCCCTCAGTCCCGCTGAGGTATCCGCGCTGTTCCGTTTGGCTGAGTAGAGTTTGAGCATTGGAAATCCTTTGCCGTTGCGGGGGGCGTTGCTTTTATGGTTTAGTCCCGCGTTTTTCTACGGGATTCTTTATGCTTTGGATTGTCTACAACCTGCTTTTTCCGATCGTGTTTCTGTGCATGCTGCCGAAATTTATTTCGCGCATGCTGAAGCGGGGCGGGTATGGCTCGCACTTCGAGCAGCGCGTCGGCCATTTCGGGCATAACACGAAGGCGCAGCTGCGGGAGCGCCGGCGCGTTTGGGTGCATGCGGTCAGCGTCGGCGAAATCTTCATCGCGCTGCGCTTCATGAAGGCCTACCGCGAAGCGCATCCGGAGGCCTGCTTTGCGCTGAGCACCACCTCCTCCACCGGCCACGCCATCGGGCGCAAGGAAATCGACCCGCGCGATGTGCTTTTCTATTTTCCGGTCGACCTGCCCGTCATTATCAAGAAGGTGCTGCGCATCATCAACCCGTTGCAGATCGTACTGGTTGAGGGCGAGTTTTGGCCGAACCTGATCCGGCTGGCGGATGACCAGGGCATTCCGGTTTCGCTCATCAACGGGCGCATGTCGAAAAAGTCGTACAAGGGCTACCGCCTGCTGAAGCCGCTGACGGCGGACGTGCTGCGCCGGATCGACCCGATCTGCGTACAGAGCAGGCTCGATGCCGAGCGCATGATCGGCATCGGCGCGCCAAAGCAAAACGTGCATGTGATGGGCACGGTTAAGTTTGATGTGGCCGAGCGCGACCTGGCCGGCGAGAAGGTGGCGCAGGATACGATGCGCAAGCTCGGCGTGGACGACGGATGCACGGTGCTGCTTGGCGGCTCTACCTGGCCGGGCGAGGAGGCGGTGCTTTGCGAACTGTACAAAAAATGCAAGCCGGCCAACCCCAATTTGTTTTTGGTGATTGTGCCGAGGCACGTCGAGCGCGCCGCCGATGTGGTCCAGGCGCTGGAAGGGCAGGGCCTCTCCTTTGTGCGGCGATCGCTGCTCGAAAGCTATCAGTCGCCGGAGCGCCCAGACGTCCTTTTCGTCGATACCACCGGCGAGCTCCGCAATTTTTATTCGGTGGCCGACATTATCTTCGTGGGCAAGAGCCTGACGGAAAACGGCGGGCAGAACCCGATCGAGCCGGCAATGTACGGCAAGGCCGTGGTGGTTGGCCCGAACATGGAAAACTTTCCGTCCGTGATGGAGGAGTTCCTCAAAAGCGGGGCGATCAAGCAGGTGGACGGCGTCGAGACGCTCAATTCCACCGTGGATACGTTGCTGCTCGATCCCACGGCCCGCGAACGGCTCGGGCGACGGGCCGCCCAGGTAGTCAGCGAAAACCGAGGCGTCATCGAAAGCACGGTCGGGCTCTTGGGAGGGGAATAGGGATGGACGCGGATATTTGTTTCCGCTAGCTTTGCAGTTTCATTTAAAGAACGGGATGCAACATGTCAGATACGGATATTTATAAGCAGCGGGAACCGGCCCAATTGACGGGCAACGATCCAAAATTGAGAAAATCGCACCGCAAGCGTCGGTCTGCGTCGAGAAAATCGTTTGATGAAAGCGGCCGGAAGCGCCGCCAGAAGAACTCGGGACTCCGCCGCATATTGCACCTTTCGCGGAAGGCGGAAAACGAGAAGTTTTTTTGGTGGAGCGTGTTGTGGTCCATCGTGGTTATTTTGGGAGTAATTGGTGTTTGGCAGTATTGGTATCTGGAGCATGTCGCGCGGGAGCAATCGGAGGAAAACGACACGCGTGTACCGGTCTACAACTTTCAGCCGAGCAACCTACCGGTGGAAGAGTCGCCGTAGTTTTTCGGCAAGGTTCTCTGAATTCCCTTGGCCCGCGGCGTATGGCGGCGGGCTGACTTCGACCTCGATGCTGCCCGCGCGCGGGTTGCTGAAGCCACTGGCCTGATGCTCCATCATCACCATCCGGTATTCCTGCTGACCGGCAAAGTAGATGTAGCCTCCGATGAACGCCAGCATCAGGCTGGGTCGGAGCGGGCCGATCAGCCCGAGCAATTGAATCGGCATGCCGAACAAGCCGATAATCACAAAGAGGCCGCAGAAATATTTCCCGACGGAGGCCGCCATGCGGGTGGCGTCAAGCCGTCCGTGTTTGATGGTGAGCGCTGCGCGAAGCACGCGTCCGCCATCCATCGGAAAGACCGGCAGCATGTTGAACAGAAAAAGCATGGTGTTGAGGTAGCCCAGAAACTGCGTGATTTCCCATTGGCGGAAAATAAGAGCCAGCAGCAGGCTGACCGCCGGGCCCGCCAGCGCCACCAGCATTTCGTCGACTGGCCGCTTGGGCAGGTTTGAGATTTTTGCCGCGCCTCCAAAAGGGTAGAGGACGATTTCGTGGATGTAGCCGCCTTTGGCCCGCGCCACCACCGAGTGCCCGAGTTCGTGCAGGGCAACGCTCCCAAAAACACCGACGGCGAGAATAAGCACCGCCAGCAAACCGGCGCCGGAAAAAAGCGACAGCACGACGATTGCGATTAAAAGAGAGAGATGCAAACGAATCGGAATGCCCATTACGGAGCCGATCGAAAGCGCATTGTTTACCATTTTCATTCAAGTTTCCTGATTTTTCGTAAGTTTGGTACGGTCGGCGCTGCGCGGTTCAAAAACAAGCGCAAAGCGCCGATTTTCGCGCAAGGGCGTTGACAGGGCGGGGTAAATATCCTTTTATCCGGAAATTCGGATATATGGATAATGAGTGATATTCTAGATATTTTCAAGGCGCTGGCGGACGAGGGCCGGCTACGGATTCTGCGGGCGGTCGACCAAGCGGAACTTTCCGTGGCGGAGCTTGTCCAGGCACTGGAAATGCCGCAATCGACCGTTAGCCGCCATCTCAAGCCGATGCGCGAAGCCGGGTTGGTGGCTTCGCGGCGCGACGGCACCTCGGTGCACTACAACCGGGGCGAGCTGTTCCGCGATGCCGCGTTTGCGCAAATCCTCAACGACCGGCTCAAGGATCTTCCGGTGGCCAACCGCGACGCCGCGGCGGTGGAGCGCGTGCTGGATCTGCGACGCCGGAAAAGCCGCGAGTTTTTTGATGGGATTGCCGGGCGCTATGGCTCGCTGACCGAACCGGGCGGCGGCTGGCAGGCGTTGGCGGCTGGATTGGCGGCCGGTTTTGCCGGACAGAAAGTGGCCGACCTCGGCTGCGGGGAAGGGGCGCTGACCCTGCTGCTGGCCCGCTTTGCCGATAAGGTGGTCGCTTACGACCAGTCGGAAAAGATGCTCAAGCTCGTTTCCGAAAAGGCGGGCGAGCAGAACGTGGCAGAACAGCTCGATTTGCGGGTGGGCAACCTCGAAGAGCTGGATTTGGCGGGCGAGGCGTTTGATGCGGTATTTCTGAGCCAGGCGCTGCACCACACTTCGAATCCCGAAAACGTGGTTCAGTTGGCGGCGGACGGCTTGAAGCCGGGCGGCCGTCTGGTGATTCTCGATCTCGTGCGCCACGAGCACGAGTGGGCGCGCGAGGAATGGGCCGACCAATGGCTCGGTTTCGATCCGCTCGAAATCCGCGAATGGCTGAAAACCGCCGATGTTCAGCCGGTGGTGCTGGACTCGCTGCCGGGCTCGACGCCTGATCTATCTGTTTTAATTGTTGTTGGCACCAAGAAATAATCTACAAACCAAGGAGACTTCCAATGGCTGGAAAAAAGAAAGCTGCAAAGAAAAAAGTACAGGACTATGTCATCGCCGATATCTCGCTGGCCGCGTTTGGCCGCAAGGAGATGGAGCTGGCGGAATATGAAATGCCGGGCCTGATGGCGCTGCGCGAAAAGTATGGCACTGAAAAGCCGCTCAAGGGCGCGCGCATCACCGGATCGCTCCACATGACGATCCAGACGGCGATGCTGATTGAAACCCTGCAGGAGCTGGGCGCGAAAGTGCGCTGGGCAAGCTGCAACATTTTCTCCACGCAGGACCACGCCGCTGCGACCATCGCCAAAACCGGCACGCCGGTGTTTGCCGTGAAGGGCGAGTCGCTGGAAGAGTATTGGGAATATACTGACAAGGTTCTCGACTGGGGCAACGGCAAGGGCCCGAGCATGATTCTCGACGACGGCGGCGACGCGACCATGTTTGTCCAAGTGGGCTACAAGGCCGAGCAGAACCCATCCATCCTCGACAAGAAACCGGGCAGCGAAGAAGAGGCCGTGTTCTTTGCTCAGCTCAAGAAGGCGCTGAAAAAGGATCCGAAACGCTTCTCCCGCATCGCCAAAGACATCCTTGGTGTTTCCGAAGAAACCACGACCGGTGTGCACCGCCTCTACCAGCTGGCTGAAAAGGGCGAACTGCTTTTCCCTGCGTTCAACGTCAACGACTCCGTTACCAAGTCCAAATTCGACAACCTCTACGGCTGCCGTCACTCGCTCGTCGACAGCATCATGCGTGCGACGGACGTCATGCTTTCGGGCAAAATCGCCGTGGTTGCAGGCTATGGCGACGTGGGCAAAGGCTGCGCGCAGTCGCTCGTGGGGCAGGGCGCCCGCGTGATCGTTACGGAAATCGATCCGATCTGCGCGTTGCAGGCGGCGATGGAAGGCTATGAAGTCGTGAACATGGACGACGCCGTTTTAATCGGCGATGTATTCGTTACGACCACCGGAAACTGCGAAGTGATTACCGAACGCCACATGAAAAAGATGAAGGACATGGCGATCGTCTGCAACATTGGCCACTTTGATTCCGAGATTCAGGTCGAGAAGATGAAGAAATACAAGTGGACGAACATCAAGCCGCAGGTCGACAAGATCACGATGCCGAAGGGCAACAGCATCATTCTGCTGGCCGAAGGCCGCTTGGTGAACCTCGGCTGCGCCACCGGGCATCCGAGTTTCGTGATGAGCAACAGCTTCACCAACCAGGTGCTGGCGCAGATGGAGCTCTATTGCAACCCGGGCAAGTATCCGATCGGCGTCTACACGCTGCCGAAGATTCTCGACGAAGAGGTGGCCCGTTTGCACCTCGAAAAGATCGGCGTGAAGCTGGATGCCCTGACCAACAAGCAGGCCAAGTATTTGGGCATTCCGAAGAACGGTCCGTTCAAGCCCGATCACTACCGGTATTAGGGTTGGAAGGCTGGATGGCTGGATGAATGGCCATTCGAAAAAGACGCGGTGCATAAGCGCCGCGTCTTTTTTTGTGGGTGGCTCTTCGTATATTTTTATGGAGGATGAGGACTTTTCGCAACTAAGGGGTCTACATTCGTTGCCACTAAAATCTGCGAAGGGCACACAAAAAAAGCGGCCGTTGGGCCGCTTTTCGTTTGTTGCATTCCGTGCAGGTTTAGCCAGCAGCGATGGCGTCGACCGGGCAGGAATCGGCGCATGCGCCGCAGTCCGTGCAGGTGTTTGCATCGATGACGAACTGGTCGTCGCCTTGCTTGATTGCTTCCACCGGGCAGGTGGACTCGCATGCGCCGCAGGAAATGCACTCGCTTGAAATTACATATGCCATGATTCTTCCTCCAATGGGTTAGTTGATTTTGTTGTTGCGTAAAACAGAGCAATATACCAGCAAAAATCTTGATTACACCCTCAATTGTGCCCATAAACATGTTTATATATAGATTCAATTCCAAAAAGGAACAGGCGCGCCGATGAGTGATATTTTAGATGAGCAGCAGTTGCCCGAAGAAGTGAGACAGTCGGTTGAGGAAGCTTGGCCCCTGTTTGTTGATTTTTTGAAGAAGAAGGATGCACGGGTCACCCAGGCGCGCAAGATCGTTCTAACCCAGGTATTTTCGCGCCACGACCATTTTTGCGCGGACGACTTGGCGGCGCAGCTTTCGAGCGGCTTGAACCATGTGAGCCGGGGAACGGTCTACCGCACGCTGGCCTTGATGGAGGAGGCCGGTTTGGTGCGGGTGATCCGCGATACCGATGTGCACGCCCATTATGAGCACACGTTCAACCACCCGCATCATGAACACATGATATGCGATAAGTGCGGAGATTTCATCGAGTTTTCCGACGAAAAAATCATGGAGCTGATTACAGAGGCCTGCAAGGAGAAAGGCTTTGTTGAACGAAACCACCGCATTGTGGTTTTTGGCTCCTGCAAAAGTTGCGCGGACGAATAGTCCGATCCGCTTGTTGGGAGCTGATTCTAATCCTGTTGCTGCTGTTGTGCGGCGGCGAGCTGCGCCTTGAATTCGCGGAGGTCGCAGGAGGGACATTGCACTTTTTCCCCTTTGTAGACCACGCAGTCGTGGCTTCCGGAGCATCCGGGCTGCTTTTTGCGCAGCGCGTTGATGAGCCCAAGGATGCTGAGCGGGATTCCAACCGCGATGAGGGCGACAATGAATTGTGTGATGAAAGAGGTCATATTTTACCTGTTAATTAAATTCTGCCATTCCGGAGCAACACTTGACACTTACCTCCCCCCGTTTAATACTGCAACCCTTTGTTTATGGAATGATTTGCCTGCGCCCCTGCGCGGATAACCGCTATATGGTTGATTTATGAGAAAAAAGAACCGCGAAGACAGCTCGAAGCGCGTTGCCGGAGGCTATGAAAACCTGCCCGTGAACTCCGAGTTCTACAGCGGGGCGCCGACCGAGGCGCCTCTGATTGAAGACCGTTCCGAGACGGAAAGCCGCCGTGTGCGCAAGACGGGCCGCCATCAGGCGGTGGCTGGGCGGCGCAAGGAGACCATCGATCCGCGCGAAAAGATGGCGTTGCTGGCCATCCTCAAGTCGGCCGTCATGATTTTGTTGCTGGTTATTGCGTTTTTCATGCTTCGCAAGGGCATCAATCTCTATGAGGAAAGCATTTGGATCGACAACCAGACTGTCGCCGAAACCTCGCCTGTATTGCGCGAGGTGGTTATGGTGGAGGATTTTGACATTCAGGATCAAAAGGCGCGCGAGCAGTTTGCTGAGCGGATCGAGCTCTGGAAGGAGGCCGACCGGTTGGTGCGCGTCGCCGATGCCCTTTTGCAGCGCAACAACTATGACCAAGCCATTGAGCGTTGCCAGGATGCGCTTCGTCTTGATCCGGCGCACATGGATGCGCTGGAGCGGTTGGGGGAGTTGTATTTCGCCAAGGAATTATATGTTGAGGCCGTCAATGCATATATCCGCTTGGTGAGCGTTGATCCATCGAGGGGGGATATTCAGCGACGATTGATTGAGGCGCTCGACGCCTACGGCGACCACCAGGCGGTTCGCTATATGGCCGAATGGTACCTCGAGGAAAACACTTCCGACGACGAGGTGGTTCGCCACCTTGCCAATGCGCTCTATGCTGAAGGGGAGTTTGTCGAGGCGGCCGAAGCCTATGGCCGGGTTATGGCCGGCGGGAAAAAGGACGTTCAGGCGCTGGAGATGCAGGCGGCTGCATACATGCAGGTCAAGGAGTATAACCAGGCGCTTGTTCCGTTGAGTTCACTCCACGACTTCAACTACCGGAAGCAGGGCTACTACAAGCAATTGGCCGTATGCTACGCCCAGCTGCTCGACGGCCCGGAAACGGTCCAGACGCTCGGTCGCGCCGCACAGCTTTTCGGACAGAAAATCGTGATGGGCTGGATGCAGGATCCCCTGCTCGATCCTGTGCGCGAAGACCGTTCCTTCCAGGCTTTTGCCGACCGCATCGGCGGCGAAGAATTCCGTCTTTGGCTGGAAAAGATGGCGTCCGCCATCGACGCTGCAGACGAGAAGCAACCGGTTGCCCCCATGCTGGAGATAAAGGGGCAGAATGCTTTGCAGCAAGATTTGCTGAAGCCGAAGCAATAGGGCGCATCCATCGCCGGACCATGAATATACTGTTCATATCGTTTGAGGAGGTTTCGCTGAGCCGGGGGAGTGTTCGCGCGGTCGCCATGTTGCGCGCCTTGGCCGATGCCGGGCACCGCGTTGATCTTGTTGCGCCACTCGCCGACCTGCCGGAGCATCCGCAAATCCGTGTTGTCGCCGGAAGCCGGAACAGGCCCATCCGCCGGCGCACGATGCGCATGCACTGCATGCGGGCTGCCAGCCGCGGTTCCTATGACGCTGTGCACGCCTTCGACGAAGCCGTCTTTTTTGCCGTGCGCCTTTCCCGCTGGAAAAAAATACCGCTGGTCTACGATGCGGCGCACCGTTTCTCCGGCTCGGGCGGGATTGGTCTGGCTGGAATATGGAGGCTCTTTCCCCGGCGTTTGCAGCGCATGGAGGCAAAGGTGCTCGGTCAAGCCACGGTCGTTTTTTCCTCCTGCGGGGCCCTTACAGCCGACCTGATGGGTATTGATAAAACGCTGGAAATTGAGCAGGTAGAGGATATTCCCTCCCAGTCGCTCTATCCCCGGCGTGCGGTTGAAAAAGAGATGCTGATCAAGCGGTTCGGCAAGCGCCCGGATGCGGTCGTTGTTTGCTGTCAGCTGCCCGGCGCCGCTTCAAGCCTGCGGGACGTGCTGATGGCGGCGCGCAAAGTGATCGACGCCATGCCGAATGCGGCGTTCTTTTTTCAGGGCGCCCAGTACGAGCAAGCCGGAAAGATGGCCGAGAGTCTGGATATTGCCGCCCGTTGCGCCTTTCTTTCCCCCGAAGAACCGGAAGCCTTCCTTTCTGCTCTCGAAATAGCCGATGCGATTTTCATGGCTCCCCAAAGGGGCGGGCGCTACATCCATCCGCTGGTTTACACGCTGCTCCATGCCGGCGCCCCCCTTGTCACCGTTCACGATACGGCCTACGACGAACTGCTTACCGATAAAACCTCCGTACATGTGCTGCCGAGCTCCGACGCCATTGCCGAAGGACTGCTCCGTGTTGCCCAGGAGCCGCTCTTTTCGCTGGCCGTCGCAACAGAAGGGCAACTGCTCGTTGCCCAGCGCTACACCTGCTCCAGCTTCAAACACAAAGTCCGCATGATCTATCATCGCCTCTCCAAAGCCGCGTCGTAGCTCTAATATGATCTTAATCTGATTAGTATCTCTCACCACCCGCTACGCTTGAGGCCTCGGAGGTTCACAGAGGCTTCGTAACAAATAATTCCTCCGCGTTCCTCTGTGTGCTCTGTGGTGAAAAGAAACGACGAGTTAAGTTAATTGCATATAATTCAGAGTGTTGTGTTTCCGCCTAGCACCATTGTGCCCAGTGGCTAGGCGTCTTTCTGTATGCGTCTTTTCGGCCACCGCATTGACAGGATTACGCAGAGGTGTTTTCGCGGGATGACTTCCAGCGGGCAGGCGTCCAATCGGCTGCTTCGGATTGATTCATCGTCGGCAAAGCCGTAAGGATTTCACGAAGGTAGACTGCCGGGTTGATGTCGAGTTTGCGGCAGGTTTCGATGAGGCTGTAAATGACTGCACTGGTCTGACCGGAGTCGGGGCTACCGAAAAATAGAAAGTTCTTTTTGCCGATGGCGGTGGGCCGGATGGCATTCTCGACGAGGTTGTTGCATATTTCGAGTTTGTCGTGTTCGAGGTAAAGATTGAGCGCATCCCAGCGCTCGAGGGTGTAGTGGATCGCTTTGCCGAAGTTGCTTTGCGGTAGTTGCCGGAAGCGCTCGGTTTCGAGGATCGATTTTATCTGTTCCAGGACGGGCGCGGAGTGCTCCTGTCGATAAGCAGCGCGGTCAAGATCGGGGTTGTCGCGTAGCTTACTTTCAACCCGATAAAGTTTGGCGATGAGTTTTACGACGTCCTCAGCGGTCGGGTTGCCGGGAACTTCCTTAAACTTGCGTCGGGCATGTGCCCAGCAGGCAGCATGAATGATCGAGGCCTTTTCTGCCGCATGTGATTTCTTGTTCAGCCAGCTGGTGTACCCGGCGTAGCCGTCGGTCTGCAGCAGCCCGGAGTAACCAATCAGCATCGAGTCAAGGCAGGTCGCCGCACGGCTGGCGTGCCATTCAAAGCGCACGCCGACGGCAGGCGAATGATAAGCCCATAGGTATCCGTTGGGACAGTAGTCCTTTTTCGGGTCCTGATATTTGATGAATGTTTCGTCGGCCTGAATGTATCCGCTCGCGCGGATTTCATTTCGAAGCGCTTCATAGATCAGCGATAACCACTGGGCAACTAGATACATCCATCCGCCCATGGTTTTTCGACTGATTTCAACGCCGAAGCGTTGCTTGAAGATCTGTTCCTGCCGGTAAAGCGGAAGATGATCGCAGTATTTACCAAGGATGATATGAAGAACAAGGCCGACCGTGGCGTAGGAGTTTTCAATCAGTTGCTTTGGAGCAGGTGCAATCAACGGGGCAACGGAACGGTCGTCACGCTTCTTGTATTTATTGCGGATGGTTACGATTTTAATGAATTGAGTCGGCGTGATATCGAGTTGTTCCAGGCGCTCTTCGCCGATCTTTTTGTAAAGCTCTGGATGGGCGATCACTTCATCCGGATCGATAATAATGGTTTCGGTCGGCAGATCTTTGGGGATGCGTGCATCGAGCCCCTTGCGCTTCCCTCGCTTGGATTGCTTTTGTTCCTCTTCGGCCAGTTCGGTCTTGGATTCGGCCAGATCCAAAGCTTCCTGCAGTTCGCGAAACTCTTCAAGTTCGAGCTCCAGCTGATCGGGACTGAGTTTTTCTGAACTACTGCCAAAGAGCCTCTTCATCAGGCATTGGACCTTCTCCTGAAGCAGGCGGTTTTCGGTTTTGAGCTGATCAATCTGCGAACGGGAAATTGCTTGTTCTTCCAGTAGCTGATTAAAATGTACCCGACTGTAAACCATGCGGCATATTATACCAAAACCGGTTCGGAAAAGGGGGCATCAAGATCGGAAATATTCAAAAAATTCAGCGTTGGTACCAAGGCTTTAACGAGCCTTGCTTTAGGTCGACTCCATCCAGCAGTAGCGCCAGTGCCTCGGGAGCCAGTGCAAGCTTTTCACTTTCGCCAATCCCCGTTGGCCAAGTAAAGCATCCCTGCTCCAGACGCTTGATCATCACCCACATGCCTGTTCCATCCCAATAGAGCGTTTTGATTCGGTTCCGTCGCCGATTCGTAAACACATACAGCGCTCCCGAACACGGATCCTCCTTCAACCGGTCGAGCACAACGCCATGCAGCCCATTAAAACTTTTGCGCAGGTCCACGGGCTCCACAGCCAAAAATACTCGCAATGATCCACTTAGGCCAAGCATGTCGCGGCCTCCCGGAACACATCGGCCAACTCCTTCGCTGAACCAACCGGCACGGTCACTTCGATGCCGTTGGGCAGATGGACGCTCACTTTGTTTCCCGGGGCAGAAGTATTCCCGAGTTCCACCTCGCAAAAAGACACCTCATTTTCGTCCCGCTCGATGCGCAGCCATCTGGCCAGCGTTTTGGAATTGAGATTCCATTCCCTGCAAAATGCCGCCTGCGTCAAATCCGACGATTTAAACTCCTCAATCAGTTCCCGGCGTTCTTCCTCGGTATATGAAGCCCGCCCCGGCGTAGTGTTTTCATTCGTATCCATACCCAACAAGTTATCAGGTATTGGCCTGGCTGCCTATGAGGTCGGGGAAAAGACGCATACGTCTTTCTGAGGTTGCTCCAGCCTAGGCCTGTTCTCCCTAGGCATGTGCCTCGCTGACTTTGTGGATAAGAAAGTATAAATAATACAAATAATAATATGGAGTAAACGTATTGTACTTGCAAAAATACGCAATACGTAAAGGAGGTCGCCATCGCCCGTACTGCAGCAAGCCTTGTGATCCGCCGTCCGCTGGTCGGTGTTGCGCTGAGCGTTGCTGCTGGCATGCTGCTCGGTGCAAGCGGTCTTTTCCCCTTCAGTTTTTTGGTCGTGGCTTCCGTGCTTTGCCTGCTGCTGGGCTTTCTGTTTCTTCGAAGGAGGTTTTCCAGTGTTTCGGTGTTCGGCTGCGTTGCAATGGTTGCCGCCTGCCGCTATGTGGCTGGGGCAGGGATTCCATCCGACGTAGAAGTCAGGCAGTTGTCGCCCGCGCTTCCGCTGTATGGAGTGGAGCTGATTGGCCGGATTGCGACCCAGCCTGTATATTATGCCTATCGCGATAGCGGGCGAGGATCGTGGGTGTTCCCGTTTGAATGCGAAGGATTAAACTTGTCTGGAGAGTGGAGGCGCCGGAGCGGTCGCGTTCAGGTCCGCATTGGCGGAGCGCCGCCTGATCTCGACATTGCATTTGACGACCGTTTGCTGCTTTCGGGCCAGCTGCGCAAGCGCCGCTACCCAGGCGGAGAACCAATCGAAATGGCTGTGCAGTCCATGGCTTGGGAGGAATTATCCGGCCCCCGGCGATATTATCCAAGAGTCTGGGGCCAGGCGCTCAGGGAGCGGGTGGCAGAAAGCCTCTCCAAAGGCATTGGGCGCTATCCCTCGCAACTGGCGGTCTACAAAGCGTTGCTGCTCGGCTACCGCAAAGCCGTCCCTTCCGCCATCAATGAGCAGTTTTCGCGGACCGGAACGATGCACATTTTTGCCATCTCCGGCCTGCATGTAGGGATGGCCGGCCTGTTTCTTACGATTGTGCTTCAGTCCATTGGGGTGCCTCGCAACTGGTGGGGTGTATGGCTGCTGCCGCTCCTGCTGCTCTACGTGGTGTCCACCGGCATGAAGTCCAGCGCGCTGCGCGCCGTGACGATGGCTTCCGTCTATTTCCTCGCGCCGCTTTTCCGGAGGCAGCCCGACGTGTCCGTCTCCATCGCCTTTGCCCTGATCCTCCTGCTGGGCTTCCATCCGGCGGAAATCCTTTCGGCCGGATTCATATTTTCCTTCATCGTGGTCAGCTTTATTGTCATGGGCTTCTCGGTCGTTCCGGAAGGGTTTGTTTACCGCGGACGCGGCTGGCTTAACGGCGCATGGGCCTACGTCGCTTCGCTGGGAATCACCTCCGTTGCGGCTTTCATTGCCTCCATGCCGTTGACGTCGTTGTACTTTGCAACGTTTTCGCCGGTCTCGTTGTTCGGCAACCTGATCGTTGTACCCCTGACCTTCTGTATCGTCCTATGCGGCTGGCTCTCCATCGTGCTGCCCGTAGCGTCCGAAGTTTTCAACTATGCGGCGCTGGCCTTCATCGACGGCCTCCTCGGATCCACCGGTTGGCTCGCCCAACTACCGGGAGCCTGCTGGTCCGTCGCCCGCCCTCCGCTGCTTGCCTCATTCCTGTGGTACGCCGGCTGGATCCTGTTGCTCGTCCACGCCCGTAACCGCGACCAACGCAAAGTCGCAGCCTTCCTCCTCCTGCTCGCCCTCGCGACCGCCCTTGCTCCCGTCATTTTACCAGGTTAGGAAAGTTCCGCCTCGAATTAGATGCAATGGACCAGGCGCGGTAAAATTTAAACGCAAAGGCGCGAAGTGCGCGGAGTCCCGCAAAGCTTTGTGTTGATAAAAAAACTTGTCAGGAAAGCGACCCGAAGCAAAGGCAGCGACGATATTTAGTTCACCTTAAAATGCCCGATCCATTTGCCGAATATATAGCTTTCTGATTTGGCATCCCATAATCCGATCCAATACCAATTATCCCATTCAGGGACCTGAAAATTGAAAAATCCCGATCCATCGTAGGGAGCAAATTCGGTGTACCAGTCGCTGGCAGAATCATCCCAAATGCAAATTGAATAGTCTCCGGTTACCGCCGGTATCGACATGCGCTCTAATGGCAGTCCGACCGTTCCTGCATGCGTTGAGATACCAGCCAAAATCAATAGTGAGAAAATAAATAGTTTCATCTTAATCCTTTATTTCGAGGTTACTCCGGCTTTATGTATTCAATGGAGCTGTCATGAATTAGTGGCCATTGCCCCGTCTTTTCGTCCAGTATTCTTATTCTAAGCCAATACAAATGGGTTGGATCAAGGTTCTGGATAACAAGCTCATCCGGCTCATACATGTGTCCAAAGGAAATATATTCATCAGCAGTTTCGTCATACAGATAGCAATCCAGCCACTGGCCTTCAAATCCGGTTAGCGGGAAAATAATTTCATCCAATGAGTGGACAGTTACGGTCTTATCGTTGGTTGTTCCGGCTGTTTCTAGGGCGGTTAATGCTGGCGCCGAAGGAACGTTCTTGATGATTGCCACCAGCTCGATGGCCATTCCTTCGAAGAAGGCGGTAAGCGTCGCCGTCTGGTCGGAGTCGATGAGTCCGGTGTAGAGCCAGCCAGCGTGGTTGTACGGGTAGAGGGTCATGGAGGAAGACGGAGAGGATAGTCCCCACGAAGGATCGACCGCCTTTTGCGTCCCGTCGGAATAGGTTGCCGTGCAGGTGTATGCCTGCCAAACATCCTCGTTTAGCTGGGTTGGACCGTTTATTTCCAGCCCGCTCAGCGCCGGCGCCGGAGGAACGGTTTTGATGGTGGCCCTCAGTTCGCCGGCCATTCCCTCGAAGGCGGCTCTCAGCGTAACGGTCTCGCCGATATCGGTCAGCCCGGTATGGAGCCATCCTGAGGCGTTGTAAGGGGTGATGGAGGAGGAGAACGCGGGTGAGGCCAGGGTCCACGAGGGGGTTACCGCCTTTCGCGATCCGTCGGAATAAGATGCGGTGCAGGTGTATTCCTGCCATTCATCCTGGTTCACGTTGGTGGGCCCGGCTATTTCCAAGCCGGTCAAGACCGGGTCCGTAGGAACGCTCGTGATGGCAGCCTCCAGTTCGGCGGTCCTTCCGCCAAAGGAGGCTGCCAGCGTAATGGTCTGGCCGACGTTGATGAGTCCGGTGTAGAGCCATCCCGAGTCGATCAAGGAGGAGGAAGAGGGGGAGGAAATGCTCCACGAAGGCTGCACCGCTCTTTGCGATCCATCGGAATAGGATGCCGTGCAACTATAAATCGTCCAGCTTCCCTTTTGAACCTCGGCCGGGCCGTTAATCTTAACGCCCGTCAGAACGGGTTCCGACGGCACGTTCTTAATGGAAGCCTCCAGCTCGACGGCTGCTCCCTCGAAGAAGGCGGAAAGCGTTACCGTCTGGTCGGAATCGATGAGTCCGGTGTAGAGCCATCCCTCGTGACCGTATGGATAGAGGGTCATGGAGGAAGAGGGGGAGGATAGTCCCCACGAAGGATCGACCGCCTTTTGCGTCCCGTCGGAATAGGTTGCCGTGCAGGTGTATGCTTGCCAAACATCTTCGTTCAGCTGGGTTGGGCCGTTTATTTCCAGCCCGCTCAGCGCCGGCGCCGGAGGAATGATCTTGATGGTTGCCCTCAGTTCGCCGGCCATTCCCGCGAAGGCGGCTCTCAGCGTAAGCGTCTGGCCGATATCGGTGAGTCCGGTATTGAGCCATCCCGAGGCGTTGTACGGGGTGATGGTGGACGAGAACGCGGGGGAGGCCAGGCTCCATGAAGGGGTTACCGCCTTCCGCGATCCGTCGGAATAAGCTGCGGTGCAGGTGTATTCCTGCCAGGCATTCCGGTTCACGTTGGTGGGCCCGGCTATTTCCAGTCCGATCAATGCCGGGGCTGCAGGACCGCTCGAGATGGTGGCCTCGAGCTCGTCGGCCAATCCGCCAAAGGTGGCTGTCAGCGTAATCGTCTGGCCGGCGTCGATGAGTCCGGCGTAGAGCCACCCCGAGTCGATCAAGGAGGAGGAAGAGGGGGAGGAGATGCTCCACGCAGGAGACACTTCCTTTCGCGATCCGTCGGTATAGGATGCTGTGCACGTATAAACCGTCCAGCTTCCCTTTTCAATCTCGAGCGGGCCGTTAATCTTAACGCCCGTCAGAACGGGTTCCGACGGCACGTTCTTAATGGAAGCCTCGAACTCGATGGCCATTCCTTCGAAGAAGGCGGTAAGCGTCGCCGTCTGGTCGGAGTCGATGAGTCCGGTGTAGAGCCAGCCAGCGTGGCTGTACGGGTAGAGGGTCATGGAGGAAGACGGAGAGGATAGTCCCCACGAAGGATCGACCGCCTTTTGCGTCCCGTCGGAATAGGTTGCCGTGCAGGTGTATGCCTGCCAGATGTCCTCGTTCAGCAGGGTTGGGCCGTTTATTTCCAGCCCGGTCAGTGCCGGCGTCCAAGGAACGTTCTTGACGGTTGCCCCCAGCTCACCGGCCATTCCCTTGAAGGCGGCTTTCAGCGTAACGGTCTCGCCGAAGTCGGTGAGTCCGGTATTGAGCCATCCCGAGGCGTTGTACGGGGTGATGGAGGAGGAGAACGCGGGGGAGGCAAGGCTCCATGAAGGGGTCACCGTCTTTCGCGATCCGTCTGAATAAGCTGCCGTGCAGGTGTATTCCTGCCAGGCATTCCGGTTCACGTTGGTGGGCCCGGCTATTTCTAAGCCAACCAATACGGGCACCGGAGGAACGTTCTTGATATCGGCTTCCAGCTCGGCGGCCATTCCCCCAAAGACGGCGGTAAGCGTAATCGTCTGGCCGACGTCGATGAGTCCGGTGTAGAGCCACCCCGAGTCGAGCAAGGAGGTGGAGGAGGAGGGGGAGGAGATACTCCATGCAGGAGACACTTCCTTTCGCGATCCGTCGGTATAGGATGCCGTGCAGGTATAAATGGTCCAGCTTCCCTTTTCAATCTCGAGGGAACCATTGATCTCAATGCCAATCACTAGTGGTGATGGAGGAGGGCCTGGCGGGTGAGGGCTCAATGCTTCGGCACCCACTGCGAAAAATAAAGTCGTGATGATCGCGATGCGCCACGACGACAACCCTTTAATTTTTTTGTTTAAAAATGTCATCAAGTTTAATGTCTCGTAAAAATGGCCATATATGATTTGTTTCTAGCCCATATATTTCGCTTTTGGTGGTCAAAAATAGAGTCGCTCAATAATTTAGAAGCGTTTCTGCTCAAGAAGGGGTGGCTGTTGCTGCTGAGCTCTTTTCAAGGCGATAAAGTATTTTCTTTACCTCTTGTAAACTAGCAACTTGCAATCGGCAGAATACCCCTATCCGCACCAAAGAGCCGAGAGTCATAATGGGGAATCCGCCGAGGGTCAAATAAATATGCGACCTAATTTTTTTGGGCAGGAGTTTTCTTGTTCTAGATGAGTTCCGATGGCCATATTATCATTGCGTTATCTCGTGGTTTTTACATCAACCTGAACCATTCAAGTACCGTTTTCCGGCAGACACAAAACCAATGCAGGAAAAGGGGCTTATTGCTCCTTCACTTAAATGTTGGGAACCCGACCCTATTGAACACTGGCCACATGATTGGAAATGAACAGCGACCAATTTAGGAACAAAAGGCACGAAAAATAAGCGGTTCAGGTCTTTGTGTTTCTTCAGTGCGCAATTGCTTCTCAATTGTGTGGCAATAATCCCAACATTTATCAGCAACATCTAATTAGTAGGTTTTTGGGAGGAGCGGTGCCTAAGGGGTGGCCCGAATATTTCATGAGGCAGGTTTTGGCTCGCAAAGGCATAGAGTTCGCCGAAATGCGGCAAGCTCTACATGCTCTGAAGAGGTGATCTGGAGCATCCCTGTTGATTCAAGCAATGCCTTCTATCGGGTTCGTTCTGGGCATTGATAAGCCATTTTGTCGAGTTGGAACATCCCGCTGGATAGAGATTGGGCTAGTACGCGGTCATAGCTAAACTTTCGGACAGACCGAAGGAATGCTTTGCTGCAGAGACGAAGGCACGGTTCATTAGGAATTAATTAACAGAAGAGCGCAAAGTTCGCGAAGAGTTGGCTTAACGGACTTCATTCGAGCAGTTAACAAAGGAAACGATGCTTTTTGTGAAATATCCGGGCTATGTTGTGTTAGACACGATCATGCCTATCCGGTTAATGCAGGCTTGCCTTTCTCCATCGGAGTCCGTGCGGTTTTGTAAAAGTTTTGTTCGGTTAGCGATTCCATCTGAACAGCAATTTTCAGCACATTCTCAAAACCCACCATAGGCCAGAAGCGGCGGTTGAATCGGAATACAAATTCGTTGAGATAGCCCTGCAAGTGCGCAGAACTCACGCCGTGATGCGTTCCCAGAAGCCAAGCATCAAGATTTCCAAACACAATGTGGATCATTGGGAGATGTTGATCGGTCTTCACCTGATCTCCTCTGATGGGTACGGCTATATGTTTGTATCCCAGCTTATGCAAGTTGTTATAGCCCGTCCATCCGTCGGTTCGTACTTCGGCTTCCTTTTGGACGTTGGCCAGAACCATCGGCTCCAATGTTTCCTGCTTCCGGTCGGGTACAACCTGAAGACGTAACCTTCCCGCGATAAAACCTCGTCCATGCCCTCCCTGATGCTGCGGACGTTGCCCTGTCGATAGATTTGGATCAGGCCCTAGAGCTTTCTTTCGAGGCATAACCTCTACCATTCCAACAACAAGCGTTTTATGGTGTCGCCCTCGACCCTCCCCTTGTGTTGCGCCGCCAACGTACGTCTCATCCACCTCGACGGGCCACTCGGCACCAATTCGGTCTCGCTCGGGCCGAACCATGGCAACGCGCAACTTGTGCAGGATCAGAAACGCAGTTTCATAGCGTTTGATACCGAGTTGCCGTTGAAACTGCAGGGCACTCATCCCAGGGGTCTGCGTCGTCACCAAGTAGGCGGCCCAAAACCAAACCGGAAGGGGTTGTCGTGTTCGGTGCATGATCGTCCCGGCTGTGAGACTAACTTGATGCCCGCACCGACGACATTCTAACACGCGGGGTCTGGTCTGAAGATGCCATGGATCTCCGGCTTTCCCACAGGATGCGCATTCGAAACCTTCTGGCCACCTAATACGCTCCAAATGGCGTAAACAGGATGCCTCATCGGGAAAGTGATGTTGAAGCTCCAGCAGAGTTCGAGGGTAATTTGACATGCGTTAGTTTATGCAAAAACCACCAACCTGTTTCAACCGGATAGGCATGGACACGATGAGAGCTGACAGAGCCACTGTCAGGAACGTTTCTTTGCCTGTCCTTTTGATGAATTCGATTTGATATTTAATCTGATGACGGGGTTAGTTATGCCTCCTTTTGCGGGCAAGGAACATGCTGATGCCAGCAATGCCCATCAGGCCAACGGTGGATGGTTCAGGAATCGATCCTGCAGGCGCTTGTAAAGAATAACTCATTCCTATTGCTGGTGGAGCTACGGAGCCACTGTTGAATGGTGCGGAATCGACAATTGTGTAGAAGCTTGCGGCCCAGTGTGTTGAATTGTCAAAAATAACTGTGAAGATTGGAATGTTGTCCGCGATATCAATGGACTTGCCATTAATGCCCCAAGTTGAGGCAAATGCCGGGACGGTAACCACTTTGGTCGTTGTTTGCTCAATGAGTCCTGCGTTGAGGTCACTAAGGTCGATGTCCAATCCTCCTGTAACATTCGCGTTGTACAGACCCACAAACCATCCAGACTGCATGGGGGTATAAAAAGTGGTTCCAGCTAAGGTTTGGAATGGGAGGATTGAATGCTCCTGTCCCCAGTTGGTAGATGACCAGTAGACGAGACCGCCATTTGAAGATAGTGCTACCGCTCCGCCCATGAACATCAGGATTAGTTTTTTCATTTCTCAGCCCCGCTCATTGAATGTTTTTCGACCGTATAATGTTTATGACCATCGGTTTACTTTAAATGAATTATCTAGAATCAACTTTACTGTGTCAAGTTTCTATATAAATATAAAAAAATAAGACATAAATGTGGTGGGTAGTACTTTGTTGGAATACGAGTCTAGTTGGTTCGCCCGCACTCCGCTTTGCTGTGCCGAGAAGATTGGGTAGGGGTTGGATATATAAATGTCTTGTAATTCGAGCCATTTGATGGTGTTTATAGGTTTTTTATCCGGAGCAGGCTTGTCCAATGCCGGTTGGATTAACAACACAGAAAACTCCTAAGGATTTTTATTATGAGAAGCTTTCTCATTAAAATAAACGTGATGGTTTGCATGATTGGGCTTGCTGGTATTGTCGCCTTTTCTTCGACTACTGCACTTGGACAGCTAGCTACTCCTCCCATACCGGTTGCGCCACCTCCATTGAAGAATGCTCCCCCGCGACATGAGACGTCAGGGCTAGTTCTAAAGACTCAAGGTGTAAGCGATGGTTATGTATTGGTCGCAACTGTAGGGCATGCATCTACCTATCTAATTGATTGCAATGGTTTTGTCGTTCATGAGTGGAATCATAGAAGAGTTACTGGAATGATTTCCTACCTGTTGCCCGATGGAAACCTGCTCCACACGGTTAAGAATTCAACAGATGACGTTGGCGATACTATTGAAGAGCTTACATGGGATGGCGAGGTGGTCTGGGAATATAATACCGACCAAGCGGTTCATCGCATGCACCATGATATTGAAAGACTGCCTAGCGGGAATACACTAGTCACCGTTTGGGAGAGGATTCCCTTGGATGAGTATATGGCTGCAGGCAGGGATCCCGATACGGTACCCAATGGTGAAATGTGGGTGTGCGCGGTCCATGAGATCAAGAAAACCGGTAAAACCTCAGGAGAAGTGGTTTGGCGTTGGTCGGCTTGGGATCATCTGATTCAGGACTTTGATGAGAAATGCCCCAATTATGGCGACCCTGCAAAGTATCCGAACCGCATTGATGTGAATCAACTCAGGGCGAGTAAGGGGGAGTTTAAAAAGCTTTCGGATTGGTTGCATATTAACTCTGTGTCGTACAATCCGAGCCGGGAGGATGAGATCATTCTGTCATCGCACGCAATGGGTGAAATGTGGGTGGTGTCCAGAAAAACCGGCGAGCTGGTCTATCGGTGGGGAAATCCCATTCGCTACGGCAAGGGGGGGGAGGCGGATCAGGTTCTGTTTACCCAGCATGATCCGCATAGAATCGCGGGCGGGCTCCGGGGCGACGGAAATATTCTTATCTTCAACAACAATAATCCTGTCGATCCGGGCGTGGCTCCATATTCGTCCATCTTAGAGGTCAAACCTCCTATGACCGCATCAGGTGAGTGGCCGATGCCGACAGCGGTCGGCATCTATCCTCCCTGCGAAGTGATATGGGAATACACAGGAGCACCCGGATCAAAGTTCTATTCCCCCGTGGTATCAAATGCTCAGCGCTTAGAAAACGGAGGAACGTTGGTGTGCGTCGGGGCTGAAGGAATAATATTCGAGCTCGATGCGGAAGAGAAGCGTGTATGGGAGTATGTAAATCCTATCATGCGTCAGGGTCCCAAGATGAAAAAGCTGGAAAAATGGAATTCCATGCCTCCATCCGGGGAAAATATGGTATTTCGTGCATACAAGTTTTCCTCTGATTTTCTGGCCTTCCAGGGTAAAGATCTTTCCCCGAAGAAAATGCTGGGTCCAGAGGATGGCGGTGACGGTGCCGAATTGCTTACCGCGCCTTAATAAGGATAAAAAAATGTATCAGGCAGCTTGGTTCGACTTGGTTGGGCATACTGGCCATTATGAATAATCCCACTCTGTTAACGCTTTTTTTATGCTTCCTCAAAATTGGTTGCGTTTCGTTCGGCGGTTTCATGTCGCTGGTCTCCATGATTGAGAGCCAAGTGGTGGAACGGCGGAAATGGTTGTCCAGCGAGGATATGCTGGACGGTGTTGCGCTCGCGAGCTTGTTGCCGGGGCCCATGGCAGTGAATACCGTTGCCTATGTCGGCTACCGGTTGCGGGGGGGGCTCGGTGCCTTGGTCAGTGCGGTTGCGGTGCTTCTTCCAACGGTTTTGTTCATGATGGTGTTGGCGGATCTTTATTTTCGCTTCGGTACGCTTCCCCAAGTGGAGCGGGTATTTTTCGGGATTCTTCCAGCCGTTGCGGCCATTGTATTGAGCGTCTGTCTAAAGATGGGTACTAAGAACCTAACTTCACCGGTGCAGTGGGTGGCATTTGTGTTTGTTGTGGTTCTGCTCCTGCTGATGCCGAAGGCATACCGTATCTACGCCACGTTTGGCCTAGTGGCTTTGTTTGGGGTCGCTGGATTCCTGTTTCACTATTTTGGCAATAAAAAACCGCTGGAAGTTGAGGCGGATGGTTCTGTTGGGGTGGCGCTTGAGCAGGTCACAGCAACTCGAAAGACGCTTCCGTCAGGTCGCTGGTTGGGTTTTCTGTTCCTTGGTGTGATTGCGCTTCTTGGTGTTGTTCCGCTACCGGTTGCGCGGGATGGATTGACCTCGCTTATGACTACCTTTGGCAGTATGAGCCTTACTCTGTTCGGGGGAGGGTACGTATTTATTCCCATGATTCAGGATGTCGTAGTCGACCGGTTCGGTTGGCTTACGGCTCAGGAATTTATAGATGGAATAGCGCTTGGGCAGGTGACGCCGGGGCCGATCCTGATCAGCGCCGCCTTTATCGGCCAGAAAGTGGCTGGTATTCCCGGTGCGCTGCTGTCGACCGCTGCAATATTTGCTCCGCCTGCCATGCTTATGGTGTTGATGGCCGGCATGCTAGAGGGCATAAAGAGTTCTAAAGCGGTTCAGGCGGTCATGAAAGGGATTCGGATCGCAGTAATAGGACTCATATTCCGAGCGTTTTTGAATATCTTCATGATGGCTTGGCCGGATGGCGGAGACGCAGTGGTTCAATCGGCCATGGTATTGATCGTCTTCATCCTGTCATTTGTCGCATTGTTTAAATATAAAGTAGACGTGGTATGGATTATCCCGGTAGCGGGCTTGGCTGGTTATCTGTCAGGGTTGATTTAGTATCTTTCCATTCCAGTTCAATCACATTTGCGCAAGATATTTTTACAGAATAATTATGGACAGAATGATGCACGGAACGGGTGTTTTATCAGGTGGCTTCGTGGTCAATAACGAACTCGCCTGCAGAGGTTTGAGCATGGTCTGTTTCGGAATATCCTGGATGGTTCAAATGATTCCTGTGCGGGATGTTCGGTTTAAATAATTTTGCTCATAATCATTTTGCAAAAGTTACGCCCGCAGAGGGTTGAGCATGGTCTGTTTAGAAATATCGTGGGTGGTTCAAATGGAAAGATGGATGGTGCCTAATTATTCTGTCCTTAATCATTCTGTATGTGATCTTTTTTGGGGTTCCGGCTTAGCTGGGTTAGGTAGACAAGAAACGGGATGAAAAAGTTATGAAATCAGTATTTATGATTGGTGAGCAGCGGTCGGGATCCAATCTGCTTCGCTTAATGTTGGAGCAGCATCCTCGTGTGACGGCGCCGCACCCGCCACACATCCTGCAGCGTATGATGCCGCTACTTCCGGTCTATGGCGATTTGGGTAGTGATTCGGCTTTTAGGCGGCTGATTGCAGATGTCTGCGAACTGATTCGCCGGAATCCCGTGCCGTGGGATCAGGTGGAGCTGTCGGAAGAGAAAATTTTTAGCCGTTGCAGGGAAAGAAGTCTTGTTGCGGTGTATGGCGCCTCCATGGATCTCTATGCAGAAGCGGAACAGGCCGATTATTGGGTGTGTAAGAGCATGCAGAATATCCGATGGGTGGATGATCTGGAACGCTATTTCGATGAGCCGGTGTATATCTACCTTTACCGCGATCCGCGCGATGTTTGCCTGTCTTTCACCAAAGCCGTGGTAGGGGAAAAGCATCCTTATTTTATTGCGAAAAAATGGGTGGAGCTCCAGCGCTTGTGTTTAGACGCCCGGGAAAAAGTGGGAGAGAAACGTTTCTATAGCCTCAGCTATGAATCTCTCGTAGCCGATTCCTGTGGTGAACTTGGGAAGTTAATGGATTTCATGGGGCTTGATTACCGGGAAACCCAGCAGGAGTTCTATCATAGCCGCGCAGCCTGGGAGGCCGCCCATGCCAGTAAGCTCTGGGAAAACGTGGGCAAGCCCGTTACCAATTCACGGGTGGGGCGTTTCCGTGCCGGGCTCACCTACGATCAGATCCATATCGTCGAGTCGGTTGCTCAGGATATAATAAATGAGCTAGGGTATGAATCGGAAGTCATAACAGTCACCGATCCGCTGGAGTTTTCAACGGAGCTTATTCATCAGTACGACCATGTCAATAAGGACCTGAAGCAGGCGGTCATGATGCACTGCGAACCGAAAGATCTGGCCCGCCGAAGTTATCAGCAGGCATTGCTGGAAGAAATATCCGAGCGTATATCGGCGTAGGTCCCTCTGGGACTTCTGTTGTCTTGTAGGATAAGTCTGACGCGCGAGTATCGGAGGCGCAGTAAATTCGGATCGGATATCCGCGCCACATATTTGGGTTCTCTGCCGGCCGGGGGCAACAGGTTGTTCAGCTCTTTCGGGGAAGGTCTAATGCTGAGTCTTTTGCATGGCCTTAAGCTGGATTTCATGCTCCGGTGAGAGCCACATTTGCTGTATGATCTTGAACTTACCCTTGCCGGAAAAGTTTTTCTCAACAGCCATGCCCTCCTTGGTGATGTAGGTCTTGACCATGAGGACATAGCTTTCTCCTGTTCCGGAGGTCTGGACGGAGGGGGCGGTGATTCCCACGGCCTTTAGTTCTTTCTCGAGTTCGGATTTGGCCTGCTCTGCTTCATCACTTGTTTTTCCGAAGACAAACATGCGTGTGCGACTGGAGGGCATGTCTAGGTATTTATCGGCGCTGGTTGGTTTTCTCCCCGTAAGATTTTCGTATATTTCAAATATGGCGACATTATCTTCGGTGGCTAGCATTTTATCCATGATTCGAGCTGCGTTTTCTTGGTTGCTTTCGAGTGATTGCGCAATGTGTTCGCTGAGGTTTTGTTCGCGGTTGGAGGATGCAATATCGATCAACAATGCAACGATTTCATCGGATTTGTTTTCTATTTGCGTGAGTCCGTAGTACGCCGCGTTGTAGCGAACGTCTCTGGACGGATCCTTTGCAAGCTTGATGAGAAGTCCGACTGCCTCCGCGTTAGGGGGTTTTTTCCCTTGGACAAAATATTTCCCCAGTATCTGTGCGGTGATGCTGCGAATCGGCAAGGATCGGTCATTAGAGCAATCCTTGAGTCCCGGCAGGTAGCTTTCATTCACATCCCCTTTTATGTTTCCTTGGCTTATCATGGATAGAGAATGAAGCTTTAGTCCGGAAGTCCCTAAGACGAGCATTTCTTGAACGGATATGGTCCCTTTTTCTCCAGAACGTTTTTCAGTAATCGGTGGTCGGGCAGGGATGGAGTTTTTTCCTCCGCTTGCAAATATGGCAGTAGCAAAAACTACGGTTAGAATAAGTGGCTTAGTCATTAATTGCTCTCCTGAGTTCTAATCTATAGATAGGATATGAAAGCAGATGTTGAAAAACAAGCAACGATTAATGCGAGAGAGCATGTTGGAGGGCCGGGCTCCGTTCCGGCCTCTTCGTCGTATCGCTGGATCCGTGCATGTCCGTCGGCTGTAGCGAACCATCCTGAACCTCTTCATGATTAGTTATACACAGAATAATTATGGACAGAATGATTCGAGACAGCGGCAGTGGATAAAATTATTCTGTCCGAATTATTCTGTTTGAAATCCCCGAGCCACTTCTGCGTCATCTGCGCGTTCTGCGGTTAAAAACTTTTTCTGGTGTTTCGGTGCCGTCCCATCTGCATCCATCTGCGGGTAGCAATGATGGCGATTACTGGATTGCGGGGCTTTTCGGTTTGGGCTTTAAACTGACCAAAAAACAACTTGATTTTTTCGCGGTTTCATGAGTTTATACATGCGGGTTCGTAAAAGGTGAGGAGCGGAATGGGTTCAATCCCGCCTTTTGCAAGCACCGTACAACGAGGTCTGGTGATTGAATTTTTTGGTTTAAAGTAGGATGAAATAAGGGGGGTTCCGTGTAATTTGCGGTCTGACCATAAAAACCCGAAAAAATCAGTTGCTGATCCACGGAGTTCGGTGTATACGTATCAAGTACTAAGTGGAATGGGTTCACTTATAATTAGGAGTAATAAGATGAAAAAATTATTAATGACAGTAGCAGTGCTTGCGTGTGCGACGACCTTCGTTTCCGCACAAGTTACCAGCGCTAATATCGTTGGTTACGGAAAGGTGGCTAAACCTGGCGATGGCGATCTGAATATTATGGGCATTTCCTTTCAGTCCACATCCAACAACCTGAGCAGCATTTGCCCTCCGAATCAGTTTAAGGGTTCCGCTTCGGATGCCACACAGGCTGACAGGCTTTACATTTGGGACAGCGCGACTGATAAGTACACTATCTACGCCCTTTATGACATCAGTTTTTATGGTGGGATTTACGAAAATGACATCGGATGGCAGAATGTCGAAGGCTATGGTTTCGGGGCACCTTACGTTGATCCTGTCCTGCCAGCGGGTTCGGCCGTGTGGATTCAGGCCGCTCCGTTGAGTGCCAGCACAAACGTAATCACATCAGGTGAAGTGGTTTCTGATGCGGTTGTTACGAATCAAATCGTCAGTGGATTGCAGATTGTTTCAAATCCGTTTTCTAATGCGACGAAGCTTAATGATCTTAACATTGCCGAAAACGCTACTGGCGATCCAAGTGATGCCACTCTAGCTGACCAGATCACCGTTTGGAATGAGGTCACCCAGAAATATGAGATATTTGCATTGTATTACTACGCTCCGCCGTACGATTTATACAACGGATGGCAGCCGCTGGGTGCTTTCGGATATGGAACCACTCCTACAACGTATGAATTGAAGACAGGACAAGGTTTCTGGTACAATGCTAAAGCTGGCTTCGAGTGGGTTGAAAGCAACAAATACCTCAGCGCCTTCAATTAATAAAATTGAGAATAGTTTAATGTTGCCTGCCCATAGGGGGCAGGTGAAAATTAAAACAACAAAAGGTGAAAAAATGAAAATAAAAGCAATAATTGCAGTAATGGCGGTAGCAGCGGTATCGCAAGCCGGACTTGTGACCTGGCAGTCTTCTAACTGGGGCGCTGCTTCATTTGACGGCGTAACCCTCATTGATGGATGGCAAGCTGGTTTGTACACAGGAGCGACACTTCAGGATGGACCTTGGGATGTTGCTGATCTAGGAGTTGGTCTGCTTGCAGACACCACGGTTAACATCAATCAGGCAGGCCCTCCGTTGACTCATGCGTTTGGTATTGACGCATTGGGTGTGGATGTGGCCGACGACATTCCGCTGTATACTGTTCTCTTCAACAATGCTGACAAGTTATTAGCCTCTCAGTATCTGGTTGTTGATGCGGCAACAGTTGGTAGTGGAGCTGTTCAGGCTCCAGGCACTCCGGTTGGCTATACCTTGGGCGCTCCTGTCGGAACGTGGCAGACGGTTGTTGCTATCCCGGAACCGGCTACGCTGGGTCTGATGGGCATTGCTGGTCTGGGAATGTACCTGGCGCGCAAAAAAGTTCGCAGCTAAACATTAGTTGATAACTTGCTAGAAAAGAGTTCGCTTCTGCGGGCTCTTTTTTTTGCGTCTGCCATTAATGTTCCGCGTGCATCATTGAAGTGAGGTTTTTAGTCGCGGTTCGTGATCGCGGGATCCTTTTGAACGGACTGTTCCGATGGTTTGCGAGATCGCGGATCTCACTTACACAACGGCCCGCCGCCCACAGGTTTTCAATCGCTCAACTTTGTAGGCGAGGGCGGTGGCCTCGCACTGGTTGAACATCCAGTCTGTGGTTGTTCCTTACACGGATTGCGCGCCCTCTTCCATCTTCGCTAAGGCTACGGCGGACAAGACGACGCTACACCTTGGTTGGATTATGTCTAAATTTGTAGGCGAGGGTGGCGACCTCGTTCCCGCGTATGCGGAAATTCCTGAGCCATAGAATATTCACCGGAGCCTTGAAATGCTGAATTGTGGCTCGAACGGAGCCTCGCCCTCCAGTCCATTTTCCCTGTGGCGAGCCAAAAACGGGGAATTATTGCATAATTCTTTGGAACAAGAACTTACTATGGAGAACCAAATGACCCTGGGGCTGTTCGGTATTTACATTATTGAGAGTTGAGGTTGTTGTTGCCATGGTATAGCTGTATCTCGTGAGTGGGTGGGATAAAGCGCTGCAGCGGATTCTGCGTGGTACGACTGATGCCGACATTATTGAACCAGGATGGGTTTAAGTTTTTCTTTTATGCCAATGAGCATGATCCCAGGCATATTTATGTGATGAGTGCTGAAGGCTTCGCTAAAATCGAGCTGGCTTGAGTTATTCACGTGACAAGTTTGGTGTAGATGCGAGGCGTCAACCGGTGACGGCATAGTTGCCTATTCCGAACCTTTTGCAACGATGCAGATGCATCGAAATTGTCGCGCCCTCGGTAAAAATGGATGGGAATAGATTTCATCCGCAAAAATTAATACACCTTTCTTTCAATGAATTGAACAATCCCATCAATTTTATGAATAGATCAAGCAGGGACGATTGCGGGTAATCAAGGGGAATATGCCGGCTTCTGCGATCAAACGGGCACTGAAAATTGCGAGCGAGTACAATTTGGAATTTGAAAGGAAATGGAATGAATTCTTTAACCGGTAAAAATGTCTCTTTCGACAATTGTTATCTTCATGTTGAGCTTTTTGACGGTCGGATCATTTCCTCTCCGATGACTTGGTATCCGGAGTTGCAGCGTTCAACGGTTGAGCAGATCAGTCATTTTGCGTTTATCTGCGACAACACGGGAGTCGAATGGTCTGATATCGATTTTCATCTCAGCATAGAATCGATGCTGATCGGGGCGTCCAAAGCTAGCGCGGCATAATTCCTGCTGCTGTCCACCGTTCGTCCCCGCTGTTCCGAGGCAACTATCCACCGCAGAGATCGTCCCTCCACCGCTGTGAAGGCGGTAAGTCACAAAGAACAGGGGGGGCGGTTGCTTTGCTCTCTGTGGCTTTGTGAAAATTGTTTGGTATTCGCTCTCAATCATGCGCGAGAAAAAAATCCATATAATTTGTAGGCGAGGGCGTCGACCTCGCTTTATTTTAGACAACAAAGGTGAACCGCAGATGCACGCTGATTCAGGCCGGTTTGCAGAAAAAACTACCGTTTACTCTTGCGGGGCCTTGCAAGGGCGTTTCCGAAAAAAGTGTAGTCGCGGTCCGTGACCGCGGGGAACTGTTTTCCAGGCTTAGCCCCTGCGGACTGCGAGATCTCGGATCTCACCTACACAAACAGTCCTTTGCTCAATATTTTGTTTAATCGTTCTTGTTTATTGGCGTGAGCGGTGACCATGCCTTTGTGTGGCGCGGACATTCCTGTCTGTGTGTTTTTGCCGCGGAAGAGGTCGCGCTACATCTTGGGCGAGATTGCACCATATTTTTCGCGCATTAGCTTGGAGTGCGACGCTTTGTCGGAGCTTATTCCGCCAATAGCTCGGACAGAGCCTCGCCCTCCATTTCTCTAGCAAGGTTAAAAGATATTCGACGTTATGGGCGGTTCCCGGGTGGAGCGGACAATCATTGACGCTTCGCTGCCGTATCTTCGAGCCAGCCTCACTTTGTGTTTGCCACCAAATCATTCTGCCCAATCGGCGACCCCGCTCTCTGGTGGCTCGGGGTATCAGATTGGTTTTATCCTGTGCAATCGCGGCAGGCGGGGCGCCTGCGGTACGTATCGCGGGCGTCCCGCCTGCTCGCAATAGCGTGGCTGGCAATGTTAATTGGATGGAGTCTGCAATAAAGATGCACCGCTGTGTCCATTATGTTCCGGTCTCAGGCTATGCGCAGAGTCGGGGTAAAGCCGTTGCTTAGAAATGGCTTCCTGTTGATGAGGGGGCTTTGCGCAAAGCTATTCTCTTTCGCAGCCGAACCGATGCGACATCTTGTTTGGTATAGTATCGTTTCACCTACAAGCTTGCAAAGACGCGAAGTGAGAGCGAAGCTCAACCGGTGGCAGCGAAGTGGCAATAACGTCTTCTTCGGCAGTGATGTCTCAGTTAAGGGCGATGATTGTTGAGTTTGGAAAACAATGGTTATCGCGTTTTTCCACACTTTCCGCATGACATCCCCTTGGCTTTATGAGAACTTTTTGAACTGTTATACAATCCAATCTTTCCGAGGGGGAATCATGAATAGGTTATTAGCTGTTATCGCGGTAGTTTCTCTGTCTACCATCACTTTTGCTGCCGACAACGAATGGGACGCAAACAACTCAGGATACAATGGGGCTTTTGGTGTAACCAACGGAACCTCCCCTGATTGGAGTACGGAGACCGATATTTATACCACGGAGCCCGGAAATACTAATAATTTGGGTTATCTGAAGCTACTGAACTCGGTCAGCACGACGGTAACTCTTTCCAACTCGTTTAACGGTTTCGTTGAAACCACTCTTGGCGATAAGGTGCTAGTGACAAACCGATATGTCGCTACGGCAGGAACCTCCGTAACGGGTAGTGATGCAGGTAACGCAACTTCCGAGGATCGTTCTCTGCCCGCGAGCGCCTTCATTGCTGATGGCCACAAAACTACCGGACCTGTTCCTGGTTTGGGCTTGGTCACCACGTATTATACTTCATTAGAGTTGGACGGAGGGCGTTATGCCGGTGGCGCCGGCAGTGTCGATGATGTGATGCAAGCCGGCGCAGGGCATGATGCCGTACAGGCCGCTGAGCTTGCCACTTTGTTGATCAACGATGTGATACTTGAGGGTGGTGCAGGAACCAATCTCTTAACTAATGGTAATGATCTTGATGCAAGTGGTGGGAATGGATTGTATTTGAGCAATACTAAGGACACCCTCTTCTCAGCTTCGCAAGCTGTTGGTGGAAATGCAGGGTCTGTTGTTCAGCAAACGGTTGGAAAAGCTGCTGTTTCATCTGGAGGCAGCGGAATTGATTTTCGCGCATTGGTTTCTCCGATAGATAAGAACGCTCAATTTCTTCGCGTCACTAATTCGATTGCATTGGGAGGTTCTGGAGGGAATATTTCTGGAACCACAAGCAGTGTTGCAGATGGCGGCGCGGCGATATCGACTTTGGGAGGGGCTCTTGATATTTCCTATAGCGAACTAAATGGAGGTACTGGAGGAGTCGTCAATGTTTCTGGGGCTTCAATCACATCTTCCGCCAAAGGTGGCGATGGACTTTCTGTTTTAGGAAATCCATTTAATCCATCTGATAATAGTATTCTAGAAAATACGACTGTCTTTGGAGGGATTGGCGGTTCGGTGACCTCTTCAGGTAATTCCTCGACCGGCGATGCTTCTGGAGGCCATGGGGTAGCAGTTTCAACAGCGTATGAAGGACTAACGGTAGTAAACGGAAGCTATGCTGGAGGCAAAGGGGGAACCGTTGTCAGCGCCGCGAGTGCGACGGCAGATGGTGGAGATGGGATTAATTTTTCTGGGAATATAGTTACATCATTTGTGGCAAATGTCGATGGTGGGACCTTTACCGGGGGAGATGGAGGAGTTGCGGATAACACTTCCGGCGGTGTGGCCTCGGCAGATGGTGGTGATGGTTTCCAGGCTAGCGTTGCTACCGTAACTATTCATGATGGCATATTTTCTGGGGGCTTGGGTGGAGTGGCCAATGGTGTAGCAGGTAATGACGGCTATGCGGCAAGATTTTCCGATGTTGCTCTTACAGTCAGCAACGGCACGTTCGGCGGTCGTGGGGTATTGCTTGAATCTAGTGCTTCCGGTACAAATGCTATTAATATTGCTGGCGGTTCATTTTCAACGGCTGAGTTTAGCGGAAACAACGTGCTCAACATTTCAACGGGGTCGTTTGACAATCTGCTCTTTAGTGGTTCTGGCCTGAATCAGGCGTCGATCACAGGTGGCCAATTTGACCAATTGATGTTTGATGGTTCGGGTATCAACAATGTTGATGCAACCAACGCTAGGTTAACGCAGCTTCGGTTTGACGGAAGCACTGTGAACACGTTGAACGTTACCAACAACGGCATGGCAATCGATAGACTTGAGCAATACGCTGGTATTGCGAACCTGGCGTTCAATACCAACCACACCATCAACAACATTTACATTGCTGGCGGTGAAATGAATATTGATGGCTCCGACCTCTCAGTTGCAGGTGGAAATATGTACCAGCTGGAAGCGGCTAGTGCTCAGCTGAATATTTCTGATGATTTTTCTGTTAGGGATGGGGGCAAGGTCAACCTTGGATTGGGCAAGGTTGTGGTTGGCGGCGACACGGTGGCCGAGTCCGGCGCTGAGTTTACGACCGTGTATGACGGAACGAAAAACGGCGTCATCCAGGGCGAGACCATGACTTTCAACGAGGGTGTTAAATGGACCATTAATGGTGGGGATAACGCAATTGCTGTTGGCCATTCGTTTACACTGGCTGAGTCGACCTCCTCGAATCTGGCTTCATCGATACTGCTTGGTGATGTTGAATATGTTGGATCCGGAGGGAACTGGCTGGAAGGGATCGGGGATGTGCTGGTTGTTGATGATGCATATTTGAACGCGATCTATGGAACTTCGGACCTCAATGATGCATTAGGCGTTAGCGAAGACGACAAGTCCAACTATGGAAAGGCGGTTAATGATTTGACGCTGGTTCTCGACAAGGAAGGCGATGCGTATGCATTGCTTAAAGGAATGTCGGAGACGGAAGCGGATTATAATCTAAAAACAGCCTATGTGCGCACGCCGGAGATGGCGAATGCGCTGATTGGCTTGCAGTCGGTATTTACCGATCAGATCAAGGACCGCTCGCGCAGCTATCTGCGCTACAAGAACTGGGGTGGCGCTGGCGCCCATTCGCCTGAAGGAGCGGCGGGGCCGGAATTTTGGTATGAGGATACAAAGGCTTGGATTAACGATCATCTGCCGACTTGGGATGCAAAGGGAACGGCCCGCCGCGTGGATGATGCCGCTCCGAAACCGAGCATAAAGGGTGATCCGGGTAGCGTTGAAAAGCCGTATGTCGCGAGCACGGCAGGTCAGGACGCCAAGGAATACGGTGCTTTCCGCGACTGGTTTGAGGGCCTCTTGCCAAAACCATCTGCCGATGACGTGGAAATTCCGGCCACCTATCAAATTTGGGGTCGTGGCTATGGTTCGCGCATGAAGCAGCAAGGCACCGGCGGTCACTCAGGCTATGACACCACTCTGGGGGGTGCGGTGGTTGGCGCAGACAAGCGTTTCAACAACCTCCTGCTCGGCTTGGGCGGCGGTTATGCCCATACCAAGGTGAATGGGGACGATGATAACGATGGCGAGGCGGACACGGCCCACGGCGTGGCCTATGCCGCGATCAACGGCGAGAGGGCTTATGTTGATTTGAATGTGAACTATGCCTTCAGCGATGTGGATACTGACAGCATCCGCACCATAGGATATAAGGCAAATTACAAAGCCCGGGCGGTCAGTATGTATATTGGCGGCGGTCTTGGATTCGCGATGTTTAATGACACCCTCTTGTTCACGCCTGAGGCCTCGCTGCTGACGACCTATTATGATCGTGACAGCTATACCGAGCGCTCCTCGCAGGGCTTCCCGCAGAAAAAATGGGATTCATACGACCAATGGTCCTACCTGAGTTCGGTCGGTGCGACGCTTTCAACCATCCATAACTTTGATGCACTCAATATTGAGATGGAATTCCAGCCTGAAATCCGTGCCCATTGGCTGCATGAATTCAACGACGACATGGATGATCCCAGCTATAGGATGGTGGGCGGGGTGAATAAGATTGGCGTGGATCTTCAGGCCCGTGAAGAGGATTTGTTCAAGTTCGGGGCTGGAGTGCGCTTCTCTAAGTTTGCATCTGATTCATTTGAACTCGGCGTGGATGTCGATGGTGTCTTTGGCGACAACTACGAAGCATACATTATCAGCGGCAAGCTGATGCAGCGCTTCTAATCCTAAGCGGAGCTTGGATTCGCAGATGCACACAGAAGGGTGCAGATAAGCGTGAAGGCCGTCCGCGAGGGCGGCCTTTTATGTTGTTTTACGGGGATTTTTATGGTGAAACGGGTGGTTTTGGATGCCTCAGTCCCGCACATAGGGAATTAATCAGCAACGAATGGAGGAAAAGCAACTAATCCAAACGACCGGAATATTCGTTGGCTGCCGCTACGTTGCCGTCGCTTCGCGTCAGCCTCACTCTGTGTTTTCTTCATTCGTTGCCATTTCACCTGCCCTATGCTGGGAAATTTGTTGTACTGTATCCGCAACGATTTTTATTTTTATGTTTAGGAAATGCAGTGGAGCTTGTCTGCTTTTTTACACGACCTCTATGAAACGGATAAAACACTTTACATCGCACTGCCCAGTCCGTTTAATTTAACCAAGTCGCGTCGGGGTTTGTGCGACTGCATGGGACAGGGACTAAAGGAGAATGGAATGAGAAAAACAATTGCAGCAACTGTAGTGCTAGGGTTCGCCGTATCAGTTATGGCGGCCTCTGATGATGAGTTCGGCGGGATCGTAAAAGTCTATAATGCAAAGTTTACGGGACAGACGCTTAAGGTTAAGGAAGGCGCGGGGAGAGTAACGGTTAACGGTGTAACAGAGGTTTCTGATAAGTTGGCCAAGGATTCAGTTTCGGTTGACGGTTTCATCATTGAGTACGAGGATTATACTTCGTTTCTCGCGGTGGAGAAGGATGACTATGAGCAGGGAGGGGCCATTCTGACTTTTGCTGTTCCCAAGATGATTGATTTCCAGGACCTGGGTTCTACGGGAGCCGGGAAGTTGGCCGTGGAAGGCTCTGAAACCAATGCGTTGGCTGTGGCTCTGCAAAAAGGCCTGAGCATGGAGTACTGCGCAATTGATTTGGAAAGCGCAGATTTGCAGGCTAGCGTATCCGCTAATTACAAGGCTCAGGTTCAGGAATCAGGCAAAGGAAAAATCCTTGAAAGTCTGTCGATGAACTCTTCTGGAACAGGCAACGGCGAGATTCGCGTGTACACCGACGAGGATGAAACAGAGTATTTCATTGCTGGTGTTGCTGTTAAAAACGCGAGAATCAAATACAACCGCAACAAGAGCGATGAGTATTCAGAAATATTCTTAAACGCTTCTGGAGGCACCAACGACGCGGCGGGCGTGAATGCAGTCAATACAGCCGTTGAAAATGCGATCGAGGAGCGCCTCGAGAAATCCGGTGTGGAACCTCTTCCCAGCGTGGATTTTGAGCTGGAATATAGCGCTGGTGATGCTAACTAATGAGCAGGTGGTTGTTTGCTGAAGGGCTGGCCTAGAGCCAGCCCTTTTTGTTTGCCCGGCAGGGTATGCGATGATTGTCGATTGCTACGGATTTTTGGCGATGGCGATGCGGTCGTGCCCGGCGAGGTCGTGCTTGATCTGGATGTCGCGGTAGCCGAGTTTTTCGAGGCATTGACGAACGGATTCGCCTTGATCAAATCCAAATTCGAGGAAGAGCATGCCTCCGGGGACGAGGACGTAGCGCGACTGGGTGGCCAGCTCGGCAATCAGCTCCATTCCGGAGGGGCCGCTGTCTAATGCTAGTTGCGGTTCGTGGTCGCGGACGGAGGGGGAGAGCTGCTTCCAGTCGGCCGTGGCGATGTAGGGCAGGTTGGCGACGACGGCATCGGCACTCGCGGGTGCAAAGCGTTCGAGCAGGTGGTTTTCCATCCACAAGATGCGGTTTTCCAGATTGTGGGCAAGCGCGTTTTCTCTGGCGAGTTCCAAGGCGTCGGGCGAAATATCCACCGCCTTAAAGTTTGCATCGGAGCGTTGATTGGCGAGCGTGAGGACGATGCACCCGGTGCCGGTGCCGACTTCGACGACGGTGGCGGGCTTGTTGTCCCATATCTTGGAGCTGAGGACTTCTTCGACGAGCAGCTCGGTTTCGGGGCGGGGGATGAGTGCGCGTGGGTCGCATTTGATTTGGAGCCCCCAGAAGTCGACGTGCCCAACGACGTATTGCAGGGGCTCTCCTTTTTCGATGCGTTCGGCCAGCGGTTCGAGCTTGCGGATGATGTCGAATTTTTCGGCGGTAGTAGAGGCTTGGGGCGCGGCGCCGGTGTAGATTTCCAGCGGACGGCAGGAAAATACATGGGCAATCATTTCTTCTGCGACGCGCTTGGGGTTGTCGACCCCGGAGGCTTTGAAGCGAAATTCGAAGGATTCAACGAGTTGGGTAATGTTCATGACGGGGTTTGGTTGAAGGGTTGCAGGGTTGAAGGGTTGAAGGGTTGCAGGGTTTGCAGGGTTTCAGGGTTGAAGGGTTGCAGGGTTGAAGGGTTGCAGGGTTTCAGGGTTGCAGGGTTTGCAGGGTTTAAGGGTTGGTTGAAAAGTTGAAGGGCAAGGTGCTCTGAAACCCTTGAACCCTTCCCCAATTAAACCCTATTTATAGTTCTTCGGTTCGATGCCGAGGTTTTTGATGCGGTAGTTGATGATGCGCTGGGTGGTTTCGAGGTATCGCGCCACGCCGGCGGCGTTGCCACGGTGCTTCTTGAGCGCGTCGATGAGGATCTCGCGTTCGTAAGCCTCGACCATCTGCTTGAGGTTGGCGCCGTTCTCGGGCAGCAGGTTGGTGTGCGTTTCGTCGCTGGTCTGCAGCGAGGGCGGCAGGTTGAAGCCGTGGATGACGCCGTCGGAGGAGGTGAGCACGGCGCGCTCGAGGCAGTTCTCGAGTTCGCGGACGTTGCCGGGCCAGTGGTAGGCCATCATCATGTTGATGGCCGACGTGGAGATTCGCTTCATATTCTTGCCGTACATTCCGTCGTACTTCTGGAGGAAGTGGTCGGCGAGCAGCATGATGTCGGACTTGCGCTCGCGCAGGGGCGGCAGCAGGATCGGGAAGACGTTGAGGCGGTAGTAGAGGTCTTCGCGGAAGGTTTGTTCGATCATGCCGGTTTCGAGGTCGCGGCTTGTCGCCGCTACGACGCGGACGTTGACGCTGATGGTTTCGTTTCCACCGACGCGCTCGAAGGTTTTTTCCTGCAGCACGCGCAGCAGGCGGACTTGGACGGCGGGGGAGATGTCGCCGATTTCGTCAAGGAAGATGGTGCCGCCGTTGGCGAGTTCGAAGCGGCCCTTGCGCTGCTGCTGCGCGCCGGTGAAGGCGCCCTTTTCGTGGCCGAAGAGTTCGGATTCGATCAGATTTTCGGGCAGGGCGGCGCAGTTGACGCTAACGAGGACGTTGTTCTTGCGGGGGCTATTGAAGTGGATGGCGCGGGCGACGAGCTCTTTGCCGGTGCCGGATTCGCCGCGGACGAGCACGGTGGCGGCGCTGTTGGCCACTTGCACGATCTGTTCGTAGACCATGCGCATGGAGTTGCAGTTGCCGACCATGTTGTCGATGCTGTAGCGGTCGCCGAGCTGGCGGCGCAGCATTTCGTTTTCGGACTCCAGGGCGGTGCGCTCTTCGTTTTCCTCGCGGATGGTGGATACGGCGGAGGCGAGGATCTGGGCGACGTGCTGCAGGAAGAGGAAGTAGCCTTCGAGCTCCTCCTCTTCGCGGGAGGGCAGGTCGATGCTCATGGTGCCGATCACCTCCTTGTGGTGGATGATCGGGACGCAGAGGAAGGCCGTTTTCTGGTCGCCCCGCGCCTTGGTGCGGTTGAGAAAGTCGGGCGATGCGTTGATGTCGGGAATCAACTGGGGCTGCCCGGTTTGGGCCACGATGCCGGTGACGCCTTCGCCGAGCTCGTACTGCCCGCGACGCGCTTCGCTGTTGGAAAGGCCGCTCGATGCCTCGATGTTTAAAATGTCGGTGCCGGGTTTGCGCAGGTTCAGGGTGCCGCGCGACACGCCCATGTCGGTTTCCATGATTTGGAGCACCTCACTGAGCAGTCCAGAAATATTGTGCTGGCGCGACGAAATCGTCTGCGAAATTTTATAAAGAACGCTAAGTTCCTTTCCGCTTTGGTTCATGCTTGCATCCTCGTTTGCTTTTCGGGCTAATGCGCCAAAAGCTAAGAACAAAAATGTAGTGTATTTGAGGGCGATAACACAACTGTAATTCTAGTTGAGTTTTCTGCGGGCAGTGTATGTGCGCTATTGGTCGTTTTTGAGCTTGGATGCACCGGTTTCGACGAGTGCAATGGCTATAATGCCGATCAGCATAATGGCGACGGCAACGGCGGTTTCGGCATTCATTTCCGGCAGTGAATAGTCGTATCCGATGACCTTTTCCTTAATTTCATTGCCCTTTTGAAAAGTTTGGGTGAGGGCTTTCTTCCAAGGCCATAGAATGCTGAGGGAACCAAAAATGAAACCGGTGAGAATGGCGATGGTTTGGTCGTGGAACTTTTTAAAGATCCAGGAGAGCAGGCGGGCGAAGGCCGCAAGGCCGGCGGCGGCGCCGATGCCGACGGGAATGAGGACGGCGAGGTTGAAGCTGGAGACGGCCTTGATCATGACGAGTTCATAGTTGCCCATCAGCAGGAGCACAAATGAACCGGAGAGGCCGGGCAGGATCATGCTGCACATGGCGATGGCGCCGCAGGCGAGCAGGTAGGGGATGGATTCGTTTTCGGCGGCGGGCTCCATAAAGGCCATGCTGCCGGCGATCGCAGTGCCGAGCGTAAACAGGACCACAACGGGAATGCTGATGCGCCCGATTTTCTTGCCCACAAAATAGACCGACGCGAGGATCAGGCCGAAGAAGAAGGCCCAGACATGGAGGGCGTGGTTGATGAACAGGAACTCCAGCAGCTTGGCAAAGCTCACGATGCTGACCACGACGCCGATGCCAACGGCGGAAAGGAATTTGAAGTCGATGTGCTCAAAGAGCGCTTTGAACTGGAAGCGGCTGGCGAGCTTCAGGGCTTGCAGGTCGAACGACTTGATGGTGTCGATCAACTTTTCAAAAATGCCGGTGAGCAGGGCCATGGTGCCGCCGGAGACGCCGGGAATAACATTGGCGGCGCCCATCAAGGCCCCTTTGAGGATGTTGAGGATATAGCTGATCATAAATGCGTTTTCCAATGCTTGTTAAAGTTGGAGGAAAGTAGTAGGGATTAACGCACGCGAAGTCAATTTCACGCTAAAAAAAAGGATTAGAAGATGACAGATCAAGAAATTTTAGATGCGGTCAATGTGATCATGGCAGAGGAAGTTTCGCCGGCGCTGGCGTCGCATGGAGGTGGCGGTACGGTCACGAAGGTTGAGCATGGCGTGGTGTTCATTGAGCTCGAAGGTGGCTGCAAGGGTTGCCCCGGGGCGCGCATGACCATGAAGAACGGCATCGAAACCCTGCTCAAGGAGCGCGTGCCGGAAGTCAAGGAAGTCATTGACGACACTAACCACTAACGGGTGGCTTTTCCGGTTTTGGAAAAGGCTTGCAACGCATCGGTAAACTCTTTTTCCGGTGCGTTTTTCTTGTTGTGTTCTTACTCGGGAAAATAATTGTATCCCTGTTGCTGATTTGCGACTATCCGCATTCGTGGAGCGCCAACCGGGAAATCGTGCGTTGCGGTGTTAAGGGGACGCTCCCGCTGGAGACCGTTAGATGAAGATTCTTATTGCCGAGGACAATGCGTTCTCCCGAACCCTGCTGAAAAAGACGCTTACGAAAGCGGGCTATGATGTGATTACCGCCGAAAACGGCGACGCTGCCTGGGAGGTGCTCCAGCAGGACGACCCGCCTCGGCTGGCGTTGATCGACTGGATGATGCCCGGCCTCAGTGGCGTCGAGGTCTGTCGTCGCGTCCGCGAAATCGACACCGCATTTCCGGTATATGTTATTCTGCTGACGGCCAAGACGGACAAGGAAGACGTGCTCGAAGGTTTTTCCGCCGGTGCGGACGACTTCATCAAAAAGCCGTTCGACAGCGGCGAGCTGCTGGCCCGAATCCAGGTGGGCCGCCGGTTGGTGGAGCAGCATGCGCTGTTGCACTGCCTGATTGATTCCATCCCGGACCCGATCTATTTCAAGGACAGCCGCGGCTACTATTTAGGTTGCAATAAAGCGTATGAAAGCTTTGTGGGCAAAAGCGAAGGCGAAATTATTTCCAGTACGGCGGCCGAGGTCCTCAGCCCTGAGCTGGCGAAGGTTTCGCACATGGAGGATTTGCGGGTGCTGGCCAACGCCGCTCCGCTGGAGCAGGAGGGCTGGGTCTGCGGTGCCGACGGCACGCAAGTCTACCACAGTTCGCTCAAGCTGCCCTATCTTGAATCGGCGGCCGGATCCACCGGCATGATCGGCATCAGCCGCGACCTCACCAAGCGCATTCGCATGGAGCAGGAGATGCGGCGGTTGGCGGTGGCGGTGGAGCAGTCCACCGAATCGATCATGATCACCGATGTCGAAGGAAAAATCTTGTATGTCAACGCCGCGTTCGAGACAACGTCCGGCTATGCTTCTGGCGAAGTGCTGGGCCAGACGCCTTCTCTGCTGAGCAGCGGCAATCATGATGCTGATTTCTTCAAGAAGCTGTGGGGCACCATCTCTGCCGGATGCACTTGGGACGGCCGTATTACCAACTGTGCCAAGGACGGAACGTCCTACTCTGAAGATGCGGTCATCTATCCTATCCGCGCCCAAAGCGGGGAGGTGGTCAACTATGTGACGATCAGCCGCGACATCACGCAGGAGATGGCGATTGAAAAGCACCTTCGCCAGCAGCAAAAGATGAACGCCATTGGCGAGCTGGCCGGCGGCATCTCGCACGACTTCAACAACATCCTGACGGCGATCCTCGGCTATGTTGCCCTGTGCATGAACTTGGTTGCCGAGGACAGCAAGACTTATGGTTATCTCAATGAGGTCGTCAAGGCGGGCGACCGCGCCACCAAGCTGGTGCGGCAGATTCTTACCTTCAGCCGGCAGGAGGAGCAGGAGTTCCATGCCACGGAGCTGCAGTGCATCATCGAGGATTCCCTGAGCATGGTGCAAACCACCATGAAGAAGAGCGTCAAGGTTGAGAAGGACATTGATGCGGACTGCGGACCGATTCTGGGCGATACGACCCAGCTGCAGCAGGTGATGGTCAACCTGTGCACCAATGCCTCCCACGCCTTGGGCGGGGAGGCGGGGGGGGTGCTGTCGGTTTCGCTCAAGCAGGTTGAGGTGCTCGGGCGTAAATCAGACGAGCTTCAAATGCTCGACCTTGATCCGGGCTTCTATGCCTTCATTACCGTCAGCGATACCGGATGCGGCATGCCTCCGGAAGTGATGGAGCGCGTTTTCGAACCCTATTTCACCACGAAGAAGAAGGGGGAGGGCACGGGGTTTGGCCTGTCAATCGTGCACGGCATCGTATGCAAGCATCGCGGCAGCATCACGGTGGAGAGCGAAGAGGGCAAGGGCACGACGTTCAAGCTTTATTTCCCTCTGCTCATCGGCTCGTTGGAAGAGCGCCGGAATGTCGCCAACCAGTCCACGCTGGAGGGCTATGGACGGCTGCTGTTCGTCGATGACGACGAAGCGGTGCTTTCCATGGGGCGTGAAATCCTAGAATCCTTCGGCTATTCCGTCGTAACCGCCACCAACGGTCGGCGTGCGCTGGAAATCTTCCGGCAGAAGCCTGATGCGTTCGATGCGCTGGTTTCGGACTACAGCATGCCGGAAATGAACGGCCACGAATTGATTAGCCAATGCCTTAAAATCCGCCCAGAACTGCCAAGCATTCTCTGTAGCGGCTATATGGAAAAAGTAGAAGGAGAAAATCTACAAGACCTAGGTCATGCGGACTTTATGGCGAAGCCTCTCGACTGGCGGGAGCTGAGTCGCGCTATTCAAGGGAAGATCGAGAGCTGAGTTTAATTTCCCCTATTTAGCCTCTTGTTGAAGGATGGCACTGTAGTTGCTTTTATTTCCCCTGGCTTTCTAAGGACGCGACTATGAAGAGAATCGACCAGTATCTTGAAAATATGCTCGAACAGGGCGCCAGCGACATCCATTTGGCGACCAATCACCAGCCCTGTCTCCGGGTGGACGGCGAAATGCATTTTCAGCACGGGGTGGACAAGTTTACGGAGGAAGAGCTGCGCGAGCTGCTATATGAATTCACTCCCGAACGCAACCTGCAGGAGCTGGAAGAGCTTTGGGACACCGACTTCGCCTACGAGCTGCCCGGCACGGCGCGCTTTCGCGTAAACCTTTTCATGGACCACGAAGGCATCGGCTGCGTTATGCGCCAGATTCCCTCGCGCGTCCCAACCTTCGAAGAGCTAAACATTCCCGAGGGCGTGCGTCAGTTCTGCTTTTTGAAGAAGGGGCTCGTTATTGTGACCGGCCCGACCGGCAGCGGCAAATCCACGACGCTCGCCGCCATGGTCGATTTGATCAATCGCACGCGCCGCGAGCACCTCATCACCATTGAGGATCCGGTCGAGTTCAAGCACCGATCCATGGGCTGCCTGGTGAATCAGCGCGAAATCCATGTCCATACCAAAAGTTTTTCCAGCGCGTTGCGCGCGGCGTTGCGCGAAGACCCCGATATTGTGCTGGTCGGGGAAATGCGCGACTTGGAAACGATGGAAATCGCCATCGAGACGGCTGAAACCGGCCACTTGGTTTTCGGCACGCTGCACACCAACACCGCCGCCACCACCGTAGACCGCATTATCGATAAATTTCCGGCCGACCGCCAAAACCAGATCCGCTCGATGCTGGCCGACTCCCTCAAGGGCGTAATCGCCCAGACCCTTTGCCGGCGCATTGGCGGCGGGCGGATCGCTTCGTGCGAGATCCTCGTGGTCACGCCGGCGGTGGCCGCCAACATCCGCGAAGGCAAGACCCACCAGATTCCATCCATCATGCAGACCGGACGCAAGGTCGGGATGAGCACCTTTGCCGACGACCTGCTCAGCTTGGTCAAGCGTGGCATTATTTCGCCGGAAGAGGCCTATGCCAACGCGATCGACAAGCCCTTCCTCCAGAAAAAGTTCGACGAGGAAGACATCGAGCTCGATCTTTCGCTTACGGCGCTCGACGATGTTGATATGCTTTCTGATGGGACGGAACCGGCTTCCAAGAGCGACAAGGCCCGCAAGAAGCTGCATGTCAATCCGCGCGACACCGCGGCCCTTCGCGAGCTGATCCTGATTCTCGCAACCGACGAAAACCCTGACGAGCGCAACGGTCACGAAGCCCTTGAATATGCCCAGAAACTCCTCGATATTACCGGCCAGAGCGACGCTTTCACCCTCGTTCTCATCAGCTCCTCCTATGCCGAAGTGCAGCACTTTACCGAAGCAACCGAATGGGCGAAAAAAGCGCTTAAAGTGGCCAAGGCCAACAAACAGAAAGATCTTTGCACGCGAATTCAGCGCTACATCAACCTCTACAAGCGCAACATTCCGCTGCGCGGCGAAGCCACATAGCCTTCAGTCCTTGGGGCTCGAATCCAATGGGTGGAGAAATATATTTACGTGAAACCTGATCACTATTATAATGTATTTTTGTTTTAACACGGAGGTACATCTATGGCAGATCAGAAGAACGGCTAGCAAACCTTTGCTCCGCCTCAACGGGTGAGTGAAGATTCTTACTATCCCACCCCGGCCAGCTGCGAAAAAATGCCCAAAGCCTCGCCAACCCCGACGCCTTCTGGGGATCGCAGGCCGAGGTTCAGATCGACTGGTTCCATAAGTTCACGCAGGTGAGCGACTGCGACTTTAAACACGGGATGGTGGCTTGGTTCCTCGGCGGGAAGCTCAACGTTTGCCACAATTGCGTGGATCGCCATCTCTAAACCCGCGGCGACAAGGTTGCCATCCTGTGGGAGGGCAACGAGCCCGGCGATGTGCGGCGCATCACCTACCGCGAGCTGCACCGTTAGGTTTGCCGTTTGGCCAACGTCCTCCGCCACAATGGCATTCGCAAGGGCGACCGCGTAGCGATCTATATGCCGATGATCCCCGAAGCGGCTTTCGCCATGCTCGCTTGTGCCCGCATCGGCGCGGTGCACAACGTGGTCTTTGCCGGTTTCAGCGCCGAAGCCTTGCGCGACCGCATCCAGGACGCTCGATCGCCGTGCCCGACCAGATTCTGATTGCGTCCGGCCTGCCCAAAACGCGCTCCGGCAAGATTATGCGCCACCTCCTGCGCAAGATCGCCCGTCTGGAAACCGACAGCCTCGGCGACGTCTCCACTCTCGCCGATCCATCGGTCGTCGACCTGCTCATCGAAAAGCGGGAGGCGCTGGCCGAGCATTAGCGCATATTCGGCAATTCGTTGGCCGCGAAAGAGCGCATGGAAATGCAAGGCGTTGCGGACGGGTTTTTAACCGCAGATGGACGCGGAATGGCGCAGAACCCTATTCGTTGATGCGATGTCCCCATCGCATTCTTTCGTGACATGGGCAATTGTTTGCGCCCGAGCCACCTTGGACTGCTGAGACCCTGTCTCCGCTTTTAAAGCGCCGAGTCGGCAGGGTTCAACAAAGTCGAAGTCCGCTTGAAATAATCAACTCGCGGGGCAGGGGATTCTCCCTGCTCCGTTATTCTTTATCCGCGTCCATCCGCGGTTCAAAACAGTTTTGCCTCCGTGTCCTCTGCGCCCTCTGTGGTGAACAATTCTTCTCCCCGTTTGAAAATGCATCAGCGGTTCAGCCGCTTGGGTTCGCCCGACCCGCTGGGAGGGCCTCTCACGAGTAATAAATGCTAGCAAACACAGCAAAAGCAGCAAGGGTTAGGGTTGCAAACGGCTTTTATCCGTGTAGCATGCTCCACCTATAAATTTTCAGAAGGAGCATTTTATGGCTAAAGAAGAATCAATCGAAGCAGAAGGTGTGGTGAAAAAAGTACTTCCCGCCACTATGTACCGTGTCGAGTTGGAAAACGGACACGAAATTTTGGCGCACATTTCCGGCAAGATGCGCAAGCACTTCATCCGCATCGCCGTGGGCGACAAGGTAACGATCGCAATTTCCCCCTACGATCTGGAAAAGGGCCGAATCACCTTCCGCCACCGTAATTAACATGGATTAAAGGATTTTTGGAAGGTTGCGTTTCCCGCTCTCCATCTATCCAAGAATCCAGTAATCTATCACTCCATTTTTTAGACGGAGCGCAGCGATGACTGGAAAGAGAAGCCTGTGGGGCAGCAAGGCTGGTTTCCTGCTGGCGGCCATTGGATCGGCCGTCGGGCTCGGCAATATTTGGCGCTTCGGCTACATGGCCTACGAAAACGGCGGGGGCGCTTTTCTCGTGCCCTACGTTGTGGCTCTCATTCTGGCTGGCATTCCGCTGATGATTCTCGAGTATACGCTCGGTCATCGCGAAAAAGCTTCTCCGCCGCTGGCTTTCGCCCGGATTGACCGGCGATGGGAAACCATCGGCTGGTGGATGCCGGTCGTCGCCTTTTTTGGCATCACGCTCTTCTACGCCGCCGTCATCGGCTGGTGCATGAACTATTTCGTCTTTTCCTTTAATCAGGCTTGGGGAACGGATACGGGCGATTTTTTCATGAACACGTTTTTGCAGGTGTCCGACTCGCCGTTTGAGCTCGGTGGCATCCGTTGGCCGATTCTCGCCGGCACCGTGCTGACTTGGATCATCAGCTGGTCCATCTGCTACCGCGAGGTGAACCACGGAATTGAAAAAGCGAGCATGGTTTTCATGCCGCTGCTGGTGGTGCTGACTTTCGTACTGGTCGGTTGGTCGATGCAGCTCCCCGGCGCTTGGGAGGCCATCAAGGAAAACTATTTAACGGCCCGCTGGGAGAAGATTAATCCGTTCACTGCCGCCGGGAGCAAGGTTTGGGTGGCGGCGTTCGGACAGATTTTCTTCACGCTGTCGCTCGGCTTCGGCATCATGATCACCTATGCCAGCTACCTGCCTAAAAAGACGGATATTGTCGGCAACGCGCTGATCACTTCCGTGCTCAACTGCCTCTACTCCTTCATCACCGGCTTTGCCGTTTTCGGCACGATCGGCTTCATGGCCGCCTCCAAAGGCGTTCCGTTTGCCGAGGCTATTAAAAGCGGCCCCGGACTGGCCTTTGTGGTCTATCCTGAAGCGATCAATCAACTGCCTGCAGGCCAGACCATTTTTGGTCTGCTCTTCTTCTTGGTACTGATCATGGCCGGGCTCTCCTCCGCCATTTCGCTGATTGAAGCGTTCTGCTGTTCGCTCATCGACAAGTTTGATTTCAGCCGCAAGAAAACCGTTTCGGTGGTCTGCGTGGCGGGCTGCCTAGGCAGCGTGGTGTTCACCACCCGGGCCGGGTTGTGGATTCTCGATATCGTGGACCACTTCGTGAACAACTATGGCCTCGTAGCCGGCGGTATTTTTGAATGCCTTTTGGTGGGTTGGGTGCTGAAGGCGGCCATCGCCCGCCGGCATGTGGATCAGGTGGGTGGAGTCAAACTGCACAAGGGGTGGGAGATACTGGTCAAGTTTGTCACGCCCGCCATTCTGATCGTGGTGATTGGCTTTGCGCTGTACAGCGAGTTATCAGGAAACTATGGCGACTATTCCACTAAGGCCCTTCTGTGCCTCGGTGTCGGCTGGTTGGTCGGCGCGTTGGTGATTTCCTTCTTCCTGATGCTTTATCCGTGGGGCGGCGCCAAGCTCGACTGCGAACATGAGCCCGAAGAAGACCACCTGCTTGTATAGTGTGGCGGCGGACTCCGATCCGCCGTATTCTTATTCGCACGGACACCGGATTGGAATCCAGTGTCGCCCGAGCGTCGCGTCTGCCGATTTTTAGCCGATGAATCAGAGCGTTGGCGATTAACCGGCCGATTGCTCGGTTTGGCAGCGTCGATGATCTCAACTGGATTGCGCGGGATTTCAAGAATGATCTTTTCCTGACGCAATTTGTCCTTAAGAGATTTGTAGATGAACTCCTCCGACTCTAGGTTTGCCTGAGCAATGCGAAGGGCGCGAAGTTGGGTTAAGTGCGATGGGGAGTTTCTGGAACGGATATCGGATGCCATAGCGTTCAAGCTATCGAAGTTGTTCTTGGTCAGTTGATATTCGGTCTCCAAGCCTTCTTCCACGTTTTGCATATGCCGGTTTAAAGCTTTTTCCAGCGCTTCTTTTTGTGCGTTGGCCCGTTTCATTTCCGGATGGCCTTCTCCATAATTAGCGTCGTCCAGCTGGAGTTGCTGTTTTTTTTAACATCTTGGAGTTGTTCGATGAGGGATGAAATAAACGTGTCCGTCGGTTTTAAGCGTGACCCCTAATCTTGCCTTCAAGGACTGATCCTATCCCCAAAAAATATCCTTCCATAGCCGTTTATCAACGGCTTGCATTTTTTCCTTTTCGTTGATCGGTTCTATATTGCTTTCCATCACTGAGCGTTTGCTGCCTTCGGGGTCTTCGTCACGTGATTGTTCAGTCACCCCTCCAATTTCCTTCGGTGAACGGCGGAGTGGGCTATTTGTTACTTTATTTGGTCGATGGCATCCAGTTTTTTCCAGAGTTTGGAAAGGTCTTTCAGCGGAATCATGTTGGGGCCGTCGGACAGGGCCTTCGAGGGATCGGGGTGGGTTTCGATGAACATGCCGTCGACGCCGACCGCGGCCGCCGCTTTCGCAAGATAGGGGGCGAAGCGCCCGTCGCCGCCGGAGGTGTCACCTTGCCCGCCGGGCGACTGTACGGAATGCGTCGCATCAAAGATAACCGGGTAGCCCAGCTCGGCCATAATGATCAGGCTGCGCATGTCGGCTACGAGCGTGTTGTAGCCAAATGATGCGCCGCGCTCGGTGAGCATGATTTTTTTGTTGCCGGTCGATTCGATCTTCTTCACGACATTGACCATGTCCCACGGAGCGGCAAACTGCGCTTTTTTCACGTTCACCACTGCGCCGCTTTCGCCGGCGGCCACCACAAAGTCGGTCTGGCGGATCAGGAAGGCGGGAAGCTGGATAATGTCGACCACTTTTGAAGCAATGTGGACTTCCTCGACGCTGTGGACGTCGGTCAATACCGGCACGTTGTATTTTTCTTTAATCTCGGCGAGGATTTCGAGGCCCTTCGAAATGCCCGGTCCGCGGTAGGAATTAATCGAGGTGCGGTTGGCCTTGTCGTACGAGGCTTTGAACACGAGCGGAATGTTCTGCCGCTTGGACAGCTTCACCAATTTGTCGGCAATTTCCATGCAGCCCTCGCGGCTTTCGATCACGCACGGTCCTGCAATCATTGCCAATGGGCTGCGCCCGCCAAATTTCACGCCTGCTACGTTTATTGTTTTCGTCATTATTTTTCCCCGGTCCATGGGTTTCACCCATGGCTAATCATGGTCTTCCCCTTCGGGGAAATTGGTTGATAGCCCCAGAGGGGCTTCCTATTAATAGCCATGGGTCAACGACCCATGGAAACGGATGCAATGAATACCAGACCCTGCAGGGGTCGCCCAATAGCTATTCGAAATATTTTTGTTCATATTCGATATTGGCTTCGGACAAAAGACGCCGCAATTCCTCCGGAGACGATTCCTTTGTGTGATGCTGCTCCTGTCCTTTGATGTATTCGATGATCCGGTCTTTGGAACCGACCGAACAGGTGAACGCGCCGTAGCCGTTTTGCCAATATCCAAAGTCTGCAAACACGTGTTCTGTTTTTATCCAGCTTACCGAGGCGATCTTGATTTCCTTGACCAAATCCGCGAGCGCGACCGACGGATGCAGGCTGGCGAGAAGGTGGACGTGGTCTTCGATCCCGCCGATGCGGTAGAGGTGGCAGTCGCGCTTTTGGGCGATGCCCCAGATGTATTTGTACAGATCGTCGCGACGGTCTTTGGTCAAAACCGGTTCACGGTTCTTTGTAGCGAACACGATATGATATAGAATTTGCGTGTACGTTGACACCTGTTGGGCAACCCCTCCGGGGTTTGTTGTTTTCCATTTCCATCATCCATGGGTTGGCACCCATGGCTATTCGTGGGCTTCCCCTCCGGGGAAATCTGTCGGTGCCCCTGCCGGGGCTTTCCCTAGAAGCGCCTCGGCCTTGGCGACGTCTTCGGGGGTGTCGACGCCGATGCCGAAGTCCTGCGTTTTGATAACCTTCATCCGGCAGCCCATGTCGAGCGCGCGGAGCTGTTCGAGCTTTTCGAGGTTTTCAAGTGCGCAGACCGGTTCCAGAACCAGTTTGAGCAGATAGTCGCGCCGGTAGGCATAGATGCCGATGTGGCGCCAGTAGACGCCTTTGGTCGAAACGCCTTCGGGCTCGCGGATGTGCGGAATGGTGGAGCGCGAAAAATAGAGCGCCTGCCCGTGGCGGTTGAAGAGGGCTTTCACCACCGAGGGATCGGTGATCTGCGCTGCGTCTACGATGGGTGTGGCGGCGGTGGCCATATCCCATTCGCCCGTTGAAATCACGTCGGCGAGCTCGTCGATCAGCGCGGGATCGATCAATGGTTCGTCGCCCTGCACGTTGATGACGGCATCGACATCCAAGTCTTGGACGGCCTCGGCGATGCGGTCGGTGCCGGACGGATGGTCGGGGCGGGTCATGGCCACCTGCACATCTGGAATTTTCAAGGATTGGACGCATTTGGCGATGCGTTCGTCGTCTGTAGCCACAATCACGGCATCGAGCTTTTGCGCCTGCTTCACGCGTTCGACGACCCACTGCACCATCGGCTTGCCAGAAATCATCGCCAGGCTTTTGCCCGGAAACCGCGTCGATCCCCAGCGGGATGGAATCACTCCAACTATTTTGCTCATTTATTTTTCCTCAATTTTTTCCCAAAAACTGTCACCGGAGCCGGAGACCTTCTCCAGCTTCACGTTGACTTTGCCCACGGTGATTTTGGCCTGGATGCAGGTAACCATACGGGGGGACTGCTTTGAAATCCAAAACATGACTTTCCCTTTCCGAAGGAAAAAACCGTCGAACGCGGCGATCGGCTCAAATTCGAAGCACTCGACTTTCCCATACTCGGAAAGCTTGATGCGGTCTTCCTTGTGGAGCTTCAAGCCGAGCTCGTAGATCTTGCCGTCGACGAGCAGCTTGTGCGTTTGGCCGGCCAAGGTCTTGAGGTTGCGGCGGCGGCTGGAATAGATGAAGCTGAAAAGATCCTGCGTTGTTTTTTCGATGGGGACTTCGCGGATGTCTTTGCTGATGCGGTCCTGAAAGATGGCGACCTTTTGGTCGTGATAGAAGGTGGTGAGGTGGCTCTTGAACAGCGGGCCTTCGTTGATCTGCAAATCGACGCGTACGGGCAGAGCGGTTTTGGGGTCGATCAGCACCTCGGTGACGTCGTCTACTTTGTAGATATGGGCATAGGTTTTGTAGCTTTTCGAGACCATCCGGATGCGGATGAGTTCGCGGCCGTTGTGTTCGACCGTATCGGTTGTGGCTTTTGACCAAGCGATGGGGAGGCCCATCCACGAAGCCTTGTATTCGGCCGTCTCACCGGGGATGAAGCAGGCGGAATAATCGGTTGCGCCACGCGCGGTTTGCAAGCCAAACGCGCAGAGGAGACAGACGACAATGGTTAATGCGATGGAGGGTTGGATGGGTGGATGGTTGGATTTCGCCCCGGCTTTGCTGTTGTTAAACGCATTCATCCAGAATTCCAATTTTCCACCAATCCGCCATCCTCCGGCTGGCATCACGCCCTTGTGAACTGCCGGCAAAGAATGCCGGCGGTATCGAACAGGCCGCGGGCCTGCTCGGTAAAGTGATATTCGGTTTCGTAGACCACTTCCTTGATGCCGGCGTTGATAATCATTTTGGTGCACATCAGGCACGGGCTGAGGGTGCAGTAGAGCGAGCCGTCGCGGACGCTGATGCCGTGGTAGGCGGCCTGCACGATCGCGTTTTCTTCGGCGTGGGCGCAGATGCATTCGCCGAGGCTCTCGCCCGACGGCGCATCGGAGGCGCAGCGCGGGCAGCCGCCGTCGCAGCAGTTTGCGATGCCGCGGGGCGTGCCGTTGTAGCCCGTGGAAACAATGCGGCGGTCGCGAACGATCAGTGCGGCCACCTTGCGGCGGCAGCAGTTGCCCCGCTTCGACACCACGTGGGCAATGTCCATAAAGTATTCATCCCAGTCCGGGCGCTTTTCTGTAATTTCACTCATAGACAGGAACATAGCTCCTGCAACGCCCTCGTTCAAGAGCCATACAGGCGAAAGGATCTTGAATTCATCCCGGCAGAATTAATAAACTCAACTTCTTTGGAAAGAAAGAGAATGTAATGGAGGCGTAAAGAATGAGTGCTCGGCCATGCCAGCGAGATAGCAACGTTTGACCGCAGCTTTGCACGGCTCGAAAACGTTAAGATGCTTTAAACGCGTTTAAGATGGCCGGCGTTACGTCGGTTAAGGTTTTCAGGGTTTGGAACCTTTCCGCTCCCGTTCCGAGAGCAACAAGCGGGACGGGATTCTTGGTGTGCCGGGTGGTTGTCGGGTCTTCGATGTTTCCGTGGTCGCTGCAGAGCAGGAACAGGTGGTTAGGCTGATCGGCGAAGGTAGCGGCTTTTCCAAGAAAGCGCTCCATCGTTTCCAGGCATTGGAAAACCAGCTTCAGATCGCCGGAATGGCCGGCGCGGTCGGTCAGGAAATATTCAAACAGCGTAAAGTCGTGCGCTTCGGCCACGGCCAGCAGGTGTTCGGCCGCCTCTTCGGGCTCAATCAGCGGGCCGTCGTAGCCACGCGTGTGCATGGTCCAGCGGGTGATGTCGTGGTTGACGGCCAGTCCGGCCATCAGCTCTTCTTTATGGCGGACGTCGCCGAGCGCTTTCAACGTCATGACGGTGGTGACCGACTGCCGGCGCAGCGGGATGCGGTACGGATCGTCGATCCAATAGGAATTCGCGAAGGTGCAGTGCTTGTGCAGTTTCCGCAACTTGGAAAACAGGTTGTCGTGCTCGATCAGCTTTTTTAGCGCGGCAGGGGGAAACCCTTCGATGTGGCGCCCCATGGCTTTGGCCGCGTTGACGCCGGTGAGGAGCGTGGCCTGCCCGGTGGCGCTTTGGGGAAGCCCCTCCACGCCGAGGCAGGCGTCGAGCGGCGTCGCGCCTGCGAGCAGGTTGGCAAGGTTTGGAAAGCGCGGATCGCACAGCGGATTGACGTCGGGATCGTCGGCGCCGAGTCCGAGTCCGTCTATGAATATGAAGATGATTTTCATGTATTGATCTTCCGCAAAATGGTTTTGGAGTCACGGGGTTTATCGATAGGCTTGGTCGTGGGTTCCGACATCGAGCAGGATGATTTGATCATCTTCGAGCGCAAGGATCAGAACGATGCGGTGGCTGTAGGTCAGCGATACGGCGTGCTTTCCGGCTAGTTTCCCTTTTAGCGGGTGCAACCTCAGCTTGGGGTGGGAGGGGTCTTCTTCCAGCTGCCGGAGAGTATGCTCAAATTCACCTCGCAAATGCGGGGTCCTTTTCAAAAAACGCCGGGCCGTGCGGGCGAAGGTATGGGTCCAGACTAACTGGATCATGAGTCTGGCTCATCCAGCGTTTTCAGTAAATCCACCGAACTGCCGCGCTGAACACGACCGGTGGCCAGATCGGCTTCCGATGCTTCAATGCGTGCAAGCGCCAGATCCTCCATCATGGTTTGGTAGTCGTCTTCGCGCATCACCACATAGTGGGGATGGTTGTTTTTCACAATATGAACCGGTTCGCGCTCAAGCAGCTTATCCACCGCTCCGATGCCCCGACGTTTAATATCCTGTGCTGGAATCGTAACCATTGCAATTCTCCTGTACTAATTACGGTATTCTATTTAGCACTTATATTCGGTGCTGTAAAGAGTCAAGTTGCTGCGCAGGTAGTAGCTCGAAATTCTGTTTCGAGTCCGCGTGCGCACCGCCCGACCGAAACGCGAAACGGAATTTCGCGCCACGCTACTTCTCGTCTAACCAGTCGGCAGTTGCGTGAGTGAATGCATGCGGGGAAAGGTTGGCCTTCTTCGGGTTGTCGGCAATGTATGCGCGGATGCGGTTGAGTTCGGCACGATTGCGGATGAGATGGTCGTAGGTTTCGTTTTGCCACAGTTTGCCTTCATGCAGTTTCTGGTGGGTCAGCTGTGTTGCGGTAAAACGCTTGATGGCGCGCATGCTTTTCCAGAGTCTGGAACCTTTCAGAGGTTGGATGATCCAGTGGACATGATTGGGCATAATGACGAAGTCGCCGGAATGGTAGTGTGTGCCGTCGTTGTGATGCAAGGACTCTGCTAAGAGGTTCCGGGCAACGGAATTTTTGAAGAGACAGCACCCGCGGCAACGGTCCAGCTCGCTGAGCAGGCGGCGAGCATTCTGACGCTCGAAGTTGCGACGCTGTCGCGGATCAATTTTTGCGTAGGCAGTTGCCCGGTCTGCCTGCTCCATGGGTTCCATAATGCCATGCGCTTTAAGCCAGAGTTGCCGTTCTTCAATCCACTGCTCCACCAAGGCGCGGGGGATGGAGTCGGCGAGCCGGAAGGTAATAAAGCACGTTGCGCCATCCTGATGCCAGTGGGGCAGGTTGCGGTAATAAATTTCAATCGGTGCCCGTTCATTAAAGGCCGTGAAATGCGGAGACATGAGAGCAGGATAATTTTCAGAAGAAGCCGGATCAAGTAATAGTAGCTAGAAATTCAGGAGTAGCTCGAAATTCTGTTTCGAGATTGCGCATGCACCGATCTGACGCATCGATCGTCCGGGAACGCGAAACAGAATTTCGCGCCACGCAAGTTCTCGAAATGGAATTGAACCATGCGCTGCCTGTGTTGCGGTAGGATGAGAGGTGAACAAGAGTTGCGTTCGTAATGGCTTCTCTGAAACGGGTTTTGTTCATAGAGTGGAGGGCGTGGATTTTTCAGATACAGATCAGTTTGGAGCATGGCTTTCAAAAGCGGCGCAGGGGGCCGGTGCGCATTCCGCGGCGTGCATCCGCATGGACAACCCTTTGCTGAAACAGCGCGTTGAGGAAAACAACGCGCTGGTGGCTGGTTGGCTGAAGGACGGTCTGCACGGCGACATGGATTATCTCGAACGTATGTTTCCCGAAAAATCCGCTCCTTGGAAAACCTTTCCGTTTGCCAAGTCCGTTATTGTGCTGGCCTTCACGAATAGGTGGGGCGACCCTGAAGCGACGCATCCGTTTCCTGCGCCAGACAAAGATGCCCTGCTGGGCTATATCTCGGCTTACGCCAAGGAAACGGACTACCACATCAACGGCCAAGCGATGCTCGCTGAGCTGAAGAGCTTGCTGGGCGAGGGGGTTCAGGTCGAGGCCGCGGTCGACACCAAGGCGGTGTATGAACGCCTCTTTGCCTCGGTCGGCGGGTTGGGCATTGTGGGCGGCAACGATTTGTTGCGCGTGCCCGGCCGCACCAACGTGCGGGTATTTATCGGCTGCCTGTTTGTCGATACCGAACTGCCTGAGGTTATCCTCGAGCCGAAGATGCCGTTTGCCTGCGACGACTGCCTGGCCTGCGTGAAAAAGTGCCCGACCGGCGCCATCCAATTCGGCGAGCCGATCGATGCGCGCAAGTGCATCAGCTATCTCACCATCGAGAAGCGCGGGGTGCTGAATCGAGAAGAAGGGAGCATGATTGATGATTGGCTTTTTGGTTGCGACTGGTGCTCGGTCGTCTGCCCGCCGCGCGACAAGGTGGATACGCGCATTCCCGTCGATCTTGAATGGCTGCTGAAAACGCCGGCCGGCGAATTGCGCCGCTTGATTAAGGGGAATGCGGCGTCCTATGCCGGCGTGACCCAGCTTCGGAAGAATGCCGTCGTGGTGCTAAGTAAAAGCAAATCGCCTCGGGCGCGGGAACTGCTCCAGTGGGTGGAAAAAAATACAGGCAGCAAGCTGATCCGCGACCAACTCACTGCCTGCGAGGAGGAGATGAGGTTTAATATTTAGCAGGTCGCATGCCAATTCAGGCTGTGGCAGAATGAACTTCGTTTAATGGCCCGTTTTGTTAGACTTTATCCCATTTCAAACCCTTGGAGTATTCATGAAATTTATCGAACTTGCGGAAAAGCGGTGCAGTATTCGCAGTTTTAAGCCCGATCCGGTGCCGGACGTGCTGCTGAACGAGGTTTTGACGGCCGGCAGCCTTGCCCCGACCGCAAAAAACCTGCAGCCCTTCCAGTTTATTGTAGTTCGGGCGGAATCCGGCTTGGACGCGCTGTCCGCCGCATATCCCGCGCCGTTTCTTCGGGAAGCGCCGGTCGTGATTGTCGTTTGCGTTGAGGCGGAGAAGGGCTGGGTGCGCAAGCGCCACGACAACAAAAACTATGCGGAAGTCGATGCGGCGATTGCTGCGGATCACATGACGCTCGCCGCGGCCGACCTCGGACTCGGAACCTGCTGGATCGGAGCATTCGACCCCGGCGCGGTTTCTGAAGCGATGGGGCTGCCCGACGGCGTCGAGCCGATCACGATGCTGCCGCTCGGCTATCCGAACATGGCCGGTCTGGCAAAAATCCGCAAGCCGCTCGAAGATCTGGTGCGTTATGAGCATTGGTAAAGCGGCAGGAACCCTCGGATCGATCTGGGGCGTTGGCGGGCTTAGCCTGGTGTTCGGGAGTGCGCTGTACCGGCTCTACCCCTATGCCGAAGAGTTACAGGGCATGTCGTTTACGTGGCTTCACTGGGTGGCGCTTTTTGCAAGCTTGGTGTTCATGGGCTATGCCGAGGGCTATAAAGGCTTCCATCTCAAGTTTTCGCCGCGGTGCGCCGCCCGCGCGCTGTATTTGAAAGACAATCCAACCTTCATCCGCGTTCTGTTTGCGCCCTTCTTCTGCATGGGCTATTTCCATGCCACCCGGAAACGCAAGATTGTGGCCTATTCGCTTACGCTGATGATTGTGCTGCTGATTGTTGGGGTGCGGAAACTGGAGCAACCTTGGCGCGGCATTGTTGACGCCGGCGTACTGCTCGGCCTCGGCTGGGGTCTCGTCTCCGTTTGGATCTTTTCGGCTAAAGCCTTCTTTGGCCAAGGATTCGACGTTTCCCCTGAAACGCCCGACGCATAAAAAAAAGGCGCTCCTCGCGGGGCGCCTTTTGTTGTTTGAATAGCCACAAGGGACTGTCTCTACTAGATGATGATGTCGTTCTTGCCACCGCGGAGCTGATCCGGAGTGACGATCTGGGAAGCTTGCTCCTGTTGCATGCGGATCATGTCATCCTGCAGTTTTTTCACGGCGGCGTTGATCGCTGCCGGGAACTTTTCAACTGCTTCTTCGAGGTTGGTTGCTTCAATTTCGCCGGAAATGGGCAGTGCGCCGCTCGGGGTCATGATGTTGGTGGTCGCCGAGTAGGACGCCGTGCGGGCTTCGTCTTCGGTCCCATCCAACTTGATGGGAGTCAGCTTGCGGATGCTGCCGACCTGCAGGTCGGTAAAGTTTTCCTCTTTCCAGAGATTGCTTCCGTCGATCTTAATGTTTTCAAGGCCTGTTTCTTCGCTCATGGAATTACCTTTGGTAAGTGACCCGTGAGGCGTGAAGGAATCTGTTTCACGTTTCACTTTTCACGTTTCAAAAAATGGTGCGCCCAACAGGAGTCGAACCTGTATCTATGGCTTCGGAGGCCACTATTCTATCCATTGAACTATGGGCGCACGAAAGGGCAGGTTTATAGGGGGATTGCGACGGGGCCGCAATTAAAAAATGAAGTATGAATTTCTCAGGCTCTATTTTCAACACCCGCTACGCTCAAGACACGAAGAGCACTAAACTTAGTGGCCTTCGTGTCTTGGTGTTTAATTTTGCCCTTAAGAATGTTTCGCTTCAAACGCTGCCATGAACGAAATCAGCGCATCGACGCCTTCTTCCGGGAACGCGTTGTAGATCGAGGCTCGGATGCCGCCGACGGAGCGGTGGCCTTTGAGCGTTTTCAGGTTCCGCTTGGAGGCTTCTTCGATGAAGACCGGCTCGAGGTCTTCGTTCGCCAGGCGCCACGTCACATTCATGTTGGAACGGAATTCCGGAACCGCAGTGCCGGTGTAGAAGTCGGTGCCGTCGATGCAGTCGTAGAGTTTTCCTGCTTTTTCGGTGTTGAGCTTCTGCATGCCTTCGAGGCCGCCCAGGGCCTTGAGCCAGCGGGTGACGAGGCAGAGCATGTAGACGGGGAAGGTCGGTACAGTGTTGTAGAGCGAGTTGTTCGCAATGTGCGTTTTGTAGCGCATGATGGTCGGAACGGTGTCGGGGCAGCGTTCGGCCAGCTCGTCTTTGATGATGACGAGGGTGATGCCGGCCGGGCCGAGATTTTTCTGCGAACCGGCATAGATCAGTCCGAATTTGGAAACGTCCAGCGGACGGGACAGGATGTCGGAGGACATGTCAGCAATCAGGCACTCGTGTTCGGGGAAAACCTTCCACTGTGCGCCGGAAATGGTTTCGTTGGAGGTGATGTGCAGGTAGGCTGCGCCGTCGGTCAGGTTCAGTTCATCGACTGCGGGGACGCGGGTCGGAATTTCTTTGCCGCAGTCGGCCGCTACGTTGATGTTGCCGAGCATCTTGGCTTCTTTAATGGCTTTGGAGGCCCATGCGCCGGAATCGGTGTAGTCGGCGGTTTGGCCTTCGCCGAGCAGGTTCATCGGGATGAGCGGGAACTGGGTGGATGCGCCGCCGGTCATGAAGAGTACGCTGTAGCCTTCCGGAATGTTGAGCAGTTCCTTGATGTTGGCAATGCACTCGTCGTGAATTGCGCTGTATTCTTTGCCTCGGTGGCTCATTTCCATGATGGACATGCCGGTGCCCTGATAATCGACCAGTTCGGCAGCGGCTTCTTTGAGTACTTCTTCCGGCAGAATCGCCGGCCCAGCGGAAAAGTTATATGCTCTCATGTTTTGTATGCCCTTTGGGTTGAAATTTACGAAAACGAGAATCTAGCAATTCGCACTTAAGTGCTCCAACTCAAAATCCGATATAAAATGATCGAAATGGTGAGCGGATGATAATTGATTGTCCGTGACGGCGGTTGCGTCAGGTCGGGGCGCCCGGCCTTTATTTGAATACCCGATTGCGTGCGAAAGGCGTGTTTTCAAGCTTGAGTCGAAAGTCCATTTAACTATGGTTGCGCTTCGTTTTTTCACTCAACAGGAAACAGCTATGAAAGAAATCAGAATCGGTATACTCGGATTCGGCACCGTCGGCGCCGGCGTGGTCGAAGGCATCCAGAAGAATGGAGCGCTGATGGCCGACCGAACCGGCATCATGCCCATCGTAGCCAGAATTGCTGATCTCGATATCGAAACCGACCGCGGAATTACTGTGCCTGATGGCGTGTTGACGACCGATGCGATGTCGGTGATTGCTGATGAAAATGTTGATTTGATTGTGGAGTTGGTGGGTGGAACAACGGTTGCGCGCACCTTTACACTTGAAGCGCTGAAGCAGGGCAAGCCGGTCATTACGGCCAACAAGGCGCTGCTGGCCGACCACGGCGAGGAAATCTACAAAACCGCCCGCGAAAACAACATCGGCATCTATTACGAAGCGGCGGTTGGCGGCGGCATCCCAATCCTGCGCTCGCAGCGCGCCGGCTTGATCGGCAACCAGATCGAAAGCATTTACGGCATTCTGAACGGCACTTGCAACTATATGCTCACCCGCATGGAGCGCGAAGGCCTTCCGTTCGATGAAATTTTGGCCGATGCCCAAGCGCTCGGCTACGCTGAAACCCCGCCTGATCTCGACATCGACGGCATCGATACCGCCCACAAAGCGGTGGTGCTGGCCTCCATGGCCTACGGTGCGCCCGTTCCGATGGACGCTTGCCCGACCAGCGGCATCCGTGGACTCTCTGCATCGGAAATCGTCAATGCCGCCGATCTGGGCTACTGCATCAAGCTGCTCGCCATCATCAAGGATAATGATGGGGAAGTGGAGCTTTCCGTTGAGCCGGCGCTGGTGCCGAAAGAGCATATGATCGCCTCCGTCAGCGATTCTTTCAATGCCGTGTTTGTGAAGGGCGATATTGTTGGCGATACGATGTACTACGGTCGCGGCGCCGGGCGCCTGCCGACCGGAAGCGCCGTTATCGGCGACATCATGGAAGCGGCCTCCGACAAGCTGCACGACGTTGGAACGCCGGTCAGCGTTACGATGATGCTGCAGAAGGATGCATTGACCTATTGCTCCGGCGACAACATTATAAAGCGTTGCTACATCCGCCTCTGCCTGGAAGACAAGCCGGGCTCCATGGCGCAGGTCATGACGATTTTCGGCAAGCACAACATCAGCATTGCCTCCGTTGTACAGAAAGAGCGCCACGAAAGCGGCTCCGCCCCTGTTGTGATCCTTACGCAGGCCGCCAAGGAATCCGATTTCGTGGCCGCCATGACCGAGATCCAGGCATTGGACGTCTCCACCAGCGAGCCTATCCGCATGCGCCTCGAAGATTTTGAATAAACTATTAAACACTAAGACACGACTCAAAGATCGGTTCTTGGTAAACTTCGTGCCTTTGTGTTTTAAAAACGGTGAATGATATGAAAGTTGTAAAGTTTGGCGGGTCGTCTGTTGCGAATGCGGTGCAGATTTCAAAAATCATTAATATTGTCACGGCTGAAGCCTCCCGCCGCATCGTGGTCGTTTCCGCTCCCGGCAAGCGTCATGGTGAAGATACGAAGGTGACCGACCTGCTGATCGCATTGGCGAATGCCGTACTCGCCGGCGACGATTATGAAACCGCGCTGATGGCTGTGATTGCGCGCTATGCTGAAATTCAAAAAGATCTGGAACTTCCGGAAGCGGTGGTTTTCACCATTGAGGCCGATCTGCGCGGCCGCATCGAAAACCGCGGGCCGAACGATCTCCAATTCATGGACACCATGAAAGCTTCCGGCGAGGACAACAACGCCAAGGTGATTGCTGAGGCGTTCATCAAGAAGGGCCATCCGGCGAAGTATGTGAATCCCTGCACAGCCGGCATGCTGCTTTCGGACGAATTCGGCAACGCCGAAGTCCTGCCCGAGTCTTTTGAAAAACTCGCTGCGTTGAAGAACGAGGCCGAGATTCTTGTTTTTCCCGGTTTTTTTGGCTGCACCAAGGCCGGCGATGTGGCCACCTTCCCGCGCGGCGGTTCCGATATTACCGGCGCGATTCTCGCGGCGGCCGTACAGGCCGAGGTCTACGAAAACTTTACCGACGTCGACTCGGTCTATGCGATGGATCCGCGCATTGTTCCAAACGCCCCGGCGATCGACTTGATGACCTATCGCGAAATGCGCGAGCTGGCCTATGCCGGTTTCGGCGTCTTCCACGACGAGGCCGTCATACCCGCCGTCCAGCACGAGATTCCGATCTGCATCAAGAACACCAACCGCCCCGAAGCGCCAGGCACCATGATTGTTCCGGAGCGCAAATTCGAGCAGACCGAGGTGGCCGGAATTTCCAGCGCCGCCGGCTTCTGCGCGATCTACATCGACAAATACATGATGAACCGCGAAGTCGGTTTTGGCCGGCGTTTACTCCAAATCCTCGAAGACGAGGAAATCTCCTTCGAACACACCCCGTCCGGTATTGACAACATGTCGGTCATTCTTGAATCGAAGGAGCTCGGCGAAAAAGAAAAGATCGTTGTTGATCGCATCATGAACGAGCTGAAGCCCAACGATGTTTCCGTTGCGCACGGTCTGGCGTTACTGATGGTGGTGGGCGAGGGCATGCACTATGCCGTCGGTCAGGCCGCCAAGGCCACCAACGCTCTTGCCGACGCCGGCGTCAATATTGAGATGATCAATCAGGGCGCGTCCGAAATCAGCATGATGTTCGCCGTCAAGGAGACCGACCGCAAGAAAGCAGTCCACGCCCTCGGCGGCGCCTTTTTCAGCTAGCCGGCGTCCCTTTTTTGACGGGATTCCGGATGAACTGGATTTGCAATGCGATGCCGGATTTGTCACTATTTGCCCATGGATCGGCAACATACATATAAAGGGAATCTGAGCAGCCACTCGGACGACAACTTTGTGCCGGGCACCATCGAATCGCGACTCGGCCTGGTTTGGCCCCTAACCCGTGAAGTAGCTTCTCTGAGTCCCTATCTTGATCCTGATCAAAGGCTACAGCGACATATCACTCGCCTTAAACGCCGAGCAGGTTGATTTTATCCTTGTTGGTGCCTATGCATTGGCTGCCCACGAATATCCTCGCGCTACGATGGATATCGATATTTGGGTGATGCCTTCGCCCGCAAATGCTGAGGCGGTCATTCGTGCGCTTAGGCAGTTCGGTTCCCCGCTTCATGGCTTGAAGGTGGAAGATCTCCAAAGCAGCGATACTGTTTTTCAGATTGGCGTGGCGCCTCGACGAATCGACTTGTTGACTGGGGCAACCGGATTAGACTTTTCAACTGCATCGAAAAACGCAGTTGCGAGGCGGGTCGATGGGATTGATCTGAAGGTGTTGTCGATCGATGATCTGATTGTTAACAAGCTGGCAACCGGAAGGCCGAAGGATCAGGTCGATGCCGCTGAGTTAAGAAAACTCAAGGGCAGTTTGCGGGATACGGATTCCAAAAAGTGACAGGTTGCCTCTTCTCCAGCTGATCGTGCGTTTTCCGGAGCGTTGCGAAAACACTTAAGTCTCTCCAAAAAAACGCCCTTCGGGCTTGGTTCGGGTTTAGGGGGTGCGGTATGTTCCATCCCTTTGGGAAAAACAGGTTAATCACTATGAGCACTGAAAACAAAGTCTTTATCTATGACACGACGCTGCGGGATGGCGCACAGGCGGAAGGGGTTACTTTTTCGCCGGTTGCCAAGATCCATGTGGCAAAGATGCTTGATTCGTTCGGGGTGGATTACATCGAAGGCGGCTATGCGGCTTCGAATCCGAAGGACATGGCTTTCTTCAAGGACATCAAGAAGGAAAAACTGAAGCACGCCAAGGTGGCCGCGTTTGGCAGCACCCGCCGTGCAAATACTCCGGTTGAGCAGGACAAGGGCACGCTGGCGCTGCTCGAAGCGGACACGGAAGTCTGCACTATTTTCGGCAAGACCTGGCTCCTGCACGTGACCGAAGTGCTCAAGACCACGCCGGAAGAAAACCTGGCGATGATCGAAGATACCTGCCGCTTCCTGAAGGAGAACGGCAAGGAAGTCGTCTATGACGCCGAGCACTTTTTCGACGGCTACAAGGACAGCCCGGAATACGCTCTCCAATCATTGGAAGCCGCCACAAAGGGCGGTGCCGATGTGCTGGTGCTGTGCGATACAAACGGCGGCTGCCTTCCGCATGAAGTATTCGAAATCACCGCGCTGATCCGTGAGAAATTTGATGTGGCCGTGGGCATCCACACCCACAACGATTCGGAAACCGCCGTTGCTAATGCAATGGAGTCCGTTCGGGCCGGCGCCGTTCAGGTGCAAGGCGTGATCAACGGCTTCGGCGAGCGTTGCGGCAACTGCAATTTAATTTCTGTGGCGGCCAACGTCACCATGAAAACCGACAAGACCTGCCTGGCCGATCCGGAGCAGCTTAAAAACCTCAAGAAGCTTTCGCTGTTCGTAAACGAGCAGGCCAAGCTGCGCAACAACAAGCGCGCCGCATTTGTCGGTGATAGCGCCTTTGCGCACAAGGCCGGCATGCACGTCGATGGCGTCCGCAAGGTGTCGCACAGCTTTGAGCATGTGCCGCCGGAATCTGTCGGCAATTCGCGCCGCATTTTGATCTCGGAGCTTTCTGGAGCGAGCAATGTGATGGAAAAACTGCTCGAAATGGGGCTCGATAATATCGACCGCAAATCGCCGGAAGTGCGCGAAATCCTCCAGACGATGGAAAAGATGGAGAAGAGCGGCTATGTGTACGAATCGGCCGACGCATCCTTCAAGATGCTGATCAAGAAAGTGCTTAAGGAGCACAAGAGCTTCTTTGAACTCGACGGCTTCCGCGTGATAATCGAGAAGCGTGGCAAGAACGAGCCATGCATTTCGGAAGCGTCGCTCAAGCTGAAAGTAAACGGCGAAAAAGCGTTCACCGTGGGCGAGGGCGATGGGCCGGTCGATGCGCTTAACATGGCGCTGCGTCGCGCGCTTCACAAATTCTATCCGGGCATTGACGGCGTGTATTTGGCGGATTACCGCGTGAGCATCCTCGATCCCGAGGAAGCCACGGCGGCCAAGACCCGCGTGGTCATTGAGTCGTCCGACGGCGACTCGTCATGGAGCACGGTCGGTGTTTCGGAAAACATTATCGAAGCCTCGTGGGAAGCCCTCGTCGATGGGGTGGAATACAAGCTGTTCCTGAATGAGGAAAAGGCTGACTAGTGAAACGTGAGACGTGATTATGCGTAAGCTTCGTGTATTTGTTGACACGTGCGTTTTTGGCGGGTGTTTTGACGAGGAGTTCGAGCACCACAGCAAGCGCTTCTTCGAGGAAGTGCGGGATGGGCGTTTTGAGATTGTTGTTTCAGAGACGGTGCTCGCCGAACTCAAGGGTGCTCCGGAGAGGGTAAAGGAGTTGGTCGTCGAACTCATGGATTGCATGGAGATTGTAGCACCCTCTATTGAGATTGAGGCTTTGCGCGATGCTTACATCGAAGCTGAAGTTGTCGGCACGTCCAGTCTTGATGATGCCGAGCACATCGCGGTGGCTAGTGCTGTACAGGCCGATATAGTGGTTAGCTGGAACTTTAAGCATATTGTCCATTTCGATAAAATCAGGGGCTATAACGCGATAAATATGTTAAAAGGCTATCAAGCAATCGACATTAGAAGCCCGTCGGAGGTGATCGATTATGAAAAATAAGACATTTGATTGCGTGGAAATGAAAAACGAGATTCAACGGACGTTGCAGGGGGAGTACAAAGGATTGGTGCTGGAAGAGAGGCGCGCTCGAATGAACGAACGAATTTTGTCCGATCCGGTTTTGGGGCCGGCCTATCGTCGGTCGCTGGATAGGAAGGTGCGCGAGCAGATGAAGGTGGCGGAGGAGTCGCCGGAATACAAAACCCGGAAGGAAGCATAACGAGTAAGGCGTAATTAAGTTGCGCGTTATAGAACCTTGTTTCCTTGAATATTTTACGAATTACGAATTACGGATTAGACCTATGGCAGAACTAACACAGAAATACGACCCGAAGCAGGTTGAGGAAAAGTGGTACCAGAAGTGGATGGATGACGGACGTTTCCATGGCGACAGCGCGGACGGGGGCGACCCGTTCTGCATCGTGATTCCGCCGCCGAACGTAACCGGCATCCTGCACATGGGCCACGCGCTCAATAACAACATTCAGGATGTGCTGACCCGCGTTGCCCGCATGCAGGGTAAAAACACCACTTGGGTTCCGGGCACCGACCACGCTGGCATCGCCACGCAAAATGTCGTTGAACGTGCGCTGAAGAAAGAGGGGAAAACCCGCGACGACCTCGGACGCGAAAAATTTGTTGAACGTGTTTGGGAGTGGAAGGAAGAGTATGGCAACACCATTTCGAACCAGCTGAAAAAGCTGGGCGCCTCCTGCGACTGGGAGCGCGAGCGCTTCACGATGGATGAAGGGCTGAGCGATGCTGTATTGGAAATGTTTTGTCGTCTATATGACAAAAATTTGATCTACCGGGGCAGCCGCATCATTAACTGGTGCCCGCGCTGCGAAACCGCGCTCTCGGACGAAGAGAGCGAGCACGTTGACGTTGAAGGCGCGCTCTATCACCTGCGCTATGCCGTCAAAGGCAAGAAGCAGCGCATTGTTGTGGCGACCACCCGCCCGGAAACGATGATGGGCGACACCGCCGTGGCGGTCAATCCGCGCGATGAGCGCTATAAAGATTTGATTGGTGAAATGATCGTACTTCCGATCACCAACCGCGAAATTCCAATCATTGCTGACGACTATGTTGATCCAGAGTTTGGAACCGGCCTCGTTAAGGTTACTCCAGCGCATGATCCAAATGACTATGAAATGGGCATGCGCCACGATCTTCCGCAGATCAACGTGATGACGGATACCGGCGTCATGAACGAAAACGCCGGACCGTATGAAGGCATGGATCGTTTCGAATGCCGCAAGCAGCTGATGGAAGATCTGAAGGCTGCCGGGCTGGTTGAGAAGGTGGATGTACACGCTCACGCGGTTGGCCATTGCTATCGTTGCCACACCGTGGTTGAGCCGCGCCTGTCACCCCAGTGGTTCGTGAAAATGAAGCCGCTTGCACGCCCGGCGATCGAAGCCGTCAACGACGGCCGGATCAAGTTTGTGCCCGAGCGCTGGAACAAAACCTACATGGGCTGGATGGAAAACATTCGCGACTGGTGCATCTCGCGCCAGATCTGGTGGGGCCACCGCATTCCGATCTTCTATTGCGACGACTGCAACCATGTTTGGGCTTCGAAGGTTAAGGAAACCGCTTGTTCGAAATGCCAATCGTCTAATGTCCGTCAGGATGAAGACGTGCTCGACACGTGGTTCTCTTCCTGGCTTTGGCCGTTCAGCGTATTCGGCTGGCCGGAAACGAGCGAAGACCTGAAGTTTTACTACCCGTCCAAGACGCTGGTCACCGGAAACGAAATCATCTTTTTCTGGGTGGCGCGCATGGTTATGTCCGGCATGGAAATCATGGACGACATTCCGTTCGACACGGTCTATATCCACGGCACCGTGCGCGACGACCAAGGGCGCAAAATGTCGAAGAGCCTTGGCAACTCCATCGACCCGCTCGACATCATTGAAAAGTACAGCTCCGACGCGTTGCGCTTCTCGCTGCTGATGATTACTGCGACCGGACAGGACGTTTACATCAGCGACGAAAAGTTTGAGATCGGCCGCAACTTCGGCACGAAGATATGGAACGCCGCGCGCTTCATGGAAATGCATTCGGAAGGATTCGATGTCAAGGATTTGGCGTTCAACGAAGCCGATCTGACGCCGGACGACCAGCATCTGCTGGCCAAGCTGAACGAAGCGATTGCCTCCACGAATGACAACCTGCAACGCTACCGCTTCAACGATGCGACGCTGGCGCTGTATGATTTCTTCTGGCACAGCTACTGCGACTGGTATTTGGAATATGCCAAACCGATCCTATACAAGGGAACGCCGGAGCAGAAGAAGCACACCTTGCAGGTAATGCATTTTTCCTTCTCGACTGCGTTGCGCCTGCTGCATCCGTTCATGCCGTTCCAGACCGAAGAGCTGTGGCACGGCATGGACTATAATCACGAAGACGAAAGCATCATGGTTGCGCCGTGGCCGGAAAAGGCTGTGGTCACCGGCATTGATCCGAAGACCGTCAAGTATGTTGACGGCAAACACGACCTGATCCGCATTGGCCGCATTCTGCGCGCCGAGTATAACCTGAGCAACAAGCAGACTGCTGTATTCTTTGTGCGTCCGGCCAACGAGGCTTATGGTGAGCAGATCAATGCTGACAAGGCTTCGATCGTGGCGGCATTGAATGCGGAAAGCATCGAGGTTGACGTCAACTATACGCCGGAAGGCGCGATGCCGAGCGGCATCAGCGCACTGGGCACCGTCTACATGTCGATCGAAGGTCTCGTTGATGTCGATGCTGAAATCAAGAAGCTGACCGCCGAACTCGACGAAGTGAATGGCCATTTCGCCAACGTGAAGAAAAAGCTCTCCAACGAAAACTTCACCAGCCGCGCGCCCAGAGACGTTGTGGCCGTTCAGGAAAAGCGTAAGGAAGAGCTGATTGAAAAGAGCGAAAAGCTCGCGAAGATGATTGAAATGCTGCGGGGCTGATGTCGCGAATCTAGAATATGGAACAAGGAACAGATGAATGAAGAAGGGCTTCCCTTTGGGATTCAATATGCCATGTTCAATATTCTGCGGTTCAAACGGGGGAAGTTCAGGGGTGAGCTGGAGATAAATTGAATGAGTGAGACTACTGATGCAGTAAGACCCGGTCGTATTCCGAAATGGATGCGCCGCCCGATCCAGACCGATGTGGACTATGCCGAGACGCAGGCCACGCTGAAAAAGAACGGCCTGCATACCGTCTGTGAAGACGCCAAATGCCCGAACCGCCACGAGTGCTGGAACCATGGCACGGCAACGATCATGATTCTCGGCAACGTCTGTACGCGCGACTGCCGCTTCTGTTCGATCGCCACCGGAAAGCCGGAGGGCCTCGATCTCGGAGAGCCGTTGCGCGTGGCCGAGGCTGTCGAAACAATGAAGCTCAAGCATGTGGTGATCACTAGTGTAACGCGCGACGATATGCTCGACGGCGGCGCCGAAATTTTTGCCCAGACCATCACTGCGATTAAGGAACGGGTTCCCGGCTTAACGGTTGAAGTGCTTACGCCCGATTTCTGGGGGCGGAAGGAACCCCTCTACAAGGTGCTCGATGCCGGTCCATTGGTCTTCAACCACAACGTGGAAACCGTGAGGCGCCTGCAGCGTTCGATCCGCTCTGGCGCCACCTACGAGCGGTCGCTCTCCATTTTAAAAATGGCGTCGGAATACGGCGACGGTTCGATCAAGGTGAAAACCGGGATCATGCTGGGCCTCGGCGAGACCAATGAAGAAGTGATGGAATGTCTGCAGGATATCTACGAGCACGGCGTCCGTCTTCTGACGATTGGCCAATACATGGCCCCGACGCGCGATCACGCGCATACTAAGCGCTTCGTGACGCCGAAAGAATTCGCCGACTTTGAAGAAGCGGCCTACAAAATTGGTTTTGATGCGGTGGCTTCCGGACCGCTGGTTCGCTCCTCTTACCGCGCGGATAAGATGGTGTCTGCCTGACCGAGGTTCCTTCCCATGGAAAACGGCAACAACACAAAGAGGATTGATAAGTTCTGTGTGTTGATCTGCGCGTTTAATGAGTCGAAGCATATTGAAAGCGTTGTTCGAGGCGCCGTAGAGCAAAATCCCTGCCGGGTGGTCGTTGTCGACGACGGATCGACCGACGGCACCGCTGAACTGGCGGAAAAGGCCGGTGCGTATGTGGTGCGCAATTCCGAAAATGCGGGGAAGGGCGCTTCGCTCAAGCGCGGCTTCGAGTTGGTGCAGGAGCATCAGTGCGATGCCGTTATTGTCGTCGATGGCGACGGCCAGCACGACCCGCGTGAAATCGGTCGTTTTCTCGATGCTTACGAGCGCACCAAGATCCCGATTCTGGTCGGCAACCGGATGTCGGACATAAGGGGCATGCCGATCATCCGGCGCTGGACCAACCGGTTCATGGCTTGGATTTTGAACCGTTTGGTGAAAATCTATGTCGCCGATCCACCTTGCGGATACCGCTTCTATCGCACAGACGTGCTGCCGTTCATCATGAGCGACATGCCCCGGTTCGCCTTCGAGTTTGATATCCTGCTGCACGCCGCGCTGCGACGGGTGCGGATCGACTCGGTGCGGGTTTCAACCATCTATAACCGCGGGCGTCGAAGCTATGTGTCGCCGTTTCGCGATGCGTGGCTTTTGTTCAAAGTGGTTAAGCACCACTTTCTTGAAGGCAGGCGCTAGGTTCGTTTCCCGCTTTTTTCCCGCCCCGGTTCCAGATGCTGGAAATCCGGCTCGCATGGGAGATCTCTAGCTTAATGTGGCCAAGGCCGTCGAGGCGCAGCTGCGAGGCGACGGTGCGCAGAGCGGTGTCGGGCGTGTTGCAGTCGGAGCTGAGGTGCGAGAGGAAAACATGTTCGAGTGCATCTGTTGCGCATTCGGCAATCAGCCGCGCGGCATCGGTGTTGGAGAGGTGTCCCTGCCGGCTGCGGATGCGCTGTTTGAGCGACCACGGGCGGGGCGCTTCGCGCAACAGGTCTTCGTCGTGGTTGGATTCCATGATGATGGCCCGGCAGCCTTTGAGCTTTTCGCGGATGAGCGAGGTGCTCATGCCAAGGTCGGTTACAATGCCGACGGCGGTTTTTTCGGTTTGAAGGCGGAAGCCAACCGGTTCATAGGCATCGTGCGGAACGGAAAAGGGCTCGATGGTGATGTCGCCAATCATGAACGGTGCTCCGGTTTGGAACACTTTGGCTGAAATTTCGGAGGCCTTGGGCTGGCGCATGATGCCGTTGAGCGTGCCGGCGTTGGCGTAGACCGGAATGCCGTGGCGTTTTTGCAGCACGCGGATGCCGGCTACGTGGTCGCCGTGCTCGTGGGAAACGCAGATGCCGTTGATGCTTTCCGGGACGACGCCGATTTGGTCGAGCCGCACGGCCACCTGCTTGGCGCTCAGCCCGGCATCAACGAGTATCCGGGTCTTTTCCGAGGCCACGTAGATCGAGTTTCCTGAACTCCCGCTGGCCAATATGCACACTTCCAAACTCATGAATAAATCTCCTAAAATCGCCACCCATCATAGACAACGCCCTTGAGATGGAAACAACTTTTATCGGGTGATTGGGTTATTCGGCATTTGAATGCGCAATAAAGCGGTCTGAGGGGGATCTGCCTGCACGAATCGGTTATCCATTCTTTTCTAAACTTGGCTTGAGATATGCATATGAAAGGGTACATTCGCGTTATGGCATATCCCGGACTAGCTCTCAGTCAAGAAATGAAGATGTCGCAAGTTCTTGCGCCACATCTTTTCCAATCGTTGGAAATTCTCCAGATGCCGCTGCTCGACCTGCAGCAAATGATCAAACAGGAGCTTTCCGAAAACCCCACGTTGGAGGCCACGCTCGAGCAGGCCGACGAGCAGATCGAGATTGAACAGGGCACCAAGGATGTCGAGCGAGATGAATTCGACAACGAGCTTGAAAAGCTGGCGGCGCTCGGCGAGGAGTTCGACAGCTATCAGGATCGGGGGCAGATTTCCGGAGGCACCGACGCCGAAGAAAAATACCAGTATATGATGGATTCGCTTTCCGAGGCGTCTTCGCTCCACGACCAGTTGCTTGACCAGCTCGCCCTTTCCGGGTTGGACGACTACGAAAAGAAGATTGCCGAAATCGTGATTGGCAACATCGACGACGAAGGTTATCTGCAGCTCGACGTCGAAGACCTGCTGGCGCTGCCCAACTTTCCGGTCGAGACTCTGGATAAGATTCTTGATACGATCCACGATTTCGAGCCAGCGGGGGTAGGCGCGCGCGATCTGCGCGAATGCCTGCTGCTTCAGCTCAAGCGCATGAAACGCGAAGACTCGCAGGAATATCAGATGATCGACCAGCATCTCGATCTGATAGGCCGCCACAAGTACGAAGATATTGCTCGTGCCATGGGGCTGACCTCCGACCGTGTGAAGGAGCTGGCCAAGGCGGTCGCCAAGTTGGACCCCAAGCCGGGTCGTAATTTTTCCGAGGAGCGGATTGAATACGTCACTCCGGAAATCCTCGTTGAGAAGAAAGACGGCGAATACGTCATCACGCAAAACAAGAAGCCGTACCCCCACCTGTTTATCAGCCAGAAATATCTGCAGATGCTCAAGGATCCCAAAACCTCCAAAGAGGTGAAGACCTACATCCGCGAAAAGATTGCCAAGTCGAAGCAGTTCATTCAGAGCATCGACCAGCGCATGGACACCATCTACCGCATTGCTGTGGAGATTGTCCGCATTCAGCGCGACTATTTTGATTACGGTGTTTCAAAGCTCCGCCCGCTCAATATGAAGACAGTGGCTGAGCTTCTGGAGGTTCACGAAACCACCATCAGTCGCGCCACGGCAGGAAAATTCATGCAGACCCCGCGCGGTCTGTTGAGCATGAAGTATTTCTTCAAGCCCGGAATCATGACGGCCAGCGGAGAGGCGATCTCCAACGAAAGCGTCAAAGCGGCGCTGGGCGATATTGTACGTGCTGAGGACAAGAAAAAGCCTTACTCCGACGCGAAGATTGTTACGTTGCTGGAAGAGAAGGGGATGAAGATTGCCCGCCGCACCGTCGCCAAATACCGCGACCAGCTCCGCATCCTGCCTTCGCACCTGCGCAAGCAGCATTAGGTATTACGTACTGCGTATTACGTATTGACCAGGCCGGAAGAGTCCGGAAGTTTCCCGCAATACGCTACGCTTCAGCCTTCTTTTTCTTCAGATTGCGCAGTCCGGTCTGGGCGATCATCAACAGGTTGCTGGTGGTCCAGTAGAGCACTAGGCCCGACGGCATGGTGTAGAAGAAGAACAGCATCATGATCGGCATCATGAACGTCATCATTTTCTGCTGTTGCTGTTGTTCTGGGGTCGCGACCGCAGTAGGGGTCATCTTTTGCTGCCAAACCATTGAGGCCGACATTAGCAAGGGAAGGATGTTGAGCGAGCCAACGAATGGAATCTGGCCGGCGAACAGGTTTTCAGCCGTGCTGAGGTCGGAGATCCAAAGGAAGCCGGCATAGCGGAGCTCGATGGCGTTGCGCAATACGGTGAAGAGCGCAATAAATACCGGAATCTGCACGACCATCGGCAGGCAGCCTCCCATCGGATTGACCTTCTTCTCTTTGTAGAGCTTCATGGTTTCCTGTTGCAGCTTTTGCGGATTGGCCTTTCCGTACTTGGCCTGGAGCGCCTTGACTTCCGGCTGGATCTCCTGCATGCGCCGCATGCTTTCCGTGCTCTTGTGCGTGAGCGGCCAGAACAGGATGCGGACGAGCAGGGTCAGCAGGATAATGGCGATGCCGTAGTTGCGGACTATGCCGTAGAACAGATTGAGCGTCCACAGCAGGGCTCTGCGCGCCGGTTCCATCAGCCAGTTCATGAAGGAGAAGATTCCGGTGGTCTCAAATTCCATCACGCCTTGCATGTTGTTGCCGACGGCTTCGAGAGTGGAATATTTTTTTGGGCCGATGAAGTAGGTGTAGTCGAGTTCCAGTGCGTCGCCTGCATTGACGGCGGCTGGCTTGAAGGCCAGTGCTGCTCTGATCTCGCTTGGAAGGATGCCTTTCTCGGCAGGATCGCGCTGGCAGAGCAGGGCCATCGTGGCGATGGGCTCTGTTGGGCTCAGGATCTGTGTGAAAAACTTGTTTTTGGCCGCCACCCAATCGACCGGCATGTTGGACATGCCTTCCGGAACCGCATCCAGTGTTTCCGGTTTTCCGGCTTCTTTGAACAGCTTGTTGAGTTTGCGCCCCCAATAGTTGATGCCGGCGATGGGAGCGTAGGAGTCGACGCCGAGGATGCTGACGCCTTTCATGGCCTTTATGGTGGGCGGGTTTTGCATCGGGCCGGTCAGGATGCGGATGGCCGGAATGTTCCAAGGCTCGGGGCTGGAGTTGATGAAACGGTCTTTGATGGTCAGCAGGTAGCCGTTGCCCAGCGTGATGGTGCGCTCGAAGGCGGTGCCGCCTTTCCAGGTTTTGGTGAAGACGGCGGTTTTGCTGTCATCAAGGGTTTTAATGTTGAGCGATTCTTGGTCGCCGATGCCCGCAAGGCCTTCATAGGCGAGGGCTGTTGCGCCGGAAAAGTCGAGCACGACCGGGTCGGGCTCCCCTTTGAACTTCGGGTATTCCAGCAGGGTGGCGGTCTTGATGCCGCCGCCCAGCGAGGTGACCGTTAGTTTGACGATATCGTTTGAAAGCTCGCCGGTTACTTCCTCGTCTGGAACGACCACGGCCTCGGGAATGGCCTGCGCAACTTTGGTTGCGGCTTCCGCGGCTGTTTCGGGAAGGGCGACGCCTTCCGTGTTGCCGGCCAGTGGTGCTTCCGTTGCTGCCTGTTCAACCGGGGCGGGGGTTTTGGCCGGATATTTCGGGGCAATGAAGGTGCGGTCGATAAACATCCAGGCCGGGATGAGCAACGCCAGCAAGATTACGGGGATCAGGTCTTTTTTATTCATATCATCTCTCTTCTAAAATTATTTTTTCCGGCGGGGAACGGGGTCGTATCCGCCGGGGTGGAACGGGTGGCACTTGCATATTCTTTTAATTCCAAGCCAAAGACCGAGAACCATACCATGTTGTTTGAGTGCATCAATGCAATAGTTGGAGCAGCTCGGGTGGAAGCGGCAACGTTGGCCGAGCCATGGGCTGACCGCCTTTTGGTAAAGCCGGATCAGCAAAACTGCCGCTTTCACCGGCAACTCAATCAACATTCGTCCGGACATTGGTTTGATCAAATTCCTTTTCTGCCTGTTTCAGGTTTTCTTCGGATATGAGGCCTGCCTTTTGGGCGAGCTTGAGCATTTCGCGGATAATGTCCGGCCACTCGGCGGAAAGGATCGCGCGACGCCCGATGAGGAGTACGTCGAAGTCGCCGGAAAAGTAGGGACGCAGATTGCGGTAGGCTTCGCGCAGGCGCCGACGCGCAAAGTTGCGCTGGTTGGCGCGCAAGTGCACTTTCTTGCTGGTCACAACGCCGAGCCGGAGGGCGGTGCCTTCACCGCTGCGCCGCCACATCACCATGTTGCGCCCGACCCATTTCTTTCCTTGACTGAAGGTTTCGGAAAAGAGGGACGAATGGGTCAGCCGGTGCTCTTTCGATAAACGACGATCAAGCCCGCTCTTGTGAAGCGGGCTTGAGTCGATGGAACGGTCCGACTCCCGGTTATGGGGCTCGGGCATGTTCTTTACCTTAATTAAACAGCAGTCAGGCGCTTGCGGCCTTTTTGGCGGCGACGCTTCAGAATGGCACGGCCGTCTGAGGTAGAATTGCGCTTGCGGAATCCGCACTTGCGGGCCCGTTTGATCTTTGATGGATTGTATGTACGTTTCATCTCTAAAATACCCTCTTGTTCTAAAAAGCAGGCTAAACTACCAATAAATTCTGCGATGTCAAACCCTAACAAAGCGAAAAGGGCGTCCTCCATGACTGATTCATATAGAATCGGCTGACACTTTTGGAAGCCATGATGATTTCTTCGAGGTCACGACCCGGAAGGCCAGTTCCGATCTGTTTTTCTTCATCGCCCCGAAAAAACCGTTGGTTGTCGACGGGCGGGCATTGGGCTGGTGGTCAATCCAATGCCGAGCCAGCGAAAGGGCTGCCCGGTGGAACAAGCCGAGGTTATGGGCGGCATTGCGGTTTCGGACGCGGCTTTTGTCTTCCTGGAAGCGGGAGTTGTCGAGCCGCTGGTGGGCGCCGTTTCCGATGTCCCTGCAGCCGCGTTTGAGATCGAGCATCTCTTCCGCCGTCAGCCCGGCGCGACTGGAGAACAGGTAGACGACCAGGTCGTCGATGGATTCGGGATCTTTGCCTTGATCAGTGCATTGCGTGAGCATCGCCGCGGTTTTTGCGTGGGGGAATCAGATCTGCCCGGATGTGGCCGCGTAGATCATGCCTCCATCCTCGGCGCACTTCTTTGCAAGCTAACGGGCGGAGGGAATTTCGTTGGATTTTTCTTCAACGGGCTTGGTGCCGAGCCAGCGGCCGGTTTCCCCGCAAAAGGCGCTCACGAGCTGGAGCCCGCGCGACCCGCGCCGCGCCTTGCGCAGATCCCTGAGTTGTCCGGCTATGGAGGGGTGGGCGGCGAAGAGCTGGCGGGCGATTTCCTTAAACCTCGCTTCCAGTGATTGGCCGCTGGTCGCCGGACAGGAATTCGAAAACAATGGCGAAGCCGCACTTGTATTGCGCGATCCTTCGCCGCCTGCTAGCAACGCCTTCTATCGCGTCTCAATACCTTGAGATATGCAATTCTTCAGTAGATCATACGTTTCCAACGAATGGAATATGACAAATGATTCATGGAGGATGTCATTAGGTTGTCACGTTCATCTGTTCCAATAGCAGCATCAAAGAACGGAGAACTGAGTATGAATTCAGCAGAAACTACTCCCCGGCCGCTTGTTGAAGAACAGGCTTTTGAAATCAGTGAGTCCATTGTGGAAGGCGGCAGCTATATTCTGCAGACCATCTGGAATGAGTCACTCGATGCGGAACTAGATGGCGATCTTACACTGGCGTTGGAAATTCATGGGCAGATCCTAACGGTTGTGGGCCGATCCTGTACGGCTTATCTCCGGGCGGGTTGGCTGCATTATCAGGCCGGCGGATTTAAGCAGGCCCTGAAATTCTACGGGAAGGCCGCAGAATGCTCACCCGATTCAACCGCGCCACTGTTAGGTGCGATGGGGTGTTATGCCTCCATGGCCGATTCCGTTGAGTCCACCCGGTTGGCCAAGAAGATTGCTCGACTGGATGAAGAAAAGAGGAGTAGCAAGGCCGATGCGGCATTTCAGTCCCTCCCTCCGTCCTCCTGTGCGGCCATTGCACAATCCGGCTGAATAACGGTTCAGAGATAGAGCTTATGGAGCATTGGTTTCGGCCCAGTCGGTTTGGAAAAAGCGGACGATCAACGCCGGGGCTGCCGCTGGGAACTTGTGGGTGCCGGGCGAAAGCAGCGTGACAAACGGCGTGCCGCTTTTGGAGGGGTAGAGCGTGCCGGTCAGGTCGCCGGACGATTGCCATGGCTGGCCTTCACCGGAACAGCCGTTCAGCCGCTTAACAACAGCCATCATTGTTTTCTGCCACTTATATTTTACCAAGGTGTCGTTCGTGCCGGCCACGTGCAGGGCCGGTTTGGGTTTCAGATTCTTTATGTGGCGGGACACCGCGGCCGACGGTGCAACGGCTGTCAGCTGCTCCCCGCGCGCCGCCCAGAGGCAATAGGTGAATCCGCCGCCGTTGGAATGGCCCGTGCTGAAAACCCGGTTGGTATCGATTTGCCCTTGGAGCGAAGCATAAACCGTATCGTAAAATTTCAGGTCGCGGTTGGCGGCGTCGGACGGATTGGAATTCCAGCCATTCTTCTTTCCTTCCGGATCGGTCAGCTGTCCGACGGTCGGAAGCCCCTGCATATACACCACGGTCGCTTCTGGCCAGAGTTCATGGATCCGGAAGCTGCGCGCGCCATTGCGCATACTCCCGCCATGGCCATGAAAAACAAAAACCAGCGGGGCAAGCTTTTTCCCCTCAGGCATATGCACCAGCGCAGTGCGCTTCAGCCCATCAACCTTCCAGCTGCGCGTCTCCAGCTCCGCCGAAAAACAAACCTCCGCGGCGAACAACAGGGCAATAAACAATATCCGTTTCATAAGCACCTCCAAAAAACACCAAACGTGACCACAGGGGAAATATTGCACACATGCAGGATGGAGCGCGACGCCCCTCCTCGGTTTCCCACGAGGTAGCTCAGGCTGGGCCGCCTAGTGAAAAACCGAGCAGGCAGACGTCGTCGCCGAGCTTTTTGTGGTGGGTGTGGTTCTGGGCGGCTTTAATCATGCGGGGGAAGAGTTCCTTGAGCGGCAGGCTGCTGTTTTCGAGGAGGATTTGCTGAAGGAGGATCGTGCCGAATTCTTCGCCGGACTCATCGGCCGCTTCGCATATGCCGTCGGTGTACATCAGGATCTGGTCGCCGGGATTCAGTTGGATGGAAAAGGTTTCGTATTGGAAATCATCGGTGATCGCCAGGGCCGGGCCGATGGCGGCTTCTTCGACCGGGAGAAGGGCGGCTTTTTCCTGCCGGGGCTGAAGCAGGAATGGTGCGGGGTGTCCGGCCAACGCCCCGGTCAGTTCGCTGGTGCGGACGTCGATAATCAGACAGCAGGCGGTCACGAACAGGAAGGCATCCTTGCTTTGCAGCATGGGGTGCAGCTGGTGGTTCAGGGAGGTGAGGAAATCGCCCGCCGAGCGGGGGTCGCGGGCAAGGTTGTCGGCCAGCGCCCGGATGATTCCGGTGATCAGCGCGGCGCGGACGCCGTGGCCCATGGCGTCGCAGATGAGCAGTCCGGCGCGATGGTCGTCGAGCTTGTGGACGGCGCAATAGTCGCCACCGATTTCGCTGTCGGCTTCATAGTAATAGTGAAAGTCGATCAACGGCTTGTTTTCAGGCGAAAGAAAAACGGGATAGTTCTGCGGCAGGAAGGTTTGCTGCAGGCGTGCGGCCATTTGCAGATCCTCTGAAATCTGCTCGTTGGCCTGCCGGAGCCGATCGTTGGTGCGGCGCAGTTCGTCGGTCGCCGCCTCCAATTCGGCTTCCTTTTTCTTGAGGTCGGTGATGTCGCGCCCGATGCCGATGCATCCTGCGACCCGGCCGTCCGCGTCGCGCAGGGGAATCTTGGTGGTGGAGACCCATTTCATGTGGCCATCTTCCCATTCGGCGTGTTCCTCTTTGCATTCGAGCGGTTCACCGGTTTCGTAAATATGCACTTCATCGTCGTGCGCCGCCTGTACAAATTCCTCGGTAAAGAGATCACAGTCGCTCTTCCCGACAGCGTCCTGGGGGTTGTCGAATCCATTCCATCGGGCGCAGGCCTTGTTGATCATGATGAAGCGGGACTTCAGATCCTTGAAGAAAATGTTGTCGGTCATGTTGTCCATGAGTTGCCGCAGTAGTTCGCTATTCCCGGGAATCATCGTGTCCTCCTAGTGTCGCTGTAACGCGGAAGAGTATAATTACGGCCCGACTCGGGGACAAGGAGGGACTATGAACCTTTTATGGGGCCGCAGGAGGAGTTGCGGATGACGAGCTGCCCGTTGAGGGAGACGCGCAGGGCGGGGCTGTCGGGGAATTTGATGCGGTTGAGCATGACGCGCGCGGCCGCCTTGCCGATATCCTTGCAGGGCTGGCGGTAGCTGGAGAGGGGAACGCTGAGCAGCGAGGCATATTTTACGTCGTCGAAGCCGCACACCTGAAGCTTGTGCGGGATGTCGGCGCCGAGGTCGAGCAGGGCGCGCAGCAGCGGGGCAGCGGTGGCATCGTTGGCGCAGAGGATGCCGTCGGTCTTGGCTGTCAGCAGCTGCCGGGCGGTCTTTTCGGGGTCGTCGGGCAGGAATGTGAAATCTTTTAGGCTTTGGGCGGATTGATCGCTCTGCACGAGTGCTTCGTGGCTTCCGATGCGCCGCAGCTGCACGGTCATGGCGGGATTGGCCGCAGAGACAAACGCCAGCTGTTTGCATCCGTTGCCGAGGAGGTGGCGGGCCATGATGTAGCCCGCTTCAATGTTGTCGATCCCGATCAGGTCGTAGGGCGTCTGTCGCGGCCAGGCATAGACGTCGCGGTCGAGCAGCACCACGCGGATGCCTTTGCGGGTGAGGCGCCGGATGATTTCGAGGTTGAATTCTTCCTGGTCGGGAATGTGTTCGATGGGCGTGAAGAATACGCCGTGTACCTTGGCTTCAATGAACCGCTCGGTCAGCTGCTCGGCCAGCAGGGCGGGATCGAGTTCGAGGCCGAGCTCCGGCGGGCGGATAATCTGCATGCCGCTTTCGTGCGCGGTTTCGATGATGCCGGCGCAGATCGGCTCGAAAATCTCGGTTTTATGCAGGCGCGGGATGAGCAGACCCGCTGTCAGCGCCGACTTGCCGGGCGGCAGCACTTGTGTTCCGAATCCGGCGCGGCGGCGCACCATCTTTTCGTTGCAAAGCAGCTTGAGCGCCTTGGCGACAGTAGGGCGGGATGCGCTGAAGGTTTTGGCCAGTTCCTGTTCGGTCGGTAGCAGGTCCCCGGGTTTGTAGGTCTGGTTTCGGATTAAAAGTTTGATTTCATCGTATATTCGTAAGTACGTTGGTTTGGAAGGATTCATGATGTAAATATAAAGGTAATGCATCTGAAATGCAAACATAAAAGCAGTAAAAATGTTTACATGAATGGAATCTATGCGATTCTGTGACTATCAACTCAGGAAAACGAAACCACCAACAAGGCTTGGAGACTAACATGAAAGAAAAATTAACAGTAGCGGGAATCGGCGAGTTGCTTTGGGATGTGTTTCCGAACCATAAACGTCTCGGCGGTGCGCCTGCCAACTTTGCATGCCATTGCAATCAACTGGGAGCGGAAGCGTATCCGGTGAGCTGTGTGGGTGCTGATCCGCTGGGTGCTGGGATCCGCGAGCGGCTCGGTGAGATGGGCGTTGATGTCCGCTATGTTTTTGAAAGCGGCGCATATCCGACCGGCACGGTGGATGTGGTGCTGAACGCAGGCAAGCCCACTTATCAGATTCATGAGGATGTCGCGTGGGACCATATCCCGTATTCGGATGCGCTCAAGCAGCTCGCGGAAAAACTGGATGCGGTTTGTTTCGGATCGCTGTCGCAGCGCTCGGGCGAGTCGCGCGGCACCATCCACGCCTTCCTGCAGCACATGCCGAAAGATGCGCTGCGGATTTTCGACGTCAACCTGCGCCAGGCATTCTTTTCAAAACAGCAGGTTGGTGAGTCGCTGGAACTGGCAAATATTCTGAAGCTCAGCGATGAAGAGCTGCCGGTGCTGGCTGGATACTTCGGCCTTGAAGGCGACACGCAGGACCAACTGGTTCAGCTACGCGGCCTTTTTGATCTAAAGTTGATCGCCTACACCCGCGGCCCCGAGGGCAGCCTGGTGCTGGGCGCTAATGAAGTGGATGATTTTCCCGGATGCGAAGGGATGGCCGTTGACTCGGTCGGCGCCGGGGATTCGTTTACCGCAGCGCTGTGCATGGGGCTGCTGAAGGGATGGCCGTTGTCCAAGGTAAATGCATTCGCGAATAAAGTGGCCACGTTTGTCTGCTCGCAGAAAGGAGCCACTCCGGTTTTGCCGGGACATTTGCTGGAGTATGGGGAAGTTAACGAAACGGAGGAAGTGTCATGAAATCAAGATTCCAATCATTGGAAAACGTCAGTGAAGAACAGTTGCCGATCGCGAAACATAAACTGCACGGCTGGACCCATTTCATGGGGCTGTATGCCGGTGAGCATGTCGCAGCCACCGAATTTGTGATTGGGGCCACCTTCGTGGCGCTCGGCGCAAAAACCATGGACATTTTGATCGGATTGCTGATCGGTAATATCCTGGCCATTCTGAGCTGGACGCTCATCACCACGCCGATCGCGGTGGACACGCGGATGAGTTTGTACACCTATCTGCATAAGATTGCCGGCGACAACATGACCAAGTTGTATAACTGGGCAAACGTCATCATATTCACGGTGATATCGGCGGCCATGATAACGGTGTCGTCGACGGCAGTACGGTTTTTATTCAAGATCCCCGCACAGCTGGCCTGGTATCCCACAAACCCCTGGTTTGTGCTCGTGGTGCTGGCCGTCGGAATAATCGTGGTTTTTGTCGCCATGTACGGCTTCAATGCAGTCTCCGATTTTTCGGGCATCTGCGCACCCTGGTTGTTTGTCATGTTCACCAGCGGGGCTCTCGTGCTGCTGCCTGCCATCGCACAGTCGGTGCTGGGAAAAACATCCCTGTCCGGATTCGGCGATTTTCTGACCATCGGTAACGAGTCGATCTGGACCGGTGTGAACGCCGCGGGTGAACCGGGCATTGGATTGCTGGAAGTCATCGGTTTTGCGTGGGCGGCCAACACCATTACGCACTTCGGTCTCATTGATATGGCACTGCTGCGGTATGCCAAAAAGAAAGTCTACGGACTCTGCACCAGCTCCGGCATGTTGTTCGGTCATTTTGTGGCTTGGATTGCTGCGGGCATCATGGGTGCTGGCACCGCGGTCCTGCTGAAGAAAAGCATTACCGATCTCGATCCGGGCGACGTGGCGTATTATGCACTGGGCCTCTCCGGGTTTGTCATCGTGATCATCGCCGGTTGGACAACTGCCAACGCCAACCTCTACCGTGCCGGTCTCGCCGCGCAGGCGATTTTCCACAACCATTCCCGCAAGAAAACAACCTTGGCTGTCGGCGTCGTGACCGTCATCGTAGCCTGCTTTCCGTTCGTGTTCACCAAGATGCTTCCGATGCTGACCTATGCCGGTCTGCTCGTGGTTCCGGTCGGTGGGATTGTTTTTGCCGAGCACGTCATTTTTCCAAAGATTGGATTCACGCGCTATTGGGCGAAATACCGGAAGCTGACGCACAGCACCCCAGCCGTTACCTCATGGATTGCCGGACTCGTATTCGGATTCGGATTGAATGCGCTCAACGTGATGTCGTTCTACTACCTCTTCATTCCGACCTGGATCTTCACCATCATTCTCTACACGCTGATGGCGAAGAAATACGGCGCGGCCGAAAAATATCCGGAGGAAGAAGCGGCGGAAGAAGCCTACGACAGGGAAGTCGAAGCCTTCCAGGAAGAGCAGGCGCTCACCGCGCCCCAACCGGTGAAAGATCGTTCTGTGCTGTCGAAAGTATTCCACATCATTTCGCGCACCAGCCTGGTCATCACCATGATCCTCGCCTGCATCGTGATGTGGGGCAGCCCCGACATGGAAACCTACGAAGTAAACCGCGATATATTCTACCGCTACGGGTTCATCTGTACTGTCCTTTATTTCGTCTTTGCCTACTGGGTTATGCGTCGCCGGAAAGCCCTCATCATCATGCCGCAAACCGAAACCGCAATGTCCTAAGGGCAACAACCTCGAAGGTCTGACTTTCAGACCTTCGACTTTCAGATCTTCGATAAAAAAATTAACCAGGAGTTTAATCATGAAAGAATCAGTTCTATTGAAACAGGAAAACCTTCACCTTCTCTCAGACAAAATAGTGGTGCCAACCTACGATCGCAGCAAAGGCAAAGCGGGCATCATTCATATCGGTGTCGGCGGGTTTCATCGCTCCCACGAAGCCTACTATACCGACGCGCTCATGAACGAAACCGGCGTGTTGGACTGGGGCATCTGCGGCGTCGGACTGCGTGAGGCCGATCGTAAAATGCGCGACATTCTCAGCGATCAGGATTTCCTGTATGCGCTGATCGTCAAGCATCCCGATGGCAAAGTCGAAACCCGCGTCATCGGTTCCATCATCGACTTCATGCTCAGTGTCGAAGATCCCATTGCGGTGATCGATCGCATGGCGCACGAAGATACAAAGATCGTTTCGCTGACGATTACCGAAGGCGGCTACAACTTTAATCCCGCCACCGGCGAATTCAATTTCGATAATCCCGATGTGCAGCACGATCTGGCGAATCCGGGAAACCCGACGTTGGTCTTCGGTTTCTTGACCGCCTCCCTCAAAAAACGGCGTGCCGCCGGCCTCCCTCCGTTCACGGTGCAATCGTGCGACAACGTGCAGCACAACGGCGACATGACCAAAAAAATGCTGCTGGCTTTTGCAGGTAAGCAGGATCCGGAACTGGCTGAATGGATTAAAGCCAATGTCAGTTTCCCGAATGCAATGGTCGACCGCATTACGCCCTGCACCACACCAACGGATATTGAACTGCTCAGAAGCGACTTCGGTGTGCGTGGTGCATGGCCCGTAACCTGCGAACCATTCTGCCAGTGGGTGATTGAAGATAACTTTTCCAACGGCCGCCCCGAATGGGAAACGGTCGGCGCTCAGTTTGTGCCGGACGTGACGCCGTACGAAAAGATGAAGATCCGTCTGCTCAACGCCGGTCATTCCGTACTCGGCCTGCTCGGCTCGATCCACGGCCACGAAACCATCGATGGCGCCGTAAGCGATCCGCTGTTTGCTGAATACCTGCGCGCGTTCATGGACCTCGAAGCCACACCCGTGCTCGACGCAGTGGAAGGCATAGATCTCGAAGCCTATAAGGACAGCCTTATCTATCGTTTCGGAAATCCGAACATTAAAGACAGCCTGGCGCGTATCTGTCTGGAAAGCTCAGCCAAGCTGCCGAAATTCCTGATCTCCACGATTCATGAAAATCTCGCCGCGGGTGGGAGTATTGACTACGCCACGCTCGTGATCGCCGCATGGTGCCTCTACAGCGACAAGGGTCTCAGCCGCCACGGCGTCGAGTTCGATATTGTCGATGCAATGAAAGACGAGCTTCATCAGGCCGCCATGGGCACCGAAGACGACGTGCTTTCGTTCCTGAGGTTGGAGCCCATCTTCGGCGATCTCGCGAACAATGAGCGCTTCTCCGCCCTCTATTCCGAAATGGTCGAAGCGCTTTACGAAGATCCGGACATCGCCCGTCTCATGGAAAAAATCCTGGCCGGCAACTAGCGCCTCGGTTTACCGCAGGAGAGTGCAAAGAACTCAAAGACAGGAAAGCGGCCTCTGCTTTCTTTGCGCTCCTTGCGGCCAAACAAAACCAACTTTGGAGAGAACCTTCATGAATCAACAACTGATTATTGCATTAATCGCAGCATCAAGCATCGCCGTCGCAGAAGAGGCGGAAACGTCAAAACCCTGGTATGAACAGCCCCGCCTGTTCGATGGCCGGAGCGACATGGAGGAGGCCGGCATTTCGCCTTTCCTCTACTTCGATTCCATCTATGCGGCAAACGTTGACGGCGGAATTGATACCGCCGATAATTTTACTGCACAAACCTATGCCGGAGTAGACCTTGATCTGGAAAAACTGATTGGGTGGGACTCGACCACCGTAAAAATTTCGATGGTTAACCGCCAAGGCAACGGCATTGCAGGAGATGTGGGCGGCATTTATGACCCCATGTGCATCAACGGCGGCGAAGCCGGCCAGGTAGCCTGGCTGTATCAGGTCTGGATCGAAAAAATATTCGGCGACGATCTGGCGGTAAAACTCGGACGGACTTCTATGGATGAGGATTTCGCAAATGATGATCTCTATCGGTATTCCCTGAGCACGGCCATCAACGGCCCCATCCGCTCTATGATGCTGGACAGCCCCCAGATTTATTCCTTCCCCTTGGCGCTGTGGGGCGGACGCGTGAAATATACTCTCGATGATCAGCATCAGTTCCAGCTGGGCGCCTACCAGATTAACGATTCCATTTGGAGCGATTATGTGAAGGGAACCGACTGGAGTTTCAAAAGCGATGACGGCGTAACCATCATGGCGCAGTATGACTGGACTCCGGAAATCCTGGGCCGCCCGTCCCGCCTTTATCTCGGCATCGCCGATTCCATTTATGACTACACGGATTTTGACGGAGGCGGCACCGACAACGTTTTGCGTTTTTACGGCCATTTCGATTTCGAAGTTATCGACGGACTGAAACTGTTCACGTTCGGAGCCTATACCGCTCAGGATGAAACCGCATCGGTTCCGCTTCAAGTCAGCGGCGGCGCAAACTGGAAAGGCTTGATCCCCGGGCGCGAAAACGACCACACCATGGCATTTGTAACCTATGGCGGGCTCAGCGATGACTACGGCGATTCCCTCGGCGAGAATGTGGACTACGAAATGGTTTGCGAACTGGGGCACCGCATCCAGATCATCCCCAGCTTCTACATCCAGCCGTCCGTTCAGTACATCGTTGACCCCGGTGGCGGAGCTAATGGCGATATCGACAACGCCCTCGTCCTCGGCGCCTGGATCGGCGCATCGTTCTAAACACCGTCGCCGTCGCCCCTAGCTGGCGCCGATGATGCGGATGGCATCGAGGCGCAGGCGGGCGGCGGAAAGTTTCTCGTCGAGCTCGGTGATGGCGGCGCGGGCGTGGGCGAGTTCTTCTTCCCGTATGTTGTCGTTGACCTGCTTGAGGTACACGAGTCGCTTGTAGTCGGCTCCCAGCGTTTCCAGCATGTCGCGGCGCGCGTCGGCAATGGCGGAGTCGGCTGCTTGCTCCGCAAGGGTGCGCGTGGCGTCGATCATTGCGGGGATCATCTGCGTGCGGATCGATTCATGTTCAAGCAGCTGCCACGGGTCGGTGTTTTTCAGATGCAGCGCACTGGTTTCGTCAAGGGCGTTGCACGCATGGTCGACGGTTACACTGAACGGGGTGGGGGGCAGGAAGCGGTAGACGTTGAGCCCCGGCGGTGCCACCGTTTCCAGTACATAGATGGCCTGGAGCTTCAGCGGTATGGTCTGGGCGGGATCCACGGCCACGGCGCAGCTGCCCCGTTCGGATCCAAGAATCAGCTCGCCGGCGCCGGTCACCAAGGGATGATCCCAGCTCATCAGCATGGCGTCGGGGCGGAGCAGCGCTTCTTCCCGGTTGAAGGTGATCCGGATGCCTTCGGCTTTCAGCGGGAACCAGTCGTCGAACATGTGGTCGGGGCGGATGTGGAACGAGGTATCGTCAAGTTCCTCGGCATGTACTCCGTATTGTTCGAACATTTGCAGCAGATAGGTTTGCAGCTCCGACGACTGCTCGCACTCGTTGATTTGCTGGGCGATGGCGTTTCCAATGTCGGGGCGGAAGGAGGACAGCTCCAGCAGCCGGTCGCGTCCATCGGCGATCTGCTTGCGCAGGGTCGCGTAAAATGCGCGGGTTTCGGTGATGACTTTCTTCGTGACGTTCTGCAGCTGCGCATCGAAGCGCTTCAACAACTCGAAGCCTCCGACTACCGGTTCGGCAAAGGCATTAAGCCCTTCGTGCAGCCATCGTGCAACGTGTTCCTCGGCGGTTCCCTTCAAGTAAGGTACGTGTATGTGGACATCACTGAGTTGACCGATTCGGTCGAGCCGCCCGATGCGCTGCTCCAACAGTTCGGGGTCGCGCGGCAGATCAATCAGGACCAGGTGCGAGGCCACCTGGAAGTTGCGTCCCTCGCCCCCCATTTCTGAAACCACCATGACGCGGGCGCCATCCGGTTCGAGGAACCAGGCGGCCAGCCGGTCGCATTGGATCAACGGCATCTCTTCATGGAAATGGGCCACATCCACCCGCGAGCCGCTCTTGATGGTTTTGACGATCGCGGCCACCTCGTTGCGCGCCTTGCAGATGACCAGCACCTTCTCCTTGGGATTGTTTCGAAGGAATGTGATCAACCAGCCGATGCGCGGGTCGTCTGATCCCAGCAACGCGCGGCCTTCCGGAAGCTGCATCGGCATGAGGTGGGCGTGGCGCTTGGGGAAGCCGCTTACGCATTTGCGGGTGTTGCGGAAGATGACGCGCCCGGGGCCATGGCGATCCAGCGCCTCGGTCAGCTCCTGCTCGTCCATCGACTCAATGCGTTTTCCAATGTCAGCGGCAACCTCGGCATAGCGGTCATGCTCGATCTGATAGGCGTCGAACGAAGGGTATCGTTGCGGATCAAGCAGCCGCAGGCGCGCAAAGTGGCTCTCGAGCCCCATCTGTTCGGGGCTGGCCGTGAGCAGCAGGAGCCGGGGAATGCAATGGGCAAGGCGCTCAACCACATCGTATTCCGGACTGGTTGTTTCGGGCGACCAGTGGAGATGGTGGGCTTCATCGACAATCAGCAGATCCCAGTCGCACCCGACGGCTTGGGCGGTGCGCTCCGGGTTTTCGGTGAGGAACTCGATGCTGGCAATTACAAGCTGGTCGTCGAGGAATGGGTTGCCCGGCTCAGTGGATTCGATGGCGAGGCAGCGATCCTCATTGAAGATGCTGAACGAAAGATTGAAGCGGCGCAGCAGTTCGACAAACCACTGGTGTACGAGCGCGTGAGGGACCAAGATCAATACCCGTTTGACCAACCCGCAGGCCATCAGGCGATGCAGGATGAGACACGCTTCGATGGTTTTTCCAAGCCCCACTTCATCGGCGAGCAGAACGCGAGGCAGCGGACGTGAGCTGACTTCCTGCGCAATGTAAAGCTGGTGGGGCAGCAGGTCAACGCGTCCGCCCAGCAGGCCTCGCACCGGCAGACGGCCATAGCGGTGGCGGACGTTCAGGGCGGCGACCCGCAGCTCAAACAACGCGTTGTCATCCACATGGCCGGCCAGCAGGCGGGTTTCCGGCTGGTCAAAGCTCGAGGTGTCGCAGAGGTCCGATTCTTCGAGCCTCGACCCATCGGCAGCCACATAGCTAAGCAAACCGGTTTCGCTATTCTCGATGATTGTTTCAACGGTCAATCCGGCGCCCTCGCGCGCTTTAATCGCATCGCCCACCGTGAAACGTACGCGTTTGAGTGGCGCATTTTTGATGGCATAGTGCCGCATTTCGTTGGCGGCTTGATAGAATATCTGCACGGTTCGGGTCGTCACATCAACGACCAATCCCAGCCCGAGCTCGGGTTCCGTTTCGCTGATCCAGCGCTGTCCAGTAAAGTAATTTTGCATATGTGGCGGAACCTACCGCATTCCCGCAAAAGTGGAAATGATAGAAAGGCGCGAATGCGGTGCAGCCGCTCTGGAGCAACTGAGCCGCCGTCTCAGTTTTTGCTGATGAAGAGCCTTTGAGGATGTTGTAGAGAACGCGTCACCCCGCTTCGCGGGGTGAAACGATACTACACCTTTCAATCATTGGGGCCATGTCCCTCTGTGAGGGGCGTTGCCCCAGCGGGGCGCGCGGCCCGTTAGGACGAGTGGTGCAGCGGTCGGTTTGATGAATTACATTGAAACGTCTGTTCGCCCTGTCGGTGGTCCTAAAACCGGGGTAAAGCGCAAAAAGCGTTCTGCCCGCCTTCCCGTTTATCCATTGGAGAGGGCCTATGCGCTCGGGAGAGATAGGTAGAACACGGAACCTTGTCCCGGTTCACTCGTAACCCATGCCTTGCCTGAAAGCTGTTCTACTATTCTTTTAACAATGGTCAGCCCGATGCCATTGCCTTTGATAATTCTTTTTCGGGCATCGTTGCCATCGTTAAAAACAAGCTCAAGGTCTTCCGCTGCAATGCCGGGGCCGTTGTCCTTAATCCAGAAAACAACCGTATCGTTCTCTTTCCTGCTCCCAATCTCAATAATTGGAGGAGTTCCCCCATACTTCAAGGCGTTGCTGAGGTAATTGAACCAGACTTCCTCGAGCCAGGGGCCGTAACCCATGACGGTATGGCCGGATTCATCTATGCTGATCGAGGCGGAGCGATCCGCGATCTCCCGCTTCAGTCGTTCCTGTACAGGGGCTATCAATGATGTCATTTTCAGCCGACTGAATACGCAGTCGCCTTTCTCCATTCGGGCAAAAAGGAGCAGTTCACGGATGATCTCGCTGAGTTTGCGCCCTCCGTTAGCGATTTCCTGAAGGTATTCCCGTGTTTCTTCAGCAGAGAAGTCATCCTCTGCGTCGATCAGCATTTCACTGAGCCCTACGATTGCGCTGACATCGCTATTGAGGTCGTGCGCAACAATCGAGGCAAACTCATCCAGCTGCTTGTTTTTTTTCTTCAGTTTGGTTTCGGCGGCTTTTCTGGCCGAGATATCGGTGATAAAAGCCAGCCCGATCCTTCCGGAATCCACTTCCAGATTGCTAAGGCTGACCTCAACAGGGATTTCTTTCCCGTCCTTTCTTTGTCCGGTCAGGTCCAGCCCGATGCCCATCGGCCGTATTCTGGGATGAGAAAAATAGGATGAAATATGTTTATCGTGGATCGCTCTCAGCCGTTCGGGGATAAATAGTGAGATGCTTTCTCCCTGCACCTCTATTTTGGAATATCCTAACAGCTCCTCCATCCGTTGGTTGATCAATATGATTCGCCCATCGATATTGATGACAACCACGCCTTCCGCAAGGGATTCCATGAAGGTTCTGATGGTGATGTCTCCCTGAAGAAGTCCTGCCGTGAAGGCAATCCTTTTCTGGGCTTCCTGTTCGGCCTGCAACTTATTAATTTCATGATCCATGCGCGCAGCATATATGTAACTAGGGTTCTCTTGAAATAGTATTGTGCTGTTATTATCCGGCGACTGTTCCGCAGAGTCGCCTAGAGGCCCTAATGCAGGATAATTCGTGAGGTAGGGGCTCGCTGTCCCAGCGCGCCGTCCGTCCGCAAACCCCGAACCATCTTCTTTACTTCAACCTGAATCCGGATAGGCTGTGCGGGTGTTTGCGGTGTGCTTGTGTCGCAGCATGAAGGGCCTTACCGAGGAGATGAGCGATGGCTAAAGGGTATGACGAAAATCAGCTGCGTAAAAATGAACTCAATTTTCTGGCAAAGGATCTCGTACGTCGATCCCGCTCCAAATGTGAATTGTGCGAAGCCGACGGGGTTAAACTGACGGTTTTTGAAGTGCCGCCGGAATCCGATCACGTGTCGGCCGACCAGTGTCTGTTCATCTGCGAAACCTGCCGTGAGCAGATCGAGAAGCCCAAGCGCATGGATGCCGATCACTGGCGCTGCCTCAACAATTCCATCTGGTCCGAAATTCCCGCCGTTCAAGTGATCTCGGCCCGGATGCTCAAGCGTTTGTCCAACGAACATTGGGCGGCGGAGCTGCTTGAACAGGCCTACTTCGACGAAGAGGTTGAAGCCAGAATTGCAACGGCAGAATAGGCATGAACAAGGAATGACCGGACTATGAGGCAAGCTGAAGACAGGGTGTGGGCCGCCATCACGGAGAGTGCCAAACGCAAGTTCGACTACGACGGGTTTAAGAACCGGTTGAGCGAGTCGGGCGATGAGCGGGTTGCGGATTTCATCCTGTTTCAAATCATCGAGGGACTTGCCGAGAACCTTTCCCATGAAGAGCTGTTGCTTAAGGTCCGCGGGGATTTGGAGCTGTTCGGGTATCCGGTTCCGGAGGATGAAGTGAATGGTTTTCTGGCGGATAAAAAAGAGATCCTGAGCGCCGAGGTTCATGCGGCGCGCGAGGTGCTGTCCGGATTTGCTCAGGGCAGGAGTGCATCGGAACTGTTGACTCAGGTTCGCAAACTTCTCTACTCTCGGCCGCATGAAATTTATACCCGCGATACTTCCGGATAATGCACCTGCCGCACCCGCCCTGACCTTTCTTTTCTGCGAGGGGAAAATTGTCCTCAATCAGGAGGAAGCCATTCCTTGCTTTGGCCAGGAGCGCGCTCTCGTAAATCAGGGCATTTATCTGGGCACCTACGAAGGGCAGCCTTGTTATGTCGCCCGAATAGACGCTGAGCCGGATGTGCCTGAGGACTGCATGCTGAGCGAAATACGCCCGCTTCACGCAACATTTGCGGACGAGTTGTATGCACTGATCGGTTATGCATCGCAGATTCTGACGTGGCGCGAGAATCATCAGTTCTGCTCCAAATGCGGCGCCGGGGCCGTCCCATCAACCACAGAGCGGGCCATGGTCTGCAACGCCTGCGGTTTTATGAGCTATCCGCGGATTTCTCCCAGCATCATTGTGGCCGTCACGAAAGGGCCGGAACTGTTGATGGCCAGAGGTCCGCATTTTCCCGCCGGCCTGTACAGCGTGGTTGCCGGCTTTCTGGAACCGGGGGAAACGCTGGAGCAATGTGTGGCCCGCGAAGTCCGGGAGGAGACCGGCATAGAGGTAAGCAATATTTGCTACTTTGCCAGTCAGCCTTGGGCGTTTCCCCATTCAGTCATGATTGGGTTCACTGCAGATTATGCCGGGGGTGAGCTTAAAATTGATCCGTCCGAGATTGAAGATGCCGGGTGGTTTATGCCGGATGCCCTCCCGGAGATTCCTTCCGAGTCAACCATCGCCCGATGGCTGATTGATGACTATCTGAAGCCCGTGAAATAGAAGGAAAGGGGCGATCGCCGAGCGCGCCGAACGGTGAATCGGGGTTCGCTGACCGCATTAGCGCTTTTGCGGATGCAGCGTCTTTGCGGACGAAAAACGGTATAATAAGAGCAGTAACTCTGTATACTGCGTTGCGGTTCATTGGGGCAGGGTTGAATCTATGCCTGCTTGCATGAAGCCGGTTGTTGAGAGAGGAATTTCTATGTCTAATGAAGAACTACAAAATAATCCGCTGCAGGGTGTAAGTGCAGAGACCATGGTGACCGAACTCGTGGAGTTTTACGGCTGGGAGATTTTATATGCCGCGATGGGACTTAAATGTTTTCTGATTAAACCGACGATTCCCAGCTGCCTGACGTTCTTGGAGAAGTCTGAATGGGCCAGAGAAAAGGTCGAGAATTTTTATCTGTACCGTTTTAAGCGCATGCCGAAAGACCGTGAGGATCTGTTCGATTTAAAACCCCGCGACCGCGGCTTCGCGGATGGTATTGTTTCTCGCGATCCGATGCCGTTGACCGTTGAGAAGATTAACCAGATGAAGGCTCAAGCCGAAGAGGGCCATAAAGCCCGGTCGAGCTCCCGGCGTTCGCGCTACTAAAACAGCCAATAGGATGGGTTTTGATCGCGAAGGCACGAAGACGCAAAGGGAAGGGCTTTAGACGGGATCACAGGATGAACAGGATTTTAATTGGGTAGGGCGTGTTCGCCGAATGCGCCGAACGCTCGCAAAGCCCTTTGCCGGAGCACGCCGTGCATCCGGTCGCCGAGGCCGCCGACCCTCCAGATATGCAGGACGCGTTCCCGACCGGCCGGGCAACGTTTCCTTCCCGCTGGTCAGGTAAACGTTCTCTACACCATTTGATGCACCGCCCGAAGGGTGGACAGCGGTGCCTCCGCCCTAGAGTGCTCGCCGTCTCTGCTTTCGCATAGGAACGGCCTTCGTGGACGGAAAGCCGCACTCCAAAGCGCTGCGCGCAGCTCCCAACCCCTAACTTCAAACCCCAAACCTCGCCAGCCCGACAGGGTGGCGGAATGCAGCAGGAACTACTCCGAAGAAGACGAGTCGTTGCCGGCTGCATCATGCTCGCGGGCGGCGGCGCGGGCCTTGTCTTTTTTGCTGGGCCGTTTCCCCTTTTTCGGCGGCGGCCCCTTTTTCTTTTCTGGGGCTTCGCCGGTGCGCTCGAACCCGGCAACCTGTTCTCGGTCAACACTGACCCGGGTCCGCTTTTCGATCACATTGAAATGCGCCTGATCGTTGTGATCCACAAAGCTGATGGCAACGCCTTTGGCGCCCGCGCGGCCGGTGCGGCCGATGCGGTGGATATAATCGACGGGCGAGCGCGGCAGGTCGTAGTTGACGACGGTGGAAAGCTCCTGAATATCGATCCCGCGCGCGGCGATATCGGTTGCAACAAGCACGTGCACGTTGTGGTTCTTGAACTCGCTGAGCACCCCGGTCCGCTCTTCCTGCGTCAGGTCGCCGTGGAAGGCGTCGGCCTGTATTCCGTTGCGGCGGAGTTTCGCGGCGAGGTTGTGGGCGGCGCGTTTGCTGCTGACAAAAATCAGCACGTGTTTCCACGCCTCTTCCTTAATGAGATGCTGCAGCAGCGGGCGGCGGTTGACGCGGTCGACCTCGATAACGCGCTGGGTGATGTTGCCAACGGTCGGCACGTCGCCGATCACATTGATGTAACTCGGATTCCGCATAACCTGCTCGGTGAGTTTTACGACCTTCTTTGGATAGGTTGCGGAAAAGAGCAGGCTCTGCCGCTCGGCGGGCAGCGCCTCAAAAACCTGTTCAAGCTCTTCGGCGAACCCCAGCGCGAGCAACCGGTCGGCTTCGTCGATCACCAGGCAGAGCAGCTCATAAAAAAAGAGGTCTTTTTCCCGAACGAGCTCCAGCAGGCGGCCGGGCGTGGCGACCACAATATCGACGCCCTCTTCCAGATCGCGCAGCTGTTCACTGATCTCCGCGCCGCCAATAACGGTGGCGACGCCGATGCGCCGCGGCATATGCTTCCCGAATTCGTTGAACGTTTCGGCCACCTGCTGGGCCAATTCGCGGGTCGGAGCCAGCACCAGCACGCGGGGCGCGCAAGGCGGCGGACTGGTTTCGATGGCATGCAGCCGTTGAAGAAGGGGCAGTGCGAACGCGGCGGTTTTCCCCGTGCCGGTCTGCGCCTGGGCAATCAGATCCATTCCTTCGAGAATAAGCGGAATCGTTTGTTGCTGGATCGGCGTGGGTTCGCGGTAATCCGCGGCCTCCACCACGCGCTGCATAACTTCAAGAAGCCCTAGTTTTGAGAATGGCATAGCTGTCCTTGGTTTGAATGCGTAAGAGAGTAGCTTTTCGCCTCAGGAAAACAATCTGGAACCGGACAAACACGAATTTGTTGGCCAAACAATTGAGCCGCAATTGCGCGCGCCACACGGTGGATTAGGATCGGCGGGATGGCTCGCCTGTTGCGCGCGGTCGCCGAGGCCGTCGACCCTCCAGATGTAGGCCATGTCCCCGATGGGGCGGGTGGTGCATTGGGTAGGGCGTGGTGTCCTCACTGCGCCGCTTAACCGGATCGGTATCTCTTGCCGCCCGGTTGACCGCGAACCAGGTTCGCTCCCCGCATTCGCGCGGTCTCTCCGCTTCGCTCGTCGCTGGAGGCACAGAGAGTCGAGGAGGTTTTTATTTCTCTGTGCCTCCGCGTCTCCGTGGTGAAAAACTGTGGCGTAGCCGGGTTAGGCTTTAATCGCGTCGCCAACCAATTTGAGCGTCGACTCGTGTGAGCCCGTTGCGCAGAGAAATAATCCCTGATGACAGAAGATGCCGTCGGGTACGCCCGCGGCTTCTGAAAACGCGTCATCGGTTAATCCAGCCCAGGCCTGGGGGAAATCCTTGCGGTTCGAAAACTCGCCCGGAGCGGAAGGAACCGCTTGCGCGAAACACTTTTTGCCCTTGGAAAAAATGGCGTACAGAATGGATTCATTCCCTTTGCTGTTAAACAGGTGCTCCGTCCATTTGCAATCTTCCGGGACGAGAATATACGCGCGTTCTTCAGCTAAAGCCTCGTTAAGGGCCGTCTCCAATCCGGCTCGACTGTGCATCCAATGCTTCGCCCGTGTAATGGCCGCTTGCAGCAACAAACGAGCCCGCGCCACTTCGCCCGCAAACGCTTCGTCGGCTTTAAAGGAATTCTGAGGATTCATCATGGAGATGGAAGTCGTTAAAGAGATTTCCCGCACATCGGGGAAATCTTCAAGCGGTGTTGATAGCTTCACCCCGTTGTCAATGGCGTCAAACTGACGGATCAAACGGTTGCACACCTGATCTGCAATCGTTGGGCTGCCGCAAATTTCGGCTCCATAGTGCGACCAGATCAAGCCTATGGATGACATCTTCAATCCATCCTCATACGTCGGGCCATCCTTGAAATGATGATCATAGACCTTTTCTGCATGGGTATAATGTCCTCCCACATCAACGAGGTAATCACACTGCGCCCAAACTTTCGGGTCGCGGGAGCGACGGATCTCATAGTCGGGGTGAAGCAGCGACAAGGCCGCAATGGCAAAAACGTCATCGGCATGAAAATTCCCGCTGTGTGTTCCAAATATTGTTTTCAAAATTAGTTTTCCATTTAGGGAGGCACCGGAGCGTGGTTGATTAGTTTGAGCATTGGTTCACTCAAAGCAGGGTTAAAAATGAAGTCCTACCACTTAAACACGAAAACAGGAAGGTTCGTTCTTCATAGAGTTGAATGGGGGGGGCGGGTTCGCCGCCGAGCGAAGCGCAGATAATTTTGTTTTGCTAAATAGTGCCGAAGGCACGCTTCAAGAGGCGCAGGAGGCATGAAGCCGTTTTGTATGTCCCGCCTGAAGACGGAATTACAAACCTCAATTGGGTAGGGCGTGGCGTCCTCACCGCGCCAAACGGCAGAACGGACGCACCAGACAGGGATAGGTGTCTCACACAAAGGCACAAAGATCTCAGAGAATAAACTGCTGCACCTTCGTGCTCTTTGTGGCTTTGTGTGAGTAATGTTTGGGTAAGGTTCGACCGCCGGGTGCGCCGCCCAAATCTAGATCGTCTCGAGTTTCTGTGTATTCAGTGTCTTCTGTGGTTAAACAATATGCCCTCTGTAACCCAGAGGAAATAATCCTGTTCATCCTGTAATCCCGTTTAAAACTCTCCGGAACGCTCCTTTTATGCACCGCTTTAGGTCGTGCAGCACCCTAAACCTCGCCAACCCGACCTTTTGGCAACCAGAAGAACCCTGCGTTACATCGCTTTAACCGGAACGCCGGTGAGCGTGTCTTTAGCGCAACCATATCTCGGGAAAAATACACAAGGTCAAATTGACCTTGATATAGCATCTGATGATCCCAGAATCTCAGCATTAAAAAATCTCCAACCAGCTCATTGACCCTACTTGGACAACGCCCGTTTTGAAGGCGAAGTTTATTTCCCAAGCGGGTCATGAGTAACGTTCGATATAGGAAAATATGAAAGCAGAACTCTACATAAAATATACAGGTTCTGATCCAAGAGATGATTCTAACATCCCTTTATCAGACCTCGGTAAATCCCTGATTTCATTTGAACGAATCATTACTGATTTGAGTGAAATATTTGGGATTGATGCAAAGGTAGAAGTTCTTGCGACAACCCACCGAGAAGGTTCGCACATTGTTGATCTGATACTTCAGATTTCAGATGCATTCGATTCACTTCCCTTCGATTCCCCAGAGCACTTTCTCGAATTTTTAAAATTTGCAAATGAAGAAGCGTGGAGACAGGCATCTGCATTCCTCACTGAACTAAAAGAAATTCATCGTACAGTTAATGATTATTGCGCAAAGAACCCAGCTGATTTAGCTCTCCTAGCTCTTTTGATCCCCGGATTGTTTGCGCTTGTTCGGAAACAAAGAAAAACACCTACAGCAGTCGACCCCAATATGTCTGATCGCATTGCAAAACAAGTTTACAAATTGATCGAGAAAAATAAATTTGGTCAATTTGTGAAGCCACCGCCACTGTTCCGACGAGCTCTGTTGTTGAGGCGCCGTTGAGTTTGAATAGGCGGCGTGTGGCGAGCGGGATCAGGACGGCACACGTTGCGCGCACGAAGGCCATGGACAGATCCAGGATCAGCAGCGGGCGGTGGGGCCGGTAGAATGCGCAGAAACGCTTGATCATTTAAGCAGCGTGGCGGGCGTGTCGACCTGCAGGAAGTTGGTGTGGGCCGAGTAGATGTGGCCGCCGCCGATGAAGACAATGAGGTCGTCTTCACCGAAATGATTAGCCTCGAGGAGACCCTTGACGCAGGTCTTCACCAGCTCGTCGGTTGTGTGCGGCACATCGATCTGCGAAGCATGCACGCCGTAGCTGAGCGAGAGTTCGCGCACCGTGCGCATGCTGGCGGAGAGGGCGAAGATGGGGGTCTTGCCGCGATAGGAGGCGCAGATCTGGGCGGTGTCGCCGGATTTGGTGCTGGTGATGATGGCCTTGGCCGGCAGCATGGCGGCCATGGCGACGGCCGACTTGGCCAGATGGTTGCGCGGCATCAGGTCTTCGGCCTGCTGGACTACGGGGATCTTATGGCTGAGCGTACCTTTCTGCGCTTCGACGTTGCGCGCGATTTCGGCCATGGTGAGGACGGCCTCGGCGGGATATTTTCCATAGGCGGTTTCGCCGGAAAGCATGACGGCGTCGGTGCCGTCGTAGATCGCGTTGGCGACGTCGGAAACTTCGGCGCGGGTGGGGCGCGGGTTGTCGATCATCGAGTGCAGCATCTGGGTGGCGGTGATGACGGGCTTGACGCGCTCGATGCAGGTTTTGATCATCTGCTTTTGGATGATCGGCACTTCTTCGGCGGGGATTTCGATGCCGAGGTCGCCGCGCGCCACCATGACGCTGTGGGCGACGTCGAGAATCGAGTCGAGATTGTCGACCCCTTCGCGGTTCTCGATTTTGGCGATGATTTTGATGGGGCTCTTTCGCATGTTGAGGATGCTTTGGATGGCCATCACGTCGTCGCGGCTGCGGACAAAGGAGTGGGCGATGAACTCAACGTCGGAGCGGGTGGCCCAGTCGATGAATTCGGCATCTTTTTCGGTGAGGGCCGGGAGGTCGAGTTCGACGTCGGGAACATTGATGCTTTTCTTGTTCTTAATGGCGCCGTCGTTTTCTGCGCGGCAGACGAGTTCCTTGCCGTCTTTTTCCTGGACGGTCAGGTGGATTTCTCCGTCGTCGATCAGGATGTCGCTGCCGACGGGAATTTCTTCCACAAAATTCTCATAGTTGACCTTGAAGCCGCCTTCGGGCGTCGTTTTGTCGCCGATGCGGACGGTGTCGCCGGTTTTGACTTCGATGGCCTCGGCCATTTCGCAGGTGCGGACTTCGGGGCCTTTGGTGTCGATCAACACGCCGATGCGGTCGGAGACCGCGCGGATGTTGGCGAGGATCATGTCGGCCTCTTCGATGGAGACATGCGCGGTATTCAGGCGGGCCACGTTCATGCCGGCGTCGTAGAGGCTTTGGATAAATTCAACTTCGCAGCGGTTGTGCGCAATGGTTGCAATGATTTTGGTTTGCTTGTTTCGCATGTCTCTTCCTTTTGTTCGACGGCGCGCGTTTTATCAGATTGGGCCAAAGGTGCTAGCCCATAATAAAGAAAAGATCAGTAGTGGGGTGGTTTTTCGTTCCCGCCGATTTCTTCTGTCTGACCGAGTTCGGTCAATTTATTTTCCAAGGTCTGGAGGCGCCGCCGAAGCTGGGCCATGTCCTGCTGCTGCCGGAAAATTTCCTGATTCAGGCTGGCGATGGTTTCGTCCTGCAGGGCGGCGAGTGTTTCGAGTTGGATAATTCGTTCTTCCATGCGCCCAATTTAGCAGATCGGCGGCGGAATAGGAGCCGTTTAATCGCCTTTTGCGTTGCGGCGTCTGCGGGCTTGGCCTAACAATACCGCGAACATGGGAGATAGATATGTCCGATAATCTGAATAGCACCGGCTTTCTGCTGAAGAACCTCATGGAAAACATGACGGACAACATCTATTTCAAGGATACCCAGTCCCGTTTTATCATGGTCAACAAAGCTTTTTGCGACTGGACCGGGCTGTCTCCGGACCACGTTATCGGCCAAACCGATTTCGATCTCTTTGCCTCCGCGCACGCTCAACAGGCCTTCGACGACGAGCAGCGCATCGTGGCGAGCGGCAAGCCGATGATCGGCATTGAGGAAAAGGAGACTTGGCCCGACGGTCGCGTCACTTGGGTGTCTACAACGAAGATGCCTCTAAAGAGTTCGGACGGTGAAACGATAGGCACGTTTGGCGTATCGCGCGATATTACCGACCACAAGGAAGCCGAGCTGCAGGCGGCGCGGTATGCCGAGCAGATCCGTTGCATCAAGGAGCGCATGGAAGAGGATGTGCGCATGGCCGCCGAACTGCAGAAAACTTTTTTTCCGCGGACCTATCCGGTTTTTCCCGAGGGGGCGCCGCCGGAAGAGAGCGTCGTGCACTTTCTCCACTACTACCATCCCAGCGGCATGGTCAGCGGCGACTTCTGCACTATCCGCCGCTTGTCGGCGACCGAGTCCGGCATCTTCCTCTGCGATGTGATGGGCCACGGCGTTCGCGCGGCGCTGGGCACGGCGCTGATCTGCGCAATGGTTGAAGAGGTTTCCTCGCAGGAAAAGGACCCCGGTGGTTTTCTGGGGCGGATGAACGAACTGCTGCTTCCGATTCTGCGCCAGGAGGATACGTTCCTTTATGCCACCGCCTGCTATATGGTTTTTGACGCAGCCACCGGACAATTGCGTCTCGCCAATGCCGGGCACCCCGTGCCGCTGCATTTCCAAGCCGCGGAAAAAACGGCCGACTGGCTGTTTGGCGACGACACGTTGCGCGGTCCGGCGCTGGCCATCGCTGAAGGGGCTGTTTTCGAAACGGCGGAGAAGACGCTGCTGCCCGGCGATGCGGTGGTGCTGTATACGGACGGGCTGTATGAAGCCGAGAACGATGCGGGCGAGGAGTTCGGCGAAGCGCGGCTGCTGGCCGCCGCGCAGCGCCTGGCCGGCGAGCGGCTGGAAGATGTTTTCCCCACCTTGGCCGATGAAACCGCACGGTTTGCCGCGCTCAACGACGATATTTGCCTAGTGGGCCTGCGCTACAAGCGCCCGATGGCGTAGCGGGAGGGGCGCGGGCTTCCGGCCCGCCCGGAATGGACGGGAAATAAGGGATGGCTATGGATAACGACAATTCAGACTATGGGTTCCTGCTCGAGAACCTGATGGACAACACTTCGGATGCGATCTATTTCAAAGATATAGAATCGCGCTTCATTATGGTCAACGAGGCTTGCGCTGAAAAGCATGGGTGGGAATCTCTGGATTCGAACATTGGCAAAACAGATTTCGACATTTTCGCCAAAGAACATGCGGAACAGGCCTATGCTGATGAGCAGCATATCATCAAAACGGGGACTCCATTGTTCGGGATAGAGGAGAAGGAGACTTGGCCCGACGGCCAAGTCACTTGGGTTTCCACCACAAAAATGCCGATGCGCAACGAAGCCGGCGAGGTCATCGGCACGTTCGGCATTTCGCGCGATATCACCCAAAAAAAGGCCGCCGAGGATCGGGCGCGCCGCTATGCCGACCAAATGCGCGCCATCAAAGAGGAGATGGAGGAGGAGGTTCGCATGGCGGGCGAGCTGCAGAAAAGTTTTTTCCGCGCCACCTATCCGGCGTTTCCGGCCGCCGCCGCGCCGGACGAGCGATGCGTCGACTTCCTGCACCGCTACAACCTGAACCAGCAGGTCAGCGGCGACTATTGCGCGATTATGCGCCTGTCCGGCACTGAGGCGGGCATCTTTCTCTGCGATGTGAGCGGGCTGGGCGTGCGCGCGGCGCTGGGCACCGCGCTGGTGCGGGGCATCATGCAGGAGATTGCGGCGCTCGGGCTCGATCCCGGCGCTTATCTGCAAAAAATGAACGAGCGGCTCTTTCCCTTGCTGAATCAAGAGGGCTCTCAGCTCAGCGCCAGCGCCTGCTATCTCGTGCTCGACGCAACCACGGGCAAGATCCGTCTTGCCAGTGCCGGGCACCCGCTGCCCATCCGGTTCTGCAAAAAAGGCGCCGCCCAATGGCTGTTCGAAGATCTTGCCCTGCGCGGGCCCGCTCTGGCCGTGCAGGCCGATGCCGCCTACGCCTCCATCGACTGCGAAATCGATCCCGGCGACGCGGTGCTGCTGTTTACCGATGGGCTGTTTTCCGTCTGCAATGCAACGGGAGACCGCTTTGGCAAAAAGCGCCTGCTGGATTCCGCCCACAGCTTTACCGGCGAGCCGCTTGAGGATATTTTCGACGGGTTGGAAAGCGATGCGCTCGCTTTTTCCTCGGAAGGCCGCTTTTCCGACGATGTTTGCATGGTCGGCTTCGAGCTGCGCCAATTGCTGCCGCAGTAGCCGCTTCGGGGTGTTATTCGATCGGTTCCGCCGGGCGGGTCAGAACCAGATGCAGGTTGTTGGTGAAGCGCGTTTGAAATCCGGCTTCGCAGTAGCATAGGTAGTAGATCCATTTCCGCTGGAAAAGGCCGTCGTAGCCCATGCTCACAAGCTGCTCGCGGCGGCTTTCGAAAGCCTTTCGCCAGCGGCGCAGCGTTTCCGCATAGTGGCTGCCGATGTTGTCGAGGCTTTCGATGGTAAAGGCGGAGTGGCTGGCCATGGCCTTCGAGAGTTCGGTGAGCGAGGGCAGCATGCCGCCGGGGAAAATATATTTTTGGATCCAGTCGGGGTTGCGCCGATAGGCGTCGTAGCGTTGGTCGGGGATGGCGATGACCTGCAGTGCAACGCGTCCGCCGGGCTTGAGCAACCGGTCGCACGCGGCAAAAAAGGTGCCGTAGTAGGCGTGGCCGACCGCTTCAAGCATCTCGATCGATACGATCCGGTCGAACGAGCCTTGTATGTTGCGGTAGTCGATGAGCTGAATGGTGATTTGTTCTTCGAGCCCTTCCTCGGCCACGCGCTGCCGGGCGAACTTGAACTGTTCTTCGGAGATCGTGATTCCGGTGATGCGGCACCCCGTCTGTTTAGCGGTCTCGATGGCGAAGCCGCCCCAGCCGCAGCCGATTTCGAGCACATGGTGCTCCGGCTTGATGTCGGCAAGCCCGATGAGGCGCTGGATTTTCCGGAGTTGGGCGAGGGGAAGCGACTCCTCCGGCGAGTCAAAAACCGCGGAGGAATACATCATGGTTTCGGGGTCGAGGAAGAGTTGGTAGAAATCGTTCCCGAGGTCGTAGTGCCCATGGATGTTTTTTTTGCTTCCGGCGAGGGTGTTGCGGTTGAGGGCATGCTGCAGAAAGTGCTGCACCCGTTTGGCAAGCCCGGCGGTAAGTCCATTGGTTTTCAACTCCGCCATATTGGCAATGAAGAGCTGCAGCACGCCGGTCAGGTTGTCGGAATCCCAGTCCTTATCCATCCATGCTTCGCCTAAACCCATGTTTCCGGCCGTGGCCAGCCTCGTGAAAAAGCGGTGCCGGTTGACTTTGATTCTCAACGGCTCCGAGGAGTCGCCGTAGTGTCTTTCGGCCCCGTTCGGCAGTTTAATCAACAGGTGGCCGTAGGTGATGTTTTGCAGCTTTTTGTCGATCAAGTTCAAGCACTGCTGTTCAATCCATGTTGGTTTCATGTTTATCCCTTGAACGTCATAGAGTTGGAGGGTTGGGGTTTCTTGAAAACCGGCAGTCTTTTTTTATAAAACAGTACGGTGGCTTGCAAGAAAATACGGGGCTTGGTTAGGCTTGCGGTGAAGGGATGGCGCAGAACGGTTTTCCAAAGGTTGGAAGTCGTCAACGCTGCACCCTTGCCCCACATAGCGGCATCCATGACCGTTTCGCCGTTGCGGATCAGTTTAATGTCGATGCTCATGTCGTCGCCCGGTTTGGAAAAGGTGAATTCATAGTGCCCGTCCATGTCGTTGAACGGCGAAACGTGGAACTGTTTGGCGTGCCGGCATTCGAGCGGGAAAGACTCGCCGCCGTCCATAACGTAGAGGTGGCGCTCGCCGAAGGTGTTGTTGACCTCGGCCACGATGCAGGCGGGGGAGCCGTCTTTGCGCAGGCCGTAGTAAAAGCTGACCGGCTTGAAGACCTTCGCCATAAAGCGTGCCACAGTTACCAGCACAATGCGGTCGATCTCGGAGGTGTCGATAAACTCGCCGAGCCGCTCCCGGAAGCTTCCGCTGCCGCGCAGGTAGTCTTCGTCGCGGATCGAGACGGGGCTCCAATGATTGTAGCCGAAACCGCGCACGGTCCGGTTAAGCTGTTCGAGTTCGTCGAGATCAATGGCATAAAAGTAAAACGGAAACACCCAATTGTGCTCCACTGGGCTTTGCCGCGCATGCATGACTTTTCCGCTGTAGATCCGGCTGTTCACAGTTCGATTCCAAAATCTTTCGCGACTTCGACGCCGGAGCGAACGGCGTCTTCGTGGAAGCCGTTGCCGAAATAGCTTCCGGCAAACCAGGTGTTCCGCTTCCCGTTCAGCTGTTTCAAATGCATACGTTGGACGAGGGCTTCGCGGGTGAACATTGGATGCTCGTAGTTGAATTCGCGGATTATGCCTTTAGGCTCCATGGGCAGGTTGAGCGACACAAAATATTGCTTCTCGGTTTCCAGCCCCTGCAACCGGTTCATGTGGTAGGTCAGGCTGGTGCGCGCGCCTTCCAATCGCTGGAAATTCCACGAGCTCCAAACCTTGCGCAACGGCGGCATAACGGATTCGTCGGTGTGCAGGATGGTCCGGCTTTTGGAATAGCTCCAGCAGCTGAGCGCTTTGGTTTCCTCGTCGGAAGAGTCGAGGAGGAGCCGCCTTGCCTGATCTGCATGGGTGGCGATAATGACGCGGTCAAAGCTGCGGAAGCTGCCGCCGGCGAAGTCGAGATGCACCTGGGTTGAGTCCCGCCGTATTCCGGCAAGCCGCGCTTCGGTGCAGATTTCGACGTTGTTCCAGTGCCGTTTCATTTTTTTAATGTAGGTTGAGCTTCCGCCAGCCACGGTGCGCCATTGGGGCCGGTCGTTCACCGAGAGCAGTCCGTGGTTCTGGAAAAACTGAATGAAGCTTTGCGCGGGAAAGAGCATCATCTCTTCGCAGGGCGTCGACCAGATGGCCGCTCCCATCGGGATAAGATGATGCTCGATAAACTCACGGCCAAACTGATGGCGGTCCAGATACTCGCCGAGCGTTTCATCGGCAAGGTTGTGTTCGGCCAAATCTTGCTGGGCGGTTTTGAAGAAGCGCATCACCTCTTTAACCATGCGGAGGAACGAGGGGCGGACCAGATTGGTGCGCTGTGCAAAAAGGCCGTCCAACCCGTTGCCGCAATATTGCAGACCGGACGGGAGATCGTGGTAGCCGAACGACATGTTGCTGTCGCGCAGTTCCACATCGAGCTGCTCGAAGAGTTTTGTGAGCAGGGGATAGTTGCGGTGGTTCATTACGATGAACCCGGTGTCGACTGCTGTGCCGGCATCGGGCCCGTCGGGAATAATAACTGTGTTGGTGTGGCCTCCGAGGCGGCCGTTCTTTTCAAACAGCGTTACCTGGTGTTTGCGTTGCAGCATATGGGCCGCCGTAAGCCCGGCAACGCCAGAACCGACTACAGCAATCTTTAATGGTTGTTCAGTCATTTCTTGTTTTTGGACTGATCAATGATCAGCAGCTTCTCTGTGTTGTAGCCGAGGTTCTGGGCCTTGGAAACCAGATCATCCAGCTTGGCCTGCGGAAGGACCGGCTCGCGCGAGAGAATCCAGAGATAGCCGCGGGTTGGTCCTCCAATAATGGCTTCCCGGTAATCGCTGCTCAGATAAAGGATTTTATACGAGGCATAGAAGGGTTTGAAAAAACTGACCTTCAGCCAGCCGATGTTTTTTTCGCCTTTGAATTTGGCCACGCCTTCGACCGATTTCCATTCGTCCTTTTTTTCGTGGAACCCCCGGTTGAGCACTTTGATGGTGCCGTTGTCGTTGAACGAATAATCAGCGGTCACCGAACTAAGGTCTTTCTCAAACCCATGCGGGTAGCGAGCCACTTCGTACCATCGTCCGAGATAGCGGTCGACCTCGAAGTTGTCCACCACTTTAAGGTTTGCCGTGGAGCGGCACCCGCTGAGGGCGACGAGAAGGAATAGGGCTAAGAGCGTTTTCATTTTGCGAGCTCAGTCTTGATGGCTTCAACCAGTTTTTTGTCGTTCGGCTTGGTGCGGCTGCCGAAGCGGCCGACCACTTTTCCCTCGCGGTTGATGAGGAACTTGTTGAAGTTCCAGCTGATCTTCCCGCCGAAGCCGGGGTTGGCTTCCTCCGAGGTCAGATAGCGGTAGAGCGGATGCTGGTCTTTGCCTTTAACCACGACCTTTTGAAACAAGGGAAAGGTTACGCCATAATTGAGTTTGCAGAACGACGCAATCTCTTCGTTGGAGCCGGGCTCCTGCTTCAGGAAGTCGTTCGAGGGAAAACCCAGCACCACGAAGCCTTTGCCTTCGTAGGCCTCGTAGAGTTTTTGCAGGCCGTCATACTGGCTGGTAAAGCCGCACTTGCTCGCTGTGTTGACGATCAGCAGCACCTTGTCTTTATACGCTTCGAGTTTGATGGTTTTTCCGCCGATGGTCTGCGCTTCAATGTTATAAATTCCAGTCATTGGAACCTCCTTTTTCTGTTCCGCCACGCAGCCCGATAAAAGGGCGAGGGTGGTTATTGCCATAGTTGCTTTCAGTTTCATTTTTCGAGTCCTTTTTCAATACGCCCTTTCACCAGCCGCGTCCAGAACCCTACCACGGGAATGCGGTCGAGCATCACGGAGGTATCCCAGTAGTCTTGCTGGAAAACAATTTTTCCTTCGGCATTATACCGCACATGCGACATCCCGATGGCGCGGATCGGTTCGCCTTTGACGGCTTTGGATTTGAGCACCATCGTCCAGCGCGAAAAATAGTCGCTGCCGCTGCGCTGCATGGAGTCGACGGTAAAGGTGCACTCTTCCACCGGCTCGGCCATAACCAAAAAATAATGCTCGATGTCGTCGATGCCTTCCACCACATGAAAGGGGTCGCCGAACCAGGCGTCTTCTGCATACACCTCGCGAACGCCGGCTTTGATGGCGGCCACGCTGTATTCGGCATAGAATTCGTTGAACCGTTTGAGCGCCGCCTGTTCGGTTTCGCCACCGGGTTCCATTGATGGAATTCCTTCGGCGCGTTTGAGCGCGGTCTTATGTTCTGAAGGATCGGGCGTCATAATTTTAGACTTTGATGTGCAGCCGGTCATGCCGATCATGAATGCAAAAGCGATCAGCGCTGTTTTAAGAGATAGTGTGCGACGTACCATTCCTCTCCCTCCCGGCATCCAAACAATTCTTCGCAGGCCATAAAGAAAATGCGCCATCGCCCGAACTGGAGCCGCGCCTCTTCTTTTCCGTGTTGCGGCTCCAGTATGGCGATGGCGGCTTTTTCATTCTGATCGATGCGGTTGAGCCAGGCGCGGAGGGTCTTGGCATAGTGCCTCCCGTTTACGTGCCAGTGGCGTTCCACCTCGAGATGGCCGTTGCACATCGGAAGCAGTTCCTCCGCCGGCATCATGCCTTCCTTGAAAAAGTTTTCGGCCATCCAGTTGTTCTGGCCGATCTCGTTGAAGAGGTAGGCGAGCTCGCGGTGCACGAAAATATGGATGAAGAGCCGTCCGTCGTCTTTCAGCCATCCTGAGATGCGGCGCAGCAGCTCTGGCCAGTTGCGCATGTGCTCGAACATTTCGACGGACACCACTCGATCGAACTTCCGGTCGGTGGCAAATTCGTTCATATCGGCGGTGATTACGTTGAGGTTTTTGAATCCGCGCGCATGGATGAATTTGCGCTGGGAGTTTGAGTTCGAGACGGCGGTGATCTTTGAGTTGGGATACTGCTGCGCCATCCAGAGCGAGAGCGAGCCCCAGCCGCAGCCAAGTTCAAGGATGTCCATGCCATCCTCCAGCCCGGCGCGTTTGCAGGTGAGCTCAAGCATCGCGGCTTCGGATGCTTCGAGCGTGGTTGCGTCCGACGGCCAGTAGCCGCTGCTGTATTTGAGGTGCGGCCCCATAAAGGTTTGGAACAGCTCGGAGGGGACTTCGTAGTGCTGTTCGTTGGCGGTGTCTGTGGCGACGGCAACGGGCCCCGATTTCATCATGTCGATAAAGCCGTACAGCGCTTCGAGCTGGCCGGAGTGGTTTTTCGCTTTTTCAAGCTTTAGGCGGTCGCGCAGCAGCTTCCGTATTCCGGCGCGGATGGCGATGTCGGGCATTTTTCTTTTTTCGGCAAGTTCCATGAGATCAATCATAATTCATTCTCCTATGCCTATTGTTCGGTCGCGGCCGCGATTGCTTACAAAACGTTTCGTTTTTTTGGCCAAGGGACGAGGATGGAGGTGGTTTGCTGGTATTCCCGGTAGGCGTCGCCGCGCTTGGCCAGAGACTCGCGCTCGACGTGCGGGATGCCGGTCAGTTTCATCAAGAAGAGATACATCGCCGCCGGCCCGATCAACGCAAGCCAGAAGCTGGATGCGCCGACGGCGAGCAGCACATAGGCGAACCAGTGCAGCCATTCGAAGAAATAGTTGGGGTGGCGCGACCAGTTCCATAGGCCGTTCTGGCACACCTTGCCTTTGTTTGCAGGGTTGTTGCGGAACTGCGCGAGCTGGAGATCGGCCAGCCATTCGCCGGCCATCGAAACCATCCATACCGCGGCGGCCAGCAGGTCGAACACCGAAAGGCCGCCAGTCTTGCTGGCGCCCGGAAGAAAGGGCAGGGCGAAGAGCACGACGAGCAACGACTGCGACGTGAAGAAAATGAAGAACCACGCGTTGGCTTTGCTTCCCCAACGGGCGCGCAGGCGCTGGTAGCGCGAATCTTCCTTTTCGCACAGGATGCGGTCCTTGAGGATGTAAAGCACGAGCCGCAGCGCCCAGATCCCGCCCATCGCTCCGAGCAGAACCCGGCGCGGCAACCAGCCTTCGCCGACGAAGGCGGCATAGATGGCCATCAGCCCGACGCCGGCCGTCCAGCCGATGTCCACCACGCCGGCATCCTTTCGAATCACCTGTATGATCCAAAGGAGGGTAAATAGGATGAAGGCGCCAATGAAGCCATGCAGCAGTATGATCATGACGCCCGTCCTTCGTTCAATACGGCTCGCGGCGGCTCGCGGATGTCCCAGACGATGTGCAGCCACTGGAGCACGCGCAGCAAGAGGTAGCTCAGGTCGATTTCCCACCAACGGAAACCCTGGCGCGCACATACGGCATAGCGGTGGTGGTTGTTGTGCCAGCCCTCGCCCATGGCCAGCAGGCCGAGCAGCCAGTTGTTGCGACTGTCGTCATCGACCTCGAAGCGTCGCTTGCCGTAAAGGTGGGCCACCGAGTTGATGCAAAAGGTGACGTGGTAGACGGCCACGGTGCTCAGAAAGAAGCCATAGAAGAGAAATTGCGGGCCGGTGACGCCCCAATCGGGGCGAAGAGCGTTGAGCAGTGCGCCGGAGGCCGCCAGCAGGCTGGCCGCGATGACAACCGGGACGAACGGGTGGCGGTTGAGCCAGAGCAACTCGGGGAACTTGGCAAAGTCGCGGACCTTGTCGAAGCGCGTTTCTGAAAGCCGGCGGTTCATGACCCAGCCCATGTGCGCCCACCAAAAGCCGTGCCGTTTGGGCGAATGGATGTCTTCTTCAGTGTCGGCATTCTGGTGGTGCATGCGGTGGTGGCTGGCCCACCAGAGCGGATCGCGCTGGGCGGCGGTGGTGCCGAGCAGGGCCAGCACAAACTGAAAGGCGCGGCTGGTCTTGAAGGACTTGTGCGAAAAGTAGCGGTGGTAGCCCGCAGTCAGCGCAAACACATGCAGCAGGTACATGGCTATGAAAATGCCGAAGGCCGGCCAGCCGCCTTTGGTGAAAAAAACGCCAGCGCAGCAGACATGCATGAACAGCAGGGGAGTGCTGAAGGATGAACCTTTGCCTGTTGAGCTGGTTGAAGCGGAATTCATTATTTCTGTTCCATGGCCTCGGCAATGCGCGCTTTGGCTTCGTCGGACAGATGTACATGCGTTTCGATGTCGCCGGCGTCTTCGTGTTCGAGATAGTCGTGTACGCCCCGCTGGACATCGACGATTTGCTGGTGGTACTTCCCGCACATGACGCAGAGGCGGATATGGATGAACATGGGGATCCGCCGGTACCACGGCAGTTCGTAATAGCGGTGGTTCGCCAGGGCTTTAGCAACTTGTCTGCATGCGATCATTTCAAATTCTCCGTCAGTTTCTCGTCCAGTTTTCTTCCAGGCACGATTTTAACTGTGTTCGGGCCCGATGAAGCACGACCCACACATTGTTCGGCTTCATGTTGAGTTCCTTACAAATATCTTTCGTGGAGATTCCCTCCAGCTCGCGAAGGGTGAAGGCCAGCCCGGTGGCTTTCGGCAGTTTGGACATGCAGCTGTAGAACACCTCCCAGAATTCCTTCTGCTCATAGGCGTGGCCGGGGTTGAACTTCCAGTCGGGCGGATGCTGCTCGGCTATCCCGAATGCCTTGAACTTAAAGCTGTCGAGAATCTCGCCGCTTTCGGTGTCGTCCACGGCAATCTCGCGGGACGCTTTGCGGATGTAGTCCACCACCTTGTGGCGCAGGATGCCGCGCAGCCAGTAGCGAATCGGGGTCTTGCCGTCGTAGCGGTCGAGCGCCTTGATGCCGGCCAGGAAGGTTTCCTGCACGGCGTCCTCCGCTGCGGCGCGGTTGTGCAGCCGCACGAAGGCGAACTGGAACAGATAGTCGCCGTGCTCCGACAACCATTCCTCGGGGTTGGGTAACTCTTTATCATTCATGCCATTATTTTAAGTGCGAAATGTCGAATGACAACTCTATCCCGCACAAAAGAGCGAGAGGCGACTCAATCTGCCAGCAACGATTGGAACCGCTCTTCCCGGTAGGCGAAGATGCGTTCGAGCGTTTTACTGATGAAAAGCGCATGGGCGATTTTTCCGAAAATCCAGAAGGGCACTTCGTAGGTGACGCGGTCGATGAACTTGACGCCGCCGTCCACTGCTTCAATGCCGTGGTAGTGGTACCACAGTTTGTAGGGGCCAATCTTTTGTTCGTCCACAAACGAGCGCCCCGGCATAATGTGTTTGAGTTCGCTGAGCCAGGCTTGGGTTCCCATGCCGGGAATCTTCACCCGGTACTGCACCAGCATGCCTTCGTACATGTTTTCCGGCATATCGGAAACGATCTCAAACGCCATGTCGTCCGGAGTGATCTTGTTGAGGTTGGCGGGGTTGCGGATGAAATCCCACGCCTTTTCGAGGGATGTGTCGACCAGCGTTTCTTTATAAATTGTATACATTCGGGGATCCTTTTCTATAGGGGTGACTAAATAGGCGGTTCATTTTCAGGCGGTGATCATAGCGGCGGCGGCGTCGTACTCCTGGCGGATGCCTTCGCGCAGGATGGCCTTGTGCATGCCGTGAAAAACCAGAGCGTGGATGGGGTAGGTAAGGTGCCAATAGACCAAGCCCATGAAGCCCTTGGGTTCGTAGATGACCGCATGGTGGAACATATTTCCTTCCGGCGAGTGCTCTACTTTGAATTCAAGCCACGCTTCACCTGGCAGCTTCATTTGGGTTTTCAGGCGAATGCGACGATCCTGCTCGACGATCTCGACCTGGAAAAAATCGAGTTTTTCGCCGACCGTCAACGGGAGTTCGCTGCCGCGCCGGCGGCGCAGATTCCGGCCGCCGAGGCAGCGGTCGGCCCATTCACGAACCCTCCACAGCCCATTGCATGAAAACATGCCGTTGTCTCCGCCGATGGAGGAAACCACGTGAAAAAGGGTTAATGGGGATGTAGATGCAGTGGAGCAGCGGTAGTCGATCAGCCGGTTCTTATCGTGGAAGACGCGGTGTCCGGTTCCCTGCATGCGTGCAGCGATTGAGTCGAGCCATGACGGTTCCTTGAATTCCAGGGCTTCCTCGGCCAGCGCCTGCGAAATGGCTTCTGTCATGCCGCATGGGGTTATGTTGAAGAAATCCGCGCTTTCGGGATGCTCCACCACGGTCGAATTGCGGATGCTGGCAATGAGTTTGCGGCCAACCGCGGCATAGAGCGGCGTAACGAGGCCAAGCCAGTGACTGCTCAACCACGGAGTCAATAGGGGGATGGGAATCATCATTCGCCGGAGGCCGCGCTGCCGGGCATATTCGACCATCAGATCGCGGTAGGAAACCTGGTCGGCTCCACCAATCTCGACCACCCGGCTTGCAGGAAGCTCCACCTCTAAGGCACGAACAAGATAGTCGAGCAGGTCGCGTATGCCGATGGGCTGGGCCTGCACGGAAACCCACTTGGGCGTGACCATGAAGGGCAGGTGTTCGGTCAGGGCCCGGATCATTTCAAACGAAAGGCTGCCGGCTCCAAGGACGATCGAGGCACGCAGTTCGAGGGTGGGAACGCCTGAATTGCGCAGTACACGCCCGACATCCTGGCGGCTTCGCAAATGGGGCGACAACCCATCGCTTTCATTGCCGAGCCCCCCGAGATAGATGATCCGCCGCACGCCGGCCCCGCGGGCCATGGATGCAAAGTTTGCCGCCGCCTCCATTTCATGGGCTTCAAAGTCATTCTTATCCCCCAGCGAATGGACGAGGTAGTAGGCGGTATCCACGCCCTGGAATGCCGCCCACATGGAGGAACGCTCGAGCACATCGCCTTGGAAAACGAACGTTTTCGACGCCTTCGATTGAATTTTGGAGGGATCTCGAGCCAGGCAGTTAATTTTTTGCCCCGTCTGTTCAAGCTTCCTGAGCAGTTTCCCGCCCACGTACCCGGTGGCTCCAGTCAATAAAATCCTTCGATCTTCGCGCATACCCTGTCTCCTTTGTCTTGGTTCGGACAAGGCTAGGAAACCTTACATAAAAATATATTTTCCAGCCCTTGGAAAGCGGGGCGGGGAGACCTATACTGTTTGCCATGAAAAACATTGGAGTCATTGTAAACACCAAGCGGCCGCGTGCGGGCAATGTGCTGGGCGAGCTGCGCAGTCTGGCGGAAGGCCATGGCTTCAAGCTCTATGCCGAGGATGCCGGCATGGCCAAAACGCTGGGCGCGGAGCATATTCCCGTTGAAGATTTCGGCAGGAAGGTCGATATGACACTGGCCATGGGCGGCGACGGCACTGTGCTCTACACCGCCCGCGCCCTCCACGGCTTCGATGTGCCGATCATGGGCATCAATCTCGGCAGCCTTGGTTTTCTTACCAGCGTGGGCGACACGGAAATGCGCCAGGCCTTGGAGGCCATCGCGACAAAAAACTATAAGGTTTCTACGCGCGAGGTGGCCGAGTGCCGCATTTTCCAGAACGGCGATCCCGTTGGCGAAGAGCGCGCACTCAACGACATTGTGCTGGGGTGGGGCGCGTCTTCGCGGATCGTTACGCTGAAGCTTTCCATCGACGGCGAGTTGGTGGGTTCGTTTATGTGCGACGGCATGATGGTTTCGACCCCCACTGGCAGCACCGGCCATTCGCTCTCTGCCGGTGGCCCGATCCTGCATCCGGGCGTCGGCGGTTTCGGCATCAACGTCATTTGCCCGCACACGCTCAGCTCGCGCCCCTTGGTGATCCCCAACTCCAGCCTGATCGAGATCGAAGTCGCCAACGCCGCCAAATCGCTGATCCTTTCGATTGATGGACAGGACGAATACAAGGTGAAGCAGGGCGGGCGGATCAAGATCCGCAAAAGTCCGCACGAGGTCAAGTTCTTGCAGCTGGCCGGCCACAGCTATTTTTCCGTCCTCGCTAAAAAGCTCCATTGGCGCGGCTCTTCGCTATAAATCGATAAATTGGTATTGAATTACCATTTTAACCGCGGTATCCCTTTTTGTTCAATTCATGACACTAGTGTGCATGTTTTAAAAGTTCACGACAAACGGAGTAGAAACCATGGATGCCGTCTTGCTTGCGCGAATTCAGTTTGCGCTGACTATCATGTTCCACTACATCTTCCCGCCTCTGACGATCGGTCTCGGCTGGATGATCTTCATGTACAACACGCGCTACCAGGAAAACGGCAACACCGTCTTCCGGCAGCTGGCGCAGTTTTGGACGAAGGTCTTTGCGATCACCTTTGTGATCGGCGTTGCAACCGGCATCACGATGGAGTTTCAGTTCGGCACCAACTGGGCGGGCTACTCGCGCTTCGTCGGCGATATTTTCGGCGCGCCATTGGCCGCCGAGGGCATATTCGCTTTTTTCCTGGAGTCGAGCTTCCTCGGCATTCTGCTCTACGGCCGGAAAAAGGTTTCGCAGAAAATGTATTGGTTTTCCAGCCTGATGGTGGCTGTGGGGGCGACGATGTCCGCCTTCTGGATCGTGGTGGCCAACTCCTGGCAGCAAACCCCGGCCGGCTTTGAAATCGTTACCGAGATGGTCAACGGCGTCGAGGTGTCCAAGGCGCAGCTGACCAACTTTTGGGAAGCTGTGTTCAATCCCTCCACGCTGCCGCGCTATTCCCACGTCATTACCGGCGCGTTGACCGTTGGCGTCTTCTTTGTTCTCGGCACATCGGCCTGGCAGCTGCTCAAGGGCCGCAGCACGGAGTTTTTCCGGATGTCGATGCGCACGGCCATCGTGCCCTGCTTCGGCGTAATCATGCTCACCATGATTGTCGGCCATCACCACGGCCACCAGGTGGCCGAAACGCAGCCGGCCAAGCTGGCCGCCTTCGAGGGCATTTGGGAAACGCAGACCCATGCGCCGCTCATGCTCTTCGGCCTGCCGGACCAAGAGGGCGAAAAGAATCATTTCGCCATCCAGGTTCCGGGCATGGTGAGCCTGATGGTCGGCGGTAAATTCGATACGGAAATTCAGGGGCTGAAGGATTTCGCTCCGGAAGACCGCCCGCCGGTGGCGATGTCGTTCTGGTCGTTCCACCTCATGTTCTACATGGGCTTGTGGATGGCCCTTGTTGCGTTTCTGGGTGTCGTGTTCTGGCTCTCCAAGAAACTGCTCGACCACCGCATCTATCTCTGGGCGGCGGCGATCACCGTGCCGATTCCGTTTTTGGCGAACGAGGTGGGCTGGATGGCCGCCGAAGTCGGACGACAGCCGTGGGTCGTCTACAATCTGCTCCGCACCGAAAAAGCCGTTTCGCTTTCTGTTCCGGCCGGACAGATTCTCGCTTCGATCATTATGTTCTCCTGTATCTATGCGCTGCTGTTCGGCATCTGGATTTATTTGCTTAAACGGCAGTTTAAAAAAGGTCCTGACTCGATTGAATCCCTTGAAGCGGAGGTGAAGTAACATGGAAGCGCTGCAAATCATCTGGTTCCTGCTCATCGGCGTTTTGCTCATCGGCTACGCGATTCTCGACGGCTTCGACCTCGGCGTCGGCTTCTGGCACTTCTTCGCCAAGAAGAAGAACGAACGCACCGCGTTCATCCACTCCATTGAACCATTCTGGGACGGCAACGAAGTTTGGCTGCTCACGGGCGGCGGCGCGCTGTTTGCCGCCTTTCCGCCGGTCTACGCCACGGTTTTCAGCGGCCTTTATCTGGCGATGATGCTGGTGTTGCTTGGCCTCATCTTCCGCGCAACGGCGATTGAGTTCCGCAACAAGGTCGATCATCCCGGCTGGGTCAAGGCATGGGACTTTGCCTTTGCCATTGGCAGCGTGCTGCCCTCCATCCTCTATGGCGTGGCGATCGGCAACGTGCTGCAAGGCTTGGAGCTCAACGCCATCGGCGACTACACCGCCGGCTTCGTCGCGCTGCTCAATCCGTTTGCGCTGCTTTGCGGTTTGGTTGGCCTCGCAATGTTTGCGCTGCACGGCGCGCTCTATCTTTCGATGAAGCTCGACGCCGAGATTGCAAACGATGCGCGCAAGTGGGCGGCCAAGGCGTGGTATGTCTTTCTTGCGCTGTTCATGATCGCGGTTATCTTAGGCCTCAAAAACTGCATCTACGGCATCAAGGCTGTTCCTGTGGCGCTGATCATTCTGGCGCTGGTTTCCAATGTGCTGGTGTTCATGTTCAACAAAAAAGCGCAAAGCAAGGCCGCCTTCCTATCATCGTGCTTCACCATTGCCTTTGTGATGCTCGCCGTGGCCGGCGCGCTGTTCCCGAACATGGTGCCATGCTCCAACGATCCGGAATGGAGCCTGACCGTCTTTAATTCCTCGTCCTCGCAGCTGACGCTGATCTCGATGCTGGTCATCGCGCTCATCGGCATGCCGCTGGTGCTGGGCTATACTTGGTTCATCCACCGCGTCTTCAAGGACAAGGTGAAAGTCCACGAAGACTAATGCGGCTGCGCAGCAGAAGAATTGGACAGGATGATTAAATGACAGGATGATTTCCGGTGCGGACGGTTTGTTGCAGGACGATTAAGGGCAGGACGATTAAATGGCAACATGATTCATTCCAGCAGGCACAAAAAATTATCCTGTCATTTAATCATCCTGTCCTCAAATCACGTACGCAAAGGATGGTTCGCTAAGGAACGCAGAATGGTAGGAAGTTAAAACGGAAGTAACTAACGCTATAATGGGTGGCCGCAAAAAGGCACAAAGACCCTTTTGTTTTGGTCTTCGTGCTTTCTGAGCCTCTTGGCGGCCATCAACTGGCTTGATCCAGAAAAGATTCGGCATTTGTGCGGCGGGTGCTATCTTACCCCTCGAATGAACGACTGGATGCAAAAACTTAAAATGCGGCTGCCGGTGATGGTACTGCTGGCGGCTACATTTCTTTTCTGGGGTTCCTACGATCCCTGCAAACCCGATGGTCCCGTCCTGCTTGACTCGCCTGCGCTGGCCGATGCGGCCGTTGCCGAGGGCGACTGCTCCGAGGTCAATTCGGTGTTTACGCTACGGAGGCCGGCATCCGGCATTAAACCGGTTGTGCGTTTCGTTCTATCCGGCATCGCAGGCTGCGAAACAATCCGGCTAAGCGGTCGGATCCGTGCGGAAAACGTGGTGCGGGGAAGGTATCATTCCAGTTGCGCGCGGCTGGTGCTCGTCCAACGTGACATTGAGGGGAAGTGGGTGGCTGGAACCGAAAGCAGAATGTATGGCGCCGGTTCCTTCGGCTGGACTGAGTTCCTCAACGACTATCTCATCCTTCCCTCCACGGTCAGCGCCGAGGTGGTGCTGCTGCAGTCTGGCGAATCCGGTACGGCGCAGTTCGATTCCATCGCGGCCTATCCGGTTAAAGCGCGCGCCGCCGGCCCGTGGAAGATGGCTTTTGCCGCGGCATGGGGGATTATGGGTGTGGTCTATTTCCGCCGATGCCGTCTGCACACGCGCCGGCTTGGGCATTTGATTCTGCTCAACGCTCTAGTGATTTTGGTGGGAGTCCTCATGCCCAACACCTGGTTGCAGCAAGCCCCCGGAAGGATTCATAGCATCATGGATCAGTTTTCATGCGCCCATGGTTCAGAAGCGCCAGAGTTGCAAAAGCATCTGGTCACGGCGGGGTTGGATATTGATCTGGTCGACCATGTTGTAGGCACCGTGAACCGATCGGTCGGGCACTTCCTGCTTTTCGGCTCGCTCAGTTTTCTGGTGCTACTTTCCGTTGCGCTTGAACGGCTGCATCCTTTTCACTACCTGGCCGTGGCGTTTGACATGCTCCTGTTTGGAGGTGTGACCGAAGCGCTCCAATACCTCACGCCGGACCGCACGGTCGATGTGGTTGATTTGCTCTGCAATGCCTATGGCATGCTGGCGGCGATGGTCCTGTTTTCCGTGGTGCGGGTATGCTGGCGATGGTGTGCCCGCAACCGGGTGGCTTAGAACGAGAAAAGATTCGGCATTCGTGTGCCGGGTGCTATCTTTCCCGTCGCATGAACGACTGGATGAAAAAACTCAAAACGCGACTGCCGGCGATGATCCTGCTGGCTGTCACATTGCTGTTCTGGGGCTTCTATGACCGCTACGAACCAGCCGGTTCCGTCTTGCTGGCAAGCCCGTCCTTGGCCGACGCCGACCGTCTGGTTGGAGACTGCACCGAAACCAATGGGCTTTTTACGCTCAATGTTCCAGCTTCTGGAAAACGGGCCAGCGTCTATTTCCGCATGCCGGGTGCCAACAGCTGTGAGCTCATTCGCGCTCGTGCGCGCATCAAGGTCGAGGACGTCGTTGAGGGAAAATATGGATGGAACTGCGCTCGCGTGATGGTGCTGCAGTACGACGAAAACAATAAATGGATTCCCGGCACCCACGGCGTAGTGGCTGAAAAAGACACCAAGGGTTGGGAAGCGCACGAAGACGTTTTCGAAATGCTGCCCGAGGCGGCGCATACCGATTTTGTCATCCAACAGAGCGGCAAGTCCGGCACGGCCTGGTTCGATTCCATCGAGGCGCAGCCGGTCAGGCTGCGGGATTCATTTGCTTGGTGGCGGGCGTTGTTTGCCGGGCTTTGGCTCTGGATGGGCGCGCTCTACTTTATCCGCTGCCGGTTGCATTGCCGGAAGCTGCATGTTTTGATTCTGCTCAACGCGCTGGCCATTCTCGCCGGCGCCATGATGCCGGGCAAGTGGATCGAGGCGTCGTCCGAATTCGCCAAGGAACAGGTGGCTCAAGCGGTTGAAAAAAAACCGCCGTCGCCGACGATTCTGCCGGCGGCCAAGCCGGCCAAGCCGTCGCCTGACTTAAAGCACATGGATCAGTTTAACGAGCTCGTTGGCGACGCCCACCGCTCCGGTCACTTCCTGCTGTTTGCCTCGCTCTGCTTTTTGGTCTATTGGTCGGCCGCGCTCGAGCGGCAGCACCGGAGCTATTATTTTAAGGTCGCGTTCGATATCTTTATTTTTGCTTCCATCACCGAAGCGCTGCAGAACCTAACGCTCGACCGCGCCGCCGGAATCAGCGACCTGCGAACCGACATCTACGGCATGCTTTTGGCGGTGGTGCTCTTTGTGGTTGCGAAGGCGGCTTGCAGGACGGTATTAAAGCTGAAGACTTCAAGCAGTGAATGAACGGGAGATAGATCCATGGAAATTGACCTGCACAAGCTGTTCAACGAAAATATGGCACTCATGATTTTTACGGTTGTGAGTCTGGGGCTGCTCCTCGGCCGGGTAAAGATTGGAAAGATTGAGCTGGGTTCGACGACGGGCGTGCTGCTCGTCGGCCTGTTGTTCGGGCATCTCGGTTTTGTTGCAAGCCCCACGCTGGGCACCTTCGGGTTCACCATCTTTATCTTTGCGGTGGGGCTGCAGGCGGGGCCGACTTTTTTCAGCGTGTTCAGGACGGACGGTCTGAAATATTTTATTCTGTCGATCGTGGTTGCGGTATCCGGGGTGGGCATTGTGGTGCTGCTCGGCCTCGTACTGGATCTTGAGTTCGGCATGAATGCGGGGATTCTGGCCGGCGCGCTGACGAGTACGCCCACGCTGGTCGGCGCTCAGGATGCGATCGGATCCATGGCGTCGCTTCCGGACGGCCTTGCGACCGAGAAAGCGCTGCAGAATCTCAGCGTCGGCTACGCCATCACCTATATTTTCGGTACGGTGGGGCTGATTGCTTTTATTCGCTACATTCCCGTTCTGCTTAAGCTGGATCTTCCGGCCGAAGCCCGGAAACTGGCGGAAGAGCAGGGTTTTACCAGAAAGACGGAACTGTCCGGCGAGGCCAAACATCTTCCGCTGATTCGCGCCTATAAGATTCCCGCGAAGTTTTGCGGAAGAAGCGTTGCGGAGCTTCGGGCCGCTGGCGAAAACCTCGTGCCGCTGCGGATACGGCGCAATGGAAAAATCATCGAGGCGGCCAACGATGTGGTATTTGAAGAAGCGGATGTGTTGTCGTTGGTGACTAGTTTGAAGGTGCATGAAGACCGCGAGGCGGATATTGGCGAGGAAGTCCTCGATCCGGAACTGTTGAGCTATGACATCACCACCAAGGAGATCGTCGTCATCAAGAGCGAGTTTTCCGGCAAGTCTCTCAAGGAACTGGGGATTGCCCAGAACTACGGATGTTTTGTCCGGGCCCTCACGCGGGCGAACATTAACCTTTCGATCGAAGACCATGTAGTGGTCAATAAGGGCGACCGGGTCAGCGTTACCGGCGAAGCCGGGCATCTGGACAAGCTGGCCGAGCGGATGGGGCGGATAGAATCAGAGGAAACCGAAACAGATCTGTTCGTGTTTTCCGTTGGAATTCTGGGCGGCATCATGCTGGGGCTGGTGATGCTTAAACTCGGGTCGGTTTCCATCGGGCTGGGCAGCGCGGGCGGCCTTTTGCTGGTCGGCATTCTGTTTGGCTACTTCCGCTCCATGTATCCCGCCTTCGGCGGCGTTCCCAAAGCGGCGCGCAACATTCTGATGGAGTTCGGCCTGGTGCTGTTCATGGCGGGGGTGGGCCTGAAGGCCGGCTCCGGCATTGTTGAAGGTTTCATGAACGCCGGTCCGCAGCTGCTGCTGGCGGGAATCGTCATTACATTGGTTCCGGTGAGCATCGGCTATTTTTTCGGCAGCAAGGTGCTGAAGATGAATCCGGCCATTCTGCTGGGTTCGATTACGGGTGCAATGACCAGCACGCCTTCCTTGAACGTGGTAACCAGTGCGGCTAAGAGCGAAGTTCCAGCGCTTGGATATGCAGGGACCTACACCTTTGCCAACGTCCTGCTAACCTTTGCCGGCGCGTTGCTTGTTCGACTGCTGTAGTAGCCGTGGCGCCGGATTGCCATTTCATTGCTTTCGTTCCTCAAGCCTCGCTTCGCGTCCGATCCGGCGTTTCTGCTAGAAGCAAAAAAAGGCACCGGATCGGAATCCGGTGCCACGATTGCCGGTTGTTATTGGACCTTTATTTCGGCGACTTGATGTTAAAGATGACGGTGTACAACACCGGCATCACGACCAAGGTCAGTGCGGTCGCAAAGGTTAGACCGAACATAATGGTTACGGCCATCGATACGAAAAACGCGTCGGGCACGAGTGGAATCATGCCAAGGACGGTGGTTGTGGCCGCCATGGAAACCGGTCGGCAACGCGACAGGCCGGAGTCAACAACCGCATGGTAGGGATCTTTTCCTTCTGAGGCCTGCAGGCCGATCTCGTCCACCAGTACGATCGCATTCTTGATGAGCATGCCTACCAGACTCATGAAGCCGAGCAGGGCCATGAAGCCGAAGGGCTGGTTCATGGAGAGCAGGCCGACGGTCACCCCGATCACCGCCAGCGGAACCATCAGGAAAATGACCAAGGGCTTGCGCAGCGAGTTGAAGAGCGAGATGACAATCAAGAGAATCAAAATTCCAATGACGGGAAGCTTGCTCGCCAATCCGGCCTGAGCCTTTGCGGAATCTTCATATTCACGGTTCTTCGTGGAATTTTGTGGTGGAGAAATCGGAGAAATCTTTTTGACGGGATAACAGGATGAACCGGATCAAATCCTGTATATCAGCAGGAGAATGGCTTTTAATGTGTTTCCTTACAATGACTTGCCCGTATCGCCAGGAGGGATTGAAGGGGGAATTGGAAGGTCGACAGGATAGAGCGGCCTTCATAGTAGAGTCATCCCGATGATCCTGTTATCCGGTCGAAAACCTACGTTCTCCATAAAAATTAACGGAGAGCCATATTCACCGCCTCATTCCAGAGAGTATCCCGGGGGAAGCTTAACCTCCTCGATAATTCTGGGCTGAAGTTTAGCCAGAACCTGACTGGCTTCGCCAACGCGCGGATCGCCTTTGACCCAGATGGTCGGCTTGCGGTTGCGGCATCGAATACTGCGTGTTGCTTCCCGTCCGCTTGTCGGGGAGCAGGGCCAACGTGCGGCGGAGTTCGTCGATAATCTGGTCAAAGCCTTCCATACGGGAGCAATAAACGCAGAAAAAAGCCGGCCAAGCAGCCCCTAAATGAAAAAAAATGCGGCCGACCCGCCTGTTGCTGTCGCTTCAATCCATAATTAGAATTGCTGAGGCTGGATCGCAAGTATTGGTTGAACTCAAATAACTCCCGCCCAAGATTCGTCCAGACGTGGATAACTCTGTGGTTTAGGCTTTGACTTGCCTGTCTGCCATTTCTACTATCCAATTACATTAAAGCTTAAGTTGAGTGCATTAGGGAGTTTCCATGAAGAATGTTTTTGTTCCGTTTATGTGCGTTGTTGTGGTTTCTGTTTCGTTGAGTGGATGCATCTCGGTGGGGCCCGACTATGAACAGCCCGAAACTCCCGTTCCGGATGCATGGAACGAAGCCGTCCAAAATGAATTTAAATCCGGCGATCCCGACCTGCAGACATGGTGGACCGTGCTTGGCGACGACACGCTCAACGGCCTGATCTCCCGCGCATCAACCAATAACCTGGATCTTAAAACCGCCGCCGCCCGTATTGAAGAGGCCGCCGCGTTGCGCGGTGTGAGTGCCAGCCAGTATTTCCCCGAGATCGCCGGCGTCGGCGGCGCGACCGCTTTCCGGACTACGAAAGACCAAACCGCTTCAGGCAGCAACCGGACGGACGAACTCTATCAGGCCGGTCTGACCATGGCGTGGGAGCTCGACCTCTGGGGCCGGGTTCGCCGCTCCGTCGAATCTGCCGATGCATCGCTTCAAGCGACTGTCGAAAACTACCGCGATATTATGGTGGTGCTCTATGCCGACATCGCTGCGAAATACATCAACGTCCGCACCTTGCAGGAGCGCATTGCGCTTGCCGAAAACAACCTTAAATTGCAGCGGGGAACCTTGAAGTACACCCGCGACCGTTTCGATGCCGGCCTCGTGCCCGCGCTGGATGTGGCCCAGGCCGAGCTTAACACCGCTCGTACCGAGTCAAGCATCCCGACGCTCAAGCAGCAGCTGATTGAAGCGATTAACCGTCTGAGTGTACTGGTTGGCGAAATGCCCTATGCGTTGATGCAGACACTGGAAGAGGTGAAGCCCGTTCCTCGTGCTTCTGGAGAATTTATGGTGGGGCTTCCCGCCGAGCTCTTGCGCCAGCGTCCGGACATACGCCGTTCCGAACGCGAACTGGCGGCGCAGAACGCACGCATCGGCGCAACCAAGGCCGAGCTTTATCCCACGCTGACCCTGCCGGGCTCCTTGACGCTTGAAAGCTATACCTCCGGCAATGTCTTTTCCAGCGGCAACACCGCCTATGCCTTTGGTCCGCAGGTGCGCTTGAACATTTTCAACGGCAAACGCATCCGCAGCCAGATCAATGCCGAAGAAGCCGCCACCAAGGCTGCGCTGCACGCCTACGAGCAGACCGTTCTCCTTGCGCTTGAGGAGGTCGAAGACACCATGTCCGCCTACGCCAATGAGCTGGACCGGATCAAGTCGCTTACCTCCGCCGCTGCATCGGCGCAGAAGTCAGTCGACTTGGTTGCCGAACTCTACAAGTCCGGACTGACCGACTTCCAAAACGTGCTCAACATGGAACAGGCGCAGTTGATTCAACAGGACGCACTCGCTACCAGCAAGGGCTTGGTCAGCGCCTATTTGGTCGGCGTCTACAAGGCGCTAGGGGGAGGCTGGAAACCCGAGTCCGGTGAATGAAGACCGAAACTTCGATTCTTATTCAAGGGTTTCTGAAGGGGCGCTTCAGCATTATGCTGCTGGTCTTTGCCGCGCTGTTTCTAGTGCTCCCCGTGCTGCCCCAAGGCTGGATAGCCAGAACCACCTCTGATGTGATCAACATTGCGGTGGTCATCAGTTGTCTGAGGGCGATAAGCGTATCCCGAATTTATTTTTCCGTCATGGTGCTGTTCACGGCGCTGATCGTATTAATTGAGAGCACCGCTATTGTTAAACACATCGAAGGTGGCGGGTTCGAGACCTTTATGCTGTCGTTCAAACTGGTTTACCTGCTTCTGATTTTCATCAGCATCATGCGTCATGTCTTGGACCGCTCTCCCGTTACGGTTGACAAGGTGTGCGGCGCGCTTTCGGCCTATTTCCTCATGGGCTTCACCTGGGCGGTGGGTTTTACGCTCTTTCACCACATCAATCCAGCCAGTTTCAACGTGCCGATCGAAGGGCCCGAAACGTGGGCCACTTATTTCAGTTTCACCACGCTCGCCACTTTGGGCTATGGCGACATTACGCCGCAGACGGTTCCAGCGCGCGCCTATGCCATTATGGAAGCCGTCACCGGGCAGATCTTTTTGGCGGTGATTGTTGCGCGCCTGATCGCGCTTCAGATTTTGCACAAGGTCGCCGGCGACGCTTGATTGTTCCGTGGCTACGGCGCGGTTTGCGGCAGCGCGGCCACGTCCACTGTTTCCATCCAGCGGCGCAGCGCATTCCAGCCTTGAAACCTCGCTATGCGGTTGATGTAGCGGTAGCCGTTGCCATAGTCGGGGTCGTCGCAGTTTTCAATGCCGTAAAGAATGTCGCCATAGCCGCGCCGGCTGCAGTATTCTGCGGCTGCTTGCTGGCAAATCCCCTCGTGCACCCACAGCGGTGCATCCTCCAAACGCGGGAAATGTTCGTGGATCAGGTCATGCATCAACTCATGCATCGCCGCCGTCCGGAACACCTCGTCTTGAAGGTGGTCGACAATATAGATCGTTTCCTTTTCATCCGTGGATGATTCCTTCCAGAGCCCGAACAATTTGTGCTTTGTCACCGTGACCTGCCGGCTGTACAGCCCGCGAATGGAAACCGGCTCGTCGGTTTTCCGAAGCGATCCGGAAAGCCGCCGCATTTCGGCGCGGTCCACCAGCGCCAGCCGGGGCACGGATTCGAGCGGGAGCGAGGTCCACGCTTCGAGCTGCCGCCTTGCGGTCTCGTAGTGCCGCTCAGCGGCTTCCTGCTGCGTGACCGACCAGCGCATGCAGTTGGCGCAGATTTCCCGGCCGTCCTTCAGCCGGGTCGGATAGGCGGCCGGCAGGCCGCACGAGAAGCACGTCGGGCATTTGTCCACGCACGATTTGCAATACTGGTGCCGCCCCAAGGTAAACCCTTGCTCAATCGGCCCCCTGCAGAGTTCGCACTTGGGCAGCGTGGTTTTGAAGCAGGCTTCGCTGCAATAGATGTTTTCCTTAGCTCCAACATATTGGCCGCGAATGACGGCACCGCAGACGGAGCACTTGGGGCGGAGGCGGTCGACGCACGCCTGCGAGCAGCATTTGCGACCTTCATACGTCCAATACTGTTTTCGAAAGCGCCCGCCGCAGACCTCGCATCGCGTCGGTTCCTTGCCCAATGCAAGGCCCGCACAGCTGATTCCGGCGGCAAATACGCGTCTTGAAAGTGGTCGGTTGAATGTCATCCGTATTTCCAGTAGCCGAGGCCGTTCATCACGATTTATCTGCGGGGAGCATAGCAGATGCTGCCCCGCGTTCAATGCTGAACGTTTTGGCTACCACTTGATGACGTACATGAATCCCTGGGAAGCGTTTCGGGCGGCTTTGACGGGCACCCAGCGTTCGGCGAAGCGCGGGCCCCAGGAGTCGGAGATGGCAATCTCCCCGCTTTGCAGATTGTAGCCGATGATCAGGCAGATATGGCCGCCAGAACTGTCGTCTTCGGATTGACCTGCTTTGACTTTTTTCTTCAATTTCCGCCCGTTGCGTTGGGCGGTGTTTTGGTTGGCCGTCCATTGGAAGTCCGGCGTGCTGATGAGGTACCACATGATCGGCAGGCCGTCGTCGATGTATTCGGCTATTGTTTCGGGGTCCAGCGAACTTCCGATGGCGTCGAGTTCGCGCCCGTTGGCAGAGATGAGGCTTCCGGTGGCCTCGTTTATGGCATTTGCAGAGGTTCCGCCCCCGACGCCGGTGTTGGCGGCGAGGGCAAGCAGGTACATGTCGGCCGGAATGTCCATGTAGCGCAGGCAGCGCTCCCACGTGGCGGGAACGCAATAGCCTTTGGGCCCTTGGTTGATCATGGGAATGTTGCGGATGACGACGTCGCCGTTTTCGCGCCGCTCGACGCAGGAGGCCATGCGTTTTTTAAGATCGCTTTCGGTGATCTTTGCGACGCGTCCCGCCCGGTCGGCGCGGTCGGCGGGCATGATGCGCATGGCGGCGTATTTGCCGTCCTGCATGGAAAGCATGATCGCGTGGCCGTTCCAGTCCCAGCGGTATACCTTTTCGCGCAGGTCGCCTTTGCCGAGCGTGTCGCGCTTGGGCTGTCCGAGGGCGGGAACCAAGGCGTCGTGCACGCGCATGCCGGCGGCTTCGATTTGCTCGGCCATCGCTTTGATTGTGCCGGGGCTGACATAGCCGCTGGGCACGGGCATATCGCCTTGGTTGAGGAAAACGAACGACAGGCTTTCAACATGGTTTTCCCCGCCGTAGAGGACGGTGGTGTAGACGGGTTCGCTGAGCACTTTTTCCTTGCCGAGCGGATAGGCGCGGTGGTTTTCCATGAAGTCGGTTTTCGATTCCTTCTTCAGCTTCATGCGCTCGGCGGTTGCTGCGGTGGGGTCGTCCCACAGCAGATCGTCCTGCCAGATTTCGAGGCCGAAGAGCTCGTTCAGTTCGTTCCACGGAACGGCATGCAGCTTGCCGCGCCCTTTGCGCGAAAGCAGATATTCCAGATGCTGGACGTCCTCGGCCACAAAGGTGCTGAACGGAACCGTAACCACCTTGCCCCGGGCCGTCTTAAGCACCACGGTGTTGTCGGGGTTGACCATTACCACTTCCGCTTCGACATTCTGGCCTTGGGTGTTCGTCCAGCTGCGCGCATGGGCGGTAGTCGCGCCGGCTAGGGCAATGAAGAAGTAGGCTATGATGTGTTTCATGGTTCAGGGTTCCATATGCTGCAAGGTTGCTTTTATCCACCATGCAAAATCTTCGTCGGCAGTTTCAAGCAGTTCTTCAAGATAGTCTCGGATCTCCTCGTCGCCGTGAGAGAGGGGCAACGGTATCTTGAGCATGGCTGATGGTCGTGACGAACAAGGCAAGAATGGCCGCCCTGCCGTGCATGTGAATCTCTTTGGTTGGTGGCAGTTCGGTGTTTATGCATCCGATGCCGAAGACGCGCCCGGCACGAGGGAGGGCAACGGGAGAGTTTATGCCGCATCGTGTGTCTGCATGTCCTTGGGATAGACTTCCATTTAGCCTCTCATGTTGGCTAGAGCATTTCACGAATGAGGTGCCGTAGAAGGTAATGCCGGAACTTAGGGCGTCTTGTCTGCCGTAGCCCGAAGGAGGAAGCCCGTAGATCCGGCAATCACGGCACGAAAGCCGGAGCCACGCTGCTTCGCAGCTGAGTTTCGGCTCTACGACAACTCATTTGTTATGTGCTCTACAGCAGCACGCCGTCGGGCATGGCGCCTTCGTCGTCATGGTCCCACCAGCGGCCGGGCTCATCACCGATGTATTTAATGCTTTTGGTCGTCATGCGGTTGCCGCGGCTCTTGACGCCTTTGATGGCGATGTCGGACGGGGTGAAGCGCTGTTGATGGATGCGCTGCCCTTTGGCCGGCCGGTATTTGACGTAGATGCCTTCCGGCGTGCCGTCGATGAGCAGCTGCAGCTTCGATTTTTCGCCGAGCGTCAGGAAATATTCGCGATTCATGATCGCGCCGCCCATCTTGAAGCGCTTCATGTAGGTGATGCGCGAGTCGGTGTAGACGGCGGTGAACGGCTTGTCGCGGTCGAAGATTTCGCACCGCTCCAGGCCGTCGTCGACAAACAGTTTTTCCGGCGGCGGCATGACCTTGTATTTGCCGTCCGACCAAATCACGAGCAGCTTGTCGAGCGAGGAGCATTCGAGGAGGGTCTCGCCTTTGACGTTGGTGCCGATGTAGCCGTTTTCGTCGCGCTTGATCTGCAGCTCGGTGGCGGTTAGTTCGCGCACTTCGATTTCCTTGAAGCAGGCGGATTCGGTGCGGCGCGGATACTGGCTCTTGTACTCTTTAATGAGCCGCTTGATGTAGCGGATGGCATAGCCGTTGAGTGCCTTGAGGTTTTTCTCCACCTCGGCCAGCTCGGCGAGAATGTCTTCGATGTCCTTGCGGTTTTTCTCGATGTCGAACAGTGAGATGCGCTTGATGCGAACACCCAGCAGCATTTCGATGTCTTCATCAACGATGGCCCGGCGGAGCTGCCCTTTGAACGGTTCAAGCCCTTTGTAGATGGCCTTGTAGACCGCTTCGTAGGTTTTGCACTGCTCGATCTTTTTGTAGATGCGGTTTTCGACGAAGATTTGTACGAGGGTCTTGCTGTGGAAATCGTCGAGCAGCTTGGCTTTTCGAAGCTCGAGCTCGCCTTCCAGGATGCGGAGCAGCTGCGCAGTGTTTTCGCGAAGCACTTCGTCGATCGTCATTTCAACCGGCCGGCTTTCACGCAGGCAGATCAGCCGGCTCGAAACGGAGGTCTCGCATTTGGTGAAGGCATACAGCGCTTGGATGACTTGCTCCTGCGAAGCGCCGGGGGAGAGCGTCAGTTCAATCTCCACCTTTTCGGCGGTAAAGTCGTCGATGGCGCGCACGGCCACCTTTTTCTTTTTCACGGCGTCTTCGATGGAGGAGGTCAGCGATTCGGTATTGGTGCCGTGCGGCACTTCGGTGATGACCAGCCGGTTGTTTTTGCGCATTTCGATCTTCGCGCGCAGCTTCACCTTGCCGTTGCCCTTGTTGTAGTCGGAGACATCCATCAGTCCGCCGGTCTGGAAGTCCGGCAGGAGGTTGAGCTCAACGGGGGTGCGTTTCTTTTCGCGCAAAATTTCAATCTGCGCTTCAAGCAACTCGATGAAGTTGTGGGGCAGAATGCAGGTTGAAAGGCCGACGGCGATGCCGTCTGCGCCGAGCATCAGCATCAGCGGCAGCTTGCAGGGCAGGCTGACCGGCTCTTTGTTGCGCCCGTCGTAGCTGGAGATCCATTCCGTCAGCTCTTTGTTGAAGAGCTCCTTGCGGGCCAGTTCGGTGAGGCGGCACTCGATGTAACGGGAGGCGGCCGCGCGGTCGCCAGTGAAGAGGTTGCCGTAGTTTCCCTGGCCTTCGATGAGGTAGCGCTTGTTCGCCAGCGTCACCAGCGCATCGGCGATCGATGCGTCGCCGTGCGGGTGGTACTGCATCGTGTGGCCGACAATGTTGGCGACCTTGACGAAGCGCCCGTCGTCCTTCTCTTTCAGCGCATGCATAATGCGTCGCTGCACCGGTTTGAGGCCGTCCTCGAGCGCGGGAATGGCGCGGTCGCAGATGACGTAGGTGGCATACTCCAGAAAGTTGGAGCGGATCATGTGGTTTAGCGGGCCATGTTCCGTATGGAGCGGGTCGAACTTGCGGGGGCCTTCCTCTACTGGCGGGAGCTCGTCGCCGCCGCAAGCCTCTTCTTCAACAGCCGAATCGGCCTCCGCCGCTTTGGGGGCGTCAGTTGCTTCATCCTCAAACAGGTGCAGTTCTTCGTCTTTTTTCTTATTGGTCATGTTCTAAATGTCTCTATGTCGGTTGCGGTGCCGGCTTTTCCGCAGCGTGGAAATCCGATTTTACACCATCCCTGTGCCTATTGTTTGCGTTCTTCCATGGTGCAAATAATAGTCCGAGAATCAAAAGCCCTATAAGCTATCCGACCTTCGCTGTCTGCTCAACTCATTTCTAGCGCTGTCGAATTAAACGGCTTGTTGTAGCATGATACCCGTGCTACCGTGTTTTCATGATCCGGTCGTTTAAAACCCAGGTTGCGGAAGATATCTTTGACGGGAAAAGCAGCAAGACGGCTAGAAAAGCGTGTCCGGTAAAACTCTGGAAGATAGCCGCACGAAAACTAGAACAACTTGATTCCGCATGCGCACTGGACGATTTGCGCATACCGCCCGGCAACCGGTTGGAAGTATTGCGGGGAAGCCGGGAAGGGCAATACAGCATACGGATAAACGATCAATACCGCATTTGCTTTGTTTGGACTCATGAAGGGCCAGATCAGGTGGAAATCGTGGATTACCACTGATACGGAACAGGAGGACGCTATGGTTAGAATACCCAAATATAGAAAACCGGCCCATCCCGGCGAAATGCTGCTGGAGGAATTCCTCGTGCCCATGTCGATTTCCCAGCGGGATCTCGCCTTGGCGGTGCATGTGCCCTATCAGCGGATCAACGAAATCGTAAACGGAAAAAGGGGAATCACCCCCCGCACGGCGCTGCGGCTGGCCAAGTTTTTCGGCACCACCGAAGGCTTTTGGATCAATCTGCAAACCCGTTGCGACCTGTACCACGCCCGGCTGGCCGAGGAAAACGAGTTGAAAACCATCAAGACACACGTCCACCACGCGGCTTAGCGCTTGTCAATCCCGTCATTAATCCACCGTATCCTGACTTTTGCTTAAAGTATGCAGCTTGCCTTGCAATATGAACTTAATCACAAACCTTTTGATGATCGTTTCCAGAGGTGACTTTGTCCTGGTTGCCGGGAGCTAAACAATGCAGTTTATTGAATACGGTCCAACCATACCCAATGAGCTAATCCATGCCTGTTCGGCAGGTGATGTAGTCTTCTTCTGCGGGGCCGGGGTTTCTCAAAAGGTAGGCGTGGATGGGTTCAAGACGCTGACCGAAAAATTGATCGCCGCGCTTGATCCCGCGCCCGGCGCCCGTATTCGGGAATGGACCTCTTTTTATCACGACGCGGATCGCTTCCCTGCCGATATGCCGGTGCCCTATGCCGACCTTTATCAGGAACTACAGGATGAATTCGGTACGGAACAGGTCGAATGCGAGATGGTTCGGATTATTCAAAAAACCACCGATCCGAAGCCGGACTGTCTCGATCCGCATACCACCTTGCTGGAGCTTTCTCGTAATGCTTCTGGCGAGCATCCTCAACTGATCACTACCAACATCGACATTTTATTTGAAAGGCAAGGAATTGTAACCGATATCCATGTGGCTCCTCGCCTCCCACGAGTTCACCGCCGGAACCCCTTTACCGGCATCGCCTATCTGCACGGTCGTTTGCAGAACACCGATGCCGGTCGATACATCTTCAGTTCGTCCGACTTCGGGCGAGCCTACCTCTCCGAAGGTTGGGCGACCCTTTTCCTTAAAGAATTGCTCGAAAGCGGGAAAAGTATTGTCTTCATTGGGTATTCGGCTGCCGACTCCACCGTCAAGTTCCTGTTACAGGCATTGCATGCCGCCGGAGAAGACTATCCGCTCTACGCTTTCGAAGAAAGAGGGGGGAAAGAAGTCGGGCGGAATTGGGACAACAAGGGCGTTACCGCTATTCCCGTTGCCAAATATGACGATCTATGGGAGACCCTCGGAGTGTGGCAGGAGCAAAAATGCCATCCTGAACAATGGCATCAGAAGATGGTCGATCTGGTTGCGCACAAGCCGAGTGAACTGCGCGCCTTCGAGCGCGAGCAGGTGCTGTTCTGGCTTGAAACCCCGGAAGGACGCCGCCATTTTAACGAGGAGACTCCCGTTCCTCCTGCCGAATGGATCTGCGTCTTCGATCCTGCCATTAGGCGAAGGAGCCCCAATTTGATGGGAGATTCCCGATTCGACTACTTGGCCAAGTTCGGACTTTCCGGCGAACGATATTTAGAAGAGGAATCCGAATCGACGTGGCAAGAGCGCGATAGCCGATTCAACGCACTCGCCCCTTGGTTTTGTGCGCATCTTGACTTGCCGATCACCGCCTGGTGGGCGGCCGGACAAAAAGTTCTACCCGAAGCGCTTCAAAGTGCCCTTGAGAGGAGAGTTGAACGCCAATCGCAATCATTCAAAGAAGATGCCGCTTGTGATTGCTGGCGATCACTGATGCAAGCGTTCACCGCTGATCGGGAAAATCGGATGGCCGAGTGGGATTCGGTTTGCCGGGAAATCCAAGATCCCGATTGCAACCCCTACTTCTTTGGTCAGATGCAGGTCTGCCTAACCCCACACATCGAGGCAAAGCGTTCCGAAGATATTTTCGCCAAATCCTTGTATCCTGAGCACTGGAATACCCCCGGCAGTGCAGTCGATTTCTGCGTGGTTCTACCATTCCATAAAAACTACATTGCTAAACTCAGAGCCAATCAAATGACTGCGGAACGTTTGCACACGGTGTTTCGCATGTTGCGGAATGCACTCGAACAAGCGGCTATTTTGCTGGCTCAATTCCCAGATCGTTCCAGAAGTTGGCGTTTGCCTGATTGGCCGAATGGCCGAGAGAAAAGGCACCATCCCGTAAGGGAAGTCGCTTGGGGCAAAACCTGTCAGGTTTTCGATCAACTCTGCGGAAAAGCACCGGAACAGGCCAAGGCCGAGGTGTTCGTTTGGCCGCGAAACGAACCCTTTTTTTTCGATAAATTTCGGGTTTATGCCTACAGTCGCGTCGATCTGTTTTCTTCCGCAGAAGCCTTCGACGGGCTAATGTCACTCTTCAATTCCGCTGTGAAAAATCCAAATGTGACCGGCCAGTGGATGCAGACATTGAAGGCGCGTTGGAATGATTTCGACGATGCTCAAAAAACGCTCCTTGAAGAAAGGATATGCAGACTGCACCCCCCTGCCGAGACCGTTACAGAAGACGATCACTATGAAGCATGGAATCGCGCTCAGCGGATATGGCGCAGCATTGTAGAAGAGGGAATTTCTGTTTCGAGTGCCACGCAAATGCACATCGAGCAAGACCCGCTCGAAGCAATCCGGTTAATTGAGCAACAAGATACAAAACTATTCATAGAAATGATGAGTAAAGATCTGGGTATTAAAACGGTGCCCAGATTAGGTGGGCAGACTGCCAGTGGCTTTGAGGTGCTCGTAGAGCGCAATCCAATCCAGGCAATGGAATTCCTCAAAGCCAAGGATCCAGAAGGCAACTACGCTGAGTTTTGGGGCAGACTGGCTTTACACGACCGGGCAGAGCATTCAGCAGAGGATCGACGAACCATTGCAAGATATTTTCTTGGTCTGCCAAATCAAAGCCAAGCGGCGATCTCCCGTTATTTGTCTCAGTGGTTTAATCGCCACCTTCCCCGGCATGCCCAAGAGAACTACACGGAAGCATTGGAGTGGTGGGTTCAATATTTCGATCTATTGATTAGTCAATCCATGTCTTCGCATGAAATTTCAGGAACAGCCAGCTGTGATCCTCTTGCTTCAAGCAGTTATCTTGATCTTTCGAGGAAACCGATTTTTTTGATGGTGCAAACAGCACTCGAGATCAGTCCGATGATAGATTTAGTACGATTTGAGCAATCGCTATTGTTGGGTGGTGAAACCGAACAACAAGTGACCTGCGCCTTAGCTACGAAGTTGACAGGGTTGTTTGCGGTAAATGCTGACTGGACACTGCAATGTCTTATACCTCGCTTTTCTGGTGACACGGCCAATGCTGCTTGGAGCGGATTCCTCGAGATGGATCTGTTGGAAAATATGCATAAGCAACTTTACATCTATTTGAAAAATCCCTTTTTAGAGGCAGCCTCTTTCTGCACGCAATGGGATTGGTATGAAAATGCACCCAAGTTGTTCGCACAATTCTATATCGACATGTACGACATCATTTCCTTCCCCGAAGCGAGTCAACTTTTGCGCAACCTCGGTGATGAAGGACGGTGCGAAGTGGTGCAACGGCTGACCCCGTTTTGGAGAGACTATCTCAAACCGCTTCTGGAAAATGGCTGGCCCAAGGATCGACGTTGCAAGACGGAAACTTTATCGGCAGCGCTAGCCGACGCTGTGTTGGAAACCGGCGAGGATTTTCCGAAAGCCGTTGACTTGGCGCTGCCGTTTTTGGTTCCTACCAAAATTTATTGTTTCGGCGACCTGAGTCTCTTCCAAGACGAAATCGATGCGCGAATTAGCAAGTATCCTGAGGCCTTTTTGAGGTTGCTCCACCGGCTTGTGCCCAACCAATACAAGCTGAATGAAGCATGGCAGGTGTTGCCAGCAATACTTGATCAAATCACCTTGGTAAAACCTGCGCTGAAACAAGCACCGGAATACCGTAGACTCTTCCGTCTCGCAAACCGTACCTCCTGAACGATGCGCGTCGAACTACGAATCATCTTCAAAGCATCTCTACGTCGGCGACGAGGTTGTCCATAATAAAGTCGTGCCGGTCGGGCGTGTTTTTACCCATGTATGCTCTGACTTTTTCTAGAAGCATGTAGCTTGGACTTAATCAGAAAACTTTTGATGATTGTTTCCAATCCTAGACTATATCTCGAATACGTTCGTCAGTTTCGAGAGATTGGGCTTGGGGCGGCGCCTTAACCCCGACAGGCTGCTAGAGCATTTAATGAACGGTAAGATGCATAGTCCGCTCAATGCGTCTGTTCATTGGCGTTTTGGGCGAGGCAGGCACGGGCGTGATGCCTCTTAACAGCACGTTTCAACAGGAATAAAAACTAATCAGATGAAAACAAACCGAACCAGTAATTATCCGGTCAAATAAGGCTCAGTTCACAAAAAAAGCGTGCGAAAAACCAAATTTAATTGGTTGACAAGTCAGGTCATACGACTAAATTAGGTCGACTGATTAAATGCGTAGAGGTTTTGCATGACTAAATATTCAGCAGCAGAAGGGACTAAAACAAAATTGATCAATGCCTCTGGTGAGTTGGCGGCAGAATTAGGCTTTGACAATATTTCGACCCGCGCTGTTGCGGAGCGGTCGGGAGAGAACATCGGAAGCATCCACTACCATTTCGGAGGGAAGGATGGGTTGTTCGAGGCGGTGGTCAAAACCGCGATTGCCGACTTTGTTGAATCTCCATCGTGGCAGGGGATGGCTCAATTGGAGGCGGAGGATGTTTCGCCCCAGCAACTTTCGGAGCTTGTTCGAGAAATGATCCAACGGCAGATCACCCTGCTGTTTCGCACCGATAAACCGAATTGGCATTCGCAGGTTATTTATCAACTTCTTCAGTATGAGGGACCGCTGTACGATATTTTCGAACGGGAGATTTTGAAGCCAGACTCGGTGGCTATGCTCAAGTTTTTCCGGGTGCTTGACCCGGAGATTAGCGAAGAGGAGGCTTTTCTCCGCAATTTGATCGTGAAGATGCCTATTTTTTCGCATGCCAACTATATGTCGACCATTCTGAAACGGTTAAAGATGTCTAAGTATTCGGAAAGATACCTCCAGATCATGGAGGATTTGGTGGTGCGACAAACCCAATTGCTGCTGGGGCTTCCGGTGGATTAGGCGCGCGATGGTTAGACGGGAAAAGAGAGAGAGCCGGGAACAACAAATGGTAGCAAGATTTTTGTAATAATTGTTAATGATGTGATTTGTATAAAAACAACAACAAGGATATTTTATTATGCTTAACCAGCAAAGAAACCAACCGGTAGCGGTTTTTGCCGCAGCGGTCGCTGCCGCTCTTCTGATGGGTGGATGTGGTCCGCATGGATCCCAAGGGACGCAACAGGCAGCACCGCCCGAGGTTTCCGTGGTGACGATCGAGACGGAACGCTTGGTGTTGACCATGGAATTGCCGGGGCGAACGGCGGCCTATCGGGTGGCGGAAATCCGTCCGCAGGTTAATGGACTTATCTTGAAGCGTGCGTTTACGGAGGGGTCGGATGTCAATGCAGGGGATTTGCTCTACCAGATTGACCCCGCTCCTTACCAAGCGATGTACGATCAGGCCAAGGCTGCGGTTGCTATGGCGGAGGCTAATCTCCCTGCGTTGCGATCACGGGAGGAACGGTTTAAGAAACTGGTGGAAAGCCATGCCGTTGGGCAGCAGGATTACGATGATGCGCTGGCGGCCTTGCATCAGCTGGAAGGCCAGCTAGGTGTTAGCATGGCGGCGATGGAGAGTGCGCAGATCAACCTGTCCTACACCCCGATCAAGGCCCCGATTCCAGGGCGCATTGGTCGATCCGGCGTAACGGAAGGCGCGCTGGTAACCGCATACCAGCCGGTGTCCCTGGCTACCGTTCAACAGCTTGATCCAATCTATGTGGATGTGCCCCAATCCACCACCGAAATGTTGCGGTTGAAACGCCGCCTAGCGGATGGACAACTCAACCCTGACGGCGCGAGCCAGAATAAGGTCGTGATCATTCAGGAAGACGGCACTCCCTACCCGGAGGAAGGATCGTTGGAGTTTCGTGACATCACGGTGGATCCGACGACCGGGTCGGTGATCCTGCGGATCGTGGTTCCGAATCCCGATGGCGCACTTTTGCCGGGCATGTTTGTTCGTGCGGTTCTGAAAGAAGGGGTCAATGAAACGGCGGTTTTTGTGCCCCAACAATGTGTATCTCGCACGCAAAAAGGGGAACCCTATATGCTGATTGTAGACGCGGAAGGAAAGGTTGCTCAGCGAATGCTTTCGTTGGATCGCGCCATTGGCGACCGATGGCTTGTTTCGTCGGGGCTGGATTCCGGTGATCGGGTTATCATCGAAGGGGTGCAACGGGTACGGCCCGGAGTGTCGGTAAAAGCGGTTCCGTTCGATGCCGCGAGTTCCGCTCCTGCAAAAACGAACTAACGGAGACGCGACATGCTATCAAAATTTTTCTTGGAACGTCCCGTCTTTGCCTGGGTGATTGCTGTTTTTATTATGTTGCTGGGTGCATTATCCATCTACAACCTTCCGATTGCCCAGTATCCGCCGATTGCGCCGCCCTCGATTTCCATTGATTCGTTCTATTCTGGAGCCTCGGCGGAGACGGTCGAGAACAGCGTCACCCAGATTATCGAACAAAAGATGACTGGCTTCGGCGACATGCTCTATCTTTCCGGCACGAGTGATGCGTCTGGAGCCTCGCGCATCGAATTGACCTTCAAGCCGGGCACCGATCCCGACCTGGCGTGGTCAAAGGTGCAGAACAAGCTTCAACTTGCGATGGCCAGCCTGCCGGAGGTGGTTCAGCGTTCCGGTGTTAAGGTGAGCAAATCTACGAAAAACTATTTGCTGATTGTGGGGCTGGTCTCTGAAGATGGCAGCATGGATGGAAACGACCTGCGCGACTATGCCCAATCCAACCTCGAAAAGGTTCTATCGCGTGTGCCCGGAGTGGGTGAGGTGGAAAACTTTGGTTCGCAGTATGCCATGCGGGTTTGGTTGAACCCCGATCAACTCACGGAATACAACCTGACTGTGGAAGATGTGACCGTGGGGTTGCAGGCCTACAATGTGGAGGTCTCTGCCGGGCAGTTCGGCGGGCTTCCGGCGGTGGAGGGCCAGCGCCTGAATGCCTCAATCATTGTCCAGAGTCTGCTCAAAACCCCGGAAGAATTTGCTGCCATTCCCCTGCGCACCAATTCCGACGGCTCTGTCGTACGGATCAAGGATGTAGGGCGAACCGAACTCGGAACCGAGTATTCCGACATTGAAGGGCACTATAACGGGAAGCCCTCCGCTGCCATGGCCATTCGGCAGGTGCCCGGTGCCAACGCACTGGATACGGCTAACGCCATTAAGGCGAAGCTCAAGGAAATGAGCGCCTATTTCCCGTCGGGAATGAAAGTGGTCTATCCCTATGACACCACCCCGTTCGTCAAGGTGGCCATTGGTGAAGCGGTCAAGTCTCTGTTTCAGGCGATTGCGCTGGTCTTCTTGGTTATGTGGCTGTTTATGGGAAACATTCGATCCACACTGATTCCCACCATCGCAGTGCCCGTGGTGCTGCTTGGCACCTGTGCTGCGTTGGGAGCGTTTGGATATTCCATCAACATGCTGACCATGTTTTCCATGGTAATTGCCATCGGGTTGTTGGTGGACGACACCATCGTGGTGGTAGAGAACGTTGAACGGCTTATGAGTGAGGAGGGGCTTACACCTAAGGAAGCCACCGCCAAATCCATGGAGCAGGTTACCAGTGCCCTGATCGGCTTCTTTCTGGTGTTGACGGCCTTGTTCGCCCCCATGGCGTTTTTCAGCGGATCCACCGGAATCATCTATCGCCAATTTTCTGTAACCATTGTTTCGGCCATGGCCTTGTCGGTGACCGTGGCCCTGATTCTGACGCCGGTGCTGTGCGCGAACATCCTCAAGCCCATCGAAAAGGGGCATGAGGCGGCAGAGGGTGCGGTCCGATTCATGCGTCCGGTATTTCTGTGGTTTGATCGCGGGTTTAATCGCTTTCGCGATGGGTTCGTGAATCTGGTCGGCTACGGGCTGGCCCGTAAATTACGTTTCATGGCTGTATACGTTTTGATTGTGGTTGGGCTGGGAGTCATTTTCATGCGCATGCCGTCTGGTTACCTGCCGGACGAAGATCAGGGAATCCTGTTGACCCAGATTATGATGCCCTCAGGCTCGACCTTGGAGCAGACCCAAGCGGTTGCAGACAAGTGCCAGCGCTATTTTCTCGAGCAGGAAAAGGAAGCGGTGGAGTCCTGTATGACGATTTCTGGCATATCTTTTTCGGGTCGCGGGCAGAACAACGGCATGATTTTTGTTAAACTGAAAGATTGGAAATTGCGCAAACGGCCTGACTTGCAGGTTAAAGCCATCGCCGGACGTGCCACAGCGGAGTTTTCAAAGATCAACGAGGCCATGGTGTTTGCGTTTCCGCCACCCGCGGTACTCGAATTGGGTAATGCGGCGGGATTTGACTTCCAGCTGGTGGATCGCGGGGGTATGGGGCACGAGGCGCTGACACAAGCCCGCAATCAACTTCTCGGCATGGCGGCGCAGGATCCGAGATTGGTGAAGGTTCGCCCCAATGGTATGGAAGACGTCCCTGAATACCGGGTTGACGTGGACTGGGAAAAAGCCGGGGCTCAAGGGGTCCCCATTTCTTCCATTCATAACACCGTCTCGGCGGCCTTCGGCAGTGCTTATGTGAACGACTTTATTCAAGCCGGGCGCGTTAAACGGGTATTCGTTCAGGCGGACGCTCCTTATCGAATGCTGCCTCAAGATCTGGAAAAACTCTATGTCCGCAACACGGTCGGGAAGATGGTTCCTTTTAGCTCTTTTTCCTCGGGCCATTGGACGAGCGGTTCTCCCAAATTGGAGCGCTTCAACGGGTTTCCCTCCATGAACATTTGGGGCGAGCCGACCCCGGGAAGAAGTTCTGGCGAGGCCATGAACGCCATGGAAGAAATAACATCCAAGTTGCCGGCGGGGGTCGGCTATGACTGGACCGGCCTTTCCTATCAGGAGCGGCAGTCGTCATCCCAGAAGGGGATGCTGTACACGTTTTCCATCCTGATCATGTTTCTTTTCCTGGCCGCTCTCTATGGGAAATGGGACATCCCTATCTCGGTTCTACTTATCCTCCCTCTTGGGGTCGTTGGCGGATTTGTCGCCTCGATGATGCGCGGCTTGCCGAACGATATTTATTTCCAGATCGGAATGATGAATACGTTAGGGCTGGCGACCAAGAACGCCATTTTGATCGTTCAGTTTTCCAAGGACGGCGTGGAGAAGGAAGGGTTGGGATTGGTTGAGGCTGCACTCCGAGCCGTGAGGTTGCGATTGCGACCCATCCTTATGACTTCCTTGACCACCGGCATTGCCGTGCTTCCCATGGCGTTTAGCTCGGGCGCGGGCGCGGGTGCCATGGTGGCCATCGGTACGGTGGTGCTGGGCGGAATGTTCACCGGTACCATTCTCGTGGTGTTGTTCGTTCCGCTCTTCTATGTCTTGATCGAAAAAACCTTCGGGAAAAAAAGGCTGCAAGAGCTTGACGAGGGTGCCGGCACCAACCAATCCCCAGAAGGATCGACGATATGAACAAACTCTTTTTTTCCGCAGTCATTGGAATGACACTGTTTTTGGGGGGTTGCATGCTGGCCCCGGAATACGACCGACCGGAGGCGCCGGTTCCTTCCGAATTGCCTTCGGGGGCGGCATACGACGGCAGCTCATCTTCGTCGGAGGTTCCCTTGGTCGCAGATCTCAAGTGGCGGGAATTTTTCCCCGACCCGAAGTTGCAGCAGGTCATCGCGACGGCTTTGGACAACAACCGCGATCTTCGGCTTGCCGTTTTGAATGTGGAAAGGGCACGGGCCCTCTACGGGATTCAGCGGGCCGAGCTGTTCCCGGCGGTTACGGCGACGGGCGGCGGAAGCAAGCAACGCTCTTCTGCTGATCTCACGGAATCCGGATATCCGAGAACCACGGAGCAATACAATGCGAATTTGGGCGTCGCCTCTTGGGAGATCGATTTCTTCGGTCGCATCCGCAGCCTGAAGGAACAGGCGTTGCAGGAATATCTAGCCACGGAAGAAGCCCGGCGCAGTGCACAAATTGCTCTGGTAGCCGAGGTGGCCAGAGTATACCTGACCTTGGCGGCGGACCGGGAAAACCTTCAGTTGGCTCAGTCGACTCTTGAGACGCAACTGGGATCACACGATTTAATCCGGCTGCAATATGACGAAGGGGTTGCCACGGAACTGGATTTGCGACGGTCGCAAACCCAAGTAGATACGGCTAGCAGAAATATTGCAATATATACCCAGCAGGTGGCCCAGGATCAAAACGCATTGAATCTTCTGGCCGGTTCGTTGGTTCCTGATGAGCTTCTGCCAGTAGATTTTGCAAGTGTTATTCCTCCCAAGGAGCTTTCGCCCGGGCTCTCTTCCGAGACGCTTTTGAACCGGCCGGATATCTTGGCCGCAGAAAACCGGCTAAAGGGTTCCTACGCCTATATTGGTGCCGCCCGAGCCGCCTTTTTCCCCCGCATTTCCCTGACCGCCGCAATAGGAACCGCCAGCGATGAGCTGTCGGGGCTCTTCAGCTCAGGGTCGGACACCTGGAGCTTTGCTCCGCAAATTGGCATGCCGATTTTCGACTCCCGCACCTGGGCGGCGTACCGGGTCAGCAAGGCCACGCGGGAAATTGCTTTGGCTCAGTATGAAAAAACCATCCAGACGGCATTCCGGGAAGTGGCCGACGCCCTTGCCGTACGCGGCACCGTGGATCAACAGATTGCCGCTCAACAATCCATCGTGGATTCCGCGCAAACCATTTATGATTTATCCAATGAACTCTTCACCCAGGGCGTTTCCGGCTATTTCGGCGTGTTGGATGCGCATCGCACTCTCTATGCGGCGCAACAAGGCCTCACCTACCTGCAACTCGCCCGCCGGGCCAATCAGGTGCGGCTGTACGCCGTGCTGGGCGGAGGCGGAAATTTGGAAGTGGCCGAAGCCGATTTTACAAATTGAGGACTGGAGCTATGAAGACTGAAGGGTTTTGGGCCTCTGTTTTTGGCGTTGCATAAAGTGGGGCGCAGATCAATTCCAATACGTTTTTCATGCGCAATGGAACGGATCTCTGTCCGTGTTGTTTCTCAAAGCATCTCAGCATCGGCGACGAGGTTGTCCATAATGAAGTCGCGGCGGTCGGGCGTGTTCTTGCCCATGTAGAAAGAGAGGATCTCGGAGATCGAATGGTCGCCCTGAATATCGACCTGTGAAAGGCGCATGTCGTCGTCGCTGATGAAATCCTTGAATTCCTTCGGCGAGATTTCCCCGAGCCCTTTGAAGCGGGTGATCTCCGCGCCGCGGCCGATCCTGTTGAGCGCTTTTTCGCGCTCCTCTTCGGAGTAGCAATAGATTGTTTCCTTCTTGTTGCGCACGCGAAACAGCGGCGTTTCGAGAATCTTCAGGTGGCCTTCGCGCACGAGCGATTCGAAGAAGCACAGGAAGAACGTGATCATCAGGTTGCGGATGTGCAAGCCGTCGACGTCGGCGTCGGTGGCGAGGATGACGTTGTTGTAGCGCAGGTTGTCGAGGTTTTCCTCAATGTTGAGGCCGCGCATCAGGTTGTAGATCTCCACGTTTTTGTAGAGCGCATCGCGTTTGAGGTCGCAGACGTTCAGCGGCTTGCCCTTGAGGGTGTAGATGGCTTGGTTGTTGGCGTTGCGGCAACTCACGATTGAGCCGGCAGCGGACTGGCCCTCGGTGATGAAGATCTGGGTTTCGAGGTGTTTCTGCTTCGTGCGGTCAAAGTGGTTTTTGCAATCCTTCAACTGTGGAATGCGGATGGAGACCGACTTCGACCGTTCGCGGGCGAGTTTTTTGACCGAGTTAAGTTCTTTGCGGAGTTTCTGCGTCTCCTCGATTTTGGTGATCAGCTTTTTCGCTTCGTCCGGGGCGCGGTGCAACAGGTCGGCGACGATTTGCGAAACCCTCGCCACGAGGTCGGAGCGGAGTTCCGTGTTGCCGAGCTTGTTCTTGGTCTGGCTCTCGAAGATCGGTTCCTTTAGGCGGATGGCTATGGCGCCAAGCACGCCTTCGCGGACGTCGTCGCCGGAAAACTTTTTGTTGGCATAGTCGTTGATGCCGCGCAGCAGCCCTTCGCGGAAGGCGGAGAGGTGGGTGCCGCCGTCGGAGGTGTACTGGCCGTTGACGAAGGAATAGTATTCCTCGGAAAAGCGGTTGGTGTGGGTGAGGGCGATTTCCAGCGTCTTGTCGGCATAGTGCAGCGGGGGATAAATTTTCTCGAACTGGCTTTCGTCGCGGATTAGGTCGAGCAGGCCGCCCTTGCAGTGGAAGAGTTCGCCGTTGAACCAGATTTTAAGGCTGGCGTTGAGATAGGCGTAGAAGCGCAGCCGCCGTGCGAGGTGGTCGGGATTGAACTGGAACTTTTTAAAGATCTCAGGATCGGGGGAAAAGGCGACGTAGGTGCCGTTGGGCTCGTCGGTCTTGCCCTTTTCCTCGCGGACGAGTTTGCCGAGCTCGAACTCGGCCTCCACATATTCGCCCTCGCGGTGGGAGCGGACGAGGAAATAGGTCGAAAGTGCATTCACGGCCTTGGTGCCGACGCCGTTAAGGCCGACGCTGAATTGGAATACGTCGTCGTTGTATTTTGCGCCGGTGTTCATTTCCGACACGCAGGCCACCACTTTGCCCAGCGGGATGCCGCGGCCAAAGTCGCGGATCGTCACCAGGTCTTCTTCGATGGACACGTTGATCCGGTCGCCGTGGCCCATGATGAATTCGTCGATTCCGTTGTCGATCACCTCTTTGACGAGGATGTAGATTCCGTCGTCATAGTGCGCGCCGCTTCCGGTGCGACCGATATACATGCCTGTACGCAGGCGGATGTGCTCGAGCGACGAGAGCGTCTTGATCTTGTCTTCAGTGTATTCGTGCTTCTTTTTTGGGGCCATTTGCCTAAATTCCTCTAAAACCACAAGATATGGATATGGTTTTCTTCTAAACCCACAAAATGTAGCAATTCAGCCGTCGGCCTTCAAGAGGTTCGCCGTCCTTTTTGTTGGGACGGCAAGCCATTGGCATCCAAGGGATGGAAACGGACGTAAGCTCTTTACAACAGATGAAAGATGCCTATTATTTCTTCCAATTGAGAAACCGGAGAGATGCAATGAGATACATATTTCGGGTAATGGCCCTTCTTTTGACTGTCACGATGCTGGCCTCCACCGGCTGCAAATCTAAATCAGCCAAGAGCGAGGGGGCGAAGCAGGGTGCTGCAAGCGGTTCGGTGGGTGGCGCTGTAGGTGGCTTTCTTTGGGGGTTGTTTACGGGAAATCCGCTGGGTGGCGCCGCCAAAGGCGCGGCCGTTGGTGCTGGAACGGGTGCGACCATGGGGGCCTTGGGCGGCGCAAAAAGCGACCGCGAAATGAAGGCCGAGTTTGGCGAAAGCAACTATGAGGCGCTGATCGCCTTGGTTCACCGCGACTACGGCAAGGCCAAGACCCTAGTGGCTCAGACCGCCAACGATCCCAATCCCAACTACCGCATTGCATCGGCCGGCATCTCTGCGCTGATCGCCAGAGAAACGCTCTCGAATGAGGAAATGGAGCCTTACTATGCCAAGATGATCGAGGTGTCCGGCGACGTAGAAACGCGCGAAGATGCGAAGGTCGAGATCCGCTTGGCCCAGCGTGATCTAAAGTCTATGCGCAAACAGTTCAGGGTTCGCTAAATCCCGCGAAACCTAATGGCTCAAAAACGCAAAGGCATGACTTCCAAGAAATGGCCGTATGTCGCGGTCGGTGTTTTTCTGGCGTGGGTGGTGGCGGAGGGCCGGTTCTACATTCCCAAATACATTCGCCCGCCCAAGGGGGTTGAACCGGTGGAGGTTGAGATGAAAACCACCTCCTACTGCCACTGCCGCCGCTGCTGCAACTACCGCTGGTTTCTTTTTCTGCCCTATCAGAAAACCGGGTTTTTTTCCTTCCGGCTCAAGCACGTCGGTAAAACCTCTTCGGGAGCGACGGCGCGCCCCGGGACCCTTGCCGCCGACACCTCGGTCTATCCCTACGGGACGGTCATGCGTATTCCTGGCTACGGCTATGGCCGCGTCGAAGATACCGGTGGAGCAATCAAAGAAAATCGAATCGACCTCTACCGCCCCAACCACTGGTTCGCCTGTCAGTGGGGCGTCCGCACGGAGAAAGTTCAGATATGGCTTTCGCCCAAAACTGATATCGAGGACGTTTCTGATTTGCCGAAAGAAGGAAAATAAGGTATTTAGATTGTTTGTTTGGCTTATGAAAACTAATAGCACAAATGGAGGTGCGAAGATGAAACGGGTGATGAGTAGTGTTTTAAGTTTGGCTGTTGTCGGGTGCGTTGTGGTGGCAGAGGCCCAGTCGAAATTTCCGCTGAAAGTGGATATCGACGTTTCCACGAAACGTGAAAACAAAAACATTGGCGCGGGCAAAGATGGCCAGGCGAGAGTGGAGCAGGTACAGGTGCGCGTAAAGATCCACAAATCAGGCGGGCAGCCATATACGAAACCGATTCATGGTGAATTGTATGTCATCGGAAAGCAGATTCAGACCGGATACTACGCAGTCATTGATGTGCAGAAAGGCTCGGGCGTTTTTTCGAAAGAAAACGACAACAGCTTCGAGTACAAGAGTCCGTTCTATTCCCTTCCGCGGACCAGCGGAAACATTAATGTCGGCGGCACATATGAAACCTATCTCGTCGTAGTAACCGATGAAGAGGGAAATATTATCGGCACCCGTTGCGGCCGTTCGATTAGTGACAAGGGCATTGCCTTCATCCGCGAGCTCGGCTCTGAAACCCTCTTCGATCGCGATGGCAATGTGATCGGAAAGCTGGAGAATCCTGGCAAGGCCTTCAAGAAGGCCGTTCCGGCGGCGGTAAACCCCGGCAACGACGACTAGGATTTATGTTCTAATCCATGGGAAAGCGGCTCCTTTGGCGGGCCGTTTTTTTTTATTTTCATTCGCTAAAAGCACAAAAGCTCAAATGCCCCTTGCCTTGGCGGGCACGATTCATGTATTTCTACCGTCCGCTTTTCAACCAAATCGGGCCTGTAGCTCAGTTGGTCAGAGCAGGAGACTCATAATCTCTTGGTCGGGGGTTCAAGTCCCTCCAGGCCCACCACTCTAAAACCCTGCAAACAAAGGATATCTCCAATGTTTGCAGGGTTTTTCTTTTCTATAAGCCTGAATAGGTGTTCTGCGCGGTTCCGACGTGTTCCGCTATATAATAAACACCGTAAGTCCACGTTAAGCCACGGTAAAGACACGGCAAAACCACAGTTAAGCCACAGTTAAGCCACGAACGACAAAAACAGGCCACGAGAAGCGCCTGCTATGGCCTGTGTCGTGGTCTGCCGCAACCCTCTGCGGTGATGCAAATGCAGGCAGTGGTAGGGGATGGGGGAGGAGGGGGGCGCGGCCCCTTCTACATACCTATATGGTCTCGAAAAAATATTTCAAATTTTTTGAGTTAACAGGAGAGGAGCGCCTTTTCGTCGTGGGCACGGGTGCAACCTTGAGCAACTACAGGACACAAAACCCTTTAAATTTCTTATGACATTGCCTATGTTTTCGTTAACCAAGCGAACGAAAGGCGGAACGGATGCACGCAAAACGATTGTGGGCCTGTGCCCTTTTTACATTCAGCGTGATTTATTGCGGTTATGGAACTTCATTTGTTCTCTTTAGTAATTAGCCCCCGGCTGGTTAGCACATCAACACTACGATCATAATACCCCGTATATGCAAAATGCAGATCTTTAAAATCATTAACACTTTTTGCGTTTCCTATTTTGTAGATCAGCATCTGACTGGCGATGTACCACTTGTCGGCTTCCGCATTGCAAGACTCGGCCTCCGCAGCTTTGCCCTGCAATTGAGCTACCTCCTCTTCAAGAATTGCAACATGACGGCAAAGAGCGTCTCCGCGGTCTGTCAAATCGTAATTGCAAGACTCGGCCTCCGCAGCTTTGCCCTGCAATTGAGCTACCTCCTCTTCAAGAATTGCAACATGACGGCAAAGAGCGTCTCTGCGGTCTGTCAAATCGTAGGTCTTGTACGAAAACCACAGCAATCCGAGGACGCTTAAAATGAACAAGGCAATAAATATTCTACGAGGCTTAAAGTGAATAACTTTAACTTCAATTGTTTTGATACGACCGCACCTATGGAATGCCAAGAGAGTAAGCAATATCCCAAAGATAATTAAGACCGCATAAACGCCATAGGGGTGCTTGTAGACGGTCGCCTTGGATAAGGCATTCCATGCTTCATGTTTCTGATAGGCAAAGTATACGCCAACAAAACAGGCAGTTGCGCCCACCATCATTAGAACCCGCTGAATAAGGTTTGGTTTCCAGTTCATGCCTGTCTCCATTTGTTACTCACACGCCCCATAAGTTGACCAATACAAAAAGAGATCAAACCAAATGTCAGCGACAACCGGTTCCGAAGCACTGTATTTTTGGGCTCCTCTCGGATGTGCGTTTTTTAGAGACGCTTTCTTGCCGATAGATTCGGCAGATCGTAAATCTTCAAGTGAAGATATTTCTCGTCTCGTTCATCGGCATTGTTCTGCTCCTTTTTCGGCTTGGTGTCAAAGGCGCAGCACTTGAACTCTCGACGTTCCTGCCTTCATGGACAATGACTTGTTTATCTCGGCAGGGGTTCGACGGTCTTCAATGCTTTGGCCGGCCTAATCGTTGTCCGCTTCAACTCCATCGATCGTGACGGGCACCCCAAGAATCTCCGCCAACCGTCCCGCGATGAACGACGCGCCTCCTAGCTCCTTGACGATCTCGGCACCGGAACGGCCGGCGAACCCGCAGACATACTCCAGAATGGCGGAAGGATCGGGCCGGTTATCTCTTCCCTCCCGTTGCTCGCGAAACACATCGAGAATCCCCGTCATGTCGTCGTATTGTGAAAGGGCTTTCGCGAAGTCCTGAGGGCTTGAGGTGTTGCACAGGATGGTCTCTAAGCGCTGAATGAGAAAGTCTGGGGTTATTTCTCCGTTGTTTCCCTTTAACTTTTGAAGCTGGAGAAACATGATGCGGTCTTTCACTTCGGGATTGGTATTACGGAGGCGCGACGCCCCTGAATGCGCAGACTTTTTGTCTTTGCTTTTAAAGCCGCTTTGCATGTATGCGTCGCCTTGGGGTACTCCATCGACAACTAAATTTGCGAACTTCTCCCATTGAGTATTCTTCAGCGGTTCCTCGGCACTTCGGTTCTCATTTTTTTTGCTCATGATGTTATTCCTTTTTTGTCTGTAACTATTATCGACCCTTATCACCCGCGGTTCTGATCGCTTCTGATTCGAAATTGGTCGATGGTCATTCCGGCCTTTCTTTGCAGTATTCAAAGTGTTTCCGTCCGTTGAAGGAGTCCGAGGGGCCAAAACTTATCAACGCCCTGTTACCAAAAACCCTCCTGTTTCTCTTTTTGCGCGCTGTGGCCACGGTGTCATTCCTTAATGGTTCGCTTCGTTTGAGAAAAACTCTGGCGCTTTTCCGGGATTAGTACGCTTGGGCGTGATGCGCAGGTTGTCTGCATGAAGTTCCGCCCATTCGGTCGGCAGGTCTCCATGCGTGTACTTGTCGCACTTAACTTGCAACACGTCCCTGTGCCCGCTTTTCATGCAGTAGCAAAAAGCGATTTGGCAGGACTGCTCCAGTGCGCTGGTGTGGATCGCGTCCTCCTTGTGCGGCATGGCGTAGTCGGGATTCGCGTTGTTGGAGTCCCTGCGGCATTGCGACGTGAATAATCCCACGCGCCCAGTTTCGGTGCAGTAGTTCTTGAACATGCTGGCGTGTGCCTCGATGGATTCCGTTGCGGTTCCCAGCCGGTTCATCTTCGCGATGTAGTCAATCCCGACAACATGGATGCGGCGGCCTGTGATGTTCTCCAGCCTTTGAATTTCGGCCTCCATCTTTTCCACGGTCAGTTTTGGTGTTTTGGGAAGATAAACATGATCCAGCTGGGGCAGGGTCATATCATAGCCGTTGCGCACCCTCTGGACGGCATCCCTGAAGCTTATGCGGTTTTCCATTGCGATATAGCGAAGGGCAAGCGTGTTGATGCTCAATTCCAAATCAAAGATACAGAAATTCAATTCCCGGAAGGTAAAGGGCAGGTTGTGCATGAGGCGGGTCTTCCCGATACCTGTCGGCGCAACCATCATGACTGCGTCGCCCTCCATGGCTTCAACGGCCATTCCGTCGCCATACACGCGCCGAAAATCCAAAAGAGGTTTCAGGCCGGAGGCCTTCCCCTCGCGAATTACGCGGGCGCAGATGTCGGTTGCAATGTTCAAGCTACTTTGGTCAACGCCGCGCGGTATTGGATTGCCGTCCATCAGTTCGTCAACAAGGAAGCCCGTTGCTGGCTCTTTGCCGTGAACTTCGAAATAGTCCGCGAAGTCGTGGCCCTTGTATTCCGGATGCGCCAAAACAAAGTCGTCGGGCATGTGGATTGTAAGGAGTGATTCGACGTGTCCGGCCAACGCATCGGCAACGAGCTTAAGCCACCCTTCGCCGCCCTCGTCGCTATCGGGCATCAGGATGACTTTCCGGTTCGTAAGCGGTTCTAGGTATTGCTCAAGCCACGATTTGCAACCAAACCCGAACGTCGTGCCCACATACCCGCATTCACAAACAGCGTCGGCTGTCTTTTCACCTTCCACCAGAAAAACCATGTCCTCTGGTTCCGCCGTGATCTTGTCGAGGTTGTACAATATGCGGGATTCCTTCGGGCAGGTGCGGGAGCCATCGGGCATTTGGGGCATGAATCGCTTTCCTCCGTCGTCTAGCTGAACGCGCTCCATGCGGTAGGCCACTTCGCCGCGCTCGTTGCGGTAGTCGTGCCAGATGGATTCAACCGGCTTGGGCTTTGGCTTGGCCGTCTCGCCCTTGACGGTTTTCGGTTTGGGGGTTGGTTGGTCATCAGTCAGGCCGAACCACTCCTTGAGTTTCAGAAAGGCGGCGTGGTGGTCGATCTGCTCATAGGCGGCCACAAAGTCGATGTTGCTGCTTGCCGTGCCACAGCCCCGCGTTCTGCACGTCCAGCGCTTGCCCTGGTCATGTATACCGAAGCCTTGGGTGTTGTCGGCGTTTGGATGGATCGGGCAGCAACGGTTTCCGCTCTTGTCCACCTCAAGGCCGTAGCGAGCCAACACGTCTTTCATGCTGATGTGCTCCCGGACATAATCGTAATCGTACCTCATGCCCGCGCCCTCTTGATTTTGCCGTCCTCAACGTCACCCATGATCCACTTGGTAACGGCTAGTTTCCAATCCTTCATCTTGCCGCCTTTCCCGCCACTCAATCGCCAGTCCGCATTTTCGTAGTGGCAGAATATTTGTTCGGCCATGGATTCAGTCTTGTCTTCGGCTATTTCGAGCTTCTTTGCCTTGGCAGTATTCCAGATATGTTCAGCCACCTGTTTTTTTGTCGGGGCGATGAATTTGGAATTAGGGGCGGGCGGGGGTGCTTCATCAGAAGCCCCACACTCTCCTATCTTCTCTAATCTCATCTTCTCTTCTCTTATCGGTTCCGTCTGGGTTTTGTTTGGAACACCCACAGATAACCCATGGGTTTTTTCTGGGTTCTTTTTTGGGCGTCTTCCGCCCTTCCCTCCGTTGTTCCAACTTGCAATAAGCGAAGCGTTCACAGCATCCCAATCGTGGATAACGATGTGATCGTCCTTAATCTCAATGAAGCCGACTTCCTGCATGGCCGCCTCAAATTTATCGGCATCGTGAGGGGTGGCTTTGCAGATTGCTTTTAAGAGGCCGTCGCATGTCCGGGCAAACCGGGATGTCTTCCTGTTTTGACAGTGCGCCCAAAGACGGATGACATAGGTGGGGGCGCAAGGATCGTCCAGCAGGTCGCAAAGCAAAACGGTCTTCCAGTGATCAAGGAAGTCGGGTTGTACGATCATAACCGCTCCCCCTTGTCGATTGTGCGTTTGGCAAGTGCCAGCGACTGTTTATTATCCAGTCCGGTCAGCAGTTCAAGGATATGGACGGCGTGCTCGATGTCGGCGGTCTTGATGCCGTGTGCCCAGCGGACGGAAAGGCGGTCGAGTGCAGTGTCGGCCCGGTCGCGCAGGTGGGTTACATGCTGGAAACATGATTCGCACAGTCCTTCCATCGGGTCGCCAAGGTGAATATCAACCCTGTCTGGATCGAAGCTTGCGGCGCATCGGGTGCAGGTAGGGTGATTACTCATCGCGAAGCCTCCTCGCCCTTGAGCCACTTAAGCATGTCGGCCACAAACTCACCGGCCCTGAGCGGTTCCTCATCCGCTAAAGCCTTCAGCAGGCCGGATACTTCGCGGATAGTCAGGCCGGGGCACCCATCCAGAAACCGTTGCGTGAAAGTTCTCGTTGTCGCCGCAACGATGGATTCATACTCGATCAAGTTCGGTGTGTGGCTTGAGTCAGGGCCGGCGCTTTGATCGCAGATTGCTTGTTCTTCTTTTGCATCTCGGAAGATGTCACGCAACATTGAAAGTCCCCAGCAGGCCGCCAGTTCAAGCAGTCGTTCAGGGGGCAGGCCGTGGCAAACGTCGGAGGTGTGTTGCATTTCGTCAACCAACCATTCGGGAAGGTCAACCGTCTTGGTGCTTTCTTTCGAGGGGGCAGTCGCGTTCATCGTTCACCCCCTGCAACGATTGCCCGGACTTCGGCGGCATCGTAACGCACGGTGCGAGCCGTAATTCTAATGGGTCTGAGCTTTCCGGATTTTTCCCAGCGCTTGAGGCTCCCGGGGTGGACTCCGAAAACCGCTGCCGCTTCCTTACGGCTCATGGTTTCGGGTCTGTGTTCGGTGGGTTGCTTTGTTGCGGCGAGAATCCGCTTCTTTTCTTCGGGTGTGGCCTCGCTGATTACGAGGGTGGTTCCTGCGTCTGTGATGTTCATGCTGTACCTCATCGTTCCGACTGGGACTCATTCCCGGTCTTGATGCAGGTACTTCAGCACAGGAGGGCTTTTTACGTACGGCTAGATGGGAGTAAGATTAGCCCCCAGATAGCCGTTTCTCTTTCAGAACTTCGAGAATCAGTTTCTGGGGGTCTTCGTATGGAATTCCTATGCAGTCCAGTCCGATGATGACTAGTTTGTAAAACGGATTTATGGTTGCTGACGAGGGGGCAGGGCTGCCGCAGTGTGTGGCCAGCTCATAAGTGATCAATAGACTTCCTACCAACTCCTTTGCCTGTTTACGCTTTGAGCTAGAGGGGTCTGCCCCATAGCCGGCCTCGCAGGTTCGTTCCAACCGTGAAAAAATAAACTCTGATATTTCAAAAATATGGGAGTCGTCACACATTCCGGCTTTCGTCATTTCTGTGACAAGACATGCATCTAAATACCTCCTCGTAAAGGGACTCATTTGTTTGAGTGCGGATCGTAATCGCTCCAAATCCTGTTCAATCTCTGAACGTTTGGGTTTGGCCGGATTCGTATAGCGAGCACCACTTACGTTCTCTATAAAGAAAGCTTCTGTCACCTTTCTGTAATAATCCGGCAATTTTGGATCAAAGTTATCATTTAACCAGCAGCGCAACGCTATTTCGTGTTCGTCGCTCAGTTCTTCATTGAAAGGGCCAAGCCATGATTTCATCGCGCTACCTCCAACAATTCACCCTTGATCTGCTTCCAGTTTTTCGCGGTCATGCCTTCCAGTTTTTCGGCTATCCAGTCCGGCACCGTCAAGGCAGCGGGCTTGGGATCATCCAGCACCAACACTTGGGCGGTGCGGACGGCGGCCTCCTCGCTTACGTGGGTATAATGCGCGGTCATGGCAGGACTAGAGTGTGCGACGTTGCCTTGAATCATGGCTTGCGGGGTTCCGCGTTCGGCGTGCAAGGAAACGTAAGTATGACGAAGACTGTGAAAGCCAACCTCCACCACGGCGCGTTTGCCGGTGTGTTTCCAGATATATTCATGCTTTCCTGTTGGGTCGGGGGCTTTGATATATCCGGTTCCGATTTTGTGAACTTGGATTCCGCATGCCTTGAAATGCTTTTGAATTTCGTTTGAAATATTGGGTTGCTTGGTGGGTCGCCCGTCCTTGTTTCTGTAGGTATAAAGCTCCGCGAAGCGGGGGAGAATGTAACCTTTGCGCTTGATGGGCGGGATCATGGCTAGAATGTCGAAAAGGGCGGGGGGGATGCCTAGACGAACAGATTTTCCCTTTTTTGCTGTTTTATTTGGAATGCGAGTAATCAGGCCACGGTCTAAATCGACTTCGCCCCAAGAAAGCGTGCAGCAATCACCCAGGCGCAACCCCGTAAACGTTCCAATAGTCAGCAGGGTTTGAAGATCGCCTTCCGCCTTCGTCAAAATCTCTTTGAGTTCGGCAATAGTCAGTTCCCGACGGCTTTTGGTGTTAAGCTCTTCCCGGCCTACCTCGCTGAACGGATTCTTTTTTATTCCGGCCTGTTTACCTAGCACAAAAAAAAGCAGTTCAAGAAAGCCGGTGTGCTTGTTGTAGGTGTTGGCGCTTAATCCGCTTGAAATTAGATAGTCGGCATAGGCTTCTGCCATTGTCTGGGTAACATCTTGCAGGCAATGGGTGTCAGGCTCGTTAACCTCAAGCCACTCCATAAATACGTTCCAGTAGCCGGAATAGTAGCGCAATGTGTCTTGGCCTGTTTTGGTTTTAGTTTTGGTTTTAGACCTCGTTTGCTTTTTTCGCTTTTGGCTGACTTTGTAGACTTCCCATGCTTCGGATAGAGGGATAGCGGGTATGGCTTCATCCTTGGCTTGCTCTTTTTTACCAGTGGCCCGTTCAAGGGCGGCGGTCATGGCCTCTAGCTGTTCTTCCCGCTTTCCGGCTCTCATGGGGGCTGTAAGCCTCTTGCGCTCGGCCTCGGCTTTGCGTAGGTCGGTTATCGGTTTTCCATCTTTGCCGGTCAGGGCGTGGCGCTCGCGCTTGCCGTTAATGGTGTACTGAATCCAGAATACGCCCGGTGTTTTATTGTCCGATGGGAACTCTTTGCCGTCTGGGGTTCGCTTGTACAGCCGTCCGGTTCCTCGTGCGCTCCGAGTTTTTTTCTTCGTGGCTTTGGCTTCGTTGCTCATGGCCTGTGCTCCTTTGCTTTGATCTGTGCCGAAGCGTGCCGAAGGAGGGGAGAATAAACAAGATAAATCCACCTTAAGCCACGAAGTATTTTGCAATAACCCTGCAAACATTGACAAAATTCCATATCAAGAATAGTCTCATAATCTCTTGGTCGGGGGTTCAAGTCCCTCCAGGCCCACCACTTCAAAACCTCGTTATCTTCAATGATAGCGGGGTTTTTGTTTGTTTGGGGGGTGTTGAGGTGTTCTTTGCTGTTCGGCATTGTGGTAACTGTTCTGGTTTGTCGAAATACCACAGAAGTACCACAGGGTTTGAGGTGGGTGTTTGTTCGCGCGTCTTCGGGCATAGCAAGCGAGGCTGATTGGTGTGGTGCATGGGGGGGGCAAAGAGCCATTGATGCTGGAAGGAGGTTGCGATGAAGATTGACCAACTAGATCGGGAGGTGCTGAAGCGGTATCGGGATGCCCGTAAAGCAATAGCTAAGCGGGCTTACCGGACTACAGCTCTAGTTCATCTGCTGAGTCTGTTGCGGCACTGCGGCGATGATTCGATTGAGGTCTGCCCGATGGCTTTGGCTATCGTGGCGGATCTTGTTGATGCTGCCGCTACGACCATCAATGAGCTGTTGGATCAATGGCTCTACGTTGGGGATGCTGAGGCGGTGCTGGAGGGGTGAACAATGAGGCTCCGAGAGGGGCCTTTGTTTTCTAGTAAAATGTACTAGTGATTTGTAGGGGTATTGACTGGATGGTTGTCTGGGAGACGTGTAACCTTATCATGCAAGTGAGGCATGCTGAGTTGGGAGAGTGTGATGAATGTATTGTTGTTGCCGGTGATGAAGAAGATTGTGGGGCTCGCTCTTTCTGTTAAACAAATCAATAGGCTATGGTGGATGTTGGCACTTTGCTTGATGGCAACCGTAGTGACCTCATCAGCATTGCAGTCGGGTGATTATACTTACGAGATCAACTCTGCTGATACGAATACGGTTACGATCACCGGCTATACTGGGGCGGGTGGTGCCGTTGTCGTACCATCCATTATAGCGGATAAAACCGTCACGGACATCGGAAGAAATGCCTTCAGACATATATTCAGCATAACCGATATTACAATTCCCGATAGTGTCATCGCCATTGGGAGCTATGCGTTCTTCTATTGTACTAACCTCACGACAATCACTGTGGATGTGTTCAATGCCTCATATAGCAGTGTGGATGGAGTCTTGTTCAACAATAATCAAACTACTCTCATTGCATACCCGACGGGTAAGTCCGGTGACTATACGATCCCCAGCAGCGTCACAAGTATCGAGGGATCTGCATTCTATGCCTGCATTAGCCTGAACAGTATCTCGATCCCTGACAGTGTCATGAGCATCGGGAGAAGTGCTTTCAGAATGTGTGACGGCCTGTCCAACGTCACAATCCCCGATAGCGTAAATATCATTGAGGTAGGTGCATTTGAGAGCTGTGACGGCCTGACGAACGTTGTGATTGGCTCGGCTGTCACCTCGATGTCTGGGGCGTTCGGCCATTGTGACAGCCTTATGGCGATAACGGTGGATGCAGCCAATACCGCCTACTGCGATATAGCTGGCGTCCTGTTTAGCGAGGACCAGACCTCGCTCATCCAATATCCGGGAGGGAAATCCGGGAGCTACATAACCCCTGGAAGCGTCACCACCATTGGGACCGGAGCATTCTCTTGCTGCGCCTATCTGACCAGCGTCACCGTTCCCAGCAGCGTCATAACTATCGGCGGATGGGCTTTCCATGCCTGTTACGACCTGACCGAGGTAACGATTACTGACGGCGTCGCAGTCATCGGAGACTGGGCATTCTATGGCTGTGTTAGCCTTACCAGTGTCATGATCCCCGAGAGCGTCACAAACATCGGGGATAGAGTGTTCTCTTACTGCACGAGTCTGACATCAATCACTGTGGATGCATCCAATCCGGCCTACAGCAGTATGGACGGGGTTATGTTCAACAAGGATCAGACGATGCTTGTTCAATATCCCGGAGGCAAGTTAGGGGGCTACTCGGTCCCCAATGGTGTCGTCAGTGTTGGGTCCGCTGCATTTCTCGCTTGCTCCAATGTGGAAAGTGTAACGATTCCGGACAGCGTAACCCACATAAATGAGTCTGCATTCGCTGACTGTATCAATCTGTTAGGGCTATATTTCCAAGGTAATGCACCCAGTATTGATTCTCCGCAGACATACCTATACCCGGCAAGGTATATCGCTTATTACCTAGCAGTCTCAACCGGCTGGAGCACGACGTTTGGCGTCCGCCCAACAGTCCTGTGGAACCCTGTGATTCAAACCGATGATGGAAGCTTTGGCCCACGGCCTAGTGGTTTTGGGTTCAATATTGCCGAGTCCGAGAGTGGACTGGTGGTGGTGGAAGCCTGTACGAATTTGACAGGCGGCACCTGGATGCCAGTGGAAACCAATACAATGGCCAGAAGCTCGGTCTACTTTAGCGATCCTGACTATACGAATCATGCCGGACGCTACTACCGACTCTCGATGCCATAGAGCCGAACAGGAAGGTTTCTGTGAAGTGGATGTGAGATTAACGCCCTGATTGAATAAACAGGAGTAATAGATGAAGACAAAACTACAACTGATAGTCATTGGGGTTGCGATGTTGGCGGGTACTACCAATGCACAACAGGTACAGATTGATTCGTTAGACTCCAATGGGGAACTAACTTGGACGGCTCCATCTGGCTCAGTATGCAGTGTTGAGTGGACTGATGATTTGGTGCCTTCCGCTGACTGGCGACAGGACTGGGGAGAGTTAAAGAACATCTCTTGCACCAACGATACGCAGACTGCGCAGGTGCCGATGTTCTTCCGGGTAACTTGCTGGACGAATGGACTCTTTTGGAATGTGGAAACGGGCAATAGGGCTACGTTGAGTGCCACCAATGCCTTCGGGCAATGCTGGACACAGAATGTTGAGGTTGTGGGGACACTTGAAGTGCCAGCACTTCCGTACAACAGCTATTTGCTATCAAAGACGGAAAATATATACGATGAACTCAATCCCCCTGTAGACATAAGTGGTAATAGCCTGGTCAGGTACCGTCGCTCAACAGATACTGCCGTGCTGGAGGTTGCTGATTTTGAACGGGAGTATATTATCTACACAAATGCTCCTATAGGCACGACGTGGGCGTACGAGGATTATAATGGCAATACCTGGTCTGCTACTATTGAGACGAACGAAACGATCAGTGTTCCTGCGGGTACGTTTTCATGTCAGCGATATCGAAAGACCTTAGTCGGATCAATGCACCCGAAGCCATGGATTGATATATGGTTTGAGCCCAAAGGTGGAGTTAGGAAGGTTCATTTTTATTTACTATCCAATCCCGCCGCCGCTCCATCCGTCTACGAGCTACTATCTACGGAGTGAAGCGACTGAAGCCGTAGGCTGCTAACCACATCATATGGAGAACATGATCATGACAAGATGGCTGTTGGGAATCTTATTGCTTCTTCTTTGCGGTTCATCCATAGCAGAATTCCGGATATGGGAGGGCTCGAACGGCACCGTGGTGGAGGCGGAGTTTATTTCATACAAGGGAGGGATGGTTGAACTAATACGGACGGATGGGGAAACGATAAAGGTACCTGCCTCAAAACTTTGCAAAAAGGATCGGGATTTTCTTGAGATGCTCGAACCGCCCAAGTTGGAGATCAAGATTGAGGAGGCGCTGGAAAAGGGTAAATCGCAAGCTTGTGTAACCTTGGGAGAAGGGCGTGGAATAGGATATGCGAATCCTCGCATGATGTCAGTTGCCTGCAAGGCAATCATCGTTAAAAAGAGTCTTGAGCCTCGGCCGAGGAAATACGAAGCCAAATTGTTGGTCATTGGGCGAGATATGGTATGGGACTTCCTTAAGGTTCTGGATCAAAACACCCTGTCCATTCCGCAACTTGAGGAGGGTCGGCAGACTTTTAATCTGTCGGGAAAACCAGTAGATGTGATTGAGAAGGGATTTGAAGGTCGCCCAATCCGGGGTCAGAAACCATGGACTGAATATTATGGAAGCCTTTTACTGGTGTATGATGCCGAAGGGCGCTTGATTGCCACAAAAGAGAGCAAGAAGGGTGTTCGGGAGCGGGTTGAAAAGGAATTTGGCTCGATTGAGCGCAACAGCGATCTCCCGGCTTCCCTCGGATCTATTAATGGCTGGGCAGGCCGTATGCGTTGGGGAGAATACCGGAGCAATAAATATGATGGGAAATATGGAACCGTAGCCGACCTGTCGGAGGAATCTTTGATGGTGTACTCGACGCACGGTTCTCTATGGATCTATACCTACCCAAAAACGTTGGATTCTGATTTTAGCATTTCCTGCTCTCTGGAGGTGTTGGCGGGCCGAATGAAGGTTGGTTTACTTCCCGCCGAGAAGAGCCAGAGCGCCTTAGGTATCAGACTAGATGCAGGAGAGCGCCACGAGATTCAGATTGTCCGCAAGGGGAATAATATCCTATTTACGCTTGATGGAGAGGAGGTGAGAATTGACGTTGAAGATGATGACTTCGATCCAGAGGGGAAACTGGTTCTGGGGTTCATTGGTTCTTCCTCTGTCGGCAAGCTCTATGAATTGGAAATCAAATAGTGGCCCAAAGTCAACGCCGTCAATTGGGTCTTCAAAGATGGGGGTCAGGTAAACCACCGCTTTTCCGATAATGGGGACTAGCTGCTAGGCTGAAGCCGTAGGCTGCTAACCACATCGCTAGGCTCTTCCTTGCGGAATGCTTGATGGTACTGTATCGATCCCCTCGCCATCGAAGAGGGGTAAGGGGATTATGCACACTCTGTCCACCGTGTTTTTTTTTCAGCACAGAACCGCTATGCGATATGGAATGTAGGCTCCGGGATAATCCCAAGGCGGTGCGGGGGATGGCGAATGAACGGCAGCATTCCCGTATTGCTGAGTGCATGTTGTTGGACGATGTTCTTGTCGTCTTTGACGGTTCCAATCTTCGATTGCGACGGCATCGGCATGATAGATCCATCAAGGCATCGCATTTCCTCCATCAAGATTCGTCTACAGTCGCCTTTTACCATCACTCATGTCGCAAGCCTGGGTCGATTCTGGGGCAGTTGCGTGGGTCCAAGGGTAGGTTAGTCCTTGTTGAATCAAGCAGTAGGAGTACGCTCTATTGCGTTGGGGGATTAGACCGGAGGTAGCGAAGTGTTTGCTAAGCGTGAGGAACGAACTACAACCAAATTTGCCGGGCTGACCGACCATCCAAGAAAAGCCAAGGCAGAACACGGCAATCCACCTGACTGGCAAATTAAAAAAGAATTTCGTACCCAAATCCAGGCTCGGATCTGGTTGCAGGAAATGAGCGAGGCGGGATGCCAGGTTAAGAAGCATGGTCCGGGTTGGGGTTGGGGATTCACGTATACGATTGCCAGGTCCACGAAGTAAAGGGATCGCCTCAATACCAACCCATCCCCGACGTCCTTGACCAGACTGCTGAGCTTCGTTGCAGTCGGTTAAGCGGGCTGACCGAACTACAGCTCTAGTTCATTTGCTAGGTTTGCTGAAGCATTGCCCAGACGATGTGATTGAAGTCAGTCCATCGGTGTTAGCCAAAGTGGCCGATATGATCGACTTCGATATCAACGTAATTTTGGAGTCACTGGATGAGTTCATATTCCAAGGCGATGCCGAAGCGGTACTGGATGAATGACCCTGCACACCTTGCACGGGTCTGAAACATGCTTCATAGGAAACCTAAATCCTATTACCTGTCATTGGTAAAAGTAGGTTTCCTATGGGGGTTATATGGAAGGTGTGCAACGTGTGCAGAACGGCTAAGCCACCTCGGCCACAGCAACGCCAAGCCACCCTTCGGCTTCTTCGAGGGTCTTGAACATCCGCATCTCGAAGGCCACCCGCTTTTGTGCCTCAGCCATCCAGAGTTCGATCACCGCCTGCGTCAAACCCTGATCACACACGACGGCAGTTTTTGTCCGGGTTGCATCTTTGGGACAGCGGCATTGGAATTCCTGCACCATCGATTCCAGTTCGCCTAACCGGATGTCGGCATGGTGGGTGCCGATCAGCCAGATGTCGTTCGTGGCGGGGTATTCCAGCATCGTCGTCTCGTGATGGATGATGGTCTGTATCATTGGGTAGTCGAAGTCCCTACGAAACTCTACGAGCAGATGATCAGGATTTTCATGAATATGGTACATGCCGGCTACTTTTCCTGAAGCTTGAGCTTCTTCTTGGAGTCAATCCATTGGCCCAGGATAATCTTGCAATACGCACCCGTGGAGATCTGCATGGACTTTGCACGTCGCTCCAATTCGTTTGCCATATCGAGCTTCATGTTGATGCCGATAGTCTTGGTTCCTTTTCCTGCTGGGTTTGTGGTCATAATTTCCTCCTGCTCTAATAGTTCAAGTTTCATGGACTTTAGTGGACACGGAGGGCTATGCAAATGTTTATGTAAAGATAATAGGCATAGGCGCTAGTAAAAAATACTAGAAGCGGTGTGCGAGCAGATTCATCATTATTAAGACCGCCCAATTACGGGTTATCTTTTTTGGCTCTTTCGCCGAATCAGTGGGCAATGCAGTTTCATTTCACCGCGGATGGACACGGATGAGCGCGGATATGGGGCGAATCCATAAAATGGCGGGCATTCTTGGCTCGGGATATCTTGATACGATAAATGCGGGCCTATTCAGACTGGGATGCATCCTTAATTTGCTTGTTTATCCGTGTCCATCCGCGGTTATGAATCTCGGTTGAAACCCATATATTCTGCGGTCGAGGCTCTTTTTTATACCTACACCTAACCAAAGGAATCCCTACGGCTCCAAATCAATTCGATATTGCCTGAACTGGTTGGCCACACTATTACTGGCGGGGCTTTCGATCAAACGGGCGAGTTCTGGGGGTTTACTGTAGAGGGGAAGAAGGGCAAGAAGACCGTCAAGAAGGTGGTCTTTGTGCTCTGTGATCCCGAAGGCAATGGGTCTGGATGGCTGGAGATTCATGAGGGGTAGGGGGGGGGGATGGACGGAGCCCCGAGTGCGGGGCTCCACCTTGTGCGAACATCTACTTTCCTCTATTGCTTGCATTGTGACCGGCTGGCATTAGAATTCATAACAATTAATGCGGAGAAGTCGGTAGTCAATATCGGCAAAGGAGGGCTGTTGTTGTTTAGGTCACAGGGAAGATATGCAGTGCTTGTCATGCTCTGTATTTCACGGCGGGAAGGGGAGTTACCCGTCTCGAAAAAAATGATTTCCGGGGAATTGGGAATTTCCACTGGCTACATCGAACAAATCCTTGTTCCTCTAAAACGGGCGGGATTGATCGGGGGCGTACGTGGCATCCATGGTGGATTCCGTCTGGCCAAGGATGCGTCTGAAATTACGGTCTACAATATTCTCGAAGCAGAGGATGAAAACCTTGCCAAGGCGGCCAACCTTAAGAAGGGGCGTAGTCTATCGGGTGAATTCGCTGCCCAGGCGGTATGGCATGGAGCCATCGAGCTGTTCCGGGAATATTTCTCCAATATCACACTGGAGGATCTGCGGGAAGGCTGCTCCGAGTGCTGCCATGTTGGAACAGGGCCTGAACAAAAAACAAAGCTCAATGAACTTTGGGAGATCGTCGGTGGCCCGGGGCAAGCAACTTGCTGGGATACGTAGACAGAGGTAGTCGCTGGGAATTAGGGTGTCAAACGATCCTGTGTGTAATTAAAGCCCCGCCTCCGCAAGTAACTCGGATGGCTTGCATTTGAAAGTAACAGCAAACCTCACTAGTGTTTCTATGGTGAGGTTCTGTTCTCCACGCTCCACTTTGCCCACATAGTTCCGGTGGACGCTCGCCATTTCAGCCAGCTTTTCCTGGCTGACTTCAAGCTCCAGCCGTCTTTCAAGGATGGCCGAGCCGAGCATCTTCTGCGGTGTTTGCTTTCTACGTGGTTTCACGTATAAATGCATACCATTGTACTGTATTAAGGAATATGGAGTGCCCCAAGAGGTTATCCGGTTCGCCAACGGTCTGGGCAAGGATGATGAAATCCAGAAAGACACCTTGGTGGTAATACCGGATCAGAAGTAGCTAGAATTTATCCGCATGCAATACGGGGGAGGTCATTGCGACCTCTTTTTTTAGCCCCCAGAGGGTTGCGGCTTCTAACGTAATTTAGTAAACGTTGCGTGTAATCAAAAGGAGACACAATATGTCCATAATGAAAGAACTGCAATCCGAGGTCACCCGTCTAGCCCGTAAGGAAATCAAGAAGGAGCTGGAGCCCATCAAGCGGGTCAACGCCGCACAGCGCAAATATATTGCCGACCTCAGGCGTGAAGTAACCGAGCTTGAGAAGGAAGTTGCGAGGCTCCGTAAAGCCGTTGGTGTGCCTGCTCCTGTCGTGGTTGAGGATGCTGAGAAGGGCTTCTGGATTTCAGGTAAAGGCGTAGTGTCGCTGCGTAAGAAACTTGCTTTGACTCAGGCTCAATTGGCCACTTTGGCCGGCGTCAGCACCCAGGCCGTTGTGAAGTGGGAAAAGCACGAGGGCAAGATTCCATTCCGTAAGCAGGAGACCGCCGTTCGTATGCAGCAAATCCGTGGCATGAGCAAGACTAAGGCTTGGGTGGAGTTGGGGAAGGGGAAGTGACTCCCTTTGCCTGAGACCGCTGCAAAGGAGGCCGTAGTGGTCTCCTTTTTTAGGTTTCAGAGGCTATCCAGAACCAGCTTTTGGCTGGACCATACACCTTTATCTCAACTGCCTTCTTATCCTATCTACGATCTCACTTATTCCATTGTTTCCCCGTAGATGGGACTTGAACCAATACAACAACCTTCCTGCGACGGCGGGGGGCTTAATGGGAGGGAGGTTAAGCACTTCAGGTTCTCCACGACGGTGTTTTTTGACCGCAAAGGCGCTAAGATACTAAGGATTCCAGGTTCTTCGCAGATTTTAGTGGCAACGAATGTAGGAAAAGCAACGAATGTTCCGGCATGTTGGCTCGTTGCGATGAGGTGCGCCGGCCAGTGCTCTTCCCATGATTAATCCCCGTTTTCAGATATGTGGCAACGTTTCCAGTCCATTTGATTCGTTGCTTTTCCTACATTCGTTGCAAACGCTCGCTGTAGACCCCTAATCTGCGAAAAGTCCTCATCCTCCATAAAAATATACGAGGAGCCGGATTCCAGCTCCTTTTTACTCTTTTTCGCTATGAATAAACGGGTGGACAAAAACTATCCATTTCCTTTTTTTGTGAGGCGACTTTGCCATCCGCAGAAACTTTATTGTGCCTCGGAGAGGGTATGAAAGGCCCTGTCCCATCTTTGCGGTCATCATTCTGAAGCGCCGAATCCAGCGAGCTGCCTCGATCCTTCTATGCGTTGAATATGAAGAGGTTGCGTAGCAAATCGACTGAAAGGCAATGCTTAACCTCCTATTCATTAGGGGAGGGCCTTCAGCCATTCCTTCCTTATAATTCCTTCCCTTCGTGCAGAGAGCGAAATACGACCTTTGCGGTCATGTATGCCCCTGGGGCACAAGGCTAAAGTGATTTCCATCCACGTTGAGGCATCGGTTTTGAAGGATAATATCCGCATAGTATTTTGCGGGAATGGCTGTGTTAACATTCCTGTTTGGGTGGTTTAGTACTCACTATCAAGCAGTAGGAATGAGGGCCCGGCTTGATGGGCGGCCAACTGGAGGCGGTTCGAGGGAGGCGCCGGTTGGGCGAGGAAAAATAAACCGTGTAAAAACGGAGGAGATAGACATGAAGATGAGAAAGCAATTAGCACTATATGCGTTGACGGTCGTCGGATTATTGGCGGCTGGGCAGGCGAATGCGGCAACGGAAGCATTCGTCGATTTCACGGGAAGCGAAGGTTATACAAACGGGCCGTTGCTGGATGATGTTATCTGGCAGGGAAACTATGATCCTACCAATAACACAGCTACTGTCACGACCAACGGAACGGGGTATTCCGGTAACGTAGGAACCGTGGCAATGGAGTCTCCGTCAGATTGGCATCTCGCTGTAAACAACAAAGAGGTAACTATGGCTAGTGCTGGCGCTCAAATGACGGTGTCCACCGTGTTCAAATTTCATTCCGTTGCTGCTGCAGGAGCTAATAACCGGGATATGATGGGGGTTCGGTTCTACGACGACGCCAGCGGCAACACGTTTGTTCGTGTAGCTTATCGGCGTCGCACAGATGGGGCGCTCCAACTGTTTGCCGGCCTGAACGGTACGGGAAAGATAAATCCGGCCACGTCCGCATCCTCCGGGAGCGAAGCGGATATAGGACTTACATCACTCATAGACGAAAGTGACTGGCTTCAGCTTTCGGCCACGTTGACAAAGGGAAGCACTGCTTCCGATTGGGGCTTGGAGGCTACGCTTTCAAATTTGACTACAGGTTCCAATTTGCTGAGCCACACATTTGTTGGGATGACTGTTGGTTCTGAATTGCTGGATGATAACAGCTTTTATGGTTCTTTCTCTACAGATTATTCCGATAGCAAAGCTGGCGTCACCAACCGCATGATCGACCGATTCGAAATTCAGTCCAACTCTATTGTTCCGAGCGAAACGATTGTTGAATGGGGTGGTGCCACCAACATTGTAACGGCCGCTGCCGCTCTTGAAATGGGCAGCAAGAACAGCTACGTGGATTTCTTCGAATCGCAGCCTCTGTCAGGCTACAACCTCGATAACGATGTTCTGTCGCCGAAGTTCAATGGCAATGCCACAGTCTATTGGGCCACTCGAAATGTTCGAGACGGCGGAAACGGCAACGATGCGATTCAGTTTGGTAATAATTCTGCATTATATGAGCACATGGTGGTCTGGAATGAATTCCTCGGCACCAATACAGCCCTAAGCGATCTTTCCATGACGATGTGGGAAACAGGCAATGCCAACACCAATGATCTCCGTGTTGTGATTCAGAAGGGAACGGGTGAGTGGTATGCCAGCCAAGAACTGAACCTTCCGGGTGCGACAACAACGACGTTTGCATTGGACGTGGAAGCAGATCTGCAATGGTATAAGTTCAGCCCGATCCATAACGGAAAGGCAGTGTTAGGTAGCACCCTCGTGACCCCGCAACCCGACATGGAAGATGTCGCCGCGGTAGGCTATTACAATAAGAAAACCGCTGGCGCGGGCACGTATGGCGAAACCAGATGTTTCTTCTTCCAGGCCAAAGCCAAGCCCGCTGCAGTTCGCTCCGACATCATCTTTTCCCGTAGTTTCGACAACTATAATAATGGAGAAAGATTCCAGTCCGGTGGTAATAATGGGGTGAACGGTTGGGATGAACTCAACAATGAATGGGGATTTGGAACCGCTCGCACGAATGCTTCTGGAATCTATCTGGTTCACCGCCCGGCAACTACGGCCTACACAGGCAACCGTGGATATAACTGGCGTGGTGTCATGTTCACCAACGGCCTGCCCCAGACGGTTGAGGTTGGCGATGCGCTTGAATTCAGCATGAGTGCAAAAGTGTTTGTAAGGAATGCTCTGGCTGGTCTTGCTATGTATGACTTCTACTTCAGTACAAACGGTGTAAGCCGAATGGGAGCAGCCTCCCCGCACGTACCCTCGCAGCAGTCGTTCGGAACCTATCCTGACGGCCAGTTGGGGTTCCGGGTTCTCCAGGGCAGCTGGATCAATGATGGTGCCTGGCCGGATGGAGGATTGCTGATCGCAATGGATCCAGCCGCACCGAGTGCATCTTCGGGCTCAGTGAGCTTGAATGATGTCGGGGTCACCAACCTTGGCGCAGCCGGCGTTGACTATGAAACCGATGAGCTCGTCTATACCTACAAGGCACTCAAAACCACGAATGCCGGTGTGTGGGATGTCAGCTTTGTGCTCGCCACCACCAGTGGCGGCATATTGAAAACCATCGACCAGAGCAACTGGACCAATGAAGCGCTCTACAATGCGACTGATATTTACTTCGGCATGTATGGACCCTCCGCTTTGGCGGCTGAAGAAGGCCTTGAGATCAATAATATGAACTGCCGCATGATCCTCGGGGACGAACCGGTCGTGCCGGATACGGGCTGGTCGCTGTTTCTGGAAGCTTATCCGGCATTAAGCGGCAACCCTGGAGACGACTTCGACAACGACGCTCTGACCGACTGGGAAGAATATGTGTTTGGCGGTATTCCCACCGATGGAACCAATCTCGGCGCGCAGCCGATGTTTGATGCGGACTCTGGTGACTATATGTTCTACACCATCAACAGCGAGCCTACGCTTGTTGCGAAAACCCTGTATCGGGACAACCTGGTGATTGGAAACTGGACAACCGGAATGCCGGTAAACGTCGATGGCGGCACTGATGACGGCACGTTCTTTGTGAATGCCGTTAACTTCGACACATCAAGCTCCACGAACCAGCTGTTCATGAAGCTGGAGGTTGTAGAACCGTAAATATCAAACAAAAGTTTGATTGAACGAGCGTCCCTTCTCTTCCGGGGGGCGCTTTTTAATTAGGAAGCAGGGCGGAGCGCCGGGAGTGTGGTCTCGAGGAATCCAGAACTTACCGGTTGCGTGAAGCCGTTCTGTGTGGTTAAAGAAACCGCCTCTGCTCCGTCTATTGAGCAGAGACAGTTCCTATGCAGCTTCCTCCTCTAAAATTTGGATCGGTTGAAATCGGTTTCCCCGTGGTGCTTGCGCCGATGGCGGGCTACACCGATGCGGCCATGCGCACGCTGTGCCTCGAGCACGGCGCCGGCGCGGTCTATACTGAGCTGACCAGCGCCGAGGGGATTAGGCGCGATTCCAAAAAAACCTTCCAAGTATTGGAAGCCGCCCAAGGCGAGCATCCGATTGCCGGGCACATTTTCGGGCGCGATCCGCAGGCCATGGCCGAGGCGGCAAAATATGTGGAGCAGGCCGGGATCTTCGATTGGATCGATCTCAACTGCGGCTGCCCCGTCAAAAAGGTGGTTTCGCGTGGCGCGGGCGCCGCGCTGCTCAAAGATCTCCCGCTCATGGGCGAGATCATCGAAAAGGTCAAAGCTGCCGTATCCCTGCCCGTATCGGTCAAAACCCGCATTGGATTCAACAGGGGAACGGCGGACCACCTTGAAATCGCCAAGGTGGTTGAGCAGAGCGGGGCGGATATGATTGCCGTGCACGCCCGGCTCGCCAAAAACTTTCACGGCGGCGACCCCGACTGGAATGCGCTCGGCGAAATGAAGCAGGCGCTCAACATTCCCATCATTGGCAACGGAGGCGTTTTCGAGCCCGCCGACGCGCGGCGCATGGTCGAAGCCTCCGGCGTCGACGGCGTAATGATCGGCCGTGGCGCCATCGGCAACCCGTGGATCTTCGAACAAATCAAGGCAGAGGGGTCAGCAGAGGGGTCAGTCCTATGTTTTAATGTTTTTGAAGAAAAACATCATTTCATAGGACTGACCCCTATGGTTGAGGATATAAAGGTACGGCTCGGTGCAAATGAACCGCCTAAAGGCGGGACTACGAACCTTTACGAGCGGCGCAACATGATGGCTGAGCACCTGCAACGCATGGTGGCACTCAACGAACTTAAGCAGCAAAACGCCAGCCGGCCCTGCAAATATCCGCCTGAAGAGGCGGCCTGCATCCAGTTCCGCACGCATATTCCCTATTATGTGAAGGGCCTATTTGATAAGAAGCAGTTGCTGATGAAGCTCGCGCACCTCCTAACGGTCGATGCGATCATGGAAGAAGTGGATATATTGGTGGAGAAGAATAAGCGTGATGAGTGACGATTGATACGTGATGTTGCGCCCGGCGAAGAGTCACGCCTCACGTTTCAATCGTCACCCACCACTCAACAAGGAAAAACTATGACTAACGAAATTGAAATGAACCTCGGCACCCAGCCATTGGATGCCATCATGACCGAGAAGAATATTAAGAACAACGATCTGGTTGCGGTGGCTCCGCCCGGATTCATTACGCACAAGCAGATCCAGAAAGGGCGCAAAGGGCGTCGCCTGACGATGCACATGCAGCAAAAGGTGCTCGATGCCCTCAACGCCTACAGCGCCCCCGAAAAATATGAATGGGAGCAGCTGTTCACCTATCGTGGGAAAAAGGATTTATAAAGGTTTGAGGAGAGGAGCGAGTTTGTAGTTCAGCCTTCAGGCTGCTCGGAGAATCGGAATAAGTTTGTAGTCCAGCCTTTAGTCCCCCCACCCGCTGCGCTGGATTTTTCATGAAAGGGACTGGAGGGCGAGGCTCTGTCCGAGCCAATCCGCCGAACGGCTCCGACAGAGCGTCGCCCTCCATCAAAAAACCATGAAGTCCTAAACAAGGCTGCTCGGAGGAAGAGGAACCAGTTTGTAGTTCAGCCTTTAGGCTGCTCGGAAGAAGAGGAGCAAGTTTGTAGTTCAGCCTTCAGGCTGCTCGGAGGAAGAAGGAATAGGTTTGTAGTTCAGCCTTCAGGTTGCTCGGAGGAAGAAGGAATAGGTTTGTAGTTCAGCCTTCAGGCTGCTCGGAGGAAGAGGAGCAAGTTTGTAGTCCCGCCTTTAGGCTGCTCGGAAGAAGAGGAGCAAGTTTGTAGTTCAGCCTTCAGGCTGCTCGGAGGAAGAAGGAATAGGTTTGTAGTTCAGCCTTCAGGCTGCCCGGAAGAAGAGGACCAGGTTTGTAGTTCAGCCTTCAGGCTGCTTGGAGAATCGGACGATGTATGATTGGCGAAAGCTGACCGAAGCGCAGCGGGAGGAGCTGCTGGCTCGGCGGAAGCAAGGCCAGCGTCCTTGGCATAGTCCTCCGCATTTTGAGTCCGACGGGTTTCAGCGGTTCCACCTTTCTTCAGCATGTTTTGAACATCGTCCACTCATCGGGGAAACAGCTGTCCGCATCGCGGAATTTGAAACAAGCCTGCTGGAATCGCTGACCTCCTCCTGTAGGCAACTTTATGCGTGGTGCGTGCTTCCAAATCATTGGCATGCACTTGTGGGCACAGATAGCCTCAAAGAAACAATTGCCGAAATTGGGCAACTGCACGGCCGCACGTCATTCCTGTGGAATCGCGAGGATGAAATGCGCGGGCGAAAGTGCTGGCATGGATGTGCCGACCGTCGGATCCGCTCGAGCCGGCATTATTATTCAGTAATAAACTATATTCATCATAACCCCGTTAAGCATGGCTATGCTAAACAGTGGGAGGACTGGCCGTTTTCCAGTGCTACGGAATACATTAAAGGCGTGGGCCGTGAAGCGGTATTGAAGCAATGGAATGATTACCCTGTACTAGACATGGGTGCCGGATGGGATGATTGAGGCCTGTTTGTAGTTTCGCCTTAATAGGAAAAGGTTTGTAGTTCCGCCTTTAGGCGGCCAGTCCGCAGAAGCCGCCTAAAGGCGGAACTACAAACTTTTTTAAAGGCGGAACTACGAACCTTTTTTTGATGGAGATGCATTATGGCTAAGCAATGGATCAAGGTGGCGGGAGCGCGCGAGCACAACCTGAAGGATGTGCACGTGAAGATTCCGCGGGATGAGCTGACGGTGGTGACGGGGCTGAGCGGTTCGGGCAAGTCGTCGTTGGCGTTTGACACGATTTATGCCGAGGGGCAGCGCAAGTATGTGGAGAGCCTTTCGGCCTATGCGCGTCAATTCCTCGGTCAGATGCAGAAGCCGGACGTCGACTATATTGAAGGGCTTTCGCCAGCGGTTTCCATCGAGCAGCGCACGGCCGGTGCGAACCCGCGGTCGATCGTGGCAACGACCACCGAGATCTACGACTATCTCCGTCTGCTCTTTGCCAGCATTGGCAAGGCGCATTGCTACAAGTGCGGCAAGCCGGTTTCCAGCCAGAGCGCAGAAGAAATTGTCGAGCAGTTGATGCGCCTGCCGGCTAAGACGAAGCTGATGGTGCTCGCGCCACTGGTGCGCGGACGCAAGGGCGAGCATGTGGAAATCTTTGAACAGATCCGTAAGCAGGGTTTTGTTCGCGCGCGGGTTGACGGCGAAATCTACGAAATCGAAAACGTGCCCAAGCTGGCTAAAACCAAGAAACACACCATCGAAGCGGTGGTGGACCGTTTGGCGGTCTCCGGTGACATCCGCAGCCGCATGACCGACTCGGTCGAGCTGGCGCTTGGTCAGAGCGAGGGGATGATCACTGCGCTCATCGCCGACGGCGACGGCTGGGAAGAGCGACTCTTTTCGGAGCACTATGCCTGCAACGACTGCGGCATCAGCTTCGATAAGCTCGAGGCGCGGCACTTTTCGTTCAACAGCCCCTACGGCGCGTGCCCGACCTGCCACGGCCTCGGCACGCAGATGATTTTTGATGAAGACCTCGTGGTGCCGGTTAAAACCATTGCTTGGGAAAAGGCGATCCACCCCTGGCGGTACGGCGGACGGCGCGCCATTATTTACTACAAGAAGTTGCTGGCCTCGCTGGGCGAAGCGTACGGCATGGATCCGGACCTTCCGTTCGAGGAGCTTCCCCGCAGTTTTGTGGATGTGCTGTTCCATGGGTCGGATGATGTGGAAATTCAGTACTACATGCGCCGTCGCCTGATCTCGAAGCCGTTCGAAGGCGTCTTTCCTGCACTAAACCGGCGGATGGAAGAAAATGAGAGCGAAGCGATGAGCCACTGGCTGCGCGGCTACATGACGCGGCGCGTCTGCCCCGAATGCAGCGGCGCGCGCCTGCGCCCAGCGGTGCTGGCCTGCACGATGAACGGTCGCAACATTCGCGAAATCATTACCGACTCCGTCGTCGACTCGGCGAATTTCTTTGAAAGCTTGAAGCTCACGAAGCAGGAAGCGCTGATCACCAAGGAAATCCTCAAGGAGATCCGGGCGCGCCTGAGCTTTATGGTGAACGTCGGACTCGACTACCTCACGCTCGACCGCGAAAGCGGCACGCTGTCCGGCGGGGAGGCGCAGCGCATCCGGCTGGCGACGCAGATCGGTGCCGGGCTCGTCGGCGTGGTCTATGTGTTGGACGAGCCGAGCATCGGCCTGCACCAGCGCGACAACGATCGGCTGATCCATACGTTGCGCGGGCTGCGCGATTTGGGCAACACGGTGATTGTGGTGGAGCACGACGAGCAGACGATCCGCACGGCCGACTACGTGATTGACATGGGTCCCGCTGCCGGACTCCATGGCGGCGAAGTGGTGTTTGCCGGCAGGACCGACCAGCTACTGAAGGCCGACACGCTGACCGCTCAATATTTGCGCGGCGAAAAGATGGTCGATATCCCTGAAAAGCGGCTGAAGCCCTATAAGGGGTGGATCGAACTCAAGGGCGCCGAGGCCAACAACCTCAAGAAGGTGAACGCCAAGTTTCCGCTCGGCCTATTCACCTGCGTAACGGGGGTTTCGGGCAGCGGCAAGAGCACGCTGGTGGACTTCACGCTCAAGCGCGCGCTGGCGCGCCACTTTAATGGAACGAAGGATGCACCGGGAAAGTTCAAGGATATCCAGGGGTTGGAATTCGTCGATAAGATGATCGTCATCGACCAGTCGCCGATCGGCCGGACGCCGCGGTCGAACCCAGCCACCTACACCGGCGCGTTCACCGACATCCGCAGCCTGTTCGCCACGCTGCCGGCTTCAAAAATGCGCGGCTACAAGCCGGGGCGCTACAGCTTCAACGTCAAGGGCGGCCGCTGCGAACGCTGCAAGGGCGACGGCATTCTAAAAATTGAAATGCACTTCCTGCCGGACGTCTATGTGCCGTGCGAGCAGTGCAATGAAAAGCGCTACAACCGCGAGACGCTCGAAGTGCACTACAAGGGCAAGAACATTGCCGACGTGCTGGACATGACGATCAACGAAGCGCTCGAATTTTTCGAGGCTGTGCCGAAGATCCAGCGCAAGATGAAGACGTTGTGCGATGTTGGCCTCGGCTACCTCAAGCTCGGCCAGCCCGCCACAACGCTTTCGGGCGGCGAGGCGCAACGCGTCAAGCTTTCGACCGAGCTGAGCAAGCGCTCCACTGGACAGACGCTCTATATTCTCGATGAGCCGACCACCGGCCTGCACTTTGCCGACGTACACAAGCTGCTGGAGGTTCTGGAGCGGCTGCGCGACGAGGGCAACACGGTGATCGTGATCGAGCACAATCTCGACATGATCAAACGCGCCGACCACATCATCGACCTCGGTCCCGGAGGCGGCATCAACGGTGGAAAGGTTGTCGTTTCGGGCCCGCCAGAAAAAGTGGTGAAGTGCAAGGCTTCCTACACGGGGCAGTATTTGAAAGAACTTTTGAACTAGGGGTTTGGGCATGCCGAACATGCATAAGTTGGAGGTGCGAAACAGCCGCATCGATGGACAGGGGGTTTTTGCCGTTGATCGGATCGCCGCGGGCGAGAAAATCGGAACCTACCATGGCAAGCGCACTCAAGAGGACAGCACCTACGTGCTGTGGGTGACGGATTTGGACGGGGTGGAGTATGGCGTTAACGGCCACTCCGACCTGAAGTTTCTCAACCATTCCGCCCGCCCCAACGCCGAGTTTGATGGCGAGGAGCTGCACGCACTGGTGAACATCAAACCCGGTGACGAGGTCACCTTCCATTACGGCAAGGATTTCGTGGCTTGGCTCCAGGAGCAGGCTTAACCGTGCCTACGCTTCGCGGACGATGAAACCCAGCGCCTTGGCTTTGTGGCGCAGGGCGGTGGCGGCGTTGTTGAGGGTTAGTTCGGTGTTCTTGAATTCGCGTCGGGTGCGGTAGCTTTTGCGGAGGGCGTCAAAGTTGCGCGCGCGGTCGACTTCGTTTTGCACGGAGGCATCGCGGATGAGGCGGTCGTCGGTTTCGATGTCGTAGATCTGGCCGATGATTTCGTAGAGCACCTCTTCGTCGCTGCGCCCATTGCAGTCGATTTCAATATGCGGCACGTCGGGCTGGGGCAGGGAGGCGGCGATGTCCCAGCTCTTGCGCAGCTCGAAAAAGTTGCAGAGCTCGTTGTAGCAGGCGATGGTGCCGTTGAGCTTGCCTTCGTAGGAGTGGCCGGCGATATGCGGCGAGGCCAGGTCGGCCAGTTTGAGCACGTCGGGGCGAAAGGCCGGTTCGGGGTTCCAGACATCGATGACGGTTTGAGCCACCGCACCGCCGGCTTTGGCGGCGAGCAGGGCGTCGTAGTCGCAGACGCTGCCGCGGGCGGCGTTAATGAATATGGCGCCGGGCTTGAGCTGTTCAAAGAAGAGGTAGTCGGCTAAACGCTCGGTGGGCCACGGCCCCGTCTTTACCAGCGGGATGTGGAGGGTGACGATGTCGGATTCGGCCAGCACATGCTCCAGCGGAAGAAAGTCGGGGTCGGCTGAGACGGCGGCGAGCGGGGGATCGTTGCGCAGCACGTTCATGCCCAGCGCATGGCATTTCTTGACGACGCGGCTGCCGACGTTGCCGCAGCCGATCACGCCGATGGTTTTGCCTTCGAGGTCGTAGCCGTGGCGCCGGCGGAGCACGAGCAGGGCGGCCACGAGGTATTCCGAAACGCTGTTGGCGTTGCATCCGGGCGCCGCGCACCAGTAGATGCCGCGCTTGCCCAGCGCGTCGGAGTCGATGTGGTCGGTGCCGGCGGTGGCGGTGCCGACAAATTTGACCGGGGTGCCGCTGATCAGATCCGCATTGATTTTGGTTTTGGAGCGGACAATGAGCGCGTCGGCGTCGAAGAGGTCGTCGCGTGTGATTTCACGGTCGGGGATGACTACGGTTTTACCGGCGAGGGAAAAGGCTTCTTGAGCCAAGAGAACGGTTTCTGCGCATACGATTTTCATGAAAGGATTGTCTGCTTAAGCCACAGGGGGCTCAAGTTTCAATGCGTATAAAAAAATCAGCGTTTTTCGCGGAATTCACGATTCTGCACGGCCGGGTGGTGTTTGGTGTGCTGCTTGTGGCGCGCATGGGTGGAGTTTTTCTTCCAAAGGTGTGTGAACCACAGCTTGGCGGTGGCGAGGATCGTGAGGCAAATGGATAGGATGGCGGTGACGATGAGGGTAAGGATACCGCGTTGTTTGAAGGTTCCGGTGCCGTCTTCCTGCGAGAAGAACGACATGGCCAGCAGCAGGCCCACAATGAGGATGATGATCAAGCACGCAGACACCACCGGGTGGGGGCGCATTGTAAAGGTCGGCACTTTTCCTCTGCTGCTGTGCATGGCTTCGTCCTCTAACTAAAGATGGTGGGCGAGGCGGGACTCGAACCCGCACGCTGTTAGGCACGAGAACCTAAATCTCGCGTGTATACCAATTTCACCACTCGCCCGTGAAAAATCGGCAGCCAATGTAGAGGGCGCGGGCGGGCGGCTCAAGTTCAAAAACAATGGGTTTTCCAGATTTGCTGGAGCTCTCGGATGGCGCCGGCGGGATCGGGGGAGGCGTTGACGGCGCTCACGACGCAAAAGTTGGACGCCCCGGCGTCGAGCAGTCCGGGCAGGTTTGCGGCCGTAATCCCGCCGATGGCGACGGCGGTGACGGGCGCCTGCTTCATGATCCGTGCGGTTTCCTGCGGGCCGACGGCGGGATCCGCATCAGCTTTGGTCCGGGTGGGGAAGACTGGGCCGACGCCGATATAGTCGGGTGCAAGCGCCACGGCCTGGAGCGCCTGCTCCATGCTGTGGGTGGAGAGGCCGAACAGTTTTCCGGGGGTGCTCCATGCTGCTCGGGCCTCGGTCAGCGACTGGTCGCTTTGGCCAAGGTGGATGCCGTCGGCATCGGCTTCGATGGCGATGGCGAGGTCGTCGTTGACGATGAAGCGGGTTTGGGAGCCTTGGGTGATGCGGCGAATGGCTTTCGCGGTGGCAACCACTTCCGCGCACGGGGCATTTTTCATCCGCAGCTGGAGGTAGCGCAGGCCGCAGTCGACGGCCGCTTGGGCGCAGGCTTCGTAGCCGGCGACGGGGTCGGTGAGAATGAGGTAGAGTCCAAAATTTTTCTTCATAGCCGTCTATTAAGACATAAGCGGCAGGAACAAGGCACTTCTAATGATTGGAGAAAGGGAGGTTTCTTTCTTTTAAATGTTTGGTCTAACTGTAAGTATATTAAGTCTGTTGTAGATGTTGGGGGGTATTATGTGCAGATTTGGTTTGTGGGTTGTTTTGGCGGTTTTATCTGCCGCCCCATGGAATGTTTGGGGAGAAGGCGACCTCCACATTTTTACCGATCTTCAGGATCGGGTTGTCAGTGCGCGCATCGTCCGGATGGACGAGATGCGCGGGATGCTGGAGTTGGAGCTGGAAAACAAGCGGCGCGTCAAGGTGAAGCCGTCTGTATTCACCGAGGAAGACCAGGCTTACATTCATGAATGGTGCGTGTGCCAAGCTTTTCTTATGTCCACCGGCCTCCGTTTTTCCGGCGAAAAGAAGGTGATCGAGGATTGGAGCGAAAGCGGCGGCGTTGGGATTAACCGGGAATTTGAGAAGGTGGTTTATACTTGCGAGCTGAAAAACGGTTCGCCGACCGTTTTTGAGAATGTCGAAGTCGAGTACTGCGTCTATTGGGTTCAGGAAATCCCGCAGGTCAATGGGGAGAAGCGGATAGAGGCGGACTATTCGGGGCGCTATGAGATTGCCCAGCTTGAACCGCGTGCGTGCGCCAATTTTCAGACCGATCCGGTGACGCTGGTGTACCAGTATTTGCAAGGGGGCTATTCCTACCGAGACGGGGCGCCGGGGAAACAAAGCTCCAAGATGAAAGGGGTATGGCTTAAAGTTTCGATGATGACGCCGAGCGGCAAGAAGGTGATCCGGGAGTTTTGCGAACCGTCCGATGTGATGAAGCGTCAGGTTTGGAAGGAACGGGTGCCGGATGTTGTGGCGTCCGTCGATGGGAAAAAGAAGAAAAGCAGGAAAAAGAAGCAAGGCAAGAAGAAGAAAAATCAGTAGAGCAAAGGAGCGCACATATGAAAACCATGGGAATGATTCTTTCAGTTTTGGCTATTCTGCTGGCCGGAATTCAAGCACGCGCCGAGTTGCATACGTTTACGTTGCAGGACGGGCGGGCGCTGGAGGCTGAAGTAACGGACTTTAACGGCCGAACGGGGTTGGTGGAGTTGAAGCGGACGGACGGAAAGCGCGTCAAAGTCAAACCCGACCTCTTTGTGGAGGCGGATCAGTTGTTTATCAAGCAATGGGCCAAAATGGAGGGCTTCAGAAGTCCGACGTTTTTCAAGGTGGAATGCAAAAAGAGCATGATTGAAAAGTGGAAGGATTCGGAAGAGGGGGAGATCAGCTATTCGGACGGAAGCGTAGAAAAAGAAACGATCAGTGAAACGAAATTCGAACGCTTCGCGTACGAGGTTTTTTTAGAAAACCGTAACGATGTGGCACTGGACAATCTGAAGTTTGAATACCGCATTTTCTACGAGCAGGGCACGGCGGCTGGCAGTGGCTCGCGGCGAAGCGAGTTGGTTGTGTCGCAGAAGGTCTTGCCCGGCGAACTTAAAATAAGCCGCCTCTCCCCCAAGGCTAAAACCGTTTTAAAGACGGAGTCGATAGTGATTCATGAAAAAGAGTACATCGGTGATTTTAACTACCGCGGGGGAGATCCCGTTAAGGAAAGCGGCGACTTGAAGGGTATCTGGTTGCGGATCCACGCCCAAAGCCTTGACGGAAAAAAGGTGACGCGCAACGTCTTCGAGCCTGCGAGCATTGAAGGTAAATATGCTTGGTAGCGTCTAGTTGGGGATGCTTATGAAATCGGTGTGGATGGGATTGGTTTTGGGGGTGTGTGCTTCGGCTTTTCCGGACGAGGACTACCGCACTTTCACCGGTACGGACGGGCGGGGGATCAAGGCGAAGATCGTTAAGTGCGACCTGCGCTCGGGCAAAGTTACGGTCGAACGCGAAAACCGCCGCAAAATTACGGTTCCCGTCGATGTCTTTTCATTTGCCGACCAAGCCTACATCAAGGATTGGCTGGCCTTGCAGAATTTTCTCTCGAACTCCAAGCTTCGGGTAAGCGTGGACAAGAGAAAGGGAAAGGCGGGAGAAACATCAGAAACCAAAAGAGCAAAGCCTCCCTGTTTCTATGAGATTCAGTTGGATAACAAGTCGGGGGCTGTTTTTGATGGGATTTGGGTAGAATACTGCATGTATATGAATACCGAAGGCTTCAAAGGGGCCCCGGACAAACTGACGGTGGAGGCAGAAAAATCAGATGTTTTTAAACTTCCTGTGCAGGGAAAGCATCTTGAAATGACCAAAGAGGTTAAGCTGTTCCGCTACTATACCGCGCAAACGGACCACAGCTTTGATTCTTCAGGCTATCCTGACTCCAGCACATCCTATAACAAAACGTTTGAGGATAATATGGAAGGCATCCGCGTGAGGATCTATCTCAAGACCCCGACTGGAAACACCTTCATGCGCGAAATATGCGATCCTGCTTCCGTTGAAGATAAATACGCATGGAAAGCCCCGTACGCGCGGTCGAGCGCATCCGGAAAGAAGAGGAACAACCGAAAATATTAATTTTCTGCCTAGGCAAGAACCTTTTTTACATCCGCAATGCAGCTGGTCTGCATAAGGTTGGCGCGGAGCTCGGCGGCGCCGGGGAAGCCTTTGGAATAGATCGAATAGTAGCGGCGCAGGATGTGGAAGTTTTTAGTGTCGCCCCAGACGCGGTCAAACAGCTCGGTATGCTTCCATAGCATATCGAGCTTTTCTTCTTTGGTGCGCTCGCGCTGCGCTGCCATAAACAGCCACGGGTTGTCGAAAATGCCGCGGCCGATCATGGCGCCGTCCAAGCCAAACTCGTCGCACTTGCTACGCGCTTCGTCCAGCGACAGGACATCGCCGTTTCCAATCACTGGAAGATCAAGGCCGAGTTGGTCGCGCAGGCGTGCGGCTTTGGCAATCTCGCTCCAGTCGGCCAGTCCGTGCGACATTTGCTTTTGCGTACGTCCATGAATCGTAAGCGCCGCCGGCTTCGTTTCGAGCACATGGCCAATCCATTCTTCGGTGGCGATCGACTTGAGGCCGATGCGGGTTTTAACGGAAACGGGCAGGTCGGTGGCTTCCTGCGCCGCTTGAATAATTTCTTTGGCCAGCGTTGAGTTTCCGATCAGCCCCGAGCAGCAACCGCGCGCCACCACCTTGGGGACGGGGCAGCCCATGTTGATGTCGATCCCGTCGAACTCCATTTCTTCGGTGATCTCTTTGACCACCTGCGCATAGTTTTCCGGCGTGTTGCCCCAGATCTGGGCCACAATCTTGACGTTCTTTTCGTTCAGGAGTCTACGCTCCTCGTCGGTCACCTGCAGGCGGTGAATCACGCGCTTCCGGGCTTTTGGATGAACCAGCCCATCCGTCGAAACAAACTCCGTCATCACCACATGCAATGCGCCCGGATCCGTTACATTGAGCAGCAGCTCACGCAGCACCGTATCCGTCACGTCCTCCATCGGAGCGAGCGCGATAATCGGGGGATTGAATTTTTTCCAAAAACTCATCTTGAAACCTGAAACGGGAAACTTGAAACCTGAAATTCGGGACCTGAAGTTGAGCGCATTCCTTCAAGTTTCACATTTCAGGTTTCATTTCACTTCAATTACGAACCCCGCGTCTTCGATCATGCGCTTGTCGGTTTCGTAGTCCTGCCCGCCGGTGGTGAGGTAACCGGCGGTGAACATGGAGTTGGCGGGGTAGAGCGCGAGTGGCTGAAGATCGCGCAGCGTGGTTTCGCGTCCGCCGGCGATGCGGACTTCCACTTCCGGCATCACAAAGCGGACCATCGCCAGGCCGCGCAGGCAGTCGTTCGGCGTCAGCGGATTGGCTTTGCCTTCAAACTCGGTTCCAGGGCGCGGGTCGAGAAAGTTGACTGGCACGGAGTCGACGTCGAGGTCGGACAATGCAAAGGCGAGGTCGACGCGGTCCTTCAGGCTTTCGCCCATGCCGAAGAGGCCGCCGGAACAAAGGTCGAGCCCGACCTTCTTGACAATCTTGGCGGTGTTGACGCGGTCCTCGAACTCGTGGGTGGTGACCACTTCGGAAAAATAGTTTTCAGAGGTTTCGAGATTGTGGTTGAAACGGTCGACGCCCGATTCTTTCAGGCGGATGGCCTTTTCCTCGGTCAGCAGACCGAGCGACGAGCAGATTTCGAGGTCGGGGTGCTTTTGCTTAATTTGGATGGCCGCCTCGCAAATGGTTTCCAGCTCCTTCGGGGCCGGGGCGCGGGTGCTCGACACGACGCAGTAGCGCTTGGCATTGCGGTCGACGGCGGCTTGGGCGCCTTCAACAATGCTTTCCACGGTTTGAAAATCGTAGCGCTCGACATCGTTGATGGCAGACGACGACTGCGAGCAGAACGAGCAGTCTTCCGGGCATTTGCCGCTTTTCACGTTGCGCAGCAGGTGCAGCGAGACCGTGTTGCCGAAATATTTTTTACGGATGCGGTACGCGCCCTGCAAAACCTCCAGCAGTTCATCGTCGGGCGACTCCAGAACGGCCAATGCTTCTGCTTCCGTAACCTTGCCGCCATCCAGCACGCGGTCGCTAATTGCTTTCCAGTCCATGTTTTCTCTCCAAATGGTTCAATCGGCGCGGATAGTAGCGGGGAGGCCTTTGCTGTTCAATACGTAAAAGATGATAAACATAATCATGAATGAGGTTGACTCAGTTCAACTGGGGAGTAGATTGATCCGCATTACCGCTAGGGGTGCCATCCTGCTTTAGGGCAGGTTGGGCTGAGAAAAACCCTTCGAACCTGTCCGGACAATGCCGGCGTAGGGAAGCGCGTCGCGCCCCCTCCCTGTATTTTCCGAGTATTGGAAACACAAACGTACTACGTATTGCGTACTCCGTATTTACCGAACAGCAATACGTAATACGCAGTAAGCAGTACGCACTGACTGAAAGGAAAAGACACATGATCCAGCAAAAGCACACCTACGACGACTACGGCACCGACTATCCCTATTCCCGCAAGGTCTACATCACCGGCAGCCGTCCCGATATCCGTGTTCCGATGCGCGAAATCCGCCTGACCGATACGAAGAAGGCCGACGGCTCCATTGAAGAAAACCCGGCGATCCTGGTGTACGACACCAGCGGCCCGATGACCGATCCAAGTTTTACACTCGACCTCGAGAAAGGGCTGCCTAGGCTCCGCGAAAACTGGATCGAGGAACGGAGCGATACCGAAGTTATCGATGCCCGCGGTTATCAGCCGGGCGACGACGGCCAAGGACAGGACGAAGCCCGCATTCCGTTTCGAGGAACCGGCCAAGCCCGCCGCGCAACGCCCGGCGCCAATGTTTCGCAGATGCACTATGCCCGCCAAGGCGTTATTACACTAGAGATGGAATACATCGCCATCCGCGAAAACATGGGCCGGCAGGAAGCCTTCAAAGCGGTCTACATGAAATCGGAGCACGACGTCGGCCTGCTCACACAGGCGCAGACCGCCGGCATGCGCCACCCAAACCACCAGCATCCGGGACAGTCATGGGGCGCAAACATTCCCGACCACATCACCCCTGAATTTGTGCGCAAGGAAGTTGCCGAAGGCCGCGCCATCATTCCGGCCAACATTAACCACCCCGAAGCCGAGCCGATGATTATTGGCCGCAACTTTCTCGTAAAGATCAACGGCAACATTGGCAACTCGGCCGTGAGTTCGAGCATCGGCGAAGAAGTCGAAAAGGTGCAGTGGGCCACGCTATGGGGCGCCGACACGATCATGGATTTGTCCACCGGCGAAAATATTCACGACACCCGCGAGTGGAATCTGCGCAACTGCCCGGTTCCCGTCGGCACCGTGCCGATCTACCAGGCGTTGCAGAAAGTGGGCGATAGTCCAGAAGACCTGACGTGGGAGCTGTTTCGCGACACGCTCATCGAGCAGGCCGAGCAGGGCGTTGACTATTTCACGATCCACGCCGGCGTCCGCCTGCGCTATGTGCCGATGACCGCCCAGCGCGTCTGTGGCATCGTCAGCCGCGGCGGATCGATCATGGCCAAGTGGTGCGTGTCGCATCACAAGGAAAGCTTCCTTTACGACCATTTCGAAGATATCTGCGAAATTTGCAAGCAGTACGATGTTTCCCTCTCGCTCGGTGACGGCATGCGCCCCGGTGCGATTGCCGATGCCAACGACGAAGCGCAGCTCGGCGAGCTCGAAACCCTCGGCGAATTGACCAAGATTGCCTGGAAGCACGATGTGCAGGTCATGATCGAAGGCCCCGGCCACGTGCCGATGCAGGGCATCAAGGACAACATGGACTGGGAGCTCGATTCCTGTTTTGAAGCGCCCTTCTACACCCTCGGCCCGCTGACCACCGACATTGCACCCGGCTACGACCACATTACCAGCGGCATCGGCGCCGCCAATATTGGCTGGTACGGCTGCGCGATGCTTTGCTACGTCACGCCGAAGGAACACCTCGGCCTGCCGGACAAAGAGGATGTAAAGGCCGGCGTCATCACCTACAAGATTGCCGCCCACGCCGCCGACCTCGCCAAAGGCTTCCCCGGCGCGCAGATGCGCGACAACGCTTTGAGCAAGTCGCGCTTTGAATTCCGCTGGGAAGACCAGTTCAACCTCGCGCTCGATCCCGTTACAGCCCGCGCCTACCACGACGCAACGCTGCCGACCGAAGATGCCAAGACGGCGCACTTCTGCAGCATGTGCGGCCCGAAGTTTTGCTCCATGCGCATCTCCGAAGACGTCCGCCAATACGCAGCCGCCCAAGGCCTCTCGGAAGAGGACGCCCTCGAAAAAGGCATGCAGGAAAAATCGCGCGAGTTCGCCGGACAGGAACTCTACACGTAAGAGATGCGACTCTCAAAGCGTAGCGCGGAATTCCGTTCCGCGTTTTGGGAGGAGCGGTGCGCGAGAAACTCGAAACAGAATTTCGAGCTACAACCAATTGCGCGGTCGTAATTGTATGGCACCGTTTTTTGAATCATTCCGCAAACTTCTGGAAAAGCTTGGGTTTGACAGGCGCATTCGTGGGGATCACCATGTTTTTCAGAGCAAGGTGCAGAGCGAATCCGGAACTTGGGAGAATGACATGAAAACTAAATATGAAATCATTCTATTCTGGAGCGAAGAGGATCAGGTCTATCTGGCTGAGGTGCCCGAACTTCCCGGGTGCATGGCGGATGGCGCTTCTTCTCAGGAAGCGCTGGCCAATGCCGAAACCGTTATCGCCGAATGGGTCGAAACCGCAGAGTCGCTTGGTCGCGAAATTCCCGAGTCGCGCGGACGCTTGGCTTATGCATGACGCGGAAGGGTTGAGTTTGTGCCGGTTCTTGCGCGTCTCCAAGGCCCTCGAAAAAGGCATGCAGGAAAAATCGCGCGAGTTCGCCGAGCAGGAAGCCGAGATTTACACCTAGGCTCCGCGGCAGAAGGGATATGGGCAGAATAATTGGGTGGCAGAATGATTTTTCCTGCTCTGAGAACTGAAATTATTCTGCCCATATGCGGAAGGAATGGAAATGGCCGCTATAGCGCCCACTTGATGCCGGCGTAGAAGAATCTTCCGGGCATGGGGATTTTTTCGCCGGCGACTAGGTCGCCTTGGGCAAAGAGGGTTTCGCGGGCGAGGTGGTCGGCATAGTCTTGGTCGAACAGGTTTTCGACACCGGCTTCGAGGCCGAATCCTTTGGGCAGTTCAAAACCTGCACGCAGATCGACGACTTGCCACGCCGAGGTTTCGGATTCGGGATATTGCGAATCGACATCGTGCTGGCTGGTGGCGGCGCGGAAAGCCGCTTCCGCCCATGGGCGCAGCTGCCAAGCGGAATCCCAACGCAGCGCAACGCGTCCGCTGAGCGGCGGAATGAGCGGGAGGTCGCGGTTGTCGCTGGCATTGCGTCCGCGGACGTAGGCCATGTTGAACGGGATGCTCCATTCGCTGGATATTTTCCAGCGGCCTTGCAGTTCGCCGCCGGCGAGCACGGCATCGGTGTTTTCGAAGCCGCGGACGATTGCGCCGGAGGGGAGGGTGTCGACGCGGGTTTCGAGAATGTAGTCGAAGACATAGGATGCAAACGCCTGTACGCCGATTTCCAGCCGGTCCCCGTAGTAGTCCACCCCGCCGTCGATTTCAGCCTTGGTTTCGGGATCGAGCGTTGGATTGCCCACTTGGAAGCCGCCGGGGGCCGGGGCGTAGGCATAGTAGAGCTCGGTGATGCTGGCGGCGCGCTGAACGCAGCCTGCGCCGATGAACCATTCGATGCTCTCGCCTTGCGGAATTTCCCAGAGGACGTTGCCGGAAAAAAGCGCCTCGTTGCGGTCGGTGTCGCGGGCGCTGTTGCCGTAGTATTTGGCATAGCCGTCGCGCACGGTCGCGTCGAACGGGGTGGCTTCTCCTCCTCGGTCGATGTCGCTGAAAATTCCGTCGGCGCGCAGGCCGAGGCGCAGGCGGCTGTCGTTGTCGAGTTCGGTGGAGCGTTCGGCAAACAAACCAACCTGCGTTTGGTGGGCGTCGGGCCAGATGGGATCGCGGTAGGTGCCGGGCGCCGGCGGCGCCGTTTTGATGGTCCGGGTGCGGGTGCCGTCGCGCGACAGGTGGTGGGCGTCAACGCCGATGGTCCATTTGGAGTCTTGGCTGAAGCGCCAGCCGGAAGCGATTCGCGCGCCGTAGGTTTTTGATTCGGTGTCGGCTTTGGCATCCATGTTTGCGCGGTTGGGTTTGTCGCGGTTGTCCATGGTGTGGTCGCTGTCGGAATAGCCGGCCTGCCACTCGATGTCTTCGAGCAGGGAGCCGAGGTTTTCGTGGCGGGAGCCAAAGGTGAAGGTGTTGGCTGTAACGTCGGTGGCATCCATCGGCAGGGCGGGATAGTCGAGGTGATCCACTTTGTGCATGTTCCAACTAAAGAAGTAGCCGTTGTTGGCGTCCGGCGTATACCGAATGTTGGCGGAGGCGCCGTGCGATCGGTTTTCGGCCGGCACGGTTTGGCCGCTTCCGGATTCATAGTCGTCGTAGTCGACGGCATTCGCCGAAGCGCCAATCTCCATTTTACCGTTGCCGACCTTTGCTCCGGCCCGGCTGGCGTAGCCGTCGCGCCCGCCGTCCCATGTGACGGAGGCATCGGCTGTGGCGCCGTTGAGAGCAGGCTGGGTGGGGTTGGCAACGGTTCTCGCCATGACGCGTCCGCCGGTGCCGCCGGCGCCGTAGGTTACCGAAGGCAGCCCTTTAACGACGGTCATGTTGGCAATCGATTCGGGAGAGAGGTAGGTGGCCGGCGGATCCATGCGCGCCGGGCAGGATCCATAAAGCGGAAGAAAGTCGAGTTGGGTCGGCACCCGCTCCCAGCCCAGTCCGCGAATCGCGATTTCGGGGGTGTCGATGGAGCGGCAGGACCCAGCAACGCCGGGAACCGCTTGGGCGGCCTGGGCGGCGTTTTGGCTGCCGAGGTCGTCGAGCAGTTCCTGCTGGTTCATTGATGCGGACAGCGGTTCGAGGCGTGAGGCTTGAACAACCACGGTTTCAAGCTGATAGGGCTGGGCTTCTTTTTTTACGGTGACGTCATTTTCACCGAAGATCCATGTGCATGATCCCGCGACGGTCAGGAAGAGTACTGTTCTGGCTTTCATTCCGGCTCCCCAAGTTTTCAATAATTCAACGCCATTAAAACACGTACAAGTTTAGCATGATATAATTCCGTGCGGTTTTTTTTGGATCGTCGGCTGGAAGCGGCGGCGGATTCCGGTGGCCGTTAAAAGGATCAATGATGGCTTCTTTTCCCAGCGGGAAAAACCTAATATTACCCGATTGCAATACGTGGGCGAAATGATAGGTTTGCGCCCGCTTTTAAAGAAAAGGAGTCCGTAGAATGATTGAAAAAGGCAGTACTTACGTCGTAATGGGTTTGCTCAACACCGACTCGATCGCCTATGCCGCGGGCAAGATGATTGACGAAATGGGCGGCAATGTAATCTATTCTGTCCAGAGCGAGCGGATGAAACGAATCTTCTTCGACCGCAGCCCTAACTTGTCGGACGAGCAAAAAGCGGCGATGCGCTTTGAATATTGCGATGTTACCGTTGAAAACGAAGTGCGCAATCTGTTCGACAAAACCGGCCCCATTGACGGTGTTTTGCATTCCATCGGATTTGCCAATCCGAAGACCTGCCTAGGCGACACCATGTACACCCCGGCCTACGAAGACATCAAGCAGGGCTTCCACATCAGTTGCGCCTCGCTGGCGACCGTTTCCCACTTTGCTCTCGAAAAAATGGAAAAGGGCGGCTCGATTGTCACGCTTTCGTTTGAGTCGCAGGTGGCATTTCCTTTCTACAACTGGATGGGCGTCAACAAGGCCGCGCTCGAAGCGTTGGTTCGTGCACTGGCCCGTGAATACGGCCGTGAGCATGTCCGCGTGAACGCCATTTCCGCCGGACCGCTGGCGACCAAGGCCGCCAAGTCGATCCCGCATTTTGCGCATTTGGCTAAAACCTGGCGCCAGATGAGTCCGTTGCCGTGGGACGTCGTTGGCGACAAGCAGGAAGTTGCGAATGCCGTGCTCTTCATGCTCGGAAAATATTCCAAAAAGATTACCGGCCAGACCATCTATGTGGATGGCGGCGCCAATAATGTGGGCGGCGTGCTGCTGCCGGTTGAAAAACCGCTGATGCGCACCCCGGCCAAAGTGGCCGCCAAGAAAAAGGCTGATGCTGACGCGAAAAAAGCCTAAGCACTAAATCCTAAACAACTCCAAAAGACCAAATTTGAAATTCAAAACAGCTGGTGCAGGGATCTGTTTTGACATTTTGTCTTGGGATTTGTTTAGGATTTATTTATTCGGATTTAGAGATTCAAGAGGTATGAAATGGGATTAAGTGTAGGTATTGTCGGACTTCCAAACGTTGGGAAATCAACCATCTTTAACGCGTTGACGCGCGAACAGAATGCGGAGGCGGCGAACTATCCGTTCTGCACCATCGAGCCGAACAAGGCCGTGGTTCCGGTTCCCGACAAGCGTCTCGAGAAGCTGGCTGAAATTGCCAGCTCTCAGAAAATCATCCATGCCACGGTCGACTTTGTCGACATCGCCGGCCTCGTGAAAGGCGCCAGCCAAGGCGAAGGCCTCGGAAACAAGTTTCTCACCAACATTCGCGAAACCGATGCCATTCTTCAAGTGGTGCGTTGTTTCGACGACGACAACGTGGTGCACGTTGACGGCGACATCAATCCGATCCGCGATATCGAGATCATTGAAGCCGAGCTGATCATTGCCGACTTCCAGATGATGGAAAACCGCTTGGGCCGGGTGCAAAAGGCTGCGCGGGCGGATAAGGCAATTGCCGCCACGCTTCCTGCTTTCGAGGCGTTGCTGAGCCACTTGGGCGAAGGCCGCATGGCCTACAAGTTTGAAGCCAAGGATTCCGAGCAGGGCAAGATTATCTTCAAGGAGTCGCAGTTTCTGACCGACAAAAAGGTGATCTACTGCTGCAACGTTGACGAAGACGGCCTGCTCGAAGACAACGACTACGTGAAGGCCGTTAAAGCCTATGCCGCCGAGCGCGACTCAGATGTGGTGAAAATCTGCGCCAAGATGGAAGAAGACCTCAACGGCATGACCGACGAAGAGCGCGAAGAATTCCTGAATGAATTCGGCGTGAAGGAAAGCGGCCTCGACCAGATTGTTCACACCGGCTACCACACGCTCGGCCTTATCAGCTATTTGACCCAGGGCCCTAAGGAAAGCCGCGCGTGGACCATCTACCGCGGTGACACCGCACCGAAGGCCGCCGGCGTTATTCATACCGACTTTGAACGCGGCTTTATCCGCGCGCAGGTGATGGCCTATGATGACTACGTTGAAAAGGGAGGCGAAGTCCGCTGCCGCGAGGCCGGGTTGCTCCGCACCGAAGGCAAGGAATACATCGTCAAAGACGGCGACATAATCGAATTCTTGTTCAACGTCTAACGGATTCGCTTTTCCTACAAGTTGATGCGCGCCGATGCTCCTAGGTTGTAGCTTTCGGACCAGTCGTCTCTTGAGCTTTTTTCGGTCATCTCCTGCATGATGAACGAGGAGAGCGACAGCCTCTTCAGTGGACTGAACTTTATGCCCAAGCTAAGCCGGTTGCGGTAGAGCCGTCCGTCATTCAGGTTGATCATGATTTCATCCTCGATGAACGGCTTCAACTTCCAGCTTTTCCAACCCTTGGAAGGGAGCACAGAGAGTTTGGGCCGGAGGTCGGTCCGGTCGTGGGCATGGTTGAGGTCGGAGTACATCAAACGCATCCGGCTGTTAAAGTCCAACCCTTTAACCGTGGCCTTGTTGTGCAGGTTTAGGTGCCAGATCGGTGTGGAGCTTGTGTCGCCGTCGCTTTTGGCGCTGGCATAGCGGAAGGCGGGAGTGAGCGTCCAGTTGGGTATGAATTTCCACGTGATGCTGGTGTCGGTGTGACGATAATAAAATTCAAACCCGTCCTGCTTGTAGCGGATTTTTTCCGACAGCTTAAGCGACAGTGTGTCGGAGAGCGTCCATTTCACAGCTCCCTCCAACCAGACTTTATTGTCGCTGTTGTCCCAAGCGTGGCTTGCGGTGTTTGCGAATAGGGCTGCGATCGCGATGGAACGCATGATGAGATGTTTCATTTTTCTGCTCTCCGACCGCATCACCTGTTGGCCAGGAAGCGAAAACCTGATTGCTTGTGTGGACGCCTTTCCGCCCGTGATGGTTCTAAACCTTTTCGATCACTGCCGCGCCGAAGGTGAAGCCACCACCGAAGGCCGTTAGGCCGACGAGTGCGTCGGGGTTGGTTTCGGGCATCAGTTCCGTCAATGCAATCGGGATGGTGTTCGATGACGTGTTGCCGTATTTGCGGATATGGTTGAACATTTTTTCAGGAGGGCACTTGATCGTTTTACGGATCGCTTCGATGATGCGCTCGTTGGCTTGGTGTGGAACAATCATGTCGAGATCCTCGACGATGATACCGCGCTCCTTGCAGGCGTTGTCGAGCATCTCGATCATTTTGCGCACGGCTAGCTTGAAAACCGTGAGACCTTCCATCTCGATTACTTCGCCGCTACCCATGTTCGGAACATAGAGCACCTTCGAATCGACGCCGGTGGCAGAAAGGAACGGGCGGTTGAGTTTTGCACAAATATTGCCCGGGCGCTGTTCGCAACTGATCAGTGAGGCGGTGGCGGCATCGCCGAAAAGTGCCATTGTTTTCTGGTCGTCGTGGTTAACCATTGGCGAAAGCGTTTCGGCGGTGATGACAATCACCTTTTTCTCAGGCGCATTGGTTAGGAAGTCGAAGGCCGATTGCAGGCCATACATGTAGCCCGAGCAGGCTGCATTCACGTCGTGTGCCTGCATGGCCACTTCTCCCTTGGTCGGGTTGAGTTTATGCAGAACGCTACATGCCAGTGACGGCGTCATCGCCAGAGGTGTGCCACTGGAGCAGATAATCGCACCGATGTCGGAAATCTGAAGGTTTTCTTTTTCAAGCAACTGCTTGGTGGCATCGACTGCGAGGGTCAGCACACTTTCATCGCCGGCTATCCAGTAGCGGTTTTCGATGCCGGTACGTTTGCGGATGGCGTCGGAATCCCATTCGCCATGGCCCTGTAGCAATTCGTCGTTGGTCAGGTGGCGCGAACCGAAAACGGTGGTGATGTTGGAGATATAGATCGGCTTGTGTTCACAGGGCCCGCTTGGCTGGACTACCTCGACCGCTTCCGTAATCCGGCGGCGTTTCATAATTGGTATACCGGGTTCTTCTTTGGTGAGCGGCTTGAGCTGGGCGGCCTCGTCGGATGCAATCTTAACCATCGGAGTGCCGACGGTCAGCACATCGCCTTCTTCGATGAGCAGTTCGGCAATGGTGCCGCTGACGGGCGAGGAGATGTCCATTGAGGCTTTGTCGGCCTCGACCGAGGCAATCAGATCGCCTTCGGCAATGGCGTCGCCTTTGCTGACGAGCAGGTTGGCGACGGTGATGGTTTCATCGGAGGGGCTGGAGCCGATTGCTTTGACGATGACGGTTCCGGCTTCTTCTTCGACGGGCTTGTTCCAGTGGATGCTCACTTCGAGCATCTCGCAACATTTTTCGAGCGTGCGCTTGTAGGAGGGCATCACTTCGATCTGGCAGGAAAAGTCGTAGGGAATGTAGGTGTCCGGACGGGTGACGCGGGCAAACTGCACGGCGTCGCCGGCTTTTTCGGCGATGGCGGCGACGATTTCTCCGCCCATGCCGGCGGTCTGGTTGTCTTCGTGGACAACGATGAGCTTGCCGGTTTTCTTTGCGGAAGCGAGTACGGCTTCTTCGTCCCACGGGAAGATGGTGCGCAGGTCGATGACTTCGGCATTGATGCCGACCTCGGCCAGCGCTTCGGCGGTACGTTCGCACACCGGCATGGCGCCGCCCCAGCTGACGAGGGTGATGTCCTGTCCGGCGCGCGCGATACGCGCCTTGCCGATGGGCACATACTGCTGTTCAACATCGGTGGAGGTGGTGTTTGAGCGGTCGTTGATCAGGCTCTTCGGGAACAGGAAGACGGAGGGCCGGCCGGATTCGGCGATGGCGTTAAGCAGGCCGGCGGCATCGGCGGCGGTCGACGGCATAAAGACGTCAACGCCGGGCACGTGGGCACAAATCGATTCCATGGTTTGGGCATGGTAGGGGCCGAGGCCGGGGCGGTAGGCGCCGGCGATCGACATGATCAGCACGGGCGATTCCCATTGGCCGTTGGTGCGCCAGTGCATCGCTCCGATTTCGGAAAGGATGTGGTTGTAGGCGACCGGCAGGAAATCGGAAAACTGCATGAAAGCGACGGGGCGTCCACCCGCGAGGGCCTGGCCGGTGGAGATGCCGAGAATGGTCGATTCCGCCAGAGCGGCGTTGCTGACCTGCTCCGGGAAGGCTTGGCTGAGCCCGCGCGTCAGGCCGAATACATCGCCTTTCGGATCTTCAATGTCCTGTCCGAGCAACGTGGTCTTGCTGTCTTTGGCCAGCCGTGCCTTGAGGGTTTCGCGCATGGCTTCGAGCATGCTGAGGCTGCGGTTGTCGGCGGTGCCGAGATATTCTTCGCGTTGTTCCGGCAAAGGCTTTTTGGCATCGAAGACGGGTTTGGGCGTGGTGCCTTTGCGGGCGGTGTGGAAGGCGGCGTCGACCTGTTCCTTCACTTCGTCTTCCACGGCCTTGACGGCCGCGGCATCGACGCCGTTGGCGAGCATGTAGTCGTGCAGTTTGGCGCAGGGGTCGGCGTTTTCGGTGGCGTTTTTGAGGTCGGCTTCGGTGCGGTAGGCGGATTGGTCGTCGGCGTTGGTGTGGCTTTCGAGCCGTTCGACGTTGAGGACGACGATTTGCGGGCCGCGGGTTTCCCGCAGCTTGGAAACGACGCCTTCAAAGGTGCTGTAGGTTGCCGCTGTGTCGGAGCCGTCGACGCGCTGGATCGGCAGGCCGTAGAAGGTTTCGGCCTCGCCTTCGGGGAGGGAATAGAAGGTGTTGCCCTTGGTGACGGTGGAGAGCGCGAAGCGGTTGTCTTCCACGAGGAACAGCACGGGCAGGTTGGAGCGCACGGCTTCGGCGACGGCTTCGTAGAAGTCGCCCTGCTGGGTGGCGCCGTCGCCGATGGAGACGAGCACGAAGGGCGCACCGTCATTGTTTTTGATTGTGGCGGCTGCGCCGACAGCCTGCAGGACGTTGTTGCCGACGAGGGTCGGGGTGCTCATGATGTTCAGCGCGGGGTCGCAGGGGAACGCGGGCATGCGCCGGCCGGCGGAGTTGGATTCGGCTTTGCTGAAAAGGCCGTAGAACACGGTTTTGTAGGAGACGCCGCGGGCGTAGGCGAGGGCGCGGTCGCGGTAGTGCAGGTGCAACCAGTCGGCCTCGATGAGATGCGGCGCGAGCGCGGCGCTGGCTTCGTGGCCTGATGAGGGGATGTAAAAAAAGACTTCGCCCCGTTGCGCGGCGGCCGATTGCAACTGGTCGGTGTAGCGCGAGGCAACCATGGGACGGTAGATTTCAAGCAGCGTTTTTGCGGAAGGTGCGTTCATAGATTTTCCAACTATTAATTTGAGGCAAAATAGTAGGGCAGCCCGTTTGCGAGGTCGATTCGGAAATTGGATTATCTCTAGCTTTTGACACCAGACAGAATGCTCTATATGGTGTTCCTGATTCTGTACAATTGGATGCCATGAAAAAGAGAAATGTAGATCTAGTTTGCGATATTGCCGAGTTGATATCGCTCGCCGAAGAGGGCGGGAACCGCAAAGAGCTGATGCAAAGCGTGGTGACGTCGGTGGCGAAGCATATGATGGCGGATGTCTGCTCGGTCTACATTTATGACGAGGAAGAAAAAAAGCTGATTTTGCGGGCCACTCAGGGGCTGGACCGCAGTGCCATTGGCCAAGTGAAGCTGAAGCTGGGCGAGGGGATCACCGGCCGGGCGATCCGCGAGTTGCGTCCGATTTGCGTGGGCACGGCTTCGAAGAGTTCGTCGTACAAGTTTTTCCCGGGCATCCACGAAGAAGAGTATGAGGCGTTCCTTGCGGTGCCGATCCTGCGCGGGCTGCGACGCATCGGCGTGCTGGTGGTTCAAGCAAAGGAAACCAACTATTTTACCCCGAACGACGTAAAGGCTTTGCGGGCGATCGCCGCGCAGCTGGCCACCATGATCGAGAACGTGCAACTGCTGAGCGAGGCGCGTTTAGAGGCTAGTGCGCCAGCTGTTGCTTCAGTGAAGAAACCGACAACGGAAAGCATTATCCGCGGCCGTTCTGCAAGCACCGGCACTGCACGCGGCCGGGCGTTTACGCTCGATTCAGGACAGAGCGAAAGCTGTTTGCTTCCCGATCCGGACGCACCCCCGCATACGGCGGCGGACTTTGAAGAGGCGATCAAGAAAACCGCCCGCCAGATTGACAAACTGCAGGTGCAGACCAGCGAAAAGCTGGCCGATGTGGCCGTGCTCATTTTCAGCGCGCATCTGCTGATTCTCGAGGACAAGCAGTTTGCCGGACGCATTGCAGACCTGATTCAGACCGACATTCCGGCACTGAAGGCGATTTCAATCGTGGTCAACGAATATGTGGAGATCTTCTCGAAGAGCAAGATGCCCCTTATTCGCGAAAAGGTGCTTGATGTTAAGGACTTGGGTAACCGCCTGATACGCAACCTGCTGAACGAGCAAGCGGATGAATGCGACTACCGCGGCCAGATCATCATCGCCCACGAGCTGCTGCCCTCCGACATTCTCAAGCTTTCTGCGGAAAACGTGGAGGGCTTCATCGTCAGCAGCGGGGTGACTTCGCACAACGCAATCATCTGCCGTTCGCTCGGCATTCCGATGGTGGCGGTCAGCCGTGAACTGGCCGACGGGATTCCCGACGGTGAAGAGCTGCTGATGGATGCCGAGCAGGGCATCATCTATTTGCGCCCGAGCTCCGAGGTTTATGCAAAGTACCGCGGGCTCGATGAAGCGTGGAAGGCGTTGCACAACGCCTCCGACATGGAAGAGCAAACCGTCACCAAATGCGGTGAACGCGTACACATCTTTGCCAACATCAATTTATTGAGCGACCTGCCTCCGGCTCGCCGGTTCAAGGCCGAGGGCGTCGGTCTCTACCGCTCCGAATTTCCATTTATTGTTCGCAACGACTTCCCTACGGAAGAAGAGCAGTTCGCCATTTATAAAAAGCTGGTCGACCAGATGGATGGACGGCGCGTGACGTTCCGGACTTTGGATATCGGCGGCGACAAGATGCTTTCTTACTACTCAAACGTGACCGAGGCCAATCCGTTTCTCGGCATGCGCGCCATCCGGTTTTCGCTGCAGAACAAAGACATCTTCTGCCACCAGCTGCGCGCCTTTCTGCGGGCCGGCGCTGGCGGCGGATCGCGGATCATGTTCCCGCTGATCTCGTCCGTAGACGATTTTGTAGCAGCGAGGGATATCGTTTATGAGTGCATGGACGAGCTGGAGCGCGAGGGCGTTCCGTTCAGCCGCGAAACCGAACTCGGCGTAATGATGGAGCTGCCTTCCGCGGTCGAGGTGGCGGATGAGTTGGCGCAGGAAGCAGACTTCCTTTCGATCGGGTCGAACGATCTGATCCAGTACATGCTGGCCGTAGACCGGACCAACGAGCAGGTTTCCAAGCTCTATCTGGCCCATCACCCAGCCATTCTCCGGGCGATCAACCGCATTGTTTCGGCGGGCATCACCCACGAGAAGGATGTATCGATTTGCGGCGACCTTTCGGCCGATCCGCGCATGCTTCCGTTCCTGCTAGGCGTCGGATTGAGAAATTTCAGCATCGACATGGTCAACGCGCCAACCGTGCAGCGTCTGGTTAGCGGGATCAAGATCGAAGACGCCGAGGAAATCGCCAACTCACTGCTCGATTTCGGGCGAATCAGTGAGATTGAAGCCTATCTAGTCGACCACAGTCTTGTGCCTGAAACAGAGGCCTAGGCCTAAAAATCCCACTCGCTTCAATTAAGGGTTTTTCGTAGATTTTTATGGCGTCGTATGACGCAATCCGGAGAATGGATTGTTTTTTTGACAGGATCAACGGGATGGCTTTTTAATGGGAACAATATCTGGTCGATTCAAAGTCCCTGCATGCTGAAATGCTTGTTTACCCATGATTCCACTGCAAATTCCTGTTGCTTCCGAGGCCAAGTCCCACGTGTTTTGATCGACTGGATAGAAATCATGTCCATCCTGTTAAAATTGGTCGCTGTCCGCTTTCAATCATGTCTGAAAAAATGCAGCTCAAGTGACTGTTGCCACAAAATTCTACGGCGAGCCTGATTAAGGGGAATTCCCTGGATAATCGAAGGTTCAAAAATGTATTAATCATCTAAAAAAGCACATAAATGTCTACCGATGGTTGTTTTCGGTTTAGTTAGAATAGTTGTTAGATGTTCATTAGCAATCTACTACCGATCTCTCATTCCGATGGCACACCTTCTGCATTTAGAGACCCGTTCCACCACTGCGGGTGGTTCGATAGATTGTGTAACTTGTAGGAGGATGCTAATGAATAAAATTATGAAAACAACGATGCTTGCGCTCGCTCTCTGCGCCGTCGCTTTGCCGATGGCCACGATGGCGCAAGATATCGTGGAAGAAATTACGGTCGTGGAAGCCGCTGTAGCCGAAGTCACGGCCGCGGACGCCATGTTCACCATTAACAACACTTGGATGATGGTTTCCATCTTTCTCGTATTCATCATGCACCTGGGCTTTGCCATGGTGGAAACCGGCCTGACCCGTGCGAAGAATACGGTCAACATTCTGTTTAAGAACACCGCCATCGTGGCGATCGGGCTGTTGACCTACACGCTGATCGGCTTCAACCTGATGTATCCCGCTGAATGGCTGACGACCGGCATTCTGCCGAAGATTGCGTTGTTTATTGGAACTGATCCCTCCGTTTTGACCACAGGCTACAACGAGGGATACACCTACTGGACCGACTTCCTGTTCCAGGGCATGTTCGCGGCCACCGCGGCCACCATCGTTTCCGGTGCTGTTGCCGAGCGCGTGAAACTCGGGCCGTTCCTGATCTTCTGCACCATCTACGTTGCACTGGTTTACCCGTTTGTCGGTTCCTGGGTCTGGGGCGGCGGCTGGTTGGCTGAAATGGACTTCCACGACTTCGCCGGTTCCACCCTCGTACACTCCGTAGGCGGATGGGGCGCACTCGCAGGCATCATTGTCATCGGCCCGCGTATCGGCAAATTCGTCAACGGAAAGGTTAAAGGCATCATGGGCCATAACATGCCCCTGCTGACGATCGGTGCATTCCTGCTGTGGCTCGGTTGGTTCGGCTTCAACGGCGGTTCGGTGCTGTCTGCTGATCCGATGGCTGTCTCTTATGTTCTCGTCACCACCTGTCTGGCCGCGGCCGCCGGTATCATCGGCTCCATGGCTGCTTCCTGGATCATCCAGAAACAGCCCGATCTGACCATGGTGCTCAACGGCTGTCTCGCCGGTCTGGTGGGCATCACGGCCGGAGCCGACGTGGTTTCCGTCAAGGCCTCCATCCTCATCGGCCTTATCTGCGGCGCGGTTGCAGTGGTTTCTGTAATGACCTTCGATCGTCTGAAGCTCGACGATCCGGTTGGTGCAACCACCGTCCACCTCGTCTGCGGTATTCTCGGCACACTGTTCGTGGGCATCTTTAGCTCGGAGTTCAGCGTTGTTACCCAGGCGATCGGCATTCTGGCCTATGGTGCAGTCTGCTTCCCGGCGGCCCTGCTGATCTTCTACGTTCTGAAGGTCACCGTCGGCATCCGCGTAAGCAAAGAAGAAGAGCTCAAGGGTCTCGACCTTGGCGAGCACGGTCAGGAAGCGTATCATGGCTTCCAGTTCTTCACTAACGTCTAACTTAGAAGGAGATATTAGACATGAAACTAATTATTGCATACATCCAGCCTGAGGCCCTCAACGAAGTGAAGCAGTCGCTCTACGACGCCGGGGTCTACAAAATGTCCGTCACCAATGCCATGGGCTGCGGACAGCAGAAGGGCTACCACGAAACCTACCGCGGCGCGGACATCGAAGTGAACCTGCTCAAGAAGGTGCGCATTGAGATCGCCGTGAACGACGAGTTTGTCGAATCCACTACCGATGCGATCATCAAGGGTGCGCGTTCGGGCAACATCGGGGACGGAAAAATCTTCATCCTCGATCTGCCGGAATGCATCCGGATCCGCACCGGAGAGAAGGGAACAGATGCCGTAGGCTAGACAACAGAATCTCTCCTCCTCGCGTCCCGCTCTCTCTCGGGGCGCATCGTGCCCGACCGTCGTGAGACGGGCGGGCGCTTTTTATTTTTTGGATGCAAGATTGCTGTTGCTTTGCAGGGAAGCGGGCCCATATTCTCAATATCTGGGGGGTAAAGGTGATGGTTCAGAGAGCGTGGATAGTGCTTTCCCTCTTTGTGTTAAGCGGGGGACGATGGCGCAGGTGGAGACCAATCTTCTGTTGAAAGCGGATGCGGTTGAGGAAGGGGCCGTATATTTCGTTTATGAAGACTACCTTTCATCTGCAAAAGACGTTGCGCGGCATCTTCGGGCCCATGTGAAGCGCGGGCCTTATGCCCGCCCGAAACTTGATCTTCCGGACATATTCTATGTGCTGGGAATGCCGGTTTTCCTTTCCGCTTTCTTATCCGTGATCGCGACCATGCTGAAAGAAATGCCGGACACGACGGACACGACATAGGTTTCCGTTACAATCCTTTTGCAAGTTCCCACATGGCTTTGACGGCGGGGCGCTTCAGGTTGCGTTTGCCGGAGCAGAGACCGACCACGTAGGGATCGAGCTGCGGGGTGTCCCGAACCATTTCCACTTTCTCGCGGAACGGGCTTCGCTCCAACGCCAGCCGGGGCACAACGCCGACGCCGGTGCCCAGCCGCACCATCGCAATAAGCGCCTCGTTGCCGGAGACTTCCGAGGCAATGTTTGGAACCGTTCCGTTGTTTCGCAGCCAAGCATCCAGCCGGTGGCGCGCCGTGCCGGATTGAGGAACCACCAGCGGAACCTGCGAGAGATCGAGCTGGCGGTTTTTTCCCGCCACAGGAAGTTCCATCCCGATGGGGGCAATGAACACCAGCGGGGTTTCCACCAGCGGCATGAATTCCAGCTGGGCCTGTTTCCGGTCGGGAAGGGCGGCGACAGCTAGATCGATTTCCCCGCTCATAATTTGTTCGATCGCCTGCTCAGCCGCCCCGGTGCGCAACTCAAGATGCACTTCGGGATAGGCCGTGCGGTAGGATTCCAGCAGTTTGGGCAGCAAACTGTAGACGGCCGTAATCGAGGCATAAATGGAAAGCGTGCCGCTAACCTGTTCCTCGCCCAAGGTCAGGGAATCTTGGAATGTGCGCCAGTCCTGTACCGAGGTGCGGGCATAGGTCAGCAACTTGCGCCCCGCGTCGGTGAGCGCCACGCTGCGGTTGTCGCGCAGAAACAGCGACTGGCCGAGCTCTTCTTCCAAACGCTGGATCGTCCGCGTCAGTGCTGAGGGGCTCAGGTTGCAAGCCCGGCTGGCCCTGCCAAAGTGGAGGAGTTCAGCGGTCTTGATAAAGGTGGTGAGTGCTTGAATGTCCATGGTTGCGTGATGAGTGGGTCGTGAGGCGTGTTTCCATTATCACGCCTCACGTTTCTGTCGTCACGAATTAGGCGAGAGCCTGATTCACGATTTCGCGGGCTTCGGCTTGGATCTGTTTCAGGTGATCCTCGCCCTTGAAGCTTTCGGCGTAGATTTTGTAGATGTCTTCGGTGCCGGAGGGGCGGGCGGCGAACCAGCCGTTTTCGGTGCAGACCTTGAGGCCGCCGATGGCCGCGCCGTTGGCGGGGGCGTGGGTGAGCTTGGCGGTGATAGCTTCACCGGCGAGTGTTTCGGCCTTTACCTGCTCGGGCGAAAGGGCGGCGAGTTTGGCCTTTTCTTCGCGGGTGGCAGGGGCGTCGACGCGGTCGTAGACGGGGCTGCCGAATTTGGCGACGAGCTCCTGGTAGTGCTCGCCCGGATCCTTGCCGGTGACGGCGAGGATTTCGCAGGCCAGCAGGCAGAGGATGATGCCGTCTTTGTCGGTGGTCCAAACGGTGCCGTCCTTGCGCAGGAACGAAGCGCCGGCGGATTCTTCGCCGCCGAAGCCGTAGGAGCCGTCGACGAGGCCGTCGACAAACCATTTAAAGCCGACCGGCACTTCCTGCAAGTCTCGTCCAAGTTCGCCGGCGACGCGGTCGATCATGGAGGAGCTGACAAGCGTCTTGCCGATGGCGGCGTCGGCGCGCCAGCCGGTGCGGTGGGTGAAGAGATAGTTGATGGCGACGGCGAGGTAGTGGTTCGGATTCATTAGACCGGAGGACTTGGTGACGATGCCGTGGCGGTCGTAGTCGGGGTCGTTGCCGAAGGCGATGTCGAAGTCGTCCTTGAGGGCGACGAGGCTGGCCATCGCATAGGGCGAGGAGCAGTCCATGCGCACCTTGCCGTCGCGGTCGACGGTCATGAAGCTGAAGGTGTAGTCGACGGCGTCGTTGCGGATGGTGAAGTTGATGCCGTATTTTTCGGCGATCGGTTTCCAGTAGCGCAGGCCCGCGCCGCCCATGGCGTCGGCGCAGATTTTGAGGCCGGATTTCGCGATGGCTTCCATGTCGATGACGTTGCAGAGGTCGTCGACGTAGGGGGTGATGAAGTCGTAGGCGACGGTGGTGTCGGCGGCGAGGGCTTCGGGATAGTAGAGGCTCGCAACTTCGTCGTTGTTCTCGGCGAGCAGCTCGTTGGCGCGGTCGGCGATCCAGCCGGTGGCGTCGGAGTCGGCCGGTCCGCCGTTGGGCGGGTTGTATTTGAAGCCGCCGTTGTCGGGCGGGTTGTGCGAGGGGGTGATGACGACGCCGTCGGCGAGGCCTTCGGTCTTTCCTTTGTTATAGGCCAGAATGGCGTGCGAGATGACGGGGGTGGGGGTGTAGCCGCCGTCTTTGTCGATCATGACGGTTACGCCGTTGGCCGCGAAAACTTCGAGCGCGGTCTTTTCGGCGGGGATGGACAGCGCGTGGGTATCTTTGCCCATGAAGAGCGGGCCGGTATATCCCTGCTGGGCGCGGTATTCGCAGATGGCCTGCGAGATGGCCATGATGTGGTCTTCGGTAAAGCTGGTCTTGAGCGAGGTGCCTCGGTGGCCGGAGGTGCCGAAGGCGACCTTCTGGTCGGGGTTCGTCACGTCGGGCTGCGTTTCATAGTAAAGGCTGACGAGCTCGGCGATATCCGCCAAATTTTCTTTGGCAACCGGTTTTCCTGCGTCTGGATGAATGGCCATGATTTTTCTCCTGTAAAAAGTTTTTCCCTGTAAAGGCGTATTGCTTAGCAAAGCCCCTGCTGTGGCACAACGGTTTCCGAGGAAAATATTGGAACTGCACCCGGATCCCATATAAAAGAATCCTTTCGATTACGGGGCGCAAATGAAGCAAGGGAGCACATGAAAACGATATCGAACGAGTTGGCGGCAGCAATAAAACCGCTGGAAATGAAGCTAAAGCTGATGTGGTTTGGAGTGTTTCCTGTTTCTGGAATCTACATTTTCATTGCGTGGAAACAGGCTTCGGAAGAACGGGGAACCGCAATTGTTTCGAACCAGATGCTTCCGATTGCCGTTGTTCTCGGGCTGATGGTTCTTTTGCAGTCGTTCGTCTGCCGCTGGTTCACGCTCTCGCCGCACGGCTTGGTCAAGGTGGTGAGCGGAAAGCAACCGGCTTGGCTGAAGAGGATCGCAAACCCCGAGTCGCCCCAGGCCAAGGCGGCGCTTAAGCAGGAACATATAGATGCTTTGGAAGGCGATGAGCTGAAGCTGTATCAATATAGCGGGTGTCTGATGAGCGCGGTTCTCATCCAGTGGGGCCTGGTGAACACCTGCGCTTTGTTCGGCATGATGCTGCCGCCGGTGCAGTGCCAGCCGGCGGGAGCCATTGTTGCCGGGGTGCTCAGCGCCACGTGCATGCTGTTCCACTTTCCAAATATTGGAAGTGCTTTTGCTTCGGGCTTGGAGCTGGCCGAATTTGAAAAGGGCATGAACCGGGAGCAAGACGGCTAGGGCAGGCCGTCCTGCCGGAAGGCCGCTCGTGCGTGCGGACGACTCCGTTTGTTATTTTTCTTCTTTCTTTTCCTGTTCGCTGGGGGGCGGGCCATCGACCAGTTCGATTTCCGGTATGACAATTCCGGTTTCCGCGGCTTGTGTTGGAACGGGTTGCTCGCGTTGTGCTTCGACATAGCGCTGCAACATTTTTTTCTGCTCTCCGCTCAGGCGCGGGAAATGGAAAATCCCTTCGTTATCCCATGATTTGGTTCCGGCAATGATGCCGAGCCGGCTGATGAAGGTTTGCAGGAGTTGGTCGTGTGGATACCGGTAGGTCACATCGCCTTCAGTAAAGGTGACCCAAACATCATAGCCGAGCCATTCTTTCTTGAAGGTCAGACGGGTGGCCGACTGTTCGGGATTGATGAGGTCGTCCTGATGGGTTTCTTCCCATTGGGCTTTAACATCCTTGAAAACCGCTTTTGACTTTCCGCAGTGCGGGCATGAGCGCACGCCTTTGTTGAGGAAGCCGGAGATTAGATAGGCTTTCCGGCAATTGGGGCAAATTACGGCGCAGTTGTTTCCGTGGCAGTCCGCCACTTCAACTTGTCGTTCTTTCATTGTCATGAACGTGTCGGTTGACTCGCCTCCGTCGGACGACTTGACGAAATCATCAACGGCGGATTGCAATTGCTTCCCTTTGGTGATGATGGTGGCCGAGGTCAACAGGTCGGGATGCAGTTCGGTCGGTTGGTGCCCGTCCGGCAACCCGGTTTTTTTGCTCACCACCCAAGAGGTGTATGGACGGTGCGGCCCCAGAATCTCTTCCCAGTTCACTTTTTCCAGAACTCCGAAGCCCAGATAGCTTTGGACTGCGCCATACGTTACCCGGACCTTGTTTTCGTTCAAATATTCCAATGCCTGTCGAATGTCACCTTTCATAAAACCTCCGTTGTCATCCTATAAAACACTAAGTCATGCTAGCATGACAACAAAAAGTTAGGGTGTTTTGACTTCCCTTGTGTAGTTAAAGGTTCTCTGGTTATAATTTTCGGGTAGAATAATAGTGGTTGGCCAGAAGGCGCGTGCTAACCTTGCTTTAAGCTTTAGAAACAGTACAGGAGGAGCATTATGAGTGAACAAATTCAATTCAAGCCGCCACAGGTGCGGTTAAACATTCCATTGCTGACATCGATTCCGGTGTTGGTGGTGGGTGCGCTGGTTGCAGGGGTTGTCTTTTTCTGGTTTTTCTGCCGGATCGAGCCGGGTGCTGGACAGATTGCGGTGCTGATCCGCAAGACGGGCGACAATCTGGCTCCGAGCCAAGTGATTGCGCTGGAGCAGGGGCAGAAGGGCATTCAGATCGATGTGCTTCCTGAGGGCCGCTATTTCCGGAACCCGTATACGTGGAGCTGGAAAATAGAACGTATTCTCGATGTGCCGGCCGGCCAGCTGGGCGTGATGACCCGTCTTTATGGAGACGAGCTGCTCCCCGGCGAAATCATTGCGGGCGACGGCCAGCGCGGCATTGTGCAGGAAATCCTGCGGCCCGGCAAATACCGCATCAATCCCTATGCCACGCACGTGGCGCTTTTCAACGCCATCAACATCACGCCCGGCAACGTTGGCGTGGTGACGGCGCTGACGGGCAAGGATGTGCTCAACAACGAACTGGCACTCGGCGAACGCAACACCTTCATGGTGGGCGAAGGCCTCAAGGGCGTGTCCGGGCGCCTGCTCGATCCGGGGACGCACTACCTCAACCCCTACATGTACAACGTCGTCGAGGTCAACATCCAGAGCCATCTCTTCGAGATGTCCGGCAAGGATGTCATCAACTTTCTGACGTTGGATGGATTTACAGTGACGGTCGAAGGCAAGATCGAATTCGGGATCGAACGCGATGAAGCCGCCTTCCTGTCCCACCGCGTCGGCGATATGGACGACGTCATCAAAAAGCTGATTTTGCCGCGAGCACGTGGCTTCAGCCGCATCGAAGGCAGCAAGCATCCGGCGGTCAACTTTATCGTGGGCGAGACGCGCCAGAAGTTCCAGAGCGACCTTGAAAGCCATCTGCGTGCCAAATCCAAGGGCTGGGGCATCGATATCAAGGCCGTGATGGTGAGCAAGATTATTGTGCCCGACGAGATTGCCAGCATTAACCGCGACCGCGAGCTTGCCGTGCAGGATGCCGCCAAATACGAGCAGCAGATTGTGCAGGCCAAATCGAAGGCCGAGCTGACCAAGCAGGAAATGCTTGCCGTTCAGAGCAAGGAAAAGGTCGAGGCCGATACCAAGCGCATCCGCGCCGTCATCGACGCCGAGCAGGACCAGTCCGTGCGCCTGATCGCCGCGCAGAAGGAACTTGATGTGGCGAAGGTCGAATACGAGGCCGCGCTCTTCCAGGCCGAAGCGATCATCCTGACCGCCGATGGCGAGAAAGACGCGATCAAGGCGCAGAACGAGGCCGAGGCCGCCGTGCTGCAAAACCGGGTTTCCGCATTGGGCGGCGGCGACAACTTTGCGCGCTACACGCTCTACGAAAAGATCGGCCCGCAGGTGATGTCGGTGCTTAGCTCCGACTCCAACGAAGGGGTGGGCGGCATCTTCAGCTCGTTTGCTCCCGCGAAAGGAGGTGCAGAATGAAAAAAATAATTTCAGCAGTCGTTACAATCGTTATCATACTCGGTGCATTGCAGTTCATGTGGCTTTGGGGATTCTGCCGTTTCTACGTCGGCCCGAACAAAATGGCCATCATCACGGCCAAGAACGGCAAGGCGCTCGAGCCCGGGCAGATCCTTGCCCGCGACGGGCAGAAGGGGATCCGGGAGGAGACCCTTGCCGAAGGGCGCCACTTCCTCAATCCCATCTTCTACGAGCGCGAGATTGTCGCCGCAATCCTCATCGATCCCGGCAAGGTCGGGGTCGTGACCTCCAAGGTTGGGGCGAAGCTTCCCGAGGGCGAGTTTATCGCCGAGCGCGGCCAGAAAGGGATCTGGCGCAGTGTGCTCGGTCCGGGCAAATATCGCATGAACCCCTACGGCTACAATGTCGAGATCGTCGATGCCATCAGCATCCCGATCGGCTATGACGGGGTCGTGACCTCGCTCGCCGGCGAGCGGGCTGCCAGCGGTGAATTTGCCAACGCAAAGCAACAGGGCGTTCGCAAGGATGTGCTGCAGCCGGGGCTCTACTATGTCAACCCGAAGGAGTACAAGGTGGATGTGCTTGAGATTGGCATCAACCAGGTTTCATTAATGGGGGAAAGCGGCGGCAAGGTCGTTACGAAGGCGCGGCAGCTCGGACAGAACGAAGCATTGAATGTGCTTCAAGCCAACATGCTGCAACGGCAGGAAGAGAAGCGGGCCGACTACTTCAGCCAGCGCAAGGGCCAGGAGCAGGTCGACTTCAAGGCGGGCAAGCGTGTGCGCGATGCCGACTACGCAGCGATGGAAGTTGGTGAAATGAACCTGATGGAACTCGTCAGTTTTCCATCGCGCGACGGCTTTCCGATCAGTCTCGATATGACGGTTGAGTTTGAGCTTTCGCCCGAACGCATCGCCGGCATCTTCCGGCGCTACGGCGACCTGCCGGCCGTGGTCGACAAGATCATTATGCCGCAGATCACCTCCATCTCGCGCAACAAGGGATCGGAATACCGCGCCAAGGATTTCATCGTTGGCGAAGGTCGCGAAAAATTCCAGAACGAACTGACCGTATCGCTGGAGCAGACGCTTGGCGGAAAGGACATCAAGGTCTACAACGCGCTCATCCGGCACGTGGAAGTGCCCGACGAAATCCGCGCTCCGATCCAGCAGGCCAGCGTGGCCGTCGAGCAGGACCTCACCAACAAGGAACGGCAAAACACCGCACGCAAAGAGGCCGAGTTGAACACCGAGCTATCGCTCATCAACCAGCGCGGCGAACAGGTGATGCAGGAGACCGAAAAGCTCAAGGCCGAGATTGCCGCCGACCTCGACAAACAGGTGGCGCAGATCCAGGCCGAGACGCTCAAAAAAGCAGCGGAAATCAAAAAGATGACGGCGGCGATTGAAGCGGACAAAGTCAGGGTGCTGGGGCAGGCGAAGGCGACGTCCATCGAAAAAGTCGAGGGCGAAAAAGCCAACGGCCTGCAGCTCAAGACCGCTGCCTTTGGCGATCCGCTGGCCTACGCGCAGTGGACCTTTGCTGATACGTTGAATCCAAAGATGAAGCTTAACATTATCCACGCTGGCGAAGGCACCCTCTGGACCGATCTCGAGAATACCGGCTTCGCCGAACTCGGCGGCGCCCAGCAACTGAAGAAGCGGAAATAAGAGCCGTTCGCCCGCGTTAGGGCATTCCGGCAAGCCGTCTATGGGCGTTGGCGATTTGAGCGGCCATCTTTTCCGGAACGCCCGCGCCTTCGGCGAGCTGCGGCCAGGCTTCTAGTGCGCGGTCGGTCTGTTCGAGGATTTCATCGACGGCCTTGGCGCTCGCGATGCGGAAGCGTTTGGCGACGGCGTGGAAGTCCGGCCGATCAAAGTCGTCGCGCTTGCCGTTGATGCGCATCTGGTGCCGGTGCGTCCATGCGCCGTCCGGGTTGTAGGAATAGGTGACGTCGTAGGCCGGGGCGAGCGACCACTGCCCGCGCTTGTCCATGAGGAAGGCAATGTTTTTGGTGTGGTCGTCCTGGTTGCGGGCGAACACATTGAAGACCATTCTGCGAAAGAGCTGTTCGAGCGCTTCCCTGCCGAGGCCGAGGCGCTGCGCAACATCCATCGCCTGTTCGTAGCCGTATGCCCCGGCCTGGTTGAAATCCATGTGGGCAATCCCGCAAAGCGTCTGCATGAAAATCTTCCGGCCTTCGGAGGTGCGGTCGAACCGGCGGGTCATGAAGTGGCTGCGCCCGTTTTCGTTGTAGAGCCGGCATTCGCTCATTTCGATTCCGGCCAGCAACGCCAGGCGGTGGTAGGCATATTCAACCTTGCCGAAGCCTTGGGGATCGTTCAGCTCCTTGTCGCGGTTGCCGGCCACGCCGTCGAACTTCATCAGCCAGTAGCCGAAGCCCGGCGGCGCCTTGACCTGCCCAGAGCGGACTTCGCCGTTTTTTTCGTTCCAGGCAATAATCGCCTTGGCGCGCGCGCCTCCGGCGGAAGTTCCGACGCGGAGAATGTCGCGCATGGCATCAAGATCCTCTGCGCTGTTGTTGCCAATAGCGGTGTCGAGCATTTCCTTTTGGGCGAGCGCAGTGTTGGCCAGATCGACAAGTTCCTTGATGTCGATCGGGATGGAGCCGCTTTGGCGTTCGCGCATGGCGGGGCGGAATTCCAGTGCACCCATGCCGCGCGTGCCGATGTAGCACAGTCGTTCGAGAGGGGTGAAGTCCGTCCGCTGCCGCCCGGTCCGCACGAGCCATTCGTCGATCAGCAGGTTGCCGAACTTGTCCGGCAGCGAGTCGGCCAGCATGCCGGGCAGTCCGTGGAACGAATCCTTCGGCAGTTCAGGGAAGAAGTAGACCTGCTCTCCCAGCGGCATGGCGATGGGGGCCAGCTCAATGCCGCTGTCGAGGAAGGCTTCGGCATATTGGAACGATGCCGCGTCGCGTCCGGCATCCCAAGCGGCGGCACCGACGACGTTTCCCCATAGCAGAATCTCGGCTGTTGTGGCTGGCATGTTGTTTCCTTTTGTTTCTACTCGTCTTCTTTCCACGTCCAAGCGGTATCGCTCGGCAGTGGATAGCGGATTTTACGGGATGCTTTTTGGCGCACCTTGCCCTTGAGCTTGGCCAGCTCAATCGGGCTGACGGGCGGCTCGGGCAGGAACTGGTCGAGCTGTCCCAGACGCCCCAGCGCCCGCAGGATGCAGATGAACGTTTCGAGCGTGGTGCCTTGGCCTTTTTCAGCTGCCACCAGCGTCCGCCGGGAGATTCCGGCGCGCTCCGCCAGATCAGCCTGCGTGATGTTTTGGTTCAGCCGTTCGCGCTGCAGGCGCCGGCCGAGATCTTTTTGGATCTCTGCATTTCCCATGTTTTCGAGATTCATCATGGGGCTAATATGGCAGATGTTTGGTGATATGCAACATAAAAGAGCAATATAGTGCGCATAAAAATATAAGTCCAGTGTGCGGAAAAATACACAATATGGCCGTATAGGTCATAGATGAGCAAATAATTGCACATAAATAAATGATAGACCGTGTTGTCCTTCATCGGTTGGCTGAGGTGAATCCTTCAAAAAGCTCGAAGGATTTATCGTGTTGGGTTACCTTCTCTACCTATTGCTCATGGAAGAAAAGGAGACTGCATGAATCGTAAAAGCTTTATCATCGCATCTGCGGCTGCGGCCGCAGGAAGCGCGCTTAGTACTCAGGCCGCCGGACGTACGCCGAAGAAGTCCGGTTTCAAAATCTCGCTCGCGCAGTGGTCGATCCGCGCATTCCATCGTGCCAAGCCTGGAGCTGACAACTACCTAGATCCGCTCGACTTTGCGAAATACGCCAAGAACATCTGTGGGATCGGCGGCCTTGAATACGTCAACTCATTCTACTTCGGCAAAGAGGGCGACGACGCCTATTTTGCGGAGCTCAAAAAGCGTGCGGACGGCGAAGGCGTTAAAAGCCTGCTCATCATGTGCGACCGGTGCGGCCAGGTTGGCGCATCCCAGGAAGAGGTGCGAATTGAAACCGTTGAAAAGCACAAGCCTTGGCTGGCGGCCGCCGCGCAGCTGGGCTGCCACTCTATTCGTGTGAATGCGCAAAGCGCCGGATCCTTTGAGGAACAGCAAAAGCTCGCGGTCGATGGATTAACCAAACTCGCCGAAGCCGCCAAGCCGTATGGCCTGAATGTCATCGTCGAAAACCATGGAGGCCTCTCCAGCAACGGCGAGTGGTTGTCCGGCGTTATGAAGATGGTGGATCTTCCAACGGTTGGAACGCTTCCGGACTTTGGAAACTTCACGCTGAACAGAAAAACAGGCGAACAGTACGACCGCTACAAGGGCATACAGGAACTCATGCCGTTCGCCAAAGGCGTTAGCGCCAAGAGCCACGCGTTCGATGCCGAAGGCAACGAAACAAAGAGCGACTATTTCCGCATTATGAAGATCGTGGCCGACTCCGGCTACCGCGGCTATGTCGGCGTCGAGTGGGAAGGCGGCAAGCCCGGTACGACCGAAGGCATTATGCTCACCAAGGCGCTGATCGAACGAGCCATTGCGGCGCTGTAAAAAAGGTAGGGACGGCTCGCCGAGCCGTCCGCCAGTCCTGGGTGCGGCGCTTTCGGCGAAAGCGCCCTACCTTGCTGCCTAGTAGTTTTCGCCGAGCACTTCGAAGTGCGCCTGCGGGTGTGCGCAGGCCGGGCACATTCCGGGGGCTTCTTCGGCTTCGTGGATGAAACCGCAGTTGCGGCACTGCCAGATTACAACGCCGTCTTTCTTGAAGACCTTTCCTGCTTCGAGGTTGGCCAGCAGATCACGGTACTGCTTTTCATGCTGTTTTTCTGCAATGGAAATTTTTTCCCAGATCACAGCAGCGGCTACGAAACCTTCTTCACGAGCTTTTGCTGCAAACGCCGGATAGAGCTCGGTCCACTCTTCGTTTTCTCCATCGGCCGCACCTTTCAGGTTTTCAGCCGTCGTGCCAATCACGCCAGCGGGGAAGGTCGCTGTGATTTCGCACATTCCACCTTCGAGCTGTTTGAAGAAACGCTTTGCGTGTTCTTTTTCCTGATCAGCTGTTCTCTCGAACATGGCAGAAATTTGAACCAGCCCTTCCTTCTTTGCGGCGCTGGCAAAGTAGGTGTAGCGCATACGCGCCTGGGATTCTCCCGCAAATGATTTCATCAGGTTCTTTTCAGTTTCGGTTCCTTTAATGTCCGGCATGGTATTGCTCCTTGGTTAGTTGTTCTTACAGTTATGGCACATGCCGCGAATCTGCAGATGCAGAGACTCCACGCGGCCGAGATTTTCAATGCCCTCTGGGAGGGGGATTTCGTCGTTCAAATAAACATCGGCAATGCACCCGCACTCGGTGCAGATAAAGTGGTGGTGTGCGTCGGAGTTGGCGTCGTAGCGGGCGCGTCCGCACACTGGATCGACGCGGCTGATCAGGCCCATGTCCTCTAGCGAGGAAAGCGTGCGGTAGACGGTGTCGTGCGAGATGGTCGGCATGCGTTCGCGCACGCGCTTGAGAATGGTGTCCGCATCGGGGTGCTCATCGGTCTGGGCCACTTCGCGGAAGATTTCCATCCGCTGGTGCGTCATCCGCAAGCCGGCATTCTGGCAGGCCAGTTTGAGGCGCTCGATATGGTTCGTCGTTCCGCCTTCAGGCGGCTCTGCGGACTGGCCGCCTAAAGGCGGAACTACGAACGTTTCTTCCTCACGCATGTTCAATGTCCGTATGGTTCGAGATTTCGGAGTTAGTGGTGAAGAGGTCGCCGCGGTTGAGCGCGTGTACATCGTCGTGTCCGGTGATGCGCGCGAAGGTCTTCAGTTCTTCGGTGCAGACGCGGAGATAGTTGGCGAGCCGCTCGGCGGATTGGTCCACGTCGAGCCGGGCGCGCAGTTCGGGATCCTGCGAGGTGATGCCAACGGGGCAGCGGCCGGTGCCGCACATGCGGTATTGCTGGCAGCCGATCGCCATCATTGCGGCGCTGGCAATCGCCACGGCATCGGCGCCCATGGCCAGCGCTTTGGCGAAATCGGACGAGACCCTCAGGCCGCCGGTGACGATCAGTGCCACGTCGCCGGCCTGGTGCTCGTCGAGATATTTGCGTGCGCGGTGCAGCGCGTAGATGGTGGGCACCGAGGTGGCCGCCTTGATGTATTTCGGTGCAGAGCCGGTCGCGCCGGTGCGCCCGTCGATCGTGATGAAGTCCGGGCGGGCTTTCAGCGCGGCCTCCAGATCGGCTTCAATGTTTCCCGCCGCCAGCTTGATGCCAACGGGGCGGTCGCCGGAAGCTTCGCGCAGCCAGATCACCTTGGCCCTCAGCTCTTCCGGACACTGGATGTCGTCGAACGAGGAGGGGCTGATGATGTCCCTGCCTTGCGGGCGGGCGCGCACGGCGGCGATTTCATCGGTAACTTTGTCGCCGGGCAGATGGCCACCCATGCCGGGTTTTGCGGATTGGCCAATCTTGATTTCGATGGCGTCGGCGTTTTTCAGGTTTTCTTCATTCACGCTGTATTGGTTGGGCACATATTCGAAAATATATTTATGCGCCAATGCGCGACTTTCAGGCAGGATGCCGCCTTCGCCGGAGCACATGCCTGCGCCAACCATGGCGCTGCCCTTCGCCAGCGCCATCTTGGCTTCTTTCGAAAGGGCGCCGTACGACATGTGCGAAACCATCACCGGCGTTTCCAGCACCATGGGTTTTCCGGTGTTTTTGCCAATCACGGTTCGGGTCGAAACCTCTGCGTCGTGCGCGAGGGGCAGGGTAGAGAGCTGCGCGCCTTTCACCAGAATATCGTTCCAGGAAACCACCGGGAGTTTGGTGCGCATCGGTTCATAGATCGAGTGGCCGGTTTCAGCCATCTCGTGAATGTCCTTCATCCAGCCTTCCGTGTCATCAGACGGACGGGTCCATGTTTCCAGATAGGCCCCTTCCGGTTTGGCTGCGGGAGCCGGGGCGGGCTGGTCATCCGCTGCGGGTTCATCTCCCTTGCATTCAAACAGTGCTTTTCCTGCGCCGCAGACCGGGCAGGCCCAGTCATCGGGCAGTTCACCTTCCTGACTGTGCTCATATCCACAAACGCTGCATACATAGTTCATCATATTCTCTCTTCGTTGAAGTCGTTCATTAAAGCTCTATCGACCCTGCCTGTAAAACCTTGTTCATTATTTTGACTACTTAGGATCTAATCCTAATAAGGATATTCTAAATCAGCTCCGGATCACTCATGATCTCCACTAGTGCCGGCCCTTCAACGGCCAGTGCTGCTTTTACTGCATCTTCCAGCTCGTTCAGTTTTTCAACGCGGAACCCCTTTGCGCCGCAGATATCGGCATATTCGGCGAAGCTCGGATTATGCAGGTCGGTTTCCCAAACGGTCATACCGGCCATTTTCTGTTCCGTACTGATTTTTCCTAGTTCGTGGTTGTTTAGCAGAATGTGGGTGATGTTCATGTTGTACTTCACCGCCGTACACAGCTCGCCCATGTATTGCCCGAATCCGCCGTCGCCGGTGAGCGCGACGATGGGGCGGTCGGGCGCGGCGGCCCAGGCGCCCATGGCGGCGGGATAGCCGAAACCGATCGAACCGAGATAGCCCGACATCAAAACGGGCTGTCCCTTGCTCTCGAAGTAGCGCCCGAACGAATAGGTGTTGTTGCCGACGTCCACCGCAATTACCGCGTTCTCGGGAATCAGCTCGCTTAGCGCCTCGAAAATCTCGGCGGCGTTGAGACCATGGCCTTCGTGCTTGGCGGCGCGGTTCTTCTTTTCCGTGGTCCATTCGGCTTTCTTTGCGGCGATTTCCTTGCGGCGGTCGGTGCAGGCGGGGTTTTTCAGCCGCTTCAAAAACAGTTCGGCGGTGATGCCGATTTCGCCGACCACCGGAACGGCAACAGAATGAAATTTGCCGAGCGTGATCGGATCGAGATCCACCTGGATGGTCGGTATGTCCGGATTGATGCCCGTGTGCTGCGAGAACGACGCACCGAAGACGACCAGCAGGTCGGCGCTGTTCATGAAGTGCGCCGAAACCAATGTGCCGCTACGACCAAGCACGCCGCAACCCAGTGGATCGGAGTCGGGAATCAGTCCCTTGCCCTTGAAGGTGGTGATGACCGGGCAACCCAGTTCGTTAGCGAGCTTCAGGATGCCCGACATCCTGAACCTTGCGCCGTGGCCCACGATGATCGCTGGGCGATCGGCTTTGTTGATCAGCTCCATTGCTTGGTCGATGGATTGGGCCGGGGGAGTGGTTTCAAGGTTGGGTAGCCTTCCCTCGGGGCTTCCGGCCTGTGGGGCAGGGGCGGGCAGCGTCTGCACCTCGTTGGGGAATATGAGATGGCCGACGTCACGCTGGAGGATGGCGTTCTTTAGAGCGAGGTTCATTAGTTCGGCATGGTTGCTGGTGTCGAGCACGGTCCGGCTCCAGCACGCGACGCTCGAAAACGCCGATGCCAGATCCACTTCTTGAAACGCGCCGGGGCCGAGCACCTGCGTATCGATCTGGCCGGTCAAAGCGAGAATCGGAATCCGGTCCACACGGGCATCCCACAGTCCGGTCAGCAGATTGGTCGCGCCGGGGCCGGCAATACTCAGGCAGGCGGCGGGCTTGCCCGTCAATTTGCCGAAGGCGGAGGCCGCAAACGAGGCGGCGCCTTCGTGCCGGATGCCGATATAGTGCAGTTTGCCCGCTTCGCATTGTTTGCGGATGGCGTCGGCCAGCCCGAGGTTGGAGTGGCCGACCATGCCGAAGACGTGGGTCACGCCCCAGTTGATCATGGTCTGCACCATCACATCAGAGACGTTCTGTTCTACTGCGGATTCTTCGGCAGGTTCTTCGGAGGAAGGGATCTCGGTGAATTCAGAGGCGGGTACGCCGCATACCGGGCAGATTTCGGGCGGGGCGTCGCCTTCGTGGATATAGCCGCAAACATTGCATTTCCAAGCCATCTCTTGTTCTCCAGTTTAAGAATACTTCCTATATCGGAGAGGGTGGGGAGATGCGAGGAATTAAATCCTTATATGTTAATAAGGAATTTGTCTCACTAACTGGTGCGGGAGGTTCAGACGCTCCTTCAGCTTTAGTTCCTTACAGTCCAACTTCTATCCAAAATGCGTTCCTTGGAACGCCGACCCTTTACAAGCTTGTTTCCAAGCAATAACGCAGGTTTTTCAGCAACGAATGAATGTAAAACAACGAATTTTCAGCGGTTTGGATTCGTTGCTTTACATTCATTCGTTGCCATTCAACCTCTGCTGCGGAGTCGCATTAGTTACTTCCGTTTTAACTTCCTACCATTCTGCGCTCCTTACGCACCCAGCCTTAACCTGTTCTGCCCATATAGATTAACCACGAAATACACCAAATACACGAAGCCTGTCCTGAGAATCTGTTTCGTGTGGTTCGTGTATTTCGTGGTTCATAAATCTGCTGCGAAGCCGCATTAGTTAATTGAAATCACATGCGAGACGTTCAATAGGTATCAGATGTCGGGGTAGCGTCAGGGAAAAGCTCGTCGAACTATCACTGCTTTGCAACAGGATGAGATCTCCACCGTGGGCCCGGGCGATTTCGCGTGCAAGGCTTAGGCCTAGGCCCGTGCCTTCGGTTTGGCGGCTGCGGGACGGATCGACGCGATAGAAGCGTTCAAAGATTCGTTCCTGATCCTGTTCCTGAATCGGGGAGCCGCTGTTCGCAACGGTTACGACGACGCTTTCATGGTGTCGGGCGGCTTTTATCACGATGCTGCCATCTTCTTCCCCGAACTTGACCGCGTTGGTGATCAGGTTTTCAAGGATCTGATTGATTAGATGAGCGTCGCCGCGCGCCATCAGTTCGGTCGGTGCATCAACGGTTACGGTTCTGTCTGGAGCCAGAATCTCGATATCAGTGGCGGCATCGCGAGCCAGTTCCGCAAGATTGAGGTCGTCGGCACTGAGCGGCAGTTGGCCCGCATCGGCCCGGGAGAGCAAGAGCAGTTTTTGTAGAATGATCTTGAGCCGCTGCACCTCGTCCAGCTGTTCGGCATATTCGCGTTGTTCGAGGCTTTCGTCGTCGGCCCGCTGCAGCGAACGTTCGATCTGGGCCTGCAAAATGGCGAGCGGTGTTTTGAGTTCGTGGGCGGCATCCGCGCTGAAACGGGTGGCTTGATGAAAGCTCATATCCAGCCGTTCCAGCATGCCGTTGATCACATCGATGAGCCGTTGAAGTTCCTTGTCGGCATTTTTGTCCGGTATCCGCGCATCCAACTGCTGCGCCGTCATCTGCTCGGCGGTCTTTGCTATTCGATCGACCGGGCGCAGCGCGAGGTGTCCGATCAGCCATCCGACGGTTGCCAGCAACAGCAGTCCTAGCGGAGCCCCAATGACCAACGTGTTTCTGAAGCGGCTGGTTTCGACATGGAGTCCCGCCAGATTGATCGCAATGCTGAGCGACACCTCCTCGTTGGCCATGGTGATGGCGCGCCAACTGCCGTCCGCTCCGGTCAACGTCGCAAAAACCGGCCCGTGGATCAGCGTCATTTCACGAGGAGCGGGTTGCGGGTTATTATTAAGTCGTTCTTCCCCTGCCGGGGGAATGTGCCCGAGTGGAGCGGATTGAACATTGGCGAAGGTGAGCGGAAGCGGGAGGGCGTTCGTGGAGAGTCCTTGGGGCCAGTCCGCTGTGGCATGCAGGACGTCACCCTGTTGAAGTGTTGCTTTGACAATGAACTGTTTGGATTCATCCATGCCGTACATGGAACGGAACGATGCATCGAACCGGTGCCAATGATCCCGTGGTTGTTCTTTCCGGACCTGGGTGTCGGCCAAGGCGATTAATTCGCGGTCGATGCGTTCGATGGCCACCCGGTTCAAGGCCGATACGGCGAAGAATCCAAAGGCCAACAGCATCAGCCCGGAGAGGCACAGGGTCATAAAAGCAATTTTGAGACGGAAGGAGCGCAGCATCAGCCGACCTCCATTTTCCGGAATCGATAGCCGACACCGCGCACCGCCCCGATAAACGATTCGGCTTCCCTCGCATCGATCTTGGAGCGTAGGCGCTGCACGCAGACATCCACCACGTTGGTGCCCGGATCAAAACTGCAGCCCCAAACGTGTTCGAGTATCTGCGAGCGCGTAAAGACGCGGCCGGGGGAACGGATGAGATATTCCAGCAGTGCAAATTCCCGGGGTGCCAGTGTCAGCGGTTTCCCGCCGCGCGCGACTTCCCGTGTCATCAGGTTCACGCTCAGGTCTTCCGCCCGCAGGATACTGAGCTGCTCGCCCGAGGTTCGCCGCAGAACGGTTTGAACCCGCACGATCAGCTCATCCATGTAGAACGGTTTCGCGATATAGTCGTCCGCACCCAGCCGCAATCCCTCCACGCGTTCGGTCGCCTCGGAACGCGCGGTGACCAAGATTACCGGAACCGTGTTTTTTCGAGCCCGAAGGTTTTTGAGAATGCTGAGTCCATCGCGACCGGGCAGCATGATGTCGAGTACGATCAGGTCAAACGGTTCGGCACAGGCCAAGGCATAGGCATCGTCGCCGTTATGAAGAACGGTGACGGCGAAACTATGCTCTTCGAGACCCTTGCCTATGAATTGGGCCAGCTTTTTCTCGTCTTCGACAACTAGGATATTCATGCACAGAAACCTATCATCTTCAGGCCGCCCGTCCAAGAACCGCAGAATTACCATTCTGTAATTTTCCCGTGTTCGACCGGTAGGGCGTGACCGCCTGTCCTGAGCGTCTCGCCGTAGTTTACGATGGCTGAAGTTTATCGAAGGGCCGGGCGCGCCGCGGTGCCGGGGAGTTTTTTTGCCGCAGATGAACGCGGATAAACGCAGATTTTTTACCACAGAGGAACCTCCCGCTTCCGGCCCGTGGGCCTACAGGCCAGAGGGAGGGGTTCCGAGCGACTTGAACGTCTTGAACGATTTGAACGAGGCGCTCCGCGCCGTTTCAACGCGTTGATCGTAAACATGAGTGCTTGAGTATTCTTTCTGATCTTTGTAAAAGTTGCGGATTTATTTTCCAACCCTTGGGAAAAAGGCGTAGAAACGATTTCAACGTGTCAGATTAGAAACTGATGTTTGGGACAAGTTGAGAAATGGGTTCAGCCAATCATTGGGGAAAGCCGATTAAAAACAGAGGCTCTTTGGATGGTTTTAGGAGTTTGGGGAAATGCAGAAAATGTCAGAATTCAAGGACTGACCCCTTTTCAAGGACAAGGCCGATTAGGAGTCTGGAAAAATGCATAAAACATTAAATCATAGAACCGACCCATTTCCCATTCAGTACCCTCAGCATCAAAATGACGAATTAGGGAAATTGATCCCTTTTTTGGATTTAAAACTCCCAGTCTTTTTTCCGTCAATATCTAGCGTTAAAACCAATCTTAAGCCTGTTGAGTATTTAAAGCTATTAGTTGCAGTAGGCCACCCGCAGTTTTTGGTGTCTGCGCACGATTTGTTTTATGCTCCTACTGAGGATAAAGAGGAAATTCATAGTTTGCTTGTTTCAGCTAAAAGAAATGGACAAATAGTTTTATTGGACAGTGGTAATTATGAAGCCTACTGGCATAAGGCCAACTGGTCTGAAGAAATGTTTTTTTCTGTTTTAGATGATTTTGAAAGCTTCAGCGTATCATTTTCGTTCGATGAGCAAAGTCCTCCACCGGACGTAGAAAAGATTTGCCAAATTACAAAGGAAAGAGCTGGGAGGCATTTAGAGCACATCGGGGACGCTATTTACTCTCCGATAATTCACGCTCCGAAGGAACTGTTGAGTGATAGTGTTGTTGGTGTTGCCCAGAGTATTAATCCGCAGATGATAGCTGTTCCTGAACGGCTTTTGGGGCACGGCGTTTTAGAAAGAATAGTTACGTTAAGAAACATTAGGAAACAACTGAATAAACTCGATAGATATCGGTGCATATCCACCGTTCTCTTTTACTGCAGTCGCGGGTGAAATCGACGCTTTTATTCCGGCGTCATCATCTATTGATCCTTTTCCGAAATTCCAACAGGCAGTTGTGCCTGGTAACCATTTGGAAATTGTTCATCCAGATTCGACCGATCATTATTCTTATAAGCTACTTTATAAAATACTAACTAATACACGAGGAGCTTTTAGTGCTGTCGAAAGTGCAAGATTGGCGGTGGAGAACAGGGAATTCCAAGAAGCGATCAATCTCTTGATGCCGGGGGTAGACGACTTAGATGCTAATGCTATCGTTACCTTGGCTCTTGCCCTTGAAAGCATCGGGTTTGATAAAGATGCCGAAGATGTTATTGAGCGTTGGAATACTACTCATGCTAGATCTGCTTTAGATCCAGTTGGAGTACTTGCGGGGCGTCTGAAGCGTCGATGGTTAGTCGGTCGCCAACAAAAGGATTTCGACCGTGCATTAGAGCTCTATTCTGATGGATTTAAGCAAGCTGAAGAAAAGAAAAATCATGATCAAGCATATTATCACGCGATAAATGTGGCATATCTTCTTTTAGTATCTCCTGATGAGGATGTTGAGGGAGCGCTGACTGTTGAGTATATGGTGGAGCGTGCTCTTTACCATGTTGAAGTGGCACAGGAAAATCAATGGACCTATGCTACCATAGGCGAGGCATTTCTAATACAGGGGAAGCTAGAAGAGTCTCTTGAAGCTTATGGTAAGGCTAAGGCTCTTGCCAATACCCTCCGCGAATGCGACTCAATGCATATGCAAGCTGTAGCCGTTTCCTCTCATGTATTTGGAGATAAAGTATCCAAGCAAATAGATGAAGCTTTTGGTTATGTAAGTGAGTCAGTATCGTAACAAGGCTGGGGTTAGTCCTTCTGTCTTCGCGTTTCACGCTTCGCCAAGACACCGCGCATTTAAGAGACGGTGCCGGAGACGGTGCCGGTCCTATTATTTAGTCATTTGCATGCAGGGGAAGTGTGCTGTCGAAAAAGGGGTCACGTATTAATAGGTTAGTGAAAAAGGGGTCAGGCCGCCTAAATCGTCATTTTGGTTTTTAGCTTCCTTTATGAAGCAGTGTTTTTGAATTTTCATCTTTCAATCATTAGAAGTCGTTGCTCTTCAGACAGGCAAGATGCTGTCCTACTTTCCATACCCTGGAGAAAGCAAGCGGGACGCATGCTCTACTTTTCCAAACATTGGAAACAGGGTAGCCGCGCGCGATGAGCGCGGATGATCCTGCTCTGCCGTCCGGGCTCAGACGCGGTCGCCGCCCGCGCCGCAATCGATACCGATGGCGACCTCTCCGAGGCCCTTGGCGGTGAATTGCGCCGGCTTTTTCTCGTCTTCGACGACTAGTACTTGGTCATGAAATTAATGTCCTGTTTCTGTTCAGCCGGATTTTTTACCACATGAATAGGGAGTGAATAACGACCCATTCACCAGAGGCACTGAGTTTGTTAAGGTTCTTTTACTCCGAGCCTCCGTGCCTCTAGCGAAGCGGGTGGTGAAATACCAGTCACTTAATTCGTGACTATGTACTAGTACTCAGTCAGGAATTAAATATCCCATCCGTCTGAGACTGTTCTGTCGAATAGTTCGACCGCAAAGACGCTATGACGCAAAGCTTTCTGTCCTTCGTGTCTTTGCGACTTAGCGGTCAATAAAAACGGCACTTAATTCATGACGATGTACTAGAATATTCATTGGCGGGAATCTACAGCCTTCCCGCCTAACTTCCAAGAAATGCAGAATTACCATTCTGTAATTCTCCCGTGTTCGATCGGTAATTGACGGGGTGTTGTATGTCTCCAGAAGCAGGCCGTGGGCTTGTAGAGAAATGAAGTAACAGGAGACTGTAATGAAGAAGTTCGAAACAGCAATGATTGCAGTGTGTATGGTAATCGCCATGCAGGTGTTTGCCCGGGCGGATAATAATGCACCTCGGCAGGAGCAAGGTGAGAACATCACCGCTGAACAGACTGAAAAGGTGAAAGAGATTCTTTCCCACTATGACGCCGCATCGCTCACTGCGAAAAATGCGATCGCTATTCACGAGGCTTTTCGCGAGGCCGGTCTGCGCGGCGGGCCGTCCATGAATGAGGCGGTAAAAGCGGCCGGATTTGATCCAGATAAACTCAGAGATCTTGCTCCGCCGCCGGATGCGCAGCAGGGGAGCGGCACCGAAGCACCTGGATCGCAACCGCAAGGCCAGAGCAGCCGTTATTCAGTGGATCAGGCGATCAGCGACCGGGCGCAGCTCAATACCATTGCATTTGACGGCGTGGCATTCCTTACCGGCAATATGGCCTGCAATACCTTTCTTCCTCCGGGGAAAGTGGCCGACTTTTGCGGGTTCCAATACATGCGCGACGTGGATACCAATGAGCTGGGACACAATACCTCGTTTGTTCCTCTGGTTGCAAATAATGTGCTCTCGGTGCTGACCGACAAGCAGAAGGGTCAGCTGATTGCCCTCGCTAAAGAGCAGGAACCTGTGTTGGCCGATTTTGGCTATCAGCGCTTCCCCTTGGTTCAGGCGTTTTACCGTCAGCTCACCGGAGATTTTCCCGAGGGAAGCACCGGTCTCAATCGGGCAGCGGTGATGAATTACGCCGCCGGTTTTTATGAAGTGGACGGATTGCTGAGTTATCGTCGCGCCGAAGTGCTGGGAAGCATTATTCGCTCGCTGAGCGACAAGCAGAAAGAATATCTGGGCAAAATGGTCTTTAATGATTCTTCAACCTGGCCGAAACTGGAGAATCAGGTGGATAAGAGAAGCATGTCGCACGCGGCTCATGTGGCGGTGATGACCTATGCCAGTGAAATGTTCAGTTGGTATGCCGGCGGTGTGGAGGCGGATGTGTATTTTTGCCCGGAACGGCACGCGACCTATTTCGGTTCTTTCTTCATGAAGGATATTCCGGCGATGGGCGACGATAACTACACCATCAGCACCTCGCTCACCGGGGACAGCGGTGAGGCCTTCCTGAATCTGCTGACGGACGGCCAGCGCAAGTTAGTGACGGGGCTGGTTGATCAACAGCGTGCGGGTTTGAATGAAATTGTGGAGATCCGCCGTGAGATTTCAATAGTGCTGCGGGGATTCCAGACGAGCGGGAAGGGGGACGAGGAAAAGGTCAGGACGCTGTCGCGGCGGTATGGCGAATTGGATGGTGAAGTTTCCTATTTCTATGCCAAAGCCTTTGCAGAGGTTGCCGGGAGCCTTTCAGCTGATCAGAAAGAGACGTTGATGAAACTGCGGAACCTGGATCCCAAATATACTCCCAAAGGCGCCTTCCTCTATTCTGAACCGATCGATATGCCGAAGATTCCGGACACCGATTTTCTCTTCGTTTCAACAGCAACGGCGAAACAGGTTAAAATGCCACAGGCAAAGAAGGTCGGTTCATTCCAATTGACCAGTCCGGCCGTTGAAGACGGCGGCATGCTGCCGGTCGATTTTACCGGCGACGGCGCAGCGGCCACGTTGCCCCTAAATTGGAGCGGAGCGCCGGAGGGGACCAAAAGTTTCGCCGTGATCATGCATCACATTGCTCCGGACCAAACCAAGTGGTACTGGATTCTCTACAACATTCCCGCAACCACCACGGCCTTGCCCCGCAATGCTCCGGGCGGCGTCGGCATGCTGGGCAACAACAGTGTCAACGGCCGGACGGAGTATGCTCCTCCGCATTCAAAAGGGCCTGGGCCGAAAACATACATCTATACGGTTTATGCGCTGTCGGCACCGGTTTCCGTGTCTGTTGCACCGGAAAAGGTCAACCGCGATGTGCTTCTGACCGCGATGAAGGGAAAGATTCTCGCTACCGCGGAGCTTGAAACCGTGTATGAGCGAAAGGTCGGCGACAACCGGGAACCTCGGGCTGAAAAATGATGAAACCGCTTGCTGTTGAACTGATCGTTGCTTCGCTTTTTGCGCTGTCCGCGAATGCTGCGGAGCAGCCGCTGACGTGGGAGGCGTGCGTCCAGTTGACGGCGAAAAACAATCCGTCGCTGGCGGTGGCTTCTGCGAATGTGGAGGTGGCCGCTTCCGCCATCTCCATTGAGCGGTCAGTCCTGTTTCCCCAGCTTTCGGCCAATGCTTCCACCATGCTGTCCGGGCCGGGGGATAAGACTACGAGATACGGCGCATCGCTCGGGGTGGAGCAGCTGCTGTTCAGTGGCGGGGGCAAACGGGCCGCGGTTCGCTCGGCCAGGGCCGGGCTGGAATCTCAACTCGCGGTGTTGAGCGGATCGCGCTCCGACGTGACCTATGCCTTGCGAAATGCGTTTATCAACGTCCTCTACGCCAAGCAGCGGGTTGAGCTTCTTGCGGAAATCGAGGCCCGGCGCGCGGATAATCTGGAGCTTGTCGAACTGCGCTATGAAGGCGGACGGGAACACAAGGGGTCTGTGGCATCAAGTCAGGCTTCTCTGTTCGATGCTCAGGTTCAGGGGGTGCAGTCCGCGCGCTCCGTATCTGTCAACCGGCAGATCCTCGCGCGGCGAATGGGGCAGGCATCGCTTCCCGTTGACACCGTTGTTGAGGGAACGTTGGCGCAGGTGTCTCCTCCGGAGGAGACCGATTTTGAAACGATTGCACGCGAAGCCCCGGCCTATCTTGAATCGCAGGCTTCCCTCGCCCGCGCCGACGCCCAGCTTTCGGTCGCCCGGAGCGGGTATTGGCCCGAGGTCAGTCTGGTTGGGGCGGCGGGGCGTTATGGCGACGAGAATTCCTTCGATGAGGATTACTGGTCTACCGGGGTAAAGCTTTCCTTTCCCATCTGGTCCGGCGGCCAGACGCGCCATGAAGTCAGCAAGGCGAAGGCTTCTCTACGCGCGGCGGATGCGGATGAGGCCCGTGTTCTCGATGAGCGCGTCCGGCTGCTCGTTTTGGCAAAACAACGGTTTGTCGATGCGGTCGACAATGTCGAAGTACAGGCGAAATATGCCGAGGCCGCCGAGATTCGCGCCCAGATCTCGCGCCAGCAGTATGAAGGCGGACTGCTCTCCTTCGAAAACTGGATTGTGATCGAGGATGATTTGATTTCCAAAAATGAACAACTGCTCAATGCGCGCAGGAGTGCCCTGACGGCGGAAGCCGCATGGTGGCAGGTAACCGGCTACGAAGCCTTTTCTCAGACCAACCCCCGTTTAGGAGATAAACAATGAAGCGCAAATGGATGAAGTTGATGGTTGTGGTGGTGTTGGTCGGCGGTGCCGCCGGCACCGCGTGGGTGGTTCGCGCCCAGCATGGAGAACACGCCCCCGCGTATGAACGGGTGGCCCTTGAGCGCATCCGCATGGAAAAGACGATCGAGGCCACGGCGGTGGTCGAACCGCGCAACCGCATCGAAATTATGCCGCCGCTCGACGGTCACATTGACGAGGTGCTGGTCGATGAAGGCCAGGAGGTGAAAAAAGGGGAAATCGTTGCGTGGATGAGTTCCACCGAACGCTCGACGCTGCTGGATGCCGCGCGGGCCCGGGGCACGGAGATGCTCGAAAAGTGGGAAGATGCCTATAAAGCGACCTCGCTGATTGCACCGCTCGATGGAACCATTATTTCCCGCGATACCGAGCCGGGCCAGACGGTGACCACGCAGGATTCCGTTCTGGTGCTTTCCGACCGGCTGGTGGTTTCGACCCAGGTGGATGAAACGGATATTGGAAACGTGAAGGTTGGCCAGAAGGTACGCATTACGCTCGATGCTTACAGGAACGAGGAGATTAGCGGGGCCGTAAGCCGCATTGCCTACGAAGCCTCGACGGTGAACAACGTCACGATCTATGAAGTCCAGTTGGAGCCGGATGCGATTCCGGATTGTATGAAGAGCGGCATGACGGCCACCGTGGCCTTCATCCTGGCCGAGGCCGACGACGTGCTCACCCTGCCGGTCGGCGCGGTGGGCGGGGAAGGCGATCGACGGTTCGTGCTTGTGGAGCACACCGGAACCGACGACCCGCCGGAACGCCTTCCGGTGCAGATCGGGCTCTCGTCCGGCGGACGGGTGGAGATCCAATCCGGCCTGCAGGGCGATGAGGTGGTGGTTAAAACGGAATTTGCCGTCAAGCACGGGAAAGACGGCGGCTCGTCGCCCTTCGTGCAGGCGCCGCCGGCCGGGAAAAGGCCATGATCAAGGTCTCCGACATTACCAAGGTATATCAAATGGGCGCGGTTCAGGTTCATGCTCTGCGCGGGGTAAGCCTTCAAATCAAGAAAGGGGAATTCGTAGCCATCATGGGCTCGTCCGGTTCCGGCAAATCGACGTTGATGCATATTCTGGGTTTGCTCGATGTGCCGGACAGCGGGCACTATCAAATAAACGGTCAGGAGGTGCAGGGACTTAGCGAAGACGCCCGCGCCGGATTGCGCGCCCGGGAGATCGGATTTATCTTTCAGCAGTTCAACCTGCTAGCGCGGATATCCGCGCACGACAACGTGGCGCTGCCGCTCATCTACGGGAACGCGCCGGGCGACAAAACCCCCGACCAGCTTCTCGAACGGGTCGGGCTGGGTGATCGAAAGTCGCACGCTCCGAATGAACTTTCCGGCGGACAGCAGCAGCGGGTTGCCATTGCCCGTGCGCTGGTGAACGGTCCGCCGGTCATTATGGCCGACGAGCCGACGGGCAACCTCGATTCCGAGAGTGCGGCCGATATCCTGCAGGTGCTTCAGGAGCTGCATCGTTCCGGCCTCACCGTGATTATGGTGACCCATGATCCGGAAGTGGCTGCGGCCGCGGAGCGAATCATTACCATGAAAGACGGGCAGGTGTTGTCCGATACCAAGGGAGCCGGGGGAACCGCAGAATCTCGATCAGGGAATGTCGAATCTCGAAGGGATGGATCATCCTCCTTGCGCCGAAAACCATTCCGTGAATTTGCGGCATTGCTGGCGCAGGCCTCCCGATCGCTTTCGGCCAACAAGGTGCGGACCGCGCTTTCCATGCTGGGGGTGTTGATTGGCGTGGCGGCGGTGATCTCGGTTATGGCGCTTGGTGCGGGCGCCAAGGTGGCCGTGGAAGCACAAATTTCGGCCATGGGCGCCAATCTGCTCGTGGTGCAGCCGCCGCGACCGAAGAGTCGCGGGGTGTCTCTGGGCGCCGGCATCGTATCGCGGCTCTCCGCGTCCGACGCCGGAGTGATTCAGGATTCCATCGAGGGCGTGCAATATGCCTGCGGTTCGGTGAACGGCAACGTGCAGGTCACGTTCGACGGAAATAACTGCAGTACCGAAGCGCGCGGCGTGGAACTCGCCTATGAAACCATCCACTCCATGACGCCGCAGGCGGGACGATTCTTTTCCGAGGAGGAATGTTCGTCGCGGGCCCGCGTGGCGGTGATCGGAACGACGGTATACGAGGCGCTGTTCGACGGGCAGGATCCGGTGGGGCAGACCATTCGCATCAACCGCAATACGTTTGAGGTGGTCGGCCTGCTGCCCGACAAAGGAAGCAGTGCATCCGAAGACGAAAACGACCAGGTTCTTATTCCGCTCAGCACGGCCATGCACCGCGTTTTCGGTGAAGACTATGTGCGGGAAATCGAAATTCAGGTCGAGTCGGCGGACTATATCGACTCCGTCGAAACCGCGGTCGTGGCTTTGATGAACGAGCGGCATCGGGTGACCGACCCTGAGAACAACGGCTATGAAACCCGTAATATGGCCGAGCTCCAAAGCACCATGGCCGCCACCAGCAACACCCTCTCGATGCTGCTGACGGGCGTTGGCGGGATTTCCCTGTTGGTGGGGGGCATCGGGATCATGAACATTATGCTGGTGAGCGTGACGGAGCGCACCCGCGAGATCGGCATCCGCAAAGCCATCGGTGCGCGCCGGAACGATATCCTGATGCAGTTTCTGGTGGAAGCGGTGGCCGTGAGTCTCTGCGGCGGCGCGCTCGGTATTGCGTTGGGTGGCGGGTTCTGTCTGGGCATGAGGCAATTCGCCGGATGGGCCGTGGCGGTGCAGCCGATCACGCTGGTCGTTGCTCTTACCTTCTCCGTATTCATCGGTGTGGTCTTCGGCCTTTGGCCCGCGCGCCAAGCCTCCCTCCTGCAACCGATCGAGGCCTTGCGCTATGAATAACGCAAAAACATAGAGTCTGGGTGCGACGAGATCAGGTCTGAATGATCAACACAGAGAAGTGAATGTTTAAAATTCAGACCTGACCCGAATGCCACTTCCTTAAGCTGCTTTGGCATTATATTTACTCCGATGCTTTATCTCGATCATTTCATGACGATGCAGTGTTAAAAGTTGATAGGGTTTGAGTCTTCTTTTAAGGCATCGCGGCTCACTCCTTCCGGGCCGAAAGGGAATTATATTGGTGCGGATCGAATCGAGCAGGTTTTCCCGTATCCGAAGGATTTCGGATGGGCAAAGCGCGGCTCGATTAAAGTATACTTCCGCCTGCCGGAGTGCTTGTAGTGCGCCTTTATAACTCAGCCGCATGGGGTCTTTTTCATGAGCGTGCGCGGTCTCATAGATCAAATGCCGAATGGCATTGTAAGCGATGAAATACATAAGCAGTTCTTTTCGGATCATCGCGGGGGATTTGCAACGCAATATATCCATTTTCGTGGTTGTTTTCAGGTCGCGAAAAAAGAGTTCTACGCTCCATCTGCGATAGTAGAGGTCGGCGATACTCTTTGCTGAATAGATAAGCGGATCGAGTAGCGTAGTGATGATGTAAAAGCTTTTCACTCGGAATCCGGGCTGCTCGATATCGACTTTGATTTGACGTAATAGAAGCTCTTTGGGCAACTGGTTCCACTCGTCTTTCGGGAGGAGTGCCTTTTTATACCAAGCGGGCCTTTCCCAGCGAATCAGGAGATCATTGTTCGCCAACTTTTTAATGCAGGTCTGTTCCGTTTTCGGTATTCGACGCGCTAATGGAATGACACTGTCAACGCCCTTTTCTCGGAGCCGATCAACATCATAAAAACTACAGAACCCTTTGTCCCCCAGGAAAATATCCCCTTCCTTGAAGGTGCCTTCCTGCTGGCGAAGCAAGGGGAGTTCATGTTTCTTTTTATTTCCGACTGCATAGCTGAGAATTGCGCCCGTCGCGAGATCGAAACAGCCGAGCAGGCGCATTGTCGGGAAACCGCACCCTGTTTTTTGAGAGGAAATTTGAGGCCATTCATCTTGATTTTCAGAGGTGTCAGGCATGCTCAACCCCGTTCCATCAACGACAATAACGCGCCGGCCCGCGAGAGGCTGATCGTCGAGGTTAACATGAAACGACTCTGAGGTGTGCTGGAGGATTTCGACCATATCCGTCTCCTCTAATTTTTTTCGCGCCTTGCAGTAAGAACCCGTGGAAACGGACAACGACTGATCACTATTGAAAGCGAGATATGTTTTTAATTTTTTGACGACTTCTGCACAGCCCCCATCGGCATCAATAATCTGTGAGAAGAACGCCCAGAAAGTGGTTTCCTTGCTGAAAATACGGTGACGACTATGATGTCCTTTCACATTATTTTTCAAAAAAGATTCGGGAATAAAACGTCCGAAACAGGCTTTTAGACCCAGCAGCGATTTGTCTTTTTTATGCATCATTTCATCGGCCATTATTTGTGCCGTAGAGCGCGGTTTTTTACGGAGCGATTGAAGATGGAGTCCTGGAAGGAAGGGTGCTGTATATTTCATGCAAGACACTCGCATTCTTCTTGGTATATATCAAGAGTATAGTATGGGTTTTTGCCCTAAAACTGCGATTTTTTGTGTGCGACAGAAGCCCTTAAGGAAGTGGCATTCAGGACTGACCCCTTTTCCAAAGGGCGCAAGATGGGCAATCCGTATTTGAAGTGGGCGTTCATGCAGGCGGCCATCCTCGGCAAGCGGGCCGACCCGATGCTCAATGCCTATTTCGAGCGGCTCGAACGCAAGAAAGGCAAGCACACGGCCAATGCCATTGTCGCCGCAAAGATTGCCCGTGCGGTCTACTTCATGCTCGACCGCAAGACCGGATTTTCTGTCGATCAGCTCATAAAGGGAAGACGATGATTTAATTTATACTTTTAAGGAGGCGGTGGTGATCCGGACGTTCTAATTGGGACAAGAGTGGTCATCCGATGCACGGCATAATTAAATGGTTCGAACCCGAAGCAGCCGTGATGGAAAGAACCCGTACCCGATCCGCTTGATTGGTACCGCCGCCTCCGGTTTTTATAGAACCTGTTTTGATAAGGAGCCGACCCTGTCGCAAGCCCGCACCAAACTGGACTCTGCCTTCCACCGCAACCGCAGGTTGCACCGGAAGAATACCGCAGACAACCGATGTTTTCTTGAATAGGTAGCGCATAGGGAAGTACCGCATGATTTTCTGGGACGTCATGGATCTTAGTAATCCGTGACAGCCGCCACCCGCCGAAAGACGGGAGACCTGGCCGCCTGAGCCCGCACGGTTGTTTGAGGGAGCCTTGCTCCACTCGCCCATGTAGAAATAAAAACGGCACGAGTTGAGACCAGGTTGGATCGATCAATCGATAGTGTAAGTTGGTAAAAACACGAAGATTGAGGCGGGGGACTTTTTGGCTTTACTCAGAAGGGCTTAATGGTGGTTCGGTTTTTTTATGCTTCACCATTCCAAATTAAAGACAAAACCTTTTTAGTTTCAGGATCAAAAACAGATGTGCACACAGATGTTCCTCCATCACAAATTGAGCTAAAGCTGGAGTACTCAACTTCATCCTCATCAGGAAGAAATGTGTGCATCAAATGCATTTGGCACAAAATCAGTTTTTTCCCGTTTCTTGTAACGCCTGCATATTCAATTTTGAATTTTGGCATCTTAGATTCAACTTCTTTCAGAGCAACGAGCATTCGTTTGTCAGTTGTTTTTTGAGACTGCTCCTTCAGGTATTGTTTGAGTGCCACCTCGAATTCATCTCTTGGAAAAGAGAGTGGCAACCAAAAGGCATCTGAAACTTCGATGTCTCTCCCTTTGGCAAATCTGGCGATATACTCCATGTCGGCAACACGCTTGACCTTGTCGTTTGCGATCACCTGAAGAGTTGTCGCTAAAACGAGAAGGCTAATAATGAGTATTTGCTTTTTCATATTTTATCTGCCGAACTATTACTTAGCGGGCAGATCTACCTGATAAGTGAATATTGAAGGAGTAATCGGGCAGAATTGCCTGTATCCAATATCAGAGCTTCTTCTTCGGCTTGCGTCGGAAGCCGTTGCGGACGGCGAGGAACCAGACGATCCAAAGGGCTTCATAAACAATGTTGCCGCTCATTTTTGAGGTGCCGTCTTTGCGGTCTTCGAAGACAATCGGAATCTCGCCGACGCGGAAGCCTTTCATCCAAGCTTTGTGGGTCATTTCGATCTGGAAACCGTATCCGTTGGCTTTGACGAGATCAAAGTCGTAGGCGGCGAGCACCTCGCGGCGGAAGCATTTGAAGCCGCCAGTGGGATCGGTGAAGGGCATGCCGGTGATCATCTGCACATAGATGCCGGCGCCGCGGCTGAGCATCAGGCGCGAAAGCGGCCAGTTCATAATGCGGATGCCACCGACGTAGCGGGAGCCCAGCACGAGGTCGGAGTCGGCCATCACCTTGTCGCGGAAATTGGGGATTTCCTTGGGATCGTGCGAAAAGTCGCAGTCCATTTCCATGACGAACTTATAGTTGCGCTCCAGCGCCCATTTAAAGCCGGCAATGTAGGCGCGGCCCAAGCCGTCTTTCGAGGTGCGGTGGAGCACATGGACGCGCTCGGATTTTTCCGACAGGGCATCGGCCATTTGGCCTGTGCCGTCGGGGGAATTGTCGTCCACAAAAAGAATATGCACGTGTGGCGATGTATCCAGCACCCCGGTGGTGATTCTGTTAATGTTTTCTTTTTCGTTGTAGGTCGGGATGATGACCAAAGTATCGATTTCGCTCATAGTTTTAGAAATGTAGGCCAGAATGCGTGGCCGCTGCAAGAAATGCGGTTAAAAATCGATGGGAATCAGGCGGGGCTTTGAGCTGGATACGGCAACCAGCCAGATTTTGGCTTCGGCGGCGTAGGGGTAGAGCTTTTCGGCGGCCTTGCGATAAATCTCCATTTGCCGCCGGTATTGCGTTGCGGTGACAGCATCGGCGGCTTCGGTAAACTTATAGTCGAAGATGGCAAAGCCGTCGGCCGTGCGGCAGAGCAGATCGACTGTGCCGTCGATCAGCTTATCCTCTTCATGCAGGACAAAGGGGAATTCCGGGCGGATTTCCTGCATGTCGGTGGTCAGGCCCATCATTAGTTCCCGGGTCTGTTCGATCCGATTTTTCAGAGCGAGCGACTGTTTTTTTGGAATGTCGAACTCATCGCGTAGCTGCTCCAACCATTCAGCGACCGATCCCTCCCAGCCGTTTAGGGCGAGTTGCTCCAGCACGGCGTGCCCAAGCGAACCGAGGGCCGTGGCATTCTCTACACTCCGAACATGGGTGCTGAAGTCGTCGTGCGCCGATTCCAGCTCGTCTTGCTCCTTGGCCAGTCGGGTGGCTGGCATGCGCTGGAGCGTCGGCTTGGCCGGTGCGGGCGGGAGGCTGTCCATCGCTTGGGCCAGACCGTTTGCGGTTGGTCGTGCATGTTCGGCGGGTTCAACCCGTTCCACGGCTTCGCTTAGGTCGGAGTACGCAAGGGTTGGAATTTCCTTATCGAACAACGGCTCTAAATTCTTGAGCCATCCTCCCGAGCGTTTGCCGACGGTGGCCGAGGTGACCACCAAGTCGCGGGCGCGGGTCATGGCGACATAGAAGAGGTTTTTCAATTCATGTTTGCGGACAGCTGAGGCGCGTTCGTTGGCGGCCTTGAAGCCCGGCGAAGCGACGCTGGATTTGTCCGGCGCAGTAATTTTGACGCCCAGCATGGGAACCTTTTCTGCAGAAGCGGGGTCGCCGCCCCCGCCTACAACCGCCGGCTCATCGAAGAAGACGCGGGCGAAGCCGCGGTCGGAGTCGCCGGAAAAGCTGGTGTCGGGTACAAAGACGACGCGCTTGGTCAGGCCCTTTGATCCGTGGACGGTCATAATGGTGACGGCATTCTGCGCGGGATCGAGCAGGGCGGCTTCGGGCACCTGCGGCGGATTGGCAATCTGCTCGGCGAGCTTGCGGGCCACCGTGCCCGGAGTGGTTTGCGCGCCGCGCTCGGTTTCGCGGAGCCAGTCGAGCACCTTGCGGAGGTTGGCCAAGCGTTGCGTGCCGCGCGGCAATCCGGCGAGCAGGGCGTCGTAGCCCGTTTCGTCGATCAGCATGCGCACGAGCTCTGACGCCAGCTTGGTGCCGAGCAACGCGCGGTAGCGGTCGACCACATCGGTGGCCGTTGGATAGTTGACCTGCAGCCGGTCGATTGAAAAGCCTTCGTCGCTCCAAGCCAGCTCGGCGATGGCTTCGTCGGATAGGCCGACCCATGGAGAGCGCAGGAAGCCGATCAGCGAATAGGCGTCGTTGGGGTTGGCGACCACGTTGAGGAAGAGGGAAACATCGCGCGTTTCCTGGCGGGAGAACAAGCCCCTCCCTTTTCCGCCTAGCGTATAGGGGACGCCGGCGTGGCGCAGCGCCTGTTCCAGCGCGGACTGGTGGGTGGTGCGGCGCAGCAGAATCAGGATGTCGGAATACCGGTAGGCGTTGTCGTCGTCCGTCGGTTGAAAGTTGTCCGCATGCCGGAAGGCGGGTTTCCATTCGCTGGATCCGTTCACGAGCAACTGGATGCGGTTGGCGACGGCCTCCATTTCGGCGGCGGTCTTGTCTTGTTTGGAAAGCTCCTCATCGCCGTCGAACGAGAGAAACTCGATGCACGGCTTTTCGCCGTCGGTTTCAAAGTCTGGGTTGGGGGCCAGGCAGTCGCTGGGGGTATAGTCTTCTTGGCCGTAGACCGCTTCGAAGAGGGTGTTGACCACATCGAGGATCGGCGCTTTGGAGCGGTAGCTGGTTTGCAGGTTTTCGGGTTTTCCGCCGGCCTTCAATATTTGGTTTTCTAGATCGGGCATCACCTGCGGGTCGGCGCCGCGCCAAGTGTAGATGCTCTGCTTCTTATCGCCGCAGATGATTAGATTGGTTTCTTCGCCCCAGAGCGACTGGATCAAATCGCACTGGATGCGGGAGGTATCCTGCACTTCATCGACGATCACATATTCAAAATCCGGTTTGGCGCGACCCGACTGAAGCAACTCGGCCGCCATGTGCAGCTGGTCGTCGAAGTCGACCGCATCCATCTCGTGCTTGCGCTGCTGGAACTGGGAGGCGCCGGCCTGCACGTAGCGCGCGAAGGCCTGGGCGGCGGGGAAACGCTCGCGGTAGCGAACGGCATCTTTGACGGATTCTTTGAGCGCCCAAAAATCGTCCGAGATTTCTTTTGCGCCACCCCGTCCGAATTTTTTAATGCCGAGTTCTTCCAGCTTATCCACAAGCGCTTCGATATCGGCAGTTTCCTGCAACGCTTGCTGGATTATGTCCAATGCGGTTTGAACGGCCGGCGTGATTTTGGGGAGCTCGTTGATCCGTTGGCAGATCATCTCGAATTCAACGCGTGTTGCGCTGGGAACGGGGCCGGGCAACATGGCCTCTGCGTTTTCGAGCGAGATGCCGAGACTGCCGGCCTGAGCAATCAGGTTGGGTACAGTTTCGGTGATGCTGGTGCCGAAGCCTCCGCCGGTGCCGATAATGTGTGCGCCGGAGCAGAAGGTTTTAAAGTCGGGGTCGGCGCCGAGGCGGGCGAGCAGCTCGTCGCGGCAGATTTGATCGAGCAGTTCTTTTTGTTCGTCGCCGACGAGGACGGAAAATCCGGGCGAGAGACCGGCTTCGAGCGCATGCTCGCGCAGCAGGCGCGTGCAGAAGGAATGGATGGTGCCGATCGGCGCCGAGGGCAGGTGCGCCATGGCGGCTATCGTGCGCTCGGTCAGCTCGTCGTTGTCTTCGGCCTCGGCGGTGCGGCGCGCTTTGAGTAGGCGGTGCGCCACGCGCATGCGCAGTTCGGCGGCGGCGTTTTCCGTAAAGGTCATCAGCAGGATTTTGCGCGGGTCGATGCCTTCTTCAAGCACGAGCTTTTCATAGAGGCCGGTGACCTGGTAGGTCTTGCCGGTTCCGGCCGAGGCGTTGTAGACGATGTTCATGCGCGCCACTATAGATGGCGCTCCAACGAAATTAAACCGCGAATGAGATCAAATGAGCGCGAAGCCTTCGGTTGATGCTAATGCTCTGTCAGAATTTAACAGAAGCGCGCAAAGGTCGCAAAGGTAGTCCGGATGAGGCTCATAGGTTCGGCAGATAAACATTGGGGTTATTGCCGCGAAAAGGCACACGCGAAGCGAGACGAAGTCAACAAGCACAACGACCTATCCTGTGTGCTTTTGTGTCCTTTACGTTCTTTTGTGGCTAATGGAGGATCTCCCTGCGAGTGAATCCCGCCTTATTTGCGCGGCTTTGTTTTGTATTCCGCCTGCGCTTCAGCGGCGAGGGGCAGGGGTGCGCTTTCTGTCGTTGGATATACAACGACCTTAGGAGAGAGCTTTGCGTACGCGGCGGTCAATGATTTTTCCAGCTTGGCTAAAACCTTTTCCGGCTGCTTGAGCTCGCACTCCCAGACCACAATGACATTCCAGCCCATTTTTTTGAGTTCGCGGATGTGCTTCCGGTCGTTGGACACATTGCGTTCAAACTTGGCTTGCCAATATTCAACGTTCGATTTGGGCATGGAGGCCGTCTTGCAGTTTTGGTGGCGGTGCCAGAAGCACCCGTGGACAAAGACCACCGTGTTGTATTTGCGCAGCACAATGTCGGGCTTGCCGGGCAGGTCCTTGCGGTGAAGGCTGAAGCGGTAGCCCGCGCGGTGCAGCAACGAGCGGACGATCAGCTCCGGTTTCGTGTTTTTTCCGCGGATCCGGCTCATCACGCGCGACCGTTGCTCTGGGGTAAACGTATCCATGCGGTTATCTATCAGCGTCCTTGTTGTTATACACCTTTTTTACCACCCGCTTTGCTGGAGACACGGAGGCTCGAAGATTTCTGTTTCTCCGTTTCTCCGTGCTTCGTGATCAGAGATAGATGTTGGTTTGCGTTCGGAGTCGAGGTGCTATTTGAAAATGCCCTTGATGGTGTTAATGGTTTCGGATACCGCGCCCCCATCGACGCCAATATTGGCGACTGCGCTGGTGATGGCTTCGTATATCGTGGCGCTGACTTCCGCGGCGACGCCGGTCCAAGTGGTGCCGCTGTCTTTTCCGATATCGGTTTTTTCAATGTCCGGAAGAGCCAGTGGAGGGGTTGGAATGCCGGCTATCTTGGCTTTCACAATCCCGTTTCTCAACACTAACTTTTCGATAACCACTTTTTTGGCCGGCTTCTTTTCTGTGGGTTTCTTTTCGGAAGAGGGCTTTTCTCCGCCTCCAGATCCTTCCTTGCCGGCGAACGCTTCGATGTTTTTTTGAATGGCCGAGATGTTGTCGGTTTTTTTCTTGCGCTCATAGGTGAACTCCGGCCCGTCGATCACGATTTCCTTGATGACGATCGTGTCGGTTCTGAGTGAGAGCAGGGAGACCGCCACCTTGAATTTTTTTAGCTCAACAGCGCTTTTCGCGGTAAATCCTTCCGGATTGCCAACGAACAATCCCTCCAGCACGACAATGCCTCCTAGGGGATTGATGGTGAGTTTTTCGATGGTCAGTGGCGCACCGATCGCTTTCGGGCCGACCGTCTCCACGGTTTTCTTTACGGCGGGGCCGAGCCAGAACAGCACCAGACACACCACGACAACAATTAGAATCGTGGCCAGGCCTACGATGAATTTCAGCAATTTAATCATTACGCACCTCCGGGGGGCATCCGGTTTCTTGACCATCAGGATAGAGCTCTTCTCCGGGATTGGAAGCCAAATCCCGGCAACACTGGGTTTTTTACGAACAAGATTGGAGGGCGAGGCTCTGTCTGGGGCAGCGTGCACAATGGCTCCGATGATGCAAAGCGAGTTTAAGGAACGCAAGACAACCGTCGCGCTCCATCTAAAATCAGGCTTTTGAGTGCTGGGAATTTTAGCCACAAAAGAACGCAGAGGTAACAAAGAAATGTCCGGTTTTTTACGATCTGCGCGCTCTTCGGAGACCAGCTCTTAATGTTTGTTAGAGGCTCAATTTTTAGTTTCCGGAGCAATGAAAGCGGCAGGGAATCGTCATGTTGACAATTGTGATACTACGGTAGTACTATCCCGCATGCCTAAGAAGATTAGAGAGCTGACCCGATAGTTGGTGAAGGCCGGCTTTGTTGATCGTGGCGGCAAAGGGAGCCACCGCAACTTTAAGCATCCCGACGGCGAGAAGATCACCATCAGCGGGAATCCTGCTCATGATGCAAAGAAGTATCAGGAACGAGAAGTCCTAAAAGATAATCCGCGAGACAAAAAAATGAAAGCAAGTGATCAATACCTTAAGATTGTGGAGTGGTCGGAGGAAGACCAATGCTATATTGGCTCCTGTCCGGGGGTGATGCGCGGCGGCGTCCACGGGGATGACGAGGCCAAGGTGTACAAAGAACTCTGCGAAGCGGTAGAGGAGTGGATCGAGGTTTATCAAGAAGACGGCGAAAAGTTGCCATCAGCGACGGCGGGGAAAGAATATTCCGGCAAGTTCGTTGTCAGGGTGGGCAAGGAGCTGCACAAAACCTTGGCCGTCGATGCGCTCCGCCAGGGCGAAAGCCTAAACGCCTATTGCGTACATTTGCTGAAAGAAGAGAGCCCCCGCTATGGGATAAAATAATAGGGATGGAAATTTTTCTTGGAAAGCAGGTCAAGGAAGCCTTTCAGTTGATCGCTAGCGCCAAGCGATGGTACGATTCGACCGTCTTATGTGAATCATTGAATTAGGGAAGGGATGTTAGTAATGCGTAATACGCAGTACGTAATAGAAACTATGGAAAAATACCGGACAGCATTGATTTTGGGCTATGGCCGCAGTGGCCGAGCGGCTGAGCGTCTGCTGCATGCAGAGGGAACTGAAACGGTCGTGCTGACGAGCGAAACCTCGGCCGATCCGGAAGTCGCCCAGGCGCTGAACGATTATGCGTTCGACGTCTGCGTCGTGAGCCCCGGATTTTCGATTGCCCATTCGTGGGTCTGCGCGGTGCGCGACGCCGGGATTCCGTTGCTTTCGGAGCTGGAGCTCGGATGGTCGCGCCATCAGGGGCGGACGGTGGCGGTGACCGGTTCAAACGGAAAAAGCACGGCGGTTAAGTGGATTTATGAAGCGCTGCTGCTGGACAGGCGCAAGGCGGCCATTGGCGGCAACTACGGCATTCCTGCGTGCGAGGCGGTGTTTAATTGTTCGGATTTGGAGTGGCTGGTGCTTGAAGTGAGCTCGTTCCAGCTCGAAACGGCGCGGGATTTCCGGGCCGACGTGGCCGTGGTGCTCAATGTTTTGCCGAACCATCTCGACCGCCACGAAAATCTGGAAATCTACCGTAAAACCAAGGCGCGAATTTTTGGGCCAGTCTCCTCGCCCAGTCGCGCATGCCTCGCGCCAGTCGGGCTTTTAGAGGTTTTGCGAGACGACGCGGGCGGTGCGGAGCGGAGCTGGGGCTCGTTTGGCGGAACGCCAGACGCGGACTATTTCTACGAAAACGGGCGCGTTTTTCATGGTTCTGACGCGGTTTTGGATTTGCGCAGCACCTTGTTCGAGAGCCCGATCATAGGGAGCTGCACCGGCTCGGCCGTTGCGGCGGTTTGCGCTTCTATGGGCATTCCGTTTGCCGTTGCTCAGCGGGTCGCGCGCCACTTCGAACCCTTGCCTCACCGCCTGCAGCGGGCCGGAGAGCTCGGCGGCGTGGAATACATCAACGATTCAAAGGCCACTAATTTAGCCGCTGTATCCGCTGCCGTGCAGGCTTGCGGAAAAAACATCCACCTGATTGCCGGAGGGCTTCCCAAGGAGTCGGACTACACTTTTGTCAAAGAAGTACTGGCGGAACGGGTAATGAGCATATACCTTATTGGACAAGCATCCCGTGCAATGTATCAAGCTTGGAACGGGGCTTGCCCGTGCGTTGAATGCGGGTCGCTGGAAGAGGCTTTCAGCGCCGCGCGCAATGCCGCTAAGCCGGGGGACATGGTTCTGCTTTCCCCCGGATGTGCAAGCTTCGACCAGTTCCGCAGTTTCGAGGAACGCGGGGAGCGCTTCATGGCGCTTTTTCAGGACGCGGTGCAGGCAGGAAGTGATGCTTTATGAATAGCGAATCGTCTATTGAAAGGGCGTAGAGGAAAAGGAGTTTGATTATGAAAGTCGGATCAGCAGTTTTAGGTTTGCACGTTGCTGTATTGTGCGTTTTTTCCCTGACCCAGGGGTGTGTTACCAGCGAGTCGCAAGGCAGCGGACGCCCGGCCGGCGCCCGCCACAAAGGGCCGTGGAAGTATGAGCATAAGGTTGCCAGCAGTGGAGCGGTTTCACAAGGCCAAGTGGGGGGCTATGAGCAAGGTATTGACGAGAGTTATGAGGTTATGGTGTTCGAAGATGCCGGCATTGACAGTTCCGACATGGGTTCAACGGTTGAGCCTTATGTGCCTCCTGCTTCATCTGAATCGTTCACGGAAGTTTATATTGTACAAAAAGGCGATGTTCTTTCGCAGCTGGCCGTTGATTTCGACACCACTGTTCCGCGTTTGGTCAGCATGAACGGCCTGTCGAATCCAGATGTGCTTTATGTGGGTCAGGAACTGCGCGTTCCCGCTGGCCGCAGCAGCTCGCCGGCCACCACCAAAAAGAGCACTTCTTCTGTGAAGAAGGGCGGATCGTATGAGATTCAAAAGGGCGACACGCTGTCCGGCATTGCCGTAGCGGCCGGGGTGGCCATCTCCGATTTGCGTTCGCTTAACAACATCAAGGCCGATAAGATTTTTGCTGGCGAAACCATCTATATTCCCAGCTATGGCAAAGTGCCTTCCTCCACGCAGAAGAGCGTTGCGAAGAAAACGTTGTCAGAGCCGGCGGCTGTTGAGCCAGCTCCTTCAGCACCTGCTCCCGCACCGATGGCCTTCGGATCCACCGTGGCAGAACCTGCCGCGCCGATGATCGTTGAAACCACTGCACCTACGGTTGAAATGGTTGCCGACAAGGTGCTGTATCCCGGTGAAACGCTCGACGACGTTGCTCGCCAGTATAGCGTGAGCAAGGCGGAAATCATGCGGTTGAACAACATTACCGACGAATCTGCGGTTCGCGAAGGCCAGCGCCTGCGTGTTCCGATTTCCGAGTAGTTGAGGCGGCGGGTATCGATGCGTAGGACTATATCGCTGTTTATCGCCATCGTATTGATACTTGTAACGCTCGGCATCATCATGCTGGCCAGCGCCAGTTCGGTGAAATACGAGGATGCATCCTATTTTTGGCGCCACCAGCTCGTCTGGTTGGCGCTCTCTTTTTTCGTGGCCTGCGTCGCTGCGCGTTTCGACTACCGCCACTACCGCCGCCTCGTCATTCCGTTGGCGGCAGTTGCTGTTGTTCTGCTCATTCTTGTGCGCATTCCCGGCATAGGACACAATATCAACGGCAGTTGGCGCTGGCTCCGCATCGGGCCGCTGACGGTGCAGCCTTCGGAGATCTCCAAGGTGGCCATCATCATGTTGTTTGCCTGGTGGCTGGCGCGCAACCAGCGTCGCGTTGACGAGTTTAAGCTCGGCATCTTGATTCCTTTCGGCATGCTCGCTTGCTTTGCGCTGCCGATTATTGTGGAGCCCGACTTTGGCACCACCATGCTGGTTTCGGCCGTTGCGGTGAGCATGATGTTTCTTGGTGGCGTCAGCGTTGCGCCGTTGCTGATTGCCGGGTTGCTTGGCCTTATGGGGGTGGTGTTCTTGATTTTTCAGAACCCGGAGCGCACGAGCCGTATTCTGGCCTTTCTGGATCCGCAGAAGTATGAGCAGGACAAGGCGTGGCAGCTGATCAACTCCTTGCGCGCATTTGCCGGGGGCGACATGTTCGGCCTCGGCTTTGGCAACAGCATGCAGAAATACCACTATCTGCCCGAGGCGCACACCGACTTTATTTTTCCGATCATCGGAGAAGAGCTGGGGCTGGTGGCCTCGCTGGCCGTGGTTTTAATGTATATTATTTTGTTTACGCTCGGCCTCAAGATTGCCTTCAAGGCGCGTGACGATTTTGGACGTCTCCTCGCCTTCGGCATCACGCTCATGATCACCATTCAGGCCTTGATCAACTTTGCGGTTGTAACCGGATGCGTGCCCACCAAAGGCTTGGCGCTTCCGTTCATCAGCTATGGCGGGTCGAGTCTGGTGATTTCGGGGCTCATGATCGGCATATTGGTTAATGTGGCGCACACCAGCCTGCATGGCTCGGCCAAGGCCCCGCGCAACCCCTTCAAAGACCGCGCAAGAAAAGTGTAGGATGTGGAAGGAGGGAAGTGGGATGTCACGCCTCACGTTTCACTCGTCACGAAGAAAAGGATTTTGAAATGAACGATGAATACGAGCTGCTCGACAGCGGCAACGGCAAGAAACTGGAACGATACGGCGCCACGGTACTGGATCGCCCCTGCGCTCAGGCCGTTTGGGCACCGCAAAACACCAGCCTTTGGGAAAAGGCCGACGCACGGTTCGACCGCGTTGGCGGGCTGAATTGGGAAGGCCGGCACAAGGTTTCCAAGGCGTGGAATGTCGAAATCGCCGGCGTGGTGATGAAGCTCTCGGCCACCGACTTCGGCCACATCGGCGTCTTTCCGGAAACGCGCGAGCTCTGGCAATGGATTCGTACAACGCTTGCTGAGCAAAAAAAGAAAAAGGGGCGCGATCTCAAGTTTCTCAACCTGTTCGCCTATTCCGGCGGCGCAACGCTCGCCGCCGCCCAGTCCGGCGCGCACTGCTGCCATCTCGACGCCTCCAAAGGCATGGTTGACTGGGCGCGCGAAAACGCCGCGCTCAACGATCTTCAGGATGCGCCGATCCGTTGGATCGTTGACGACGTCATCAAGTTTTTGAGACGCGAGGTGAAGCGTGGCAACGTCTACGACGGCATCCTGCTTGATCCGCCTTCCTTCGGCCGCGGCAAGAAAGGCGAGCTCTACAAGATTGAAGAAAGCCTGGTCACCACCCTCGATCTCGTTAACCAGGTCTTGAGCGACGATCCCAGCTTTGTGCTGCTTACTTCGCACACACCTGGGTTTTCTCCGATTGTCTTGAGCAACCTGCTTCGGCAATACCATTTAACCGGCCGCTTTGAGTGCGGCGAAATGCTCCTCACGGGAAAGCCCGGCGTCAACGACCTGCCGAACGGAAACTGGGCCCGCTGGATAAACAACGAATAAAATTTTCCACCACGGAGGCACAGAGGCACGGAGAATTGAATATCTAAACAGTCTCCGTGTCTCTGTGCCTCCGGGGTAAAAAAATACGATGAGCGAAATTAAATATTCAGCGGCGGAACTCGATCCCCTGATCCTTTTTGCGGACAACCATTTGCTGGCGGTGAACAAGCCGGCGGGGTTGCTGACGCAGGACAGCGGTACGGGGCTCCGGAATCTGGAAGACTGGGCGCGGGAGTGGGTGCGGGTTGACAAGGGCAAGCCGGGAGCGGTTTTCCTGAATGCGGTGCACCGGATCGACAAGGCCGTGAGCGGTGTTGTTTTATTTGCCCGCACCAGCAAGGCGTTGAGTCGGCTGAACGAGGACATTCGCAAGCGCAACTGCAAAAAGACCTACCACGTCCTTGTGGAGGCCGCGCCGAAAAAACCGGCCGAGGAATTGATTCACTGGCTCTCGCACGAGCACCATCGAGCCGAGGTGTGCCGGGAGGGCGACAAGGGCGCGCAACGCGCGGTGCTGCGTTATCGCACGCTGAAGCAAGCGGGGGATTTAACGCTGCTGGAAGTCGATCTCGAAACCGGGCGCTACCACCAAATCCGCGCGCAGCTTGCCGCCGTTGGGTGCCCGATCGCCGGCGACGAAAAATATGGATCAACGCGCAAGTCCGATGCGATCGCCTTGCATCACCGCCAGTTGGAAATCATGCATCCCACGTTGAAAGAACCCGTTATTGTCGAGGCGCCGTATCCGGTCGATTCAGCTTGGTGGAAGTTGGTCTCGTAGTTTCATTATAATGAAAATAACCAATTCAAATTGATTGACGTGAGTATTTTTGTAGTCCATATATTCATTTAGATGAATATTGGAGTCGATGATATGAACCCTTTTGAAATTGGTAAAACCCTAAAATCCCGTCGTCAACTGTTGGGCGTCGATCAACAGTCGCTGGCACAATTGAGCGGGGTTTCCGTGCATACGCTGAGCAATATTGAATCGGGCAAAGGCAATCCATCGCTTTTGGTGCTAGGGCGGTTGCTCGATGCATTGGGCATGGAACTGAAGGTTGGCATCCGGAACGTTGGATAAGTTTGGAGAGTTTGGTTATGAGATCGGGAACGGTGATGGTTGATGGCATTCCTGCTGGTGCGTTGAGCGAGGAGAATGGTGAATACCGTTTTTCCTACTTCGATGAATACTTGGCCAACCATGAAGCCCGTGCGGTGAGTCTTACCCTTCCAAAGCGCACTGAATCCTATGTGGCGGAACAGCTTTTTCCCTTTTTTGCCGGATTGTTGACGGAGGGCGCGGCCATGCAACTGCAGTGCCGACAGTTGAAGATCGATGAAAACGACCTGTTTGGACGACTCTTGAAAACCGCCCATGGCGATGTGATCGGAAACGTATCGGTTCTCGAAACCATCGAGGGAGAATAGCCATGGATTATTTGTGTCGAAGCACCCTCGTGCCAATCAAGTCGGCGGGTTACAGCCCTACAGCCCAACGGAAGCTTGCTGGCGGTGAGCGCAAGTTTCCCTTCCAGTTGGAGTTCAATCGCAAGGATGTAATCACCTTCCGTTCCAAGACCATCGAACACATGTCGATCTCCGGGGTGCAGGACAAGGTTTCGCTCAAGCTTTATCGCGGAAGGCTGCTGCCAACGGAACGAGATGGTGAGTACATTCTGAAGCCCATTCCTGCTGTGGCCTTGCCCGAGTTCCTGATGGATGTTCCTGCCAACGAGCATCTGACCATGCAACTGGCCGGGCAGCTTTTCAGCATCCCAACCCCGCCGAATGCCTTGGTGCAGTTCAACGATGGGGAACCTGCCTATCTGGTCAAGCGCTTTGACGGGAAGGCCGACGGAACCAAGATTGCCCAAGAGGATTTTTGCCAGCTCTCAAACCGCAGTCCGGATACGGGAACCAACTATAAGTATGAGGGAAGCTACGAGGAAATTGGCCGTTTGCTCAAGCGGTATTGCGCCGCCTATGCCATCGAGGTTGAAAAGCTGTTTGCGCTGGTGTGTTTCAACTATGTTTTCTCCAACGGCGATGCCCATCTGAAAAACTTTTCGCTCCTGCAAACTGCACACGGCGACTATGTACTGACCCCTGCCTACGACCTTCTTTCAACCTCGCTGCACCTGCCGAACGAAAGCCGCACGGCCTTGGAAATGTTCGACAACTTTGAAGGCGAAAGCTTCAAGGCCAACGCATTCTATCGCCGTCCCGACTTCGTCGAGCTGGCCAAACGCTACGGCATTGTTTCGGCGCGAGCCGAACGCATGCTCGATGCCTTTCAGGAAAAGGCGCAACTCGCCGAGGAAATGATCAGCCGCTCGTTCTTAAGCAGGACTGGAAAGCAAGCCTATGCCGACCGGTTCAAAGATCGGCTGCATGCAATTGAGGCAGCTCACTGAACGAGCCGTTCTAGGTAGTCGAGCCAGGCGTCCATGCCGACGCCGGTTTTGGCGCTGAGTTCGATGACGTTTGCGCCGGGCTGGACTTGCTGGATGTATTTCCGGCAGGCTGAAAGATCCCAGTCCAATGCGTCGGCCAGATCCATCTTGGTCAGCAGGATGGCTTTGGCGGTGGCGAAGAGCACCGGATATTTGATCGGCTTGTCTTCGCCTTCCGGCGTGGAGAGCAGGGCGAGCTTAAAGCTTTCGCCGAGGTCGAACGCGGTGGGGCAGACCATGTTTCCGACGTTTTCAATGAAGAGCAGCTGGGTTCCTTCTTCAACAACGTCGGACAGGACGTGCGAAACCTGATGCGCGTCGAGGTGGCAGGAGCTGATGGTTTCGATCTGATGAATCTTCGCGCCTTTGCCGGCGAGCCGTTGCGCGTCGCGGTCGGTCTGCTGGTCGCCGGTGATGACGGCGCATTTGATCTTGCCGTTGAGCGCTTCCAGCGTCTTTTCCAGCAGGAAGGTTTTTCCGGAGCCGGGGGCGGAAATCAGGTTGATGGCCGTTACGCCGCGCTCGGCGAGCCATGAGCGGTTTTGATCGGCCAGCGCATCGTTCTGTGCCAGCACCTTTTGTTCAAGGGTCACCGTCTTGGTGTGAACGTGGTCATGTTCGTGACCGTGTTTATGGTGGTGATGTTGCTCGTTCGCCGTTCCGCATCCGCATGTATCGCACATATTCAACTCCTTTGAGTATTAAGAGTAATACACGGAAGGCTGCTGAATCGTCACGTTAAATACGCTCAAAGCGGGCGACGCTTTCGACGTGGTTGGTTTGGGGGAACATGTCGATGGGCTGGCAGGAGACGAGTTTGTATTGGCCGTTTTCACAGAGCATCTGGCCGTCGCGGGCGAGCGAGGCGGGGTTGCAACTGACGTAGACGATGGCGGGCGGCGCGATTACGAGCAGCATTTTGACGGCCCGCGGGTTCATGCCGGCGCGGGGCGGATCGGTGATGACTACGTCGGGTGCGCCGAAATCCTTCATGTCCTGCTCGATGAGCTTGATGTCCTTGAGGTCGAGCTGAATGAACTCGCAGTTGCTGACGTTGTGGCGCTTGGCGTTGGCGCGGGCGTCGCGCACGGAGCTTTCGACGAGTTCAACGCCGAGCACCTTCTGGCAATGGCCGGAGGCAAAGAGGGTGATGGAGCCGGTGCCGCAGAAAAGGTCGTAGACGATGTCGCTGGGCTTGAGCTGCGCGCTTTCCAATATTTGGAGGTAGAGCTTTTCGGCTTGTGCCGTGTTGGTCTGGAAAAAGGAGTTGGCGGAGATGCGGTAGGTGTAGTCGCCGAGCCGGTCGGTGATGTAGCCCGGGCCGTGGAGCACATATTCCTTTTCGCCGAAGGCTACGGTGTTTTTGGCGGAGGTGATGTTGTTTACGAAGGTGGTCAGGCGGTCGCCGAGGACGGCTTGGAGCTTCTCGCTCAGCTTCTTCATCAGCGGAGGATTGTGCGTGGAGGTGACAAGGTTGACCATGAATTCGCCGGTGTGGCCGCCGTGGCGGACGACCAAGTTGCGCAGTTCACCGGTGTGCGATCGGGTGGAGTAGATCGGCAGCTCGTTTTTGTGCTCAAGGCAGAATTTACGCACGGCGTTGAGCGTGCTGTTCATTTCCTCGGTGGAGAGGTCGCAGTGGTTGATGTCGATGGCCTTGGAGTAGCAGCCGGGGGCGTGGAAGCCGAGGGCGAAGTCGAGGGGCTTTTCCTGCTGGTCGGCGGGGATGTCGATTTCTTCGGAGGTGAGGTAGCGCAGGTCGGTGAATGAAAAGTCCATTTTGTTGCGGTAGCCGAAGAGCTCGGGCGCGGGAATGCAGGGAGTGCATTCAACTTCTTTGAACCCGCCCAAGTGTTCGAGGGCGTCCTGCACCTGCTTGCGCTTGAGGCGCAGCTGCTCGGAATAGTCCATGTGTTGCCACTTGCATCCGCCGCAGAGGCCGAAGTAGGGGCAGACGGGCTCGATGCGGTGGGGCGAGGGCTTCACGAGCTCGCACATCCGCGCCGCTAGGAACTTCTTTTTAATCTTGAAGATTTCCGCTTTCACGACGTCGTCCACGGCCGCCGTGCCTTGCACGAAAATCGACATGCCGTCGTCGAGCCGGCCAAAGCATTGGTTCTTGTCCCCTAGGTCAATGATCTCGACCTCCACTATCTGTTTCTTTTTGTACATAGCGGCGAAACATAGTGGAGCGGGGGAAGGGTTGCAAAAGGATTTTGGATGCGAATTGCTTCGGGACTCGAAAGCCTACTCAGCAAACATTTCAGCCAAGGTGTCGAGCGTTTTGTTTTGGGCGGAGGGGGAGACCACGCCCAGTTTGCGGACGAGCCGTGTTTTATCGACGGTTCGGATTTGATCCAGCACGATCTGCCCTTGCTTGCCTTGGAAGGTGCAGTTCACGCGGGTGGGATAGTGCCGTTGTTTGGAAGTCATCGGGGCGATGATTACCGTCCCGATGTGTTTATTCATTTCGTCAGGGGAAATCACCAGGCAAGGGCGTGTTTTCTTAATCTCGTGGCCTTGCGTCGGGTTGAGCCGGATCAAGAATACATCGAATCTCCGGACTACCATTCCCATTCCTCGCCATCCCATTTGGATTGATTTTCAGCGACGAACAGCTGGTCGTCGCCGGCTTCGGCCATTTGTTTGTATTGCCCGTCCCACCCGCTGCGGTTTTCTTTGGGCGCACGGATCACGAGCTCGCGGTCATGGATTTCCAGCTCTACGCTGTCCTTAATGCCGCATTGTTCAATAATAGGCTTTGGAATGCGGATGCCCTGCGAGTTCCCGATTCTAATGATCTTCGCTTTCATGGGTACAATGTAATTACATTGGGGGCGGGGGGCAAGCAATTGCCTGCGAAAACAGATTGATGTACAAACCATCCCTTGTATTCTTTTTGCTTCTCAACGAAAGGATTATGAATGGAAACGATCAAGGCTATCATGACGCGGCGGAGCATCCGCACCTGGACGAACGAACCCGTTGCGGAAAACGAGCGGAAGATTATTATGGAGGCGGCTATGAATGCGCCGTCGGCGGCGGATGCGCGTCCGTGGCATTTTGTGACGATGGACGACCCCGAGGTGATCAAGCAATTCACCGGCTTGGGCGGGACGGAAATGCTGGCCGAATCGACCTTCATGGTTATGGTGTGCGGCGATGAGAGCAAGGAAATCTATCCGGGTTTCTGGCCTCAGGACTGTTCTTGCGCGGCGCAGAATATGCAGTTGGCGGCGCACGATATCGGCATTGGCTGCGTTTGGATTGCCGTTTATCCGCTGGAGGAGCGGGTGGAAACCTGCTGCAAGATTCTAGGCGTTCCTAAAGCGATTACCCCGTTTGCGCTGCTGGCCATGGGCGTGCCCAACGAGGTGCTGGCGCCAGAGGCGCGGTTCGACGAACAACGGCTGCATCAAAACAAATGGTAACGGTTTGGTATTTAATTATTGAACGCAACGTGGAATATTCAGTCTGATTTTAAAACATAACAGGAGCTGAACAATGGCAGAAGGTGTAATTGAACTCGATGGTAAAGGATACGATGAAAAAACCAAAAGCGGCGTAGTGCTTATTGATTTTTGGGCCCCGTGGTGCGGACCGTGCAAAATGCAGACCCCCATTCTGGAAAAGGTTGCGGCGGAAGTTGGCGAAAAGGCGGTTATTGCCAAGGTCAACGTTGATGAATGCCCCGAGCTGGCCGCCAAATACGGCATCCGCTCGATTCCTACACTGATTTTGCTGAAAGATGGCGAGAACAAGCAGCAGTTTGTTGGTTTGCAGCAGCAGGCCTCTCTTGTTTCTGCGATCACTGCTGAACAGTAAGACCGGATGTTTCGGCATCAAAAAAGGCGCTCCATTGAGCGCCTTTTTTGTGTTATTCGGTTTTGTTCCCGGCTGCGCTCACGCCGCTTTTTTCGAACGGGCGAGCCACGGGTGCTTGTGTTTCTTGCTTCCGCTCAGGAAGATGTTTTCTTCAGCGTTCTTCTTCTCCTTCTTCATGCGCCACATCACCAGACCGCGGGCTGCGCCGGCGGTGGGGAATATGATCAGCGAGTGCATGAAGATATCGGAAAACGCCGGAGTGCTTCCCGTAACAACCGGAGCCAGCAAAAATGCGGCTCCAGTGCTGGCTGTTGAGTATACCGATCCCCAAACCAACGCCCCTTTGGTGGCGGCGCCGTTCCATGAATCGGTATTGCAGATGTTCTTGATGTTGCTTTTCTTGGTGTTCATTTGTTTTCCTTTTGTTTGTTTGAGTTTATTTCCCAAGCAAATTGGTAAATAGAATGTGCCTTGAATGCCTATGATTAAGGCGGGGCATTGTGTGGGTGAGACTAGGCGGAAATAATGATTCCGTTAGCCAGCGGTGCGAGACGGGACTATTGTTGGTTCCAGTCTTTGTGCACGAGGGAGGTTGCACCTGTCATGTCCATGCAGCACATCAGGCTTTTTTCCGATTTGTTGATGTTCAGCGTGATTTTCATCCAGCTTTCCTTGTTTCAACGGATATCCAATCATTGGATATATGACTACATTGGTACGCATTCGGTGTGCCATGTTTTTAACAAGGCTATAAAGTCAAGGGGAGTAGTGGCATGCGTGAAAAGCGGACTAATATGCCTGGAAATAATGTTACAAAAGAGGTGCGTTTCGGCTGATTGCAGCTGCTAAATAAAACATAATTGCAGCAAATCTAGCGTCAGTTTCCGGTGACCGCCTTGCAGAATGCGGTTTTAAAGGCGCTGAGCGAATTTTCGGAGAGCACCTTTTCCTGAAGACGGGTGATTTCCGGCGCTCCATTTTTCCGAAGGGCGGAAAATGTTTCGGCGAGGGCGTCAGAGTTTTCGGTCTCGAACGTCCAGGCCTTGGGCAGCATGTCTTTCATTCCATCCCGTGCGCTTCCAATTACTGGAACACCGCGCGCCAGCGCTTCGAGCATGATGAGCGGAAGGCCTTCGAAGCGGGAGGGTATGACGAGGAAGTCGATGGCGGCATAGAAGGCTTCGGCATCCTGCTGCCAAGGCTGGATGGTGATGTTTTTGTTTCCAATTATGAGCGCCTTCAGTTTTTCTTGATCGGGGCCGTCGCCGGCGATGAGCAATCGGCACTCTTTGAAGGTGACGGGGTTTTTGCAGAACGCGCGCACCATGAAGTCCTGCTGCTTTTGGTTGAACTCAATGCGGCCGAGGAGGCCGAGCGTGAGCCGTGAGCCGTGAGTCGTGATTATCGATCCAGATGGCTCGGGAATTCCATTGGGGACGATGGTGATGGGCTTCTTGACGCCGCGCTCAATAAGCAATGCCTGCATGCTGTCGGAAATGGTGATGAAACGGTCGGGCTGGTTGAAGAGGTATTGGTTGACGCGGTCGCGAAGCGCACCGAGCTTGGCGCCCATAACGGCCATGCGGTGCGGGATGGCGATGTAGCTGACGCATTTGATGCCGGCCCGGCGCACGGCGATTACGCCTTGCGAGGCGTCTTCGATGTCGCCTTGGATACAGAGTACGAGATCGGGCTTGAGGATTTGGAGATGCTTTTCCACGGTGCGGATGCCACGCCGGTCGATTCGGTTGCGAAGCCCTTGAAGCCGGCGGGTGGTGCAGGGGGATTCAAGGGTTTGGATATTTTCGATGGTTGCCAGCCGGTCAGCGAGCCGGCGGTTGGCCGGGTTAAGCATAAAGGTGATTTCGAGCAACGGGTCTGAGGCGAGCGCCTCCACCCCGAGGCAGGCCATGATCTGATGGCCGCCGAAGTCGGGGTTGTCGTCGTATACAAGGATTTTCACATAGAACCCTTAGAGTCCGGGCAACGGAGCCAGTCCCATGCTTCCCGACTGGGCCGGTGGCGGTACGAGCTTCTGGAATTCCTTGGTGTTGCGTAGCGGATTGAAGCGCTTGTCTTTGCGGAGCATGTTGCGGGCGGGTTCTCCGCCGACGTCGATGCATTTTTTGAGCGACACCCACATGTCGGCCGGCTTGTTGAGCACCAGCTGAAGCGCGGCAAGGTTGGTCCAACCCTGCATGTCTTTGGGCTTAAGCGCCGTATATTTTTTAAGCGCCGTTTCAACAACGGCGTAACGCTTGTGCTGCGCCATGAACTGGGCGAGCTGCATGGCCATTTCGGGCTTGAGCTCTTTGGTGTTGAGCATGTGTCTGGAGAGGTTTTCCGCCTGCGCGGTCATGCCCATTTGGAAATAGAGGGAGATGAGCTGCATGGCATCGTCGGAGCTGACTTTCCCGCTTTTAAACTTTTGCTCGAGCAACTGCTTCTGAGCAGTCATTGCCTTCATGCTCTCGAGTCGGCCCCGGAATGCGGCGGCCTGTGCGTTGTTCGGGTCTTTTTCGAGGAAGACATTGAACAATTCGATGGCTTCGTCGAAGCGGCCCTGTTTGGAGATGAGGTCGGCGAGGCGGAAGTTGGCCTCTGGGCTGAGGTCGTACAGAGAGACGGCCTGCCGGAAGGCGACTTCGGCTTCCTTGGGCTTGCCGCGTGCGGCATAGAGGCCGGCGAGGGCGCTGCGAAGCTTGGAGAAGGATTTGCGCGCAACGATGTCGCGGATAAACTTTTGGTCGCCGAGCAGACGGTCGCAATACCAGCTCCAGAAGTCGGTGTCGTTTTTGATCATTTCGGCCGTAAGCGGGGTCGGCTTGTTGTTGATCTTCATGATCAGCCCGTGCGGAGTGAGGTAGGGGTACATCCATGGCAGGACATAGCTTTCCTCAACGTAGAAGGTCCGTTCCGGGGGCAGGCCGGTTTCGGGGTCGATGGGCGGGTCGTCGTAGACCACGGCCGAGCCAACGGGGCGCGTTTTTTCGTCGGTCTTGCCTTCGGTGAGGTATTGGTTGTGGTCGAAGATCATTTTGCTGAGGAAGCCGTTGATCTGCATCACGCCGGCCACGCCTTGCACCTGCACTTTGCCTCCTTCGGTCTTGACGTCGGCGCCGGCGTTGATTTTGCCGCTGCGGACGCCTTCAACATACAGCTGGAAGGCGCGGTTGCTGTCGAGCGGGGAGGGGATCCATATTTGGTCGCCGTAGAGGTCGCGCATGACGCTCATATAGGTGTTGTCGGCCAAGGCGTTCTGGGTGATGAGGTAGACGTCCTGCCGTACTTTGGCGGAGTAGATCATGTAGGTTGGAACAAAGCGTCCGGGATCGGTTCCGCCGAAGAAGATGGCGTTGGGGCCCATGGGCTCGGGATAGTTTTTATTGGGATAGGCGGCCCATTGTTTTTCAAATTCTGCTTCGTCGGGATACCAGTAGCGCATGTCTTCTTCAATGCCTTGGACGCCCTGCAACTGCCAGTTGCCGAACTGCCAGCCGAAGTCGTGGCCGTTCTGTTCGGCGCCTCCGACGACCTTGAGCTGGCCTTTGTCGTTGTAGTTTTTGTAGATCAGTGCAAAGGGAAGGAGCAGTACGAGCACCACGCCGATAATCTTGGTGTAGGGGTTGTTTTTCACCCAGGTTTCGAGGGCGGCCATAGTTAGCAGAATGCCGTAGCCGAGCCAGATGACGAAGATGGCGTGCGATTGAATGTATTGCACGCGCCCGATAAACAGGTTCTGGATGTCGGTCTTCGGGTTTTGCAGAATCATGAACACGATGCCGACGGAGAGGAAGGCGACCAGTGTTGTAACCAGCCAGCTGATGTTTTTCTTGCCGACTTTCCAGCAGAACAGGAATGGAACAAGGCTGATGATAGCAACGGGTCCGTAGAACTGGGAGCGCAGATCCATGAGGTAGGTGCCGATTTGCTGGAGGAAGCGCGGCGTGAAGACATGGGCCAGTTTAACGCGTTCATACTGCCCGCGGGTGATGGCGTGCATGAAGCCCTGCCAAGTGCGCGGATAGCCCCAGTTGATGGGCGGGTTTTGGTCGGACGAGAAGGCCATGTAGAAGTAGAAGCCGAGCCCGATGAACATGACGAGGAAGGTGGGGCCGACAATCTTGCCTTTGGGCAGGACGAAGGTGGCAATGGTTGGAACGGCCAGGGCATAGATGGTCCAGATCCAGAAGCCGGCATGGGCGGGGCCGGATACCCACATCAGATTGGCGTGTTCGGGCGATTCCGCCGCCCATTTATTGAAGCCGACCAACAGGATATACATTGCGCCGACAATGACAAAGTCGCGCACCAAGAAGGGGTGCCGGATGAGCAGGCAGGCCACGACGCAGGCGATTACGCCCAGGAACTGGAGGAACAGGTTGGCGTGGTAGACGCCCGCGCCGGCGATCACGAGAGCCACGAGGGCTCCGACCACAAATCCGAGGTGTTTGGGTTTGAAGATTTCAAGCTCGTTGAACATGACGGCGACGGCAATGGCCAGGCCCATGAACATGAGGGTCTGGTGGTTGGTGATGCCGAGGCCGAAGGCGAAGGCGCAGAGGAGGAGCCATTTGGAGTCTTTAGGCTCGACCATCCAGCGATAGAGGAAGAGCAGCACCAGCGACTGGAAGAAAATATTGAAGGTGTATACTTCGGCAATAACGGCCTGCGACCACATGCCTTGGCCAAAGGCCAGCAGCAACCCGCCGGAAATGCCGGCCACCGAGCAAAACAGGCTCTCGGTTTTTTCGCCGAGGACATTGGATTCCTTCTTAAGGCTGCGCAGCAGATCCATGCCGGAGCGGCTGATGAGCAGGGCCAAAACGCCGCAGGCGCCTGCGCCGGTTGTGGCAGAAAAGAGGTTGACAGCCCAGGCGGGGTTGGGGTGGCCGTGGAAGGTGACCGCGTGGAATACCCACTGGAAGAACCAGGTCAGCAGCGACCAGATCGGGTAGCCGGGCGGGTGGGGGACGCCAAGATAGTCCGACGCCACGATCAGCTCGCCGGAGTCTTCGAGCCCCAAGGTGGGCTGCAGGGTGATTACATAGACAATCATCGAAACGACGAACGTCGTCCAACATGCGATCCAGTCCGATTTCCGGAAAAACTTTTCTGTACTCAAAGTCGACCTCTCCAATTAGAAAAAATGAACACATAGGATAGATTAAACCTCCCATAGGTCAAGTTTGCATCCCGCCTTGGGTGCAATCAATTGATGGGCATCTTTTCACGCCTTGAAAGTTGGCGCGAAAGCAGCTTTTCGCGGGCGGGCCGCCTTTTGGGGCGCTGAACCGATAAAAACTCTCGCAATCGTAAGAGGACTTTGCGTAAATCGGCCTGCTTTTTATTTCCACCGGATTATTGAACGAGAGGGTTCCATGGCATCGAGGATAGGCGCGTTTCTAAAGGGGAAGGATTCCCCTGTTGCGCAATTGGTTAAATATGTCATGTGCGGTGGCATGTCTGTGGCGGTTGACCAGGCTGTGTTCTATCTGCTGGCATGGCTGGCGCTGCCCTGCCTGCGCTCGAGCGATCCCGCCGCCCGGTTTCTTGAGTGGGCGGGCTTTGCGGTGCAATCGGTCAGCGAGGCGGAGTTGGCGCGCAACTACTGGATTATCAAGGGGATCTGCTTCCTTGCGTCAAATGCTGTGGTCTACACGCTGAACGTGCTTTTTGTGTTCAAGCCGGGGAGGCATCGTAAACCGGTGGAAATCCTGTTGTTCTTCGGGACTTCGCTGTTCCAGTTTTTCTTTATATGGCTGGGTGGCGTGCTTATTACCGTCTATAACTGGGAAGTGACCTATTCCAATGTCACCATGCTAATGGTGTCGATGATGATTAATTATTTAATAAGAAAGAAGCTGGTCTTCAAGGGGTAGCGGGCCGCTTTAGAGTGAATTTATGAAAAAGGCATTGATTACAGGTGTGAACGGGCAGGACGGTTCCTATTTGGTGGAGCTGCTGCTTGAAAAAGGCTACGAAGTGCACGGTATTGTTCGGCGCACCAGTTCGTTCAGCCGCGAGCGCATTGATCCATTGTATGGCAAAAACACAGATGCCGTCGGCGAATTCGTGCTGCATTACGGCGATATGAGCGATGAAAAAAACCTGCGCAAGCTTGTCGAATTCGTTCGTCCGGACGAGGTGTACCACTTGGCATCCCAGTCGCACGTGGGCATCTCCTTCAATATGCCGGAATATTCAACCGATGTGAATGCACTCGGCACGCTGCGGTTGCTCGAAGCCATCCACGACTATTGTCCTACTGCACGGTTTTATCAGGCTTCGACATCGGAACTCTTTGGAAATGCCGATGAGTCGCCGCTGACCGAGCAGACCCGCTTTAAGCCCAATTCGCCTTATGCGGTCGCCAAGCTGTATGCATACTGGATGACCGTCAACTACCGGCAGACCTACGGGATGTATGCCTGCAACGGGATTTTGTTCAACCACGAGTCGCCCCGCCGCGGCGAAAACTTTGTGACGCGAAAAATCACCCAGACCGTTGCCCGCATAGCTCTTGGTTTGGAGGAGTCGCTATCCATCGGCAATATGAATGCCTGTCGCGACTGGGGCTATGCCCCCGACTATGTGCGCGCCATGTGGCTGATGCTGCAGCAGAAAGATGCCGTGGATTATGTAATCGCTACAGGGGAATCGCACTCGGTGCGAGAGTTGATCGAAAAATCGTTCGCCCACATTGGCACGAAGATCAAGTGGTCCGGCGAGGGAGCCGATGAACAGGGTGTTGATGCCGCAACGGGAAAAATACTCATCACCGTCAATCCCAAGTATTACCGGCCGATTGATGTGGATGCGGTCCTCGGCGATGCATCGAAAGCCAGGAATGAGCTGGGCTGGGAGCCACAAGTGAAGTTTGATGAACTCGTTGGAATCATGATGGAGGCCGATCTGGCCGCCGTCCGGAAGTCGGATAGGAACTGATTTGAAAATTTTAATACTCAATTGGCGTGATGTACTGCATCCGCGGGCGGGCGGTGCAGAAATGCGGCTCCACCAAATCTATGCCCCCCTTACGCAGCAGGGGCACGAAGTCATTCTCTATTCCTGCGCCTTCCCTGGCTGCAAAAAGACCGAAAACGTGGATGGCATCGAAGTCCACCGTCTCGGCAACGACCTCACCTTTGCGCCTCGCTGTACGCTGGGTTTGCGACGCTGGGTTAAGAAGCACCAGCCCGACATCGTGGTTGAAGAACTCAACAAACTGCCTTTTTATTCGCCCCTCGTCTATAAAGGCCCATTGATGATCCAAATGGCGCATCTGTGGCGCAACTCCATCTTTAAAGAGGCCAGCTTTCCTGTTGCCTTCGTAGTTTGGTTCTTCGAACAGACCATCGGCTGGTTCTACAAAAACTGCTGGTTCTCCGTCTACAGCACCTGCACTCAGAATGACCTGAAAGCCTTCGGCGCTAAAGATGACCGCAACCGCCTGATCTATTGCGGCGGCGACCTCAAGGCCTACGTTCCCGGCACGGTCGAGCGCGAACCCTTCATTCTCTGGATCAGCCGCCTTCAAAAATACAAGGGGCCGACCGATGCCGTCGAAATTCTGGAAAAACTAGCAGCCGACTTCCCCGAGCTCAAACTTGTGATTGTCGGCGAAGGGCCGTTCCGGCCGCAGCTTGAAGCATTCATTGCCGAAAAAGGCATGCAGGACAAGGTCACGCTCACCGGCTTCATCAGCGAGGAAGACAAAATCGACCTGCTGCAACGCGCCGCCGTCCATCTGCAATCGAGCTACAAAGAAGGGTGGGGATTGAGCGTCATCGAGGCCAACTGCAGCGGCTGCCCCGTCGTTGCCAACGATACCACCGGCTTGCGCGACAGCTGCCGCGACAACGAAAACGGCTTGCTTTACACGCATTGCGACATCGAAGACGGCGCCGCCAAGGTCCGGCAAATGCTGACCGACGACGATCTCCGAGCTCGTCTTGTCGCCAAAGGCTATGAATGGGGCGGCAGCTTCAGCTGGGAGCGCAATACCCGCGAAATCCTCGCCTACCTCCAAGAGATCATTGACGCCGAATGAAGCTTTCCATCATCATTCCCGCCTACAATGAAGAACTTCGCCTTCCGGTGACGCTCGAAGATTATGCCGGATTCTTTGCCGGCAAGTTTGGCGACGATATGGAGCTGATCGTGGTTGTGAACCACTGTTCCGACGATACCGAAGGAATTGTGCGCAAGGCTGACGAAATTTATCCGCAAATCTGTGTTGTTGTGGAAACCGCCCGGATCGGAAAAGGCGGGGCGGTGGAGCTCGGCATGCGGCAGGCAAAGGGCGATCTCGTGGGGTTTGTTGATGCCGACGGATCAACACCTCCGGAAATGTTTTTTAAGCTCTCAGAAAACATTGGCGATTCCGGATGCATTATCGGTTCTCGATGGATCGAAGGCGCAGTGGTCAGCCCGAAGCAATCGTGGATGCGCCGGCTGGCCTCGCGCATCCTGAACAAGGTGTTCGTTCACGGAATGTTTGGCTTGAATGTGCATGACAGCCAATGCGGCGCCAAGCTGTTCCGCCGCGATGTGCTTGAAAAAGTATTGCCGGAGTTGACCGAACCGGGCTGGGCGTTCGATATTGATTTGTTGTGCCGCGTCAAGCGGTTGGACTATGGTATCCGTGAGTTTCCCATTGAATGGCACCACGTGCCGGGAAACCCAATTAACTTCATGCTGATGTCATTGCAAATGCTTGCCTCGGTGTGGCGGGTGAAAAAGGCGCTCTCGTGCTAAGAATGGAAAATGAGATGAAAAGCGATAAAACCAAATTCCTGCTATGTGTTCTGTTTTTTGTTGTCCTCGCAGCCATCACTTTCCGTTGCACCTGGGGCGCAGACATGGTCTTTTCCGCCTCGGATCTGAACATTGGCCGGTTGGCTTCCATGAAAAACGGTTTGCCTAGTGGCCTCCTCGGCGGATTTTCTGCGGGGCCTGTTCTCGGAGGAAGTGGTGTTCCCAGTCCCCGGTTTTTCAATCTGTTGCTGTCATTTATGCCGCTCGAGTTTTTTGCCAATACGTTTTATGGCTTGGTGCTTGTGCTCGGGTCAATTTCGTTGGTTTGGTTTCTACGTTTGTGGAACCGTAGTTGGTTGGCATCGATTTTTGGCGCTCTGGTTTCTTTTTGGGTTAATTCCATCATGTTGGCGCCAAGCGGCCACGCCTACAAGATGGAGGTGCTGGCTTTTTCTGTGCTGGGCCTGTGCTTGATTGAAAAAGCGGTTCGCGCAAACTCAAACAGAAGGGCTGTAGGCTTTTCTCTCCTTCTTGCCGTAGTCGTTGGCATAATGATGATCGAGCAGCAGGATGTGGCCTTGCTTGCAGGGCTGTTTGTGGGGCCGTATGCCATCTTTCGTCTAATTCAAATGCATGGAAAGAAGAGTGCTCTGCGCTGGGTCTCTGTACTTGTTCCTGTTGCCTTGGTGTCTCTGTTGCTTTCAGGGAGTACGGTAATTAGCTCATATAAGCGAAATATAGCCGGGGCGGCTGCCGTTCAGGAAAGTAATGCACAGGGAGAAAAAAATGAAAAGTGGAACTACATTACCCAGTGGAGCATGGTGCCGGGCGAGTGGCCGGATCTAATTGCATCTGGCTGGAGTGGCTGGAGCAGCAATAATCCGCAGGGTCCTTATTGGGGCAAGCTGGGGCAGTCCGCTGAGTGGGAAGGCACCAAGAAGGGATTCCGCAACTTTAAGCTCACAAGCGTCTATTTTGGCATTATTCCATTCCTTCTTGGTGCATTTGGTTTTGTCTGTGCGCTAGGGAATCGTAAGAACGAGGAGGGGAAGGCCATTTTATTTTGGAGCATTGCAGGCGTGCTTGGCTTCCTGCTGGCCTTCGGAAAATACAGTTTGTTGTACAAACTTTTTTTCCAGTTGCCGATGGTGGGCAACATCCGGGCGCCTATCAAGCTGTTCGACAACTTTCAGATTTGTCTGGCTATTGTGGCGGCCTATGGCCTTGATCGGCTTCTGATCGATGGCAAGGCCGGCAAAGGGACCAAGGTGTTATGGATTGCTAGCGCTGCGGTTGGCGGGCTTGCGCTGTTTGCAGGTCTGAAGGTGCTGGCCTTCCCGAATGCGCGCAAGGCCGAGTTTTCCCAAATGGGGTTTGAGCGTTTTTCGGATCTGATGATTGAAAACATGGCGAACGCGTGGTTTCACGCCGCTCTCCTGTCTGTAGTCTGCGCGGGGCTGGTCTTTATGCTCTGGAAAGGAATAGGGCAGGCCAAGTGGATTCTGACTACGTTTGTCTTGGTGCTAGCGGCGGACAGTCTTGTTCTGACGTCTCACTATTTTAAGTCGACCGATATTTCTTCCCTTAAAAAGGGAAATGCGGTGAGTGATTATCTCAAAGAACATCAGGGTGTTGAACGTACGTTCTTTGTCGATCAGAGTGGCATATACAACCAGTGGTTGGCTTCGGATGGACCCTATCATCGATTGCGGTTTTTCAATATTTGGCAGATGCCGCGGATGCCGGTCGAGTATAAGGAATACTTGGGTAAGGTGGGGCGCAACCAGGTTCGTTTGTGGCAGCTTTCGGCCGTCAAACATGTGGCAGCTCCCTCCCAGGTTCTAGAACAGCTCAAGAAAAATCCGGAACTGGGGAAGCAGTTCAAACCTGTTCTGAACTATAAAGTGCCAACCGCCCAGGGCATGCGTCCGGATGTTTTGCTTGAATTCAGTGGAAGCATTCCTCGTTTTGCGCTTTTTAAAAACTGGGAAAGCATTCCTCTTGAGGAACATTGCGATAGACTGGTTTCGCTAGAGCATGATCCGCAGACCTCCATTTTTCTTATACCGGAATCCGGCGTTGCGCCACAAAGCGGTTTAGGAGAATTCCAACCCTTGGCAGCTAAGAGGGCTGGAAGAACGGCGACGATAGAGGTTCAAGCTGATCAACCTTCGGTGCTTCGCTTTTCTCAACGTTATGAGCCGAGTTGGAAGGTTTTTGTTGATGGGAAAGAGGCAGAGCTTTTGAGGGTGGACTACCTCTGCATGGGCGTTGCTGTTCCCTCCGGGACACACACCATCGAATTTAAATGCATCAGCGGAGTGCAACGACTTTCAATTTTTGTCACGGTGCTCTTATCAGCTATCGTGGTTTCGGTATTTTGTCTCCGGAAAAGAGGGGAGCGTTAAAATGGACTTAGATAAAACATTGCATGTTGGAGCCCCGAATATCGGCAACCGGGAAAGGTTTCATCGGTATGTGGATGAGATTTTTGACCGCCATTGGCTGACGAACCGGGGTGAATTGGTTCAGGAATTCGAACAAAAGCTGGCTGACTATCTGGGCGTGAAGCACTGTATTTCCATGTGCAACGGAACCGTTGCGCTGGAAATCGCCATTCGCGCCCTCGATCTTAAAGGGGAAGCTATAATCCCTTCGTTCACCTTTGTCGCCACTGCCCATGCTTTGCAATGGCAGGGGATAACGCCTGTGTTTTGTGATATCGATCGCCAGTCCTACTGCATCGATCCGCGGGAAATTGAAAAACATATTACCCCGCAGACTTCTGCTATTATGGGCGTCCATCTCTACAGCCGTCCGTGCGATGTCGAGGCTCTGCAGGCTATTGCCGACAAACATGGCATTAAGCTGCTTTTCGATGCCGCGCATGCATTCGGGTGTTCTCATAATGGGAAAAAGATCGGCAACTTTGGCGAATGCGAAGTCTTCAGCTTCCACGCCACCAAATTTTTTAATACGTTCGAAGGTGGCGCCATTACAACCAACAACGATGAGTTGGCCGAAAAGATACGCCTGATGCAAAACTTCGGATTCCAAGGCATGGACAATGTTATCTATATTGGCACAAATGGGAAAATGACTGAAATCTGTGCTGCCATGGGGCTGACCAACCTAGAGGATCTGGACGGTTTCTTAAAAATCAACAAGCGGAACTATATAGCCTACACGAAAGGCCTTTCCTGTATCCCCGGCCTTTCACTCATTGAGTTTAATGACGCCGAACAATGCAACTGGCAATACATTGTCGTTGAGGTCGGTGATGAGTATCATCTCTCCCGCGATGAGTTGATGGAAAAACTGCACGACCAGAAAATTCGCGCCCGCCGTTACTTCTGGCCCGGTTGCCACCGGATGGAGCCCTATAGATCGCTCCAACCTAATTCTGGAATAATGCTTCCTGTTACCGAGGAAGTCTCGGAACGTATCCTTGTTCTCCCAACGGGAACCTCTGCCACTCTTGAAATGATTGGTAATGTCTTAGAGCTGCTATGACTCCTTTTTTTATAATTGGAAATCCCCGGTCCGGCACTACATTGCTGAGGTTAATGCTAGCAAGTCATCCGGATCTTTTGGTGACTCCTGAGTGCGGATTTGCCTTGTGGTTAGCCGAGGAGTTTGAAGGCAAAGATCCGACCCTCAAAGCTGTTAGAGTTGAATATGCGAAAAAGGTGTATACCTCTAAAAAATTCGATACTTGGGGGATCACTTATGAGGTGCTTAAATCACATCTCATAAATAGTCGCCCCCGCACCTACGGCGAGCTAGTGGCAGAGGTGTATTATTGTTATGGGCAGTGTATTCTTAATAAAAAATTCGTTCGGTGGGGGGATAAGAATAACTTTTATATCAACTATATTAACACGATTAGAGAAATCTATCCCCAAGCCCAGTTCATTCATATTATCCGAGATGGACGTGATATTGCCTGCTCGTATCAGGAACTGAATCTCCGAAATTTGAAGAGTCGTTTTGCCCCACAATTGCCACAAGACGTAGCAAAAATCGCTTTGGAGTGGGGGAAAAATGTATCCCTAGTACGAAGTTGTCTTGATCCTCTTGACAGCATCACGAAACTGGAAATTAGTTTTCATGATTTAATAATGTCTCCCACCATAAAGCTGAAAGAAATCTGTAGATTTCTAGGAGTGGGCTATGATAGCCGGATGCTTGAATACCATGAGTTGAATGGGAAGAATAACCTCGAACCGGAACAACTTATGGAGTGGAAAGAGAAAACCCGTTTCCCGCCACAGCAGGATCGTATCGGGAGGTACAAAAAAGACCTAAAACCACTCGACATAAAAATCTTTGAGCAAATAGCTGGAGACACATTAAAGCATTACGGATTTCCTCTCTCAGAGGATAATCATTGAATCTAATTACCGTGATTTTGCCTTCGTTATTGTCGAGTAAACAAAGTCCAAACCATTCATTTTTCTATGGCTTACGCAGGAGAAGGAGATAAGTAATATGATCAGGGCATCAATAATTCAACTTTATGACACGTTCAGGACAAAACAATTCTTGAATAAGATCGGCAAAGACAATCTCGATGCAAAAAATCATCTTGATCATGCCTTCTCTGCATCAAGACGACGGCGACCTTATCTTGCGTATGCAGAACTGAAAACTGCAGAGTATCTAGGTGCTGATCAAAAACAGGTGGAAAAGTATAAGGCTATTTATAGGAGAGCATTGCCCGACCCGAAGCTGATGTCTCACAATCAATACTTTCGTTTTAAAACACTGGCTTCGGAAATCATGGAACGAAGTAGTTCCGACAAGGTTTCTGTTTTGGATGTTGGTGGTGGTGAAGGTGGGTTGGCCGCCTTTCTGCCAGAAAATGCTTCCTATTGTCTTGCTGATCCGAACTTCAATGGTATTTCGGGAGAAAATCTTCCATTTACTGACCACTCATTTGACCATGTCATTTCCTGCCATGTACTTGAACACATACCAATGAATGAGCGATACCTTTTTCTGGATCAGCTACTTTCCAAATCTAGAAGTGGCGTTATTCTTCTGAATCCCTTCCATGCAGAAGGAACTCAGGACAGTGCAAGGCTTAAGTTTATTATTAAACTAACGGGCGTGGAGTGGGCCAAGGAGCATTTGGAATGTACCCTTCCGAGGATTGAAGATCTTCAGGAATATGCCTCCGATAGAGGGTTGGATATTTGCGTGACACCGAATGGAACCATGGCAACAACGACGGCATTTGTCTTTCTTGACTATTTCGCTTCCAAATCAGGGCTGAAAAATGATTGGAAAGAGGTCAACGCTTTTTTCAATGAGAAATATAGTGATATTCTCGATTCGCCGGAATATCCCACTGCCTATCTTGTCTACCTTGGCCATCCGAAGAAATAAGGATGCCACAAATCATGCCCTCTCTTGGAAAACAAGCCCTACATGGCGCATTCTGGTCGTTTGCAGAGCGATTTGGGCAACAGGGCATTCAGTTTGTCATCGGGATAGTCTTGGCCCGGTTGCTGGAACCGAAGGATTTCGGTGTCCTAGGAATGATCATGATTTTCTTCGCTTTGGCGGAATCTGTTGTGGACAGTGGGTTCGGCCAGGCTCTGATCCAAAAACAGGACGCAAGCCGAACCGATGAAAGCACCATATTCTGGTTCAATTTGTTGTTGGGACTCTTTATGGCGGGCGCCTTGTTTCTTGCTGCCCCATGGATTTCCTCGTTTTATGGTCTTCCATTGCTCAAGCTTGTCACGCAGGCCTACGCGCTCAACTTGCTCATCAATAGCTTTGGGATTGTTCAAAACGCATTATTAATAAAAGATTTGGCATTCAAGCGGCGTATGGTGGCGGTTTTGGCGAGCATGTTGATTTCTGGGTTGGTGGGAATCTTTTTGGCTATTCAGGGTTTCGGAGTTTGGGCGCTGGTGGTTCAGAGTTTGGTAATGAATGCTACCCGAACCGTGGGGTTGTGGATGGTTCATTCTTGGCGTCCCCTTTTTGTTTTTTCAACGACTTCTCTAAGACGACTCTGGAAGTTTGGGTCACATCTTCTTTTCGCCGGCCTATCGAATACGATTTTTGACAATATCTATCTGGTGATTATCGGAAGGGTCTATTCGGCTAGTGATCTTGGTTTTTATCAGCGAAGCAAGCAGTTGGTCATGTTGACTTCGTATTCACTTTCCCAGGTAATTTCCCAGGTAAATTTCCCCCTCATTTCAAGGATTCAAAATGATCCCATCCGCATGAGATATATTTCCGAGAAAATATTTCGAAGTACCATGTTACTAATCCTTCCGATTATGACCGGATTAGCTTTGATTGCGCCAAGCCTGATTCAAGTGGTTTTCGGTGAGAAATGGATGCCGTGTATTTCTTATTTTCAGGCCCTCTGTGTAGTTGGTATTCTCTACCCATTGAATCTATTGAATTTAGATATTCTTAAAGCTTTAGGACGTTCTGATTTAATTTTTCGATTGGAGTTCTTTAAAAAAGGGTTGGTTCTGCTGAATATTACAATTGCCTGGAGGTATGGAATCATGGCTCTTTTACTGGGGCAGGTTTGTTGTAGCTTTTTAGCGCTTATTCCAAATTCTTTCTATAATCGGCGCTTTATAAAATTCGGTATTTTAGCGCAGCTTTCTTCAATAAAAGGGATAGTGACTTCCGTTGCGATTGCAGGGGTTATAGCGTTTCTATTTGGTGGACTATTGGAAGGAAATTTAACGAAGTTGCTTTTACAGAGCGTTGTTTATGCAATTTTATGCTCGGGAATCCTATGGATGTTGAAAGAACCGACTTTTGTGGAACTTACCAAAATGTGTTGGACACAAGTCTCTGGGGGAAAAGAATGAATCAGGTCTGGGACATTCGAAAAGAAGACCCATTGGTGAGCGTGTGTGTGATTACCTATAACCATGCGCCCTATATTCGGGATTGCCTGGACGGAGTATTGAGCCAGAAAACCGATTTTCCATATGAAATTTGTATTGGTGAAGATGAGTCCTCGGATGCCACCCGGGAAATCTGTAAGGAATATGCCAAAAAGTATCCTGATAAAATCCGTTTATTTCTCCGTAGCCGTGAAGATGTTTTGATTATTAACGGTCGAGCTACGGGTCGCTACAATTTTCTGGAGACATTGAAATCTTGCCGTGGAAAGTATGTGGCACGCTGTGAGGGAGATGATTATTGGATTGATCCGCGAAAATTAGCGAAACAGGTCGGATTTTTAGAAAAAAATCCTGCGTTTAGTCTTTGTTATTGCAATGTATTTATAAGACATGATAAAGGTTTGTTTTCCTTGTGCCCGGGGTATTCCAATAATCCTTTTTGGAGTAGAAAATTTGGGGTGGGACGTGTGCCTGAAAATGATTTGGACGCACTTTCCTTGGTGCACGGGAATATGTTGCACACTCCCGGAGTAGTTATGCGAAATTCGTTAACTGAGGAACATTTTTCAAGTTCACTATTTCGTTGTTCCTTCATGGCAGATTGGCCTATGAATTTATGTGCACTCCAGCAAGGCTTAGGAAAGTTTATGAATGAACCGATGGCTGTATATAGGGTGCACCGAGGGGGGATTTGGTCGGGTTGCGGAATGGAAGAGCGGTTGGTAAATACGATTTGGAGTGCTGTGGCCATGTTGGAATCACCCTTTTTCTCGCAAGCCACTAAAGAGGGTTTGAGAAAAGGGGCTGCGTGTTTTTTTAGGCGGTTGTGGTTTATGGGGGAAAGTTATTCTTTTGATTCTATGATGATATTATATAGGAACATTTGCGCGAGATTGCCTGAGCTGGAGCCAGAAATATTAAGAGAAATTCGCTCAGTTGATAGCTTAGAACAAAAGAGTTTTAAGCGAGCTTTGGTGCGGGTCCTGAAACGCATGAGTGGTTTTGTTGGACAACTGGGAAGGAAGGGCTAAGAAATGATGCCTTTAGTCTCAATTTGTGTGCCTACCTACAACGGGGAGCGATTTTTGACCGAGGCGTTGGAGTCGGTCGAGGCGCAAATCTATGAGAATTGTGAAGTCGTCGTTTCAGATGATGCTTCTTCCGACCGGACTCTGGAGATTGTTTCTGAGTTTGCTGCTCGTTCAAAATACGAATATCGTGTTTTTAATCATGAGCCTTCTGGTATTGGTGCCAACTGGAACTATTGTGTTGAGCATGCAAAAGGTGAGTATATTAAGTTTTTGTTTCAGGATGATCTACTGCTTCCAGATTGTGTGCGAGAGATGGTCTCTTGTATTAAGAATGATTCTTCCATCGGTATGGTATTTGCTCGAAGGAAGCTGTTGCTTTCCCAGGCTCCCTCGGTCGCGGGTATAGCTTGGTGTTATTTGTTTTCAGATCCGGTAGCGAACTGGGCACACAAACTTTCGCAACCTGTCAGTGGCTGGGAACTGTTAGAAGACCGTTCTCTCTTATGTTCTCCACGTAATAAAATAGGCGAGCCTCCGTCGGTGTTGCTTCGGCGTTCGGTTTTTGAGGATATCGGGTTTTTTAGTGGGGACCTTAAACAGCAGTTGGATTATGAATACTGGTACCGAGTTCTCGCGCATTATAAAGTAGCTTTCATTCCTGATAAGTTGACGGTCTTCAGAGTACATCTGGATCAGGCTACACAGCGCAACAAAAGAGAGAAGCTTGAAGAGGATTTCGTTGGAGAGTTGCTGGCGCATGTTGACAGGTCGCTTTTTCATAAAGAGGTTCTGGCCCGTGCAGGTGGAAAACGCACTTGGTTTCATATGAAAAACGCTGTTTTTTTTCTTCTCAAAACCTGGGTAGTGAAGCTCATGGTCTTACTGAAGATTCTGAAAGGGCAGGAGTTTTTAAACTCCCCTGAATAAATATTTGATCTAATCAGAGAGTCGACGGTGTTACGGGGCTTCTGCGACCCCGTTCCCGCGCATCCTTCAAATTCCACGACAGTGCCCTGAAGAATATCCGCAAATTAAACACGGGGTTCTTTGCATAATAGCGACGGTTGGTCATCGTGTGTTTGCGCCAGTTTTTGATTGTTGTGCACAGAAGAATATTGATGGTCTTGGCAAGGGTTAAGAATGCAGGGTCGTACCGGCGACTGAAAAGGATAGCGTTGCGCATGGCGAGGTAGGCCTTTTTCTCAGGGAAGTGGCGCATAGAACCATCATGGAAATGCCAGATGGGGACATTGGTGCAATATAGTTTGTATCCGGCGTTTTTCACCCGCATCTCAAAATCATCTTCTTCGGCGTAAAATTCGTATTCTTCATCTATCAATCCGACTTTTCTGAACACTTCGACCGGCACAATCATGCAACAGCCTGGAATGTCGTTTGCTTCTTCAAAGTGCATCATGGAGTAGTCGATTTGAGCCAGCTCGAATTCAGCTAAATCATTGAAAATTTTACACCCGACCACTCCAGCATCAGGACTGTCTTCAAAAACGCTCATGGAGTCGGAAAGCCAGCGAGGAGAAAAACGCATGTCGTTGTTTAGCAGTACAACATATTCTGCTCCGTTATCCACGGCATAGCGAATGGCGGCATTGTTTCCGCCCGCCCAGCCGAGGTTATCCTGCAAGACATGGATCTCCATTTTCTTTCCGGCGATCTCGCGTGCATAATCGCAGGATTCGTCTGTTGAACAAGCGTCCACAAAAAGCAGGTGAATATGTTGGTCGTAATCGCAGGCAAGGAACGAGGGAAGCATGTATTTCAGATGGTACATGCCGTTCCAGTTAAGAACCAGCAACCAAATCTTGGGCGATGCCTGAATCCCCATGTTAAAACCCCATGGTTTCGTACTGTTGCACCCAGTATTCTTCCAAGCGCTCCGCGGAGAATTGGTTGGCGATTTCCTCATTCATTACAGTTTGAGCTGGACGGTTTTGATAAAAATATTCAATGGCCTCGTTCCATTGCTGCTGCACCAACGGTCGTACTGTAATAAGGGAGGTAGGCAGGTATTCAATGGCTCCGACATGGGGAGACGTCAGGCAGTGTGTTCCTGAAGCGGCTGCTTCTATAACTACAATGCAGAAGTTGTCGTCGTGGCTGGGCAGTGCAAAGAGGTCTGCGGCGGCAAGCCAATGGCACCGCTCTCGCCCTTTCGCGAAGTCTACATAGACGATCTTGTCTTCGATCTTTAGCTCCTTGGCCAGTTGCACGAGTTTTTCTTTTTCATCAGGCTCCGGTGGGCCCACCAAAACAAGTTTGGCATCCAGTCCCAGTTTGGCTTCATTGAAGCTTTTAATCAGGACGGTCAGGTTCTTCTGTTTCGCGGTTCGCCCAAGATGTACAACATAATATCCGTTTGGGTCTAACCTAAGATGTTTCCTGCTATCTTGCCGTAGCGGAGGATTGTCAAAGTCTGCTAAGTCAACAGGGTTGGGAATTTTGATGATATGTTTCGCACGGTTCGCGGCTCGCCATGATGTTTCTTCTTCCCAGTCCGCTGTGACATGTATGCCATAGACGCACCATAAGTTTATTTTTTCCATGGTATGGAAGAGCAGTTGCTTGAGTACGGGCATCCTTGTGAAGTGGTAGTCGCCGTAGTGGCTGCGACAGCTAATGATGGCAGGTGTTTTTCTGAGCCAAGAGATAACAGCTCCAAAGAAAGTGGTAAAGTTCCACACTCCGTTCAGGTGGATCACATCATGTTGCGGAGCGTTTCGGAATAGCGTCCATAGCGTCTTTGGAATAAGGCCGAGGCCCCAAAATCCGATGGACTTGGAAACATGCACGGCGATGCTGTCATGAAGATAAAACTGCTCTGGAGTATAGGGCATGGCTTTGCTGTCGCCGATGTAGAGGGTCACTTTATGCCCGGCCGTAGTCATGATTTTTGCTTGCTGCGCCATTGAACGGGGCATTCCTCCGCCTTGAGACGAAAGCATCATGCCAACGATGGCAATGTCGTATTTACGTGTTTGGTTCATAGCGTCCTATTACAGGTTGGAGTCGCTTACTAAATAGAGCGGGCGGTCTTTGATTTCGTCGAAGACGCGACGGAGGTATTGGCCAAGAATGCCCATGCCAAAGAGTTGCAGTCCACTGACAAAGAAAATCGCAAGAGTTAGATAGGTGGTGCCGGCATGGGAGGGGGACATTCGCTGGACAAAATTCCAAGCAACAAAGAGATAAACCCCGATGCCAATGGAGAGGAGGCAAAGTAACGTTCCAAGGTAAAAGAGCAAGCGCAAGGGAGTCCCGCTGAACGAAGTTATTGCGTTGAGTGCAAGTCCAATAGATTTGATTAACGGATATTTTGTGACTCCTGCGTGCCGGGCATCTCTGACATATTCCACGGTAGTTTGATTAAAACCGATCCAAGAGGCGAGGCCGCGCATATAGCGGTGCTGTTCGGGCATGGAATTGAGAGCATTGAGTGCTTTTCGGTCGAGTAGGCGGAAGTCGCCGGCATCCACGGTCATTTGCACTTCGGTCATTTTACTAAGAATTCTGTAGAAGAGGTGCGCGAGTAACTTTTTAAGCCCGGATTCGCCTTTGCGCGAGGAACGGACGGCATGGACAACTTCGAAGCCTTCCTTCCATTTCATAATCATATCGGCAATTACTTCGGGCGGATCCTGCAGGTCGGCGTCGATGATGATTGCTGCGTCGCCGTTGCAGAGGTTCATGCCGGCGGTGATGGCGCGCTGGTGCCCAAAGTTACGGGATAGCTGGATATATTTGACTGCCGGATTTTTTTCCGCAGTTTGCATGACCCACGGGAGGCTTCCATCGGTGCTGCCGTCGTCAATGAAAACAAACTCTAGTTCTTCTTTTAGTCCTTGGGATACCTTGTTGCAACGGTCGTAGAGCAACGGCAAGTTTTCCTGCTCGTTGAGGAACGGAACAATTAGGGATACGATACGCCTTTTTGGTGCCTCGTCTTGTTCGCTCATTGTATTTTTCCGCCGTCGGTGACTAGATTAAGAATCGGCTTGGCCAATTGATTCGCACATATTTCAAGGTTGCTGATCTTGCTAATCGTGTCGAGCGCATTATTCCCCATGATTCCTCTTCGCGATGGATTGTTGCAAAGGTAAATGAGTTTCTCTGAAAATTCTGCAGTATTGTCAGGGTCAAAAAGAAGCCCGTTTTTTCTGTCTTCAATGACTTCGGCTATACCCTTCAGATTAACGGCCAGCAGGGGTTTTCCACAGGCCATTTCATGGGTAAGGGTGTCGGTCATATGGAAGTGGTCGGTTTCCTGCCCGGTGCGCATGACCAGTCCTAGGTCAGCTGCATTGATGGTGTCGTTCAGTGATTTTTCGGTAGGAAGCCATCCTGTGAAAATAATCCGATCAGAAAGCCCTTTTTTTTTGGCCAATTGCTTTAGATTTTCCATTTCAGAACCGTTGCCCGCCAAAATGAATTTAAGGTTGGGCAATTCGTCTTTCAGTTCGGCAATTCGCTCAATAATCCAGTCATTACCTTTGTTGGGATGGAGGATTCCGTGGTGGCTGAGCACAATATCGGTGTCGGAAAATCCATATTCTGAACGTGTTTTTTTTCGAGCTTCTGGCGAGATGGGGTGGTAGATGGTTTGATCACAAGGATTCCTTGCAATAAACATCTGCTCTTCTGGTATCCCTTTACCTTTCAAGTACGTTTGGGTGTAGAAGACTTTCGTGAACAGAACCGGAGTGCGTTTCCATGCCTGAAAGTCCAGCCACTCTACCAACTGGCATACTGGTCGGAGTATTGGATGTTTTTCTGTGTAAATCCGAACAAAAAAATCCATGGCAGTCATTGAAAATTTACGCCCGAACAGAATGCGAAAAATCCATCCTGTTAGAGGAAGGGTGTCGTCGATGTACATCAGAACGCGCATCCCAGAGAGCCGGCAATAGATTGCAAGCCATGGGAGGTAGAGGTACCAGAGGATGGTTTGGCTCCATTTATGGATGGGGTTGGATCGGTCCCAAGTGAAGGGAAGTTGGTGTATTTTGACGATGTTGTTCAGTCGTGCCGGTACAGGATCCAAAGATTTTGGCCCAAAATAATGAATTTCAAGACCGCTCTGTTGCAGTATCTCAAAAGTGCGAGGAATGCAGTGTCCTCCACAACAGATCCAACCTCCCAGTCCATAGCGGTGCAAAAACGCAATTTTAGTTTTACTACTTCCCATAACTAAATAAACCGGTGTTCGAGGAAGACTTTGTAGATTTTACGGCCGAGCCATGCGTCGGTGGCGGCGTAGGTTATTTGCGATTCGGTCAGGTCTCTGCGCGCCCAGTTGGAGACTTGCTCTTTTTTGGAGATGCGGAAGCCGAGCAGGATGGCGGTGAGGCCTCGCAGGCCGAGGTTCTTGATGCCTGCTTTTTTTGCGGAGTGGGCCAGTTCAACGAAACCGCCCGGCTGGAACGGGGTCACGGCTTGCAACTCGCTGACGTCGCGCTCGAGCGCCACACCGGTTTTCACGATGTCGTGACTAGAAAGGACTTTCAGCAGGTTTGGGGTCAGGCCGCAGAGCTGGATCTGAAACAGGTAGACTTCGTTCGCGGTGGCGAGCTGAAGCAGGGACGGATCGTAGCTCTCGCCTTTGCGGAAGGCTGGGCGGGTCTCAGTGTCGAATCCGAGCAGATCTTCCTTTAATAGCTTTTCTGCAGCGGCTTCAGCTTCCTCTGCCGTTACGCAAAGGTGAATTGGTCCGTCGTACTGCTTCATGGGCAGTTCATTGATTTCGGCTTTGGAAATGTGTTCTTTAGGTGGAAAGTTATTCATTCGTGTCTTTCTTCCACTGGTCGGAAACCCAAATGGATTGTTTAGCAAGGCCCATTAATATTTTCGCGTCGGGCACGGTCAGCTTGCCGCGCGTGAAGATGCGGCGAAGCCCCATCATCATGTGCTCAAGTTTTTGTTCGTGAGTAAATTCGGTTTTAATCATCATTTCGCGCCAGGTTGCAAACATGCGTTCGCGCAGTTCGGAATCGGCCTCTTCGGCTTTTTCTTCCGCGGGATGGAATGCCCCAGCAGCGGTGAACATTTCATAGCAACAGACCATAACGGCATGCGAGAGGTTAAGCGAGGTATATAATTCGCTCGAAGGAATTTGAATAATATGGGTGCAGAGTGCGAGCTCTTCGTTTTGCAATCCTTTGTCTTCGCGGCCGAAAACCAACGCAATTTTATGGTTTTTAGCGCTTTCGAGCCCGATTTGGGCAAACTCGCGGGGGGAGTGGGCGGTGTCGCGGTAGAATCCAGTGCGCGCCGAGGTGCCGGCCACGACGGTGCAACCGGCGATGGCTTCGGCCAGTGTGGGATATTCCTTGCGTGCTTCCAACTGCGCCTTGGCATTGCACGAAAGCTTGCGCGCATCATCCCAGTCGGTCGTTGGACGCGGATTGACAATCGCGAGGTCCGTAATGTCATTGTTGTTCATCGCCCGGCAGACCGAGCCAATGTTGCCACCGAAGATCGGTTCAACTAAAACAATTCGAACGTTGTCTAGCATGCTCACGATTCATAACTCCTGAGCAGTTTGATTTCGTTCGCCCAAATGGTTTCGTCGATGGTTTCGAGCACCATGGGGATGTCGTCGAAGCGGTCGTCGTTCATAATATATTTAAAAACCTCCAGCCCGAGCACGCCTTGCCCGAGGCTGTGGTGGCGGTCAACACGGCTACCGAGTCCCTTCTTGGAATCGTTCAAGTGCATCCCGCAAAGATAGTTGAAGCCAACCACTTTTTCAAACTCGGCAAAGACGGTGGCGCAGCTTTCCGCAGTTTGGAGGTCGTAGCCGGCGGCAAAGCTATGGCAGGTATCGATGCAGATGCCGACGCGGGCCTTGTCTTCCACTTGGTCGATGATTTCCGCGAGGTGCTCAAAGCGGAAGCCCAGGTTCGAGCCCTGTCCGGCGGTGTTTTCAATCACGGCGGTCACGCCGGTGGTTTTATCGAGCGCCCAGTTGATCGACTCAGCGATGGTGGAAAGGCATTCGCTCTCGGAAACGAGCTTGAGATGGCTTCCGGGGTGAAAGTTGAGCAGTTTAAGGTCCAGTTGCTCGCACCGCTGCATTTCGTCGAGAAAGGCATCACGCGATTTTTCCAGTTTTTCGGCATCCGGATGGCCGAGGTTGATGAGATAGCTGTCGTGGGGGAGGATATGTTCCGGCGAGAAACCGTGGTCGGCGCAGTTCTGCTTAAAGGCGTCAATGCTTTCGGCCGTCAGTGGCTTTGCGACCCACTGCCGCTGGTTTTTCGTGAACAACGCAAAGGCGTTGGCCCCGATTTCGGCCGCGTTCAAGGGGGCGTTTTCCACCCCGCCACTCGCGCTTACATGTGCTCCAATTCGTTTCATCCAAATTTCCAATTCAATAATGGAGGCAAATAAAACCATATTAATGCGCAGGATGAAAGCCTGCATCATCAACAGGATTTCTGATCAAATAAATTTAGGAATCAGACGATTGTTCGTGTTTTGCGAGCCCTGTGCGGGTGGTGATTTTCGCGGAATCCGGATTAAATGCCGTTTTTGGCGAGCTTGCTGTGGTTGAAAAATACGGGGTTTGATGTCAAATGCAGAAAAGGTGATAGTTCTAAGCATGTTTTTTGCGGATTTTTATTGTGTACTGGAATTATCCTATTTAAATTGCACGCACTCTAAAACGAGGGAATCGAACTTATGGATACGACTAATTCAAATACCGAAAATGTGGATTATGACAAACAGGACTGGCTTGATGCGCTGGACGAGCTGCTTGAAACCGCAGGTCCGGAGCGGGTCAAGGACATCCTTCATGACCTCCAGATAAGCGCGCACCGCAAAGGCGTCCGCCTCCCGTTTTCGGCCAACACCCCCTACATTAATACGATCCCGCTCGATGAGCAGCCGGCCTATCCGGGCGACCGCGAAATGGAGCGCCGCATCAAAAGCCTTATTCGCTGGAACGCCATGGCCATGGTCGTGCGCGCCAACCGCGAAGAAGACGGAATCGGCGGCCATATTGCGAGCTACCAATCCATCGCGACTCTTTATGAGGTCGGCTTCAACCATTTCTTCAAGGGCCGCACTGATGATTATCCGGGCGACCTGGTTTATTTTCAGGGCCACTCTTCGCCGGGCGTCTACGCGCGCGCCTACCTTGAAGGACGCCTGACCGACGACCATCTCACCAACTTCCGCCACGAGCTGCACGACACCCCCGGGCTCTCGTCCTATCCGCACCCGTGGCTCATGCCCGACTTCTGGCAGTTCCCGACCGTATCCATGGGGCTCGGCCCGATCACCGCAATTTATCACGCGCGCTTCATCAAATATCTCGAAGACCGCGGCCTGCGCGAACCGTGCAACCAGCAGGTCTGGGCCTTCCTCGGCGACGGCGAAACCGATGAGCCCGAAACCCTCGGCGCCATCAACCTCGCATCGCGCGAAAAACTCGACAACCTGACCTTCGTTGTTAACTGCAACCTCCAGCGTTTGGACGGTCCGGTGCGCGGCAACGGTAAAATTATCCAGGAACTGGAAGCCTCCTTCCGTGGCGCCGGCTGGAATGTGATCAAAGTCCTGTGGGGCGACAGCTGGGATCCGTTGCTCGAAAAGGACGAAGACGACCTGCTCGTTAAACGCATGGGCGAAGTCGTCGATGGTCAATATCAGAAATACACCGTGGAAGATGCCGACTATGTCCGTGAGCATTTCTTTGGAACCGATCCGAAACTGCTCAAACTGGCGGAACATCTTTCCGATACTGAAATCCAACGCATGCGTCGCGGCGGCCACGATCCGGCCAAGGTATACGCTGCCTACAAACAGGCGTCCGAAACGAAGGGCCGCCCGACCGTGATTCTGGCGAAAACCGTCAAGGGCTACGGCATGGGAACGGCCGGGGAAGGGCAGAACATCACCCACTCCCAGAAAAAGCTCGGCGAAGATTCGCTGCGCGAATTCCGCAGCCGGTTCGGCATTCCGATTTCCGACGAAGACATCGACAGCGTACCGTTCTACCGTCCGCCGGCAGACAGCCCGGAGATGCAGTATCTCAACGCCCGCCGCGACGAACTGGGCGGCCATGTGCCGACGCGCCGCACGGCATACACGCCGATCGAGATGCCGGCCGATAAAATCTTCCAGGAATTCGATGCCGGTTCCGACCGTCCCGTTTCCTCCACGATGGTTTTCGTCCGCGTTCTTTCAAAACTGCTCTCCGACAAGAGCATCGGCAAACTGATCGTTCCGATCGTTCCGGACGAAGCCCGTACCTTCGGTATGGACGCGCTCTTCCGCCAGGTCGGCATCTACGCCCACTCCGGCCAGCTCTACGAACCGGTCGATGCCGACAACCTGCTCTTCTATAAGGAAGAGAAGGACGGCCAGATCCTCGAAGAGGGCATCACCGAAGCCGGCGCGTTCTCCTCCTTTGTGGCGGCGGGCACGGCCTATTCGAACCATGGCATCAACACGATCCCGTTCTACACCTACTATTCGATGTTCGGCTTCCAGCGTATTGCCGACCTTGCATGGCTGGCCGGCGACTCGCGTTGCAAAGGCTTCCTGATGGGCGCAACCGCGGGCCGCACCACGCTCGCCGGCGAAGGCCTGCAGCATCAGGACGGCCACGGCCTCGTTACGGCGCTGACCATCCCGAACATGGCGGCCTACGATCCGGCTTATGCCTACGAGCTGGCCGCCATCATCAAGGACGGCATTCGCCGAATGTATGTAGATAACGAACAAATTTTCTACTACATCACGCTGATGAACGACAACTATGAGCAGCCCGCCATGCCGGAAGGCGCGGAAGAGGGCATTCTCAAGGGCATGTATAAGTTCCAGTCATCCGAAAAAGCGCAGGCGCAGATTCTCGGCAGCGGCGCAATTCTCCCGCAGGCGGTCAATGCGGCCGAGCTGCTGAAGGAAACCTATGGCATCGAAACCAACGTTTGGTCGGTTACGAGCTACAAAAACCTGATCAACGATGCGCAGGATGCCGAGCGCGAAACCGTCCGCAACGGCAACACTACCAAGCCGTACGTCACCGAATGTCTCGAAGGCGAATCTGGACCGGTGATTGCCGCTTCCGACTATATGAAGCTGCTGCCGAACTCGCTGGCCAAGCATGTGCCCGGTCTCGTGGCGCTGGGCACCGACGGTTTCGGCCGCAGCGACGGCCGCCGTGCGTTGCGCAAGCACTTCGAGGTTGACCAGAACGCCATTGCATGGACCGTGCTTTCGTCGTTGGCCTCCAAGGGCGAATATGATCAAAAGAAACTGGAGAAAGCCCGCACGGAGCTGGGCATCGATTCCAATAAACCCAATCCGGTAGGAGAATAGAACCATGGCACTTGAATTTAAACTTCCAGAGCTTGGAGAAAACATTGAAGGCGGCGATGTCGTCAGCATCCTCGTCGCCGTAGGCGATTCCGTAACGGACGGCCAGGCGCTGCTTGAAATCGAAGCCGGCAAGGCCAGCATGGAAATCCCGTCGCCCGCGGCGGGAACCATCACCGCCATACACGTTGCCCAAGGCGACACTATTGAAGTGGGGCAGCTCGCCTTCACGATCGATAGCGTGGAACCGGATTCCAATCCGGTGCCTGCAACTGCAGAGCCCGAACCAGAGGCTGTCGTTCCGGTAGTTGAGGAAGCACCCGTGCCCGCACCAGAACCGGCACCGGCTCCGAAGGCTGCACCCGCACCCGTTGCGACTCCGGCCCCTGCGCCGGTTCCGGATGCCAAGGCTGTTTCCGCCGCCCCGAACGTACGCCGTCTGGCGCGCGAGCTTGGCGTAGACATTCACGCTGTTGAGCCGGCTCAGGCCGGTGGCCGCATCAGTCTGGAAGACGTTAAGCAGTTTGCCAAATCAAGCATGGAGAGTGGCGGGGGAAGCGGCAAGGCCAGCGTTGCCGGCGCCGTGCGTGTGGAAAAAATGTCCGGCATCCGCAAAGCGACCATGAACCACATGGCGCATTGCTGGAGCACCATCCCGCATGTCACGCAGCACGATACCGCCGACATCACCAAGCTAGAGGCGTTGCGCAAGCATTATGCGCCGCGTGCCGAAGCCGCCGGGGCGAAGCTCACGATGACCGCCATTATCATTAAAGTCATCGCCTCCGCGCTCAAAGTGTTTCCGAAGTTCAACTGCAGCATCGACCCGGAAAAGTCCGAGATCATCTACAAGGATTACTACAACATCGGCATTGCCATGGATACGCCCAAGGGGCTTCTGGTTCCGGTTATCCGGGACGCTGATCAGAAAAACATGGTCGAGCTGGCAGTGGAGCTAAAGGCGCTGGCAACAAAGGCGCGCGAAGGCAAGCTGGAGATGTCGGATCTGCAGGGCGGCACCTACACCTTCACCAACCTCGGAATTATCGGTGGATCGTTCTTCACGCCGATCGTCAATTCGCCGGAAGTGGCGATCCTTGGGGCAGGGCGCGGCTATTGGGAATCGAGTATCGACAGTGACGGCAAGCGCTTTAAGCTGCCGCTCTCGCTTTCCTACGACCACCGCATCATCGACGGCGCCGACGGCGCGCGCTTCCTGCGCTGGGTCGTAGATGCGATCGAAGAGCCGATGCTCATCTCGCTGGAGGGGTGAGTTTAGCCTGGAGCAGCAATCGCTCCGGGCGATAGGTTTCGAAGGCTGTACAGGCCTTCCCAGTCTCCGCCACGCATCTTGCGGGCGCCGTTTTTTCGGCGCTCGCCGAAGAAGGGCCGGTTGTTTTCGAATATTTCCTCGATAAACAATCGGCTTCCCAGTGCGACTCCGTCGTTGAAATAGCGGACATGGCAGCGAATCAATGCCCTCAGCGGCAACTCGCCGCCTTGTTCCAATACCTCTTTGGCTTGTTGCTCGGTAAACCCGGCTTTGGCATCCGTTTCGTAGCCTGTGCTGAATAGATAGGTGCGGTACTTTGCCGAAATCTGACGCCAATTACCTTCCTGTCCTTGGGATTGCATCAGCCGGGTGATTCCGTCGCGCGCAGCCTCCCCTCCGCCGACTGCTTCCGCGTAGCCGCAATGCCGGTATTCCTTCGGATCTCCGACAAGTCCTGCGCGAACCGGATTCAGGTCAATATACGCCGCCATGGTCGTCAAGGCATGGTCGGAATTCTCCACCAGCACACTCTTGAATCGCTCTTCCCAAAGCGTTCCCCTGCGACCGTGCTTGCGGTTGTACCACTTAGAAAAACGTTCCTTGAGTTCCTTCAGAAACACCGATAGATCGCCCATTCGCGAGACATACTGCAACCTGAATTCATCAAGCCAGTCCCTGTTTCCAGTATCTTGGGCATGTTGGAACGCGCGCGTGTATTCCTGCTCGATTTCGGAGAATTGCCTTTTGGAATAGAAGGTTCGGAGTCGATCCAGCAGGGCGTCATCATCCAAATCGGTGATATTGGGCACTTCCACCAATATGTGAAAGTGGTTCGACATGATGCAGTAGGTCAGGATCCGCAATCCCGAAAAAGCTTCCAGCTTGCGCATGGTCAGCATGAAGAATTCTTTTTCTTCAGCTCCCATGACATGGTCGCGGTTCACGACGCGCGACATGACATGATAGTAGTTAGTTTCTCTATTCCCAAGTATCCGAGGTTTTCTCATGAACAAATCTTTAGCAGGTGCCATGCATCAGTGTCAATATATTATGTGCCTGTCACTTTATAGTAACTGACGCTCTTCGTGTGCAATTCACATGGGGGAATGCTCATTTCGCGTGAAGGATAATTTGCATCAATAGTTTTAATGTGGAAGATAATGGCTATGGATTTAACCATGGCCATTTTTCATGCCGAGATCACTGTGCTGGATTACGAAAGCACGGGCTCTTTGCGCGGTTTCGCCAACGAGCCGTGGCAGATCGGCATGGTGTCGCTCAAGAACGGGAAGGTTGATCCGGTTTCTATGTTCGAGAGCCTGTTGCGGGTTGATGTCAACCGTCCGTTCAATCCCCATGCGCCGGGGCGGCACTCGATGCTTCGCGATCAAATCGCGGTGGCGCCAACGCCGGAGGAATTGTGGATGCAGGTCCGGTCGCGCCTTACCGGTTATCCGCTCTGCGCGCACAACGTGGCGACCGAAAAAAAGTTTACCCGTCTGATGGCGCCGATGCATAAGTTTGGCCAGTGGATCGATACGCTCCGGATTGCCCGCAAGGTGTGGCCCGGTTGTCCGTCGTATGCGCTTGAAGACCTCGTCGTCCTGCTCGATCTCAAGCTGCGGGTGGATGACCTCTGTCCCGGCAAAGAAGCCCATGATGCGCTCTACGACGCCGTCGCCTCCGCCATGCTGCTGGAGCACCTTTTTGAGCAGCCGGGGTGGGGGAATGTTACGGTCGGGGAACTCGCATCCATGTAGTTTTTCCCGCAGATTACGCAGATAGACACCGGTTTTTTATCCGCGTGAATCTGCGGGCAGCAAATGCTCCAGCGGACAGCCCGCGCATTTGGGCTTGGTGTTGCAGTGCTCTTTGCCGAGCTGGACGATGAGGGCGTGGTATTCGTTGAATAGCTGCACGTCCTCGGGCAGGCTTTCTGTGAAGAGTTTCGCCACCGAATCGTACGAGGCGTTTTTGTCGCACCAGCCGTGGCGCGACAAAAAGCGCTTGGTGTAGGCATCCACCACAAAGACCGGGCGTTTGCCGGCATAAAGCAAAATGCTGTCGGCGGTTTCCGGGCCAATGCCCTTCCACGAAAGCAGCTCAGTCCTCAGGGCAGGGGTATCGAGCGCAAAGAGCTGGTGCAACGAACCGTCGAAGTGCTCGCGGAGGATCTCAACCATGCCCTTGATGCAACCGGCTTTCTGATTGAAATAACCCGCGGGGCGGATCCATTCGGCAATCTGATTCTGCGACGCTTTTTCCAATGTCTGGAAGTTTAGCGCGCCGTTTCTTCGAAGGTTGGAAACTGCCTTTTCGACGTTCGACCACGCGGTGTTTTGCGTGAGGATGGCTCCGAGCATCATTTCCAGCCGCGTTTGGGCCGGCCACCAATGCTGTTTGCCCCATAGGGCAAAGAGCGCATCGAAAATTTGCTGCTTATCCGAGTTCATCTGGTGGCTGGAGCTCGGTGCCGTTCACCTATCTGGCAATGCACAGTTGCGCAAGCAACACATCAACCAATAGGCTACTTCTGACCCGTCGGCGCTTCGCCTGTGGTTCCTTGTTTCTTTTTCCGCTTTTCTTCCTGTTTTTTCTTCTTCGCGATCTCTTTTTGCCGCTTTTCGTATGAATAGTTGGGTTTAGCCATTTGAGCTCCTATTTAAATTAAGCTCTATTTTATAGCGCATTTAGGCGGCATTTCTCGCACCAAAAAAGAGATCTTTCTACGGTTGCCTCACTCGAAGTTGTTCCGTCCTTTTCCTGAAAGCATGCAGATGGACGTCATTGGCGGCTTGATGCGCCATGGAATTACTTTCCGGAAGCGCCTTTCCAGAACCGCCGGGTGGAGGCCGCAATGCCGCCAACGATCAGGTCACATTTCCTCCGAATGAAATCATGCCGGCGGGAGGTTAAAAAGGCCTTGATGATTCGTGCGGTTTCCGGCGTCCGCAGGTATCCATAACTCTTATGCGGATTGGGGTGGGAGTTGACCTCATAGTCATTGGCCGCCAGCAGGTCGATGGCCCTAAGTCCCTTGGAGTTGGCCGCGTAATCATCGCGGAGCGTATGATCCAGCGCAACGGTGTCGCGTAGATCGGAAAGGTTGTACCAATGCGGCCAAACGCATTCCGGTGCGGTGGGTTGTTTCAGTTCTGGAAAAAGGGACTGCTGGGCCTTAAAATTCCGGGCGACTATCGGCGGCAGGCCCAGCGGGGAGCCCATGGTCACCAAGGTGTGGATCTTGAAATTAACCGAAGGGTCCCAAAGCACATCAAACGCAATGATCGACCCCATGGAATGGCTGAGGAGCAGGATCTCATAGCCGGCGTACGTCTGAAGCGTATCGCGTAGCCGGGCTTGTATAGCTGCTTTTGCTGAACAATCTTCGTTCTTAAGCGATCGGCATTCATCCGTATAATAGAAGTCTAGTTCGGAGAAATGATGCGCCATCATTTTTGCACTGGCTCCCGGAAAGGTTTCCGATAGATCTTTCTTCAGGAACAACCGATCGAGATGGGTTTCGATAAACTTCAATGCGAACGCATGCAGGTGCCTGCGCTTTTGCGACTGCTCGGGGCTGGCGGTATACGGCTCTGCTAGAAAGAGCGGGTCTGAGGGGGCGTCAATTTCGGGGCTCAGTGGTGCTGGATAGGAAATATCGGCCCAGTAAACCATTTCAAAGGGAATGTTGAGTTTTTGTTTCCCCCGCCGGGCCAGCCCTTCGCCAATGGCCTTCAGCCACGATGCACGCAATAGCGCAGCATCCGGTTTATTGCCGAGTCCGTGAATGGCGATTATGATTTTTTTCATGAGCGGGGGGCGCCAGTTGCGTTCAGCTGCTTGCGCATCCAGCCCGGGCGGTTTGTGGCAATGCCGTTTATGCCGTTTTTGGCGAGCGCGGCGGCCCGGCGGGGATCATCCACCGTCCAGCAATAGCAACCCAGTCCATGCTCTCGGCAGGCGCGGATCAATGCAGCATTCAGCAGCGGGGTGTTTTGAAGGTTCACCCCGTTCAGCCCGCGCTGCCGGGTTGTGCTGAGGATCTGGTGGAGCGCGCGTTTTTTGCGCCACGGAACTTGAAGGCGCGGAAGCTTATTCAGCCACAGCACCTCTATGGCTGGAAAATTTTCCTTCATGGCGATGACCGTTTCCAAATCAAACTCCATCAATACCATCTGCGACGGCTGCAGGGCCGACGCCGCAATCACTTTCTGCAGCGGAGCAACGGCGGGTGGGCCGGCTTTGATCTCGATGAAAATGCGGCGGTCCGTGGGCAGCAGATCCAGCACTTCGGCAAGCGCCGGGATGCGGGCGTCGCGCCAGTCCGGCGATTTCCAGCTTCCAGCATCCAGCGCTTGCAGCTCGGCAAGGGTCATGTCCTTGACGGCTTTGTTGACCCCGGCCGTCCGCTGAACCGTCGGGTCATGAATCACCACCAGTTGTCCGTCCTGCGTCAGGTGGACGTCGCATTCGATGGCGTCGGCTCCCTGTGCTAAGCCCAGCTCAAAAGATTCCATTGTGTTTTCCGGGGCATCGTAGGACGCCCCGCGATGAGCGATAATCTCGGCGGCGTGATTCACTTAGACTCCGGCTTGGTTTCAGCAGGGATCAACTCGCAGGTAAAGCTGCCGACGGCGACCTTGCTCTTCATCATGACCGGAATATGGCGGTGGTCGGCGGTCACCCAGATTTCAAGCTTCGCCTTTTTGCTCTTCTCAAACACGCCTCCCATATCCTTAAGGTCGGGGAGCAGTTTAAAGGTGTCATACTTCCGCCCATTCACTTTCTTGCGTTCACGAGCGGCCACCTTGACCAGCGCCATCTTGCTCTTTTTCCCGTCCGTAAACGGCCCCTTGATCACCTTCCCGACTTCCAGCTCCTGCATGCGGACAAAATAAAAGGCCGAGAGCGGATCCTGGGAGCCCGGTAGAATTATGGTCTCCTGCTTTTTGCCCTTCAGCTTCTCTTCATAGAAGGCGGTTTTTCCCGCTTCGTCATAGGTCACCACCACATCGCGCTTGGTCTTTCCTTCGCGCTGTTTTTTTTCAAAACGAAGCGAGCGGCTCAAATCCAGCTCCGTTAGAGAAGACAGCCGATCGCGCACCTTGAAGAGATGATCGATTGATTTGCGGGTGCGCGCGGTCAGCAGAAAACTCCGCACCGGTTTCCCGTTGAGCTCGGTATCGGGCAATACTTCCAAGGTCGCCGAACCGACCGTTAAAAACTGCCATCCTAGCGAATAGTGAAGCTTCTCGCCCGGTTCAAATGCCGGAGGCGCCTTCGGCCCTGAAACCTCGGCCTCTTGTCCAAACGATCGGTGCAATAAAACAGGAACCACCAGCAAAGCCTTAAGAATCGTTCTGCGCTTTTCCCTTCCTTGCATGACCCTTCCTTTCTCTGAAGCAGGCTATCCCGCACAGGCGCGGAACGCAACCCGCACGCCACTGTTTTCATGAGGCTTCGATTTGTGGACTCATTCCTCGGCTCTTCTGTTTTCGGTGATATGTCGTGGCGGTGGATTCCGATCCGCCGTGTCCATGCATTCGGGGCAACGGATCAGAATCCGCTCCCACAACCAGCTACGCCACTTGAACACGCTGCTGGGTGCGGTCGCTTCCGTGCTTCGGGATCAGCGGTTTGTTTTCGTTGGTTGGTATTTCGAAATCCAAATCCTGAATCTCGAGACTTGACCCCAGTCTTCTTAAGTTCGGGGCAAGGACGGTTCTTGATTTGCAAAGCACTGAACTTCTTGTGGAAAAGTGGCCGACTTATTCGTTTTCGGATATCGCAATCCCGTTCTCCTTGAGGAATGCGCCGAACTTAACGTCCACTCCCCGGATATGCTTAAGCAACCAGTTGACCAGCAGTGTTTCGATGGATTCGGCCAAGACGGCCGTCGGGCCGTCGTCCCGGAACTCGCTTTCCATGTAGGCCAGGATGGTCTTGAACTCCTCGTGCTTGGCCTTGTGGGCTTCGAACGCTGGATAGCCATGCGCCTTCATGTTGCGTTCTTCCATCGAAAAGTGGAAGTCCGTGTAGTCAATCAGGAAGCTGAGGGTGTCGGGAATTTCATTGGGGCCATGCTGTTGTTCAACGGCTTTGGTCAGGTTGTTGAGTCGCTGTATCAGTTCTTTATGCTGGTCGTCGATCAATTCAACGCCAACGGAAAGGTCGTCGGTCCATTTCACTTCGTTCATTTGATGTTGTCTCCTTCTGGGCTGGCATGGTGGTTGGTGGGCAATACGATATTGTGCAACATGAAAACGAAATACCGCGCCTCTTGCAATAGAATTGAGACTGTGTCTGTTTTAGGAGTCAATTTTATCGATATTGCTCCAGCCTTTCCACGAGCACCTGTTTCATGCGGGGCTTGTCTTCGGGGTAGAGCGAGATGAGGCGCTTGCCTTGCTGCTGGTAGAGTTTCTGTTTTTTGAGCATACCGATTTTGTAGTCGGCGGTGGTCATGCCCCAGTATTCGATGTAGACGTCGAATTCGGGCAGATAGAAGTCGGGGCGGATGGCGTAGCCGTCGAGGATGCGGAAGCGCTCGTCGTAGCGGTAGCGGATGTTTTCGGCAATGAGCCGTTCGCCGTCGGACTGCACCCAGGTTCCATCCTTGGCGCGGATCTTCTTTTGCAGCTCGACCTTCATTTCAAAATTGCGGCGATCCATGAAAACCTCGTCGAAACAATAGTTGCAGAACGGGCGCTGGAAGGCCTTTTGCGAACGGGCGAATTCGTCGGGCTCCAACTCGACGCCGCGGCGTTGGCAGCAATGGACCGCTTGCCTCTCTTCGATTCGGCTCGTTTCCACGATGATGCCGATGGCGCGTTTGGCGCCATTGTTGTTGTATTCCTTTTCAACGGGGCTGATGGCCATATATCGCGCAGGTCGTGCAAGGCCGGCTTGGCTGTGCTTCCGTAGGCGCAGAGCGCGCGAGCGGCGTATTGCCGAACCTGGGGCTTGGCGTCGCGAAGCATCGGAACGAGAGCGGAGACAGCCTTTTCAGCCTCCGCCAGTCCGGCCAACTTCCCGATGGCGGACGCCGCCAGACGCCGTACGTTGGCGGCAGGTGAAAGCGTCAGTTCAATCAGTTCTGGCAAAGCAGCTGGGTCGCCGGAATTTCCAAGTTCCACTGCACGATCCCTGAACTGTTTTTCCAGTTTGCTGTCCATTTCCAACTCCAAAATTTGACAACGTTCAAAGGATGAGGTCGTATCCGGTTTCCGGAGTCACGGACAGGAATTCGGCATCTGGATAGCACTTTAGCCATTCGGGCGGGGTTTTAGCTGTTTTCTTCGGCGACCATTTGCATTCGTAGCCAAAGAGATTGCCGTCGCGCTCTTCCACCCAGTCGATTTCCTGCTGGGTGTAGGTTCGCCAGAAATGGAGGGGGATGCGGGTGCCGCTGTATTCGAGTCTTTTTCGGCGCTCGACAACCATGAAGTTTTCCCAGAGCGCTCCGATGTCGTCACGCTGGTCAAGCGGATTGAAACGGGCAATCACGGCGTTGCGGATGCCGTTGTCGGCAAAGTAGTAGCGGTGCTTGGACGTCACCTCCTTGCGGAGGTTGCGGCTGAATCCAGTGGAGCGAATCAGGACATAGCTTTTTTCGAGCAAGTCCAGATAGCGCCCGGCCGTTTTGACGTCGATGTGCAATTGCCCGGCCAGTTCGTTGAACGAAACCTCCTTGCCAACCTGGAACGCCAGCAGCTTGAGCATGTCCAGCAGTGTCCGGGGGCTTTTCACCTTTTCGAGGGCAAGGAGGTCCTTCAGGAGGTAGGAGTCCACCAACTCATTCAGCAACTCTTGCTTTTTTTTCGGGGAGGTTTCGGTAGCCACTTCCGGATAGGATCCATATACGAGAAATTCGGGCAGCTGTTCTTTAAGTTCATGGCGGTTGCATGTGTTCAGCAGCTCCATTTGGGCAATGGGAAACAGGTGGCAGGTCTTTTTCCGGCCGGTTAGCGGTTCGCCAACCTGCCGGGCCAGCTCGAACGAGGCGGAGCCTGTGGCGATCAGCCGCAGGTCGGGGCGCTCATCGACCAGGATTTTCAGAGCCATTCCAATGTTTGGAATATTCTGCGCCTCGTCGATGGCAATGAGTTCATAGCCTTCGGCATAGGGAAGGATTCGTCCGAAGTCCTGGGAACCCAGTAAATCCTGAATCCGGATGTTGTCGCCCGAATCCAGTTTGTATTTCAGAGGCGTCCAGCCCAGAAACTCCTTCAGCAGGGTGGTTTTCCCGACTTGCCGGGCGCCGGTCAGGATCAGCGCCTTGCCCGGAGCGAGCTCCTGTTCTAGATTGTAGTGTCTCGCAATCATGGAGATACAAAAGCACGGAGACGGATGGGTGTCAATAATTTATGGATCATGACTCCATAAATTCACATTAAAATGTGGATCCGTGTTCCATGAATGGTTTGGATTCCGATCCGCCGTGTCCATGCGTTCGGGGCAGCGGATCGGACGCGTAGCGAGGCTTTCTGTTAGAAAGCAACGACCGAAGGAAGTGGCAATCCGCTCCCACAACCAGTTGCGCCACCTGCAAACTATTCAGGTTTCGAGAGCCGCCATGCTTTGGGATGAGAGGTTCGTTTCTTTGGCTGGCATAATTAAATAAGTTGCTGTGAGTTGATGCTTGGGATCTGAAAGTGGTTTGTTGTTTGTGGATCGAGAGCCATTCTGCTGATTTCGTCATGGGAAAAACCGAGTTCAGAAAGAATTATGGTTTTGCAGAGAATATTGAGTTTCCAGCATAAGTGAATTTGTTTTAGTTGCAGTTCTTTGAGTTCATCGAGGTTGTAGCGATTGACAGGTTTCTGGGGAGTAAGGTGCGCGCACTCATTTCTAAAGAGCCTTGCTGATTTGGAAAAGGAGCTTTTCTTGCCAAGAAAATTACGAATTATTTCAGGTTGTTCCTCCCAAATCCTGTTTATTATTGGCTCAAATTTGTCCAAGGAAAACCGTTTTCGACCGTAAAACTCAACCGTAATTGCTAGGTCAAGAAAGATATCGGAGACTTCGAGTTGTTCGGTTGTAAGATGCTTTATGTGATGGTGGATCAGTGGACGATATTCCGTTTCCAATCGACACCATTCTTCCCATAAAGAGGGTATGCGATCCTGAATTTTATGAAACTGGATTAGGATGCGCCCATCATCGAAGGAGGCGTTCTTGTTGTAGTAAGGCTTGATCATTTCTGTAGAGATGCGCAGTCGTGGTGACCTGAGGGACGCATCCCTTGTGAAAATCTTTTGTTGGGTTACAAATGACAGGAAATCACTCATCCAAAGTTCGGTGAAATACGAGTGGTTGAGGAATGAGCCAAGTTTCTTTTCTTCCTGCCAAAATGATACGACGTAATTTGACTTCTCATGATATTCGAAACAGGTTCTTTCGCTACGCGCTTCGTCGTGCAATGAAAATGGAATACGTCTACCTAAGTATTCATGAACCTCAATTTGGCCTGGTGGTTTCTCCTTGGCGCCATACTCAAGCCATTGGTGTAAACCGGAAAAAGTGAAAGCAATACCAAGCTCACTAAGCTCATTTAAGGAGTGAATGTGGGCGCCAATCAAAAGAGCTGAAATTTCAAATGTTGTTTCTGAGATGAACGTTTCTATGTTTGGGTGGTGTTGGTGCCGTCTATTGCATAATATTGCCGTAAGCTTGATGCCATCAAGGGTTTCGCCTAGCAATAAATCATAGTTTATAAAGTTGTCATGCTTCCATAGGATTAGCCTGAGAGTGCTGTTTTGATGTATGGCCTTGCCTCCATAGCGTTCATTTGAGTTAGGCGCATACCAGTGTCCTGAAAACTCCCTGCTCATCCTATTGCTCCTTCCGTTAGTGCGCTTCCAGCCAATTCTCCCCAGTGCCGGACTCAACCAAGATGGGAATCTCCATCGGGATGGCGGATTTCATTTTTTCCTCGATGAGGGGGAGGAGGTCGTCCTTTTCGTCGAGGGCGAGGTCGAAGACAAGTTCGTCGTGGACCTGCAGCAGGAGCTTGGTTTTGGACTTCTTTTCTTCGAGCATTTTTTGGATGGCGATCATGGCGATTTTGATCATGTCGGCGGCCGTTCCCTGGATGGGGGCGTTGATGGCGTTGCGCTCGGCGCCGCCGCGGACCATTTGGTTGCGGGCGTTGATGTCGCGGATGTAGCGGCGGCGGCCGGTGATGGTTTCGACGTATTCATGCTGCTGCGCAAATTCGATGGTGGAGTCGAGGTAGCCCTGCACGCCGGGATAGTTGGCGCGGTATTGCTCGATGATTTCCTGCGCTTCTTTGCGCCCAATGCCGAGGCGCTGGGCAAGGCCGAAGGCGGAGATGCCGTAGATGATGCCAAAGTTGACCATCTTGGCCTTGCTGCGCATTTCGCGGGTGACGTCGTCCTTGCCGACGCCGAAGACGCGGGCGGCGGTGGCGGTGTGGATGTCTTCGCCGTGGATGAAGGCTTCGCGCAGGCCGGCGTCGCCGGAGAGCTCGGCCATGATGCGCAGCTCGATCTGGGAATAGTCGCAGGCGAGCAGGGTGAAGCCTTCGCGCGGGATGAAGGCGCGACGGATTTCGCGACCGTCTTCGGTGCGGATCGGGATGTTCTGCAGGTTGGGGTTGACCGACGACAGGCGCCCGGTGGTGGTGACGGCCTGGCTGTAGGTGGTGTGCAAGCGCCCGGTCCCTTCGAAGACTTCCAACGGCAGGGCGTCGACATAGGTGCTTTTAAGTTTGGTGAGCCCTCGGTAGTCGAGCATCTTCCGGACAATCTCGTGGTCGGGCGCCAGACTGGAGAGCACTTCCTCGTCGGTCTTGTATTGCCCGGTCTTGGTCTTCTTGGGTTTTTCAACGAGCTTGAGCAGATCAAAGAGCACTTCGCCGACCTGCTTGGGCGAGTTGAGGTTGAACTCCATGCCGGCCATGGTGTAGATGGCGCTTTCCAAGGCATGGATCTTTATGCCGAGCTCCGCGGAAAACTTTCCAAGGGCTGGAACGTCGAGGTTGACGCCGTTGTATTCCATCGTGGCGAGCACGGGCATGAGCGGGGTTTCAATTTCGTAGAATACGCGTTCCTGGCCGCGCTCCTTGAGCATCGGCTTGAGCTTGTGCCAGAGCTGGAGGGTGATGTCGGCGTCTTCGGCGCCGTATTCGCAGAGCTCGTCGAGATCGACGTCGCGCAGCGTTTTTTGCGTGCTCTTCTTTTCGCCGATGAGCGCAGTGATCGGGACGGGGGAATAGTTGAGCAGCGATTCGGCCATGTGGTCCATGTTATGGCGCTGGTCGGGATCGATGAGGTAGTGCGCGAGCATGGTGTCGAGCAGTTCGCCGCGGACTTCGATGCCGTGCCACTTGAGGATGCTGACGTCGTATTTCAAATTCTGTCCGACTTTCCGCACGTCGGGGTTTTGCAGGATCGGAAGAAACGGCTCCAGCGCCAGCAAGGCTTGTTCGCGGTCGGGCGGGAGGGTGACGAACCACGCTTCGTGGGGCTCGATGCAGAACGAGATGCCGATGAGCTCGGCAACGCGGACGTCGAGGCCGGTGGTTTCGGTGTCGAAGCAGACTTCGTAGCAACCGGCGAGTTTTGAGACGAGCGCGTCGCGTTCGGCGGCGGTGGTGACGAGGTGGTAGTTGTGCTTCACATCCTTAATGGTATCGAACTGCGGCAGCGGCTCCATCATTTCCGGATGGGCGGAGGCGGCGAATTCGAAGAGGTCGCCCTGGCCCTCGGTGGCGGCGGCCACGGCGACGGAGGCCAGGGAGGGGGACTCGCCGAAGAGGCGCTTGATGAGCGACTTGAATTCGAGTTCGCTGAAAAGAACCTTGAGCTGGTCGTCGTTGCGGACGCCCATGATCAGCTCGGCCGGGTTTTCCTTCACCGGTACGTCGCTCTTGATGGTGACGAGGCGTTTGGAGAGCAGGGCCTGGGCTTTGTTGTCTTCGACCTTTTCCTTCTGCTTGCCCTTCAGTTCGTCGGTGTGTTCGAGCAGGTTTTCGATGGAGCCGTATTCGGCGATGAGTTTCTGTGCGGTCTTGGGGCCGATGCCGGGAATGCCGGGAATGTTATCGGCGGCGTCGCCGGCGAGCCCGAGGATATCGATGACCTGCTCGATCTTAGCAATGTTCCACTGCTCCAGAATTTTCGCTACGTCGAGCAGTTCGCCGGATTTGCCGCTGCCGGGCTTGAGCATGAAGGTGTGCTCGTCGACGAGCTGGGCATAGTCTTTGTCGGGGGTAACCATGTAGGTGTCGAAGCCCTGCTGCTCGGCCTGGCGGGCGAGGGTGCCGATCACGTCGTCGGCCTCGAAGCCGGGATATTCGAGTACGGGGATGTTGAAGGCGGTCAGCAGGTTGCGAATGTGTGGGACAGCGGTGCGGATGCCCTCGGGCGTTTCGTCGCGGGTGGCCTTGTATTCGGGGTATTCGATGTGGCGGAAGGTCGGCTCGTGGGTGTCGAACGCAACGGCGATGTGCGTCGGTTCGTAGGTGTGCATAATGTCGAGCAGCGTGTTGATGAAGCCGAACACGGCCGAGACGTTTTCGCCCTTGGAATTGATGCGCGGGTTGCGGATGAGCCCGAAGTAGGCGCGGTAGACGACGGCCATGCCGTCGATGAGAAAGAGTTTCTTTTGCATAGGTGTGTTCCCTTTTTATTCCGTACTTCGCATTCCGTATTTTTGTTCAATGACTGAACCGCGAATGCTACAGGGTCTGCTTTCCAATGTCTGGAAAATCCTGTAGAAAATCTTCCAATCATTGGAAGGAGCTGGCCATGAAAAAGCTGTTATTGATTATGTTGATGGTGTTGGGAGTTGTGTTTGCGGGGGCGCAGAAGAGCGAGCCGAAGGGGAAGTATGCCATTGTGCTGCAGGCGGGCAACGAGACGAACGAGGGCATGGCGCGCGCGATCCATGCCTTGCTCTATGCCCGCGAGCTGGCTGAAGGCGGATATACTGTGGTGCTGATCTTCGACGGTGCGGGGACGGGCTGGGCCAACGAGCTGCGCAAACCGGAGAATCCGTTGCATAAACACTATGTAAAAATCAAGGAGCTCGGCATGGTTGAGGAGATCTGCGACTACTGCGCCGAACAGTTCGGCGTGAAGGATCAACTTACAGAGCAGCAGCGCAACTTGCTCGTCGGCGATTATGACGGCCATCCGAGCCTGGTGAAGTGGATTGAAAAGGGCTACCAGGTCGTGGTGCTGTAGCGGGGCGGACTTCCAGTGGAATAAAGGCTGGTTTCAATCCGTTGAATATACCAACATCCCGCTTTGTTGTTTGTAAGGTATGGTTTTGTTTTTATGATTGAGTTGACTGATGATCTGATTTTTGCGCAGGGGGGGCGGCGGTATTGTTTTGTCCATCCGTCCGATTCCTCGAAGTGCATAAAAACACTCAGTGCCAGAGGCAATCCCGCCACGCGCAAGCAGACCGCCGTTTGGTATAAAAAGCTGCGTCCGCTTTCCATGTTCGACGACAACTTGCGTGAGTTTAAATCATTTCAGTTGCTGGAAAAAAAGGGCGAAGCCGTTTGGGCGCACTTCCCGCGATGCTATGGCATACAGTCGACCAATCGCGGAGACGGCATCGTGACCGATCTGATCCGTGACGCCGACGGTCAGGTTTCCAAAACCGTGCGCGATTATATTAAAGCCAGCGGGAAAACGCCGGAGCTGCAGGCCGCCTTGGAGGATTTTTTTGAATTGTTTCGCGAGCAACGGCTCGTGACCCGCGATATTCTCCACCACAACTTGGTGGTTCAAATGGGCGCCGAAAAAATCACGATCTACATGATCGACGGATTTGGATCGTCGGAGCTGCTGCCCGTTTCCTCGTGGCTGCCGTTTGTGGGCGCCCGCAAGGTTGAGCATAAGATCGACAAGTTCAATGCGCGGTATGGCTTGGCCGTGGCAGGTTGAAAGGGAAGCATGGGGCTGACATCTAAAATCCTTAGAAACGAAAAGTTTTGTTCGAGTTGTTTCGCCTATCTCCGCCGTCGCGCATCCGGGTGGAAGCTGGATGCACCGCCCGTTTTTGTGGTGGGGTGCGGGCATAGCGGCACGTCGGTGCTGCTGCGCATACTCGGCGCGCACAGCCGGATCTATGCGGTTCCCTACGAGAGCCGGGTCTTTATGCATTCCGGCTTCAAGAAAAAGCTGGCCCGCATGGTTTGGAGCCGCGACGCCATTGCGCACGGCAAGCGCCGGTGGGTGGAAAAAACGCCAGGGCATGTCCGGTACATCAAGGATGTTTTCAGCGACTACCCCGATGCCAAGGTGCTGGTTGTGGTTCGCGACGGGCGAGATGTGGCCGTGTCGTTCCGCAAGCGTTTTGGCGAATTTGAAAAAGGGCTGCAACGCTGGGTGGCCGACAACCAGGCCGCGGAGGAATGGAAGGATCACCCGAATGTGATGTCGCTGACCTACGAACAGCTTGTGAAAGATAGTGATGCCGCCATGGCGAAGGTATGCGAATTCATCGGCGAGCCCTTTGAGGAAACTATGTTTTCGTTCCACGAAAAGCCCATGGAAATCTTTTCCCAGAACGCAACGACCGTCAGCGAAAACGAGGGGCAGAACCATAACCAATTCAGGAATTGGCAGATCAACCAAAAGCTGTTCGACGGGTCGGGAAAGTGGATGGCCGAGATGACCGCCGCCGAAAAGGCGCAGTTCAAGCCGGTGGCCGGCGACATGCTGATTGCCTACGGCTACGCCTCGGACAATGAGTGGTAGGGGCACAAGGAGATCTATGAATACGAAAGTTTTTTGCATTGGCTTCCATAAAACCGGAACGACGAGCCTCGGAAGGGCGCTGCGCATTCTGGGCTATCGGGTCGCGGGCATGTTCGGCGTGCAGAACCCGGACATCGCCGAGCAGGTTATGGAACTGGCCGGGCCGATTGTTGCGGAGCACGACGCCTTTCAGGACAACCCTTGGCCGATCATATATAAAGAGCTCGACGAGCGCTATCCCGGCAGCAAGTTTGTGCTGACGCTACGCGATCCGGAGGCGTGGCTCAGGAGCCAGGTGAAGCATTTCGGCACGCGCGAAACCTGCATGCGGAAGTGGATCTACGGCGCGGGCTGCCCGGAGGGGAACGAAGAAATATATCGGGCCCGCTACAAGCGCCACAACGAAGAGGTCTTGGACTATTTTAAAGACCGGACGGACGACTTGCTTGTGATGGACTTGGCCGAAATGGACGGCTGGGACAAGCTCTGTCCGTTCCTCGGCAAGAACGTGCCGAACAAGCCGTTCCCGCATGCCGGAAAATCCGAGAAACGGGAAGGCGCGCTGGCCAAGCTGCGCAAATGTTTTGGGAGAGGGAAATGATTGTTTCGCATAAGCATAAATTCATTTTCATCAAGACGGCTAAAACGGCAGGCACCAGCTTTGAGATTGCGTTGAGCAAGTATTGCGGCCCCGACGACATTATCACGCCGATCTCTCCGGCCGATGAAAAGATCCGTGGCGAGCTGGGTTGCCGGGGCCCGCAGAACCATCTGGCGCCGCGCTCCGACTACGGCTTGATGGACCGCTTGAACCTGCTTTTCCGCAAGCGGGAAAAACGCCTCTACTACAATCACATGCCCGCGTTCATGGTTAAGGAATTGATCGGCGACGACATCTGGAGCAGCTATTACAAGTTTTGTTTTGAGCGGAACCCGTGGGACAAGGTGCTCTCGTTGTATTACTGGAAAAACAAGACCGAACCGCGGCCGCCGGTTTCCGAATATTTGGAATCCGCCGACATCGGCATCTTGAAAAAACGAGGCATCCGCTGCTACGCGATCGACGGCAAGGCGGCGATGGACCGGGTCTGCAAATTTGAAAACTTAAAGGACGAGCTTAAGCTGCTGCAGGAGCGGTTCGAGCTGCCCGGCCCCATCGAAATGCCGTTTGCCAAAGGCTCCTACCGCAAAGACAAGCGGCACTACCGCGATGTGCTGACCGCCGCCGAAGCGGAGCGTATCGGCGAGATTTTCAAGGATGAGATCGAACTGATGGGCTATGAATTTTAATCCTGCAAACAAACGGAATTCTTCACCACGGAGACACGGAGGATAAGGTTTCAAAACTCCGTACCTCCGTACCTCCGTGTCTCCGTGGTGAACCCCCTGTCGTTTAATTTGTGACTTGGGGTAATGTGCGGAGAGCTGGCGTCGTTGATATGAAACTGATCTACAAGTGCATAATTGGAGCGGCCATTGTTGGCTTGCTTTGGCTGGGCGGAAGGTGGTTTGCGCCCGACCGTGCACCGGTTGTTGTTCCGTCCCCGCCTATGGCCGAAGAGTCCATTCCTGTTTCACTTTCCCAGCGCCCGGTTGCGCGACCTCCCGCCGAGCGTTTGGATGGGCCGGATGTGCAAGCCGTGATGCGGCAGCTGTTCGGCCAGTCGGCGTCGGGGAAATATTCTGGTTGGAGCGCGGCGGAGCTGATTGATGCGCTAGGATCGGAAGGCTTGGACGCAAAGGAGCGTCAACGCATGCTTTGGGCGCTGTGCCGTTTGGATGATCCGGAAGCACGGGCATTTCTTCACGCGTTTGTGAATGATGACGGCGCGGATGAATATTTGCGCGCCACGGTTTTGGACGGACTGTCTGCGGCGGATCAGCGTTGGGCATACGATTTGACCGTCAGCGCGCTGGGCTCGGAATCCGCAGTCGTTGCGCGCGCCGCCATTCGCGCGCTGGGCAACTATGGCGGCGACAGCGCGACAGCGATCCTTTCCGAGCTGGCCTTTGACTTTGAGGCTGATCCGGCCATAGCGCTTGTTGCGGCGGAGGCCTTGGGGCAACTGGGAAGTGCCGAGGCGGCACAGGTGTTGATGGACTTATTTGAGCAGGGCGTTACCGATGGGCAGGACGATGCGATCGAGTTTGCGTTGGCTGGCTTGGGCTGCATTGATTCGGATGAAGGACGGGGCTATCTCAAAGAGGTCTACGAGCTGGCCTCCGATCCAGAGATCCGCGTGCGCCTGTTTGAGGGGCTGGAGGAATCGACGGGGGATGTTTCTGAAATCAGCCGTCTAGGTTTGCTCGATCCCGACGACGAAGTCCGCGCCGCGGCGGCTTGGGCGCTGGCCTATGCCGACGAGCCCGGCATGGACGGGGCGGAGGTGATGGGGTTTATCGCTGCCGAAGCCGATCCCGATGTCCGGCGGTATTTGTATCAGGCCTTGGACGGGGCGGACGGTGTTGACGCCGCGCAGCTCATGGCTCAGATGGCGGTTGAATCGAACCCGGATGCCAAGCTTGCCGCCTGCCAAGCGACATGCAGAGAACTGTCGATGGATTCGGACCCGGCTGCGTTTTTAGACCTGTTGAAGGGCGAGTTGATCGAGCTGCGAAGCGATGGCGCCCTTTCAGAAAATCAGATGGCTATTATAGATGGCTTACTGGAGCAGGTTGGGCGTCTTGAACTTTAACCAGCAGGCGGTAGGCCCGAGGTTTTGCGCAACGGGCCTGCACCCGGCCGAGCAGCGCGCATCGGCGGCGCTGGAACTCTACCGCACGACCGATCACGAAGACGCCGTGCCGCACCGTCATGGCGCACTAATCTCCGAGCGGAAGCCGCAGCGAGACGATGCACCCGGCAGGGTCGGCCGCTTCGATCTGCACGGTGCCGCCGTGCGCGTTGACAAAGGCTTTCACGAGGCTCAGGCCTAGTCCGTTTCCTGGAGTTGTCCGGCTGGCGCTGCACCGGTAAAAGCGCTCAAATGCGCGTTCCCGTTCCGACAAGGGAATTCCGGGGCCGTTGTCGGCCACTTCCAAGTGGGCCTCGTTTTGATCGGCGGAGAGCTGGACGTTCACCCTGCCGCCGTCCGGCGTAAACTTAATGGCGTTGTCGAGCAGGTTGGCGATCACGCGCTGGATCCGGCGGCGGTCGCCGACCAGGCGGACCGGCTCGGCGGGGAACTTGCTTTGCAGGGTGATTTTTTTCTCCTGCGCCGAACCCGAAAAAACAGCGGTCGCCTTCTGCGCTTCAGCGCTGAGGTCGAACGGTTCCGGATGAAGCACCAGCACGCCGGTTTCGGCACGGGCCACCTCAAGGATGTCGTTGATGAGCGGGGCAAGGTGGTCGCATTCTTCGATCACCATGCCCGCGACCTCCTCGCATTCGGCTTCCGAAGCGCAGTTCCATTCCATGGTTTCGAGCAGTCCCCTGATCCGGGTGATGGGGGTGCGCATATCGTGGGCAATATTGGCGGTGACATCCCGCAGCTCCTGCACCAGTGCTTCAATCCGCGAGGCCATGCTGTTGAAGGCGTCGCAAAGCTCTTCCACCTCGGTGCCGCCCCGGCGGCTGCCGACGCGGTGTTGCAAATGCCCCGCATCCAATGTGCGGGCCGCCGCCGTCACCCGCTTGACCCCGGCCATCGCCCGCCACGAAAGAAACCAGCCAATGAAAATACTGCCGGGCACAAAAATCGCCAGCAGCCCGAGAAAGAACTCCCACCAGCGCCGTAGTTCAAGCTGGCCGAAGGAAAAATCATTCGAAATGCACAGCACGTTTCCATCATACATTTCCCGCGCCATGAAAAGGCCGTGTCTGGGGCTGGTCAGGAGCGCTTCCGTGCGGTCTTCAAGTTCGCGGCGCAGCGCGGCAATCCGTGCGGGCGAGAATGCACTTGGTGAGGTTTCCGCCAGCCGGCCTCCGGCCGGGTCCAGCAGCAGCAGCTTAATCGCGGAAACCGAAGCGTCGTCCAGCGGATTCGCAATGGCAGTTTCCAGCGAATGGAACACCTCTTCGATCGATTCCGAATGGCTGATCCACATCTGCCCGGCGGCGGAGATCAGGATTTCCAGCCGCTCCGTTCCGGTGGAGGCGATAACTTCATAGCCGCGGCCGTCGTGCTGCGCCTCTGCCTCGATCATGCCGACCATGACCTTGGGGAAGGCTTTGAAGAAGTTGGTTTGAACGGAGGCCGGCCACTCGCTGTTGGGGATGATTTGCGGATCCTGTTCGGCGCTCGACCCAAAATACCTTTCGGTCAAAAACTCCATGGCTTGATTCATCCGGATGCGGGTCTCGGACTGCAGCTGGTTGTACAGCACGAGGTGGCTGATCCCGTAGGTGACGACCAGTACCGACAAGGTGAGCACAAAATAGTACAGCACCAGCCTGAACTGGAACGTCCTGCGCCAACTACCCTTTGATTTCGAGCGCATAGCCGGCTCCTCTTACGGTGTGGATCAGTTTGGGTTCAAAGTCCCGGTCCACCTTGTCGCGCAGCTTATAGATCCGGGCCTCGACCACGTTGGTGTGGGCCCCCGCGTTGTATTCCCACACCTGCTGCAGGATGGTGTCTTTGGAAACCACCCGTCCCGTTTGGCGCATTAAATAGACGAGCAGTATGTATTCCAAGGGCTGGAGCTCGATTTCGGTTTCGCCGCGAAACACTTTGTTCCGCAGCAGATCCACGCGCAGGTTCGCCACGCACAGCTCCTGCGGCGCAGCCAGCCCGTCGTAGCGGCGCGTCCGGGCTTCCACGCGCGCCAAAAGCTCCGCGAAGGAAAACGGTTTCACCAGATAGTCGTCGGCGCCGGCCTGCAGGCCCTCCACCCGGTCTTCGACAACGCTTTTGGCGCTGAGAATCAAAATCGGCGTACTGCGCCCGTGCTCCCTGAAGCGGCGGATAATTTCCATTCCATCGAGTCCCGGAAGCATGAGGTCCACGATCAACAGTCCATGGTCGCCTTCCAGCGCCAAGCGAAGCCCCGCCTCGCCATCGGCCGCATGCTCGACGGCATAGCCGGCCCGCTGGAGGCCTTTCACCACGAACAACGCAATTTTTGGGTCATCTTCGATCAGCAGTAGGTTCAAAGCCGTTCCTCATTTCGCCAACACAAGTCAAGGTTCTAGCAAAAGGCGCGCCGCGCCGCAAATTGAACGCGATGATTAAATGGTTATGCTCGCTTTCTTGTGCGGCCGCCGGTTCGCATTTAGCTTCAATCTCCATGAAACGAATCTGCTTCGGCCTGCTCTTGCTTTATATCGCTGTCTACCTGCTGCCGTTGGGCTGCCGTTCGCTCGCGATCCCTGATGAAATGCGCTATGGCGAAATCGCCCGGGAAATGCTCGCCTCCGGCGACTTCGTCACCCCCCGCCTCAACGGCTTGCGCTATTTCGAAAAGCCCGCCGGCGGCCATGTGCTCAACGCCGCCTCGATGGCGGCTTTTGGCGAAACCAACTTTGCTGTGCGGCTGATGTCGGCGCTGGCGGCGGGGCTCTCCGCCTGGGGGCTCTTCGCCCTGCTGAAGCGCCGCCTCGGGCTGGAAACCGCGGCGTTGGCGGCATTGATTTTCCTCACCTGCGGCGAGATGATGGTTATCGGAACCTTCAGCGTGCTCGACAGCATGGTTTCCGGCTTCATCACCCTTTCGCTGTGCTGCTGCTATGCGGCGCTCGATGCCGCCGGCAAAAAGCGCGCGGGCTGGCTCGCGCTGAGCGGGGCGTTCGCAGGGGGCGCCTTCCTCGTGAAAGGCTTCATCGCGGTGGCGGTGCCGGTGGTGGTCGTCGTGCCCTACCTGCTGCTCCGCCGGCAGTGGAAACAGCTGTTCATCGTGCCCTGGATTCCGCTGGCGGCCGCGCTGGCCGTGGCGCTGCCGTGGTGCTTGGCCATCGCTGACCGGGAGCCGGACTTTTGGCGCTACTTTTTCTGGGAGGAGCATGTTCGCCGCTTCTTTTCGCAGGGAGAGGCCCAGCACGCCCATTCGTTCTGGTACTTCTTCCCCGTCCTCATCGCCGGTGCCATTCCCTGGGCCTTTATTGCGCCGCTGCCGCTGCGCGACCTCGTCCGCCGCCGGCGCCGCGAGCCGCTGGTGCAGTTTGCGCTGTGCTGGCTGGTTGCCCCTTTGCTCTTTTTCTCGGCGTCGTCCGGCAAGCTGGCCACCTACATCCTGCCCTGCTTCGCCCCGTTTGCCCTGCTGCTGGCCCTCGCGCTGGCCGACCGCTCCGAAGAGGGCGGGGAAAACCGCTCCCTGCTGGTGGGCTCCAGCATTTTTGCAACGATTCTAGCCACCGCAATGGTCGGTCTGCTGGTGGTGGGCGGCCTCTGCTTCCTGGAAGTTCTGCCGCCTCTCGATGCGCATTTCACGCTGAAGTTTTGCGGTGCGCTGGCTGGGCTGGCGCTGGCGGTTTGGCTCGCGCTCAGCGGGCGCGGCAACCGGCAGAAGACCGTCCGGCTGGGGCTCTCCGCCGCGGTGTTGTCCATCACCTTTGCCACCTGCATCCCGACCGAGGTCTCCCAGGCCTTCGGCCTGCAAGGGTTTCTAGAATCGGAACGCAGCCGCATAGAACCGGACACCATTCTCGTCGGCGTTCCTCGAACCGCCCATTCGCTCTGCTATGTGTACAAGCGCGACGATGTCTATCTTTTCCGCCGGGCCGGCGAACTCACCTACGGAGTTTCGTATCCGGAGGCCGCGCACCGCCTGCTCGACATGCCGGACTTGGAGCGCCTGCTCCTGCAGCGCGGCGGCCGGCGCGTGGTACTGGCCATGAAGAGCTCCCAAGGCGTCCGCATCAAGGCCGAACTTCCAATGCCGGACTACGAACGGGAGTGGCTGAAAATCTGGTATGCCGTATACGAACCCCTTACCGAAAATGTAAACAACCCAACAACAAGGATTGCCCTATGAGAACCCAATTCCTTCCCTTTTCCGTTCCAACCATCTCCGAAGAAGAGATCGCCGCCGTCGGCGACGTGCTCCGCTCCGGCTGGATCACCACCGGCCCCAACTGCGCCCGCTTCGAGGGCGCGTTTGCCGCCTACACCGGCGCCGCCGGCGCGGTGGCCGTCTGCTCCGCCACCGCCGGCATGCACTGTGTGCTGCTCGCGCTCGGCATCGGCCCCGGCGACGAAGTCATTACGCCATCGCTGACTTGGGTCTCCACCGCCAACCTCATCTGCCTGCTCGGCGCCACCCCCGTCTTTGCCGACATCGATCGCGATACGCTGATGGTCTCGCGAGAGACCATCGAGCCGCTCGTCACCTCCAAGACGAAAGCGATCATACCCGTCCACTATGCCGGCGCGCCTGCTGATATGGATCCGATTCGCCAGCTGGCCTCCGAGCGCGGTCTGGCGCTGATCGAAGACGCCGCCCACGCCGCCGGCACCGAATACAACGGCGAACGCATCGGCAAAAAGGGCACCGCCATCTTTTCCTTCCACCCGATCAAAAACATGACCACCGGCGAAGGCGGCATGGTCTGCTCCGACGACGAGGCGTTGCTGGCCAAGGTCAAGTCGCTCAAGTTCCACGGCCTCGGTGTCGATGCGTTCGACCGTCAAACCCAGGGCCGCACCCCGCAGGCGCAGGTCATCCAGCCGGGCTTCAAGTATAACCTGACCGACATCGCCGCTGTGCTCGGCCTCGGTCAGCTCAAACGTCTCGACGGCTTCAATGCGCGCCGAGCGGAACTTGTTGCGCGTTACCGCGAACGGCTTGCGGACATTCCCGAAATCCTTCCCTTGGGCCTTCCGGAATACGGCCATCTCCACGCATGGCACCTCTTTATCGTCCGGGCCGCCACGGACCGCACCGTGTTCATGGCGGCGCTCAAGGAGCGCAATATTGGAACCGGCCTGCACTTTCGCGCCATCCACCTGCAGAAATACTACACCGAAACCTTCGGCATGAAACGCGGCCTGCTGCCGAACACCGAATGGAACTCCGACCGCATCTGCTCGCTCCCGCTTTTCCCGTCTATGACGGATGCGGACGTCGACGATGTCGCGGCCGCCATCAAATCAACGTTAGCTGCAGCAAAGGACTAGCCCGATGAATCAAAACACCATGGCCTCGATTGTCATCCCGGTTTTCAACGAACAGGAAAACCTGTCCGAACTTACCCGGCGCTGCATCGCTGCCTGCGACGGTATGCATATTCCCTACGAAATCATCCTCATTGATGACGGCAGCCGCGACGGGTCGGCGCGCATGATTTCCGATGCCGCCGAAACGCACGGCGGCAAGGTGGTCGGCGTGCTGCTCAACCGCAACTATGGCCAGCACGCCGCCGTCATGGCGGGCTTTGCCCATGCCAAAGGCGACTTCATCATTACGCTCGACGCCGACCTGCAGAACCCGCCGGAAGAGATCCCCAACGTGGTGAAAAAAATGCTCGAAGGCTACGATGTCGTCGGCACCGTCCGCCAAGACCGGCAGGACTCGTTCCTGCGCACGCTGCCGTCGCGGATGGTCAACAAGGTGGTCCGGAAATCGACCGGGGTGCATATGACCGACTACGGTTGCATGCTGCGCGGCTACACCCGCGAAATCGTCGAAACCATGTGCCAGTGCCGCGAACGCAGCACCTTCATTCCCGTTTTGGCCAACACCTTCGCCCACAAGGTGACCGAGATCCCCGTCGGGCATAGCGAACGCACCGACGGCGATTCGAAATACAGCTTTTGGAAACTGATCAACCTCCAGTTCGATCTGCTCACGAGCATCACCACTTTTCCGTTGCGTGTGCTGAGCGTGGTCGGTGGCTTGGTCGCCCTAGCCGGCATCGCGCTGGGTGTGCTGATCATCGTTCTGCGCATCCTCTGGGGCAGCGCCTGGGCCATGGAAGGGGTGTTCACGCTCTTTGCCATCCTCTTTGTGTTCGTCGGCGCGCAGTTTGTCGGGCTCGGCCTGCTCGGCGAATACATCGGCCGCATCTACCACGATGTGCGCGACCGCCCCCGCTATTTCGTCCGTCAGCTGGTTGGCCGAAAACTTTAATTTATAACGAAAAGGAATCCTCATGAAAACTGTTGTACTAGCTTACCACTCGATCGGATGCGAAGGCATTGAAGCGCTGCTCAAAAGCGGCTGCGAAATCAGCGCCGTCTTCACCCACGTCGACAACCCGCACGAAAACCTCTGGTTCAATTCGGTGGCGGAGCTCGCCTCCGAACTCGGGATTCCGGTCTATGCGCCGGACGACATCAACCACCCGCTGATCGTCCAGAAAATCCGCGCCATGGAGCCGGAGGTGATCTTTTCGTTCTACTACCGCAACATGGTTAAAAAGGAGCTGCTCGCCGTTCCGCCGAAGGGCTGCATCAACCTGCACGGCTCGCTGCTTCCGGTCTACCGCGGCCGCTGCCCCGTCAACTGGGTGCTCGCTAACGGCGAATCCGAAACCGGCATCACGCTGCACTACATGACGCCCCGGCCCGACGACGGCGACATCATCGCCCAGCGCCGCATCGCAATCGACTACGACGACACCGCCAAATCGCTCTTCGGCAAAATGGTCCGCAGCGCGGAACCCCTGCTGCTCGACGTCCTGCCGAAAATTAAGAGCGGCACCGCATCGCGCACTCCGCAGGACCATTCCAAGGCCTCCTACTTCGGCGGGCGCACGCCGGCCGACGGCGAGATCAACTGGGACATGGGCGCCGAACAGATCCGCAACCTCGTCCGCGCCGTCACCCGCCCGTACCCCGGCGCCTTCTCGTTCATCGGCGACCGCAAGTTCCTGCTCTGGCAGGTTTCGGTCGAACCCGCCGCGGCGGCGGCCGCCCCCGGAACCATCCTCAGCACCAACCCGCTCATCGTCGCCTGCTCCGGCGGCGCGCTGCGCGTCGAGAGCGGCCAGGCCGACGGCGGCGTGATCCTCAACGGCGGCCAGCTCGCCGAGGATTCCCGCCTGCTGCCCAACATGAAGTTCGGCCCCAACCCGAAAACCAAGTACGAGGCCGAGCGCCGCAAGAGCGTGCTGATCCTCGGCGTCAACGGCTTCATCGGGAGCCACCTCTCCGACCGCCTGCTCAAGAGCGGCAAGTACGACGTCTACGGCCTCGACCTGCGCAACACCTACATCGAGCACCTGATGGACGAGCCGGACTTCCACTTCCGCGAAGGCGACGTGACGATCCACAACGAATGGATCGAATACCACATCCGCAAGTGCGACATCATCATTCCGCTCGTCGCCATCGCCACGCCGATCGAATACACGCGCAACCCGCTCAAGGTCTTCGAGCTCGACTTCGAGGAAAACCTGCGCATCGTCCGCAGCTGCGTGAAATACAAGAAGCGCATCCTCTTCCCCTCGACCTCCGAAGTCTACGGCATGTGCCCCGACGAACAGTTCGACGAAGAGGAGTCGCCGCTCGTGCTCGGCCCGATCAACAAGCAGCGCTGGATCTACTCCTGCATCAAGCAGATGCTCGACCGCGTCATCTGGGCCTACGGCGAAAAGGAGGGGCTCGACTTCACGCTCTTCCGGCCCTTCAACTGGATCGGCCCGCGCCTCGACACGCTCAACTCGGCGCGCATCGGTTCATCGCGCGCCATCACCCAGCTCATCCTCAACCTCTGCCAGGGCACCCCGATCCAGCTGATCGACGGCGGCGAGCAGAAGCGCTGCTTCATCGACGTCGACGAGGCGATCGAGGCGCTCTACCGCATCATCGAAAACGAAGGTGGCAAGTGCACCGGAAAAATCATCAATATTGGATTCCCCGAGAACGAAGCCAGCATCAAGGAGATGGCTGAAATGCTCATAAAGCAGTTCGATACCCATCCGCTGCGCGACCAGTTCCCGCCCTTCGCCGGCTGTATTGAAGTCGAGAGCGGCACCTACTACGGGAAGGGCTACCAGGACATGGTGCGCCGCGTCCCGAGCATCAAGAACGCCAAGCGCTGCCTCGACTGGGCTCCCGAGATCAGTCTCGACGCCTCCATCGGCAAAACGCTCGACTTCTTTTTGGAGCAGGCCATCGAGTCCGGCGAATTTGCACAAGAGAAATATGTGCTCGAGGAATGCGCGGTTTGAAACTTGGACTTCGAATTGATGTGGACACGTTCCGCGGAACCAAGCTGGGCGTGCCCGGCCTGTGCGACGTGCTGAAAAAGCACGGCGTGAAGGGCACGTTTTTCTTTTCGGTCGGACCGGACAACATGGGCCGGCACCTCTGGCGTCTGCTCAGACCTGCCTTTCTGCTAAAGATGCTGCGCAGCAACGCCTCCAGCCTCTACGGCTGGGACATCCTGCTGCGCGGCGCCTTCTTCCCGGGGCCGGTCATTGGGGAAAAGCTGGCGGCGCAAATCAAGCGCGCCGCCGAAGAGGGCCACGAGATCGGCTTGCATGCCTGGGACCACCACGCGTGGCAGGCCAAGATCGCCACGATGGATGACGACGCCGTTTTCCGGCACTTGGAGAATGGCTTCAAGCTGCTGGAAAAAATCTGCGGGCAGGCGCCGACCTGTTCGGCGGCGCCGGGCTGGAAGTGCAATGACGCGGCGCTGCTGCAAAAGGAGCGCTTTCCGTTCCAATACAACAGCGACTGCCGCGGTTCGTCCGTATTCATGCCGGTGGTCGCCGGCCAGCGGCTGAAGCAGCCGCAGGTTCCCGTCACGCTGCCGACCTACGACGAAATCATTGGGTGCGGCGGCATCACCAACGAAACCTACAACGACCACATTCTTTCGCTCATCCAGCCGGACCGGCTGAACGTGCTCACCATCCACGCCGAGGTCGAGGGCATCGTCTGCCGCGGCTTGTTCGACGACTTTCTCGCTAAGGCCGTCCAGCGCGGCATCGAAGTGGTTCCCACCGCCGCGCTGCTCGGCGAAGCAACCGCGCTGCCCGGCGACGCCGTCGTCCCGCGCACGCTCCCCGGACGCGAAGGCTGGATTGCCTTTCAGGCCTCACACGTGTAATTATAAACATGCATCTAATTCCGGTATTCCGGAGGAGAGATAAAATGAGTGGAAAAGTGATTAGATTAGGTTTGGCTGCGCTGGCGGTAGGTGCGGTGTCGGCATGGGCCGGCGGAAAAGCAATCAAGGCCGACCAGCTTCCGGCCGCGGTAGTGGCCGCCGCGAATGCGGCCTGCCCGGGCGGAACCATCAAGGACATTGAAAAGGAAAAGGATGACGGCGCGGTGGTTTATGAAGTCGAAATGACGGCGGGCGGCAAGGGCTGCGACCTTAAGATTGCGGCGGATGGAACGGTGCTGGAAACCGAGCAACAGGTCGCCGTAGAAGACCTGCCGAAAAAGGTTCAGGCCACCTTGGCCAGCTTCGCCAATGCTGCGGTCAAAAAGGCCGAGCTGGTGAAGGAAAAGGATGCGGCGGCGTTATACGAGATAAACATCGTCATGACCGGCCAGGCCATGGAACTTAAAATCAATGAAAAGGGCCAGATCATCGAACTCGAAACCAAAGGCAAGAAGAAGGGTGAAAAAGAAGACGACGATTAGCCTTTGAAATCTGGGACATCACTATGACTCGAAGAATGCTGGCCAAAAACCTTCCGCTCTTTGCCTTGCTCGTATTTTTGCTGGCAGGCTGCGCCCATTACGATGACCGCCCGCTGGATCCGGAATCCAATCTGGCCGCCTTTGATGCGCGCTCGCTGGCCGATCCCGGCCTGGCGGAATTCATGGCAACCAACCGGCCGGACGCCGGCGCTTCCGCAGGCTGGAATGCGGCGGAGCTGACGCTGGCGGCGTTTTACTTCCAGCCGGAGCTGGCCGCCGCCCGTGCGCGCTGGGCCGCGGCGGTTTCGGAAATCGGCGGCGCGGGTGAATATCCCAACCCGACGTTCGGCATTGCTCCGGCCTTCAACAGCAGCACCTCTTCCGATGAAGGCCTCGCACGCTGGGTTATTCCCGCCTCCCTCGATTTCACCCTCGAACAGCCGGGCAAGCGCAAGGCGCGTATCGCGCAGGCGCGTTTCCGGGCGGATGCCGCGTGGCTCGAGCTGGTTCAAACGGCGTGGCAGACCCGCGTGCAGGTGCGCGCCGAAATGCTGGATCTCTACCGCGCCCGGCAGAACAGGGATCTGCTGGATGCACAGGAGGGATTCCAGAACCTCCTGCTGCAGGCCATTGACCGGAAGCGGCAGCTGGGAGGCACCGGCCGAATGGCGGTGGATCAGGCGCGCGAGGCCGACAGCATGGTTCAGCTCGATTGGGAAGAAGCCATAAAGCAGGAGGGGATGGCCCGCGCCCGGCTGGCCTCGGTCATCGGAATTCCGTCATCCGCCTTGCGGGCCGTCACGCTTGATTTCAGCGAATTTGAAGAACAGTTGCCGGGCGAAATGCCCGTTTCCACGGTCAGGAAGCAAGCCCTGATGAACCGGGCCGACATTCTCGGGCTGCTGGCGGAATACAATGCCGCCCAATCGCAGCTGCAGCTCGAAGTTGCGAGGCAGTATCCCGACCTCGTGATCGGCCCCGGATATGAATACGACCAGGGCGACAACAAATGGGGACTGGGCCTGTCGTTCACGCTTCCGCTGTTCAACCGGAACCAGGCGGCCATCGAAACGGCCCGCCGCCGGCGGGAGGAAGCGGCCGCGCGGTTCAACGCATTGCAAACCAGCGTGCTGGGCAATCTCGGGCAGGCCTCCGCCGACTACAGCCACACCTATGTTCAGTTTCTCATCGCCTCTAAAATGCATGCAGCCAGAAAAGCCATGTTCCAACGATTGGAAAAACAGGCGATGGAGGGCGCGGTCTCGGCGGAACAGGAGCTCGCTGGTCAAATTGCTCTCCTTGAAATGAACAAGGTAAAACTCGCCGCACAGATGGAGGCGCAGGCGGCGCTGGGCCGTCTGGAGAGCGAACTGCAAAGCCCCGCCGACCTGCCCGGCTGGCAAACCGCCTTGAAACAAACCATCGATCACAACGAGGATGCCCATGAAAACAACTAAATCATCACTCATCGGAATGCTGGCGCTCTGCGCTGTTGCCATTGCCGTTGGGCTGCTGTTTGTCCACCCGTCCGCAGAGGCGGAGGAGGCGGAAGAAGCCATCGAAACCGTGGTTCCCGTCCAGGCCGGCGAGATCGTCAAAACCACCCTGCACGGCTACGAGGTGGTCTACGGCAATCTGGTCGCCGCGCCGGCCGGCGCGGATGCGCCCGCCGGCCGCGTTGCGGTGCAGTCGGCCATCGACGGCGTAGTCCTTCGCCTCGCATGCAGTCCCGGGCAGGCCGTCAAAAAGGGCGACGTGCTGCTTGAGCTCGATGCGCGTGCTGCGGAACTGGCGATGAAGGAACAGCAGCAGCTCCTTGATTTTTCCCGCAAGGAATTTGACCGCCAGACCCGGCTGCTGGAAATCGAAGGCACCTCTCAGATGGAGTATGAGCAGGCCGCGCGCAACTTCCATCAGGCCGAACAGGCCGTGGTCGCCGCGCAGGTGCAGCTGGATTACCAAACGATCCGCGCGCCGATTGCCGGAACCGTCGCCTCCGTGCGGATCAACGCCGGCGACGCGGTACAGGCCGCGCAGACGCTGGGCGAAATTCTGAATGCAAACCGCCGAGTGGTTTCGATGCAGCTGCCCGCCGCGGCGGCCGGCCGCGTACAGCAGGGCATGCCGGTGCAGGTCGAGACCGCCAACGGTTGGATCGATGCAGGAACGATTGGCTTTATCGCCGAAGCGGTTGATCCAAAGAACGGAACGCTCGAAATCCGCTCAACGCTGCTGGCGGACGTCTCGTTGCGGATCGGGCAGTTTGTCCGCGCACGGATTCTGTGCGAAACCCATGCCGGATGCCTCGCGGTTCCGGCCGAAGCGTTCGTCACCAATTCCGACGGCGAAACCTACGTCGCCGTGCTCTCGGGCGACCGCGCTTCCCGGCTTCCAGTGACTGGAAAACTGCGGGAAGACGGCTGGATTGAAATCGAAGGGGAGGGCCTTGCCGCGGGCATGCCGATCGCCTCCGAGGGGGCTTATGGGCTGCCGCAAGAAACCCGCGTTGAAGTGATTGGACGCTAACCAATGAAGAACCAGCCGTCCTCCCTCATCGAAAAGGAAGGGTCCCTGCTGGGGCGCTTCGCCGTACGCCACGCGCTTTCCATTGTTTTTGTCAGCGTGGCGCTTTGCCTGGGCGGCATCTATTCCGCCCTGCAGGTGCCGTCGTCCGTTTTTCCACAAACCAATTTTCCGCGCGTCGCCATTCTGATCGACAGCGGCGTGATGCCGGGCGACGAAATGATGGCGCGCATCACGCGTCCCATCGAAGAGGTGATGAAGGATATCCCCGGCGCGGAGCGCGTGCGCTCCTCCACCGGGCGCGGCGCGGCGGAGATCAGCGTCTACTTTGATTGGAAGACGGACATGAAGCAGGCGGAGCTGTTTGTGCTCGGCCGCCTCTCGCAGATTCGCGGCAGCCTGCCGGCGGAGGCGGAAACCAGCGTCTACCGCATGACCTTCTCTTCGTTCCCTATCCTTGGCGTCAGCCTGACGAGCGATACGCGCGACCTCGTGCAGCTCTCGGAAACCGCCCGCTACGACCTCAAGCCGCGCTTCCTCGGCATCCCGGGCGTGGCGCGCGTGGATCTCGTCGGCGGGCGCGCCGCCGAATACCACATCACGGTCGATCCGGTCCGTCTCAAATCGTTCGGCCTGACGATGCAGGATATCGCCGATGCGCTGGAACAAAACAACTTGATCACCCCGGCGGGCATGCACGAAGAAAACCATGCGCTCTACCTCACGGTGCTCGACGGCCGGATTGCTTCGCCCGAGGCGCTGGAAGACTTTGTGTTGCAGACGCCGGACGGGCATCCGTTGCGCATCGCCGACATCGGCACGGTGGCGCGCGGCCCGGAACCGGTCTACAACCTTGTGACGGCCGACGGGCAGAATGCCGTGCTGCTCAACATCCGCAGCCAGCCCGACGGCAGCACGCTCGATATTGCACGCGAGCTCAAACGGCAGCTCAAGGAGCTCGGCACCGAACTGCCGCCCGATATGAAACTGGCCTTCTTCTACGACCAGTCGGAGATCGTGAAGGAGTCCGTCCGCAGCACCTGGGAAGCGCTGCTGCTGGGCATCTTTCTCTCCACGGTGGTGCTGTATCTGTTTCTAAAACAGGTGGGCACCACGTTTGTCGCCATTCTGGTGATTCCGATCTCGGTGCTGATCACCCTGCTGGTGCTGAAGCTCGGCGGCATGAGCTTCAACATGATGACGCTCGGCGGCATCGCCGCGGCCATCGGCGCGATTATCGACGACTCCATTGTGGTGGTGGAGGCGATCGCCACCCATATCAGCCGGGGCATGAAGCGGCTTGAAGCGGTCAAGCAGACGATCGGCGAAATCTCGAAACCGCTGCTGGCCTCCACGCTGACGCCGGTGGTGGTGTTTATTCCGCTGGCGTTTCTCGACGGCATTACCGGCGTGTTTTTCCGGTCGCTGGCAATCACGATGGTGGTGTCGCTGCTGACCTCGCTGGTGCTGGCGGTTACGCTGATTCCGTCCGTCGGCGCCTGGATCATCCGCGCAAAAGAAACGGACGGCGAAGAGGCCGGCGGGCCGGTGCTGCGCGCCATCATCCGCGGCTATGAAAAGGCCGTGCGCGGCGCCCTCGGCCACCGCGGCCTCACCGTTGGGTTCTGCCTGCTGCTCGTCGCGGCGGGCATCGCGCTCTATCCGCGCCTCGGCAGCGAATTCCTGCCGCCCATGGACGAAGGCGGCTTTGTGATCGACTATGTTGCGCCGCCGGGCACCAGCCTCAAGGAAACCAACCGCGAGCTGATGAAGGCCGAGGAAATCCTTGTTTCTCTCCCGGAGGTCGAAAGCTATTCCCGGCGCACCGGCGCGCGCCTCGCGCTGGCCGTGGCCGAGCCGCATACCGGCGACTTTCTGGTCAAACTCAAAAACGACCGGGAACGCGCAACGGACGAGGTTATGTCGGAACTGCGCCGCAAATTCAACACCGTCGCGCCGCTCGTCGAATGGGAATTCCCGACCGTGCTCGGCGACCTGATCGGCGACCTCGCCTGGGCGCCCGACCCGATCGAGATCCGCCTCTTTTCCACCGACGTCGATTTCCTCAAGCGCAAGGCGCCGCAGGTCGAGGAGATGATCCAGGCCATTCCCGGCATCGTGGACACGTTCAACGGGCTGGTCTACACCGGCAACGACATCAGCTTCCGCATGCGCGAGGCCGATGCCCGCCGCTACGGGCTCGACACCACCGCCGTGGCCGCCACGCTTAGGGCCGCCATGATCGGCACCACCGCCACCGCCATCCTCGAAGGCGACCGCGTGGTCGATATCCGCATCACGGCCGACGCACGTAAACTCGCCACCATGGCCGAGCTGCGCGAACTTCCACTGCGCACGCCGGACGGAGAAATCGTCAAGCTTTCGCAGGTGGCCGATCTTGTGATTGCGCCCGGCCAGATCGAGCTGCATCGCGACAACATGAAGCAAAGCGTCTCCGTTACCGCCCGCCTCGAAGGGCGCGACATGGGCAGCGCCGTCCACGATATTATCGCGAAGCTGCGGCAGGATCCCGAGCTGCCCGCCGGCAGCTTTGAAATCGGCGGGCTCTACCTCCAGCAACAGGAGGCCTTCCGCAACCTGCTCGCCGTGCTGGCCATGGCCATTGTGCTGGTCTTTACCGTGCTGCTCTTCGAGTTCCGCAACTTTGCCGCACCGGTCGCCATTATGCTCGGCGCCCTGCTGGCGCTCTTCGGAACCGTTGCCGCCCTTTTGCTGACCGGCATTTCGCTCAACATTGTCTCGTTCCTCGGCGCGATCATCGGCATCGGCATCGTGGCCAAGAACGGCATCCTGATGCTCGACATGGTCGACCACCTCGTGGAAGGCGGGCAGCCGCTGACCGAGGCGCTGGTCCACTCCGGCCGTCGCCGGCTGCGTCCGGTGCTGATGACCTCGCTGACGACGTTGCTCGGCATGCTGCCGATCGCCTACGGCATGGGTTCGGGCGCCGACATGCTCCGGCCGCTCGCCGTCGCCGTGATGGGCGCGCTGACGACCTCCGTCCTTCTCTCGCTCATCGCCACGCCGGTCTTCTACCACCTGCTCGTCTCTTTCAAGCCCAGGGGCTAGATGTTGTTGAACCACGGAATACCCAGCGCGGCATAGCCGCAACCAAAATTGAACCGCGGATGAACGCGGATGGACACGGATCTCTTTGACAGAAGAACGCAAAGGTCGCGAAGACGGAAGCGCTTTCCGTTGCGCCTTTTGCCCTGCTATCCGCCGATTTCTTGTTTTTCGTCACGCGCGTTTTACAGCGAAGGGCTGCGCGAGAGATGACCAGCGAATTAATGAAAACTACGAATCCAAAATAAGGGCAGGAAATCCATTCGTAGATTTTATTCATTCGTTGGTTAAACCCTTTGGTTGCGGCTGTGACGCGCCATGAACTTGGTGTTCAAAAAACGTGTGACGAAAAACAAGAAATCGGCGGATAGTAAGGCAGGCGGGACGCCTGCGGTACGTATCGCAGGCGTCCCGCCTGCTCTCTAAATCGTAAAACTGATAATGGTATGACTTGGGTGCCGTGGTTACTTCAGCGTAGTTTCGTATTCATTGAAGCGCGCTGAAACTGTTTATTGCTGGAGGGTGTAGCAGCGTTCGCCGGTGACGTTGGCCCGGTGCGCCCGGTCGTTGGCCAGCGGTGTTTCGCGCAATCCCGCCAGAAGGAGTGCGGCCGTCGCGGCAAGCAGCAGGGCCGTTGAAAGCAGTTTGGTTCGCAGCATGGACTTCATAGAAAGCAATGTTTAGAGGCTGGCGGACTGCGTTCCAATGAAGCAATCATAACCATTTAGTCATGCTTTACCTTTGCCGCATCATGCGCGGGAGGGGCGGGGCTGATGACCAATTGGTTATTTATCGTCCATTGATTCGAACGGATCGATTAGTTACTTTCCATGCCTGCCCAGCAAATCATTTGAAAAGGCTGGATAGAGTGCCGCACATGCCGCGCAGCGCCGTGTTAAACGTATAGGAAGCCATAGCCATGTTGAATAAAGAAAAGAGTGAAGGGAGCACTGACCGCGTGTTTGATGACGCCGCTTCCCAGATTGCCGATTTTTCATTCGATCAAAAAGTGGCCAGCGTGTTTGACGACATGGTCAGCCGGTCGGTTCCTTTTTATGATGAAATCCAGCGCATGAGCTGCGAACTGGCGGCCGATTTCGCCGAGCCCGGCAGCAACCTGTACGATATTGGCTGCTCCACCGCCACCACGCTGCTGGCGCTGGATGAAAAGCTGGATCCTTCCGTACGCTTTTTCGGCATCGACAATTCCGAGGAGATGCTGCTCAAGGCCAAGGGAAAAATCGCCCAGTCCGGCACCCGGCGTGCGATCGAATTGCAGGCGGTTGATGTGCACAAAGGAATGGTGGTTGAAAACGCCAGCGTGGTCACGATGCTCCTGACGCTGCAGTTTGTGCGGCCGCTTTACCGCGACCAGGTGATGAAGACGCTTTATAACGGGCTGAACGAAAACGGGTGCTTGATTATAGTGGAAAAGCTGACTTGCGAGCATACCGACTTTAATCGGCTGTTTATCGAGCACTACTATGAATACAAGCGGCGGAAAGGGTATTCCGAGATTGAAATCTCCAAGAAGCGCGAGGCGCTGGAGAACGTGTTGATTCCCTACCGCAGCGAAGAAAACATCCATTTGCTAAAGGAAACAGGCTTCCGCTATGTGGAGGAATATTTCAGGTGGTATAACTTTTGCGGCATTATTGCGGTCAAGTAGGAGCGGGTAATTTATGAAGTCAACGCGGGTCATGCGGGATTCATCTTGTCCGACGCTTTCGGTTGTGGTGCCGGTTCACAATGAAGCAAAAAATTTAGCGTCGCTGATCGAACATATTTCGAAGAGCCTGGAGCGCGTCGATCATGAAATTATTTATGTGAACGACGGCAGTACGGATAGCAGCCGCAAGGAGTTGGAGCGGTTAGCGTCCAAATTCGCGACTCTCCGGGTTTTCCATCACCGCACTTCCTGTGGTCAAAGCCGCGCGGTGGTTACCGGCGTTCGGCAAGCGAGGGCGGAGCTGATTGCCACGCTGGACGGCGACGGCCAAAACGACCCCGCCGATCTGCCCCGCCTGCTCGAAGCCTTTCAGGTGGCCGCGGATCCCGCACTGGCCATGATTATTGGGAATCGGGCGTCCCGCCGAGATACGGCATGGCGGCGCTTCAGCTCTCGTTTCGCCGCTATGGTTCGCGCCAAAATGCTGCGCGACCATACGCCGGACAGTGGCTGCGGCATTAAGATGTTCCGTCGGGAGGTTTTTCTCGAACTTCCAAATTTCAACCATATGCATCGATACCTGCCGGTTCTTTTCCGCAACAACGGATACTCCGTGCAAAGCATGGAAGTGAACCACTTGGATCGCTGGCATGGCCGTTCGAACTATGGCACGGTGGACCGGCTGCTGAACGGGTTGTCGGATGTGCTTGGGGTCATGTGGTTGACCAGACGCACAAATGTGCCCGAAATAGAAGGTGAAGTTTCTGAACGCGCCACCGCAAAGGAAGACAGATGATAGAACTATTGACTGATCCGTGGGTATTGCTTGGCCTTTTGGGGCAAGTGATGTTTTCGCTTCGAATGCTGGTTCAGTGGTGGGCGAGTGAAAAAGCGGGGAACTCCATTGTGCCTGCGCAGTTTTGGTATTTAAGCATCTTGGGCGCGTTGGCTCTTTTTTCCTATGCGGTTCATCGGCGCGATCCGGTCTTTATTCTGGGGCAAAGCTTCGGCCTGTTCATCTACAGCCGCAACATTGCGCTTATGTTCAAATACCAAAAGAAACTGGCCTCGCTCGAGTTGAAAAAAGCAAGTTAGATACCTCTGGAAGCGATAACATATGAATGAACATTCCTCCGTTCAATCGATCGGCGGCCCGCGTTGGCCGGTCGTTCTTTTCATCCTGCTGGGGTTGAACGCGGTCGTGCAGGTTGTTCTGCGGGTTTCGATTTCCGACTCGCTGGGGCTTGATGAGGCCGAGCAGCTTTTTTTGTCGCAATGGCTGGTGTTGGGTTATGGCCCGCAGCCCCCGCTGTACAACTGGATCCAGCAAGGGTTTTTTGCATTGATCCCCAGTCCGGTGCTGGCTCTTTCGCTGTTTAAGCACCTGCTGTTTCTGGGCCTGTTTGCCCTGATGTACAAAACCACCCGGATGCTGGTCACTCCCGCAGCTGGCGCGGTTCTGGCTGTGGCCATGCTTTTCCTGATGCCGGAATTTTCGTTCGAGGCCCAGCGCGACCTCACGCATACGGTTCTCGCGGCGTTTAGCGGCATGTGGTTTTTTTATGCATTGATCCGCATTTTGTTGAAGGCCAACGGTGCGAAGGACTTCATCCTGTTTGGACTGGCCCTCAGCAGCTGTCTGCTTTCAAAATACAACACCCTGCTGCTGGTGGTCCCCATGCTCGCTGTGGCGGCGGGCATCGGGGAGCTGAGGAGGCGCTTTTGGGTTCCGCGCGCAGGGTTGGCCCTGCTGGTTATGGCCGTGCTCTGCGCGCCGCATTGGTATTGGCTGTTTCAGCACCTCGGCGACGCAACGGCCAATTCCATCGACAAGCTGGATCTGACCGAGGACGGCTCGGCCATCGGAATTCGGATTGAGGGCCTAAAAAACATGGCTGGCTCGATCTCCGGCATTGCGGGGGCCTTGCTGGCGACGGCGGCGATTGTCTTTTGGCGCTCGTCTCCCCGCAAGCCTGCGCTGTCCGGTCCCGAGCAGATGCTGGGCAAGCTGTTCCGTCGCTACCTCATCGTGCTTCTATGCGTGATGCTGGGGTTTGTTGCTTTTGGCATTGGCGACTTTAAGGGGCGCTGGCTGCTGCCGTCGCTGGTTTTTTTGCCGGCGGTTTTGTGCTTTTACTTGTTCCGCTGCCGCAAGGTCACGCAGCGTCAGCTCCGGCTGTTTCTCGCGATCTCGCTGGTGGTGGGTCTCGCCATCCCGGTGGCCTTGGGCGTGCGGGTTGCCGCGGCGAGGCCGGGCAACTATAAACGCCTCAACGAGCCGTACCGGGAGCTCGTTGAGCAGTTTCCGGTGACCGGCGATTTTCTGCTGATTACCGACCGGGTTCGCGTCGCCGGAAATTTAATGCACCATCTGCCCGGTAACGTTGTGGCTTTGTCAGCGGACATGGACTATTTCCCCGTCGCACCCCGCACCCATCAAACGGTGGTGCTGGCGTGGCGGGAAAAACATGCTGGCCGGAATGCAGGGCCCCGCCAGGTGCCTGGTCGGCTGCTCGCATTTGCAAAGGAGCAGACCGGCCTGGAGACCATCGAATTTGAAGGGGTTGCAATGCTTTATGCGCCCTATAAATACGGAACCGAGCTGCGCGCTTTGAATCTGGCCTGGTTTCGCGTCAACTAACCTTTTGCTGCTTCCCTTTCTGCGAGTTGACGCAACTAGAGCCTTCTCCTTTATTGATCAACGCGATATGTTGCGGGCTATTCAGGACAACGGTTTTAGGTTATGAAAATTACGCAGATTATGTTGGGCAAGGGATTCGGCGGCGCCGAACGTTCGTTTGTGGACACCGCGCTGGCGTTGGCGGCGCGCGGACACGAAGTGCAGGCCATCTGTCATCGCGATTTTGTGAAACGCGGGCTTTTGGAAAATGTACCGGGCTTGACGCTCGAAACCATCAAGGCCGGGGGCGAATACGATTTCATGGCCCCGCGGAGGATTGCCAATCTGATTCGGGCGTTCGAGCCGTCGATTGTGCACACGCAGCTCAAGCGGGCGGCGTGGCATGGAGGGCGCGGCGCCCATAGGGCCGGTGTTCCCGTGGTTTCCAAACTGCATAACTATGTAAAGCTCGAGCGCTACCGCTATGTTCATACGCTGATCGGCACCACGGAGGACCAGCGCCGGCACGCGTTAAAACTCAATTGGCCCGAAGACCGCGTTACGGTGATTCCGAACTTTTCCCGCGTGCCGCCCGTTGCGGAGGCCCGGACTCCTGAGGCACGTCCGCTGCGGCTGCTGACCTATGGCCGCTGCGTGCACAAAAAGGGCTTTGACGTGCTGCTTCAGGCTTTGAAAAAACTGATCGACGGCGGCGTGGAAGCCGAACTGCTCATTGGCGGTTCGGGCCCCGAACTGGACGCGCTGCAGGCGCTGTCCGTCAAACTGGGGCTGGCCGGCCGCGTCAACTTGGGGGTTTGGATCGATGATGTGGGGCAGGCGCTGGATGAAGCGGATGTATTTGTGCTGCCTTCGCGCGACGAACCGTTTGGAATCGTGATGCTCGAAGCCATGGCGCGCGGGCTTCCGATTGTTACGACCCGCACGCAGGGGCCGGTCCAGGTGCTGACGGACGAAACCGCGTATTTTGCCGACATCGATTCGGTTGAAACCTTGGTGGCTGGACTGCGACAGGCGGCGGCTCATCCGGAAGACGCCCGTCAAAAGGCGGCGGCGGCGTTGGAGCTGTATCGCACCACCTACCATGAAGACGCCGTACTTCCGCGGTTCGAAGCGCTTTACGAATCCGTCAGTTCGCGGTAGACCGCCAGCTCGGTGTCGGTCATGTGGCCGAGGCTGAAATTTGTTTCGATGTGCTCACGCATATTGGAAAAGCCGAACCCTAAGGCTTCGAGCAGTTTTTCGGCCATCGCTTGATGGTCGTCGGGCGGAAAGAAGAATCCATTTTCCCCGTCGAGCAGAATGTCGAGCGATCCTCCATGCGCGCTGGCGATCACCGGCGTATTCATGGCCAGCGCCTCGGCGGCGGTTCGTCCGAAGGTTTCGGGCTTGCTCGAGGCCGCCGAAACGATGAAGTCGCTCAAGGCATAGATTTCGCGCACCTGCGGCTGCGAGCCAACAAAGCGGATGTCCGCTCCCAGCTCCTGTGCCCGTTTTTTGAGCGAGTCAAAATAGTCGTCTTTGCCATGCCACGCGCCGCCGGCCGCCACGCCGACAATGTCCGGGTGCCGCCGCTGCACTTCGGCCAGAGCACGGATAAAGCTGCCGTGGCCCTTCCATTCGGTGATACGGCCGACAATGGTGACCAGGCGCCGGCCCCCGAGCCCATGCTGTTTTTTAAAGCCGTTGATAAAGGCTTGGTCGGCACAGGCGGGGTCGAAATAGTCCATGTCGATGCCGCGCGGCACATAGCGCAAGAGGGATTCATCGATCGAATAGTTTTTGAGAATGTAGTCCTTGATGGCCGTGCTTCCGTAGATCACGCGCTCGCCTTTCAGCATGATTTCGCTGTAGCGACTGACGCTGTTGAAGCCGTGGACGGTGGTGACGAAGGGGATCCGAAGCTTTTTATTGGCAAACCAAGCCAGCCACGCCGGAACCCGGCTGCGGGCATGAAGGAGGTCCGGCTTTAGCTCGGCTAAAGCGGCCTGCAGCTTGAGAACCCGCAAGGGAAAGCTCAGCGGGTTCTTGGAGCAGACGTCCAGCGCAATGTGGCGGCCGCCTTCTTCTTCGATTCGGGCGGCAAATTCGCCGCCGGCGGAGATGACCGTTGAACCATGCCCGCGCCGCACCAGCTCGCGGCTAAAATCCACAACGCCGCGTTCGACGCCGCCTTGGTTGAGCTCGGGTAGGATTTGGACAATATGCATGGGGGATAAGCTAGCAGTTAGGCGGGCAGACTTGAAGCGGTTAAACCGCGGAGTTTGCGCGGAAGTGTGCGTGGTTTATACCCGCAGCCTTACGGCCTGGATTGTTGCATGCCTATCCGGTTGGCGCACCAATTACTCATATGGGATTAATCTGAAAGGTATTGTTTCTCACACATGATTGAGAGCGAATAGCGAACAATTTCCACAAAGCCACGAAGCCAAAGAAAACAGGGTCGTCCGCTGAATCGGTGGGTGAATAACTTTTCCGAGGGAAAGGCGCTTAGGAGCGAATGGCTCGTTTGCCCTGTAAAAACTTGCTTTTGATGGGCATCGGGCTTCGAATTCTGGTGCGAAATATTCTGTATCGATAAAAACACACATAAGCGCAAGCGTAACATGCTATAAATACGGTGGTTAGGTTTGTTTCTCCAAAGTCCTGCCCACCGATTCGGCGGAAGAGGCTATTTTTTAGACGGGATGACAGAATGAACAGGATTGTTCTTTGGCAGGGCGAGACCACCGGGCGGGCCGTTCATCCGTCGCAAATGCGGTGCAACCGCCTTGGAGTGCGCTGACTCCGTCAGCGCTTTTGCGCAAGAACAGCCTTTGCAGACGGAAAGCGGTAACGTGGTTTCCGCACTCCAAAGCGCTGCGCGCAAACCCCCAACTTCTCTAAACCCTTTCCTTAACTTCAATCTAAACCCGAGCAAGGTGTACGTATATATATTTTGCTGTGCGTATGGGGCGTGCAGTTGTGTGGGCGGATAATGAAAAAAGTGGTCCGCCTCTCGGATGAAGGGAGTAGAGGAAATGCAGAAAACATCATTTCATAGGTCTGACCCCTTTTTAATCACGAACATCAGCAACGCCATGATATATTTTTCTCAAATGAGGATTTAGAAAGACGATGCTCGGCCGCACTTGAGTTCCTGAATATATTCATACAACGCTACAAGGAGGCCTCCGTTCCTTTCAAAAATGGTGAACCTCAGCAAATAGAGCCTTCTACTGTCATAAAATGGGATAAACAACGAGAGTTCTGGACATTTGCAAAATAAAATCAGCGAACCAGAGGCTTGACCTTACCGTGACAACGCCCGTTGATAAAGTTGAAGCACAATCCACTCAGGGTCATGAGTAACGTTCATATGGCTGAAGTTTTGTCAACAGGGCAAAAAAATATTATCCCCACTTTTTCCACACGGTCGATCGGCATCCGGAAAAGGGGAACTCTCATTCAAACCACCCGCGAAAGGAGCGCACGCAGGGTGAGCGGTTTAGCCGCACGCAGGGTTATGCTCATATCCTTGGACTCATTGCCATGCCGGTGAGGGCATGAACTACCAGTAGTATCCTTGTTCACCGCGGCCCTTCCCGTTGTCTGGGTGTCTGACACTCAACCGCGATCCCGTCGGATCTCTGTGGTTTAGTCGTATAACGTTATCAGGGGCTGGCCTCTGCTGCTCCCGTTCGCACGGGTGGTTTGAATGATTTATAAAGCGGGGTGGTTCTCCTTTTAAAATTGTTTTCGGAACGAAAAGTAAATGCGTCTCGCAAGTGGCTCGCCGAGCGCCAGGTGTCTTCCCCTATAAGGGCCGAAGGCCGACGCGAAGCGACGTTACGCGAGGAGCGCGCTTGACGGACAAGGGGCGTCTTGCTGTTCGATGATTATGGCGATGTCCCAGATGTAGGAGGAGAGTTCGCGGGCGATGGCGGTTCGGATTTTATTGGTGTGCAGTCCGCGCAGGGCCAGTTTATACCAGCGTTTGCTGAGCCGGTTCTGCGCGTGCCAGGAGACTTTTTTGACGTCCCTCGATAGTCCTTCCTGCCGGACCGAGAGGGCCTTCGATACTTTGGCCGGCAGTTTGTAGTGCCCCGCGCATTCAATGAGAATCCAGCGCGCGTGGGCGTTGCCGCATTTGGTGATCGATCCCATCCGGCGTGTTTCCCCCGAGCTTTCTTCCGACGGAATGAGACCGAGGTAGGCCATCAGTTGCTTCGGATGTTTGAAACGGCCGAAATTGCCGATCTCGCTGACTATCACCATCGCCGCCACCATCTTGAATCCGCGCATTCCCATCAAAGCCTCTACGAGTGGCTTCCGCTTCCAGGTGCTCAGGATTTTCTCCATCTGATCCTCCAGTCGTTTGATTTGTTCCCCGGCGTTGTCGATCCGGCGGATGTACTCTTCCAATAGAATTTTCTGAGTCGGATGCGCCATCACCAGTTCACGCAAGTAACGCATATGCGCTTCGGTCCAGCGTGCTTTCTCCGGGTAGCGATAGCCGTTGCGGAGCAGGAAAGAGAGCAACTGCTTTTTTGAAGCTTTGAGATCATTCACCGCATCGGTCCGCCCCCTGCATACATCGCGCACCACTTCATCGTCCACCTCCGGAATGTGCACCGCAGTCAAGTGTCCCGATCGATGCATCTCCGCCAACTTCCGGGCATCGCGTTTATCTGTTTTGCGTTTCTCTCCGGGCTTGGTGGGAATCAGTGACGGCGCGATCACCTGACAGTCGTACCCAAGCTTGATCAATCGGCGGGCCAGCACGAATCCCGTCGGCCCCGCCTCATAACAGATTTGCAGATCCTCTTTTTGCAGATCATGCTTCTTTTGGATTTTGCGGATGGCGTCGACCGTTCGGTTCAGGTCGGCGGAGACCTTTCCATGGAGGATCGAGGGCTTCATGTCGTTAAAGGCGAGCGCGAGTACATTTGATTCTTTATGTGCATCGATTCCTACGGTACATTTTTTCATGGCGTATTCCTTATGGTTTAGGTTGTTAATGGATCCGGTGGTGACCGGATCCGCCCGCGATTCGTTCGCGGGTACGCCATCTTTTTTAACAAGACAACGACCGCGGCGGAATCAACTTCAGCCATAGGGTCTGCTGAGATAAAATTATGAATACCATCACAGGTATAGCCACACTTGTTGCAACAATAGTAGCGTGGATTGGCTATCAACAGCACAAGCTAGCTAAAGAAAAATTCAAACTCGATTTGTTCGAAAAACGCTTTTCTGTCTATAAAGGGGTTCAGGAGTTTCTGATAATTATCCTACAAGAGGGTGCTTTTGAATTTAAGCAACTAGCTACTTTTAATGCAAAAACCCAAGATGGGACGTTCTTGTTCGGATCAGATATTCCAGACTACATCAATCGTATTTACAAAGACGCATTACGTATGAGAACAGTCAATGTTCGGTTGGAACATTTACCAGTGGGAGATGAGAGAAATCTGTTGTGCGAAGAAGAAAGCCAGTTGCTAGAAGAACTAGCCGAAAGACTATCTAGCTTGCCAGAAATCTTTGCCCCATACCTTCGCTTTGAAAAATGGAAATAATGGCAGAACCAGTCAATTGAGAGGTACGTGAAATGTCGTGCGATAATTTAACCATTCAGTTCTCGCGCAATATCCTTAGGTTGTTTCAATTTCACGCCCCTCATTTCAAACGTTCTGTATTTTAAATATGAAAGGTAAAAATGAATAAGATCAAAATTGTGTTTTTCGGGTACATGATAACCTGCAACTTATTATATGCAATCGAGACTCCCCTTGAATCAGGAGCCCCTGTTTCCTATGTGTTCTCGAATCTTACCTCAACAGCTGAAAACACAGAGGGATATGATGTTAAATTTATCATCACATTCGGTGGTGATGGAGTGACCCAAACCGAGGGCTATTACATTAGATTTTATGCAGATAAAAAATCATTAACTCCACTTTTTACAGATGATTTTGTAAATCGCTGGGACCACTCCGTCATGTATCTGAACTCCAAGTTTAACAATAGTAGCATCGATATTTGGCGTACGGATTTTGAAGGTAGAGTTGAGTTTGAAAACCTCAACGGCACTGTGTCGATCACCTCAGTTAAAATGATATTAGATGACGACAATGGTGGCTTCTGGACTCAGACTATGACAGTTCCCGAACATATGAAATTCTCAACAACAAACGGAACCCCGTATGAATGGTTAGCCAACCTTGGGTATAGTGCAAATTGGGAAGCTGCTGATATTGCAGATTTTGACAATGACGGATTCCTAAATTGGCAGGAGTATGCTTCCGACACTGATGCAACGGATAACTCTGACTTCCTTAAGAGCCTTATCTCAGGAGGAAATATAAATTTCGACAGTTCATCATCATGCCGTTATGGCATTAAATATTGTGATAACCTTCAGAGTGGAACTTGGAATTTGTTAACTAACAACATCTCTGGGGATGGAACTGTGATGTCTGTTACACCATCCCACTCAAATCCAAACCGTTATTTCAGGATTACTTCAGAGCGAAAACCTTAACAAGATAACAGAACCACCATGAAAGGGGTCAGACCTGAATGGCACTTAGTTAAGCCGCTTTGACACGATATTTACTGCGGTGCTTCGTCTCTTTCATGGTACTTCGATGTTCGGTCAAAAGTTGATAGGGCTTGGGCCTGCGTTTGAGGCAGCGGGGTTCTTTTCGGTTGGGCCTGAGCGGTACGGTTTTGAGGGCAATTCCCCGCAAGGGGTCAGACCTATGAAATGATGTTTTTTGCTTCTGGCCCCGTTGCCCCCTTATTGAAATGCCGTCTAAATTTCTTCCCGAACCAGCCTGTTTTCTAATGTTTCAGCCCGTTGAATCGTGCAAGGGGTCAGACCTATGAAATGATGTTTTTTGCTTCTGGCCCCGTTGCCCCCTTATTGAAATGCCGTCTAAATTTCTTCCCGAACCAGCCTGTTTTCTAATGTTTCAGCCCGTTGAATCGTTGCTGGGGCCTTAAGTTTTATCCTCTCCGCTACGTTTGTCTATCATCCTTAAACCTTTTTCAGTCTGCCAAGACTTCTAACTCGGATTTTGTCCAAAGTATAATTCCGAATCTTCAAGTTTCTTAATGGTTAACAGGAAATGGGAGTCCGATATCTTAATATTTCCTGTCCGGGTCTATCTGCGTAATCGGCGTGTTCTGCGGTTGTCCCTATTGGAGCAGAAGGTTCCGGGCTTGGTGCGGCAGGTATAAAAAAACAGCGTACGGAAGGGGGAGATCCGTACGCTGCTCTAAACAGGAGAAAAAAGGAGAAAACCTGTTTATCAGGGAGATGTTATTAATCTTAGACCGTCCCGCCGGAAAACGTTCAAAAAATATTCAGGAATGCAAGGGGTCAGACCTATGAAATGATGTTTTTTGCTTCTGGCCCCGTTGCCCCCTTATTGAAATGCCGTCTAAATTTCTTCCCGAACCAGCCTGTTTTCTAATGTTTCAGCCCGTTGAATCGTTGCTGGGGCCTTAAGTTTTATCCTCTCCGCTACGTTTGTCTATCATCCTTAAACCTTTTTCAGTCTGCCAAGACTTCTAACTCGGATTTTGTCCAAAGTATAATTCCGAATCTTCAAGTTTCTTAATGGTTAACAGAAAATGGGAGTCCGATATCTTAATATTTCCTGTCCGGGTCTATCTGCGTAATCGGCGTGTTCTGCGGTTGTCCCTATTGGAGCAGAAGGTTCCGGGCTTGGTGCGGCAGGTATAAAAAAACAGCGTACGGAAGGGGGAGATCCGTACGCTGCTCTAAACAGGAGAAAAAAGGAGAAAACCTGTTTATCAGGGAGATGTTATTAATCTTAGACCGTCCCGCCGGAAAACGTTCAAAAAATATTCAGGAATGGTTTCTGCTCTGGGCATAAAAAAACAGCGCACGGGAAAAAGAGGAGGGAAACCCGTGTGCTGTTTCAGAGGGAGTTAATCAAGACTCCATGAATTAGACGTGGCGTGGGGCGCGGAGTGGACATATTCCCCTCCCAAATCAATCTGCGCAATCAGCGTGTTCTGCGGATGCCCCTACAGCCCCTAGCGCCCTTAGCCTTAGACGGTGCCGGCAACTGCCAAGTTAGGCTCTCCAACTGCAAGTCGCGGGATGCGTAGGCGTAGCAATCTACTCCACAGAAAGTGAGCCTGCCAAACGGCAGGAGTGTAACGTCAACCCATCCTAAGGCGTAGCAGGTGGAATAAAATCGGCAGCCCGTAGGGGCGAAATGCTGAAAATAATGAGTTCTGAATAACGATCTATGTTTCCCCTTTCAGCATATTGCTTGCCGTCCATTTGATTTCCCGTTGATCTCGAACCGTCCGTACCACCATTTCGATTTCAGCGCCCGGTCTTTTTTTCTGGCAATTTCCAGTCCCATTGTGCTCTCCTATTCGTTGTTCCGATTTGATACCCCTCTAAACAAAGAGGGCGTTTCAAACCGCCAAACCCGAACTTTCCGACGGAGTCTGGCTATTTCGGGGCTGAAAAAGGAGTTTGCAGTTTATGCAACTACTTGGAAAGCAATACATTGAGCGGGAGTAATTCAGTGGTAGAATGACAGCTTCCCAAGCTGTATGTCGCGAGTTCGACTCTCGTCTCCCGCTCCATCTTTAAAGGGTTTGTCCACAAGGATAAGCCCTTTTTTATTGGTTATTATGCATGTTTGGCCACTCTTCACCGGTTTTGATGGCGCGTGACAACTCGTGATTAAAACTGAGTAGGGGTGGAAATAAAGTGGAAACATTTGCCGTTTTCCCTATGGCGACACCACCCCCGCGCACTTTCGGCGCACAAATATCCCCCATGAGACCGGTAACCCCAATAAGTTGAAGTAGGACACTTAAGCCGGTTCCGTCTGTCTTTTGCGGAAGCTGCCTTTGATACGTTGGCGTTGGAGAGGCCCCTACCTCTGGGGGGAGGAGGGGACGCGACCCCCTTTGAAGCATAGATATCGTCCCGAACAGGTACGCGGATTTTCGGGAAGTATATCAATAGCCCGGCCAGCTCAGGAAATGGTGCGTCATGGGTTCAAAGTGCAGATACATTGATTTTGCAAGGGGTTTACAGCGATTGGGAAGTAAATGCGCGTGGATATACTTCATGCGGTTTGACTGTTTAGACGGTCTCGGATGAGATGTATCACACCCGCGCGCGCAGGAAAATGAGGACCTAACCTTCCTTTGTAGCTGGCTTGGTTGACGAAAAGCCTACTCTTTAGATTGGATCCAAACACTCTAATGTTCATTTCTTGCATTGAGGAAAGAATTTTATATGTCTAAGATGTTTTTATGAAATTAGGGGGCATTGATCTCCATCATTGCATCAGGCATGCTTTTAATGTGCTTACTTGATGGATTGCCGTATACCTATTTCCAGATTCTTCGTTGGGCGGTCTGCGGGGTGTGTGGATACAGAGCCTATCTTTCCTACACGCTGGAAGAGAAAGCGTGGATGTGGGGTTTCATTTTCGCTGGCGTTCTGTTCAACCCTATTTCCCCAATCCGGCTAGACCGAGATGTGTGGGCTGTTGTCGATGTTTGTCTCGCTGTTTTACTTTTGCTTTCTCTGAAAGCAATAAGAAATGGGGGTCGCTACATGTTGGAGAAATCTTTAAAACTGCAGCTCGTTATAAACTCAGATAAACAAAAAACAAAGGAGGCCTCAAAATGAAAGAACTCACGCCAGATTTATTCAAAAAAGCACTTCTTGCGGAACGTGGTGCAATTTCAGACCGTCACCGTGCAATGCTCAAAGCCCACTATCAAGCTGATGAACATACGCTGACTGCCACAGAACTAGCTGCGGCTGCAAGGTACGACAACTACTCCGCCGCAAATCTTCATTATGGGAAGCTAGGAAAATTATTGGGAGCTCATCTTCCTTTTGAACCGAATAAAAAAGAAGGTGGGACCCCCATCTGGATAACCATTCTGGCGGTAGGAGATCCGGAGACTCCCGAAGGAGAGCACTACAGATGGATTATGCGACCAGAACTGGTTCAGGCTCTTAAGGAACTTCCTTGGGGCATGGACAAATAATAATGAAAACAAATCAGACCGCCACTCCGGAGCAATTTCAGGAGGGAGCTGGCGGTTTATGATTAGTCCGAGTGATTGACCGAAATATCCAAACCAAACTTACGAGTGGCATCTACCGCGCGGACCTTAAACTCGCAGGTATCGCGTATGAAGATGCGCAACGCGGACGCGCGGACTTCCACGCGTTGCGCAAAACCTTTGGGACACTCATGATGCTTGCCGGTGTCAATCCGCGTACCGCGCAGGAACTCATGCGACACAGCGACATCAAGCTAACCACGCAGATTTATACGGATACGCATTTACTTCCAACCGCCGCCGCAATCCACAGTTTACCGCATTTGGGTTTTGCCCCACATACTGCCCCCACAAATGGGACAAAATGGGGCATCTCCAGTCCTGCCCTGTCCCGAATTCAAGAGGGAACGAGCCCACTTTCAGTCAATGGTATGGCGGGTTGGGGGATGCTGAGTCCTGAAATGCCCCAAGGAGGGAATGGTGCCGGAGGTGGGACTCGAACCCACACAGATTTCTCCGCGGGATTTTGAATCCCGTGCGTCTACCGATTTCGCCACTCCGGCAATGAGTAGGAAAGTTGAGCAAGATAGCAAACTTCTGCGGTTTGGCAACTGATTTCACAATATTTGCGCGGATGCGGCTGATGGGGCCGGTCGCCGTTTTATTTTGCTTTTTGGGCGATGGGGGCATAGCTTGCTCCATTCACAAAAAGCAGAGAGGCCTACCTTGGCAGCGGAAGACCAGTATAAAACCAGAGCAACACTGATCCAGCGGGTGCAAAACCAGCACGATGACGCGTCGTGGGAGGAGTTTGTGCGCGTCTACCGTCGCTACATCTATGCGATTATCCGAAGCATGAACATTTCGGAGCATGATACGGAAGACATTCTCCAACAGGTTTTGATCAACCTCTGGAACAGCCTGCCGAAGATGGACTACGAAAAGATCAACCGCTTCCGCAGCTGGCTGAGCACCGTAACCAAGAACTGTGTGACCGACTTTATCCGCAAGCGCACCCGCGAGGCAAAGCGGCTGGAGAAGGCGGGGCAGGACGATACCCTGACTTATCTGAAGGCGATCCGCCTGCCTGAAATCGACAAGATTGCCGAACGCGAGTGGGAGATCCATCTGACGAATCTGGCGCTGGAAAATATTATGCCGCTGTTTTCAGGGAAAGCGGTGGATGCGTTCCGGTTGACCCTCAAGGGCAAGAGCGTTGAAGAGATTGCCGCCGAGCTGGGGCTGAAGGAAAACTCGGTCTACCGCTTGAAAAACCGGGTGAAGGAACGGCTGATTCTGGAAATCAGGCATTTGCGCGACGAACTAGAGTAGCGACGCGCTTTTTTGACTTCTATAGATTCGTCCGAAAACAACGGGAAGATAGCCACGAAAAAGCACAAGAGGCGCGAAGACCAAAATACGTTAGTTTTTCACAACCATCCCATAGGGGCACGAAGATTTGCGTAACCCATTGAAAAAGAGGGTTAAGTAGAGGGTTTTTGAAAAATTGGAATTCGCACTTTTTTGCTATGAGGTGCCAGATCTCCTTTGTTGCCGCTTGCTGTCCCATGGCGCGGGGCCTATTTCGGTTCAAAACCGGGAAAACAGGCTTGTCCGGGAAGCGCAGCCATGCGCGGAAGACCGCCTGCTGTTCCATGGAATTGCAGCAGTTCTTTCAGATCGAACCGCTCCCAGGCGTAAGAGCGCAGCAAGGCCATCAGGCGGCTAAAGCTGTGCGTCCCAGCGGATGCGAATGCGGCGTAGCGGGAGAGCAGCCATACTAAAAGCGCGGCCCATACCTGCCACTGTATCGCTTTTTTACTGTAGCCGATGAAGCCGGAGAGTTTCAGCGTTTGTTTGAGCTGTTTGAAAAAGACTTCGATTCCCCAGCGCGATTGGTAGAGGTCGGCCACGGAGCTGGCGGCCCATTTTATGTTATTGGTGATGAAGGTCATCTCGACCTCTTTCCCGTTGATCTCGACCCGCGCGGTTACTATACGCAGCGGTTGCGGATAGGCTTTTTGACTTTGCTCGGTGTTGAGCACGATGATCTGGTCATGGACGATGCCTTGCGCCGCATCGACGGGGCGTTCCTCAATCACCGTACAGCTCATGTTGTCCTTCGCCCTCTTTCAAGGGGACGCATAGTTCGCGGGCGCGTGTTGAATCGTGATGAGATGCTTCTTCAACAATGGCAATGGTCGGCAGGAACGTTTGTAGGTTCAGCGTCAAATGAAGCTTCGCCGAAGCTTTTTGTCGCCGATGCTTCGCCCAGTCTAAACAATTTGCGACCAGACTGATCGTCGAGGAGTCAATCGCGTGAATCGTGGTTTTAAATCGTCGCGGAATTCCAGAATAACGGCCTGCGGGTCCGAACCCAGGGCTTTGCGTCGTCAGAGCTTTGAGCGTCTCCCAAAAAAGTTTCTCCATGAGCATGGGGTCCCGCGTTTTATTCGCATGGCTCAACGTATTGCGTTTTGGGGCGGTGGCTTCGCGCAGCAATGAGAGGCGCGACTTTCGCAACGCGAGCGCGTCTCATACATCCGCCAGCGAAATGCAGTGGCACAACTGGGCAAATAATAAGCTGACGACGTGGCTCCATGCGGAAAAGGTTCGCGCCTTCTTTTCATCCTCAATTTCTCGGGCGATTCGGGAAACGGCATGAGACGGAATGTACTTGCAAAGCTGCGCAAGGACACAGACTCTCCTTCTGGCTGGTTTGTTATTTTGTTTTTTCATACGCCGATTCTGAGTGGAATCGGCGGCCAGCCGCTACAACTTTTTAAAAATTCTATGGGTTGACTGTGGAAGAAATTGATTATAACGCCGCCCGAGTACTGGATCATCTGAAAAAGCAGGGTATTGAGCAGGATACCATTGTGATCTTTACCTCGGATAATGGTTCCTGGTTGTCAAAGGGCCGAAACGGCGGCTCAGCCAAGCCGCTGTTCGAGGGTAAGTTTACCGGCTTCGAGGGCGGACAGTGTGTGCCGTGCGTCGTTTGCTGGCCGGATACAATTCCTGCCGGATCGGTTTGTTCGGAAATGGCTTTCTCAATTGATTTGCTCCCGACACTGGCCAACATTTCCGGCACCGCGGTGCCGGATGGTATTGATGGGAAAGACATTTTGGGCCTCTGGAAAGATCAGGGGGCCAAAACCCCGCATGACCATTTCTTTTATGTATTTCAGGGAAAGGCTGTGCGTTCCGGAAAGTGGAAATATCATAGAAAAGAAGTGTTTAAAGTGAAGGAAACCACACGCGAAAGCGATGGCCCGACCCTCTACAACCTCGAAGAGGATATCGGCGAGGCCAATAATGTCATTGATGAGCACCCTGAAGTGGCAGAGAGGTTGGATCGGGCGCTTCAAACACACCTTGATCGGATATCGAAAAAAAATTAAAAAACAAAATAGTCTCCTGCTAACACGCAGGGGACTTGAGGATAAGAATACTTATGAAGAAGAATATACTATATTGGCTGGCAACAACCGTCATCGTCTCCGCATTCTCCATACAGGCGGCAACGGAACTGCTCGATCAGTCGACGATTCAAATATCTCTTCTTGAAGCCAATGGAGAGGCCAACGAATGGGCCGATTCCGTTGAAGGCTTGGAGACGAACCGCTATGGATATCAGATCTTTTTTGAACTAGAGGATGCGCCGAACTATCTATCGTTGACACTCGATCTGCCTGAATCGATCAAAGATATCACATTAAACGGAGCCCCCGTTCCAATTCCTCTGGAAGGTATGGAATACAGAACCATCCCGGGAATCCCGGCAACCCTGTTGAAAGAAGGAGAGAACGTTCTGATCGCAAAAACTTACGTTCCTGGGAAGAAAAAGAGGCGCAAAAAGAGTCAAATAGTAATGCCCTCAAAAGTATATATGGCCACCGATGGCAAATTCGCCCTGCAAGGTCTGCTGGCTGAAGATCTTGTTCTTCAAACCGGTCCAATCCTTGGAAGCGCTAGTCAAACCTCCGTCACGGTGGCCTGCCGAGTCAACCTCCCTGCGGAAGTACAACTGATCCTCGGCGACCAAACCCTGATTGCCAAAAAAGGCTTAATGCATTCCTTTAAAGTCGAGGGACTCTCTCCAAACACGGATTACTCCTATACGCTTCAGGGGCGTCCCGATGCGACCTCCGCTTGGGCAACGCTTTCAGAAAGCTATTCCGTGAAGACTTTTCCTCTGGGCGGCGATCTTGAATTCATCGCGATGGGCGACTGCCGTTCGAACCCGGAAGGCTGGGGGGCCATTGCCGCTGCTGTCACTAAACACAAGCCGATGTTCTGCGCATTTAGCGGAGATATGGTGACTATTGGGCAACATGATGTGCTCTGGGATAAGGAACTCTTTTCTCCGGCAAAGGAATTCTTTGCCACCATTCCGTACTACGCCATTATCGGGAACCATGAAGGTGGAGCGCCTCTATTCACCCGCGTCTTCCCGACGCCGAGCGGAACACCAACGTGGGAGCAACGAGTCGGCTCTGCACATATTATTTCTATTGATGGCGAAGAAGACTGGTCGGCGGAAAGCGAAAAAACCAAATGGCTGGAGGGCGTCCTCGCGGCATCCGATGCCAAATTCATTTTCTTGTTCTCCCACTTCCCCGCCTGGACGTCCGGACAACACGGCCGTCTCATCGATGGACAACCCAAAGAGCAACCGATTCGTGATGGACAGGAAGTGATTGTTCCATTGATGTCCAAATATAATGCGACCGCCATGATTGCAGGGCATGATCACACCTACGAACGGTCTGAGGTGCCGGGTAATATTTCCGTTATTGTGTCTGGGGGAGCTGGCGCCCCATTGCGTGATAAAGTTGAGGGGTGCGAAATCCAAAATCCGTATTCTGTCGCTTTTGCATCAGAATATCATTACTGCCTCTTTTCCATCAAAGGCGATCAATGCACGATCACAGCCTATGCGCCCGCAGGAGACATCCTTGATACACATGTTTGGAACGCTCGGGAGGCGAAGTAAAGTAACCGTCCTTTCGTCGCGTTCCTTAGGTATGGCAACGCGACGACGCTTATTTTCCTGAACTCCTGTGGGATGGCGGTGTTAGTTTTTGTGCATTTTGAGCCTCTTTGTGGCCATTAAGTCACGATGAGATCTGACCGTTTCATCAGGAAAGCGTTCCGTGCAGATGAGGCATGGATCTACTTTTTCGCATCGACCACTTCCATGCTTTTCCGCAGTTCGGTAATGACGGCCTTGGGATAGTCGCTTTCCGTGAGCACAACGCGCTTGAGCTTGAACGGCTCCAGCTGCTTGGCCAGCTGCTTCCTGTTGTCCAGCTTGACGCCGGTCATGCGCAACTCGTTGAGCTTCAACCCGCGAAGCTCGCCCAGATTATCCAGCTTGGAGCGGCTGATATCCAATGACTTCAACTTCAAGGGTTCCACGATATTGCGCCGGTAGACCCCGATAATATTGAAGGAAAAGACCGAGTAGCCGGAGCCGGACAGATTGAGGTGGAAGCCACCATCCCGCTTGCTTAGCGCCAATGGCTTCGCTTTGGCCCGTGGAATATAATTGAGTTTATCGAGCACGGCGGAGGCGAGCGGTGCATATTCTTCCGGCGAGGCCGAGGCTGGGCGGCGGCGCATGTGGTGGTAGTACAGATAGTAGAGCGTCATTTGATTGGCGGCGCGGCCCTCATTGAACAGGTCGGCCAGCTGTTGGTCGGTCAGGCGCCTTTTGTCGACCGGCTTAATCTTGGCGTATTTGCGGCTCAGGGTGCGCATCTGGCCGATCCGCTTCGATTGCCCTGCGCCGTCAAAGCATTCGTTGGCGGCGTTGAATTCGCCCAGCACAAAATGCAGGATGCCTTTTTGCTCCAGCAGGTTTTGCCGTTTGACCGTATCCACGTTTTCCTTGAGGCCGGTTTCCAGGAGCTGGACCATCGAGGCGGCATTGACAAAGTCGCGGCTGCGGACGGTATAGGACACGGCTTCGCTCAACCCCTCGCCGAGCTCCTTCGCCAGCCGCTGCTGCTTTACGTAGAGGCTGAAGTTTTCTTCCGCTTGCTCGCGCGCCTTTACGGCATCGGCCTTCTCGCGGCTGATAGCCACCAGGTTGCCGCTGATCACCACGGCGAGCAGCAGCAGGAAAAAGATGACGAGCGATGCCAGCCGGCTGTGGCGCTGCAGCAGCAGGGAGATGTGGATCAGCCATCCGGCATGCTCCGCCTGCGTGGGGTATCCGGAGAGGAAGCAGCTGATTTCCTGGCGCAAGGCCAGCACGCTTTCGTAGCGGTTGGCAGGCTCCAGCGCAAGCGCCTTCATCATAACGGCGGAGAGGCCTTTCGGAATCCGTGCATCCGGCTTGCGCCGGCGCGGGGGCACCACCTTGCCCTCGCGTGTGTTTTGAACGACCTCGTTCGCCGAGCTGCCTTGCACGGGGAGTTCATGCGCCAGCAGCATGTAGAGCAAGGCGCCGAGCGCATAGATATCGGTCTGCTCGGTCTTTTCGGCATAGGCGAGGGTCTGCTCCGGCGCCATGAAACCGGGCGTCCCTTTCATGGTGCCCGAAAGGGTCATGTCGTTGAGCACGTCGGCGTCGAGCTGTTCGGAATCCTCTCCGGACAGGCGATCTTCGGGGGTGTTCATCACGCGCGCGAGGCCCCAGTCGCAAACCAGCACTTCGCCGAACTCGCCGACGCGGATGTTGTCGGGCTTGATGTCCAGATGCAGCACGCCGCGCGAATGGGCATAGGCAATGGCGTCGCAAACCTTGATAAAAATATTGAGCAGGGTTTCAAGCGGATAGTCGCGGCGGTAGCCTTCGTCGCCGTCGCGCAGCTTTTTAACGATGGTCTTGAGGCTGTCGCCGGGCACGAGTTCCATCGAAAAGAACGGCACGCCGTCGGGATCGAACCCCATGTTGTAGACCGGCATAATGTTCGGGTGCGCGAGATTGGCCGTCAGGCGCGCTTCGCGCAGAAACTGCTCCTGATCCTGCAAGTTGTCGGCGCGCACGGAACGGGCCATCGCCACCCGGCGGTCCAGCCGGTGGTCGTGCACGAGCGCCACTTTTTTTTCGCCGCCCTCCGCGATTTTGTTGATCTCGCGGTAGCGCTCCACATTGTCCTTGAGCGAATTAAGGATGGGCGTGAGCGATGCCGCTTCATCATCCGTCAGCGAAAGGGCATCCGTGTTATAGAAGTCGCGCAGCGTCTCGTTGCGATCGCTGAACGTCTTCTCCAGTTCTTTAGTGTCGCCTTCCGCCATACTGAAAACTTTCCTCGAGTTGGAACCGGCATTTATAGCGCGTTTGCAGGCATTGGAAAACTATTTGTTTCGCCAAGCGCCCTCCATCCCGTGGAAGAGCCAGTCGGCTTCGGGCACGCCCCAGGCGGCGGGCGGATAGGCAAAAGGCTTGAGCTGGTCGATCTGGTCGAAGATGGGCTGGACGACGCGCCACTCGGCCTCGACTTCGTCGGAGCGGGTGAACAGGGTTGAGTCGCCGTGGAGCGTGTCGAGCAGGAGCCGTTCATAGGCTTCGGGCAACGACTTGTTCCAGGTGCCGGAATAGGAAAAATCCATTTTCACGTCTTCCACCACAAAGCGCATGCCGGGCCGCTTGGTGCCGACCTTGAGAAAGATGCCTTCGTTGGGCTGGATCTGGAAAATGAGGGTGTTGGGCTTAATGCGGGCAATGTCGCACACGTCGCCCTCGCATTCGATCTGCTGAAAGAGCTGCAGCGGAGGCACCTTGAACTGCACGGCGACCTCAGTGGTTTTCTTGGCCATGCGCTTGCCGGTGCGCAGCAGGATCGGCACGCCCGCCCAGCGCCAGTTGTCGATTATCAGCCGCAGCGCGGCAAAGGTTTCGGTGGTCGAAGCCGGATCGATCCGCTCCTCTTCGAGGTAGCCCTTGATCGGTTGCCCGTCCTCCTCCATGCCGGCGGCATACTGCCCGCGGCAGACCGCGTCGGAAATATCCTTGCGGACATCGAGCTTGGCGGCATTGAGCACCTTGACCTTTTCATTGCGGATGGCGTCGGCCGAGAGGTCGCCGGGCGGTTCCATCGCCACGAAGCAGAGCAGCTGCAGCAGGTGGTTGGTAATCATGTCGCGGATGGCGCCGTATTCATCGTAGTAGCCGCCGCGCCCCTTTTCCATTCCGACTGTTTCGGAGGCCGTAATCTGGATGTGGTCGACATAGCTGCGGTTGAACACCGGTTCGAAAATGGCGTTGGCGAAGCGGAACGAAAGAATGTTCTGCACCGTCTCTTTTCCGAGATAGTGGTCGATGCGGTAGATTTGCGATTCGTCAAGATGGCGCAGCAGCTGGGCGTTCAGGGCCTTGGCGCTGGCCAGATCTTTGCCGAACGGCTTTTCAATCACCACGCGCGTCCAAGGCGCGCCCCCCGGCTGGGCCACCATGCCGGACTCCTTCAGCGACCGCACCGCGGTCTCGAACAGCGACGGGATGATGGACAGGTAGTAGAGGCGGTTTTCGGGATAGGTTTCCACATCCTGAAATTTTTCCTTCAGCCCGGCATAAACCTCTGGCGTGGAAATATCGCCCTGGTGGTAGCGGATGTGCGCAACAAAGCGCGCCACCGTTTCATCGTCCGGCGGCACGCGCGAAAATGCCGCAATCGAGTCCGCCAGCATAGTGCGGAACACTTCGTTGTCGTAGTCGCGCCGGGCCAATCCGACGATGGTAAAGTTTTCGGGAAGCAGCTCCTGCGCATAGGCCATGTAGAGCGCCGGGATCAACTTGCGGTGCGTCAGGTCGCCGGAGGCGCCGAAAATCACGATGGTAACGGGATCGTGGACCCGGCTTTCGCCAATCATTCCAGTTGCGCTCATGAGGGGAAACTCCTTGTTGATTGCCGGAAACCCTACACCGGCGGCACGCGCTTTTCAACGCTTGCCGTGGCTGCGTTTACGCGCTACCGTACGCGCATATTTTATGAAGATTCTCGGTCGCTACCTATTCAACAACATGCTCAAACCGCTGCTCTACCTGCTGGTGCTGTTCACCTTGCTGTTCATCGTTGCCGACCTGATGAACAACGCCGGAAAGTTCATGAAAACCGAGGCTTCGGTGCTGATGATGGCGAAATACTACAGCCTGCAGCTCCCCTCGCTGGTCATCTTCATCGTGCCGATCTGCCTGCTGCTCGCCACGCTCTACAGCCTTTCCTTGCTCACGCGCCACAGCGAAATTGTGGCCATGCGCGCCTGCGGCGTCAACATTCACCGCATCGTCCGCCCCTACCTCGGCATCGGCTTTGTCTGCTTCCTGCTGACCGCGGGCGTCAACGAATACACCGGCCCAAAATACGCTTACCGCGCCTACCAGCTGCTCCAAAGCCAGAAAGACGAGTCCGACGACGTCTATTTCGAGCATATCCCCTACAAAAACCCCACTGCCGGCCACAGCTGGTACATTGAAAGCTTCGACACCCGCAACTACACCATGCGCGGCGTCACCCTCCGCCGGCAACGCGCCGACGGCAGCGACGCCCTGAAATACACCGCCAAGAAAGGCATGTGGATGGATGGCCGCTGGTGGTTCGAAGACGGCGCCGTCCAGCGCTTCGATCTCAACAGCAATCTCGACGGCCCTGCTGAAACCTTCCAGGTGCGCGAAATGCGCGACCTCCCAGAAATCCCTGAAGACTTTCTCGGTGAGGCCAAAGACACCGCCCACCAATCCTCTTACGAGCTGTGGAAATACATCCGCACCCACCAGCATCTCTCCAAAGCCACCATCACCTCCAAGCATGTCGACATCCACCACAAGCTCACCATGCCCTTCGTCTGCCTCATAGCCACCATCATCGGCATCCCCGTCGGTGCGCACACCGGCCGTAAAGGCGCCTTCGCCGGCATCATGCTCGCCATTAGCATGTTCTTCGGCTTCTACGCCATGCAGTTTTCGATGGAATACCTCGCCAAGCAAATGATCATCCCCCCCTGGGCCGGTCCCTGGCCCGCCGTCGTTGTTTTCGCCGTCATCGGCTACAGCATGATCCACCGCATGCGCTAAAGATCCCCGTGCAACCGATGGGCGCCGAGGCCGGCGTCCCTCCACCTTCTCTTGGAGGGAGGCGTTTCATCGCCGCCTGTGCGGGCAGAGTTTCCGGACCGAAACATAAAGAAAACCATGGCGGTACAACCTGGTTTTTCATGCAGATATCCATCAGATATCGACGGTTTTCCGGGCCGTTAACCTTTCTTTAAACCATTCGGTTTTTCGAGTTCGGCGATGATGTTCAGGTCGGCTTTGGAGTAGGGGACTTTGCGGAGGTCGGAGATTTTCAGCCATTGGAAGTTCTGGCATTCAAGCGGGCGGGGACGGCCGGATTTTATTTTGGCGAAGTAGGTGTGCAGATCCATGGTGAAGTGGCTGTAGGCGTGCTTGACGGTGACGAGGAAGCCGCAGGTTTCGATGTTGATGCCGAGTTCTTCCTTCAGCTCGCGCACAATGCATTGCTGGATGGTTTCGCCGGTTTCCTGCTTTCCGCCGGGGAATTCCCAAAGGCCGCCGAGCATGTCCTTTTCGCGCCGCTGGGCAATCAGCACTTCGCCTTTGCGGTTGGTGACGACGGCCGCGCCGACGACCATGTGCGGCGTTTTCTTTTTGGGCGCTTTGACGGGGTAGTCGGTGGGGCGTCCGGATTCATGGCCGAGGCAGACCTTTGACATTGGGCATTCGCCGCACTGCGGATTCTTGGGCAGGCAGACGGTGGCGCCGAGCTCCATCATCGCTTCGTTAAAGTTGCCGGCGTCGCCCTTCACGAGCAGCTCGTCGGCGAGCTGCTGAAGTTCTTTCTTCGCGGTCGTGGTACGCGTGTCGGTGGTGTAGGCGGTCAGGCGGGAGAGCACGCGGATGACGTTGCCGTCGAGCACGGCCATGTCGAGGTTGAAGGCGAGCGAGCCGATGGCGGCAACGGTGTAGCCGCCAATGCCGGGAAGCTTGAGGATTTCTGCCGGATCGCGCGGGAAGCGTCCGCTGTAGTCGGCTGCAATAATCTGCGCCGCTTTGTGGAGGTTGCGCGCGCGGGAATAGTAGCCGAGCCCCTCCCACATTTTAAGCACATCCTCCTGCGAGGCGGCCGCCAGCGATTTGAGCGACGGGAAGCGCTTCATGAAGCGGTGGAAGTAGGGCGTGGCCTGGTCGACGCGCGTTTGCTGGAGCATCAGCTCCGAAATCCAAACACGGTAGGGCGTGCGGTTGCTGCGCCACGGCATGCTGCGTTTGTTGGCGGCAAACCACGGCAGCAGCCGGGCCTTTACCGCGCGTTTTATTTTGTTCATCCGAGGATGTCTCCCACGCCGTCGAGGATTTGGTCGGGGCGGTAGGCGAAGGCGTTGACCTCCGCGCGGGAGGTGCATCCGCTCAGTACGAGTACGGTGGCAATCTCTGATTCGACGCCGGCGAGGATGTCGGTATCCATGCGGTCGCCGACGATGACGGTGTCCTCGCGTTGGCAGCCCAGCCTTTGGAGGGCGGTGCGCATCATCAGCGGGTTGGGCTTGCCGACAAAGTATGCCTTTTGGCCCGAGGCTTTTTCAATCGGCGAGATCAGCGCGCCGGTGGAGGGCACCATGCCTTGCTCAGTGGGGCCGGTTTGGTCGGGATTGGTGCCGATGAGCTTGGCGCCCTGCTGGACAAACTTGACGGCGCGCAGAATGCTTTCGTAGGTGTAGTTGCGCGACTCGCCGACGATGACATAGTCGGGGTTGACGTCGTTCATGCTGATGCCGGCGTCGTAGAGCGCGTTGCTAAGCCCGGTTTCGCCGATGACGTAGGCCGAGCAGCCGGGCGCCTGCTTGGCGACGAAGGCGGCGGTGGCCAGGGCGCTGGTGTAGAAGTGCTCCTTCGGCACATCGAGCCCGAGGCGGGCGAGCTTTTCCTGCAGCTCGCGCGGGGCGCGTTCGCTGCTGTTGGTCAGGAACAGGAAGCGCTTATCTTCCCTCTTCAGCCAATCGACGAATTCGGGGACGCCCGGCAGGAGCTTGTTGCCGTGGTAGATGACGCCGTCCATGTCGCAAATGAAGGCCTTCTTGCTGCGTATGTTTTCCATTGCCGCTTCTCCAAAATAAAAACCCGGCTCCAACGATTGGAAACCGGGGCGTATTCTCCAAAGTCTGGAAGCCGGGTCGAGCGTATTCAGCTTAATATCTGTTTTCCGCACCCACCGCATTTCCCGCTGGCGACAACGGTCGGCCCATTTATTTCTTTTTGGCCTTCTTTTTCTTGGAGCTGCTCGTCTTTTTGGAAGAGCTGGTTGCGCGGATGGGGTTGTCGATGCTGTAGAGCCATTTATCGGACAGAAAGGACCGCTCGTTGGATGATTTAGCAAGGATTTTTCCGTCGCGCCGCACCACAACAATGTAGCCGGCATAGACGTCGCCGGAGATATTCTTTTTTGAGGACGAACTGTTGTTGTTGCTGCTGTTGCCGGAGGACTCCTTGGAGGTTTTGGTTTCTACATAACTGACGGGTTTTGATTCGGCCTTATGCGCGGTGCGCTTGCGTCCGGCGATGGTAAGGGTTTCTTTTCCCTTTTCGCAAATTTGGGGTTCGCCTTTGCTTCCATTGCTCTCTATAGGGCGTTTGATGAAGAACCATTCAAGATCGAAGGTGTCTTCTTGGGGGGAAAGGTTATTGACCTTCATGTCGAGTAAGTAGGTCTGGGTTTCCGTTTCTGTTTTAGTGACAGAGGAGCCTTTCTCGGATTTACTTCTCTCGCTGTTCTTTTCGAGTTTTCCGGAGGCCGCTACGCTGGCTCTGTGGGTTTGGGCGGGTTTGGCATGCGCAAGGCTGAATGCCGTTGTCGTTAGCGCAATGGACAGGGCTGTTCTTATATTCATTCGTTTTCTCCTATTGGGTTGAAGTTATGTTTTCGTTCAGGTGTGAAGGCGTCGGGCTACCGAAGTTTTGAGGTCCACTCGTCGGAAGCGAAGATGCTGGAGCTGGCTTTTTGGTCGAGAATTTCAGAACCGTATTTGAGGCGGACGATCCAGCCTTCGTTTTCGACGCCGCTTTCCTTGATTCTGGCGTCGCCGCTGTATCCGCTGCTTCGGTTGGTTTCGATTTTTTGAATCACAAATGGATCGGATGCAATGTCGACGAAGGTTCGTTTGCGCGCCTCAACGGTGACCTTTTTGGAGTCCGTGCTATGAATCGTGGTTGGGCTCTCGTCTGCCTTGTCGTCCGTTTTAACCGCCTTGCCTAAAAAGAACCATTCCACGGTATAGGTGTCCGGATGGGTGGTGGCATTAGTGATGGTGGCTTTAAGCCGCTGCACTTCAGTGCGCGTTTTGGTGGTTGTGGTTGTGGTATTGATTTCGCCGCTGTTTTTACTTTTCTTGTCTTCGTTCTCGCTCTCGCTCTCGGATGACTTCTCCACTTTGGCTGAGACGGCAAGGCTCGCTTCGTGCAGGTTGGCTTGTTCTTCAGCCATGTTCTCCATATTGAGCTGCTGCTTGAATTCGCGGGTTTTGACGACGGCTTCGGCGTGGGCGAAGTCTTCGGCGAAAAAGACGGCGCGCGAAGTTTCGTGGAGCGCAGTGCGCTTGTAGGCCACGCTGCCGGTGTCGGTCAAGAGCGTCATGTCCGTGGCGCCGAGCTTCATTAGGATGCCTGTGCGCGGCTGTCCGTTCGCCAGTTTAACGGAGACCTCGGAGCCGAGCTCCGGCGGTTGGAAGGTCGGCGCGATTTCCGCCTTCTGCTGTTCGTAGTATTCTTTGACGGAGTCGCCGGCAAAAACGGCAGACACGCCCAGAACGAGGGTCAGGATTGCAACGGTTCTTTTCATGTCGGGAGGTTCCTTTCTCTATTGGACGTTGGTGGAGGGCAGCATGTGGACAACTTGGATCTGCCGCTGTGTCGCGGAATGGATGCGCAGGGTGTAGCCGGGGGCTTCGAGGGTTTCACCCGATTTGGGAATGCGCCCGAGCCGGGAGAAGATGTAGCCGCCGAGCGAGTCGTATTCATCGTTTTCAGGCAGCTTGGCGTCGAGCTCTTCGTTGAGCTCATAGATCGGCATGCGCGCCTGAACCATCACGGAGCCGTCCGGCCGCCGTTGCAATTCGTTTTCTTTAAGGTCGTATTCGTCCTCGATTTCGCCGACGAGCTCTTCGATGACGTCCTCCATGGTGACGAGGCCTTCGGTGCCGCCGTATTCATCGACCACCAGCACCATTTGCGCATGCGACTTCTTCATGAGCTGCAGCAGGTCGTTGAGCGGCATCGTTTCGGGGACATAATCGATTTTCTTGGCGAGCTGGCTGACCGTCGTTTCGCTGGCGCTGTCGGCCCCGAGCCGGAGGAGCTCTTTAACGTGAAGCAGGCCGACAACATCATCGATGTTTTCGTGGTAGACCGGAAAGCGGGAGTGGCGCGAATCTTTGATTTGATCGATGCACTCGTTCAGCGTCAAGGTGTCCTTGAATCCTTGAATGTCGATGCGCGGCGTCATGATTTCGCGGGCGATCGTCTCGCCAAACTCGAACACGCTGCGGATGATTTCCCGCTCCTCCTCTTCGAGGGCCTCTTCATCGGTTTCTTCGATCAGGCTTTTGATTTCGTCTTCCGTCGAAGGGCGGTCCTCTTCGTCCGAGGATGACATGGCATGGTGCAGCAGGCGGTCTTCAATAAACTGCAGCGGCCAGACAAAAGCATACAGCAGCAGCGTCAGGGTTCCAATCATCGGAAGTGCGGCGAGGGAGATGCGGTCGGCATAGCTTTCCGACAGCACGTACGGGATAATGCGCGCAACGAGCATGTAGAGCAGCGAAAGCAGGAAGAGGGCCGCCACGGTAAAGCCTTTGCCGCATTCCTGTAGAGCGAGATAGAAAAGAATGAAAGTGGCAATGGCGGTCAGCGTGAGCAGCAGGCGGGCGGCTTTCGTGAGTAGATTCCAGCGGTGCCGCCAGAATTCAAGCCGTTTGGTGTGTTTGCCTTCGCGCTCGATCAAGCGGGGCACGCCGGCGTCGCCGGTAAAGCGCAGGGAGGTGAAAACCGTGGCCAGCGTGGAGGCCAGAAGCAGCGTGGCGATGCTGTAAAAAAAGTACTCAGTCAGAATGTCGTTCATCAATGGGGTCTATGTTTCCTGTGCGTTTTAAAGCCGGCTAATAAGTCGCAACGCCGGCAGATGTCACACAGCTAAACGAAAGACCTGCTGGATTACCAGTCAAACTGCTGTTTTTTCACCACGAGACGGCTGTAAAAATCCGAGGGGGGAATTGCATCGGCAGGAATAGGTGATAGTGTAATGCACCTTATGAAAGAGATCATTGCTGCCATCATTGCCGGTTCCGCACTCGGGTGGGTTGCCATTCCGCACTGCTACGCCATGTGCGGCCCGCTGCACGTATCCGTTTGTGCGCTCCACCGCGATAAAAGTCTCAAGGCGCTGTCGCTGTTCAATCTAGGCCGCATCGTCGGCTACACCCTCGCCGGCCTGCTGTTCGGTGCGTTCGGCGAGTTCATTAACATTGGCCCTGCGCACTATTGCTGCCAAGAGGGCGCCCATCCGCTCCGCGGTGCGCTGCTGTCGCTCCTCTTTCCCGGCATAATGATGTTTTTCATTGCCGGCTACGCATTCCGTAAAAAGGGGCTGAAGGCGCCGAAGACGAGCTGGATGTCGCGCTTTTTCAGCGGAGGGCTCGGCAAGCTCACTGCCGGCGGAGTGTGTACTACGCTGATTCCCTGCGGCATGCTTTATGCCGCCTTTGCGATGGCCATCGGCACGGGTGTTTGGTGGAAGGGCGGCGCGTTTATGCTGGCCTTCGTGGTCACCCAAACCTTTTTCATGCAGCTGGGCATTTCGCTCGGCCGCCTCGTCGATAAGAAATGGGGCGCCCGCTTTGAGAAGGCCTTCCCGTGGATCTGCCTGTCGATCGGCGTGTTCTATGTTGTAATGTTTGCTTTCAAACTAATTCCACCCGCTCAATAGGAGGGTTCGCACAAAGTCTCGAAGCCACTAAGGCATAAACGCTCCTGTTTCTTTGTGGCTTAGTGCGAGAATAATGATTCATGGCTGACCGTTGCATAGTTTGTAATCGAAGCGTTCCCGGCGGGGCGGGCGAGTTTTGCTGTCCGGGCTGCGCGGCGGTCTATACCATCGTAGGCAAGATGGGGCTCGAGGGCTCCGAGCGCGATGAACGGATCCAATCCCTGCTTGAAGGCGTTTTTCCCGGTGGCGGCGGCGAGGCGGGGGAGGTGGCCGACGCTCCGGAAATCGAGAACGGGCAGGACCTCTGTTTTCTCGTGGGCGGCATGGTTTGTCCGGCCTGCTCCTGGCTGGTGCATCACAGCCTCGGGAAACTGGCCGGGGTGGGAAACGTCAACCTCAACTTTATCGCCGAAACCTGCACGCTCTCCTACGATCCGATGAAGATTGGCAAGGACGACATCCATGCCAACATTGAAAAGCTGGGCTACCAGTTCTACGAGGGCGCCGATGCGGACCGCGCGGGCTACGATTATTTCCGCTTTGGCGCCGGCTGGTTCTTTGCCCTGAACAACATGATGATTTCGTTCGTGGTCTACTCCGCCGAGAGCTGGGAGGTGCCGTTCGCCATGCAGCTGGTTTGTTCAGTCCTGCTTGCCGTATTTGGCACGCTCGTGCCGCTCTATGCCGCGCGCAACACCATGCTGGCCGGCTTCCGCCAGATCGTCATGCGCCAGTACCGGATGGAGAGCCTCGTTTTTCTCTCGGCCACGGCGGCGTGGATCTATTCGGTCTTCTCCATGGTCACCGGAGATTTTGCCCATCTCTACTTCGATGTCGTAGCGTTGCTGCTGATGCTCATCGAAACAGGCAATCTGATTTCGGGAAGCTTCTATAAAAAGCTGAGCCGGCGCGTCAGCTCGCTCTCGTGGCAGCTGCCGAAAAAAGCGCGCGTAGAGGCCGATGACTATGCCGCCGTTGAGGACCTTCAGCCCGGGCAGGAGTTTTTGGTGCTGCGCGACGAGATTGTCCCGACCGACGGCGTGTTGATGGGCGCTGCCGAATTTGACTTCAGCCTGATCACGGGCGAGTCGCACGGGGTTTCGCTGGAGCAGGGCCACTATGTTGGCGCAGGCGCCAAACTGCTCTCCGCCAACGCCCGCCTTTCGGTTCCGGCGGCGGGCAGCAGCAACCTCATTCAAAAGATTGTCGACAGCACCATCGAAGCCTTCAATACCCGCAAAGAACAGCTTTCGATGGGCGACAAGATCAGCCAGGTGTTTGTGCCGATCGTAGTGGCCGTTGGGGTGCTGGTCCTGTTTGGCAATCTGCTGTGGGGCGACCGCGGCGAAGCCATCATCCGTCTCTTGAGCGTGCTGATTGTGGCGTGCCCGTGCGCGTTCGGCATTGCCGAGCCGATGGTGCTCACGGCGGCGATTGAACGGGTGCGCGGGCTCGGCATTCAAATCTTCAACGGCGCCGTGCTGGCGCTTAAGCCTTCGGTGGTGGTGTTCGACAAAACCGGCACGCTCACGCGCGGCGCGCCAGAGGTGCGCAGCATCGTTTGGCTCGTCGATGAAAAAAAGGATTATCTCAATCTGCTCGCGTCGCTCGAGAACGGCATTGAGCATCCGATCGCCCGGGCGTTGGCCGCGGTGGGCGCGCCCCGGCCGATTACCGACCGGACGGTTGCCCGCACCGTGGTGTCGGCCAAAGTCGACGGCAAGCACTACCTCGCCGGAAGCGCCGAGCTGTTTCCTGACGTTGGGATTCCGCCGGGGTTGGAAAATTCTACCATCGTCATGTTTGGGGACGCCGAACAGTGCTATTTAGTGGTCGGTCTGCAGGATGCCGTCCGCGACGAATCAAAACAGCTTGTCGCCGACCTCAAGGCTGAGGGCGTTGAGCCTTGTATTTTTTCCGGCGACCGCAATGCGGTGGTGCGGCAGGTGGCCTGTGAGCTTGGCATGACGGATTTCCGAGGCGAGATGGGCAGCGGCGACAAGCAGCGCGAAATTGCGGCGCTGCAGGCAAGGGGCAAGACGGTTATGATGGTGGGCGATGGAATCAACGATGCGCAGGCGCTGGCGGCCGCCGATTTCGGGCTGGCGGTCTTTTCCGGACAGATTCCGGCAAAGATGAGCGCGGATGCTGTATTTATGGTTCCTGAGATTGGAAAACTGCGGGATCTGCCTTTCATGCAACGCAAGGTGCGCCACAAGATTCGGCTGAATTATGGCTGGGCGTTTCTGTACAATGCGGTCGGCATGTTCCTCGCCGGCGTGGGATGGCTTTCGCCCAAATATTGCGCCGTCGGCATGGTTTTTTCAAATCTGGTGGTCATCTTTAACTCGATGTACGGCATGAGTTTACCGAATAAGAAGTGAAATGGGGCGGGTGGGGCATGCTGGACGGGGAGGACGAAGCCTCTCTGGGGTTGGGGCGAAGGGGCCTCTGTTTCAGCCTCCCTGCGGCTTATTCCATAATACCCTTACTCTTTTTTGCGTGAATGGTCTTGACGGGTAAAGCACTCACCATTTATAGATGATAAAAGTTATAACAAAATGACCGTTTGAAGGAGACCCAAACTATGAAGCTATCAACTAAAGGCCGCTACGCCACTCGCATCCTGCTTTGCATTTCCCGCCTCGAAGGGGATCTGCCCGTGCCGAAAAAACGGATTTCTGAGCAGGAAGGAATTTCAACCGACTACATCGAACAAATCATTGTGCCGCTCAAGAACGCCGGCCTTGTAAACAGCGTCCGCGGCCTGCGCGGCGGTTTTCGTCTGGCCAAGGACATGGCCGATATCACCGTTTACGATGTCCTGGCGGCGTCGGAAGGCGACATCAATTTGGTGGGCTGCCTGGCGGAAGGCTGCAGCAACTCCGACAAGTGCGTGGTGCAGCGTGTGTGGCAGGGAGCCAGTGATGAGCTCCGGATCTATTTCTCGAAGATTACCCTCAAGGAATTGCACGACGACTATGTTAGGCGCACGGCCGACCAACCCATCATGTTCAATATTTAAATTGGAGATAGACGATGCCTGTTTATGAAAACATAACCGAAACTGTAGGACACACCCCGCTGGTGAAGCTCGGCCGTATTGGCAAGGGCCTGCCGGGCACGGTAGTGGTGAAGATGGAGTCGCGCAACCCGTTGGGCAGCGTGAAGGACCGCATCGGCGTGGCTATGATTGAAGACGCTGAGCAGAAAGGCTTGATCAAGCCGGGCTCCACGTTGATTGAGCCGACGAGCGGCAACACGGGAATCGCTTTGGCGTTCACTGCCGCGGCGAAGGGCTACAAATTGATTCTCACCATGCCGGAAAGCATGAGCATCGAGCGGCGCCGTTTGCTGCAGGTGCTCGGCGCCGAGCTGGTGCTCACCCCGGCGGAAGAGGGCATGCCCGGCGCGATCACCGCCGCCGAAAAGCTCGTTGAACAAAATCCCGAAGCCATCATGCTGCAGCAGTTCGACAACCCCTCCAACCCTGAGATCCACCGTGTGGCTACTGCAGAAGAAATCTGGGAGGACACGGACGGCGCGGTCGATGTTTTTGTGGCTGGCGTTGGAACGGGCGGCACGCTGAGCGGCGTGGCGGCTGGCTTGAAGGCCAAGAAGCCCGAGGTCAAAGCCGTGGCGGTTGAGCCGGCCAAGTCGCCGGTCATTGCCGGCGGCAAGCCGGGCGCCCATAAAATCCAAGGCATCGGAGCCGGCTTCATTCCAAACAATCTGGACATGAGTCTGATCGATGAAGTGATCGGCGTTGATGGCGACGCTGCCGGTGCTATGGCGCGTCGTTTGGCCAAGGAAGAGGGCATTCTGTGCGGCATTTCCGCCGGTGGCAACGTGCTGGCGGCCATCGAACTGGCCAAGCGCTCCGAAAACAGAGGCAAGATGATCGTTACCATGATTTGCGACACGGGCGAGCGCTACCTTTCCACCTGGCTCTTCGAAGAAAGGTAGGCCTTTCATCAGAGGCTGGCGAACGCCGGATTTCCATGCTTTGGAATCCGGCGTTTTTGCGTTTGGGCGGCGCGTTTTTGGGTGGATCGAGGAAAGTGCCGATGACTTGTGGGCGTTTGGGCTTGAGGGGGCGCTCCGGCTGACCTATTGTCCCCCCTTTATTTATAACTCGGGAAAGGGGTGTTCATGAACATCGTAGTATGCATCAAGCAGGTGCCCGATTCAGACAAGGTCACGATTGACCGCGAGACTAATCGCCTGAATCGCGCAGGAGTTCCAAGCATTATTAATCCGTTCGACGAGAACGCGCTCGAAATGGCGTTGCAGCTCAAGGATCTGCACGGTGGAAAGGTCATCGTCATCTCCATGGGGCCGTCGCAGGCCGACGAAGCGTTGCGTACCGCGCTTTCGCACGGGGCGGACGAAGCCATTTTGGTTTCCGACCGCAAATTTGGCGGCGCCGATACATGGGCAACATCCTATACGCTCAGTCTCGCCATCAAAAAGATCGAAGGTGTTGATCTTGTTCTTTTTGGCAAGCAGGCCATCGACGGCGACACCGCGCAGGTAGGCCCCGGCGTGGCGCACTTCCTCGATATCCCGATGCTGACCTACGCCAAGGCGGTCGAAGTCACTGGTGACACCTTCAAAGTGGACAAGGTTACCGAAGACGGCTACGAAATCTGGGACATCGACAAGCCCGCCGCTCTCACGGTTGTAAAAGAGGCCAACCAGCTTCGCATGCCGTCGCTCAAGAAAAAGATGGCTGCCAAGAAGGCCGAGATTCCCTGCTGGGGCGTCGAGGAGCTTCAGCCGGTCGAAGAAAACATCGGTCTGGCCGGATCGCCCACCAAAGTGAGCAAGGTTTTCGCGCCGCCGGTCAAGCTGAACAAGGAAATCCTTTCCGGCGAGCCGTCCGAAATGATTGCGGAACTGATTAAAAAGCTGAAGGAGCAACACGTACTATGAGCACGACAAAGGAACTTTGGGTATTCGCAGAGCAGCGCGAGGGCAAAATTGCCGGTGTGGTGCAGGAACTCCTCAGCCAGGGCCAGATTCTGGCCGACAAGGCGGGCTTCACGCTGGCCGCCGTACTGCCTTCCGCAGACGGAGCCGGGTTGTGCCAAGAGCTTTACAACTTTGGCGCCAAGAAGGTATATACAATCGACGATCCAAAACTGGCCGACTACCAGAACGACTACTATTCCCGCGCAGTCGCCCAGCTGATCAACGAGAAGAAGCCGGAAATCGTCCTCTACGGAGCAACCACCATCGGCCGCAGCCTTGCACCGACCGTGGCCGTAATGGTTGACGCCGGTCTCACCGCCGACTGCACCGAGCTCGACTTCGACGTTGAAGCAGGCAACCTGCTGCAGACCCGTCCGGCGTTTGGCGGCAATATCATGGCCACCATCATTTGCCCCGACCACCGTCCGCAAATGTCGACCGTCCGCTCCAACGTCTTCAAAAAGACCAAGCTTTCGGACCGCGAAGCCGGCGAGCAGATTCCGTACGAAGTCGACCTCTCCGGCGTGCCGGAACGCATGCGCCGTTTGGAATCCGTTCACGAAGCGGACAACAACAGCATCGACCTCAACGCCGCGCAATTCATCGTTTCCGGCGGGCGCGGGGTAGGAAAGCCCGAAAACTTCAAGGTCATCTACGATCTCGCCTCCGAGCTGGGCGCGGCGGTCGGTGCTTCGCGCGCCACCGTGGACGCTGGCTGGATTTCGCACCACCACCAGGTGGGGCAGACCGGAAAGACCGTGTGCCCGGTGATTTACATCGCCTGTGGCATCTCTGGCGCCATCCAGCATTTGGCCGGCATGCAGAGCTCCGACATGATCATCGCGATCAACAAGGATCCCGACGCGCCGATCTTCGATATCGCCGACTACGGCCTCATCGGCGACCTGCACCAAATCGTGCCGGAATTCCAGAAGCAGATCGCTGCAGCAAAAGCATCGTAAGCGCGGCCAAGCCGCGTGAATATCGAATAACGAACAAGGAACTGATGAATAAAGAAGTACAGCTCCTGCGAAATTCAACATTCTTTGTTCGATATTTTTCGGTTCGGTTGGTGGATTGGATGGATTGACGGTTTGAAACTGGAGCCCCAATCCTGTAATTCATTCATCCATTAATCCAACGATAAGGAATCTGATATGGAAAATGTTGTAATCATTGGAGCCGGTGCTGCCGGTCTGACGGCTGCGGTTTACGCTGCCCGCGCCAATCTGGCGCCGCTCGTGATTGAAGGCATGCAACCGGGCGGACAGCTTACCACCACCACTGAAGTCGAAAACTTTCCGGGCTTCCCGGACGGCATCGACGGCACCGAGCTGATGGACAAGTTCAAGGCGCAGGCCGAACGTTTCGGCGCAAAGTTCCTGCAATATGACGCCGTTCAGAAGGCCGATTTTTCCAAACGTCCGTTCAAGCTGGAAATGATGGCCGGCGACCCGATCGAAGCAAAGACCGTTATTATCGCTACTGGTGCAACAGCAAAATATCTCGGCATCGAGTCCGAGCAAAAATTTATGGGCCGAGGCGTTTCCGCCTGCGCCACCTGCGACGGGGCTTTTTACAAGGATGTGCCGATTGTGGTGGTTGGCGGCGGCGACACCGCTTGCGAAGAAGCGATGTTCCTGACGCGCTTTGCGTCGAAGGTTACGCTGGTGCACCGCCGCGATGAGCTGCGCGCCTCCAAAATCATGGCCGACCGCACCGTCAACCATTCGAAAATCGAGATGGCCTGGAATTCCACTATTGAGGAAATTCTCGGTGACGACACCGGTGTGACCGGCGTGCGGATCAAAAACGTGAAGACCGGCGAAACGACGGATATCGAAGCGAAGGGCTACTTCTCAGCCATCGGCCACAAGCCGAACACGGACGCGTTTAAACAGCTCGATATGGACGAAGTCGGCTATCTGATCGCGGACGGCGTAAAGACCAAGTATGAAGGGGTCTATGCAGCGGGCGATGTGTCTGACGCGATCTACCGCCAGGCGGTGAGCGCTGCTGGAACGGGCTGCGCCGCCGCGCTGGAAGCCGAGCGCTTCCTCGAAGCGCAAGGGGAATGACGGAGAATTTTAGATTGCCGATTTTTGATTTGTAGAACTCAGTTGGCGTTGGCCTCTTAACAAGAAAAGCTGTCGCAGACCCGAAATTCAAAATTCAAAATTCAAAATTCAAAAATAAAGAATGGGTTAATTAACTAGGAGAAACAGACATGGCTATCAATTGGGGTATCACCGAAGAGCAGCAGGAAATCGTCGATCTGATCGACGATTTCGGTAAAGAACGTATTGTTCCGGTTCGTGCGGAACTCGACGAAAAGGGCATCTTTCCGGCAGATCTGTTGAACGAACTTGCACAAATGGATTTGATGGGGCTGTACATCCCCGAAGAATACGGCGGATTCGGCGCCGATCAACTCGGCTTTTGCATGGCCGTTGAAACCATGTCAAAATACTGCATCGGCGTTTCCGTCTCCTACGCCGCCAACGCCCTCGGCGCCGACCCGATCATTATCGGCGGCTCTGACGAGCAGAAGAAAAAATACCTCTCTCCGCTGGCCTCCGGCGAAAAATGGGCCGCCTTCGGTCTGACGGAAGCCAATGCCGGCTCCGACGCGGGCGGCATCCAGACCTCCGCAGTGAAGAAGGGCGACAAGTATGTCCTCAACGGCACCAAGCAGTGGATCACCAACGGCGGCGAAGCCGACATCTATACCGTCTTTGCCGTCACCAACAAAGCCAAAGGTGCCCGCGGCGTTTCCTGTTTCATTGTTGAAAAGGACACCCCCGGCTTCTCCTTCGGCAAGAAGGAAGACAAGCTAGGCATCCGCGCTTCCGCCACCCGCGAACTCGTTTTTGAAGATTGCGAAGTCCCGGCAGAAAACCTGATTGGCCGCGAAGGCATGGGCTTCCTGCTCGCCATGAAAACATTCGACGTTTCCCGCCCGGGCATCGCCGCGCAGGGCGTTGGCCTAGCACAGGGCGCGCTCGACGAAGCCGTCAAGTATGCCAAGGTGCGCAAGCAGTTCGGCAAGCCGATCATTGCCAACCAGGGCCTGCTCTGGATGCTCGCCGAAATGTCCACCAAGGTGGAAACCGCGCGTGCCATCACTTACGCCGCCTGTCGCACGCTCGACGCCGGCATTAAGGACGTCTCCAAGATTTCCGCCATGTGCAAATACTATGCGGGCGACGTCGCCATGTCCGTCACCACTGACGCCGTCCAGGTGCTCGGAGGCTACGGCTTCATGAAGGAATATCCGGTCGAAAAGATGATGCGCGATGCCAAGATCCTGCAAATCTACGAAGGCACCAACCAGATCCAGCGCGACATCGTCGGCAACTCCCTCGTCAAGGAATACGCCTCGATCTAGCGGAGGGTCGCACGCCGTGCGACCGGGCGGACCGCGTCCGCCCCTCCAGCCAAACCCCGTCGTTTTCGGCGGGGTTTTTCTTTTCCGTGGCGGTGGACTCCGATCTGCCGTCTTCCATCCGCAGGGGCGCCGGATCGGAATCCGGCCCCACGCCGCTCTACGGACTTAGCGGCGGTTCGGCCTGAATGTGGTAGAAGCGGTTGGTGTCGGTTGCGCCGATGCCGTCCAGGTGCTCGGGGGCTATGGCTTCATGAAGGAATATCCGGTTGAAAAGATGATGCGCGATGCTAAGATCCTCCAGATCTACGAAGGCACCAACCCAATTCAGCGCGATATCGTGGGCAACTCCCTCGTCAAGGAATACGCCTCGATCTAGCGGAGGGTCGCACGCCGTGCGACCGGGCGGACAGCGTCCGCCCCTCCAGCCAAACCCCGTCGTTTTCGGCGGGGTTTTTGTGTTACGTGGGGCGGGGCGGCGAATCAATCTCCATAACACATTGCCATGTAGAATATGGCTCCCTACTATGTGTTTGATAGTGGGTTTTTGTTGGTTCGGGGTGGCTGGCTGGTTGGCTGGGGTTCCGCTTCGTGCCAGAGGATGCAACAGAACCAATGGAAAATACGGCGCGCCCGGGGGGCTGTTATGCCGTTCGGCGCAGACGCTCCATTGTGGCTTTTTCTGTTGTTTGGGGATGCAGTTCCCGCTGGTCGGGAAACTAACAACAGGAGAGAATAGATATGCCGCGAATTAAACTACTACCCATGCTGGCCCTGGCCTTCATGTCGCTGACCGCTTGGTCGCATGGTTCCGAAGCAGCCGGGGCCGTAAGCTTGGCGGATGTGGTTAATGTGCAAAAATATTTCCGGGCCATCCATGTGATGGCGATGCTGCTGGTCGGTTTCGGCTTTCTGATGGTGTTTGTGAAAAAATACGGCCGCTCGGCGGCCACAGCCACCTATCTGCTGGTGAGCGTGGCGATCCCGCTCTATTTCCTGAAGGACTCGCTGGGCATCATGGGCGGTGTTGAACTCGATATCGACCGGTTGATTCTGGCTGAATTCAGCGCGGCCGGCCTGCTGATTTGCGCGGGCGCCGTGCTGGGCCGCTTGAAGCTGTTCCAATATATGCTGCTGGCGATCCTGTTTGTTCCGTGCTACTCGCTCAACGAGTGGATACTGCTCGAAGGCGGGCTGGGGCTGATTGAGCATGGCGCATTGGTCGATACCGGCGGCTCCATCGTCATCCACGCCTTCGGCGCGCTGTTTGGATTGGGCTCCATTTTTTCCCTCACCAGCAAAAAGGAATTCGAGACGCCCATCGAAGCCGATGCGACGAGCGACCGGTTTTCGCTGCTCGGCAGCATGGTGCTGTGGATTTTCTGGCCAAGCTTCTGCGCGGCATTGGTGGAGCCCTCGGCCATCCTCGGCACGGTCGTGAACGTAATCCTTGCCCTGTGCGGCTCCACCCTCGCGACCTACTTCGTTTCGCTGGCGCTCCGCAAGAAAGTTTCCGTGGCGGATATTGCCAATGCAACGCTGGCCGGCGGCGTGGCCATTGGCTCCACTTGCGACCGCACCGTTCCGGCCATTGCATTTGCGATCGGCATCGGTGCGGGCGCAATTTCCACCTTCGGCTTTGCCGTAATCCAAGACAAGCTGCAAAACCTGATCAAGAAGACGGACACTTGCGGCGTATTGCATCTGCACGGCTTGCCTGGCCTGTTCGGCGGCTTGGTTGCGCTGTTTGTTGTGAAAGGCATCGACGTCGGCGCGCAGCTTTCAGGAATTGGAATCACCATTGTGCTGGCGATTCTGACGGGGCTCGTTGCCGGCAAGCTGCTGTCGTTTGCCGGCAGCCGCATCACTCCCTATGACGACGAAGAGGAGCTCGACTAAAGGTGAATCCTTCCTAGGCCGCCACCCCTCCAGCAAGCGCCTGTTCGCCGGGGTTTTTTGTTGCGTGGGTTGGAGTAGATGCAAAAAAAAGCCCCGGCGCGCTTTTCCGGGGCCGCTGGGCATCAGGAGCTTTATGCGTATTATTTGCCTGTCGATCATGAGTCAACACAATCTGGACAAGGGCATCTGTTAGCGATTTACACCTCCGTGTCGCCAGCTTAAGGGAAACTCCCTCAATGTTTATGGACAGCTTTGGGCGCAAAATGTTCTGAAAAAACGCCGGCTTATTTCCCGCGGCTGAGGATGGGGTAGAAGAGGATGCGCGGGCAGATGAAGACGGCGGTGAGGGCGATCATCAGTCCGATCCAGCTCTTGGCGCTTTCTGCCATAAACAGCGCGGGAATGATGACGGCCATGCCGAGCAGCATCCATGCGGTGAGCAGGCCCTTGGTGTGACGTCCCATAATTTGCGGGATATTGAAGAAGAGGTCGAACACCCAGTGTTCGAGCAACGCGCCATGCTCGCCAAAGACGGGGATGATGTGAACTACCGAAGTGGCGCGCAGGCTGACAAGGAAACGTGCGAGGTGCGGATAGGTGGTGGTCATCTGCAATGGGAAAGCGAGGTAGCCGATGTATTTCACGAACGAGAGCGGGCAGGCGACGAGGTAGTCGCGCCAGTTGCGTTCGCGGATCATCAGATAGACCACATAGAAGCCGCGGCAGAGTGAGCCGGGCGAGATCGGCGTGACCTGGAAGAGGGCGACCACGCCGGCGAAGGCCAGCGACGCGTCAGTCTTCGTTCCGCCTTTGCTGAGCACGTAGGCGGCAACAAATCCGCCGGTGATGACGCTGACGATCTGGGTGACGGGGATGGTGCAGAAGTGCACCGCCATGCTCTTGAGATATTTGACGATGTAGGGCTCTTTGATGATGGAGACGATGTGATCGTGCTCCTCTTTGGAGAGCATGCCGTCTGCTTCGCCTTCGGCGACTTGGTCGAGGAACCATTTTTCGCGGAAGGCTTCGTCTCTGGCAAAGTCGTAGATGAATTTGAAGAAGGCCACGAAGCCGTTCCATGCGATGATCGGGCGCAGCGCCAAGCGATGCAGTCCAATCGGCAGCAATCCGACGGTAAAGCGCTCAAGGAAAAACAGGCCGGGCTTTTCGGCGAGTTTGCGGGTGCGCGCTTCGTCGGTGCGTCCGGCGCGGTGCCAGCTGATCAAGTCGTGCGCAGCGCGTGCCTTGAACGCCATTTTGAAATAGTCCGGCTTGGTGAAGATGCCGAGCATATGCTGGCGGAAGGCTTTGCTGCCCCAGCGCTGGCGGATCATTTTTCCGAGGACCGGGACGGCGCCGAGCAGATGGAAGAATGAGAAGGCCAAGCCGCCCTGGCGCAGTTTTTCAGCGAAGGCTTCATCGACGAGGTCGTCGGCCAAATAGCCTTCTACGAGTCCGGCGATGACGTCTTTCTGCAGCGCTTTGTCGAAGGTGATCCGCAGGCCGTGGTGGGTGATGTCGGGCAGGGAGCGGCGATAGGCGCGGTCTTGGGTTTTCAGCTCGTCGATCATCGGCTGAACCTCTTCGAACACCTCGGGATGTTGGGCGATAAAGGCATCCATTTTGGCAAGGTCGCAACGGTCGAACTGTACGAGGGTGTGGCGTTTAAACAGGCCGTCGAAAATGAGCTTAAAGTCGCCGGGGCTCATAGGCAGCCACGGGAGGAGGGCGAGGCCGGCGCGGAAGTCGATGGCGCAGAGGCCGCCGTCTTCGGTGTCGGTGCGCTTCATGCAGTTGGGCTGGCTCTTCATCGTCGACCACTCGTACTGGCGGGCAAATTCAGGGGCGCCCAGATCGTGCATTAGCTCGACCATGTCGCGCATGAAGCGACGCTTGTCGACATATTCGGGGCTGCCGGTTTCTTCGAGCGGCACGTTTTTCCAGTCAAAGCGCTTGGCAATGTCTTCGTCGGCTTCGAGGTTCCACATGCGGCCTTCGACCCATTCGGTGATTTCGCCGTAGGCGTTGAGGTTGGCGTCCCAAAATGAGGCGTACGCATCCTTGACGGCGGTTGTGCGGCCAAACTTGATGAGGCCGGCTTGCCGAACGAGCTTTTGCCAGGCGAGGCCGGCGCGGCAGGCGCCATGGTTGACCTGCGAGCTGAACGGCCCTTGGAAGGCGAGCCAATAGGTGGTGTTGCGGAACCAGCGGGAAAAGGCGCTCGGGGGAATGACAATCTTAACGGCGTAAAGCTTGCCGCGCTCCAGACCCGGAATGTCTTCAGGAAGATCGAGCCCGGTGAGCTTGCAGCGGTAGACCTGCCCGGCGAAGCCGCCTCCGAGGAATTTATCGACTGTTAGCTCGGCTCGGCCTTCAATGGCCGGAAGCACTCCGGTGATGTCGATCGGCAGCACGGTTCCGTTTTCATAGCGGACAGGGCGGTGGACGATTTTCAGCAGCGGATCGCCCGCGGCGGCGGCCAATGCTGCGCATAGTTCGGATGAATATTTTTTTTTCGCCATGTTTCCCCTAAATCGAAGCTGCAAAAACAATTCGAACCATGCCAAAAGCAATATGGGATGACAAACCCTACTGAAGGTTAAAAGACGGATGCACCAAACGTGAAAGGCGCATCATTGACACACAATTTCACTTGCGCGCCCCGTGAACTTGAAGCATATTCTCTCGATCTTCAGGGCAGGGTGAAATTCCCGACCGGCGGTGACAGTCCGCGAGTTGCTCCAATGTTTGGAGCAATAGGATGCAGTGAAATTCTGCAACCGACAGTAAAGTCTGGATGAGAGAAGATGGATTCGCGCAGCGTTGTGCATTTCCCAAAAAGCCCTGAAGGCGTACGCCCTTTAGGGCTTTTTAGCTGGAAGGTATAAATATGAGCGACAGTATATTCGATCCGATCGAGGATGTGATAGAGGCATTCCAAAACGGCGGAATCATCGTAATGACTGATGATGAAAACCGTGAAAATGAAGGCGACTTGATTTGCGCCGCGGAAAAGACCACGCCGGAAGTGATCAACTTCATGATTACCCACGCCCGTGGCTTAGTCTGCGTGCCGATGGAGGATGACCAGCTCTCACGGCTGGGCTTGTCGCACATGGTTCCGGCGCATTCGTCCGATAAATACCATACGGCGTTTATGGATTCGGTGGATGTCCGCGAGGGAACCACCACCGGCATTAGCGCCGCCGACCGCTCCAATACCGTTGCGGCATTGATTTCTGAGACGAGTCAGGCGGCTGACTTCATCAAGCCCGGCCATTTATTTCCGCTCAAGGCGGTTCCGGGCGGCGTGTTGGAGCGTGCCGGCCATACTGAGGGCACGGTCGATTTTTCCCGGATCTGCGGCATGAAGCCCGCCGGCGTCATCTGCGAAATCATGAAGGACGACGGCGAAATGATGCGCGTCATCGAGTTGCGCAAGTTTGCCGACAAGCACGGCCTGAAAATGACGGCGGTTTCGGAAATCGTTAAATACCGTTATCTCCACGAGCCGCTTATCCATCTTGAGCGCGAAATAAACATGCCGACCGATGCCGGCCCGTTCCGCTTGAAGCTCTACAGTTCTGTCGTCGATAACAAGGATCACCTTGCGCTGGTGTGCGGCGATGCAGACTCAGGAAAGACGCCGTTGGTGCGCGTGCATAGCGAATGTTTGACCGGCGACGTGTTTCATTCCATGCGGTGCGACTGCGGCGCCCAGCTGCACGCTGCCATGCATGCGGTTCAGCAGCATGGCTATGGTGCCGTCGTCTATATGCGCCAGGAGGGCCGCGGCATTGGCCTGGCCAAGAAGCTGCACGCCTACGAGCTGCAGGAAAAAGGCATGGACACGGTCGAGGCCAACGAGCACTTGGGCTTCAACGCCGACCTGCGCGACTACGGCGTCGGCGCCCAGATTCTGCATAATTTGGGCATGACCCAAGTCAATTTGCTGACGAATAATCCGGCGAAGATTTCTGGATTGGATAAATACGGCATCGAAATCGCCGAACGCGTTCCGCTGGTGTTTCCACCGTCGGAGCATAACGGTTTTTACCTGTCGACCAAGCGCGATAAGATGGGACATATTATTTAGTGAGACGTGAGGCGTGATGTTCCGGTCACGACTCATTCGTCACGCAAGGAGTTTGTTATGGGAAAAGGGATTTCAAAAGCGATTGAACGAATAGAAGGCATCGGTGCCAATCAGGTTGTTGGCAACCTTGATGCTTCGGGCATGCGGTTCGGGATTATTGTTGCGCGGTTCAACGACGAGCTGACCGACGAGCTGGCGCGCAGCGCCTATCAATGTTTGGAAAAAAATGGGGCCAAGCGCGAAACCATCGATATGGTCCGCGTGCCGGGCGCTTACGAAATCCCCGTGGTTGCCGAAAAAATGGCGGCTAGCGGAAACTATAATGCTCTGATTGTGCTCGGCGTGGTGGTTGAAGGGGAAACGCAGCATGCCCAGATGATCATCGACACCACCGGGCAGAGCATCCTTGATATTGCCTGCCGGCATCAGCTTCCGGTCATCAATGAAATCGTCGGCGTCCGTAGTTGGGCGCAGGCCGAGGCGCGTTGCCTCGGCGGCGAAAACACCCGTGGGTGGTATGCGGCTGAAGCCGCCATCGAAACCGCCCGCGTCTACAAACAAATTGGATAACTTTAATGCAGAAGAAAAAAGTCAACGGCCGGCGCGAGACGCGCGAATGGATCATGCAGTTTCTTTTTCAGCTCGATTTCAATCCTGAGCCGATCGATATCGCACTGAAGGATTTTTGGGAGGAAAAAGAGCCCAATGCCCGCGAAAAGACGTATGCCGAGGAAGTCATCAAGGGCGTGGTGCAACACAAGGAAGAGCTGGATGCGAAGCTTTCGGAATATGCCACCCGCTGGAATTCCGACCGCATGGGCGCTGTCGACCGCACCGTTATGCGCGTGGCCCTGTTCGAAATGCTTTACCGTGAAGACGTCCCGCCGGTGGTTTCCATCAACGAAGCCGTCCATTTCGCCAAGGACTTCAGCAGCTTTCAGTCCGGCCGCTTCGTGAATGGGGTGCTCGACCGCATCCGCAAAGAAATCGACCGCCCGGCCCGCACCACCTACAAGCCCAAGGGAGGCAAGTAATGGCTGGCTGGCTTGGCGCGCTTTCCAAGACCCGCAGCATCATTAAGCAGGCTTTTTCGCCGTCGGCCACCGAGGCCGGCGAGCTGAACGTTGAAGAGCTCGAAGAAATCCTTCTGCGTTCCGATGTGTCCGCGCGGTTGGTGATGGATATCGTCGATGAGCTGGAATCCGCTCCGCGCAAAGCTTCGCGTAAGGAATTGCTGCGAGGCATGCTGTTGGACGCGCTGGGGGAAGGCCCGGAGTTTGCCTGGCCGACCGGCCAGAACGCCTATGTACTCATGCTGCTCGGAGTAAACGGTTCCGGCAAAACGACCACTGCTGCCAAGCTGGCCAAGAAGGCCAAGGGGCAGGGGCTCAAACCCATGCTTTGCGGTTCCGACACCTTTCGCGCAGCTGGCTCCTCGCAGCTTAAGCTGTGGAGCGAAAAAGTCGGGTGCGACTTTGTCGGCGGCGAGATGGGCTCCGACGCCGCCGGCGTGGCGTTCAATGCAGTGGAAGCGGCGCTTGCAAAAGACTGCGATGTTGTGCTGGTGGATACGGCCGGACGCATGCACACCAAGACCCCGCTCATGGACGAACTGCCTAAAATGTGCCGCGCCATGAACAAACGGCTCGAAGGCGCGCCTCACGATGTTTGGATGGTGCTCGACGCCTCTCTGGGACAGAACGCGATCATCCAGGCCAAGCAGTTCAACGAAGTGGTGCCGCTCACCGGCATCGTCGTCACCAAGCTTGACGGCTCCTCCAAGGCAGGCTTTCTCTTTTCCGTGCGCTCCGAACTCAACGTGCCGATCCTTTTCACCGGCCTCGGCGAAGGCGAGGACGATCTTGTCCCCTTCAGCCGCGAAGAATTTGTGGATGCTCTATTCGGAGATGCGAATGAAGAATAAACACGAAGGCACTAAGAACACGAAGAATTAATTTGTGGCATCTTAGTGGGCTATGAGTCTTAGTGTTTACAAGTTATGACTGTTGACGAAAAACATATGATGCGGGCGATTGAGCTGGCGAAGCTGGGCGAGGGGATGACCCGCCCGAATCCGCCGGTGGGCGCCGTGCTGGTGCTCGAAGACTACATCGTTGCAGAGGGCTGGCACCATAAAGCCGGCGAAGACCACGCCGAGCGCGATTGTCTGGGCAAGCTCCCGCCGATTGCCACCTCGCTGAAAAACGCCACGCTCTATGTTACGCTCGAACCCTGCTCGACCCATGGGCGCACGCCGCCTTGCACCGACCTCATTCTCGAAAAGGGCATCGGCCGTGTTGTGGTGTCGGTTGTTGATCTAAATCCCGCACACGCTGGACGGGGACTGGAAATTTTAAAAGAAGCTGGCGTTGAGGTCGTCTCTGGCGTTTGCGAAGCCGAGGGACGCGAACTGATCGCCCCGTTTGAAAAATTCATCACCACCGGAATGCCGTACGTTACGCTCAAGCTGGCATCGACGCTCGACGGCAAGATTGCCGACCGCAACGGCGACTCCAAATGGATCACGGGGGCCGAAGCGCGCGAGCGGGTGCAAGAAATGCGCCTCCGGGCGGATGCCGTTATGGTGGGCGCGGGAACCGTGCGCGCTGATGATCCGTCTCTGCTGCCCCGGCCTTCCAATGGTCGGAAACCTTGGCGGATTGTCGTTGGAAAAAACATTCCGGCCGGCTCAAAAGTGCTGACGGATGAAGACGCAGAGCAAACGCTGGTGCGCGAAGGTTCGCTGAGCGTGATTTTGAAAGAGCTGGCGGAAAAGCATGATGTGATGCATGTCCTCTGTGAGGGGGGCGGTCAATTGGCGGCGGGACTTATTGAAGTGGGGCTCGTTGATGAGTTTGCCTTTTTCATCGCGCCGAAGCTGATGGGCGCCGACGGGCTTCCAAACTTTGGAAAAACCGGCGGGTTGATTTCCGATGTGAAAAACTTGAAGTTCCAATCGTTGGAGCAGGTCGGCAACGATATTTTGATTAAAGCGAAACAGGAGAAATAGATATGTTTACAGGCATTGTTCAGCGTTTGGGCAACATTACCGATATTAAGATGGAAGGCACGGCGGGGCGCATCACGATGGTGCCGAACCGGCCGTTCGACAAGACCGTTGGTCTGGGCGACAGCATTGCGGTCAACGGCACCTGCCTGACCGTGGCGGCGATAGAGGACGAGAAACTGATGTTCGATGTGCTTGGCGAAACCTTCGACAAAACCAACCTCGGCGAAAAGAAGCCGGGCGATCTGGTGAATCTGGAGCAGGCGCTGGCGTTGGGCGATACGCTGGGCGGCCATATTGTAACGGGTCATGTCGACAACACCGGCATTGTAGCGAAGGTCGACCAGGTCGGGCGCGACTGGAAATTCACCGTCGAAACCTCGCGCGATATGCAGATGCTGATGGTCTACAAGGGCTCGATCGCCATCGACGGCATTTCGTTGACGGTTGCAGAACTGACCGACAACGGCTTCATCGTCTACATTATCCCGCACACGATTCAGGAAACGGACATGTCGGAATTCAAGGTTGGTACCAAGGTGAACCTTGAAGCTGATATTCTTGGCAAGCACGTTCAGCGCATTCTCGAATTCGGCGGCGGGCAGGACTACCGCCTTAATCTGAACGGCTAGAGTTCCCTAAAAGGGAACCTTGTGTTGACGCATCTTGCGGAGTCTGCTTTTATGCATGTGGTCAAAAGGAAGACATTGGTCGAGTTTTGGCGGAAACATGCGAATTCCGAGGCTCCCTTGGTGGGATGGTACCGTGAAGCGAAGTCGGCTCGGTGGAAAAGTCCTCAGGATATAAAAGACCACTATCGATCAGCGGACTTTCTTCCGGGAAACCGAGTCGTTTTCAATATTGGCGGAAACAAGTACCGGCTGGTGGTGAAGATTGCCTATGTGCCCGGCACGGTTTATATCCGATTTATTGGAACCCATGCTGAGTATGACAAAACCAATGCGGAAACAGTGTGATGAAAGCACGGGTAATAAAAACCGAAAAGGAAAATGATGAGGCATTGGCTCGCATTGAGCAGTTGATGGAGCTTGAACCGTCGCCCGAAGTGGTGGACGAAATCGAGCTGCTCTCAACCCTCGTCGAGCTGTACGAAGACAAGGCCTATCCCGTCCCGTTCTTGAATCCCCTTGATGCCATTCGTTTCCGCATGGAGCAGCAGGAGCTCAAACAAAAGGACCTCATTCCATACATTGGAAGCAAGAGCAAGGTATCTGAGGTGTTGGCGGGGAAACGCTCGCTGAGCCTGTCCATGGTTCGGAGACTGCACGAAGGCTTGGGAATTCCCTTGGATGTTTTATTGGGGAGCAAAGAGATCAAGCTAGGGATGGTTGCTGAAGAGCCATTGCAGTATAGAACCCGTCGGGAAGATCCATGATGCGCTATTCATTTTTATTTCTGTTGATTGCATCCCTTTGCGGGTGCCGGGCTCCGGCGCCTAAACACCGGCATGTGCAGCAGCCAAAGCCGAAGAGGGAAGCGGTTCGGCAGAAGCAGCTGTTTATCGTGATCGACGATGCGGGGCTGGCGCTGAGCGAGGTGCAGCACTTTCTGGACATCCCGGTACCCATGACCATTGCCGTGCTGCCACACCAAAAGCAGACGCGCGAGGTGTGTGGCGCTTTAGCTCGCGATCCTAAAAAGGAAACCATCCTCCACCAGCCGATGGAGGCGCGCGACGCATCCAAGAATCCGGGCATAGGGGCAATCTACAATACAACGCCTCCAGCTGAGGTGCGGGTCATTCTAGACAGCAGCCTGGCTTCGGTGCAGGGGGCAGTGGGCATGAATAACCACATGGGGTCGCGGGTGACGGAAAATCCGGTTTTGCTCGATGAAATCCTTCGCTACTGCAAAGCCAGCGACCTGTTGTTTCTTGACAGCAAGACGGCCTACAACTCGATGGTGGAACGCGTGGCGGACCATCACGGCCTCCACTTCGAAGAACGCGACATTTTTCTCGATATCCAGCACGACCAGGAATATGTCCGCCGCATGTGGGGCAAGTCGGTGGCCCATGCCCGCGAGCACGGCTATGCGATCGTCATTGGCCACGCCTGGTGCAAAGAAACCGCCGCGGCCATCAACGACAGCTACGAAACCTTGCGGAACCAAGGCTACACCTTCCACAAGCTCTCGGAGCTGTATAAATAATCTGCAACTAAAAATTAGTTGCATGAGTGGAGGGTCAGGAGTATTGAATGGGCAGGCACGAAAAACTGGTTGCTCGGTTTGAGAAAATCCCAGCTGCTTTTACATGGGACGAGCTATGCCAGCTGCTGTCGGGCTGTGGCTTTGATGTATTGAGCGGGGCTGGATCTAGATTTAAGTTTACACACGCTGAGAGGAAACGGGTGATCAGCCTTCATCGGCCTCATCCGGTTAATATAGTGAATAAATATGCCTTAAGGCAGGTATATGAAGTTTTAAGACAGGATGGATTAATCAAATGAAACCGCTTCAGTATAAAGGATATTTAGGTTCGGTGAAGTGCAGCGTTGATGACGATTGCCTTTATGGGAAAATTCTTTATATCAACGATCTGGTAAACTACGAGGCAACGTCTCCTGTTGAGCTGAAACAGACTTTTGAAGCGGCGGTTGACGATTATCTCCAGACGTGCGAGCAGCTCGGGAAGGAGCCTGAAAAGTCGTTCAAAGGGTCGTTCAATGTGCGCGTGTCTCCTGAACTGCACCGGGAAGCGGCTACCCAAGCGGCTATTTATGAAGAATCGCTGAATGAATTTGTTGCGCAAGCTGTTCGGGAAAAGGTGGCGCGCTATGGATCGGAGCCTTCGGAATGAGAGCTCCACGCGTTGAAAACCGCTCGGTGCTGGTGACGGGATGCTCGTCGGGCATCGGTTTGGCGACGGCGGAGCTGCTGCGCTCCAAGGGTTGGACGGTTTTTCCGACGGCGCGGAAGCTGGAGGATTTGGATGCGCTCCGGCTGGCGGGCTTCGATGCCATTAAACTTGATGCAACCGACAGCACATCGATCGCCACTGCGGTTGAGCGGGTGCTGGTCAAGAACGACGGCAAGCTGGGCGCGGTGGTGAACAATGCGGGTTTCGGCATGCCGGGCGCGATCCAGGATTTGACGCGCGACGCGATGCGCTATCAGTTCGAAGTGAATCTCTTTGGCTTGCAGGAGCTGACCAACCTTCTGATCCCCGTTTTCCGCGAGCAGGGCTGCGGACGCATTGTGAATATTAGCTCGGTGGTGGGGCGGTTGGCGCTGCCGTTCATGGGCATCTATTCCGCCTCCAAGTTTGCGCTCGAAGCGGTCAGCGACGCCCAGCGCGTAGAGCTTTCGCCAGATGGAATCGGCGTGTCGCTGATTGAGCCCGGGCCGATCCGTACGCGTTTTTCGACCAACTGCGCAGGACAGGGCGAGGAAAAGCTGGATGCGGGCGCTTCGAAATTTGGAGCGGCGTATAAACAGTATTTTGAAAAGCGGCGCAACGGAGGGATGGGCGAAGACCGGTTTCGCCTGCCTCCAGAGGCAGTGGCGCGTAAGATTCTGCAGGCCTTGGAATCCAACCGGCCGAAAATCCGCTACAAGGTGACCCTTCCTGCCTATTTGGGCGATTGGGCGGCGCGTTTTGTGCCGGCGGGATTGATTGACCGCATGATGATCGGCCACGTGAAGAAGCGCTTTGGTTGATCTTGGCAATGCGCGGATCCTTCCTATACTGAAACCATCTCATTTGGAGGCTTGTTTCATGAAAAAGACGCTGTTCCTGCCGATGCTGTGCGCTCTGGCTTTTGCTGGATGCTCCTCCGTTTACGTTAAAACGGACTACAGTGAATCAATGGATTTTTCCCCGTTCAAAACGTATGCCTGGCTGCATGCCGTACAGCCGAAAACCGGCGACGCTCGGTTGGACAACGACTTGACCGACGCGCGCATAAGGGCGGCGCTTAACCAGACGCTGCCGGACAAAGGGCTGGTGTTCGACGAAGACAATCCTGATGTCTTGGTGGCCTATTTCGTGGATGTGACGCGCCGGATTGGCGGCAACACAATGGCGTTCGGCATGGGCTATGGCCAGCGGGGGCGGCGTTATAGCGCTATCGGATACGACACCGCCATCTATGATTATGAGGAGGGGGCGCTGACGATCGACATTATCGATGCCCAGACCCAAAAGACCATTTGGCGGGGCAGCGGATACCGCAACACCTACAGTGGCTCGAACCCCGAAAAGGCCACGGAAATCATCAACTCGTCCGTGGCACGGATTCTTAAGAAGTTTCCTCCGAAATAGCCGGATCTATTTTCTGGCGTTTGAAATATGCTTCAGCATATCCGCGGCTCGGGAAGGGTCGGTTCTTTTAAGGATTTCAGCTTCCTGCTTTGCGCGGTCCCATTGCTTCAGCTGAAAGTAGGAGAGCGAGAGCATGTAGCGTGCATCAGCAAAATTGGGATCCAGTTTCAGGGCAGCGGTGCAAGCCTGGGCGGTTTCGGTGTACTTGCCTAAAGAATAGTAGGCCAGCCCCATGTTGTATTGAGCGTTTTTGGCATTCGGGTCGGCCTGAACCGCCTTTTGGTATTGTTCAATCGCTTGAGCATATCTTTTCTCAGCGTGCAACTTGGCCCCTTCGCCCATAAATTGTACTGCTCTGGACAGATCAGCCGTCGGCGCCGCCCTTCCGCCGAGGCGCGCAATCGCTTGTTTGGCTGCTTCGACGTGGCTGCCGTCCGTGGCCGTCCTTTGGAGGTAGTCCTTGTACCATCCCATCGCCGCGCTTTTGTTGCTCAGCCACTGTTCGTAGATGGCGCCAAGGTTGTATGCAGCGGGGGCATAGTTGGGATGTGTTGCGAGAATTTGCTTAAGCCGATTGATGGCGGCATCGCTGTTTCGGCCGGCATGCAGTTCAGAGAGTGCGAGTGCATTTTGAGCGGCTGGCGTGCGCGGATTAATCGATGCGGATTTGGCCGTTGTCTGCACGGCGCCTGCCCAGTTGCTCTTCTGCATTTCAATGAGTCCAAGGATGGTGAGGGCCGTCTGGTTTTGCGGGTTTTCGCCCGCCACGTTGTTCAGTGCCATTTCCGCTTCGGCAAGGCGTCCTTCATGAAACAGCGCAATGCCGAGGTTTAGATTGGCGCCGGTCAGTTCCTCGGAGAGCGAGCACGACTTGCTGAAGGCTTCCGCGGCGGCGCCGTCTTCTTGGAGCTCCCATAGAATGAGACCCAATTGGTTCCAGGCCGCCGACTTCTTTTCGTTGCCGGACGATTTGCGGATGGATTTTTCCAGCAAGGTCCGCGCGCGGACCAAATCGCCCTTTTCCCACGCGGACATCGCCTTGGAATATTCTTTTTCGCCGGACCGTTCGCCGCAACCGGCAAACATGGCCAGCACCAGGCAAATGCTTCCGATCACCACTGCTGTCTTTTTGTTTTTCATGCTTCTGAAATCCCTTTAACCCAGACCTGTCGGGTCCGCGGTCCGTCAAATTCGCAAAAATAGAGGCTTTGCCATGTGCCCAGCTGCAGTTGTCCGCCGGAAACAATCACCTGAACGGACGAACCCATCATGCTGGCCTTAACGTGCGCAGCCGTATTGCCTTCGGAGTGGCGGTAGCCGCCGTTCCATGGAACAATTCGGTCGAGCACCAGTTCCATGTCTGAAGTCACATCCGGGTCGGCGTTCTCGTTAATCGTCACGCCTGCCGTCGTGTGGGGGATGAATACCGTCACTACGCCGTCAGCAAAACCGTTATTTTGCACAATGGAAGCCACTTGCTGGTCAATGTTTACAAAATCGGTGCGGGCACCGGTTTTTATCGAAAACTTCTTCATGACATACACCTTATCCAAACGTTGGAAACATGAAAGCGGAAAGTGGTTGGCGAAGGGGAAAAAGCAACATCCAGACGTTCGAGGGTAACATCTAACTCCCACGATCGTGGGAGTTAGATGTTACTTGCTCGAGGGGGGATGAGGGTAAAAACTTGCTAGCGGGCTTCCCTTTTTTTCCTTCAAGCCCTTTAATCAGCACTCAATTAAAAGGTTCGGGGATTGGAGATTCTTTCAAATAATTTTTTAGCTCTAGCAGGGATGGCGTTGCTGCTGTGCTGCTCGGCTTTTTTTTCGGGCACGGAGACGGCTTTGTTTTCGCTGACCCGCGAGCAAGTGAAAAAACTACGCCACGATGGGCGCCATGTTGAAAAGCTGCTGGCTTTGCTGTCAGCGAATCCTTCGGGGCTATTGATTGCGATCCTGTTCGGCAATCTGGTGGTGAACATTCTCTTTTTCTCCATGAGCGCGGTGCTTGCCTTAAACATTGCCAAGCAATATGGAGATTGGTGGCAGGCTGTTGTTGGGTTCGCCGTGCTGCTTCTCGTGATTCTCGTGGGGGAAATCCTGCCGAAGGCGATCGGCATTTCTTTTCCCGAACGCGTCGTGCGCCTGAACTCGCTTCCGTTGCGCAGTTGGTTCCGCTTCATGGGGCCGGTGCGCGTGGCATTGGAACATGTCACCCGTCACATGGAGCCGCCGGAGCAGCACGACAACCGGCTTGATGCCGCCGAGTTCAAGACGCTGGTCGAAGTCACCCAGCATGACCCCTCCTTCGGGAGGCAGGAAAAGGCGATTGTCGAGGATATCGTCAATCTGCCCGAAATTCGTGTGCGGGAGCTGATGGTTCCCCGCGTTAAGCAGCTGTTCCGCCGGGCGGATGCGCTCGCCGGCGAAGCATTGGCCGAAGCGGCCGAGCGGGAAATTGAACTCATTCCCATCTATGAAGAAGATGAGGACAATATTGTTGGCTTCGTAGAGGTGCGCGACCTGTTTGTGGATAGTGATCCAGACCGTCCGCTATCTGATTTTGCGAATCCGGTCCAGTTTGTGCCGGAGGCGATGCGGGCCGATGAAATGCTTCGCCAGTTTCTTGCCGAAGGTTTGCGAATGGTTTGTGTGGTCGACGAGTATGGCGGCCTTGCCGGTACCGTTTGCCTCGAAGATTTGTTAGAAGAGGTGGTGGGCGAGTTCGATGTTATGGATGCCCCTGAGTTTGAGCAACTCTCGGAAACGACCTACCGCCTGCTGGGCAGTCTCGGGGTTCGTGAGTGGCGCAGCCTGTTCGTTGGCTTCCTTCCCGACGAAATGATGCGCGACCTTGCGCTGGACACGTTGAGCGGGCTGGTGGTTTCGCTGCTCAAGCGGATGCCGGTTCCGGGCGATGTGGCGCATGTGGGCAATTTGCGGTTTACCGTCGAGCAAGTGCGTTCGAATCGGATCGAGTCGGTGCTGCTGGAGTTGGAGTCCAACGGCGGGGGGGGCGAATCATGATGGTTTGGACGATCCTCGCCATTTTGGCCGGGTTTCTGTTCTCGGCCCTGTTTTCCGGGGTGGAGACGGGGAGTTATATGATCAACCGCATCCGCTTGCGTCATCGCGAGCGCGAGCGCCGGCCCTCTGCATTGGTGCTCTCGAAGTTGATGCGCAACTCCCATATCTTTATTTTCACGGTGCTCATCGGCAACAACATCGCCTGCTTCCTGCTCTCCAAAGAGGTCACCGATCTCTACTTGGCCGGCGGGCTCGAAGCGGGGCGCATGCTGTTCGGCTTCATCCCATGGAGCGCCGAGGCCGCCGCTACGCTGACGCTGATGTTCCCGCTGTTCCTCTTCGCGGAAGTCGGCCCGAAAAATCTGTTCCGTAAAAAGGCCGACTCGCTCATGTACCGCTTGGCCGGGCTGCTGCGCCTAGTGGTCTGGTTCTTCTACCCCGTTACGTGGCCGCTCACGCAGCTGTTCCGCTTGCTGACCCACGGCATGGATGATCCCGGCCGCGAGCTTCACCGGCTTTCCCCCGATGCGCTCAGAGAATATTTTTCAACCGGCGAAAAGGACGGGGTCATTTCCTCGTTCCAGAACCGGATGATGGACAACGTTACCTCGATGCACCGGGTTTCGGTGCGCGTGCTCATGACGCCGTTCCAGAAAGTGCCGCGGCTGCCCGATACCGCAACGGTGGCCGATTTCAAGCGGCTGGCGGCGCAACGCGGCGAACCCTATGCCATGTTGATGCACAAGCATGCCGTGGTTGGGATCATCTCAATGTTTGCCGTGGTCAACCGCAAGCTCGAAGACGGGGAGCGACTGAAGCCCTATGCCGAGGATGTGCTCAGCGTGCAGGATAGCCGCAACTTAAAGTCGGCCTTTTACCGCTTGCGCCGCCATCCGCGCCACTGTGCGGTCATCGTCGATGCCCACCGCCATCCCGTCGGCTTCATCCGCCTTGAGGATATTGCGCGCTACCTCACGCTTAAATAGGGGCGGTCTACTTGGCGAGCAGCTTGCGCATGCGGTGCAGGCTTCCGGCGTTCACCACGTTGGTATAGCCCGCTTTGTTCAACGTCCGTTTGGCCGATGCCGAACGTGCGCCGCTGTGGCAGTAGACAATGATTGCTTTGGACTTGTCGGTTTTTTGCTGGCCGATAGCTCCTGCAATGATGTCGTAGGGAATGTTCAGCGCGCCGTCGATATGCCCGCCGGCAAACTCGCCCGCGGTGCGGGTGTCGATCACCAGTGCGCCGCTTTTAATTAATGCAGGAACATCGGCGTCTTTGTCTGCGCCTCCGCCAAAAAGAAGATTTGCAAGAATACCCATGGTGATTGCCGCCAGTCCTAGTTTTAGTGGTGTTTTCATTTTTTCTGCCTTTGCTCAGATCAGCCTGTCCGGCATCCGAATCAACAAGGCGTCGTCCTCCGCGATGATCGGATGAGGAAAGCTATCCCATATCCACGCCTTAGAAAAGCTCTAGGCCCGCTGATTTTTTTGCCGCCTGATAGGAAAACGTGGGCGGACAGAACCTTCCGGAAGGGGCGGTTTATCGAGTTTGGAGTTGATTCACATCCTGAAAAGCGATTTCCTAACCCCCATTTTTGAACAAGACGGCAACGGTGAGCGTTGCTTTTGAAAGGTAAAATCCTATGAGCAACAAAGCGAAAATAATCTACACCATCACCGACGAAGCGCCGGCCCTCGCCACGCATTCACTCCTTCCGATCATTGCGGCTTTTACCAAAGCCGCCGGAGTGGCGGTTGAACCGCGCGACATCTCCCTTGCCGGACGCATCCTCGCCAGCTTCCCCGATGCCTTGACCGAAGAGCAGCGCGTCTCCGATGCGCTGGCCGAACTGGGCGAGCTCGCCAAGGCGCCGGATGCCAACATAATCAAGCTGCCGAACATCAGCGCTTCGGTGCCGCAGATGAATGCGGCGATCAAAGAGCTGCAGTCCAAAGGTTTCGCATTGCCGGATTATCCCGAAGTTGCAGCGACGGAAGCCGAGCAGTCCGCCAAGGCGCGCTACGACAAGATCAAAGGCAGTGCGGTCAATCCCGTGCTCCGCGAGGGCAACTCCGACCGTCGCGCCGCCGTTGCGGTTAAGAAGTATGCCCAGACCCATCCGCATCCGATGGGGGTCTGGAGCGCAGACTCCAAGTCGGTTGTAACCTGCATGACGGCCAACGATTTTTTCGGAAATGAAAAGTCCGTAACGATCCCGGAAGCGACGGTGGCGAAGATTGAACTTGCTGCCGCCGATGGCAGCGTGACGGTCCTGAAAGACGGCCTCGCGCTGCTGGCCGGCGAAGTGCTCGACGGCACTTTTATGAGCGTCGCCGCCCTCAATGAATTCCTCGCGGAACAGATCGCCGCCTCCAAGGCGGACGGCGTGCTTTTCTCGCTCCACATGAAGGCAACGATGATGAAAGTTTCCGACCCGATCATCTTCGGGCACGCTGTGACGGTGTTTTTTAAAGACGTCTTTCAAAAGCACGCCGACACGATCAAGTTCCTCGGCGTCGATGTGAAGAACGGCTTCGGCGATCTTTGCGCGAAGATTAAAACCCTCCCCGCTGAAAAGCAGGCGGAGATCGAAGCCGACATTGCTGCGGTCTATGCCGACAGCCCGGATATGGCGATGGTGGATTCCGACAAGGGCATTACCAATCTGCACGTCCCGAGCGACATCATCATCGATGCCTCCATGCCCGCGGCCATCCGCACGTCCGGCCAAATGTGGAACAAGGCCGGCCAGCTGCAGGATACCAACTTTGTCATTCCCGACCGCTGCTACGCCGGCGTGTACCAAGAGACAGTCGACTTTTGCAGAAAGAACGGCGCCTTTGATCCGCGCACCATGGGCACCGTGCCCAACGTCGGTCTTATGGCCCAGAAGGCCGAAGAATACGGATCCCACGACAAGACCTTCGAAGTTCCAGCCGACGGCACCGTCCGCGTGGTCGATGCATCCGGTGCCGTGCTCTTTGAACACCAAGTGCAGGCCGGCGACATCTGGCGCGCCTGCCAAGCCAAAGACGCGCCGATCCGCGACTGGGTGAAGCTTGCCGTGACCCGCGCCCGCGCGACCGGCTTGCCGGCCGTCTTCTGGCTCGATGCCAACCGTGCGCACGACGCGCAGCTGATTGAAAAGGTGAACCTCTATCTTAAGGATCACGATACCGAAGGCCTGGACATCCAAATCATGGCGCCCGAAGCGGCCACCCGCTACACGTTGGCCCGCGCCAAAGCTGGCGAGGACACCATTTCCGTAACCGGCAACGTGCTGCGCGACTACCTCACCGACCTTTTCCCGATCCTCGAACTCGGCACCAGCGCCAAGATGCTCTCCATCGTTCCGCTCATGAACGGCGGCGGCCTCTTCGAAACCGGCGCCGGCGGTTCCGCGCCCAAGCACGTGCAGCAGTTCAAAAAGGAAAACCATCTGCGCTGGGATTCCCTCGGAGAGTTCCTTGCATTGGGCGTATCGCTCGAGCATCTCGCTTCAGTCTTCGGAAACGCGAAGGCCCAGGTTTTGGCCGATGCGCTAGATGTGGCCAACACCAAGTTTCTTGCTGAGAATAAGTCGCCGTCCCGCAAGGTTAACGAGCTCGACAACCGCGGCAGCCACTTCTATCTGGCGTTTTACTGGGCGGAAGCCCTTGCCGCGCAGGATGCCGACGCCGAATTGAAAGCCCGCTTCGCCCCGCTGGCCGAGGCGCTGACGGCCAACGAAGAAAAAATCGTTGATGAACTGCTCCGTGTTCAAGGCGTCGCGATGGACATCGGCGGCTACTACCGTCCCGACGAAGAACTCGCGTTCAAGGCCATGCGCCCCAGCGAAACCTTCAACGCCGTGCTCGCCTCGTTGTAGTCCAGCAAGGCCAAGCATCTAGAATGCATGAAGCCCTCGTCGAAAGACGGGGGCTTTTTGTTTGCCCGGCAAAGCCGGCAAACCCAGTCGCCTGAAAGAAGGCGATAACACCCCGTCCGAGGGGAAGTGAATTCGAATCGCAAGGGCGTTGCTGGTAACGGCGGGGTCTGAAGGAAGCGATAGGAAGTGAACGGTACATAACGGTTGTAAACCTGATTCGGCAGGCGCGGTGGGTCAGCGTGCAAAATAGCGCGAAGCCCGATATGGCGATGCCCAACCGCTGGTTCAACGAGATCGGGCTATACCCAGCCGATCAAGTAGAGACCGGAACGCTTTCCCCGTTGAATCGGGGATAAAAGTAGACAGGAGCCGTGTACGAGGTTCGTACGCACGGTTCTGTGAGAGGAACAAGGCTGAGCTTAATCACTCAGCTTTGTCCTACTCGATTCTATCGCATGTTTCCCCACAAACCGGCGGGTTCCTGGCCGACGCGCCAGAAGGCGACGCCACGGATGGGGCGCTGAACGTACAGATTCAGTTTGGCCTCCAAGGACTGGAGGGTTTCAAAGTGAACATCGACGGTGACGGTTTCCTGAAAACTGTAGAAACCGCCGTTTTCCCGGTCGTTGGAAGGCTGGATCCTTTTTTCCCGCAGTTCGTTGGCCACCTCTGAATTTTTATAGGCCTTGGCGAGGGAGGGGGTTTGCCAGCCCCGTCCGTAAAGCGGGACGCCCATGACCAGCTTGTTCGGATCAATGGTTTGCAGGGCGTAGTCGTAGATCTTTTTGCACCAGGGCAGGGAGGCGACGGGGCCGGCGGCGCCGGAGCGGTAGTGCTCGTCGTAGGCCATCACTACCACACGGTCGGCAATCATGCTGATGAAGGGATAGTCGAAGGCATCGTCGGGGTTGGTTTGTTTGTGCGCCGCCCAGCGGGCCATGACGGCGACGCTGAATATTTTATCCTTGGGCAGCGCTTTTTTTACGGCGGCGAGAAAGTTGAGATAGGCGGTGCCGTCTTTGGCGCTGACGCTCTCAATATCGATCTGCAGTCCGGCGAAGGGCTTTGAGCGTTCGACGATGTCGGCAATGATGCGGCTGCGGAAGGGCAGTTGGGGGTTGAGGTAGATGTGTGCGAGCGTGGTGCTCCACGGGATGGTGACGACGAGGTGGTAGCGGGTTCCTGCATTGGCGCCGGGCAGGGCGGGAGGCGCCAAGTGCCCGCCGGAAAGGCGGCCGTCGCTATCGACCGCAGCGCTGAAGCAGGCAACGTCGGTGATTGTTGATGCGGCGGGGAAAAGTTTTTCCTCGCCTTTCATGAGATAGGCCCAGGTTTCGGGAAAAGTTTTTGCTTGTCCGGACAGGGCGGACAGGCACAGCAACGTGGCGACAATGGAGTTTTTCATGCCCTCAAGGTAGGAGGGCGGTTGCGCTCTGTCAAGGGTTGGGGCTTAGGCCGCGCCGGCTTCCTTCTGTTTTTCCGGCATGGTGATTTCCGATGCCGCTTTTTTGAACGGGAACTCCACGGCCAGGGCGGTAACGCCGGCATCGCGGTATTCCAGGTTTATTTCGGCGTCGAGCAAGGTCGCATAGCGACGGGCCAAGGTGAGCCCGAATTTGTTGTCGACCGCACCTTCGACCGCCGGTTCGTCCGGAGTGCCGAAGAGCTTGGACAGCAGCGGATCGTGGCGGTTGGTTCCGGTGTAGACCATTTCAAAGAGAATGCGGGTGCCGTCTCCTTCGCTGGATTTGCGGGCGGCATGGAGGCCCAACCGTCCTTTTTCGGTGTGGTCCAAGGCATAGCCAAGCAGGATGGAGAGGATCTTGCGCACCTTCTGTTCATCGGTTTTAACCAGCTTCGGTACGTTGTGGGCGGCCTGGTACTGCGCAAAACTGACGGCGAAGAATAGCTTCTTGGTTTCGGCGCGGTGGGTGAACTGCTGGTCAATGTTCTTGATGAGTTCGTGCAAGTCGCATTCGTCGGCATTCACTTCGCCGCTGCCGTCAACGAGGTGAGTCAACTCGCTGCGGTAGTTCATCATGTCGATCAGGTTGCGACAGCGGAAGTTAATGCCTGTAATCTCAGCCTTTTGCTGGGGCGACAGGTTTTCGGCCTGTTCGATAACGAGGCTGGACTTAATCGCTGGATCGAGCGTTTCCTGTATGGTCCGGTTCAGCTCGTCCACTAGCTCGCCGTTCATGCGGCTGATGGCTTCGGCTTCGGCCAGTGCCTTGCGCAGTTCGGCCTGCTGTTCGAGCTTGAGCTTGTTGAGGAGGTTTTCCGCCTGCTGCATCTGCTCTTCGGCTGTTTCGCGCTGTTGGAAGGTTTCGGTTAGTTCGCGTTCACGCTGCTCGATGGTCTCCTGTAGGGCGGTCACGCTCTGCTGCAATGCGGTTTCATTTTTCTGATATTGTTCGTTCTGCTTCCGGAGCTCATCGGTCTGCTGTTCAACGAAGCTCTCAGCATTTTCCTGGCTCGCTTCGAAGGCGATCTGAAGCTCAGCGAGTTCCTGCTCGCCCTGCTTGTGCTTCTGCTCTTCGGCCCGGAGGCTTTCCGTAGCGGACGCGATCTGTTCTTCGAGCTTGGCGATGCGCTCCTCCTGTTTCTTTTCCTGTTCGCACAGGCTGTTTTCCGATTGCTGGAGGAGGGCCATCTTGTTTTGAAGTTCGCTGGTTTCGTCGGCTAAGAGCTGGGCTTGGTTATCGGCCATCTGCTGGATTTTGGCTTGGCCGGATTTATAGGCTTCGGCCAGTTTTTTGTATTCGGCAGCCATTCGCGAGAGTTCGGCTGCGCGCGTTTTCAACTGTTCATTGGCTGCGCCTTGCTCCTGCTTCAGGCTTTCCGTTTCCTGATGCAATTGTTCGCCGATCTGCCGCTGCTCTTCGAGCTGGCGCTGGAGTTCCTGCGTTTCGGAGGCCACCATCTGGCTTTGGCCCTCGGCCAGCTCTTTAAGCTTGCCCTGGGTTTCCGCCAGTGCGGCGGAAGCTTCGCGGTGCGCCTCGTGGGCCGCTTCCAATTCGTCGTTGCGCGCCTTGAGGTAGTCTTCGAGCATTTCCTTTTCCTGCATCAAATCGCTCACCCGCTTACGCAGCTTGATTTCGTCGAGCCGGATTTCCGCAACATTGAGGTTCAGCTTCTGGGTTTCGCGCTCAATGAGCTGCGTCTGGCGCTTGCTCATGAGTTCTAGCTTTTGCTCGGCTTGCTGGCGCTGCACTTCTGAGCCTTCCCTCGCCTGAATTTGATCGGCATGCTCTTTGGCTTTGAGATGGAGTGAGTTTTCCAGTTCCTTGATGCGGTCTTCCAAATCTTTTTCGCGCTGGCGGAGAGCCTTCTCGCGAATTTGCTTTTGGGCTAGCTGCTGCTTCATCGCTTTGGTTTCCTGCTCGATGCGCAGGCTGAACTGCTGCTTAAGTTCGTCGAGTTCTTCCATGTTTTGGATGAGCTTTTCCGCCGTGGCTTTGCGTTCGGCCACCTCTTTTTGGAGTTCGTCGGAATGCTTTTCGGTCAACTGCTTGAGCTGCTCTTGGGTTTTATGCAGTAGGTCATCGACCTTCTGGAGCTGTTTTTCCGCTTTATCGCGCCCTTGATGCTCGGTGTTGAACTGCTGTTCGTGCTGGCTCTTGACCGCATCGAGCTGTTGATTGCGTTCGGCGGTAAGTTCTTCGAGCTCTATGCGGTATTTGTCCAGTGCGGAGCGGTTGAGCTTGAGGTTGGCTTCGGCCTGCTGGTGCAGGGCGGTGGCTTCGTCGAACTGCTTTTTCAGGTTTTTTGAATGCTCGTCAAGTTTACGCAGCTCTTTCTCTTTGATGGAAAGGAGCTCTTCCCACTTCTTGCGCTTGTCGGTTTCGGCGTTGAGCTTCTCGAGCCGCTTGGAGAGTTGTTCTTCAAGCTGGCGCTGGCGGGCCTGAAGGGCCTCTTCGCCGCGGCGCAGGGTCTCTTCGATGCGTTTTCGATCGGCGAGGTGTTCCTTGTATTCATGCTCTCGGTTGATCTTTTCAGCCTCGAGGATCTTAAGTTTCTGTATGGCGCTGGAAAGGGAAGAAGCGGTCTTGCTGTGCTCGCCTTGCGATTTGCGCAGCTGGTTGGCGGTGTTTTTGATCTGGCTTTCCAGTTCGCCGCGGTAGTGCCGGGCTTCCTCTTCCTTCTGCTTTCGGTCTGTGATTTCGAGGGACAGGCCGACCACGCCTTCGACGAGTCCTTCGTCGGAAACGAGCGGGATCTGGATGGTTTCCATCCAACCGGATTTGTTCCGGGTTTCGTAGGGGCGCTCGATCCGGTGGAGCTTGCTGGACTTCATGGTGTTGATGGCTTGCTGGTCGTGTTCGCGCGGGGTGGCGGGCATGATTTCGAAAATGGTTTTTCCCACCCACTCTTCCTGGGGGATTCCCGTGCGCTCGGCGAGGCGTTTGCTGGCGTAGAGGTAGCGGCAACGCGTGTCCTTTACATGGACGTCGGCCGGCAGTGCGCTTAGAATACGGTGCATGAACTGCACTTGGCTGCCCAGTTCTGCCTTTTCGCGTTTTTGCTGACTGATGTTGCGCTGCGATCCCCAAATGCCGACCAGCTTGTTGTCTTCAATCAGTCCAATCACATTGTTGAGCAGGTTAATGCGGCTGCCGCTGGCGTCCTGCCGTACGGATTCCAGATCAACAGCTTTGAAACCTTCCGCAACGAAGGTGGCAATGCTTTCATAATTCCTGAACGGTCCGCATCCGTCCTGCAGTTCGCTGATGCTCTTGCCTTCGAGTTCGGTGGGCTTGGTGCCATACATGCCGGAAAACGTGTTGTTGCAGGAAGCGACCGTCATTTCGCTCATGATGGCTTGGGTCATCTTTTCCGGCGATGTGGAGAGGGGGATCGGGGTTGCCGGGGTAAGTTGGTAGTAGCCTTCGATCGTTTCTTCCACGAAACGCGCATAGCGCGCGGCATTGGCTTTGAGGCTCAGCTTTTCTTCGTGCTGTTCGGTTACGTCGTAAATCCAGCCGATGCAGCTTTCAACATCCATTTTTTCGTTGAACACTTTGGTGGCCTGGCAGACCACATGCACTTCCGGCTTTTTTGCCGGCTTGAAGCGGAAGGCGAATTTGAGCGGCTCTTGGCTGTTGGTGAATTGTCCCCACGCAGACTTGAACGCTTCGCGGTCTTCGGGGTGGATGGCGCTGTGCAGGCCTTCTTTAATCGCCTTTTTTGGATAAAGCCCCGACATTTCCTGAAGGGCGGCGTTGATGTAGGTGCACTTGCCGGCGGCGTCCATTTGGAACATGCCGACTTTGGCGTCGAAAAGAATGCCTTGATAGCGTTCGGCGGTATGCTTGAGTTCGCCGCGGGTCTGCGTTAAATCGTGACCGGTTTCCACGAGGCGGGTCCGGGTGCCGTCGAGTTCGTTGGTGATGTCCTTGAGTTGCCGGCTCGCGACATTGAAGCGCCGCTGAAAGCTGAAAAACATGATCATGGAAAGCACCAGCAGGCCGCCAATGATTAAGTAGCTGGCGATGCTTAATTCAAACGGAAGGAGGCTGGCCAGCTCGTTTCCTCCCTGGGCTTGCACGCCAGACGGGACCAGCAGCATTCCTGCCAGCGCTGTTGCGGTTGATTCAATTTTTGAAAAGCGGTTGTGGAGCTTCATGTTTTTTCCTCAATTAACGAACGCGTAACAGTCACGCGAAAGGGAGCATCTTGCATGCCAAGCAAGCAGCGGAAATGGTTCCCGGTGAAGGGCAGGGGGTTTCCTCTAAGATCAGACCTTGCTATTCGGCGGTATCGGCCCGTCTGAAGAACAGGAGGACGGTGCCAAAAAAGACGATATACCCCGAAAGCCGGGGGGCTGGGGATTCGGCCGCTTCGATGGTTTTGACCGGGCTTTTTGGCGTTGCGGCAACCACCGGTTGCGGTGCGGGCCTGGCGGTCTGTTTGGGCGGGGCCAAGGGCGGAGGTTTGGGGGTTGCCGGGTTCTGGATTCCCGGCGGGCGGGTCGTGGGAGGGTGGGGCATGCGGTTGTGCGGCGGCCGATCTTCAGGCGGATCGGTCGGGGGTTGCGCAAGGCAGGTCGCCGCGCTGAGCGCCGCTAGAATGATCAGATGTTTCTTTGAGATGGGATGCATGGCTTGGATCGTATTTTTCCTGGGGAAGGAAACGGTCGCTCCCATCCCCTTCCGGAGGCTAGCCGTTTTCTTCTTTGGAGGCGCGGCGCAAGGCGAGAAGGCATGTGCCGCAGAATACGATGTAGCCGCTTAGATGCATGCCTGGCGCGCTATCTTCGGCGCTGGAAGACTGCCCGTCATCTGTTGCCGCCACCAGTGCCGATGCTGCCCGAGGCGCGTCGTCGAGATAGGCGGGCGCCGCCTGCACCGGCATTTTTTGGATAGCGGCAATGAGTTGCTCGACCGTTTGTGTTTTCGACTCGTTCCGCTGATCTTCCGCTTGGATGATCAGCATCTTGTTGTTGATGACGGGACTTTTGAGCCGGCATCCCAGAGCGGCGACCAATCGTTTTTTCCGGATCATGTTAATGATCAGCTTTTTCTTGGTTTCCGCCTCAATTTTAGATTCAACGCGAAGCGTGCCCATGTCGCCGATCACCACTTTGCGGCTGGAGTCTTCCAGGAACATGCTGAAGGGGTCTTCTGCGGTTTCCAATCGGACTGTGCCCCCGAGGATATGGATTTCGGCTGCGCCGCCGTCGCTGGCTTTGGTGTTAAGCTCGAGTTCGGTGATGCGGTAGGTGGCTTGGTCGCGCACATAAACCTGTCCGGTGCCGCTTCCCGCATTTCCTACGGACAGCGCGCCGGACACATTGGAACGGTTCCGCAGCGTAATGGAGCCTTTGCTTTGGGATGTGCCGAAGGCTTTGGCGGAAAGGGCGATTCGTCCATTGAGCGAAAGGTTGTCGTTAAGCGTCATATTGGCCAGGCCCGCGGCGGCCGCGGGAATATTTACGGTTTGCTGGTGGGGAACCGGGTTCAAGAGGTTGATGTTGCCGTTCCCTCCGAGCGTCAGTTCCCGGCCATAGAGTTGGATCCCGTTGTTGAGCTGGATGGTGCGGTTGATGGCAACCAGACTGTTTTCTTCTCGAAAGTGAACCGATTCATCGCCTTCAGGCGTGTGCTTAAGCTTCCATTTGAACTTGTCGTTCCAGTCTGCCCCCGTTTCATCGCCCCGCCAAACATTAATGTTTTGCGCGCTGACACTGAGGGTTGCGACGCTTAGCGCCATCAGACCCGCTATGATTTTTCCCTTCAGTTCCATAATTGTATACTCCCGTTTGCAATTAACCAACGTGAGTAATAAAGCATTTACCGTGCCTACATTCCCGGCCGGGGGCATTCGAAATAAAACGCCGCAAAAATTTAACTTAGCCCAATTAGTGGCACGGAGGGTGCTTGTATGGAGCCATCGATTTTAATTTAACGAATTTAGATGAGGGAATGACGAGAGCCATGAAAAATTATTTGTTTTCAAAGGAAGATGGATTGATGCAGCTGCCCTACGGCGAGTATGAGAAGCTGATGGAGCATGCGCAGGAGGGGAACCGCATACGTGAAGTCAAGGCTTCCGTCGTGGCTGGGCTGCGGTCCTTCCTCGGCGCCGCCGCGCCGGCGCTGAAGACCGCCCCGGTGGCGGAAGAGGCGCCGCTGCGACAGGATGCTCCGGCTCCTGAAAAGGTTTCTGTCGAATTTGCCGCAGAAATGCCCCAGAACGCACCGGCTCCGGTACAAGAACAGAGCTTGGCGAAAAAAAAAGCTATGAAAAGTCCTGCACCTAAACCTGCGTCCCGCTCCGAATCGGCCGACATCAGCATTCCTCCGATCAAGAAGGAGATTGCCGCGTTTTTCAACAAGCAGGACGATTCCAGCCGGCTGTTTAATGTGCTTAAACAATACTACACCTGTTTGAACGAAGCGTGTGGCGGTACGGTGCGCGTTACGATGAAAGACGGAGTATGCAGTCTCTGGAACTATGACGAATGGGAAGAGTTTGCCTTTGTAGACATTTTCGAAAGGCACCTGCGGATTTCGCTCGATCCGCGCTGCTCCGAGCGGCTCAAATCCCTCAATTTCTGCGAGGTTCCGCGTCTGCTTTCCGGGCGGCGCAATCTGATTAGTGCACAGGTGGATGATCTGAACAAGATCATGCTCGACGTCCTCATCCAGGCTTTTGATGAAGTGGGAATGACTGCTTAGTAGTAACGGGAGAAGTACATGAATAAAAAAGAAAAAACAAATCTGGCCATGCTGTTCGTCGCTGCCGCGCTGTTTATAGCGGTTAATGCCGGCGTATGGGTGGCTACGCAAAAGGGAGTTATGCCCTCGGTCGAGAACGTGTTGGTGTGGGGCGCCTTTGTTTCCCTTAACGTCGCGTCACTGCTTTGGGCCATCAGTCTGTTGGGTCTGCAACCCCTAGTGGTTGCGCTATCCTATTTGGCGGGCGGTTTTCTGGCCTTTCAGGGCGTGCGCGGCATGCCGGGAATCAGCGTGGCCGAAGTGACTTGCGCCGGCGCAACCTATGGTGCATTTGGCGCGCTGGCGGTCGGCAATGCCACGGCCCGCGTACGGCTGGCCTTTTTCCGTAAGGGTCAAGTTCCCTTTATGTTTGTTATTCTTGGTCTGATTGTGGTCGACGGCATTCTTAACAGCCGTATTTCCATGGTAAAAGGGCCGGTTATTCTGAACGCTCTCGTGTTTCCTTTTCTGCTTGCGGGCGTCGTTGTTGGTTTGATCTGGATGGTTCTCAACCGCTTTGGAATTGGGCAGAGCGCCCATGAGGCTGAAATGGCCAAAGCGGATGAGCATGCGGAAGTTGAAGAGCTGGAATCCGTCGAGGCCGTTGCCAGCAAGCTTGTCATCGAGATGCCTCAAGACGCTGTCTCTGAGGGTGAGGACGGAGAGTCCGACGATCTTCCTTCCCCGGTTGCTTTGCCCTTAGTGGCGGTCGCGGAAGCTGCGGAAGAAGTTGACGCGCCTCTCGTCGTGGCCTCCGAAGTCAAACCGGCCAAGGAAGAGGAGTTTTTCCCGCTTGAAATTGATAAGGACGATGCCTTCATCCTGCCGGAACTGGTTTCCGAAACGGATCATGATGCAGAAGAAGAATTTCCCATTACCTCATTCGATGCCGAGAGTTATGTGGCTGGACTTTCCTCCATGGATGACGATGCCGAAGGCCGCGTCATGATAGAGGAGCCCCCAGCCGCCGTTGCGGTGGAGAAAAAACAAGAAACAGTTGTAGAGCCGGTGCCGAAAGCCGAACCAGAGAAGAAAAATAAAAGCGAGGATTGGCTGAGCAACCACCTCGATTTGTTGAATAAACTAAAATAATGAAATAAGGAGAAAGTCATGGATAACGATAATGTACAGATATTCTACGATGGAAACGGAAATGCCGTTGCAGTGCAAATGCCCATCACCGACTACGAAAAAATCATTAAAAGCGCCAAAGAAGCAGTGGATGCCAAGGATGCCATTGCCAAGGCTGTGGATGCGCTTCAAGGCATATTGTAAGCCGGAGCATTCATCCGGCTTCCGTTTTCCAGCGCCTGGAAAATATCAGGCGTTGGAAAACAGATTCGCCCTTTTTTTTTCGAAGGAAAACCTTTCCCGATTGTCCATATCAATGCCGGCAGGTCGTTCTCTGAGTGAGTAGAGCCGTATAACGGTTCCAACACGTGGCGCCTCCGGGGTGCCGCTAGGATGGGAAAGATGAAGAAAACAGTGCGTTTAACAGGCCGAAGTGTGGCGCTTGGCCTGCTTGCGGTTTTGGCCGGTGCCGGTCTGGTGCAGGCCGCTCCGAACAGCGCCAGCGCAAAAATCGACCGCTTGGTTTCCGCCAAGCTCGACGAGCTTGGAATACCCACCTCCGATCCCTGCACCGACGAAGTATTCCTTCGCCGCGTCTATTTCGACCTGATTGGCACGCTGCCGACCCAGAGCGAGGCGCGGGAGTTTTTGGGCAGCCACAGCATCAATAAGCGCAGCGAGCTGATCGAGCAGCTTTTCGACCGTCCGGAATTTGCCGACTATTGGTCGCTTAAATGGTGCGATTTGCTGCGCGTCAAAGCTGAGTTCCCCAGCAAGCTCTGGCCCAATGCCGTTCAGGCGTACCATCGCTGGGTGCGTACGGCGCTGTTCAACAACATGCCGTACGACGATTTTGTGCGGGCGCTGCTGACCTCCAGCGGCAGCAATTTCCGCGAGGCGCCCGTCAATTTTTACCGCGCCATGCCCAACCGCGAGCCCGCTGAGATCGCCCGCGTTGTAGCGCTTACCTTCATGGGCATGCGCACCGACAAGTGGGGCAAGGACCAGTTGCTCGGCATGGCGGCCTTTTTCGGGAAAGTGGGTTACAAGGGCACTGCGGAGTGGAAGGAGGAGATTGTTTTCTTCGATCCTTCTAAAGAGTTTCTGGACCCCGACACAAAAAAACCGGTCGAGCTGCGGCTGCCTGGAGGCGAGTCCGTCGAACTCTTGTCCAACGGCGATCCCCGGCTGGCCTTTACCGACTGGCTTGTGGGCAGCAAGGTGTTTGCGAACAGCATGGTCAACCGCATTTGGTTCTGGCTATTGGGGCGTGGCATCGTCCATGAAGCCGACGACATCCGCGACGACAATCCTCCGCAGAACCCTGCGTTGCTGGACTTTCTTGCACAGGAGCTGGTGGACAGCGGCTACGACATGCGCCACATCTACCGCATCATTCTCAATTCCAAAACCTATCAGCTCTCCTCAATCCACAACGAAGGCAACCTGTCCGACGAAGCCAACTTTTCGCGCTACTATGTGCGGCGGCTCGATGCCGAGGTGCTGATCGACGCCATTTGTCAGATCACCGGCACCACGGAGTCGTATTCCAGCGCTATTCCCGAACCATTCACTTTCATCCCGGAAGACCAGCGCTCCATTACATTGGCCGACGGCAGCATCACCAGCCCGTTCCTCGACCTCTACGGCCGGCCGCCGCGCGCCACCGGCTATGAATCGGAGCGCAATAATACGCCGTCGAGCGCGCAGAAGCTGCATATGCTTAACTCGACCCATATCCAGCAAAAGCTGCAGAAGAACAAGGCTTTGCTCGGCCTGCGAGCCGGCACGGCTAAAAGCAAAAAGAATAAACAGGTTAAATCCCCATGGAAGTCTCCGGAACAGGTGGTGGAAGATATGTACTTAACCATCCTTTCGCGTTATCCTACCGCTCAAGAAAAGGAAACCGCTTTAGTGTATTATCGGGAGACCGGAAACAATTATAACGCCTCGGTCGATCTGGCTTGGGCGCTGTTGAACACCAAGGAATTCATCTACAAGCATTAATTGCTGAAGGAGTTCGGCCATGAATATACAAAATCACCTGAAAATGGATCTTTCCCGGCGCGATATGTTGCGCTATTCCTCCCTCGCCGGCGCAGGCGGCCTGATGCTGGGCTCGCCGCTGCAGGCGGCAACGAAGAAGCCGGGCAAGGCCAAGTCGGTTATCCAGATTTGGATGTGGGGCGGGCCGTCGCACCTCGACACCTTCGATCCCAAGCCGGACGCGGGCGCAGACTATTGCGGCCCCTATACGTCGCCGATCGAAACAAACGTCAGCGGCATCCGCATCTGTGAACGGCTGCCGCTGCTGGCCAAGCAAGCCGACAAATATTCCATCATCCGCAGCATGACCCATGGGATCAACGGCCACGAGACGGCCTCGTACGTCACCCAGACCGGACGCCCGGTCGGCAACGGCGAGGTCTACCCTTGCACGGGCGCCGTGGTCTCGCGCTTTAAGGGCGTGGATGCGGGCTACACCGGCCTGCTTCCTCCATACATCGTGCTCACCAAACCGCAGGGCCGTTTTTCCGAGTCGGGCTTCATGGGGCTTCGCTACAAGCCCTTCGCCACCGGCGGGAAGCCCAGTGCGCCGGTATTTACGGTTGAGGGCGTCATTCAGCAGGGCATCACCGAGGCGCGTCAGCGCGACCGCCGGCAGCTGCTGCACGATCTTGAAACCTATGGTGGAAAAATGACGGGTAATCCGGCTTTCGAGCAGATGGACCTATGTGAAGAGCAGGCCTATGAACTGATTCTCGGCGATGCTGGAAAGGTGTTCGATATCAAGACCGAAGATGCCGCGCTGCGCGAGCGCTACGGCCGGTCCGACTTCGGCGCATCGTGCTTGATTGCCCGCAAGCTGGTGGAAGCCGGCGTGCCGTATGTGACCATCAACTACAATGGATGGGATACGCACAAAAAGCATTTCGAGATCATGACTACCAAACTCCCCGAGCTGGATCGCGGCTTTTCTACGCTGCTCGACGATCTTGACCAGCACGGCCTGCTCGACAGCACCATCGTCTGGTGGGGCGGCGAATTTGGGCGCGGGCCTAAGATCCAGATGGAGGCGCCTTGGAACGGCGGCCGCAGCCACTATGGAAAATGTTTCAGCCATGTGGTTGCCGGCGGCGGCTTCCAAGGCGGTCAGGTCATCGGAAAGTCGAGCGAGAAGGGCATGGAAGTGACCGACCGTCCGGTGTATCCGTGGGATCTGATCGGCAGCATGTATGAACAGCTCGGCATCGATTCGAATGCACAGCTCCCGCACCCGCAGGGGCTCGATGTGCGTGTCTGCCCCACCGAGGCCGATGGCGTGGTCATGGGCGGGCGTTTGCGGGAAATCATGTCATGAAGACGCGGCTCAAACTCGCGGTGGCGGCGGTGGTGGTTGCGGGCGCCGGCCTAGTGCAGGCCAAAGAGCCGCATATCGGCTATGCCTTTCCGGCGGGCGGGCCGCGCGGCACCTCCTTTGTTGTGTTCATTGGCGGGCAATACCTGAATGGGGCCACAAACGTCTTTGTCAGCGGTGAAGGCGTTTCGGTTCAAATTGAAAAATACACCGTCAAATACGAACCCAAGAAGCTGTCGCAGATTTTTCGCAACATCCAAAATGCAACGGCAACGCTTGAGGATGGTGCCGAGGGCAAGGAAAAGGAAAAGCTCGAAAAGCGGATCGCAATGGCCAGAAAACAACTGACCTTGGCCGATTTGCCCGAGGGGACTGACCCGTTCGATAGAAAGATGGTTCAGCGATATGCTAGAGCCGACCCCAAAGAGCAGTTCAACCCGCAGATTTCCGACCGCCTGCGCGTTCGGGTGAACATCGGAAAAAACGCGCCTCCCAGCGAACGCGAGCTGCGCGTCTATACGCCGGCCGGGCTTTCCAACCCCATCTATTTCCAGGTCGGCACCTTGCCGGAAACGCTCGAGGAGGAGCCGAACGACGACCACATGATGCCCGGCCTACAGACCGTTCCCGTTCCTTCCGTCATCAACGGCCAAGTGCGGCCCGGCGACATCGATCATTTTCAGTTCAAGGCCAACAAGGGTGATTCCATCGTGGTGGATGTGGCCGCCCGCCGCATTATTCCCTATCTCGCCGATGCCGTGCCCGGCTGGTTTCAGGCCGTGGCGGCGCTCTACGACGACAACGGCAATGAAGTGGCCTATCAAGACGACTATAAGTTTCATCCCGACCCCGTGCTTTTTTTCGATGTTCCAAAGACGGGAACCTATACACTCTCCATACGCGACTCTATCTACCGCGGCCGCGAAGATTTCATCTACCGAATCGCCATCGGCGAACTTCCTTTCATCACAAGTATTTTTCCGCTCGGCGCCGAGCAGGGGAAGGAGGTGGACATCGCTTTGATCGGTAAAAACCTCCCCAAGACCCGCCTGACCGGCAAGCTCCCGAAGAACGGGTTCGAGGTGCGCCACGTTTCGGTGAAGCGCGAGGGCTACCGTTCCAACGAAATGCCGTTCGCCATCGGCGAAATGCGCGAAGCGTTCGAAACCGAACCTAACAATACCCCCGCCGAGGCGCAGCCCATCGAACAGCCGCTCCTCATCAATGGATGCATCGAGCAGGAAGGCGACCGCGATGTGTTCAGCTTCCAAGGCCGGAAAGGCGACTCGCTTTCCATCGAGGTGATCGCGCGCCGGCTCAATTCGTCGCTCGACTCGGTCATTACGCTGACCGGTCCAGGTCTTGAAAAGCCGATGCGCAACGATGATTATATGAACAGGGACAAAACCTATTTGCATCTCGGCGCCGGTCTGGTTACGCATCATGCCGATTCCTACCTGCTGCATACGCTGCCGGCCACAGGAACCTATTTTGTTGAGATTGGCGATGCCCAGTCGAAGGGTGGCAACGAATACGGATACCGCCTGCGCATCAGCCCCTCCAATCCCGACTTCAAGCTGCGCATGGAGCCCTCCGGACTGCAAATCGCCTCCGGCGGCACGGCCGCCTTTTCCATACGCGCTTTGCGCATGGAGGGCTTCGACGGAAAAATCCAGCTAGACGCAGCCAACCTGCCCTCCGGATTCTCCATGAGCGAAGCGGTCATTCCGGCCGGTTCCGACCTGACCCGTTTCACCATCACCGCCCCGAAGGAAATCCATGGCAAGCTGATCAGTCCGGAGATCTCGGGAACCGGCATCGTGGCCGGCCGTCCGGTTACGCGGCCTGCGGTCCCGGTCGACGACCAAATGCAGGCCTTCCTCTACCGTCATCTGGTGCCCGCAAAGGAACTGGTGCTGGCGCCGGTCTCCAAGCAATCCCCCTTGAATTTTGAAGCGCGGATTCCAAAATCAGGAGTTGTTTATCTGCCGCTCGGCCAGGAAGTGAGGGTTATTTTAGACGGGAAGAGCCGTTCCGGAGCGAAAGGCTTTCAGGTCAAGATCGACCATCCGCCGGAAGGGATTGCCTTTAAGAAGGGCTGGATCGCACGCAAGAAGCTTAAGGGAAAAAACGCCGAAGGAAAACAGCGGTACCATAAATCCGACGTCGCCGGTGCCATCCTGATCACCGCCGGTGAGCCGCTCAAGCCCGGCGACGAGCTGAGCCTCGTGGTCATGGCTGTTGAAAGAAAGGGCAAAGAGGAATTCCTCTATCCCGCACCCGCGATTCCTGTGAAGATCGTTAAACCGAAATAAAACCAGAGACCATCGGGAGTAGAAGGGCGGGGAATCCCGCCCTTTTTAGGTTTACATGAGTGTTGTTAAGAGTACTCTTGGTCGTGTTCTTAAGGAGGCTTAATTATGACCGTCATTACAGCAAACGATTTAAAGAAGCAGGGTGTTTCCGCGCTGGACCCCATTTTAAAAGAAGAGCAGGAAGCGGTCATCACGGTGCGTGGCGAGCGTAAATATGTGGTGATGGACATGGCGGCCTACAACCATTTGCGGGAATGCGAGCTGGAGGCTGCTTTGATGGAGTCCCGTCGCGACCTGGAAGCCGGCAAGTTTGTTTCAGAGAGTGTAGCCGACCACATCCGCCGGATTGCCGATGACCTATAAGATTTTCTTTACTGAAAGCTACAACAAACGGGCCCGCAAGTTCCTGAAACGGCACCCGGATGTTCGCAAGCAATATGAAAAGACGTTGTCGTTGCTTGAGCTCAACCCGCATCATCCTTCGCTTCGGCTGCATCCGCTCAAGGGAAAGCTCTCAGAACTTCACTCGGTTTCAATCAACATCAGCTACCGCTTGACCATCACGTTTCTCATAGCGGAAAAGTCCATTGTCCCCATCGATGTCGGAACCCACGACGAGGTGTATTGAGCCGTAGGATGGAATTCCAATTCCGTCCACCTGCCAGAATGGTCGATGTGTATTTGGAGCATTGTTCTTCATTGATGTTGCCCCAAGAAGCATTTTCATAAAATGCAAATGCCGTATTGCATCCAAACTGGTTTTGGCAGCGGCCTCGGAAGATCATTGATCATGGTAAATCCAGAGTGACGATCGTCACTCTGGATTTACCGTCCGCGGGGAAACTTTTATCGATAAGATGTGGAGCGGGGTGGCGGTTTCCAAGGATTGGAAGCCGGTTAAAGCTCCATTGCCACTCCGATGACGAGTTCGAGGAAGAGGAGAAGGTGCAGCAGCAGAAAGGCCTTGGCGGATGCCGGGACCTTGCCATGTTGCCTTCCAATCTCCCATGCGACGGTCCAGTCGGCCCATATGGACAGACCCCAAGTGATGGCTGATATGACGGTCTTCCCTTTTTTACGGATGTATCTGCGCAACCCGAAAACCCACAGCCCGATCAGGATCGGCAGATAGAGCATCGAGGTAACGATGATGAGGACGCAGCAGGCCTGGCTCATTCGGCTTTATTAGGGGGAGCTTTGGCTTTTGGTTTCTTGGCCGGGCGCCCTTCGTCCTTGGCGCTTTTCTGACGGTCGGCGGAGGGGAGGTCGACGTCCATCAGGTCGCCTTGCGTGTTGAGCAGCAGCAGGCGAAGCTGGTCTTCGACGTGGACGGGGTAGGGCAGCACGCGCAGCTGCAGCAGCACTTGCACTTGGTTGGCCGTGAGTTTGAGGCCTTTGTATTCGGATTCGAGCACAAACTTGCAGCCTTCTTTCCAGCCGGAACAGCCGTAGGCGGTTTTCCCTTTGATGACTTCTTTGCCGCATACGGGGCAGTCGCCGAAGCGATCCGTGTCGAGCTTGGTGGAGGTGCTGCTTTTGATCAGCCCGCGGGTGTAGGCATGTATGCCGTCCATGAAGTCGGAGGCCTGCGCCTCGGAGCGTTCGATCTGCTTGAGTTTTTCCTCCCACTCGCCGGTCATTTCGGGCGATTTGAGCAACGGGTCGCGGATGAGTGCAATCAGGCAACGCCCCATGTCGGAGGCGCGGATCTGTTTTTTCTGGCGGTAGATGTAGTTGCGGCGCAGCAGCGTTTCGATGATGGCCGCGCGGGTGGCGGGCGTGCCGATGCCGCGCTCCTTCAATGCTTCGCGCAGCGCATCGTCGTCGACCCATTTGCCGGCGGCTTCCATGGCGCCGAGCAGTGAGTTTTCGGTGAAGAATTGCGGGGGCTTGGTTTTGCCTTCGCGGGTGGAGGGTTCGTGGTCGCCGCTTTCACCTTTCTTGAATTCGGGCAGGGTTTGCTCTTCCTCTTCTTCGCCGGAGTCGGGATCCTTTTTCTTTTTCTTCTTTTTAGGGAAGAGCACCGACCAGCCCGGCTCGACGATGACCGTGCCCTTGGCTTGGAACTTTACCTCGACGCTTTCGCCGTCGACGGTGGTGATCTTTTTCAGGCAAATCGGGTAGAACGCGGCAATGAACTGGGTGACGATAGCATTGTAGACCATCTGTTCGTTCCCGCCGAGCGAGCCGGGGATGATGCCGGTGGGGATGATGGCGTGGTGGTCGGTAACCTTTTTGTCATCGACGATGCGCTTGGTGAAGGGCAGCTTGGCGAGGTCGAGCGGTTTGATCTGCTCCGTGCGCATCGGCTTGAGCTTTTGAAAGATGCCGGGGATGCGCGGCTTCATGTCGGCGCTGAGGTAGCGCGAGTCGGTGCGCGGGTAGGTTACGAGCTTGGACTCGTAGAGGTTTTGCGTAGCGGCCAATGTATCGGCCGCCGAGAGGCCGTTGCTTTTATTGATCTCGCGCTGGAGCGTGGTGAGGTCGAACAGCTGGGGAGGCTGTTCTTTCTTCTGTTTGCCGGCCACGCCGGTGACGGTGAAGGGCTGGCCGGTGATTTTGTCGAGCAGCTCCTGCGCCTTTTCCGGTTGGTCGAAGCGGTCGCCGGTATATTTGAAAACGGTGTCGCGGTATTTGGTGGCCAGCTCCCAAAAGGCTTTGGCGCGGAACTTAAAGATTTCGTCGTCGCGCTGGACGATCATGGCCAGCACGGGCGTCTGGACGCGGCCGATGCTCCAGAGCACGCGGTCGTCGCCGGCGGCGAGCCGGCCGTGGCGCACGGTGAAGCAGCGCGTGGCGTTGAGGCCGACAATCCAGTCGGACTCGGAGCGGCATTTGGCGGCGGCGTAGAGCGGGTCGTAGTCGTGGCCGTCCTTCAAATCCTTGAAGGCCTCCTTGATGGCGTCGGGTGTAAGCGAGCTGAGCCAGAGGCGTTTGAGCGGCTTGTCTTCGCATTCGCTTAGCGCAAGGATGTAGCGGAAGATCAGTTCGCCTTCGCGCCCGGCGTCCGTGGCGCAGACGATTTCGTCGGCTTCTTGGCAGAGGCGTTTGATGGTTTCGAATTGTTCGGAAACGCCTTGGTTGTCGATGAGCTTGAGCTTGAATTCGTCGGGAATGAAGGGGAGGGAGTCGAGCCGCCACTTGCGCAGTTCGGGGTTGTATTCGCCGGGTTCGAGCAGGGTGACCAGATGGCCGAACGCCCACGTGATGGCGCACCCGCGCCCTTCGATGCTTCCCTTCTTCTTTTCGGTGATCTTCAGCACGGCGGCGATATCGCGCGCGACGGAGGGCTTTTCTGTAATGACGACTTTCATAGGGCCTATTGCGTACTGCGTATTTGATTTGAAACGGACATCTTGTACATTGGATGGAATCTGTTCAACCAATATCGGAGCCGGATGGTTATGAAGAAGATATTTTTATTTATGTTGTTGTGCGTCGCTTCGGCCTGCGCGGCCGGCGAAGTTGCAGTGCTGACCGAGACGCCGGTGGCGGAGTTTGCCCTGCCGGACGGAAAGGTTTTAAAGAACGCCTTTGTTTGGCGCCGCAATTCCGAGGGGCTCATGATTGTGCATGACGACGGGCAGGAGTTTTTGAATTTTAAGCTGCTTCCGGCGGATTGGCGGTCGGCCTACGGTCTGGATCCATCCGAGGCGCCTGCCAACGGGAAGGTGGAAAGACGCCACGACCAATATTTGATCTATCCGATTCTTATGAAGCTGAAGGGGCTTTCTCCGGAAAGTTATTCCTTCTACACATCCAAGCGCTATAAGGGCGATGCCGATAACCTGCTGCTTTCGGGCTGCGCCTTGCAAAGCCTGCTGGATGAAAACTTTTCAAAGGCGCTTCGCCTGAACGAGATTGTTGCGGAGCGCTTCCCCGATGACGGCCGGCTTGAGTTGAAGGACTTGTTTTCTGTCTGCGAAAGGTGCAAGGGGGAGGGCATTCGCACGTTTGCATGTAAAGCCTGTTCGGGATCCGGAAAATGCGAAAAATGCGGAGGAAAAGGAACACGAGCGGCTGCGTTGAACGACGAACTTGTGCACTGCACGTTTTGCCGAGGCAGCGGAAAATGCCCAAAATGCGGTGGATCAGGCGAACAGATCGTTCAGTGCCACGAGTGCAAAGGACGGGGCAAGATTTTGGAACAGGACAAGGTCAACGCCCAGTTGGCGATCTTGGTGGAAGAACTAAACGCCTTCCAAAAAGCGCAGTAAAACCCGGACGTCCGCCGGTCAGTCCGCGATCGGGACATAGTCGATTTCCTGAAACTCGACGACTTCCTTCAACCAGACTTCCTGCACGAAGCGCACATGGTCGGGGTGGGTATTATAACCGTCGTAGGCCGCTTGATCCGCAAACTCCATGGAGAGGCCGAAATCAAAATTATTCTTAGGGCTGGTCTCTTTCAGGGTTTGGAAGTTTTCAACGCCCGGGATTCCGGACAGTTCGGCGGCTTGGGCCAGAAAGCCGGCTTCCGCTTGCGATCCTTTGTCGTGCTTCAGCTTGAAGAATACAGAATGGACAATCATAGGTTTCTCTGTCGTGGTTGAATTTCGCATGGTTGTGCATCCTGTTAGAAGGCAGGCCAATCCGGCAAGGGCAGTGGATTTCGCATTCATTCATGGCTCCTGTCTATTAATTGGGGATGATGACGTTTAGGGCGCTGGGGAGCACTTCGATGCGCACTTCGGCGTCGGCCTTCATCAGCTCGCCGTCGATCTGGATGGGCGAGGGGTTTTTGCGACGCACCGTCATATTCTTGAAGTGGCGGTTGGTGACGAGCGGATGGAGGTGGAAGGTTTTTTCGATGAAGCGGTGGACCTGGCTGAGCACGATCGGCATGTCTTTGGTTTCGATGGCAACCAGTTCGAGGTCGCCGCTGTCGGCCTGGGCGTCGGGGGCAACGAGCACGTCGGAGCCGAATTGCGAGAGATTGGCTACGGTGAAAATGAGCGGGTGCTTGAAGTTGAGCGTTTCGCCGTCGATATCGACTTCAAAGGGCTGGGGTTTGTATTCGAACAGCTGTTGCGCGCCGGCGAGGACGTAGGGGACGATGCCTCGGAAGGGAAATTTTTCAAAGGCTTCGACGAGCGCGCCGTCCCACGCCATGCTGCACGTAACGAAGAAGAGGCGTCCGTTGGCCCGGCCGACGTCGATCGGCGCGGTGTAGCCGTTGAGCAGGGCTTCGGCGGCGGCGGCGGGGTGGAGCGGAATGCCGAAGTGGCGGGCAAAGCCGTTGCCGCTGCCGGCGGGGATGACGCCGAGGCGGACATTGGTGCCGACGAGCTCACAGCCGATGGTGTTGACCATGCCGTCGCCGCCGACGACGAGAATGGTATCGACGCCGCGCTTAATGGCGCGTCGCGCCTTGCCGGCGCCGTCTTCGGCGGATTGGCTGAACTGGAACGAAATGTCGCGTTCGGGCGTGTCCCACGTCTTTTCAATGGCGGCGACGAAGCGGTAGGGGCCGCCTACGCCGGACTTGGGGTTTATGAGGACGAGGACCTGTTTCATTTTGAGTTTCCAATGATTGAACGGATTTGTAGCATACGGTGCGCAGTTTGGGAATAGCGTTGAGGTTGGTTTTTCATGGTCGGTAAGCCTTTTTGTTGCACAAACGGGTTTGCAACTGGACGCCGTTGGAGTAGGTTGCTTTTTTGTTCGCTGGGGGAGCCACCCCGCTGGCGCGGGGAATTTCTAAGATCGAAACCCTAAATCCGAAAGAAAACGTCTTCTGTTAGGATTTAGAGATTTGAATTTAGGATTTCCTGCCAAGGCAGGTTGGCTGAGAGTCCAACCCTTGGAACCTGTGCGGGTTGTGCCGCGAAGGGAAGCGATTTGATCGTCCTCCTGTGTTCCCCGCCTAGTGAACTGTTAAGCAATAACGATTAACGGATGACAACATTATGAGCGGTTACGGCAAATATTTTCCACGGTCTGAAAAAATCTATGTAGAGGGATCGCGCCCGGACATTCGTGTGCCGTTCCGCGAGATCAGGCTGCACGGCGACAACGACAATCTGCGCCTCTACGACGTGAGCGGTCCCTACACCGATCCATCCTACGAACCCGATTTGAAGCAGGGGCTTCCCGCCATCCGCAGCGAATGGATCGCCGAGCGCGGCGATACCGAGGTGCATCTTTCCAACGTGGCTATTCTCTCGAACGCCGACAAGGCTTTCCAAGGGTTAGAGCGGCAACCGCTGCGCGCCAAAGCCGGCAAGACCGTCACCCAGATGGCGTACGCCCGGCAGGGCACCGTTACGCCGGAAATGGAATACATCGCCATCCGCGAGCATGTTGCTCCCGAATTTGTGCGTGCCGAAGTCGCCGCTGGGCGTGCCGTTATTCCGCTCAATATCAACCACCCCGAAGCCGAGCCGATGATTATTGGCAGGAAGTTCCGCACCAAGGTCAACGCCAACATCGGCAATTCGGCGCTGGGCTCTTCCATTGAGGAGGAAGTCGACAAGATGCAGTGGTCGACGTTGTGGGGCGCGGACACCGTGATGGATCTTTCGACCGGCGCGGACATTCACGACACGCGCGAATGGATCGTGCGCAATTCCCCGACACCGATCGGCACCGTGCCGCTTTACCAGGCGCTCAAGAAGATCGACGATGATGCCGACGGCCTGAGCTGGGAGCTCTACCGCGACACGCTCATTGAGCAGGCGGAGCAGGGCATCGACTATTTCACCATCCACGCCGGCGTGTTGCGCAACATTATCCCTCATGCAAAAAAACGGCAGCTCGGGATCGTCAGCCGCGGCGGTTCTGTGTTGGCCAAGTGGATGATGGACAACGACTCCGAAAACTTTCTCTACACCCACTTTCGCGAAATCTGCGAAATCATGGCTCGCTATGACATCACCTTTTCGCTCGGCGACGGCCTCCGGCCGGGCTGCATTGAAGATGCCAACGACGAAGCGCAGCTGGCCGAGCTCAAGACGCTGGGCGAGCTGACCAAGATTGCGTGGGAATACGATGTGCAGGTGATGATTGAAGGGCCCGGCCATGTGCCGCTCGACAAGATCAAGGAAAACATGGACCTGCAGCTGCAGGACTGCTTCGAAGCGCCGTTCTACACGCTCGGCCCGCTGGTCACCGACTGCGCGCCGGGCTATGACCACGTCAATTCCGCTATCGGCGGCGCGGTGATTGGCTGGTACGGCACATCGATGCTTTGCTACGTGACGCCGAAGGAGCATCTCGGTCTGCCGAACCGCGCCGATGTGAAGGAGGGCGTGATTGTTCATAAAATCGCCGCCCACGCCGCGGATCTGGCCAAAGGGGTTCCGGGCTCCATGGACCGCGATATCGCCATGACCAAAGCGCGTCGCGAATTCCGCTGGGAAGACCAGTACAACCTTTCGTTCGATCCGCACCGCGCCCGCGAATACCGCCGCGAATCGCTCCCGCCCGAGGAGCGCGACCAAGTGGACCAGCACTATTGCTCCATGTGTGGTGAGCGCTACTGCTCCATGCGCATCAGCGAAGAGATTCGGAAGTCGTGATGAGTGAAACGTGAGGCGTGATTAAATGAGGGACGCGTTCTGGGTCTATGTAACGGCGGAAAACGAGGCGGAGGCCAAGTTGATTGCCAAGACCGTTGTCGAAGAGCGTTTGGCCGCTTGCGCCAATCTGCTCGGCGGCATTCAGTCGATCTACTGGTGGGAGGGCAAGGTGTGCGAGGGCGAAGAGGTTGCACTTGTGCTGAAAACCTCCAATGCCCGGAAGACGGAACTCATCGATCGCATCAAACAGCTCCACTCCTACGACTGCCCCTGCATTGTCTGCCTGCCCATTGCTGATGGGAACCCCGGCTTTTTAAGTTGGATTGCTGCTGAAACCAGCTGAGTATCCATTCCATGTCCACGCGCTATAAAATCAAGGTGTCCTACGACGGCACGAATTATTCCGGCTGGCAGGTGCAGCCGAAGCAACGAACCGTGCAGGGCGAGATCGAGCGCCTGCTTTCGGAAATGACCGGCGAGAAGCATGTTCGCGTCGAGTCGTCGGGCCGGACCGACACTGGGGTGCACGCCCGGGCGCAAGTGGCGCATTTTGATCTGAAAAAACCGGTTGATCCCAAATATTTCCAGCGGGGCCTCAACGCGCAGATTGACCGCGACATCCGCATAATGACGATGGAGCAGGCGGCGCCCGATTTCCACGCGCGCTTCAGCGCCGTGGGCAAGGAATACCGGTATTTCATCTACAACGGACTGATTGTTCCGCCAACCAAACGCCTCTACCGCTTGCAGGAAGGCCGTCCGCTGGATGTCGATCGCATGCGCATCGCCGCCGACCTGCTGGTGGGCGAGCACGACTTTGCGCCATTCGCCGCCAACCGCAAGGTGCCCATCAAAAGCACGGTGCGCACAATCCATTCGTTCTATGTCCGCAAGCACGGCGCGGATGTTGCGCTGGAAGTGCAGGGCAACGGCTTTCTCTACAAGATGGTGCGCGGCTTGGCCGGCTTCATGGTTCACGTCGGCATGGGGCGCCTCGAGCCTGAAGCCGCCCTTGAAATCCTCAACCACGGCACCCGCACCGCCAAAGTTCAGACCGCCCAGCCCCACGGGCTGTTCCTCTGGAAGGTTTTTTATTAAGGCTCGCCTGAAATAAATCCCGCGCTACACTCGTTCTTGTGAAAACAAGCTGAAAGGAGTGTGGCTATGAAAAAATTCCTGTTGCTGTTCCTCGCATCATCCGTGGTCGCTGCCCAAGCGCAGCGCCGCCAGCCCCGCGGGCCGGCCATTGACAAATCGGCCTTGCAGGCCAAAACCATTCCGTACACCGAGGTGGAAAAGCGTATCATGAAGGTGCTCGACGACCTCGATGCAAACCACCGGCGCGGCAATATGAATGTGCCGGTCGAGGACGGCCGATTGCTTCGGCTGCTGGCGGAATCAATGAACGCCCGGCATATTGTGGAGATTGGAACCTCGAACGGCTATTCAGGATTGTGGTTCCTGATGGCGCTGCAAAAAACGGGCGGGCATTTGACCACCTACGAGATTGACCGTGCCCGCGCTGACCTAGCGATCGCCAACTTCAAGCGCGCCGGCGTCGAGAAGGATGTGACGCTCGTGTTTGGCGATGCCCACGCGAATGTACTGAAGCTGTCCGACCAACCGATCGATGTTCTTTTCCTCGATGCCGACAAGGAAGGCTACATCGACTATCTCGACAAGTTGATGCCCAAAATCCGTCCAGGCGGATTGATCATTGCGCACAATATGAACACGCGCCAGGCGCATCCGCCGTTCGTCGAAGCCATCGCTAAAAACCCGAAACTCGAAACCCTGTTTCTGCACATGGACAACGTCGGCGTGGCCGTGACGATGAAGAAGCGCTAAATACTGTGGGGCAGGCTTCCAGCCTGCCCGAGCAGGCAGGGATGCCTGCTCCCCGCAAACGATGAAATCGCCGGTCAAAGCACTGTCGCTGTTTGATTCCACCTGCATCATTGTGGGGATTATCATAGGCGCAGGGATTTATGAAACCACGCCGATGGTGGCGGTCTGCATGGGCGGGTGGGGCGGCACGATGGCGGCGTGGCTGGCGGGCGGGCTGCTGGCGCTGTGCGGGGCGCTCTGCTATGCGGAGCTGGCTACCACCTATCCAAGCCAAGGCGGCGACTATGTCTATCTTTCCCGCGCGTACGGCCCGTGGGCGGGCTTCCTTTTTGGCTGGAGTCAGCTGGCTGTCATCCGCCCCGGCGACATTGCCTTGATGGCGTTTGTTTTTGCGCGCTACGCTTCGACGCTCTATGCGCCGGTTCCAAACATGGGAACCTTCTACGCCGTCGGAGCGGTGGCGGTGCTGACGGTGATCAATATTCTTGGCGTGCGCGAAAGCAAGTGGACGCAAAATGCGCTGACGGTGGTGAAGGCGGCCGGGCTGCTGTTCATTGTTGCGGTTGGGCTGGCTGCGCCGGGCGCAGCACACGTTCCAGCCTCTGGAAGCATTACGGGCGGCGGGTTGAAACTGGCAATGATTCTGGTGCTGTTCACCTATGGCGGATGGAACGAGATGGCCTATGTGGCGGCGGAGATCCGCAACCCGCAAAAGAATATTGTCCGGGCGCTAGTGTTCGGCACGGTTGCCGTTGCCACCTTGTATCTGCTCGCCAACGGCGCGTTCCTGCATGCCTTGGGCTATGCGGGCATGGCCGGATCTGAGGCGGTTGCGGTTGATGTGGTTGCAACGCGGATGCCGGGAGTTGCGGCTCGACTCATTGCCGTAATTATTTGCATTTCCGCGCTCGGTGCGGTGAACGGGCTGATTTTTACCGGCGCGCGGATTTCGTATGCGCTCGGCACCGGCCATAAGGTTTTTCAAGGATTGGGAAAGTGGCATCCAAAGCTTGGAACTCCGATGGCGGCGCTGGCGCTGCAGGGCCTGCTCAGCATGGTCATCGTATTGGTGGCGGGCTCATTCGTCGATACCATCCTCTACAGCGCGCCGGCGGTCTGGCTGTTTTTTCTCGCCACCGGCCTGTCGCTTTTCCGGCTGCGGAAAAAAGAGGCAAGCATTCCGAGGCCGTTCAAGGCGCCGCTCTATCCCGTTGTTCCCATTCTCTTTTGCGCGGCCTGCGTGTTCATGCTCTTCAGCTCCGCGAGCTATGCGTTTGCAGAAAAGCCGGTTGGCCTGCTGGCGCTGCTGTCCGTCATGGCGGCCTCGGCTCTTTTCTGGCGGAAGGCGGACGGCACGCATTTCGGCTCATAGCGCTAATTGCTAACTTAGCAGGGTTAGCTCTGCATGGAGCAGGCGGTACGCCTGCGGTACGCCCCCGTGCGAATCGTCGCAGGCGTCTCGCCTGACCGCGTGCCGGATGCGACGAAGCGCATCCCGCCAGTTTTAGAGGGACAAAATGCTAGTGCTGGGGCGGATAGAATTCGGAGCGCTTTTTTTCTGAGAGTACGGAGTAGTAGTACATCTGCCGTTGCTGGTAGGCGGTCAGTTCTTGTTTGAGCTGCTCCAGTTTTTCGGGATAGAGCTCCGAGAGGTCGGCGGCTTCCATGGGATCCAACTCCACGTTGAGCAGGCGTTCGCCGTCGCGCTCGCATGAGATGTATTTCCAAGGATAATCGACGATGCCGTGCATTTTGACGATGGCGTGGGAGAGCAGATAGATGAAGCCTTCGCGCGGCTGCCCGCATACCTGCCGGCCCTGGAAGTTGGGGTGGTTGGGCTGGCCGAGGATTTCGAGAATGGTCGGGTTGATGTCGATGAGCGAGATGGCATCGCGGCGGACTCCTTTGCTGCTGGCGCCGGGGAGCTTGAAGAGGGTGCTGGTGCGGATCTGGTCGTCATATAAGGTCGTGCTGTGAGTGGGATAGCCATGTGCGTAGAAGGCTTCGCCATGGTCCGACGCGATCACAATCAGGCTGTCTTCGTAGAGCCCCTTCTGCTTGAGGTGGTCGATGAAGGCGCCGACTTGCTGATCCACATAATGCAGCGCATTGTCGTATTTGTTGACCACGTTTTCGACATAGCGCTGGTCATAGTTGAAGTATTTAAATTCAAAATCATCGGTGGAGCAGGGCTGGTAGGGGCGCGGGGCGTCTTCGTCCAAGTCGTAGGGGAAGTGGGTGCGCTGGAAATTCAGATACATGAAGATGGGCCGACCGGCGCTGCGCTGCTCAAGGAAGTCGACCGCGTGCGTGCGAACCTGTGCGTCGTCCACTTTGGATTCGATTCCAATATTGCCGCCGAGCTCGTCTTGGGAGTGGTAGAAGTGCTGCAGTTCGGTGTTGGCGAGGATAAATTTTTTCATGCCCTGCCAGTCTTCATTCTGCGCCGAAAAGAAGGCGGTTTGGTAGCCGGCGTGCGAGAGGACGTCGAAGAGGAGCGTTTTGGGATAGTCCACCTTGTCGAACTGGTCGAGGTGGTTGCGACGCAGCGGATACTGCGACGAGTGGGTGCTGGTTTGCGAATAGTTGGAATGGTTGGCCGCGGCGTAGGTCCGCGGAAAGACCAGGCTTTCGGCCGCCAAAGCGTCGAGGTTGGGGGTAACGCCTTGGCGGCGATAGCCCGTGAAGCCAAGGTGATCCCACGAGACGGCTTCGAGCATGATGAAGAACACGTTGGTTTTGGGCTTCATCGGGTGAGTCTGGAAATAGTCATCGAGCGAGAGGCTGGGCTTGAGCGCCAGATCGGCCATGGCATATCCCGCCGGCCAAGTGGCGGGAATCAGATCGTCGATGATCGACAGCGTCAGGTAGGTGGTGGGGAGCAGGTCTCTCCGGACGCTCTTGAACGCATGGTTGGGCGCGCCGTATACGAGCGCAAAGCTGCCTGCACCAGAAGCGATGAATACGGCGCAGAGGATGGCAAAAAGCTTTGGGGAGGGGACGTGTTTTTTATCGTGGTAGCGGGCGGTGTAGAATCCTGCCGCCGCGATTGCCACCGCTCCGATCAGAGACAGCTCCATGCCGTTGCTTCTTCCAATGTCTGGAAGAATCTGAAGCGTGTCGAGAAGTACGGCCTGAAGGGTGTCCCAGGCAATGAAGGAATTCACCTCGAAATACATCTGCAGCGAGGCTGTATAGATTCCGAGAAACACGATGATGCCCAGTGCGCTAAGAACAAAGCGGGCCGCTTTTTTTCCAGCCTTTGGAAGGATGGAGAAAAGGTGGTTGAGTCCATAGTGCGACAGCGAGATGGCCAGCACGAGCGGCAGCTGCATCGCCAGAGCCATCGGATAGAGCCACAGCACCCCGGGGGCGATCGGCTGCAACGCCAGCGCCAGCCCGAGCGAAACCGCATTGCACAGCGAGAAGATGCCCAGCCATAAATAGAATGTTTTAATGTATTTATGCATAAACCGACATGTGTTTTCTTCCCGTCCTTGAAAGCGGCCAGAACCTATGCGAATGAGTCGCCAGCGGCAATGGAAAACCTCGGCCTTTAACGTAGTGCTGCTCGCTCCTTCCCGGTTGTAGGGGCAACTTCGTTCTCGGCGGTAGCATCGGATCGGAATGAACGCACAGGAGGGGTCAGCCTGCTGAGGGGTCAGAACGCTTTTTTCATCATTTTCCGCATCTTGATGATAGTTGGATCATCGGCATGCTGCACATCGTTGACATTGCGGGATAGATTTGAAGCCCGGCCCATGACAAGTTTCGAGCAAATCCAGTCGTTCATAACGCTGGTGTTTTTCCGGATAAGCCAAGCCATGACTTTCTTTCGAGGGTCATTCTTTCTGAGTGCGGGCAAATCATCCTCCGTAAGGCCTAAAGCCTCAAGGCCGAAAGAAAACAAGCGCTGGGCCTCAAGTTCATCATGTCCGGCAGCTGCTTCCCCCAGATAGGACCGCCGGTCAAAACGGCTGATGCGTTCGTCTGCAAATGCATTCATTTCCTCGCGGAATTCCTGGTCGCCCAAGCACCAGCCGCGCCGGATCTTCTTCCATTGTTCATCGCACTCCATCGGGTTGTCGCTGTATAGGACTTCAAGCGTTCGCTTCTTCATCATTTCGGAAAATTTCCCCAACCCGGATTGGGAGTCCAGCAGTTGATAGCACCCGAGCACCTTCTCCACGCATAGCCAGTCCGGTCGCTTCGCCGCATCAAAATACAGCAGGAAGCTGCTCCAGCGGTATTCGGTCAAGGCGTGCTTGCTGAAATCGAGCAGCTTGGCCCGCACGGGGTTTAGGTGGATGTAGGTCGCAACGGTCGGGAAGTAGTCTCCCTGGTTCGACTGAAGCACGAGCGCCTTGTAGCGCCCTTGAAACAAGTGCCCCCACTCCTTGTGCCGGCTGTTGAAGCGTTGCGTGTATGTTCCCTGAAGCCATTTCATGCCCACCACGAGATTCGGTGCGGGGGTCTCCAGCAGAAGGTGGTAGTGGTTGTCCATCAGCACATACGCATGGATCAGCCATCCCTGGCGCCCGCAAGCCTCTGAGAGGGTATCCAGAAACAGTTCCCGGTCCCGGTCATCCCGGAAAATATTGTTTTGGCGGTCCCCCCGGCTCATCACATGATAAACCGCCCCCGCATATTCTATTCTCGGTTTCCTTGCCATGCCGGGAATTTACGTCTGGACGCTGGATGGCGCAAGGCAAAAAATGATGAAAAAAGCGTTCTGACCCCTTTTCCTGAGAGGGTATCCAGAAACAGTTCCCGGTCCCGGTCATCCCGGAAAATATTGTTTTGGCGGTCCCCCCGGCTCATCACATGATAAACCGCCCCCGCATATTCTATTCTCGGTTTCCTTGCCATGCCGGGAATTTACGTCTGGACGCTGGATGGCGCAAGGCAAAAAATGATGAAAAAAGCGTTCTGACCCCTTTTCTGACCCCTTTTCCACTTGGATTTTGGCATCATTGATAAAACCAATAGGCGTAGGAGATGTGGTCGCCGGCAATTTCGACGTCAAGTTCGGTGCCTGTCACAAACGCGGCGGGAATATCTAAAACCACTTCCTGAAACTCTGCATTGGGGATCGATACCGTCGGCCACGCCGCAGCAACGTCGTCTATATATATTCCGAGGGTGAGGGGATTGTTCATTTCAAGATGCTCGATGGAGGAGGTTTGCCGTCCGACGAAACATTTTCCAGCGGCGGACCGTGAGGAGCGCAACACCATGCGGACAGGCTTTCCGGGAATGGTATTGTGAATGGTGAATGACTCGCTGCCCATGATGATGCGGCCCACCTCGGAATACGGTTTGTCGTCCAGCTTAGCGTACTTGGTGCACAGATTGATGATGGTGTTTTTAAGGCGCGAATATTCTGTGTAGCTATGTGCGCGCTCATGCGGACAGTAGCCGATATCGAGGGAGTCGATCAGCTGCAGGCCTTTGAGCTGTTCACCGATGAGTACCGGAGTTTCGCCGCCATCGAGGGCCTCCCACTTGGCTGGATAGACGGCAAGCGCCCGGGGATTGCTCAAGGCGGTATCCGTATCGATGAGTATGGCGTTCCCCATTAAAGGCTGCGCCCATTTTCTGGCAATCTCGCGTTTGCTGTAGCCTAGCCAATATTCAAAACGAAGTTCGGGGCGGTGTTTAAGACGGTCGATGATGCGGGCGGGGTCGTTGCTGAAGTCGGCGTCGAAAAAGTCAGGCGAAAGAATGCCAAGGAGGTTGTAGAGCTTGTGCTCAGGGATATAGTAGAGGATGCCGCTTCCTCCAACCATCGAGCCAAGGCGTGCCTCGGGAGGCAGCAGCTTGTCGATTTTTTTTGCAAAGTTTTTCTGTTGGTTCAGCGAAGTCGTCGTACTGAATTTGTGAGAAAAGACAAAGGTCAGCGAAATCAATTGGTATCCGATGATCAAGGTGCAGCAGACGGGGAGGAAGAAGCGTGAGTTTTGCCGAAGGTTGAGCTGGAATGCGCCGATGAGGATGTACCAGGTCCAAACGGGGAAAACCCAAGCCAGATAACGGTCGTACGAAATGCCCTGCCATGAGCTCGCGGCCACAGTGGCCAAAGAGCCGGCAATGCAGAGCAGGATCCAGAATTCGCACAGCCGTATTTTTTTGTCTTTGCGGGGATATAGCAGGATGCCCGCAATGCCAAGAAAGCCGGCGACTAGCGGAACATGGTAGAATTGACGCCCCCCGCTGTTCGGCAGTCCGAAGAGAAAGCCTTTGAGGAGCGACATTAAATCGAACAGGGTTTGCTCTATGGCGCCAAAGAACGGGTATTGCTTGAAGTAGCCTTTGTTCGCCACCGACATGAACATGGTGTGTCCGGTCAGCAGGTGGTTGATCAAAAGGGTGGAGGCAAAAGCGGCCAAACCGGCGAATGCGCAGACCAGAAACCATTTCGACTGCGATTTAGATCCTGGAGCGGTCTCGAATTTTCCGCCGAAGGCCAAGCCCGCCGTCCCCGTTGCTAGATAGGCCATCGAAAATATGGCGCCTTCCGGACGAGTGACGGCGCACAGAATGATCATGGCGAGCATCAGCCATTTTTTGTCGTAGAGCGTGGCCGTAATGGCGGCCAGCGCGAGCAGGGCGAAAAAGCCGACATCGGTTTGGCTGAACACGGCGGCCACGGTATGGCCGCTGACCAGCGCTGTGAAGAGCACGAGCGTTGCAATTTTCGGATAAAGCTTTTTGGCTGCAAGCCAGCATAGGAGTCCAATGGCAAGATAGATCAGGCTGTTGAGCGCAAAGCTGGCGGTGAACAGAGCGTCATCGGCGGCACCGAGTTTATAGAAGGCCGCCAGAATAAAAGGGTAGAGGTGCGTCGTGCTGCCGGTCGAGGGGGCGTCGCCGGCCGAAAAGACATAGGGCTGTCCCAGCGCAATGTTGCGCGCATACTGCAGATAGATCGTCTGGTCGGGCTCGGGGCTGGCCGGAATCCCGTCCCCGGCGGCGCAGAAAAGAATGTAGAAGGCGGAGGCAATCAGCAAAGCCAAGCAGCAGGCCAAGGTCAGGACGTTTTTTTGTGACAACATATGCAATTACTATAGTTTTGATTGAATACAAGGCAATCCAAATCGAGTGGAGTGTAAAAGAACCAGCAATCTTCCTGATTGCGAATGGATTGCTGGATGACTGGAACGACTTCTTCGGAAATTATTTTAGCACTTGTGCCGCAAGTTCGGGGTCGATCCGCCGGGCCTCTTCAAGGTAGGAGGCCTCGTCGGTTTCCCGGTAGCGGAGCATGGCATGGATGCACTGCATTCTTTGGGTTTGAGCGAATTTCGGAGACAGGCTGTTCCATGTTTGCTGGGCAAGGTTCAATTCGCTTTCCTGAACAGCCAGCATAAGCAGGTTGACCGATGCGGAATGGAAATTAGGGCTTAATGCCAGAGCCTGGCGATAGGCGGTCAAAGCCTTTTCTGTTTCGCCCGCGTTTTCAAAGGCGATGCCCATGTTGTTGTGGAGCGCGGGATCGCTGGCATTCAGCGCAAGGGCTTTAAAGTAGGCTTGCAGCGCCGCTTGGCTATTATTGAGCGCCAATAGGATGTTGCCGTGCTGCAGGTGGTAGCCGGGATTCTCTTGGGTTGTTTTCAGGGTTGTTTCAATGTCGGCCAGCGCTTTTTCGTATTGGCCGAGAGCGTAGTAGGCCTTGGCGCGGAAAGCGTGATCGCCCTCGATGGGGTCGGGGGGGATGCTAAACCAATTGATGCAAGACAGGATCAAAAGCACAAGGCTGCAGGAAGCCAGTGCCCATGGAATTTTACGGGATTTGAGGGATGACCACAGGTGGATGGCGCCTCCTCCGCCGAGAATGGCCATGCCCGGCCATAGGGGAATGCGAAAGCGGCTGTTCACGAAAAAGAGAACGATAGTGCCGGAAAACAGCATGAAGAAGCTGCAGATCCAGAGCAGCAGTTCCGGCTTCTCTTTTTTAAAGAGAGCCGCTAGTCCCCATGGCGCCAAGGCCACCAGCAGCCACCAATGCACCGGAAGCCATCGGAGCAGCGGTGTTTCATGGGTTGCGGTGAATGACAAGCTGCGGTTGTTGGGCACCTCGTGGCTCCATACCATAAGCCACGTTTTTTTGAGCATCAGGTGGAGCCAGCGCAAGGGATCCTGTTTGATTTGGTCGACCGTTTTGGTTTTCCAATAGTTGGAGACCGCTTCTTGGGAAATTGCGCCCTCGGTTCCCATGGCTTCCTGATATCCTTGTTCGGCCATTACTTGGATGGGGTCGCGATAGGCGCCGTCGTAAACCACATAGCTGCTTTGGCGGGGAATCATGCCGTCGGCGCTTTGCGAGTTCCCGAGATAAAAGTTAATGCCACCGGCCTGAGTCATAAGGGAAAAGGTGCCACTGTGCCTTGCGTTCAATGCGCCAAAGAGGATTTGAACGGCGAGCAGGCCGGCCAGAGCCAGTAAAGGGGTGGAAGCCTGTGCAATTTGTTTTGGACAGCGGATCAAACGTAATGCAGACAGCGCGGGGATGGCAAGTATCAGGGGGAGGGCGTTGGGACGGGCCTGCGCCGCCAGCCCGAGGATTACGCCGGTGATGAGCCAGAGCAGGCCTGATTGGCGTGGTGACGCGCTTTTCGACGCTTGGTAAAAGGAGGTCCATACGCCGAGTAAAAGGCAGGAAAACAAAGTGGCAATGAGCAGTTCGCCCTCAAAATAAAGCGGGGGGGCGCTGAGGCAAAAGAACAGGCCGGCCACGAGGCCCGCTTTTGTGTCGGCAAAGAACCGCATGGCCAGCCAAGCCACCAGCACGGCCATGCCGACACCCATGATGTGTTGTGCCATGATGGAGAGCAACATGCCGCTTTCGAGATGAAGCGAATAGAACAGCGAAAGGAAATAGGGGTAGAGCAGCGGCCGGAACCCACCGATCAGGTCGCCTCCCGCGCCGGCGAGCTGGCGGGCGCAGAGGTCGTAATACTTTTGATCGAGAAACGGGCGGGCAAAAAAAGGGGAGGATAGATGCTGCAGGAAGTAGGCGAACCGGACGAACAGCGCCATCACGGCGATCCGGGCAAGCATCGTTTTTTGAGAACCATTTAGCACGTTTTGATAATGCGGGTTGAAGAATGCGATTCAAGTTCAAATGGAGGCACAAAAAAACCCCGGCAAAAGCCGGGGTGTCATAATTTGAGTTCAACTCGGTTTGAGTGAGTGCTCAAATTGGCATATTAGAAATCGATATTCGGATATGCATTGGTTGCGTTGAAGTCCGTACCAACGGTCGCTTCGCCAAAGGTAGGGGTTTCGTTACCAACTTTCATTGCGGCCATGCCACCCTTAAGATATTCCTCATAATCGGTTTGTGCAACCGTGCCATCATCAACCAGGCCTTTATCCATGGCGTATTGGTCAACCGCGGCGTTAACGAGACGGACGTTGTTGATTGCCGATTTAGCCATGGAGTTGGCACGGGCCTTCTGGAAGGAAGGGATGCCGATGGCTGCGAGCAGACCGATGATGGCCACTACGATCATGATTTCTACGAGTGTGAATCCTTTTTTGTTCATTTTTTTCATTTTATTTTCTCCAGTTGGATTAATATTTGCTTTTAGTTTTTTGTCTGCTTGAGCTCACCTCAACTTAATTGTTCAGACGGAATGATATATAGCAGTTGCCGTGCCAATATAAATTTTGTGTTAAATGAGCGGGTGCTGTTGAGGTGGGTGCGATGTGTTTTTTTTGGTGAAAACCCCCATAAATACAGTCATTTAGTGCTGATTTTTTGATTTGTAAAATATTTTCAGGGGCGAGGGGTCAGTTTTTGAAGAATGCTCAGATTCGCAAAAAACGAGAAGGATTTTCCTCCCAAAACTTAGAATTATCAGTTTTAGAAGAAGAATTTGGCCGGCAAGAAGCCGTTGCATAACCCTGTTTTTGCGGGATTGTTTTACACAAGGGCGCAAAGGTCGCAAAGCGGGGATGGAAAAATAACGAAGATGCTTTTTGCTTATATTCCCTGGTGCGGCGCGGTTTCGCCGCAGATGAATGTCCGCATAGGTGCGAAGACGCAAATGGAACAGACGTCAAAATATTCGTTTTTTAGCGGTTACTATGGATCCGGCGGATAAATGCAGGGATTATTGCCGCGAAAAGGCACGCGCGAAGCGAGACGAAGTCAACAAGCACAAAGACCTGAGCCGCTGCGTTTTCGTGCCTTTTGTGCCTCTGTGTGGCCATGCTTGCGAAGCTTTGGGTGTTTAATGCTCCGCTGCTTGCAGCGAATGTAGATGGAGCTTCTAGCTCCATTGCGCACTACACGCATCACTGCTGGCTCCAGAGTCCGTTGGAAGCGGTCAAGACGGAAAAGCGTTGGCGGCTCGCCTGCCCCGCATGCAGGGCCGGAGGCATAGAAACCCATGCAAAACAACCCTTAAGGAATTGGCAGTCCGGTTGTGAACCCAATAAAAAGCGGACAGGCCTCCCGACCTGCCCGCACGTGTTCCAAGGAGAGGAACGTGTTGAATCCTTAGTTGTCTTTCAATGCTTTTGCTTCCTCAATGACTTTTGATGCGAGGTGGGCTGGCACCTGTTCGTAGCGGCTGAAGTCCATCTCGAAGGAGCCGCGGCCGCTGGTCAGTGAGCGCAACTCGGAGCAAAACTTAAACATTTCCGCCTGCGGCACATCGGCCGTAATGGCTTGGAGCCCGTCTTCCGGCCCCATGCCGAGAATGCGTCCGCGCTTGGTGTTGAGCAGGCCGGAGATGTCGCCCATGAACTGGTCGGGCACGATCACCTTGACGTTCATGATCGGCTCCAGCAGTACGGGAGCGGATTCTTCGATGGCCAAATGCAACGCCCGGGAGCTGGCAATCTTAAACGCGACTTCGGACGAATCGACGTCGTGGTAGGAGCCGTCGTAGAGCTCGACCTGAACGTTGATGACTTTTGCGCCGACCAAGGGGCCTTTATCCAGACCTTCGGTAAAGCCCTTTTCGCAGGCGGGAACAAAGTTGCCCGGAATCGCGCCGCCGACGAGTTTGTTGATGAACCAGTTTTCTTCGGCCGGATCCTTCGGGCGGATGCGGATGTAGCATTCGCCGTATTGGCCGCGGCCGCCGGACTGCTTCCTGTGTTTGTAGTGCCCTTCGCCGTTGCCGGTGATGGTTTCCTTATAGGCCACTTTTGGCGTGTGGTGGGTCATTTCCACGTTGCTGCGGTTCCTGATGTGCTCGAGGGTCACGTCGAGGTGCATGTCGCCCATGCCCCAGAGGACGAGCTCGTGCGTTTCAAAATCGTGGATGAGCTTGGTGGAGGGGTCCTCGTCGGTGGCGCGGTGGAGGGCCTGGCCAATCTTGTCTGCATCCGCTTTGTTCTTGGGTTCGACGGCGTAGGCCATGACGGGCGCGGGGAAGACGATGGGCTCAAACTGGATTTCGCTGCCGAGGGCGCAGAGCGAATCGTTGAGGTAGGTGTGCTTGAGCTTGGTCAGCGCAATAATGTCGCCGGCCTTGGCTTCGGCGGCCTCGGTGGTTTTCTTGCCGTCCACATAAAGGATGGTGCTGACTTTTTCCTTCTGGTTCTTGGTCGGGTTATAGATTTCCATGCCGGGCTTGAGCACGCCGCTGTAGATGCGGACAAAGGTAAGCTGGCCGATGAAGGCGTCGTTGTAGCAGCGCCACACTTGGCCGGAGAAGGGCTGTTTCTCCTCGGCGGAGATTGCGTTGCCTTTGGCGCAATTCACAGGATAGTCGTGCGGGGAGGGGAACAGGCGGCTGATGGAATCCATCGTTTCCTTTATGCCCATGTCGGTTTTGACCGATGTGGCAAAGACGGGAATCAGGTGGGCGTCGTGCACGGATTTGCGCAGGCCTTCTGAAAATTCGTCGGCGGTGAGTTCTTCGCCGTTGAAATATTTTTCCATCAAGGTGTCGTCGGTTTCAGCGGCGAGCTCAATCAAATGGTCTTTGATGGCCTTGACGCGGTCTTTCAGTTCGTCCGGAACCCGGTCGGTCGGGGTGTTGAGAATGTCAATGGCCTTGCCGGCGGAAGTCGGGAGCACCATGGCCACGCAACGGTCTTCGCCCCAGCGCTCCTTGATTTCCGTTAAGGTGTTGCTAAAGCTGGTGTCGTCTTTGTCGAGGCAGGTGATGGCGATGCCGCGCGGCAGGTTGCGTTTTTCGGAGGCCTTCCAAGCGCGCTGCGTTCCAACCTGTATGCCGGAGGAGGCATCGACGGTGATGAGGGCGGCGTCGGTGATTTCCGCCGCGGCGACCATCTGGCCGATAAAGTCGGCGAAGCCGGGGGTGTCGATCATGACAAGGCGACGGATTTTGCGCGACGCTGCGGTGTAGACGCCGTCAAAGGGCTTGGCCCAAATGGAGATTCCGTGCGCTTTTTCTTCCTCTGTCCAATCAGCCACACTGGTGCCGTTTTCCGGAGAACCCACGCGATCAACCTGCCCTAGCTTAAACAGGATACTGTCGATCAGCGAAGTTTTTCCGCTACCAGTGTGGCCCATTAGAGCGAAGTTGCGGACATTATCAATGGGAACGTTTTTCATATTTCCTCTCCGGTTAAGCGCAAAAGCACGCAGTTACTGGTTGTTTGTTATTGGTCAATAGTCAAGGCACCTCACGCAGCCGTCTTGATGACTATTAACGAATAACTATTAACCGGGGCTCTCGCCCCCATCCCGTTGCCACCCCTGCAGCATAGAAGCGGGAAGCTTTGAAAAATACCTTTCGGCAGTAGGTTTTTCAATCCTTTTCCCGAACTAACCGAGGGTTTTGGCAGAATAATTGGGTGGCAGACACGAAGTGTCAGGCTGGCGCAGAGCGACAGCAGCGAGGCGTCAGCCATTTTTTTTCTCGGTCGCATCGGAAAATATTTTGCCACAAAATTATTCTGCCTTAGATTTAGCCCGCAGAAATCATTTTGCTTTAAATCATTTTGCCAAACCCCCTTCCATTATCCATTGTCTCCAGCCCATGGAAAACCTGACCAATACATTTGAATTGATGGCGCCGGCGGGGTCGTATGCCTCGCTCTCGGCGGCGATCCGCGCCGGGGCGGACTCGGTCTACTTCGGCGTCGACAAGCTCAACATGCGCTCGCGCGCCGCCAGCCCGTTCAGCCTCGGCGATCTGCGGCGCATTGCGCGCATCTGCCGCTGGTGCGGCGTGAAGTCGTATCTGGCGCTCAACGTTATCGTCTACGACGCCGAGCTCGGCATCATGCGCGAGGTCTGCGATGCCGCCAAAGCCACCCACATTGACGCCATTATCGCGTCCGACATTTCCGCCATCGAATATGCCCGCTCCATCGGCCTTGATGTTCATATTTCGGTGCAGGCCAATGTCTCCAATATCGGCGCGGTGAAATTCTACAGTCGCTATGCCGACGTTATAGTGCTCGCCCGCGAGCTGACGCTCGAACAGATTGCCGTCATTTCAAACGCGATCCGCGAGGAAGGCATCCGCGGCCCGAAAGGGGAGCTGGTGCAGATCGAGCTCTTCGCCCACGGCGCGCTCTGCGTCGCGATCTCCGGCAAGTGCAACATGAGCCTCGGTTGCTACAACCAGTCCGCCAACCGCGGCTCCTGCTTCCAAAACTGCCGTCGCGCCTACCGCCTCGTCGATGTTGAAACCGGCGACGAACTCGAAATACAAAACCAGTATGTCATGTCGCCCAAAGACCTCTGTACGCTGCCGCATCTCGACAAACTCGCCGAAGCCGGCGTGTCCGTTTACAAACTCGAAGGGCGCGCCCGTACGGCGCAATATGTCAGCACCGTCACCAAAGCCTACCGTGCCGGCCTCGACGCCGTTGCCGACGGAACCTTCGCCCCCGAAAACTTCCAGCCCTTGGAAGCCGGCCTCGCCAGCGTCTTCAACCGCGGCTTTTGGGACGGCGGCTACTACTGTGGCGAAAAAATGGGAGAGTGGGCGGCCGCCGGCCATTCGCAGGCCACGCACAAGCGCATCGAGCTCGGCGTCGTCTCCAATTTTTTCGCCAAGATCGGCGTCGTTGAATTCACCCTCTGGCAGCAGGAGCTGCTGCCCGGTTGCGAGCTGCTCGTTGAAGGCCCCACCACCGGCGCGGTGCAAACGGTTGTCGAAAACCTGCGCGTCGACGGCCAGCCCGCCGACAAAGCCGTAAAAAACGACAAAGTCACCTTCGCCCTCCCCGAAAAGGCTCGCCGCCAGGACAAGGTGTTCCTGCTTCAGCCGGTGGAACAAACGTAGACGGAGCTTCCAGCTCCGTTCGGGTGGGCTTATTGGTCCAGACTCACCATTGCATAGGACAGAAGTACCTTAGTGTTCATCCTGAACGGAGCTGGCCGCGACACGAAGTGAGAGCGAAGCTCAACCGAGGCTTGAGGAACGAAAGCAACCAAAGGGAATGGCAACCATCGTCTACGAAGCCCCGAAAAATTCCGGTGCCAAGGCAAGGTCGATGGAAGGAGAAACGCTTGGTCAGGGACCGGGCCTACATTTTTCTGGAGGCCGGGTGCCCCCACGGTGTGGAGGGTCGGCGACCTCGCCGACCGGGCGCAGAGGCCTGCGCCCCTCTATGGCGCGCTCGCCACGTGAGCCGAGTTGGACACGGCAACGTGGCCTCACTTGGGCGAGCACGCTTTACCAATTTATACGGAATCTCGACGTGCATCTTGTAGAAGGCGGCCGGGAGGAGCGGTCCTCGTCCGCGGGGGCCGTTTCGCTCCATTTTGGGGCGTCCGCGTTTCGCACGAACGGAACGCCTGCTCAGCTGCAGCGCGGCTGAAGACAAGACGGGGCTGGCAGGCGGAGATTAGGTGCTATTCGCTTCCAATCACGTGCGGTACGTATCGCCGCCGTCTCGGTGCGGCAAATTGAAAGGGCGTGGTTTTAGAGCACCGGCGTCATGAGGGCGCAGAGGTTTTCACCGAGTTTTTGGAGGGAGGGGCGCTGGAGCCATTCGTTGAGATGGATCTCGGTGCTGCAGTCCATGTCTTCGTGGATCATGAGCTTGAGCTTGCCAACGGCGGCCTCGTCTTCGATGAGAGCGGTGGTTTCGTAGTTGAGCTTCAGGCTGCGGACGTCGAGGTTGGCGGTGCCGACGAGTGCGACGGCGTCGTCGGCCACCAAGGCTTTGGCATGGATGAAAGGTGGTTTGCGGTGGTAGATGCGCACGCCGGCCTCGAGCAGCTCTTCGTATAGGGCCTTCGAGGCCATGCCGGCATAGTGGTGGTTGTTTTTTTCGGGAACGACGATGCGCACGTCGATGCCTCGGTGGGCGGCGGAGCGGAGCGCACGAAGCAGGTCGGTGGTGGGGACAAAGTATGGGGTGACGATCAGGACTTGATGCTGGGCCATGATGATGGCGTTGAAGAAGGTTTCGCTGGCGATGTCCGGCGGCTCGGACGGGCCGCTGTCGATGAGTCGCGCCCGCGCTGGGCCAATGGAGAGCACTTGCGGGAAGTGGGCGGTATTGAGCAGCTGGTCGATCGGCTCTTCGGTCATGAAAAACCAGTCGCGCAGGAAGGAGAGTTGGAGTTCGTGAACGAGCGGGCCTTCAACGCGGAAGTGGTAGTCTCGGATGGCATTACGCCCCTTGGCTGTGGTGTTTTCGTCGGCAATGTTGACGCCGCCGAAAAATCCGATATGGCCATCCACCACCAGGTTTTTGCGGTGGTTGCGCAGGTTGATCTGGAATTGGCGCTTAAGCGGGTTGGCTTGGGTCCAACCGCAGATTTCGAGGTTTGGAATGTTGCGGTATTGGCGGAAGAGGCCTCCGAGGAGGGCGTGGGTGGAGCCGAAGCGGTCGTACATCAGGCGCACCTTCACGCCGGCTTCGGCCTTGGTCTTGAGCTCGTCGAGGAATTTGCGGCCGATGTCGTCGCGATGGAAGATGTAGCTTTGCAAATGGATGTGGTTTTTTGCGGCGCGGATGGCTTGGAGCATGAGCGGATAGGCTTCATCGCCGCAGACGAGCGGCGTGATGGTATTGCCGTCGAGCAGGGGATGATCGCGGATCAGGGGGTCGATGGAGCGGTTGAGCTTCTGGGAATAGCTGTCGTCGATTTTGTCGAGCGCGGTCCGGTAGTCGAAATGCCACGCCACAAAGGTGCTGCTGTCTTCGTGCCGCTTTTCGCGCTGGCTCATGATGGTTTGGTTGGCGGCCTTTTTTTCGAGTCCTTTGGCTGGAATGCGGTCGATGCCGAAGGAGAGGTAGAGCATCGGGCCGATCAGCGGGAACGACCAGGCCACGAAGATCCACAGGATGGTTGCGCTGGCGTTGCGCCGCCGCTTCAGCGCATGCAGCAGGACCCCGGTGAAGGCCAGCATATGCAGTGCGGTGCTGAAGACAACCCAGGATGTGAGGTTGAACGTGCTTTCCATGAAACCCATGCTAGACGTTGGCGATGCCCGTGAACAAGTAAAAGGTTGCGCCAAGTGTTGTATGGAATGCACTAAACCGGATAGATTTGAGGCATGAGATTTTTGCTGTACAACATTTGCTACGCCACCCACGGCAACCAGCGCCGGCTGCCGCTGCTGGGCATGCTCGGGCGCACGCGCGACCACTTTGAAGAAATAACCAAATTCATCCGGCCGCTCGATCCCGATGTGATCGGATTGATCGAGGTCGACAACGGCTCTTACCGCGCCCGGCAGAAAAGCCAGGTCGAAAAGATGGCCGAAGATCTGGGGCATTTTCACTGCTACTGCTCGAAATACGGCGCTGAGTCGCGTTGGCAGCGCATCCCCATCTACAACAAGCAGGGCAATGCATTTTTAGCCAAAGATGAAATCCTTGGTGAAAAGTTCCACTATTTCGAACGCGGCATGAAAAAGCTGATCATCGAGCTGGAGCTTGAAAAATTCACCATTTTCCTCGTCCACCTAGCGCTTAGTTACAAGGCCCGGCAGGAGCAGATTCTGCACCTCTACCACCTCGTCAAAAAAACCAAGCGCCCCTACATCCTCGCCGGCGACTTCAATGCCTTCATGGGCGAGGCCGAGATCCAGCTGCTGATGTCTGCGAGCGGCCTGCAGAACGCCGACACCGAAATGCAGCCTTCCTATCCCAGCCACCGTCCTAAAAAGTACCTCGACTTCATACTGCACAGTCCGGAAATCAAGGTGAACAAGTTCTGGATGCCCGATGTGCGGCTTTCCGACCATCTGCCGCTCGTGCTTGATTTCGAGGTCGAACCCGTGGACAAGCCGACTTGAACCGGCTTTCAACCTGCGGAAAATGGCCTGTACTTGTGCGGTGCCCCGCTTTAGCATTCAGGCAAATGAGGTAATTGAGATGAATGAATTTTTAATCGGCATGGTTGTGGCGTTGGTCGTGGTCGGGGGGCTTTGGTTTTGGCTTAAGCTGAAAAAGAACCGGCCGGCCAAGGAGATCCGTATTTTTTCGAGCATCGAGCGTTTGCGGGCGATCGGTCAGCTGTCGGTCTACAAGGTGCTCACCAAAGAGATCGTCACCGAAACCGACCACACCTGGGGCGAGTTCGGCAACCGCTATCTCGGCTGGGTGCTCAGCCGAAAAAAGATGGCGATGATTTTCGAGTTCGAGATCGATTTCCGTTTCAACCTGCAAAGTCCGCTTTTCGAAATCAAGGAAACGGGCGAGGCCGCCTATTCCATCACCATGCCGCCGTGCGACTACGAAGTGCACATCCGCGACATCCGCTTCTACGACGAGCAGGGCTCCAAGCTGCTGCCTTGGCTTTTGCCGGACCTGCTCAACGGGTTTATTAGCGACGGCTTCTCCGAGGACGATAAAAACAAGCTCGTCGACGCCGCCAAGGGGCACGCTGAGAAGCAGGCGCTGGAGCTGATCAACAATATCCAGTCCGAGGTGCAGAAATCGGCTAAAACCACGCTCGAATCCATCAGCCGGGCGTTTGGCGCAGAGAGCGTCGAGTTTAGCTTCTCCACCCCGACCGCCATCGAGGTCGAAGTGGCGGTATCCGAAAAACTAGCCGCCTCCGCCTAAAACACGCCGCAACCACAACCTTTTTACCACGGAGGCACTGAGACACGGAGAAACAAAGATTTCCGTGTGTCCAGCGAAGGGGGTGGTGAACGAACATGCAAAATTTGGAATCGTTATGAATTTTACAGATCTTGGAATATCGCCCGCGCTCGTCCGTGCATTGGATAAAGAGGGCATCACGACGCCGATGCCGATTCAGGCCGAAGCGCTGCCGACCTTGCTAGAAGGGAGCGATGCCTATGTTTCCGCCCAAACCGGAACCGGAAAAACGCTGGCCTACCTGCTGCCCATCTTTCAAAAGATTGATCCCGCCATCCCCAATGCCCAGGCCATTGTGCTGGCGCCGACCCACGAGTTGGCCTCGCAGATCCATCAGCAGGCGCTGCGTCTGGCGCAAAACTCCGGGATGCCGATCAAGTCGCTTTTGCTCATTGGCGGGGCGAGCACCAAGCGCCAGCTTGAAAAGCTGAAGAAAAAGCCGCCGCTGGTCATTGGCTCCTCCGGCCGCATTCTCGAACTTATTCGCTCAAAAAAACTCAAGGTACCCAAGGTGGGCACCGTCGTGATCGACGAAGCCGACCGGATGCTGTTTGGGGAGTCGGCGCAGACCGTAGATGAAATTTTGAAAACTCTGCCGCTTCGTCCGCAACTGGTTTTTGCATCAGCCACAGTGCAGCCGGAAAGTTTTGCGACTGCCGGCGAGCTTGCGCCGGAAATGAAGCACCTTGCCGCGGCGGCGAATCAGGTGAATGCGGATATCCAGCACCTCTGTTTTTACGCCGAAGAACGCAGCAAGGCCGATCTGCTGCGCAAGCTGATCCGGGCGACCGAACCCAAGCGCGCCATCGTATTCGTCCACCGCAACAAGGATGCTGAACTGGTGGCCTCCAAGATGCATCACTACGGGATTTCTGTTGCCGATATTCATGGCACGCACGGCAAGCTTGCCCGCAAGAAGGCGATGGACGACATCCGCTCCGGCAAGGTTTCCATTCTGATTGCCTCCGACGTCGCCGCCCGCGGGCTCGACATCAAAGGCGTGACGCATATCTTCAACTATGATGTTCCATCGAGCAGCAAAGATTATCTCCATCGGGTCGGCCGGTGCGGACGGGCAGGGGAACAAGGCTACGCCCTTTCGCTCATGACGGAGCAGGAAGGCCGCCTCGCCGCACGCTACGAAAAAGAGCTCGGCATCCAAATGATTGAAGCCGAAATCCACCAAGGCCAAATCTTCGCCGCCGAGGAGTAGGTTGGTGCTCCAATGCCGACTTTTTTTTGAGAAAGAATTGAATTTGTTGCTTTACAAAATTCCCAGAATGGGAATCCTTCTTTTCGTTCTAACAGACAGGACTGTCGAGCATGAGGCTATTGACGCTGGGAACCATAAAATTGTTCTGGGAGAACCACGCTGATGCCAAGTTCGTGCTGAAGGCGTGGGTCAAAACTGTTCAAAGGGCACAGTGGTGCTGCTTTGCCGACGTAAAGAAAGAATACAGCTCCGCGGATGTGCTGCCGGGCAATCGGGTCGTGTTCAATATTAAAGGTAACAAATACCGGATTGTGGTGAAGATCCACTACAACACGAAATTTATGTTCGTCCGGTTTATCGGAACGCATGCGGAGTATGACAAGATTGATGCGGAGACGATCTAATGAAAGCAAAAATCATAAAGACCGAAGAGGAATACGAAGCGATGCTGAAGCGTGTCGAGGTGTTGATGGATGCCGAGCCTGCAACGCCGGAAGAAGAGGAACTGGAACTTCTGGGGCTGCTGGTGGAATCGTACGAGAAGGAGCATTACCCGATCGGCCTGCCCACACCGATTGAAGCCATTGAGTTTGCCATGGACCAGAAAAAGCTGACGCAGGCCGACATGGTGCAGTATCTCGGCTCGCCGAGCAAAGTGTCCGAGGTGCTGAGGGGAAAGCGGGCGCTGAGCAAAACCATGATCCGCAAGCTGGTGGAAGGGCTTGGTATTTCCCCCGAAATCCTGCTGGAGGTTGAACAATATTCCAAGGTTTCTTATCTGAATCCAAAGCCTGCCCGGTTGCGTGTGGCCGAAGACGGCGCTTCGTACGGCAAAAAAACCAAGATACCCAAGCCATAAACAAAGCCGTACCCTGTCGGCGGATTCAGGTTCTGCGCTTTTGAAGTGGAAATTCAGGTAAATCTATACCAAATTAGCGCCAATTAAGCGAGAGGTCTTATTTCATGAGTGATTTTATCCAAAAACGCATATCCGATGCCGAGGCGCTGGACATGCTCCAGAACATGCCGACGGCCGAGTTGATGGCGCGAGCGGATGCGATCCGCAGGGCGCGCCACGGCAACAAAACCTACTATGTGCATAGCCACAACCTGAACCCGACCAACCTCTGCGTCGTTAAATGCAAGCTCTGCTCGTTCTGGCGCCCCGAGGGTGCGGACGATGCCTACATCACTTCGCTCGACGATGCCCGCAAAAGCCTGGAAAAGGCGCAGAACTGGAACCTGACCGATCTGCACATCGTCGGCGGCATGATTCCTGAGCTGGACATGAAGTATTACGAGGACCTGTTCTCGCTATCCCGCGAAATGCTCCCCGGCGTGCTGCTGCAGGGCATGACCGCCGTGGAAATCCACTGGATTGCCGGCAATGCAGGCATTCCGGTGCGCGAATGCCTCGAACGCCTCAAGGCTTGCGGCTTCGGCTCCATCTCCGGCGGCGGCGCGGAAATCTTCCATCCGGATATCCGCAAAAAAATCGCCACCACCAAGATTCTCGCCCAGCAGTGGCTCGATGTGCACAAGACCGCCCATGAACTGGGCATCCCAACCAATGCCACCATGTTGTTCGGGCACATAGAAAAGGACGAACACCTGATCGACCACCTTTCGCATCTGCGCCAGCAGCAGGACGAAACCGGCGGCTTCCAGGCGGTTATTCCGCTGCCGTTCCAGGCCAACGGCAAGGCGCTTGGCGTGCAATACACCCCGTCCGGCGACCGGCAGGTGCGTGTGGCCGCCATCTCGCGCATCTACTGCGACAACTTTCCGCATGTGCGAATGCTCGTCAACTATATGGACCGCAAGCTGCTCGGCGTGCTGACGCACAGCGGCGTCGACGACATCGGCGGAACCAGCCTCGACGAGCGCATCGCCAAGGCCGGCGGCGCACCGCAGAGCCAAAAGTTTTTCTCAGCCGAGGAGATGGGGGAATTCCTGATCAACCACGGCCATACGCCGGTGCTCACCAACAGTGCTTATGAACAGATCAATGGGCAGCCGGATGTGGACGCCATTCCGGCAGTCCCCGCCGTTTCCAGCCGTTGGAAAACCATTCTTGACCGGGTCGAAGCCGGCGAACGGATCAATGCTTTCGATGCCCAGATCATCTACGACGAGGCTCCGTTTCAGGAACTCGGCCGCGTGGCCGATATCTGCCGCCGTCGAGCGGTTCCCGGCGATCTGGCGACGTATGTTTTCGACAAGAACCTGAATACCACCAATGTCTGTGTGGTGGATTGCAAATTCTGCGCGTTCTATACCAAGCAAGAAAAAGACAATGCCTACGTAAAGAGCCCCGAGGAGATCGTCGAGCAGGTAAAAGCAGCGGCTGAAGAGGGAGCGACCCAGATCCTGATTCAGGGCGGGCTGCACCCGGATCTGAAACTGGACTACTACGAAAAATGCCTTTCCGGCATACGCGATAATGTGGATATCTGGATTCATTCCCTTTCGCCGACTGAAATCGAATTTGTGGCCAAGATGGAGCACATCTCGATCAAAGAGTGTTTGCAACGTCTGAAAGATGCGGGGCTGCAATCCCTTCCGGGAGGAGGAGCTGAAATTCTCAACGATGAAGTTCGTAAACGGATCAGTCCCAAAAAGACCCGCTCCAAGGCTTGGTTGCATCTGATGGAAGACGCGCATTCCATCGGCCTGAAAACAACCGCAACCATGGTGTACGGCTTCGGCGAAACCTACGAACAGCGTATCGAGCACTTTATGAAGGTTCGCGATCTGCAGGATCGCACCGGTGGATTTACCGCATTCATTCCCTGGAGTTTTTCTCCGGATATGACCGATCTCGATTGCCCGCGCCGGCAGAATGGAATCGACTATCTCCGCCTCGTTGCCATGGCGCGCATCATTCTCGACAACGTGCCGCATCTTCAGGCCGGCTGGGTGACCGAAGGCCCGGATGTATCGCAGCTGGCGCTCCAGTTTGGCGCCGACGACTATGGCGGCGTGCTGATGACGGAAGAAGTGGTGAGCGCAACCGGCGTGGATTACAAGGTGGATGAGGATCTGGTGGTTCACCTGATCCGCGAAGCCGGCTGGGTGCCCGCGCAGCGCACCACGCAGTATGATCTGATTAAGGTCCACGGCGAAGAAGTCGAAGCTTAATCGTACTACGTATTAACATGCAGGATGCGTGACGGAAAATTTATACGCAATACGCAATAGGAATTGAACCATGGCTAAGAATATTCTAGGCGGCGACTTGATCGCCTGCAGTACAGATCCAATGACCGGGTTCTTCCGCAATGGAAAATGCGATACGCGTGCCGAAGACCAAGGCATGCACACCATCTGCGTGTTGATGACGGCGGAGTTTCTGGAGTTTTCCGCTGCATGCGGGAACGACCTTTCAACCCCGAATCCGGAGTATGGTTTCCAAGGGTTGAAACCCGGCGACTATTGGTGTCTCTGCCTATCCCGTTGGATTCAGGCCCACGACGCCGGCATGGCGCCGAAGGTAAGGCTCGAAGCCACCCACGCCTCCGTTCTCGAATTCATTGAGCTGGCCCACTTGCAGGAATACGCAGTTTAGCGAATTGCCTGTTCGTGGAGGGTCGCCGTCCCCGGCGTCCGCAGACAGCGAGGACGCTGTCCCTGCTCTAGCGTTTTCCCGCATTCAGCTGCTTCACCACGCGGTAGAGCTCGGTGACGCCCCAGGCCTGTGCGCCGCAGCCGCGCTGGATGTGCGGCGTGTTGCCGTCGATCACTTCCGGACTTTGGCGCAGGCATCCGTGGTTGAGCACGTCGGAGGCGCTGCCGAGAATGGCGAGCGCGGTTTCGCGCGCGGCATCGCCATAGACCATCACCAACGCTTCCGCGTACGACGGGAAGGGCCAGGTCCAGGCCGTGCCGTTGTGGTAGGCCGGCTTGCGGCGAGAATCTTCGTCGCCGGTGTAGCGCCCCCAATAGGGGTGCACCGGGTCGTTGAGCAGATGGCCGTCGTTGTAGACCGGAGCGTGATGCTTCACCGGCCGGTCGGCTAGGCTGCGGATGGCGCCGGGAATCAGAAGCTGTTCGCAGGCTTCGATAATGTTTTTGCAGAGCTCGGGATCTTTCACCGCGCCGAGCGTGACGGCCAGCAGCTGGTTCGAGCGCAAGGCGTCGTCCACGGCCGCATCGTGCGCGCCCATGCCCGGCGCCGCGGCAAGGCAGTCGGCCAAATAGGTAAAGTCGCCGGCTTCCACGAGGAACAGTTCGGAGATCGACTGTTCAACCTGGCCGGCCAGTTCTTTCCATTTCGCGGCTTTGTCGATTTGGGCGAGCATATCGAGCGCATACTTCCACATGGCCTGGATTTCGATCGGGTAGCCTTGGCGCGGCGTGCCGGCCGGATAGTTGGTGTCCATCCAGGTGAAGTGCGACGGGCTGAAGATCAAGCCGGAGTTAGGATCGAAGGTGATGCCGTTTTCGGTGCCGTTGATCAGGCCGGTCGCCAGCGAAACAAGCACTTCTTTCACGGTGCGTCCGTCGCCGCAGTCGGCCTTGAGCAGCTTCTTGCTTTTCTGTGCCTGCATCAGTTCGTTGCAGGCAACGTAGAGCCAAAGCGGGGCGTCGGAGGTTTCGCGGTTGTTGTCGTCGTTGCCTCGGATCATGTTGGGGATGGTGCCGCCCTTTTCATACTTGGCAAACTGCAGCAAAATGTTCTGCGCCTCTTCGAGCAGCCCGCCGGCAATAATGCCGCGCAGGCAAATCAGCGTGTCGCGTCCCCAGTCGAGGAACCACGGATAGCCGGCGATCACGGTCTGGAACTCGTCGCGCTTCACGATGAATTGTTTCATCGCAATCCCCATCGCTTCCTCAATAGACAACTGAGGGGTCAGTCCTATGATTTGATGTTTTTCCGGAAAACATGATTTCATAGGACTGACCCCTATGTTGATTTCCGCCACGAGTTCGGCGGTTTCGCTGCCGCACAGGTCGATTTTGAAATAGCCGGGGCTGAAGAGGTCGGACTCGCCGTCGATGCCGCGCGCTTGGTCGACGGGGTGGCCGATCTGGTAATACCACTCCGGCTCGGCATGGAACTCGCCGCCTTCGACGGAGACGTTTAATTGGCGGTCGTGCGCCGGGGCAAACACAAATCCGCTCTCCGATGTTTGGACGGCGTGGGGCCAATGGGCTTCCGGACCGTTGCTTGCTTTGGTGACTTCGTGGTTATTGCGGTCTTCGATGTCGGGGCGCAGGATTAGTGAAACCGGCACTTGGTCGGCCAAATGTTCGGGATCGGTTCCGGCATCTTCGCGGATAAAGCTGAGCTTGACCGCATTGGTGTCGGGGTGGAGCTGCAGCGCCGCCTTGAGCGGGATCAGTTTGCCTTCGCCAACCGGCACAGCAAAATTCCAAACCACGGTGCCGTCGTCGGCGACGGTGAAGCTCTTCTGGCAGTGGAGCGAAAGCTCGTTGGAGTAGCCCCGGGCAACGACCCATGCACGGCAACGCGTGAGCATGGTGTGGCGGTCGACCGGCACTTCGGAGTCGAGGTTGGCAATCAACAGGCCGTCGTATTTGCTGCGTAGCTCGGCCCAGCCGATGCGGATCTGTGAGAGCGCGCCGTGTTTGTTGGTGCAGACGGCGTAGCGGTCGCGGTCGTAGATTTCACCGGCCTTGCAGGAGGTGATGACTTTGGCGTTCTGCTCTTCGCTAAGCTGCATGACCGGCGAGGCGGCATGCTGAATGGCATCCGGTTCAAATAGGGTGAGCTTGAGCGTCAGGGTGCGGTGTTCGTCTGGTGTTTTCAAGGGTTGGAACAGCACGAAGGTTTTGCCGTCGAGCTGGGGCATCGATTTTTCGTGCACGATGGTTTCGCCGGCTTCGTTCTTAAGCTCGGCAATGAAGCCGTGCTCGGCTTTAACGAGCAGGAAGTGGTTCGGCGGCAGCAGCACAGTGCGGCGGGTGTCGCGCGGCCATTGCCAGGTGGTGACGACCGGTGCACCGCCGGCGAGCTCTTGGCAGACGGCTTTTGGATCTCCGAGGAAGCGACCAATGAATGCGATAGAGGGGTCAGTAGAGGGGTCAGTCCTATGATTTAATGTTTTTTCCGAAAACATTAAATCATAGGACTGACCCCTAATGTGGCCGAGGTCCACTTGATCCAGTGCCTGGAAGTGGTTGTAAATGTCCATGGCCTTGGCGCGCAGGCATTGCGCCTCGCTGGCTTCCGCGCCGCGGAACGGCGTTTCCAAGGTTTGGAAAACGCGGTTCATCCATTCGGGGTCGTCGGTAAGGCAGAGCACTTCGCCGGGCTGCAGCGGATAGGAGCTGTTGCGATGGTGCACCGGGTTTCCGGAAAGAAGGTCGGTGCCGAATTTAGTAAAGTCGCCGTGCCATTCCACCATGCCCTGCACTTCGGAGTTAAGGTTGGCGAGCACCAGCAGCTTGTTCCGGCCGGAGGCGTCGGTGCGCAGGACGGCGCTCGAGTTATGGTGGCCGTTGGTGATGCTTTCCACCTTGGCGTCGGCATGGAAGCTCGGGTGAACCTCCATGATGGCGTTGATGCGGCGGATCCAATCGATCATGTTGGTTTCGGCACCCCAGTTGATGGAGTGGCTGTTGTGGACGTTGATCTGTTCTTCGGCATACCACTCGACGCCGTTGGCAAAGCCAAAGGCGCCGTTGTGCGAGGTGAGCGCGCAGAAGGCGGCGCGCAGGCGGGCGAACGAATGCGACGTGGCGGCGAGCCGTGCGTTGTCGTGCGTTTCGCAGAAATGGATCAGGTTGCCCTTGCTTTCGGAGACGCGGATGCTTTCGGGCAAGTAGCCGTCGACTTGGTCTTGGTCATAGTTCTGGAAGATTTCGGAATAGGCCCAGTTCATGCCGGAGTCGGCCAGCAGGCCTTCGGTGACGTGCTTGTAGCCGCCGAGCCCTTCGAGCATGAAAATCGTGTCGGGATATTCCATGCGCACCTTGGCAATGATGTATTGCCACGCGTCGAACGGAACCTTGTAGCCGGCATCACAGCGGAAGCCGTCGGCGCCTTTGCGGCACCAGAAGAGAAAGACATCGGCCATGTAGTGCCAGAGGCCGCGCTCGTTATAGTTGAGCTTGGAAAGATCTTCCCACAGAACGCCCCATGCGCCCGGCGACATAAACGAGCCGTCGTCGTTGTGGTGGAACCATTCGGGATGGGTGACCTGCAGGTGCGAGGCCCAGCCGGTGTGGTTGATCGGCATGTCGAGATAGAGGCGCGCGTTGCGCTTGTGCACTTCGTCGACGAGTTCCTGGAATTGGTCGAGCGGCGTGGTCTGCTTGTCGAACTCGGCGAGGGCCGGATCGACATCGAGCAGATCCATCACGGCGAAGGGGCTGCCGAAACGGCCCATGCGGGCGTAGGTGGTCGGAGTGGGGTGGATCGGCAGGAGTTGTACAATCTTGCAGCGCAGGGTGCCGACAATAAAGTCGAGCTCCTTGATCAGGTCTCGGAATTTTCCAGACTTTGGAAGCACCGCGTAGCCGGCCTCGTCGAGCTGCTGGACGGCATGCTCTTCGTGGGGCGCTACGGCGCCTCTAAACTTGGCTTCGCCAAACTGACGGACGAAGGCGGTGTACATCGTGTTGCTGGCCACGGTTTCGGCGGGCTCGACCTTCATGACCGAGTTGCCGCCCTCCGGCCAAATGATTTTATCGTTGCCGTCGGCGATAAAGTAGGCCTTGGCCTCGAAACGGCCGACGCCGAGGAGGGGCAGAGTGATGGTGAATTTATTTTGGCCTTCGGCCTGCATCGGGAAATCGTGCCAATCGCGAGAGAGGGGCGGCAGGCCCTGTTCGGCGTGGGTGATGATCTCGGTATGTCGCACATCGGCGTGGCCAATGTTTGAGCGCAGCCATGCCTGGCCTTTGGCCTTGGTATGGTTCTCAAGGGTGAACGTGACGGTGTCGCCCCGGAAGTGAATCGTGTGCTCGCCGGGTGCGGGCTGCTGCAATAATTTGCTCATTGTATAAAAGCCTTGTTTCAAAAATAGCCAATGGTGAAAAAACTTCGGTTTTTATAGGGGGAAACCTGTGCAATGTCTGGACAAAAGGTGGAAATTTATGGGGTGCCAACACTGCGGGAAGGCTGCCGCATCCACTTCTTGAGCAGGAGCTGAGGATATTCGGGGGTGTAGTTGAGGTTTTGAGCGATGCGGAAGTATAGGGTTTGTTGTTGGGGGTGCATGAACCCAAGCGCGGTGCAGAGGATGGCTTTTTCCTGAGGCATGAGGCGCAGGGCGGCGAGCTCCTGCTGTGAAGGAGAGGGCGTTGCTCCCGAAAGCATGGCGACGGCTTTTTTGCGGTCGTATGTTTTGGGACTGATCTCGCGGATGGCTTTGGCGAGTTCGATTTCGGCGATTTCCGGATGGGCGTAGCGCTGGGCGGCGCAGTACATCACGAGGTGGGCGCTGTAGTCGTGCTCTTCATTTTGGCTGAGCAGCGCATGGGCCTTTTGGATATCGCTGTTCATCAGAGGAAGTTGGAGCTTTTCGACCACGATTCCAGATTCTGTCATGGCGTCGGCATAGTCGGTTGCATTGCCGACGGCGTAGTAGCGGGCGGCGTTGAAGTAGGCGCTCAGGCTGACCTGAGCATCGGGGAAGCGGGCGGCGGTTTCGGCCGCGGCTTGATGCTCTCCGGCCAGAGTCAGGAATTTGATCAGGTCTGCAATCCTCTGGGGATTGGACGGTTCGTCGGCCAGCACTCTACGGATTTGGAAGATCAGGGGATCGTATTGCCGCAAGGCGAGATGGATCCTCATGTTCAATTCATTGAATTCCACGTTTCCGGGATCGCGGTCCAACGCCTTTTCTGAAAAGGGCAGCGCTTCTTTGAACCGGCCGGAACAAAGCAGGTTGCGGGCGATGGCTGCGTAGCCCAGACCATTGCTTCCGGGGCCTTTCTCTGATTTTATGAACAGTTTGTGTGCGCTGTCGGGGTTGTGGGCAACACGTCCGAGCAGATAATAATAGAGAGAGGTGTCGGGATGCTGTTTGCAAAGCAGAGCGTATTCCTTTTGCAGGTCGTATGCACAATCTTGCTCGGTCATGTAATCCTGATAGAACAAATGCCAGCCAAGTTTGGGGGCGGCATCTAAACGGCCCTGCTTCAAAAACGCAACGGCCGCGTCGATCGGCATGTCGTCGACCGCCCAAGACAATAGGGCATCGATCTCGGCCGGTGCGGGATCGGCCTGTAAAATACGGCGGGCATGGGTGCGGGCTTTTGTGTGCCCGAGGTATTGATCCACCGCTTTTACGGCATCGAGGTGATTTGTTGCGGGATGCAAAAACAGCCGAGACTGAGGGGATCGCTTTGCGGACGCCCAGGCGGGGAATTTGGAGAAGGGATGGTTGATGCCGGTTAGGATGTAAACGGTTTCGCCGACGTAGAAGCGGTTCGTTGTATTGTTTTTATGCATGGTTTCAGCAAGTAGCAGCGCTAGGCCGTCTGGATTTAAAACAAGCGACTCGTGCGCCAGCTTTTGCTTGACCAACGGGGTGGTGTATTCGAATAAAACCGGAGCGTTCCGCTTGGGCCCTGCGAGGCGCATCATTTCATGTTCACCTAGGCGCAGCTTGATGCGCGTTGACGCACGCGGGAGCAATCGGTGGATCTTGCCATCGATTTCAACCGAATAGGGGAATGGGGAGCCATTGACCAGCCAAGCGTTGTGATGGTGCATTGCGGATAGGCCTTGAAATACAAGAATGGTGGCCAGAGCAGCTGCGCAAGCCATCAAAAACGCATAGGGCCGAACCAGGGATTCAGACTCGACAGGAGCGTCAACTGTTGCCTTTTCACTCATCGATTGGCACAGCGCCAGCAACTCTTCAGCCTTTGGTCCCGCACCGAGTACAATGGCCTTGCGGCAATAGGTTGCCGCTTCATTAAAATGTCCGAAGCGACACAGGCCCTGGGCAATGAGAAACTGCACTTGCATGTGGTCATAGAAGCGTCGGCCGTAGGAGTGCTGCAGATCCATGAACCAGCGTTCTTCATTATACCCCATCAAGGTTTGCATGCCGTGCAGCGCGGTATCTGGATTGTCGGCATGCTTCGAAAAGCTTTCCATCATGGATGCGAGGTCGCGGGAGCGCTGCTTTCTGAATTTGCGCTCCGAGGTCGCGCCCCGGGAGCCGCATTGCAGGCATTCATCGATAATATGCACTCTGCCTAAAGGTAAAAGGGGGAATTGGCGAAAATGAAGGAAGCGCAAGGTGGAGTAGGAACTTAACACCGTCAACCTGCGGCACCCGCAGCACTTGCTGTGGCGGGATGCCGGATTCTTTTTCCCGAATAAGTCTACGCCAAAAGGGTTGGACATAATAGTTCCCTGATGGCACCGACCTCCCGAACCGATGCTCATATTTAAGCTCATAGTACTTTTTTTGGAATATTTTTCAAGGGCGCTGTGCAAAAAAGTCTAAATCGGATTGGGACAGCGTTTGTTTAATATAGCCCCCCTGTCATTTGATCAGAAGAGCGAGTCGTTAAAGATTTTGGATTTGCGCCTCTTTTTAATCGGATCTTGTCTAAAGTTGACTTCCGAGAGGCTGTTCTAAAATCATTTCTTGCCAACCGGCGGTTCAATCGATATTTTTGCATCGGTTTCCGTAGCAGTGATTATGTGTTCGGGTTGTCCGAGAGGAGAGAGTCCATGAGTGAGTTGGTTCCAACGATCAGGGAAATCTGCAAAAAGTACGGCAACGACCGCGCGCGGTTGATGGATATGGTGCGTGAGGTTCAGGAATCGATCGGCCATGTGCCTCGCGAAGCGTTTGGCCTAATTGCATCCGAGGCGAAAACCCACCGCGTCGAAGTCGAAAGCGTCGTGTCCTTCTATTCTTTCCTTTCCGACAAAAAGAAAGGCGAGGTCGTCATTCGGTTGTGCGACGACATTATCGATCGCTTCCAAGGCGCCGACGCCATTGGCGATGCTTTGATAAAGGAACTGGGCATCGGCTTCGGTGAAACCACGGCGGACGGAACAATCACGCTGGAAAAAACAGCCTGCATCGGCATGAGCGATCAAGCGCCGGCGATGATGGCCAACGACACGGTCGTAACCAATCTGGCTCCGGAGAAAATCCCCGGCCTCGTAAAGCAGCTGCGCGAAAACCCGGAGCCGCAGGCGTTGGTTACGGAGATGGGCGACGGCAACAATGCCGACCCGTTAGTGCAGTCGATGGTCTGCAACAACATTTGTGAAGCCGGACCGGTTATTCTTTCCGACTACCGCAAGGACGGCGGTCTGCGCAAGGCACTGACCCAAACACCGGAAGAGGTGATCGAAGACATCAAAACCTCGCAGCTGCGCGGGCGGGGCGGGGCGGGCTTCCTGACCGGGCTGAAGTGGGAGCTGACGCGCCAGGCGCCGGGTCCGGATAAGTTTGTGCTGTGCAATGCCGACGAAGGTGAGCCGGGCACCTTCAAGGACCGCGTGCTGCTTACCGAGCGCGTCGATCTGGTGCTGGAGGGCATGACGGTGGCCGCTTATGCCATCGGTGCGGAAACGGGGATCATCTACCTGCGCGGCGAATATTCCTATCTGCGCGCATTTCTCGAAGACAAGATGAACCAGCGACGTGTGGCCGGCCTGCTCGGCAACAATATTCTCGGCAACGAGGGATTCAATTTTGACGTCCGGATTCAGATGGGCGCCGGAGCATATGTGTGTGGCGAGGAGACGTCCTTGATCAGCTCGTGCGAAGGCACTCGCGGCGACCCAACTGACCGGACACCTTTCCCTGTGGTCAAGGGCTACATGGTTTCGCCGACAGCGGTAAACAACGTCGAAAGCTACTGCTGCGCCGCGCGCATCATGGACAAGGGGCCCGGTTGGTTTTCGTCCATCGGCACCGAACGCAGCGCCGGCACCAAATTGCTTAGCGTCTGCGGCGACTGCGCGCGTCCAGGCATCTACGAGGTGCCGTTCGGCACCAAGCTCCGCGAGGTGCTCAGGCTCGCCGGCGCGGAGGATGTGGCGTGCGTTTGCGTCGGCGGCCCGTCCGGCCAAATGGTCGGCCCCGCTCAATTTGAGCTCGGCATCAGCTATGAGGAGCTTTCGACCGGAGGCTCGGTGATGGTGTTCAGCAACCAGCGCGACATTCTCGAGGTGGCCGATGCGTTCATGGAGTTTTTTGTGGACGAAAGCTGCGGCTACTGCGTGCCGTGCCGCGTTGGAAACGTGTTGTTGAAAAACCGGCTCGAACGCGTCCGCAAGGGCGAGGGCTCGCCAGCCGATCTCGACTATCTTCAGCGCTTGGGCGAGAGCGTCAAGTTCACCAGCCGCTGCGGGTTGGGGCAGACCTCGCCCAATCCCGTTCTTTCGACGCTGAAAAACTTTAGGCCGGTCTACAACGCGCTGGTCAAAGACAACGGCCACGGGCTGAACAAGTCGTTCAACATCATGAAAGCCGTCGAAGACGCCAGCGCCATTGCCGGACGCCGTTCCGAAATTTTCCATGCATGATCCGGTTGCGCATTGCGCAACCAGGAAACTCTAAATTCGAATATCTGAATGCTGAACAAATATAAAACTGGAGTTTCGGAGGGGTTGGATTATTGGCATTTGTTGAATTGGGATTTGTTTAGGATTTAGAGCTTAGAAATTAGGATTTTTTCCGACGAAGGAGGAATGATGAGCGATGCGATAAAAATCACAATCGACGGGAAGGAAATCGAAGCGCAGCTGGGGCAGACGATCCTTGAAGCGGCGGACGAAGCTGGAATCTACATTCCGCGGCTGTGTTCGCACCCCGAGTTGAAGCCTATCGGCAGCTGCCGCGTTTGCACCGTGGTCTGCGACGGCCGCCCGCAGGCGGCGTGCGTCAAACCGGTGATGGACGGCATGGTGATTGAAAACGAAACGCCGGAGCTGCTGCAGCATCGCCGCAACATTATCGATATGATGTTTGTGGAGGGGAACCACTTCTGCATGTTCTGCGAAAAGAGCGGCAACTGCGAGCTGCAGGCGCTGGCCTACCGCTTCGGCATCACCGCGCCGCAGTATCCCTTCCAATTCCCGGAAAAAGAGGTCGATGCCTCGCATCCGGACATCCTGCTCGACCACAACCGCTGCATCATGTGCGCACGCTGCGTGCGCGCCTCGCAGGAGCTCGACGGCAAAAACGTCTTCCAGTCGATCGGCCGCGGCTTCGACCGCAAGATTGGCGTGAACGGCGAGAAGGCACTAGGCGATACGGACATGGCGGTCGCCGACCGCGCCGCGGATATTTGCCCGGTGGGATGCATCATTAAAAAGCGGGTTGGCTTCGAGGTGCCTGTCGGAGAGCGGCTCTACGACAAGGCGCCGATTGGTTCGGACATCGAGGGGGTGCGGTCATGAGCAAGCCGAGAGTTGCAACCACATCGCTGGCCGGATGCTTCGGCTGTCATATGTCGCTGCTGGACATCGACGAGCGGATTCTCCAACTGATTGAGCTGGTCGATTTCGACCGCTCGCCGATCGATGACATCAAGCACATTTCCCAGCGCTGCGCCATCGGGCTGATTGAAGGGGGGTGCTGCAACGAGGAAAACGTACATGTGCTGCACGAGTTCCGCGAAAACTGCGATGTCCTCATTTCGTTCGGCGACTGCGCCACCATGGGCGGTATTCCCGCCATGCGGAACAATATTCCGTTGGAGGAGTGCATCAATGAGGCCTACCGCGACGGCGTGACCGTCTACAACCCAAAGGGCATCGTGCCGCAAGACCCGGAAATTCCGCTGTTGCTGGACAAGGTGTATCCTGCACACGAAGTGGTCAAGATCGACTATTCCCTGCCGGGCTGCCCGCCTTCGGCCGATACGCTCTGGGCGGCGCTCACCGCGCTGCTGACCGATAAGCCGGTGGAGCTGCCATATGAATTGCTCAAGTACGATTAGGGAATAAATGACGAAATCCGAAAGACCCAGATACCCAAGGAAACTCGAATGACGAATGGCGAAAAACCATATGATCTGGAGGAACGAACGGCTCAGTTTGGTGAAGCCATTATTGCATTCGCTAAGACAATTCCCGTGAATCCAGTAACGAGGCGTTTGATCGATCAGGTGGTAGGGGCGGGAACCAGTGTGGGTGCAAACTATTGCGAGGCCGATGATGCAGTATCTAAGAAGGATTTTAGGCACAAGATATCCATTTCGAAACGCGAAGCGAGAGAAGCGAAGTTCTTTTTGCGGATGATCGCGAAAGCGGTTCCGGAGTTGAAGGAGGAAGCAAAACCATTGTGGCAGGAGGCGAAGGAGTTGCATCTGATCTTCGCCAAGATCTACAGAGGTTGATTGATCAGATTAATAGAGTTTTAGGTATTTCATTATTCGGGTTTCTTTGGGTATTTGGGTGATTCGGTATTGAGATTTGACTAAGGAGTAATCCATGACCACAAAAAAGATCACCATCGAACCCGTCACCCGAGTCGAAGGCCACGGCAAGGTGACCATCCTTCTTGATGAAGAGGGGCAGGTTAGCCAGGCGCGGCTGCATATTGTCGAGTTCCGCGGTTTCGAGCGTTTTATTCAAGGCCGCCCGTATTGGGAAATTCCGGTGCTGGTGCAGCGCCTGTGCGGCATCTGCCCAGTAAGCCACCACTTGGCGGCGGCCAAGGCGATGGACGGCATCGTGGGCGTAGACGTGCTGACGCCGACCGCCGAAAAGATGCGGCGGTTGATGCACTACGGCCAAATGTTCCAGAGCCACGCACTGCATTTCTTCCATCTCGTCTCGCCCGACCTGCTGTTCGGCTTCGATGCCGATCCGCTCGAACGCAATGTGATCGGCGTGGCGCAAAAGTTTCCCGATCTCGCCGTGCAGGGCGTGATGATGCGCAAGTATGGCCAGGAAATCATTAAGGCGACTGCAGGCAAGAAGATTCATGGCACCGGCGCTGTGCCGGGAGGTATTAACAAAAATCTTTCCATCGAAGAGCGCGACGGCTTCCTCAAAGACATCGACCAGATGATCGAATGGTGCCGCGCGTCGCTGAAAATTGCGAAGGACTATACGCTGGAGCATATCGGCGAACTGGCCGACTTTGGTTCGTTTGATTCCAACCATGTCAGTCTTGTCCGCGAAGACGGTGCGATGGATCTCTATCACGGCAACCTGCGGGCGATCACTTCAACGGGCGAGAAGATCTTTGATCAGGTCGATTACCAAGGCTATTTCAAATACATTGCCGAAGAGGTTCGGTCGTGGTCCTACATGAAGTTTCCGTTCATCTCCTCGCTGGGGCCGGAAACGGGCTGGTACCGCGTTGGCCCGCTGTCGCGCGTGAACGCCTGCGACTTTATCGACACGCCCGAAGCCGAAGCCGCGCGCAAGGATTTCCTGTCCATCACGGACGGCAAGCCCAACAATATTACGATGGCCTATCACTGGGCGCGCATGATCGAGCTGCTCCACTCGGGCGAAAAGATCCGGGAGCTGCTGAACGATCCCGATCTGCAAGGCACCGACTTGATGGCCAAGGGCGAACGGCGCGGGGAATCGGTGGGGCTGATCGAAGCGCCACGCGGCACGCTGTTCCACCACTACAAGGTCGATGAAAACGACCAGGTGACGATGGCGAACTTGATTGTCTCGACGACCAACAACAATACGCCGATGAATTTAGCGGTGGAAGGAGTGGCACGGAAATACCTCTCGGGAGCGGAGATCACCGAAGGACTGCTGAATCGGGTGGAAGTCGCGATCCGAGCCTACGACCCGTGCCTCTCCTGTGCCACCCATGCGATGGGGCAGATGCCGCTCGTCATCGAACTCGAAGACGCCGCCGGCAACACCCTCGACCGCCGTGTGCGTGGCTGAGTGGAAGCAAAATAATTTAGGGCAAAATGATTCCAGTGCGGACAATCATTTTACCATGAAAATTCTGATAATAGGCTATGGGAATCCGGGGCGGCTCGATGACGGGCTGGGGCCGGCGTTTGCCGAAAGGGCGAGGGCCTTGGAGCTTTCCGGTGTTGCGGTGGAATCCAACTATCAGCTCAATGTCGAAGACGCCGATCTAATCTCGAAATACGAGGTTGTCGTTTTTGCCGACGCTTCGGTGGATGCGGCCGAGCCGTTCGAATTTCAGCCTCTGGAAAAGAAAGCGCCGATGGTTGGCTTTTCCAGTCACAGCATTACGGCGGGTTCGTTGCTGGGGTTGGCGGAAGAGCTTTTCGGCGCAACGCCGGCGGCCTACACGATGGCCATCCGCGGCTACGACTTTAATGAGTTTGGCGAAGTGCTGTCCGAGCGCGCCTTGGCCAATCTGGATGCTGCGCTGGAGTTTTTCGCCGGATGGGTGGCGGAATGACTTATCCTGAATAGGAAGATAAAACCGCAGATTCACGCAGATATACGCAGATTGTCAGGAAGATGCAGAAATTACCGACCTCACCTGATGAGGTGGGTGTGTGTTTTTGGGTTTTTTGCAGAACTGTGTTTGCCGGTGTTCATCTGTGGTTCATCTCCGTTTCTTGGCTTATTCCGCCGCGTTGGCCCATTCCTCCACTTCGGGATCAAGGTAGGCGTTCTCAAGGAGTTCTTCTGCCCATCGTTCGTCCTTCTTGACCAGCCGGCGCAGCAGGCGGAACGACATGGCCTGTACTGCGGGCACCTCTGAATAGAGGGCGTTGTTTAGGCATCGCCAGTCGGAAGGGATCATTTTTTTGGGCTCGATAATTTGCTTGCGGCAGTCGTCGCAGATAAAGATGCATCCATCGACGAAGGGTTCTTTTTCGAGTGGGGGCAGTTCATAGACGTCGAGTTTGACGCCGTTCTTTTCGCACAGTTCACAGTGCGAACGGGAACGTCGCACAAGATCCTTCGCAAAGCGTGAAAGCATGTTTTGCCGATGAAATTTTCCCTGGAACCCCGTAGACATTCTGTATTCCTTAAGTAGATATGCATCAAAATAGGGGAATATTTTTCAATGTCTGGTAAAAACGTAACCTTTTTAAGGCATTTGAAATTGCGGTCCGCAGCTATTTTTTCTCGAAGAGGGCTTCGAGGTCTTCTAGTTGCGTGAACATGAATTGTTTCATGTCCTGAATGGCGGTGTTGTAGATGGCCGGTGCGAGCTTTTCGATAAACGCATCGAGAAGCCGGTCGGCCTTGAAGTCGCTGATCTCTTCGTCGAACTCGTCAAAATAGATCCCCACAAGCTTCCTGCGAAGCTCGCTTTGCTGGGTGTCGGAAAGTTTGACTTCCATTATTCGAAATCGAATTTATAGCCAAGGCCCAGCTCGTTGCGCATGGTGATCATGTCTTTCTGCAACGCTTCATTGACCGGTACGCCGGAGTCCGCACGCTCGATTCCGGTGAGGTGTTCCTTTTCGCCGCAGGTGTAGATGCGTTCGGCGCCGGGCGCCTTTTCAGATTCGCGCAAGGCACGCATAATGTCGCCCGCGCTCTTGCGGAAGTCTGTCGGTTCGCAGAAGCATTTGATGTCGATGGCGATAAAGAAGTGGCCGAGCTGGTAGGGTTTGCGTTCGCCGTTGGCGTCGCGATCGGTGAGCTGCTGGAGGAAGGCGCCCTGCTGCAGGGCGGCGGACAGGACTTCCGTGACGGTGGCAAAGCCGTAGCCTTTATAGCCGCCGTTTTCTTCGCCGATGCCGCCGATGGGCGCGAGCGCCGCTTCGCCTTTGACGAGGTCTTCGAGAATCTGCTTGGAATTGGTCTTGCTCTTTCCGTCGCGCCCGATGATGAGGCCTTCGGGGCAGTCCTTTCCTTCGCGGGCATACTGCTCGATCTTGCCGCGCTGAATGACGGAGGTGGCGTAGTCGTTGACAAAATCGAAGGGCTCGTCGGTGGGGAAGCCGAAGACGAGCGGGTTGGTGCCGAGCATGTTTTCAACGCCGAAGGTGGGGGCAATCGACGGCCGTGCATTGGTGCCGGAAATGCCGATCATGTTTTCGGCGCAGGCCATGAGCGGATAGTAGCCGGCAATGCCGTAGTGGGTGGAGTTGCGAGCCACGACCATGCCCATGCCGTGTTTCTTGGCTTTGTCGATGGCCATCTGCATGCATCGCTTGGCGACGACCATGCCCATGCCGTGGTGGCCGTCGACCACTGCGGTGGCGAGGTGGTCGCGCACGATTTCGAACTCGGTGGAGGCCTGCTGGATTTTTTGGTGCACAATGCGGTCGTAGTAGATTGGCTTCAGCCGGCCAATGCCGTGGGAGTCGATGCCGCGTTTGTCGGAGGCTATGAGTACGCCGGCGCAGGTCTTGGCTTCGTCGGCGGGAACGCCGATGGCCGTGAATACGTCGAGCATGAATTTTTCCATGTAGTCGAAAGAAATGTGGTGCAGCATGTTTAATCTCTCCGTTGTTGATTGCGTAGCTCTATATAGATACCACTTCTTGCAGGATTTGTTCAAGCTCGTGGGTGGTGGAACGGATGTCGTATTGTTTTTTCACCATGACTTTGGCGGCTTGGCCCATGTTGACGGCAAGCTGATGGTCGTTGAGAAGCCACTCGATAGAGTCGGCAAACAGTTCCGGGGTGTCGGCAATAAAGCTGTTCATTCCGTTTTGAGCTGGTATGCCCGCTGCGCCGAGCGAGGTGGACACGACGGGCAGGCCGGTGGCCATCGCTTCAAGCATTTTGATCCGCAGTCCGGAGCCGAGCCGCATCGGGTTGATGAAGATGCTGGCCTGTTCGCGGTAGGGGCGTAGGTCGTCAACCAAGCCGGCCACGACCACTCGGCCGTCCTTTTTGGCGAACCGTTTCATTTCGTCGCTGGCGCCTTCGCCGACGAGGTAGTACTGCAGGTCCGGATGCTTGGCCGAAACCAACGGCCACACTTCCCGGGCGAACCACATGGCGCCGTCGTGGTTCGATTTGTTGGCGAAATAACCGCACATCATTAAGATTGGTTGCTTTGCCCGCCTCGTTTGCTTCCGGTTCAGATAGCCGCAGTCGATGCCGGGCGGGATGACGGAGACGGGAAGCTGGGGAGCATGGTTCAACAGCGTAAAGCGGTCTTCCGCCGTGAGGGTGAGGATGTGGTCCATTGCGCTGTAGAGCTCGAATTCATATTTTTCAAGCATTCGGACCTGGGACGCGCTCTTCAGCCGAAGTGCGGGAGAAACGCCGGAGGTTTCCATATACTTGCTGAAGGCCGTCGTCAGGCAGCGGTGGCAGGAGACCACTTTGTGTACGGCTGAGAGGTAGGGGTTGCGGTAGAGGTACTGGCCCATTTCGCCAAACTCGGCAATGACCACGTCGTATTTGGTGCGGCAGACCATATCGCCCACGGTGCGCATCATCTGTTTTGAATGGTTTTTCCAGAAAATAGCCGGCATCGAGCTGCTGATATAGTCGCGGAACACGCGGGTGATCACATTGGGTTGGGGGGTTGGTGCGGTTTCAAGTTCCATCAGTGATTTTTGCAACTCAGGAATATATCCCGTGTTTTCCGAAGCAACAAAGGCCGCCAATCCTACTTGGTGCCCTTGGTCGATCAGCTGCCGCATTCGCTGATAGATCAGCCGATGGCCTCCTGCCACATTTTCGTGCGGCAATCGATTGGCGAGAAATAGAATTTTCATGACGCGCGCACTTTAACCAATCGGCGGATGCAGTTACACACAAAAAACAGTTGCGGACGCTTTCCAATCCTCCAATAATGTAAAACGTATTAAGGGTTTTGGAGCAGAAGTTCCAATGTGCCGGAAATCATAACAGGAGGTTGAGATGAAACGTGTTGCTTTTAGTGTGTTGTCCCTTGCAGTCTGCATCGGTTTTGCTGGATGCAAATCCAAGCCCAAGATGGATTCGGACAAATCGATGTTCGACTACATGCAGGAAGAAGTCGGCAAGATCACAGAAAATGGAGGCATGGCCTCGGTCGGGCTCGGCGAATCCAGCAATACGCAACTGGCCATCACCAAAGCCAAAATGGAAGCCCGCAAGAATCTGGCTCAGTTGGTTCAAGTGAAAATCGAAAACCTCGAGAAGGCCTTTATCGAAGAAATCGGCGAAGCCAGCGGCTCGGAAATGAACGAGCTGTTCTCCTCGGCCACTAAGCAGATCACGTCCCAGACGCTGCAGGGCACCGTGCCGAAGATGCAGAAGTACGAAACCGACGACGGCATCACCACCGCCTATGTTTTGATGGTGCTTAACCCTGACATCATTGTTGACTCGCTGAAGAACAACAATGCCAAGCACCTGTATGAGCGCTTCCGCGCCTCTAAGGCGTTTGAGGAACTCGACAAGGAAATCAAGGAGTTCGACGAGGCCGAGCGCCAAGGCTTGCTCGGCATGTAAGGGGATTGGAGAATTGGAGGAATGGATGGTTGGAAAAGCGCTGTTTCCGGCCTCCGTTCATAAAATTCCATTCATCCAATCTTCCCGCCTTGCATCAATCCAATTCAAAACGGGGCTTGAATACTCCATTCAAGCCCCGTTTTATATGCGTCATGAAAATTCTTGGAATCGAAACCTCGTGCGATGAAACCGCGGCCGCCATTGTTGAAGATGGGCGCACCGTGCTTTCCAACGCCATCTACTCCCAGATCGCTAAGCACCGGCCTTACGGCGGCGTCGTGCCGGAGATCGCTTCGCGCAACCATGTGGCCAAGCTTCCGGGCATCATTGAAGAGGCTCTGGCTGAAGCGGGCGAGAGTTTCGACTCCATTGACGCCATTGCCTGCACCTATGGCCCCGGATTGGCCAGCTCGCTGTTGATCGGGTTTGCCGCGGCCAAGACGCTGGCGCAGCGGCTGGGCAAGCCGCTTATCGGGGTGAACCACCACGAAGGACACTTGCACTCTGTTTTCATGAAAGACGATGCTCCGGCCGAGGATGAGGTTTTCCCGATGCTCGGTTTGATGGTTTCCGGCGGCGACAGCAGCCTGGTGCTGATGCAGGGCCCCGGACAATACGAGCTGCTCGGAAGCACTATTGATGATGCCGCCGGCGAAGCGCTCGACAAAGCGGCGGCCGTGCTGGGCCTCGGCTATCCCGGCGGGCCGATCATTCAAAAAACCGCCGAGGGCGGCAACCCGAAAGCGATCCGCTTTCCGCGCGGATTGGAGCAATCGGACCGGGGCAAGTGGGTCTATAAATATGACCGCGATCTATGCTTCAGCTTCAGCGGGCTGAAAACCTCGCTGCTCACCCATGTTAAGAATCTGGACCATACACCCGAGGGCGACGAACTGTGCAACATAGCCGCCAGCTATCAAGAGGCGGTTTGCGACGCGCTCGTTATACGAGTTGAGCGTGCGCTGGGCCGTTTCCCGATCAAGAGTTTCTGTTGCGCCGGCGGCGTTTCGCTCAACAAGGTGCTGCGCGAAAAGCTGACGGCGCTTTCCGCAAAGACGGTTGTGCCACTGCTGTTGTGTCCGCCGGCCTACTGCACCGACAACGCGGCCATGATTGCCGGCGTGGCCTGTGAAAAGGCGCGGCTCGGCAAGCTTGGCGCCGAACCCAATGATGTGAATCCCAATCTGCGGCTCGCTGACTGGGTCTAGCTTCAGCCCTGGTGGCCGGATGCTTTGACGAGCGCAAAGAAGCGGTCTTCGTATTTTTCCCAGAGGCCGTTTTGCTTGAGCATGTCGGCGAGGCCGTTGATTCGGCCGGAATCGCGCGAGGCGTCCAGAAACGCTTGGTTAATGTTGTCGGCCAAGGTTTGTTTCATGGAGAGGGATTGCTGCTTTAAATCCTGAATGTTGCCGCGTGCCGAGTTTTGCACCAGTTCAACCATCAGCTTCATCAGGCAGACTTCCCACGGGGTGTCGACGCCGGTGAGGATCGCGCTGAGCGGATCATCTTTGGCGGCCACTTCACTCTTCACGCGGTCGAGCACATTGTCGATGTGGTCGGTGACGACATATTCCTTGAGCTCCTGCTTCTGCAACGTGAAACCGTACTGGAGGATGCGCAGTTCGTTGGCGTGTTCGGCAAGCCATTCCGCATATTGCTGCGCCTCTTCGCCGAGATCGCCTACGTCCATTTGTCCGAGCGACTGCGGTGTAATGATTGCCGGCTTGAGCGCTTTCAGGTGGCCTTCGCGGACGCGGACTTGATCGACGCTGTCCATCAGCTCGCAGACGAGGTAGTAGTTCACCACCGTGTCGCCGAAGGTTTCCAGCCGGCTCGATGGAGCGGTGATCAGTTCGGTATTGTTCACCGCGTACCAAAAATCAAATTGTCGCTTGTTATTATCCATAGCAGGGCTTTTCAGGTTTCAAGTTTCAGGTTTCCCGTTTCCGGGCGCAGCCCTACTTCATAGTCTTTTCATTTTGCTGGTAGTCGGCGAATTTCATCGAGACGACCCTGGAGATGCCGCGGGTCTGCATCGTAACGCCGTAGATTACGTCGGCGGTGGCGATGGTTTGGCGGCTGTGGGTGATGATAACGAATTGCGACTCGAGCACGAATCCCTTGAGCGCTTCGACAAAGCGGTTGATGTTGGCGTCGTCGAGGGCGGCGTCGAGCTCGTCGAGCACGCAGAACGGGCTGGGCTTGACCTTGAAGAGCGAGAAGAGCAGGGCGACCGCCGTCATGGTGCGCTCGCCGCCCGACAGCAGCGAGATGGTCTGCAGTTTCTTGCCGGGCGGGCGGGCAATGATTTCGATGCCGGCTTCGAGTACGTCTTCATCGTCGGTGAGCACCAGTTTGGCGGAACCGCCGCCGAAGAGCTGCGTGAACATGCCTTGGAACTGCTCATTCACCTTATTGAAGGTGTCCTTGAACATTTCGGTGGTGGTGGCGTTGATCGTCTTGATCATGTCGAGCAGCTGCGTCTTGGCGGTGATTAGGTCTTCCTGTTGCTTGTTCAGGAAAGCGTGGCGCTCTTCGTATTCGGCGTGCTCTTCGATGGCGACCAGATTGACCGGCCCCATGGAGTCGAGTTTGGCCTGCAGTTCGGCCACGCGGGTTTCGATGGTCTCGCGGTCGGGCACCTCGTCGTTTTCCCAGTGGGGCGCCTCGGCTTCGGACAACTCTTCCTTGGTGATGTGGTAGGCGCCGGTCACGCGTTCGAGCGCATTGTCGTGGCGCATGGTGAACTCGGCTTTCTCGACCTCAAATTTGGACTTGCGGTTGAGTTCGCCTTCGAGCGTGTTGCGCAGGCCGCGCAAGCGGTTCTCCGCGGTGGTGAGGAGCAAGAGGGTTTCCTCGCGCCGCGCCCGCTCGGTTTCCAGGGTTTGGGTGGTTTCCTGCAACCGGATCTCAAGCGGCTCGATCTGGGCGGTCTCGTCCTCGATCGCGGTCCGAAGGTCTTCGATGCGCCGGTTGTAGGAGTCGATCCCGCCGGTGCGGTCGTTGATCAGCTCTTCGAGCTCGCGGATGCGCGCTTCCATCGGCTCCTTGCGGTTGTTCAAATGCTCCAGCGCCTGCGATTTTTGGGAATAGACGATCCGGTGCTCGGAAGTGATTGAGAGGGCGTCGGAGCGCTTCTCTTCGACTTCGTTGAGCGCGCTGGTTTGTTCGCTGATTTGCGAGCGAATATTGGCTTGGCGATCGCGCGACTCCTGCAGTTCGGCGGCGAGGCGGGTGCGCATTTCAACGCCCTGGCTTTCGCTTTTATTTAGGTTGTCGAATTCAAAGGTTACGATTTCGACGCGTTCACGTGCGCTGGCGGTTTCTCGGACAATCACCTGGCGCTCGCCCTCTTGAAGCGCGAGTTCGCGGCGGTATTCTTCGAGCATGTGCCGGGCGCTTTCGATTGTGGAGGCGATGCCGGATTCTTCGCCGCGCAGGGTTTCGAGCGAGGTTTTCAGCGATTGGAGGGTTTCTTCGAGCAAGCCGATCTCTTCCTGCAGCTGTTCGCGCATCTGGTGGCGGGCGAGGGGGCTCTTGTCTTCCGTGCCGGGCATCCATAGCTCGGACGATCCTGCGCCGGAGACGACCGTGCCGTTTTGCGAAACCACGACGGTGTCGGCGGAAAGAATGTCGGGGATTTCCATTTCGGAACCGACCACGCGCACGTTCCAGAAAAGACGGCGCACCAGCGGCGCGACGTCGTCGTTGAAGGTGATGCAGTCGAGCAGTCCTTTTCCGACGGGGGAGGAGGTGTCGAGGTCGGCTTCGTCCTTGCTGGAGGCGACGCTCAGGATGCGTATGCTTCCGGCTTCTTGGTCGCGGAGCCAGTTGAGCGCTTCGCGGGCATAGGCTTCGTCTTTCACGACGATGGCATCGATGCACGGGCGCAGGATGGCTTCGAGTGCCGTTTGGTATTCCGGCGAAGTTTTCAGCTGTTCGGCCAGCGGGCCGATGATGCCGGCGCGGTCGGGCGAGAAGTCGGCCGGCGGATCGAGCAGCAGCTGGGCGCCGGGCGGGAACCCTTCCTGACGGGCTTCGCCGCCGGAGAGCATTTCGAGCTGCGCATTTTTAGCGGCCGCCACATGCTGCATTTCGTTGAGCTTGCTCTCGTTGCTGACGATTAAGTCTTTGCGGTTGGTGCGGTCGGAGTTGAGGCTGTTGAGCGTTTCGGCCTGTTCGGCCACTTTGCCGGAGAGCATTTCAACCTTGGTGTCCATTTCCTCCTGATGCACCATGAAAGAACCGAGGGAGCGTTCGAGCTCCGATTTTTCCGTGGAGAGGCGCTCTTTTTTGAGCATGGCCTCGCGGTCGCGCGCGTCGAGGGCATTTAGCTCGTTCTGCATCTTGGATGATTTGGAGTCGAGGGCGACCGATTCGTTGCGCAGGTTGTTGAGCTGCGAGCGGGTGCCGTTCATCTGGTCTTCGACTTCCTTCTGCACCAGCGTAACGCGCTCGAGCCCTTCTTTGGCGGCTTCCTTTTCCTGCGTCGCCTCGGTGATGTCGGAAATGATTTTTTCCAGCTCGGTGCGGTGCGCCTCGAGGCGGATGCGGGCTTCCTCGGTTTCCTGCGTGTTGCGCTGGGCGAGGGTGGTCAGCTCCGCAATGCGGTCGGTGTTCATGGCGATCAGGTGGCGGGTGCGTTCGAGCTCGCTGCGCGCGGCCGAGGCCTGTTCCATGGCTTCGGAAATCGTATTTTCGAGCAGGGTCAGCGCTTCGCGCGACGCCTCGGCCTCGGTTTCGGCCGATTCGACCTGCCGGTGCAGTTCGTTGACTTTTTGTTCCAGAACCTGGAGTTCGCCGGTCAGTTCGTTGATCTTTTTTGCGTATTCGGCGAGGCGTTCGCGCGTGACGTAAATATCAAGGTTGCGCATTTCTTCGGAGAGGTCTTTATAGCGCTTGGCCTTTCCGGCTTGGCGCTGGAGCGAGATGATTTGGCGCTTGACCTCGCGGATGACGTCGGCGAGGCGGAGCAGATTGGCTTCGGTGTGCTCGAGCTTGCGCAGGGCTTCCTTTTTGTCGGCCTTGTATTTGGTGATGCCGCTGGCCTCTTCGAAGACGGTGCGGCGGTCTTCTGGACGGGCGGATAGAATCTGGTCGATCTTTCCCTGTTCGAGCACGGAATAGGAATCGGTGCCGACGCCGGTATCCATGAACAGGCGCTGGATGTCTTTGAGGCGGCAGGCCTTGCGGTTGAGGAAGTAGCCGCTTTCGCCGGAGCGGAACACGCGACGGGTGATGCAGACTTCGTTGTATTCGATTCCAAGCGATTCCGTGCAGTCGGCCAGCGTAATGCTGACCTCGGCCATGCCCAGCGGTTTGGCGGAGTTGGTGCCGTTGAAAATGACGTCTTCCATCTTGGCGCCGCGCAACGCCCGGGCGCGCTGTTCGCCCAGCACCCAACGTACGGCGTCGGAAACGTTGCTTTTACCGCAGCCGTTCGGTCCGACAATCGCAGTCATTCCCGGCTCGAATTCGAGCTTGGTTTTATTCGCGAAGCTTTTAAATCCAACAATTTCCAAGGTTTTCAGATACACAAGGGGTCCCTCCAGAAAAACGATCGCCCAAGCTACCATAATCGGCGCGGCGCATGGAAACCGAATTTTGCTTCAAAACGGTGCTTATAACGCAGCCGGAGACGGCTGTATTTTTTAAAGCCTCCTCAAAGCTGAGCCATCCGTCCTGATTAATCTCTTGATTCAGCCTCTTCGGGCGGTAGTCTCCGTTGCGTTCAGCGCATGAACACTTGAGGCGGAGCTAAATGAAACAGAGCGTATTTTTGAAAAACAGGCGATTGAGGGGCTTTTTGGCCGTTGCGGTGTTGGCGTTGATGGCTGGATGTGCAACCATCCCTGTTGCAGATAGATATGCAAATGCGTCCGTTGAACTGGACATTCCGGATCGGCGGTGGGATCCTGGGCGACCCGATAAAAGCGTGGGGTGGTGCGGTGAAGCGTGCATTCAAATGGCCATGTTGCACTACGGCAAAGAGGTTTCGCAGCACGCCATCAACCAAGCCGGAAACCCGGGGCATCCCGACCTTTATGCGTACGACTTGGACGATGCGATGGACGTGCTCGGCGTTTCATACCTTGAGTGGAAATGGTCCGACCGGGATCTGCAATCATTCATAATTTGGATCAAGGAGCAGTTGTCTTCCGGATATCCTGTCATATGCGGCGTCAAGATATACCCGGATAAGCAGCCCAGCTGGTACTTGGACCACTTTGTCCTCGTGGTGGGGTTTAACGAATACGGCCTGATTATGAACACCCAGCCGGATTTAGACGGCCAAGCTTTGGTTCCATACAAGCAGCTTGCGTCAACTGATCCCGGCTATTCATTCAAAAGCAGAAAGAAGCGTTATTTCGGATGGGCCGTCACAGGCCTTCGCTAGAATCTCGAATAATCATATTCCTTATTTGCCTTGCATTCTCCACTTTGCTCCGAACAAAAATCACGTTTCGCGCGGGGTGTTCCCTCGTTTTCAGGGGGCCGTCGATCTCTCTCCAGTTCCTTTGCGATATTGGACTCGCTCATGCCTGCCTTTAAAAAGCCCTCAATTAAAATGCGCTCGTTCCTGTTCAAATACTTGCCCTTGCGTGTTTGGGTGCTACCTTTCCCTTGCTCCATGCCGATGTTCCTTTCTTCGTTTGTGGTGAATTGAAGAAAGGTTCATTCTGGCATGGAGCACTCGATTTCCAAACTGGGCATTTTAATTTACAGTCTGCCGGAATGCAGCCTCGCCTCGAAATATCCTAGACGTGTCAAAGCGATGCGCGATACCATCGTGGAAATTGCCTCGGAAAAAGCTGTTGGAGAGAAGGGGCTGGACAAGAAACAGCTCGGGTTCTGACGCAGGAGCATAGTTGAAACGGTTTTGGCATGTTGAACGGATTTGGATTGCTTTGGTTGCGGCCATGGTTTCATTTGCCGTTGCTGGAGAACAGGAATCGGTTGATGCCCGTAATCCGGAAGAGTGGCGGGCGAGGCGGGATGCTGAAAAGCTGAACCTGAGCCGTTGGCCTCATAAGCGAATCTTACAGCTTGCGGCCGAACGGGAGCGGCTCCTTCAACAGATTGCCGTGCTGCCGAAGCATGATCCGCAACCGCTCCCCGATCGTTTGGGGTATCATTCTGCTTTTGGGGATTCATCCTCGCTCTCAAACGCCCACCACGAACTGGAGGTGGAGTGGAAGACGTTTTATGCCAAACTGTATTCAATCGCCCTGGCTCCTGCATTCAACTCCAAGAATCCAGGCGGAGGACCCTACGCCTTTCCGAAGCGCTTTGAGATCGAGGCCAAAGTGCTTGGTCGCAGGTGGAAGGGCGACAAAGAGACCGGGCATTGGGTGGATGATCCGTTGCTCGATGAATGGGTGGAGATCGCAAACTGGCTGGATGAAGATTTCCCCGATCCAGGACCTTATCCGGTGTTCTTTGATGTAACGGAGCGTAGGGTTAAACAGGTGCGCATGACGGTTCCCCTGCTGGAACGGGAATCGGGTGCGGGATATTATGCGCTGGGTGAAATATATGTTTTCCGAAGGTTGGAAAATGGCGAGATGGGCGACAACATGACCTTTTGGTGGGATGTGGTGGATATCCGGGTTTCTGACTCTTTTTCAGTTTATCCTCTTTGGGACAAGACCTATCTCTATGATGGGGCAGTAGGTTTCGGGCTTCCGTTAAGTGGGCAAACGGATGTTGAAGAGGATTTTATGGTGACGTTCGAGGACCACGATCCTGTGTCTGAGCAGGTTGAGTTTCTGATGGATCTCGGCGTAACCCAAAAGATTGGACGAATAGAATTCTGGCCGGCCGAAGCGCCGGGGCAGATGGCGGTTTCCATGTTCGGATTCCCGGGCGAGATTACCGTGGAGCTTTCGCCCGATCCCGATTTCAGTACGTCCAGAATCATTGAGGTGAAAGACGCGGGAGAACAGTTGTTTCATGACAACCTCCTCACGGTCATATGCAAAGGCTATGAAGGTCGATACATTCGAATTTCACTAAGGAATCTGTCTGAGTTCAAAGGGCGGCCGATTCTGGGATTAGGTGAAATTTCCGTGGCCGAACTCGGCAAGATTCTGTCGATGGGATCCAAGGTGACCGCACGTGGTATCCCTGAGAGATACCTCCCTCAGTTGCCGCGCCTGGTCGATGGATGCAGTCGCCGTTGCCGCATTCTTCCCGAGGGGGAATGGATTAGGGGATTGGCGCTGCGTCGGCCGTTGGATCAGCGATTAACAGTTGTAGAGCAGAAATTAACAGTTGCAAAAGAGTCGTGGCGCACTCTCCAGTTTCGCTTGAGCATTGCAGGTCTTGTTGTTCTGGTGCTGTCTTTGCTGGGCGGGTGGGGATTCCTCCGGATGCAACGGCAACAGATATTGAAAAGACTGAAGCTCAGGATCACGCAGGATCTGCACGACGAAGTGGGCAGCAACCTAGGCAGCATTTCGCTTATGGCGGATCAGTTGCGTTCTTCGGTGGTTGAAGAGGATTTGAAGGAGGATATGTTCGATCTTTCACTGCTCGCGCGGGAAGCGTGTGCCTCGCTGCGAGAGGTGGTGTGGGTGGTCGATCAAAACCGAATAAGTCTGCCGGAGCTGATCCGGAAAATGGTTGAACGCGCAGAGCGGGTGATGAGTGGTATTCGTCTCTCGATCGATGTCTCGCAGGAGTGTCCGGACGTTGAGGTCTCTCTGGTATACAAAAGGCATCTTCAGATGTTTTTCAAGGAAGCAGTCCATAATTGCGTCCGTCATGCGGAAGCAACCCAGGCGTGGTTGTCCTTTTTCATCGAGCAAGGGCAGTTGTTGATCGTACTGGTCGATAATGGCCGCGGATTCGATCCGAACGCAGCAACCGGAGGGTGGGGCGTGAAAAATATGCGGAAACGGGCGGAGGAAATGGGCGGAATACTGCATATTCAATCCGCGCCCGGCAAGGGGACGGAAATACGTTTGTCCATCCCGTTCTCAAAACTGGTCGGAGAGCCTTCGAAGGCCTATTCAACCTCGAACTAAAATTCCGGTGTGTTTTCATATGAGCAGGTCAGACAGCAGGCGTATTGATTTTTATTTAATTTTAAGGAGCCGGTTTTATGATTCCCTTTAATATCTGGATTGTCGAAGACGACACCGGCTTTCGCCGCATTCTGCAACGGATGCTGAATCGGGTAGACCATATTACCTGTGCCCGGACTTTTCCTTCCTGCGAGGATCTGTTTGAAACCATTGACGAAGACGTCCATCCGGATCTGTTGCTGATGGATTTGGGACTTCCGGGGATGGGAGGCGTTGAAGGTATTCAGAAACTGACTCAAGTTGCACCCGAAATTACGGTGGTTGTCCTGACGGTTTTCAATGACAAGCAGAAGGTGCTGGATGCACTGGATGCAGGGGCCACCGGATATCTTCTTAAAACCGCAAGTCACGAAGAAATCCTCATGGGCCTTCAGAATGTTTTCCTTGGTGGAGCAGCGTTAAGTCCTTCCATCGCTAAAATCGTTCTTCAGGAAATGCGGAAGCCGGAGCCATCCGAAGAGTTCGATCTTTCCGATCGCGAGGTTGAAGTGCTTGAGCAACTGGCCAAGGGCCTATCCGTGCAGGAGATTGCTGATGCGCTAGATATCGCCCATCGAACCGGTCGCTTTCACCTGTCAAGAATCTACGAAAAACTACAGGTTCAGTCCCAGGCCGGAGCCGTTGCCAAAGCGCTCAGGGCTGGCATTATCTGATTCCATAAGAGTTGTTGTGCTGCATCGGTGGCGCAGTTTGTACATCCAGTTGTTTCAATTGGATTTTGTGTGAGTCGAAGCCGTTGGCTATCAGTGGCTATACGGCCAGTTGACCTTTCTCTTCATTTTCTGCCAACCTCTTCACCTATTCTTTTTTATAGGGCAGCCGTCAAGCGGTGCTTCTTATGGCAACTAGGTATCAGGCGAGGAAAAAAAATGAAATGTGTACGAATGATCAAACGAATCTGTCTTTTTATGGCCGGGATGGCCGCTGTTTCAGTAATGGCTGCCCGCGCGCCAAATATTATTTATATTCTCGCGGATGATCTTGGATACGGAGATTTAAGCTGCAACGGGCAGAACCATTTCCAGACGCCGAACATTGACCGCTTGGCGGCCGAAGGCATGAAATTTATCCAGCACTATTCAGGAAGCACCGTGTGCGCTCCTTCGCGTTGCGCGCTGCTGACCGGTCTGCACACCGGGCATGCGGCGGTTCGTGGCAACGCTGCATTCAACCCGGAAGGGCAGCAACCGATGCCGGGCGATACCTGCACCATGGCTCACATGCTCAAGGAAGCAGGCTATGCCACGGGGGTGTTCGGCAAATGGGGGCTGGGCGCGCCGGGCACGGCCAGCGAGCCGTTGAAGATGGGTTTTGATCGTTTCTATGGCTACAACTGCCAGCGGCAGGCGCACCACTACTATCCCTATTTTCTCTGGAATGACGATCAGCGCGAAATGCTTTGGGGCAACTTCGGTCTGGAAACGGAAGAGTATGCTCCAACGCTGATTCATGAACAGGCGATGCGCTTTATTGAGGACAATAAGGATAAACCATTCTTCTGCTATTACGCGCTTGTACAGCCCCATGCTGAAATGTTCGCACCTGAAGAATACATGGAAAAATACCGCGGAAAGTTCCTGCCGGAAAGTTCGTATGAAGGCACCGACGGCGGACCCGATTTCCGTAAGTTTGCATATGGCTCGCAGCCCGAAGCGCATGCGGCGTTCGCTGCGATGGTCAACTGTATCGACGACTATGTGGGCGACATCACGGCCAAATTAAAGAAACTGGGTATTGACGATAATACGCTGATCATTTTCACCTCGGACAACGGTCCGCACCAAGAGGGCGGCCACGATCCGGCCTATTTTAATTCCAACGGTTCGCAACGCGGCTTAAAGCGCGATCTCTATGAAGGAGGCATCCATGTGCCGATGATTGCCCGATGGCCGGGAACCGTGAAGGCGGGGACGGTATCGGAGCATCTCTCCGCGTTCTGGGATATGATGCCCACCGCCGCGGAACTCGCCGGCAAGACGGTCCCGGAAGGCATTGACGGGATCTCCTTTCTGCCGACCCTGCTCGGGCAATCCGGGCAGAGGCGGCACGATTATCTTTACTGGGAGTTCCACGATACCAAAGGCCGGCTGGCCATCCGAAAGGGAAAGTGGAAGGGCGTGCGGTACGAAGTCGCGGTTGATCCAGATTCGGAGATCGAGTTATACGATCTCTCGAGCGATCCGGCAGAGTGCGTGAACGTGGCGAAAGACTATCCCGAGGTGGTTGAAGAGCTGACTGCTTTGCTGAAGTCGGCCCGGGTGGAGTCGCCAAACCCTAACTTTAATTTCCCCCTGAAAAAAATGAACGGGCAACATGGGGATGCTCATAAGCGATAGAGAGCCCGGATACGTGCATGTTTTAAAGACGAAAGCCATGGCTGAACATTCCGCAGATGAGCGAGTAGCTGCCGGTTAAATGAAGGAGAGGTATGAAACATATTTGGTTAGGACTGATCATCGGGGCGAACGTGTTTGCCTCGGCAAAGGCGCCGCAGGAATGGAACGGCATCACGGTGGCTGTGGAGGCGGATCATCCGGTCGCTGTTGTAAAGGAACTTAAGAATGCGAATGACGGTTTCCATCGGTTGGTAATAACCCTTTCCAATGAGGGGGAGGAAACGTTGACCCTATCGGAGATCATGGTCAAGGTGCCGATCACAGAACCGCTCTCAGACAAGATGAAAATGGTCTGCGGCAGCAGTTGCATGAACCAACGTACGATGCGCTGCCATGCCGTGGGAAAGCAGGGAAAGGATAGCCTGAGCTTCATGTATGAAATGGTTCGGCTTGGAGAGGATCAGTTCGTTTTTGCCGGATCGCTTTCATGGCGCATCTTTCTGCCGGTTTTTACGCTGGAGGACAACGCGTTTGTTATACGCTCCGACGGTGAAGGTAAGCAGCTTGCACCGGGCCAGAGCATTCAGTATGAGCAGATTGTTCTGACCCATTCATCTTGCTGGCTGGAGATGCTCGATTCATTTGGAGAGGCCATTGCAAAGGCAAACGGCATCGGGAAACTGAAGGATGTTGAGTTCAGGGGATGGGCGACGTGGGACTACTATGGTCGAGTCTTTTCGCAAGAGGACATCTTCGGAAATATGGATGAACTGAATAAGCTGGATCCCGATTGCAACCTGATCCAGATCGATGGCGGCTGGTGGACGGAACGCGGCGACTATACCAGCGTGCGTCCTGACCTGCCAGGCGGCATCAAAGCCATCGCTGATCGCATCGCCAGTGAAGGAAAGATGCCGGGGCTGCACTTTGATGGGTTCCGCGGCGATACCGCTTCTGAAATCTGTAAAGCCCATCCTGAATATTTCCTGCACGACCAGGAAGGCAAGATGATTGTGCATACCCAGCAGAAGACGGAGCGCGTCCTGAATAATGTTTTTTTCGACTATTCGCATTCCGGTGCCCGGGCCTACATCGCCGAATGCGTCAGAACGATGAAGGAGGAATGGGGCATCCGCTACTTCAAGGTCGACTTTATGCGCTATGGCCTGGAAATCGAGCTTAAGCAGGAACTGGGTGTGAAAAAAGTTGTGGCGTACGATCCATCACTCACTGGTGTGGAACGGTTCCGTCTTGGCATGCAGACGTTGCGGGATGCCATCGGGCAGGAAAACTATTTCCTCGGCTGTTCAGCCGTGTTTGGTCCATGCATTGGCTTTGTCGATGGCATGCGCACCGGTGGCGATATCCATCCGCGCTATGAGGCGTTCTCCGAGCGTTGCCTCGCCAACACCGGAAATTTTTATCTCGCGGGAAAGGTCTTTAACGGCGATTGCGACTATCTCGTGTTTCGCGAAGCCGCCGATGAGGATGCAAAGGTATCCCAGAACAGGGTGAAGCACGGCGGCAGCATGGCGATGAACGAGGCCCGAATGTGGGCCGACTACAACAAGCTATACGGAATGTGCCGGCTGCACTCTGACAACCTGATGACGCTGCGCGGCGAGCGCAAGGCGCTCGTCAAAGAGGTATTTGATTCTCCGTCCATGGACGAAACCGTTCCGCTCGATTTCTGGAAACACGGCAGGAATAAAACCGATGGCTATGAGTTGCTGCTCGCCCGCCGCGGCAAGGAAATCGTCCTGGGCATTTTCAACTGGAGCGATGAGACGAAGGAATACAATCTTCCGGTGTTTGGAGACGGCGGCATTCAGACCTTGGAAGCCCGTCGCTCCATCGTGATTCCTTATGCTGGAAAGCTTTCGTTCGATGAGCTGAGCAAAAGCATCGTCGTAGCCCTTTAGGTACAAATAAGATGTAACGATCGGGCATCAAAGAGACATGAGATGACCAACTTGAAAACAGTTTTAGGGGTCGCGGTTTTAGGGGTCGTTTCTTTTGTACATGCTGAGAGAGTGGATTTCGATGGGTGTTGCGCCACATGGGGCGACGGGCGGTTGACCGTTGGCAACACGCTGTTTGAGCGCACCTGGGCGGCCGGCGGAACCGGACTGGTTCCGGTGTCGTTTTTGCTCAAAAATCCCGACATTGAGTGGGTCGCGGATTCTTCCCGGAAGGCGAAGGCATCAGGCACGTTGGCGGTGAAGGCAATGATCGATCGGCGCAGCATCGTGGGCGCAGAGGGGCTTCATTTGGAGATAACCGTTGAGGGCCGCGCCGTGCAGAAGACCTCGCTCTGGCTTTTCCCAAAGGCATCGGGTGTTCTTATCGAGCAAAATGGAAAGGGAGGATCCGTTGCAGGCGCAGAAACGCTAATGCTGGCTCCCTTGCACCTGCGTGTTACGGAGGTGACGCTGATGGATCAGACCGACAAGCACAACGAGTTGGTTTCCGAACGTGAGTGGCTGCTGATGCCCAATGAGAAGAGTTTCGATGTTCAGGGATGTGTGCTTGGGGCGGAGAACGTGATCGATAATTCAGGGCTGGTCTTTCTTAAACTCGCACCGTTGCCACATGCACGGCAGAACAAAGAGGAAGTCGATTTTCACGTCGCCCCGGCGAAGCGGTCGATCGATTCGTTCTTCAACGGCTACCCTGTCGCGGTGCTCGGATATTGCGGTGGGCATACCGGCCGCACACGTGCGCTGCATGCGTTTCAGCGCTGTCTGCGCGAGTATCGGCCCGCCCGCGACGGACTTTTCCTTAGCAATACCTGGGGGGACCGCTCGCGCGACGCGCGGATCAACGAAGCTTTTTTACTTAAAGAGGTCGAGGCGGGAGCGGCGCTTGGTGTGGACGTGGTGCAGATTGATGACGGATGGCAGAAAGGACGTTCGGCCAACTCTGCTTCAGCACGTGGCAAGGGGGTTTGGAATGGCTATTGGGCGGCGGATCCAGATTTTTGGGACGCCGATCCTGTTCGTTTTCCCAATGGATTGGAACCTGTTGTTTCGGCCGCGCGCGACCGGGGCATGAAATTCGGTCTCTGGTTTGGTCCAGACTCAAGCAACGATGCTGAGAACTGGCGGAAAGATGCCGACCATCTACTGAAACTTCACCACGAGATGGGCATCGATTATTTTAAGATCGACTCGATGAAGACGCATAATGCGGAATCGCTCCGCTGCCAGCGGGCAATGTTTGACCGTATGCTTGAAGGGGCGGATGGTGCAATGGTGTTCGACCTTGATGTAACGGCGGAGATTCGCCCTGGATATTTCGGGATGCCGGACATCGGTCCGCTTTTTGTCGAGAACCGCTATACCGATTCACACCGCTACTGGCCGCACCAGACACTGCGCAATCTTTGGATGCTGTCGCAGACGGTGGATCCGCTACGGCTGCGCATGGAGATATTGAACAATATGCGCAATGCGGACAAGTACAAGGGCGATCCGCTGGCTCCGGCGCTGTACCGTCCGGATACTCTTTTTGCTATGGTGATGATGTCCTGCCCGCTAGGGTGGTTCGAGGTGTCGAATCTGTCTACGGAGTATACCAACCAGATGCAACCATTGGTGTCGACATGGAAGGCTGAGCGGAGCCGGATGCACAGCGGGTCAATTTTTCCAGTGGGAGAGGCTCCCGACGGCGTGGCGTGGACCGGTTTTATTTCGTCCGCAGTAGATGGGACGGGTGGCTACGCATTGCTGTTTCGCGAACTTAATGCATCGGCGGAATACAAATTGGATTTGAGCGGATACACAGCGCCTGTCCGTCATGCGACGATCCTTGGCGGTCGCGGCACTGCCCGCTTGGCGGACAGCGTGCTCTCCGTGAATGTTCCTGAGAATCTCGATTTTGTGTGGGTGAAGCTGGACTAGGTTCGACGATCGGACGAACAGGATCATGGTATGTTCTGAGAAGGAATGAATCCTTCCGGAGGATACAAGGTAGAGAAGGTGTTAAGGGAAACAGGACTCGTTGATGAAAAAAATATTCAGTTTGTTAATCATATTGGTTCTGTTCCACGCTTCGAGCGGGAATGCGCAAATGCGCGGATTGGTTGACCGGAGGGGAATCAACAGTGCGTCCGGATGGGCCGATGTTGTGGATCATTTTGTAATCAATGTCTATTGGGACGATACGCAACCGGCTGAAAACACGTATGATTATTCCGTAATCGATGCCGCTCTAGCCGAAGCTCAACTCCATGGACACAGCGTGTTCCTTCGGTTTTTTGCCGGCATTCACACGCCTGATTGGATCAAAAATGATATTGGTTGGTATGACTATACCGATGACGGCGACACACTGAAGGTACCTTACTGGTGGACGGACAGCTTCGGGGTGTATTACCGGAATATGATGCAGCGGCTGGCTGCCCGCTATGATCATGACGACCGTGTCACGACCGTGTCGATTTCTCGCTGCATGACCCAGTATGCCGAGCCGATGATCCGTCAAACGAATGTTGAGGAGGTACGCAATGATTTAATCGATGGCGGTTATACTGAGGCGAAGGATATTGCTGCGCAGAAAGAGGCCATTGACGACCACGCCGCTATCTGGACGAACACCTTTTCCAGCTATGCCTTTAATCCGTATCAATACGTAGACTCGAATAAGAAATTGCAGAAAGATATCAATGTTACCACGGATATCATGGACTATTGTGTGGCTACGTTGGGAGATCTGGCGGCTATTCAGAACAACAGTCTTCGGGTTGATCCGAGCTGGGCCGGCAATGAAATTTACCAGCTGATGTATGATCATATGATCAGCCTGAACGAAACGTTAGGAACGGTTATTGGGTTCCAGACGGCGACCTACGACCGGGTGGTGGATCTGCGTGCGACCATCGAGCGGGCGATTGAGTACAATGCCACATGGCTTGAGCTGCCGGGGGGCTATGACTCCTATACCGGTTCGGCCGAAAATCCCGATTGTGAATTGGCTGATTTTGATTTGTATGATCAGTTGATCGAATTGGGCGGCGATCAGGATCCGTCTATAACGCTGACTTCTCCCCGCGAAGGGGACTATCTCGGGGGCATTATTTCGATTACTGCGGATGCGGAGGATGATATTGGAATAAAGCGGGTGGCGTTGTTTGTTGATAACGTATGGATTGCGCAGGACAAAGTCGCCCCGTATCAGTTCGATTATGATACGACGGCGCTTTCCGACGGAGCGCATTTGATCAAAGTCAAGGCGGTTGATCTGGCTGAAAATTTTACGAAAACCGAAAATATCACGGTGGTTGTAAGAAATGCCCCTGTGATGGTTTCCCAGAGCGGAACGAATATTGTGTTGAATTGGCAGGGCTATTCCTCTGCTACGTACGCGATGCAGAGCAAGTCGAATCTGGTTGAAGGTTCGTGGGTCAATGTTGAGACGAATATGCCAGGGATTGACGGTGTCATGGTTATCACGAATGAGGTAACTGAATCACAGGCATTTTATCGAATTGTTTTGGAATAGAGTGGTTTTGTAAAAACCGCCCGGCGTGTAGATTAACCGTTTTGACCATTGGCAATCGTATGCGGTTTTTCTCCGGATAGCGGCCAAACGGCCAGTAGATTTTTTTAGCGAGGATTTGCCACTCTCTACAAACAGCTAAGGAGAGGGCTTCCAGAAGGTTGTAAAATTGTTTTCAGAAGTACATGTATCGGGCAATTACCCTTGGCGGGGCAAATAACAAACAAGGAGAAAGTCATGAGAAGATTGTTGGGAGTAGTAATCGTATCGGCTATGGCCGGTTTGGCGATGCACGCTACGGCCGCGCAGATTCTGTGGGACGGTGGTACGGATCTGCTGTTCAGTACGGCGGAGAACTGGGTGGGTGGCGTTGTTCCGGCGACGTTGGATGAGGCGAAAACCAAAACAGGCATGACGGATCTGATTATCATCGATTCCGATCAGACGGTTATGAAGCTGACTGGTGGATCGAGAAACGGGGGTGGGTACCAGATCGATGCAGGCACCTTGAATGTGTTAACTATTTATGCCGAAGGGAACACGGCGCGTGCAAACTGTCTGACGGTAATTGATGGCGGTACGCTCAACGCGCAGGGCGTTTCAAAAATCGGCATGGGAGGAGATGATGATACAGGAACGAGCACGATTCAGCTGAAGAGCGGGGCGTTCAATTCGGCGGATGTGGTTACCTTGGGGCATGAGAGTACGGGGATCTTGGAAATATCCGGAGGCACGGCCACCTTCAATTCGCGCCTTTGGATGGGTGGTGACGGAGGAACAGATACTCGAAACGGAAACGGAATTCTTACGCTTACCGGCGACGGGGTATTGAACGTGCAATCCAACGACGTGGTTGTTGGTAAACGGTTGGGCGAAGGTACGATCACGATGGCCGATTCCGCCAGTGCGGTATTTAAGAATCTTGAAATCGGTGATGTATCTGTTGTCGGTCAGGAAGGATCGGGAGCCATGAACCTGCTGGGCGGCACGCTGAATGTCATGGAAGATTTTGCCATTGATAATGGCAGCGTGCTGATTGATGCGGGAACGTTTGTCTGGGACGGCGACCATGTTGCGGATTTTTCCGCTCTGGTTGCGGCCGGGGACATCAGCTGGACCAATGGGCAGGAGATGCTTTCCGAGACGTATGCGGCCAGTTGGACGAATGACACCGGTGTTCTGTTCGCGGATTATGATAATCTGAATGTTGGGAAAACAACGGTGTGGGTATCATCCACTGCAACGACGAATACTCCCGTTGAGATCGGCAGCATATCGCTGGTGCTGAGTGAAACGAATAGTGTGGTGAGTTGGCAGGGGGATTCCTCGGCCATGTATGCCATTCAGAGCTGCCCGGATCTGGTTGAAGGCTTCTGGAGCAATATCGAAACGAATGTTCCGGGAATTGATGGTGCCATGGTCATCACGAACGAGATCACTGAACCGCAGGCGTTTTATCGAGTTATTGTGGAGTAGAGTGGTTTTGTAAAAACCGCCCGGCGTGTTGACTATAAGTTTTGGTCATTGGCTAGATGGATGCGGGCAGTTATCCTTTGCCGGGGCGGTGAAAACAAACAAGGAGAAAACTATGAGAAGAATGTCAGGAGTAGTAATTTTATCGGCTATGGCCGGTTTGGTGATGCATGCATCGGGCACGCAGATTCTGTGGGACGGCGGTACGGATCTGCTGTTCAGTACAGCGGAGAACTGGGCGGGCGGCGTTGTTCCGGGGGCGTCGGATGAGGCGAAAAACAGAGTCGGTATGGCGGATCTGATTGTCATCGATTCCGATCGGACGATTGATAAGCTGACGGGTGGATCGAGAAGCGGAGGCGGATACAAAATCGAAACTGGTACACTGACAGTTAAGACAACGTATGCCGACGGGAACACGGCGCGCGCAAACTGTCTGACGGTGATTGACGGCGGGACGCTCAATGCGCAGGGCGTCTCAAAAATCGGCTTGGGAGGAGATGATGACACAGGATCGAGCACCGTTCAGCTGAAGAGCGGAGCGTTCAATTCGGCGGGTACGGTTACTTTGGGTCATGAGAGTACTGGCATTTTGGAAATATCCGGAGGCACGGCAACCTTCAATTCGCGCCTTTGGCTTGGCGGCGACGGAGGAACAGACACCCGAAACGGAAACGGAGTTCTTACGCTTTCCGGTGACGGGGCTTTGAATGTGTTATCCGACGACGTGGTTGTTGGCAAACGACTAGGCGAGGGTACGTTCACGATGGACGATTCCGCCAGCGCTGTGTTTTTGAATCTTGCAATCGGTGATGTATCTGTGGCCGGTCAGGAAGGAACGGGAGCCATGAGCCTACTGGGCGGTACACTGAATGTAACAGGTGAGCTTGCGGTGGATAACGGCAGCGTGTTGATTGATGCGGGAACGCTGGTTTGGGATGGCGATCATGTCTCGGATTTTTCCGCTCTGGTTGCAGAGGGGAATATTAGCTGGAGTAGCGGACAGTCGATGCTGTACGACACATGGGACGCATCGTGGGTAGATGGCGAATCGATCTTGTATGCTTATCAGGATGCTATTGAGACCGGCGGCGATACGATTATCTGGGCGACTACAATTCCAGAGCCGACTACGCTGGGGTTTATTGCCGCCGCAGGACTTATTCTGATTATCAGCCGTCGCATAATTTGATCATAACAATATGAAAAATCGGATTCAGTCAGAGATGGCGGATCCGATTTTCAATTTCAGCTTTGTGCTGAGGAATCGGTGGCAATAATGCGGTTATGTGTTGGGTTTTTTTTGTTGGTGGTAGCTGGATCCGTTTCTGCGGGTCGGGTGGAACACGCTGGGATTTACCCCAATTGGTCAAGTTCCAATCAGAAAGAAGCCATCTATGCCCTTCCGTACATCGGGGGTGGTCAGGTGAAGGTTCAGTGGGCTGATTTGGAACCCCGAGAAGGCAAGTATGATTTTTCTGCCGTTGATCAGCAGATGCAATGGTTCTCGGAGCGCGGATTGGCCGCAACCATTCAGATCAACGGAGGGAAAAAACCACAATGGCTTTACGGCCGGGTGCCTTATTATCCCAGCAAACTGTCCCATCAGATTCGTGATGATCAAGGAAGCCTGATGTTTTGGTATCCGCTGCACCGCGATAGCTACATAAATCTGCTTAAAGCGTTTGCGGCGCATTTGGAAGCGGCACCGTATCGTGATCATATTCTCGGCATTCGTCTTAACTATAATCCGTTCGGAACGGAACATGCCGATCCAAAGATTAAGGCCGACCTCTCTCTTTCGCAATGGGTTATGCCGGAAGGAGTGGATCGGGAGCTCGTTGAGGCGTACAGTAAACCGGTCGTTAATCAGTATCTCCAGGCCGTGCTCAAAGAGCATATCCATTTGTTCGGAGGGAAAGTCCGGTTGTTTGTGCGGAACAATATTTCTAAAGAACGGTTGAAGCCGTATATCCCGCAGTTTGAAAACGGGACGTTGAGTTGGTATCACACCTCCAGCGAAGTGGAGCCCCGTTACGGCAGCGCGGAAACGAAATATGGACTGTTTTACCGGTACTGCCGAAGTGGGGGAACAACGGCCTATGCGGAACCGTGGGCTTCGGCGTGGGGGCACCATACAAAAATTACAGACGACCGATGGTGCAGCCCGCCCAAATGGAATTACTGGCGTATGCTGTTTGACCTGCATTGCGGGGTTTCTTTTATCGCTGTATACGGAAATGATCTGGGTGTTGCCATAAACGGGAAATATCACTATGGGGATGTGGATTATTCCGATGGTTCGACGGGCCATTATCAGGAAGAGTTCGATCAGGCGTTTAAGTTTGCGGCGAAATATGCCGGATATCATGCGTCGCCTGAAACCTCCCCGGGCGCATGGATTGCTTTTCGCGAAAACAGTACCGTGCTGGCAAAGAATGATTATTCAGCCCAAAAACGTGCGCTGAAGGTTTTCACAAACGACTATACCTTTTTAATGAAGCGTCTTCCGGGCGACCGGTCGGAGGGCGAGGGCATAATAAATATTGGTCCTGATGATCGCCGTTTTGGTGCATGGGCCCGCCGTCTGCCGCCAAAAGAGAGCCTGAGTGTGGAGGTTGATGCTGCATTTGCGGCCAGTCTGAACGGAGCGTGTATTAACGTTGTTTATCTGGATGACCATGCCGGAAGTTTTACCGTTCACGTTGCCGGTGAAACGTTCCGTGTAAAGATGTCAGGAAGCGGGGAGTGGAAAACTGAAACGGTGGCGCTGAACTCCACAAGACGCTCTTTGTGGCGCCGGAACCCGTGCATTTCAGTGTGTGCAGGGAATGCACCTGTTTTTCTGCATATGATTGAAGTGACTCGCTAGTCAGAATATTTCCGGCAATTCTCCGTTCATTTAATGGGGCATTCGCCAAACGGTGCTCCTTATGGCAGGCGGGTGGAAGGTTCGAGGGGGAAAATGAAGTACGTCGATTGATCAAACGAATCTGAAATAAGGAACCTGAAATGAACTTTTTTACTGGAATGATACTGGTCGCATCGTTGCCTTTGGCCGGTTTCGCGAAAGATATGTTGGCACCGACGCCGCCGATGGGCTGGAACAGTTATGATTCTTATGGCACCTACTGCCATGAGCAGGCCTGCTTTGACAACCTTAAAACGTTCGTGGAGGTTTTTAAGCCGCTCGGGTATGAATATTTTGTGGTCGACGGAGGCTGGTACATTGAATACGACACCGTACCGGGAACCCTGTTGCCCACAAGCGATAAGGGTCGCGAAGTCAATATGGATGAGTATGGCCGCTTTATCCCGTCGAAATGCTATTTCCCGAATGGTTTCAAATCCATCGCTGATGAGTGCCACAAACACGGGGTTAAATTCGGTGTGCATATTCTGCGCGGCATACCCCGCAAGGCGGTGGAGCTGAGTACGCCTGTTCTGGGCACAAATGTTCGCGCGGGCGATATTGCCGATACCACCAGTACGTGCACATGGAATCAGCATATCTATGGCGTTGATATGAACAAGCCCGGTGCCCAGGCCTACTACGATAGTTGGATCCAGTCGCTGGCTGATCAGGGGATCGATTTTATCAAGGCCGACGATATCGTTACCTATCCCGCCGAAATCGCTGCTGTCCGGAAGGCGATTGATAAATGCGGGCGTCCCATCACATTGAGCCTGTCGCCAGGCGGCCGTGTGCTGGGCGACGAAATCAGACTCTACGAGACTGCGGACTTGCTGCGTGTGACGGGGGATGTGTGGGACAGGCAGGCGGATATCGACAAGTGTTTTGATGCGTGGCTGACGTGGCAGTATGTACCTGTGCGTCAAGGCTTTTGGCTGGATATGGATATGATTCCGTTCGGCGAACTGCAGGTCATGGTTCCCGAAGGCACGAAAAAGAAGATGGCGGGTATCGGAACGCATCGTTTCGATCAGTTTACCGTTTCTCAAAAGGAATCCTTTATCACGATGCGCGCCATGAGCGCCTCGCCGCTGATGATCGGCGGCGTACTGCCGACGCTGGACGAAGAGTCCATCCGGTTGCTGACGAACAAAGAGATGATTGCCTGTAACCAGAATGGCGTTATGGGACATCTGGTCAATAATTCCAACTATGTCCAGATCTGGAAAACTCCTGAACGCGACGCAAAAAAAGACGGTGGGTGGATCGCGATTTTCAATCGCTGCGACGAACCCAGAACCGCTTTCATCGGACCTAAGCAGATGGGGCTTGATGCCGGGAAAAAGTATGTCCTGCGTGATGTCTGGGGAAGAAAGGTTTTCAAGCCAGGAAAAGTGACAGTCGAGCCGAACGCATGCGTTTTTGTTCGATACGAATAGGTGGCCGGTGGAGGGTGATGTGCGAAACTTGACCCGCCGGATGAACGGCTCGTATACACCTGAGCGTTTTCTGAGAACATAAGGTTCTCCGTATATTTGTATGGTGACTATGCGATTGGTTTCTTTGCAGACTATCGGTCGCTTTGCTCGCGGGACAAGATTAACAGGAGTGCCTTGTCCCGGGTTACTCTTAATGGCGTGTAGTTCAGGCTTTAGGATCCCCACCGGACAAGCCCGGATTTTTCAACCCAGAGCGTTGCCCTCCCGTCAAACGGTGCCCTATATGGCAGGAAGGTGTCAGGTGGGCGGAATGCTCGAGGGAAAACTAAAATGAAACACGTACGAGTGATCAAACGAATCTGTTTTTTTATCGCGGGAATGGTCTCCTTTTCAGTAATGGCCGCTCCGCCGAATAGTAGTTCTGTCCTTGCGGATGATCCTGCAGCCGAGAGGGCGGATGTGACGCTGGTTATACATTCGGGCTTTGAGCCGGATACTGTTTACGCGAATAGGTACTTGAAAGGGGCGGATCATTCAGTTTCGGGCGATGCAAGCAACTGGGATCGGTTGAACCCGAAATTGGATCGTTGCGTGTTTCGAACGCTCATTACGGGGACCGGCGATATTGACATTATACCGGATCCGGAGAACCCTGAAAACAGGGCGATGAAGTTCGAGATTCTTTCCCACAACGGGTTGAAGGGGAGGGCGCAAGGGGCCTTCAAGTTTCGCGCCGAAGAGCCGGTAGAAGTCGTCTGTTTCATCTACCGTTGGTATATCCCTGAAGAGTGGCGTGCCATCGCCGATATTCCAGAAGAACATGGCTGGAACGATTTTTTTGAGATTTGGTCGAAGAAGCTTCCTGAAGCCGAGTGCGATGTTTTTGACAAGGCTGGATCGTTCAGGGTAAACTTCCAGTTTTTGGAGAATCCCGATGTCGAAGGGCAATTCGGCTGGGAAATGAGAGGTGAAAATAAGAGTTACGATACTGCAGTCGGGCCTGCGCGGTGGCGTCGATACAATTGGAATGCACCGGTTCCATTCGGACAGTGGTCGACGATCAATGGGTTTCTAGTGAAGGGGGACGATCCTGAGACGAACCCTTTAAGCAAGGCCCGCGTTTTCGTGCGGATCAAGCCCGATGGCGGGGAGTGGCGCACCTTGTTTGATGTGTCGGACGAACGAACCGAGCACTCCCATCGCCCTCAGTCCGGTTACAACTCGTTTGCGATATTCAAGAACTATACGCAGGCGAAGAATGTCGATTATCTGCTCAGTCAGGGCAAACGAATCTATTTTCTATACGACGATGTGCGGCTGCGTGTCGGTCGGTTGCCGTGACGCATGTAGTCAGGATCATTCAATGATAATGAGTAGGAGATTTTTTAGGATGACGAACTTTTTAGCGAAAAAGTTCACATTGCCATCCGCTTTAAGCGGTATTTAAACCATGAAGCACGTTGCAAGTCGTTTCTTTATCAACCTTGTAATCAATATGATACATGAATTGTCTTCCGGGTCAAGCGGCGGGTTAATAGTTTGAAAAAATCTGGTTTTTGGTGGGCAAAACCCGAAGTTTCGCCCGAAGTTTTGACGCGTCATGTCGAGGGAAAAGGTCAAGATGGGCATCACGCTATCCACCCGTTTCCCGGAGACCACGTTTTGTCAAAACTATTGGCCGTATGGATCGCCTCTATGGCCGGCATGATGAACTCGGAAACTGCTGGGATAACGAACGGGAGATCCCCAACCTCGATGTTGGGTTTGGCGTTTCGGATAAATCCCTTCCATTGCTGTTGTTTTTGGTCGTCTTCGTAAAAGGCTGATCCGAATGCAAACGGAAGTTTCGAGGGAACCGGCGAACCTCTACGGTCAAAGGTGTTTTTGATTGCCGCCGACAAAACCGAGCCGTCAAATTCAAACAGTTGCGAGAGCAGCCAGATATCGAAGAAATCCTTCATCCGGCTGTTGGCGATACCGAGCCGTACCATCGCTTCGAATTTTTCGGCGATCAGGGTATAGCGGGGATAGGCCTTGAGGTGCGGTGCGGGATGATCGAGCAGAATCGGATATTCTATGTTTTCTGCTTTCGGTGTAATGGCATCGCCAAAGCCGATGTCGATTTGCAGCGGGATACGGGCGTTGCCCAATTTGCCCATCAGTGTGATACGGACACCGTCGTATTCCTGGTCTTCTCGGATGGCTTCTGCCTTGACGGAGGCCGGAAGGTATATCATCCCATCATCCTGCGGGCATTGCTGTTGGCATATGGATTGGAAGACGTCCTGGAGTTGGGCCGGAGCCGGATCCCCGAAGCCAAGAAAGTCGGCATCACGGGTCACTCGGAAGTTTTGCCCCTTCCAGACCAGAAAGAGACTGGCGCCCTTGAGAATGAATCGCTCTTGGTGGGGGGAAACGGCAAGCCTGTAGATAAAGCGCTCCATGCCATAGCGCGAAAGCACGAGGTTGAAATCGACCTTATTCGCCCTCGCCTTGTTAAGGAGGCGTTGGAATACGGAGTGCGCCATATTGCGTTTGTCATCCCGGCTCATATCGAAGCCTCCAGATAGGGACGCATGACCTTCGACACCCGGCAGATCATGGCGGCTTCCATCAGTTCGTCCATCGATGCCCTGCGGGATCGCCATGTTTCCCTAAGCGCTTCGATGGCGACATCGAGGCCGACCGTGCTGCGGAACTTGAAACAGTCGGCGACGGTTTTGGACGGGCTGTAAACCTTGACGGAAACACCGCTGATGTTGTTCTCCTGAATGCCGAACGAATAAGCCTCTCCCGACATGTACGTCAGGTGCAGCGGCGGGTATTCAATGCGGGGGCTCCACGCTCCCCTTGGCACGGCAATCCAGACTTCATGCGGCAGCTGGGTCGTGATGCCGTGGAAGCTGAGGGCGGAGATCAGACACACAACGGCGCGAGGTACGCGTTTGGCTGTTTCGGCAATCGCGGCGTGCTCGGAAAAGTCCGCATCCGGCAGGGAATAGATCCCCTGGGCTGTTTTGCGCAGCAGCCCCTTGCTGCAAAGAGTATAGAGATAGTTGCGCGAAATTCCGGCCTCCTCGACGTCGTTTGCGCTTATGAGCCCTTTTTGCTTTGCGATATCCAGTATTTGTTCCGTTGTATTCATATTTTTCCCATGTGCAATACCTATTCATATATTATGAAGTGCAGAGGTTATGCAATTTTTATTTAAAGGTTTTTGGCTTTCGTTCGTGGGAAACGCTGACGTTGCCGCGTGCAGGCGAAGGTAAATTGCGGAGATAGGGAGTCGTTGTTCAGGAAGTTTTCAGCCGGTGATTCTGCGTATGTAACGGCCTAAGGGCATAGGGTTTTGTCTGCATCCAAGGCTTGATCATTAATCTATAGGACGGACACCTTTTCGCGTGTTTGCGGTGTGAGTTTGATAAAACGTTCGTGCATTGCTCTACGTGGTTGTGCTATGCGTTTTAAATGGCGTTGAAGAGTTTATTCCTGGTGCTGCTCCTGCCGCTCTGCTGTGTGGCGGTGAAGCCGTATACACCGGTTATTGCCGATCCGGTACTGGAGCCGTGGCGCTGGCGGGAGATGGAGGAGCTGGCCGATCTGGACATCCTTTCCATGGACGAGGCGGCGGATGGCTCGATTTGGTTCGGTTGCATTGGCGGGTTGGCGCGGTATGACGGCCGGCGGATCGAGTTCATTCCTTTTGATGATGGTCTGTTGTCGGGCATTGCGCATGATCCCAACCGAGCGCCATGGGGAAAAAGCGTGCTGTGCATGCGGGACGGCGATCTGCTTGCTGTGGTCGAGAGCGGGCTGGTGCTAAGAACGGGCGGGGCGTGGAAGGTGATCAAACGGGATGTGGGACATTCTACGTTTGAAAGCCGGTTGGAACAGGCGGAGGACGGTACGGTATGGCTGCTGATGCCCAATGCGCTTTGGCGATTCAGTGCGGATCTGGCCGAGCAGCTTGTCGTGCTTCGCGCAACGGAGAAACAGCGCCTGACCTCTTTTTGCCGTGATCCGGATGGGAGCGCATGGGTGGTTCGCTCGGTGCCTTCGGAGCGTTCTGACCTGATTCAAATCCCCTTGCAAAATGGGCGGGTGCGGGAGGAGCAGGACTGGAGAACCTATCGGGTGGATATCGAGAAGACCGCCCCCCAATCAAGCATCTGTGCAGGGCCTTCGGGAACCATCTGGTACGTTGACAGCAGGATGAGCGGTGCATTGGCATTGGATGTCGGTACGGGTTTGTGGGAAACGTTTAGCCAATCCGACGGTGTTTACAGTTCTCTGATGAGGGATCGCAATGGGGGAATCTGGGCGGCGGGTTCCGGGACGCTTCGCGCCCTGCACCGCCCCGATGAAGATGTGTATTCCTCGTCCCAGCTTAATCTCCCCAATATTCCTCTGTCCCTTTATGAGACTGCAGAAGGAGGATGGTGGCTGGTTGGGCGTGGCGGATATGTGCACACGCTGGATATGAGGAGGGACCAGTGGCTGACCTATGAGGGATTGCATTTCGAGTGCGAAACGGACGACGGGCGACAATGGTATTTAACGGAGGATTATCATGTGGTGTCACATGATCCGGCCGCCGGCCGTTGGCTCGAATATGGTTTAAAGGATGGGCTGATTTCTGTTCCGCGTTCACTGCACGCATCCAGTCAAGGTTTGGTCTGGGCGGTCGGCAACCATAAACAGCGTGCGGCCTTTAGCGTCTATAATGGCTCGAGCTGGACCCGGCACGAATTGCCCGATTTCGCAAAGCTGATCTGGGCAGGTGCCGCTTTCGAAGCCAAAGACGGTACGGTTTGGCTCGGAGCCATGGGTGATGAAATAAACACACCGGATGCAGGCGGCGCGCTTCAATACGAGGTGCTGGAGGGCGGTGCCGTCCAGCTCTTGGAACGGTATGCCCCCCCCCAATTCCCTTACGCCATCCATCGGTTCGCCCAAACGGACGACGGCCTTCTATGGATCGGTTCGCCAACGATCCATGCGTTTGATATTGCGAACGGGAAAATACAAATTGTCTCTGAACTTCCCGGCATGTTCACCCATGACCTGGTGGTGGATGGAGCGCATAGCCTATGGGCGGCCAACGGATTGTCCGGTGTCTATCGTAAGGAGAAGGATGAGTGGCGGCATTTTTCCGCGAAGGAGGGGTTGGCGGGAAGGCTGGTTGTGGATCTGCTGCCCATGCACGATGGAACGCTGCTCGCCGCGTCCGATGGCGGTATCAGCCGGTTCGATGGAAAGAGCTGGGCGGGGGCGGTGTTTTCGGCCGACTTCGGTATGTCGAACCGGGGAGGAAACGTGCGCGAGTCGAACGATGGCGCCGTATGGTTTAATTTCAACGGAAAGGATATACGGTCGCTGCGGATGAACGTTAATCTGGCAGGCAAGGATCCATTCCGTACGGTTCGATACAGGCCGGATCAACTCGCGCCGGACACCTCCATTGTCGACCACCTTGATCGAGTCGACTCGGCCGGGAATATCCATATTTCCTGGTCGGGGAAAGATGTGTGGCTGAATACGCCTTCAGATCAGCTGCAGTTTTCATGGCGGCTGAACGGGGGAGAATGGTCGCCGTTTTCCGATAAAACCGACCATTCGTTTGTCGGGTTGGGGCGCGGAAGGCATACCTTTGAAGTCCGCGCCCGGGATCGCGATTTCAACATAGACTCCACCCCGGCGCTGAGCCGGTTCACGGTGGTTCCGGCGGTCTGGCAGCGCCCCTGGTTCATTGCCATGGTGCTGCTGATAGGCGGCGGGACGGCGGCGTTCATCTGGATGGTGGTCTATTACCGCAACAAGCGCTTGCGGGATCGCGCGTTGCATCTGGAGGAAATCGATCAGATGAAAACCGGATTCTTTACCAATATATCGCACGAGCTGAACACACCTCTCGGATTGATCAAGGAACCGCTGGGGCGGCTGCTGAAAAACGAGACCGATCCGCGTAAACAAACGTGGCTCGATATGGCGCTGCGTAATGCCGACCGCATTGAAAACCTGGTTTCGCAGATCCTGGATTTCCGCAAGCTCGAACGGGGCATCATCCATATTGAGGTCGTTGAGGGGGATGCGGCGGTATCTGTGCGAGAGAGTATTGAACTCCTGCAACCCCTCGCGAACAGAAATCAGATTTCCTGCAGGATGGTTTGCGAGAATGCCTGTCTGGGATGGTTCGATCCGGACAAGCTCAGAAAGATTACGTCCAATCTGGTGGGCAATGCCCTCAAGTATACGCCGGCGGGCGGAAATGTTGTGGTGGAACTGAAAACAGTCGAGGATGCCGATCGGGGTGGTACGCTTTCCTTGGTCGTTGAGGATACGGGTCCCGGTGTCGATCCCGAGCACCTGCCGCGTATCTTTGACCGCTTTTACCGCATTCCTGAAAAATCGATTGTGGACGGTTCAGGGATCGGCCTGAACCTCACGAAGGAGCTGGTTGATCTGTGGGGCGGGGAAATACATGCAGAAAGCCCTATCCACTCTGATCCGGATAGTCCCGGAACCCGCTTTACGGTACTGCTGCCCATGGAGTTGCCTCATATTTCCAATCTCGGAGAGACTCATGATTGAACAAAATAATGAATCGAACGACCCGATTGATCATTCCGAAGAACTTCCGGTCATTCTCCTGGTTGAGGATGACGCCGACTACCGCCTGCTGGTCGCTTCCGACCTTGAGGAGGATTATCAGGTCGTGGAGGCCGCGAATGGGAAGCAGGGGCTGGAAAAAGCCCTGGAGACGATGCCTGATCTAGTCGTGACCGATCTCATGATGCCGGTCATGGATGGGATTGAACTCTGCCGTCGCTTGAAAACCGGCTTGGAAACCGCCCATATTCCGGTGGTTATGCTGACGGCCAAAACGGCGGTGGAGAGCCAGGTGGAGGGCCTGCAGACGGGGGCCGACGACTACGTCACCAAGCCGTTCAATATGCTGCTGCTTCGGGCGCGCATAAAAAACCTGTTGGAGACGCGCCGTCTTTTGCGCAGGCATTTCGCCCATGAGTTTGCTCATTCCACAGGGGAAGATCCCATCTCCGAAATGCTGGAGATTCCGGAACTGCGCGGCGGACTGGATCGCGCGTTTTGGGAAAACCTCTGCCGCATCCTCAAGGCCCATTGCACCGATCCCGATTTTAATACGGATTCGTTGGCTTCCGAGCTCAACATGAGCCAGCGGTCGATGCAGCGCAAAATCAAGGCCTTGGTGGATCTGACGCCCGTTCAGTTGATTGCGGAATATCGCCTGAAAAAGGCGGAGGCCTTGTTGAAGGATCCCGAGATGCATGTGACCGATGTCGCTTTCGATGTGGGTTTCGGCGACCTCAGCAATTTCTATCGAATCTTCAAGAAAAAGCATCGCATGACCCCCTCCCAATATCGCGACGAAATATAGGTAGTCGTCACGATCATTGTCCTGTGACCGAATACCCGGATTTCCCCGATGTGGTTAAACGGAACCCTGTTCATCCCCTGAGTCCAGTCCTAGCCCCAAATCCTATTTGGCGGAAATCGCAAGTGTTTTGGCGGAAAAACCCAAGCCACGAGTTTCCATGATATGGGAAAACGTTCGGCGACTGGGGCTTCGTAGCCGGGGACTCCCGTACTCCTATGAAATCGTTACGAAAAACAGGAAGAACTTTTGCTGGATTGGGAGGCACTCGCGGAGAGAAACATGAGTAAGCGAAATGATGAATCGAACATGCGCCCTGATGATTCGGAAGATATTCCGGTAATCCTGTTGGTTGAGGATGAAGCCGACTACCGTCTGTTGATCGCTTCCGATCTTGAGGAAGACTACCAGATCGAGGAAGCAGCCAATGGGAAAGAGGGACTGGAAAAGGCTCTGGAGACCATACCCGACCTGGTCGTGACCGATCTTATGATGCCGGTCATGGATGGACTTGAACTCTGCCGTCGCTTGAAGGCCGGGGTGGAAACCGCCCATATCCCGGTGGTTATGCTGACGGCCAAGACGGCGGTGGAGAGCCAGGTGGAGGGCTTGCAGACGGGAGCCGACGACTATGTGACCAAGCCGTTCAACATGCTGTTGCTCCGGGCACGCATAGGCAACCTGCTGGAGACGCGCCGACTTTTACGCAAGCATGTCGCCCGCGAGTTCGCATGGTCTTCAGAGGAAGATTCTGATTCCGATACGTTGGATATGCCGGAACTGCGCAGCGGCCTCGACCGCGTGTTCTGGGAAAACCTGACCCGCACCCTCAAGGCCAATTACCTTGATCCCGCTTTTAATACCGATTCGCTGGCTTCCGAACTCAACATGAGCCAACGTTCGCTGCAGCGTAAAATCAAGGCCTTGATGGATCTGACGCCCGTTCAGCTGATTGGGGAATACCGCCTGAAAAAGGCGGAGGCCTTGTTGAAGGATCCCGAGGTGCATGTGACCGATGTGGCTTTCGAGGTGGGCTTCGGAGACCTAAGCCATTTCTATCGGATTTTTAAGAAAAAGCACGGTATGAATCCCACTGGGTATCGTGAGGAAAAGGTGTAGATGCAAAAAAAACGCCTATTTCAGGAGTATTTGCTGTTTGGCGGAAATCACCACTATTTTGGCGGAAAAAACCAAGCCGGATCTTTCGGGATATGGGAAAACGTTTTATCCCTTGGAGAGGAATGTGCGATTACGCAGGATTTTAAGTTGGATGCCGGAAATGGATTCTCGGGGAGTTCATTCGGTTGAATAAATGAACAGGAGGAAAATGATGAAAATGAGAGGCATAACACTATTCGCAGCCCTATTGGGCATGGCGATCGGGACGCAGGCGGCGCTGCCGGAGATAGGCGACACCATCTGGCTGAAAGGCGGTACAGACAATTCATACGTGTACGCAAGTGGGAGTGCTCTGGTAGCCAAGGCAGAGACCGACGTTGCGAACGCGCTAAACTTTGTGGTGCACAGTGCCGACGGATCAGACTCGAACTTCATTTTTCAAGTGGCGGACACCACTAGTTACGTGATAGTGGTTACCAATAACGATGACATTCTGACGATTGATGCAACCGCTCTAACCAACAATCCTCTGACGCATTTTACCATGACGGAAATAACCGAGGGTACGTACGCCGGAACGTATGAGTTGAGCTGCTTAGCTCATGCCGATCCGGTAGTGCATGAAAGAGGTAATACTCATACATTAAAGGCGCATAGCACCTCGGGTGGTAGCATTAGATCAGCATGGACATATGGTGTCGTGGGTGCCGCGCTTGAGCCTCCGACGGGGCTGGGCGCAAACACCTCCGATTCGCAGGTCGTCCTGGATTGGGACAATGACGTCTCGGGATTGCTCGATACCTATACCGTTTACCGCTCGACCAACACACCGGTCACCATCAGCGACACGTTGCTCGGCTCTCCAAGCAACAGTCAGTTTACGGACACGAATGTAGTCAATGGCACGACCTACTACTATGCTGTTACGGCAACCGATGGATCGACTGAAACGGATTTGAGCAACGAGGTGTCGGCCACGCCGCCGACCGGAACCGCACAGCCTAAAAGACTCAAAGCGTTGGGCGTTCCCGCGGCTGTCTTGTTGGACTGGGCAGACGACACAACCGGCCATCTGGATTACTATACCGTATATCGCTCGACCACCACGCCGGTAACCACCGGTAGTCCGGTGCTCACCAATGTGACTGCAAGTGCTTTTACCGATTTTGATGTAGTTGCCGGAACAACCAACTATTATGCGGTGACGGCTGTCGGCACCAACGGTGTGCCGCCGGAGAGTGCCCTGAGCGACGAGGTTTCCGCAATTCCCTTTGCGGCCGTAACCGAGACGGTGCTGTTCCAGCATATCGATGCTACCGTGGCCGCCAGCGTACAGACTGATGGCGTTACCAATGGCATGGGCATCGTAACGGACGTGGTCGACCAATCGACGTTCGGCAACGATGCAACGGATGTTGCGGATGGCGATGACTTAGGTCCCGTTCTGTGGCCCAGCACCGATCTGTTTGGTTCCGGACGTGCCGGATTCGACATGGGCACTGACATGCGAATGCTCAACCTGTTCACTAACGGGACGGACGCTTTACTTGATTTCACGGGCGATGCCTCGGGTAGCGATGGATTCGCCATGCTGGTGGCATTCAAGACGCGTACTATGACAGAGGGAGTAGCCAATATTTTTCTCAATAACGGCCCGATCTCGATGGAATATGATGGCGACGACGGCGAAATGACGGTGGAACTGGGTAGTGCCACCCTTACGCAATCCGGGGCGGGTGTGGAAGCTGGAGACACCATCGTCTATGCACTGAACTATAATGCTTTGACCGGAGAAACGACCTTCTGGGATTCCAAGAATAATGAGGAAGTCAGTGTTACGGCTGAAGCCCATGGTGATTTTTCAGGCGATCCACTGCAGTTGGGCGGTTCCGGAAGAGACAGCCGGATTTTTGATGGGCTGATGGGTGAGGTGAAAATCTTCAGCACCAAGCTTCCCGCCGATCAATTCGAGGCGCAACGCGATGCCCTGCGTCTGAAATGGGTCAGTGCGGATGCGACGGGCTTCGACGTGTGGGTCAGCAGCTGGGGGGTCAACCTCGGTTCGGCAACCAACGACTGGGACAACGACGGAATCAACAATCTGGCCGAATATGCCTTTGCAGGCAATCCGACCAATGGTACCGACGACACGTATACCGATCTGGTCACTGACGGTGGTCTGGTGTACATCCATCCGCAGCCCAAGAACGATGCGGACCTGAACTATGCGGTTCTCACCATGGATAACCTGCCATACGACACCTGGACGGATGAAGGCTACACCGCGGTGATCGGCACCTACGTGCCGGCTGAAGGAGACTACAACTATGTGTCCAACTCCGTGCCGACCACGGATGCGGTGAAGTTTATCCGCGCAAGCGCGGAATATTAACAAATCCGGACAGACAGTATTGCCGGGGATTGACATGAAATGTCTTTCCCCGGCATTTTTCTGCAACCAAAGGCCACGCTCAAATGGAGAACAGCAGAATGAAAAAAACAGTACTATTGTCACTGCATTTGCTCGGAGCCGTTTGGGCCTGGGCGGCCGCTCCCGTCGGGGAAACGGTTTGGCTGTACCATATTGATAATGCTTCCTACGTAACCGCCGACGCGGGAAACGGCTATGCGGTTACCGCGCAGGGGGTTTCTTCCATCGGCGGTGCCCAGCTGTTCATCATTGAAGATGTCGACGGCACGAACATTGCGCTCAAGGCGTTTGTCAACGGCAAGTATGTCCGGGTTCAGACCGACGACAAAGACAAGCTCTATGCCGTAGCGACCAACACCACCGATGCATTGACCCACTTCCTTTGGTCTGACCTGTCCGGTGGCAAGGTTCGCCTGACGTGCGTCGGCGATCCTGACGGAAACGCGAATGTCAGCCCTGGCGGAGCTTCTGAAATTCTGCGGTCAAACACTTCGGAAACCGGCTCCGAGACCGAGTTCTTCTGGGGAATCGTAGAGGGCTTGTTGCCCATAGACAACCTGGTCTATTCCGTCGATGACGAATCGGTGACCTTGGATTGGGATGATAATGTTTCGGGGAACCTCGATTCCTACCGGGTCTACCGTTCCTCCGAAAGCGGCACCAACTATGTGGCGATCGCTACCAACGTGACCAAAAGCACATATACGGATGTCGGCATGCCCGGCGGCATCACCTACTACTATGTCGTGAAGATGGTGGACACCAACGGCGCGGAGTCGCCCCTCAGCAACGAAATTGCGGCGGTGCCGAACGAGGTGGTGCGTCTGCAGCATCTGGACGCCGCCAACGCGGCAAGTGTGTTTGTATCGGATGGCGTGGTAACCCAGTGGATTGACCAGGCCGCCAGCGGCAACCATGCGGTTCCAAGGATTGGAAACGCGCTTTATCCGAGCACCAGTGTTTCCGAATCCGGTCTGTCGGGTGTGGACATGCAATCCAACCGCAACAGCCTCGAACTCATTTCAGAGTCCGCCTCGGACGCCTGGCTCGACCAGTCGGTCGGATCCAACGGCTTCTGCGTGTTGGTTGCCCTCAAGTGCGACTCGGTTTTGGCGGGCGGAAATGATGTGCTTGGCAACTCGGCATTTGGCCTGGGCTTCAACGGAGCAGGGCAGCCGCAGGCCTGGCTCGGCGGGCAAATGGTTCCGTCTTCCAGTCCTGGGAACGTCGAAGGCGGCGATACGCTGGTGCTGGCGTTTAACTATGATGCCGCAACGGGGGCGTACGAATTCTGGGAATCGAAAAGCGGCACATCCACCACCGGCACGGTGGCGGCTGCCGATTTTTCAACAGCGGAGCCGGTGACGCTGGGCAGCGCCGCATCAGCTGACCGCTATCTCGACGGCATGTTGGGCGAGGTGACGGTGTTCGGTTCCAACCTGAGCCCGACGCACTTCAAACTGCAACGGAATCGCTTGATGGGTAAATGGTTCAACCGGCCGAATATTGTACTGATTTATGTGGATGACTGGGCGTGGAATGGAACACCCATCCGGATGGATGACCGCATGCGGAATTCGGCCATGCCTGAGATCATGGAAATGCCGAACCTGGAATCGATGGCGCAAAACGGCATGGTGTTCCGTAATGCGTACGGTTCACCGCAATGCACCCCGGCACGTGCCGCGATTCAGACCGGCCAGTCGAACCCGCGCAATGGCATGACCGTGTACATGGGGAATTCCGGATATTATGATGACGATTCCACTACCGAGGGGCAGAAGTACTACAACTTCCCGGTGATCGCAAATGGTGCGGACAACACCCTCAGGCCGGAGGCCGTGACAATTTCCGAAGCGCTTGCACCGCTGGGCTATGCTTGCGCCCATATCGGGAAGTGGCATATGCGCGGCGACCCCGGGGACGAAGGCTATGTCCGGCACGACGGCCCCACTACGAACGACGAGGGGAATAATTATAATGAAGAGGACGGCCTGGCTGGGTTGGAAGATCCGAAGCTGATGACGCAGATCACCGACGACGGCATCGCCTTCATGGAGGAGCAGGTGGCGGCTGGGCAACCGTTCTACCTCCAGCTTTCGCACTATGCCATGCATGGAGGCTGGGAATGTACCCCCGAGTCACGGGCGCGCTACCAGAACCATCCGGCTGTGGTGGCCCACAATGACGGGGAGACCGATCCGGCACTGATCAATCATAAGAAAGATCCCGCGGTCTTCCTGGGCATGGCCTACGAACTGGATCTGAAGATCGGGGAAGTGCGCCAAAAGATCGCCGAGCTGGGCATCGCCGACAATACCTACGTGGTCATGGCAGGCGACAACGGCTACCGCCACGACTTTTACGATGAGCTCTCCGGCCTTTTCCAACCGCTGCACATGCAAAAATGGTGGTTGTGGCAGGGCGGGATCCGCGTGCCCATGGTTGCGGAGGGTCCCGGAATTTCGGCGGGTTCGTTCACTGCGGCCAACGTCGTTAACTATGATTTTCTGCCGACCTTCATCGATTGGGCGGGCGGTGATCCAGCCCGTGTGCCGGATCTTGACGGCATCAGTCTGGCCGGACTGATGCAGGGTAAAACGCCAAGCTGGGATTTACTCGAACGTTCGCTCTATTTCCACTATCCGCACTACCGCAACACCATGCCTCATTCGGTGATCGTGAAGGGGCACGAGGCGGTGGTTTATTTCTATGAAACCCCGGTACGTTTCCCCACGTGGGAGCCGATCATGTATTTCGATATCGGAAGCGATCCGGGGCAGTACCACAATATCTATCCGGACGACCCGGCACGCGCCGAAGCGCTCTATGCCGATATGACCAACTACTTTGCTTCGGTGGGTGCCCGCATACCGCTGGTTCCCAATCCAAACTATGTCGAATCGGTCTACACGAACGTCAGCGAATATGCAAAGCGGGTTACCGGGGGGCCGTTCATCGGTACCCGTACGGCGGAAAGCGATGAGTCCGGCCCAACCACATTCGCCGACTATTGGATGGATTCCTGGGGCGTGGACATTGGTTTATCCACCAACGATTTTGATGGCGATGGAGTGGACAACCTCGCGGAATATGCCCTGGGCGGTGATCCGACGGATGGGCTGGATCCCGGCAAAGTTCCTGCCTTTGGAAGGGCGGGGGATCATTTCAACTACACGCATGCGCGGCGAAACGACGATTCGGATCTGGTCGACACCATCGAGTCCACCACCAACCTGGTTTCCGGTGTCTGGACGAATGCCGGTTATGCCGTGGATGGAATTCAGAAGAATGCCGGCACATTCGACGCCATAACCAACTCTATACCGATTTCCGATGACGAGACATTCATCCGGCTGAGGATAGAGAGAAAATAAGCAGAACCGGATAGAAATTCGTGAATGAAGGGTGGCGGAATCCCCCATTGTTTTGGCGGAAAATACCAAGCCGGATTTTTTCGAATATGAGACGCTGTTACTATTGAGGGCTTAAAGTATTTGGTTATGGATATCCAGCGTTCCCGCCGGCGCGTCCGAGCGAACGAGTGGAAATGCAGGGCTGAGGAATATATGATGAAAAGAATCCACAATGGCAGCGCCTTGGTGGCATGGCTTCTGGCGGCGTCGGCCGCGACACCGCTTTGCGCGGAAGTTTTGGTCGATCTGCAGACGATCAGCCCGGCCGACAGTCGCTCCGCGACATTTTCGGATCTGGACGGAACCGTTTCCAGCAGCGATTCCAGCTTGATTCCTTCAGGCACCCTGTCCGCTTCCGGAAGTCTGATTGCCGGCGAAACCTTCGGCTTCACCATTTCGGGCGTAAGCGACTGGGACTTCGACGTCGCGACTAGCGCTGGTAGCGTGAACACCTATTTGAGTGGACTGACCTCTGCAAGCATTGCCGGGAACGATAAAGGCTGGGGGCTCGCATCGGGCGCAAACGAGGGATTTCTCGCCGCTGCGGGCGAGGCTTTGGTTATTACTTTCAACCTCAGCGGGCTGACTGCGGTGCCTGGGTCGGGTTTTCGGTTAAAGGGTGTTGCTTTGGGAAGGATCGGCGATACTGACGCTTATAATTACATGGTCATTGATGCTTCCGGGGACAAGGTTGCCGCATCAGCCTCCGGCCGGACAAGCGAAAATCTTTTTCTTGATATCGCCCTTAACGATGGCGACTCGTTGGTGATCGGCCGCGAGGCCGATGATTTTCGGGTCGCGGCTTTTACGGTCGATGTGCCCGCACCGCCTGTTTCGCCGCCAACGGATGTGATCGCCATCGGGGGCGATGCGCGCATCGACCTTTCATGGACAGCACCGGGCGGGGCGGTTCTGGGCTACGAGATTGATCGCTCAACCACTTCGGGCAGCGGGTTCTCCTCCCTGACGAATGTCGCAACGACGTCATTCACCGACCTTGGATTGACCAACGGTCAAACCTACTACTATCTGGTTTCCGCGGTCTACGCGGAAACCAATGTGGCGGCGGCGGAAGTGTCCGCCCAGCCCATCGAACCCGCTCCCGCCAATAGTCCCAATATCATTTTCTTCATCGTCGACGACCAGGTGAAAGACGAGGTCGCTTGCTATGGCGGCCAGGTGCTTACGCCGCACCTCGACCGCCTGGCCGCTGAAGGGATGCGGATGGATGCTGCGCATGTCGTGGCCAACGTGTGTACACCCTCGCGCTACTCCATGTTCACCGGTCGTTATCCGGGAAATTCATACTGGCCTGAATATCTGGAAGCCTACCCGACGAACCGGCACGGCTCTCCCGAATTCAACGTGGGGCTGGAGGACGACAATATGAATGTCGGCAACGCGCTTCGGCTGGCAGGTTATGTAACGGGGCACGTCGGCAAACTGCACGTCGGTGCCCATGGGCTGAGCAGTGATGTGTTCAGCGCGGACGATGACCCCGAGGATCCCGCCGTAATTGCTAAATGGCAGGCCAGAGAACTTTCGACCCGTCAGTGGGTCCTGGAGCGCGGCTTTTCCTGGGCGAAGCATGTTTACTCTGGGAATATCGACGACCCCTACAACAAGCATAACCCCGACTGGATATTGGAGGCGGCGCTTGAATTCATCGGCCTGAACCAGAATCGGCCGTTCTATCTGCACTATTGCACCACCATGATGCATGGCGGGCCGAACAACTGGACCGACGCATTGGATTATCCCCTGTATTCCGGTGCCGGCCTTCTTGCGGAGCCGCCCGACGTGCCGATCTCGCGCAGCAGCATCTCGGCGCTGGTCGATGCGGCGGGATTTGATTCGGACACCTATGGCTTCACCTGGATGGATGCAACGGTAGGCGCCATGCTCGATAAGCTCGATGCATTGGGTATCGCCAGCAATACGTTTTTTGTTTTCATCTCCGATCACGGCACCGACGGCAAATTTTCGCTGCTCGACCACAACGGCACCAGCGTTCCCTGCATCATCCGCTGGCCGGATGTGGTTCCGGCGGGTTCCGTTTGCTCCAATCTGGTTCAGAACACCGATATGGTTCCGACCTTTTTCGATGTGGCCGGAGCCGCGGTACCCGAAGGCTATCGGATCGACGGAACCAGCATTGCGCCCATCTTTTCCGATCCGTCGACGAATGTACATGAACATATCTTTTTCGAAATGGGCTACGGCCGCGCCGTCCGCACGGACAAGTGGAAATATACTGCCGTCCGGCACGGTTCTGACCGCTTTGCGGACATTGAAGCGGCCAAGTTGCTGAACATGCCGCGCGATCTGGCCTATGTGGGCAACATGAAGAGAGTTTCGAGCCATCTGGAGCTCCGTCCTGACTGCTACGATCTGGATCAGCTCTACGACCTGGAAAACGATCCGCTCGAAATGACCAACCTCGCTTACAACGTGGCCTACGAGGAGCAGCTGAACACCATGAAGGCTATCCTGACCCTCTACCTCGAAGCGCAGGGGCGTCCGTTCGGGGAATTTGTTCCCGGCGAGGATTCGGTACCGATCGAACAGGTTCAGCCCTACGTCGACCAGCTGGAGCTGGTGCGTCCGATCGACAATGATTTTGAATATGTTTATTCCATCAACGGAACGCCCTATTGGTGGCTCTATGAACAGGAGCTGACCAACGATGCCTACGAAGTCGAGGATCTACTCGACACCGATGGCGACGGACTCGTCGCGTGGGAAGAATACATTGTCGGAACCATCCCGACGCAAGCCGGTTCGGGGTTGACCGTCGCAGCGGATGTCCAGCCGTTGGGCGGCGGGTTTGTCGTCCGCTGGCCCAGCGTCGCGGGACGCATCTACACCGTAGAGCAATCAACCAATTTGTTGAGCGGTTTTCAAACCCTGACCAACGTCGTTGCAACCCCGCCGGAAAACACCTGCACCGGCACCGTGCAGCAAGCCGGCGCCTACTACCGCGTTCAGGCTGAAATGGAATGAACTGAACCAGCAGAATTAATACGACAGATCGGCTTTGGCGGAAATCGCCACTGTTTTGGCGTAAAATCCCAAGCCATGAGTTGGGGTGCTTTGGGAAACTGTTTCTAAATGCAGGGAATGGTGATTCGACTCTCGTTATAGGTAAAACGAAGAATAATCTTACTGCTTGTGTATTCATTTCCGCTGTAAAACACGGTTTCGGTACCCATTTGAATTAGGAGAAGAATGATGAAGAAACAGATGATGAAAACAACGTTGCTCATGCTGGGCGGGCTTCTGATGGCTGGCTCCGCTTCGGCAAAACCCTTGAATGTTCTGTTTATCACGATCGACGATTTGCGCCCGGAAATCGGCTGTTACGTTAATGACGAGGTCAAAACGCCGAACATCGACCGACTCGCAAAGATGGGCGTGAAATTTAATAAAGCCTACAGCCAGTATCCGGTCTGCAATCCGAGCCGTGCTTCTTTTCTGAGCGGTAAGCGCCCGGACGAGCTGGGCATTGTTTCCAACATGATTCCGCTTCGTGAAAAGTGGCCGGATATTGTCACGTTACCACAGCTCTTCCGCGAGAATGGTTATTTCACTGCGGGCATGGGCAAGCTGCTGCACATGGGGCTCGATGAAAACGGGTTGGCTACCCACTTTCGCGACGACCTTTCCTTTGAGCATCAGTTCAAGGCGCTGGATTCCTCTCCAAAGATTGGAAAAAAAGGTGAAGGCCGAAAGCTGGGCGACGGCTCCATTGTCTGGGCGTACTGGCGCGCCGCTGAAGGCGGCGACGAAGCCCAGCCCGACGGTATGCTCGCTGCCGAGGCCGTGCGCGTGTTGGAGGAAAACCATGACCAACCCTTCTTTATTGGCGTCGGCTTCCATAAGCCCCACGATCCGTTCGTGGCGCCGAAAGAATACTTTGAAGGCTACCCGCTGGATGAAGTGAAGCTCGCGAAAGAGCCGAAGGACCGCACTCCGCTACTTAGATACTCGTTGTCAGACAAAGACTTTTTTTCAAGCTTCACTGAGCAGGATCAGAAAGAGTTCAAGCGCGCGTATCATGCCTGTGTCACTTTTACCGATGCACAGGTCGGCAAAATCTTCGAAGTCATGGATCGGCATAAACTGTGGGATAATACCATTGTTCTGCTGATGGGCGACCACGGCTATCACCTTGGCGAGCGGGGCTGGTGGAACAAGGTTACGGTTTTCGAGTGTGGTGCGCGCGCCCCGCTGATGATGTGGGTGCCGGGTATGGAGTCGATGGGACAGGAGACCGACTCCGTTATTGAGTTCCTCGACATCTACCCGACCCTCGTAGATCTGTGCGGGCTGAAAGCGCCGCACGCGCTTTCCGGAAAAACCATGCGTTCGGTGCTGCAGAATCCTTCCAAAGATTGGAGAAAGTCGGCTTACACCCAGGTAACACGCGGTAATAAAATGATGGGCTACAGCGTGCGCGACGGACGCTACCGCTACATCCAGTGGGGCGTCAACGGCGAGGGCGGAGCCGAGCTTTACGATCACGAAAAGGATGACGGCGAATATTACAACCTGGCCGATCACCCAGAATATAAAAAGACTCAGAAGAAGATGGCCGCGTTGCTGAAAGATGGCTATCCGACCATTAAATAGTTAAACCACTGCACAGACGAAACTCAAATGACTGTCCGTGTTTTCTGTGTGTTTCGGTTCGAAAATATGAATGAGAAGCATATGAAACGAATTCTATTTGCATTGTGTTGTTTTGCGGTATGCGCAGTTGGTGCGCAGAAGCCAAATATTATTGTGTTCCTGACCGACGATCAGGACAAGGAATCTATCGGAGCTTACGGAGCCGATGTGTGGACGCCGAATCTCGACCGCATGGCGGAAGAGGGGATGCTGTTTCATAATGCCTTTGTGACGAGCACGGTCTGCACACCGTCGCGCTACAGCTTCCTGACCGGGCGTTATGCCAGCCGCTCCACTCATGATACGTTTCTGCATGCCTGTCCCGAAGGAACACAGGCCAACCCAGTCTTCAACGTCGGGCTTGAGCCGGACAACCTGAACGTTGGAGCCATGATGAAAGCCGAGGGCTACCGGACGGGTTATGTCGGCAAGTTTCACGCCAGCGGCATTGAAGGGCTTAATAAGCCGGAAGACTACGCCGCGTTCGGCATGGAGTTTTTGTCGAAAAAGGCAGCGGTATCGCCGGAGACGACTGAAATATTCCGCAAGAACGAGCTGGCCACTCGCAAACTGCTGACCGACCGCGGCTTCGACTGGGCCAAAAACGTTTACCTCGGCAACATGATAAAACCCTATGCCGATCACAATCTGGAATGGACCATTGATGCGGCTCTGGAATTTATTGAAGAGAGCAAAGACGAGCCCTTCTATCTCCACTTCTGCACCACGCTCGTCCATGGCCCGGATGCTGAGTGGTACAGGTCAATGCAGAACCCGCTGTTTTCCGGTGAAGGAGAGCTCGACGCCCCCGTTGAGCCGGAGGGCATGCTGAGCCGGAGGGAGATTCTGGCCGAGCTCGAAAAACGCGGGCTGAATCCCGAAGATGGGCACGCTGGCTATTCGTGGGTCGATGCCGGCGTCGGCGCGATTCTGAAAAAACTGAAAAAGCTTGGCCTGGATGACAATACGCTTGTCTTTTTCACGGCGGATCATGGCTCGCACATGAAGGGCTCGCTGTGGGATCTGGACGGCACCTGTGTTCCGTTTATTGCCCGCTGGCCGAACGGAATCAAAGCCGGTTCAGAAAGCCGGGATCTGATCCAGAGCATCGATATCGCGGCGACGGCTTACGATCTCGCCGGAGCTGAACTGCCCGAGGAATATCAACTGGATGGACACAGCCTGACACCGCTGTTCGGCGGAAAACCACCGGCCGGGTGGCGCGATCACCTCTATATCGAGCTCGGAACTGCTCGTGCGATTCGGACGAAAGAGTTCAAATACATCTCGATCCGCTATCCACAGGAGAAAGTGACACGAATGCAGCGGATTCCCAAAGAGCGTATGCTTGCGGAGCTCAGTCCGCTCGGACGGCTTGGCATCGGCGTGCGCGGTGCGGCCAATCCAAATTTCTGGTATGAAGACGGTCTGTATCGGATTGAGAAGGATCCGAAGGAGTTCAACAACCTTGCGGGCGATCCCGAGTATGCTCCCAAATTAGACGCGATGCAGAAGATTTTGATTGCTGAACTGGAGTCCATCGGCCGCCCCTATGGCGAGCTGATTCCCGGCGGGAATGCCGTGCCGCCCGGTCAGGTGGATGAACAGCTGGAGCTGGCCCGCCAATGTATGTTTCAGGGTAAGAATATTATCTTTCCCGGGGATGCGCCGGGGAACAACAGGAAGTCTGATTGAGAAAGTAAGGATTAAGTATATGAGAAATATTTGTATTGGTTTGTTTTGTCTGGTGTTTTCGGGGTTGGCTGTGGCGAAAACGCCGCCCAACATTGTGGTGATTCTTTCAGACGACCAGGGCTATGCCGACGTCAGTTATAACCCGTACAGCCCGCCGGAAGTCAGCACACCGAATATTGACAAGCTGGCGGCGTCGGGCGTGCTCTGTACGGACGGATATGCCTCCGGCTATGTCTGCTCGCCGACCCGCGCCGGCGTGATGACCGGACGCTATCAGCAACGATTCGGAATCTACACCGCCGGGCAGGGTGGTACCGGGATGCCGTTGGATGAAACCTGGATGCCGATGCACCTGAAGCCGGCCGGCTATACCTCCGGTGCGTTCGGCAAGTGGCACCTGGGTATTACCATGGACTATCACCCGAACAACCGGGGCTTTGACTATTTCTACGGCTTTATGGGGCGCGGTGCACATGACTACTGGGAGCACAGCCCGGACGCGGATATGAAATTCGGCGGGCCGGTCTACCGCAATCTAGAGATCCTCCAGAATGAAGAGGGCTACATGACGTCGCTCATCACGGAAGAGGTGGTCGAATTCATCAAACGTGAAAAGGATGAGCCCTTTTTTGCCTATGTGGCCTACAACGCCGTTCATGCTCCGCCGCAGGCTCCGGAAGAGGATGTTAAGCGCTATGACACCGGGAGCGAAACCCGCGACATTCTCATGGCCATGCTGTACCACCTCGACCTTGGCGTCGGCGAAATCGTCCAGGCGCTCAAGGATGCGGGGGTGTATGACAACACGATTATTTTCTATCTCAGCGACAATGGCGGAGCCAGTGCGGTGGAGGCAAACAATGCGCCGCTGCGCGGTATGAAACAGGACATCTATGAAGGTGGAACCCGCGTGCCGTTTATTGTGTCGTGGCCCGGGAAACTGAAAGCCGGGGCCCGATGCAATGTGCCGGTCTGGTCGACGGATATCCTTCCGACCTCGCTGGCCCTTGCCGGTGTTGATCTGCTGCCGGGTTCAAAGCCGCTGGATGGTAAAGACATCATGCCCGCTTTGACTGGTAAAACGGACCGCATTCACGATGCACTCTACTGGTGTTCCGGCAGTGACGGCAAATGGGCCGTGCGCCAGGGCGACTGGAAATACCTGTTCGATAAAGGCGAGACCGGGCTCTACAACCTGGCCGATGATCTTGCCGAAGAAAACAACCTCAAAGATGCTCATCCAGAAAAGTTCCAGGCATTGGAGAAATTGTACAATGACTGGTTTGAGCAGATGGGTGAACCGGCCAGCGGTTCCAAGCACTATGTAAAAAAGGCTTCAGGTAAAAAGGCCAAGACAAAGAAGCCTGCCAAAAATGCCGCCGACCCCAAGCCCGCTTCCAAGTCGAAGAAAGAGGGCGATCTCGGTTATGGCTTCAAGAAAGACGGAACACCCCGCCAGTTGCCGCCCGTAACCGGAACGCCGGAAGAAAAGAAAGCCAAGCGCGAAAAAATGCGCGCTGAAAAAAATGCGAAGAAGCAGAAGGAATCCGAGTGATGAGAGTGATGATCGCTATCATGCTCGCATCAATGGTTTGTTTGAGTGCCGAGGCTGCGAAGGAGAAAAAGAAAGCGCCGAAGGTGCCGGAACGCATTCTGAAGCTCTACGAACCGGCGGAGTATAAAGGCATGCCGTATCGCCTGATGAAGCCGGTTGATTTCGATCCATCCCAAACATATCCACTGATTCTCAGCCTTCACGGTGCGGGCGGAAAAGGAACGGATAATCTCAATAGCCTGAAGATCTGGACGGAATACCTTGCAGAGGACGGGCTCCGCAAAAAGCATCCCTGTTTTGTTTTGGTGCCGCAGATGGTGAAAGGCTGGCGGATATCCGGGGAGCAGCACGTGCCGACGCAGGCCGAACTCGATGGGCTGGATCCGAGCTGGGACAAATGGAAAGCGCGCTTCGCCGCCGGACCGAAAAACGTGGACAATGGTGCATTGTCGCTTTCGTTTGAGTTGATCGACCAACTCTCACAGGAATACAAAATCGATTCCGACCGCATTTATGTGCTCGGACATTCGATGGGCGGGTTCGGCAACTGGACGGCAATCTGGAGTGAGCCGGACCGGTTTGCCGCGGCCATCCCCTGTGCGGGCGGCCTGCCGCCGTGGTACAACTATGCCCGCTTCAAGGGTGTGCCGGTCTGGGCGTTCCACAGTGCCGACGACAACATTGTTTCCGTCGAATACACCCGTGCGATTTTCCAGGCATTGGAAAAGTGCAACGGCAATATGAAATACACTGAGCTCAACGGCGTCGGCCACGGCGCGCAGACTCCCGCCTTTTCCTATCAGGGTGATGCCGCGGGTGGTGGTGCAACCCGCACCGCGACCGACCGATGCGATACCACTGCAACTATCTGGGACTGACTGTTTTCCCAAAACCGACAAGAAGCAGTCTTCGTTCAAGGCTCGGAAAAATAAGGAAATGAAACCAAACGCAAAAAACTATGCGCCGAAAAAAGAAAAATAGAAAGTGGAGAGATAAGGATGAAATCATTAAGTAAGTCAGCACTCATAACCGCGGTACTCATTTCCGGAATGAGTGGGTTTGCGGCAGAAAATCGTGCGCAAAACCCGATCGTAACCCATATGTTTACAGCCGACCCGACGGCCCGTGTATGGGATGACGGCCGATTGTACGTATATCCTTCAACCGATGCATACCCGGCCATTGGTTGCTCTTTAATGGACGGCTACCATGTGTTTTCAACCGTTGATATGGTGAACTGGACCGACCACGGCGAGATCCTGCACTCGCGTGATGTGGAATGGGGACGGGAAGAAGGCGGTTTTATGTGGGCCCCCGATTGTATGTGTCGAAACGGAACCTATTACTATTATTTTCCTCATCCCAGCGCGACGGACCGTAAGACATCGTGGAAAACGGGGGTCGCGGTCAGCACAAATCCCGCATCGGAATTTAAGGTGAAAGGATATATTGAAGGGCTGGATCCTCTGATCGACCCGAATGTGTTCATTGATGACGATGGACAGGCCTATTTTTATCACGGCGGCGGACAAAAAGGCTGGCCGGTAAAGGGGGGGAAGCTGAAAGAAAACATGGTGGAGCTTGATGGTGAAATGCTGCCGATGGAAGGGCTCGAAGAATTTCATGAAGGACCGTTCGTGTTTAAACGCAAAGGCATTTATTACATGATCTACCCCGACCGTCACAGCGGAGAGCTTCCTAAGAAAGGAAACCAAATGCGCTACGCCATGAGTAAAAAACCACTGGGTCCTTGGGAATCTAAAGGAATTATGCTCGACCCGACGGGCTGCCATACATCACATGGTTCAATCGTTGAGTACAAAGGTAAATGGTATATGTTTTACCACAATTATGCGCTGTCCGGTCAGAACAACCTGCGTTCGATCTGTTTCGATGAAGTGTTTTTCAACGAGGATGGCACGATCCAAAAAGTCGTGCAAACCGGTGATCTCTCAAGAGGGAAGCATATGCCGGCTATTCAAAACTCCGCGAAATAACAATTGTCTACAATGACTGTGGTCAGCAAAAAGCCGGGGGTCCGGAGCCGCGCTTGAAGGACAGGATTAACGGGATTACAGGCTGTGGCTGAAGAACATCCTATTAATCCAATCCGGGCAAAAAAATCGCCTGTTTCGAAATAATCTGCGGTTTGGCGGGAATTGCCACTGTTTTGGCGGAAAAAACCAAGCCAAATTTTTCATAATATGGGAAAACGTTTCATTGATTGGGGATTCTTGTAGTCGGGGACCCCTTGATCGTTAGGAAGAAACCATAACAAAAGGAGATAAAATGAAGAAGGTTCGTATTGGTTTGGCAATGGCGCTCACCGCATTGCTCGCACAGGTTGAGGCTGATGTGTTGGTGGATATGCAGGAGTTCCTCCCGGCATCTAGCAGCCAAAGTGCCACATTCTCTAGTCTGGATGCAACGGTTGTGAGTAGTGGCACGAGTATCTCGAATATGGTCCCGTCGGGGTCGTTTTCGGCTTCTGATATGGGTTCTGCCGAAACCTTTGGAGTTACGGTTTCGGGCGCAGACGATTGGAACTATGCAACCGCGACTGGCCCTGGCAGCGTGAACGCCTATTTGAGTAGCCTGACCTACGTAGACATTTATGGGTCAAATAATGGCTGGGGGCTCTCAGCGAGCGCAACAAAAGAGGGATTTCTCGCCACTCCGGGCGAGGCGTTAGTTATGACCTTCGATCTCAGCGGGCTGACCGCGGAACATCAGTCGAATTTCCGGTTTAAGGGTCTAGGTTTTGGACGGGTCAAAGCAGGTATTGACTCTTATAATTACATGGTCATCGATGCTTCCGGGGACGTGATTACCGCATCGGCCTCCGGTGTGGACATCGATATTCTTTCTCTGGATATCGCCCTTAACGACGGCGACTCTTTGGTTATCGGCAATGAGACCTTCGATACTATGAGGTTAGCTGATTTTACGGTCGATGTGATTCCTGAACCGGCAACGTTGGGGCTGGTTGGGATGGCTGGTGCCGTTCTGCTGGGGATTCGCCGCAGACTCATGCTTTAAGGGAATGCGGGAAACGAGCAGGAAAAGGATAGTTTTCCTGTTTTAGGTCTTTTCAATCGCAACCTGATTTATTTAATCAGGTTGCGTTTTTTTTTCGGAACCGCGGCTGTTTCGAGCGAATCTGCTGTTTGGCGGAAACCGACACTGTTTTGGCGGAAAAACCCAAGCCGGATTTTTTATGATATGAGAAAACGTTAACTGGTTGGAGGGCTTCGCAGTCGGGGGCTCTGAAACTTTAAGGCAATGTGGACAACGAACAGGAGAATTGATTGATGTTAAAAGTACTTTTGGCTGGCGCTGCGCTGGCCACACTTTCTATTGCACCGGTTTTAGCGGAAGAGAAACCGAATTTTGTGGTTGTACTGGCGGACGATGTCAGCTGGTCAAGTTTTGGCTGTGTTGATTCGGGTTTATATACCCGCACTCCGAATATTGATAAACTCGCTACCCAGGGAGTGCGTTTTACGAATTTTTCATGCTCCGGGGCGATGTGCTGTCCTACGCGACATGAGCTTTATACTGGATTGCTACCCCCGAGCAGCGGTGTTTATGCTAATGGCAATGGACCTGCCGGAGACTATAAAAACATGGTCAATTATCTGGGAAATCTAGGGTATAATGTTGGTTTGACCGGGAAGATCCATTTCACCAGTAAATCACCGTTTCCAAAAGTTTCCGGGTTTACAGAAGGTGCTAATGAGAAAGCACCGACCTGGGAGCTGAGTGGGGTAAAACAGTTTATAGAAACCTCTCAGGCCGAGGATAAACCGTTTTGCATGGTCATTGCTTCGGTGCATGCGCATCACCCGTGGACGATTGGGGACGTATCTAATTTTCCTTTGGATAAGATTGTAGTGCCGCCTAATATGGTTGATGGCCCTATTACCCGTGAATGCCTGGCAAAGCACGCGGCGGAGGTCGAAGAACTGGATAATCAGGTTGGCGCGACGATGAAGCTGCTTGATGAGATGAAGCTGAAAGATAATACCGTATTGATCTTTTTGAGTGAGCAGGGAACGGCCATGCCGAACGGTAAATATTCGATCTATGATTATGGAACAAAGGCTTTATGTCTGGTGCGCTGGCCGGGGAAAATTAAGCCTGCTGTCACAGACGCGGTTGCCATGTATTGTGATATTGCTCCTACTTTGGTCGATATGGCCGGAGGAGAAGTTCCTGATGTTGACGGCAGTAGTTTATTTCCGGTGTTAAAAGGAGAAACGTCAGACCATCGTGAACATGCTTACCTGGTTCATCAATACGGCGGTTATACTCAAAGAGCCATTCGCAATAAAGAGTATAAACTTATTTGGAGCCCTAAGCAGGAGAATGATTACTATCTTGACGTTATGATGGGCTCTAGACACGGTAAGTTATTCGCCCAATCATGGATAGAATGGCTGGGAAAAGCCAAAACGGATCCTGATGCTCAAGCAAAAATCGACCGTGTGGTGAAGCATCCTGAGTTTGAACTTTACAACATCAAAAATGATCCGTGGGAGTTGGATAATCTCGCCAGCAACCCTGAATATTCTCAAAAAGTAGAGGAGATGCACGCACAGCTTAAGGCGGATATGGAAACGTTGAATGATTCTTTCTCAACTGAAGATCCCAAGCAGGCAAAAAAGGCCAAAAAGGAAAGTGCTGAGGAAAAGGGTGTTGCTGATAAAAAAACGGCAAGAAAAAAGAAGAAAAATAATAAATAATGGTGGTGAGGAATATTTTAAAAACGGTTGGTCTACTTGGCGTAGCAATAATGACCCGCGGTGATCTGTACGGTCGCGATCCAGGCGAGAAACCGCGCGCACGCGCTTGAACCGGGTGTTGGAAAACGCGCCACCCGCGCCGCCGGTCAAAGGCGGAAAGTCCGCGAAAGAACGTCCAATTCATCCTGACTGGAAAAATATCGTGAACCCGAATGATTGAAGGAGTAAGTAAGACTATGAAGCAAGGAATTAAATCACACGTTGCGATCGTAATCGCTGCGGCCTCGATATGCACGGCGGTCGTCGCGAAAGCGGAGCTTCCTAATATCGTGATCATTTTTGCCGACGATCAAGGTTATCAGGACCTTGGTTGCTTCGGCTCGCCCGACATCAAGACGCCGCGGGTCGATCAACTGGCCGCGGAAGGCATGAAGTTTACGAGTTTCATGGTGGCGTCTTCGGTTTGCTCGCCCTCGCGCGCCGCGATGCTGACGGGGTGTTATCCAAACCGCGTGGGCGTGCCGAGCGTCTATTTTCCGGACCGCGGTAAAGGCGGGCTTTCGCCAGAGCACGTGACGATCGCGGAAATGTTGAAGACCGTGGGGTACAACACCGCGGCCGTGGGCAAATGGCACCTCGGCGATGAAACGCAATATCTGCCGACGAATCAGGGCTTCGATTCGTACTACGGCATTCCTTACAGCAACGATATGTATCCGGCATCCACCATGAAATATGCGGACGACTGCCTGTTCCTCGAAGGACAGAGTCATGAAACGTTGAAAGAAGCCTTCGCCGGCAAGTTGCGCGGAGGGGGGAACCCGATTTCGATGAAAAACAAGGTGCCGCTCATGCGCGGCGAGGAGTGCATCGAGTTTCCAGCGGATCAGACGACGATCACGCGCCGGTACACAGACGAGGGCATCCAGTTTATTTCCGAGAGCGTGAAAGAGAAAAAGCCGTTTTTTCTCTATCTGGCGAATTCCATGCCGCACATCCCGTTGTATGTTTCTCCTGAATTTAAAGGGAAGAGCGAGCGGGGCCTTTATGGCGATGTGATCGAGGAAGTCGATTTTAACACCGGTCGTGTTTTGGATCATCTTAAAGCCTTGGGCATTGAGGATAACACCCTGGTGGTCTTCACCTCCGACAACGGGCCGTGGTTGATTCAGGGGGAAGACGGTGGAAGCGCGTTGCCGCTGTTTGAAGGAAAGATGACCACGTTCGAGGGCGGGCAGCGCGTGCCGTGCATCATGAAATGGCCGGGGCACATTTCCGCGGGAACCGTGTGCGACGAGCTGGCCTCGACCCTCGATTTGATGCCTACGTTCGCGAGGATCACTGGCGCGGCATTACCGACGGTTCAGCCGCTCGACGGAAAGAACATTCTCGATCTATTGACGGCAAAGGCGGGCGCTACATCGCCGCATGAGTTTTTCTTCTACGGTCAAGCTGCGGTTCGTCAAGGCGACTGGAAATACCATGCCAGAGAACATTTCAAGGTGCAGGAAACCGCTCGCGAATATAAAGGTCCGACGCTCTACAACCTGAAGGAAGACATTGGCGAAAGCAATAATGTCATTGATCAGCACCCGGAAATTGCCGAGCGCCTGCAAAAAGTTTTGGACAACAATCCGAATAAACGAATCGATGATGGAAAGGCTGCGAGCAAGAAGGATAAGCGGAAAGATAAGAAAAATAGGAAGAAGTAATATGAAATTGAATATGAAATCTACTCTTTTGACGGTTGCCGCTTCTCTTCTCATCGGGAGTGTGGTTCACGCGAATACGAAGCCCAATATTGTTTTTATTCTGGTGGATGACATGCCGTGGTATGGAACCGCCACCATGCAACAGGAAGGCTATGGCGGTTCGGCCATGAAATGGCGTAATACGCCGAATATTGACGCGATTGGCAGCCAGGGGATGATTTTTGCCAATGCGTATTCCTCTGCCGGAATGTGCGCGCCGTCACGGTGCAGTATTCAGACCGGAAAGACGGCTGGTAGAACCCGTTTCAGTGGGAATGGCAACTTTGGTGACTCCTGTACGTTTGAGGTTAATTATATCGAAAAAGCGAAAGGTGCTCCATACCTTGAGCCTGAGCCCATGGGATCGCTCAATCCGAAGTTTAAGACGATTGCTCATGTACTGAAAGAGCAGGGGTATGCGACCGCGCATTTTGGTAAGTGGCATGTCTACGGCGGTGGTCCGGAAGCGTGCGGCTATGACGAGAGTGATGGCGAAACATCGAATGAGGAAGGAGGTAAAATGAATACGGATCCGAGAGATCCGAAGAAAATTTTCAGTATGACCCGCAACAGTATCGACTTTATCGAGCGTCAGGCTAAAGCAGATAAACCGTTTTTTGTTCAGATTTCACATTATGCTGAGCACAACCAGCAGCAGAGCCTGCCGGAGACGCTGAAAAAATATACCAGCAACCCGGAAATCAAAGCCCTGGGAAACAGTGCGGCTAGAGAGGTGGCGACCCATTGCGCTGCGATCGAGGATATGGATACCTCTATCGGCATGGTCTTGAAGAAGCTGGAGGAGCTTGGGATCAGCGATAACACCTATGTCGTGTTTACCTCCGACAATGGGAAAGGGCTGTATAACGGGTCAGACCGTATCCTGCGCGGTGGAAAATGGTGGCTTTGGGAAGGGGGGATTCGAGTGCCGATGTCTATGAAAGGCCCGGGTATTACCGCCGGTTCACGCAACAGCCTCAATGTTGTCGGCTATGACTTTATGCCGACGTTTTATGAACTGGCCGGTGGCGATGTGGCCCGTCTTGAAAATGTCGACGGCGTTAGCATTATGCCGATAGCGAAAGGGGGTAATGTGGATGGTTTCAAAGATCGGTCATTGTTCTTTCACTATCCGCACCATCGTAACGCCACGCCGCACTCCGTGATTATTAAGGGGCACTACAAACTGTTTAATTTTTATGAACTGCCGGAGCCTTATCTGTATGACTTGAAAAAGGATATTGGCGAGGGTACTAACATTACCAAACAGATGCCTGAGAAAGCGCAGCGCATGAAGAGTGAACTGGACGTTTATCACACGCGTATTGATGCGCTTCTGCCTAAACCCAATCCAAATGCGTCTGATAGTTATGTTCTTTTTGATCCGGTTGTAAAAGTTCCTCCTGTCTGTGATCTGGTCGACGGAAAATTGCCGAAATTGGATAAAGGCAAAGGAACAATTCCGGACGTGGATCAGAGCAAAGAAAAAATGAGCAAAGAGGACAAGAAAAAGGCGAGAGCCGAGGCCAGAAAAAACAAAGGCAAAAATAAAAATGAACAATAAATTTATAGCGACAGGACTTATTATTGGAGCATCGCTGGCGGTGAATGTTCTGGCAGTGGAACAGCCCGTTCGACAGGCTCAGCACAGGCCGAATATCATTTTTTTCCTTGTCGATGATTACGATAAGGCCGAGACCAGTGTGTACGGCGGGAATGTCCTTACCCCCAACCTGGATCGAATGGCGAAAAACGGGCTGACGTTCAATAACGCGCATATGACCAGTACGGTCTGCACCCCGTCGCGGTATACCTGTATGACCGGGCGCTACGCCAGTTCGTCCTATTCGAATCAGCTTTTTGCGGAATGCCCGAAAGGAACGCAAACCTTGCCGGCGTTTAATGTTGGGCTTGAGCCGGATAATATGAATGTGGCTAAGGTGTTGGCTGACAATGGTTACGCGACCGGTATGGTTGGTAAATTTCATGTTTCCGGTCATCATTCAGAGGGGGAGGAGGACTCGGGTATTCCGAAAAACACTCCTTATACAGATGAACTGAACAAGAAGCAATACGAGTGTGAAAAGCAAGACCGCGAAATAGTCAAATCATATGGTTACACTTGGGCGAAGAATATTTATATGGAAAATATGAAAGCCCCGTTTAAAGGACACAACCCGGAATGGACCATCAGTGCCGCGATGGAGTTTGTCGAAGAGTGCACCCGTTCGACAGGCTCAGGGCAGGAAGCCAAACCCTTCTTCCTGTACTACGGCACAACGTTGTTGCACGGGCCGAACAAGAGTTGGTATAGCTCGCTAATGGAAAAGGATCGGGCAACTGGTGAAGGATTTCTGGAAAAACCGATCGGGATCATGGATCGAAAGTCGGTGATCACCCGACTGGAAAAGGCAGGGATTGATCCGGTGGAAAATGCCGGATTCCTGTGGATGGATGATTCGCTGGGCATGCTGCTTGATAAACTGGAAGAGCTCGGCATCGCGGACAATACCCTGGTCTGTTTTGTTGCCGACCACGGCTCGAAGCGTAAGGGCTCTATTTATACGATCAATGGAACGGAAGTGCCGTGTATTATCAGTTGGCCCGCCGGCATTGAAAAAGGCGTCGTTACCGAAGAGCTGATCCAGAATACCGATTTTGTTCCCACCTGGTTTGAACTTGCAGGGGTGGAGCTGCCGAAGGGCTATAAAATGGATGGCGTGAGTATGGCTCCGCTGTTCAAGGATCAGATGTCCCCGATTCGCGATTATGTTTTCAACGAGATGGGAGCTTCACGGGCGGTCAAGACCAAAGAGTGGAGTTACATGACCTTGCGCTTTACGACCGATCAGGTTGAGGAAATGCGTAAAAATGAAAGATCTATAGAGAAAACCCTTGCCGGCTTGAGCGGTGGTATCTCACGTGGCAGGGATAACCCGAACTCGCTCAGTTATCACCAGCTCTACAACCTTAAAAAAGACCGTGCGGAGACAAATAACCTGGTCGATAACCCGGAGTATGCCGGAACAATAGAAGAACTCCGCGCGAAGCTCAAAAAAGAGCTGCTGAAGTTTGAAGGCCGCCCTTACGGTGAGTTTGTGCCAGGCGGTAACGCTCAAGGACCTGGAACATTTGATGATATTCTGGAAAAAATGAAAGAATGCATGGAAGCCCCTTCTTCAAAGAGAGAGAGGAAGGGTGAGAAGAAGAAAAAAGAGAGGAAGGGGAGAAGGGAGAAAAAATAAGCTCAATCGTATGTCTGATACCGAACCAGTCATCTGAGGTGATCCGTTAACGCTAAAACTGGACTTTAACCGGTTCGTTTAGCCTGTAAACATCGGGATGTTCTGCAATCAGTTTGATTAAGTTCGAGCCTCGTTTTTTGAGCATACTCATGTAATGCCCGTCATCTTATGGAATCTGTTCTTTTCAGCATTTGTAGCGCCGATAGATTTTCGCTGTCTTGCCGCTTCGGTCCACGACCTGAGCAATGCCTGAATAACATTCGACTTCATGGGTAGATTCAAAACGCTCACGGTCTGTGCCCAGCGAAGCTATCAGACGGGGACCGAATTCCGATCCTGATACTGAAACCTGTGCACAGGTATATTTTCAGATTGGCTCTAAATCAGATGACGCACTGGGCATGGGACTGCGATATTGGAATCATGATAACGCCACCAATATAACAGAATCGATCACCAACGTTCTTGGTTCAATAACGAATATCATGCCGGCCGTAACTAATATTGGAACCAGCCATATATCCATTCAGGCCTCTCAAGATGTTTATAGTAATTACCATAGCATGACCAACCTTTCTGGGGCGGTGGCAAGCAATATCCATCTGCGAGCCGTGTATGATCTAGATAGCAGAGGGTTTCCCGGATCATTTGAGGTTTATTATAGTATCAATAATGGTCCCGAGATTCTTGGATATGCTGGTGGTAAATTGCCTGCCGACTTTGCCTTCTCTAAATATAAATGGTCAGTAAAAGCAATGGATGCCGCTGGAGCGAATTGGGTCGTTGGTGATGAAGTGTTGTTAGATAATCTGGTTGTTACTAAATTAGCGGCTGAGTCTCTGCCGCCCTCCAGTTATTTGCTTGAGGAATGGACCTTTGATGCCGAGCCCAATGGAACATCATATTCCGGTTTGATAAACTCAGCTCCAGATCCTTATGGCAAAGCCGAATGGGGTTCGGACACGGCCACTGTCTATGTCAATGACGGGGAACTTCACATCGCAAAGTCCGCAGGCCTATATAAGGCCGCAAATCTCAGTCAAGGAGGGATAACCGAGGGGCGCTTTGAGCTGAGTTGGCAGTGGAGCGCGGATGTTGAGGGAGGAACGCAAGTTAACGGAGCCACTTTGCGTCACACCTTAAAGGATCTGACCGCAAACAAGGAGCTGCTTACGGTGGCGTTTGTCCGGCAGATCGACGGCTTTATGATTGGGGCTTGGAATAACGTGACAAAGACGCATGTGGCTTCTGCTGCTCTGAATCCCGGGGGTCAAGTTACCAATGTGGCTGTTCGTGCTGTTGTGGACATGGATACGGATACCTATGACCTGTATTACACCTCCGAAGGAGGAAGTGAGCAGGAGATCGCAAAGGGAGTGGCTCTTGATATCGCGGGAGGGAATATGGATGCGATTCGTATGGTGGGCTTTTTTGGCGACAAAAAAATGGGGCCGAATGATTATTTTGAGACCGATAATTTACAGCTTATGGGACTGGGAGATGTGCTGTCGTCCGAGGAGCTCTATCTGGCGTGGCTCAACGAATATCCGGATGTGGGAGCGGAAACGGAAATGGATGATAATCCCGATGGAGACGCGCTTAATAATCTCGGTGAATACGCCTTCGGGGGGGATCCGTCCGATGGCGCGGATATTGGTCATCGTTGTTCCGCGGAGATGGTTCGGCGGGAGGGTAGCGATTATATAGACTATGTCTATGCCGCGCGCACGAATGGTGTAGAGCTTGGGTTAAGTTATATGCCGGAGTTTCGTGGTAATCTTGTGTATGGAAGTTGGACGAACGACGCCAGCCTGTACTCCGTTATCGGTACCGGAACGGCAGAAGATGGTTTCGAGACCATAACCAACCGGGTCAATGCGGAAGCGGCAACTCGGTTTATTCGCACTCATGCCACGATGACCCCCTAAGGATGTCATGAACTCCTTTCCTTCTCGGTGTTTAGTGAAGGAAAGGGTTTTTGACCTAGCGATGATGCCCACGTACGGGCCCTCTTTGTTCAAAAAGGGGGCCGTTAATCGCGCTAGTTTTAGTGTATAGTGGAGGGGGAGTGAGAGAAGACGATGGTCCGATCACTCTTCTTGACCAGTTTAGCGTTCCTAATGGCATGTCTCCATGGTGTTTTTAAACGTCATATATGCGAATTTATGTAAGGTATTTCTGTGAAACATTTGATTCTATTGACATTATTTCTAGTCTCTGTGGCTCATGCCCGACCATCTGTTATTCCCCAACCGCTCGAGATGACGGAGCTTGAGGGGGATTGGACGCTGAAGAAAAAAACCGTTATTTCCTATGCTGATGAAGGGGCCAAGCAGACTGCTGAACTCATGGCTGAACAGCTTCGGCCGGCTACTGGCTATAAGCTTAAGGTTAAAGCGGGAACCAAGGGCGGTATTGTGTTTCAGACCAAGGCCGATGGTTCTCTGGGGAAAGAAGGATATGAGTTGAGGGTGTCGGATGCTGTTGTGATCACGGCCCCGGCCCCGGCACCGGCTGGCCTGTTTTATGGTGCGCAGACGCTTCGTCAGTTATTGCCTCCGGAAATCTACTCCAGCGAAAAAATTTCAGCGAACTGGAAGGTACCCAAGGTTGAGATTCGTGATATTCCCCGCTTCGGATGGCGTGGCATGCACCTTGATGTTGACCGGCACTTTATGCCGAAGGAGGACGTGTTACGCTTTATCGACACGCTGTCGACATTCAAGTTTAACTCCTTCCACTGGCATTTGACGGAAGATCAGGGCTGGCGCATCGAAATCAAAAAATATCCCAAGCTCACCGAAGTCGGCGCATGGCGGACGGAGACGTTGATTGGTCATCGGGCAAAGGAGAAACGAAACGGAATGCCTTATGCGTATGACGGCATCCGTCATGGTGGTTTTTATACTCAAGATGAGGTTCGCGAGGTGGTGGCCTATGCCGCGGAACGTCATATCACTGTCGTTCCGGAAATTGACATGCCCGGTCATATGCAGGCGGCGATTGCATCCTATCCCGAACTCGGGTGTACCACTGAACTTGTCGAGGTGAAAAGAGTGTGGGGGGTCAGCGAAATTATCCTTAATCCGGAAGAATCTACGGTGCGGTTCTGCAAGGATGTACTGACTGAAGTAATGGATCTATTCCCCTCTACGTTTATTCATATCGGAGGCGATGAAGCGAGGAAACCCCAGTGGGAAGCCAGCGAACGTATTCAGCAACTGCGCAAGGATCGCGGGTTGAAGGATATGCACGAAATGCAGAGCTGGTTCATTAAACAGATTGATAACTTCCTGGTGGAAAACAATCGACGGCTGATCGGCTGGGATGAAATTGCCGAAGGAGGACTGGCCGAGAATGCAACGATCATGTGGTGGCGCGGACACGGAAAGAAGGGACTGGCCATTGCCCGGAATGCTGCTGAACAGGGCCATGATATTGTTGTGGCCTCTACCTCGCACTTATATTTCGATTATTACCAGAGCAAGGATCAGAAAAGTGAACCACTTGCATTCGGAGGTCACTTGCCGGTGGAAAAGGTTTATAATTTTGAACCTATCATCCCTGGGCTGAGCGAGAAAGCCCGTCAGCATGTGCTTGGAGCGCAAGGACAGCTTTGGACGGAATACATGCCCCATATGAAACAGGTTGAATATATGGCCTTTCCTCGTGTTTGTGCTGTGGCTGAAGTGGTATGGAGACAGCAAGGGCAAAAAAATTACGATTCCTTTATAGAGCGTTTGGCTGTTCAGGAAAAACGTTTCGATCGGATGAATGTGAACTATCGCAAGCTTGTAAAATAGGCCAGGCACATGCCAAGTCCCATCTCGAACAGATAAAGAAAATCCTCGATCAGGAAAAACCGCTCCAGCTCCCGCAAAGCAACTTCGGTAAAGCGATCAATTACACCATCGAACGTTGGGATGCGCTCAATCTTTACCTCGAACATGGCACACTCGAAATCTGCAATAACCTCGTCGAGAACGCCATTCGCCCGACCGCCATCGGCAAAAAGAACTTCCTCTTCTTCGGTAGTCAGGAATCCGGCCAAACCAGCGCCGTCATCTATAGCCTCATTGAAACCTGCCGAAAGCTCGATATCAATTCAGCCGACTACCTGCGTGAAACCCTCAGCGCCCTGCCGACCATGCAACAGTCCGAAGCTGCCGACTGGACGCCTGCCCGCTGGAAATCAATCCGCGGAACCGGCGGAGAGTAACCCTGTCAAGGCGGTCGCCGAAAAGCCGCATACGAAGGAGGCGGTCTGTGCCACTTCTGAAATGGCTGACCCTGCGTATTTCGGTATTGCATCCATCTACCCCAAATTGGGAAATTTTTGGCGAAAGAGAGCCGAATTTATCGCTGTCGAACTGAGGTTTTCGAGAGGGGTAGGTTTGCCGCGAATTTCTGGACTACTGATTGGATGACGAACTTTTTAGCGTATGCGTCTGTTCGTTCACCCACTTGACAGCATTTATGCTGACTGTGCGCGGGATGAGTTCCATTGAGCCGGAGTCCAGCTGGCAGCTTCGTTCTGTCCCATGGTTGGAAGGGCTTCGAGCACATCCCGCAAATAGTCGGCGGGGTTGATGTCGAGTTTTCGGCAGGTTTCGATGAGACTGTATATGATGGCGCTATCCTGACCGGATCGGGGGCTGCCGAAGAAGAGGAAGTTTTTCTTGCCGATGGCCGTGGGCCTGATGGCATTTTCGACAAGGTTATTGTCGATTTCCAGCTTCCCGTGCTCAAGAAACAGGTTCAGGCTGTCCCAGCGTTTGAGGGTATAGCTGATAGCTTCTCCGAGCTTGCTTTTGGGCAGTTGTTTTTTCTGTTCACGATCCAGAATGGTTTTTATTTCATTAAGCACTGGAGCAGAGTGTTCCTGCCGATAGGTTGCCCGGTCGAGCTCCGGTTGTTTGCGCAACGTGGTTTCGTTGCGATAGAGCTTCGCAATGAGTTTGATAATTTTCCGGCTGATTGAATCCCCGGCCTCATGAAATTTACGCCGGGCATGTGCCCAGCAGCAGGCATGAATAATATTTCCCTTTTCCTGTTCATGAGCCGGGTCGTTCAGCCATGACGGATAAGAACCGTATCCATCGCTTTGCAGAAGACCGGCGTAATCTGTCAGCATCGAATCAAGACATGATGCAGCACGACTCGGAAACCATTCAAAGAGCACTCCAACGCCTGGACTGTGATAGGCCCATAGGTATCCATTGGGACAATGGTCCTTTTTCGGGTCTTGGTATTTGATAAAAGTTTCGTCGGCCTGAATATACTCACTTTGCCGGATTTCATTTCTCAGTGCTTCGTAGATCAACGTTAACCAGTCGGCGATAAGATACATCCAGTTGCCCATGGTTTTGCGGCTGATTTCGATGCCGTGGCGGTATTTTAAAACCTGTTCCTGACGGTAGAGCGGAAGATGGTCGCAATATTTGCTCAGAATGATCTGTAGGAGCAGACCGGCAGAAGCATAGCTGTTTGGAATCAGTCTTGCCGGAGCTGGTGCGATCAGCGGCGGCACTTCACGGTTATCAATCTCAATAAACTTTTCTCGAATGATTTCACGGATAAAATACCGGGTCGGAACAACGTCGAGCTCCCGTACTTTTTCCTCCCCGATTTTTTTATAGCGACCAGGATTTCCCTGAACCTCATCGGGAATGATGATCACCTGCTCAACCGGCAGGTCTTCCGGGACCCGTTCCTTGAGCGGCTTGCGCTTTCCTCGACGGGACTCAACCGGCTCTGAATCATCCTGTTCGGCCTCTTCCGCTATTTCCAGAGCCTCTTGGGCTTCCTGCAGTTCATCGAGCAGTAGTTCCATCTGATCCGGGCTTAACTTTTCGGAACTGCGCCCGAACAGTTTTTTCAGCAGATACTGAACTTTCTCATTAAGCAGTTTAACTTCGGTTTTGAGCTGAGTGTTTTCGGCATTCAGAGACGTCCGCTCCTTTACCATCAGATCAAAATTTTCCCGGTTAAAATTCATGCCGTACATTATACCAAAACACGTTGAAAATGCGGCACCAACCTGATGGAAAATGCAAAAAAAATCAGCGCTGATACCAAGGTTTGAGCGAGCCTTGTTTTAGATCAACTCCATCGAGCAGCAGGGCCAGCGCTTCCGGAGCAAGACTAAGCTTTTCATCTGCGCCAACGCCTTGAGGCCAACTGAAACAGCCCTTTTCAAGCCGCTTGATAGCAACCCACATGCCGGTACCATCCCAGTACAGCGTCTTGATCCGGTTTTTCCGTCGGTTCGTAAACACAAACAATGTGCCCGAACACGGATCTTCATTTAACCTATCCTGCACTACACAGTGCAATCCGTTGAAGCTCTTACGCAGATCCACCGGCTCAACCGCCAGAAATACCCGGATTGAATTACTTAATCCAAACATCCGGCAGCCTCCCGCAGAACCATACCGAGTTCATTCAGTGACGGAATTGGAAGCTGAACCTCAATCCCGTTCGGCAGAAAGATCTTCAGTTCATCTATCTCAGGAGGTCCGGGCTGAACTTCCACCTCGCAAAAAGCAACCTCAGATTCCTGACGTTCAATTCGCAGCCAACGGGCCAGCGTTTTCGGGTTGATGCTCCATTCCCGGCAAAACGCCGCCTGGGTCAGCCCCGCTGAATTAAACTCCTCGATCAGTTCCCGGCGTTCTTCCTCCGTATAGGAAGCCCGCCCCGACACATTGTTTTCATTCGTATCCATGCCTGACAAATTATCAGGCTTTGCCGGAGCTGACTACGGGGTGAAAGAAGAGGCGTTTACTTTTTAGCGAAAAAGTTCGCATTACCATAGCGATCGGACACCAGAAATTAAAAAGGAGCAAAAATTGGTTCGCATTACCTTCCACCCGGGCCGACCAGATCAATGATTATGGATTCATGACATTGTGATAATTCGGAATCTGAATAGACGCCATCGTTAATGATCAGTCGATCTAGGTTTCGAAAATTATGAAGGGGGGCGAGGTTGAGTTTTTCGGAGTCCGTGAGGTTGAGTTCCTGAAGGGGGAGCATTTTGATTTCCTCGAGAGCGAAGTTATGATCAACCAGCAGGTGCAGTTGCTTGATGGGTAGATAGTGAAGCATGCATTGGATGCGCCATGGTTGTGATTTCAGTGTATTAAATTGTTTGCCGCCCAGCACAAGCGATTTCAAATCCTGATTGTATTCAAATACAGGATCGCTCCAGTTCCGGTTGAAATAGTTGAGTGCGGTCAGGATTACCTGCTCATAGTGCGTCCGGTCCTGGCGGCGCGCATGGTCGTAAGCGATCATCTGCTCGATCAGCATGTGTTTATCCTGGCTGGTATGTGTCATCCGTTTTAGGATCTCGTTAAAGACCTCCACTTCAGGAATATGCTCCGAGGTTTGCGGCTGCAACGATTTTATTTCCGTGAGCATACTGCAATATGTTTTGTAAAAAGGAAGCTGATCCCCCTGTAGCTCATAGATGGCATTGAAGTCGAGTTTGATGAAGTGAAGCACGATCTCATAATGGATCATGAGTGCTTTTTCCGGAGCAATCTGCCGGCCTTCGCGAATATAGCTTTCGGCGCTTTTCAGTGCCGTAATGGGGCGTACAAAAAAGATGTCGTCATACATATAGCGGCTGATAAGGAACTGCAAGGCTGCCAGATGGGCCTCTTGGTTTTGGTGTGAGAGGTGCATTTCATCAACATAGAGTTGTTGAGCCCTGTCTGCTTCCTTTTCATGCTTTGTTGCAAGCTCATGCTCTTGTTCGATTCTTGATTTGCTTCGTTCCAGCGCGCGAATGAAGAAACTGGACAGCAATATAATGGCGATAATCGATACGGTTGCGATCAGGCAGCGTACATGGTTGCGTTTATAAAACAGCAACGTTTTTTTCAGAAAACCTGCCCGTTCTGCGCGGGTTGGATAGTTATTCAGATATCGCCGAATATCCTGCTGCAGTTCAAGTACGGAGCTGTAACGGTCGGAAGGGTTGAGCTGCATGGCTTTGAGGGCTGTCTGGGCCGGTCCATTCGGTATTTTCCGCATCGGCGCTCTTTTTTTTTGCGGGATAAAGCGGCCCTGTTTGGTGTCGGTCAGGATTTCTCCCGGTGTGCCCGAGAAGGGTTTTTGGCCCGTTAGCATGTAATATAGCGTGCAGCCCAGTGAATAGATGTCGGCCTGTGGAGTGAGAATGGAATCGGAATCGATCTGTTCCGGAGCCATGAATCCGGGGGTGCCTTTTATTGCACCGCTTAGGGTGACGTTATTGATGATGTCCGGGTCAAGTTTAAGTTCCTCCGCGGCGTCTCCGGATTCGAGCAATTGCCCGAGTCCCCAGTCGCAGACCAGCACTTCCCCGAAGTTCTCCACCTGGATATTGTGAGGTTTCAGGTCCAGATGCAGGACCTGACGGTTATGGGCATAGGCAATGGCGTCGCATACTTTGAGAAAGATGTCGAGCAGCTCTTCGCGGGACCGTGTGTTCTTCTTGATCAGGGCATCAAGATTGTCGCCTTTTTTCAGGTCCATGGTGAAAAAAGGTTTTCGGCGATCAATGACACCGACATCGTGAACATTGATAATGTTGGGGTGCGCAAGGATGGCGGTGAGCCACGCTTCGTGTATGAAGGGGTCAATGTTTTCGACATCGAGTTCATCGCGCGGCATTGCAAGGGCAACGTGGCGGTGGCTGTGCTCATCGAAAACATTGAAAATCTGTTTGATGCCGCCTTCGGCGATCAGGCTGAATTGGGTATAGCGTTTTTGGATGTGGGAGAGGGATATGAATGAAGGGGAATTCTCTTCGGTCGGGAGGGGGGCTGCTTTGTTTTTCAGCGCTTGGGAATAGAGGTCGCGAAGGGAGGGATCACGTGGTGGAATGTTCCCTGAATCGGTCATTGGTTTTCGGCCTGCTCCACGAGAGCTCGGATCTCTCTGAGCAGGCAGTTCTTAACACGATTGCGCAGGGTGTTAGCGGAGGCACGGGTTATATTCAGTTTTTCTGCAATTTCATCGAGACTTTTTCCTTCCCGACTCAATTCGAAAGCTTTAATGGCTTTGCCTTGAAAGGTTTTTCGCGCCCGTTCCATGGCCAGATTGGTGATATGGATTTCCCATTCGCTTTCAATGATTGCTTCAATTTCAGGTTTTGAAACAGGTATGCCCTGCAGGGATTTTCGATTTTCTGAATAGTGGTCGTCCCGTTTTAACCGGTTTTGTTCGCGGTTTATGTGGTTCAGCGCCGTGTTTCGGATAACCGTACTTAACCATGATCTAAACTTTGTGCTGCCCTGTCGATAGCTGGGCAGGTTTTTCCATAACTTCAGCAGAATATCCTGGGTCAGGTCGTCAATTTGACTCTGCGGGATATTCATTTGGCGCAACACATAGAAGATAAAGCTGCGGTAGCGCGTTACAAAGTCTTCCCATGCATGCTCGTCCCCCGATTCGCATGCGCGTTTAAGCAACGTGTAGCTTGTATTCCAATTATCCATGAATCGAAAAAACTAACAGGTCAAAATCGGGGCGTCAACCGGATGCTGATTCAGGTTCACGATTTGCGGATTTTGTTGTTGTGGCTGTTACAAGTGCTGAGGCGGCCTTGTTTCAGTTAGTGTATGGGGTTTGACGCTGGAAAAAAGCTGAAAACCGATTGTGTAACATGGGATGAAGTAAAACAGTGGAGAACGGAATGAAAAAATTGTTATATGCTCTCTCGATCATGGCTCTGGGGATGACCTCATCCCATGCAGCTTATTTTGAGGTTGATTTTACCGATGATGAACGTTATGTGGACACGACCGCCGAACCTTCTTGGCTTGAAAACCAAATGCCCGACATCGGAAGCTGGAGCCAGCAGTATGTAAACAACTTCAAAGTTGCTGACACAGCAGGTTCCGGTGTTCTAGCGCTTGATCAATCGCTTAACCGTTCTTTTAAAACGGCCACGTTTTCGGAAAACATCGGAGACGGCGCGAACAACTTCAGTTATTATGTAGATTTTCAGTTTACTGCAGGCTCCACTACGGTCTTGTCGGGGAGCAATAAGCAGATGTTCCGTATAAATGCCCGTGATAATACCGGGGGCAAGAATCTCTTCGGTTCTTTAGAGCTAAAGGATACAGAGGGCTCGTTCAATCTGCTGCTTTGGGGGGTTGGTTATGATCGAATGTCATTTTCAGCAAATGACATCGGCCTGGCCGTGAGCGAGGGTAACTGGGTGGATGCTGAATCCGCCAATCTGCGCCTGAAAATCGATGCTGAATACTCTGGTTCGGGCAATTTATGGAATGCTGATGCCGCACTCTACAATCTGGATAACAGCAATGCCGAGGTTGCTGCAGCGACTTTATCTGACCAGGATATGGGGGGCACCTGGACTGCCGGAACGGATCGGAAGATCCGTTTCAATAGTGGTAATGCAGACCAGATCGGTGATGCGATTTTTAATTTTGACACTGTAGCTGTAATTCCGGAACCCGCTTCTCTAGGGATGGTTGCAGTTTTCGGCGGCGGTCTGTTGTTTGTGCGCAGAAGGTTTATGATTTAAAATACAGGGGAAATAATGATGAAAAAGAACATACTTATATATGCCGTTTTAACTGGTGCGGCCATGATCGCATCGGCAGAGGTGAATGAATGGATTGTCAGCAGCGATGGCAACTGGACGAATGCGGCGAATTGGAGTGATGGGATTCCTACCTCCGACGATACCGCAAAAAGCCTTAAATCATTTACAATAACGTTAGATAGTACGGCGGTGGCAAAAGAGTTCTGGTGCCGTAACAGTATTGGTGTATCGGCACTGGATATCCGGACGGGCGGCAGCTTGACCACCTCAGGGGACGTAAATATCAACATATTGTCAGGGGTTAAAACGTATGCCGGTTTGTTGCTTAACGGCGGTTCACTGAGTGCGAGGAGTCTTTATATCGCGGCGTGGGCCAATTCCCAGGGCGACGGATTTATGACCATGAACAGCGGCAGTGTGGATCTTTCCGCTAGTTTCTCGGTCGGTTCAAAGGGCGGAGACAAGACTGAGGGCGTTCAGGGCACAGCCACAATGAATGGTGGCACCTTTGATGTGGGAGATTTTACGTATATCGGGGGCGGAGAGCACGCGGGGGACATCGGTACGTTCAACATGTATGGCGGAGTGTACACCGCAACGAATAACGAGGCTTATGTCAGCGGGTGGGCTACGAATCATCTTGGCGACGGTGTGATCAACATTTATGGCGGTGAAGTAACCATTGGCAAAACCAACAAGGCCCTGAATGTAGGCAGCCAAGGCGATGGCGATGGTGTGATCAATGTGTACGGCGGTAAAATGACCGCGCTTGGTGCTTTGACGATGGACGCAAACATGGATGCCGGCACCGCAGCGCTCAACTTGATCGGTGGTGAGTTTTGGGCCGACGGCGGTGTGAATGCCTACAATGAGTCGTCGATCCATGTTGAAGAAGGTGTTCTGTATTGGGGTGGCGACATCACCGATGCGGTTTCAGAAATCACGACGCTCGTGAATAACGGGGACATTACCTGGATCGGCGGCCAGACCAATATGCTGACGGAAAACTGGGATGCGAGCTGGACCAATACGACCATTATTGACTACGGCTACTGGTCGAATGTAAACCAGAGTGTGCTTTATGTAGATGCCAATGATGTTTCCAACGGGTTTATTACTATGTGGGCCTGCAATCTTTCACCTATTGTGTTGCCTCCGGTGACGGACGGCGCGACCGGCATCTATAATTTCGGCAATCTGGGCGGAAATGGCGACGGACTTTGGACCACCGCCGTCAACTGGAACCTCGGCACCGCTCCGACCGCAGAAGACGATGTGAGTCATAAGTGGAATGATTCTTATCTCATTGTGGCGACCCCGGTAGAGGCCAGCTATATTGAAATTCAGCATGCCAGTACTGCGAAAGTTGCTGTGGTGGATGGCGGCTCTCTGACGCTGTCCGGGGATCTTGATCTTTCCACGAAAAACGGACGGCTGATTGTCGATGGCGGCGCGGTGTCGGTAGGAAACATCATGAAGGTCGGTCGGTTTGGTGTTTCCGATTCGCATGTTGAACTGAACTCCGGAAGCATCGAGGTCGGTGCCAGCACGGATGTCGGCGGATTTGCCATTGGCAGTGAGGGCACCGTTACCATCAACGGCGGTACCTATACTGGTTCCAACGGCTATTTTTATATTGGTAGAGATGTCGGTTCCGGCACGCTTAATATGAATGGCGGCTTGTTGCAGCTGAGTACCTCCGGTGCGTTTGCTCCACTTGCTATTGGAAGCAAGCCGGGAAATGGTACGGTTAACCTGAACGATGGGACGATTGTAGCCAAGGATGTTCACTTAGACTGGAATAATACGGATGCAGGCACCGCTACGATCAACCTTAACGGCGGTTTGCTCCAGATCGAGGGCGGTTATGGAACCGCATTGCGCATGATCGACGACGCGCAGATGGTATTCGGAAAAGGCGTGTTGCAATGGAAAGGTGACCGGGTCTCCGACTTCGCCACCTACCTTTCCGGCGGTTTCATCAGCTGGTCCGGTGGCCTGACCAATATGCTGACGGAAAGCTGGGATCAGAGCTGGACCAACGGCACCAGTATTCTATATGCGGATTACAACGATGCGAATCTCGGCTACGCCACCGTATGGGCCTATGATACAGCTCCTCCCGGCGGACGTTCCGGTTACGAAACCTTTGTAGTTACGCATGGATTGGCAGAGGGTCCGGAAGGGGATGACGACAATGATGGAGTCAGCAACCTGGCAGAATACGGTATCAACGGTAATCCGACCAATGCCGCCGACAAAGGCCAGATGGAAACCGTTGCCGATGGGACCTATTTCATCTTCACCCATGCCAGATTGGTGGACGACACCAACGTCGTATACCGGCTTGTTGATGCCGAGAATTTGGTGTTCAGAGCTTCGCCGCATACCAACGCATGGGTTTCACAGTCTTTGGGGCCGGTCAGTGGCGATTACCGAATGGTCACCAACAATTATAACCTGACGACCGACAAGCTGTTTATAGAACTCGAGATTGAACAGCAGTAAGCTCTCAGGAGATACGGGAAAAAGGGCCGCATCCATCATCCGATGCGGCCTTTTGAGGAGAATCTGTTTTGTGAAGTTCGTGTTTTTCGAGGGGAAAATTGATGTTTCAAATTGCCATGTTTGAGCGCAGGTGGTCTGCAGATCCTAAATAAGGAGCGTGGTAAATATGAAAAATAAGGTTTTGTTTTGCATACTTATGCTGGCCGGTATATCCGGTGCGCAGGACTATTCGGTCGATTTCCGGGAAGCGGCATCGATCCCTTCGGCGATTGTTGCTGCAGGAGATTTGCAGGCCGGTGATCTCTCTCTGGCCAACGTAGCCGGCGAGCAGGTACTGGCGGTCGATCTCTCCGGCGTTACCAGCGATTATGGATCTAAAGTTATAATTGGCGGGCTGAATCGGCCCGTTGAAGACGACGATCCGCTTTATCTGATCTTCCACTACAAACCCGTCGCGCCCAAGGCGGCCGACGGAATTATTAATTTCGAGTTAAAGCTGACCATCAACGGCGTCGAAACGTTTTGGAGCGCCGCAACCCAGTCCGGCGTCATCAATACCGACCAGCCACTGGATAACTCCGACTGGTGGCTGGCCTTCATCGACATGCAGCCGTTGCTAGATCATTGGCGCGTGCAGACCGGCTCGACCGGCGACATGTTCGTGAACAAGATCCACATCGGTCCCGGGGCGACCAATAATCCGGATGAGCAGTACCGCAACATGCTCTATTTCCGCGGCATCCACTTCGGTTCCTCGGCAACCACGTTGAATGTGACCAAGGGCGGAAACCTGTTGATAAATGGGGATTTTTCAGATGGTCTGACCGGCTGGTCCGTGCAGGAAACAGCTCCTGCAGATGCGGAGGCAACCGTATACAATACCGCCAATTATGAATATTATGCCGATATCACCCATGACGACGGGGTGCAGTGGGATGCTCAGGTGCGGCAGGATACCCTTACGTTGGTTAACGGGCAGGAGTATCGTCTGTCCTTTGATGCGCGCGCCGAGGCCGACTGTCTGATCGATGTTTATTTCAAGAGCGGATTGGTCTTCTATGGCGGCTACTCCTCTATCGGTCTCAACACCAACATGCAGACTTACTCGAAAACGTTCACGGTCAGCGAAGCGACGGCCGGAGATATTTGCCTGCTGTTTTTTCTCGGCGGGAGAGGAGAAAACAATGTCTGGCTGGATAATGTGCTGCTAGAGGCAACATCGAATCCAGGAGTGAATCTGCTGTCCAATGGTGATTTTTCCAATGGGACGGCAGACTGGTTGTTTGTTGCGAACGGCACCTCGACCGGAAACGGTTCAGTTCTGCTTGATGCGGCAGGGATCCAGGGCGAACTCTATTGCAATGTGATTTCGGACAGTGGAGTGAGTTATCATTTGCAGATGAGGCAGGACAGTCATAAACTGAGAAACGGTAAGGCTTATCGTTTGTCTTTTGATGCACGCGCAGAATTCAACCGCACGATGCGGGCAAATTTGAGAAGCAACACCCTGTTAGGTTATCTGAATTATGATGTCTCGCTCACGACGAACATGACCACGTTCACAACGGACTTCGCCGTGACCAAACCCACGGTGGACGATGTGGCCCTCAATTTCCATTTAGGTGCGGCGGGTGAGAATGATGTCTGGCTGGATAATGTCTCGCTCAAGGAACTGTCGGAGGATGATGATCTGAGCTGGATATTGCAGAACGAGATTATTTCCATTCAGCCTAAGGCAAACGGCACACTCTACCTCTCGAAAATCCGTCAGCCGTATACCTTCTATATGAATGGCCTTATTTTCGATGAGGCAGAATATGCTTCACACGCTGGCATCACTCGGCAGGTTGTGGCCGGGCAGATCTATCTGTTCGACACTCGGGAGCTGAATGAGGGCGCTTTTAACCAGGTTAGTGGATCCTGTGAACTGATGTTGGTCAACAACGGTCTTATCGAAGCCGTTCACCCGTTCCATCTGGCTTTCCGGGATGTGCCGGTTTCTCCTGATTACGAGGTTTCAGTGCAAGCTGACGGAGATGCAGGTTTTTCGGTTCTTCCAACATTTTTTTCCTACATGCCCAGGGAACAAGTGCGGCTGGATAACAGCGGAGCCATAATGTCCATTAAGAAGTTTGATGAATTCAATGTGCAGCCGATTGCATCGCATTCATTCGCCGGTATTTCCACGGATGACTACCCGGTCACGGTCAGGGTCAAGGTGCTGAACCATGCGTTTGCGCCGAATACCTATTTTGACGAAACGGAGCGGTTTTCCTATCCGCTTTCCCGCTCCAAGGTGATTCCTTCGTCGTATGGAATCCCCTGCACGGTCATCGGCAATGATACCATAGAGTTCACGCTGGATCGGCCGCGAAAGGTGTTGGTGGTTCCCAATTATGAAGCCGGCATGGATGTCTTCCGAAACCTGGCCTTGGGCTATGGGCCCCTTGAGAGCTTTGAAATCGGAAAAAGCGATCTGCCGCTCGGGCATCCTGCGCGCGATATTCCCGAAAATGTAAACGAAGGCTTTAAAAATCCGCTCATGTTTTTTGCGCGTACGGCGGATGCTTTGCCTGCCGACCTCGGCTTTTCCGAAACCGATCCCGGTACGCTGGTGATCAATTCCGGTGATCGGCCGACTCAGGAGGAACTGTCTGCGGCGGACACCGTTTGGTTCAAGCCCGGCACACACGATCTGTCGCGGCTCGGGGAATCCCTAAGCTACAAAACCCATATTGAAGCCGGGCAAACCTTTTATCTGGAAGAGGGCGCTTTTGTTGCAGCAACGTTCAAAAAGCCTCCTCAGCCCGGGCAACCGGATGACGATCCCGGCGGCGCGGATTGCCGTCTGGTTGGACGAGGTATTGTTACAGGGATTAATCACTTCTGGGGAGGTGTGCCCGGTTTCTGGCACGGCAACGGGTTTGCCATTGAAATCAATGAAATAGATGGCATCACGTTTACGGATCGTGCGAGCTTCGGGATAACCGGCGGTGATCGGATCAACGACATCGCCAACCTTGGGGTGTGGCACGAAATGTCAGGAGGGATTGGTTTTATTGACCATTGCATAGTGAGCGACTCATTCCTGACAGCCGGTGATGACAACCTGAAAATCAGCAATGGCACGACTGCCGAGAACCTTGTCATTATGCAGCTGACTCCGAATGCACACGCCATTCTGGTTCATGAAATGGTCGACAATGTAACCTATGCCAACACCACCATCAGGGATGTCGATATCATAGGCACATGGTCGGAAATGATAGCCGAGTGGCAGCAGCTGTTCCATTCGTACATATGCTGCCTGCAGGGGCGGAATGTAAATATCCAGAATTTCACTTTCAGCGATATTCGTATCGAGGCACCCTATGTGCATCGTATCTTAAGTTTCTATAACCTGCACAAGCAAACTCCCCAGGGGGAAAACGGAGCCTACACACCGCGATGGTTTCCTGTTACGACCGAGGAGCACCATGCGCATATCGATGGCCTTACCTTTGAAAATATCACCGTCGATACTCCGTATATCGTGCAGAAATCAGTACTCGGATCGGGCTATTCGAATTCGTTCGCAAATGTTTCCATAGCAAATTTTGTGGTGAACGGGGAGACCGTCACCGAATCGAACAGGGACGATTATTTTGAAGTCTCCGGCTATGTGCTCGGCACCGATCCGGCTGACGGGGGCAGCGGGAGAATCGATATTCCGGCTCCGGTCGCCAACCTGACCTTCCACGATTCGCTCTATTCGGCATGGGCGCATGGATATGGGCTGGTTCTGGGTACAGAAGGGGATGATGATCTCGATGGCGAGGTCAATCTGGCCGAGTTTGCGCTCGGTGGAAACCCTGTCGATCCGGCCGATCGGGGGATGAAGCCCGAGTTTCTAGCGGGTGCCGGCGGGTTCAGCTATGTCCATCCCGTGCTTGCTAAGCGCAATCCCGGCCTGATCTACACTATTGAAACAACCGACAATCTTGCTTCCAATGTTTGGAATACGGTCGGATACACTGTATCCGGAACCAGCGATCTAGGCGGCGATTTCAATGTTGTCAGCAACTGGATTCCGATCGGTGTTGAAACGCAGAAATTTTTCCGCCTGAACATTCGTGAGGAGTAGAACGGTTTGAAAATGAACAGTATGATATACGATCCGAATTCCCCTTTGGAGCTTTACGATCTTTCTGCAGATTCAAAGGAAGAATGCAATATTGCCGGACAACACGTCGAGGTGGCGACTGAACTGGATGCGCTGATCAAGGGCGCACGGACGGTTTCTCCGGTGGAGAAATTTAACTTCCCGCTTAATCCGTGGCGCGATAAATCCGCCATGGCGCATGAATAATAGGCAGAGCATATGATCCATAAAACAAAAAGAATTTTCGTTATTCTGCTGATCGCTGCGTATGGCAGCGGCGTTTCCGCCTCACAGAAATCGGGCCATGCGAGGTGGGGCGATAAAAATGATATCCGAGAGGGGTGGGACTGGTCGCTGCCGCCGGGCGTGAATCCGCATCCTTACTCCGGCTTTATCACGTGGAACGATTCCAAGGATGCTGCCGTAACGATCAAGGGGATCCACGTCAACTGGCGTGAATGCAATCCTCGGGAAGGCACGTTTGATTTTTCCAAGTTTAAACAGCGTATTCGCGATGCGAAGGCGCAAGGCCTGAAGGTTGGACTGCACATTCAGGGGACGGTCGAATCCAAGGTTCCGCGATGGGTATTGACGAAGTATGAGGTGCCTGTTTTTGACATGCCGCCGCTGTCCGAAAACCAGCCTTGGCGTTTACGTAATGCGGCGGTTTGGAAACCAGGGGTGGTCAACGCTTTCAATGAATTTATGGAAGCTTTCAGGGAAACTGGAATTGCGCATGATGATGACATTGTGTACGCGTATATCCATTGCATCAGCCCTTCGCGTGGCGAGGAATTATGGATGCGGCCGGTTGACGCCGATATCTATGAACAGGAGGGCGGTTTGACGCCTGAAATCTTCCGGAACTGGTTGCTCAGCCGTATAGATACAATGTGCGAAGCCTTTAACGGTGTTGAGTATAAATTGGCCTGGATGGCAAAGGGTCCCGTCGGTCCAAAACGCTATGCCGAGGTCACTGAAGAGCCGGTGAATTATGCCTTCGAAAAGGGTTGTGGAATCCGTAATGGTGCGATCGATAACCTGAACCTGCTCTGGGATGAGCCGGCGTGGGGGGTGACGATTGATGACGGCTATTGTGTGTTGGATTATGACCATCCCTCCCTGCGAGCAGGGCGTTTTCGAGGCGATGAAAACGAGGAATATGGTAAAGGGTGGACGTGGCGGTTTGTGGATACCTGTTATGACGAATATCGCCATCGGATTTCTTCGCTTCATGGGCTACAGTTACTTCAGGATTTTCAGATGGTCAGTCCTGAATCCCTCGCCTTGAATCCGGAGCTCAATGAGTATGTCCTCAAGTCGCAGGGGTATCGGCGTGATACATCCATCGATGCGTGGGTTTATCTGCGTGAGGCTGAAACCCAGCGGGGCACCGTGAAAAACCTGGAACGGTGGGTGGTGCAGCGCGATGCGCCCGGATCGATGAGCGTTCCCGCGGCGGCGACTTCGTTCCCCCGGCCGGGCGATCCCGAGAATATGGATTTTGATGCGCGCCGTACCGATGTTGAGAACGGCCAGAACGGACTGCTCTTCGGGCTGGATCCGGTGTTCTGGAACACGCCCGCTCCCTGTCTCCTGAAGGTTACCTATATCGATAATGAGAAAATCCGATGGACGGTCGAGTATTCCCAACGATCCGGTCGGAAGAGGGCGAAGGTGATTCAGACGCAGGGCGACGGCAAACGTAAAACGATTACGCTTCATCTGCCGGAACTCGCGGCGAACAGCATCTTTTCCGGAAACATGGATTTTCGGCTTATATCCGAAGGCACAGGAGACCTGACGGTCAATATGGTTCGTGTGATAAAGCTTCAGCATCGTGTTGTGTCAAGGCCGTAGGGTTCTTCAGGGCAGAAAGATCGCCGTGTCCTGTTATATATGCAGTTTCCGCACGGTTCCTGTTTATAGATTGATCATGCAGGAGATTGTTAAATATCAGGGAGGTTTTGTTCATGAAAATTTGCAGCATAGTTGTGGTGTGTCTTGTCGGGGTCGCATGCCGCGCGGATAAGAGCCTGATAAAAATTGATGGAAGCCCCTATGCGAAAATGCAGAACGTCGGGCTGGATGAGGTGAAGATTACGGGCGGGTTCTGGAAGCAGCGGCAGGAGGTGAACCGGAAGGTTTCTTTCGAGTTGCTGTGGCAGCTGGCAACTGATGAGGAGAAGGGCTATCCGCTGAACAATTTCAAGGTGGCCGCCGGGATCAAAGCAGGGCGGCATCAGGGCGTGGCATGGGAAGATGCCTGGCTTTACAAGTGGATTGAAACTGCGAGTTATATCTATGCGTCTACCGGCGACCGGGAAGTGCTTGGGCGCATCGGGTCCGTGATTCCAACCATTGCTGCTGCGCAGGAAGACGACGGCTATATCGCCACGCAGGTCAGTGCCGGAAAGTATAAAGAACGTTGGCTCTCTCCGCATAACCACGAGTTGTACAATATGGGGCATTTGTTGACCGCTGCGGCGGTTCACTACCGCATGACCGGTCAAACGGACCTTCTGGATGTCGGGAACAAGGCCGCGGCTTTCTGTTTAAAGCAATTCAAGGAACATCCCGATGTGATGTGGGAATATCCGTACAACCCATCCATCATCATGGGGGCGGTTGAACTCTACCGGGCAACCGGCAACCGGGATGCGCTCGAACTGGCCATTCATGTGGTTGATCTGCGCGGGGCGTCCTATCAGGGAACGGCCGAAAAGCCGGACTGGGGCCGTCCGGGATGGGGCATGAAAAATTATAAGGGCGGGACGGATAATTATCAGAATTATATTCCGCTTCGTAAAGAAACAGAAGTGATCGGCCACGCCGTGTTTTTTACCTATCTCTATGCCGGCGCGACCGATGTCTATCTTGAAACCGGCGACCGTTCTCTCCTTGAGGCACTGGAACGTTTGTGGGGCGATCTGACGGGAAAGAAAATGTACGTAACCGGCGGCGTGAGTCCGGTTCATAAAAGCCCGGTTACCCGAAATTTTTATGGGGATCAACGAAAGGTATATGTAGGCGATACCGTTAACGAGGGAGTCGTGGCGCCGTTCGATCTTCCGAATGCCACGGCGTATAATGAAACCTGCGGCACGGTGGGCAATATGATGTGGAACTGGCGGATGCTGCAGGCTACGGGGAATCCGTGTTATGCGGATATCATGGAACTGAGTTGGTATAACTCGATGCTTGCAGGCATGGAGGTGGATGGCGACCACTGGTCTTACACCAATCCGTTGCGCTGGCATGGCGCAAAGCATGAACTGTGGAGCCACGACTTCCATCGTCGCCATGTACCCGGCCTGGAGCATATTTGCTGTCCGACCAACCTGTCGCGCAACCTTGCTGCATACCACGCCTACCTCTTTTCGGTCTCGAAGGGCACCCTTTGGGTGCACCATTTTGCCGATTGCGAGGCGGCGCTGGAAAAGCTGGGGCTGAAACTCAAGATGACTACCGACTATCCGTGGGACGGGAAAATCACGTTTTCCATTGATGACGCTCCAGAAGAAGCGGTCGCATTCAAGCTGCGCATTCCTGCATGGACGGGTAAGGTTTCTCTCAGGTTCAACGGTAAAAAAGAAGACGTGAAGGCGGAGCCGGGCACCTATGCCGAAATTTCCAGAGTTTGGGAAAAGGGTGATGTGCTGGAACTCAACCTCGAAATGAGCGTGCGCCTGCTTGTTGGTAATTGCCGCACCGAACAAATTCGCAACCAGGTTGCCGTCAGCCGTGGTCCGGTTGTGTACTGCCTTGAGTCGAACGATGTGCAGGGCGATGCTGCTTTCGAGCAGGTTGCGATTGATGCTGACGTTGACTTCGAATCCGAATATCGGTCGGATCTGTTGGGGGGTGTCACCGTGCTGAAGACCTCCGCGAAGCTGGTGCCTAAACCGGATCAACCTATCTTCGGGCAATACGGAGATATTGCCGATAAGGAAGCAACGACGGTGAACGTGGAGCTGATCCCGTATTTTGCATGGAACAATCGCGAAGAACCGGAAATGAGCGTGTGGCTTCCGATTACCCGCTAATGCATCAGAATTATGAACCACGAAATACACAAATCACACGAAAGCAGGGTTTGGGCGCTGTAAGGTGTTTTCGTGATTAAACTACAGTGAACGAGGTTGTTGTGAGAATTTTTACTGTTATAATTTTGGTTTTTTTGAAGGAGGCGGTCTGTGCCGCTTCTGACATGGCTGATTCTGCGTATTTCGGTATTGCATCCATCTGGACGCACACCAACGACGATGTGGAGGAGTTCCCTTTTGTCAGGGTGCTTCAGGGGGTTACCTACTGGAAGAAGTTGCAGCCGGTTTCCGCGGATCAGTTTGACTGGTGTCAATTCGATCTGGATATGAACCGGGCGGCTGAATTGAAGAAACCCATGGTGATCCAGATTAATGGCGGTGCTCCGGAATGGATTTTTGCCGAAGTGCCGTGGGTCGGAGGAACGGCCAGGAATTGTCGCGCACCCCAGTTCTGGCACCCGATCTACATGAAACATTACTGCAATCTGCTGGAGAAGGTGGCTGACCGCGTAAAATCTTCTCCGCACAGAAAATGGGTGCTGGGGATCCGCGTTCAACCTAATGCCTTTAATACCGAAGCTTGGCGGTGGGATTTTCATCACGGCGAAGTACTTAAAGCGGGCTCCACCATAGACCGTAGTCAATGGAAGATTCTTGAAGACGGCAAATGGGTGCCGGCCGGTGATGCCATTTATCCTCCGCGATTGGAAGACGATGATTATGCGGTAGCGAAGCAATATTTCGCTGCTGTTGTTCGTGCATACAAAGAGGCATTTCACCCCTTGGGCATATATACCTTCATTCGTCCCTGGATCAGTTTTGAGTGCGGGCTGGGCAATGAATGGATGGATGAACATGTTTACACCTCGCCTCTGATGGTTGTTATGGGGACGGAGGCCAGCGCCAGTCATTTTAAATACATGGCCCCTCGGGCGCAGGATTATAAACGGCGTTGTATAGACCGCGGCATGATTGGATATTACGAGGATGTAAAAAACACGCCTCATCAAATGAGTACGCGGACCCGGAAAAAATTTCCGGCCGGTGCCACCCAGAACGATGCTCAGGAAATATATTGGCGGCAGTTGTACAAACTTTATCTGGGGGTGACCTACAGTGCTACCTATGAGCAGGATCTCGAGCGCTACAGGGAACCGGGATTTTCCGAAGCATTCAGACTCTTCAATAAATATGCGGGCATGTATCTATATCCGGACAAAACTCCCGGGGCATTTGTTGTATTGTGTGAATTTGACGGAAATAAAGAATCACTGCGAAACATCGGCTATTATATTACGCAGATTGATCCTGATGCGGTTGAAATTGTCGGGCATGTAGATGCTGATTATCGAGGATACTCAGCGGCCAGACTTACCAGTGAAAAGATGTCATTTCGGGTTGATAAAGCATTTGCTGCTGAGACACAGGGGGAGACCGTGAAAATAAATGTAACCTGGTTGGCGGAAAGGGGGAATGAATGGCAACTGCAGTTTAGACATAATAAAAGAATTAAAACAAGCGAAGTGGTGTCCGGCTCCAGCGGCCGCTGGAAGGTCCAAAGTTTTATAATATCCAAAGCGGATTTTCGCAGCGCCAAAGTTGATTTTGTTATATTAAAAAAATCAGGCGAACCGATTTTCCATATGATTGAAATTGAACGCACAAACCCTCAGGTCGTTAAAAAATTTAATTAATGAAATAAGAAAAGGTTTACTGATGAAATATGTAACGAAAGCAACCGTGTTACTTTTGGCGTTGTTAAATTTGACAGCGGTGGCGAATAAACAAAATTCGGTTGCGATGACCGGCAACACCGGTTCAGACAAACCAAACATTCTCTTCATCGCGGTCGATGACCTTCGACCTGAGCTGGGCTGTTATGGTTCAGATTATATCAAGAGCCCGAATTTGGACAAGCTGGCCTCTGAGGGCATGCGATTTGAACGAGCCTATTGCCAGCAGGCGATTTGCGGGCCTTCGCGAGCCAGCTTGATGACCGGTTGTCGGCCGGAAACCATTGGTGTGATTGAAAACAGCGCCTACTTTCGCACGTTGAATCCAGACTTGATTACGCTGTCACAGCACTTCATCAATCATGGGTATGAGAGTGTCTATTGCGGAAAGATCTTCCACGGAAATTTGAAGGACGAAGAACTTTCATGGAGCCGCAAGCCTGCTGTAAGCCGTGCAGGAGTAACGCTTCCGCAATTTCCGGGGGGCTATGCCGTTCCGGAAAACCAAGCGATCTTCCTCCAAAACCGCAAGGCCATGCTGGCGAAATACGGTAAGGAAGGTTCGGTCGGTCTGATTCACGGGCCCGCTTACGAAGCCGGGGAGGTGGAAGACGACGAATATAAGGATGGGTACAATACGCAAGTGGCGATCGCCACGCTGAAAGATCATTTGGAAAAGAATCCAGACAAACCGCTGTTTATGGGGCTTGGTTTTTACAAGCCGCATCTGAATTTCATTGCGCCGAAGCGTTATTGGGATCTGTACAATCCCGCCGAGATCGAGCTGACAAGCCAGACTCATCCGCCGAAGGATGGCGCGGCGGTCGGTTTGCATGAGTCGTTCGAGTTGCGTGTTCGTCACGGTATTCCTAAATCAGGAACGATTCCGGATGACCTGGCGCGAACGCTCCTGCACGGCTACTATGCCTGCGTCAGTTATATTGATGCCCAGATCGGTTTAATGATCGAGGCTCTGGAAGATGCCGGTATCCGCGATAACACGATTATCGTGGTCTGGGGCGATCACGGTTGGCATCTCGGAGAGATGGGGGTATGGGGCAAGGCCACAAACTATGAAATCGGAACCCGGGTTCCGCTGATTGTCTGGACGCCCGAGATGAAATCCCGCGGTGAAGAGGCGGATTCCATCGTTGAATTAATCGACCTCTACCCGACGTTGTGCGATCTCGCGGGGCTGCCGATCCCCGAGCACTGCGAAGGGGAAAGCTTCAGACCTGTTCTGGACGATCCCGAATTTAAAGGGAAAAACATGGCCATCAGCCAGTTCCCGAGCCCGGCGTTGCGCGAATGGGCGGCCAATCCGCTTTCGGTCGGAATGCGTCAGACCTTCTTTGGCCCCCTGATCGAACAGGTGGAGGGGCGGATCAAGACTCAGGTGGGCGATGCATGGGATCGCAACCTGTTTGAAAACTACCTGATGGGCTATGCCCTGCGAACCGACCGCTATCGGTTGGTGCTCTGGCTGGATCGTCGCGACCCTCAGGGAGCATCTTATGGAACAGAACTTTATGATCTGGGTCAGGATTTGAGTGAAACGGTCAATCTCGCCGGAAAGCCGGAATACGCGGAGGTTGTAAAAGAACTTTCATCCAGATTGTTCCAACAGCTTAAGATTGGAGGAAGAAAATGATCGGTCGTTTGGTTGCATTGGCACTTATGTGCGGAGCGGGCGTGCTTCATGCGGAAGAGTTCGAAAGCTGGGTCCGTGCGGAGGTGGCATCGGGTAAAAAGACGATTGTGCTCCCGAAGGGGACGCATCATGCGTATGCCAAAAATGGAATACAGCGCACCCTGCATATTTCGAACAACAATGATGGAATGAAGCAGATTCTGTTTGATCTTCAGGATGCCGAAGATCTGGTCATTGACGGCAACGGTGCGGAACTGATTTTTCACGGCCATATCATTCCATTCTATCTCAAGAATGCAAAGAATGTGACGATCAAAAACCTGACGATTGACTGGGAACATCCCTTCTTCAGTCAGGGCGAGATTGTGAACGTGGGCAAGGGCTTTTTTGATGTCCGGTTCGGTGATGAATATCCGGTGGGCATTCGCGATGAACGTTTGGTCTTCCTTAATCCCGACCTGCCTGAACCGATGGACTTCAACAATATCAACATCGTGAACCCGGAACTCGGTCGGCTGGTGTTCAAGAGTCAAGACGAATATGGTGTCGGAAGCGATCACACAGCCGAACTGCTGGAAAAGAATTTAGTGCGGCTTCGGTCGCTTCATATTCTGAGTCCGCTGAAGCCCGGCCATATCGCCGTATTCCAATATAATGACCGTTCCTCTCCGGGATTTACGGTGCATCGCAGCGAAAATATCCACCTTCAGAACATCACCATGTATCACGCAGCAGGGTTCGGATCCATTTTTGAAGGCTCTCGGAATATTTACATTGATCGGTTAAAGGCTGTCCGACGTCCGAACTCGGGCCGCTGGTATACAACCCATCACGATGTGACCCATTTTGTGGAATGCCGTGGGGATATTCACATCACGAACTGCCGCTTTGAATTTCAGGGGGATGACGACTGTAATATTCACGGCATATTCCGTCCGGTCATGAGGAAAGAGGACGACAAGACGCTACGGACTCGCTTGAATCATTTTCAGCAGATGGGAGTTGATACCCTATTTATGGGAGACATGATCGGGTTTCATGATGCCGAGACGCTCGAACTGCTTGGGGAGGGGAAACTGGCCAAATTCATGGATCGCGATCCGGCTCAGGAAGACAGGCTTGTTTTTGAAGATCCGCTTCCGGATCTCGATTGGAAAAACGTGGTCGTTACCCTGCGTGCATACGACACCGACGTGCAGATCAGCAACAACCATTTTTCCAACCACCGCGCGAGAAACCTGCTGATCAAAACGCTGGGAAAAGTGAGAATTCACGACAACTATTTTAATGTGCAGGGTTGTGCCATCAAGATCCGCAGTGAGGCAACCAGTTGGTACGAAGCCGGCGGTGTCGAAGATGTTGAAATCTACAACAATGTCTTCGACCAGTGTAATTCAGGCGGGTTTTCGCAGGCGACCTTCCATATTCATGCGACGCTGATAATTACGATAGTGAAGTTCCGATTCATAAGAATGTGAAGATTTATAACAACAAAATCATTCAGATTTTCAAGCCGCTGATGGTCGCTGATCATGTTGAGAATCTGGAGTTTTACGACAACGAAATCAGTGCCGGCAAGGACTATGCATCTTGGTTCAAAGGCAAGGCCGAGCCTCCGAACATTCGATTCGGTCCCGGCGTGACCACCGGGCGATTCCAGAAACTGGACAACCGGTCGGCTAGATGAATTATGAATCGTCGTATTCATAAGAAATAGTCAAATGTCTTGAGGCGAACACATCGTCGCGTGAATTTCCAGGTTGTGGCCATACAGCCAGTTGATCTTTCCTGCAGGGGTTTGCCACTCTCTGCAAACGAGAAATGAAGGAGCGAAGAACGCTTCATGCAGGGCGAGTTTACTCCTGCCCAGACTAAATGGGTGAATCCCACGGATTTTTAAAAAAAGGTAAAGGAACAGGATGAGTGAGAGACATAGAATTGGACTTGGAGTTTTGTTGGCGACTTTGGTCGGGGTCGCTTCCGGAGCAGGGGAGCCATGGCGCGATACTTCATTAGAACCGGAAATGCGTGTTGCGGATCTGCTCGGTCGGATGACGACAGAGGAAAAGGTTGGACTTTGTTTTGGATCGTTTGTTTCCGGAGGTATACCGCGGTTGGGTGTCGAGCCGTTGATTCTGGCTGATGGTCCGGTGGGCATCCGTTTGTTGCGCGATCCAAAAAAACTGACCTCTACGCACAAAAAACATCAAAATGCAGGAGACGGCGAGGTCGTGACGATCGGTGCCGATACCGCGGCGCGGACGACGGCATTGCCCGGCGGTCTGGCTTTGGCGGCCTGCTGGGATCGCGGTCTGGCCGAGGAGTATGCCGCCGTTATGGGGCGCGAGATGCGTGCGCTTGGAAAGCATGTGTTGTTGGCTCCGGGGATCAATATGATGCGCGATCCGCGTGGCGGGCGGAACTATGAATATTTCGGTGAAGATCCATACCTGACGGCGGAAATGGCGGTGGCCTATGTTCGCGGCCTTCAGAAGTATGGTGTGGGAGCAAACCTGAAACATTTTGTGGCCAACGAGTGCGAAACCTTTCGGCACTATACCTCGGCAAAAATGGATGAACGGGTGTTGCGCGAAATCTATAACTATCCGTTTGAGCAGGGCATTCGCCGTGGAGGCGCATGGAGCCTGATGACCGGGAATAATTTATTTGCCGGCACCCATGTTTCTGAAAACTATGACCTCTTAACAACGTTGCTGCGGGACAAAATCGGTTTTGATGGTGTGATCCTGACGGACTGGCGTTCGGCCTATCGTACGGAAGCGTCTGCGAAGGCAGGACTGGATATGTCGACGGGCTTTTGCCGCTACGTTTATGGCGAAGGCAATCTTCTCAGGGCGGTAAACGATGGAGTCATCTCAGAGCAGGATCTGGATCGAATGGCCGGTCGGGTGCTGCTTCTTTATCTACGGGTCGGACTGCTGGGCGACGATTTACCTGCGGGTGGTCTGGATACAGAAAAGAATCAGGCTGTTGCCCGTCAGGTGGCTCGTGACAGCATTGTGCTGCTGAAAAATAAACGTGCGCTGCTGCCGGTTCCGGGGTTGAAAACCGTCCTGTTGTGCGGTCCGGCCGCGGATGAGGTTATTATGGGAACCGGTTCCGGCCTGGTGAATGAGGGGGCCGGAAATATTTCCATTAAAAAGGCGCTGCTTTCAACGCTGGGCGCGACGGCAGTTGTACATCGCGAAAGCGTTGCAGAAACTACCGATGCGGATTTAGATGCCGATCTGGTGGTGTTTTGTGCGCACGATGGCGTCGGTGGCGAAGGCGCAGACCTTGAACGCTCAACGCTGCCGGGAACACAGGCGGCAGACATTCGGGCTCTGGCGGCACGTACCGACAAGCTGGTGGTGGTGCTGCAGTGCGGTACGAGTGTGGATACAACAGATTGGGATGATGGCGTCGATGCGTTTGCCGTAGTTTGGAACGGCGGACAGGCCTTCGGCGCGGCCGTGGTGGATGCGTTGACTGGAAAGGGCGATTTTACCGGTCGGCTTCCCTGCGTGTTCGGCAACCCGGTATCCGATTGGCCGGTGGCTGGTTCCGGGGCAGAGTGGCCGGCAAAGCGGGTTCATCAAGGAGATCTTCCGACGAATAATTATGGCAAGGATCGCCCGCAGGTTCATGGTTTTGATGCCGAATATAAAGAAGGGCTTCTATGTGGTCATCGTTGGTTCATTGAAAAGGGAATTGCTCAGCGCTATCCATTCGGCTTTGGACTCAGCAGAACGACGTTTGAGCTGCTCGAGGGCACGGTTGAACCGGTCGAAGAAGGATGGTCTGTGAACGTTGCTGTAAAAAATACCGGAAAGGTTTCCGGTATGTGTACGGTACAGCTTTATGTGGAAGATTTGGTTTGCAGCGAAGAGCGTCCTTCGCGGGAACTGCGCGGCTTTACTCGCGTTCACGTTGAGCCGGGGCAGACGACCCATGCGGTCATGAATCTGCGTCGAAATAATCTCTGCTTTTACGATGTCTCCCGGGACGCCTGGAAGTTGGAGGCGGGAAAATTTGTTCTCCACGTTGGGACTTCCAGCGAACATCTTCCAGTAGGAATGGAAGTGGATGTAGAACACGATCAGTGGTTTGTAGCGCCCTGATGTGCCTGTTTTTTTTTGGCATAACGCTGCAAAGGATTGTAGTCGTAATCGCAAAACTCTGAAGGCCTGCATGCGTTAAAAATCGTGTGCGGGCAAGGGATTTGTAGTGCACTGGTCGATGGTGTTTTTGTCGTCATTTTTTTAACCGAATGAACGCAATGTATGCGGTGTGTGGTCATACGACCAGCAGATCTTTTGCGCAGATATTTGCAAACCTCTGAGAGCAACAAGAAAGAAGGTTCTGGGGAAGAGCTCCCCTGCCTTTTTTTCTGGGTGAAGAAATAAATAAGGAAAAATGCATGAGAAAACTATTTGAAGTAGCAATCGTATTGACGATCACTGGTTTTTCGATGAATGCAATGGCCACACAGATTTTGCGGAATGGCGGCACGGATCTGGCGGCGAATGGGGCGGGCGACGTTGTTCCGGAGGCACCCCATGTTGCGGAGAGGCATGCGAAACCATGGATGCACACCGAAACAAGGTTGCGACTGTTTGCACCGGCCTGGCGGGACATCGGAGAACAATCGCCAACGGAAGCGGCAGGCAGGTTTGAAGTCCTGTATGGCCATCTTGATCCGAAGCCATTTCATGAAGCAAATCCCGATGTGAAGATGATCAAGTACCTTCTGGGGCCCTACGTGAACAAGAGAGAAGTTGCCAGACTCCCCTCCGACGCCATGGGGCACAATGCGGATGGGAATATAATCAAGGCGCGGAACTTTGAGAACTGGGTCGTTGTTCCAGACAATCCGCATTGGATCGACTATGTTGTTCAATTCGCCAAGAACCAATTTGATCTAGGCTACGATGGAATCTTTACCGACAGTATGGGTACGGGGCCCGTCGGAGGCAACTACCTTCACTCCAAGCCCATTAACCCCAATACCGGCCAAGAATATACTAAGACGGAGTGGATGATGGCCGAGTCAAAGATGGCTCAGGCGATCCGTCAAGTCATTCCCGAGGATATGATGCTGACGATGAACGGATTGGCGCGCGGAACGCGTTACTGGGCGGAGCCGGTTGAAAGCAGTCCGCGAGTTTTACTGGCCCATTACGATGGTGCCATGTCGGAGCAGATTTGGCGTGAACCAAAATCCGAATTGACCTCATGGCCTTCGCTGGAATTGTGGATGAGCGAAATCGAAATGATCAAGGATGTGGAAAAACGCGGATTGATGGGATTCTGGTGGACAAAGTGTTGGAGCAACGGCAACACATCGAACGATGAACCCAATGCCGATGTTCTTGTTCCGCAGTGGCGGCGTTTCGCGCTGGGCTCTTACCTGCTCGCGGCTGGGCCAAACAGCTATTTCAACTTTGACACGAAGAAGAAGGACCAGCCTAAGAGCAATGCCGCTGAGTATTATGTCGAATACGATGCGCCTCTTGGCGTGGCAATCGGCTCGATGGATCAGTTTGGCGGGACGAAAGTATATTATCGCCGGTTTGAAAACGGTTTCGTTGTGGTCAACCCGGATGGCAATGCCGTCAACGGTGTCGAAATTCCCGGAACCGATGGCAAGACGTTCAAGTCATGGGGCGAGGATAATTCGGTGATATTCCCCTTGGACGTTAAGGCACACACGGGGCTTATTTTGACAAGGGACTGATGAGGTCGCTGAAGGGTATAGCGTCAATGCCCAATCTATTCATCGGGCGTAACCTGACAGTCCTGATTCGCATTGAAAATCTCTGGGGTTGTGCCGGGGAGTTCAATCGCCCGGTGCTGTGGCCATACGGCCAGTAGATTTTTTTCCAAGCATTTGCCAGTCTCCACCAACAACTAAGAAGTACATTCATCGGGCAGTTAGCCACATCGGCAAGGCTGTGTGGATTCCAACCAAAACATTTTACATCGTGCGAGAGTTTGAATATGTGGCCGCCGGGCGGGTGCCCGGCGGTTCCATCGGACTTGTGCGGGCTTCGACTCGGAGTATGCAACACCTTAATCGTGTGCGGGCGATGGCTTGACGCGACCCTGGTTCGCTCTCCGGTCTAGGGCTGTAAATAATTCAAGCTGGTGAATTCTGGGGAAACGAAAAACTATAACTGATTCGGAGAAGTATGTATCAAATATCATTGATCTATTTGCATGTATCAAAGCGCTGGCGTCCAGCGGCTTTGGCTTTGTTCACAGCCATTATCCTTGCCGCGTCAGGCGCAGTTGCTGCCACCCAAGGGGTTACCGTAGCCGTGACCGCCGACGTTTTTATGCCGGATGTTCAAGTTGTGTCCGATGTAATCATGGCGAATCCTTCGGTTTCCGCCGTGTTGCTGGCGGGCGACACATCCAATGACAAAACAACACCGGTTGAAAGCTATAGGGAAATATATAAGGGCACCTATGATCGATTCATTTCCAAAATTTATCCATGCCCTGGTAATCACGATGCAAAATCCGAACCGCCCTTCAGTGGTTACTGCGAATTCTGGGGGGAAGCCGCTCACGCACCTGAGATGTATTACAGTTTTGATCTAGGCGGATGGCATGTCGTGAGTCTCGACAGTGTGACCTTCGTTGTTGGTGGTGAAAAGGCCGACGCTCAGCTCGATTGGCTCAAGAAGGATCTCGCCGCAAACCCCAGGGCTCCAACGCTGGCTTACTGGCATTATCCATTGTTTTCTAATGCGAAACATGGTGGATATCCCAAAATGAAACCCTTGTGGGATGTGCTTTATGCTCACGGTCCTGCTCTCGTGATGACCGGGCATAATCATGTCTATGAACGGTTTGCTCCTATGAATTCCGTAGGGGAGAGGGTGCCGGAAACGGAAGGAATTCAGGAGTTTTTGATCTGTCCGGGCGGAGCACGCACCGTTAATAACGAATCCAAAGAGACCAGCGGTCCACGATCTGAAAAATTCGAGGGAGGCACCCAGCACGTTGGATTTTTCACCCTGTTCCCTAATGGAGCATTCTCCTACGATATTCTGAGCGTAAGTAGCAAAGGCGCGACGGAAGTTGTAGATAAGGGAGCCGGAAACCTTCTGGGAGGCCCCATACCCGCAGGCAATTAGGTCGGCATAGGAAAAGGCCCGGAATCGGCATGAATGGTTCGTTTCAGACCTTTGGGGAAATATTATGGAGAAAACGATGAGAAGATTTTCAGGAGTAATAATCGCATCGGCTATGGCCGGTTTGGCGATGCACGCTGCGGCCACGCAGATTATGTGGAACGGCGGCACGGATCTGCTGTTCAGTACGGGGGCGAACTGGGAGGGCGGCGTTGTTCCGGGGGCGTCGGATGAGGCGAAAGGCCGAGTAGGCCTGGCGGACTTGATTGTCATCGATTCCGATCAGACGATCACTAAGCTTACGGGTGGATCGAGAAGCGGCGGCGGGTACAAAATCGAAAATGGTACCCTGAATGTAACAGGTCTTTATGTCGACGGAAACACGGCGGGTGCGGACTGTCTGACGGTGATCGACGGCGGCACGCTCAATGTGTCGGGCATCTCAAGAATGGGGCTAGGAGGAGATAATGATACCGGAACGACCACGGTTCAACTGAAGAGCGGAGTGTTTAATTCTGCGGATGCGGTTACCGTGGGTCAGGAGAGTACTGGAAATCTGGAAATATCCGGCGGAACGGCAACCTTCTCCGGTTCGTATCTTTGGCTTGGCGGTGACTCGGGGACAACAGATGCCCGGAACGGAAACGGAGTTTTGACTCTTTCCGGTGACGGGGCATTGAATGTGCTGTCCGGCAACGTGATTGTTGGCAAACGATTGGGGGAGGGCACGTTCACGATGAACGATTCAGCCAGTGCTGTGTTTATGAATCTTGCAATCGGTGATGTATCTTTTGTCGGTCAGGAAGGGACGGGAGCGATGAGCCTTCTGGGCGGCACATTGAATGTGAAAAGTGATTTTGCTGTGGATAACGGTAGTGTGCTGATTGATGCGGGAACGTTGGTCTGGGATGGCGAACATGTCGCTGATTTTTCCGCATTGGTGGCAGCGGGGGATATCAGTTGGACCAATGGACAGTCCATGCTTTCTGACTCCTATGCGGCCAGTTGGACGAACAATGCGGCTGTTCTGTTCGTAGATTATGATCATTTGAATGCAGGAAAAACAACGGTGTGGGTATCCTCGACTGAAACGATGAATTCTTCTGTTGTGATTAAAGGCATATCGCTTGCGATGCTGAATGGAACGAATAGTGTGGTGAGATGGCCGAGTGATGCCTCGGCCAAGTATGTCATTCAGAGCCGATCGAATCTGGTTGAAGGTTCGTGGAGCAATATTGAGTCCAATATTCCCGGGAATGACGGCGCGATGGTCATCACAAACGAGTTAACTGAACCGCAGGCCTTTTATCGAATTATTCTGGATCAATTCAATGATCCGACGATCAACTCAAATAGCACGGTAGACATCCGCACCCGCGCCCGATTATTGGGCTATTTGTATGCCGAAGGAAGCTGCGCTAATCCGTTGGGTGATGGTGATAAATTTGCCATAGGGGTCAGCGATGCTCAGAATACACGGGCGTTGTGGTGTGCGCAGCAGATGGAAGAAAAAGATTTGCTGACCATCGTGTCATCTACCGATTCGCGGATCGTGTTGAAAGATCTCCCCTGGGATATTCCGTATGCACCGGTTTCGTGGAATACAAACATCTATATGACCTTTAGTGAGGGGCTTCCGCATGATCCGGATAATCCAGGGCAATGGGCTCAGGAAGTCTATAGTTCTCAGTTTATTGCCGCGCTCATTGAAGGCGAAGGTTCGGTTGACGGGCTGATTAATGATCAAGCAGGGTGGGGGAATTATACGCCTCATATTACCGAGGTATGCGATTTGCTGAACGAACCGGAATATGACTGCGATGCATATTTGGCCAATAGCGGCAAGAGTGTGTGGATTCCAACCAATACATTTTACATCGTGCGAGCATTTGAATATGTGGCCACCGGGCGGGTCCCCGGCGGTTCTAGTGGACTTGTGCGGGCTTCGACTCCTCCGGAGTATGCAACACCTTGATGGTCTGCGGGTGACGGGCTGGGGCTTGTGAAGGATGGATCTGTTGTTCTGCTTGTAAGCGGTGGTTAGCAACGAGAGTTTGTAGTTAGGCAATGAGAGGAATAGTGAATGAAGAAGATCTTTTGTGGATGTGTATTTGGATTGATAAGTCCTGTGTTTGTTTTGGGGCAGATTGCGGAGAATGTGGTTTCCGGCGGAGCTGTGGAGAGGGTAAATCCATTGCCCGGCTCGCGGCCGCCCATCGAAAAAGGATTCCAGCCGGATTGCCTGAATCCATCGGACATGCCGGAAATCTATCGCGACGGTTGGATCGATTTTAACAAGGACGGGGAAAAGGATCCGTATGAAGATCCGGCGGTTGCAGTTGAAAAGCGGATCGATGATCTGCTTTCACAGATGAACGTCGATGAAAAAACCTGTCAGCTGGTGACGCTGTACGGCTATCCGGCAGTGCTAAAGGATGATGTGCCAACCCTGCAGTGGAAGAATGAGGTTTGGAAGGATGGGCTGGCGAATATCGACCAGCATTTGGCAAAGAAAACTCCATATGTTTGGCCGCCTTCAAAACATTCGCGTGCCAAAAACGAGACGCAGCGGTTCTTTATTGAACAGACGCGGCTGGGCATTCCGGTTGACTTTACGGTCGAGGGGATTCATGGCCTTAAGTATAACAAGTGTACGAATTTTCCTGAACCGTTGGCGGTGGGTGCCAGTTGGAATCCTGCCGTGGCGCGCGAGATTGCCCGGATAACGGCACGCGAGGCCAAGGCGGTTGGCTACAGTAATGTCTATTCGCCGATTCTTGATCTGTGCCGTGATCCGCGCTGGGGGCGCGTTCGTGAAAGCTATTCCGAAGATCCATTTCTTGCCGGAACGATGGGCGTTGCGACGGTCAAAGGAATGCAGGGCGAAGGGATCGCCGCGACGGCCAAGCATTTTGCGGTGTATGGTATTCCCAAGGGAGGGCGCGATTCCGGCGTTCGAAAAGATCCGCAGATTGGCCGCCGCGAAATGCAGATGCTGCATTTGGAGCCGTTTCATATGGTCGCACAGGCTGGCATTCTTGGGATGATGACTTCGCACAACGACTATGATGGCGTGCCGATCAATGCCAGCCACGAATTTCTTACAGATATCCTGCGCACCCAGTGGGGCTTCCAGGGGTATCTGGTTTCCGACAGCGGCGCGGTATTGCGCACGCACTATGAACACCGAACGGCAGAAACCTACAAGGAGGCCATCGGAATGGCTGTGAATGCTGGACTCAATGTGCGAACTGATTTCACACAGCCGGACTTATATGTGATGCCGATGCGCGAGTTGGTGGCTGAAGGGGAGATTCCGATGGAGCAATTGGATCGGCTGGTTCGCGATGTGTTGCGCGTCAAATTTCGGGTGGGGCTGTTTAATAATCCCTATGTCGTCGATCCGGCTGGTGCGGATCAGATGGTGCGCAATGAAGCGCATCGTAACAGTGCGTTGGAGGCCGCCCGTGAATGCGTGGTATTGCTCAAAAACGAGAACGACTTGCTACCGATCAATACGGATAAATACAAGCGCATTCTGGTCGCCGGTCCGGTCGCCAAAGACGAGGTATTCGGTGTGGGAGGCTATGGGCCGTCGGATACGCCGATGGTTACGATGTATGACGGGTTGAATGCTTTGCTGCCGGAAGGCAGTTCGCTGGTTTACAGCAAGGGTTGCGATTTTACCGACTCCCGCTATCCGGTTTCCGATGTAATGCCCGAAGATCCGTCCGGCAAAGAACTGCAGATGATTGACGCGGCTGTTCAGAAAGCCGCGGATGCTGATCTGGCGATTGTGATGGTTGGGGATGGAGACAATACTGCTGGAGAGTCCAGATCTCGCCTTTCGCTCAATTTGCCCGGCCATCAGGAGGCGCTGATCAAAGCGATTCAAAAGACCGGTACGCCGACGATTGTGGTGTTGCGGATGGGGCGGCCGGCCTCTATTAACTGGACTGCGCGTAATGTGCCGGCGATCCTCTGCGGCTGGGCGATGGGCGAGGCCACCGGAACTGCCATGGCTGAAGCGTTGTTGGGTAAAATCAATCCCGGTGGAAAATTGCCGTTTACAATTCCACAGTCGGTCGGGCAAATCCCGCTCGCATTTCCTTCGCGTCCCGGCTCCAACTGTGGGCATTCGCTCAATGCAAGATGGCTAAAGCAAGGCTTTAGAGTCGGGAAGAACCGGTTGATGGGGCCGTTGTATCCATTTGGGTTCGGTTTGAGCTACACGGAGTTTTCTTATGCAAATGCCACTGTAAAGCCGCGACCCGACTGTAAGGTTGAAGTTTCTGTTGATGTCACGAACAGCGGAAAGGTGCCTGGCGATGAAGTTGTTCAATGCTATCTACGTGATGACTATACCTCTGCCGCTTGCTATGAAATTATGCTCAAAGGGTTTGAACGGCTGACGCTTAAGCCGGGTGAAACCCGAACCGTTAAATTTTTGCTCGATCGCAAATCGATGCAGATGGTTGATGCAAACCAGCAATGGGTTGTCGAGCCGGGCGTATTTACGGTCATGATTGGACGCGACTGCGAACGGATGGAAGCGCGGATTCCGTTCGAGGTTTATGAAGCGAATGGCGAGCTGACTACGCGAGAGCTCAAGGCATCAAAAGAGAATAAAAAACCGGTGGCTCCCGGCAATCGTCACAAAAATATTTATCAGGGAGAGCTTCACAAGGACGAGGGCCGGGTCGATACTGCCCGGAATGCAGGCGACTAAATAGGCCGTTACCGAATATGAAGAAGCCAGGTTTTAAAGCGTGAAGTTTTTGTTAAGCACATCACAACCACTGGGCACGTCTGGTGATAATGTTGTCGATGACGCTGATTCTTGTGGGTGTCGGTCTGATCGGTGTGATTTATGCCGGTGCTGGCGTCATGGATAAGTTCAGTACATTGAATAAATCCGCCAGGCACATGGACAGCTACACAGGCGACCGCGGCTTCGACAGCGCAAACGCCCGAACCGACCTCGAAGAACTCGGCATCATCAATGCCATCTGCCCCCGTTCCGTGCCCCTGCTCAAGGAGAAGCTTGAAGACGAAGGCTTCTGCTTGCTTCAAAAACGAAGGGGATCAACCGAAGGCCGCATCGGCATCTTTAAGAACGCCTACCTCGGAACGCCCTTGCGAAGCAAAGGGTATGAGAACCGAAAAACCCGCATCGAATGGTGCATCCTCGGCCACAACCTCTGGAAGCTCGCCGCCATGGCCGCGCAGAAGCGTGCCGAACTCGAAGCTGAACTTGCCGCCGCGGCATAATCCAACCGGAACCAGCTCCCTCAAAGACAGGCGTGCGCCCTGGCTCAGCCAAAATGGCGCTTTTTCAGGAACCCCCAGCCGATCCCACCTATGATGCCACTTTTTTTTACCGTTCTTTAGAAGTGCGGGATCTGTGCGATTTAAAAACTCACTCTGCTGGGACAGGCTCGACTTATGCGCAGTTTGCGAGCAACCTGAATTCCCTCGAAACCATCGTTGCCATGATTACCTACGATGGTGCGAACACCAGTATTCAACTCGCTGATTCGGATGAAACGCTAACCGCCTATACCTTTCGCCGGCCAGTTGACGTTCGACGGGATTGGTATTCAGAGCACGCACCATTCGACTCTGACCAACGGCATTGATAGTATTTATGTAAGCAAATAGTGGCAATCGAGATTCATTTAAAATAATTCCAAACAGGAAGAAAATTTATGAAGAAGCCAATCCTTTGTTCCTTTGTAGCCGCTACGTTTGTGCTCTGCGCACACAGTAGTCAGCAACGCGCGCCAGTCGAATGGATTCCGGTCTCAGAACTTGGCGATAATATGTTCCACATGGCGCAGCGAACCGCCGATGCGCGGTTGCTGCTCACGCCGAACGAATCTTTTTTTCCGAAGCTTGGACTGCTCGCCGAGGGCGAAGGGGAGCTGCCCGTGGTTGATCCCGCGTTGAACAAGGGCACCAACTACAAATGGATTTCGGGCTGGGAATCCGGTGATGCCGCGGAGTGGGGGCTCTGGATCGAGAAACCCGGCACGTTGAGCGTGCAGATCGATATGGAAGATGCCAAGGGGACCTATGTCCTGTCGTTGTCCGGTCAGGAGCAGAACCTGTCGGGCAAACCGCTTTCATTCAAGATCGGCAAATCCGGAATGCATGTATTGCGGATAACGTGCAAGGATGAAGCGGGTGCGGCGAAGCTGCATGCGATCAAGGTTTCGGGAGCTGCGGCCGAAAATGCGGCGGTGCTCCGCAAGCGCTGGCGCCCCGCGGCGGCGCACACCCGCTTTTCCAGTTCACATGATCCTGAAGGTGTTCGCCTGGTCATCATGGAGATGGATGCAAAACCCGGCACGTTGGATTTTTATGCACCGATCACCACGCCGTTTGGATACTACGGCCCCACTTGGAAGGCCAACGGTTTGGTGAACACGGGATTCAATTTTTCACTCTGGAGCTTCGGGCGCGGAAAGGAAGAACCGCCCATTGAAAAACTTTCGCATCTGATTGCGATCGGCGATCCAAACGCGAAGTTTAGTGGCTTCAGCCATGAAGGAACGGGCGTGAAAATTAGGGGCTGGAACCCGCTTGAGGGTCGGCCGGGGCAGCGTCAGGCCTTCGCCATCCGCATGGAGCCGGGGGAGACCTACACCACCTATTTCACCTATTTTTTTGCGACCGATGAAAACCGTTGGCGCATGTTTGGCGTCGGCAAGACCTGGAACAAACGCAAGCCGAAGGACACGTTGGGCATCGGCAGTTTTGTCGAGGTGCCGGGCCCGCCTACGCGGCAGCGAACGGGGCCCTATGAGCGGCGGATGCGGTATCGCGGCTGGGTGGTGGACGGCAAGGGAAAGCTGCATCCATACGACCGAATGAGCGAGGGCGATATCGACAAGGCGACCGGCTTGACGCACACAGACCGTGGGCTGACGGACGACGGTTGGTTCTATCTCCAGACCGGTGGCTGGGCCTTCCGCAAGACGGATGGGAAGGAGCCGGTCGTGTTGCCCCCGAAAACCGTCCATCGGGTGGGCTATCTTTCCGCTGCGGATCTCAAATTTCTCCAAACCGTGCCGTGCGAAATTGCCGGAACCGGCATCAAACAAACCTCCTCCGGTGCGAAGGTGTCGTTCAGCATCCGCAACCTCGGCAAAAATCCCGAAGTGAAAATCTATTGGGGCGAGGAAGAAGGCCTGACCTTTTCCGATCGTTGGAAAAACAGCATCGACGTAAAAAAATCCCGCGAAGGAGCGAATAGCGTCATGATCGATGCGCCAGCGGGGAAACCCCTGTTTGTGCGCCTGTTCCTCAAAAACGGCGAAGGCCAATTCTGGTCGATGGATACGCTCAAGATTCAGGGCCAGTAGGGGACAGGGCTGACTCACGGCCATCGTCTCATGAGAGATGCTCCGTTTATCGGCAATTCGATTTGACTAACCAAACAACAGACGGACAATAGGTATTCTATAAGATAACTCGAAAAGGGAAAGTTATGGGTAGGGATCAAGTCAGGCGTTTACTGGGGTTGGGAATTCTTCTTGTGGGTGCAATGCAGGCGACGCCCCGGCCAAACGTGCTGTTCATTATTTCGGACGACCTGACGGCAACGGCGCTTTCGTGCTACGAAAACAAGGCGTGCCAAACGCCAAATATCGATCGGCTCGCCGCGCAGGGCACACGCTACACGCGCACCTTCTGCCAGTTTCCGGTTTGCGGGCCCTCGCGCGCTTCGTTCATGTCGGGCTACTATCCGCATGCCACCGGCAGCCTGGGATACAATAGCGGCAGGCAAAATATCGGCGACCGCGCCACCTGGAGCCAGCACTTCATCAACAACGGCTACCACGCCGCGCGCGTCAGCAAGATCTACCACATGGGCGTCCCCGGCGACATCGTCAAAGGCTCCAATGGAACCGACGACGAAGCCTCGTGGGTGGAACGCTTCAACAGCCAGGGCCCCGAAGTGATGGCGCCCGGCGATGGCGAACGCCTCGAAGGCAATCCGGATGGAACCCGCGGCTACGGCAAGGGCAACCACCTTGAATATGTCAAAGCCGAAGGCGGTGATGAGGTTCATTCCGACGGCAAGACCGCAAAGAAGGCCTGCGAGCTGCTGCGCGAATACAAGGGGATCGGCAAGCCCTTTTTTCTCGCGGTCGGATTCGTTCGTCCGCACGTCCCGTTTGTTTCGCCGCGCGCGTATTACGAACCCTACGACTGGGACAACATCGTCCTGCCTGAAAAGGTCGCGGGCGACTGGGACGATATTCCAAAGGCTGGAATCAACTACCGCACCAGCAAGGGCATGCAGCTCACCACCGAAAAGGAAAAGAAAGCCATCGCCGCCTACTATGCCTCGGTCGCCTTCATGGATGCGCAGGTCGGCAAGGTGCTCGACACCCTTCGCGAAGAAGGTCTTGAAGAAAACACCATCGTCATCTTCACCTCCGACCACGGTTTCCATCTGTGCGAGCACGATTTCTGGATGAAGGTGGGATTGATGGACGAATCATCGCGCGTGCCGCTCATCATCAAGGTCCCCGGCAAGAAACCCGCCGTCTGCAATTCCTTCACCGAGCTGCTCGACCTCTATCCAACCGTCTCCGAACTCTGCGGTCTCGAAGTGCCCTCGCGGCTTCAGGGCAAAAGCCTGGTTCAAACACTGGACGATCCATCCATCTCCGTGCGCGATGCGGCTTTTTGCGTAAACAAGAACAGCTATCTGCTGCGCACCGATGAATGGGCCTACATCCAGCACGGGAAAAACGGCGAACTTGGCCTCCAGCTCTTCGACATGAAGAAAGACCCGAAGCAATACACCAATCTCGCCGAAAACCCCGAATATGCTTCCGTCGTTGCGCGCTTCAAAAAGCAGCTCGGTACCAAGCTCAAAGAACTCAGCAGCAACGACCTTGCCGACGTCCGTGCAGCAAAGGCTGCCGCGAAAAAGGATAAACAGAAAAAGAAACGACAGATAGGAACAGTCAAGTGAGCATGAATAAACGAAGTTTTTTGGGGACGACGGGGTTGTTGGGTGCAGCGGCATTGGCCTTCGCAAACGAGGAGAGGGTTGGCGAGGGGAATGCCGCATCCTTGGTTGGCGTTGGGCCCTATCTTCAAAACGTTGATGACACTGGCGCGACGGTGATGTGGCTGACCAACGTGAAATGCCACTCCTGGGTGGAGTGGGGCGAAACCGATGCGCTTGGCAAAAAGGCCCAGATGATCGTCGATGGACAGGTTGCTGCCAACAACACGCTGAACAGAATCAGGCTGGCCGGGCTGCGGCCGGGGCGGCGCTATTTCTACCGGATCTGCTCGCGGGAAATCACCCGCTACGGGCCCTACAAGGTCGAGTGGGGGCGGCTTGAAAACTCGGAGATCAAATCCTTTGAAACCGCAAACCCGGATAGCGATGCGCTGAAATGTATTTTCTTCAACGACATCCACGACAACCTTCCGTTGTTCTCGAAACTGGTGGAGCAGGTCGATGGCCTCGACTACGACCTGAGCATTTTCAACGGCGATTGCTTCAACGATCCTGCCACTGAAGAAAAGGTGCTGCGCAGCCTTGCCACCTACAATCAGGGAATCAACGCCGCCTCGACGCCGGTCGTCTATCTGCGGGGCAACCACGAAATTCGCGGCGCCTATTCCCGGCAATGGCCCGGTTTGGTGGACAACCCCGGCGGGAAGCAATATTTTGCCCTAAGCCGCGGCCCGGTGCGGTTCATCTTTCTCGATTGCGGCGAAGACAAGGCCGATAGCCACTGGGCCTATTCGGGCCTGAACGATTTCGAAGGCTTCCACCGCGAACAGGCGGAATGGCTGGAGCAAGAGATTGTAAAGCCGGAGTTCACGCAGGCGAAATACCGCGTGCTGGTTCACCACATCCCGATCTACGGTCTCAATCCCGATAGCTTCAATCCATGGAAAACCCTATGGGGCCCCATCCTCAATCGCGCCGGCTTCGATATGTCGATCCATGGACACACCCACAGGGCCGCCATTCATCCGCCGCACACCGCAGGCGACCACAACTATCCGGTCATCATTGGCGGCGGGAAGAAAATGGGAGACGGAACCGTCACAATTCTAGAAGTGAACAAGGATGGGCTGTCGGCCACGATTCTGGATGCCCACGGAGAAAAAACAGAAGGATATCTCGTTGAAAAATAACAAAATATTGAGAGTAGCCGTCATCGGGTGCGGGTCGAGAGGAACGAGGTACGCAAGGCTGGCCTCGAACCTGCCGGAACAATATGCGCTTGTGGCCGCTGCCGATCCGGTTTCGGAGCGTGTGGAACAAATCCGTGCGCTTTCGAGCGACTCAGGTTTTAAGGGCTATCCTGACGCCGCCGCCTTGCTGGAAGATCGTCCATCTGCCGATGTGGTCATGGTTTGCACCCAGGATGACGACCATTTTGAACACGCCATGGGCGCGATGGAGGCGGGCTATGACCTGCTGCTGGAAAAACCCGTCTCCAACTCGATGGAAGAAGTTGTCGCCATTGAACAGAAGGCGGTGGAGCTGCGCCGCCGCGTTGTGGTTTGCCATGTGTTGCGCTATTCCGCCTTCTATCTGAAAGTGAAGCAGTTGATCGACGACGGGGTGCTCGGCGATCTGGTGTCGGTTCATGCCGCCGAGGGGGTGGGTGCGTGGCACTTTTCCCATTCGTTCGTTCGCGGGCATTGGGCGGTCATGGAAGAAACCTCGCCGATGATCCTGGCCAAATGCTGCCACGACATGGATCTGCTCCATTGGCTGATCGGGCGGGAATGCCGTTCGGTTTCCAGTGTGGGGGCGCTCAACCATTTTAAAGCCGACCACGCGCCGGCGGGTGCTCCGGAGCGTTGCCATCAGGGTTGTCCGGTGGCGGATGATTGCATGTATAACGCGAAGCATTATTTAGAGGAGTCCGGCAAAGGTTGGTTGGCCATGGTGTATGATCGTGCCCGCACTGCGTCCGACGGGGAAATCCTCCAGTGGCTGGAAACTTCGCCGTGGGGGCGCTGCGCGTATCGGTGCAACAATACGGCGGTGGATCACCAGGTGCTGGCCATGGGGTTCGATGGCGGCATCAGCTGCTCCTTCACCATGACCGCGTTCGATACCGGGCGCGGCATTGAAATCTATGGAACCAAGGGCCGGTTGAAGGGCGGGGAGTTTGTCCATCGCAGCGGCGGCGTGGATATCATCGTCGAAAACCACCAGGGGGAAACCCTCGAAAAAATTGATTTCGAGGATCACGGTGGCCATCTGGGTGGTGACGAAGGGTTGGTTGATTCGCTGTATGCGCGTATGGTGTGTTGGTCTGTGGACGATGTCCTTGCGGAATTCCGGCAGGTGGTGCATGGGCATCGGATGGCTTTTGCCGCTGAAGAGGCCCGGCAAACGGGGACGGTTGTTTTTTCATGAGCCAGAAGTGGTTGGTTAGGAATTGGTAGGAATTAAATTAACAAGGCAGATAAGATGAAGAGATTGATTGTGATGATGTTGGGGTTGGGAATTGCGGTTGGACTGCAGGCGGTTCCGAAGAAGAATGAAAAACGGGCGGTGGAACTCGATGTTCCGCGCGATCAGGTGATTGCCGCGGCCCTTTACACGGTGCATAACAACACGCTGAAGCTCAATGCGCAGCTCTTTCCGCTGAAGTCTGGCGAGGATCGCGACGTTCGTCTTGAAATAAAAGGTTCCAAAGGGTGGAAGGAAATCGCACGCGTAAAGATTTGCGAAAATGAATACGGCAACAAGAGTGGTGACCAAAGCTGGACGGCACTATTCCGCGTTGAAAACTGGGACGACACCAAGAATGTGCCGTACCGCGTTGCCCATGGTGAAAACGCTTTCTTCGAAGGCACGGTCCGCAAAAACCCGGTCGACAAGGAAGAGATTGTCGTGGCGGGTTTTACCGGCAATTCGGTCATGGCCGGCCACGGCGGCGACATTTCGCGGCAGGATCTCGTCGATAACGTGAAGCGGGTCGATGCCGACCTGCTGTTCTTTTCTGGGGACCAGGTTTATAACCACACCAAGCACTATGAATACTGGCTCAAATTCTGTCTCGATTTTGCGGACATCATGAAAGACCGCCCGACGGTCTCGATTCCCGACGACCACGATGTAGGCCAGCCCAACCTGTGGGGGCAGAGCGGAAAGAAATCAACCAAGGGCGGTGCGACCGATGGCGGCTATGCCATGCCGGCGCAATATGTGATTGAAGTCGAGCGTGCGCAAACCGCCAATTTGCCGGATCCTTATGATCCCGCGCCGATCGGGCAAGGCATCGGCGTTTACTACACCGACCTGAACTGGGGGCGCATCAGCTTCGGCATCCTGGAAGACCGCAAGTTCAAGACGGGGCCGCGCGCCGTCCGCGATCCCCAAAAAGGCCGTGCCGACCATGTGCCCAGCGCCGACTTCGACCTGGCTTTGCTTGAGCGGGAGGATCTTAAAATGCTTGGCGACCGCCAGCTGGAATTCCTCGATGCGTGGGGGCAGGATTGGGAAGGTGCTGACTTCAAGGTGGCACTGTCGCAAACCATCTTCTGCGGCGGGGCGCACATCCACGGCAAGGTGGGTGGGCGCGTCTTCGGCGACCTTGACTCGAACGGGTGGCCACGCGCCGCACGCGACAAGGCGGTCAAGGCGCTGCGCAAAGCCTATGCCTTCCACTATGCCGGCGACCAGCATCTCGCCACCGTCTTCCACCACGGCGTCGAAGAGCATGGCGACTCGATCTATTCCTTCTGCGTGCCCTCCATTGCCAACCTCTACATGCGCTGGTGGAAGCCGGAAAAAGCCGGTGCGAACCGTCTGCCCGGACAGAATCCTATGTTCGGAGACCACTTTGACACCTTTGGCAACAAAGTTACCATGCTCGCCGTCGCAAACCCCGCAGAACACCCCAATGGCGGCGACAAGCTGACTACCCGCGCCGCCGGATTCGGTATCGTTCGTTTCAACAAGAAGACGCGAAAGATTACCATGGAATGTTGGCCGCGCAATGTGGACGTCACCAAGGACAAGCCCTATCCCGGTTGGCCCATCACCATCGACCAAACCGACAACTATGGCCGCAAGGCCGTTGCCCACTTGCCGACAATCAAGGTCAAGGGCTCGAAGAATCCCGTCGTCAAGGTCATCGATGAAGCGACCGGTGAGTGGATCTATGCTCTGCGCATTAACGGCGACAGCTTCCAGCCCAAGGTTTTTAAAAAGGGAACCTACACGGTCGAGGTCGATGGCAAACCCTTTCAGGGATTGGAAGCCAAGATGCTGAACGATCCGGCGGTGCTCGAAGTCGAGCTGGAAGGCTTGTCGCTTAAGACCGCATCTAAACCGGCATCCAAGCCTGCCCCCGATAAAAAGGTCGAGTCTGAAACCCGAAAAGTCAAACTGGTGCGGGCGGTCTCTGAAAACGTCCAGCCTTTGCGCGAGCGGCTGCCGTCGCGCCCGAACATTATCACGGTCATGGTGGACGATCTCGGTTGGAACCAGATCAGCGTTCCACAATCGACGATGGGCACCCAGCGTGCCGAATATTCCACGCCCACCCTGGAGATGCTGGCGAACAAGGGCCTCAGCTTTACGCATGCCTATGCCCAGCCCAACTGCGCGCCGACGCGCGCAGCGATGCTCTCCGGCCAATATCCCGCCCGCATCCATAACGATGTCTATGTTGTTGGCAACCTCAACCGTTTCGGCAAGGGCGGCGCATCGGGGATCTCCAAATCCCAGGCAAGGTTCCTTGGGCCGGCGCAAACCGAGGATGTCGCGGAAGAAGCAATCACGGTGGCCGAAGCCCTCAAGAAGAATGGATATTCGACCGCGCACATCGGCAAATACCACGTCGGCGGCCACGAAGGCGATGCGACGCTGCCCCATAACGCCGGGTTCGACATCAACGTGGGTGGATGCTCCCAAGGTCACCAGACCGTCTGCTTCTCGTCGAAAGACAAGAATACCGGTGGATGGGTGTTCAAGAAGCTGGGTCTCGGCCATTTCGATAAATACGCCGCGCCCTACACCAAGAAATACGTCGTGCGCCACAACTTCCCCGCCTCGCTCGTCGGCACGCCGAAGCATGTGAGCGATGCCGTGGGCGACGCGATGGAGGAAACCATTTCAGTTTTCACGTCCATCGGGAAACCATTCTATCTTCAGCTTCACCCCTACGCCGTGCATGGCCCCGTCAAAGCGCGCCCCGACCTGAAAGCCGCCGCGGGCGGCGACAATTTCGCTGGATTCATTGCCAGCGTCGATCTGATTGTCGAGCGGTTGCTCAAGGCCGTCCAGGATCCAAACGGAGACGGGAGCACCAGCGACAGTATTGCGGCGAACACCCTGATCCTGTTCACCTCCGACAACGGCGGCACGCACGATGGCGGCGACAACCTGCCGCTGCGCGGCAAAAAAGGCATGCTCAACGAGGGCGGTGTCCGTGTCCCGCTGATCGCCTACTGGCCGGGCGTCGTTCCGGCCAACACGATAACGGATCGCATGGTGCATTCGGTGGACTACTATCCGACCTATCTAGAATTGGCCGGCAATCAATGGACGCCGCCGCAGAGCGAACATCCGCTCGACGGCGAATCCTTCGCCGGCTTCCTGCTGAAGCCCGACACCGACCGCAAGCGCGAGCCCATCTTTTATCTCTTCCCCGGCTACATGGATTCCCGCGCGCAGCCCAGCGCTGCGGTCATCGACGAGTTTGGCGGCGAGCGTTTCAAGCTGATCTATTACTACGAATCGGATTCGTGGGAACTCTACAACTTGACCGAGGACATTGGCGAAACAACCAACGAGTTCGCAAGCCGCCCCGAACTTGCATCGACGCTCTCGAAGAAAATCAACACGTGGCTCAGACAGGATCATCCCACGTGGAAGCCCAAGTTTCCGCTCGAAAAAGCATCAGGAAGCCCCGCCGCCCCGCCGCCCGTTTTATGATCAGGGAAACACGGTCTCCGCTTCGTGGCGAGGGTTTTTGCTTAACGCCAAGATCGCGAAGTCCGCAAAGGCCTCAAGGAAGCAAAGGAGAACAAAAAGGGAATCTACATCGTCGAGATTGATGGCAAACCCTTCCAAGGGTTGGAAACCAAGATGCTGAACGATCCGGCGGTGCTCGAAGTCGAGCTATAGAAGTACGGGATGATGCTTTAAGCGCGTTATAAGGTGCTGGCCTCTGGCCTGGTTCCGGTTCTGCTTTGGTCGACCATCGCTACGGCCGGACTTGAGGCATTGGCTCTATCTTCGGGGCAGCCACGAAATCCGCGGCGCTTATTCCCGGCAATGGCCGAGTCTGGTGGACAACCTTGGCGGGAAGCAATATTTTGCCCTGAGCGGTGGCCCGGTGCGGGTTATCTTTTTCGATTGTGGCGAAGACAAAGCCGATAGCGACAAGGCCTGTTCCGGGCCGAACGACTTTGCAGGCTTCCATCGTGAACAGGCGGAATGGCTGGAGCAAGAGATTGTAAAGCCGGAGTTCACTCAGGCGAAGTACCGTGTGTTGGTCCGCCACATCCCGATTTATGGTCTCGATCCCGAGTGGTTTAATCCGTGGGCAACCTTATGGTGCCCCATTCTCAACCGTGCCGGGTTCGATCTATCGATCCATGGCCACAAAACCATGAGGCCGACATTGAACGCGCCTTTGAATATTATTTGAATCATCTCAATCCCGATCGACCGTTCCTGATTGCCGGGCACAGCCAGGGATCCATGGCGCAGATCCATCTGATGCGCAAACGCTTTAACGATCCGGATCTTCAGAAACGGCTGGTGGCGACTTATCTGATCGGCTATTCCGTCCCCCCTTTCTCTTTCTCGGGCAGGTCGTATTGATCAACCCGCTGAACTGGAAGACCGATGCAGCATCGGCGGGGCCGGATGCCAATCTCGGAGCGCGGTTTTATAATGACGCCGCCGGTGAGGTAATCGAAGAGATTCCTCATTTTACGGGAGCCTGCATTTATCCGGATAAAAGCGTTCTGGTTGTAATCGACATGAAAACTCCGCTGTTGGATCGAATCGACCTTGTAAATATGGGCCGCTGGTCGAAGGGAGTTTGCCATCGCTGCGACTATGTTTTCTTTTTCAATAATCTCTCCGAAAATGTGCGAAAGCGCATCGATGCTTATACGGATGCAATGTGATCTTGCATATGCGATTACGCGGATTCGGATATTTTTTTTAATCTGAAATCCACCGGAGTGGTCCGTTCACTGCCAACCGCAACGGCCCCCTTGACCACCGAGAGGGAGCGCGAATCGTTACCCTATCGTGAGGATTGATTTGTTTTTTTTTATTGCAACTCATTGGTAATAATAGTAAACAAATAAAAGGTAATTAAAGGTAATTAAATGATATTTAGGAATTACTTGTTCAACTGGTGTGAGTGTCTGCTTTCTGTCGGACAGTATCCATCATCGCGTGTACGGAGATATTTTATATATGAGCAGAAACTTAGGCTGGATTGGCGGTGTATTTCTTCTTTTTTGTGTTTCTGTTCCGGCACAATTGGTGACTCAGGATATCACGTTGGATAAAGGTTGGAATGCGGTTTATCTGTATGTTCAGCCGACGAATTCCAGTTGCGATGCTGTTTGTACGGGGTGGCCTGTCGATTTTGTCAGCCTATACAATCAGGAACGCGCTGCCGTCCAGTATGTTTCTGATCCGGATGAAACCGTGGATACGGCCGAGGATTTTTTTACATGGCGGCCCGGCCACCCCTCTGGAGGAAATTCGCTGAGCAGTTTGATTGGCGGTCATTCCTATCTGATCTATGCCACAACTTCATTTTCGACCAGTCTATCCGGAAATGCGGTTGTTCCCCGGATACAGTGGCTGCCGAAAGGCGAGTCCGAGCGTGTTAATCTGGTCGGATTCTGTGTCCAACCGGCCGATGCTTTTTTCGGCGACTACCTGTCCGGTGCCGGGTTTGAAAATCTTTCGATTTACACGGTCGGCGGAACAAACAGTTCGGCCACATTGACACAACTGGGCGGTTTCACGGGGAGCACAAGCTCCGAAGAGATCACCCGGGGGCAGGCCTATTTTATTTCGTGCGACAAGGTATCCTCCTATTGTGGTCCATTGCGCGTTTCCCCGGCCGGCAGCGGCGGCCTTTTTTTTGCTTCAACTGACTCCTATGCTACGGCGAGTCTGAAGAATGAGAGCGGCGATGAGCTGGATGTGACGGTTGAAATTATGGATACCACCGCGCAGTCCGTCGTAGACCTGCTTAAGGTCTACGATGTGTCCGACGGTTGGGTCAGTTATGCCGGCGCGATGGATCGGACGTTGGCGGCGGATGAGAGCTGGAACCTGCGGCTGGCGATCGACCGAACCCAAATGAGTAGTAACAGCACCTATGGGGCGGTGGTGCGGTGCTCCGATTCGTGCGGCGGGGAGGTGTCCCTTTCGCTGCAAGCCGACTACGGAGAGCCGAGCACGACCAATGCGCTTTGGCCCAGTGGGCTGTGGGTGGGCACGGCTCTTTTCAACAAAGTTTCTCAGATTACGACGAATAACGTCATCGTCGACGGTCTGGCGGCGGCGGGGGTTATGGAATACCGCTTGATCGTTCATGTCGATGCCAACAATGAAAGCCGTCTTCTTCAGCGCGCTATTATTGCAACCGTCACCAATACCAACGGCACAGACGTTACTCGGATTTATACCGATGAAGACGACCTTCCTTCCGATGCCCAAATCATCACCCGCATCAGTTCGGTTGCCTTCGGCATTGAAAACGATATTGCCCGCGACGATTCCGTTTCGGGCGAGTTCGGGCAGTTGGAAGGCTTCAGCTATGTGGTGGCGCACGACGACCGATCCAATCCGTTTTATCATTCTCGTCATCCGCGGCATGACGGATTGAAGAACGATTTTAAAACGCCGCTTCGATCGGGAGACGATCTGGACAACTATAATTCTTCAATCAAGCCCGAAACCTTTTCCATCTCCAACCGGGTGACCCTCGTGTTCGCTCAAAGTGCCGATACGGAGGGGTCCGCGTTGTGGGCTCCCGAAGAAACCGTCAGCGGCGCCATCGTTCATGAAATCGACAATCTGCGGAAAGAGGGGACGCTCAAGGCGGAAGGAGCCTTTGCGATCCGCCGCGTTTGTAAAGTCAGTGAGCTGGAAGAGTAAACAAAAATCAGAAGCGTAGGAATACTAATAAATTTTTCAAACCATCTGGAGACCTCAATTATGAAAAAAGTAAAATCATGGATAATCGGAATCATGTTCGCAACCGTACTTATTGGTAATGCCCAGACGGTGGTACCGTCTGCGTTTAACTATCAGGGGGTTCTGCGAGCCGGCGATGGAACCGCGATCGGCGTGGGCAATCAACAAGTCGAGTTCAAACTTTATAACGAAGCAACCGGCGGAAGCGCCCAGTGGGGGCGCATGTATACCGTCGTGCTTGATGCTAACGGGCTTTTCAATGTAGAACTGGAAGACGACAGTGGAAGCAAATTGAGCGATGTTTCCGTGAGCAATCCCACCTTGTGCGATGGCTCCTTGCTCTCCGTCGTGAGCACCGCCGAAGGACAGCTCTTTATTGGAATTACCGTTGTCGGTGACGACGAAATTGCCCCGCGCCAGCAGCTACTCTCCGTCCCGTATGCGTTCATGGCCGGAGACGTCCACGAAGCGCGCACAAAATTCGATGTGCATGGGCCATTAAGTGTCGACGACGGGGCCAAAGTGGCTGGCACCATGCAGGCCAACTCGATGATCATTACAACCAATGGCTGGCAAACCACCCTTGGTGTCAATAACAGCGGCAACCTCACCACCGAAGCAGGTCTGCTTGTAAACGGGAACGCGGCAATTACAGGAAATGACCTCTATTTAAATAATGTAACCATTGCTGCCGACGGAGCACTTGATCTTGTACATGTTTACGGCACCCTTAAAACAGAAGGGCTGATCGCGGAAGGCACCACCGAGATGTTATCTCAGGATGCCCCGGCAACAACCGGTGGTGCAACTATTGGTGGCGATGGCAGCTGGGAGGGGGTTGCTAATGACTCGTGGACATCCATTATAGAAGCTCAGGAAACAGATGGAATGGTCGTCATTGAACTGGAGTTTCAAAGCAACAACGGGAAATCAGGAGAGGCTCATCTTACACTCACTCAAAACGGGGTTGAAACCACATTTAACATCAACGTCTACGCTCCTGACAAAATCCAGCATTTAGAAACACTCCCTCTTCCCAAAGGGGCCTACATCACTGCAAAAAATATGGACCCACATAATACGGGCGTACGGTTCCGCGCCCGTTTCTTCCCCTTTGGTCTCTAACCTCTTCTGAATAGAAGAGCCGCATTAGAAGCAAAAATTTGAGATCAGGTGGAAATATGAAACAGAACATTATCCTGTTAAGCATTGGGCTAAGTTGCGGCGCGTCAACCCTGTTGGCCGCCTCCCATGGCGGGTACAGCATGACGGCGCCCGCCGCATTCCCCATCTACAACAGCTCCACCTCATCCACTTGGTCCGCTACCAACAACCGCTCCGCCGAGTTGATGGGCAGCGGGTCGGCAACTTGCACCAATGGTGCACTCCCTCAAACCGCTAAATACAAATTATATGAATCGCAGATCGGCTGCCCGATTGAACACCTGAAACCTGAATATTACCTCGCCGATGCCGTTGAACCGCCCCAAGGTACCGTGGATTGGAAAGCAACCCAGGCCGCACTTAAAAATCTGGTCAGTTATAATTCCAATGCCACCTTTATTGCCGAGTCTGACGGAGAGCAGAAACTCTACTTTTCCGAAGGCGGAGCCATCGTTATTCCTTGGATTTTTACTGATGGAACCGCCGACACACACACCTATCAAGTAGCCGACACCAGCCACAGCAAACCGTACCGTATTTTCTGGACCGATGCCCCCTATAATTCGCCGGCCATTAACCTGAACGGAAAATTTTTCCAGTTGTTTGGTTCTTCGAGCGTTCTCGAACCAGTGGTGTCAACCACCACCAATTATCCTGGTGGGGCAGAAACGGTTACTGAGACCATTTCGAGGGGACTCTATTTCGACCAGTCCACCCAGTTGCTCAATGCCGTCGGTGGCGTGGAGGGGCGCGTTGTGCTGGCGTATTACTCGACGGGCGCTTATTCCGATTGTCTGGGGACCATTGTACTGGAAGTCAGCGAACCGGATATTGAAACCGTCACCGGCGAAATTGGAAAACAGCTTCTGCCGACCGGCGACGGCTATAACACCAATGATCTGGTGGCCAATGTGACCGCTGGGCTCGAGGGGCTGGATGACATCGGGGCCTATGCCTATCAGCACAGCGGGGATCACAGCTACAGCCCGAAAAATAATTTTGTGTATGCCATCCGCCGTTCGACCGGTGAGGGGTGGAAGATTGAAGTTTACTGGGAAATGACGGATTTTATGGGCAGCGACTGGCCCTTTGAAGTGCTCCATTACGACTGCGACTGGCCCGAAGACGCCCAACGCTTTGTCCGCGGCAACGTGGAGGGCAACTATGGAATGGAAGTCACGATCCCGGATGATTATGTGGTGGAGCTGCAGGAATATCAAGAACCTTCAGGCTGTGCAACGGTCAGCGACAATACGTTTTATACGGATAATGAAGGATACGCGTTGCTTAAACTGACCGGAACCGATTGCAACGACGACGACAACGTCTGGTTTATTCCCGTGAATTCTGTTTGGCGTGATCTGCCGGAATTCGATCTCACACCCAATGTTTGGCCGGTCGGTACCGAGGTAACGCCTCTTACCACCTCTGTTGCGCTGGAGTTTGAGGGCGATGCCTATGTGGATACGGGAATCTCCAACTTCTACGGATCCTTTACTGTGGAGGGGTGGGTCAATGTGAGCGGCAAAGGTTCCCAGCGGTTGGCCGGTTCCGAATGTGTCGACGACGAGCTGCTCGATTTCGCCATCGAATACAGCAACCATCAAATTATCGGAAGTATGGGAATCGGAAGTGCGGAAGACGACTGTGTGACGGTGGAATCTGATCGGGTTGAATTGGACGAATGGAACCATATTGCCCTTGTTTATGATGAAGCTACGCAAGCTTTCGGAATTTATTTGAACGGCGAATGCTGCGAGTGCATCACGAATACCAGTCCGCGCCGGCACGATGCCTCGCTTCACACCGTCGTCATCGGTGCGGATGACACCGGCAGCGCCTATAATGGATTCTGGGATGATATTCGTATTTGGAATACGGCCCGTGCCGCAGATCAGATTTCCGACAACATGGGCGGATTCCTTCATGAAGCAACCGATTGTTCGGGATTGGTTGCTTATTATCCCGTGGAAAACAGTCTGGGCCGTCTTTTGCAGGATCACAGTGGCAACGAACATCACGCTGCGATGGTGAATGCCGTGCGTGCCGAGCCGGGGGCTGTCGGCCTGTGCGACATGGACGGTTTCAGTGCCTATTATCCATATCTTTATTCGCCGGTTTCCGGCGATAACTATGCGCAGGATCTTTATACTGCACCCGGCGATCTGGTCGAAAGCAACAGTGTCGAGTCCATCGATTTGGAAGATGGATCCACGGGGAGCGGTGCGGAATCCTATATTTTCGGGATCAACGACACCAAAGACGCCGACGATTCGCTTGAAATCTGGTGGGCGCACGCGGTTGAGCAGGACGACATGCCCGAGCCCGTCTGGTTCCCCGCATGGGTGCAGAAATATGCGTTTGCGTGGCCGACTGCTGAGAGTCATAGCACTCCGGAAATCGCGCTCTGCAGCCAGCTCGGTTCCGAAGGGTTTTCCGCCTATAAAACCGGTGTCGCTCTCGACTTTTCCGATTCGGTTGATTCCTATATGTCCGTTCCGGGCGGCGCATGGTTTGCCGGCGGCGAATATACGGTTGAGTTCTGGATCAAACCTCACAGCGCCGAAGACAATTGGGGGCGGATTTTTTCTTTCTTCGATTCGGAAAGCGAAAAGACTGCGGGTATCCAGGGCATTTACCGAGGCGATTCAAACAGCAGTTCCCGCCACTTTAAATTTGAAATCTACACCGGAGATGGCGTTCAGTACCAATTGACGACAAGTCGTTCCATAGAACTTTCGAACTGGAATCATGTGGCGTTGACCTACGACGAGGGGAAGGTCCGCGTTTACATCAACGGAGAGTCGGACAATACGCTTTCCAATGTGCCGCTGCTATCGAACACGCTGGGCGACTGTTTCTTCGGAAAATACAACAACGATGCCAGTTCGGGATCGTTTGACGGACAACTCGACGAATTCCGTATCTGGAGTTCCGCACGTACGCAGGACGAGGTCCGCGACACCAGGTTTAAAGCCCTTTCGGGCAGCGAGTCCGGGTTGCGCCTTTGCTATAATTTTGATGACGATATCGCCGGCAGCTCGGTTGCTTCTTTAGCGTACGATCAGGTTGGCGGGTTGCAGGGAATCATTCACGAGGCCAACTGGATTCTGCCCGGCGCCCCCTGTATCGACGACGGCATTCTTTACACCGAAAACGACGAAGAGCCGGAGATCTATTTCCAGAACGATCCGGATGAGCCCGGCTACAACCCCAACGAAGAACATGCCTTCTTGTTGCAGGATTCATACGGGGGCTATGTGGTCCACGCGTTGCGCAACGATCTGAATACCGACGACTCTTCCGAGCCATACGTGATTGTTCAATACAGTGATCCGGACGACGGGCACCCCTCCATGCAGCTTTATTCCGTGGTTCGCACCAATTGCTTCTATTCCGATTTTTCCGACACCATGACCTTCGGAACCGTCGTTCCCGGTCCGCATCCGCTCGACTATCTTGAGAATCCCTGGGTGCTTGAAACCTATTGGGAAACATCCGGTTATGAGGATGCGTCCTATTGTCCGGGCTATAAGGACCGCAGCGGACGTGTGTGGGCTAAAAACGCCGGTTTGCTGACGATGCATAACTATTATCCCATGCAGGAAAGTTTTTACTTTCCCAAGATGGACCCCCAGCCTGGGCTGGGCGAAGCCGTGGCTTGGCTGGGAGGAGGCGAGAACGATGCCGATCCCGTGGCCTGGGACTGGACGATTGATTGGCTGGAAACATCCGCCAAGCTGGACATCGGCCAGACCCTTACTGCAGCGGTCGATGACCTGCCGGATGTGTGGGATGCTAAAAGCCTGACCATTGTCTATCAGTCCGATATTACCAACGCTCCCGTTGTTCTTTTTGATCCGACACAGACGCGCGGCGTCAAGCTGGAGGTCGAGGGCACGTTCATGGATGAATACGGTTTTGAAAACGGAAAAACCGCCTACACCAAAAACGGATACTCCTATTTTTACGGCATGCCGCCGACCGTCGGCGACCGTTTTTACTACGATCCCTACGCTTCGGACGGTAAGTCGCTTAAGCTGAAGGGGGAACGCGTCGAACACAGCGGAGGCCTCACCTATCTCCAGCTTAACCTGCTCAACGCAGAAGAGAAAGAGACGATCAAAGGGCTCTCAACCAATGAGCTCTGGATAGAGGCCGTGGAAAACCTTCCGTTCGGCTATCTCTCGACGGCGGTTGTTACGGACTATTCATCCGTGGCGGATGCGTATCCCGATTCGCCCTACGACAGTTCTTCCACCGGTAGCGATGAAGTTACAGTGATGGATTCCATCGCGGCCGATCATTATGCGCTCGTGAACCTCGGGACGGCAACCGGCCGGGTGGTTCTCGTTGAAAACGATAGCCGGAACGAAAATTCCGGCGTCAATGCCGGCGATATCGTTACCTTCCACATGATTGAACTCACGACGAATCTCTATACCGGCTCGATCCTGACGGTTGAGGATTCCAACAATCTGCTCAGTGATCAGCTGGATGTGGTCTACACCGAGGCGTTTGCCGGAACCGCTAATGATTTCGAGTTCGAATGGCGGTGGCACGAACCCGAGTTGGATGGAACAACCTCGACCAACTATGCCGCCTACACGCTGCATAAGAAAGAAGAGGGGTTGACCCGTTTCACGGTCGGCGGCGAGGACGACACCCTCAGCGACATGATCAATAAATTCTTTGTCGCCCGCTATCGTGCCACCACCAACTCGCCCGTATATGGCGTCGCGGGGGATCAGTGGTCGGACTGGATCGGCCCCACGCTGGCTGAGGGCTGGGTGGAGCGAACCCTCAACAACATTACGCCCTTCACCCAGCGCATGCAGGATCTGTACAACAATGCCGCCGAATCATATGTTTCCATGATTCAGCAGGCGGGAGGCCCGTACACTATTCCGGTGACGCTCTCGCAGGACAATCTGGACGAGATCGGTTTGATAGAGCTCTACGAAACCATTCTCGACGAAGCCGAATCCAAAAGCCTTCGCCTGAGCACCAACAATATCGCCGCCAACCAGCAGCTTATGCTCGCCGCAACCCGGCTTAACGACCTCTATGTGTTGTTGGGCAACGAAGCGTATGCCGACGCGATGGATCCCACCATCGGGTTCGGCTCCGATTTTGTAAATTCCGATGGACTGGCGTTTGGTTCGGTCGATTACGGCGCAATCTACTCCTCGCTTTTCTGTTTCGACAATCTTGTTTCGAATTTGCGCGACGAAGAGCTCGCCCTGTTGCGCGGGCGGGCCGATAGTCTGGCGCCGAACGTTCAGCTCTCGCCCACCTATAATCGACTATACTGGAACTTCACCAAAGGCGAAACGGCCGGTGAAGTGGCCTATGCGGTGAATTACCAGATCGTGGGAACGGATAGCGCCGTCATCGATGCCGAGCAGGCCGCCGGGTTTTATCCGCAGGGGCACGGCGATGCTTGGGGACATTATCTTTCCGCGCTCTACAATTATTACCGCCTCATGCGCAATCCCTATTTCAGCTGGGGCACACCTTCCATTTCCTCTCTGACGGTCGGTGATGCCACCGTGGATGTGGACTATTACGACGAAGAAAAATTCGCCGAAACCGCCGCGGCGCTCGTGCGCACCGGTATCGACATTGTCAAACGCACCACCGAAAAAACATTCGTTGAAAACGACGGGGAAGCGCTTTACGGCTACATGGATGAAGACGCTACCCGCGCCTTCGGTTACGGGGAGTGGGGCTCACGCGCCGGGCAGATGGCGCTTTACAACTGGGTCGCCGCCAACTCCCTGCTGCCCGAAGATCCGGCCGTCAGCACCAACTATGTGGACGACGGTATCCTGCGGATTGACCGCTCCACCGCCGCCGGACTCGAAGAGATTGCTTCCGCCATGAAGAGCCTCCAGCGGGCCGTTGACGAAGCGGATGCCGGCATGACGCCGCTCGGTCTCTCCAGCGGGGCCATCCCGTTCGATATCGACCCCGCCGAACTCGCCGATGGCAAAAGCCATTTTGAACAGATTTACGAGCGGGCCGAAACGGCGCTTGATAATGCGGAAGTGCTTCTGGACCGGGCGCAGGGAATCACCCGTCTCCTGCGTCAGCAAAACCAGAGTTCCTATAACCTGACGCAGGATCTCGCAAATGAAGAGGCGGCGTTTAACCAGCAGCTGATCGCCATCTATGGATATCCCTTCGATGACGACATTGGCGCTGGCGGAACCTATGACGAAGACTACAGCGGGCCCGACCTCTACCACTACATGTGGATGGATCTTGAGCAATACGGACTCGAAGAATTCGAAGACGATGAGCTCGAAGTTGTTTCGTACGAGGTGGACGGGCTTTCTGCCGATGAAGAGCACACCTATACCTTTGAACTCGCCTTTAATCCGAACGGCATAGTTCAAAAACCAGCCGACATCACCGGCACCCGTCGCGCCCAGGGCAGCCTGCAGGCCGCTTACGGCAGTTTCATCGAGGCTGTTATTTCCCTCGAACATGCCGAAGACGAATATGAAGCAGAAGTGGAGATTCTGGAGCTGAAAGCGAATATCGCTTCCACCAAGATCACCACCGAAATCATTAGCGCTCTCTTAGAGTTGGGTACTTCCACCCTTGAGCTGGGAGGGAGCGGGTCGGAAGTCGATATTTCCACGCTTCGTAGTCTTTTCAGCGATGCAGACACGGCATCTATTTCTATGAAAGAAATTGTCGCTCTAGGTGGGAGTTTGAGTTTTTCGACTGGCGAGCTTCTGGCCACTAGTACAGAAGCCCAGCGCTTGAGGGATCAGGCGACTGCCAAAGCGGTAATGGAAGGATTTCGCCAACTGGCGGAATTTGAATACTCTACAGCCCGAAAGATTGATGCAGAGATTGCCAACACCGCCAAAGTGAAAACAGCTCGGAAAGAGACTCACGAGAAAATTGTTAAGATATTGGAGTACGTTACAAAACTTTTCAAATCAGTCGTGGAGGTTGCTGTTGAGTATAAGGAAGAACATTTGGAAGTGGTCGAGCAGTGCACGAAGGTTGAGGAGCACCTTGCAACGGTCGAGTCCGCCTACGCAAAATTTGTCAATGCGCAGGAAGCTTTCCTGACCATTCAGGCCAGCGGAGAGGCGCTGCAGTCGAAACGCGAGCGGCTGCGCAAGCAGGCCGTCAACCGCATTGCCGCCGGGCGCTATCAGGATATGGCCTTCCGCACGTTCCGCAACGAGGCGCTGGCCAAATATTCCAATGCGTTTGATCTGGCGAAAAAATATACCTATCTCGCCGCCAAGGCCTATGACTATGAAACCGCGCTCAACCTCGACGATGTCTACGAACCCGATTCCATTTTCCGCGAAATTGTCGGAACCCGCTCCCTCGGGCATATCGGCGAAGACGGCATCCCGCAGCTCGGCGGCCTTTACGGCGACGGCGGATTGGCCGATATCCTCGCCCAGCTCCAGCAAAACTGGCTGGTGCTGGAGCCGCGCCTAGGCATCAATAACGCGCAGATCGAATCCAAATGGACTTCATTGCGGCAGGGTTGCTTCCGCATTCCGAGCGGGTCCGATGGGAAGGCGGCATGGGCAGATACGCTGGACAGCTATGTGGTCGACGATCTGCTGGAATACGACGCGTTCCGCAGTTTTTGCCTGCCGTTCAACAGCACGAGCGGCCTTGAGGCGCAGGAGCCGGGGCTGGTGATTCCGTTCCGCACGGCCATCAACTTTGCCGAAAACGTCTTCGGGCGCCCGCTGGCTTCGCAGGATCAGGCCTTCAACTCCTCCTATTACGCCACCCGCATCTACAAAGTCGGCGTCAAGATTACTGGCTACAACATGACGGTGGATGGTTCGGACGGTGTCCTGAGCAGTGAACCGCAGGCCTACCTCATTCCGGTCGGCCTCGATATGATGCGCTCGCCTTCCTCGGACGGCGGAAACACGTTCGGCTACAGCGTGGTGGATCAGGTGATTCCCGCTCCATTCTCGTTTAGCGGAGAAAATCTCGACGAGCAGGACTGGACCTCGCTTTACGACAACTGCTTGGGCAATGATGAGCCCATGGCCACGATTCGGCGCTATCCGTCGATGCGTGTCTATACCGATCAGGATTCTGCGGATCTTGACATGATTTCCAATACGCGCCTCGTTGGTCGGTCGGTTTGGAACACGAGGTGGCTTCTCATTATTCCCGCCGGCTCCCTGCACGCCGACCGCGAATACGCGCTCGACGCGCTGATCCACGGAACGAAGAAATCCGGCAGCACATCCCAGATTCCCATTACGGACATTAAAATCGGATTCGAAACCTACTCCACTTCAGGAAACTGACAGGAAAAATTATGAACAGCCTACGCATTTCGGTTCTCTTTCTTCTGGGTTGCTGCTTTTCGGCGGACGCCCAGTGCATCCCTCTTCCTTCGTTTACCATCTACGGCGAGGTCCAGAATTTTCGGGGCGTTGCGTATTCTTCGGGTGACGATGCGGTTCTCATTGCGGAGATTGATGGCGAAGAGGTGGACCGCTGCTCTGTTGTTTCGGGTATATATCCCGGACTCAACTATCGACTGGAAATTCCCATGGCGACGTCCGACCGTGAAGGGTATGCCCAGACGGGGGATGCTGTGGAGCTCATTCTGGACTATGCAGACGACCGGCATGCCGTTGCCTCGGAAAGCGGAGATTTTCCGACGGTCGGACAGCCCGGTGGCGCCGTCCGCATTCAGATCGCGGTGGGAAGCGATATCGATGACGATGGGTTTGTGGATGAATATGAGGAACTGCTCAGCCCGTATTATGAGAGTGCCGGGAAATCCGGTGCCATCGAAGATATTTCGCCGAATGACGACTTCGACCACGACGGCGTCTCCAACTATGATGAATATATTGCCGGAACCATTCCCGTGGACGGTTCCGATCTCTTGCTGATCCGCGATTTTTATCTGGTCGGTTCCAACACCTTTGCGATCGCTTTTATGACGGCTCCGGGCCGTTCCTATACCTTGCCGAAAACGGGTCAGCTTTCGTCTAATCAGTGGGAATACGCCAGTTTTAGTCAGTCCACGAACAGTGAACCTTCCAAGCGCTTCCTTTATGCGGAAGCGGATCAGTATATGACCCTGTTTATCCAGCAGGAAACGAACAGTGCCATGTTCCGGTTGGAGGTGCAATGATGCGGTTGGGGTTTCTGCTTTCTGCCGGGGTGTTGCTTTCCGTTTGCGCGCATGCTGATTTTGTTGCCTATGACGATGCGGACGAAGCGATGTATGCGAACAATAATACCTTCTACAACGGTCAAAATGGTGGAAGTGGTTTTTCTGCTTGGACGAACGGCGTGAGCGGTAAGATGGAGACGGTGGGACTGCAGGAGCTTTCCGGATTGCACTACTGGAAAATTTCCGATGCACAAACGCTGTACCGTCCATTCGCCGACAGCGTCGGTTTTTCACAGGGGGTCCTTTCGCTGAAGGTTCTACACCAAGACGGAGGTTCAGTCCTTCTCACTTCCTCCGAAAACGAAACCTTGTTGACCATCGAAACCGGCACATTTTGGGATGAAGATGACTATGAAATGGCTGCTGGCTTTATTTTAACTTCCGGCGAAGCCACAACCTATGTGCGCTCTGACTATGCCACCGAAAATGTCATAGATTATACCATCGAATGGAACACCGAGCAGCAGACCTATGAGTTTCAGGCCGTTATTGATATAAGCGAATATTTGCCTTCTATTACCAACACGGTTTCCGGGGCGCTAGCCTTTTTGACCGAGATCGGAGGCATTGGCTTTTCGACCAAAGACGACGAAGCTCTTCATTTTGACGAAATCGGTGTGGTTCCCGAGCCGGCAGCCATTTCGCTGGTGTTGCTGTGTTCCGGCGGAATGCTATTTGTTAAACGCCGGTTTTACGTCTGAAGAACCTCGGAGAACAGTATGATGAGCAGGAAACAATCTATTGCCGGTTTGGTGCTCTGTATGGCCGTTGCGGCTTTTGCCGAGGCGCCGGGGTGGACCAATCTGGCGGGGAATGTGGTTTATGCGGTTCCGGTAGAGGTGAAGGCTAAACAGATTCTCTTTCAGCGACCGGATAGCACGAACACGTTTACCGTCGCGTTGTCGGTTTTTCCCGAAAGTGAACAGCAACGCCTGCAGCATACACTGGGGCATCTCGTCATTCCGAAGGAATTGAAGGGGGCCTATGAATTTGCGCAGCGATCGATTCTGCGGAGCCGGATCTTATACGACCAAGGGCACATAACCCTTGAGGAATTCAATAAAACGGTGCGAAAGAACCAAACTGCGCTGAGACGGCGGGCCTCCTCTTTGATTGAGCGGGAACAAGCGTCGAACTCCCAAGTGGAGCATCTGCTTGAAACACTATCCAAGGCAGGCCTCTCTTCCGCTCCGAATAAGTGATGGTTTATCCATTTCTTCCCATCGGGAGGCTGTTCCCCTGCATCTGCACGCGGCCCCATGAGCATTCGTGGCAGAGAAGGTTTGTTTCATGCCTATCCGGCTGACTCACCAGCCCCCTACATGTAGCGTAAGCGACCGAGATTCGTCCCCCTATCCAAAATTCCGCTATGAGATAATATCGGCGACTTCAATTAACCAAGGAGTCGATGATGTTTCATATGAATCAAAATCTGAAGGTGGTGCTGGCGGTTGAGCCGGTGGATTTGCGCAAGAGCTTCAACGGCTTGTATGCGGTTGCGCGCAACGAACTCGGCGACATCCCGGAGGACGGGGCGCTGTTTGTTTTTTCGAATCGCACGCGCAACCGGATCAAGGTGCTCTGTTTCGACGGGACAGGGTGCTGGGTAGGTATCCGTTGGGACAGTAGTCCTTTTTCGGATCTTGATATTTGATAAAAGTCTCGTCGGCCTGAATGTATCCGCTCGCGCGGATTTCATTTCGAAGTGCTTCATAGATCAGAGATAACCATTGGGCTACGAGATACATCCATCCGCCCATCGTTTTGCGACTGATCTCAACTCCAAAGCGTTGCTTAAAAATTTGTTCCTGCCGATAAAGCGGGAGGTGGTCGCAGTATTTACTCAGGATGATATGAAGAACCAGTCCGGTGGAAGCGTAGGAGTTTTCGATCAGTTGCTTCGGCGCGGGAGCAATCAGCGGAGCAATGGAACGGTCGTCGCGCTTCTTGTATTTGTTGCGAATGATGACCGTGCGAAAGAAGCGCGTCGGCGTGACATCTAGTTTTTCGGTGCGGACTTCGGCAATCTTTTTGTACAGCTCCGGATGGGCAAGAACTTCATCTGGATCAATAATAATGGTTTCGGTCGGGAGGTCTTTGGGAATGCGCGCATCGAGCCCCTTGTGCTTCCCTCGTTTTGATTCCTTTTGTTCTTCTTCGGCCAATTCGGCTTTCGGTTCGGCCAGCTCCAAAGCCTCTTGCAGTTCGCGAAGTTCTTCAAGCTCGAGTTCCAGCTGATCGAATGAGACTATTGCACCTCGACCTCGGCCCGCGCTGTGCGGTCATTCGGCCATCGTCAACCTTAGGGAAAGGATTTCGAAGGGCTTGATGTCGAACCGGATCTCCGAGCCTGCGGGTTTCAGGGGTTGGAGTTGTTTTTCAAGCAGGTTGACGATCGTGCAGGATTGAATCTTGAAATCTGATTGAAGGGAAACCGTGCAGCGCGTTCCGAGCGTTTCGTAAGGGCGGACGATGATCCCGTTCCCATCCTCAGCCTGTTTGATGGTTTCGATGAGTACGTTGTCGCGGTCGAGGCTGAACATGGATGTGGGGGTGTTGGCCGTGGCGCATGGCTCTGTTGTGGCCTGGAACGCGATCAGAGGATCGTTGAGTGCGTAAGCCTGCCGGATCGTTTCGGAGGACAATCCGCCCGAGTGTGGCAATAGACTATAGGTGAACTCGTGGTGGCCCGCATCGGCATCCGGATCAGGCATCGCGGGCGAGCGCAACAGGGTGATCCGCATGACGTTGTCTTTGACGTCGTGTCCATATTTACAGTCATTCAGCAGGCTGACTCCGTAGTCCGGCTCGCTCAGGTCGATCCACTTTTGGGCGCAGCTTTCGAATTTCGCCCAGTCCCAGCTGGTGTTCTGATGCGTGGGGCGTTTGACGTGTCCCCATTGAATTTCGAAGCTGGTCTGTGGAGTGCGGAGCTCCAAGGGAAAGGCCGCTTTGAGCAAGACGTGGCGTTCGTTCCAATCCACTTCTGTTCGAAAATCCAGACGGGCACCGTTGTGGGTCAGTGAGACTCGCTGAACGATCGAACTGTTTAGAATAGCGCGTTTTATTTCCAAACACGCGCGGAGCGGTCCGGACTCAACCACCTCGATGGAGGTGGCGGGCGCCGCAGGAAACACCTTGTCGTCGTAGAAAATATCGATATCCCACGCGTCCCAGTCCAGCGGCCGATCCTCAAACGCGAGGAACCGGTTGGCGCGAGGCTTTCCGCGGTTTCCAACGCGACACGAACGGCGGCGATGTAGTCCCGCGTCGCGGGATCAATGGAAACGACCTCGCAGGTTTCCATAAAGAGCTTGTGCGGCGGCTTTTCGTTGTAGTAGCCCCGACTCCGGCCAGACCAGTGCAGTCATTTACAGCCTCATTGAAACCTGCCGCAAACTCGATATCAATCCGGCCGTCTACCTTCGTGAAGTCCTTACGGCTTTACCGACGATGAATCAATCCGAAGCAGCCGATTGGACGCCTGCCCGCTGGAAGTCATCCCGAGAAAACACCTCTTCGTAACCCTGTCAATGCGGACCCCGAAGAGCCGCATACTACGTTATAGCCACTGCCGAAACGCTTACAGGAACATTTGATAACTATCCCTTGGCCTCAGGAAACGGTGTCATCGGGCAGACAGGATATTATCTGCACTATGTTGATGGGCCTAGCGGAGATCATATCCAGATCAATAAATCCGTATCACCAACGAGCTCAGGAGTTGATCTGCGGGCCTGCCAGGCCGCTGAGGGCATCTATGTGGAATTCATTGCTTACGATGTTGAGAGCGATGGAATCATCCGTTTGGCCCTGCTCGGTGCGGATGGCGCCGCCATCTGGACGGATTCGGTTAACGTTACCGCCGGATCGCGGTTTGTGGCGCGCTTCCTTGTGCCGGGGCTTGAGCTGGGCGGCTCGTATCACTTCAAGGTACGCGACGAGGTGGGCAAGTGGTGGGACGCGCCCGGCGTCACCGTGGGTGATTTCGGCGCGAAACTGAAGAGCGCCACGCTCGCGGGAATTACGTTGACGTTCGACAGCGTGCCGGGCCGCGCGTACGAAATTCAATGGTTGGAAGAGCTGGGCGATGACTGGAGCGTTATCAAAACGATCGTCTGCGACGAGCGCATCGACCAGCGTGTTGGTGGATTATCCGTCCTCGGACGGTCGGTCCGGCTTCTTTAGAGTTCAAGCGAAATAACCGCACCCCGTAATGGGTGTGACCTTAAGGAGTTTCGGCCAATAAAACTTCAGTTTGTCCAAAGGAAAATCCTCCGCGCGCAGCGCCTCTCTAGCGCAGCGGTTGTAAAAAAGAATCCATGCAATCGCTATTTTTTCTACGACCATTTCCGTAGTTCATTACCCGATCGCCGCCATCTGGACCACCGGGCCATCCGATCGGCTCCCGCAAAGCCACTTTGAGGAGCTGGGCGTCGTTATGCGCGGTTATGCCGGCAAGATCTCTCGCCGATGGGCTATAAAGCGCTGCAGAGGGATTGTGGCGCGCAATGTGAACGGGTATATTGCAGGCAACTGGAACTGGGAACCGCTTTTATGGACAATAAATATGTTACACGTAAGACGCTTCTTCAGCGTGCCCTGGACCCGAACGATGACGGGGCGTGGGCGGAATTTGTCCGGTACTATAAAGAATTTATCCTCATGCTGCTACGCAAGATGAATGTGTCATCAACGGATTCCGATGACATTACGCAGAATATTCTGGTTCGGATTTGGAAAAAGCTGGAGGTATACGATGCCGAACAGGCCAAGTTCCGTACGTGGTTTTCCTCGCTTGTTCGTAACGAGGTCTATTCTTACTACGCTGCTCAGCAAAGGGTGCAAAAAAAACAGGATGCCCTTGAAAATGAAATGGAAGCTGAGCTTCAGGTAGACGAAGAGTTCGACAAGATGGTGGAGCGAGAGTGGTCGATCTATGTCACTAACGTGGCGATGAGGCGGATTAAGAAAAGTTTTACCGGTAATGCCATTCAGGTATTTCAGCTGACGTTGGACGGGGTGGATGCAAAGGAGATTGCCGAACGGTTGGATATTAGTATTAACACCGTTTATGCCCTGCGCAACAGGGTTAAGCAAAAGCTACACGAAGAGATTAAAGCCCTTCGGGAAGAGTTGGAGTTATAGGCCCATCAAGGGTGGAGCGGATACTAAAGATGGGTGTGAGATAATTCTGTGAGTGATCGTGGGAAAGATGTGGATCTATTCGATGGTGTCGATGAACGTTTGGCGCAATTTTTCGAGATGTCCGATGAAGAGATCGCGGATGAGCATGATTCCCTGTATATCCGTATTCGTGATCTTGATGAGCGCTATAGCCCGATCGAAACGATTGCCGTCGGAGGCATGAAAGAGATCAGTCGGGTTTACGATGCTAGGGCGGATCGCTTTGTGGCCATGGCGCAGTTGCTTCCCGATGCTCCGGAAGACCTTTATGAACCTTTTTTACGTGAGGCCTGCCTGACCGCACGTTTGGAACATCCCAACATTATCAACGTGTATAATATCGGCGTTAACGATGAGGGGCGTCCCTTTTTTACCATGGAATTGAAGGTGGGTGATTCCCTGTCCGATATTCTTAAAAAACTGAATGCGGGTTCGCGGGACTACATGCGCCGGTATCCGCTCGAGGAGTTGCTGGAAATCTTCATGAAGATCTGCGATGCCATGGCGTATGCCCATGCCCAGGGCGTCGTGCATCTCGATTTAAAACCATCCAATGTTCAGGTTGCTCCTTACGGAGAGGTGAAAGTCTGCGACTGGGGACTGGGCCGTTTTCTCGATCCCAATGCTGAACAGAGAAATAAGCGTCGTCTCCATGTTGATCTGCTGAATACCATTCCGCCCTTCGGTGCGGCCCGCGGAACGCCGGGCTACATGGCTCCGGAGCAGGTTGAGCGTGGCGCTTCCGTCTCGTATCAAACCGACATCTATTCTCTTGGAGTCATTCTTTATACTATACTGGCGCTCAAGGATCCTTTTTCCAGCGAGGATGATGTGCATGCAATTATGCAAAAAACCCTTATTGGTGAAATTCCGCCGTTACCGCACATGGTGCCCTTGAGTCTCCGGTCGGTGGTTGAAAAGTGCATGTCGCATGAACCCGGTAAACGCTATGCCAACGTTGAAGAGCTGCGTATGGAAATCCGCCGCTATATCGATGCTTTCCCCACCACAGCGGAAAGTGCGGGAATGATGCGACGGGCGCGGCTTTTTTACAAACGCAACCGTCGCATTTGCCGAACCGGTCTGGTGGGGCTGTTGTCGGTTGTTTGCGTTGCAATCCTCTTTGAGGTTGCATTGATTGAGCGAAACCGGCGCGCGCTCGCGGCCCGGCTTGCCGCGATTGAATCAAAACAATTATATGAGCAGGAAAAGGATGCCGCTGCTGACATGAAACGCGAGTTTTCCGGCGAACTCAAATTCATGAGTTGGCAGTTTTCAACGGTATCGAGTCAAAGCGCTCCGGCGGATGAATATATCTATAATGAATTGCTGCGTCGGCTTGAAATGGCAGGCGATCTGAATCCGTCTGATGCGCAGAGCCGGGTCGGACGTGGCATCATTCTTTTTACACTCCAGCGCTTTAATGAGGCCGCAGAAGTGTTAGAAACCACGCCGAACTGGGCCTGGGCAATCCGGGAGCTGGCGCAGCAGTATGGTCAGAAAAAGGCGGATGATCAGCGGCTGAGTGCTGAGGCGATGGCAAGCCTGATCCGGGAGCTACGGGAACGAAGCCGCCGTCCGTCCACGATTCTGCTGATTGATAGAATGTCGGCTTATGATTTGAGTCGAAGAGAGGATCTGTCAGAATGCGCAGTGGTGGTTGAGGCTCTGCTTGAAGTTTATAGCGAGGGGTGGAGTGAGCACATTTATCGTTATGATGCAGGAGCACGGCATCTGATTCTCGGGGGAAAAGGTCTTTGGGATTTAAAGAGTGATCGGCTGGATGACACAGCATTAAGTCCGCTTCGCTGGTTGAGACTGCATACTCTTGAGCTGCGGGGGATGGGTTTTTCCATGCTCCAACAACTGAATGATCTTTCGGTCGTTAGGTTGGATCTGCGTGATGTGAGTGGATCGGTATCCGCTGACGTTTTTCAGAACTTTTTGCTTATCAGTGAGATTGTGGTCAGGCCGGGGCGGATGTCGGAGCCTGTTCGGAATGAATTGCCCTCCCATATTTCCGTTGTCGAACTGCCGGAGTCTCTATGAATGCATTGAAGATATATTGCGTTGCACTGCTTTTTGCGGCTTGCGAGGTTGGAGCCTCTGGCTTGGTCGATCCAGCCTCGCCCACGAACTCCGGCCCCAAGGGAGCGGTTCTTGTTTTCAGCGATGAATTTAATGGACCGACGTTGAGCAAGGAAAAGTGGAATGTCGGGATCAATCAGGAAAACACCCTGCATGGGAGGCTGGACTGCTCGTACAGTGAGAGGAATATCAGTTTTCAGGATGGAAAAATGGTTTTCACGGCGAGGCATCACCCCGATGGGGTAAGGGGAAGGCTTCCGGAAGAGTCGCGAATCTACAAGTATTCATCGGGAGCGATTAATTCCGCCAACAAATTCTATGTGCGGCAGAACATGTATGTTGAAGCCCGGGTAAAACTTCCGACTAACAAGGGCGGGTATTGCATTTTTTCAGCCATGCCCAATTCCGCTGCAAACGCCGGATTTAAAGATCCAACGGAAAGGATGGAAATTCGTTTTTTTGAGTACGTCGCCTCGGAAGATCGCCGCATCTTCGCGAGCCTTTTGTGGTTCAATGATTATCTGCGCAGTGAGATCCCATCCGATTTGAGCGAATCTGACTATTTTAGGATTGCGGATGATCATTACGTCATTACTGCGCTCGACCGAAAGGCGAGGTGGACCGGAAGCACTTCGCCATTACCTGTACTGGATTGGTATGAATGGTACGAATGGAATGACTTCGTTACGGTGGGATTTGTGGCGACTCCCCGGCAGCTGGATTGGTTTATTGTAGAAGATGGTCCCGTGCTGAACTCTCCTCCCTACATGAGTTTTTCTGGGGCGACAGTGCACAGCCCCGCACATAAGAGCCGGGTCAATCGGGAGGACGGTAAAGAGGATGTCTGGCGTCGCGATGTCCCGGGTGACCTTGAAAATAGTCTTGTTCTCGATTTCAGTCTTCGCGAGGCCGACTGGGCAGGCGGGCCTATCTTGAAAGAAGAACTGCCCAGTCGGATGGTCATCGATTATATTCGCGTTTATCAATTGTCGGAAACAGAGTGATCTCGCTTAATACGTCCTTCAGATAATAAAAACAGGCCGTGCATTTCAAAATGGAACGGCCTGTAAAAGGTTGGGAGTTAATTTTAATTAGGTGCTTACTTCTCCGGCAGGGGCACGGGCGGGGAGAGCGTGTTGCCTAGGCTCATGATTCTAACCTTATCCAGTCTAACACCAACGGGCTCGCCTGAGACATAACTTGGCGACTGGACCGTTAGTTGAATGGGGCAGTCGGCCTGTAGGGTTAGTGGCCTCGTTTCTACGGAAATGGTTTTTTCGGCGCTGGCATCCACTTCCAGAATGTGCGACGTGCCATCCACAAGTAATTCGATTCTGCATGGCTGGTCGGGCGATAAGATTTCGGGAACAATTTTATAGGTTCCGCTCTGGCTCAGGGAGAAATCCCACGTGTAGCCCGTGGTCACTCCAGGACTGAAGCAGTCCGGCCCATTGCGTGCAATCCGTCGATACGCATCCTTCTCGTTAAGGCTGAAAAGGCCCGGAGCCTCCGGCTTAAGTTGCGGAGGACGGATGTCGAGGGGGCCCTCCAGTTCGACCACAATAATCTGGACCGGCCACTGTGTGGCGGCCGAGGAGAGAGTGATCGCCATACTGCCTGCAGAACCGCGAACCGTTAGGTCGCTCTTATCCTTATCGTGCAGGAGATAGGCGCGTTTGACCGGGCTGTACAGTCCGGGCATGGGGAGGGATCCATCTTCGGGCAGATCGTGAACATGCAGGTACAGTTTTCTCGGTCTAAATGTCGCACATCCATAGGGTAGGTTCTCGTAGAAGGGCTGAGGTTCCGTGCCGTGAATGGCTTCTTTATGTATCTGCATCCACTCTCCGACACCGCGTAAAACATCTGCTTCAAACTCCACAATGGAGCCATCGCCACGGGGGCCGATGTTGAGTAGGTATACGCCGCCGAGAGACGCCACTTTAGAGAGATGTTCGATCTTTTCGGCGATCTTATCTTTCAATCCCAACCGCTCTTGCCATGTACGATATCCCCATGTTTTGTGGTAGATGGTTTCGGGACTTTGCCAAGGCTCTCGAATGGCTGCCTCCGGGGTCACGTTGTCTCCCACAACGGTGAAATCGCCCTGATGATTCCACACTCTGCCACTCACGGCACAATGGGGTTGTGCGTCTCGCACGGTTTGGGCGAACCGTACGCTCTGATTCCACGTCGGTGCACCCATATCAAACCAGATCTCGGCGAGCTCACCATACTGGGTGGTTAGTTCTCTGAGCTGTCTGACGTTGATCTCTTCAAGTCCCTTCGGAATCGGATTGGAATTCTTCTGAGGTTCCGGGGTGTTTCCTTCCGGGTGCGACCAGTCGATATTGGAGAAATAGAGACCAAGCTTGAGACCATGGCGCTTGCAGGCTTCCGCAAGTGAGCCGACTACATCCCGACCGAACGGTGTTGCATCGACGGTATTGAACGTTGTCGTTTCTGTATGAAACAGGCAAAACCCGTCGTGGTGCTTACTGGTAATGACGATATATTTCATGCCCGCCTGTTTGGCCAGGAGGCAGAGGGCATCGGGATCCCATTGGGCGGCAGTGAATTGCTCTGCCAATTTCGCGTATTCAGCTCGCGGAATATCCGCCCAGGCCATAATTTGCTCACTGTATCCTTTCTTTATAGGTTCTTCATCCCACACCCCCGCCGGAATGGAGTAGAGTCCCCAGTGAATGAAGAGCCCGAATTTCAGTGCCCGCCAGTCGTTCAGAGTATCCGCCGATGCGCGATCCGCGTATCTCCGCAGTGCTGTGTCTGAGACCACGTCTGCTGCTTGTGCGCAAAAACTTGTTAACACAAAACAGGTGATTGCAGTCAGAAAATTTAGTCTCATTGTCATATTATATCCTTGTTGATGTGTGGCTCCCTTGTGAGTTTCGGTATCTAATGTTCGGCTACGAAGCAGAACTCGGTGAGATTAACGATTTCTCCTCAAGAGCTCTTCCCTCCACTCAGGGATGTTGCGTGAGAGGGAATGCCAGAGGCGGGGATGATATAGGTCTTATTTTCTCTTGATCACCAGATATTTCAAGAGTCCGGCTTCTTCACCGATGAGTTGATCGATCTGAAGTGCGAGTGTAGACTTGCCATTCAGTTTTACATTTTCAAGTGTGACGATTCCCTTCCCGGCATGCCTGAACGATGCAATCACGGCGTTGTCTTTGAGAAGCTTAAAGTCGGCTTCATCATGTATTTCGGGTTGGTTCCACATCTTCTTGGGTTTATCAAAATAGATATCGATGTCGTAGTTTCCGGCTTGCTCCACATCAATCTGCCATTCGGGGTAGGTGTCTGAATTTTTCCATCTGTAGATGTATTCGCTCTCTTCTTGGCCGCTGCCATAGGTGAATCCCTTTTCGGGGCCCGAAACCTGTGCTTCAAAAACGTGCAGTTTGTTTTTCATGTTCGCAATGATGTACTGCCTAGAAGATGGGGTTATGTTTCCTTCATAGGTCAGTTTGATCACCGGAATATTTTCCTGAAGCAGTTCTTCCGAAACGGAAACCGTACAGATATTCGCCGCCTGTTCGGTGTTTAACACGGAGCCGCTTTTCAAGGACGAGGCACAGAGCAAGTTGTTTGTCAGTCCGTAGAGTTTTATCATTCCGTCGGCTGGTTTCTGGAGGATATGCAGGTAGAGATTATTACCTTTGGTTGTGATCTGGCCCCAGCTTTGGGCGGGCAGGCCGGAGTATCCGCAACCGCGAATCGATTCTCCGTTTATTTTCAGCCAGGCGCCGATTCCCCTTAAAACATCTGCATCGGCTGCGTCAATGGTTCCATCGCCTTTCGGGCCAACATTGAGCATGGTGTTTCCAGATTTTGCGGTGGCTTTAATCAATACTTCAATCAGCTCTTCCGGCTTTTTGTGCGTTTTATCAAACTTGTGATAGCCATAGCTTTCGGTGGTGGTCGGGATGCCTTCCCACGGGGCATCAAGCAGCCGAAACTCGATGGCTTTGTCATTGGTAGAAAGGTAATCGCCCAGATCCGCGCCGATCCGGCTGTTAACAATGACGTTGGGATTTTCCGCACGCAGCGCTTTCAGCAGTCTGTTGTTTTCCCACTGGGGTGCACAGAAGGCGACATCGAACCAGAAGATGGCGGGGTCATACTTTCGTGACAGCTCCAAAACATGGGGGATGGCAACTTCATCGAAATACTTGCCGACATTCAGCGCATGTTCTTTATTTTTGGTCTGCAGATACCAGCATCCTCCACTGTTTACTGGGTGATTGAATTCCCATCGATTATAGGTTCCGTAAGGGTGGCTCCATTCTTGGGCCTGGCTGTAGTAGAAGCCAAGTTTGATGCCGAACTTGTCGCAGGCCTTTTTCAGTTCCATCATGGGGTCGCGTTTGAACGGGGTCATGCCCATGTCATAGTCATTTACATCGCTCTGCCACACGGCGAAGCCGTCATGGTGTTTTGCGGTAATCACCAGATATTTCATGCCTGCCTCGGAGAGCAGTTGGCACCATTCATCGGCATTGAATTTTTGGGGGTTGAATTTTTTGACTACGTTTTCCTTGTAGTCGGCGACGGTGATTTTGGCTTGGCGCATAATCTGTTCGGCATAGCCCGGGACGCCGGTAATCTGCTTTCCTTCATACTCCCCGCCCAGCGCGCTGTAGGCCCCCCAGTGCATCATGCAGCCGAATCGGGCATCTGTCCACCATGCCAACCGTGCGTCCCGGGTCTGTTGTGATGCCTTGTACCACGCAGACTCCCTGACTGATTTTGTTGATTCGTTATTCAGCGCCACGAGCTCGTCGTCATATCCAGGGTTTGCGTGAGCAGAATGAAGTATGCCGATGCAGAGAAGAGAAATTGACAATCTGTTTATCGAGTGGATTTTCATAGGTTTTCCTTCTGGTTTGAACTGAATGCGTATACAAATTTCTTAATTGTTGGTGTCCTGTTGATACATAGCCTTGAAGGTTTCAACCGCTTGGGCCGTGGTCTCAGGGCATGGTTTCCCTTCATATCCATCAAGAAACCACTTTAACGGGCCCCATTGGGTGTGCATGACGCCCTGCATGCGTTGAGAGATGATACCGCTCTTGGCAGACCGGGCGCGCAGCATTTCCTCAATTTGCCATGTTGCCACATTGGGGACGTGGTGTGAGCAACTGATGACATTGAAGCCTTTCATGGCAAAGTAGGATGCTGTGGGAGGTGTTCGTCCGTATTGCCAGTCGCAGATGATAATTTCTTTTGAAATCAAATCAATGGCGGGGTGTGTGCCGTTGAATGAAGCGGCCCACTCACCCAACCCGGTTGTTTTCCCATCAAGCAGGCGGTCGCCCCACATATACATGTTCAGATTTTTTTCTTTCAGGTGCTCGTAAATACGGTTTGCTTCACCTGCAAAGAGTTCTGCTGTGTTTTTGCCTTTGCATCGATTACAGCCATCCTCTCCAAGAATAAACACTTCGTCCATTCCCACATGCATGGCCGAGCACTCAAAAGCTGCAGCGATTTCGTCAAGCACGGAAAAAACCACGTTGTGTACCTCCGGGTGAAGAGGGCAGTAACTACGGCAATAGAATTTCTCGTCGTGGATCTTGTCCCCCGGGTTTTCTTCGAAGTCGGGGTATACCTTGAGGAGAGAATGAATGCCGTCCTTTTTCCATGATTGATGTCCCAGCAGGTTCACCAAGGGCATGAGCTCGATATCGTTTCTCCGGCAGGCGTTCAGGATCTTTTTAATTTGTTCCTTGCTCAGCGCACTTCTTTCTGCCAGTTCGGGATGAGACTTAAACTCATAGTTGTAGTTAATGCGGACAATCAAAAGGTTTAGATCCGTTTTTGAGAGTTCGGTATCAATAAATTCAACAAAACGATCAACTTGGGCGGGTTGTGGAACAGGAATGCACCACCCTCGAACGGGTAGGGTCGAAACATTCTCCTGAGCTGAAACAGAGACGATGCTCAGCAATATTGCCAAGTGAAAGATTGTGTGTTTGATCATGCGGGTCATAAATATAAATCCTCGAATTGTGTTTTTAAATCGCGCATTCAGCGCCCTTGTTTTCCCATTGTGAAACTTACCCCTAAGCGGATCATCCGCAACGGCCAAGATCATCTATAAGTTTATAATGTATGGATAGCGCAATTCTATACACATAGAAGGAAACGAGTGCTAGCAACCTGTCGGAGTTAACACCCCGAGATCATCCCAGTTTCCAGTGACCGGATTGAATATCCGGCGATAACGGGGAATGACAGGTTTTTGGAATGGTTGCCGTTGCAGGGATTAGAGAGGAAACTAAACCCGAAGAAATAGTTTTTTTATGAAAAGCCAATATAGAAAGCCCCATTTAATGGCAATTAATCCGAAGGCTAAAACTAACTTTTTCAGATCAGCATCAGAGCAGATATTGGCGAGTCCTCCGAAGAAATAATGCTGAATATCGCCAAAGTTGACATAGTGCTGCCCGACATAAATCGTAATTGAATTCATTCCGATCGGGATGAAAAACCAGCCCATCCACTTTTGTTTCCAGACGTCGATGACGGTATAGAATATGGAGAGCAGCAGGAGGGACCACCCAGCGGTCCAGAGAATGAAGGATGGTGACCACAGGTCTTTAATGATGGGGAAGAAAAAGCTCCAGATCCATCCGAAAAACAGAAAGCCAAGGCCCGCTCCGAAAAGCTCCAGCCCGCAGCGTAGTTTTGCGTTGGGATAGGATTTTATTCGTTGCCCGGTTAAGGCTCCCAGTAGGCACAGCATTCCTGCTGTAATCACCCGAATTGAGCCTTCGGGGTCATAAACCTTTCGATATAGGTTTGTGGAGATAAGACTCCGATCCATCCAGGCCGCGAGATTATTTTCAGGAGTGATCCCGGATTCTTTTCCGGGGAAGGGCAGATAAAGCATTACGAGATGGTAAGCCAGTAAGACCCCTATAATCGTAAAAACCTTTTTCTGCCAGCTTTCCACATGCAGCGAAAGACTGGCTCCGATGAGGTAGCTCATCCCAATAAGCCACAATACGGTGTAAAATCGAACGGCACTGGGATTAAATCTAAAAACACTGAAACTCAACCCGATTATAATTAAAAGAACCGCTCGTTTCACAATCTTTAATTGAAGCCGCCTCGGCGCAACCCCTTTTTCTTTTTTGGATAAGATGGAGTATGGAATTGTAACTCCGGACATAAAAACGAAGAGGGGGAAAACAAGATCTAGAAAATGAAATCCCTCCCATTTCACATGCCTCAGTTGAGCCTTCACTTCCAGGATCCAGTCATGGGGGAGTCGAAGCACCTCCAGCAGAGCAATCAGCAGGCCGCTGCCCCCAATAATCCAGAACATATCAAAGCCCCGAAGGGCATCAAGCGAGGCGAGGCGAGGCGGTTTTGCTTCTTGTTCGATTTGATGTCCCATAGCTTTTTTAGATGAAATGTAGAAACACGAACTTTAAATTTACTCTTCCTGAAGAGGAAGAGTAAATGGCGATATCCTGAATCCGTTGGTTGAAATATTATAAATCCTCGAATTATGTTTTTAAATCGCGCATTCAGCGTCCTGGTTTTTCCCTTGTGAAACTTACCTCTAAACGGATCACCTGCAATGTTGAGCTTCTTTATGAGCTTATAATGTCTGGATAGTGAAATTCTATACGCGTCGGAAGAACTTTTTCAGTGTCGGATGTGGTTTTTGATTCGGGCCCGCTGGATCCGGCAGGGCCAATCGTGATTGGCTCCTTGAATATCCAGCGCTCGGATCTGTAACTAATCTGATGGACGATATGGAACCGATTGCGTTGGTTCATTTAATCTGTTCCCAAACTCTGGGACCCCGGCAAGCGTCGTCGGCCCTAGCGGTTTCCAATCCTTTAAAGACCTCTAAGGAATCCCTCCAATCCATCCCTTGAGTCGGGCTGTGCGGGGTGTGGTTCCGAATGCACGAATGGGATGCTCAAAAATTGCAAATTCACTTTTTTTCACTCATCTGTATAGAAACCGCATGATCAGCTGTTATCTATAATTATATAGCGTAAACAAACTGTGATACGCTCTAAACTACGAACAGGAGAAACAGATGAAGAGATCGTGGATAATAGCAACAACAACGGCAATGGCTATGAGTTTTGCCGCACAAGTCGCAAACGCTGCGACGGTGGTGGATACGTGGACGTTTGATGCTAGTAGCGCAACGTCGGGAGAAGAACCTTCAAACAACGGCATTCTGCTGGGTGATTTCGATTCCACCCTTCAGACCGCTGCACAGGTGGACGGGACGTTTAAATTTGATCCAATCACCAGCGGCACGGCTTCCGATCTGTCGGCCTGGAGCCTGCTAAATGAATCCATTGATATGAGCGCGGGGTATGCCCAATTCACTCTGAATATTGACAGTGTAGATATGTCAGGCGACCCCGCGACTGCCAATGCGTTTGGCATCCAACTGGCGAACTCGGGTGATGCCGGAGATTTTTTGCAGTTAAATTTCGGGTTGAACTGGAACAAAACGATCATGCAATTTATTCTCACCGGCAAGATCGATGGTGTAGCCATTACTGAGGGCGCGACAGCTAATAAGTATATAAACCTGCCAACTCTGGCTGAAACGGATGTACAGGCTACAGCGAAATTAAATGTTGATGCAGGCACCTTGACGCTCTCCGTCGTCGGCTTTGATGATAAGGTTATGACCATTGATAACGATCTGTCTGGACTTGATAAACTGGACCGGATTCGTACCTATCAAAGAAATTTCCTCGGGGCCGGGGATTTCATCGTGTTCGATTCCATTACTGTTGAGAAGGACGCGTCGGTGCAGACGGAAGCCGAATACGGGTATGCTGAAGTCTGGGACATGGATGACAACGGTCAGTTCCAGCTCTCAACCAATGGCACCAGTCTTGGTTCGACCTTTGATACGAATAACAACAGCATCACGCAGATCGACGATGACGGAACCTTTATCTTTTCGCCAACATCGGTTTCCGGAAATGATACGATTTTGCTTTCTACGCCAATCGTTCTGACGAACGGTGCTACGAGCAAGGTGAAGCTTTCGTACGATCTTTCATCGGTCGATTTCTCTGTTGATCCGGCCACGCGGACGACCCTTGATGTGATCCTGATGGATTCTGCTTCGTCGGATTCCCTGACCATTAGGCTCCTCGATGTGAACACCGGCGATACACTGCGAGGGCAGGTCTATCTGCGGGAAGCCGGGACGATTCCTAATCTCTTCCTCGGAAACCAGGATGTGTCCCCGACTTTATCGCTCAGCGCACCTGCGTCTATCTCCGTCGAGCTGGACTATGAGGCCGGCTCATACGCTTGGGATATTAATGGAGTAACCGGTACTGGCGCTGTGGACTTGTCCGGGTTAGGTATCAATCGTTTTGATTCGCTGAAGATTTATTACAACACCTGGTCAAACAGCACCGATCAGGCCGTCTTAGACAGCCTGAAGGTTGAGACTTTTGGAAATGCTTCCAGTGGGCCTCATCCGTTGTCTGCGTATGTGATCAATTATCAAATGGACGATAACATCGGTACGACTCCCGATGAGTTGGCGCAAACCGGGAATGATTATTTAGGCCAGTTCAATACCGTTCCAGGGCCTGCCGCAGATGGCGCGGGGAATCTGTTTGTTACGAATGCTACGGCTGCGGTTCAGTCGATGAAGCATATTTTTGATTCCGTTCGAACAAATGGTGTATTTGTGGCGGAGTGGCGTTTGAGCGAGTGGGATTTCTCCACAGCAGTGGACGGAAAAGGTGTAAAGGTGGGGCTTTTTGATGCCAGCCACGCGTTATACTTGGAATATGTCGCTGACAACGTTAACGGCCACTGTGAAATTCGTTCCTGGCAAAGTGGAGATCCGGCATTTGACTTCGGAAACACCACTGAAATTCCGCTGGTTAGCGACGGGACAGGTGTTGTCATTCAGGCGGAATTTAATCTGGATGATTTGACCTACACGGTATCCTGGAAATTCGATACCGATGCCGCATTTACAACATTTGTTAATGCCAAGGCGTTTAATGCAGGGTTTGTGGATAAATTCGATGCGATAGAGCTTCGGCCCGGCGACGGAACTCAAACTGCATCAATCGATTATATCACGGTGACAGATCCGAACCCCCCGGAGGCAAGTCCCGGGGCGATGTATCTCGCATGGCTGACGACGTATTCCGAACTCGGCACAGCGACGAACCTGACCGACAATCCGGATGGGGATATGCTGGACAACCTGGCGGAGTATGCTCTCGGTGGAAATCCGGTTGACGGTGCTGATACCGGAATTGGCTCTGTGGTCGGAACTGCGGTAGATGGTGGAACGAACTATTTGGAATATGTTCATGCCATTCGGGACGATGCGGACGCCCGCGGCCTGACCTACTATCTGGAAAGCGATGAGAATCTGATCGTGGCACCGGGCTGGGTCAGTGCGGTCTACGAAATTGTCGGAACAAATCTCAATTATGAGGTTTCTGGATTCGACTCGGTCACCAACCGGATTCCTACTGATGCCAAGGATCAGCAGTTCCTGAAGCTGAAGGTAGAATCTTTCTTGTAATTCAGGCTAAACGCCATGTTGGTTAAGCAAAAGGGCCTGCATGTAGCAGGTCCTTTTGTGTAGTAGAAGGAACCAAGGAAGAGTTAACCCTGGGTTCTCAAAATGTTGACGGTGGGATAAGATCATGATGAATAAATTCGGATGGCTGACGGGTTTACTTTGCCTGGCTGGATTTTTTTCGGCGGGTGCTGCTGTTGTTGAAATTCAGAACAGTAGTTTTGAGGCGTTTATGTCTTCATGGACGAACTTGAGTGGATCGGCCGCATCGATCAGTACAGCGACTTCTGACGGTGCCAGATGTCTCTCAATCGGGGCCGGGGGTGTAATCCGGCAGGATCTTTCTCATGTTTTGACGGGTGGCGAAACACTGACGCTTCGATATGACAGTTATCGCGGTGGCGCCAGCTATACGCGTACCATCAAGCTCGTCGCCAAGAACGGCGAGACCTACACGACCCTGTGTGAGCGCACGGATACTGTCGGTGATGGCACCTGGCCTACGGCGGCATTGGACTATGTCGTCGAACCCGCTCATGTGGGAAGTGAACTGGCCATTGAAATCACGGGCGTTGCCGGCTATTGCTGGCTGGATCATTTCAGAATGTACTCTTCCCCGCCCGACTCGCCGCGGATCGTCGGCTATCTTCCGCACTACCGGTCATTGATTCCCGATCAATTAGACTCCCTGACGCACGTGATCGCTTTCAACGTCATACCTGATCCGCTAACGGGAACCTTCAAGGTCTTCAGCGAAGTCGGCGGCGTAACGACATACGAATCAGCAACTGGCGCGGCGGGGCTGACCTCGACCGATATTGAGCAGATCGTTGCCGCCTGTGCGAGCCGTGGTGTTAAGGCCAGCGTCTGCATTGGGGGCGGCGATATCTATGCCGAGTTCCAGGGGCTGGCAATAAACGGCATGATCGACACCTTTGCGGCTTATGTGCGCGACATGGCTCTTGCTTACGGCCTTGACGGAATAGATATCGATTGGGAGCACCCGAACACATCTGAGGATCCGGACCGTGCAGAGCAACTTTTTGCCGCACTTGAACAGGAACTTTCACCGCATGGTATCGAGCTGACTGCCGCATGGACCGGCTATGCCGGTGCGACCTACGCTCTTGAAGCCGTCCGGCGCTGTCGCCCCTACACCGACGCGGTCTATGTGATGAGTTATGGGAATACCCTTTCAAGCTTTCAGGAACGTTTCGACCTTTATGCCCAATCCGAATCAGCAGGCGGGCAGGGATACAGTGCCACGAAAGTCTGCCCGGGCGTGCCGTTCTTCGGGCGTTCCGCGGATCGTTCTGTGGTGAAGCCGTATGCTCAAATAGTGGCCTTGTCCGGCGGCAGCATAGACCCCGCGCTGGATGTGTATAATTTCGAGGGAAAAGATCTCTTATATGTCGGCCAAAATACGATGCAATCAATCAATGGCTTTAGCGCGGATGCCGGTTGCGGCATGATGATTTGGGAAGTCGGGCAGGATGTTGAATTTTCCCATACAAACTCCCTGCTCGGCGCGCTCTCCTGGGCGATTGACCCGTCTCCTTCTGTTGCCGGGCTGGGATATGCTGAAGTCTGGGGCATGGATGACAACAGACAGTTCCAGTTCTCAACCAATGGAACCAGCCTCGGGGCGACCTTTGACACGAATCACAACGGAATCGCGCAGATAAATGATGACGGGACGTTCATCTTTGCGCCGAACTCCGGAAACGGAAATGATACGATTTTGCTTTCTACGCCAATCGTTCTGACGAACGGTGCTACGAGCAAGGTGAAGCTTTCGTACGATCTTTCATCGGTCGATTTCTCTGTTGATCCTTCTACACAAACGATTCTTGATGTGATCCTGATGGATTCTGTTTCATCGGATTCTGTGACCATACGGCTTCTCGATGTAGATACCAGCGACACACTACGAGGGCAGGTATATTTGCGTGAAGAGGGGACGCCACCAAATCTTTTCCTTGGAAATCAGACTGCTCAGCCGGTTTTGTCGACCAATGTATCTACTGTTATATCGGTGGAACTGGACTATAGCGCAGGCGGGTACGCCTGGGATATCAATGGTGCGACCGGTAGCGGCGCCGTTGATTTGGCCGGTCTGGGCATCGATCGTTTCGATTCGATCAAGATCGTTTATAATAACTGGTCTAACAGCACCGATAAGGCTGTTTTTGACCATCTAATGGTTGAGACCTTTATGACTCAACCGGAGTCTATTTATATCGTCGAGTATCAAATGAACGATGTCGCCACCACAGCTCTCAGTTCGGTGGATCAAACGGGCAATGATCCTGGTAGCTTTCCCGCGCTAACCGGTATCGATGCCGCCACGGACGGATTAGGAAATGTTCTCTTTCGGGACGTGACCGCGAGCAAGGGGCCGACAATGTCTCTCGCTGATGTTTACAGCAACGGCGTTTACACGATCGATCTTTACATTAGCGAATGGGATCAGACGGCTGAAAACCATGGCAATCTTATCAGGGCATCCGTTCAGTCATCGCTTACCGACGGTGAATCCATGATGATCGGTTTAGGGGTTGATTCTAACTATAACGGCATGGTTGTTTCATCCTGGGTAGCCCCCGGAACTTATGTCTCGGGCAGTACCATCAATGAAATCCCCTATCAGAGCAATGGGACGGGGATTGTTATGCGGCTTCAGTTTGATCTTGATGACGGAAGCTATCGTGCATCCTGGAAATGGGATACGGATGCCAGTTTTACTCAATATGATTCCGGTGCAAGCATGAATTTGGTGAACTATAATCAGTTCAAGTTGAACATAAATACCGCCGGGAGCTGGCCGGCGGACCAGTCCATGTCGATTGGCTACATGACCTTGAATCAAGAACCTCAGATTACGGTGGAGTCGGGGTATAGCCTCTGGCTGGATAATTATCCGGGGCTGGGAGCCGCGACAAACCTGACCGATAATGCAGATGGTGATGCATTGGATAATTTGGCGGAGTATGCGCTCGGAGGCAATCCGGTTGATGCCGCTGATGTCGGGGTCGCATCCGTCAGTGCAATCATGGAAGAGGGTGGAGTCAACTATCTGGAATATGTCCATCCGGTACGATACGACGCGGATATCCGGGGGCTGACTTATTATCTGGAAAGTGATGAGGATCTGGTAAACGCGCCGGGCTGGGTCGGTGTGGTCTATGAAGTCATCGGCACAAACTTCAATTTTGGTGCTGCCGGGTTCAATTCCGTCACCAACCGAATTTCAATTGATGCAAAGGTCCAGCAGTTTCTTCGGTTGCGAGTTGGGGCCGCCGGACTTTAATCAACCAATCATTGGGTGAGAAACACGGGCGCCTGAATTTCAGGTGCCCGCTTGCGTCCGTATGTTTAAGCGGGTGATCATAAAGGAAATACAATGAAGAAAATAAATATACAGATCTTGAGTACAATTGCAGCCTCTGCCGTGATGTCGGTTGCCGATGGTCACCGCGAAGCGAAGCCCCCTGAAGGCCGCCCCAATATTATATTCATCCTGGCTGATGATATGGGTGTGGGTGATGTGTCGGGCCTCAATGCTCAGGCTAAACTTGCAACGCCGCATCTGGATGCGATGATCCGGGGCGGTATGAAGTTTACCGATGCGCATACGTCGTCGGCCGTCTGTACGCCTACGCGCTACGGCCTGCTAACCGGCCGTTATAACTGGCGCAGCGAACTCAAGGGCATGGTGGTCAACGGATATGGAAAGGCGGTCATTGCTCCGGATCGCTCCATAGTGGCCGACATACTGAAAAGCAAAGGTTACAAAACGGCCATGATTGGCAAGTGGCACCTCGGGCTGAACTGGAAAACAAAAGATGGTTCCCCGATTACGGATTGGACCCCGCCTAAAATGGATGACAAGATTGATTTCACTCAGCCGTTTACCGGTGGTCCGCTGGATTGCGGGTTTGATACATATTATGGAATTAATGCGTCGCTCGACTTTCCTCCTTACACGTTCCTTAATGGTGATCGTGTAACGGTGGTCCCCACGGAGCTGCGCCCGAGACAGGGGCGCAAAAAGAATGATACTTTGCAGCTTATGATGCGTGGCGGGTTGCAGGTGCCGGGCTTCCGCCCTGAGAAAGTGCTGCAGCACTTCTCTGAAAAGGCCGTGGCCTATATTGAGGCACAGCAGGAAGGCGTTCCCTTCTTTCTATATTTGCCGCTCAACTCTCCGCATACGCCGGTTGTGCCGCGCGAAGAATTCAAGGGCACCAGCCAATGCGGAATCTACGGCGATTTTGTTCAGGAAGCAGACTGGACGGTCGGGCAGATCGTGATGGCGCTCGAAAAAACCGGATTGCTTGAAAACACATTACTCATATTCTCTGCTGACAACGGGGCTTCCAGAGTATCGTTCTCTTTAGAAAAGGAAGAGCAGTTTGACCATCATCCAAGTGGTATTTACCGGGGGCGCAAGGGCGATCTGCATGAGGGCGGGCATCGGGTTCCGTTCATCGTTCAGTGGCCTGCCGCCATCACGCCGGGCACCGCCTGTGATGTGCCGTGTAATTTGAATGATTTCTATGCCACCTGCGCCGAACTGGTGGGTAAGCCTCTTGCGGATACCGAAGCAGAGGACAGCTTCAGCATGGTCCCGCTGCTCAAGGGGCGGTCGGGCGGATACTCAAGAACGAGCATGGTACATCACGATTATTCCGGACAGTTCGGCTTCCGGGATGGTCCGTGGAAACTCAAGTACAATCGCGGCGGCAACTATGAACTTCACGATTTGAGTGCTGATCCGGCGGAAAAGAAGAACCTGTATAAGACTCATCCAGAGAGGGTTGAGCTCATGGCGAAGATGCTGACAAAAATTGTCGAAGACGGGCGCAGTACGCCGGGCGCACCACAGAAGAATGATGGCCCCAAATGGTGGGAACAACTGGTCTGGATGGAAAAAAGATAATCGGTTTCAAGGTGTTCTGAATATCGCGGTGGCCTTCCAGGTATTTTTCGGATGCCTGGGGGCTCTTTGTTCAACTGGAGTTTTTTTCACGATGCGGATGAGAAGGTTCTGTGGGGTTCTGTTGGCGGTGGCAACCGTTGCGGCCATTGAGGCTGTTAAGACACAAGGCTTACCCTAGGGAGTCAGGTAGAAGCGCTTGTCTTCGCGCAGTAGGAAATGGTTTTCCGACCAGAAGGGTTAAAAGAACGATCGTGGCGATTCCGTGTATAGAAACTCCCTGTCCGCTGATTACGAATAGTATAGACAGTTCGCTGTTCGATGAGGCGAAGAGTTTTTGGTTTGGATTTAACAATATGTGGAGGATGGTTTGATGGGTGTCGATGCGGTCGCGAATCGAATCCTCATGGAGGAACCCAATCAATTTCTGCGGCTGAAGGTCGAGTCATCCTTTACTCTCCACGCCCTGTGAGATTGAAGATGATCAATGAATAAAGTAAGGAAGATAAGCTATGAATAAAGTATGGTTAACTGCGCTGGCGACCGCATGGTTGGCAGGATTTCAAGTGAAGGCGGAAGCTCTCAAACCGGATGATCTGCAAGGAACTCGTCCAAACATGGTCTTTGTCATTACCGATGATAACAGTTTTGATACTGTTGGCCGTTATGGCGGTGGTGCGCTGTCGCCCCATCTGGACAAACTGTATGATCAGTCCCTGCGTCTCAACCGCTTCCATGTTTCTCCGACCTGTGCTCCAAGCCGGGCATCCCTGATGACGGGCCGCCACGAATTTTATGCCGGAGTCACGCATACGATCTACGGAAGGGATCGAATGAATCTAGAGCTGTTGACTCTTCCCCAGATGCTTAGAGATAACGGATATACAACGGCTATGTTCGGGAAGTGGCATCTTGGCGACGAAAAACCTTATCGTCCGTATCAAAGAGGTTTCGACGAAGTCTGGCAGCATGGGGCCGGAGGGATCGGTCAATCGTGGCCAAATAGTGCGGATTTTCCAGCCAATACCTATCATGACCCTATCGTGCTTCATAATGAGACGCCCATTCAAACCAAAGGTTATTGCTCCGACATTTTTTTTGATAAAGCTATCGAATGGATCAAGCAGAACAAGGAATCCGGGAAACCGTTTTTCGCCTATATCGTTCCCAACGCACCGCATAGCCCGCATATTCCACCGCTTGGCTATGAGGATCGGTTCGGGTCGAAAGCAACAAGTTATGAAAAAATGCAGGCCAATATTGATGACAATGTTGGGAAGATTATTCAGTTTCTGGATGATAATGGGTTAAGGGAAGACACCCTGCTTGTTTTCTATACCGATAATGGCCGCAGTCATCAAACCGTTCATGGAACCAAATTGAAGGGTGGCAAAGGCAGCTCGTATGAAGGGGGGCTTTGGGTGCCCTGTCTCGTTTCCTGGCCGAAGCATCTTCCGGGAAATGTAGACCGCGGGGAACTCTGTGGGCATATCGACTGGTTTGAAACGCTGGCCGACCTGGCGGGAGCCAAAGTCGCCCCTCCGGGAACAAACCCATGGGACGGGCGCAGTCTGTTGCCGGTGTTGTGCGGAGAAGCCGATGAGGGGTGGGACCAGCGTCTGATTATTGGTCACCGGGGACGTTGGGAAAACGGTGCGCGGGGCCAGAGCCAATATAAGAATGTGTCGATTCAGAATGGGAAATTCAAACTGTACGATCATCGTGAGCTGTATGATATGCGAGAGGATCTGGGTGAAACAAAGAATATTGCAGCCCACTATCCGGAGGTCGTCGCGATGCTTCAAAAGGAGTATGACCAATTTTGGGCAGATGCGACCACTTACATGATAAACGATGCCCATCCGCTTCCCTCGCAAGAGTTGAAAAATGAACCGTTCCATCAACTGTATCTCAAAGAATTCGGGCCGGCCTCCTACGCCGAACGAGTCGAGGAAATGAACGACTGGAAGAAAGGCGGGCAATCAGAAAAGGAATTTCTGGAAAGCCTGAACGATCCACAGAGGAAGATGTGATTTTATGCGCTAATACATTTTTCATCTTTTCCGATGAGCAGTCGTATTGAGCGATGGGGTATTCTGGGGACGGTGTCTGGGAGTCTATCTCGACGACTAGCCTGAGGCATAAGTTGATAGACCTGAGGTCATGCATCGTTGTGCTGGTGGTCTGGGGCGTCGTTGCGAAACTACAGGCAGAGAGCCGCCTTTTTTCAACTGCTCATCAATAGAGGGCGGGTGGGTCGTGCTGAGGTGCCATTGGCGCCAGAGATCGAAAAGCGGAAAAGATACAATCAGTGTATAGAAATCGGGATCCGCGAGATTATCTAATTCATACAAGCAATGAATTTTACAGGAGGTAATTTTGAAGGGTGTGAGCAATACAATCGGTGTGCCGATGACTGGGTTGGACTGGTCGATTATCGGGGTTTTCTTTGTCGTCGTAATTGGTATCGGTTTGTGGCAGTCGCGGCAGGCGGGTAAAAGTTCGGCTGATTTCTTTTTGGGGGGGCGAGGAATGCCGTGGTGGCTGCTGGGCGTTTCCATGGTGGCCTGCACCTTTTCGGCCGACACCCCAAATCTGGTCTGCGGGCTGGTGCGTGAAGGCGGCGTGGCTAAGAACTGGTATTGGTGGGCGTTTTTGATCACCGGGATGGTGACGGTATTCATCTATGCCAAGCTCTGGCGGCGTTCCGGCGTGATGACCGACCTCGGGTTCTACGAACTCCGCTACGGTGGCAAGCCCGCTTCGTTTCTGCGCGGCTTCCGCGCGATCTATCTCGGCGTGTTTTTCAATGTACTCATCATGGCTACCGTCACGCTCGCAATTATTAAATACGGCGAGTTGCTGTTTGGGTTGAGTAAGGTTCAGTGCATAATATTTGGATCAATCGGTGTGGTGATCTACGCCACGCTTGGCGGCATCAAGGGCTGTATCTGGGCCGACTTTTTCCAGTATTCCATCGCCATGTTCGGTGCGATCTGGGCGGCCATCCACTCCGTTAAGGAAGCGGGTATTGCCTCCTTCAATGCCGGCGTGGTGGAGAGCGCAAATGACTTCGGTTTGGCCGGACTGCTTTCCCATGTCAACGTGGTCGACAAGCTTAATATTTTTCCCGACTTCAACGACCCGAACATGTGGGTTCCGATGCTGCTGATGCCGTTGGCGGTTCAGTGGTGGGCGGCGTGGTATCCCGGTGCCGAGCCGGGCGGTGGCGGTTATATTGCTCAGCGCATGCTCGCGGCCAAGGATGAAAAGAACGCCGTCGGCGCGACCCTTTTCTTCAACTTTGCGCACTATGCCCTGCGCCCGTGGCCGTGGATTATCGTCGCGCTCGCGTCGCTCGTGGTCTTTCCCGAGGTCTCCGATATCCAGAGTGCCTTCCCTCACGTCGATCAAAGCATTATCGGCAATGACATCGCTTATCCGGCCATGATCTCCAAGTTGAGTCCCGGATTCCTCGGTCTCGTGATTGCGTCGATCATCGCGGCCTATATGTCGACCATTGGCACGCACCTCAACTGGGGTTCATCGTATGCCGTGAATGATTTCTACAAACGCTTCCTTAAAAAGGATGCCAGCGAGAAAGAAATGGTTCGCATGGGCCGCATCTGCACGGTTGCTCTGATGGTGCTGGCGGGCGCGCTTTCCCTTGCGCTTACGAATGCCACGCAGGCGTTTAATCTGTTGCTGCTCTCCGGTGCGGGTTCCGGTGCCATCTATCTGCTGCGCTGGTTCTGGTGGCGTATCAATGCCTATAGCGAAATTTTCGCGATGGTCTTCACCACCATCGTCGCGCTGGTGCTTACGTTTGCCTTCAACGGCGAGCGCGAAGCGCTGCTGGACATACAAATCAGCGACACGTTCACGCTTTCTGGAAACAGTGTTAAATTCCTGATTGCCGTGATTGGAACCACCATTGCTTGGATTCTGGGGACGTTTGTGACCAAACCCGAGTCGCAGGAAACGTTGCGCCACTTCTACCGCATTTGTCAGCCCGGCGGGCCCGGCTGGAAAAAACTGATCGCCACGGCCGAGGCCGAAGGCGACATGATCGACGGTGAAGAGCACGGAAAGTCGTGGGAAGTTCCGTTGGAAATTCTCTGCGTGTTCATCGGCTGTGCCTTTGTTTACTGCTCGCTCTTTTGTATAGGGAGCTTTGTCTATGGCGAAATGATGCGCGGCATCATTCTCGGTGGTGTGGCTGCCGCGTCTGCATTCTTCCTCTTCTCCGTCTGGGGAAAGTTACATACTCATAAATCTTAGGAATCTTTGTGATGAAAAAAATTATACTCTCTACGTGTCTGGCGGCTTCGACCGCATTCGCCGTACCATCAATTATCCCGCAGCCGTTGGAGTTAAAGGAAACGGGCAAAATCTTCGAACTTAAATCTGACGCAGTTATCGCCTACGCCGACGACGCGGCAAAGAGCAGCGCGGAAATGCTGGCGGCTCAGTTGCGCCCTGCAACTGGTTTTGATCTTCCGGTCAAACCCGCATGCATGGGCAGTGTTGTTTTCCAAACCTTTGAAAATCCAGACCTTGGAAACGAGGGCTATACCTTGAGTGTTGAAGACAGTGTGATTATTTCAGCAGGCCGTCCTGACGGCTTGTTCTATGGAGCGCAAACCTTTCGACAACTGCTTCCCCCTGCAATTTTTTCGAAGGATACCGTTTCCAACGATTGGAAAATTCAAACGGTTGAAATTCGCGATGTTCCAAGGTTGGGATGGCGTGGGATGCATTTGGATGTTTCCCGCCATTTCATGCCGAAAGAAGACGTGATGAAATTCCTCGACTCCATGGCTTCGCTCAAGCTCAATACCTTTCACTGGCATCTGACCGATGATCAGGGTTGGCGCATCGAAATTAAAAAATATCCCAAGCTTACCGAGGTAGGGGCTTGGCGCAAAGAAACGCTGGCCGGGCATGGCCTTCTGGGAAAACGCAATGGCCAGCCTTTCACATACGATGGAAAGCCCCATGGCGGTTATTATACGCAGGATGACATCCGCGAGGTGGTGGCTTATGCAGCTGAACGCCACATCACGATTGTTCCTGAAATCGATATGCCTGGCCACATGCAGGCGGCGATTGCGGCCTACCCGGAACTCGGATGCACGACTGTGCCGACGGACGTGATGACCCGGTGGGGGGTCAGTGAAATCATTCTCAATCCCGAGGAATCGACCGTCCAGTTTTGCAAGGATGTGCTAACGGAAGTCATGGAGCTCTTTCCGTCCGAGTTTATTCACGTTGGCGGTGATGAGGCGAAGAAGACCCAGTGGGAAAACAGCGAGCGCGTTCAGCAACTCTTAAAAGAGCGCGGCCTGAAGGATATGCATGAAATGCAGAGCTGGTTCATCAAACAGATCGACGATTTCCTGGTTGCCAATAAGCGCCGTTTGATCGGCTGGGACGAAATTGCCGAAGGCGGGTTGGCAGAAAATGCTGCGATTACGTGGTGGCGCGGGAAGCCGCACCAGACGGAAGTCCGGGAGTCGATCATTAAGGCCATAAGGGAGGGGCATGACATTGTTGTGGCTCCCACGATCTACCTCTATTTTGATTTCTATCAGACAGACGATACGGTGAATGAGCCTATGGCGATCGGCGGCCATCTTCCGCTGGAAAAGGTCTACGGTTTCGAACCGGTTCTGGAGGAGTTGAGCAAAGAAGAAGCAGGGCACATTCTTGGTTCCCAGGCGCAGCTTTGGTCGGAATACATGAAAAGTTTGAAGCAGGTCGAATACATGGCTTTCCCGCGCGCCTGTGCTTTGGCTGAAGTGGTCTGGTTGCCGAAGGAGCAGAAAGATTACGAATCCTTCCTCAAACGCATGAAGGTGCAACAGATGCGCTTCGATGCCGCCGGCGTGAATTATCGAAATCTCGGAGAATAAGAATGAAACGTATTACAATTGCATTATTGCTTTCGACACTTGGGTTCCTTGCGACAGAGGCGGCCGAGCGCCCAAACATTCTGTTCCTCTTTTCAGATGATCACGCGCTGAATGCGATTTCGGCCTATGGTGGTCCCTTGGCAGAAGTTGCGCCGACACCCAACATTGATCGGCTGGCAACCTCGGGCGCGGTTTTTGAAAACTCCTTTGTGGCTAATTCGATTTGCGGGCCATCACGGGCCTGTATTCTGACCGGTAAGCACAGCCACAAAAACGGATTCCTGTATAATAGCGGAAATCCGTTTGATGGCACGCAATGGACGGTTGCCAGTGCGCTGAACAATGCGGGATATGCAACGGCCGTTATCGGAAAATGGCACCTTAAGTCCACGCCGGTAGGCTTTGACCACTGGGAAGTCTACCCCGGCCAGGGCCAATACTATAATCCGATTTTCCTGCAGATGGACGGGTCGACAGAACAGGCCATGGGATATGCCACGGATGTCACAACAGACAAAGCGATCGACTGGCTGGACTCGCGCGATAAGAACAAACCTTTTTTTCTGATGTGCCAGCACAAGGCGCCACATCGTACGTTTTCACCCGCTCTTCGTCACCTCGGTGCGTTCGACGGGATTACGATCCCGGAACCGGATAACCTATTCGACGACTATGCCACCCGCAGTAGAACTCTGCCGGGCAACGAAATGGAAATCGGCCAGCATATGCACTGGATGTATGACTTAAAACTGCGGAAGGACGAGCATACTGGAGTGACTCTACCCGGACCGGATCAGCATCCCGCCATCGAATACAACCGTATGACCGATGAGCAGAAAACCGCATGGGACGCCTATTTTGGGCCGTTGAATAAAAAGTTTTTAGCCGAGTTTAACAAAGGGAAAATGAGCAAACAGGATGTGCTTTGCTGGAAGTACCAGCGCTATATCAAAAACTATCTTTCCACAGTTAAAAGCGTGGATGAAAACATTGGACGGATGCTCGACTATCTAGAAGAAAACGGACTGGCCGAAAATACGATTGTCATCTATTCGTCCGATCAAGGATTCTATCTCGGTGAGCATGGCTGGTTCGACAAGCGATGGATGTTCGAAGAATCGTTTAAGATGCCCTTCCTTATTTCCTGGCCGGGTGTGATCAAGCCGGGGTCACGACCGCAGGAATTGATTCAGAATATTGACTATGCCCCGACTTTTGCGGAGGCCGCTGGCATCACGGTTCCATCTGATGTGCAGGGAATGTCTTTGCTGCCGGTATTTAAGGGTGAGGTCAGTGATTGGCGCAAGTCGGTTTATTACGCCTACTATGAAGTGGGTGAACACAACGTTCCTGTTCACTTTGGTGTACGTACAAAACAGCACAAGTTGATCCATTTCCCTGCCACGGATGAGTGGAACCTGTTCGACCTCGAGGCGGATCCTTGCGAAATGAAAAATTTATTTGACAATCCAGAATACGCTAACGTGCAGAAAAAAATGACGGCCGAATACTACCGTGTCCGTGAATATTATGATGCACCTGCGTGGGAAAACGAGCTGCAGGCTGCATCCTTGAAATAAATTGAGCATCGAAGAGATCGTTATGAAAAACATGAAAAATTATGTATTAAGTGCCGTAGTCGCAACGGTCGGGCTTTTCGGAGCCCATGCCGAGTCTTCAGCAGAGAAGCCCAACATTCTGTTTATTTTAGCGGACGACCAGTGCTATGACACGATCCATGCATTGGGCAATCCAGAAATTCAAACTCCCAGCCTGGACCGTTTGGTAGAGCGGGGCACGAGTTTTTCCAACACTTACAATATGGGGGCGTGGGGAGCTGCGGTCTGTGTGGCAAGCCGTGCCATGCTCAATACGGGGCGCAGTGTGTGGCATGCCGGGTGCATGTATGGCGATCCACGAATTGATCCGGACTTTAAATTTCCATTGAAGGGTAAGGTGTTGGATCGGGAAAAGATGAATTTCAATATGATAGGGGAAGCCGTAATGACCGATGCTTTCCAACAGGGTGAATTGTGGTCTCAACAGATGAAGGCAGCCGGGTACGAAACCTATATGTCCGGCAAATGGCACGTTCAGCACGTGAAGCCAGAGCAGGTATTTGACACGACGCAAAATGTGCGCGGTGGAATGCCCAGAACAACGCAGGATGTCTACAAACGCAAGTATGAACCGGGAGTGGCCGATGTCTGGTCTCCTTCGGATGAAACACTGAACGGGTACTGGCAAGGCGGAACGCATTGGAGTGAGGTGCTTGCGAACGATGCGGAAGCCTTTATCGATCAGGCTAAAGAAAGTGATAAGCCTTTCTTCATGTATCTGGCATTCAATGCGCCTCATGATCCGCGACAAGCTCCGCAACGCTTTGTGGATATGTATCCTGTGGATAAAATCAAGCTGCCGGAATCTTTCCTGCCTGAAAATCCGTGCCTGGATCCGATGGGCTGTCCCAAAAACCTGCGCGATGAGATGCTCGCGCCGTTCCCTCGTACTGAATATTCCGTGAAGGTGAATATTCAGGAGTATTATGCCTTGATCTCGCATATGGATGAGCAGATCGGTCGTATGCTCGACGCACTGGAGGCTTCTGGGGAATGGGATAACACCTATATCTTTTTCACAGCGGACCACGGTCTTGCCGTCGGCAAGCATGGTTTGATGGGAAAGCAAAGTATGTTCGAGCACAGTATGCGTCCGCCACTGCTGTTGGTGGGCCCGGGCGTTCCGGCAAACAACACGGTTGACGGCAATGTTTATTTGCAGGATGTAATGCCGACATCGCTGGAGCTCGCCGGTGCTCCTGTGCCGAAGTATGTATATTTTAAGAGTCTGTTGCCGGTGCTGCGCGGTGAGCGTGAGGGCAACTATTCCCGAGTCTACGGCAGTTATATGCACCGGCAGCGCATGATTGTCGAGGACGGCTATAAGCTGATTCTGTATCCGAAATCCGGAACCGTATTGCTGTACAATCTGGAAAAGGATCCGCAGGAACTTACGGATCTGGCTGGAAAGTTCGAGTATGCCACACTGAAGAAAAAACTGTTCCGTTCATTTCTTGAGTTGCAGGAAGAACTGGATGATCCACTGGATATTAAGGGCATCTATTCTGATTTAATGTAGTGGCATCAAGGGGAAAGAAAAAATGGACATGAAAGCATTGTTGGGTTTGGGCGTATTCGTTGTTGCCGGTTCGCTCTTTGCAGAAGCGGCAGCTCCGAACATTGTTTTTGTTCTTTGCGATGATTTGGGCTATGGCGATGTGCAGTGCCTGAATCCGGAGCGGGGAAAGATCCCAACACCGATTATCGATAACGGAAAGCCGGAATGGCAGAGGGATGTTTAGCATGGAAGGGCGTATTGCATTCTCAGCGGTTTACACGACTAATTTTCCTGGAGACGAGCTCTGGGAAAGAGCGCCTTCCTATCGGTTTGTAAACAGCACCGATCAGGGAGGCATGCCGCTCGAGGGGGGTAACGTCCGTTTTGCATGGAATGAGCGGGGTCTATATGTCCGGGCGGATCTGGAGGATTCTTTTCAGATAGCAAATGACCCTCGCGATGAGCAGCTTCACTTCGAATCCGGTGATGTTTTCGAGCTGTTTGTAAAACCGCTTTGCGACGATTATTACTGGGAAATGTACGCAACGCCCATTGGAAAGAAATCCACATTGTTTTTTCCGCGTAAGCGTGAGGGCATGGATCTTGAAAACTTCCTGCGCGACCATTCATTTAATGGCTTGGAAGTGTCTGCCGATCAGAGTGAATCAAGTTGGCGTGCGGGGATGTTTGTTCCTGTGGAACAGTTGACGGCTTTGGGTGCAACGTGGGGCGAGTCTGCTGAATGGACGATCTTCTGCGGACGATACAATTACAACCATATCGAGCTGGTTGATCCGGAACTGAGTATGGCGCCAGCGTTGTCTCAGACGAATTATCATTTAACGGATGAATATGCTGTGTTGGTCATGAGTTATGATCAGACATGACTGGTTTTAAACACAATTTGAGTAAAATAATGGTTCTCCGTTAATTTTTATGGAGAGCTTCGGGAATTAGACTTTAAGATTGTTCAGCTTCATGTGATGGGTGCGGATTGGTGTCGCACCCGAAATCGACGGGAAAACGCAAGTTGAGCGAGCGAGTTTGAACTGAAAGAATTGAAAGTGAAGTGGAAAAACTGGTAGCAAGAAACAATGGGTAACCAGAAAACAACAGAATTCACACAATCAAGGCGCACGGAAGTAGTCGTTCTATTAAAACGGGACGGTTCGTTTTGATGTTGGCCTCGGCAGCGATTCAAAGTTATGTGCCAGCAACGGGAAAGAATCGTTAACGAGTATAAACCCACAGATCCTGAGCAATGTATTCTGATCGGCTACATATGAAAGCTCTCGAGTTTTCTTAAGGGACGTAACTCACCGCTTGTTGCGTATTCTTGTCAGCGAATCTCGATGGACTCGCGCCGGAAGACTGCTTCAGCATTGTGCCATTGTTTAAAGGGGGGGGGCGAGCGGTGGCCGAAACTACACTGGACGGAATAGGGGAAACAAATGAAGCGTTTGATTCTGTTGATGTGCGCGGCGGCATTCAGTGTGGTTGCAGAGAAAAAACAGAACATCTTGTTCATCGCCGGTGGATGACTTAAAACCGATACTGGGATGTTATGGCGATAAGGATATAAAGACACCGAATATGGATCGGCTTGCGGCACGTGGCACGGTGTTTTTAAACAACGCCTGCCAGCAGTCGGTCTGTGGCCCGTCGCGGGCGAGTTTGATGACGGGAACCGTGCAGGTGGATGAAACCTTCATTGGCGGGGCAAAGCCAGGCAAAAGAGGACGTGGGGCAGAAGGCAAGGCATTGGTTCTGATCATTGCGCAGGAGAAGGAAAAGGCTGCCGGGCGGATCCGTCTTCGGCGAATAGAGGACGCATCGTCAGATAGCCTTGAGGCGGCGATAAAGGAAACCGTCGAGCCGGGGACATTGATTAAAACAGATGGCTGGGCGGGCTATAACGGAGTGAAGGGTTTGGGATATGGACACAAAGTGATTCGTAAGACTGCCGATGTTGGAGATAATTTGTTGCCCTTGTGTCACCGGGAAGCAAGCTTGATCAAACGATGGCTGGGCGGAACGCATCAAGGAGCTGTCAGCCATGAGCATCAGGGCTGCTATCTCGACGAATACACCTTTCGCTTCAATCGTCGTATGTCACGATCCCGTGGCTTGCTGTTCTTGCGCCTATTGCAGAATGCCGTCGTAGTGGAGCATACAGGATATAATGAAATCGCTCTTTCGGTTAGAGGGAGAAAGCCGAAACACAAGATGTAGTACCGAGTTCAGCGAAGGGGATACCCCTAAAAAGAAATGCCGCGGAAATGTTCCGCAAAAAATCCCATTCCTTTTATTCGCAGAGTTTTAACTGGCCGGGCGCATCAGTCATGGGCGGTTTCTTGCTCTCGGCATAGGGGAAGTTTTCGTGCGATTTTCGTCCAAATTCGCAGGGGTTGGTGGTATAAACAAGCGCTTTGAACCGATTAGGGAAAAGATTAGGGGTTTCCGGTGCTGGAAGCCGAGAAAAGCAAGGAATCAACATGTCGAGTACGATAGGAACCCTTTACAAAGTATCAACGTTCGGTGAATCGCACGGAAAGGCGGTTGGCGCCATCGTAGACGGATGCCCCGCCAACCTCCAGTTGAGCGAAGACGACATCCAGCCCCAGCTGACGCGCCGCCGTCCCGGCCAAAGCGATATGACCACCCCGCGCGACGAAGCCGACCGGGTGATCATCCTTTCCGGCGTCGAGAACGGCAAGACGCTCGGAACGCCGATCGGCCTGATGGTCAACAACAAGGACCAGCGCCCCGGCGACTACGGCGAAATGAGCAATGTGCCGCGCCCGTCGCACGCCGACTTTACGTATCAGATGAAGTACGGCAACCGCGCCGCCAGCGGCGGCGGCCGCTCCAGCGCCCGCGAAACCATCGGGCGCGTGGCAGCAGGCGCCATTGCCGAGAAATGGCTTTTTGAACAGTTTGGAACCAAAATCACTTCATGGGTCAGCTCCGTGGGCGAATTTGACGCGCGCGATATGACCAGCGAAGGCCTGACGCGCGAGCAGATTGACGCCAACATTATCCGTTGCCCCGACGAAGCCGCGGCGGCCAAGATGATCGAGCTCGTGACCGCGACGCGCGACCGCAAGGATTCCGTTGGCGGGATTTTGACCTGCGTGGCTGAAAATATTCCGGTGGGCCTCGGCGAGCCGGTTTTCGAGCGCATGGAAGCCAAGCTCGGGCAGGCGATGCTTTCGATTCCCGCTACGAAGGGCTTCGAACTCGGCTCCGGCTTTGCCGGTGCGCGCATGTTTGGCTCGCAGCACAACGATCCTTTTGAAATGAAGGCCGATGGACGTTTGGGCACCTCCACCAACTTTAGCGGCGGCGTGCAGGGCGGGATTTCCAACGGCGAACCGCTGGTGTTCCGCATTGCGTTTAAGCCCCCGGCCACGATCGGGATGGCGCAACAGACCTCCACGTTCGAGGGCGAATCCACCGTGCTTGAGGCCAAGGGCCGCCACGACCCGTGCGTTGTGCCGCGTGCCGTGCCGATCGTCGAAACCATGACTGCGCTGGTGCTGATGGACTTTGTTCTTAGGCAAGCCTATCGGAAGGCGTGAGCTGTGAAGTTTGATGCTTTTTCACGACTCAATCGTCACTTCTCACGCAGGTTATATTTATGAGCAACGCCTCCCATTCTAACGCAGCGCCCGGACCCCGCACGTTCCACGTGATGACTAAGCCGATCGGGCCATTGTGCAACCTCGACTGCAAATACTGCTATTACCTCGAAAAGGAAAAGCTGTTCCCTGCGGGCGAGGAGTACAAGATGAGCGACGATGTGCTGGAGGCGTACATCCGCAAATACACCCAAAGCCAGAACACCCCCGAAATCAGCTTTGCCTGGCAGGGCGGCGAACCAACCCTGATGGGGCTCGATTTTTTCCGCAAGGTGGTTGCCGTTCAGCGCCAGTATGCTGGCGGGCGCCCGGTTCAGAATTCATTCCAGACCAACGGCACCAACCTCGACGACAAATGGTGCGAGTTTTTTGCCCGCGAAAAGTTTTTGGTGGGCCTGAGCATCGATGGGCCGGAACACATCCATAACCGCTACAGGGTCGATAAGGGCGGGGTGGGGTCGTTCGAACGGGTTTTCAACGCCATGGAGCTGTTGAAGAAGTGGCGCGTGGAATTTAATACGCTCACCTGTGTGACGCGCCAAAGCCCCGATGAAGCGGTTGAGATCTACAATTTCTTGAAGCAGCAGGGCGTTACGTTCATGCAGTTTATCCCGATTGTCGAGCGGGCGGGCGACCGCGCGGCGCATGCCATGGGGCTCGACCTCGCCGTGCCGCCGGATCTGCGCGCGGACGACAATCCGGACGCCATGATGCCGTGGGCGGTTTCTTCGGAAGGCTTCGGCACGTTTTTGACGAAGGTGTTCGATGAATGGGTCAAAGCCGATGTCGGGCGCGTTTTTGTGAATATTTTTGATGTGGAGCTCAGTGCGTGGTGCGGTATGGAGCCGGGGCTATGCACGTTTTCGAAGCGTTGCGGGCAGGCGGTGGCGATGGAGCACGACGGCAGCGTCTATTCGTGCGACCATTATGTGTACCCTTCGTATTTCCTCGGCAACATTATGGAAAAGTCGCTGGAGGAGATGATCTATTCCAAGGAGCAGGTTAAATTCGGCAACGACAAGTGGGACGCGCTTCCGAAATATTGCCGGGAGTGCGAGTTTTTGTTTGCCTGCAACGGCGGATGCCCCAAGCATCGCTTCGTCAACACGCCCGACGGCGAACCGGGGTTGAACTATCTGTGCGCAGGTTATAAAAAGTTTTTCGCGCACATTGATCCGGTTATGCGTAATATGGCGTCGCTTGTCCAAAATGGACGGCCGGCGGCGGACATAATGAAGGACGGCGAGGCTCCGGCCCCGCCGGCGCCAACGGCCGGTCCGGCCGGGCGCAACGCCCTGTGCCCGTGCGGCAGCGGGAAAAAATTTAAAAAGTGCTGTGGAAGATAAAACTATGAGCGAAGAGAAAAAAGACCCCATCTTGGTGAACGGCGAGGAGGTCGGCGACGGCCTGATCGAGCAGGAGCTGCAAATGCTGCGCGAGCGTTATGCCCGCGAAATGTCGCATGAGGAAATGGAGGAAAAGCAGGCCAAGATTGAATCCGATGCCCGCGAAAACGCCGTCGAGCGCGTCCTGCTGATGCAGCAGGCCCGGACGGAGATCGAACACGTTCGCTCCGAGGAGATCGAGGCGCGCTTTATTGCGCTCAAAACCCAGCACGGCGGCGAAGAGGAGTTTCAGAAGCGCTTCGAGCTGGCGCCGGAGGATGAGGCCAAGATCAAGGCGGACATCGAAGACGGCGTGCGATTGGAAAAATATTTCGACCAGATCTGCGCCTCAGCGGCTCGTCCGGGCGAGGCGGATTCGCGGGCCTATTATGAAGAGCACGGAGACGAGTTCCTGGTGCCGGAAACGGTGCACGCGGCCCATATCGTTCAGCATCCGTCGCCGGAGGCTCCCATGGAAAAGGTCTATGCCGATCTTTTGAATGTGCGTGAACGTCTGAGGGCCGGCGAGGATTTCGACGCGCTGGCGGGCGAATATTCCCACTGCCAGGACGGCGGGCATGATCTCGGCTTTTTTGCCCGCGGGCAGATGGTGCCGTCGTTTGAAGAGGTGGCTTTTAAAACAGAGGTGGGCGGCTGCAGCGATGTTTTCCAAACCGAGTTCGGCTATCACATTCTGACCGTGCTCGACCACAAGCCCGCGACGGTGCGCGAATACGACGAGGTTCGCTACGACATTGAAAGCATGTTGTTCGAGGAACGGAAGAACGAGGCCATCGGCGTCGTGGCCGACGAGCTCCGCGCGGCGGCGGATATACAGAACCTGGAAATTGTTACAGACTAATTATGGCCACGAGAGAGCGCAGAGAACACAAAATAGACCGAGGAGCAGTCTTTGCTTTCTTTGCGGGCTTTTGCGTTAAACCTTGCTGGCGGGTAGAGTATGATTGAAGCATTTTCCCATATGGCCTATCTCGGACCGGGCGGCCCTGAATTTTTAGTGATCATGCTCGTGCTGCTCATAATGTTCGGCTCCAAAGACGCGCCGCGCATCCTGCGCAAGATCAACGAAATCATCAACCAGGTGCGCAATACCGCTGACAGCTTTAAACGCGAGGTGATGTATGGCGACCTGAACAGCAACCCGCCGTCCTACGCCTCGACGGAGGACGATGACGGCGAGCACGACAGCGACTACGACTACGGCGACGAGGACTACTACGACCAGGACGACAGCGACGAAACCTTCGACGAATTGGAAAAGGATTTGGAAAAGGCGGAAGCCGATGCCGAAGAAACAGATGTGGCCGATGACGCCGAAATAGAAGAGACTGCTCCGGAAAAAGCGCCGGCGGAAGCGGAAGAGGGGAACGACGATGATCGAAAAGCTTAAATCGCTGACGAGCAAGTTCCGCTACGACGACAGCGAAATGCCCTTCCTTGAGCATCTCGAGGAGTTTCGCAAAACCGTTATTCGCTCCGCTATCGCGATTATAATCGGCATGGGCGCTTGCGCCTATTTCGTGCCGTGGCTGACGGACGTGCTGCGCGAACCGGCGCAGCAGTACATTGATTCCGGACAGATTGTGCTGCAGCACCCCGAGGTAACTTCCGGCTTCAAAATGTGGGTTACGATCGCTCTGTGGGGCGGCATTCTGGTCAGCATGCCGGCGCTGACGATCATTATCGGCTCCTTCATCATGCCGGGCATCAAAGACACCGAGCGCAAGATTGTGCGGCGCGTGTCCGGCTTTGCCGGCGTGCTCTTCATTGTCGGCGTGCTGCTCGGCTACAAGGTCACGCTGCCGCTGGCGATGAAGATTATGTGGGGCTTTACCGACAGGTTGGGCGGCGAAGCCATTTGGAACTACCAAAAATTCATCGGTTTCACGCTGCAGGTGCTGCTCGGTTTCGGCGTGGCGTTCCAACTGCCGATCGTTATTATTCTGCTCGGTAAGCTGGGGGTGCTCAACGCGCAGCAGCTCAAGGAAAAGCGCCGCCATGTGATTGTGGCGCTTTTTATTCTCGCGATGCTGCTCACGCCTCCGGACATTACCACCCAAATCCTCATGGCCGTGCCGCTGATTTTGCTGTATGAGTTTTGCATTTGGTTCCTCCATTTTTCCCAAGGCCGGGAAAAAGCCGGAACGGCAGATGAAACGCCGGAGGATCCGGCACCAGAAGACTCCGAAGAAACGGAGCCTGAAACGATGAACAAGACGAACGAGGAGTAGGCAATGGATACATTGGGTTTCATTCCGGGCATGCAGGGGCACACGGAAATTATTTTGGTGATTTTTGTCATCCTGCTGCTGTTTGGCGCAAAGAAGCTTCCGGAACTTTCGCGGTCGCTGGGCAAAAGCCTCGGCGAATTCAAGAAGGGGCAGAAAGAAGGCGATGAGCCGGACAAGGGCGACGCCGTTGAAAAGAAGGAAATTGTTTCTGAGGAACCGAGCAATAAGGAGTAATCCTGATGAGCCATGTGCGGCGCCTGCCTAGGCGCAGTTGAGTTACGCATCACTCGTTACGAATTACGTTTAGTCTATGAGCGAAAGAGAGCACGTCGAGCTTACTCCTGAAGAGGACCGCATCAATACCCAGGCGGTCATTGCGCATGTGCTGCCTTTTGTGATGTGGCTGACCATGATGGTCTGGCTGGGCGACCCGAGCGGGTGGAAATACGTCGCCCGCTCCATCGCGGGCCTGGGGTTGCTGCTGGTCTTCCGGCCATGGCGCTGGTATCCGCGCATCAACCTGAAAAACATACCGGCCGCCCTCGGGGTCGGCTTTTTCATCTTTATCGTCTGGATCGTTTTTGAAATGCCCTGGGTGGCCGATCATGCGCCGGCCGTCACCGAATGGTACGACCGCCTGTTCATCGATCTAACCCAGCCCTTCAAACTGCGCGAGCTGCACGACGTCGGCAACGGGGTCATGACTCCGTACGAGGTGATCAAGGAAGGCGAAAACGCCGGCATGAACGTGTACGACCCCAGAGTGACCGGCTGGCTGAATTTTTGGCTCCACATGTTTGGAACCTCGGTTGTCATAGCGGTGATTGAAGAGTTTTTCTACCGTGGCTTTCTCTACCGCTGGATGCTCGGTTCTCCGTTCTTCAAGATCGATGCCGGCAAGCTGCATTGGCCGATGTTGCTGCTGATTTCCGTCTTTTTCAGCGTGTCGCACTTCGAATGGGGCGCCGCCATCATTTGCGGCATCTGCTACGGCTTGCTCTACATTAAAACCCGCGACATCTGGGCTTCGATCATTGCCCACGGCACGACCAACTTCCTGCTGGGCCTCTATGTCATTAAGACTGGCTCCTATCAGTTTTGGTAGCATGCCCCCAACGGGCACGGAATAAAGATTATGGAAGCGGTTGGATTTTCTTCATTGGGATGGGACGCTTGGTTCACCATGGGAACCGTGGTTGCGGTCTTCTTGTGCGTGGTGCTGACGCGTCTGAGCGCGGACACCGTGTTTCTCGGCGGCACCGGGCTGCTCATGGTGGTCGGTGTTCTTGACGCGAAGGAGGCGTTGGCCGGATTCAGCTCTTCGGGCATGGTTACCGTCGGCGTGTTGTACGTCGTGGTGTCCGGACTGCAGGAAACCGGTGCGCTGTTGTGGATCTCCTCCAACGTGCTTGGGCGCCCAACATCCGTCCGCGGCGCGCAGTCGCGCGTCATGTTTCCGGTGCTGCTGCTCAGCGGCTTTTTGAACAATACGCCGGTGGTGGCCATGTTCATCCCCATGGTTCTGCAATGGGCGCGGCGGATCGGGCGCGCGGCTTCGCTGCTCCTTATCCCGCTTAGCTTTGCCTCCATTCTCGGCGGCATGTGCACCCTGATCGGCACCAGCACCAACCTGGTGGTCAATGGCCTCTACCAGCACCGCTACGGCGGCGACGGAATGGGCATGTTCGAAATCACCCTGCTCGGGCTGCCGTGCGCCGTGGTGGGCATGGCCTATCTGCTGCTCTTCAGTAAAAAGCTGCTCCCGCAGAAAAAAAGCATCGGCGAGGAGTTTGCCAATCCGCGCGAATACACCGTCGAGATGATCGTCCAGCCCAAAAGCGGCCTCTCTGGCCACTCCGTTCAGGAAGCCGGCCTGCGCCAGCTGCCGGGAGGCTACCTCGTTGAAATCATCCACGAAGGGCACGTCCACGCACCGGTGGCCCCATCCATGATTTTGAACGACGGTGACCGTCTTGTGTTCGCCGGCGCGGTGGAATTGATTCTGGAGCTGCGGAATTTGCAGGGGCTGCAGGTCGCGGAAGATTCTTTGTTTTCGTTGGACATGCCCCTCAGCCAGCGCCGGGTGGTGGAGGTGGTGGTGTCGACGACCTGCCCGGAAATCGGCCAGCGGATCCGCGAGTGCAATTTCCGCGAACGCTACAACGCTGCGATTCTCGCTCTGGCCCGCAACGGCGAGCGGGTTGATGGCCGCATTGGCGACATGCGCCTGAAAGCCGGCGACACGTTGTTGATTGAAGCCCATGCCGGTTTTGCGCCGCGCCAAAAAGACTCGCGCGACTTTCTGCTGGTCAGCGAAATGCAGGATGCCGTGCTTGTCGAGCACCGGCGCGCGCCGGTGGCGATGCTGATCCTTGCGGGCATGGTGCTGGCCGTGAGCTTCCAACTCGCTTCCATGCTGCACGCGGCCGTTACCGCCGCGATGCTGATGCTTGCGCTGAAGTGCAGCAATCCCAGCCGCGCCCGCAAGAGCGTCGAGTGGAACGTGCTCCTCGTAATTGCCGCCGCGCTTGGGCTCGGCAGTGCGTTGGAAAAAACCGGTGCGGCCGGCGCCTTGGCCAATAGCCTTATTGGACTCGGCGGCGGCAGTCCGTGGATTACACTGGCGCTGGTCTATGTTGTAACCTCCATCTTCACGGAGCTGATCACCAACAATGCGGCGGCGGCCCTTGTATTTCCCGTAGCGATGGGGGTGGCCGAGTCGCTGGGAGTTGACGCGAAGCCGTTCATTACCTGCATCATGATCAGTGCGTCCGCCAGCTTCATTACCCCGATCGGCTATCAAACCAACCTGATGGTTTTCGGCCCCGGCGGGTACCGCTTTGCCGACTATCTAAAAATCGGCCTGCCGCTGACGGTGCTCGTTGGTGTAACGGCCATTTTGCTCGCGCCCCTCATCTGGCCGTTTTAGAGCAACAATGGTTGCAAATGGGAAAGTTTTTGTGAGACCAATCTTTTCCAAAATGCCGTCCATCGCGCGATCCCGACCGCTTCATGGGAGGTTGGAGAGCAGAACAGGTGAATGTGATCGGCAAGAAGTGGACGGTGCTTATGGGAACAGATGGTCAGAAAGGTGATTGGAGCCTTGTTGTGTTGTTTTATCGGCGGATGGGTGCGCGGGATATTTTCGGTTTGGGTATTCTTTTGGAGGGACGATGTCCTCATCGTCCGCGGACAACGGGGACGTTGTCCCTCCATTAAGTTTTCTTAGCTCATCGAGCCGATGCGTAATCAGATAGTCGTGGAAGATTTGGATGAGGCCTTGGCGGGCGAGGGCACTGCGATAAACCTTTGCGGTGTGGTCGGGGCCGAAGAGGGTGTGGGTGGTTTGGCGGATGATGCTGTTGCTGGGCTCGACGGGCAGCTTTTCTAGGTTAAGTTTGGTTTTGCCGGCGGCGGCTTGGAATGGAACGAGGATGTTGGTGGCGATGGCGTTGGCGCGTGACTGCCCGACGAGCGCAGTCGGAGCGCATTTGGTTTTCCAACTGATGTGCGTGTTCCAGAAGTTTTCAGGACATTGGGTTAAAAGGTTCCAGTGGTCCAAGAGTTGAAGGGTGTCAAAGGCGAAAAAAGCGGCGGCCATGAGGCGCCGGACGGGATGGTTGGCGGGGCGGATGCCGGCGAGGTTCCAATCGGATTTGTCGAGTGCGAGTTCCTTCAGTGCCGCGGGCTGCTTCCACCAAAAGTCCCAGACGGTGCGGACGAAGGTTTTGGTTTCGTTGGCCCACTTGGCGTCGGGATTGGTCGGCAGCAGTCCGGAAAGGCCAAGCAGCAGGGCGTAGGCTTCGTCGGGCGTTTGCGCTAGCGAGCGCAGGCGGGCGAGGGGAAGCGTGGCGGCGAGCTGCCGGAAGGGGGCCTTGTTGTTTTTGTATCCGAGCGCGGCGAGGAGCTCTTCCCACAAGATCTGTTCGGGTTCTTTGGTCTGCATGGCGAGGGCGAGGCGTTCGGCCTTGAGGCGCAGCCGCTCTTCGCCGGCGCTTTCGAGCCACTCGGTTTTCCGGTCGGGATTCATTCCGAGCAGGGGAAAGTCGCCGGAGGGAATGGAATAGGGGTAGGCGGCGAGGTCGATGTTGTCGAACGAGAAGCGCGGATCGGTGGAGAGGGTTTCCTGCAAAGGAATTTGTAGCAAGCCGGGGATTTCTGCGCCTTGGAAATAGACGATGTGGAAGCGCACGTTGGCGTAGCGCGGGTCGCCGGCGTGGCCGTGCTGCTTCCAGCCGTTGGGGTGGATGTGGATTTCGAGGTCGCCGGAGACGCGGCGTTTTTCTTTGCCGACCAGCAGGACGGCGTTGAGGAAGTCGGGGCCGGCTTCGAGGTTCCAGTCGCCGGGGTGCTCGACGATGAGTGGCTCGCCTTCGGAGGTTTTGAGGTCGGCCGGCCGGTGGCGCGGATCGGCCCAGAGGCACTGGAGGTGCCGTTCGCGGTAGGGAAAGTGCCGGAACGGGGCGGTTGATTCGTGGACTGCGGAATCGGAGCCGCCGCGCCGGTAGTCGCCCGAGCGCGGGAAACACGCTTCCATGGATTGGAATAAAAGCGGATGCATGAACGCAAACTAATATAAACTAAAAACAAGGGCAATCGATTAGCCGCGAAAGAACGCAAGAAGCGCAAAAAGACAGGAATTGAGCGGACTATGCGTTCGCTGCGTTCTTTTGCGGTTAAACTTTTCTGTTGAATGGGGAAGGTCTAGTATCCGCGCCCTTATGAATACATTACAAGCAGACCGAATTATGAAGGCCGTCGTGGATGGCGTGGACGACTATGCGGCGATTGCGCAGCAGGCGCAGATTGATCCGACAGAGCTAGTGAAGCACGACGAGGTAGTTGACCGGGCGATTTCGCTGATGTGCGGCTTCTACAAGTATGCCGACGAAAACATGAAGCCGGCAGGCTTGCCTCCGCCGAAGAATCCCTACTTGGATGCCGGCAAAGCAATCGACGAGCAGTGTCCGGAATATTTTGCTTTCGAAGCGGTGCAGCGCAACGGGATGGATCGCGAGCGCTCCATTTGGACGTGCGGTCAGCTGGGGCTGGAGGCCGATGCCGCCGAAACAGCGGTCGACAATGTTTGCATTCCGTGGCGTTCTTCCAATGGCTGGAAAACCTATGTCCGCGAAGAGGGCGGCAAGTATGTTTTGCAGAATCATCCGCCGGTTAAGCTCAAGCGCCACATCGAGCGTTTTCTTAAGCAGCTGACGGCGACCGACTAGTGCACAGGCCTTAAATATTTGTCCTGCATGACACTCCCGCTCTGCCGGGATGTTTGACCGCAAAGACGCTAAGAAATAAAGAAAACATATCTTCGCGACTTTGCGTCTTAGCGGTCAATAATTCTCTGACAGAGTACTAGTCCGCGCTGCCTTCGAGCAGGAGGCGGTGCGAGAGCACGGCCAGGCTCGACGCCAGCTCTTCGCGCTGGAGGATAACGTGCTTGGGCACGTCGAGCGAAGTGGGCGTAAAGTTCCATATGCCGCGGATCCCGCCTTCAATCATCGCGTTGGCCACGTCTTGCGCCACGGAGGCGGTTACGGTGATCACGCCGATCTGTACATGCATGCGCTTGGCCAGTGCCGGCATTGTTTCAATGTCGAGAATGGTTTTGCCGTGGACTTTCGTGCCGATGATTTCGGGGGATGAATCAAACGCGGCGACGATGCGCATGCCGTGCTGCTCGAATCCCTGATAGCCCAGCAGGGCGCGCCCCATATTGCCTACGCCCACCAAGAATGCGTCGGTGGTGTTCGACCAGCCGAGAAACTCTTCGATGGCCTCGATAATCTCGTCCATCGGGAAACCTAGGCGCGGCCGGCCGACCGCGCCGGTAATGGCCAAATCCTTGCGCACGACAATCGGATCGAGCCCCAGTTCTTTGGCCACCACGGTGCCCGATGCATATTCATCGCCGTTTTCCTTCATCCTGCGCAGCAGACGAAGATAGAGCGGCAAACGCTTCAGCGTCGGCACTCCGGCGGTTTTTTGTTCCATTTGACTCATTCAAAAATCTCCAATTACTTTAAAAACAGTACCAGTATGGGTCGATATTCGTCAAACCTTACGGGACGGTCAATAAGACGTGCGGCTGGCCTACGCCAAGCATTCCCTCGTGGTCAGCAGCACTTCCGCGGGGCGTGCGCGAGTGGTCAGCCGGCCGTCCACTCGCGCGCAAGGGGCTTGGGAAGCGCCGCATTCTGCGCAGTAGCCGGGGCAATCGCTTCCCGTCAGCGTGATGCTGTTTTTGATGCGAACGCTCATGATGTTGTCGAGCTGCTTGAAAAGCGCCGCTCCTTTGGTGTAGCAGTTTTGGCCGGTGCAGATTGTTGCATTTACCTTTTTCATCCCATTCTCCGTTTCACTCATGGGCAGGGGTTGTCTGCCGATGCGCTAAATAGATATAAATATATCCATTTGTTTTAATGCTCTAAACTGGGGCTGTCATTGAGCAGGGCGTTGAGTTGCTTAAGCGCGATCCGCGGGTTCCCGAGTGTGCCGGGGCCGGCGATGCAGCCGCCTTCGCACGACATGACTTCCACAAAGTTGCCGGTGCAGGTTTTATTGGCCCACGCGCGCATTTGGTTGATCGTCTTGCGGTCGATGCCGTCGACGAGGATCGGCTGCAACGCCGCGTTGTCGGGGGCGGTGGCGCGGATTGCGCCGGTTACGCCGCCACTGGCGGCAAAGCCGCGGCCTTCGCGGTGGGCATTGGAGTCGACCGGGGTTTCATCGCTTTGGTTGACATCGATGTGCGCCCCGACCAGCAACGCCCCAAGTTCCTCGAAGGTCAGCACATAGTCCACATCTGGATTCTTGGCCGCTTCGACGCGTTTGGCTATGCACGGACCGATAAAGACGGTGATGGCATCGGGATTCTCGCGACGGACTTTGGCGGCGGAAAAGGCCATCGGTGTCGGTGTATGGGAAACATAGGGCTTCATTTCCGGCAGATGCTTTTCGACGGTTTCGATGAAGGACGGACAGCAGGAGGTGGTCATGAAGCGCTCGCCCTCACCCATTTTTTCGGCCCACTCGGCGCTTTCGTGGCGCGTGGTTTCGTCGGCCCCTTCGGCGACTTCGACGACCTTGGCAAAGCCGAGTTTTTTGAGGGCGGTGACGAGCTGAGGCAGGGTGCCGGGTAGCTGGCCGGTGACCGATGGGGCAATCATCGCGACGACCGTGTTGCTTTTGAAGCGTTGGAGGACATCGATCATCTGCGAGAGATCGGAGATGGCGGCGAATGGGCATTCGCGCAGACATTTTCCGCAATAGATGCATTTATCGTGGTCGATGACTTCGCGGCCGGTGGCTTCGTCTTTCGTAATGGCACCGACGGGGCAGGCCTCTTCGCAGGGAATCGGAATGCGAATGATGGCGTGGTACGGACAGGCTTTCATGCAGAGGCCGCAGTTGACGCATTTGTCCGGATTGAGCCAAGCTTGTCCGTCGCGGAATTCGATGGCGTCTTTGGGGCAGGCGCTTTCGCACGAGCGGGCGATGCACCCTCGGCAGGCGTTGGTGGCGCTGTAGCGGGTGGTGACGCAGGCGGAGCAGGCTTCGTCGATAACGGTTAATGCGGGCTTGACGGCTTCGGTGCGGAGGGTGGCTGCGGCGTAGTATTCGCTGATCGGCTTGAGTTCGTCGGTTTCGTCTTCGACGCTGAAGCCGAGCGCGGCCATGCAACGGTATTTGAGCACGGCGCGGTCTTTATGAATGCAGCAACGCGAGGATTCGCCGAGTTTCGGGCGCATGGCGACCGGGATGCGGTTAAGGGTGTCGGCGGGTTCTTTCGTAAAAAAGGCGCGGGCGACGCGGATGAGAATTTCCTTGCGCAGCCGGTTGGCGTTGTTGTCGTAGAACATCAGTTCGCTCCTGTATTAAGTATTTCGCGCACCTTGCGGATCACTTTATCCAGTGTGGCGTCAGCGATCAGCTGATCGTTGACCTTTACAAAGGGGGCTTTGCCGAAGTTTTCGGCGTCGCAGTAGCCGAGGCAGTGCGACCCGATGATTTCGACCTGTTCGAGCATGGCGGCATCCATCACTTCATCTAGGCGCTGGAGGTGTGTGGCGCCCATGATGTAGCAGGTGGTTCCGGTGCAGATGGTTATTTTTATTTTTTTCATATGAATTCCAGTTTGACTTCTTTGAAATAGCGCTCTTCGAGCGTGGTTGCGATGCGGCGCATCAGGCTGCGGCGGATTTCGAGCTCGATCGGCAGGCTTGGATCCTGATGGGCCTGGTTGATTTTGGTGCCGACGAGTATGTGGATTTCGTCGGAGTTGCGCAGCCGTTCGGCCAGCAGCGATGCGGCGTTTTCGGTGGAATAGCGCTTCTTTTCATCCAGCAGATTCAGCGTTTCGGTCAACGTGAGAATCCCTTCGGTGACGAGATCGATGCCGTCCATGGTGGAGATCGGCGGCAGGGCGGATTTGCGGAAGCGAAACAATTCGGTATGGATGGGACGTTTGAGCTCGCGCGCCACGATGTCGGCGCTGGTGCCGCCGCTGATGATTTTTGTGCCGGCGAAAGAACGGATGATCTCGGCGTATTCGGAATCGCGCGTTTCGGAAAACGGCGGGCCGGAGGCGAGCAGGGTACGACGCGGGGTGCGGAAATAGAGGACGGCGCAGCTGATGTCGTCGTGCGCCAGGCGGTCGGGTTCTTTCAGCAGCGCCTCGTGTACAATCTCTTCGGCGGCCTTGCGTGCGGAGAGCGCGACGTCTTTTCCAACGCGGTCTTTAATGAATTCGGCGCAGCCCTGCCGGCGCCAGCCGAGCGGATAGCGGTGCGAACCCATGCCGGCTTCAGTGACGCCGTCGCTGAAGAAGAGGATGCGGTCTTCGGGCTGGGCGGTGAAGCGGTAGACGCAGAGTTTACGGTAGTCGTGGGGCGTATTGTTGCCGTATTCGGTGCAGGGAATCTCGTGCGGAATGCCGTTGCGCAACAGGATGAACGGCGGGCTGCCCTGCTCGACAATCTGGATGGTGCCGTCGTTGTGATAATCGACCACGGTGAAGGTGGCATAGGCAATCTTGCGCACGCGGCAGACCGGCAGCGCATTCATGATGATCTTGGCGTAGTGCAGAAAGTCGGTGTTGCTTTCAGCAAAGCGGATGGCCATGCGTGCGGTCATGTTGGCGAGAATATTCGCCTTCACGCCGCTGCCGAGTCCGTCGGAGAGGACGGCGATGAGCCGACCGCTCTGGGTATTCTTCTGCATCATGAAGGCATCGCCCGGGGTGTTTTCCGTGGCTTTGCGCATCTGGTGGAATTCAAGTTCGGTGAAGAGCTTTTTCATTCGTATTCGGGGGGCGGGGTGTCGGCATAGTCTTCGGCGATGGAGCGCAGCAGGATTTCGGTGTCGGCCATATGTTCGCCGAGCTGGCAGGCGATTTCCTGAACGGTCGCCATATTCTTTTCGATAACCGCGCGCGCTTTTTGGGCAATCAACTCCCGCCGGTTCTCGGTTTGCGTCACGTCGAGCAGGATGCCGCCAACCGTTTTTCCGGCCTCGATGGGAAAGACGGTGACGTGCAGCAGCAGGTCGTTCATGCGCAACGCCTCGGAACGGTATTCCTGCCCGTCGTCGAGCACCCGCTGGAAGAGTGGGTGAATGGAGATTGTTTTCCTTAGATCGGCACCTTCCATGCCGGGGCGGGCGGTGTAGGCGAGCGCGGCGTCGGGGCCGGCGATGCGCGCAAAGTTTTCATTGCATTCGATTATGTGTAGCCGTTCATCGACGATCACCACGCCCGACGGCATGCAGCGCAGCAGGGCGTTGGCCTTCTTTTGCGTCTGTTTGCGCAGGAAGGAGAGGCACATGTCGGGCTCGGCTTTATGGCTCAGCAGCGCTTGTGCAAAATGGCGGCAGCTTTCGTAGCCGCAGCCGCCGCAGTTGAGTTCGTCTTCGGGTTTGTATTTGCCGACGCGCTGAAGGGTCTGGCGGATCAGCCCTTCGTCCTGCGATTCGTCTTGCTGCGGCTGCGCGGTGAAGGCAAATGTGACGGCATCGGCGGGCGGGTATTCCTCCTGGCGCTTGGCGCGGACGGCTTTGCGGACGGCGAGCTCGCCGGCAAGGATCGGTTTGCGGTCGTTGATCTGCGGGCCGCCGATGCAGCCGCCGGGGCAGGCGAGTGCTTCGAGGAAAACAGGGGCTTCAAGGGTGGTTGGATCCAGATTTTCCAAGGTCTGGAGAATGGCATCCATGCCGCTGGCGGCCAGCAGTTCAACCTGCGGCAGCGCATAGTCTTCCAGCGTTTTGCTCATGCCGCCGATGATGGGGTAGAGCGCGCCGCGCGCGGCGTCGGCCGGCTCGAAGGCGGCGGGCTGTGCGGCGGCGGGATCAATGTTTTCTTCGGCGAGCCATTGGGTCAGGTCGCGAAAGGTGAGCGCGAGATCGGTGTAGCCGGGCTGTTCATCGCATTCGCATTTCTTGGCGATGCACGGGCCGAAAAAGACGATGCGGCAGTCGGGGCCATAGTGCTGTTTGAGTAGTTGGGCGTGGGTCTGCATTGGGCTGAGTATCGGGGTGAGGTTCGGCGCGAACTGCGGCATGTATTTGCGGATGTGACCGACCACCACCGGGCAGGCGGTGGAAATATGCAGTCCCGGCGGAGCGTGTTTGAGGCTGGCGGCGAGCGCGTGGGTGACCGCTTCCGCGCCGAGGGCGGTTTCGCTGACCGCGTGGAAGCCGAGTTGTTTGATCGCGCCGGCGAGCGCCTGTGGATTCAGTCCGGGCCATTCGCTGGCGTAGGAGGGCGCGATCGAGGCGATGACATTGGCGTTGCGCTCAAGCAAACTTTTGGCGCGGGGGAGGTCGCTGCGGACTTTTTTGGCACCGGTCGGGCAAATATCGACGCAGACGCCACAGGCGATGCAGCGTTCGGCGATGACCGTGGCGCGGTGGTTTTCAATCTTGATCGCTTTAACCGGACAATGTCGAACGCATTTGTAGCAGTCCTGACAGTCAGTGCTTTCGGTGTAGATGGGGGACAGGCGGTTCATGAGAAACCTTGGGTAGAAGGGGGGCAGAGTTGAACGGTTGAAGGGTGAATGAGGAACGGACTTTTAAACCCTGCAACCTTTGAACCTTAAACTCCGATGTTTACATCGGAAAAGTAATATTCGAGCAGATCGAGCAGAGTGCCGGTATCGACCTGATGGTGCAAGGTTCCGTTAAACTCGATGTTGGGTCCGCGGCCGCATTCGCCGCGGCAACGGCATCCTGAAAACTTCACTTCAGCATCGATTTTATTGCCGTGCAGATAGTTTTCGATCAGTTCCAAATGCTCCCGGTTGCCTCGTGCGAAGCAGGAACTGCCCATGCAAATAACGACTGAATTGGCCATATGTGCTCTCCGGTGAAAAGCCAAAAAAGATACAAAACAAATCGATGAATGTCAATCGATAAAAAAATATCTAAAAAGGGGTTGCGCGGGCTTCGGAGGTCGGCTATACCAGTCCGCTCAATTCGATATGTATATATCGAATGAAATGAAAATATTAAATTTAAGCCCCGTTTTACGGGGGTAACAACAACCCAGGAGCAACGAAAAAAATGACAACTGCCCAGAAAGATGAGTTGGAAAAAATGGTGGCCCGCGTCAAAAAGGCCCAGATGGAATATGCAACATTCCCACAGGAAAAGGTGGATGCCATTTTCCGCAAGGCGGCGATTGCCGCCAACGTGGCCCGGATCGACCTTGCGAAAAAGGCCGTCGCTGAAACCGGCATGGGGATTGTGGAAGACAAAGTGACGAAGAACCACTTCGCTTCCGAGTTTATCTACAACAAATACAAAGACATGAAGACCTGCGGCGTGCTCGAACGCGATGAAACCTACGGCATCACCAAGATTGCCGAGCCGATCGGCATCATTGCCGGCGTCGTCCCGACCACCAACCCAACCTCCACCGCCATCTTCAAGGCGCTAATCTCGCTGAAAACCCGCAACGGCATCATTTTTTCGCCGCATCCCCGCGCCAAGGGCTGCACGGCTGAAGCAGCACATTTGATCCGCAAAGCGGCTGAAGAAGCCGGCGCTCCGGTAGGGCTGATCGACTGCATCGAAACACCTTCTGTTGAATTGAGCAACGCGCTGATGAGCCATCCGGACATCGCGCTGATTCTCGCGACCGGCGGTCCGGGCATGGTCAAAGCGGCCTACAGCTCCGGCAAGCCGGCGCTTGGGGTGGGGGCGGGCAATACGCCGGCGGTCATCGATGAAACCGCCTGCATCAAAACGGCCGTTAACAGCATCCTGATCTCCAAGACCTTCGACAACGGTGTCATCTGCGCCTCCGAGCAGAGCGTGGTGGTGGTGGATTCCATCTACGACGAAGTGAAGGACGAGTTCAAAAAGCGCGGCGCCACGATCCTGACGGCAGCCCAGAAAAAGAAAGTCGGCGAAACCATTATGGTGGATGGCCACCTCAACGCAAAAATCGTCGGACAGCCGGCGGGCGCGATTGCCGAGCTGGCCGGCATCAAGGTCAAGGAAGACACCAAGGTGCTGATCGGCGAAGCCACGAAGGTCGGGCCGGAAGAGCCGTTCTCTTATGAAAAGCTCAGTCCGGTGCTCGGGCTCTATAAGGTGTCCGACTTTTTTCATGCATTGGAAACGGCCGAGGCGCTCGTGGCCGCCGGCGGGATCGGGCACACCTCCGTGCTGTATACCGATCCGCTCAACCGCGATCGTATCCGCGATTTCGGCGCCATGATGAAAACGGGCCGTATTCTCGTGAATACGCCGAGTTCGCAGGGCGCGATCGGCGATTTGTACAACTTTAAACTCGAACCTTCTTTGACCCTGGGCTGCGGAAGCTGGGGCGGAAATTCGGTCAGCGAAAACGTGGGAGTGAAACACCTGATGAACGTTAAAACGGTCGCGGAACGCCGCGAAAACACCCTGTGGTTCAATGTGCCGAAGAATATTTATTTCAAGTATGGCTGCCTGCCGGTGGCGATCAAGGATCTGTGCGGAAGCAAACGCGCCATGATTGTGACCGACAAGGCGCTGATGGACTTGGGGCTGGTCGATAAGGTGACCGATGCGCTTGATGCCATTAATCTGGATTATGAAATCTTCTACGACGTGAAACCCGATCCCGATCTGAGCACCGTGAAGGCCGGCCTGAAAGTGATGAACGGATATAGACCCGACGTGATCATTGCCCTCGGCGGCGGCTCCCCGATGGATGCGGCCAAGATCATGTGGCTGATGTATGAAAGCCCGGAAACCAAGTTTGAAGATTTGGCGATGCGCTTTATGGATATCAAGAAACGCATCTGCACCTTTCCAGAGCTTGGAAAAAAATCGAAGATGGTCTGCATTCCGACCACCAGCGGCACCGGTTCTGAAGTTACGCCGTTCGCGGTGGTGACCGACGACAAAACCGGCGCGAAATATCCGATTGCCGACTATGCCCTCACGCCGGATATGGCCATCTGCGATCCGGAACTCGTCATGGGCATGCCTAAATCGCTCGCGGCCTTTGGCGGGATTGACGCCGTGACGCACGCCCTTGAAGCGATGGTCAGCATCGTCAGCTCCGAGTTCACCAATCCGCAGGCCCTCGAAGCGCTTCGTCTGCTCTTCAAGTATCTGCCGGAGTCCTATGCCACGGGCGACCGCAAGGCGCGCGAAAAGGTGCACTATGCCGCCACGCTCGCCGGCATGAGCTTCGCCAACGCGTTCCTAGGGGTTTGCCACTCGATGGCGCATAAGCTCGGCGCCGCCTACCACCTGCCGCACGGAATGGCCAACGCGCTGATGATCAATGAAACGATCAAATTCAACGCCACGGACAACCCGATCAAGCAGGCGGCATTCTCCCAGTACAGCTGGCCGACCGCCAAGGAACGGTATGCCCGCGTGGCCGATTATCTCCAGCTCGGCGGCACCACCGACGATTCCAAGGTGAAGCTGCTGATCAAGGCGATCGATGAGCTGAAGAAAAAGCTCAACATTCCGATGAGCATCAAGGAAGCCGGCGTGAACGAGAAAGATTTCTACGCCAACCTCGACCAGCTCTCCGAGGATGCGTTTGACGACCAGTGCACCGGCGCCAACCCGCGCTACCCGCTGATCAGCGAACTCAAGGAAATCTACATCAAAGCCTACGAAGGGAAGTAAATCCTAAGCACGAAACCCTAAATCCTAAACAATGACGAAATAACAAATGGAAATATCAAAAATGAAGCGGGATAGCCGTTTCCATTTTGGTATCGGTGTTTTGGATTTGTTTAGGATTTAAAAATTAGCATTTAGCGTTTCCCGGCGCATGCGCCGGTCGTTCTCCTCCTGCGGGGCGTTTGCCCGCCCCGTTTCCTACGCCCCGCCCCGGGTCTCCTAACCGGGGCGGGGTTTTTGCATTGAACAATGGCGCAAAAGCCTGTGCTGCATTTGATCCTTAAATTATGTTTCTCGATGGGTGGCGGGTGGGTAACATCCGGCAATCAATCTGATGAAAGGAAAAGCTTATGATTAAACATATCGTGATGTGGAAGTTTAAGGATGACGCGGCGGAGGCGGATAAGCTGGAGATGAAGCGCCAGCTGGAGGCGCTGAAGGGTGTGACGCCGACGCTGATCGACATTGAAGTCGGACTGGATGTGCTGGGCAGCGACCAGTCGAAAGACATCGTGCTCTATTCCGAGTTTGCTTCGATGGAAGATCTCACGGCCTACGCCACGCATCCCGCGCACCTGAAAGTCGGAGAGCTCGTTAAAACGCTCGTCTGCGAACGCATGTGCGTTGACTACGAAGTATAGAAAATTTAACACGAAGACGCGAAGGTCACGAAGAGGTCTTTCTTTGAGTCCTTTGTGGCTTAAGCGCAGCGGATGTTAAAATGTCTGTAGCAAAGTCCAACATAGTTTTAATCGGGATGCCGGCGAGCGGGAAGAGCACGCTGGGCGTTCAGCTGGCGAAGTGGATGTCGATGGGCTTCATCGATACCGACTTGCTGGTGCAGGCGCGTGCGGGCGAAAGCATGCAGGCCTTCCAAGATGCCAACGGCATGGATGCGTATCAAGACCTCGAATGCGATACGGTCAAGTCGCTGGTCTGCGAAAACTGCGTGATCGCCACCGGCGGCAGCGCCGTCTATTGCGATGGTGCGATGAATCATTTAAAAAGCCTCGCCCGAATCATTTTCCTCGATGTGCCGATCGACGAAATCAAACGCCGCATCGGCGACACCTCGCAGCGCGGCGTGGTCATGCAGCTTGGCATGACGCTCGACGACCTCTACGGCGAACGGCATCCGCTCTATCTCCAGCATGCCGATATAGTGGTCGATTGTTCCGGCAAAAGCCAAAGCGAGTTGCTGGCAGAGATTCGGGCATTAGTGTAGCGCGGAATTGCCACTTCGTTGCTTTCGTTCCTCAAGCCTCGCTTCGCGTCTGTTCCGCGTTTTCAGCGGCACTTTGCAACCGCGACTCGAAACAGAATTTCGAGCTACTACACGCTGACGTATTGCGAGCGGACGGACACCGGGGAGCCGAATGGATTGAAGACGGCGACGCAATCGGCTCATAGAGCCGACGCTACACCCGCTCACGTTGTAGAGTTGGCTCTATGAGCCAATTTGCGCAGCATAAGACATCTCATTCGTCATGTGTTGCTTCGCTGCGCCGTCTGGTCGTCGCGACCGTCGTCCTTCCAACGTGAGACATTCCCGCTGGTCATTATTATGCTGACCGCAAAATCATCTATCGCTGCGCTTTCGGGGAAATTCCCAGCCCTTGGAAAAATGTAGGCCACGTCCCCAATGGGACGGGTGTCCGCAAATGCGGTGCAACCGCTCTGGAGTGCTGCCACTTCGCGAAGCGAATGATAATTTGCGAATGCAAATAACGAACCAAGTGAGTGTTTCCTCCCGTCTCAGCTTTCGCGCAGGAACAGCCTATGTGGACGAAAAGCGGTAACGGGGTTCCCGCACGCCTTCAAACCCCAAACCCCAAACCACAAACTTCAAACTCTCCAAACCCTCAAACCTCAAACCCCAAACTTTCACAACCCCTTTCCTTTACTTAGACCTAAATCCATATAAGATGTACGGATAATTTTGCTGTGCGTATGGGACGAGCAGTTGTGTGGGCGGATAATGAAAGAAGTGGTCTGCCCCTCGGATGAAGGGAGTAGGGGAAATGCAGAAAACATTAATTTATAGGACTGACCCCTTCGTCCTTTCCTCCGTGAATATGGATCTATCTGAAATACTGATTAAGTATAACAGACGAGAGCGGAGTGAACAGTTCATTTTCCATGTTTACCCCTTTAATGCGGGCATATGTGGACAATAATTCAATCGGAGGTCATATGTGGAAAATAAAACAGCTCATTTTCCATGTTTACCCCCTTAATGCGGGCATATGTGGAAAATCTGTCCACCCCATAAGGGTGATATATGGAAAGTTTTCCACTTATGACACTGTTGGGATCAGGTAAATAATGAAAAGAAAATCAGTCATCCGAGTGATCATTATTTCTCTGTCAGCCATAGCGGTTATAGCAGGACTCATTTACTTTCATATAATGTGCGGTTATTGGTGGAGCAGACCTGATCTAGGTAATGACGTTGATAACATTGTGATAGCAGAAGGCGGTTTCTTTCCCCCTGGAGTTGAGTACACAACAACAACCCTGTACCCCGAATCCAATCAGTTTCAGAAGATCACCAAAATCATTGAAAGTGGATGGAGATATGACCAGTTAGTTCTATTGAAAGTTCCATCCCACATTGTGACAATCAATAATCTCGATGAATCAAAAATTGAAGTCGATGTGTTCGGGAATTTTATAAGAATTGAATCACAAGATGATGTTCAAATTTACAGATCCATGTGGGATGTTTCAGAAATTATTGAGGAAGAACTCAAGACTACAAAATAAAAATCCCAACCAGATCCTAGACCCTACTTGGACAACGCCCGTCGATTCGGTCAACGTCTATTTCCCAAGCGGGTCATGAGTAACGTTGGACAAACTAAAGAAAGGTGAATGGCATGAAAGTGATAATAATTATCTCTATATGGATTCTCACATTACTTTTTTCAACGTCTCATGCTGCGATATTAGCGGGTCCTATACCAAACCCAGCTAACGGACATGACTATTATCTATTAAGTAGCCAAGGGTGGTTAGATGCAGAAAACGAATCTCAGTCCTTGGGCGGGCATTTGGCTACTATCCGAAGTTTACAAGAGAATACTTGGGTTACCGAACAATTCTCTAGTTATGGAGGCACTAATCGATATCTTTGGATCGGATTAAACGATATTACTTCTGAGGGAGTGTTTGAGTGGACTTCTGGAGAAACAGTAGCCTATACCAATTGGGATTCTGGAGAACCTAATAACGTTAACGGAATAGAAGATGCCGTTTATATTTTTTCACCAGGGGAAACTGCACGATTCCCAAGATGGAATGATTTTGATCCAGAAACAGAGCTATATGCAATTGCTGAGGTAAGCCTCAAACCGATCTATCTCAACATCCAAAGCAATTCTGTCTTCTTTACTTCAGCCTCCAGCACACTCTACCGGATCGAGTCGATTAGCAATCTTGTTTCGGGATCATGGAGCACCTACACAAACCTGTCGGCTACGGGAACCAACGGCGTGGTCAATATCCTGACAGATGAAGACAGCATGTACTTCAGGGGATGGGAGCTTTGACGGTGGCCGACACACGACCAAACCTTGATGACGAATGAAAACTGTCCAACCAGATCCTAGACCCTACTTGGACAACGCCCGTCGATTCGGTCAACGTCTATTTCCCAAGCGGGTCAGGATTAACGTTAGGCATAGAAAAGATGAATAATCGAATTGGTCACGGGAACAAGGACCGTAATGAAAAAAATAGATTTCCACATACACACTGTCTCCAGCGTTAGTGACAGAGAATTTACATTTAGCCTTAGTAAGCTAAATGAATATATTTCCTCTCGAGAGATTGATGGTATCGCAATAACAAATCATAACCTATTTGATTTAGATCAATTCAACCAAATCAAGGAAACTGTCCCTATACAGGTCTTTCCTGGAATTGAAATAGATGTCGATGATGGCCACCTTTTACTTATTGCGGACGGAACTGAGTTAGCTGACTTTGATTCAAAGTGTAAGGAAATATCAGCAAAAATTCCTGCTGATAATGATTCTGTCAGTGTCACAGAGCTGAAATTCATTTTTCCTGATCTCAGCAAATACATACTCATCCCTCACTACAGTAAAAAACCTGAACTTAGCGATGCTGCATTGGCACAACTTGGTTCAACTATCTCTGCTGGAGAGGTAGCTAGTCCTAAGAAATTTCAGTATTGTCTTAAGGATAGAGAATCTCTTGTCCCGGTGTATTTCAGTGACCAGAGAATAGATGAAAACCTTATAGATTTCTCAGTTCGCCAAACCTATATCGACTGCGCAGTTATTGATTTTTCAGGAGTGAAAATTTGTCTTCAGGATAAGAATAAAGTTTTTTTGGCAAAAGAAGACGGGCATCACTTTTTTGATGCGCTGGCAAGCGGAGTTAAACTGTCAACAGGATTAAATGTTATCCTAGGTGAAAGATCCACGGGAAAATCTTATACACTAAATCAAATAGATAAAACCTTTGAGAACGTGAAGTATATCAAGCAGTTCTCGCTTCTAGAGCGTGACGAAGAGGCTGATAAGAAACGTTTTAACGACTTACTTACGCGACGACAAAGTTTATTGACACAAGATCACTTGAAGCCATTTAAAGATGTGGTGGATAAAATGGTTAGCGTTGATTTAGAACAAAATGAGCGTGCTGTAGACCGATATCTTCTTTCTCTATTAAAAAATGCTCAAGAGTCGGAAAAATCCGACTCATTTTCATCCTCGAGTTTATTTAATGAAGTGGACTTTTCTGAAAGTGATTTTTCGGGTTTAAAATCGCTTATTGATTCAACCAAGAACCTTATTGAGAATACTGAGTATCGAGACCTAATCGAAGAACATGTAGAGCTAGCCAGTTTAAAATCTCTTGCAGTGGCCTTGATGTCTAAATATGCCGAAGAAACAGAGCTCAACTTAAAAAAGAGATTTTTGAATGATCTAATTGGTAATATTAAAAAAGGGCTACATGTACGCTCTGCCATCACACCAATTGATGATGTTGATTTTTACATGATAGCAATGAATCGAAAGAAAATTGATAAATTTGATGATGTGGCCAAGGCGCTTAAACAGCCTTGTGAAATCCAAAGAAAAGATATCCAAGGTTTTAAGGTAGTTGCTACACGAAAACCCTTTGGTGGTGCACAAGAACTCAAAAACATGAGCGGTCGTCGAACTGCATTCAGCACGGCTTTTTCATCTTATAGCTCTCCATACAAATACCTTATCCGAGCAACTGGCCGGCGGTGATCTCGGTGGCCATTTGGCCGAACCGGTCCGATTCACAGTAGCGGCTCGGCAACAGATAGCTCAGGATGCCTTCGGGCAGGTTTTCGACCTCGACAACCGGGGCGCCGGGGGCTTGATCCTCCCAGTCCTGGGTCATGACTTCGGCCGCAGTATAGACTCCGAACAGACCGGGCGGTGCAATCAGGCGTTGGCAGAGGTTGCCGTAGCTGTCGGTGAATTCAACGGCAGGGACGCCCGGCTCGAGCTTGTATTCCTCGCGGGCGATCCATTGCTGTGCACCGCTGCGCGGCCGCAGCATCAGCACAAAGGGGGTGGGCACTTGAATCTCGAAGGTTAAGTTACAACTGGTGAGCAACTGCATAGAATACCTATTGTTGTTGCTGCTGCTGTTGCACAAATTCGGTTTCAGGGATCATGTCGACTTCGGCGATCACGTTATGTTTGCCACCGCCGAGCAGGACTCCGGCGACGGGGCTGACGTCGTCGTAGCGCCGCCGGCCGTGTTCAACAGCCGGCTTGTTGTTGGTCGGGAGGCTGGTCTTTTGTTCCGTATCTTGGAAGCGCGCAACCCTTAAAGTCAGGTTCGGTTCCCTGCGAAAAGAGCGCCGCTATTGTTAATGCTTAAAACAATAATAAACATTTACGTCTTTTGTGCGTTATAGTGGGTTGACTTAAAATTGCAATGGGCGTAGTCGTCAAAGGCATTGGAAATCGGAGTGCATGGATTGAATTTCAGTTTAACCATTTTTGTAGGTCATTTGAGAAATCGGCCTGATGCATCTGAAGTCAGGTTGGCAAGGCGGTTTATCAACACATAGAAATCAACTCCGATTTGCTCATGGCAGCTAGGAAATCGCTAAAACATGCACTTTTCCCATAATGAAAACAAAATCGGGTGAGACAGGCATATGCTGGTGTTATGAACTCTTTTTTTAATGAATACTTAGGCTCTTAATGGATGACTAACATGATCGTTATGGGCATTTTACATATGCCATAAAGTTTTTGACATGCACGATTTTGGGGCGTAATGATGGCTTTTCACAAGCCTCACACGACGATTCTAGTTCTTCTGAATTATTTGGAGGGTAGTATGAAGGTTGTAGAAGCAAGGAACATGTCCCGGACTGCAAGCATTGCCGCAGGCGTTAAGAATTTCAGAAAAGCGTTGCCTCTATTGGCGGCGTTTTTTTTGTGCCTCCAAGCTTTCGGAAGCGCAACGCGCACTCAGACGTTCGCCATTCAAGAGGGCTGGAATGCCGTCTATCTGGCCGTTGATCCGGTTGAAAAGGATCCGGATCTTCTTTTTGCGGGACTGCCGGTTGATATCGTTGCGGTTTTTGATGTTTCCAAATCGACCCGCCAGTTTTCGTCGAATCCCGACACGGACATGCTTCGCCAACTCGGTTGGGGCATGTGGTATGCCCCGGGTCGTGACGATGCATTTCTCAGTGGCTTGGGTGCGATTTACGGAAATAAAGCCTATCTGGTCCACGCTTCGGAAAGCATGCAGCTCTCCATTGAAGGGGAGGTGGAGTTTAATCAGGTGTGGTGGAAGCCCAGTTCCTATAATTTGATTGGGTTTACACTCGATGCAACAGCACCGCCCACTTTTGAGCAGTTTTTCGCGGGTTCCTCATCCCACAGCGGCCAGGCGGTTTATCGCTTGGTCGGCGGCGCTTGGCGGCTTGTGTCTGATCCGTCCGCCACATTGATGAAAAACGGAGAAGCATTCTGGGTCTATTGCGAGGGATCGTCGGACTACCAAGGCCCGTTGGCCGTGACCGCCATCGGCCGTCAGGGGATTGCGCTGGAGGATTCGGCGGGGAATCTGACGCTGCAGAACGATGCGTCTTATCCGCTCCAGCCCACCATTGAGCATGTGCTTTCCGGCGCCGATTTTGTGCCGTTGTCGGTGTTGGTTGATGTGATCGGCGAAGATCAGGAATCGTTGACGCGCGTGGCGGTGCCGCTGGGAGAGGGAGCATGGAGCCAGCCGCTCCCGCCGCTGGAAAGCGGGAACTCCATCCGTGTGCCGCTGCAGGCGCGGCTCGCTGAAATTACGGTGCCGGAAGTGAAATCGCTGCTGTGCATAAAGACTGATGTAGGAACAGAAACCTGGGTGCCCGTTACCGGGAAGCGGGAGGACTTAAAGTGAAAAATCCAATCATGATCACTAATCCACGGCATGCCATCGAAGCGGTTGCTTGCTGCGGCTTGCTGCTGGCGGGCTCCGTCGCCCATGCCGAAAACTCCTATGAAGGGCTTTGGGTGGGGCGTGTTGCGTTGTCACATGTGAATGAAGTCTCCATTCCGCTCGATGAAGAAAATATTCCGATTGCGCCGGATCCCAATGTGCCGACCCCGGCGCACGACGAAGCCTACCTGCGTTTGATCCTGCACGTGAACGGTGCCGGGCAGGTTAATCTTTTGAAAGACGTGGCCATTCTGAAACAGGATGAGGGTGCGTCAGGTACGATAACCGGCTCGGAGAGCGATTATGTATTGGTAACCGACGACCGTCTTTATGCCGACTTCCCGGCGCAGGAGGCCGTTCGCATTGCCAGTGCCGTGTTTGATTTTGGCGACAGCAAGGCCACTGATGCGGTTGATGATCTGATCGACGCCATAATTGATGAAGTGGCGCCGTCGGTTCTATCGAATAACCTTTCCTCTGCATCTGAAGACGGCGAGCTGCGGCAAGCGGAGGACGATGCTCAGGCGGTCGCGGAAGCGGCGGCGGATCTGGTTGTGGTCAGCAATGATGTTGCCGGAGCTTTCGGCCGCTACCTGCTGGACAATCTTCCATCGGCGACATTAACAACGATTGCAACCACCGAGCCACTGGATCTGGACGATCTCCGAGATAAGGCCGTGGAGCTGAGAGACGCCTCGTTTTATAGCGACTCTCGCGCCATCAACATGCTGGCGGATATGGAAGCGGCCGTGGCCAATGCCCCGGATGCTGATGCAAAAGAAGCGGCGGCGCACAATGTGGTTTCCCGCTATGCGGATACGGCGAACGAATACCAGCGCTTTATTAATGGACGCAGCGTGGGCGATATGATCGTTGACGCCGCGCAGGCCGCCGGAGTTGCGGCGGTCAGCAATGCCCCGGTCCGGGCTGCGGTTAATGCCGTGCCCTCCGTGCAACAGGTGCGCCTTGACGCACCTAACGCCCAAGATAAGACCTATGACGACACCGCGGCAACAAGTGCGGTTGAAACGGTGCTCGATGCCGTCATCAACAGCGCCGCATCCAATACAGCAACGCAGGTTTCTGATGTGGCGGACGACGCGGAAGCTGCGGGCTTGAATGCGCTGCAGAACGATGTGCCGCGCTATGCGCTCCAGACGCAGGCGCCGACCACCGACTATACGGATTTCATTCGGTCGGATGCCTATCTTGATGCCGTCGAAACCGCCTCCGAAGCAGCCGCTTTGGCCGCCGTTAAGGAAGCCAAGAATGATCCGTTTCATGATGAAACCACGCTCCGCAATGCGGCCAAGCTGGGCGCGGTCAATGCGCTTCGCAACGTCTATGGCGAGGCCGCGCGGGCCCGCCAGACCGAGCTTCCGATGGCGGGCGAATTTGGCGTGGGGCTGGGCGACCCCCGTCTGGTTTCAACCATCGCCAGCACCAATGCGCCGCTGGCTTCTTCCGGCGCGCTTACCGCCACCTTGCTCCTGCCGGCTTCGCACCCGACCAATCCGTTCCGCCATCGCCGCCACCCCGACCACACGGTGGGGCTGGATATCCAGCGGGATATCCGCATCGACTTTGACGGGGATTCGACTAACCAGCTCGAACGCGTCAGCATCGGCGTGGACCAGATCAGCGGAACCTATCGCGAAGAAATCTTCGGCTTGCACAAACCCTTGGGGCCGAACCCGGACTCCAATCCCGTCGGCCTGAAGGTTGAAGGCAAATTTGAACTTAACCGCATCAGCCATATCGACACTTTAAATGCGTTGTAAAGGGGCCATTATGAGAACTTTAAAATACATCAAAAATGCACGCCCTAGAGCCCTCTTCCGCGGTTGCATGATTACGATGCTTATGGGCTTATCATGCTGGAGCGCGCTGGCCGCCGCACCAACGACGGACATTCCATTTGTTGTGACGATTAGCGGCGACAAAAATGTTCCGACCTTTCAGATTTTAAACCAGTCGGGCGAGTCGATCACCAAAGTTGAGATCAGCATCGGCGACAACAACTATAATTTCGATATGGGGGGAAGCCAAATATACGGCTCATGGAACCCGAATCTTGAGGAAGCCGTTTTTGGGTCTAGCGGCCGCCAAAATACGGCGACCGTCACGACGAAGGGATTCGATAACCTCGAGACGCTAACGTTCAAGTTGGATATTGACCGCGATCAATACTGGATTTGGGATTTTTTGTTTATTGGTCACTACTCCCCTGCAAATACGGCTGAAAATTTTACGAAAGTAATGTTCAACACCAGCGCTGCCAATGGAAATGTTCAGGTGTTTGTCAAACGCGACGGATCCGAATACCGGGAGCAGCTTGTGCTGCAGGATCGGACGGCCTCGCAGGGCTATAGCTTTGAATCCAATAGCCGTCCGCCCGTGATGAAAGTGCGCTCGGAAACAGTGGACGGCATGCCGATTCCCAACACCGCGGTCCGGGTGATTCCTTCGGTGGCCGGTGGCGCGGTTCGGACGACGTACAACATTGGGGTTGAGCAGAATATCGTCGTCTATGAAGGCGATGTGGTGGAGGTGATTGCCCCGCAGCTCGTCTACATGGGCGACAACGACAACTATCTGACCGACAGTTCGTCGAACACCAACACCAGCTTGATCGACGATGCCACGCAGCGCTTTGAAGCCATTGGCATTTCCGTGAATAATGTGGCGCAAACCGGCGACCCGACCTTCTACAGTTTCGAAGTCACGGATGAGGATGCGCGAATTTTCCTGAAATGGCGCCACGACTATGCCCTGAACGTGACCAGCGATTTTGACGAAACCAAAAGCGATCTGAAGGATGAAGGAGGCGCGCCTTGGGCGGGGCCGGTCCACTCGCTGGCCACCGGCAACCCCGAACCGTCGGTCAAGCTTCACTGGATTCCCAAGGGCGATCTAATGACGGCGACGGTGGACGGGCAGGTTGTCGATTATAGCCATCCGGGGCTGGCCATCCGCTATGTGCCGATCGGCCGCCGGGAAATCGGCACTGAGGGGCCGGGCAGCGTCAGCACCAATCCCTTCATGGTCGGGCAGTCGCCGCCGGCGCGGCAGCAGGTTGAACAGTTTGTGATGAACGGGCCGGCGAGCATTGAATATGTTTGGCAAATCCAGTACGGCGTGACGGTCAACATTGATGATGTTTCGCGGGTATCCATCCCGTTGGTGCGCGAGTTTGTGAGCGCCCATACGAACCAGCTGGGTAAATATGTCCACAGTGCAACCAATCGCTATTTCGGCGAGGGCACCTTTTGGTTCGACCCTGCCGCCCGGGTGCAGGTGCTTTGCCAAGCCAACGACGGCTCCTCCGAGAACAAGGCTCTTGGCGGGTGGATCAACGGCGACGGGTATTATTTCACCTCTTCTGGCGAGGTGTTCTCGCCGGACGGGTCGCTGCTCAACGGCGACTCCGATGCGGCCGACTGGCTGCCGGACGAGGGGGTGGACGGCACGCTCTATCGCGGCTTTGAAATCGACAAGGACCGCATTGGCGCCGGCGGGGACGGCGGCCTGCAGCGTTCGGCCCGCGTCTTGTGGACCTACGGCAACCAGGCCATTGCTGCGACGGTGCCGATTGGGCAGTATGTTTTCCAGCAAGACACGGAAGCCGGAGGGGAAACCTATACGGGCGCTACGTTCCTGCAGGAGCCGGAAACCATACGCCTGATTTCGGTGGATGGCCAAAACACGAGCATTGCCGAGTCTGACATGACGGTGTGGGATCCGAACGCGGCCAAGCTCTATCCACTGGTGCCGGGTCTCTTCCGTGCAACGTGGAGGCCCAGCGCCGACCCCGACGAAGTGATTGATGTGATCGTGACGGCCTACATTCCTGAAGAGACGCACTATCCGCATATTGCTGGCGCACCGCCGGTAAACCTTGATCCGTCGGATACAGACAGCTTTATCTTCAAGGAAATCAAGTATACGGAAAACGAGGCCGCGTTGGATACGGATCAGCACTTCATTGCCTCCAAAGTGGGTCGTTCCGTGCTGCTCTTCAGCGAAATCCAGCAGCAAGGCCGCGGACAGCCCAAGGAATATCTGCGCGTTCGAACAGTTGAAAGCTTTAGTTGGCAAGACCGGTTGACGGTCACGACAAACGCTGTCATCGGCCAGGCGATTCAGGATCCGGAACTGGATCTGGCTGAGCTTGGTGCCGGATATGTGCTGTTTGACCAGGCCCGCTACAATCCCTTCATTTACGACGAGTCCAAGCTTGCGGGGCTCGGCGCTCCTTCCGTTTATGACATGGCCTCGCTCAACTCCACGCTGCACCAAAAAATCGTGACGCAGCCTGAAAACCTGCCGGGCTCAATCATCCCCGTCAACCTGCATCCCGGCGCAGGCGCTGAGGAGCGCATCGTGGTGGGGTGGTACGACGACCCCTCGATGAACGACAACCTGCTGTGGCCGCATGCCGTGCGCACCTATCTTCCGCGTTGGCCTGTCGATGAATCCGAAGGGCTCGGGCGGATTGTCATAGCCAGTCAGCACGGCAGCGAAAGCCTCGGCGAAGACCTGCAGGAGCAGGTCACGGCGGAGGCGATTACCAACATGGTGCTGGATGCCGGCGGAAACTGGGTTGAAAAAATTACGCCGCATGAAACCACCTTCAATCCATCACGCCTTCAGCAAGCGGTGGTGTATAACCAGCCTGACGAAAGCCAGGCCGGGTACAACCCGAACGAAGAGCATGCGCTGATGGCGCCGTCGCTTCGCTATGCCAAGGTGTCGCCGCGCCCGAGCGCGGCCTATGCGCTGCGCGACAACGATCTCAACCGCGCCAACCTGCTGCGCCGCGATGAGAATGGACAGCCGGCGGACTATACCTCGCATCCCTATGTGCTGGTTCAGTATTTAGATACGGCGGACTCGACCTTTAAGATGAAGGTCTACGGCATTACCGCCGAAGATCCCGACATAGGGAACTATTCCTTTGCGGACAGCACGCGTTGGGCGGTATCGTCGCAACCGAGCATTGTGGCGCTGCGCAACGAACCGCACGTGGTGATGGAAGCCAGCGAGCCGGTCATTCCGTTCTATCCGCTCGGCGTCGTGATGGGCGCGGTTCCAAGTCCGGAAACCTTCGGCGACAACATCACCTCGCAGCTGACGTATTGGGAAGACCATAAGGGCACCAGCTGGGCCGTATCCGGCGGTGACAATGCCTGGTTTACCCAGTCGCCCTATTATCCGCTGCTGCCCGACTTTTGGTGGCCGCGGTCGGTGTCGGGAATCATCGTTGCAGAAGACGACGGCTCTAAAAGTGCGGACGAGCCCCAGGTGGGCGACAACCTGTCCTTCCTTCCGGCAAATATCAGTGCGCTTCAGTCCCTGAATCCAGGAACAGCGGTTGTGGCGGCAACCGAGGCGGAAGTCCTTCCGACGGAAATCCTCTACAAGAGCAAGTGGCCGGACGTGTCGCCGATTCTCAAAGCCGGCGAAACGCTGACTTTCTCTGGCGGCGAACACCGCACGGATGAACCGACCACCCTCACGATTGACGAAAATGGAGAAACCGACCTCGCTGAAACGCCGGGGCTTCCGGGCGTGCTGGCCTTTGCCGTGGCGGAGGTGGCCTACGATTCGCTGAACCCGACCGGCGCAAGCGGCTTGCTGAAAACCGAGTGGACGGCGCGTGTGGCTCAGGTGCTTGAAAAACGCACCGCCGATTTGGCCTTTGGCGACTTCCCTTCGGCCATGGCTCCGGCGTCGAGCCGCACCCGGATCAGCCAAGGTAAATATGTCTTTAATGAATTGCCGGCCTCGTTGCAGAAGCGTTTCCGCTTCGATCCCATCGGCGGGCGGATCGAACTGTTCGGTTTGGTAAACGACAAAGACATTGCAGAGGATACATTGACCGCATCGCCGCCGGCGGTTTATGTGCTCGAACCCAATATTATGACCGAGACGGACCGTGACGTTCTGAAGGGACTGGACGAATCGGTCGCTTGGAGAGCCGCTGTAGAGGAGCTCTACCAAACCACCCGTAATCCGGGGGCGCTGGAAGACGGGAACGGCCAACTGCTTGAAGACCAATATTTGGTCGGGTTGGAACGGATGGTCATCCGCGATGCCGTCACGCAAGAGCCGTTGCTTGAGCCGGTCGAACCGGGTTCAGAGGTCATGCAATATCAGCGTGCGGACCATATTCCCGGACAGCTGCGGGCATTCGGTCCGGGCTTGGCGTTGCTGCCCAATGCCGGGTTCCTCGATCCGCTGGCCGATTATCCGGATGAAAGCTATGTGACGGTGGTTGAAAACAACGACCCGAGCTTGGGCGGATCGCCCATCACGCTGCATGTGATCAAGGTGGATCGCTCCAAGCGGTATCGCGGCGCAATCAAAACGGTGCTGTCCGACAACGTGTTCGACGAAAATATTGTGCTCCGCCACACCGGCGATTTTGGCGCCAATGCCGACGACCTGTATATGGAATGGTGGTACCGCCCGGACGACGGCAGTTTGGATGTTCCGCCGCCGGATTTGATGGATCCGAGCACGCCCAATCCGTGGAAGCTTTTCCCCGATACCACGGGCAACCGCGGACGCGGGCAATACGAGATTACGCTGAAGGGCAACCCGAATGCGCCCGAGGCGCTGCTGGCCGATACGTGGTGGTTTGCCCGTTACCGGCATAAAAACGACAAGGTCGATGGAGTCGACTGGGCCGTTGGGCAGCCCGACGGAACGGAAGGGGTTAACTTTACCTGGGCCGGCGCAGGAAACTCGGATCCGTTCAACGATTTCGACTTGGATGGAATCATGGATTTCAAGGCGCAGCTGGCGATGGGCTGGATCAAGCGCGTGCTGGATGCAGTGAATCCCTACGAAGCGCGTATTAGCGATTTTGAGGGTGATAGCCCCTCGACCGTCTCCAGTATGATTCAGGAGTTTGGCGCCCGCTTCGAAGGGCCGGTGGCGCTCAATCCCGCGAAAAACGTGATTGAAAATGTGGGCTTGATTGAACTCTATGAAACCATACTCAAGCGCGGCCGCGATCTGAGCATCGACCTGTCGCGCCCGATTTCAACGCCGGCCATCGCGAATGCGCTGCAGCTGGCCGCCACTCGCATCAGCGATTTCTACATGCTGCTGGCGAACGAGGCCTACACCGACGCGCTGAACCCGACCATTGGCTTTGGCAGCGGCAGCGTGGAATACGGAAGCCTCGCTCCCGCCGTGTTTACCTTCCAAAACCAGATGTCTTCGCTGCTCGAAGAGGAGCTGGCGCTCCTGCGTGGCGTGGACGACAACTTTGCCCGTCCGGTATACAACCGTCTGTTCTGGAACTTTACCAAGGGCGAAGGGGAAGCGGCCTACGCGCTGAACTATAACATTACCGACATCAACGCCGATGGCTTCATTGATGAAGACGACGCCATGATTCTCTTCCCGCAGGGGCAGGGCGATGCCTGGGGGCATTATCTGACGGCGCTGCGGAACCAGTATGACCTGCTGAACCACGACTACTTCAACTGGGTGTCGCGTTCCGAGTTCTACAACCTGATGGACATCGTCATCAAGGTGGACTTCCTGGACGAGCGCAAGTTTGCCCAGACCGCCGCGGCGAAAGCCAAGGCCGGCGCTGAAATTGTGGACCTGACCTACCGCGAAAAGTTTGTGATGGATCCAACCGCGCAATGGCAGGGTTACACCGACAGCAACGAAGACCGGGCATGGGGCGTCCAGGGCTGGGCCCGCCGCGCCGCGCAGGGCTCCTATTTCGACTGGGTTACGGCGAACGCCTTGCTGCCGGCCGACCACCCGAACAAAACGCTCGAAGGCATTCAGAAGGTCGACCGCGCTTCAAACTCGGACATTGCCGTTATTTCGGCCAACCTGAATAAAATCCAGCGCACCTTTGACTATGCCAACAAGGGCTACAACCCGCTGGGGCTCGACAAGGATGTTATGCCTTTCGATATCGATCCGGTTCTGGGGGCGGGCGCGGAGACGCACTTCGAGCAGATCTATGACCGCGCCACGGCTGCGCTGGATAACGCAAAGGCTACGTGGGACAAGGCCAACGAGGCCAACAACATGTTGCGTCAAGTGGGCAACACCGAAGCCGAATACCGCAACAGCATTTTCCAGGAGGACCTTGCCTACCGCAACCGCCTGATCGAAATCTTCGGCCGCCCCTACGAGGGCACCATTGGCTCGGGCCAGCTCTATCCGGCGGGCTATGACGGACCGGATTTGGCGTTGCATATGTATGTGGGCGTCCGGGAGATCAACGACCAGACCGTTCCTGGGCCATCGACCGATTTTGCTTCGTTCGACGCCGACGGAAACTTGAACGGCGGGGCTCTCTATACCGCCTTCACGACCGAAGGAATGGGCCAGCGGGCCATGGATCTGCCGACTGAGTGGCGGAACCTGTATGCGCCGTCGTTCGGCATGGATGGAACGAGTACGCCGCTCAAGGCGCGGGATGGCTTCTATACGGTGACGTATACCGACCTGGAAAATCCCAAGGTGGGGCTTCCTGACAACCTGAAGGAACTGATGCCGGTCACCACGGCGGGATATACCTTCCAGGCTCCCGATGTATGGGGCAACCGTTTGGCCGTCGGCGAGCTGCAGACGGTGCTGCATGAAATGATTCAGCAGGAAGCCAATCTGGCCGGAGCGCTGGCGGCTTGGGATAGCTTGGCCGGGGATTTAATCCTCAATCTGCAACTGATTGATTCGCGCATTTCGTCCGGTAATACCAAAATTGCGGCGGAGGAGACCTGGGCCATTTCCAAGGGGGTCATTGAAAACACCATCAAGGGCATCAAAGGGTTCCGGGCCATCGCTGAAAGCGTCAAGGATACGATTGAATATACCGTAAACGCCGGCCAGGCGGGCGTGCCGAAAAACCTGCCGACCGGCGGACTGGCTGTTTCGCCGGGCGATGCATTGTCGGCCGTAGGCGCGGGGCTGGAGGTTACGGCCAGTTTCGCGAAAGGCACCTGGAAGTCCATCGACACCGGGTTGGAGATTGCCGAGCTGGTGAGCGAAATTGCGATCTCGGCCGGCGACTTGGCCAAAGAGCTGGCGGATGCAATCATTGCGCTGAATGGAGAGAAGAAGGAGTGGCTGGCCGAACTCGAAGGGCTGGTCGGGGACGAACCGCTCAAGCGTATTGCCATCTTCAAGGAGATGGAGGCGCTGCGCCAGTTGTCCGACCGCTACCGCACGCTGCTGGACGAGGGTGGCAGGCTGGTGGACGAACGGGCGGCCTTCAATAAACGGGTGGCGGCGCAAACCCAGCTGAACCGCTATCAGGACATGACGTTCCGCGTTTCGCGCAACCATGCCCTGCAGACCTACCGCAACTCCTTTGATCTGGCGGCGCGCTATGCCTTTTTGGCGGCCAAAGCCTATGATTATGAAACGAACTTTGACCCAGCTGATCCGGGTTCTTCCCAGAATGTGATGGGGCAGATCGTGCAGGCCCGCAGCATTGGCCTCGTGGATGGCGGCCCGCAGTTTGGCGGCGGCGGTCTGGCTGATTCCTTGGCTTGGCTGAAAACCAACTATGAGGTGGTTTCCTCCCAGATCGGAATTAATAACCCGCAACTGGAAACCGGCAAGCTTTCGCTTCGCACCGAACTTTTCCGCATCCTGCCGAAGGGCTCGGCGCAGCCCGTTGGAGAGGACAGCAGCTTCCCGTCGCCGGGCGGCAATTCCGACGCGCTGTGGAAACAGGCGCTGGCGAACTCAACCGTCAGCGACCTCTGGGATGTTCCAGAATTCCGGCAGCATTGCCGCGCTTTTGCCGCGGAAGCAGACGGGAATGGCGATCATGTGGAACAGCCGGGACTGGTCATGCGCTTCAGCACGCAGATTCAGTCTGGAAAGAATGTGTTTGGCCTCCCGTTAAGCGGCGCCGACCATTACTACTCCTCCAGTGTGTTTGCCAATAAGATCCATGCAGCCGGCATTTGGTTCTCGGACTATCAGAGTGATGACGTGCTCAACGACCTGCCGGAAACGCCGCGCGTTTATCTGCTGCCCGTCGGACTCGATGTAATGAGCGTCCCGACCAGCGCCAACCCGGATGTGGTGCGCGCTTGGAATGTGGTCGACCAGCGCATTCCGATTCCGGTTCCGGCGCTGGGCAGCGATCTCGACCGCTCCGACTGGGTGCCGCTGTATGACAGCCTCAGCGGGCAGTATGCCGAAAACCGGCGCTTCTCTGAATTCCGGGCCTACCACGACGGCGGCGTTCTGGTGGATGCCGACGAACTCGTTTCCGATACGCGCCTCTTCGGCCGCTCGGTCTGGAATACGGAGTGGATGCTGATTATTCCCGGCGCCAATCTGAATTCGGATCCTGAGGTTGGACTGCAGCGGTTCATCGATCAGGTGAGCGATATTAAACTGGTGTTTGAAACCTACGGCATTTCAGGAAACTAACCTCTAAGAGGCGTGAACTATGAAACAAACAGATATCTCAGTTAGGTTCTCCAGCGCGCTTTCATGGGTGCTTTTATTCGCAGCGGTGTTTTCCGGGCCGCCCTCGGAGGCGGCAACCATTACGGAACCGCCGACCACCTTTTATGGAAAGGTGACGGGCGTGGGCGGTGCACAGCCGTTTGTGATGCACGAGGGGTTTCTGGAGTGGACCATCCGGCGCGCCGACGGCTCCGAACTGCAGATCGAAACCGGTTTGTTCCCGCTGAACAACGGCATCTTCAGCTACCGGATTGAAGTGCCGCACTCGGCTGAAGTGATCGGCCTCGACCCGGGCGTTGGCATTCCAATGCCGCCGACGGGCAGCACCAACGAGCATGCCCAGGCTTTGGTCGACGGCATCGCCGCTGAGTTTGTCGGGCCAAGCGGTTCCTATTTTGAAGTGGGCCAGCAGAGCCGCGCCGCCACTTACCGGCTGGACTTGGCCGTGGATGTTGCGCCGTTGGATACCGATCTCGACGGCATGCCCGACTGGTGGGAAACTCTGAATGAACTGGATCTGCAAGACCCCAGCGACGCTTCGCTGGATCTTGACGGCGATGGAATCGCCAACCTGCAGGAATATCTTCTCGGGCTAGGCCCCAACCAGGACAACCGGCTGCCGGGCCTGCTGACGCAGGAGCTGCTGGCCTATGCCGGCCACACCACCGGCTTCCGCCTATTGGCCTCTGATTCCGACAGCGCACCATCCGATATCCGCTACACGTTGACCGCGCTGCCGATGTTTGGCCGCTTGGTGCTGCGCAACGCCGTTGAAAACCCGGGAGCGCCGGATCTTGATCTGGCCGTCGGTGGCCAGTTCACGCAGGCCGACGTCAATTCCGGCCGCTTTGTATTTGTGCAGGAAGGCGACGTCTCCAGCGCCAGCAACACGGCGTTTTCCGTGGCGGTGCAGGATGAAGATGCGGCGCATCCCGTGGCGGAAGGTTCGGTGGCGCTGCGCTTCTACGAACTTCCGGCAAGCGATATTATGGTCTCTGAATCCGGCGGACTCCGGAGAGAAACCTTCCTCGCCAGCCGGGCAGGCGATGCGGTCGTCTGGGATGCCGCCGATGAACTGGTGGCGGTGGACGTGCAGGTTCCGAGTTCGGGCCTGACAGCTGCCGGCTATGCCTCGCTGTACCAGCCTAAGTTTGGCGACGAACGGCAACAGTACATTCTTGGCGGACGCGGCGATGACGCGCTGGCCGGCGGAATGGCCGACGACGTGCTCATCGGCGGGCGCGGCAACGACAGCTTGAGCGGCGGCGGCGGGCGTGACCAGTTTCTCTTTAAGGCGAACGACCGGGGTGCCGATCTGATTGCCGACTACAGCATTGCGGACCTCGATGTGCTGGACTTCAGCCAATTGTTGAGCGGGGCGTCGGGCCGGGTCGATGACTACATCCAATTTGAAGCGGCCGGTTCCGATACGCTCGTGCGGATTGGGCTCGATGGCAACGGTCAAACCTTCACGAATCTGACGGTCACGCTGGCCGACCTTTCCCTCTCCGCTTTGGACGCGTACCAGCTCGTGGCCAACGGTCTGGTCAAGGCGGGCGGGCTGCGGCTGCTGCCGCTTGTGTCCGTGGTTGCTTCCGATGCGGCGGCCTCAGAGAATGCCGGGAACTCCGGCGTCTTTACGCTGGAACGCCAGGGCGACTGGGCCCTCCCGCTGACCGTGAATTTCTCGCTGGACGGCGCTGCCTTGAACGGAACCGATTATGCGGCCACCGCACTCACGGTTCAGTTTGCCGCCGGTCAAAAAACGGCTCAAGTGCAGATTCAGCCTTTTGCCGACAATACGATTGAACCCGATGAAATCGTCGAGTTGGTGCTGCTCAGCGATCCGGCTTATCTGATCGGAATGGAGGACCGCGCAGAGGTTGTTATTAAAGACCTGCAGGCGGTCGTCGGCATCGAGGTGCTCGAACGCCTCGCCACGACGAATCCGCTCAGTCCGGGCTGGATCCTGTTGAGCCGCAACGGCCAGCTGGCCAATTCCTTGGTTGTTCAATTGACGATCGGCGGTGAGGCGGAGAGCGGCGTCGACTATCAGTCTGTTTCCTCCTTCGTCAGCTTTGGCGCAGGAGACGCCGAAATCCTGATTGAGATCCTTCCGCTCGGCACCGCCGTGCTCGATGGCGGCGCCGAAGTGGTCGACATTGCCGTGAAGGCTCGCAGCACCTATGCGCTGGCGGATGTCGCCGAAGGGCGTGTGACGATTGTGGCCCTGCGCGATACGCTGGCCCAGTGGCAGGCCCGCGAGTTCCCGGGGTCGACCGCCAGTCTGGAGGACTTTGCGATGGAGGACAGCGGTAGCACCGGCAGCGACCACCTGCTGCGGTATGCCTATGGAATGAATCCACAACAGCCTGACTTGGCGCGTTTGCCGAAGATTGTCTGGCGCGACGGCCATATGACGGTGGATGTGCACCGCAATCCGGCGGCGACCGACATCGCGATCTCCGTGGCGGTCTCCAGCGATCTGGTTTCGTGGAGCGAGTCCGAGTCGATGATCCGCAAGATCACTGCACCGGAACACGCCACGGCGGCGGATGTTGAAACCTATGAAGTGGTTCCTTTGGTTGAAACCGAAGAGCAGGTCTTCATGCGCGTCCGTGTTGATTATGAATAAGGATCAGATCGGCTTCCTATGAGCGTGCATTTTTCCCAGAAGGTCATCGGCGTCTGCAGCGCAGCGGCATTGCTGCTTGGGTCATCCTGCTCAAAGCAGGAGGCGCCGGCCGGCTTGCCGGCAGATGCCGTCGCGATGATCGGCGACCGGATCATCATGCCTGATGATTTGGCCGTCGAGGCGGAGCGCCGGATGGAGAGCGGTCTGCCGGCGCTGGCGCCTGCGGAGCTGCTCAACCGGATGATGCTGCGGGAATCGATGCTGATGAAAAGCCGGGAAACGGGACTGGAAAACGATCCTGAAATCCAGCGGGAAATTGAGCGGTTGCTGGTGGCCCGTTTGCGCGACCGAGAGCTGCCGGCGCTGCTCGATTCCGTGGCCGTCAGCGAGGGCGAGGTGGAACAGGCCTACCGCGAGCGCATCGCGGACTTTACCACGCCGGCCCTCGATCGACTGGCCATGCTGCATCTCGCGATCGAGAAAAACGCCAGCGAGGCCAAGCGCGCTGAAATCCGCGCACGAATGGCAGAGGCCCGCCGCTTGGCCGTTGAACAGCGCGGATCAGCCGCGCTCCCGCTTGCGAAGGGCTTTGATCAACTTTCCATTCAATACAGCGACGATGCGGTGAGCCGCTACCGAGGCGGCGATCTGGGTTGGATCGATGAACGCAAAGGGCTCGCGCGAATCCCGGATGAAGTCGTGCAGGCGGCGCAGCGCCTTCCCGTAGGCGAGCTGAGCGAAATCATAGCGGCAGGGCCGGGGCTTTTTCTGGTGATGCGGACCGATGAACGGCCCTCAACAGTGAAGCCGTTTGAGCAGGCTCGGCCCTTGCTCCAAAAGCGGCTTGTCGCCGCCAAGCGGGATGCGTTGGAAGAACGCTATTACATGGAATGCCTAGAGGCGGCCGGTCCGCGGATCAATCAGGTTGTGCTGGCCACGCTGGCTGCCCCGAAAGAGGACGCGCCGGTAAAATTTGCGAATGGGTTTTAGATGAGACAGCTGAACGATTTTAGAAATGAAAACGCGGCGCGAAGAGGCTCCGATATGAGGATAAGTGCTATGAAACTGCTGAATGATAAACGGATGTCCAAGCGTGTAATGCCTTTCTTGTGTACGGCTGTGTTTTTGTGGGGGAGCGCCATGATAGCCTGGGCGGCGAACCCCGCCATTTCCAATATTACCGTTCCTGCGTTTGATGAAGACACCAACTCGGGGCTGATTAATTTTACCGTCTCCGATGCCGAAACGGCTGCGACCAGCCTATTGGTAACCAATATTTCAGCTCCCACGATTCTCTTCCCTGCTGAAGCGGTTGTGACGGGCGGAAGCGGCTCAAACCGTACGGTGCGGCTCACGCCGGCCGCGGATCGAAGCGGGACTGAAAATGTCACCCTCCGGGTGACGGACGGGGCCGGTGATACGAGCGACGAAACGTTCAGCGTGACCGTGAATGCGGTTGAGGATGAGCCGGTGCTTTCGGGCATCACCGGGTTTGCCGCCACCAGCACCAATGCAGATTTTAATATTTTCCCCAATGCCACCATCACCGATGCGGATGCCTTCGGAACCGAGTTCGAGCGCTATGCGTTCAGCATAACAGTGGGCGGCGACGTGGGCGGCGAGCTGACCGGCGACCTGTCGTCCACCGGAACACTGGCGGAAATCGAGGCCGTGTTGACGAATCTGGTATACGCTCCCTTCGGCGGCGGCTTGCCGATCGGCCAAACCGCATCGGTGGAGTTCGATGTGCAGCTGCACGACTTCTTGAATGTTGGCGACACCAATCAAATCCATTCCACTCAAACCGCTTCCGCGATTGGAACCGTTAAGATGCTTAAGGATCTTCCTGCCGTCTACCTAGGATTGAGCACGAACACGATTGGCGACAATGCGCCCGCAAAAATCTTTTCACCAAGCATTCAGATCTTCGGCAGTTCAAGTGTGGCGGTTGCGCTGACCACTCCGAGCGATGTGGGGCATGTGCTGGGGACGTTTTCGCCGGAGGCCGCCACGTTCACCGGGTCGCCCTATGAAGCCGAGCAGTTCATCAAGAATATCTACTATATTCCAAAACCGAATCTGGCGGAAAGCTCGGTCGTAACGTTCCGGCTGACGGTATATGCTGGAGAGGATGGTACGAATAGCGCAGCCGCCGTGTTGACGATTACCGAAGTCAATGATCCGCCTTTGGTTTCCGGCATTTCTTCGGCCTCCGTTTTTACCGACGATGCCACGCCGGTCTCGCCGTTTCCAAATGCGTTGGTTCAGGACCCTGATCGTCAGGGCTCTCAGCTGGTCAGCTATTGGGTCACCGCCAGCCCGACGAACAAGGGGTCTTTTGCACAGTCGGTTCCTTCTTCGTATATGTCGCAGGCTTTAGCCTCGGAACAACTCCGGTCCGGTTTATTCACTCCAAACGAAAATTCGGTGGCCGTCGGGGAGACGGAGCAGGTAACATTGACGGTTCACGTGAAGGATAAACCGGGCTTGGAAAGCTATAATAATCAGGCCTCGGTTGCAATCAATGGAGTGAATGGCGCCCCGGTGATCGTGCTTCCGCCGGATGTTCCGCATTTGGTCGAGCCGCTCAATCCGCGCCCGTTCATGGATGTCAGGGTCAGCGATGATGACAACACAAACACGATTCTGTATCTTACGATTACAATGGATGACAGCGATAAAGGGACGCTGTCGGTAACGAATATATTTCCCGGATTTTCCACCATATCGCCTGGCGTGTATACCTATACGAATAGTATTGCCGGCACTCCAACCAACTATGTTGATGGTATTTCAGGGTTGTTGAAGCATATTGCTTTTGCTGTAAGCAATGACTATGCGGGCTTCCCTTCAGGGTCGTACGGCGCCACTGAATTTACGATTTCGCTGGAAGACGATTTGGGCAACACCACCACGAAATACCTTCAGACCGTCCTGCGCCAGCGCCCCCGCAACATCATGGTTACGGAGGCGGAAGACCACAATGCCGAAGGATCGCTGCGGTACGCCATTTCGAATGCCGCGCCCAATGATGTGGTCACCTTTGCGTTGCCCGAATATCCGGCGATCATTCGTTTGAGCGACACCAATGGAGTGATTGAGTTGACCAAGCATATAAACTTCAAGGGGCCAGGCGCGGATCTGCTGACGATCAGCGGCGATTCCAACGGCGACGGGATTCCGAACCAGCAGTTATTCCAAATCGAGGCCGATGTGGAAATGGAAGGCATCGCTTTTGAGCAGGGATCCGCCCCCACGGGCGGCGCCATTTCTGTTGGGCCGGCCGGGCGGCTTGTCCTGCGTTCCTGTATCGTGCGCGATTCCGTGGCGACCCAGTGGGGCGGGGCTATCGACGTGGATCATGGCCAGCTTATTCTGGAGCAATGCCTGCTGCAGTCCAACCAAACCGATGCCTCCCTCGGCCTTGGAGGGGGCGCGGTTTCCCTTTGGACCACGCAGCCGTGCTACTTTACCAATACAACGTTCGCCGGAAACCGCCAGGCGGCATCGTCCGGCTATGGCGGCGGGGCGGTCTATGCGGAAAACTCTAATCCGCAGATCTATCTGGATGTTGAGATGGTCCACTGCACCTTTGCTGAAAACCGCGATGAGGCAGGATTGGCCAGCTCGGTTTATGCGAATGGCGCCGGAACGACCATTTGGCCGATGAACACCATCTTTTCGGATGAGCAGGGCCGTAATCTGGAAGTTAATTTAGGGGATATGTATTCGCTGGGAGGCAATACTTCTGACGATTCCACATTTTCAGTTCTCTCCGATGAACCGAATGATGTTTACCTGCTGTCCGATGCAACGGACCAGACCATTGTAGATGTGCTGCTGGGGCCGCTAACTCATAACATCGGGCCTGCTGCGGTTTATCCGCTAACGGCCGGAAGCCCGGCTATCAATGCCTGCACCAATGGCAGCAACCCGGTTGTTGCTGTTGACCAGCGAGGGGTCCTTCGCAACGGCAAGCCGGACAGCGATGATGCGCCGGATTGCGGCGCCTCGGAATTCGGCGCCGTCGAGCGGGTGCTGGTGAATGAAATTCAGATGAGCGCCGGCACCACCAACTTTATCGAGTTTTATGTGCCTCGCAATGCTTTGCCCACGGATCTGAGCGGCTTCCGGTTGTTCACATACGACTCCTTGAACGACTATTACAGCGCCTCCGGCGATGGAGCGCTGCGCCATATCTTTGCGCTGGACACCGTGATAGATCCGGGATTCGGAATTATTGTTTCTGATTCGCTGATGCTGGGGGTTACCAATGTGGCGGTGGTCCAGCCCAACGCATTTGCCAATCTGGAACTGGAAGCCCGTGGCGTGGTGGTGCTGAAAGACAGCCGCGGCCTCGTCGTACTGGCTGCCTCCTACAATTCGGTCTTTAAGAATCTGGCGGATGTCGAAAACGACCTGTCCTTTCCGGACTCGTCGCTCTCGCTCGCGCCGCAGTTTTCCGGTTTCGCCTTCCTCCCTCACAGCTATATAATTGATGAGGTTTTTAGTTCGCCCGGAAAGGAAATCATAGGCTTAGGAACACGTGGCTTTGGCGAGCCAAATGCCGCGCCTGTGGCCGTGAGTGATTATGTGGTGGTGGGCGAGGATGAGCTCAAGCGCATTCAGGTGCTCGACAACGACAAGGATGCCGACGGGACGGATATCATTGTCGTGACCGGCGTGCCTCTTTCGACTTTTACGAATTCAGCGAAGCAGGGCGCAGCATGTCAAGTGGCTGCCAACGCCGCAACAGGATACGGCGATAGCGTGTGGTACGACCCCCGCGGAACGAACACGATTCAGCAGCTCGCCGCCGGCGCAGAACTTAGCGATTCATTCATGTACCGCATCGAGGATGTAGGCACCGCAGCAATTGAACTTTCCTCGGGCAATGGAACCAATGTGGTGATCACCTCGCGCAACCACCGCCTGAAGAACGGCGATGAAGTGCGGATCTTCGACTCGATCATCTCAAACAAAGTCTACACGGTTAGCGCCGCAACCAACGATTCCTTTAGCATCACGAACGCCTATATGGGAAGCGAGACCAATACGGGGTATTGGGTTGCGGAGGCTTCGAGGGGCGGAAGTTCGTCGAACGTTGTGAACATTACCCTCATCGGCGCCAACGATGTCCCCGTTGGAGGGCCCGACAAATTTTCCGGTACCGAAGAGGAAGCGCTGCGGTTGCTGGCGGATCCGGATCTGCTGGGTTCGGCCTATGTGTTTGATTCCGACGCCGGTTTTGAATCGAGCTTTGGAACCGCGCCCCGTCTGGGCCTGACCAATTTATTGGCCAACGACGATGACATCGACACCGATGACAACACCAACACCTTGACCATTGTGGGCGTACTGGATGAAGTGAACGTAATTCAGAATGTTTCCGGCAATCTGGGCGATTCAGTTGTAACCATTGAATCGATCGGACACGGCTTGGTTTCCGGCTCGCAAATAGTGATTTCCGGCTATGGCGGACATCCGTCCTATAACGGGTCGCAAGTGGTCACGGTATTGGATGCCGACCGGTTCTCCATTCCGGTGGTCTATGTCGACAGCTCGGTCGTTGCCGGCGTTTGGGGCCAGTTGGACGATGGCAACCGCTTGACCGCTGTCAGCCAATATGGCGCAGAGGTTGTTTTGGAAATCCGCGCCGACCGCGCGGAATCGAGCATTCTGTATAATCCGTGGACGTCGTCGCACTTGAACGCGCTCGCGTTTGGGGAGCCCGAAGAGGATCTGTTCTATTATGCCGTGTCCGACTCTCACGGGGCGGTGGGCCTTGTACCGGTCGTCGTTAATGTTACCGGCGTGAATGAGCTTCCAATGAACTCGCCGGATCCGGATTCGCTTGCGGTGCTGGCACCGTTTGTGGAAGGCACCAACACCTTGGGAAATGTGATTTCCGGTTTGTCGGTGCTGGATGCGGCCGGTGCGGCTTCAGGAACGGATGGGCGAGCGGATGCCCGTGTGCAGGTGGCCGGGACAACCGAAGCCGATAGTGTGGTGCTGGCGGATGTGTGGCGCACAACAGAGGATGTTCAACTCTTGATCGTGGCCACGAATGTGACGCAAAATGATTCAGATGAAGATACGACGGATGCGTTGCGGGTCTTTTCTGTGATGCCAAGCATGCTCGGGGTAGCCGTGACGCTGGTGCCCGGTGCGGTTACGAACATCGTATATGATGCGCCGTCTTCTGAGCAACTTAACAAGCTGGAGCATAATGAAATGCTGATTGACTCCTTTAAGGCGGTCATTACCGATGATCGCGGCGGTTTCGTGACGAACGACGTAGTGGTGCTGGTGGTCGGTGTGAACGATGCGCCGGTGGCCGTGGCTGACGAAATCACGACGCTGGAAGACCAGCCGTTTACATTCACTACGAACAACCATCCGATCAGCAATGATTTCGATTACGATGTGAACAGCAATGCGCCGGACAACTCGTTATGGCTGATTCCCGGAACGGGCACTTCGCTGTATGGCGGCGCTTACGCCATCTCCAACTCCACAGCCTTCTACGATCCCTCCGGTTCGGCCTTTCTGGACGGGATTCCTTCCAACACGACCTGGGTGGACACCTTTGAATATACGCTGACGGATCAGTCGTTCATTTTTGCCAACGATGATCTGTTCCGCGTGGAAGCCGATAGTGCCGGAGTGGAGCTTTCGGTGATGGTGAACGATGTCAACTACAACGAGCGCGGGGGCGCCGTTTGGATCTCCCGCGTCGGCATTCCAGACAGCGGAGGCACGGTGGGAATCGTGACCAACGTTGTCGTATCCGGCACCGGCACCAACGCGGTGACTCATACCAACATAAACTCACTCGCCTACAGTCCGGAGGTCAATTTCGTCGGCGACGAAATCTTTACCTACGGGATTGAGGATGAGTGGGGCAACTACAGCCAAGGACGGGTTGTGGCGCGCGTGACGGTGGAAGAGCTGAACGGGCATCTTCAAGCCAATGACGACTTCTTTACGGTCGCCCTTGGCGAGTCGGTTCAGCTTCCGGTGCTGGCCAACGACAACACGCTGCCGGGTTCAACGGCGTCATTCGTGATTACCGGTCTTTCTGACACCAACGGGATCGACGAGATCGCGATTAATGGAAGCGGCATTGCCTTTACCCAGACGAACCATCCCGGTTCGGCGCCCTTCACCTTCAGCTATGAAATTTCGGGTGGCGGGTCCGCCCGTGCCGAAGCTTCGGTGCAGGTGCTGGTGGTGGATCGCGGGAACAAGCTTCCCACGCAGGACGACCACTTCCACGTGAATGCGAACAGCTTCGATAATTTCATGGACGTGGTGTTAAACGACAGCATTCTGCCGGGCATTGGCAACCTGGATATTCTCAGCATCAGCCTCGAACCGGCGAATGGCTCGGTGACGGTCGATCAGGATGCCAACCGTCTGCTTTACACGCCGCAGGCGGGCTATTTCGGTGAGGACAAGCTCGGGTATAAGGTGATTGACGGCTTGGGCGGTACCGGCACCGGAACCGTATGGGTGACCGTGGGCAACCCCGTGGCGGCCAACGACAGTTTTGTGGTTCATACCAACGATGCGGGAATGCAGGTGGATCTGGATGTCTTAGCCAACGACCTGGTGCTGCCGGACATGCCGGCTTCGTTGAAGATCACGGATGTATCGCCGTCGAATGCATTGATTGAGGTGGCTTCCGATGGGCAAAGCCTGCTCTTTACCGCTGAATCTGGGCTGATCGGATCAACCAACTTTACCTACACCGTGCGGGACGGCAATGGAACCGGTAGTCGTGAATTGACTGCTGTGCTGACCGTTACTCTCGTTGCCGACGGAGTCTTTGGGAATGCGGATGCTTTCCGCGTTGCGAAAGATGATGCTTCGGTAACGTTGCCGGTGCTGGTCAACGACCGTTCGCTGCTCAATGGAGGAGACTCTGGGCGCAAACTTTCTGTTATCAGTATTGGAACCGGTTCTGATGCTCCCAACCACGGAGGTTCTGTTCTCATTGCCTCGGGAAACCAGGAATTGCTCTACACGCCGGTGCCCGGATTTACCGGTGAAGAAACATTTACCTACTTGATGACCGATGCATACGGAACGGATTCCGCCCGCGTGACGCTAATTGTTGGTGGCGGTATTATCGCCGCGAACGATGATGCCTATGCGGTTTATCACGAAGGAACCAATACCCCGGCGTTCACTTTGCCGGTGCTGCATAATGATGCAATCGTGCCTGACACGGGCGGACTGCTGGAGATTGTCGGCGTCGGCATTACTGATTCGAACGCCACCAATGCCCCGACCCAGCAAGGCAATGTCGAGGTGGCCGGCGATGGGCAGTCGCTGATCTATACGCCGAGCACCAACGCGGCCAGCAGTTCCTATCAGGAAACCTTTACCTATGAATTGAGCGATGGCACCGCCAACCGGGCCTTCGCGAAGGTGACCATTGACGTGCTGCTGCGCGACGCGGATGTGGATCTGTCGGACGAAATCAACGACGACCGCTTTACCGTTCAGCGCAACAGCACGGCGAATCTGTTGCCGCTGCTCCGCAATGACGGCGCAATTCCGTCCAGTGCGAGCGGTTGGTCCATTACCAGTGCTTCTTCTCCTGAACAGGGCGGGCAGGTGGTCGTCTCCGGAGGTTCGGTGGTGTTTATACCGTTGCCTGACTTTGTGGGAACCGACCGGTTTGCCTATTCCATCTCCGACGGATTCGGCGGCACGGCCGAGGCTGAAGTGTTGGTGAAGGTTGGTGACCTCATGCTGAACGAAGACCGGTTTACGGTCATCTCAGGCACTGCGAGCAACATTCTGGATGTGCTCAGTAATGACGGCATCCTGCCGGGGCCGGAATATGAACTGGTGCTCGACGGTGCGGGGGCGTTTTCCGTTTCCACCAACGGCGTTCATTATACGCCGGGGTCGGGATATGCGGGAACCTACCCGTATACGGAAACCTTTGAGTATTCCGTATTGGACGATTCCTCCAACGCCGTCAAACAGCTGGTTCATGTACTGGTGGTGGAAGAGGGCTCGGACCGCAGCAACGCGACGGTTAGCATCACGGTCCAGGGAGTGAACGATCTGCCGGTTCTCAGCGGATTCATCGGTGGGCTGGTGATGGATGACAATACGCAGACCAATATCTTCGCAGGAGCTTCTGTTACCGATGTCGATCTGTGGGGCGACGAAGAGCAACTTGTGGTCATTGTTCTGGATGATGCCGTCAAGGGCACCATCGAACCGCTGGGCAATTTCAGCCTAACCGGCCCGGGCCGCTATGAAATGAGGGACACGCCTTCCGCGGTTTCGGCTGCGCTGGGAGCGCTTGAGTTTGTTCCGACCGAAAACCGGATTCCAGGCATTAGCAGCGAAGTGACAGGGGTGGACGTGTTCGTGAGCGATCCGTTCATCGTGGATGATCCGCTGACGAACCATTTGGATATCCTCGTGTGGTCGGTCAACGATCCGCCCGTCATTAACGGCCTGGTTGATCCGCTGGGTGTTCGCGATGGCGAAGTTTTGATCCCGTTCCAGTTTGTGCAGGTGGAGGATGTTGACGAGATGGGCACGCAGCTGCTGACGGCCAGCGTGAGATTATTGTTCGCGCCGCGCCAGGGTGCGTTCTACCCGGCCTCATTGGGCGGCTTCACAGAGGTCGGCAATGATTATTATGTGATGGCCAACGCTTCGCCCATGAGCATCACCACCGCCCTGCGGGGGCTTCGCTACAACATCAACGGCGGCGTATCAAGCGGAACGAGCGAAACGGAAGTCTTTGAGATCCGCGTCAACGATGCATTTGTCGCAGCGCCGGTCGAGGCCGATGTAACCATGACGATCTATGCGGCGAACGCTTTCATTGGAAGCTGGCGGACGGCTCACTTCGGCAGCAACACGGCCATTGATGGAGACAACCAGGATCCGGACGGCGACGGCCTCATAAATATTGAGGAGTATGTTTTCGGAACCGATCCCATGGTGCCGAACGACGATCTCGCCCACAGCCTGGCCTGGGAGCCTAGTCCGGCGGAAGGAACGCTGACGGCGTCCCATAACAGCCGGGCGGATGATCCGACTCTGATCTATGTGCTCGAAAAATCCACCGATATGGAGACGTGGGAGCATGCCGGCGAATGGATTGTTGACCGCTCCACGACAACGCCGGTGGCAGGCATCCAGCGAGCCCTCCTGAGCATCGATATCGATGACGATGAAAACTGCTGCTACCGCCTGAAGGTCTACTACTAGGATGCAAAGATGCTGTGGAGGCCTTCAACAAATCCGCGCTTGTTCAGAAAAGCGCGGATCTGTTCTCGGGCGCCGCGCTTTCCAACCATGGGCAGCACGAAGCAGGTTTCTGGGTCGGGAAGTTCATCGGGCTGGGTGACCGGCGTGCCGCAGTTGAGCTGGCGAGGCTTGATGTCGATGTATTGCGTAATTCGTAATCCATAATTGGCGAGGATGTCCACTCGCTTGCGCGTGACTCTGCCCGCGCCCCAGACAATGACGTTGGGGTGGTGAGGGTTGTGGTGCTCCAGCCATTGGAAAAGGTATTCAGCCTTGGTTTTGTAGAAGGCGTCGATGCTGTAGCGCTCGTCGGTGCGCGAAAGGCGGCCGGGTGGATCGTTCCACGTCACCAGTTCCTTGTCCACCTTGCCAGCCTTCACGCCGCTGGCCATCCAGCGCAGCCACAGCTCGTAGTCCTCCGGAAACGGGCCGTCGCGGTAGGCGCCGAACTGCTCGAACAGTTCGCGCCGGAACATGACCGAGGGATGGGCGAAGGGCGATTCGATAAAGCGGTTGAGCGCAATGTCGGCCGGCTCGATCAGCGAATTGATCCAATCGACGTAGGCCGCATAGCGGGGAAAGCGTTGTTCTGTTGGAGGGATAGTTATCTCACACGGAGGCACAGAGGCCACAGAGGTTTTTTAGACAGGATAAACAGGATGGACGGGATTTTATTTTGTTTGTCCGCTAATGCGGTGCAACCGCCCTGGAGTGCTGCCACTTCGCGAAGCGAATGATAATTTGCGAATGCCCGCAGCGCAGATAATTTTCTGCAAGAAAATAACGACCAATGGGAGTGGTTCAATAACGAACCAAGTGAGTGTTTCCTCCCGTCTCAGCTTTCTCACAGGAACAGCCTATGTGGAGGAAAAGCGGTAACGGGGTTCCCGCACGCCTTCAAACCCCAAACCCCAAACCACAAACTTCAAACTCTCCAAACCCTCAAACCCCAAACCCCAAACCACAAACTTCAAACTTCAAACTCCCCCAACCCCTTTCCTTTACTTAAGCCTAAATCCCTATAAACTGTGTGTATATTTTTGCTGTGCGTATGGGTCGTGCAGTTGAGTGGGCGGATGGTCGAAAAAGCGTTCTGACCGCTTGGATGAAGCGAATTTTTGGGATGACGGGAGTAGGGGAAATGCAGAAAACATCATTTCATAGGACTGACCCCTTTTCCAAACGGTATTTACTGCTGATCTGGTGAGAGCAGCTATTGATGGTGTGTCGCGTAACTCAATCCTTGGAGCAGAAGCTCTGGGTCTTCAGAGATTTGACATCCTTATATTCATTATATTACCGGATGTTGTTCGTCAGTTGCTTCCTCCTATGATTGCTTTTTATATTGGAAATATAAAACTATCAAGTCTTGCCTCGGTCATAGGCTGTCATGATACGGTTTTTGTTGCAAGGGTGGCGATTTCCCAGACCTATCGCAGTTTGGAGGCGTGGTGCATCGTAGGCTTAGTCTATATAATATTAGTTGTTCCTTTAGGTATGTATGCTCGCAAGTTGGAGAAAAGTGAATGGCTGATTCGGAGATAGATCCTATTTTGACTGTACGCGGACTTGACTTGCGTTTTAACGACACAGAAGTGCTTCGAGATCTTTCTTTGGACCTAAATAATCGCGAACGTCTGGCCGTAATTGGACGGAGTGGTGTGGGTAAGAGTTGTTTGTTACGTTGTTTGGCAACGTTGGAGCAGCCGTCTAGTGGGGATATGCGTTTGCTTGATAGTTATTATTGCAAAGGAGGTCTTTTCACTGAGCCACCACACTTAATTCGACAACAGATTGGACTGGTATTTCAGCACTTTAATTTATTTCCAAATATGACTGTACTCAGAAACATCACACTTCCTTTAGAAAGAGTGATTAAATCGTCAAGGTCAGTCGCCATTAAAAAAGCCGAAAGAGCAGCCGAGGCTTTGGGGATTTCGGATATATTGAACAAATATCCCAATTCGATCTCTGGTGGCCAAGCTCAGCGGGTTGCGTTATGTAGAGCATTAGTTCTCCGCCCAAAGGTTCTTTTGCTGGACGAGGTAACAAGCGCTGTTGATCCAGAGACAAGCCTGGAGATGGTAAAGGCTATTGATGACCTGTGGAAATTTGAGATAGGAGATAAGTCTGAAGGTAATGAACCTTTTGGTTTAATAGTAGTCACTCATGACTACAGTTTTGCCAAGTCCTTTGCAGATAGGATTGCATTTCTCGCAGGTGGGAAAGTTGTGGAAGATCATCAATCGGATGCCTTTGATCGCAATATTCAACATCCTCACGCAATTCGCTATCTGAATGCAATTCAATCAAAGGCCCTTCGCCAGAGGCAATCATCAACGGAAAAAGGGTCGGTTTCTCGGATTTAAGTATCGCTGAAAGGTAAGCGGAAAACGTGTGCGCGGTCGCCACGCGAAGCGAGTCTTTCAAAAGGATGGGTCCGTGAATTTAGGACTTCGTGACACGCGGATATCCAAACCCTTTACCAATAGGTGAAAGTTATATCCGTTCATTGATCCTCCTCGTATGAAATAACATGGAGGGGGATATTTAATTCATGAGATATGTACTGGGCATGTTGTTCCTCAGCCATTTGAAACTGCTCTACAAATGGTTGATCCCAGTTCTTTCCGTCTCGATTCTTAAGCCGTTGTGTGATCTCAGAAGGACAGCCCTTGAGCAAGATAAACGCACAGGGATTAATCATTCGAAAAATATCGATATCAATTGGTTCAAATTTGTTTACGCTATTAATCAAGCAGTAGTGACCATCAAGAAGAAGATGATTATGATGCGTTTTCTCAAAGGCCAGTTGTTCGATGAGTACCGCCTGATTATTAGCAACGTTTTCAACTCGTTTGTTTTCATCTGAACTGTCGCCATACGCCTTAATCAACGAACTGGCAGTTACACAGCGATATCCAGCGGGAATAAATAATCGTCTACATGCGGTTGTCTTTCCAACACCATGAATTCCTCCGAGAAAAACGAAGGATGCATCAGCTTTGTGAAGGCTGGTTAAAAAGTTGGGAGTTCCCTCCATCTCAAGACGGCCCCTTATATATAGCAAAAGGATTGAGGTGGGCTGACATTATAGCTTGAGCGCAAGCATCGAGGCGTTTTAAAGCGACGAGTTTTCTTCACTTTAATCGCAAATCCCACATTACGCTCGGAAAAATAATCGAAGAAGAATTCCTTGCTAATTCCAGAAAACTCTTTCGTTTCCTTCCATAGGCTTTCTGGTGCATCACTGAGAATCGTCTCGATATCGAACTCACCGATGACACGTTGAACGGGTGATGATGCGTAGACAACAATCGTTTTAATATCTGGGTTCCTGAAAATGACTTTGCGGAATTCATATAATTTGGTTCCGTCAAAAATGCGTTCAGCAAACTCCGGTTTAATCGACAATAATACCTTCATTGCTTTGGGACTCCGTAATAATTTTATAAAATTGATCTTTGGTTATTGGCTCAAATCCACGGGGAGCAGCATCTGCTCCTGCGATAACGCCTAGCTCAATGAGCTTTGCAAGGTTTGGCCGTTTCGGGAATGAGTATGTATATAGAAAATTAACAATAAATGGACGGTTCCGGGGCTTGTAATTCCAGTGTTTTTTTAGCTCATCATCTGAAAAAACGCTTCGCTTCCGGCACTTCAAAATAAATTCCTGTTCGCTCTGTATTTCATTCACAATGCTTTCAACAACACCGATGGTTGTGACCACACTTTTGTGGTACCCACCGGTTCGGTAAAAAACGATGACATCTCCAGGAGAAAGGTTTCGGTTGATCGAGCGCGAAATGTAAACTTTGCTGAGTGCGTTTCGGTGCGGTTGACTCTCTTTAAAGTTCAATGCTGATTCCGTGGTCAGAATTGAATCGGGGAATAATTCGGTATGATAGTCTGGATAGATTGGACACAGGAATATTCGATTACTGGTCGACAGATATGGAAATGATTGTTTGGGATAATTCTGAGAGATTAGCGGAGCGAAGTTTCGAATAAGCACCTGTTCGTCTCCGTTCGCCGTTCTTTTGATGCCATGAGGAATAAAGCCCCATTCTTGTAGAAGGCAGATGAGCCTCTCTTGTTCATCGGTCTGGTCAAAAATAGTCACATAGATTTCATCGACATGATATCTCAACGCATTATCAAAGATGATTTTCAGAAAACGTTCTCCTAAACGAACTCCGTTACTCACCACCTTGAACGTTCCAACCTTCAATCGTCGTTTCGGCACGAAGGTCGGAGTAATGTCCGCATAGTTCTCATTTTCGTCCTCCACCTTTACATAGAGAAAAGAGAGAATGTGTCCTCGGTTATGCGTAACATAGGCAACTTCATCGGCTTTTTTATTAAACCATCGATCAAAGCCGTTGTAGTCCTCTCTGAAACTGTCGAAGAAAGAATCTTGCAGATCGATGTCGCCAAAATGCTTTTTGGTAACACTTAAGACATTGTAATTGATTAGATCTGGGTTTTCAGAGACCACTTTTTCAAGAAATCCGTCGATACGAAAAACTCGATCATCAATGCCCAGCTGAGCCGCCTTCGTATGGATCTTTTTATCTTCGCTGATGAAAATATCAACGCGACCCTGAAAAACTTCATTAAGAAGCCGCGAGTCGTTGATATCGTTTTCATTGGTATCGATTTGAGCGGACACGACCTGAACTTCATCCGCAAGCGGAGCGATAGTTTTCAAGATGGAGTAACTTTGAAGCTTAATATTTAGCGTGTTGCGCTTCTTCTCGTTTTGGTGTTTTTGAAGTTCGTCAACAGAGATCGGGTGGACACACTTATCATATTTCGCCTTATCCAACCATTTGAACAGGGTTCCGATGTCCTGATTGATCCCGGCAGGGGCTTCGCGATGAATAACAATATTAGTGTCCAGCAAGGCTCTCATATTAATTTACACCTACATTAAGGGGAGTTGACATTACCCTTTTTTGAAGGGCACCTGCTACCATAAGTCAAGGTGCCACTCCTATGGAATTAGTGCAATATCAAACAGGGAAAAGGGTCGGTTATCGGATTTAAGTATCGCTGAAAGGTGAGCGGAAAACGTGTGCGCGGTCGCCACGCGAAGCGAGCCTTTCAACAGGGTGGGTCCGTAAATTTTCGGAAGGGTCAGTCCCGTAATCTAGTAATCGGGCTTTGACGAAGGGGATATTTGTTCCATCCGCCTTCGCGAAGGCTACGGCGTGACTGGAGGTTTGGAATTTTCCAATGGTGAACCACTCCCCGTTGGCCGTTATTTCACCTTCGGTAAAAATTATCGATCGCTAACGCGTGCGGGGGAAACCTTTCTGTGCTCTTCGGCCTCCTCCACCTTCCATGCAAGAATAATGCCCTGATCGGGATTGGCTGCCAACCGGAAGCGGTAGGCATGGACGCTGGGTGCCGTTTCCAGTTTTTGGGGTGCGCTGCCGTCCCAATACTGGAGCAGCTCCGTCATTTTCCCGTAGCTCCAGTAAGACCGCTTTTTCACCCCCCGCCCAGGATCATCGCTGCCGCGGCCCTCATAGATTAATCCGGTGTAGTCGAAAAAGCAGTCGTCGTGTTTGAATCCTTCCATCATGCCCCATGCCCAGAAGATTTTTTCAACGCCGAGGTAGCGGGCCACGGTGTAGCGTTTGAGCAGCTCGGCGGCTTGCTCAGATTCGGTTTGCAGGGGTTCCCTGCCGTCGCCGCGCCGGTCGGTCGGGCTTCCCGAATAGGTCCCGGTTTCGGTGATCCAGATCGGCAGATCGCGAGGGAAGCCGCAGTCCTCAAGATCCCGGCGCACGCGATCGAGAGCATCGGCCATGTTTTGCCAGCCGCCGACTTTGCCGAAATAGTGTAAATCAAGAATGTCGATAGATTGCCCGTTGAGTTCGCGCAGGATCGGCAATTGGGTTCGTTCCCAGTTTTTGAGGGATCGTTCATCTGCGGGGAGTTCCAGTCCGCCGAGCAGTACCTGTGCAGTTGGATCGGCCTCTTTGATGGCTGAATATGTGATGCGCACAAGGTCGGCGTAGCCCTCGCGCCTGCGCGGCGGTTCGTTGTCGACCTGCCAGTATTTGACCGGGTTTGCCAGCCCGGGCATATCATCGGAGCCGTCGCCGTCATACCGCTCCACGGCGGCTTGAACCCACCGGCTGTAGGCTTCGCTGTCTGCGGGGCGATAGGTGGTGCCGTCCAAATGTCGCGAAATATCGAGCTTCCGACGGTTGTCCTGCGATTGATCTGTTCTGCGATCGGCTACCTTCACCATGCTGTTGTGGGCGACGGTGATATTCTTCATGACCTGCATTCCGGAGGGCACATTATGGAAATAGAGGTCGTAGCCCGCCCAGTCGTAGATGCCATTCAGATCAGGCTCTGACAAAACCCACATGAAGTACTTGCCCGCGCGCTCCCAGTCTATCCCGATTTCATTTGCACTGGCATAGCCCCCGCCAGGCACGGTTGCCGGATGGATGCCGAACGGGGAATTTTCCGGCTCCAGGCCGCGCTGGCCGGGCAGGTTGCCTTCGATGATCCAGACCGGGCTGCTGCCGAGCGGCCATCGGAGGACGCCGTCCGGTACCGCCACGGTTTCGGTCTCGAAAACGGGGGAGGTGCCGGTTTCCGTCTGCGGCAGAGCGGCAACCACCGAGACGATCCCGGATGCGACGGGAAGAGTTTCCGTTTCGAACCCCGGATTCTTCGGCAGATTGGATTCTGCTGCGCCGCAACAGAACGGCACAAGCAGTGTGAATAGATGCGTAAATGTGACATATCTTTTTTTCATATGTACCTCATTCAATGTTCCAATATGACGTTTAAAGCGTCGCAGACATTGTAATCGTAACATCGAAAAACTGAGTCGCATCTTCCAAGCATTGGAAAAATCTGCGTCCAGCTGTCGGAAGGGTCGGCCCGTGAATTTAGTAATCGGGCTTTGACGAAGGGGATATTTGTTCCAATGCGTGGAATATCTCTTTGCTCTCCGTGCCCTCCAGCGCAGCGGGTGGTGAAAAACGGAGAATCCCTTCACGGGTAATCCATTGCTGTGCACCGCTGCGCGGCCGCAGCATCAGTATGAGGGGAGGATTGGCTACGCTGCAAAGATGCAATTGATTCCTTCCGTAAATCCACGCTCGTTCAATATGGGGCGGATTAATTCGCGGACGCCACGCTTGCCAACCATCGGCAGCACGAAGCAGGTTTTGGGATCAGGGATTTCCGAGGGCTGGATGACCGGCGTGCCGCAGTTGAGTTGGCGGGATTTGATGTCGATGTATTGCGTAATGCGTATTCCGTATTGCTCCAGAATGGCGACCCTTTTGCGGGTGACTCTGCCCGCGCCCCAGACGATGACTTCGGGGTGGTGAGGGTTGTGGTGCTCCAGCCATTGGAAAAGGTATTCAGCCTTGGTTTTGTAGAAGGCGTCGATGCTGTAGCGCTCGTCGGTGCGCGAAAGGCGGCCGGGCGGATCGTTCCAGGTGACGAGCTGCTGATCGATCTTGCCAGCCTTCACGCCGTTGGCCATCCAGCGCAGCCACAGCTCGTAGTCCTCCGGGAACGGGCCGTCGCGGTAGGCGCCGAACTGCTCGAACAGCTCGCGCCGGAACATGATCGACGGGTGGGCGAAGGGCGATTCGATAAAGCGGTTGAGCGCGATGTCGTCCGGCTCGATCAGCGAATTGATCCAGTCGACGTAGGCCGCATAGCCCGCCTGTTTTTCGCGGTCGCCGCCAAACCCGACGCGGCACCCGGCCATTCCGATGTCGGGATAAGCGTCGAGAAACGAAGCCTGCTGCTCGATGCGCTCCGGGTGGCAAAGGTCGTCGGCATCCATGCGGGCAATGTATTCGCCGCTGGCGGAGGCCAGCCCGTCGTTCAGCGCCGGGACAATGCCGCGGTGCGAATGGTCGAGCAGCTTGATGTCCGGCAGCGCCCGCAGGATATCCAGCGTCCCGTCGGTCGAGCCGTCGTTGACCACAATAATTTCCATGGATTGGAATGTTTGTGCGCGCAGGCTCTCCAGAGTTTGGAGCACCGTGTCCTCGGCATTGTACACCGGCATGACGACTGAAACTTTCATGTAGGGAGTAAACCCGAATCAGGGAGGATTAGGCAGAATAATTTGGTGGCAGAATGATTTTTACTGCGGTGGCGCGGAGTTTTTAGGTTTCTAGCTGAAAAGCGTATTTATAATCTGTATAAGCTAACGTGGCTTCGCAGCAGAGATTTTAACAAGACTATTGATAACAGGACCATTTTCATGCTGCGGTCAAAAAATAGTCCTGTTATCACTGGTTCTGTCAACTCCCTGATGAATAGGGCGTAGAGGATCATCCGTTAAGGAACGCAAAATGGATAGAAGTGAGAATGGAAGGAACTAATGGGGTCATCGTGTGCGGGGAGAGTAGAATGATTTTGAGGAAAAATAAGGCAAAAGGGTCAGCCTATGAATCTTAGAAAATGGTTCAGTCGAGAATTTTAGAATTTGGGATTAAGCCGAGCGATTCCGGGAAAAGGAACACCCATTAGATGGGTGGCATTAGTGTCTATTCGCGTCCATTCGTGGTCCAAAAAAGGATTGTGTTATGAGTGAAAACAACGAACGCAAGCTGACCACTCGGGATGAGGTGACGGACTTCCTGCTTTATACCGCGCCGGATGGACAGGTGAAGGTTGAATGTGTCCTGCACGACGAGACGGTCTGGATGCCACAAAAGCTAATTGCTGCGCTTTTCGGGGTCGGAGTGCCGGCAATTTCCAAGCATCTCGCAAACATCTTTGAGAGCGGTGAGTTGGAGGAAAAAGTGGTTGTTTCCATTTTGGAAACAACCACTCCGCACGGAGCCATTAAAGGGAAAACGCAGGCACAGAAAACCAAGTTTTATAATCTGGATGCCATTATTTCCGTTGGCTACCGGGTTAACTCCTCCCGCGCCACCCAGTTCCGCATTTGGGCGACGCAACTGCTTAAAGAATACATTACCAAGGGCTTTGCCATGGATGATGAGCGCCTGAAAAACGGGCGCTACTTCGGGCAGGACTATTTCCGGGAGTTGCTTGAGCGCATACGGTCCATCCGTGCCAGCGAGCGCCGAATCTATCAGCAGATTACCGATATCTTTGCCGAGTGCAGCATCGACTATGATCCCAAGTCGGAATTGACCCGCCAATTCTACGCGCACGTGCAGGATAAATTCCACTATGCGATCACCGGACGCACCGCGTCGGAAATCATCTACCTGAGCGCAGACGCGGAAAAACCGTTATGGGCATGATGACCTATAAGAACGCCCCTGATGGACGCATACTTAAATCAGATGCGATCGTGGGAAAGAACTATTTATCCGAAGACGAGATCAAAAAGCTGGAGCGGACGGTATCCGCCTTTTTTGACTATATCGAGGGGATCATCGAGCGTCGGAATACGTTCACCATGGAGCGCTTTGCGGATAGCGTAAACCGGTTTCTGGAGTTCAATGAATACAAGGTTCTGGAGGATTTCGGAACGGTTTCGCGTAAGACAGCCGAGGAAAAGGCCTTCACCGAATATGAAAAATTTAATACGACCCAGCGTATCGAATCTGACTTTGACCGGGTTATGAAACAGGTTGAGTCGTCGCGCGATAAAGATCGCCACGAATGAACAGCAAGGAAGACGAATCTGGTATTTGGCCGCCCGAGCGCCATGGGGTTTAACCCTATCACGGGCGAATGGGTGGAGAGGAAATGTGCTGAGTGCAAGAGGCCGTTTGAATTGTGCTGAAAAGTTTGCTGATGCGGACTATAAGCTAACCGGTTCAATGCTTACGGGGAAAAGCGAAATGATGTTGAGGCATAATACATCCGTGCGGGTGATTTGGTTTCTGTGTTTGGCGGCGGTCGCGGTGCAGGCCGCTCCGTCGGCTGAACAGGTGCGTTCTGCGTCGCTGGAGTATGTGCTGGAGAGCCGGCAGGCGGAGGGCATCGAAAAAATGGCGGCCTATTTGAGCCAGCAGCTGGGCAAAACCTCGCGGATGGGTTCGCGCGATTTGGCGCAACTGGCCGCCACGGCGGAATGCATTCGTTTTTTGCAGCTTTCGCAAAAGGCGGCGGTGCCTCCGGAAACAGCGACGTGGATTCTGGGGTCGGGGAGCCGGCTGCACTCGGTGGTCGATGCGTTTGCACCGCAGGACAAGGCGGAGGCGTGCATGAAGCTGCTGACGCAGCTGCGCAAGCATGATCCGGCGGGGTGTGATGAATATTTTGAGCTGATGCTGGCGATTTCGCTGGTGCTGGACCATCCCGGAAAGACGCGCATGCATGGCCAGCAGGGGAAAAACCTGCTGCCGTACAAGCCCGATCCAGTTGCGCTGTACGACTATTTCAAAGCGCTTTATTCAAGCGGCCAGGCCAAAATCGATTATGAAAATCTGGGTGTTTCAGAGCTGGTGTTTGTGGTGCATGTTCCGGCGCCGGTCAGCGAGCTGGAGTGGGCGCGTGCGAACGCCGACGGCTCGCTTTCGCGCTGGGGCGAAAAATACAGTGAAATTGCCTACGACCATGCGCGCCTGCAGGGGTCGCGCTTTTCGTGGGACAAGGGCGTCTATACGCTGCAGAATATTCAGCGGCAGGGCGGGATTTGCGTCGATCAGGCTTATTACGCGGTGCTGACCGCCCGGGCGCACGGCATTCCGGCCATCTATTTCCGCGGTTCGGGCACAAGCGCCAACCACGCCTGGTTTTCCTTTATGAAGGCGCCCGGCGACTGGGTGCTCGATGTCGGCCGTTATCAAGGGCAGCAATACACCACCGGATATGCGGTCAACCCTCAGACGCGCCGGCAGATGACCGACCACGACGTTGAATATACCTGCGAGCATTCGCTGCATTCGTCCGATGCGGCGCAGGCGAGCGCCTACATCTCGGTGGCCGAGGTGCTCTTGACGCGCGATCCGGCGAATGCCCTGCGTTGCGCCCGCCGGGCCAGAGCGCTGACCAAACGCGCGATGCGTCCGTGGGAGATCGAGCGGCAGCTGCTGATGGCCCAGGGGGATTATGCCGGGCTGGCCGGGTTGTTTTATGAAATGAAGGATGCCTTCCGGAAATATCCGGATATTTTGGTGGCCTCGGGGAAGCAGATAGAGAAGAGCCTGCGCAAGGCGGGCCGGAATGAAGAGGCCGACCAATTGGTGCGCAGCCTCGCCGGGGCGGTGGACGACGACCGCGACGACCTCTCCCGCTCCTTTGAAAACCAGCGGATCAAGCAGATCGTGGCTGCGGGGGATTTTAAGAAGGCGCGCAAGGAGTTGGAGCAGCTGCTCGACGACCAGCAGGATCAGGGCAGCAAGGTTTTCGGAATGATCCGCGACTACATCAAGCTGACGAAACAGTCGGGGCAGACCAAGGAAGCGGTCCGTTTTCTTGAAGGGTATGTCGATGATTTGATTAAAGGCTATAATTTCCCTCCCGCCTATGAGCAAGGGCTCCTGAAACTGCTCTCCACCGCCTACGAGAACAATGGCGACACCAAGGACGCCGAAAAACTTAAGACGCGCATCGAGCGGCTGAATTACTAGGAAAAACGCCGGTTTCGCCACCGGAAACGGGTTTTTTTAATTTTTTCCTACCAATGGGCAAATCAACCATATATTGTGCATTTGTTTTGGGAGAGCACTACATATTGTGGGTAATTGCATCCGCCTTTTCCTGAAAACCACGGCTGACAACGGCCAAACCACACTTTTACAAAAGGGAAATGATGCCATGGTAATCAAAGTAAAAAAGCGCGACGCCGCTAGCGTTGAATACGACGAAACAAAAATCTACAAAGCCATTGAAAAGGCTGTCCAAAGCGCGACCAAATCCGAGGGCGACGTCCAGCCGCACCTGAAAACAATCATTAACAGCATCACCGAGCGCCTTGACAACATCGTCAAGGGCTATGCCCACCGCGGGCAGAACGAAGTGGACGTGGAGGACATTCAGGACCTCGTCGAGCAGCAGCTGATGGGGGCCGGCCTCTACGACGTGGCCCGCGCATTCATCCTCTACCGCGAAGAGCACAAAAAGGCCCGCAACCAGCGCCTGCGTCCCGATGCCTCCGCCATTCAGGACTACATGCTGGTTAGCCGCTATGCCCGCTACCTTCAGGACCTTGGTCGTCGCGAAACCTTCCCCGAAGCCGTTGTCCGGGTGCGCGACATGCACCTGCGTCGCTATCCGAAAGCCTCCGAAGACATCAACTGGGCGTTCGAACAGGTGCTGGAAAGGCGTTGCCTGCCTTCGATGCGCTCCATGCAGTTTGCCGGACCGGCCATCGAAAAGAACCATGCCCGCATGTACAACTGCACGTTCGGCATCTGCGACCGCATTGAATTCTTCCGCGATGGCCTCTTCTTGCTGCTCTGCGGAACGGGCGTCGGCTTCAGCGTTGAGTTCGAACACGTTGAAAAGCTTCCGGCGCTGGCCGCCTCCGTTGATGAAGGCACGGTGCGCCACTTCAACGTTCCGGACACCATTGAGGGCTGGGCGGATGCCATGCAGGAGCTGATGCTCAGCTATGTGGATGGCTATCTCGTCGAGTTTAACTATTCGCAAATCCGCCATCGGGGCAGCTTGCTGGCCACTTCGGGCGGCCGCGCCCCCGGCCATGTGCCGCTGCGCCGCGCTTTGGAGCGTGCCCGCAACATTCTCGACATTGCGATGGGGCGGAAGCTCAAGCCGATCGAAGCCTACGACATCATGATGCATGCGGCCGACGCCGTGATTGCCGGCGGCGTTCGACGCAGCGCGACAATCTGCCTCTTCTCGGCCGACGACGGCGAAATGATGAACGCCAAACGCGGCAACTGGTTTGAGGAAAACCCGCAGCGCGGGCGTTCCAACAACTCGGTGAAGCTGATCCGCGACGAAACCTCTAAAGCGCAGTTCCTGCGCATCTTCACCAAACAGAAGGAGTGGGGCGAGCCGGGCTTCTATTTCGCCAACGACCTCTCGCACGGCTGCAATCCGTGCTGCGAGATCGGCCTTAACCCGCATCTTGAAGTGAAGGACAAGGAAGGCAATGTAACGATCGAGTCCGGTTGGCAGTTCTGCAACCTGACCGAAATCAACGGCGCCCGCCTGCAGTCGGAAGAGGATTTCCGCATTGCAGTGCGCGCCGCCACGATTATCGGAACCTGCCAGGCCGGATACACCGACTTCCCGTATTTGGGAAGCACTACCGAAAAGCTTTGCCGCCGCGAGGCGCTCTTGGGCGTATCGATCACCGGCATGATGGACTCGCCGGCGATCACGCTGGATCCGGTGATGCAGCAAAAGATGGCCAAGTATGCCATTGAGGTGAACCGTGAAATTTCGCTGAAACTCGGCACCGAACCCGCCGCCCGTTTGACCTGTGTCAAGCCGGCTGGATCGACTTCGCTGCTGCTCGGTACGGCTTCGGGCATCCACCCGCGCCACGCGCGCCGCTATTTCCGCCGCGTACAGGCCAACAAAACCGATCCGGTTTATGTGCACTTCAATGAACAGAATCCGCACATGTGCGAAGAGTCGGTCTGGAGCGCGAACAAGACCGACGATGTCATCACCTTCTGCGTTGAAGCGCCGGATGAAGCGATTCTGCGCAGCGAGATGTCGGCGATGGATTTGCTCGGACATGTGCACTCCACGCAGCAAAACTGGGTGGTGCCGGGCACGGCGCGTCCGGAAATGAATCCGGGCCTTTACCATAATGTTTCCAACACCCTGAGCGTGCGCGAAGGCGAGTGGGACGATGTGGCGGAGTATATCTGGGAAAACCGGGCCGACTTTACCGGCATCAGCATGCTGGCGTCTTCCGGCGACAAACTCTATCAGCAGGCACCGCACGAAGAAGTGGTGACGGCGCAGGATGAAACCCTGTGGAATGAGCTGATCGCAAACTTCCGCTCGGTCGATTTCACGCTGATGAACGAGCAGGAAGACAGCACCAACCCGCAGGGCGAAATTGCTTGCGCCGGCGGGGCCTGCGAACTGGTGTAGCACTTCCAGTCAGTTGGAATATGAAAAACGCGCTCCCGGAAACGGGAAGCGCGTTTTTTGTTTGCCCGGCAAAGCCGGCAAACCCAGTCGCCTGAAAGAAGGCGATAACACCCCGTCCGAGGGGAAGTGAATCCGAATTGCTGGTAACGGCGGGGTCTGAAGGAAGCGATAGGAAGTGAGAGGAACAAGGCTGAGCTTAATCACTCAGCCTTGCCTACTCGATTCTTTGTGGGTGGCGTGATTCCCTGTGATTGGACACCGGCAACGCACGAGATCTTGAGAGAGGAGTAGTTTGTTTGCTCTATTGTGAAGATAGAAAAAAAGACGAATCACTCGCCTTTTTTAAATAAATGCGTAAGCATTATACGTGTTTTGATTGAATATTGCTGAAGATTGGTGGTAACTGAAAAAAAGAAACCCCGCCGAAGCGGGGTAATAGGTCAGAGACCTTCGGCATATAGCCTTATTGTGAAATGACAGTTCTTAATGCATTTCTAGAGACTGTTTAGGTGTTTTCAGGAAACGAGTCAATAGGAAATTGGAAGGAGCATAAAATGAGCAAGCGCATTCTTGGGTTGGATTTGGGAACAAACAGCATTGGTTGGGCGGTTATTGACGAGGTGCAGGAAAAGATTGTTGATGCCGGGGTGCGGATCTTTCCCGAAGGCGTGGTGAGCAAGACCATTGGATCTGGCGATAAGGAGGAAACGAAAAATGCGACGCGCCGGAAAAACCGTCAAACACGTCGGCAATTTTATCGGAAACGCATGCGCAAGGCGAAGCTGCTGGAGGTTTTGATTGAACAGGGCATGTGCCCGCTGTCACTTAAGGAGCTTGATTTGTGGCGGCGTTGGGACAAGGAGAAGAAATCGCAAGGCCGAAAATTTCCTGCCAGTGATGAGTTCATGAAGTGGATACGCTTGAGTCCTTATGAATTGCGTGCGCGGGCGGTTGCGGGAACTGTATCTGCACACGAGCTAGGGCGCGTGTTCTACCATATGATCCAGCGCCGGGGTTTTCTAAGCAGTCGGAAAGGCGAAGCAAAGGATTCAGAAACCTTGTTTGAAAAGGGAAAACCCGGTGTTTTGCCGATCAATACGACAGTGTCCGAAATGGCAAAAACAGGAAGTCAGTCATTTGGACAGTATTTGAATGCGGTGGTTCCGAAAACCGGCAAGCCATACGCGAAAAGCTGTGATTCCGAGGGAAATGAGATTCGAGCCCGCGGGCGCTATGCTACCCGGCAGATGTATATAGAGGAGTTTGAGCAAATCTGGAAGGCGCAGGCTGACAAGCTGGGATTGGATGGGCGCACGGTTGTTTACAGGAAGGTTCGGAAGCTTCAGGGAGGAGAGGACTCGGCACGCAATCAAAAGAAGGCGGAAAAGCTGAGGAAGAAATTCGGGGCGGATCGGGTCTGCTTTGAGCGGAAAGGAAAGCATACCTTTTTGGTTTCAACTCAAGACATGCCGTTCAAGGAATTGTTGGCGGGCAAAATCTGGGAGGAAGATGGCCGACTAAAGTTCAAGAGCAACGAAAGCGTATTGTTTTGGCAACGTGACCTGCGCTCGCAAAAAGGAACATTGGGCAATTGTACGTTTGAAGACGGACTGCCCGTGATCCAGTTGGATGGCACGGTTCGGCGCGGCAAAGACGGCAAGCCTGTAACCTACAGCAAGAAACCATGCCCGGTTTCCCATCCGGCGTTCGAGCTGTTTCGTGCACATCAGTTCATCAACAATATCAAGTATGGAAACGGGCAACGGCTGACGAGAGAGCAACGCGCGACTGTGTTGGAACTGATGAACAGCAAGGATCGGGACTTTGATTTCAAGGAAGTGGTGAAAAAGCTGGAGCTGTTTTCGGAGCAGTTTAATTACGAAAAGGATTTTAAGGTTCCCGCGAACAGCACGATTTGCAAGCTAAGCAAGCTTGATAAGGGCAAGGAGTGGCAGAGTGTGCTGGAGGAACACTTGCCGGAAATCTGGCATTGTTTCTACACCTATACAGATTCCGATATGCTCTGTGAGAAGATTGCCCGGACATACGGCGTTCGGCTTGACCTAGGCAAGGTAGATAAGGTTCGGTTTAAGGATGACTATTCCCGGGTCTCATTAAAAGCCATCGGGAACATTCTTCCTTTCCTCAAAAAAGGACTATTTTACAGCACGTCGGTCATTTTGGGTGGCGTGAAAAATGCCTTTGGACGGCGTTGGGATGACTACCTAACGGATGAAACAAAGGAAAAAATTCAGGCTGACGTATTGGAGGTCTTAAAGGAAAAGAATGGAGAAGGGGATGTTATTGAGAAGATCAAGGCATACCTTTCCGATCCGGCAAACCGTTATGCTTTTTCTGAGAATGCCCCCGCTTTTGGAAAGCTCTACCACCATAGTCAGGATGTTGAGAGGCGAAATTCAAATGCGGCCAAACTGTCTCCTGTTAAAGATGTTCGGAATCCTATCGTGCAGCAGGCGTTGCATGAAATGCGGATGGTGGTGAATGCGCTGATGGCCAAGTATCGGGAAGACGATCCAAACTTCAGATTCGAATTCATCCACGTTGAAATGGGGCGCGACCTGAAGAACGGCAAGAAACGGCGGAGGGAACTGAGCAGGGTTATTGACGAAAACAAAAAGAAGAACGATGAAGCTCGCGAATGGTTGGCGGAGTATGGTTTGCGGCCTTCCCGCGAAAACCTTCAAAAAATGCTTTTATTTATGGAGCTTGAAAAGCGGGCAGGACGTGCGCAAAGCCCATACACAGGGAAAACGATCCCGCTATCCAATTTGTTGGGTGCGAATAATACCATACAAATTGAACATATCATGCCCTACAGCAAGTCGTTGAATGATTCATTCGGCAATAAAACGCTCTGCGAGTCAGAAATCAACGGAATGAAAGGTGACGAGACTCCTTATGAGTTCTACCTACGCAACTCCGATCCTGGTTTGTGGGGCGCATCCAGTTGGGATGATGTGGCAAGGCGTGCATTTGCATTGCTTCCATATGAGAAGGCAAGGCGTTTCGCTTCGAAGGAACCTGTCGATGCTGAGAAGTTTGTGGTACGTCAACTGAACGACACCCGTTACATCGCAAAGAAAGCGGTGGAGGTGCTGTCGGAAATTTGCAGAGATGTCCATGTAATGCCCGGGCAGCTCACTTCCGAGTTGCGCCACCTTTGGGGCCTCAACAATGTTCTGGAAAGTTCTATCGGCGCAGATCGGTTGCTTGGTGATCTGGCAGCATCCGATGTGGGGGACTATTACCTTGTGCTTGATCAGGACGGGCAGGCGATCTCGTTGTCGAAGCGGAAGAACAATCAGCCGGATACCGATGCGAATGAAATCTTGGGGGCCGGAGGTGTGGAAAAAAGAAAATTCGATGCCAAGCATCTCGTATTAAAACTCGATGCACCTGAAGAAGCGGATGGTAAGTATTGGGCGCGATTGGTTTTAAAACCCAATCTAAAGCTGACGCCAAAGTATCTAGAACGGCCGGATGAGGGAGAGGACTACATCGTTTTCAAGGGCATGATTCGAAAAGGTAAGTTCAATCATGACAGTATCCCGGTAGTTCTGGATGCGGAACAAGATGACGGCTCCTGCTGGGTCAAACTTTTTCTGAAAAGCAAGCGTCCCGTGGATGCTAAATCAAATCCAAGGACGACGAAGAAGGAGATAAAGCTGTTTGGGCAGGTAAAGGACGGCGTGTTTGAATGCTATATCTACAAATGCAAGACCGATGCACCCGACGGAAAGTATTGGTTGATTCTGGAACCCGATTTCGATGCTCCCCAGTTTGTCAGGGCAGTGAATCCGCCTCCAGAGCATGCCGATAGTGAAATCATAATGCAGGGAACAGTGGATGAATCCGGCATATTTGTTTCGGATATCGACCGTGATTTTGTTGCAAAAACAGACAAGGTGCCAGGTAAGTATTACGCTGTCGCCGAACTCTTCAGCCATACGCCCCGCTTCCATCTTATGGAAAACCCGGTGCCTGACATTGCCAAGGGGCAGAGGGTGGTTGAGGGAACGGTGTGGATCGACAAATATTCAGCAGAAATAAAGTTTGATCCCAAGAAGAACCGCGAAGACCAACGGCACCACGCCGTTGATGCCATAACTATCGCGCTCACAAAGCGTAGCTATTTGAATGCATTGAGCCGCTTTCGCTCAAAGGAGCACCCTGAAGAATACAAACCTGTCTTCAGTGCACCGTGGGAGGGTTTTGAAAACGACGTGAAGTCCGCCGTCGAAAAAATTCTCGTTTCTTATCGCAAGGATGAGCGGGTGGTCAGCAAAGGAAAAAAAGGCACGGCTGTGCGCGGTCAGTTGCATAAGGACAACGTATTTGGTGAATATGTTAATCTTACTGATGGATCGAAATCATATCATCGACGCAAAGCGCTGACTGCTTTGGAAACGCATAAACAGGCAGAAAAGATTGTAGATGAGACGATTAAAAAATTGGTTTTAGACCATTTGCGGGATAACTGCGGGATTGATATCAAATCGAAAAAGGGGGTGAAAATACCTGCTGATGCATTTTTCAAAGATGGCAAGCCACGATTGTTTTTACCTCCGAATCCGAAGAAAAACGGCAGCCCAGTTCCGATTAAGAAAGTCCGTCTGGAAGAAACCATTAACAATGCCCGTCAGTGGAAAAAAGGAAAAAACCAATATGTGAATCCCCGAAATAATCATCATGTGTTGGTTTACAAGGATTCAGAAGGTGAGTTGAAGGAACAAATTGTCTCCTTCTGGGATGCGGTACAGCGCACTATGAAAAAACAGGATGTTTATGAATTGCCCGACGATGCGGATGAGCAGGTGCTTGTCTTGGAGAAGAACGATATGGTTGTTCTGGGAGCTGGTGACATCGAGTTTGGAGAAATAAGTTGCGATCCGGCGTTGTTGAGTCAGAAGCTGTATAGAGTTCAGAAACTCTATTCTGGAGACGATGGGTTTGAGTATGTTTTTCGGTATCACTTGGCTTCGACCCTAAACAATAAAAACGAAGAGGTGATGATTAAAAGCTTCAAAAAATTCAGGGGCGTTAACCCGATCAAGATAGGAATATCTGAGCTGGGGGAGATAGCTCGATGTTAAAGCGAACAGTCTATTTCGAGTCGGCGGCTCACCTTTCGTTCAAGAACGGTCAGTTGGTTTACACGCCGCGTCCTGAGGGCGAAGTGCGGACGGTGCCGGTTGAGGATATTGGATTTGTGGTATTGGATAACCACAGCATTACGCTGTCGCTTCGCTTGATTGAGGAGTTGACCGCTAACAATGCTGCTGTTGTTTTTTGCGACAAACTGCATCATCCAACCGCGATGAGTGTTCCTTTCGATGGCAATACAACCCATGCCGAAACGCTGGCATCGCAGTTGGAAATGTCGGAGCCGTTGAAAAAGCAACTGTGGAAGCAGACGGTCGAGATAAAAATCAAGAATCAGGCGGCCATGCTGCAACGGACAGAGTCCGGCGGGGTGGAGGCCTTGTTGCGACATGCAGGGAGTGTCAAGAGCGGCGACACGGACAATCGCGAGGGTGCGGCTGCCCGGATCTATTGGCAAAACTTGTTTGGCGACGATTTTCGCCGCGAACGTTTTGGCGGTGCGCCGAACCATTTGCTGAACTATGCCTATGCCATCCTGCGCGCGGCGGTTGCCCGGTCGCTGGTGGGTTCGGGGCTTTATCCGGCCATTGGAATTCATCATCACAATAAATACAACGCCTATGCGCTGGCGGACGATATTATGGAACCGTACCGCCCCTATGCGGATGAAGTGGTTTATGAAATTTGGGCAGCAGCCGAAGCGCCCATCGAGGAGCTTTCCAGGGAACACAAACAGCAGTTGCTCAAGCTGCTAGCCGCGGATGTTCATCTAACGAACACCTTGCGGCCATTGATGGTTGGTCTGTCGTATACAACGGCCTCGTTGGCGCGTTGCATTGGCGGCGAACAAAAGAAGGTGGACTATCCTGTAATGAAGGCGGTCTCGGATGTCGGAGGTGCGGCTTAACGCGTATCACATCATGTGGTTGTTTGTATTTTTCGATCTGCCGACAAACACGAAAAAGGAGCGCCACGATGCTTCCGTGTTCCGCAAGCGGTTGTTGAATGACGGATTCACCATGATGCAGTATTCCGTATACACACGGCACTGCGGCAGTACAGAAAGCGCCGATGTGCATACGAAGAGGGTAAACAAGCTGGTTCCCTCAAAAGGGCAGATCAGTATTCTTCGGATTACCGATAAGCAATATGGCAACATAATCAATTTCTGGGGGAAGGCGACAACTCCTCTTCCGCCAAAACCGAGCCAGCTGGAATTTTTCTGACTGGTGGTTACTGTAAAGAAAGGTAGAATGCAAAAAATGAACTGGGAATGTACTTCATGGTTGGTGCCATGCCGATTTTCTTTGAGACATGCAACTGCTAGCTCCTTGGAAAACAGAGGGTTACGGCGGCTATGTTGTGGATTGACAGTTCTTTGAAATAGAAAGCAACGACGACCTCGTGCAGGGTCTGATCGACACCGTTGTGGATTGACAGTTCTTTGAAATAGAAAGCAACGTCCCGCGCCAGGGCCTTCGTGCAGACGGCGTTGTGGATTGACAGTTCTTTGAAATAGAAAGCAACATCGTCCATCAGCTCCGCCGCCCGGAGGCTGTTGTGGATTGACAGTTCTTTGAAATAGAAAGCAACGGTGATAGGCGGTGCGTTTGCTCATAGGGCGTTGTGGATTGACAGTTCTTTGAAATAGAAAGCAACCATGATAAGGGCTTCCTCTTTCGGGATGCCGTTGTGGATTGACAGTTCTTTGAAATAGAAAGCAACGAAGGCTGTGATAGCCTTTGCTCTGGCCATGTTGTGGATTGACAGTTCTTTGAAATAGAAAGCAACACGCGGAAACCGGGCTGCGCATCGAGGGCGTTGTGGATTGACAGTTCTTTGAAATAGAAAGCAACGGCACAACGCCTGCTCCGACTTCATCCGCGTTGTGGATTGACAGTTCTTTGAAATAGAAAGCAACCTCTACTCCGGCATCATCGCGAGCGGCAACGTTGTGGATTGACAGTTCTTTGAAATAGAAAGCAACATTCTCCACCGCCGTTCGTTGGTCGTCGCAGTTGTGGATTGACAGTTCTTTGAAATAGAAAGCAACGATTCCGGAGCGAAGTACGACGAGTGGGAGGTTGTGGATTGACAGTTCTTTGAAATAGAAAGCAACATTCCACAGCTGTTCGATCAGCTCCTGCACGTTGTGGATTGACAGTTCTTTGAAATAGAAAGCAACGTTGACCCGTGGAAGCTGTACCATGTTGAGGTTGTGGATTGACAGTTCTTTGAAATAGAAAGCAACATGGTTTCCGGAGACTCGATTAATCACCACGTTGTGGATTGACAGTTCTTTGAAATAGAAAGCAACACGATGTTGCCGTACCGCTCCAGCCCCTCCGTTGTGGATTGACAGTTCTTTGAAATAGAAAGCAACATCTACAGCAATCGGGAATACGGTCCGGGCGTTGTGGATTGACAGTTCTTTGAAATAGAAAGCAACATCGCGCCGGCAAACTCCGCGCTCTTGGTGTTGTGGATTGACAGTTCTTTGAAATAGAAAGCAACGCGGAGCAGTTCGATATTGAAACGCTGGCGGTTGTGGATTGACAGTTCTTTGAAATAGAAAGCAACCTGATGATGACAATCGATTACAGCCGCACCGTTGTGGATTGACAGTTCTTTGAAATAGAAAGCAACGCCGGTGTTATAGGTGGTCTCCACAATCACGTTGTGGATTGACAGTTCTTTGAAATAGAAAGCAACAAGCTTCATTACTGCGTGTGCTGCAACTATGTTGTGGATTGACAGTTCTTTGAAATAGAAAGCAACGCGGAGCAGTTCGATATTGAAACGCTGGCGGTTGTGGATTGACAGTTCTTTGAAATAGAAAGCAACGACGAAGCGGTCGGCTTCGATTCGCCAGCCGTTGTGGATTGACAGTTCTTTGAAATAGAAAGCAACATTAATAGTGGCGCCCATTCCGCTAACCTTGTTGTGGATTGACAGTTCTTTGAAATAGAAAGCAACCGGTCGAGCCCCCGAACAACAAGCATTGGTGTTGTGGATTGACAGTTCTTTGAAATAGAAAGCAACCAGCGTATTGAATCCCATGGCATCCTTCTTGTTGTGGATTGACAGTTCTTTGAAATAGAAAGCAACTTTACCACACGGCACCGTCACCGGCCGGCGGTTGTGGATTGACAGTTCTTTGAAATAGAAAGCAACTTGCTGATTTTTGCATTTTTTGCACTCCGTGTTGTGGATTGACAGTTCTTTGAAATAGAAAGCAACTACGAGTTGGACCACAGCTTAATGTTGGACGTTGTGGATTGACAGTTCTTTGAAATAGAAAGCAACGATGGTTGTTTCATACACATCGCCAACGTTGTTGTGGATTGACAGTTCTTTGAAATAGAAAGCAACTCGCCTGTACATCCGAATCGCCAACCCCGAGTTGTGGATTGACAGTTCTTTGAAATAGAAAGCAACAAAGCTGGGCGACACCCGGTTCAAGGGCGTGTTGTGGATTGACAGTTCTTTGAAATAGAAAGCAACCGAATGGGAAGGATTTAAGATCCGGGAAGTGTTGTGGATTGACAGTTCTTTGAAATAGAAAGCAACGATTGGGATGATTTGACGCCTATCGGCTCGTTGTGGATTGACAGTTCTTTGAAATAGAAAGCAACTTCCTTCATCAAGACCGCAAGGGTCTTTCAGTTGTGGATTGACAGTTCTTTGAAATAGAAAGCAACCAATTTGAAAAATGCCGCGCCTGTAGCCCTGTTGTGGATTGACAGTTCTTTGAAATAGAAAGCAACTAAAAAGAAAGCGTTGATGCGGTATAATTCGTTGTGGATTGACAGTTCTTTGAAATAGAAAGCAACACAGCAAGTCCTCTTCCCACAAGCAAAGGTGTTGTGGATTGACAGTTCTTTGAAATAGAAAGCAACGGGGTCTGGTTTTTGGGGGGTTGGCTGTCTGTTGTGGATTGACAGTTCTTTGAAATAGAAAGCAACTGTTTCCGAAATGACAAACAACGCCGCCAGTTGTGGATTGACAGTTCTTTGAAATAGAAAGCAACCCTAAAACCGCACTGCACACCGAATTTCTTAGTTGTGGATTGACAGTTCTTTGAAATAGGAAGCTCTCTCCCTCCCTCGCCAAGGCTCCGCCGGACAAGTCGGGAAGCGCGCGCTACACTTCTGAACGCGTGAAGACGGGCGCGTCGGGTTTGGAGAGGGCGGCATCGCAACGATAGCCGTCGGCTGCAAAGTCCAGCAGGCCATCTGAATCCTTGATGCGGTTTTCAATGATGTAGCGCGCCATGCGGCCCCGCGCTTTTTTTGCGTAGAAGCTGATGATTTTGAGCTTCCCGTTTTTTTCGTCTTTGAAGACCGGCGAGACGATCGTTTTGTTGAGCGCGCGCTTGTCGATGGCCTTGAAATATTCCTGCGAAGCCAGATTGACCAGCAGGTTGCCTTTGGCGGCGTTCAGCTCTGCGGTGATCGTGGTTTTCCAGAATTCGTAAAGGTTTTTTGCGCCGCGCGTTTCGAGCGGACGGCCCATTTCGAGGCGGTAGGGCTGAATGAGGTCGAGCGGCTTGAGCAGTCCGTAGAGGCCGGACAGGATCTGCAGATGCTCTTGCGCAAAATTGAGGTCGCGTTTTTTGAGCGTGCTGGCGTCGAGTCCGTCGTAGACGTTGCCGGTGAAGGCCAGCACGGCCGGTTTGGCGTTTTCCGTGGTGAAGGGCGGTTTCCAGTCCTTGAAGCGTTGGCGGTTAAGTTCAGCCAGTTTTTCGCTGATTTCCATAAACTCCATCAGCTCGGCGACGGAAAACTTCCGGGCCTTGGAGACGAGTTTCTTGGATTGCTCGATGAACTGCGGCTGCGTGAAATCGGCCGCTTTCGCCGGTTCCATGTCCATGCTCTTTGAGGGGGAAAGTAAAACAATCATGACAGCTCCAATTATTAACCACGAAGGCTCAAAGGGCACAAAGCTCCACAAAGCAGGCCTCTTGGTGTTCTTTGTGCCTTAGTGTTTAAGTTTTTTCCAGCATGTTGCGGATGGGCTCGGAATAGAGTTCGGGTTCGAGCAGGAACGAGTCGTGGCCCTTTTCGGAGTGGACGGTGATGTATTCCGATGCAATCCCGTTTTCCTGAAGCTTCTGAAAAAGGTATTCCTGTTCATCGGGATAAAAGCAGCAGTCGGAATCGATGCTGAACACGAGATATTCCTGATGTTCACATCCCTTGAATACTTCGGCATAGTCCTTGGTGCCGAAGTCGCGCGCCAGATTATAGTTGGTCCAGCCGGCGATGAGGTAGAGGTAGGTGTTGGCATCGAAGCGGCGCAGAAACTTCCGGCCTTGATGCAGAATGTAGGATTCCAGCGGCGTGCGGATTCTGTACCACGAAAACTCGTCGTGCTCCTGCTCGCACTTGTCGCTCATCCGCGCTTCCATGTCGAGAAGCGACACGAAGGTTTTGTGCGAAATCATGCGGGCCAGCGCGAGGCCGCGCAGCGGGCGCGGGCCGTCGTAGTAGTGGCCGTTGCAAAAGTTCGGGTCGTTTTCAATTGCGAGGATCTGTTCGAGGTTGTGCACCCGCGTCAGCGTGGTGGACTCGAGGCCGCAGGCCACCGGGATGATGCGGTTGACCCGTTCCGGATAGCGCGAGGCAAAGTTCATCACCAGCATGCCGCCCAGCGATGAGCCGACCGCGGCGTGGAACCGCTCAATGCCCAGCGCGTTGAACAGCGGAATCTGGGAGTCGACAATGTCGCCGAAGGTGAAATGCGGGAAGTCGCCTCCGTATTTCTTGCCGGTTTCCGGATTGATGGAGGAGGGGCCGGTGCTGCCGTAGCATCCGCCGAAATAGTTCACGCAAATGATGAAGAAGCGGTCGGTGTCGATGGTTTTTCCCGGCCCGACAAAGCCGTCCCACCAGCCGGTTTGGCACTCGGAATTCCAGCGGTCGCCCGTGTTTGGAACTTCCGGGTTGAAGCCGGCCACATGCTGCGACCCCGAAAGTGCGTGGAAGATCAGGATCGCATTGTCCTTGGCTTCGTTGAGTTTCCCGTAGGCTTCGTATGCGAGTGTGACAGGGCCAAAATCGCGCCCGTCGTGCAACACGAGGCGGGATTTTTCGTCTTCTCCGTAGGTGTAGAATTTGCTTCTTGTTTCCATGATAATTCCTGCCGCCTGGCAGGCGGCGGAAGGGTGGATGAATGGAAGGGTGGATGAATGGGCTTAAAGCTCCGGCAGAGATGCCCGTTCATCCAACAATCCAGTTATTCCAATCTTCCAGTCTTTCAATCTTCCGCCAGCCGAGGGCTGGCTACACTTTCGCCAAAGCTTGGTTAATATCAGACAGGATATCGTCGATATGTTCAAGCCCTACAGAGAGGCGGATCAGATCCGGCGTGATGCGTCCCGCCGCCTGCTGCTCTTCGGAGAGCTGCGAGTGGGTGGTGCTGGCCGGGTGAATGGCCAGGCTGCGCGCATCGCCGACGTTGGCGAGGTGCGAGAACAACCCGAGGCTCTCGATGAACTTCTTGCCTGCTTCCGCGCCGCCCTTGATGCCGAAGATGACCATGCCGCCGGTTCCGTTCGGCAGGTATTTCTTCGCCAGCTCGTTGGACGGATCGCCTTCGAGGCCCGGCTGGCGGACCCACTCGACTTTGTCGTGGCTCTGCAGATGCTTGGCCACGGCCAGTCCGTTTTCGGAATGGCGCTCCATGCGCAGACTGAGGGTTTCGATGCCCTGCAGGACCATCCAGGAGTTGTCGGGGGAAATGCATCCGCCGAGGTTGCGGAGCGGAATCAGGCGCATGCGCAGGATGTAGGCGAGGGGGGCCAGGTCGCCGAGGTCGTTGGCGAAGCTGACGTTCCAGTAGCTCGGTTCCGGGTCGGAGAGTTGCGGGTGCTTGCCGGTGGTCCAGTCAAACTTGCCGGAGTCCACAACAATGCCGCCGATGGCGGTGCCGTGTCCGCCGAGCCATTTGGTCAGCGAGTGCACCACGATGTCGGCGCCGTGTTCAAGCGGACGGCAAAGGGCGGGGGTGGTGAAGGTGCTGTCGATGATCAGCGGCAGGCCGTGGGCATGCGCGATGTCGGCGATGGCTTGGATGTCGATCACGTCGAGCAGCGGATTGCCGACGGACTCGGCATAGACGGCCTTGGTCTTTTCGGTGATGGCCGCTTCAAAGTTTTTCGGATCGGTGGGATCGACGAACTTAACGGTGATGCCCATCGACGGGAGGATGTCGTTGAACTGCGTGTAGGTGCCGCCGTAGAGGTTGTTGGCCGCAACGATTTCGTCGCCCGATTTTGCCAGGTTGATGATGCTGTAGAAGATGGCGGTGGTGCCTGAAGAGACGGCCAGGGCGGCGGCGCCGCCTTCGAGTGCGGCCACACGCTGCTCGAGCACATCGGTGGTCGGGTTCGTCAGGCGGGTGTAGATGTTGCCGAGCTCTTTGAGGGTAAAGAGGTTGGCGGCGTGTTCCGTGCTGTTGAAACGGTAGGCCGCGGTGCGGTACAGCGGTACGGCGTGCGAGTTGGTGGTGGCTTCCACGGTTTCATATCCGGCGTGGAGGCATTGGGTTTCCAGTTTGCTCATGGTATTTCCTTTTCGTTTAATTTTACGAAACGGGCAAGGAATACTCTGAGGAAAGACATCGAACATTTTCTCTTTCGAGAACACATCGTTGCTTTGCGCTGCAAAGCCTGGCCTTGGCACCTTAACTGTTTCCAGGTTGCCGGGCGATCATCGGGCCAGTTCCCTCACGCCGCTCTCAATGTTTTAAATATGAGAAATACGGTAGTGTATTGTGCTATTTAGTCAAGAGGGTTTTTTATTATTTTTAATCTTTTGAGTCAAGCGGTTTACGATGATTAGAGATGCTTAGGCGTATACAAGCATCACTTTTTATCGCTTTTGCTTGCTTCGGAGATAGCCTGTCGCAGTATTTTTAATTCAGACGGCTTGGCGCGACGCCACTCGCCGGGCTTGAGGTTGTCGAGCCGGATGGGGCCAATGGAGATGCGCATCAGGCGGAAGACCTTCTTTTCGAAGTGGTCCATCAAGCGGCGGATGTGGCGGTTTTTGCCTTCGCCCAGCGTGATGGTGTATTCTACGCCCTTGCGGGTGTGCTGGCCTTCGTCGATGTCGAGTACGCGCAGGGTTTCGCCCTGATTGGGAATGCCGCGCTTCATCTTCTGCAGCTGGTGGAAGCCGATCGGCGTGTCGATCCACACTTTGTAGACTTTTTCCACATGGTAGCGCGGATGCATCAGGGCGTGGGCCAGATCGCCGTCATTGGTTACAATAATCAGGCCTTCGCTCATAAAGTCGAGCCGGCCGACCGTGTAGACGCGCTCGGGGAGGTCTTCGAGCAAATCCAGCACCGTAGTGCGCCCTTGCGGATCGTCGGAGGTGCAGATAACCTTGGGGGGCTTGTTCAAAAGCAGGGTGACGGGCGGGTCGATCATCGCGGGCTGGCCGTTGCAGACCACTTTTTGCTGGGATGGATCAATCTTTGTGCCGAGTTCGGTAACGGTTTTTCCGTCAACCTTCACCCGGCCGGCGGTGATCAGTTTTTCGCAAAACCGCCGCGAGCCAAGGCCGCAATCGGCCAGATGTTTTTGTAGTCGAACCTGTTCCTGCATGGTTTGCACCTAATCACTAAAAAAGCACCCCCGGCCAGGCCTGGAGTGCTATGCAAATCAATCCAATCCGCGAATTAAGCTTCGGGCTTGGTCTTGGGCAGGCCAAAAGCGCGATCGCCGTCTTTCCAACGACCATCTTTCTTCAGGCTTTCAACGCGCTCAAAGCGCTTCAGAACATTGCGTTTCGTGCGGATCTTGGCCGCTCCCTTCAAACTGCTGTGCATCGACATGGTATATCCTCCGTCGTTATTCTCAAAAAATGATCGCGAAAGTTACTCACTATCCCTCCGGTTGTCAAAGACTAACCGTGCTCTTTTTGCAACCTTCGCAAACGGCGGGGCGCCCTTTGTTCCATTACCTGGAACGCGGTTGGTTATAGGCCCATGCGGTGGAATTCTCCAGTGGATTAATCCGGCAAGTTCTGTATGCTTCATAATTTATCAGAGGGAACAGAATGAAAACCATGTTCAAAGTGTTGGTGTCGGTCTTTGCGCTTGGCATCGTTATTCTGGTGGGGCTGCACCTTTTCCTGCAGTATGGCCTGACCAAGGCGATGCGAGAAGTGGTGCTGCCGCGTATTGAAGAAGAGACCGGCATTGCCGCCACGGTCGGCGGGCTTTCGCTGAATGCCGCGGCCGGCGAAATGCACCTCAAAGATGTAGCCGTTAAAAATCCAGAGGGCTTTCTGCTCGAAAACCTAGCCTCCATCGAACGGATCAATATTGAGGTCGATGTTCTCTCGCTCCTTAAGCCGGGGCCGATGTTGGTGAAGAACGTCGAGGTTGAAAACGCGATCGTAAACGTTATCCGCAACAAGGACGGCGAAATCAACCTGAACAAACTGCAGGAAGGGCTTCCGCAGCCCGAACCCGTCCCGCCGGTGCAGCGGCCGTCTCCGCGCCCGGGAAAACCCGCGCCTGAAAGAGTCCCCGTGCCGGAGAGGCCGGTGCCGGGAAGGCCCATGCCGCCGCCTCTCGAACCCGAACCGCTGCCGGAGCTGCTGATCAATGCGCTGCAGTGCAGCGCCACGGTGCGTTATGTCGACTTTAAGCTCAACCAGCTCGATATTGCCCTCGATTTAAGCCTGATCGGCAAAAACATTTCGACGCTCCAGGCCGCCAATGCGCCGTGGGGCGAACTGGCCGTGATCGGCTCGCTCGGCGACCGGCGCACCAGCTTCGTCACCGACCTTAGGCTCAAGCTGGCGCCGGTAACCGATATGGAGAAGCCGTCGTTCGACCTCACGGGCAAGATTCTTGAGATTGATCCAGGCATCATGGACGAAATCTACAGCCGGATGGGCATTCGGACCGCGCCGTTCGGGCTTGATCCGCAGTTTTTCTGCCGCGGAGGCCGGTTCGAGGGGTCCGCCGTGGCGCTGAGCCTGACGGACATCCGCTTCGAAGACAAGCTGGCGAAGCGCTTCGGCGGCCTTGGCTCCATCGGTTCGCTCCGTTTTACGGTGCCGGTGGAGGGCACGCTGCAGGAACCGGTGATTGATATCCAGCAGGCCCTCTATTCCGCCATCGGCGGCAATGCGCCGAACCTGCTCGATTCCATACTTAGGGGAGTGGCCGGCAAAGAGCTTGGCTCAGACAAGGCGCCGGAAACGCTGGGCGAGGCCGCCGTGGAGATGCTCGGCGAGCAGGTGGATGAAATCCGGGAGAACGAAGAGTTCAAGGACGATCTCAATACTCTGGGCAAGTGGCTCTTCGGAAAATAGGAAAGGGGTTTTAAATGGAAATCGGGATTATTTTACTAACGTTGGCGGCCTATCTGTTCGGCGCCATTCCGTTCGGGCTGCTCGTCGCCAAGTCGCGCGGGGTCAACATCCGCGAACACGGCAGCGGCAACATTGGCGCCACCAACGTGTTTCGTGTGGTCGGCAAAGGGTGGGGCATCTTCACCTTCACGCTCGATGCGCTCAAGGGATTTATTCCGGCCTTCTTCTTTTCAAAGATTGGCGAGCTGCCTTTTGAATGGGGCGTGCTGTTCGGCATGGCGGCCATTATCGGGCACACGTTTCCGGTCTATCTCAAATTTAAGGGAGGAAAAGGCGTGGCCACCAGCGCGGGGATGCTGATCGGCATTGCGCCGGTGGCCGTGGCCGTCGGTTTCCTGTTTTGGGTGATTTGCCTGGTGCTTTCGCGCATCGTCTCGTTGGCCTCCATCATTGCGGCTATCGCAGTCGGCATTACGGTTTGGGTGGAAGGTGAAAAGCCTGTGGCGGTAAAAATCGCGCTTTCGATTCTTTCGCTGTTGGTTGTCTGGCTGCACCGTGCCAACATTAAACGTCTGATGAACGGAACCGAAAGCCGGTTCGGAAAAAAGAAAGAGGCAAAGGTATGAAAGTTGCAGTAATCGGAGACGGCGGGTGGGGCACGGCTCTGGCCATGGTGCTGGACCGCAATGGGCACGAAACCACGGTGTGGGGGCCTTTTCCGGAATACCTCGAAGAAATCAAGACGACGGGCGAAAACAAAACCTATCTGCCCGGTGTGAAAATGCCGGCCTCCCTCAACTGGACCTCCGACCATGCCGAGGCCGTGAAGGATGCCGGCCTGGTGGTGCTGGTTGTGCCGTCGCGCTTTTACAAACCCGTCGTCGAAGCCTTTAAGCCGTTTATTCCTGCGAGTGCGTTGATCGTCAGTGCCACCAAGGGGCTCGACGAACAAACCCACGAACGCATGAGCGAAACGGCCGAAGAAATTCTCGGTCGCGAAGTCGCCGTGCTCTCCGGCCCGAGCCACGCCGAAGAAGTCGCCCGCGGGGTTCCCTGCGCCGTGGCCATTGCCGCGCGCGACCATTCGATTGCCGAACAGATCCAACAGCTCTTTTTGAACGACGCGTTCCGTGTCTACACCCTCGAGGATGTGGTGGGCGTGGAGCTCGGCGGGGCGCTTAAGAATGTGGTGGCCGTGGCTGCGGGCATCAGCGATGGCCTCGGTTTTGGCGACAATTCCAAGGCGGCGCTCATGACGCGCGGCATTGCCGAAATCACCCGCCTCGGCGCAGCGCTCGGCGCCCAGACCGAAACCTTTATGGGACTCAGCGGCATCGGCGACCTGATGGTCACCTGCATGAGCCGGCACAGCCGTAATCGCGGCGTCGGCGAACGGCTCGGCAAGGGCGAAACGCTCGATGACATTATGGGCAGCATGAAGATGGTCGCTGAAGGGGTCTGGAACTGCCAGGCCGCGGCGGCATTGGCCGGCAAGCTCGGTGTTTCCGTACCGATCACCGAGCAGGTCAACGCTGTTGTCCACGAAGGCAAAGACCCGCGCCAGGCCATGCTGGACCTCATGTCCCGCGCCCCCAAGCCCGAGCAGGAATAAGGTCAACCCGATCCAACCAAGGAGATGAAACCATGAAGTTCAAAGTAGACCAGGAATTATGCATTGGATGCGGCGCTTGCGAAGAGGCCTGCCCCGATGTATTCGAACTGTCCGACGATATCTCGACGGTCAAGTTGGATCCCGTACCCGAAGATCTAGAAGCCTTGGCGCTCGAAGCCGAAACCGGATGCCCGGTCGACGCGATCTCGCATACCTAGCGTTTTCCGTTTCGAACGAATCCCGAATAGAAATAAGGACGCAACCCCGATGGGGTTGGGTGGTTTTTCCGATATACCTAGGTTCCAGGGTAGCGTTCCGCAACCCTGGCTGATGCCGGTTCCCCGTTGGGGAACGATCGAAATGATGGTGTTTCGTAAATCCCCAAAGGGGATATGTCAATAGCCCAATGGGTGCCGAAGGCTACCTTGGGCGGGGTTGCGGAACGCCACCCCGGGAAACGGGACGAAATGGTTTTATCCCCAACGGGGATGTGTCAATAGCCCAAGGTTGCGGAACGCTACCTTGGGGTGTGTAAAAACACGGAGGAATGGGCATGCCGCAATCGTTGTCGAAAATCTACATTCACACCGTGTTCTCCACCAAAAACCGCGAACCCTTCCTTTCCGATGCCGATTTTCGCGATGAGCTCCATGCCTACATGGGCGGGATTGCCAAACAGCTTGACTGCTATCCCCTCCGCATCGGCGGCACGGCGGACCGCGTTCATCTGTTGACGACCTTGGCGCGCACCGTATCGGTCTCTGATCTTGTGAAAGAGGTCAAACGCGTCTCCTCGATCTGGCTCCACGAAAAAGGAATTTCCGGGTTTAAATGGCAGGCGGGCTACGCCAGCTTCTCCGTCTCCCAGTCCAATTTGGATCGGGTCGATACCTATGTGGCTAGGCAAATGGAGCATCACCGAGCCGCCTCGTTTCAGGACGAGGTCAGGCGGTTTTTAGCCAAACATGACGTGTTGTTTGATGAACGCTATATTTGGGATTGATTCATCCCGGTGGATCCCGTTCACCTGTGTTCCGCCAAATAGGCACTCGGCCTGCAGGCTGTGCGGTTCTGGGCTGCAGGTTTTCGAGCCGGATCTATTTAGACTTCGTGCAGCGGTTTATGGTGTCGATGAGATCCTGACGCTCAACCGGTTTCGGAAGATAGGCATTCATTCCGATGTCGAGGCATTTTTGCTTATCACCTTTCATGGCGTTCGCGGTAAGAGCAATGATCGGCGCTTTGCTGGCCGGACCCTCTATGGCGCGGATGCGGGATGTGGCTTCAAAACCATCCATAACCGGCATTAGGCAGTCCATAAGAATCAGGTCGTAGTGGTGGTCGCCCACATTCCGGAGAGCCTCTTTGCCGTTGTCAACGGCGTCAACTTCGCAGCCGGCTTTGCGCAAGATAGAGGCGATTGCTTTTTGGTTCAGCTTGTTGTCTTCCGCCAGCAGCACTCTGGTGTTTGGATGGATCGTTTTAACCCGGTCGATTCCTGCCCATTTAATGGGGGCGGGATGATTGGCCTGCCGGAAAGTCAGGTTAACACAGAGTGCCGCGTCTTTTTCTGTTTCACCGACGAGGTTCAGTTTTCCGTTCATGAGCTCGATGAGCCACCTGCTGACGGCTAGATCCATGCCGGTTTTCTTGCAGAGTTCCCTGAACGATTCGGCATCGGTGTTTGCTGGCTTTTGCTCAAGGGCGAGCAGTTGTTCGTTGTCGATGCCAAGGCCGGAGCCGTTGATTCGGAATGAAAGCTCGGCTCCCAATAGACTTTTCTTGAGGCATTCAATTTTAAGTGTCACCGAGCCTTCTTTGGAGTGCCCTAATACATGTTTTAAAAGATTGCTCAGCATGCGTTCCAGCAAGGGTTCATCGCACATGACGGAGAGGGGGACTCCGGTCTGGCATTCGCATTTAAACTTAATTCCTTTTTGTTCTGCAAGTGGGCGGAGCGCGCGTTGCAGATTGGCGCAGATTGAACGCAGATCACTGGTTGTTTCTGATAGATCCATCTGCCCGGATTCAATTTTTGACTTATCCAGAACATAGTTGATGGTTTTGAGCAGTCCTGTTGTGGATTGCAGAATGGTGTCGATACAGTTCTGCTGCTCAGGGGTTAGTTGTGTGTCGGAGAGTAGTTGAGACATCCCTACAATGCCATTGAGTGCGGTACGGATTTCGTGGCTGGTAGTCTTTAGCATATCGCTCGCAAGGCTCGTTGATTCAATAGCGTTCAGGGTGCTGTAGATCATTCTTGTGGTGACGTCGGCTACCTGATTGTTCTTCTCTTCAACTTCAATGATATCTTCTTCCAATGTTTGGATGCTTGGGGCCGGGGTTGGGGTGGAAAGGTTCAATATTCCCCCGACAATGATCTTATGTTCGAGGTTGGATGAGGGGTCTCCTGTGACCAGGGGGTGCCAGTCGGGCAACGGCTTTCCTTCATAGCATAGGCGGTAGGAACAGGTTTCGGGCATTTGTTCGATAAGTTCCGGCCGATCCATCGAAAGCTCGATGCACTGGGGCATGAGTTCGCGGCGGTTTTTGTAGTAGCTGCAGCGGCAGGATTCCTGATCGAGCAGGTAGCACAAAGAGGCAATACCTTTTATCTCAACTGGTTTCCCGTCTTTTTTCCGTTGACTGCAGCACCTTGCGCAACCGCAGCAAAGGGCTTCCCATTCATCCCGAGTCAGCTCGCCTAGTTCTTTTGTTTCCCAGAATCGATTGTTTTCCATAGGGGCTCCTGATCGTTCAAATAGTCGTATACTTGCATGTATTGTGCCAAAAACGCTTTCTCTTTGTTAAAGATAAAAATAGAGTAACTACTCAGGTAGTTTGAGTCTTCATTTCCAGCCTCCACCAGAAAAATGCATTTTAGGGCAGCCTAGAAGCCCTGAATACTCTATGAATGCGGCATGAAGAAGCCTGCGTACGCAACAGCCAGCCAGCCGGAGCCCCTCGCCATGACGCGCGAAGACGCGCTGGCGGTTTTCCGGCTCGGCCCGGATGCCGTCGCCGACGTGCTTCTCGGGATGGATGAGCGGATCCGCGCGCAGGACGCGCGCATTGCCAAGCTTGAGGGCATGATGGCGAAGAACTCGCGCAACAGTTCGAAGCCGCCTTCTTCCGACGGCCTCGCGAAGCCCGCGCCCAAGAGCCTCCGGAAGAAATCCGGGCGCAAGCCGGGCGGGCAGCAGGGGCACCCGGGCGGCACGCTTGAACGCCGCAAGAACCCGGACGTGGTGGAAGCCCACCGCGTAGACCGCTGCGAAAAGTGCGGTTGCGATCTGCGCAACGAAAAGGCGCAAGGAATGGAACAACGGCAGGTGTTTGATATCCCGCCCGTCGAACTCCTCGTCACCGAGCACCAGGCCGAGGTGAAGCAATGCGCCTGCGGCCACACCACCACGGCCGCTTTTCCTGAGGGGGTTGTCGCACCGGTGCAATACGGCCCGTGCATCAAGGCAACGGCCATCTACCTCAACGGATACCAGCTCCTCCCGTACGCCCGTCTGTGCGAGACCCTGCGCGACCTTTTCAACACCCCCCTCTCCGAGGGAACGCTCGCGAACATGGTTCGCCAGGCCGGGCGGCTCGCGCAGGGCAGCGTCGACGGGATCCGCGATGCCCTCGGTGCGGCGGCGGTGGTTCATTTCGACGAAACCGGCATGCGGCGGAACGGGAAAACCAACTGGATGCACTGCGCAAGCACGCCGACGATGAGCCTCTTCACGCTCCACAACAGACGGGGAATGGAGGCGATGGACGCCGCCGGCGTCCTGCCCGGATTCGCGGGCACCGCCGTTCACGACTACTGGAAATCCTACTACCACTACAAATGTTCCCACGCGCTTTGCAACGCCCACCACCTGCGTGATCTAACCTACATCCACGAGCAAATGGAACAGCCATGGGCGGAAGAAGCCATCGGAACCCTGCTGTCGATCAAGGAAGGCGTCGAGGCGGCCAAGGCGGCGGGATCCGCCGCCCTTGCGCCCGACACGCTCCGAGATTTCGAACAACGTTGGCAGCAAGTCCTCGACCAGGGCTACGCCGCCAACCCCGACCCGCCTCCGCCCAAGAAGAAAAAGCGAGGGCCTCCCGCGAAAGGAAAGGCCCGCAACCTCGTCGAACGCTTCGACCACCGCCGGCGCGAAGTCCTCGCCTTCATGCATGACTTCGATATCCCTTTCGACAACAACCTCGCCGAACGCGACCTGCGCATGAACAAGGTGAAGCAAAAGATCTCCGGTTGCTTCCGCGACACAGGACATTCCGAAGACTTCTGCCGGATCCGCAGCTACATCTGCACGGCGCGCAAGAATACGACCGGTGCTTTCGAGGCGCTTTCCGGCTTATTCCAAGCTCACCCGGCTATGTCGGCAGCACCTGAGTAGTTACAAAATAGAAAAGAAAAGGGGAGGAAACGGCTCCGGAAGCGGACAGGAGCAGAGGAATTCAGATAGAGGTTTTTGACAATGCCGAGGGAGCGCATTAGAGTGCGCCCTTTTAGTTTAAACATCGGGGATATTTTCATGAAAGTAAAAGCATTCAAGGCGTGGCGCCCGGCTGAGGGCAAGGCGGAGTTGGTGGCATCGGTTCCGTATGATGTGGTGGACACCCGGCAGGCGGCCGAGCTGGCGGCGGGAAATCCGGACAGCTTCCTGCACGTGGTTCGTGCTGAAATCGATCTGCCCGAGGGAACCAATCCCTATTGCGACGAGGTTTATGCGCAGGCCAAGGCGAATCTGGAACGCCTGAAAACCGACGGCGTGCTGATCCGCGAAGAGCAGCCTTCCATCTACCTTTACAGCCAGCAGATGGGCGAACACGTCCAGTATGGCATCGTGGCGACCTGCCATGTGGAAGACTATGAAACCGGCAAAATCAAGATCCACGAAAAAACCCGCCGCGTGAAGGAAGAAGACCGGATTCGCTATGTGGATACGCAGAACGCTAACACCGGACCCGTTTTTCTGGCCTACCGCGACAGCGAAAAAATCAACAAAGTGGTCGAAGCGGTCAAATCGACGGAGCCGCTGTACAAGTTTACCGCCGAAGACGGCGTGGCGCACACGGTTTGGAAGTTTGAAGATCCTGCGGTTTTGGAAGAAGCCTTCGGCGAAATCCCCGCCACCTACGTGGCCGACGGCCACCACCGGTCCGCTTCGGCGGCCAAGATTGGCGCGATGCGCCGCGCGGCCAATCCGAATCATACCGGCGACGAGCCCTATAACTATTTCCTCGCGGTAATGTTCCCCGAAAGCGAGCTGAAGATTCTCGCCTACAACCGCGTGATCCTTTCCCTTCCGGGAACGAAGGACGAATTCTGCAGTGCGTTGAAGGATCATTTTACCATTGAAGCCAATGGCATTGCCTCACCGCGCAAGGCCGGCGAAATCTGCATGTATATTGATGGCGTATGGAGCACATTGACTCCGAAGTATCTTCCAAATGAATCTGATCCGGTTGCCGTGCTGGATGTGAGCATCCTGCAGAATGATGTGCTGGCTCCAATCCTGAATATTGAAGATCCGCGCGAAAGCAACGACATCGACTTTGTCGGCGGGATCAAGGGTACGGCCGAGCTGGAAAAATGGGTCAAAGACGGACGCGCCGAACTGGCGTTTTCGATGTATCCGACGTCGATGGAGCAGCTTTTTGCCGTCGCCGACGCGGGCATGCTGATGCCGCCGAAAAGCACGTGGTTCGAGCCGAAGCTGCGCTCCGGCTTGCTGGTCAATACGCTGGACTAGTTTCTGTATAGGAGGGTTTCTTGAAAAAAGCACATGCCGGTATTGTGGGTTGCATTTTGGCGGCCGCGTTGTGGGGCTGTTCAACGGTTCCGATTACGGGGCGGAAGCAGCTTAAGCTGGTGCCCGAGGCGCAGATGATTTCCGAGAGCGCAGCGAGTTATGGCGAAGTGGTGGCCCAGGGGCCTCTCTCTACGAACAAGCAGCAAACCGAGCAGGTGCGCCGGGTTGGGCAGCGGATTTCGGCGGCGGTGGAGCAGTATTTCCGCGACCGCGGCCAATCGGAGCTGCTGGCCGGTTTTTCATGGGAATTCAACCTGATTGACGAGGATGTGCCGAATGCCTGGTGCATGCCCGGCGGAAAGGTGGCGTTTTATACGGGCATTCTGCCCTACACCCAGAATGACGCCGGCATTGCGGTGGTAATGGGCCATGAGATTGCCCATGCCGTGGCCGGTCACGGCACGGAGCGGGTGAGCCATCAACTCCTGCAACAGGGCGGCAGCTATGTGGCGGCCTATCTTTCGCAGGAGTCGGAATACCGCGATGCAATCATGCAGGCCTATGGGCTGACTACGCAGATGGGCGGGATCCTTCCGTACTCGCGCCTGCATGAAAGCGAGGCCGACCAGATGGGGTTGGTCTTTATGGCTATGGCGGGCTACAACCCCGAAGCGGCCATCGGGTTCTGGCAACGCATGTCGGCCGGAAATCCGGACGCGCCGCCTGAGTTCCTGAGCACACATCCTTCGGACGAGAAACGCATCCGCAAGCTGAGGCAGTTCATGCCCGAAGCCATGCAGTATTACCGCCCATAACACATAAAATATTTTTTTGCCTTGATGTCCAACTGAAATAGGCCTATCTCGTCATATAGGTGTCTTTCAAGTTGGCTCATGATTGGGATTGGGCAGCGGTTGAAAGCCAAAGAAGAAGCAGTAGCAGGAGAGCAAACATGAAGAAGTGGTTTGTATTGGCAATGATCGTATGCGCAGCCGTTGCAGTTCAGGCGGGCGAAGGCAAGAAAAAGGGCGCAGACAAAGGCAAAGCTCCAGGTAAAGACGTGACCAAGGAGCAGTTCTGTGCGCAGCAGAAGAAAATGGCTGAGAAAAAAGGCAGTGAATTCGACCAAGCCAAAGTTGAGGCCAAATTCGCCAAGCTGGACAAGAACAAAGACGGTAAACTGAGTGCCGATGAAAAACCCTCAAAGGGCAAAGGCAAAAAGCAAAAGAAAGCTGAGTAGGCCTTTCTTTCTGATGTACAAAAAAAACCGGGTTGAACCCCGGTTTTTTTGTGCCTGCGCATCGGCTTTACTTTTTGTTCTGCTCCAGCGATCTGATCATGATCTGGAATTCGTCCGAATCACGAAGTTGTTCGAACTCGCTGACGTCCATGTAGGCCAGCGCCGCGTTGGGGTCGGAAAGCTGAATGCCGCGCTTCAGGGCTTCAATGGCTTTTTCCGGGTTGTTGTTGTGGGTTTCAACCTGGGCCAGCAGGAAGAAAAGCACCGGCACGTCCTTGATTTCTTCGGTTAGGCTGTGCAGCAGTTCTGCAGCCTGCTCCCAGTGGCCGAGCTTGGTCAGATACAGCGCAAAGTTGTGCTGGGTATCGAGATCGGCGGGGCGCAGGTCAATGTAGCGTTCGAACGCCATAATCGCTTCTTCGTCTTTTTTCTGTTCCTTGTAGAGCACCCCCAGGTTTTTCTGGGCTTCAGCATAGGCGGGCTTCATTTCAATGGCTTGATCCAGATAGCTTTCAGCGCGGTCGTATGCTTTGGCTTCAATGCATGCGGCGCCTAGATTGTTGAGCACCTCCGGCGTCAGGTCGGCTTCCGGCGCATTTTCCAGCAGGGCCAAGGCTTTGTCGAAATGCTCCAGCTTGAAATAGGCCATTCCGAGCGGCACCTTTACGCCTTCAATATCCGGGAGGATCTCAAGCACATCCTCATAATATCCCGCCGCTTCGGTATATTTCCCCAAGCTGTCGGCCTGCTGGGCGTTGATCAGGTTGTAGGCGGCCTTGAGCACCCATTCGGAGCTGAACGGCCGATCGCCTTCGCCCTTCCATTCGGGGTCGCCGTAGCTGCGGGTGAAGTCCAGCACCCATTGGGCTTCGGATTTGAGGGAGTAGCGGGGAATGTAGTCCTGCGTAATCGGTGTTGGCGACGGGGCCATGGAATGGATTTCCATATATTCGCGCACTACCACCCAGACCAGCGAAACGGACAGCACCAGCACGACCATTCCGAGAACAAAGCTGATGAATTGGTGGCGCCGGATTTCGCGCTTGCGCTCTTCCATCATTTCCGACGACACCTGTGGGGTGAAGTCATCACGGACGGTTTGGTCGGTGGAGTAGATGTCCTGTAGGTGTTGGCGTTTTCCTGTATCCATAAAATCGAATTCCTGTGTTTGGGCGTAGAGGGCGAATTCTCCATAAAGGCCTAGGGATTGCAATCCAAATATGCAGGTGGCTGGCGGTTCCCATGACTGATTCATATAGAATCGGCTGACACTTTTGGAAGCCATGATGATTTCTTCGAGGTCACGACCCGGAAGGCCGGTTCCGATCTGTTTTTCTTCATCGCCCCGAAAAACCCGTTGGTTGTTGCCAGGCGGGCATTGGGCTGGTGGTCGATCCAATGCCGAGCCGGCGGCCGGTTTCCCCGCAAAAGGCGCTCACGAGCTGGAGCCCGCGCGACCCGTGCGGCGCCTCCTGCAGTTTTTCGGGGTCGGTTTTGCTCAGCAGACGGAAGAAGGAGGTTTCGCCGGGGGCAGGAATCTCGCCGGTCTTCCGGTCCGCCGGAACCCGAGCGCGCAACTGCCCCTGGCCCATGTCCCGAGCGTATTCGGCCAGATCACGCTGCCCGCTGCTCATTCCGGCGAGCGATGCGCAGAAGACCAGCGTGCACAACCCCGAGAGGGTGTATGGCCAGTTGTGCCCCTTGCGATCGTCCTCCATGCCCGCAAAGTGTTCGCGGATGGAGCGCGGTTCGGCCGCCTTGGCACGGCAGCGGAGCTTTTCCTCCAAGCTCGTCGCCGGCCCAGGGTTCGGGCATCTGTTCTGCACACAGAAGCCGGAGCGCGTCCGGACGGAGCGCCCGGACATAGAGCTGCTTGGAACTGTTGTGTTTGGTGTAGTATTCCCTGCGGGCTCGGGCATGCCCCTTGGTTGTCCCAGCGCCTTGTAGGCCGAGCCGCGGAAAAGCTGGGGATCGACGAAGTTTTCCGCAACGAGGATGCTGTGGCCATAGGCCTCGTTCCAGTCGTTGCCGAGTCGCTGAAGGCACCGTTTCATGGCGCGCCCGGCGGTCACGCCCTACCTTTGGTCTTTCAACGGGGCAACCGTTTGCGGCAGGTTTTTCGGCATGTTGCGCGGAATCATAGGTTTGGCGGTGATCCGCAACCCTTCGAAAACTCGCCGGTGGTGTATGTGCCGTGGCTGGCGGGCATGGCGCCGGACGGACACGGCGTCTGGCCGGGGTGGTGCCGGCGGCACGGCACCTCCGCCGAGGTCAATCCCGATGATGACAATTATCTGAGCTGGCAGGAGGCCATCTGCGGCACCGACCTGACCATCGGCCAAACGACCACCTCCGCCTTTTTCCGGGTGGAGGTCAGCCTTCCTTAGGGAATTATTCTGCCTTCTTGCCTTGACTCGATAGGCGGATTTCCAATGATTGGGCGTTTTGTTGAATTTTCAATTGTGGGACAAGGAGAATGCCATGCTGTCAGGCGGCGGAGTGATTAAATCGGCCATGAGCAAGCGGGGTTTCAAGCATCGGCGCACGGAGGATCAGTTTACGATCCGGGGCGAATATGCGCGGAACCTGCAGTTTGTTTATTCAAAGGAGTATAACACCAAGGGTGGCCTTGTGGTCGATCTGATCTATTTTGCAGTGGATGTTCTGGTGGGAAAGCTGGTGATCGGCCTCTATCGGGAAAACCCCGACATTGAGAATGGAATCTATGTGAATTCATCGCATGCGCTCGATCTGCAAAAGTTCAATGTTGAAGAGGTGAACCGCGCGCTCGAGAAGTTGATAACCCCTGTAAGAGACCGTTTTAAATAAGGAGAAATAACGAATGAATCATGAACAGCTTTTCGCCGACCGCATCGGCGGCGCGAAATTCGGCAAATCGACCGAAATCTACAAGTTTGAAAAGATCAAGCGCGCGAAAGCCAAGGCGCGCACGCTGCATCCCGATCTTGAGATCCTCGACTTCGGCGTGGGCGAGCCCGACCAGATTGCGCCGGCGCCGATCCGCGAAGCGCTGAAGGAGGAGGTCGACAAGGCCGGAAACCGCGGCTATGCCGACAACGGCATTCCCGAATTCAAACAGGCGGCCGCGACCTATATGAAGAAATTTTTCGGCGTTGAGCTGGATACGGCGACGGAAATCAACCACAGCATCGGAACCAAGCCGGCGCTGGCCATGCTGCCGCTCGCTTTCGTTAACCCGGGCGATGTGGTCTTCCAGACTGTGCCGGGCTATCCGGTGATGGCGACGCACTCGAAATATCTGGGTGCTGAAGTGGTCGATATTCCGTTGCTGGAGGAAAATGCATTTCTTCCTGACCTTGGGAAAATCGATCCGGCATTGGCCGACCGCTGCAAGCTGTTCTACATCAACTATCCGAACAACCCGACCGGTGCGGTTGCAACGCCCGAGTTTTACGACGAGCTGATCGCTTTCGCGAAGAAGCACAACATTCTGATTGTTCAGGATGCGCCGTATGCCACGCTGGTCTATGACGGCGAGCGCACCTCGCTGCTGCAGCGCCCGGGAGCAAAGGACTGCTGCATCGAGCTCCACTCGATGTCGAAGGCCTACAATATGACCGGATGGCGCTTGGCATTCTTCTGCGGCGCCGAGTGGGCGGTCAGCGCGTTGGCGATGATTAAAGACAACTGCGACAGCGGCCAGTTTAAAGCGATCCAGAAAGCCGCTTGCGCCGGCATTGCCGACGAAAGCCTGGCCGAAGGCATCCGCGTTCATTACGAAGTGCGCCTGCGCCGGCTTGTGGAAGTGCTCCGCGAAGTCGGGTTCGACGCCCGCATGCCGGGAGGAACCTTCTTCCTCTACACCAAGGCGCCGAAAGGGGCAGGGGACATCGTGTTCGCCAATGCCGAGGAAGCGTCGCTCTACCTGATTGAAAACTTCGGCATCTCCACTGTGCCGTGGGACAACACCGGCCCGTTCATCCGTTTCGGCGCGGTGTTCGAATCCGCCGGCGACGCCGACGACGAGCGCGTGCTCGGCGAACTGGCCAGCCGTCTGAAGACCGCGGGACTAAAGTTCTAGTTTTTCACGGCTGGAAAATGAAAAGGAGCGCTTCGCAAGAGGCGCTTTTTTCGTATAGGGTATTGAACGTCGAGTTCGGTTGACTTTCCATGGGCTGGAAATTATAAACCGATCCCTTTGCGAAGCAGACCGATTTGGTGCTGTATGCGTTAACGCTGAATGGATGGGCAAGTCATGGGTATTTTGAGTACGAAGAAAAAACGGAAAACCTGCAAAGTGCTGGAAGTGCGGAGGCTGACGGATTCAACGGCGGTGCTTCGTTTTGAACGTGCTGGACTGGAGTTTGAGCCGGGGCAGTACATTCGCGTCGGGTTGGACGGCGATCCGGAAATTCGCGACTACTCCGTTTATTCAGGCTCGAGTGTCGACTATGTCGAGGTGCTGGTGCGTCGCGTTGAGGACGGTTTGGTTTCCAAACAGTTGTGCGATGTTGAAGTCGGCGAAGAGGTGAGCATCGGCGGGCCCTACGGCCACTTTAAGCTGATCGAGGGGTTGCGCGGCAAGCCGTTGCTGTTCATTGCAACCGGAACCGGCATTTCGCCCTACCACAGTTTTGTGCAATCCTATCCTGAACTCGAATACCGCCTCATCCACGGCACCGCCAAGCTGGACGAAGCCTACGAGTTCGACTTCTACGGCGAAAACTTTTTCCACTGCGTTTCGCGCGAGGATGGCGGGGGCTTCAAGGGGCGCGTCACGGAATATCTCCAAACCTTGGATGTGCCTCCTGAAACCAACGCTTTTTTGTGCGGCAACTGCGATATGATCTATGAAGCCTTCGACATGCTGCAGGACAAAGGCCTGCCCACCGCGCAAATCCACACCGAAGTTTATTTTTGATGGCCACAAAAGAGCGCAAAGAAAGCTAAGGAATAGTCTTTGTGTTCTCTGCGTTCTTTCGTGGCTGATTCCCTGCTGGAGTTTTTTATGAAATGTTGCATTGTTACATTAGGATGCCAGATGAACCAGTCGGATTCCGAGCGGATCCGCAGCGTGATCGAGGGCATGGGCTTTGAAATGACTGAGATCGAAGAGGACGCCTCTTTGATCGGCGTCGTGGCTTGTTCGGTGCGCCAGAAGGCGATCGACAAGGTCTACAGCAAGATCCAGAAATGGAACCAGTGGAAGAATGAGAAACCACTCATCACGTTTGTGTCCGGCTGCATTCTGCCGGCCGACGAAGTGAAGTTTATCAAACTCTTCGATCTCGTTTTCCGCATGAATGAACTGCTCGAGCTTCCGGACATGCTGCACCAATCCGGCGTGGCCTCTGAGTTTTCGACGCGCCATCCGCTCAACGACATTGAACGCGAAGACGAGCGCACCGATTTCTGGCAGGTCGAACCGACCTATAGTTCCGACTTCGAAGCCTTTGTTCCCATCCAAAACGGGTGTGATAAATTCTGCTCCTATTGCGCTGTGCCGTTCACCCGCGGCCGCGAAGTGTCGCGCGCCAGCGCCGACATCCTCGCGGAGGTCGAACGGCTGATTGAAAACGACGTAAAGGCGATCACGCTGCTGGGACAGAACGTGAATTCCTATGGCCTTGATAAAAAGGGCGAGGAGCTTTCCTTTGCCGCGCTGCTGCGCGCCGTCGGCGAGATTGGCAGCAAGAGCGGCAAGGAGTTATGGGTCTACTTCACTTCGCCGCATCCGCGCGACATGACGCGCGACGTTATCGAAGCCATCGCCGACTATAAATGCCTCGCCAAGCAAATTCATTTGCCGGTGCAGAGCGGCGACGAAAAACTGTTGCGCCGCATGAATCGCAACTACAGCATTGAAGACTATCTCAAGATTGTCGACGACATCCGCGAACTGCTGCCGACCGCCACCATCTTCACCGACATCATCGTCGGCTTCAGCGGCGAGACCGACGAACAGTTGGAACGCTCGGCCGAGCTGATGGAGCAGGTGAAGTTTAATATGGCCTATGTTGCCAAATATTCCCCGCGCGCTGGCGCACGTGCATCGCGGTGGGAAGACGACATTACGCCGCAGCAAAAGAGCGAACGGTTGGCCAAGCTCAGCGAGGTGCTGAAGCGCACTTCGCTTGCGCACAACGAAGCGATGGTCGGCAAGACCTTCCGTGTGCTTGTTGAGCGGGCCGACAAGCGCATGGAAGGCGCGCTCGCCTCGCGGACCGAGGGCAAGCTTCCTGTGCGGGTCCTCGACGCTTCGAATGATTTAGTCGGCACCTTCCAAGATGTCGAAATCACCTCCGCCTCTGCGCTGTCGCTCGCCGGCAAGCTGGCCGGGGCATAAAAAAAGCCGTCCCTGAGGACGACCTTTTTAACGCTTCTCGTCTTGGGCGGTTAGCCTTTAACCATGGCGTTTATTTCTGCTTCAGCTTGACCCCAGTAAGATGTAGGATCTTTCTGGAAACCGTTGTTCACTGCCGCAAAGTAGGCCGCCTGCTCGATCATGTTATAAACCTGCTCGGCGGTGTATTTGGGTTTTGCAGCGGCTTTCTTTTTCGCCGGAGCTTTTTTGGCAACGGCTTTCTTGGCCGGAGCTTTTTTAGCGGGGGCTTTCTTCGCTACGGCTTTTTTCGCCGGAGCTTTCTTTGCAACAGCCTTCTTGGCCGGAGCTTTTTTAGCAACCGCTTTTTTGGCGGGGGCTTTCTTCGCTGCGGCTTTTTTCGCCGGAGCTTTTTTGGCAACGGCTTTCTTGGCCGGTGCTTTTTTTACAGTTTTTTTTGCTGCCATTTTTTAATCTCCTGGTTTCATCTTCCCACGTAGTTTCGAACGTGTTGCGGGTAGAAGTAGCCACTTCGTAGCGGCTTGTAAACACTTCCTTGAATAAATTTGCATGCAGGTTGGGAGACGTTGTTTAATAATAACGCTTGATTTATTAAAAAGCGGTTTGCTTTGGGCGATGGACGAATCGTGGAATGGGGGAAAGAATGGCGTTTCATGGAGACAAAAAAGAGGGCACTTGGCTACTGGCCACTGCAGAGAACCGACTGAAAGACTGGCTGGTTCCGAAAGTGCCGAAGGGGGTGGAAACCTACCATCTGACAATGACCACGCTGCTGTGGTGCGCGATGATTATTCTCTTCAGTTTTCTTGCCCGCCACTGGATCCATTTTCTTTGGGTGGTATCCTTTGCGATCATCGGCCAATACATCACCGATCTGCTCGACGGCGAGGTGGGGCGGCGGCGCAATACCGGTCTGGTCAAGTGGGGCTACTACATGGACCACTTTCTCGACTATCTATTTCTCTGTTCGATTCTTATCGGCTACGGCTTGATGGTGGAGGATCACAATAAATATCTGCTTTTCTACATCCTCGCGCTCTTTGGAGCGTTCATGGTCAATTCGTTCCTGTCGTTTGCTGCAACCGGCGCGTTCAAAATTGCCTACATGGGCATTGGCCCCACGGAAGTGCGTTTGATCTTCATTATTGCGAACACGTTGATCATTTTCTTTGACGGCAAGTTTGAGATCGCCCAGATGCTTCCGTTCGTGCTGGCCGGCGCCACCTTTGCGCTGTTCGTTACGGTCTACCAGACGCAGCAGATGCTGTGGAAAATCGACATGGAGAGCAAACGCAATGCTGAGAAATAAACGGCTCCTGCTCGTTACGCTTGTTCTGGTGCTGGCAGCGGTTGTCGTGCTCGGCATGAAGGTGGCCTATCCGCTGCATCGGCTGGCGGCCTTCATCCTTCTGGGGCTGGGCTGGATTCCGCTCATCGCATCCTACCGCATCAACCGCCGGCTGCTGCATGTGCAGAAGGCTATCATCAAAAAGAAGACGCGCCCGTTTTTGCCGCACGTCATTGTTGCGCTGATCCTGCTCGTCGCCTTCTACGTTACGTGGGCGCTTTTCCCGGTTGAAAAAAGCCCGCTCACGGACATGGCGCCGGACCAGCTGCGCAGCGAAATCATCTCGGATCTCGACAGCTACTTCATGTTGCGCAAGACCGCCGATGACCTGGTTGCTGCGTTTGTCGAAAATGGCTTGCTTGTCCGTAAGGTGGGCGACCTCTCGAAGGAGGAGCGCGGAACCATCCGGTCGCTTTGGCGCGACGGCGCGATGGCCTTTCTGGAATTTGATCTCCTCAAGGGAAAATACCGCGGCTTCTATCAGATCGACTATGTCGCCGAGCCAGCGCTGCACGCAGATGCCTTTCTGCTCGCCTACATGGCCTTTGTCACGCAGTACAACGCCTGCCTTCAGCTCGTCGGACTGCTCGATGGCGGCGAGTTCATGGGAACCCTGCTTAACGAAGAGGGCGAGGGGATTCCCCCCGACAGCTATTTTTTCATGAAGCAGCGCCTGACCCACCCGAACGTGGTGCTGCGCCTGAATGCGGCCGCGGCCTATTTCGAGCTCGTGAAAAAAGACATTACGCTTGATGCCGAAATCATCGCCGACTTTAAAGCGCGCCGGAAAACCTTCATTCAATCGTTGGGCGAGAATGCGGAGCTCTTCGTTGAAAATCCGCTCTCGATTCTGGAGCGCGCCGCCTTCGAGACCATGCTGCCGGTGCAGAAGAATGTGGCGGTTCAGATGAGCTGCATCCGCACCGCCAAGCGCGACTATCTGATCACGCCCGAAATCCTCGCCCGCCATCAGTCCAAGCTGGAACCCGGCGACATCCTGATCCAACGGCGCAACTGGCACATGACCAATATTGGAATTCCGGGCTTTTGGCCGCACGTGGCGCTTTATGTCGGAACTCCTGAAGAGCTGGATGCATACTTCAACGAGCTGGGATTCCAACCTCTGGAAACCATTAAGGCGCTGTATCCCGAGGTTTCTGGAATGATGGAGCAAAATGATCTGGATGGATTTCCGGTCCGGGTTATTGAAGCCATTCGCCCGGGCGTGGTTTTCCAATCATTGGAAACCAGCGCACGCTGCGATTATCTTGGAGTCATTCGGACGAACGTGACGAAGGCTGAAAAGTTCAAAGCGTTGATGGGGGCCTTCTCGCATTACGCCAAACCCTATGACCTTAACTTTGATTTCACCACCGACAACGCGCTGGTTTGCTCCGAGCTGGTTTATAAAGGCTACAAGGCTGCCGGCGGCCTTCCGCTGCATCCCGAAATCATCAACGGCCGGCGGCTGCTGCCTCCCAACCGGTTGGCGGAGCAGGCCGTTGAAGAGATGGGCGAGGGCGGGGCGTTTTCGTTTGTTCTGTTCCTCGATGCCATCGAAAAGTCCGACACCGTCGTCGAGCGCGGCGCCGATGCCTTCAAGGCCAGTTGGAAACGCCCGAAATGGGACGTGATGCAGGAGTAGCCTACGGGTTGCTGGTGCATGGCTCTTCATGGGCCGGTCGCGGCCGATGGAAGGGATGGATAACGGGGCTAGTCTTCGTCGGAAGTGATGGCCGATAGCGTTTCGCGGGCCGAACGGCTGAGGCGGCCCGTTTGGCAAAATTCTTCGATCACTTCAAAGGCGGCCTGAGCTTCTTCAAGCCGTTGGAAAAGTCCGTCGACATCCACCTTCTCCAAATCCGCAGGATCCATGATTTCGACGAGATGCCATCCTCCGAGCGCTTGATGCCCAACGTGGTTCATCAGCTTGCCGAGCATGGTTGAGGCGTAGCGTGTTTCATCATCCGGCAGCCGCGACAGCAGCTGGTCGCAAAAATAGATGTAGCAAATGGGCGGTCGTCCGTATTCCAGCGAGCATCCGTGCAGGTCGAGCCAGCCGTAGCGGTCGTCCATGTCGGCGGCTTTGACGCCTTGCCGTTCCAATAGCAGCGAAAGGAATGCGCTGCTGGTCGCCTCCTCGCAAATATCCGCCCGGCAGCAGCATGCCGTGCACATGCCGCATGCATCGCTGAACAGCTGCGCCATCAGCTGGCGGACGGCGCCCTCTAGCTCGGCATAGGGTTCGAGTAATTCGTTGATCTTTTGCATAGGGAAACAGAGTACACAGCAAGATGACGTTCCGCAATCCAAACGGCAGAGATGGCTTGGTCGCGCGGAATTGATCATCGCGGCTAACTTTGCGATTGAAAACCCGGAGTTTGGCACTTGACCTTAAACACCGCTGCTTTGGGGGAGCGCCTAAATAGGTCGGTTATGACCGACTATAAAGGGAAAAGAAAAGAGGGTCGGGGCGGAGAGATTTGAACTCCTGACCTATTGCTCCCCATCCGTCAACCCGGAAGCCCCATAGACCATATGGCTGTCGTGGGGGAAGTGTAAGTCGGCCTGTATCCCGAGAGTAAGTGCAGATTTTATCTGCCTATTGTTTAGACTGGCCTATCTGCATTCGTATTTATAGAAGCCACTTGAGAAAGTATTGGTGCATGCGTTCTTGCCGACGGGGATCAGGTATTCCGCTGCGATGTTAATATCTCTGTAGAGGAGTTCTCGGGAAAAGGGAACATGTAATCATGGCGGCGGTTGTTGAAACCGCCGCGGTTTGTTGTGCAAAAGGAGTGCGGATTTGTTAGAAATGATGGATCAATCAGGAGGTGCCGTGGGTGAAGAATGGAATACTCGAAAATCGTTGCTGAGGCGGGCAAAGGATCCGTCCGATGAGGAGGCGTGGACGGATTTTGTGGGCTACTATGAAAACTTTATCTACCACATTCTGCGACGGATGGAGCTGAATACGGAAGAGTGCGATGATTTGGTGCAGGACATCCTGCTCAAGCTTTGGAAAAACCTGAAAACCTACGATGCGGAAAAGGGTCGTTTTCGAACCTGGTTGGGCCGGGTGGTGCGACATGCGGCGTATGACTATTTTGATAAGGTAAAAACCCGGCGCAAACTATTGGAAGAAGAACGCGCCATGGTCGAAATCATTCGTGCCACCCCGGCCTCGGATGTGGAACGGTTGATTGAAGAAGAGTGGATGCAGTATATGACCAGTTTTGCCCTCGAACGGCTGCACAATATCTTTTCCGGGGAAGCCATTAATGTTTTTTCACTGAGCCTCGATGGACTGCCTGCGGATGAGATTGCGAAACAATTGAACCTGACACGAGACTCGGTTTATACGCTGAAGAACCGGGTGAAAGCCCGTTTCATCAAGGAAGTGCGCGCGGTGATGGATGAGGTGGAATACAATGGCTGAAAACGATCATCCTGAAGTTCCGATTGATCCGCGGGTGAAGGAATTCTACCGGCTGGCGGAGGAATATGACCAGGTCGATGCCAGGGAGCTGAATCCGTCTTTGCATAGTTTGAAAATGGTTTCCCAGCGGTATCAGACGGCTGAGCTGATTGCCGAGGGCGGCATGAAGGAAATCTTCAAGGTGTATGATGCGCGTGCAAAACGCCATCTGGCCATGGCGATGCTGCGCAGCGATGCACCGGAGGATCTTTTCGATCCGTTTATTCATGAAGCCTGGTTGACGGCCTTGCTGGCGCACCCGAACATCATCACCATTCACGACATCGGGGTGAATGCGCAGGGGAAACCGTATTTCACGATGGATCTGAAAGAGGGCGACTCGTTAAGGGAGCTGATTGAGAAGCTGCATCGTGGCGACCGGGAGACGCTTAAGCGCTATCCATTGGAAGCCCTGCTGCAGATTTTTATCAAGATTTGTGATGCCATTTCGTACGCTCATTCCATCAATGTGCTGCATCTGGATCTGAAGCCGGCCAATATCCAGATTGGGGATTTTGGTCAGGTGTTGGTCTGCGACTGGGGCATGGGCAAGGTTTTGGGTAAAACGGGGGAGCTTGAACTGGATCGCCAGTTGCTGAACCCGGATCTGCTCAGTTCGGTTACGCTCTATGGCGAATTGAAGGGTACGCCCGGCAACATGGCACCCGAGCAGGTGTTGAACCAGCAAGAACTCGATGTCCGCACGGATGTTTATGGATTGGGTTGCATTCTCTATTCGCTGTTGACCTATTTGCGCCCGCTGTCCGGAACTACCGAGGAAATCCTGCAAAAAACGAAAGATGGCGCAATTGTTCCGCCGGACAAGCGGACGCCGGAACGCGTGATTCCCAAGGCGCTGGATGCAGTGGCCATGAAGGCGCTGGCAACAGATCCGGCCAAGCGCTATGCATCCGTTGCGGCACTGCGCAAGGAAGTGCACCGCTATCTCACCGGCTTTGCCACCGAGGCGGAAAATGCAGGGGTATTCACACAAATGAACCTGTTTTACCGCCGGAACAAACGCTTCTGCATCACCGTTTCATGCTTGGTTCTCATAGGCTTGGCAGGCGCAGTCTGGGCGTTCATTCAATTGAGTCATAAGGAGCAGGCGGCCACTGGCGCGCGTCTCGATGCTGAGCGGATGCTGGCGCTCTACGAGGCAGGACAGGATGAGCTTAATGTGCTGGGTTCACGCTATGATGATTCGGTAACAACCATCGTCCGCCGCTATCAGCAGGCCGGCAATTTTATGCAGGCTGAAAAGGTTCTGCGTGTCGCGTTGGACGAAGATGCTGATAATCCTACCTACTTATATGAAATGGGGCTTCACTTTTTCACCATGCAGCGGTTTAACGCCGCACGGGCTTATTTCAACCGTTCGGGTATCGAGGATGATGTGGTCGAGGTGACTAGGGAATATGCCGCACTCAAGGCGGATGCTGAGTTGCTTACGCCGGAACAGCTGGTTGCCGTTTTCCCGCGTTTGACGCTTAACATTCCACTGGAGCTCAGGATGGTGCTCTACGATCAGCGCGAGCGCTTAAACCTGTCGGGCCGTGCGAAAATTGTGAAGGGCTATCTACAGGTTTTGAATCCCGATTGGACCGATCCTGTGTTTGAATATGATCCCGAAAAAGGTTCACTTAAACTGGGCGGTTCCGGACTCCAGAAAGTCGGCTCCACCAGTAGTGTGCTGGCTGGACTTCAACCGCGTTATCTGGATTTGAGCGGCACCGAAATTGAGAATCTGCAGTTCGAGTCAGGGTATCCGATCGAAGTGCTGGACATCAGCCATACCCGGTTTAAAAACAAAAGGTCGCTGCGACGCATGATCCACCTCCGGGAGTTGACGGTTTCCCGCGAGCAATACGATAACATGAATCTTTCTCAGTTCTCTGACCGGATCAGGATCATCGTGAAAGACTAGGTTCGGGCTTGAACCGGGCAATAATACGGATCTTCTAAAAGAAAACCCCGCCACATGGACGGGGTTCAAAAGGCCTTTCATGAAGCTCGAAGACTAGATCAGGAAGCGTCTGCGGATAATCAAGGCCACCGCGCCGGCAAAGCCGATTAAACCCAGCGTCGCCGGTTCCGGAATCGTTTGGTTGACCCAAACCGTGGTATCGCTTCCATCGAAATCGGTATGGAGATAGGATCCGCTTCCGTTGTCCCAGGTCTTTAGGCCAACCGCTGTGTCTACCATGTCTCCGTTGGCCCAGGTGATATTACCGGCCGCAATGCCTGCGTTAATGTCGGCCCAGTCGTCTCCGCTAAGCATCATAACCGCATCGTTTTCGATGTTCAGCGTGTCGGTGGTATTCCCAAAAATCAACGAACCATCAACGGACAGGCTGCCGCCAAGTAGATCCACTGAACTTGCAGCTAAACCGACGGCTCCCACAAGCAGATTGCCCGCTGCTGAAACGGTTCCACCGTTGATTGCCAAAATGGCCCAATCTTGAGCACCGACCTTAATCGCGCCGTCCACAGTTAATCCGCCACTATTCACGGTAACAGAACTTCCTCCGAAGCCTGCTTTGGTGCCAATGTTCATTACGTTGCCGTTGGCGGTAGTCAGGCTTCCTCCGTTCAACACCAAATGTCCGCGATTATTCCCGCCGATGGTGGCGCTTCCATAAAGAAGTTTTAGAAAACCTCCAGAGTTTATCGTCAAGGTTGTTTCAGCGCCGCGGCCTGTCTGCAACCCACCGGTATCCCCTACAACGGAATTGATCGATACGTCATGCTTTAGACGCGCATTGCTGTTCGTATCCGGTTGGCCATCTCCCGGCCACACGCCGGCGGCGGTCCAGTTTCCGGCTTCAACTGTGTCGAAGTTATCCAATGCCTGGGTCATTGTTGTTGCCATCGCCATGGCGAGGCTGATTGCTATTCCCTTTTTCATGCTGTTTTCCCTTTGGTTAATAACATTACAAAGAAAGGTACGGCCCGTTTGGGTTGATCTAAACAGGGGGAGCCGTTTTTTTTCGGATTGATTATTTTTGTATACTAACCCAAAAAAACCCCGCCGGTGAGACGGGGTTTTCGTGGGTAGCGGATTAAGGATTACTCAATATTGAGCTTGATGAACTTCACGGCGTCTGCGGTCGGGATCATGTTGGTCACGATCTCGAGGTTGGGCTTGTTGGTCCAGGTACCGCCCGCCGTAATGGTGTAGTCACCTTCCTTATCGGTGAAGTCCGGCAGGTAGAGTAGATTCGCATCTTCCGTCAGGAAGTAGTCCGGCCGGTCGGCGGATTTCAGGCGCGGATAGATGTAGACCAGGTTTGTGCCGACAACCTGAACGTCGTCATAATCCCGCACGCCCTGAATGTTGGGGAGGATCGGGTTCCCGTCGAAACCCCATTCCCAGACGTTGTTTCTGCCGTCGTGGTCATAGTCGTTGGTCCGGGCCGCATCGGCATTATAGATGCCGAAGCCGTCTGTCCAAAGATCATACTTGCTAGGCGCTGAACCCGTCTTCACAACCACGGTCAGCGGACGGTGGTTTATGCTGCCGTTGTCGAGGAAAAGACCGACTGCGTCCACACTGGTAAAGGACGGCGTAACGATCGGATTGTCTGTTCCGCTCATCAGGTTGGTGGAGGAGAGCGTCGCCAACGTCAGCTCGCGCCAGTCAACCGCGGTCATGTCCTCGATGAAGAGCTCAGTGATGTTGCCATCGAGCCCGTCGCTCACATACCATTTTCCGCTGACACTGTCGCGGAAGGCTGCACGATATTGATTATTAACGGCAGCGGTCATCTCATACTGATATTCCGCGGCTGTCATGTCGATCGGTGCGGCTGCTTTCATATACAGCAACTGGGAGCTGGGACCAACAGGCGTGCCGTTGGCATTAATCCGGTTGTCGAAGTATGCCGGCCGCATGCGCAGTGTTTTAAAGGCCGGTGTAACGCCCTCTACGTCAGACTTCTTCTGGATAATCCCGTAGATCGCGGTGCCGCTGTAGTCGCCGGGGCCTTCTGACGGAGCCAGAATAGCGCCGTCCGTGTAGGTTCCGAGTACATTCAGGATGCCGTTGGTGACCTGGATGCTGGTTAACGGGATGTTGGCATCGGACGAAACCACACCCACACTGTTCCATGACAGTACTTCGGAAAAACCGAGTGAGCGGATAATCAATTGATCAGATGCTGCGCTGTCGCCTATGCCGTCATACTTGGCCACAACGGCATAGAAGTAGGTTCGCAGATCGGTCAGGCCGGTATCCTCGTAGCTGTTGCCCACAACATTGTCCAGGAAGGTCAATGAATCGGCATCCGTATCGGACCGGTAGATGTCGAAGCTGTCGGCTTCGAACCCGCCCAGCCATTCAAGGGTCACAGAAAGGTCACCCAAAGTGCCGGTCAGATCGTAGGGGGGAGCTGTCGGCGTTTGGCTGGCATTGGTGTGCGTGACAGAAAGGGCGTCCACATTGACATGGATGATGCCGTTGGTGGCTCCGCCAGCGGCCGTGATCCCGTCGGCTTCTTTGCTGTGGCCCATGCCGAAACGCACGCTTTCTGCAATATAGGCTTCGGTCGGCTGATTGTTATCCGAGGAGTCGGTGTACTGATAGATGCCACTGTAGGTGTTTGTTCCGATGGTGGCACTTACAACCGCCGAATAGGTGTTGGCGATAGCGGTTTTGCGGATGCTCCAGTTCAGCGTGATCCATTCGGTATTGAAAACCGGTGCGTTGGATTCATTTGCATTGTTCCATTCCGGATCCCATCCAAGAACCGAGCGTTTAAGCTCTAGCATCGTATTCTGGGTTGAGTTGTATCCGTTAAGGCCGAAGTCGATATCTGCGTCACCTTGCATGCGCACGTCGATTAATACGTCCTTAAGACCATTCGGATCAAGGGTGGTCGATGAGTCCGAAGTCAGACCGAAGTCGAAGATCTGACCACGGTCAATCACCGCAACCGTCTGGATGTTCGTGACGGCACCGACGATGTTGGTCTCGTAGAGCCCGTCGTTCGGCGTGGCTTCAAGTCGGAACTGGACGGTGCCGCTCCATTGGTTGGCCGCTCCGTTTTCGGTCAGTTTATTGTAGTACACCTGTCTGTCCAGGGCGTTGGAAAACTCATTGGAGTAGGTTTTCGTTTCGGCAAATCCATCGCCCGAAGAGATGACGTTGAAGGCCTTTTCGCCGGTGTCGGCAATGGCTTTCCAGCGGTCCTGTCCGGCCAGATCGCCATCGGTGTAGCCATCTGCCGTGTCAAAGGTGGTATCGAGGAAGAGGCCGGTGACCGGGGCGTCGGGTTCCGCCAATACGGGATCCGAGTCGGCGGTAATCCCTCCGTTGATCGAGGTAACCTTATAATAGTAAACATTTCCGTTGATGACCGTGGCGTCCGCGAAACCGTTGGTGGTAATGCCGGAGCCACCTGCGACTGCGCTGTAGGTGCCGTCAATGGTATCGGAACGTTTGACATCGTAGCTGCTGGCTTCAACGACATCAGCCCAGCTGAGGTTGACGACGGCGTCGCCGGCTTCGGATGTTACGGGAGTGGGATACAGCTTTACGGGCTGCGAGCTGGATTTAATGACGCTGAGGTCATCGATGGTGATGTTGATGGAGTTTGTTCCGCCGAACTCGGCAAACTGGGGACGACCCATAACCGTGTGGAGGCCTGAGCTAGCATAGGCTTCCGTTTTGACCATGGAGACGCCCGAGCCGGTAAAGTTGGTTGGGTTGTCTAGGTTTTCCATGGAGCAGGTCATGGTATAGGTGTCGCTGACGGTGGTTTTGCGCAGCTTCCACGAGAGGCGCCATTGATCGGTCACGAGGTTGGTCGCGGCGGGATTCCATCCCAAAGTGGCGGCATCGATGGTCAGCATGGAGTCTCCATCTGCATCGTTAATCGAAATATCGCCTGAATTGCTCGTGTTAAAGCGCAACGGAAGATCTCCGGCACCCGTGCCGAGACCGTTGGTAGAAGAGGTTGAGAGACCGATGCGGAATGCATCCCCGGATCCGATGTCAGGGACGGGCACGCTGAGGGTAAAGTCCATCACGCCGTCCCACTCATCACTGGTCGCATTGCCGAGACCGGTTGTGCTGCGGTAGACATAGTTGCCGCCGTTGGTGCTGAGCGTTGTTGAAACCGTATCGGCAAAGCCGCTTCCGGCTGCATCGGTCACATCAAACGCATTGACTCCCGTATTGGGCATCGCGATCCAGCTTTGCTGGCCCGCAAGGTCGCCGTCGGTGTAGGGGGTTGTGAAGCCCGTATTCACGATGGTCTGCGCCATCGATACGGACAGTGAAGCTGCCAGAGCCAGCAGCATGAATAGTCTCTTTTTCATGGTGTTTTCCTCCATAATCCAGCAGTTGCTACCCTAATGGATGCCATGAATGGCACACCGATCTTCTCCGTAAATCGGTTCGCTTTTGCTGAAGGGTTGATAACAGGTACGGATACATAAGAGGCTTCTAAACAGCAGTTGATTTTTTTTATATGTGGAGGTGGAGAATCAGGGTGTTTAGATTCAACGAAACGGGCCGTATGGTTACTAAATACACAAACAAGAGGCGATGTATGCGATTTGTTCTTAATTCAACTGTATATCTGATCATTTGCGTTTTTGTGACGCTGAAAGCGGAGGGCGAACTGGGGCTGGCAAGGGAATCCTATGGCGTTTGGGATCGGTCGGCGGCGTTCACGGTTGCTGAATATCCGTTCACCCGTGGGCGGGAATATTCGGCGAACTGGGTTGATATTAACCCGGCACGGAGCAACTTTACCTGGTCGGCGCTGGATGTCGTGCTGCAGGAGGCCTACGACCAGAACCAAAAGTTTTTCATCAAGATACAGCCGATTGCAGGATCGACGGGAACCAGCATGCCGCCCTGGATGCTGGACCCGCTGGGCCCATTGCCCTCGGGTTACGACCCGAACGTCGTGGACGGAACCGTTCCTTCCTGTACCGACGGGCAATTTATCTATGGCTATTATCTGGATGCGGACCTTCAAATCTATTTGAGCGAGATGGTGCAGAGTCTGGCCGACCATGTCCGCAACGACATCCCGCCGCACCTGCAGGATATCATTGGCTTTGTGCGCGTGGATACGGCGCATACCGGCGATGAAGCGCCCTATGAAGAGCCGCAGATCATCGCCGCTGACTATCCTGACTATGTAATTTCCGATTCGCAGTGGCTGACCTACCGGACGAACATTTTCGAAGCGTACCGCGCGGCGTTTCAGGACGGGCCGGGGCCTAAGATTCCGTTGCTTTTCCAGGATATTGAGGTCAGCAAATTTCCGAACGAGTGGAATTGGGTAACCAATAATGTGACGGCGGGTTTCGGCGCAAAATATGCCGGTCTGGTGCGCGGGCATCATTTGTCGCGTTCGCAGGATGTAACGGATACGTTCAAGGAGCACGCCGTGGATTCCGATTTGGGACTGTTTTCCCGGAACGAGATGGACGGAACCTGGGACTGGCCCTTTTTCCAGCTCAATTACCGGTTGAGCATGTACTGGTGCGCTGTCGAGCAGCTGCATCCCGGCCTGAGCGTCTGGGATGTGACCAAGAACTGCCTCGAAACGGCGTATACCAGCAACATTGTCTTTGCTTTTGAATTCTTCAACACCTGGGCGGCGGAGCTCGATCCGCCGACGGCCCGCGGCGGATTCTGCATTCTGCATGAAGGGCTCGATTCATCCGATATCGTTAAATTTCCCGAAGGGATTTATGGCAATGCCAGTCAGAGCAACACCAACCGCTACATTGCAATTTGCGCCTCCAATGCCGCGCATGGCGCGCAAATGGACGATCCGTATGCAGCCACGCGCGGACAGGTTTGGCAGCGCCCCAATCAAACCGGTTTCAACGATTCCGGATGGGAAATCGTGTCGGGCAACTATGAACGCTTCATCACCCAGATTGATCCGGACGCTACCAGCATCGGCCGTTTCCGAATCAACGGGCCGCTGACGACGGCTTCGCATCCCTACGACCGCTTTGCCCGCAGCTTTGACTCCGCGAATGGGAAAAACACGATGTATTTCGACCTTCATGATGAATTGCTGCCCAACCCGGGGCAACGCCTGCAGCTCTCGGTGATCTATCTCGACCGCGGCACCGGCCAGTTTGAGCTGCAATACGATGCCGTCGGCGACAGCGGAAAGACCGCCTTCACGGTTACCAAGACCGGTTCCAACACCTGGAAGACTAATTCGGTGATCGTGACCGATTGGGTCTGCGGAAACAATGGTCCAAACGGGGCCGACCTGATGCTGCTGAATGTGGATGCCGACGACGATATTTTCCACATGTTGGAAGTGGTTAAGCTCGCCTATGTAAACATCGGCACCGTGGGGCAGGGAACCGTCAGCGCCCGCAATGACGGCATGGTCTATTCCGACCCGGTCAGCACGACCCTTTCGGAAGGCCTGATGCTTGAACTGAAGCCCTCCCCGGCCCTCGGCTGGGAATTCACCGGCTGGAGCGGCGACCTGAGCGGAACAAACAATCGCCCGTTCCTGTTCCCGACTGAAGATACCCGCGTTACCGCGAATTTTGCCTTTGTACCCGGCTCCGCTTCTGCAACCGATGATTTTGAATCCGGGGACTGGAACGGGGGAAGCGGCTGGGACGGCGACTGGACCGCTGTTCCCACAGCGACACCCGGATCCATTGTTCAGTTGAACGTTGCTGGCTCGATCACCCGTTCGCTCGACAGCCCGCTTACCAACGCGACCCTCTCGTTTGATTGGGATGTCGACCGGATTGTAACCGGTGAAGCGGGTCAGGCCTGGGTCTTCAACGGCACATGGCACCTGGTCTGGAGCGAAAACATCAAGGGGGGCGACTCCGGAAGCAGCCCGGAACTGGCATCAACGAATATTAACCTGAGTGCCTATGGCAGCATATCGCAAGTCCGTTTTGAGTTAACTGGAAATCAGACGACCGACCGGTTCTGGATCGATAATGTGCAGGTGACCGGAGCCGTAGACGTCGGGGCGAATCAACCCATGTTCAGCAGCGATCCGATAACCAATTCCGCGGCATCCATCGGGGATTCCTGCTCCGGCTCCGTGGCCGATCAGGCCAGTGATCCGAATAGCGATCCAATGATCTTCTCGATTGTTTCCGGCGCGGCGTGGCTGAACATGGCTACCAACGGGACACTCTCCGGCACACCGGGTCCTGGGGATTCAGGCCTGAACAATTGGATTATACAGGTTGCCGATGACGTGGACGGCTCCGACAGCGCCATTCTGCTGATTGATGTAGGCTCGAGCGGAAGTTCCAGCAACACGGCGCCGTATTTTACCACGGACCCCATCAACACACCAAACGCCGAAGACAATGCGGCCTATAGCGGCACGCTCGCCGGTGCCGCGAAAGACGATGATGTCGGGGATATGCTTTCTTATTCCAGAATTTCCGGACCGGACTGGTTGGTCGTGGCAGCGGATGGCGCGCTTTCCGGGACTCCGGATAGGACTGATGTCGGCACGAATACCTTTATGATCAAAGTGGAGGACAATGCTCTGGCATCCGACACCGCGACGCTGAAAATCATGGTAGATCCGACGGCAGGGGGCGGGCTGGCCAGCGACGATTTTGAGTCGGGAACGTGGACCGGCGGAACCGGTTGGGCCGTTGGCTGGAGCACCAATGGAGGTGCGGTGGTGGAAACAGACAACGACTTGAACAGTATTGCGGCGCATCTGACCAAGAATGGCCAGATCACGCGCACGCTGGATCCGCCGCAGGTCGACAGCAGGCTGACGTTTGATTGGAAGCTGAAGAGCCTGGACAACCCAAGTGAATATGCGCAGGCAGAAGTCTACGATGGTGCATGGCATATCGTCTGGACCAATACCAGTGTCGTTTTGATGCTGGGGGCTGAGGACATCGATCTGGGCTCCTATGGGGCGGTTTCACAAGTCCGCTTCACGGTGTTTGCCGGAGGCGTAGCCGACCATTTCCACATCGATAATTTGGTGGTTTCCGGATCTGCGCCCGCCCCGTATTCCGTCTGGTCGAACCAGTACAGCCTCGTTCAGGGGCCGGCAGGGAACGATGACGGCGATGCGCTCAACAACCTCTATGAATTCGGACTCGGCGGCAATCCAACCAATCCTTCCGACCTCGGTTATCTTCCAACCCTTGGAAAAATGAGCGGGGGAGGGAGCAACTGGTTTGAATATATCCATGTCCGGCAAACCGACCCCGACAGCGGCCTGCTCTACTATCTTGAGCTTTCCGACAACCTCGCTTCCAATCTCTGGACAACCAACGGCTACACCGTCGTTGGCAGCGGCTCGTTCACCAACGGTTTTGATGCTGTAACGAACCGCATCTCGACGGAGACCAAGGATGAGCAATTTATTCGGCTGATCATTGAATCGCTATAAATCAGGCATTCGACCCCTACTGATTACGCCCGGTTGGGGATAGTTTGAACGTTGGGCTCATATCTCTTGCACTTATTAAAAACTGAGGCGTTTAGATATGCCCGCCAGAACCGTACTTCTTATCCGGAGACAGACTTTTTTCCGCAGTTTTCTTTTAACGAGTGAGGTTTTGTATGAATCGGCGCAGTTTTTTATCCACCATGATGGTGTCCAGCGCGGGGGTGGCGCTGGCGCAGCAATTGAAGAGCAAGGGTTATAATATTCTGTTTATCGCCATCGACGACCTGAACGACTGGGTGGGTTGCCTGGGCGGCAACCCCCAGGCCATCACCCCTAATCTCGACCGCTATGCCAGGGAGCACGGCATGGTAATGAACAAAGCCTATTGCCCGGCGACCGTTTGCGGCCCAACACGCTCGGCCCTGTTGACCGGTAAACACGCCACGCATACCGGTGTTTATGGCAACGGCCAGAACTTGAGACATGCACCGAAGGCGAAGGATCTGGAAACGCTGCCGGAATATTTCGGAAACCGTGGCTATCATACGCTTTCCTCCGGCAAGATTTTCCATAAGCACGGCGATAAAGATGGCCTGGATGAAGGGCAGTGGGCGTTCCATGAACACATTCATGCGGGCGGCTCGAATGGTAAAACCCTGTGGGAAGAGAAACCCGAGGTTGAAGGAATCAAGGCGGGCGGCTCTCCATTCGCGTGGGGGGCGGTCGAGGGGCCGACGGAGAAAACCAAGGACTATGTCACGTGCAAGTGGGCCGCGGATCAGCTGGAGCGCGATTTTGACGGAAAGCCCTTCTTTTTGGCGGTGGGGGTTTCCAAGCCGCATCTGGCGTGGTATGTGCCCCAAGAGTTTTTCGATCTCTATCCGCTCGATAAAATCGAGCAGGTGCCGCTGAAGTATGACGATCTGGACGATATCGTGCGGGCGGACGGCAGTCCGATCTTCAAGCCGGGCGGCCGCTTCCTGCTGGCCGAGAAAACGGGCATGCATAAAAACGCCCAGCGCGCCTATCTCGCCTGCGTCAGCTATGCGGATCATTGCCTCGGCGTACTCTTCGATGCCCTCGCAAAAAGCAAGTATGCCGACAACACCATCGTGATGATCTGGGGCGACCACGGCTGGCACCTCAGCGAAAAAAGCCATTACGGCAAAACGGAACTCTGGGAGGAATCCTGCCGCGTTCCCTTCATTGTCAACGTTCCGGGACTGACGCCTGCGAACGTCAAATGTGAGGGCGTTGTGAACCTGATCGACATGTATCCGACGCTCATCGAACTCTGCGGGCTGTCGCCGAACAAGGAGAACGATGGCCGCAGCTTTGCAAAACTGTTGGCGAATCCGTCCATGGGGTGGAACGAGCCGACCCTGACCACCTATCAATATAAAAACCATTCGCTCACCGACGGACGCTATCGCTACACCTGGTATGGCGGAAAAGCGGACGGAGCGGAAGAACTCTACGATCACTCCACGGATCCGATGGAACACACCAATCTGGCCTCTAATCCGGAGTATAAGGAAGTCATCGAACGTCTTAAAAAATATCTGCCTACGCATCATGAGCCCGACAGTCCGAAGAATCCGGATAACGATCTGAAAAAGGGTCCGAAAAAATCGAAGGAAGAGAAGCGGGCTGAAAGAAAGAAGCAAAAGGCATCATGAAACATTCGTTCCTCATTTTGCTAGGTCTGTCGGTCTCCATGGTCGCGGCGCACGCAAGGGAAGGTCTCGGCATTTCCAGCTGGGCCGGGTGGAAACCGGGGCAGATTTCGCGGGCGGACTGCCCCGAGCTGCGCAGCGTGCCCCTGATTCTTAAATGGAATGAGCTGGAGCCGAAGCCGGGGAAATATAAGTTCGATAAACAGCTCGGTGAGCCGCTCATGGTGGCGAAGGCAGACGATCTGTATATAACCCTCATGATCTGGGTGGGGCCGGCCTGCCCGGATTGGATCTATGAACAAGGCGTACCGCTGGTCATTACCGATCGCAAAGTCAATGCGCTGGGTCAAAAGACCGACGGGCAGAAAACATATCCATACTACCTTCATCCGGAATACAAGAACCGCTTCATGGGGCTGATCGATGCCTTCGGGGAGTATGTGAATGATCTTTCCCCGGAGTTGCGCGAGCGCATTGTGTTTGTGCAGTGTGCCGAAGGTTCCACCGGCGACGGCCAGCCCTACAAGGGCAATGCGCTCGAAGCGAAATATGATATCTCCAAGGACGTTTGGAACGACTTCCGGCTCGAGACCTGGAAGCGCTACCGGAATGCCGTTCCGGGCATTCCCGTTCTGGTTAATTCGGACGCCAACGGCGGTCTTGAAACGGAATGGCTGCTGGAAAACATGGACGTGATCGCCCTCAAGCACGGGATGTTCAGTCACGGCTATCATGTGAGCGACAACGTCGAGCGGCTCGCAAACTTCCAAACCTTGGAAGGCGCTGTGAAGGAGCGCGGAAAGTCAGTGCTGACACGCGGGGAGATGGATGGCGAGCTCTTTGTGATGGGCTGGTCGAAAGGCAATATTCCGCGGGCGCTCTACTGGTCGGGGTTGTTCGCTTCGCACTGCCGTCTCGATATCTGGAATGTTCCGCGCGAGGCATTGAAAGATCCGGCCAATTGGCCGGCATGCAAAATATTCAATAAATATGCAGGCCACACCGACCCGGCCACCGCACCCGCCGCTTTCTGTGCGTTGCGCGACGGATTGGATGCGTCGGATTTTGCGCGTTTTCCGGCTGAGCAGTTTGGGGGCAAGCCCGGCAAAAAAAGTGATCAGGAACGCTATCTGAAAATTGCCGAAGCCTATTCCAAACAGGGTGCCCGCATGGACGATCCGGAAAAGGCGACCGGCGGCGGCATGCTCAACCGCAAGCGCAGCGGATCGAACGACGTAGGCTGGGGCATTTGGCCGGGCAACTATTGCCGCTTCCTGACGCAGGTTGAGCCGGGCTCCGGCGACGTCGGCCGCTGGAACATTGATGATTCTATCTATGGCCGCTTTGCCCGCGCCTTCGACCACAAAGCCGGAAAGACACAAATGCGGTTCATGCTCGATAACGCCTTTAATGCAGCGTCCGCCAACGTGAAGGTAACCTATCTGGACAAGGGGTGCGGGGAATGGTCACTGCTCGCAGGTCAAAAAAATGCGTTAAACGTCCAGAACACAGACAGTGGCTTGTGGAAAGAAGTACTGGTTACGGTTTCCGGACCCGAGCTGAGCAAAGCAAATCTGAAGCTGCGCCATGAAAAAGGCGACGACACCACGTTCCATATGATTGAGATTGAGAGGATAAAATGAAAACACGATTTAAACTGTTTGTGGCAGCGGGGCTGTTGCCGATTTTTTTTGGAGGGGGACAGGGTGCGTTCGCCGAAAAAACGGAGATCGAATCCTGGGCCATCGAATTGCATGAGGCGCATACGTTCAAAGAGCTGTCGTACCGATTGCTGAAGCCGCTAAATTTCGACGCGTCCCAGCACTATCCGGTCATCGTTTCGCTGCATGGGGGCGGGGGCAGAGGATCGGATAATGTAAAGCAGCTTCGCAAATGGAATCAGTTTCTGGCGGAAGAGCAGACGCGCAAAGACTACCCCTGCTATGTGCTGGCCCCTCAATCATCAGCACACTGGGATGCGCCGGAGTTCGCTAAGATCAAAGCCATCATTGCCGGCCTGCCGTCGGTTGATATGGATCGGATCTACATTCTGGGGCACTCGATGGGCGGGCATGGCACGTATAAGCTGACTCAGCTCGATCCCGCATATTTTGCCGCGGCGGCCCCGTCGGCCGGCAGCGGTTTGGCGACGACGCCGCGCTTTGTGGATGTCGAAAAGATTAAGGATATGCCGTTCTGGATCTTCCACGGGGACAAGGACCCGAAATGTCCCATCGAATTCGATCGAAAAATATTTGCCGAGATGAAAGCCATCGGCGGAAATATGAAATTCACCACCTGGCATGGCGACAAGCATGGTGGGCCGATCGCGCTCAAGATGGTGACCGGCAGCGATAATGGAACCACCCAGATGAGCAGCGACCGCTGCGACCCTGAACCGGTGTTCATGAAGTGGCTGTTCGCCCAGAAGCGGAGTGCCAAGTGAAAAAAAGATTTTTGATTATTCTGGGGCTGATTGGAGTGGTTGCCGCATCAAACGGCAAACCCAACATAATTTATATTCTTGCGGACGATCTCGGTATCGGAGACCTGGGATGTTACGGGCAAAAAATCATCCAGACGCCGAACATTGACCGTCTGGCGGCGGAAGGCATGTTGTTTACACAGCACTATTCCGGGAGCACGGTGTGCGGCCCGTCGCGCTGTTCGCTGCTGACCGGCCTGCATACCGGGCATTCGGTTGTTCGCGATAATGGTCCGGTTAAACCGGCCGGTCAGTTCCCGTTGCCGGAAGGAACAGCAACGGTGGCCTCTCAGCTCAAGTCGGCAGGCTATGCGACGGCTTGCATCGGAAAGTGGGGGCTCGGGTATACCGGAAATTCCGGAGATCCTGTATTACAGGGCTTTGATTATTTTTATGGGTTCAAGTGCCAAAAGAATGCGCACAGTTATTATCCGGAGTTTGTCTGGCGCAACGATGAGCAGGTCATGCTCAATGGCGAAAAATATGTGCATGATGAATTTATGGCCGAGGCGTATCAGTATGTGGAACAGAAAAAAGATGAGCCGTTTTTCCTCTATCTGGCCCTGACGATTCCCCATGCCGATCTCGATGTGCCGGAAGATTCCATGGAACCGTATGCTCACCTCGAACCGGGGAAACCTTATCGGGGTGAAAAAGGTTCGTATAAACATCAGGAGCAGCCGCGCAAGGCGTTTGCCGGGATGATTTCGCGCATGGATCGGGATATCGGCCGGCTGATGGAGCGGCTTAAAGAACTGGGTTTGGATGAGAATACACTGGTCATGTTTACGAGCGATAACGGCGCTCACCTCGAAGGCGGGGCAGACCCGGACTTTTTCGATAGTAATGGGATCTACACAGGCTACAAGCGCGACCTGACCGATGGCGGCATCCATGTGCCTTTCATTGCGCGTTTGCCGGGGCGTATCACCTCAGGCTCAACGAATAAGCATGTTAGCGCCATGTGGGATATTATGCCGACGCTTTGTGAACTTGCAGAGGCTCCTGTCCCCGAGGATATCGATGGCATTTCAATGAAGCCGTCCCTGTTGGGACAAGCAGGCCAGCGGGAACACGATGCGCTCTATTGGGAGTTTTCATCGAGAAACGGCATGCAGGCCATCCGTATGGGCGACTGGAAGCTCGTGAAGACGAACCTTCAAAAACCGGAGGATGCCCGGGCAATGCTGTTTAATCTGAAGAAAGATCCCTCCGAACAAGACAATCTTGCCGATAGTAACCCTGAAACCGTCGAGCGACTGGAAAAGAAAATGGACGCCATGCGCTTCGACTCTTCTGTATTTCCTCTATTCGAAAAAAAGAAGGCAGCAAAGAAATGAGTGCTTTTATACGAACACTTTTGATTGCAGTTTGCATGGTCACTTCGGGTTGGGCCGTTGCTCCTGCAGTCGATCAGGACGGGGCATCCTATACCTTGGCTTGGGATAACGGAATAACCCTGTCGGATTCCACCTTTGCGGTGCAGGTTAGTGGGGAGTGGGTGTATGGCGATGCTTTTCCGCAGCATGCATGGGCCTTTGAAAGCGGGGTGCATACGCTGACTTGTTCAGGGCTGGATCCATTGGAAAATGTGGTGCTGAAGATAGAGACACAAGCCGACCGACAGTATGCCGTGGTCTCCGCCTCGCTCACTGCATCGGAGGAATTCGAGCTGGGCGGCGTGCGGGTGCTCACGAAAAAAGATGAGTCGCAAAACCTTTCAATCGGTGAAAGTTCCAAAGGTTGGAACGTCTTTGTAGAGGCGATCCAGGCGCCGAAAACGGGCAGCATCTACTGGCTCCATCAGTTGGCGGAACTTAAAGCCGGCAAGAAAGGTGAGGATCCACGCGACGGCTTCTGGTTGACGACTCTGCAGAACGATGAATTGAACCAAATGTTTGTCTGTGCCGCACTGAAGGGCGAACTATGGCCTACTTCGTTTCAATGGCGCAATGTGACAGACAGCGCGGCTCATTTGTCGATCCGAAGCGGCAGCCCGAAGGGTTTGGAAAAAGTGAAGGTGTTGGCCGGAACAACCATCACGGTTGATCCGGTGCTGGTGGGATTCTGGAACGACCGTCGTCCGACACAGGTACTTTCGGAAGTGGGTCGCATTATGGGCGAGAGCGTACGGCAGGGCCGGCCGATGCGTATGATTGAGCCGGGCTGGAGCACCTGGCATTCCTACAGCCGCACCATTTCAGCGGAGGCCATGTTGACGGCGGCGCGCTGCATGAAGGACGAGCTGTATGATGCGGGCTATCGCTATATCCAGCTCGATGGTGGTTGGTGGGCCAAGCCGGGTTCGTATTATGTGAATGAGGAGTTTCCTCTTGGTATCCGCGATGTCGCTAACCAGATTAATGCCATGGGGCTGAAGTTCGGCCTGCATATCAGCCCGCTGCGCGTCAATCCGACCGATCCCTACTGGAAGGACCATGCCGATTGGTTGCTTTCGCCTTATGGAAAAGATCCCATCGATCCGAACGATGACGAAATGATGACCACGCTGGGAATGATGTATCTCGACGGCAGCCACCCATCTGTGCCGCCGTATCTCGCCAGCCAGTTTAAGCAGATGGTGGAGGACTATAAACCGACCTTCATGAAGTGGGACCACCATTACGGAAGCCTGGAAGAAGGAGACCGATTTGATTCAACCATGACCGGCCTGCAGGCACATAACAAGGCGGTGCGCGCGATCCGTGCCGCGTTGCCGGACGAACTGGTGGTGACGCGCAGCATGGGTTGGCTCTATGGTGCGATTGAATGCTACGACGCTGTTCGTATCGGCAATGACATCAACCATCCCGGCGTCCGCAGCGAGGAAGAGCCCTATGCAAACATTACCTACGGGAAAACCAGCGGCACCATCGAGGATGTTTTAGTTGGCAAGGAGTACAAGGGATTGATCCGTTTTGCCCGCTCCGCGGCGCAGAACTATTACATCCATAACCACATTGCCATCTGCGATCCGGATGCCTTTTTCACGTCTCCGCAATACACGCTCGAAGAAGCGCGATGCCATATTACCCTGCAGGCGCTAATGGGTGGTTTTCTATTTGGTGGCGACCGCATCGAATCATTGCCGAAAGACCGGCTGGATCTCTACAAGCACAAGCCGTTGATTGACGTGTGGAGCAATCATCAACACGCCGTTCCGCTTGATCTCTTTTCCGGGGTGGATGTTCCGCGCATCTGGAAGCTGGAGCTCGACAACCGCATCGTGTTTGGCTTCTTTAACTGGATAGATGAAACCAGCGAAACGACATGGTCGTTCGACGATCTGGAAATCGATGCCGGTAAATACCGGCTGACGGGTATTTGGAGCGGGAAGCCGGTTGCGCTCAACCAAAACGGGTTGACCCTTTCGATGGAGCCTCATAGCGTCAGGTTGATTGAGTTTACTAAAGGAACAAGATGATAAAAGGACACCATTTCTCTCGTCGGGATTCCATCAGGAAGTCAGCGGCGGCGACTTTAGGATTCAGCATTATTCCGGCATATCTCACTTCAGCTCGGGCAGAGAATAATCCCAGGCTGCCGCCCAGTCGGCGCATTAACCTGGGCTGCATTGGTGTCGGAGGCAGAGCCGCCGGCGTCATACCGAGCCTGACCCGTGATGGGGCGGCCGTCCCGGTTGCCTTTTGTGATGTCGATTTCTCGACCTCGAATAAACGAGCGGAAAATCTGGAGAGCTGGCCCGACGTACCTCGTTTCAATGACTTCCGCGTCATGCTCGATAAGATGGGAAATGATATTGATGCCGTGAGCGTCGTGACGCCCGATCATACCCATTTCACGGCGGCGATTCATGCTATGTCGATGGGCAAGCATGTCTATGTTGAAAAGCCGCTGACCCATACCTTCCAGGAGTCGGAAATCCTCATGCGCGCAGAGAAGAAATTCAAGGTGGTGACCCAGATGGGCAACCAGGGGCATACCTCCTCCGGTGCGGCCCAGTTCAGGCAGATGCGTGATGCGGGGTTGATGGAAGACGTATATAAAATTGAGGCATGGAAGGATCCGTCCCTCTGGTTTATGAAAAAGAAGCACCGTATATCCGCCTATCCACCCGAGGAAAGGCCGCCGGAATCACTTCATGATTGGAACCAATGGTGCGGTCCGCAGGAAGTGATGCCGTTTAACTCCAAATATCATCCCGGAGGATGGCGCGCATTTCATAAATATGGCTGTGGTATGTTTGGGGATTGGGGCTGCCACATCATTGATTTTGTTCATGATTATTTAAAGCTGGGTCTGCCGACGGAAATCTCTCCGCTCCGGCTGGATGATTATAATCAGGTTATTTTCCCTCTCTCTTCCCATATACGTTTCCGGTTTCCGGAACGCGGTCCCCGTTTTCCGTCCGTGGAGCTGATGTGGAGGGCGGGGGCGGACTGCAACCCTGTTTTCGACGCAAAGTATGGCGACCCCCAGGAGGATGGATCGGTCAGAATTCCCGACTTTGGAAACGCAGGAACGCTCTTGCATCGTAAACAAGGCGACTACGTGATCATGCGGGGGCACCATGGCGATGCCTCCCGAATTTATCCGCGGGTGAAGATGATGGAGCATATGGATGCCATGAAGGCGCCGAAGCCGGAATATTCGCATGGAACAAGCTTCATTCAGGCGTGTATGGGCAACACCACAACCACGTCGCCCTTCAGTGTGAGTGGTGAACTGACGCAGGTTCTGAATCTGGGAATGATTGCCGAATACCTGAACGTAGACCTTAAATTTGATCCGGAGAACAAACAGTTCGTCGGCAACGACGAGGCGAACGTTCTTCTCAAGGGCGCCACGCCGCGCCCTGAATGGGCCCAGTACTACAAATTAGCGTAACTTCAGTTCAGGTTCTTATCATGATGAATCAAATCCATGCTGCTTCTCTCTCGATGTTCCTGTTCCTCGTTCCCGTTTTACATGCCGCTGAATTCGGAGTCGTCCCGGATCCGTATACCGGTAACTGGGAAGGAATCATGACGGCCGGTACCGGGGAAAAGGGGGTGCATGCCACTGCGATAAAATACAAGAAGCAGTATGAGGTCACTTTTCGGGCTTCACCGGATCCGCGGGAAAAGGCGATCGTGATTATCAACGGCACGGTGCAGGAGGATAAATTGATTCTGGAACCGGTCCTCGGTCCGGATCTATCTGATGGGGCAGAAGGGCAGACCAAGACGGTGCAATGGAACGGAGTGGCCAAGGACAATGAACTGAACGGAACCTTTACCGGCCGCGAAACCGGCACCTTCTCCCTGCAGAAAACACCCTTTCAACCATCGTCCACATTGGGAGAAACGGCACCCTCCGAAGCTACTGTCCTCTTTGACGGAGCCGATCTTCAGGCCTGGGAACCCAGAAAGATTCCAGCGGATCCGATCCAGTGGACGATCACGGATTCGGGAGCCCTTAAGGTTGTATCCCAGCGTGATGGGAAAAAGAATAAGCAGGATCTGAAAACGAAAGAGTTGTTTGGCGACTATCGGCTGCATCTGGAATTCAACCTCGCCTACAAACCGGAAGCAAAAGGGCAGGGGCGGTCCAACAGCGGCATAATCCATCTTGGGATGTATGAGACGCAGGTCCTGGACAGCTTCGGTCTCTATGGCCACAACAACGAGTGCGGCGGTATTTACAAGATCCGCGAACCGGATCGCAATGCCGGCTATCCCGCCGGACTCTGGCAAACGTATGACATCGAGGTGAAGGCGCCCCGTTTTGGTGCAAAGGGAAATAAGACCACCGATGCCCGGATGACGGTTCGGCTGAACGGGATACTGATTCACGATGATGTGATTGTGCCCAAACCCACCGCCGGAGGAAAGGAAGCGGCCAGGGGCCCGATCGTTTTGCAAGACCACGGGAGTCCGGTTCAATTTAGAAATATATGGGTTGTTAAATTTGATTAGGAGTTGGGTGAAGATGAAAAACATAATTTTGAGTTTAACAGGTGTAGTGCTGTTCGGGGTTTCCACGCAGGCGGCGGTGAAAATCTACTCCGCGCCCGAGGGCGTTGATCGCAGCGCCGACTTTGCCGTTACGGTAGACGGGAAAGATGCTTTTGTTTTCTATGTGGCGGGGAACGAGCTTAGAGAAAAATATCTCCCCGGCGCGGATTATGAATTCAGAGGCGAAAAAAAGGTCATTGTCAGAAATGTGGTTCATGACCCGGGCAACAAGGTGATCCGTAAGGCGCGCGAATCGTGGGTCTCTTTTGAGACCGACTCGAGCGCGCTTATCCGTCTCGGACAGCTGACCGACCCGCTTCCGTTGAAAGATGTGCTGCTGATCGATGAGCTCGGCCATGCGGTCGAATATAAAATGATGGGGAAAACGATCTCGTTTACGGTCGCCGCCGGACACAAGTATGTATTGGTTCTCAACAACGACCTTTCGCGACGCCTGACGATTTTCGCCGAAACCCCCGAGACGGATGTGCCGGACATAAAGGCTGCGGATACCTTTTTAATCCGGCCCGGCACCCCCCGCGCGGACTACGAAAATACAGCAAAGAAGACGCTTTATTTTGCGCCCGGGCTGCATGAGATGGGCGATCAGTTTCCACTGAAACCGGGGCTCCAGATCTATCTGGCGCCGGGGGCGTATGTGCGCGGCTTCTTTACGTGTCCGCCGGATGCGGATACCGCCGGCGCATCAGGGGTTAAGATCTTTGGACGGGGAATTCTCTCAAGCGAGTACAACCAGATCACCAATGGGCCGAACAATAATTTTCTGCCCCGCCCGTTGCGATTCTGGAGCAACTCGATTTATCTGGGCGGCTTTAACCGCGAGCCTGCCGACAACCAGATTGTACAGGGCATCACGATCATCTATCCCACGCAGCAGCCGATCATGGGCAATGGCACGAAAACGCTCATCGAGAACGTGAAGGTCATTAATTTTGAAAAAGGATTCGGAGGCATCTGTGTCGGCTCGCAGTCGACGGTGAAGGATTGCTACGTTTCGACCGATGTCCGGGCCCTTACGACATTTGGCTCGGACACCACCTTCAGCCGCAATCTGATTATCGGATTTGAGGGGGGGACTCCGTTTTTTATGGGGAGTCGCATTCTCGACGATCTCAAGAATATCACGTTCGAGGATTCAACTGTTGTCGGCGACTGGGACGATCTGATCGCCTTGAAACAGGCGCACTTCGGCAATCTCAGCAATTTTAACTTTAGAAACATCAAGGCTTTTTACACCGGCGACAAACCCAAGGTGTCGCTGTTAAGTCTGGGGGTCGGTTTCTCGCCCTACCGTCGCGGCGATTACCAGGGCGGTATCAGTGATGTGAAGGTCAGCGACATTAAGATAACCGCATTAAACTCGTCGCCTAAAATCATGGTTGATGCCTTTGGTTTCAGTGAACAGGCGGCGGTGCGCAATGTCAGCGTGCAGGACATCACGGTCAACGGCGAGGCGGCCGACTTACTGCCGAAAATCGAGCAGTGCGCCTGTAGTATTACCGTTGGCGACAAGATCATTAAGGAGGGAACACGTCCGGAACCCAAAGATATGAGTCTAAAATACCCACCCGTCGCGGCGGTAAATAACCCAGCGAAAGCCTATCCGCGCCACGACGAAGACGGCGACACCTATGGCGACACCTATGGCCGGAACATCGCCCACCAGATCGCCTATCCCTCCGCGAAGCAAAAAGCCGATTCGGCTTTCCCGAAAAGCCTGTCGGCCGCGTTTGGCAACAACGCCACCGGCGCGAGCCTCAAGGGGATCAAGACCGTTTTCGCGCCGAAGGGAGATTTTTTGCAGACCTACGCGGTCGTCAACGACCCGCGCATGCATGCACTGCATTCGCCGGATTACGAGGTATTCGTCGCCCAGAAAAGCAGCCGCTCCCCGGAGGCGAGTGTGCCGGTCTACGAAAACGTCGGAACCATGAACAGCACTGGTAACGGCCTGTCTGTCCCGCCGCCGTTGCCGACGGAGCATTTTGCCAATTTCTCCCACCGCGGACCGGTGGAGGTTACGGTGCGTATGAAAGATCGCGCGCCGGCGGTGAAGGACGCGTTGATTATGCCCTCGAAATTGAAGATTCAGCCAACCTACGCCGCCGACGGGCGTAGCTTTTCATTCACGCTGCCCGGCCCGCAATATCTGGTGATTATCGTCAACGGCGACTGGTTGCGTCCGCTGTTTGTGTTCGCTAATCCGCCGGAGGACCCCGTGCCTGATCCGCGCGATCCGGCGGTGCTGACGATTAAAACCGCCGACGACTACAGGACGCTTGCAAACCGCAAAAAACTCGCCGACTACCGGGTGATCTATTTTGCTCCGGGCTATCACGATATCGGCCTGTTCTTTCCCGTTTTCGGCGACCAGACGATTTATATTCCCGGCGATGCGTATGTTGCCGGCACGATTCTTGGAATCAACCGCGACAACGCGGACAATAGTGCCTACGGAACCAGGATCATCACCAAAAACAAAGACATCTTCGACTATCCTGCATTCAAGCACGGCTACCAAAATGCCGACGATTACATAGTTATGGGTTCCCCCGAAAGGTTTCTCGGTGCGATTGAAAACTTTACGATCCGTGGGCGCGGCATTCTTTCCGCCGAGAAGATGGACTGGTTCAAAGGGCAGGAGACCGTGCCCAGCTATATTATACTGGTTGACCGCGCCGGCCAAAACGGCGTGCTGGAAGGGCTGACCTTCACCGGCAGACACTTTCACTCGGCAAACTTTTTCGGCACCCCTGCGTTGTTGTCCAACGTCAAAACCTTGTACGGCTTCCACGGCAACACCGACGCCTCGCAGTGGGGTATGGTGCGGCGCAACCTTTTCAGTATTGAAATGGACGACGGGACGTACATCAAGAACGGGCTGGACATCGACGGCTGGTTCGCCTGGCAGCAGAATAATGCCAACGTCTTCTGCTTCACCCGGGCCATGCCCCGGGACGGCAACACTCTCGGGCACTCGATCATTCGCAATGCAACGGTGATCGACGGGCGTTACGGTGCGGCCGGAGTGAGCAATCTGGCCGGGACTGAATACAACCCGATGCGCGGCGGGTTCTGGCTCGGGATCAATCACGATAAGAAAGGCGCCAATTTCGGCTATGTCGCCGATATCGTCATGCAGAACATAACGTTTGAGACCACCGTCAATCCGCTCTTTCAGTTCGCGCCGATGACCGGCACGCGCTACAACAAAATGATCGGCGTCGAGGACATTACCTTTGACAATATCCAGGTCCCCATGGGGCAAAACTGGAAGAGCATCTTTGGTGGCCGACCTCAAGCCCCAGATGATTTCATGCGCGGTATAGTGATTAAGGATTTAATGATCGGCGATAAAAAGATCGCCGACTTCGACGAGTTCGCCCGGACAAGAAGCGAGGGGCGCAATTTGGGGGTGAAAATTGAAACGAATGAATGAGTCGAAGACCATACAGATCGGTTGCATGCTTCTCGCCATGCTTCATGTTGCTGTGGCTGCCCAACCCAATGTGGTGATTTTATTATCCGACGATCTCGGCTATCAGGATATCGGCTGCTACGACGGCCCGGTGAAAACCCCGGCGCTGAATGGATTGGCCGCGCAGGGCGTCCGCTTTACCGATTTCTATTCCGGTTGCGCGGTCTGCTCTCCATCGCGGGCAACCCTGCTGACCGGGCGACATCATATCCGCGCCGGCGTCTACAGCTGGATCGAAAACAAAAGCAACCGCTCGCATCTGCTGGAGCGCGAAATTACATTGGCGGAAGTTTTGAAGGCGCAGGGGTATTCCACGGCGCATGTTGGCAAGTGGCATCTCGGCCTGCCGAACAAGACGATGAACAAACCGACGCCGGCGGATCATGGCTTTGACTATTGGTTCGCCACGGAAAACAATGCCCAGCCTAGCCACCGCAACCCTGTAAACTTTATCCGCAACGGCGAGGCCGTCGGTGAGCTCGAAGGCTATTCCTGCCAGCTCGTGGTCGATGAGGCCATCCAATGGTTGGAAAATCATCGCGATCCCGACCAAGCCTTTTTCCTGAATGTCTGGTTCCATGAACCGCATAACCCACTCGGTTCGCCGGAGGAACTGACAGCCGTTTATGGCGGCCCCGATGTGGACGGTGCCGTCTATTCCGGCACCATCGACAATACCGACCGGGCGATTGCTCGCTTGCTTGAAAAGTTGCGGACCCTAGGCGCCCCGGAAGACACCCTGATCATTTATGGATCGGATAACGGCAGCCTACGGCAGGAGCGGGTTGGCGGTCTGCGTGGCAAAAAAGGCTCTAATTACGAGGGCGGGATCCGGGTTCCCGGAATCTTCTGCTGGCCGGGCCATATTACCTCGGGCCGGGTGGAGTCGACGCCGGCCGGATTGGTGGATGTGTTGCCGACGGTGTGCGGCCTGCTGGGCCTGGCACCCCCGAACGTCCATCTCGATGGCTCCAATCTTTCCGGCTTGCTCACCGGTAAACCGGAAGCATTTGTGCGCCACCAGCCGCTGTTCTGGCATCTTCAGAAATCCCGGCCGATCGTGGCGATGCGCGATGGAAACTGGGCGCTGGTGGCCGATCCGGACTATGAGCTATCCACCAAAAACAAGTTTGATGAGCAGTGGATTCCCGCGATCAAACAGGGAGGCTACAAAAACTACCAGCTGTTCAATCTGAAAACCGATCCTGCCCAGCAGCACGACCGGTCCGGCGAACTGCCGGAGCGGCTGGAGCGCATGAAAAAACAGCTGCTCGAAATCAATGCCAGCATCATGGCCGCCGGTACCGATTGGCATAAAAAGGAAAGCGGTAAATGAAGAAAAGAGGCTGGGTTGTCTTATGCTTGGCGATGGGGATGACCACGCTGGTTCAAGCGCAGCCGAACATTATCCTGATCATGGCGGATGATCTCGGTTATGAATGCATCGGTGCCAACGGCGATTCGGAATATTCGACGCCGGTCCTCGACGGCCTGGCCGAGAATGGCATGCGCTTTGAACATTGCTATTCCCAGCCGCTCTGCACGCCGTCGCGCGTGAAAATCATGACCGGGATTTCCAATGTTCGGAACTATATCGAATTCGCCCTGCTGGATCCCAATGCGACCACGTTCGGTAATTTGATGAAACAGGCGGGCTACACAACGGCCATCGCCGGCAAGTGGCAGTTGGGAACCGATCCGGCCCAACCCGAAAAATTCGGTTTCGACGAGTATTGCCTCTGGCATTTGCCGAAGAAGAACAGTCGCTATAATAATCTGGGCAGCCTGCTGCTGAACACCGGAGAGGTGTTATCCGGCGGGTATGGTCCGGACAAGTTGAATGCGTTCGTACTCGATTTCATCACCCGCCACAAGGACGGCCCGTTTTTCTGTTACTATCCCATGCTGCTGACCCACGCCCCGTTTGAACCTACGCCCGACAGCAAGACCCGCGATGGCAGCGCCCATGAAAACTTTGCCGACATGGTCACTTATATGGACAAGATGGTCGGGCAGGTGATCGACCGCCTTGATGAACTGGGCTTGCGCGAAAATACGCTCGTCCTGTTCACCGGCGACAATGGTACCCATAGGAGTCTCACCACGCAATTCAACGGAAAACCCTATAAAGGCGGAAAAGGCTCGATGCCGAATGCCGGAACACACGTTCCGCTCATCGCCAATTGGCCGGGAACCGTGCCGTCTAGCAAGGTCAGTCAGGATCTTATCGAATTCAGCGATTTTCTGCCGACCCTCTGCGAGGCCGCCGGCGCCACGGTTCCGGCAGGACTGCAGATCGACGGGAAAAGCTTCTTTGCGCAACTGAAGGGCGAGCGGGGGAACCCGCGCAAGTGGACACATTGCTGGTATTCGAGCGAAGGCACCGAACCGTCGGAGGAGTGGGTGCGCAATCAGCGCTACAAGTTCTACCGCGACGGAAAATTTTATGATGTGCAGAACGATGCGCTGGAAAAGAAGCCGCTGCAGATCAACCAGTTGTCCGAGCAGGCCATGACCGTCCATGCGATGCTGCAAAAGGCGTTGGGTCGTTATGCCGGTGCACGACCGCAAGAGCTGATCAAGACGCTGGATCAGCTCGACACGAAGCGGGCAAAGAAGAAACAGAAGAACAGATAGGCAGGACATAGCAGGAATCCCGCTGCGGCTCGCTGTTCCAGCCATTGGAAAACCGCTACACTCAAGTAAAGAGTGAGGCGTACGATTTTATTCGCTAAGCTTTGCTTCCTCCTGTTTAGAACGGGCGTTGGCATCCGTATTCATTTAACAGTGGAGATATTGAATATGATGATTAAACGAACTTTTGTTATGGGGCTCGTAGCGGTGGGGTTTGCCGCAGCCGCCGTGGCGGCGCAACCGCCCAACATTCTGCTGATTCTGGCAGACGACATGGGCTATTCGGATCTGGGCTGCATGGGGTCTGAAATCAACACCCCGAATCTGGATCGGCTGTCGAATAAGGGCATTCTTTTCACGCAGGCGTATAACACCGCCAAGTGCTATCCCTCCCGCGCGTGCCTGGTGAACGGGGTCTATTATCAGCAGACCGATGATCAATGGAATGATACGACCACGCTGGGCGAAATGTTGAAGCCGGCAGGCTATAACACCTTCTGGTCGGGCAAGCATCATGCGGGCTTTGATCCGCGTACGCGCGGCTTTGATCGGTTCTACGGTTTCCTGGGCGGCGCGATCAATTTTTGGAATCCCGGCGACACGGCCGTACCGGGCGGCAAACAACCGGCCTACATCGGGGCCTATAAATGGGTGCTGGACGAACCGGGAATTGTCAAAAGTTTTGTTCCGGATCGCGCGGACTGGTATTCGACCGATGTCTTCACCGACAAAGGCGTCCAATGGTTGGAAGAAACGAAGGACGACGATAAACCCTTTCTTCTCTACATGGCCTACAACGCACCGCACTGGCCGCTGCAGGCTCCGCAAAAACACATTGACCGTTGCAAAGGCCGCTACGATGCCGGATACGATGCGATCCGCAACGCGCGCTATCAGCGCCAGATTGAACTGGGAGTGGTCGATCCCGAAGTTGCAAAGCTTTCCGAGCCCGAATATGACCAACCGTGGGAGGAGCTGTCCCCGAAGCAGCGTGAGCGCCGCATCGAGCAGATGGAAGTCTATGCCGCCATGATTGAAAATATGGACGACAATATTGGCCGTCTGCTAGACCTGTTGCAAAAACAGGGACGGCTGGACAATACGCTGGTGCTCTTCCTTGCCGACAACGGCGCCTGTGCGGAAACGCCGACCAAGCGCGTTAAAAACTATTCGGACGAAGTGCCGATCGGAGGCGTTGAAAGCTATGAATCGTACGGGCAGGGATGGGCCGCCGTGGGCAATACGCCGTTGCGCAAGTTTAAGCAACAAAGCCATGAAGGGGGCATCGGCACCGCCATGATTGCGCATTGGCCGAAGGGTCTCGCCGCGCCCGGCCGCATCAACCGCGATCGGGTACACTTGATCGATATCATGCCGACGATCGCCGCGCTTTCCGGCGCAAAGACGCCCGGAAACGCGCAAGGCATTTCCATCGTGCCGGCACTTCAAAACAAGCCGCTGAAACGGGACAAGGATATGTATTGGGAGTTTGGGTCGGGGCAGGCCATTCGCCGCGGCGATATGAAGCTTGTCACAAAAAATCAAAAACCGTGGGAGCTTTACAACCTGGCCATCGATCGGTCGGAAACCCGGAACCTGGCGAGTCAAATGCCGGAGCTGGTACAGGAACTATCAACGTCGTGGAACACGTGGTGGATGGAGTGCACCGGTTCTCCATACACTGGAAAAAAGAAAAAGGTGAAAGACTAAATGAACTATCAAGGGTTGATGGGATTAGTTTTGATGGCCGGAGTATCCGGTTGTGTGGCGATGGAACACCCTGCTCGTTTTATCTATGAGCAGGAACCGCTGGTGATGACGGCGGATGCCCTGCGGGATGCCAACGGGGCGTTCACGCTCGCTCAGCTGCCGCAACCGCGTTGCCAGGTTAAGCTCAAGGGCGAGGTGACACCGCTCACAGAGCGCATGTGGGCGATCGCGCTGGACGATGTGGAGCGCAACCTGGTGACGAATGAGGCGGGCGTTGTCTATTTTGGTGCAGGCACGCGGTATGGCGACCGCGTCTATACCCGCGACCTTTCCATTGCGGGCGTACTCGGGGTGAACCAGCTTTATCCAAAACAAATGTTGTCGTCACTCAAGCTGACCCGTGAGGTCCGCCGGGGATTGGGCTACAGGGTTTCGGCCGGGCATGACATTCGTGAGATTGACGCGCCGTGGGAGGTGATTGCGGAAATCGATCGGGAGATCATGCTGAAATATAAGACCAACTCCTACACCCGCCGCACCGACGATGTGGTCTGGCTCTGGGCCGCTGATGATCTCTTTACCCTTCACCCGGAAATTGCGGATTGGAAATGGATGCTCGAAAACGGCGAAGAATTTTTCAAGGTGTTCTATGAACCGTGGTTTGATGCCAAGGATGGCCTCTACCGCGGTCAGGCGCTCTATCATGATATTCAGCATTCCTGCTATCCCAAAGGCTACAGCAAGGCCGATTGCGTCCTGCTGAAAGCGCTGTCGACCAACTGCCTCTATTATCGCGCCATGCTCGCGATGGCCAACGCCTGTGAAAAGGCGGGGCGCCCGGCCGCTGAAAAGCAGGCATGGCTCGAACGCGCCGCTACGCTGAAATTGGCTATTCAGACCGAACTGACCAATCCGGACGGAACGACGGCCTACTTTAAAGATCGGCACGGCGTCCTGATGCCGAACCGGCCCATCCTCGGAACGGCCTTTGCGGTACTCTTCGGTGTGATCGAAGGCGACGCGGCGAAGGTGGCCTATGAAGGGTATCCGACAACGGATAAGGGCATCCCGTTGTTCTTCCCGTTCCTCGATAATAAGGGCGATCATAATCAGGCTAGCTGGCCGTTTTGCAGCACCTTCTTTTTGCACGGTAAAACCATAGCGACCGGCGAAGATACGCTGGATTATAATGCGGCGTTGCTTGCGCGTTCGCTGGGAACGGCCATCAAACCGCCGAAAAAAATTCCAGCGGGTGAGGAATGGGACGCCGGCTTTGGTTCCTTCCACGAAAAGATTTCACTGCCGGACGGGCTCATCGGGGGTTCCGGCCATCAGCTCTGGTCCGCCGCCGCCTATTTGGATGTGTGCATTCGTGCTGAACTCATTGAATGAAAGATTAAGCAGATATAGAATCTGAAAACAGAGTATTAGCGTGGGATAAGACGATGACGGGCATGGCTACAATGAGAAAAATGGTGATGGGTCTTTGCATAACGTTCGCCCTGACTTCAATGCATATACCTGTATGCGCGCAGGAATCCGGATCGGATGGCGGCCAGACCTACAGAAGTCCCGAGCGCTTTGAAAAAGCGATTCAAAGCTTCGAAGCCACCGACGAAAAACAACCGCCACCACAGGGAGCGATCGTTTGTGTCGGCAGTTCAAGCATGCGGAAATGGGAAACCCTTCAAAATGATTTGACTCCGCTGACTGTTATTCCTCGCGGTTTCGGTGGGAGCAATATGAACGATGCGCTTCATTATGCCGATCGAATCGTGCTTCCTTACAAGCCGCGCGCAATCGTCCTCTATGAGGGGGATAATGATATTGGCCAGGGGATTTCTCCGTTAGTCATTGCGGACACGTTCCGCAAGTTCGTTGAAAAGGTGCTTGGCGAGTTACCGGAATGCCGCATTTACGTCCTGTCGATAAAACCCAGCATCAAGCGATGGCAGCTCTGGCCCAAGATGCAGGAGGCCAACCACCTCATCGAAGCAGAATGCGATAAGGACGCTAGACTTACCTATGTGGATATTGCATCCGGCATGATGGATGACAAAGGGAAGCCACTGAAAAATCTCTTCGAGGAAGATGACCTGCACATGACCCGCGACGGCTATGTGATTTGGAGAGATAAATTAAGCCCGATCCTCATGAAAACAGAGCTTCAATATGAATCACGCAAATCTTCCGGGGAGGAATGATGAAAACTTTTTTTGCTAACATGATGGTCATTACGCAGCTGTTCACGGTTTCGGTGATGGCAGAGCGACCGAATATTCTGTTGGTTCTTTCCGACGACCATAGTGTTCCGCATCTTGGCGCTTACGGGGATGTAAACTGTACGCGGCTGAACCTTACCCCGAACCTGGACGACTTTGCGGAGCAAAGTATGCGGTTCACCCGCGCCTATACGGCGGCACCTCAATGCGCTCCGTCACGCATCTCGATTTTTGCCGGTCGCTCGCCGGTGGGGATTTCCTCAACCCGGTTCGCTCAGCCGGCCCGTCCGGGAACGCCGTTTGTGACCGACCTGCTGCGCGCCGCCGGATATTGGGTGGGTCTGGATGGACGTCATCAGCATCTGGACGGGCAGAACAAGGATGCGCCACATGTCACGGAGACGCTGGAGCAACTGGGCATGCGCGGTCCGCTTTTTGAATCGCGGTTCGATCATTTTGTGCGGGGCGCCAAAACCAAAGGCGAGTATTTGAAGAACGTGCCCGGCATGTTCGGGGCGGTGCTCGATGAAGTGCCGGCGGACAAGCCGTTCTTTCTTTATTTCGGCTTCAACCAGCCTCACCGTAAATGGGGCGACGATCACGAAGGGATCGATCCGGCCGAACTGAAGCTCCCCGGGGACTGGCCGGACCTTCCGGAAGTGCGGCTCGACTATTCCCGCTACTTGGCCGAAGTCCGCGATCTGGACATCGGATTCGGTATGATAATGAAAGTGCTCGCAGAGCGAGGACTGGATAAGAACACGCTGGTCTTCTTTATGGGCGACAATGGCGAAGCCCTGTTGCGCGGCAAGGGCACGCTCTTCTCCCGCGGGTTGAATGTCCCGTTGATGGTGCGCTGGCCGGGCAAGGTTCAACCTGGGAGTGTGAGCGATGTCCTGATTAGCGGTATTGATCTCGCGCCGACGATGCTCAGCGCGGCGGGGGTTGCGCCCGACGAGGGTATGACGGGACAGGATTTTAAACCACTTTTGCTGGACCAAGCGTTCGAAGGGCAGGAGCAGATCTTTGGTGAGCGAAGTTGGCACTTTGGACCGATTACCCGTACCGATGGGTTTGATCTGTCGCGCTCGGTCGTCACGAAGCGCTACAACTTTATTTATAACGGGATTCCCGAGCGCAGCTATACTCCGGTTGATATGGCGAAAAAAAACGTGGCGTGGGAGGCCATCAAGGCCGCACATCAGGAGGGGCATCTTGAAGGGGTACACGAAAGGATCTTTTTCCAGAATCCCCGCCCCATCTTCGAACTTTACGATCTGGAGAAGGACCCGTTCGAACTGAACAACCTGGCAGGGCAGGCCGCTGTTGCGGACGTCGAGGTGGCGATGCGCGAAAAATTGGATTGCTGGATGGTGCGGGAAGGCGATTATATGCCGCTTCCCGCCCATGCCTTCAAAAACATGGAAAGAGACTGAATACATTGATCTCTCCGCAGGGGTGTTCGCGTTGATTCTTTAAAGTGGCTGTTTAGGTTTCGTCTGTGCATCCGTATATATTTATGAATAGCATCCTTTTTGATGCCGATGCGGAGTGCCCGTTATATTACGAAAACCGAGGATGAGATGAAAAAACTTATAATACTGGCGGCTGTCGGTACGTTGCACCTTTGCCATGCAGCCACTAAACCCAACGTAATCTATATTCTGGCGGACGACCTCGGCTATGGCGATTTGAGCTGCTACGGGCAGACCCATTTCCAGACGCCGAATATCGATGCGCTGGCGGCGAAGGGTATGAAATTTACCCAACACTATTCCGGCAGCACAGTCTGCGCGCCGTCTCGTTGTACGTTGATGACGGGGCAGCATACGGGGCATGCGCCGGTGCGGGGGAATGCCTTGGTGATGCCGGAGGGGCAGAAACCGATGCCGGAGGGTACGTTTACGATGGCGCATCTGTTTAAGAATTCCGGCTATGCTACCGGGATTTTCGGTAAGTGGGGATTGGGCGCGCCGGGCACGCACAGTGAGCCGTTGGAGATGGGATTTGACCGTTTCTATGGCTATAACTGCCAGCGACAGGCGCATCATTATTATCCCTACTTCCTGTCGGATGATCGCGGTCGCGAAATTCAGTGGGGCAACTTTGGTATGGAGCGGGGCGAATATGCGCCGGATAAGATTCAGGAGCAGACGCTGGCCTTTGTGGAGGCGAATAAGGATCAGCCGTTCTTTATTTATTATGCGCTCGTTCAGCCGCATGCTGAAATGTTTGCGCCGGAGGAATACATCGCGAAATATCGTGGAAAGTTTCTGCCCGAAAGTTCCTATGAAGGAACCGACGGCGGTCCTAACTTCCGCAAGTTCGCCTATGGTTCGCAACCGGAAGGACACGCCGCCTTTGCCGCTATGGTGAATGTCATGGACGACGACATCGGCGAGCTGGTTGCAAAACTTGAAGAGCTGGGCCTTGCTGAAAATACACTGATTCTATTCAGTTCCGATAATGGTCCGCACGAGGAGGGCGGACACGATCCCGCCTATTTCAATTCCAATGGTTCGCAGCGCGGGTTCAAACGCGATCTATATGAAGGCGGTGTGCATGTACCCATGATCGCTGCGTGGCCGGGCAAAATTGCGTTCGGAACCGAAACGGCCCAGCTTTCCGCCTTCTGGGATGTGCTTCCGACCATGGCCGAGTTGACCCGTCAACCGGTTCCTGAAAATGTCGACGGCGTTTCATTCCTGCCTACATTGCTGGGTAAAGACGGACAAGAGGAACACGACTATCTCTACTGGGAGTTCCACGAAAAGAAGGGCCGCGTCGCGATTCGGCAGGGCATGTGGAAAGCCGTTCGCTACGACGTAGCCTCTGATCCCGATTCAGCATTGGAACTCTACAATCTCTCCGCAGACCCGAAGGAGACGACCAATGTGGCCGAGCAGTATCCGGAGATGGTGGCCAAGCTGGATACACTCATCAAAAGTGCTCGCACAGCATCACCTGAACCGGATTTCAATTTCCCCATCAAGCGCAAGTTCTCGCAGGCGGCGATGGCACACGAAATAGACAAGGATAAAAAATGAAACAAATTGTACTCGGACTGATTATCGGGGCGAATGTGTTTGCCGGAGCAAGGGCGCCGTCAGAATGGAACGGTATCACGGTCGATGTAGCGGCCGACCACCCCGTAGAGGCATCGCAGAAACTGAAGAAGGGAAAGGACGGTTTCCAACGTCTGGAAATCATGCTCTCGAACAAAGGCAGCGAAACGCTTACCATTGAAAGCATCGAGGTTCGTATTCCGGTGGCCGCTCCGATTGCAGACGACATGGATCTGGTTTACGGCAGCAGCTGCATGGGCCGGCGGCCGATGCTGCGCCACAAGGTGGGCGAGCCTCAGAAAAAGAGCGAGAGCTTTATGTATACGATGGTTCAGCTGGCGGCGGATCAATATGTTTTTGCGGGTTCGCTGAGCTGGCGCATCTTCCTGCCGGTATTCACGCTGGAGGACAACGCGTTCGTGGTTCGTTCGGACGGCGAGGGCAAGCAACTCAAACCGGGCGAGAGCATTCAATATGAGCAGATTGTTCTGAACCGTTCTGTAAACTGGCTTGCACTGCTCGATACGTTTGGTGAAGCCATTGCACAGGAAAACGGCATCAGGAAACTGAAGGATGTTGAATTCAAGGGCTGGGCGACGTGGGACTACTACGGCCGGATTTTTTCCAAGGAGGATATCTTTGGAAACATGGACGAACTGAACAAGCTTGATCCAGAGTGCAACCTGATTCAGATCGACGGCGGCTGGTGGACCGAGCGCGGCGACTACACCAGTGTGCGTGACGGTTTGCCCGGCGGGATCAAGGCCATCGTCGACCGCATCGTTGCCGACGGGAAAATTCCGGGCCTGCACTTTGACGGGTTCCGCGGCGATGCCGCTTCCAAAGTCTGCAAGACCCATCCTGAATATTTCCTGCATGACCAGGATGGCAAAATGATTGTACACACCAAGAAACTGCCCGATCGCGAAATGAACTATACCTTCTTCGACTATTCGCATCCGGGTGCGCGCGCCCACATTGCCGAATGTGTCCGCACGATGAAGGAAGAGTGGGGCGTCCGCTATTTCAAGGTCGACTTTATGCGTTATGGCTTGGAAACCGATTTTAAGGAGGAACTCAACGTCAAAAAAGTGGTGGCACATGATCCGTCACTAACCGGTGTGGAGCGTTTCCGACTGGGCATGCAGACGATTCGTGATGCGATCGGGCAGGAAAACTATTTCCTCGGATGCTCCGCCGTCTTCGGTCCCTGCATCGGCTTTGTCGACGGTATGCGTACCGGTGGCGATGTCCATCCGCGTTATGAAGCTTTTCCGGAACGCTGCCAGGCCAATACCGGCAACTTCTACCTCGCAGGCAAAGTCTACAATGGCGACTGCGACTATCTGGTCTTCCGCGAGGCCGCCGATGAAGATGACAAGGTATTCAAAGCCAAACACAAGTTTGGGGGCAGCATGTCGATGAACGAGGCGCAGATGTGGGCCAATTACAACAAGCTCTATGGAAACTGCCGCCTTGCAAGCGACAACCTCATGACCTTGCGCCCCGAGCGAAAGGCGTTGGTGAAAGAGGTGTTCGATTCACCGGCCATGGACGAAACCGTTCCGCTCGATTTCTGGCAGCATGGCAAGGATAAGACCGATGGCTACGAGCTGTTGCTGGGTCGCCGCGGCGAAGAAATCTTCTTCGGTATGTTCAACTGGAGCGACGAAGCAAAGGCATATGATCTTCCGGCCTTTGGAAACGGCGGCGTCCAGACATTGGAGGCCCACCACTCATTAGTGCTTCCCTACGAGGGAAATCTTTCATTCGATGAGCTGTGCAACAGCATGATTGAAAGCCTATAGTTGTCCTATCCATGAATAGAAGAACTGCATTGGGAATGGTATTTGGCGCAGGGTTGCTTGTCGCAACTGGATGGGCCTCCAAAATTGAGCGGCCGAATATCCTGTTCTGCATCGCGGACGACGCGTCGATGAAAAGTTTCGGGGCCTACGGCTGCACGTATATCAAAACGCCTGCCGTCGATCGGCTGGCGCGGGAGGGCGTGGTTTTCAACAACGCCTACAACTGCAACCCGAAGTGTGCGCCGGCCCGTGCGTGTTTGGTGACGGGTAAATACAGCTGGCAACTGAAGGAGGCAGCCAACCACTGGCCGCATTTCCCTCCCGAGTTCAGGTTTTACCCACATCTGCTGATGGAGGCGGGCTATCACGTCGGTTTGACCGGCAAGGGCTGGGGACCGGGCACGTACGACACGGAGCACAATCCGGCGGGGCCGATGTATGGCAAAATCAAGCTGAAAGCACCGTACAAGGGAATGAGTAACATTGACTACGCCGCCAACTTCGAGGCCTTTTTGGAAGAGAAGAAGGATGGGACGCCATTCTGCTTTTGGCTGGGCACCAAGGAACCGCACCGTGCCTATGAAAAGGATTCGTGGAAAAAAGCCGGTCGCAACCTGGCGGATGCCGAGGTGCCTGAATTTTATCCCGACAACGATACCATTCGCGGTGATCTGCTCGACTATGCCCTCGAGGTCGAATGGTACGACACGCATATTGGCCGCGCCATCCAGGCATTGGAAGAAAAAGGGCTGATGGACAATACCCTGATTGTGGTGACCTCCGATCACGGCATGCCGTTCCCGCGCGTAAAGGGGCAGATCTACGAAGAAGGATTTCATGTTCCGATGGTGGCCTATTGGAAGGGCGTCATCCAACCCGGCCGCGTGGTCGATGACTTTGTCAGCTTCCCCGATGTCGCTCCAACCTTCATGGAGGCCGCCGGCCTCAAGCCGCATGAACAGATGACTGGCTCCAGCTTCCTCGATGTGCTGTGCTCGCCGAAGTCGGGTCAGGTCGATCCCGCACGCGACCATGTGCTGCTCGGCAAGGAACGGCACGATACCGGGCGGTCGAACGAGGACGGTACTGATCTGGCCTATCCCGTACGCGCCATCCGCACGAAGGAGTTTCTCTACGCACACAATATCAAGCCCGAGCGCTGGCCGGTGGGCAATCCGGAGTTCGGCCTGCGCAACTGCGACGGTTCGCCGACGAAAAGTTATTTGACTAATCTGAAACCCGGCGAAGAAGAGTACCGCTACTATGAAATGAGCTTTGGTCTGCGCCCGGAAGAAGAGCTCTACCAGATCGTAAAAGATCCCGACTGTATTAACAATCTGGCCGGCAATCCCGAATATGCCACGCTCAAGAAACAGTTGCGCGAGCAGATGGAGTCCGAGTTGACCGTCCAGGGCGATCCACGCATGCTGGGGCAGGGCGATGTGTTCGATCGATATAAATACGAAGGCAAGGTCTTCGATTACACCACGGGGAAAGTCGGCTCGCTTCGAGGCAAGAAGCAACCATGAATAAAGGAAGGTTTCCAATGGTTGGAAAAATAGGATTGTTAATTTTAGCGGGGTTACTGGCAGGATGTTCGTCGGCAACCGTTTCGGAGCCCAGCTCCGATGGCCAGTACACGTTGAAAAACCGAAACGGGATGGAAGTGCGATTGGCCACCTATGGCGCCCGCATCACCTCCATCAAGGTGCCGGACCGCGACGGGAATTTTTCCGATGTTGTGCTGGGTTATGACGAAATAGAGTCGTATAAAACCGCTTTCAAAAAACCGTATTTCGGCTGTGTGCTGGGGCGTAATGCCGGTCGAATTGACAAGGGACATTTTTCTTTGGATGGGGTCGACTATCAGCTTGCTGTTAATAATGGTCCCAACCACAACCACGGCGGCATGATCGGGTTCGACAAGGTCGAGTGGGCGGCGGAATCGCTGAAGAACGGCATGCGCTTCAGCCGGCGTTCGCCGGATGGCGAAGAGGGCTATCCCGGTAATCTGGATGTTTCGGTAACCTATACGCTATCCGATAACAACGACCTGAAAATCGACTATCGCGCCACCACCGATAAAGCAACGCCCGTGAACCTATCCAACCACTCCTATTTCAACCTGGCAGGCGAGGGGGCGCAGACGGTGCTGGATCATGAATTAATGATTGTGGCCAAATCCATTTTGGAAATCGATAAAACCTCGGTGCCGACCGGGATAAAACTTCCAGTGGCTGGAACACCGTTTGACTTCCGTGCGGCCAAAGCGGTGGGGCGTGATATCGGCGAGGGGCATGAGCAACTTTCCTACGGTAGCGGATATGACCATAATTTTGTGCTGAACGATGGATCAACCATCGCTGCGGAGCTGTATGATCCGTCCAGTGGCCGCCTCATGCAGGTCGTTACCGATCAGCCGGGCATTCAGCTCTACACAGCTAACTTTCTCAATGGCGGGCTCACGGGCAAATCGGGACGACCCTATCAACGTCGCAGTGCGCTGTGCCTCGAAACGCAGCACTTTCCCGACAGTCCTAACCAGCCGATCTTTCCGAACACCATTTTGCGCCCCGGCGAAGAATACAAAACCACAACCATCTATCGTTTTTCTGTCCGTTAAAAACAAAGGAGACTTTCCATGAAGTGTAAACTATTGATCGGCGCTTTCGCCGCCCTGGCCTTCGTCGCGTCTGCGGCTGAACAACCCAACATCATTTTTATCTACGGCGATGATATCGGCTATGGCGACTTCAGTTGCTACGGCGGCGAGGTGGATACGGCTAACATCGATACGCTGGCCGAAGAGGGTGTCCGCTTTACCGGCGGTTATTGTACGGCTGCCACCTGCACACCCTCGCGTTATTCCCTGCTGACCGGTGAATATGCCTTCCGCAACAAAGGGGCCCAAATTCTGCCGGGCAATGCGCCGCTGATCATTGATCCGGCCCGTCCGACCATCGCCGCGTTCCTGCGCGACAACGGATACAAGACCGCACTCTCCGGCAAGTGGCATCTCGGCCTTGGTTCGGCGAGCGAGCCACTCGACTGGAACGGGCAGATTAAGCCCGGCCCGAAAGAAGTCGGTTTTGAATATTCCTTCCACATGGCCGCCACCGCCGACCGCGTGCCATCGGTTTACATCAAAAACGGGCGTGTTGTGAATCTGGACGCCTCTGATCCCATTCAGGTTAATTATCAGGAGCTGGTTGGAAACGATCCTACGGGAATTTCCCATCCGCATCTGCTGAAACTGCAGGCCGACGAACAGCATGGTAAAACCATTGTCAACGGTGTCAGCCGCATCGGCTGGATGAGCGGAGGGAACAGCGCTCGCTTCAAAGATGAAGACATGGCCGATACCTATCTCAACAAAGCGGTCAATTTCATCATTGAGAACTCCAAACCCCAAACTTCAAACCCCAAACCATTTTTCCTCTACTTTGCCCCGAACGAAAACCATGTCCCGCGTGTGGTGCATCCGCGTTTCCAGGGTTCAACCAGCCTCGGTCCGCGCGGCGATGCGCTGGCGGTGTTCGACTGGTGTGTCGGCCGTCTGGTTCAGACGCTCAAGGAAACCGGGCAGTATGAAAACACCCTCATCGTGATTACGTCCGACAACGGCCCCGTCCTTTTTGACGGCTACTGGGAAGCGGCGATCGAGCGTCAGGGCACGCACGACGCGTCCGGTCCCTGGCGCGGCGGAAAATACAGCCGGTGGGAAGGCGGAACCCGCGTTCCGTTCATCGTCACCTGGCCGGGAAAATCCAAGCCGGGCATCTCCGATGCCATCGTCAGTCAGGTGGATCTATATGCGTCCGTGGCCGCCCTGATCGGAAAACCGGTTCCGGAAAATGCCGGGCAGGACGGCGAAAACCTTCTGCCAACGCTGCTGGGCGACTCTCTGGATGGCCGCGAATATGTCATTCAGGAGGCGCTGACCCAGATTGCGGTTCGCAAAGGGAACTGGAAATATATTCCTCCGGGCAGTGTGACCGAGCGCTTGGGCATCATGACCTGGGAAGAAGGGAGCGGCTGGAAAAAAACCAATGTGGCCGAACCCGGCCTGCTTTTCCATCTGTCCGAAGATCCAACCGAAGAGCATGATCTCGCTGCGAAGTATCCGAACCGCGTTCAGGAAATGCGCGACATCATCATGCAGGTCGCCCCCGAAAAGGCCACAGGGCAGAAGCAACTCGATAAAAAACAACTCGGCTTCTGAGGTTTGAGCCGATGTGAATAAAGTGCAGGCTCCCGCGCTTGTTCAATCTTTCACGGAGACTCGAAAACTGAGGTTTCCCTCCTCTTTTCCTCTGATGTCGATGTCTTCGTGGTTTTTATTGGTATGGTGCATCCTCGGCCACAACCTTTGGAAGCTCGCCACGATGGCCGCGCAGAAGCGCGCCGAACTCGACGCCGAACCTGCCATGGCGGCATAGCCTGTCTCATCTTGATCCAAGCCCGCCCCTCAAAAGACAAGGTGTGCCCAAAAGCAGCGAGAACCAGCTTGGCCTGGCCCAATCGAGCCTCTCCTGCGCTAAAAACCCACCCCGACAGGCGATCTTGAAAAGATCAAAACCGAAGTGTCCGTGACTTTCTCGTATATGGGAAGGGCGCTAAATAGGTCGGTCATGGCCTTCGCGTATCTATGCAACGTAAAATGTGCGAAGGCCGGACCATGCAGTTTGTCGTGGCGTTCTATTCCTCCGGTTTAAAGAGGATTCGTATCCTTCAACTCCGTGGAGTAATTCAATCGAATAGAACTGTTCTGTTAACTATGCCCACGATTCATGGTCGTGCTATGACCGACTATAAAGGGAAAAGAAAAAAATGGTCGGGGCGGAGAGATTCGAACTCCCGACCTATTGCTCCCAAAGCAACCGCGCTACCAGACTGCGCTACGCCCCGTTTCCAAGGTTTGGATGTTTCCATATTCGGAAAATACCATGTGGTGGAAAGCGCGAGAATATCGGGTATTCAAAACGGAATGGCAACCCCCTTTTTGAATATTCGTACAAAATCGCTGTTGGCGCAGGTTGGTTTGAGGAGAAACGGTGGCGAATGGAGTGCTAAAACAGTCCCGTATTAGGGTGGACAGAGGGGAATACGGGAGATATAAGAGCCGCCTTTGATTCAAGTTTCTGATTTGAAACCGAAGAAAAACGGGCGAAATGCCCGGTAACCCAAGGAGGAGAAACTCATGTTTATAGAAGTGTATGCAATTCCGATAAGCGATTATAACAAAGATACCGGCGATGCCGTTCGTCCGGAAAACCGCCGTCTGGTTGAAATGACCGGCGCCCGCATTAGAACTTCAGTGAAGTTTGACGACCGCGCTGAAATTGTTCTGTCTAATAATGAAATCCTGCTCGCCGCCGGAAGCTATGATGATCTGGTGGGCCGTTTGCTGAAGGTGCAGGCCGGACAGATTGCCCGTGCTTAATGTGTAGTTTAGCAACTCGATAAAGGCCAGCCGTTGCGGCTGGCCTTTTTTTGTCTTCGGAGAGGGCGCTAAAGCGACAGGGTTTTGTTCAGCCCTTTGCTGGACTCAAAGCGGAGTTCTTTTTCTCCAAACTTTAGAATGGCTTCATTCGGAGAGGCGGACAGTTCGATCCCGGTTTCGGGATGCCGGCTTTTCCAGGCATTGGCCAGAGCGATGGCGCACTCTAGGCCGTCGCCTCGCTGGAAGTTCCAGACTTCGTCGGGCTGCGCGACGCGGGTTCCGTTGTAGATCGATTCATTGGGCATGTTTTGCATCGTTTGGATCAACTCATCATCGGAGAGTTGTTTGGTGGCTTCGATGACGACAGGGTTGCGCTCGAGGGCGGCTTTGAGGAAGGGGCTCCAATGGGTGGCGGCTAGATCGCGGCTGGCATAGAAGGCGAGGTCCGCGATGCGGTGGCTCGTACGCAGGGTTTCGAGATATTGGATGATTTCGCCGCGCGGCATGCCGGGCTTGATTTCAATCGGACCGGGGCCGTTGAATTGCTTGCTCTTGATGTCAGGAAGTTCGGGGTCGAGGTGGATGAAGTCCACCAGCCCTTCGATGACGGACATTTTGCGGTCCATGTCGCCGGTACAGTCGATTTTCTTGGCGAGCCCGCGCATGCTCTCTTCGTCGAAATGGGAGATCGGGTTGTTCTTGAGATAGTCGGAAAGCTTGTTGAGCTGAATGCGGCCTTCGATGGGATCGGTGTAGAAGTCGTATTCGTCGATCTGGTCGAGCAGCTTGTCGCGTGTGGCGTTGTCGGACACCTTGTAGGGCGATCCGTGTTCGTAGCCGTAGGCGCGCTCGATGGGGAGGTATTGCTCTTTGCCGTGCCGGACGTATTGGATCTGGAAACATTTTTGGAATTCGGAGCGGTCGCGCAGGAAGTTGGCGATCATCTCGAAGGTGATATCGGTGGTGGTGAAGGCGTCGAGCTTTTGGCGAAACAGCTCAAAGCTTTCGGGGGCGATGGTGGCCTCGGGGTAGACGGCGTGGATGTAGCCGGTGTTGTTGGCGACGATCGTGACCTGCTCGTTGCGCAGGGCCCGCTGGGCCCGCGCGGTGAGATCGGTGCCGTTGAACCACATGTTCTTGGTCACGAGCCGGCGGTTGTTCGTGAGCACGCCGTCGTTGACGTTGATGAAGTTCTGCGAGTGGAGCGGGGTGGCGATGAGGAAAATGTCTTCCAGCGGAATGTCGCAAATGATGAACAGCGCGGCGGCATAGAGCGTGGAGAGCGAGACGCATTCGCCGGCGCCGATGCGGTAGTCGTCCTTGTATTTGAAGGCATCCATGGCCTCCAGGGTTTCGGTTTTCCAGAAGGGGATGATGTTGGAGGTGTATTTATCGAGGCCGAAGTGCTTGCGGATATCGAGCGAGAAATAGTGTTTGTCGCCCTCGTAGCCAAACAGGGCGTTGCTTTGGCCGATGGTCTTTTCGTCCATGAAGGGGGCGAAGCGCGCTATCTCCGATTCCTTGGTGGTCAGTCCCCAGGTGTCGAGGTCGAGGTTGAACTCATAGTGGTCGATGATGAACTGCTTGAGCCGTTGGATCTTCTTGTACGGCTTCATGGTGTCGAGTTTGCGGAACCAATCGTGGTTCTTCCATTCCCAGATGCGCGGCGACATGATGTTGGCCAGCACTAAGCTGTAGAGCAGCTCCGGAAATACAAAGATTTCCATATCCGAGAGGGAGATGGCGGCGGAATATTTTTCAAGGTCTTCGGGGGCGATTGCTGGATGATTGTTCATGACGCGCATTTTAGAGTTCCGATGCGCATTTAAAAGAAAACAGTGGGAGATTCTCCGCGCTGCCGTCAGCGGAATGGGTTCTACGTATATTTTTATGATGATACAGACGATTTCAAGAGCCTCCGTCGCGCACGATGGAAATTAATCAGCAACGAATGTATGAAAAGCAACGGATCAAGCGGGCAGGAATAGGTGCTGTTTTCTCCAGAAATGCCAAAGCATAGGGATCGCATTGATTGGTGCAAAATATTCCCGTATCTGCGGCAGCCCACTTCTTCAGAATATTCGTTGGTTGCCGCTTCGCTGCCGTCGCTTCGCGCCAGCCTCACTCCGTGTTTCATACCTTCGTTGCCACTAAAATCCATGAAGAACAAAATAATGGTTTAATATTGTACTCTCGATGTATTGTGAAAGCGGTTTGTTTCAGCAACACTGTGATGCATGTAACCGGAATGCCGAATTATGAGGTGAAGGATCCGCTTTTCGAGGATTTGGAGGACGGCCGTTCCTTAAGCCTGATCGAACTCTGGCTGGTGCAGGATACAAAGGAATAGAAGATGAAGCTACCGAATATGAGCAATGCCTCCTATGGGAGTCTGGGGTTTGAAGCCGCCCGCCATCCCGGTTTTGGGCCCGCCTATGCGTTTTCCTACAGCACGGATCGCGAGGGGGAACCGCTGGAGGGCGCAAGCGTCCGCTTTGCATGGGACGAGTCCGGCTTATTTGTTTTGGCGGAGTTGGAGGATTCCTGTTTGATTCAGAAAAACCGGACCGATGAACAACTGCATTATGAATCCGGCGATCTTTTCGAGTTGTTTGTGAAACCGCTCAACGAACCCTACAAGTGGGAGATGTATGCAACTCCCTTCGGCAACAAATCGACCCTCTTTTTCCCCAGCTGGCCAACGGAGTTGACGCCGGAGGAAGGGCTGACGCAGCATGAATTCCACGGGTTGGACGTTTCGGTCGAGCAAACGCCCAACGGTTGGAATGCGCGCATGTTTGTTCCGGTCACGCAGCTCACGGCGCTCGGCGCGGGGTGGGGCGACGGTACGGAATGGACGGTCTTCTGCGGCCGCTACAATTGCAATTCAGAAGATCTCGCCGACCCCGAACTCTCCATGGCGCCTCCGCTTTCCGCCACCAACTACCACTTAATCAATGAATATGCTCGGTTGGTATTGAGCGGAGGACACGCATGAACCACCAGTCCATCATGTGTCGAACCGCATTAATGTTCACCCTTTTTGCCGCATCTGCATTGCAGATCCAGGCCGGCGCGGCTCAGGGAACGATTAAGGAGCCGGATGCCGAAATCCTCAGTTTCGAAACGCAGGCCAACATCGATTCCGTCCGCGCCACACAATCGACCTTTCGCCAAAGCGATACGCTTTCGATGCTGGGCCGTCAAAGCCTCCAGTGGGATTGGAAGGCCGGCGCCAGCCTCGACCTGCCGCTGCTCAACTACTACTCTCTGAAAACAAAACTCTCCCCCTTTGCTAAGAACCAGTGTCTCGTGCTCTGGATCTACAACGAAACACCGAGCGCCGGACACTTGACCCTTTCGCTGGGCAACGAAAGCGGCTTCACGCTTTCCTGCCCGTTCTATCTCGACTACACCGGTTGGCGAACCGCGCACATTCCGCTTTCGCAAATGCAGGGCGACGCCCCGCAAATGGGTGACTATACCGAGTTTAATCAGCTCCGGTTTTTGGTTCCGGAAGATCATCCCGAAAACGGCGGCCGCTTCTTTATCGACGATGTCTATACCTCCGTTATCGACGCGCGCCACCCTTCGGCCGATTACCAGGCGCCCTACGTCCGTTGCTTCTTCAACGGTTCCGCACATGTCACACAATGGGCGAATCAGAAAACGTTGCCCGCAAAGACTGATTTGCGGATCAAACAGATTCCGGTTTCAGCCGGCGACCTCGCGGCTTTTTCCAGATTATATGAAATGGAGCTGCGCAAGACGGTCGCCCCGTTCGAGGGCCAGGGCCTTTCCGCGAAAAAGTTCGAGTCGGCATTAAAGGCGTTTGAAAAAACGGGCGTTAAGGAAGTTCAGCATGAAGGAAAAACCTATCTGCAAGGGCCTTACATCGCCTTGGCGGGACAGGGGCTTCCACAAAACCTTTTTGAAGAGGGGAAGGAACAGGGCCGGATCATTCAGCTGAGTTCCTATCAGAACGTACTGTATTCTCTGGCTCAGTCCTTCCATCAGAGTACCGATGCCGCTCAGCGGGAAGCGTTGAAACAAAAATTTATGATGGCAACACGTGCCTACCTGCAGTCCGGTTGGGCTGCCGGCAGCAACATGGGCGCCTTGCATCATCTGGGTTACAACAATCGGAAGATTGCACCCGCCTTTTTCATGATGAAGAAAGAACTGGCGGAAGCGGGACTGCTGCCGGCTGTCTCCGACAGCCTGAACTGGTTTACCGTCGCCCACGTCGTTAATGATGAAATGCATACCGATCCGGATCTCGACCTCTTCAATACGGTTTTATATTCGCACTATCTGGCCACCATGATGCGTCCGGACGAGCGCGACAGTGCCCGGCATGTTAAGCTGTTCGCCCAATGGCTCTCCCGCACCTATGCCGATGACACCAAGCGTGGCGGTTTCCGCAATGACGGCACGGCCTGGCACCACTGGGGGCATTATCCGGCCTACACCGGCGGCGCGATCGATAACGCCGTCAAGGTGGCCAACAATTTGACGTTGGCCGGTTTCCCGCTCGATCCGGAAGGGCATGCAGGGCTCCAGCGCGCCGTGAAAACCATTATGCTTTATCAGCAGGGCGACCGCTATCCGCGCAGCCTGTGCGGCCGCCATCCGTTGAGCGGCAGTCATTTGAAGTTCATTGAATCCGACTACACAAAGACCTTCGTCGATTTGCCGCCCATCGATGCCGAATTAAAAGCGTTGCACGAATATCACACGGCCGACGGAGCGGTTTCCGGCAATTGGACGCTTCCTTATTCCGCTCTCAGCCTGCATCGCCGCGGCGACTGGCTGGCCGGTGTGCGGGGATTCAGCATCTATACGTGGGGCAGCGAAATCTATAACTTCAACCGCTTCGGGCGCTATCAGTCGTACGGCACGCTCGATATTCTCTATAAAAATGATCCGGCGTTGGCCTACGAAGGCTACGACTGGAATCTCAATCCCGGAACCACTGTCACCTATCTTCCGCTGGAGGAGCTGGAGTCGCCCATTCCAATCTGGATGGTGGTCGGTTCAACGCGCTTCGCCAACGGCGTCCACGATGCCGAGCACCGCAACGGAGCCCACGGATTTGATCTGGACGATGCCATGCTCACCAATATCGACCCAGGTTACGAAGAAATCTTCACCAAGGAAAAACTCACCGCCCGCAAGTCCACCTTCTTCATGGACGATATGATCCTGTGTTTGGGTACGGGTATTTCAGGCAAGCATCCGACAGCGCCGGTCTATACTGTCCTCACGCAACGGGGCATTGATCCTTCCGAAATCGCGGTGCTAATCAACGGTGAAAAAGCGGCCTTTCCGTGCCGGGAACAGCTGACAGGTTCCTTTGCCCTGTTTGATGGCCGTAAGACGGGCTATCTCGTGCCGGGTGATAACGCGCAAATCATTGTTTCCATGAAAGAGCAAATCAGCCGTGGTGATGAATGCACGTTCGACGAGGTGCGCAAGCCGCTGCGCGGCATGAAAAACGGCAAGGTTAACCGCCGGCGCGAGCCGGAAACGCGCGGCAATTTCCTCGCAGCATGCATCGATCACGGCGTCGCTCCATCGGACGATCGCTATAAATACATCGTTTTTCCATCGGTTGGCAAAGACGACTTCCTTGAAAAGGCCGATCGCGTGCAAAAGAACCCGGAACTGTTCTACAGGGTGATTTCCAGCAAGAGCACGCTGCACGCCGTACGCGATGTGCGCAACGGCGCCGACACCTATATTTGCTACGAAGCGCAGGATATGATCCCGCATGCCGCCCTGCACTCCGTGTCCGAGCCGAGCCTGCTGATCCTGAAAGACGAGGCCGACGGCTATGCCGTCAGCGCCGCCCTCCCGGATCTGCACCAGCCTGCCTTTTCGAGAGAGCACAACCACAAGCGTTATTTCAGCCAGCCCCGTGCGTTCGACATCGTCTTTGAAGGCTCTTGGACTTTGGATGCCGCCGATGAAGCGGTCTCCGTCAAACCGGTCAACGGGCAAACGGTGATAACCATCCGGGCGCAGCACGGCACCTCGAAGCACTTCCGCTTGAGCAGGGCTCCGGCGCAATAATCGTTCTTTAACTCTAAAGCTTGGATGGATATTTCCCGCGTTGTGCATGGCCTGCAGGGCGGCAACAACGGCGGGCTTGTCTTCGGGATAGGTTGCCCCGAACCATTTTCCATCAGAACAGAGCACCTTGCCGCGGGGCTGCCCGCGGGCAATCATTTCATAGACAAAGGAGCCGCTTGCAAAACCTCCCGGTTTTGAGCGGCAGTTATCAGTTAATTGTTATTAGTTATCGGTGTTATACACTGCAGACGAATGGGTTTTGCCTAATAACGAATAACTGAAAACCAGTAGCCGGAACGGCAAAGCCAGAGGTTTTGCAAGTTCCTCAAAGGAAGTGATATGCCATTCGGACTTAAATCCAATTAGCGTCTCGTCCCAGCCTGTCAGCAGCAAGATCATGGATTTCGGCTCTCCCCAAGGGCTCTGGAAAAGAAAACCCTCGCTATCAGTGCTGGCAGCGGGGCAATAGATTTTCATCTAGTCAATTGTCACTGTTTAGAAACGACAGAGCTTTGTCGTATATATAGATTCACAGTAATAAACGACGAAACGAGGATCTATGAAGACCAGAATTATATCAGTACTTAGTTGTGTGGCGATGGTTGGCGGCGCTTTGGCGATGGGGAACCGTATACGGGAGCCGTTGGCGCCGACCCCGCCGATGGGGTGGAACAGCTATGATTCGTATGGCACCTACGCCCACGAGCAGGCGTGTTTTGACAACTTGAAGACGTTCGTCGAAACCTTTAAGCCGCTGGGCTATGACTATTTCGTGATCGATGGGGGTTGGTACATCGAATACGAGCTCCAGCCCGGAACTCTGTTCCCGACCACGGATAAAGGGTTTGGCATCAACATGAACGAAGACGGCTATTTTATCCCGTCGAAAACCTATTTCCCGAACGGTCTCAAGGGCATTGCCGACGAGTGCCATAAAAACGGCGTGAAATTCGGCGTCCACTTCCTGCGCGGCATGCCCCGCAAAGCGGTGGAGCAGAACACGCCGGTCAAGGGCACGAAATATTTCGCGGCCGACATCGCCGACACGAACAGCATCTGCGGTTGGAACCAGCATACTTACGGCGTGGATATGTCCAAACCGGGTGCGCAGGAATACTATGACGGCTGGATTCAGCTGCTGGCCGACTATGGCATCGACTTCATCAAGGCCGACGACATTGTCAGCTTTCCCGATGAAATCGCCGCGGTGCAGAAAGCCATCGCCAAGTGCGGACGTCGGATGACGCTGAGTCTATCGCCGGGAGGGCGCGTGCTCGGCAACGAAATTAAGCTCTATGAAAAAGCCGACATGCTGCGTGTGACCACCGACGTGTGGGACAATCAACATGATATCGACGAATGCTTCGACTCGTGGCTGACGTGGCAGTATGTCCCGGTCCGCGAGGGCTTTTGGTTTGATATGGATATGATTCCGATCGGCGAACTCCAGGTCATGATTCCGAGAGGCACCACCCACAAGATGGCCGGTGAAGGCGCGCACCGTCAGGATCATTTCACGGTTCCGCAAAAAGAAACCTTCATGGCCATGCGGGCTTTGAGCGCCTCGCCATTGATGATGGGCGGCGTGCTGCCGACGCTCAAGGGCGACGACCTGCGGGTGCTGACCAGCAAGGAAATGATTGCCTGCAATCAGAACGGCAAGATGGGGCATCTCATCAGCAATAAGAAATATATTCAGACCTGGCTCACTGAAGAGCGCGGCACCGACAAAGACAACGGCTGGGTTGCGGTCTTCAACCGCATGGATGAAAAGGCAGAGACCTTCGTTTCAGTCAAGAGCCTTGGGCTTGATCCCGACAAGAAATACGAACTTTCCAATGTCTGGAAAGGGGCCCCGTTCAAACTCGGTAAGGTTGAACTCGCTCCGCACGGCTGCGTATTCATCCACTACACCGAAAAAACCAAGTAAACACAAAGGCACGAAGTTCATGAAGAATCTTCCTTGGTGTTCTTAGTGCCTTAAGCGAGTTTACGAGCGGGTGTTTATGAATTGGACTGTTCTGTTGTTCTGGGGATTCGCGCTTCCGGTTTTGGCATCGCCACCGGAAGCGTGGCCGTATTGGCCGGAGTATGCCAAGACGCCGCTGTCTGAAATCCAGCCTCAGGCGTGGCGCACGACGGATGATGTGATCGATGGGTGGGATTGGTCGATGCCAACGGAGGTGCAGCCTGCACCAAACTCTTTAATGGGGTTGCAACGCATGATCGGGCTGAACAAACCGATTCAGAAGATTGAGACCCATTTCCCGGTAAACGCCGTCACGCTGCATTGGATTAACTGGCGCGACATTGAGCCTGAGGAAGGCGTCTACCGCTGGGATCTCGTAAAGGCACGCATAGAAGAAACCCGGGCGCAGGGCAGCGATTCGGTTCTGCGTATTCTTACATCAGCGAAGGCGATGGGGAAGAATGGAAGTTATTCGCGGGAAAAAGGCGCCGCGCCGCGCTGGCTGGAAAAATACGACATTCCTTCCCATGTAGAAAAAGAAGGAGCGAACAACGAAAACTACGAGGTGTCGCATCCCGAATTCCACAAGCGCTATATCGCGCTGATCGAGTCGTTCGGAAAGAGCGGCATCCCGCAGATGCTGCGGGCGGCGTATGTCGGCTATGCTTCGCCATCGTTTGGCGACGAGGGCATCGGGCCGGACGGCGATCCGCATGTGATTGAGCGGCTCGATGCCTGGGGGCTCGCTTTCCAGGGGTTGGAAAACCGGGTGTTCATGGGCGGGCCGAGCGAGTACGGTTTTAAAAAGGGCTTCGGCGTGCGGCGCGGCTTTGTGGAGATGTATCTCTACACGCTTCCGGATGAAAATATTGGCCAGACGATTGATGAAAACGGGTATGTGGTCGTCGATGAAAACTCGCCGGTGCTGCGTCGGAATCCATTCCATGGCGAAGTGAATGAGGAGTATGAAGAAGCGTGGGCGACCGCTGAGCGCGGGTTCCGTTTCGGTAAAACCACCGACAGTTTTGCCTATCGCTATTTCTGCGCCAACCTGCGCCTGTTGCAGATGCGCTGTTCCTATGTGCACAACAAGGATACGATCGTCCCCGAACTGCTGCCCTTCGTGGCGCTGGAGTTGGGGCGCACCGTTGAGGATACGCCGGATATCTGGTGTTTCATGCGCGAGAGTTATCTGCGGAAATATGGCGCCGCCAAAAACTGGGAGCGCTGGCTCTATCAGCGCGACTCTGATGGCTTCGAAACCGAACCCGCCGTCCAGATCGAACACCCCATCAAAATGTGGATGGTGGAAAAGAACCGCAGCTACGATTATATCGCCCGCTCCGGCAAGCGCATTGGCCTCGCCATCGATGACCGCTGGTGTGGCGGAAAGCCCGTCGATGTGGCGATCAAGATTACCTACTTTGATATCGGAAAAGGCAAGGTTCAGATGAGCGCCGGTCGGCAAAAACGCACCATCAAGCTGACGGGTTCCGGCAAGCTGAAAACCGCCACGTACTTCCTGAAAAACGCCGTCTTTTCCGCCAAGAACATGGAATACGATATTGTTTTCCGAGGTTTGGAAGTCGAGGCAGTCATTTCATTTGTGCGTGTCATTCGGGTGGGAGAAGTGTAATTGCGCTCCCGCTTAATGGTACGAAGTTTTTTCTTTTATTAATGTCCAAATAGCGTTATATAAGTTCTGTTTTATTGGTTAAGGAACATTATGTGGGCACTTAAGACAAATTCTGAAGTTACGGGTGAGTTGGTGGCGCGATGCCGGGAGGTTCGGTTGTCGCAAAACATGACCCAGCAGGAGGTGGCTGCGCGGGCCGGAATTTCGTTGCGCACCTATCGCCGGTTTGAGCAGGAAAACCAGATTTCGCTGGAGCGCTTTGTCGCTGTGGTTCATGCGCTTAATCGCATGGGAGATTTGGAGTTGCTGCTTCAGCCGCCACCGCTGCGGGATTTGAAGGAGCTTGATTCGATTGCTCCAAAGCGCAAGCGGGCGAGGAAGTCATGAGGCTGGAAGTCCGATGCCTGGATGCCGTGGTTGGTGTGTTGAACGATGATACTGGAAAGATGTTGTTCCAATACGACGAGCAATTTCTTCGTTCGGGCACGGAGCTGTCGCCGTTCTATCTTCCATTGCAGTCTGGTGTCATTGAAGTCAAGAGCCCGTTCGAGGGTGGCTTGCCTGGGCTCTGTGCCGATTCATTGCCTGATTATTGGGGGCGAACCATCATGGACCGGCGTTTGCGCGAGGCCGGGATTGATCCGGTTCGGGTTTCGATGCTGAAGCGGTTAGCGCTTGTTGGCGAAGGCGGACTGGGGGCGTTAAGCTATCACCCGGCGGAGTCGGAGGATGCCTACGAAATCGGATCGCTCAAGAAGGCCGTCCATTTTTCACGACAGATTTTGCAGATGGCCGAGGGGGGATTGCCCGGCTCGAAAATCATGCAGCAGGCGGGCTCTAATCCCGGCGGGCGCTATCCCAAGCTTTGTGTGGGCTGGAACCCGGAGGAAAAACGGATCGTGGTGGGTTCGCAGCGCCTGCCGGAAGGCTGTATCCCTTGTCTGCTTAAGCTCGATTTGGGCGTGGCCATGCCGCAGGGAAAAGAAACGGTTTGCCGACAGGAGGCCGTGATGCTCGGTCAGGCCCGGGAGGCTGGAATCCGCACGCCCCGTCACTGGTTGCTGGAAGGAATGGACGATGAGGGGCATTCGTATGCCCATCTTTTGATTGAGCGCTTTGACCGTTGCGAAGGAAGTAGGCTTCATACGCACTCCTTCAGCGGTGTGGCCCATAAGTTGCCTGTCCGTTACGGAGCGAGCTATGAAGAGTTGCTGCGGGTGGTGTCGGCTTTGACGCGCGACTACCGCGAGGTCGAAGAAATGTTCCGGCGCATGGTCTTCAATGTGCTGAGCGGCAATCGCGATGACCATGTGCGCAACCACGCATTTCTGATGACGTCGGCCAACCAGTGGCAGTTGTCGCCCGCATACGACCTGACCCCGACTCCCGAACTCGATGAGCACGCGTTGGGCATTAATGGAAAATGGTCCGGCATCACTACATCGGATCTGATCCAGGTTGGCGCAACCTTTTCCATTAAGGATGTAGATGGCATCATTGATCGGTGTGTTACGGTCTTACAATCGATGTGAAGGAGAGAGTTTGAGCGAAGAGTAGAAAACGCGGCAGTCGCTGCTGATGCGGGCGAAGGATCCAACCGACGAAGAGGCGTGGGCGGAGTTCGTGAAGTATTACGAAAAGTTTATCTTCCACCTGCTGCACCGCATGAGCATCAATGCCGACGATTTCCATGATTTGGTGCAGGAGGTTCTGATCAAACTGTGGAAGAGCCTCAAAACCTATGACCGGAGCCAGTCTGGTTTCCGTACCTGGCTGGCGCGGGTGGTGCGCAATGCGGTGTGGGATTATTTTGCCCGCGAAAAACGTCGATCCACTGCAATGGCAAAGGAGCAGGAAATTGCGAACCACTTGCGCGAAACCCCCGCGACCGAGGTGGAGGCGATGATCGAAAAGGAATGGATCATCTATTTGACCGGCCTGGCGATGGAACGCATGTGCAAGGTGTTTTCGGGGGAAGCGGTTAATGTGTTCGCGTTGAGCTTGGACGGGAAGTCCACGGAGGAGATCGCGAAGCAGCTGAAGCTGAAGACGACGTCGGTTTATACGCTGCGGAACCGCGTCAAGGCGCGCTACATTAAAGAAGTCCATGCTCTGATGGAGCAGTTGGAAGGTTGATGAAAAAGACACCGGAACAGGATCGCTTTGCAGGGGATTCGGCCGAGGAGCGGCTGGAAACGCTGTACTTTATGGCGGAAAAGTATGATGAGATGGGTGAAAAGGAAATCAATCCATCATTGCATAGCCTTTCGCAGGTGACGCAGCGCTACCAATCCGCCGAGCTGATTGCCGAGGGCGGCATGAAGCGGATCTTCAAGGTCTACGACGCGCGCGCCAAGCGGCCGTTGGCCATGGCGATGCTGCGCGATGATGCGCCGGAGGATTTGCGCGATCCCTTTATCCATGAGGCCTGGCTGACTGCGTTGCTCGACCATCCCAACATTATGACGATCCACGATGTGGGTGTGAAAACGCCGGGGCAGCCCTATTTTACGATGGATCTGAAGCAAGGGGATTCGTTGCGGGAGCTGATTGAAAAGCTTCATGCCGGAGACCGAAAAATGCAGGCGCGCTATCCGTTGGAAGCCCTGCTGCAAATTTTTATCAAGGTGTGCGATGCCGTTTCGTATGCCCACTCGCTTCATGTTTTGCATCTCGATCTAAAGCCGGCCAATGTCCAGATCGGCGAATATGGCCAGGTGCTGGTATGCGACTGGGGGCTGGGCCGGGTGCTGGGCGGCGACGATCTGCAGGAGCTGGACCGCATGCTGTTCAATCCCGATCTGCTGGGGTCAACGAACTTGTTCGGCCAGATTAAAGGGACGCTTGGCTATATGGCGCCGGAACAGCTGGCGGAAGACATGGAGTTGGATGCCCGAACCGATATCTACGGGCTGGGCTGCATCCTCTATTCGCTGCTGACGCTCTTGAGGCCCCTCACCGGCGATGACGAGGAAATACTGAAGCGTACAAAGGACGGTGCCATTGTTTCGCCAACCGAACGGACGCCGGAGCGGGAGATTCCCAAAAGCCTCAGCGCAGTGGTGATGAAGGCGCTGGCGACCAACCCCGCGCAACGCTACGGCTCGGTTGATGCGTTGCGCACGGAGGTTCATCGCTATCTAACTGGATTTGCCACGCAGGCCGAAAACGCCCGGGTGCTGAAGCAGTTGAGCTTGTTCTATCGCCGCAACCGCCGCTTTTGCCTGACTCTCTTTGGTTCCGTGCTGGTCATCGTGGCTGGAGCGGTGGGATCGTTCTGGAAAGTGAGCGAGGCGCGGCGAGCTGCGGAAAACACGCTGGCGCTCTACGAAGCCGGCCAGAGCGATCTCGAAAAAATGAGTTTTAAAAATGCGGAGTCGATTGCGGCGCTGGCCGAGCGCTACCAGTTTCATGGCGATCAGAAACGGGCCGAAGCCATTTTGCTGGCCGCGCTGGAGAATGATCCCGCCAATGAGTTTTTGCTCCGGGAACTGGGTGTTCACTATTTCATTCTCCAGCAGTTCAACGCGGCGCTGCCCTATATCGAGCGGGGGATGCATCGGAAGGACGACGTTTGTGAAACGACCCGCATTTATGCCGGGATCAAGGTGGATGATGAAAAGCTGTCGGCTCCGCAGGTGGTTGATATCCTGCAGCGTGTACACATTCATGAACCCTTGATGTTGAGCATCTTGCTTCAGGACCAGCGGCAGCGGTTCGATCTGGAAGAGCGGGCGGAAATTCTGGAGGTCTATTTGCAGCTGATCAACCCGGATTGGACCGACGGCTGGTTTGAATACGACGCGGTGGCAAGCCGCCTGCGCATGGGCGGAAAAGGACTGTGGAGGGTCTCGACTCAGAAATCCGTTTTGATCGGCCTCAATCCGCGAACGCTTGATTTGAGCGGCTCGGAGGTCGAAGAGCTTTGGAAGGAAATTGATACCGCCGTCGAAACCCTTGATATTCGCGGAACTCCGATGACCAAACTCTGGCCGCTGAAGCGCTTTGTGCATCTGACGCAGCTGATCATCTCCCCCGGGCAATTATCGGAAGAGCAGCTCAACCCCCTGCCTGCACGCGTTAAGGTGGTTGAAAAGAACCTCGATTAGTTTTTTTTCATTCCTCTGTGTAGATCGCTCTGTTTCGCTCGTATACCTAATTGTATCCATACTAGTGGAAAATAATTACTGGAGAATGGGAAGCATGTATAAAAGAGCGATGAGATGGGGTGTTGTGTGTTTTATGGCTATGGCCATGAATGGTGCTGCAACGACGAATACGTTCAACAACGGCGGCGGGGACGGTTTTTGGTCTACTCCGGCGAACTGGATTGGCGGCCTTCCGACGGCTTCCGACTGGGCAAAGCATACGAGTAAAGGGGTTGTTCTAACAGTGGACAGCGCGGCCTATGCGGCGGACGTGGATGTATCGCACAACAGTACGGCCACGATTTCGGTCGTAACGGGCGGCAGCCTGACCGTCGGCGACCGGATGGATGTCGGCAACGCGGGAACCACTGGCACAGGGAAACTGGTGGTGGATGGTGGCGCGGTAAATGTGGGAAATACCATGACGTTTGGACGGTTCGGATCCCGCCATGGGATCGGCGAACTCAATTCAGGAAGCATTACGGTCGGAGGGACTAGCACCATTGGGGGAAACAATGCGACGGCCTCCGGCGAGCTCTCGATTTCCGGCGGAAACTACATCAACACGAGCGGTATTTTCAATGTGGGGCTGAGCGGTGAAGGCACGCTCAACATGAACGGCGGCGTTCTCCAGCTGCAGGAAGATACCGGTGTGGTATGGAATGCCCTTAGAATCGGGAGCGGTTCCGGGAACGGCACGCTCAACCTCAATGGAGGGACGATTTTAACCGGCGGAATGTTAATGGATCAGAACGCTGCGGGAACGGCCACGCTCAACCTCTTGGGCGGAACCCTGCAGGTGGAAGGCGCCTTCGCTGCCGCTGTGGGCATGCAGGATGATGCACAAATGGCCTTCGATGAGGGGACTTTTATTTGGAAGGGGAACCAAGTCAATGGTTTCACCGATCTGGTGGACGGCGGTTTCGTGAGCTGGGAGAACGGGATGGATGCCATGTTGACCGACAACTGGGATGCCAGCTGGACGAACGGCACAAGTGTTCTCTATGCGGATTACAACGATGCCAACGCCGGATACACCACCGTATGGGCCGTAGCCATCCCGGAACCGGCGTCGCTGGGCCTGATTGCTTTGATGGGCGGCGGCATGCTGTTTATTCGTCGATTACTGCAAATTTAATTAACCAAGGAGGAAGAAAAGATGAAAAAACATACGATGATACTGAGTTTGGCGGCTCTGATGGTTGCATCGATGAACGGCCATGCCGTTGATAAGTTTTTCTGGGATGCCTCGGGCGACCATTTGTGGGGCACGGCATCCAACTGGGCGGATACTACGGGAACGACCCTTCTGCCGGTTCCCGATGCCACGGATGTGGTTAAACATGTGAAGACGCCCGATAATCCGTTGTTGGTCAATGGGGCGGCGGTGGTCAAAGATTTGCTGATTGCCCACAATAACGAAACCTCCGTGTCGGTCATTAGCAACGGTGTATTGAATGTTGCCCAGGATTTAAAATTCGGTACGTTTGGTGCAGCCAAAGGGAAATTCAGCGTAGATGGCGGCGAGGTTCGGGTTGCAAGAAACATAATTGTCGGCGCAACCTCCACCGGAGTGAGCACGCTGGAGGTCAATTCCGGCAGTTTAACCGTTACCAACGCCCTGTGGCTGGGCAACAATGCTGCCAGCACGGTCGAGAATCTCTTTTCGATGACCGGCGGCTCCTATGAAAGTTTGGCAAATACCGTTATTGGCAGAAACTCACCCGGAAAACTGGAGATGAGCGGAGGAACGTTGATTGCGACTAATTCGGCCTTTCAGGTTGGTGAAGCGGGCGGAGCGGGTACGGTCAATCTGTCGGGCGGTACCATCAAGGCAACGGTAATCGACATCGACCGCGGCGCGGGCGGTGGCGACGTTAACCTGCTGGGCGGTACTCTGGAAGTTCTGGGCGGCTACGCCAGTGCGGTTGAAATGGTCAATGCGGCTCAAATGCATTTTGAAGGCGGGGCTTTGCAATGGAAAGGCGACCGGCTCGACTCGATCACCAATTTCGTGGATGGCGGCTCCATTACCTGGACCAACGGCATGACCAATATGCTGACGGGTGCCTGGGAATACAGCTGGACCAACGGAGAAAGCATTCTCTATGCGGATTACAACGATGCCGTGCCTGGTTTCTCGACGGTCTGGGCCTACAACACGGCCACTATTGTTCCGCCGCCGCAACTTCCGCCGGATCTGGACGGTCCGACCACCAATGTATTCAACAATCTTAGTGGCGACGGGCTCTATACCACATCCAACAACTGGGATATCCTCACCGTGCCGACCTCGGTCGACCTTGCGAAGCATGACAGCATCGGTGGCGTTTTAACGGTGCCTTCCCAAGTGCAGGCGCTGGATATGGAAATTTCTCACAACAGCACCGCCACGGTTTCGGTAGTCACGGGCGGAAGCCTGACCGTTTCGAACACCATGGTTTTGGGCAGCGCAGGCACCACAGGTGTGGGCGTACTTTCCGTCGATGGCGGTTCAGTAAATGTGGTGAATGATCTCTATTTCGGTCGATTCGGTACCGGCCGGAATGGTATCTGCGAGCTTATTGACGGCGATATTACCGTGGGGAACAAAACCTACATTGGCGGAAACAACGCGGGTTCCACGGGGACGCTATCCATCGTTAACGGAACCTATGACAATGAGCACGAGACGTTTCTCGTCGGGCTCACCGGCAACGGAACGCTCAATATGAATGGCGGCACGCTGACGCTGGATATCGCCAATAGTATCTGGAACCCGCTCCGGGTTGGAACGGGATCCGGGAACGGAACGGTTAACCTGAATGGCGGAGAAATATTTACCGGAGGCATGATTGTGGGGCAGGCCGCTCCGGATGCGGGTGTTGAAACCATCAACCTCTTCGGCGGAACGTTGCAGGTGGAAGGGGGGTTTGGTTCGGCGGTTCAACTTCAGGACGATGCGAAAATTCACATCGAAGGCGGTACCTTCCGTTGGAAAGGCGATCGGATTGCCGATGTGACGGGTTTCGTGACCAATGGACTGGTAATCTGGTCTGACGGAATGACCAACATGCTGACCGAAAGCTGGGACACGAGCTGGACCAATGGAACCAGCATTCTGTATGCGGATTTCGGCGATGCATTAGGCGGCTACACCACGGTCTGGGCCTTTGACACAACCTCGCTGCCTGCCGGCTACGATTCGTTCGCGCTCCAGTATAACCTGCTGGAAGGCGCCGAGGGAGACGACGATGACGACGGACTTTCCAATCTGGGTGAATATGCCATCAACGGCAATCCGACCAATGCGGCGGACACCGGCCAGACCGGCCTATCCAACGACGGCTCGACGTTTAGCTATGTCCACGCCAAGCTGGCCAACGACAGCAGCGTACTCTATCAGCTGATCGATACCACGGATCTGGTGAATGGAACCCCGGGCACCAACGGATACGTCAGTCAGGTTAATGGCCCGGTCATCGACGACTATCTGACGGTTACGAATAACTACGATATGACCGGCAAGAATAAGCAGTTCATCGAGCTGGAAATCGAGCGGCAATAAAACTGCAATTCATCGAAAATGTGATAGAAGTGGCTGTATCCATCAGGTGCAGCCACTTATGCCTTAATCCCTTCCATTCTAACCGAGGCGATTAGTCCCGATCTGGAAAGAGAGGTTGCAAAATGATTATGAGCAAAATGATTAAAAATAACACCCCGCACAGTAATCATTTTGCTCCAAATCATTTTGCCTAAAATTTCTGTTGTAGAGCCGCTTTAAGAAAAGAACCGAATTTTGAATAAAATTATGACACTCATAACGAGTGCGGTGTTGCTGCTGGCTTCGCCGCTGTTCGCGGAGAACGCTGGGCTGCAGGTCTATCCCGCGGTGCCGGGACTTCCGCCTTCGGAGCAGTACAGCTTCAAAGTGCGCACGGTCGGATCGACCAACTGGCTTGACTCCTTTGCTTTTATTACCCGCTGTCAGCAGGGCGGCAGCACCAATCACTATTTTGAACATCTGGAGGACTGGAGCCAGACCTACATTAATTTTGAAATGTCCAACGCCGTCCCTGTTGAAATTGAGATTTCCAAGGTCGGAGGCGCGCCGATCACCAACGCCGTAGTGCATCCGCAGCGCAAGGCCAGCTCGTGCGAGGTGATCGGAGGCAAGGCCTATGTGGTGATCGACGATCCGGCACTGTTCACGGTCGATATCGATGGGCAGATGGATGATCAGGACACCGGAAAAGGATATGTCGGCCCGCCAATCCACACGCTGACGGTCTTCGCCAACCCCTTTCTTCAGAACAAGCCCTCCATCAACGATCCGAACGTCTTTCTCGTTCAGCCGGGCGTGGTTCCGGCGGATACGGGCCCATGGGATACGCTCTACTTCTTGCCCGGCGTCCACGATATTGGCCTCGACTTCCACGTGCATGCCAACAAGAACTACTATATTCCCGGTGATGCCATCGTCCACGGAACCCTGAATAATCAGAAGGTCTGGAACGACGGCCACGATATTCTCATCTTCGGCCATGGCACCCTTTCTGGCGAACGCTATCCCCATCCCGACGACGACTCGCCGCCCGCGCCGGACGAAGACGACTGGAAATATAAACCGATCGATATCGTCGGGGCAAAAAACACAACGGTTGAAGGGATTACGATTACCGACTCGGCAATGCATTCACTCATGCTCATCAATGGCTATGCGCCCGAAACACCCACCGACATCCGCTGGACCAAAATCGTTACCTGGCGCGGCAACGGTGACGGCATAAATCCGTTCGGCAACGGGCTGATCGAGGATTGCTTCATCCGCACGCAGGACGACTCGACCTACGTCAACGGGCGCGGTATTCGGCGCGTGGTCTATTGGAACGACGCCAACGGCTCTGCCTTCGTGCTCTCTCCGGTTGGCGGCATCTCAAATCCCAACCTTGTGGTGGAGGATTGCGATGTGGTCTATGCCCGCGCCTCCTGGAACAACTGGTCTGGCGGGCGCCTGTTCAATATGCGCGGGGAGGGGAGCGGTACCGGCGGATCGAACGTGGTCTTTCGCAATATCCGCGTCGAGGACCCGCGCCCGACGCTCCAGCATTTCATGATCGCTATGCAGGGTGTCGAACCGTGGTCCGATCCCGAAGAGCGCCAGCGCGGCCCCGGTGATCTCGATGGTGTGCTGTTTCAGAATATTGAAATCGTCGCGCCCAGCGTACTCGGCGAGCCGGACGTGCTCTGGGGATCTTCCAATGCCTGGATCCGCAACCTGACGTTCGACAACGTCACCATCGGCGGGCAGCCGCTCGTCAGCGCCGACCATTTTCAATCCAACGAATATGTCACCAACCTGCACTTCGTGAATGCGGTGGCGATGGAACCCTATTTCTGGAACCATTCCGGCGACGGGCTTTGGCGCACAGCCACTAACTGGGCCGGCAGTGCCGGAACCAATGCCATTCCGGTTCCCCGGTCAACCGATGCCGTGAAGCATACGGTGATCGGCGGCAATCTGCTGGTGGACAGCACGGCCTATGCCTTTGATCTCGATGTTTCCAACAACAGTACCGCCACGGTTACGGTGGCGAGCGGCGGCCATCTGATGGTGGATAACCGCATCGATGTCGGCAACGCAGATTCGGCTGGCATAGGAATGCTGGTGGTCAATGGCGGTGCGGTGGATGCGGGGAATACCCTCACGTTCGGGCGCTTCGGCTCCCGGCTCGGTCTTGGTGAACTCAATTCCGGCAGCATTACGGTCGAGGGAGTTTCCTCGCTCGGCGGCAACAACGCAACCGCCAGCGGGGAACTCACGATCTCCGGCGGAACCTTCAGCAACACCAACGATCTGTTCAATGTGGGGCTGACCGGCGACGGAACACTCAACATGAACGGCGGCGTTCTCCATCTGCATATCGACGATGGGATATGGAATCCCCTGCGAATCGGCAAGGGTGCCGGGAACGGAATCGTAAACCTGACGGATGGCACCATCATGACCCGAGGGATTCAGATGGATTGGGGCGACACTGATCCGGGGGCCTCCACCATCAACTTGTTTGGCGGAACCCTCCAGGTGGAGGGAGGCTTTGCTTCTGCCGTGCGAATGGGCGATACCGCGCAGATGAATTTTGGAGAAGGCCGCTTTTTGTGGAAAGGCAACCGCGTCGCTGATTTCGCCAGCCTGGTCTCCGGAGGCTTCATCGCCTGGGCCAACGGGCAGGACGGAATGCTGACCGAAAACTGGGAGGAGAGCTGGACGAATGGAACCAGCATTCTGTTTGCCGACTACAATGATGTCTCCAACGGCTACACGACGGTGTGGGCAACCAAGACGTCGGCGTATGCCTCATGGTCGAACCAATATGGCCTGGTGGAAGGATCCGATGGCGATGACGATCAGGATCTGCTCTCCAACCTCTACGAATACGGACTCGGCGGCGATCCAACCAATCCCTTGCATCAGGGACATCTTCCAACCTTTGGAAACGAGGGCGTCGATTTTGACTATATCCACGCTGTCCGATCCGATCCAAACAGCGGATTGGACTATTACCTTGAACTAAACGAGAACCTGCTTTCCAATGGTTGGATACGAGGTGGCTATTCCGTCATCGGAACCAACGTGGTTGCCGGCGATTTTGACTTTGTCTCCAACCGCATTGCCACCGTCGGAACAACCAACCAGTTCATAAGGCTGATCATTGAAGAAAACTCGATAGCTCAATAGGGGCCAGAATAGGGGTCAGTCCGAACACTGTGTCAAAATGAGTTGACGAGGTATGAATTTAAGGATTTTTATACGGTCATGGCTAGAAGCGTACGAATTGAATATCCAGGGGCGGTCTATCATGTGATGTGTCGTGGTGATCGCAAGGAGTTGATATTTCGTGGCGATAATGACCGTCGTTTGTTTCTTGATGCTCTCGGAGAAGTCTGTGAACGAACCGGGTTCCGCATCCATGGTTATGTTTTGATGCCTAACCACTATCACCTCTTGCTGGAGACGCCGGAGGCAAATTTGGTTGCAGGTATGAAATGGTTCCAAGGCACATATACCCAGCGCTTCAACAGGCGTCATGATCTGTGTGGCCATTTGTTCCAAGGCCGCTATAAAGCGATTCCTGTGGATGCTGGTAACGAGGATTATTTCCGAAGGGTGAGCGACTATATCCACCTGAATCCTGCTCGGGGATGTTTGTTGGCGTCCAAGAATCCCAAGTTGAAACGCTTTGGTTGGAGTAGTTTCCCTAGGTTTGTTGGAAACGATCCTTTGCCTGAATGGCTTGAGAGTGACCGTGTGTTTGCCGCTCATGGACTGGTTGGAAGCGGTAAAGAAAAACGCCGAATATATTCCGGGATCATGGAAATACGGACATCAGAGATTCTCGAAGGAGGGGTATCGGAGAAGCTGGAGGAAGAATGGAAGGAATTAAGGCGCGGATGGTATTTGGGTGGTGATCTCTTCCGGGATGAATTGATGGAGCGGGCCGACCTTTCCGTGCAAGGCCGCAAGCGGGAATCTTATCGAAACGAGGGGATGAGACGGCATGATGAATCGGAGGCATTGCGTTTGCTGAGTCAAGCAATCACAGAATTACAGACTTCCTTAAGTGACTTGAAAGGCATGAAGCAGTCTGATCCCGTCAAACAAGCAGTTGCATGGTGGGTGAAGAGCCGAAGTGTTATTGGGGATGAATGGCTTTGCAATCGGCTTAATATGGGTGCTCGTTCAAACATACACCGGGCAGTAGCCCGGTATAGGAAGGAATCAGATGCCGGCGTGAGAGCAATCAAAGAAAAGTTGACGCTATGTTCGGACTGACCCCTATATGTGTTGTTACGGTCATGGTTGGGCTGGCGTTCGGCGCTTTGGCCGAACCCTCGCAGGTCGGCATATGCGATCTGCAAACCAGGACGGAGCGGTTCGACCCGGATTATGTCCGCGTCATCCAGGCCAATAATGCGCATACGGGGCAGGCGCTGCAATGGGCGGATGTGGAGCCGGTGCAGGGAACGTATGACTTTTCTGGGCTGGATTTAAGTTTGAAGCAGATTCAGGAGACCGGGCGCTACGCGATCATCAAGCTCAATGGAAACGACAAACCCGATTGGCTCTTCGACATCGCGCCGTACCATACCAATACAACATGGGACACGTCGGTCTTCGACACCATCGGCATTCCGATGTTCTGGCATACCAACTTTGTTTCGGCCTACAGCAACCTGCTCGCTGCCTACGGCACCTATCTGGAAACCAACGCCTACCACGCCATCATTTCCGGCGTCCGCCAAAATTTCAACCCGATCGGAACCGAGCACACCAGCGTGCCGACTGAATACCGCGACCTGTCGCAATGGTTCGTTCCGCCGGGCGTGGAGCAGGGGCCGGAATACAGTGCTTCCATCGTGCTTGATTATAAAAACGCCATCGTCGACACCCACATCGAACGAATCATGCCGCACACCTTTGTCTACATCCGCAGCAACATTGAAGATTCGATTCTCGAAACGAACCGCGCGCTGTTCGAGTCTGGCCAGCTGGGTTTTTTCCATACCGGTGCATCAATGGAGCAAAATCAGGTATTCAACCAGGACTGGCGCTATTCTCGCTACCTTGAATTCTGCAAGACCGGGCAAACGCGCGGCTTCTGCGAAATGGCCGGCTGGTTCCAGTATCTGGATAAATATCCGGCCACCGCATTCCCGAAAGTGCAGTGGAACTATTGGCGGCTGCTCTCCGATCTGCACTGCGGCGTCTCCATGTCCGGCTTTCATTATTCCACCCTGTTTAGTGGTTTGTTTGGCGAACCTGAATATGACGCCTCCTGGCAGTTTGCCGACCGCTATCTCGGCCTTCACGCCGAACCTTCAGCCACGCCCGGCGCATGGGTGGCGCTGCGTGGCACGGGCGACAACTATGCCGGCGACTACAATTTCCTGATGGAACGCCTGCCCGGCGACACGTCCACTGAGGTCGTCAACATCGGTTCAATCAATATCCGCTACGGCGCGTGGGCGCGCAGCCTGCCCGCCGGCGGAACCATGAACTTTTCCGTCAACTCTAATGTCTTTGCCGTAGGCGAGGCGATGACTGCCCGCGTCGTCTACTTCGACGGCGGAACAGGCAATTGGGAATTCCGGCAGGGTGGCGGAACCGCCATGACCGTGACCAACGCCAATAGCGGCGATTGGATCGAGGCAGAGACTGTCATTTCGAACAGCGCCAATCTCCAGTTCGTTAACGTCGGCATCGAAGGTGCCGTCTTTCATATGCTGGAACTCAATCGCATGGAACCGCCCGTCGTTGAGCCGGCTCTGACGAATGTATTCACCGCTGCCGACGACACCTTTATTGCTCAAGCCTATCCGGATCAAAATAAAGGCTCACTGGGTTTTGTTCGCCTGCGTTCCGATGTTGGAGAAAATGCTAAAACAATTCTCGTGAAGTTTTCGGTCGGCAGCATCACCGGTAAAATCGCCTCCGTAAAACTGCGGCTTCACTCCATCGATCTCGAGGACCTCGCCACAGTTCGACCAGCCGCCAGTTCGTGGGCCGAAACTGCTGTAACCTGGAACACCCGCCCAACCTTAGGCGAAATCATTGCCGGCAGCCATGCGGTTTCCGGGAAGTGGTGCGAGTGGGACGTCACCGCCGTCGTCACCAACAGCGGCACCTATTCCTTCGCCATCGAAAACGAGATCAACGGCGACCGCGACTTTACGAGCAAGGAAGGCGGCCTGCCGCCCGAACTGATTGTTGAACTCTACGATGCCGAAGGCAGCTATCGGGTATGGACCGGCGAACACGGCCTGTACGACGAGGCCGCTGATCATACCGCCGATCCCGATGCTGACGAAATCAACAACCTGTTGGAATATGGTCTCGGCGGCAGTCCGACGAATGGAGATTCTGCGGCCATGCTTCCAACCTTTGGAAGTGGGCTGGACTATGTCTACCGTCGCAGAAGCGACGCCGGTCTGCGCGGGTTGGATTATCAGGTGATAACCACGACTAACCTGGTGACTGGAACTTGGTCCACAAATGGATGTGTTGAAACCGGCGACGCCGAAATAGATGCTGCTTTCGAGTTTGTTACCAATGCGGTTGCAATGGATCAACCGCACAGGTTTCTTCAGTTACTCATCGAAATGGATTGAGCTTCCCGTTTAGGTTTCATGATTCGCATCGTATAAGTAGACATAACCTTTTGATGCGACGAATATCTTGTTGTTGGTTTGGAGGCCTGGAGTTTTTATGAAAGTGAAATATATTTCCGTCCTATTGATGCTGGTCGCCGGGCTGGCCGGTGCGGCTGAAAAGCCGAATGTGTTGTTTGTCGCGATTGACGATTTGAACGACTGGGTCGGCTGCTTCGGCGGGAATCCACAGGTGCAGACACCGAGTTTGGATAAGTTTAATGCCGAGGGCGGGATGGTGATGTTTGACGCACACGCGTCGTCTACCGTGTGTGGTCCATCGAGATCTTCGCTGCTGACGGGAAAGTATCCGCACAAAACCGGCGTGTATGGAAACACGACCAATCTGCGGAACGCCCCGAAAGCGAAGGATCTGCTGACGCTGCCTCAATATTTCAGCACGCATGGTTATCATGCCCTTTCGCGCGGAAAAATATTTCATCGCCATCCCTGGCCTGGCGAAGAGATGGGGGATCAGGGCCAATGGGCCTTTGATGAATGGGTCCAGGATAAAGGGGGTGTCGGCCCCATTAGCAAGGAACGGCCGGTTTGTGGTTTGCCGGCTGAGCCCGGTGATACATCCTATCATGCGAAAGGTTTTGACTGGGGCTCAACGGTTGGCAATGACGAAACGAAGATGAAGGATTATATCACGGCCGAATGGGCGGCGGAGCAGCTTAACACGCGGGACTTCGAGAAGCCGTTCTTCATGGCGATTGGCCTATCCAAACCGCATCTGCCCTGGTATGTGCCGCAGAAGTATTTCGATATGTATCCGCTGGATGAGATCGAACTGCACAAAACCATCCCCAACGATCTTGAGGATATTCTTAACAAATACGGGAAACCTGCTAAACCGAACGGAACCTGGCTTCGGGTGGAAAAAGCGGGTCGGCATAAGGAGGCGGTTCGGGCCTACCTCGCGACCATCACGTTTCTGGATGATTGTGTCGGTGTGCTGCTCGATGGATTGGAACAGAGTAAATATGCCAACAACACCATCGTCATGCTGTGGGGCGACCACGGCTGGCATTTGGGCGAAAAGCAACGATACGGGAAAACCATGTTATGGCAGGAATCCTGTCGCGTGCCTCTGATGGTTAAAGTGCCGGGAGTGACGCCGAAGAACAAACGATGTGATGGCGTTGTGAATCTGATTGATATGTATCCAACGCTGATCGATCTGTGCGGCCTGCCGAAAAATCCTGAAAATGACGGGCGCAGTTTTGTGAAGTTGCTGCACAACCCGGACATGCAGTGGAATACGCCGACGCTTTCGGATTACAACTATGGCGGACATCGGATTTATGACGGGCGATACAGTTATATTGTTTTCACCGAAAAGGGAACGGAAGAGCTGTATGACCACCAGAATGATCCGATGGAGTGGCACAATCAGGTGAACAACCCGGAATATGAACAGATCAAGGAACGCCTGAAGGTTTTGGTTCCGACTCAGCGCGAACCCGAATCCCCGAAAAACTGAATCTGGAGTACATATGAGAAATGGTTGGAAGAATGTATTGATTGGAGCTCTCGCTATCTGCGCGGGGGGTGTACAGGCAATGGAACGTCCGAATATTCTGTTTTGCATCATGGACGATGCAACGTGGATGCATATGGGTGCGTATGGTTGCGACTGGGTGGAGACGCCGGCGTTTGATCGGTTGGCGGACGAGGGCATTCTTTTCCGCAATGCCTACACGCCGAATGCTAAATGCGCGCCGTCGCGGTCGAGCATTTTGACCGGGCGGAATTCGTGGCAGCTCGAAGAAGCGGCGAACCACGTCGTCAATTTTCCCGCGAAGTTCAAGACCTTTCCAGAGGTGCTGAAAGAAAACGGATACTTAACGGGAAAAACCGGCAAAGGCTGGGGACCGGGCAATCCCGGAATGATCGACGGCCAAAAGCGCGAGATGATCGGAACCTCTTGGGTGGACATCAAAGCAAAGCCGCCGGCCAAGGGGATGTCCGGCGAGGATTATGCCGCTAACTTTAATGCGTTTCTGGAAAACACTGAAGGGCAACCGTGGTTTTTCTGGTATGGCGCGCGCGAGCCGCACCGCCGCTATGAATACGGCAGCGGAGCCAAGGCGGGAAAGCTGACGGCCTCCATCGACAAGGTGCCGGACTTTTGGCCGGACAACGAGATCATCCGCAACGACATGCTCGACTATGCCTATGAAATCGAGCATGCCGATAAGCATCTCGGCCTGATGATCCGATCATTGGAAAAGCGCGGTCTGCTGGAAAACACGATCGTTTTAATGACGGCCGACAACGGGATGCCGTTCCCGCGTTGCAAGGCGCAGGAATATGAGTTTTCCAACCACATGCCGTTGGCCGTGATGTGGCCGAAAGGGATCCGGAATCCGGGGCGCACCGTCGATGATATGGTCAGCTTTATCGACTTTGCGCCAACCTTTCTCGATGTGGCCGGCATTCCATTTGCAACGTCGGGCATGGCGACGTCGCCCGGCATCAGCCTGACCGATATCTTTAATTCGGAAAAGGATGGGCAGGTAAATTCAAAACGTGATTTTGTGCTGATCGGAAAGGAACGCCACGACTACAGCCGCCCCGGTAATGCCGGCTACCCCATCCGCGGGATCGTCGGCAAGGATCATCTGTATCTCTACAACTATGAACTCGACCGCTGGCCGACCGGCAACCCGGAACTGGGCTATCTCGACTGCGACGGATCGCCCACCAAAACCCAAATCCTGACGATGCGTCGGGAGGGCAAAGATACCAAATTTTGGGACATGTCGTTTGGCAAACGTACGGTGGCCGAAGAGCTGTTCAATATTGCCAACGACCGCGAGTGCATGGACAACCTGGCGCAGAGCGAAAAGGCCGGAACGCTGAAGCGCGAAATGAAGGAGCGAATGGAAACGCAGCTCAAGGCCCAGGCCGACCCGCGCATGTCCGGCAACGGCGCCGTGTTCGATACCTACGGTTATTCCCAGCCGCACGGCTGGAATTTCTACGAACGCTTCATGGCCGGTGAATTTACCCCCAAAAAAACCGGCTGGGTAAACCCGTCCGACTACGAACCGGAGCCCTTGGACTGATTAACGAGGAATTCGCAAAATCGCTGGGTTCCGAGAGAGTTTGTGCCGCCGATAAATGCAGGTTTTTTGGTTCTACGTAAATTTTTATGGTTAGGCTGGCGGTTTCGGATACCTCAGTCCCGCGAATCGGAAAGCCATCGGCAACGAATGTAGGAAAAGCAACGAATGTTTCGGTATGTTGGCTCGTTGCGATGAGGTGCGCCGGCCAGTGCTCTTTCCATGATTAATCCCCGTTTTCAGAGATGTGGCAACGTTTTCAACCCATTTGATTCGTTGCTTTTCCTGCATTCGTTGAAAAACTCGCTGTAGACCCTTAATCTGCGAAAAGCCCTCATCCTATATAAAAATATACGAGGAGCCCAAATTAAGCCAAAATTTATCTAGTTGGCCATTTTGTAAATGCGGACAGAGTCAAGCCGGACGGCTTGAGCTGCGGTGTTGATATTGGGTTCGGTAAAGGTGACGGTGGTTTCTGCGGCGGTTGCGGTAAAGGTGTAGAGCGCGTATTGCCACTGGTCCGGCGGCGCGGTTACAGAGGTGGTTTGTTCTTGAGAGCCGGTGATGTCGATCTGCAATTGAGGAGGTGGCTGGCTACCGGCCACCATTGCAAGCGCGACGCGAATTTCGTAGGAGGATCCCGCGTCGGTCGGAACGGTGCAGGACATGCTCCCTCCGCCCGTTGCTCCCATGAATTGAACAAAATAGTGTTCTGACTCGGCCGCAGTTTCAGTCGCTTCTGTTGTGTAAAGCCGGAGGTTGCTATTGGCGATCCAACTGCTGGTTATGCTGTTAAAAAGGGTTCCACTCGCCGGCGCCGGAGAGTAGTGGTCAAATCCATCATAAAAAATGAGATCTTGCGCGTTGGCAAGCAGTCCAGAGTTGATTCTGAAAAACCGGCCCGGCGTTGATGCCTTCACGTCGATCTGCCGGATTTCGCCGGATCCCGCAATATTGAAAGCAATCGTATTCCACGTTTCACTCAACAAATCATCCGTATATTGAACGGAATGGTACCAGTTGGTTTTTGTTTCGAACTGAAGGTTCAGATTGGTTGTTATGAGCGCGTTCAGATGCAGGGTTACTGCGCCTGCGTCCTGATAGTCCACGCTGTCAGGCGTTCCATCGCTGTTTGAATCCGGATTGACCGGGTTCGTGCCCAGAATGATTTCTATGATATCGGCGACGCCGTCGCCATCGGTGTCAACACCGGTGTGTTCTGGAGGGATCGTCTGGGTCGATCCGGCCGTCCAGTCCTGGCCGGTTTCATAGGCGCCCTGATCGGGGGCGCTCCCGCCGAATCCGTCGGTAATGCCGGGTATTTCGACGCCGGAATTTTCATAGATCGAGTTGGGGATCAAGTGGAAATCATCGCGGGTTGCATCCGCAAACTGGGCAGACGATGGATTCAGCACGTTGTTGCTCTGAATGACCGTGCTGAACAGGAACAGATTGGGCTCAACCAGATTATTGGCGACATAGATGTTGGTGGGGTTATAGGCGTAAATGCCTCCCGCTTTGACGCCGTAGTGGGACATATCCCAAATGGTGTTGTTGGCGATGATCGCATTGTCGCTGTTTAAGCGTTGTCCATCGTTCATGACAATGCCGCGTTGTTGCGGACCGATGATTAGATTGTGGTGAATCGACACGTTGGCGGTGCCGTCATCCATGTAAATCCCGCCAGCATACAGTCCACCATGATTATGCAGGATCTCATTGTAGGCAATTTCAAGATCAGCGGGGTAGAGCCCTTTTAAGTTGATGTAAAACCCGCCGCAGTCGGTTGCCAGATAGCCTATGTTTTCAATTCGGTTGTACTTAACTTTATGATACCGGCCATATTGTTCAAATCCGACTTTTGCTTGCCCTCCGTCAATTCCTTCTCGACCGCATTCGCGGATGGTACACCCGGTGACCCGGTTGCTTATTCCCAGCAGCTGCACGCCGCTCATTCGCCGCCCGCACCAGTCGATATCTTCAATAACGGAGTCTTCGATTGCATTATTTGTACCGGTTATACGCAGTCCGGATCCCCAGCTATGGGCAATATAGGCATTCGCAATCAGATTGTTTTCCCCGGAGACGAAAATTCCACAGGAGCCATCGTCGGGTCCGCCGTAATCATGTCCTGTTGAATAGGAATAGTTGCTCCAAGGGGCCGGGTACCGGAACGAACACCGGGTGAGCAGGCAGTCCGTTGCTTCCTCCATGGAAAGGGATGCCGCATGGAACTGGATGTTTTCCAAGGTGATGTTTTTTTTAGAGTCCAGGACAAATCCCAGCAGACGGGTTCGCGCTTCGATTGCGGCCAGAGCAAGGTTTATCCCTTGATCTGGGGAATAGTAGAGAGTCGAATTGTTCCAGTACCATTCTCCGGCGGAGTCGAGTGCGTTGATGTGGTTGATAATGTAGCCGGATCCCTCGCCTATCCCCGAGTCCGCCTCTAGGTTGTTTCGAGACCAGTATGCCAGGTTTTCAATTTGAATCGACGTTTCCGATGAGCTGATAATATCTCCTACAGCGGCGGTGAACGAGTTCGGACCGTTTTTCCCGGTGTAATATCCTCCGACCCAGTAATCGACGGGTTGGTTCGGTATATCGGAAAAGACCACCTGAGCCAACCCGGCCCCCCCCTTACTGATCCCAATGGTTTCTGACGCCGCCCATTCATAAGTCGAGAACATGTTCTGTTCCGCATCTTCATTCGGATAGCGCGCCAGATTCATTCGCCGGCCGTTGGCAAACAGCTGTAGAACCTTGTTGGTTTGTGTGGTTTGTTCTATCTGCCCGGAATAGGAGATCCAGGGAGTCGTTACCAGATCGCAGCCGCTCACCACCACCTGCTCATTCGAAAAGGCGCCAAAATAGAGTTGATCTTGCTGTACGGTGACGGTTTCGCGATAGATTCCTTCTCGGATGAAGCAGCGGCTTCCGGAGGGCATCACTGCCGCCGCTTTGGAAATGGTTTTAAAAGGTGAATTCAGGCTGCCTGCATTCGATGTGTCATTTCCATTTAGGGCGGACACATAATAGTCCGTTGCCGATGCTGTAAGGATTCCCGCAGCACAGGTTGTTAGAAAGACCGCGCAAATATTTTTTCTATAATGACCCATGATGACCGCACCAACCTCTCTTGAAAATTATTATATGCTACACAACCGAAGCACCATAAGGGATAAAATGAAATAAGCGAGATGCGATTCCATTTAAGCGATTAAATTAAGATGAGGTTGAGCTGGTTTGTGGTTGAGGATAAAAAAGGGGTTCGGGGAAAGACAAATTTAAAAGTGATTGCCCTCCGATAAGTGGATATGCGGTTAAACTTGTCAGTGGGTATATTGTCATTAATAAGGAATAATAGATGAAGATGAACATTCGCATATTTTGGTCGATGGCGCTATTGGCCGCCGGGTCGGTTTTGGGATCCTCGGAGGGCGTATTGGACGGGCTGACCTTTTATCAGAACTTCGAACAGGGTCAGGACGCAACCTTCGCCGTCGGACGCAATACCGCCTCGGTTTATGCGATGAAAGGCACCCCGCTTCCCGGTCAGGAAATCCATATTGCCGACGGTCTCTACGGAAAAGGATTGGTGGTCAATTCTGCTGATGATTTCTCTCCGGTTGATTATCCGATTGCCGGAAACTTTGCGTACGAAAAAGGGACGGTTTCCTTTTGGGTTAAACCGCTTGCGGTGGATCGCTCCGTGCGCTATGAGCTGATCTGCATGGTTCATTACGGAGTTGTGCTGGAGCGGGGCAGGCTTTTTTTTCGAACATTCAGTCTGGCAACGAAATCACAGAATATGGCTCCGTCGGTCCCGCTGCTTGAAACAGAGGATTGGGTCCACATTGCTTTTTCCTGGGATCAGCGCACTATGAAAAAAGTGCTCTATTTCAACGGGAAGCTGATTGACGAGATTGAGTTTGACGAGGATGTCCTGAACAAAATGCCGCCGAATGCCAGTCGCCCGATTACCATCGGAGCTAAGTATGCCTATCAAAAATACGGGAAGAGTTTTCCCGGAGTTTATGATGAAGTCGGGATATGGAACCGGATGCTGACTCCCGAAGAGATCCAAACCCTGTATGAAAAGCCGCTGGATTCAGACGTCTTGATTGCGAAGCAAGAGGCGAATAAAGAACGGTCGTCGGGGCCGCTGAAAATTGAGCTGGGCTATCAGTCCCACCCGAACGGATTGTATTATAAAGGGGAAGCCCTTGAGGTGAAAATTCCCGTTTCGAATGAGTCCGGTCAGGAACTGATTCTTCCCGGAAAAATAGTTGTTCAGAATTTTCACGAAGCAACCGTGGCCTCCTATGATGCTCCCCTGACGCTGTCCAAGGGCGCAAAAGGCGGAATCAAAAAATCGTTCCCGATTCCGAATCTGTTCGGTTCTGCGAAGATCCGCTACACCTACGAGTATCAAGGTCGGGAGTACGGGAAAGATGTTGTGATTTTCGCCGTCCTGTCGCCCGAGATGACCCTGACGGAGAAGGATTTGGACAGCTTTTACGGAATTCATACCGACTGCACGGAATACGAACTCGACGTTCTTCAGAAACTGGGAATTTCCAATATCCGCGGGCACGACCTCGTGGGGCAACACCGCTGGCTTGATATCGAAAAGTCTCAGGGGGATTACGATTACTCCCGGTTTGACGCCGGATTCGACCTGGCGGATAAATTTAATGTCGGCATGATGGTTTGTTTGGAGAAAACCCCCGGCTGGGCAGCCCGCGAAGCGGGGCAGGACAGGGGATCGGATTTCCTGATGTCTTCGCCTCCTTCCGATTGGAAGATGTGGGAGGATTTCGTTCGCGACATCGTCATCCATTCCGCAGACCGGGTGAAATGCTGGGAACTTTGGAACGAACCGGATCATGATTTTTTCTGGCGTGGCAGTATGGCGGAATATATTGAGCTGTGTAAACGGGCCTATCCGATTATCAAGGCGAATGATCCCGATGCGATTGTTGTCGGTGGTGGCGGATTGCACTGGGCGACCCTCGATGGTGATTCCGGAGAGGTTATAGAAAACAATGTGATGGAGTATTGTGATGAGCTCTCCTTTCACCGATACCTTAAAAATCTCGACGAAGTGATGGGGAATATTGACGAGGTTCATGAGTTTAAAAAATTGATGAACCAGTTTGGGGAAGAACGTCCTTTAAGTGTGACGGAAGGGGGGGTCTGGTCCGCCTCGTTTTATCGTGATTTGGATCTTCCGGAACTGCCGCCGATGAAGGTGCGTTCTCCTAAACAATCGGAATATCGCAGAGCCGCGGCGGCGATGGTTAAGCTCTTGAGTATTTATCAGAGCGAGGGCGTTACGCAGACCTACCTCTACTTTATGCGCGGAAACAAGCGGATGCATTCCAAGTGGCCCTCCCGCGCCTATTATGACTTCAATCTGATGGAGTGGGGGCCGGAACCCGAGATGCATGTTCCGAAACCCACGCTGATCGCCGCAGCGTTCCACAAGCTGAATGTGGGGGATAAGACCTTTTATAAGCGGCTTCAGCGCGATGAGAAAATCTGGGGCTTTATCTATCAGGGGCCGACACAGAGCACTGCGCTTCTCTGGGCCGAAGTGCCGGACGGAAAGACTATTCCCGTGCAGATGGATCTTCTGCAGGAGACGGGTTCTGCTTGTGATCTAATGAGCAATCCGGTGGAAGGGCCCCTGTGTCTGTCAACTCTGCCTCAGTATATTACCGTGAAAGGCGCGGATGCTGCGGGGCGGCTCGAAGCCGCATTTCTCTCCATGCAGTATGATAAAGCCTCATTAGGGGCGCTGGCTGTCGAAATAACCGATCCGGTTCTGACGCTGCTCTCTTCGGTCAAGCTATTCCCCTTTGCTCCGGAAATCCAAGGGAAGGATTGGCTCCAGATCGATTTGCGTCCGTTTTGCAATGCAAGCTGCGCGGATGAGACGGCGGGTGACGGCAAAGGCGGCTGGGTCGACGCCGATGCGGGCAACTGTTTGCTCGGCATTGAATACGGGTTGCGCAAGGAATATAGCGTGCCGATTAACATTATTGATCCGGATCAAAACGGGGGGAAATCCGTGATCGCGTTGAGCTCCACCTCCTCCGGGCTGGGCGTGGATTCGGTGGTGATTTCGGTGAATAAAAAAATCCGCAAGCTCTATTTTACCCATGCCGCAACCTGGCTGCAGACGAGTTTGTTTGGTGAGACCGGATGGGACTATGTTATTCGCTACGCGAGCGGACGAGTCGAGGTGGTTCCTGTCGTGCAGGGCGAGCATGTGGATGATTGGCGGCGGGTTCCCATGCAAAATAACCACGCGGCTAAGCCGGTTATTGTAACCCCGACGGTTTCGGAGATGCGTGGCCGGCCGTATCGGTTCATCTGGATCATGGACTGGAAAAACGATGATGTAGCTGACGGGGTGGTCTCGATTGAGATCAGAACTAAAAACAGCAAGGTCATTCCGCTCATTTTGGCCATCACCGCTTGGACGAAAGACTGATCGTCGGGCGGACGTTGTAGCGGGGACACTCCTCCTGTGTGCCTCGGTTGTGTTTGGTTCGTCAGAAGGAGTCCTGGACGGGCTGATCTTTTATCAGAACTTCGAACAGGGTCAGGACGCAACCTTCGCCGTCGGACGCAATACCGCCTCGGTTTATGCGATGAAAGGCACCCCGCTTCCCGGTCAAGAAATACACCTGACCGATAACGGACGGTTCATCGGATTTATGCTCGGAGCGATTGAGGATGCCTTGCTGAAAAACGCCCCTGTAATCGCCTCTGTAAACGCCCCTGTAAATATTGGCGGGATGAAGACGCCGGATGCGATATTGGTTTTGGTTCAGCAGAATAAATTCATCACACGGAAAGATATGGCCGCGCAAATGGAGAAGGATATTCGGACCGTTGCGCGTGCCATAAAAAAATTACAGGAAGCCGGGCGCTTGAAACGAGTTGGGTCGGATAAAACGGGGCACCGGGAATTACTGTAAAGGAAGCTGCTTTGCAGAGTGTTGTTTCCGATGTTTCGTTTGCCAAGACCATCTTGTCTACCCAAACCTACACGGAGCTTGCGGTATTGGTGTTATTGAACCGAAGCGACCGCTCCGTCTAAAACGTCATTTGAACCATGCTTTCAGCACGGTTCGTAAATTATCCGTCGCTTTGCTCGGGGGGTTTTAGCTCCGGGGTTCTGGGTTCCAAAGGTTGGAATGAATTTTGACGGGATTACAGGATGAACAAGATAGGTATTCCAATGGATGGAAGAGCAGTTTCCTTTTGTGTTTCTTGCGCTCTCTCGCGGCAAATGAATTTGATCCGCACCGTCTCCGTGCCTCTAGCGAAGCGGGTGGTGAAATGCGGGCATTAGCTGACGTTGTATTAGTCATTGACTGCTGTGTAGAATCACAGTTTTAGATCGTACATATAGTTATGAATCATCGGAAAATAAAAGGAGTGGGCTGGCTGGTCCTCATTGGAGTTGGGCTTGCGCTTTTTGTGAGCGCGGCACCCTCGAAAGCGTATCCGTACTGGCCCGAATATAAAAAGGTGCCGCTTTCGGACATTCGTCCGCAGGAATGGCGCGCAGCCGACGATGTGACCGACGGTTGGGATTGGTCGCTTCCTCCGGACGTAAAGCCCGCAGAGAACGGACTTCTGGCCATTCAGCGCACCTCCAATCTAAACCGGTCGCTGGACAAGCTGATCCAGCCGCTGAATCTGCCGGTCAATCCGACGATCGCTTTGTGGATTAAATGGAAGCAGATCGAGCCGGTGGAGGGGCAGTATGAGTTTGCGACGCTCCGTCAGCGGATTGAGGAGGCCGATGCGCTTGGCTATTCCGTTGTATTACGGCTGCTCTGCTCGGCTACCACCTTTGCGCCGGATTGGATGGCACAAAAGGGGGTGCCCATTCGAACGGAATACAAGGCCGATTCGAAGATGGTGAATTATGAAGTTTCGCATCCTGAGTTTCACAGTCGCTATATGCGGCTGATAGAGGCCCTGGGCCAAAGCGGCATCCCGCAGATGGAACCGCTGAAGGGTGCGTTTGTTGGGTACGCCTCTCCTTCCAACGGCGACGAGGGCATCGGACCGCATGGCGTAGATGCCGACACCGTACCTCATGTGATTGAACGGCTCGATGCCTGGGCGCGTGCGTTCAAAGGGGTGGAAAACAAGGTCTTCATGGGCGGTGTTTCGCAATATGGGCTGGAGCAGGGTTTTGGCATCCGGCGCGGCTTTGTAGAAATGTATCTCTATCATATTCCCGACGAGGGGATCGGGCAGACACTGGATGAAAACGGTTATTTGTGGATGGACGAATCGGCGGAGCTGTTGCGCACCAATCCGTTCCATGGCGAGGAAAATGAGGAATATGAAGAGGCGTGGGCAACGCCCGCACGCGACTGCCGTTTCGGCACCACAACCGAAAGTTTTTCCTACCGCTACTTTACCTCGAACCTGCGCCTGCTGCAGATGCGTTGCAACTATGTGCTCTATAATCAGTTTTCGTTGATGCCGGAGCAGCTGGTCTGGGTGGGGCAAAGCCTCGGCCGTACGGTCGAGGATTCGCCCGATATCTGGTGCGCGTTGCGGGAAAGCCAAATCCGTAAGCATGGGGCAGTGAAAAACTTTGAGCGCTGGCTCTACCAGCGCGACTCCGAAGGATTTGAAACCAAACCCGCCATGCGGATCGAACATCCGGTGAAAATGTGGATGGTGGAAGAGGGAATGACCTATGATTATGTCGCCCGTTCCGGCAAACGCATCGGCCTTGCGGTTGACGACCGCTGGTGCGGCGGAAAGCCAACCGATGTGGCGATCAAGGTAAGCTATTTCGATATCGGTAAGGGAGAGGTTGAACTCGGCGTTCGCACCAAGCGCGGCTCGGTAACTCGCACCTTTAAACGGACGGATACCGGAAAACTGAAAACCGCCACCTTCTTTATTGATCAGGCGGTCTTTTCCGCCCAGGGCATGGAGCACGACATTATTTTCCAGTCCAAGGGTTCGAATGCCGTTCTGTCGTTTGTCCGAATTGTACGCCTTTAATGACGAACGCTGTTTAGAAGCGGTTCGCTCCGGCGTATACATGAGTAGTAAACTACGCAACCATCTTGGGGGAATATCATGAAGATTCGCACTGTCTCATTTGTATTAATGTTTGCCGCAATTAGCGCGCTGGGCATGGGGAACCGTCCAAAGGCCTTGCTGGCTCCGACTCCGCCGATGGGCTGGAACAGCTTTGACAGTTATGGCGTTTATCTGCATGAAGAGGCGGCCTATGCCAATCTTGAAGCGATGGCGGTGAAGCTCAAACCGCACGGCTATGAGTTCTTTGTAATCGATAACGGCTGGTTTGGTGAATATGCGTTGCAGGAAGGAACGATCTTTCCGGCGGAAAAGCATGCGCACGATATCCGCATCAATGAATATGGTCACTTTATGCCATCGGAAGTTTATTTTCCGAACGGGCTCAAGCCGATTGCCGACCGCGCCCATGAGCTGGGGCTTAAATTCGGCGTCCACCTGATGCGCGGGATTCCGCGCAAGGCCTATGAGCAAAACCTGCCGATCAAGGGCACTCCCTATACGGCGCGTGATATCGCCAATACCGACCCGAAGGAAAATTGCAAGTGGTGCTCCTATTGTTATGGCGTCGATATGACCAAGCCGGGCGCACAGGAATGGTACGACGGGCTGATCCAGCATATCGCTGATCTGGGCGTTGATCTCATCAAATACGACGACATTGTGCCGCATCCGGACGAAGTCGAGGCCGTTGCCAAGGCGATTGCAAAAACCGGCAAGCCGATTGTGCTGAGTCTTTCGCCGGGCGGGGATGTTGATCCGAATGCGCTCGAACTTTTCCGCAAGGGCAACATGCTGCGGGTCACGCACGATGTGTGGGACGAGCAGCATTACATTGACGAGTGCTTTGATGCATGGCGCAAGTGGCAGGGCAAGGAACAACCGGGCTTTTGGATCGATATGGATATGATTCCGTTCGGCCAGTTGCAGGTCATGTCACCGCCGAGCACCAATCCAAAAAAGACGGTAATGGACAAGGGAGACATCGCGCTGGCCGGCAAGGGCGTGCAACGTCAGTGCATGCTGACGAAGCCGCAGATGAAAACCTACATCACGATGCGTGCGCTGGCCGCATCCCCGTTGATGATGGGCGGCGACCTGCCGACGCTCGACGACTTTTCGCTTTTACTCATCACTGATCCTGAAATGCTCGCCTGCAACCAGAACGGCGTGATGGGATCGTTGATGCTTGAAAAGGACAGACTCGAAACTTGGAAGGCTGAGAAGAAGGGCGTTGCGGGTACGGGCTGGATCGGCGTGTTTAATCGGTCTGATGAAAAGTCCGAATTTGAGCTGACTCCTGAAATCTTGGGCCTCGACAGCGCTGATTATACGGTCCTCGGACTTCGGGGAGGCGGCGAAAAAGCCTTTGGCCAGACGGTTAAGCTCAGCCCACATGGCGTGCTGTTTGTGAAGTTCTCCGCCCAATGACGCTTTTTCTTCAACGCAAAGGCGCGGAGAACGCCAAGAACCGCAAAGCCTCCTCTGCTGAACTTTGCGGCTTTGTGTCTTTGCGTTGAATTTTAAAAGGTGATGGATATGCGGTTTAAGAGAGTTGCTTCGACGGTTGTGGTGATGCTGACTGTGCTCGGTACGGTGGAAGCCAAAGAGATCAATATGCTGTTCATGGGCAACAGCTTTACCTTCCGGCACGATCTGCCGCAGCTGGTGAAGCAGGTGTTCGAGGAGGGGCAGCCTGATTTGACGGTGAACGTTGAGCGGATCGTTTACGGCGGGCAGGATATGTTCCGGCATCACGATCTCTATTTTTCCGAAACTATGGTTCGCCTCAACACCATTGCGATTCCCGAGGTCGAGGAAAAAGCCTCCGCCATTGAGACCATGCTGGCGGCGGGAACCTCTCCAGCGTTCTATAATACCTATTGGGAAAAGACGGGGCTCAAACCCGTGGGCTGGTCGATCATCCAGAAGAATCTTAAAAGTGCAGTGAAGAACCAGAAGAAGCTGAGCCAGCGCATCAAAAACAACGAGCGGGTCAAGTGGGACTACCTCGTGCTGCAAAGCTGGAAGGATGTCGTAGCCGATGTGGATGCGGGCTACGCGGAATATGCGCAGAAATGGGCAAAGCTGGCCGAGCAGGAAGGCATCAAGGTGATCCTCTACGTCACGGCTCCCCATGCGCAGAATCAGGAGCCGGTCACCGAACCGCTTGAATTAGCTCAAACTGAGATGGAGATGAAAACCATCCAGCAGTTGACCGAACGCATCAAGCCGCATTGCGTGGTGCCCGTCGCGCTGGGAATAAAAAATATCCAACAAAACGGAACCGGTCTGAAATTCCGTTACGTTAATGACATGCATCCGAATCAAACTTCCGCCTTCCTCGCCGCCAATATGTTCTATGCCTCCTTTTTCAAGAAAAGCACCGAAGGGTTCACGTTTAACACGGTCACCGAAACCAACCCCAAAGGAAAAGGCGAGGGGAAAGATCCAGACGGCGGCGACGCCAAAGTCGTCTTTGACGACGCCACCAAAACCCTCATCCAGAAAGCCGCCTTCGAGGCTGTTATGGCATTCAATGCCGGGAATGGGAAGTAGTCTCGGAACCATTGTTTCGTATGTAATGTAAGATCCTGTTTTAAGCCCAATTGTAGCCATCATGACACGACGCAGTTTTTTCTAACCACCCTGGCCGTGTCAACCGCAGGGGCTGCGTTGGCAAAGCAGTTGAAGAGCAAGGGCTATAACGTGTTGTTTGTTTGCCATTGATGATTTGAACGATTGGGCTGGGCGTCTGGGCGGAAATCTCTTGGATGTTTGATAACATGAGTGTCATTGCGCTGAGGCACGGCATGTTCAGCCATGGCTGTCCCGTCAGCGATAATGTTGGGCGGCTCTCTAAATTTAAAGTTCTGGAATCTGAAGCCAGGAAACAGGGGAAGCCCGTGCTGACCCGCGGCGAAATGGATGGCGAGTTGTATGTGATGGGCTGGTCGAAGCGCGATGTGCCTCAGGCCTGCGGCTGCCACGACAGAAAATACCTTCACTTGACGATCTGCGATCTGCCGAATCGATCTCCGAGAAAGAGACTCTAACGCACGTCCGAGAAGAGCCCCTTTTCGTCATCTTTTTAATGTCTACTGTCCTTTAATTTATGGAGCCATACGTTAAAATCATGCTTAACTCGTGGTCTAAAATCCCCAAGCCACTTTTTTTCCTTATTAGTACAATATCGTCCATCAAGAGATCAATATCAGCCATTTCTAACATGAGGGTTATATGATTTATTGGTTACCGATCGGAGCGGTGTTCAGTATGCTTTTCCGAGGCAGAATAGATGAGAAGTCAACGCGAGGCAAATAGCACATGAAGAAGGTAGTTATCCACGCAGGAAAAAACCGATCCCGACAGCGGACTCAGCTATGAAGTGCGGCAGACAGCGAATCTTATTTGCCCTGCATGGATCCATGCCGGGATTTCGGTTGTCGGGGAATCGGGCGAGGTCGATGGCCTCAAGAACATCACCAACGAGCCGTCTGCCGATGCTTTCGGAAAACAATCTGTAACCGTTGTAAAAGGAGAGTAAATTGAAGCTGAACTGGATTATAATTTGGGTGTGTGCCGCTGCCGCGCAGTTGGCGTCAGGCATGGAACTGTATGTTTGCCCCGAAGGAGCGGACGAAAGTGCGGGGACAAGGGATGCCCCTTTCAAGACCATCGTGCGCGCTCAGCAGGCTGTGCGCCTGATCGATAAGAGCATACCGGGCGAAACCGTGGTGACCTTGCGGGGGGGAACCTATCTATTAGAACAAACCGTCGTGTTTGACGCACGTGATTCCGGAACCGAGCAACATCCCGTTACGTACCGCGCTTTTTCCGGCGAGGTTCCGGTCATCAGCGGCGGCCGGCAGCTGACGGGATGGAAAAAAAACGGAACCGCAATGTGGGAAGCGCCGGTGGGCGACCTGGATTTCCGCCAGCTTTATGTGAACGGCACAAGAGCGCCGCGCTCCCGTCATCCGAATTCCGGTTATCTCCGGGTGAACCGCTGGAATGATGAAAACCGGACGATACTGCTTCCGGCCGGAAGTCTGCAAGAATGGCGGAATTTTGACGAAGTCGAGATTTATATCCAAATGCAGTGGAGTATTGCCGTAATGCGTTTGGAATCGTTCGCCAAGGCCGGGCCGGATTTTGTGTTGACGGTCAATAGTCCGGAGCGGGATCTGGTCTTTAAGCGCATGCATCCGAAGAGAAAGCCGGAGCAGGCGTTCCATTATGAAAATGCACGCGAGTTTATCGATGTGCCCGGCGAATGGAGTCTGAGCCGGAAGGAAGGGGTGTGTGCATACCTTCCACGAGACGGCGAAAACATGGCATGTGCAGAAGTGATTGTTCCGAATCTCGAAACCCTGTTTCGGATTCAGGGAACTCTGGACGAGCCGGTGCGTCATCTTGGTTTTGAAGGATTGACCTTTATGCACTCGAACTGGACGCTGCCGAGCCATCAGGGTTATCTTAACGTGCAGGCCGGTCAGTACAGTATAGAGCCGACGCAGGATGATGTGCAGTATGTCGGTCGTCCGCCGGCAGCGGTGTATGCAGCCTGTGTGGAAAATCTGGTGTTTAAGAGGAATGTTTTCAAGAAGCTCGGAGCGGTCGGGCTCGACATTCACTACGGATCGCTCAACAACGATGTCGTCGGCAACGTATTTTATGATATTTCCGGTTCAGCCATCTCTCATGCGCGCCTCTCGGGCCCCGATGTCGAGATTCATACGCCCTATCAGCCGGCAGACAAACGCGATCGGTGTGTCGGCGACCGCATCCGCAACAACTATATCTATTCGGTCGGCTTTGAGTATGGCGGCAGCGTTGGTCTTCTCTGCGGTTATCCGACCGCGGTCGAGATTGATCACAATGAATTGAGAAACCTTTCCTACAGCGGAATCAGCGTGGGCTGGGGTTGGACGGCGGAGCCGAATGCCATGCGGGACAACATGATTCGCTGGAACCTGATTGATCAGCCCATGAAGTTGTTTAACGACGGTGCAGGGATCTATACCCTTTCTGAAATGCCCGGCACCCTGATCTCACGGAACTATGTTACCGGGATCAATAAATCGGAGTGGGCCGGCAAGGTATCCACCAAATGCTACTATCTCGATGAGCACAGCGGCGGGATCACTTTCGATAAAAACTACTGGGCGGCCTCGTCGAATGTTGAGCGTATGTTCTTCCATCAGCCCGGCGCAATTCAGATTACCCCGTTTGATAAAACCATGTATCCGGAAATCAAGGCTCAGGCCGGCTTGGAACCGGAGTACAAGGACATCAAAAAACTGGCCGTTGACTAAGTTCTGGGCTGGGTGATTTTTTAACCATGGAAGGATCTGAAACGTGGAAATCTATAAACTTTTGAACGGCATCGACTTTCTGGTGATGGGTATTTATCTGATCGTGCTTATCGGGATTGGCTCTTGGGTAAGTTATCGGCAGAAACACAACGAAAATCTGTTTCTTGCGCAGCATTCACTGGGGGCCACCAGCATCGGTTTGACAATGTGGGGAACCAATGTAGGGCCCTCGATGCTGATCGCTTCCTGCAGCATCGGCTACACCACCGGGATCGTGGCGGCCAACTTTTCGTGGTATGCCTTTGTTTTCCTGTTTCTGCTGGCGTTTGTTTTTGCGCCGTACTACCTGCAGGCGAAAACCAGCACGTTGCCGGAATTCATCGGTACACGTTTTAACCAGCATTCGCGCGAGTTGCTCGCGTGGTATTCACTGGTAACCATTCTGGTCTCCTGGCTGGGCATGACGCTCTACGCGGGCGGCATTCTTGTCACCCAGATCATGAACTGGCCTCTGTGGGTATCCATTACGGCGCTGGTGGCGATATCGGCCTTCTTCACCCTGACCGGCGGGCTGAAAACCGTGGCGCACACCAACGTGTTCCAGATGTCGTTGCTGATTATTGCATCATTGACGCTCGTGGTGTTCGGTGTGATCAAAGCCGGAGGAGTGACGGCCATCTATGAAGGTGTTCCGGAAGGATATTGGAAGCTGTTTCTTCCGGCGGATAATCCGGATTACCCGTTTTACGCGATTCTGCTCGGCTATCCCGTGCTGGGCATCTGGTTCTGGTGCACCGACCAGTCCATGGTGCAGTCGGTGCTCGCCGCGAAAAGCCTGAAGCACGGACGGCTTGGTACGGCGACCTGCGGCTATTTGAAAATTCTCGATATGTTCATATTCTTTTTGCCGGGGGTCATCTGTCTGATCTTGTTTCCAAACCTAGGAAACCCGGATGAAGCCTACATGACCCTGGTGAGCGAATTGCTTCCCCATGGTTTGATTGGGCTGATTATGACCGTGCTGATGGCCGCGCTGATAAGCACCATTGCCTCGGCCCTCAACGCGCTCGGCACGGTGTTTACGTTGGATGTCTATCAGAAGCGCTTCCGGCCCGAAGCGAGTACGAAAGAAACCATTTACATCGGACGGATCGTCACGGTGGTCGGCTCCTTCATCTCCATTTTTCTCGGGCTGGGCATCGCGAAGCTGCAGGGGCTCGATCTCTTCAGTCTTTTCCAGGCCATTTTGGGGTTCCTGGCTCCCCCGCTGAGTGCCGTGTTCCTGGTTGGCGTGCTGTGGAAGCGCGCGACTTCCACGGGTGCGAATGCGGTGCTGACCTTTGGAACCGTGGCCAGTCTTGGCATCGGCTTATGCTATCTCATGCATTGGCCTTCTGAAGAGGCTTGGCCGCACTTCCTGTTTTTGTCCTTCCTGATTTTTGCAGGGCTCTGCCTCTTCATGATCATTGTTTCCCTGTTGACGCAGACGGAGGGGGAGGTCAGTCCGCTGCCGTCGTTGGCCGACACCTACCGCGCGAGCGGCAAAGTCAGTGCCGGAGTCTGGACGGCGTGGGGCATCCTCATTGTTCTGATGATCGGCCTCTATATTTTCTTCAATTAACAAAGGGATCAATCGATGAAACAAACCAACTTGATAACTGTATTGATCGTATTCGGGGCCGTACTCGCACTGCATGCCGGCGCAGGTCGCTCGCCGAGTTCGACCCGGCCCAATATCCTGCTGATCTATACCGATGACGTCGGCTATGGAGATATCAGCTGCCAAGGTGCCACCGGAGTGAAAACGCCGAATATTGACCGCATTGCCAGAGAAGGCCTTTCGTTTCCGAACGGGCATTGTGCCGCATCGACCTGCACGCCTTCGCGTTACAGTCTGCTGACGGGGGAGTATTCATTCCGCAATGACCGCGCGCAGATTCTGCAGGGAGACGCTCCGGCGTTGATCAAGCCGGGAACATTCACGCTGGCTGATGTGATGAAGCGGGCCGGTTATGCGACCGGCGTGGTTGGCAAGTGGCATCTCGGCCTTGGTGACGGAAATCTGGACTGGAATGGAGATATTAAGCCCGGCCCGCTGGAAATCGGATTTGACAGCTCCTTCATCATTCCGGCTACATTGGATCGAACTCCCTGTGTTTTTTTGGACAACCACCGCATCTACAAACTGGATCCGGCCGACCCGGTGAGCGTCAGTTATGATGAACCGCTGCGTGAGTATCCGATCGGCAGTGAACGGCCGGATCTGCTCAAACAGCATCCGTCGCATGGACACGACCAGACCATTGTGAACGGGATTTCCCGCATCGGCTATATGAGCGGCGGAAAAAGTGCGCTGTGGAAGGACGAGAATATCGCTGATGTGCTAAGCGAAAAAGCATGTGCCTTTATTGACCAGTATAGGAACGAACCTTTCTTCCTCTATTTTGCCTCTGGCGATATTCATGTCCCTCGCTGCCCTAATCCGCGATTCCGTGGGCAGAGTTCCATGGGGTTGCGAGGGGATGCCATTGTTCAACTGGACTGGTGCGTCGGGCAGTTGCTGAACAAACTCGATGAGCTGAATCTGGCAGATGATACACTGGTGATTTTCACCGGCGACAACGGGCCGGTTCTGGATGACGGCTATCAGGACCAGGCGGTTGAAAAGGTCGGTGACCACCGGCCGAATGGTGATTATCGCGGCGGTAAGGCCTCCCGCTATGAAGGGGCAACTCGTGTGCCGTTTCTTGTCCGCTGGCCGAAGATGATTGGTGCTGGCACGACGTCGGATGCGCTGGTGGTCCAGATGGACTTTGCGGCATCGTTTGCGGCCATGCTCGGTGTCAGGATTCCGGAGGGAGAGTGCCGCGACAGCGAAAGCCATCTCGGGGCGCTGCTCGGAAAGAAGCCGGACGGGCGCGCGGTTTTCGTGGAGGCGGGGATCGGCGGACTGACGATTATTCAAGATGGGTGGAAATACATCGAGCCGGGGCGGATCACGGACTGGATTACAACCCCCTATGAGTGGAAGAAAATCGGAATGTCGGGCGAGCTCTACCACTTGCAAGAAGATCCTCAGGAAAAATACAACCGCGCTGATCGGTTCCCGGAAAAAGTCGAGTCGCTCAAGATCATTCTTCAAAAGGTCAAAGGGGAATAATCGAATGAAAGCATCAGGATTCCTGTTGTTTTTGCATTGTGCGGGAAGAGCGCGACAAGCCGGCGAACGGAAACGAGTTGTACGACCTGCTGAATGATTCCGGCGAAAAAACAACCGCGGCCACGATGCCCGACCGGGTCAAAGCCATGCGCGCCACTCTGTACTTATGAGAGAAGGATCAAGACGCCGTTCCTTCCGGCTGGCCGGTCGAGGTTGTTTCGGAAGGGCTCTACATGGTGTGACTCGAGGATGTCCAGTCCGACATGTTTGGTGAAAATGTGCAATGTGTATTGCGTTGCGGCGACCGGGTCCTCCGGAAGCCGCGCAACAAGGGCATGCTCGACCTGGTGTTTGAGGAAGTGCTCTTTCCACATGGCCGGCACATGTTCCAGATCGATTTTGAAGGCGATGTTCAGAAGAATACATGGAGATGTAGTCATCAATGATTTGGGTTGCCGGCTGATTTGGATTCGAAACGAAAGCCAGCCGTAGTCCGTTAAATGTTCACGCAGGAGAAAATATGAAATATGTAATGATCTATCACGCAAACCTGAACTACGCGTATCTTACGCCGGACAACTATGAATTTGTTATCCGCGAAGCGTACGAAATGACTATCGACACGATGCGGAAACAGTTCCCGGGCACAAAGTATGTGTTTGAGGCGAGCGGATACACGGTTGAGATGATGGAGAAATATGCGCCCGCTGTGGTGGAAAAGCTGAAAGCAGCCATCGCGGACGGCTCCTGTGAATTCATGGGTTCACCGTACGCGCATCCGATGCTGCCGAACTTTCCTGAAAAAGACTGTGCATGGTCGCTGGAATTTTCGCATCGGATCTATGATGAAGTGCTGGGCATGCGACCGGTAAGTTTCTGGAATCCGGAATGCGGTTGGCGTGATTATGTTCCCCGCATGATCAAAAATGCAGGCTACAAATATCTCGCCGGCGACTTTGAATCCTACAGCCGTTGCGAAAACGGTCCGAACGGCGGTCCGCAGCGTCCGGAGATTTATGCGAAAGAAGCCACCAAAGAGAAAAACTTCTATAATTTCGATTTCAAATACGACCTGCCTGCGGACGACTATGCGTTGCATTATCCCTTTAATCATGTTCACGATTTAGGGGAGGATGAGCTACGGGTGTTTCTGCGCTCCGACCGTGTTTGCCAGTATGCGGTCCGCTATTTCATGGGTATGGAAGGCTATTCCCACGAAGACTATCTGAAAACCATCGATCGCTACAGCGGCGACCGGGAGGGACAGGGCGAAGGTGCGCTTGTGATTTTTGCTGACGATGCGGAATACATTGGAACCAACGGCTGGTTCCGGCTCAAATACCAAAATGAGCCCGATCGCGTATTTGAAAAGGTGCCGGACGCGCAGGAAAAACTCATCGCGCTGGTCACGGCCGTGAAGGAGCGTGGCGAATTCATCACGTTTGCCGAAGCCTGCAAATTAGCGCCGAACACGCAGCCGATCACCTGGGACGACGATGCCGCATGGCACGGCGCGCGCGCCAGCACCTGGGCCTCAACCCCGATGGCTCGCATGCTCCGCCCGTGGCAGGATTTGATCCGCGAAAAACTCAATTTGATCGAAGCCGATCTGCCGGTATTGGTCTCCGAACGCATTTGGTATCATCTCACTAACAGCTACAACTCCGATGGCCAGTGGCCGCCCACGCTGCCGCATGCGCCGCACATCATCCACCCGTTCAACTATGCCTACTGCTACGAAAATCTGCTCACCGCACACCATCTGGTCGGCGGCGTGGATTTTGAAGGTCTCGACTCCGATGCTGCGGAAACGCTTGGTGAGGTGGTTGATATGCAGAGTCGGCTGATTCTGAAGAAAGCCAAAAAACTACAGGCAGGCGGCACGGAAGCGGAGAAAGCCGATGCAGTGCTGGCGGAACGTCTGCTGGCTGTGGCGATTGAAAAAGAGTCGGTGCGTGGCCGGAAAACCCTCGATGCGGGCGAATACATGGTTCGTGCCGATGCGATGGTTGAAGCCCGCCGTTTGGTCGGCGGCATCGTCATTGAAAAGGCCGAAGCGCCGGTCGATGTCCAGAGTAGCGCACCGGAAACCGTCTGCCAGCGAGCTGGTTGGAGTGGCGTAACCAACATGAAAAAACGAATACTATCGCTGGTGGCACTCGGCTTCCTTTCGGTTCAGATGGGGCTTGCCGCCTCTCCGGAAGCGCAGCCGAATATCCTATTGATGCTGGCGGATGATTTAGGGTATCGCGACTTATCCTGCTTTGGCGGCACCGCCGTCCAAACGCCGAATCTCGACCGGCTGGCGAAGCAGGGAACAACGTTTACCCATTTCTATTCGGCCTCGGCGGTATGCACACCCACGCGCGCCTCGGTTCTGACCGGGCGCTATCCGCTGCGGTTCAATATTACCCGCCACTTCAACGATATCGACGGCTTCCTCCCAGAAGCCGCAACCACGGTCGCCGAGGTGCTGCGGGATGCCGGCTATACGACGATCCATGTCGGAAAATGGCATTTGGGCGGGTTGCACGTCGACGAGAGCGGTCGTCGGTTGACCGATCAGCCCGGCCCGCGCCAGCACGGCTTTGAAACCTATCAAACCCAGATCGAGCAGCAGCCCCTGCGCACAGCAATGGGCAAGGGACGGACGATCTACCGGAAGGGCGGCACCGTTCTGTTGCGCAATGATCAGCGGGTCGGGGCCGATGATCCGTATTATCCCAAACATCTGACCGAGGCCAACGGGGACTTCGCTCTTCAGAGGATCGAGGAATGCGCGGCGGCGAATAAGCCGTTTTTCCTGAACCTGTGGTGGCTGGTTCCGCATGCGCCTTATGAGCCCGCACCGGAACCGTATTGGTCGGAAACGGCGGCGGATGGCATTAGCGAAGACCAGCACTGTTTCCGCTCCATGGTGCGGCACATGGATGCCAAGGTGGGGCAGATCCTCGCCAAACTTGATGAGTTCGGCCTCGCCACCAACACGCTGGTGCTGTTCACCAGCGACAACGGAGCGGCGTATGAAGGGAATATCGGCGAGCTGAAAGGCGGAAAAACCGACCTGCACGATGGCGGAACACGCGTGCCGATGTTCGTCCGCTGGCCCGGGAAAATTCCCGCGGGTCGCGAAACCGACGCGTTTGGAAGCACGATAGATCTACTGCCGACCCTCTGCGAAGTGGCGGGTGTTGCGCTGCCCGGGGATCTGTCGGTGGATGGAACGAGCCTGCTGCCGCACATGACCGGCGGGGCCGCTCCGGACTGGGCGCAGCGCGGGACGGTTTTCTGGCAGTTGGATTTATATAAACAAATCCAGCGGCACTATCCGAAACCCAAGCCCTACGCCACCGAAGTCGTGCGGTCCGGCAAATGGAAAATGCTTTCCCGACAGGGGATTCCGGTGGAGCTGTTCAACATCGATGCGGATCCCAATGAAAAGAGAAATTTGCTGTCCCGACACCCGGAACGGGCCACCGCCATGGCCGGCCAGGTCAGGGCCTGGCTGGCTGAAAAACGGATTACGGATGGAGTCATCGCGAAATCCAGCGAAGAAAACTGATTTTGAGCTAATCTGCAGGAGTAATCGGGAGCAGCTATGAAAACAAATAAGCTTCGTCCGTAGCATATATGGGTTTCAACCGGGATTCATAACCGCGGATGAACGCAGATGGACACGGATAAACAAGCAAATTAAAGATGCATCCCGATCTAAATAGGCCCGCATTTATCGTATCAAGATATCCCGAGCCAAGAATGCCCGCCATTTTATGGATTCGCCCCATATCCGCGCTCATCCGTGTCCATCTGCGGTGAAATGAAACTGCATTGCCCAATGATTCGGCGGAAGAGCCATTATAATACGTTCGTTCCTGTTCAAGTGCTTGCCCTTGCGTGATGGGGTGTTGCCTTTCTTCTGCTCCATGCTATTGTTCCTTTACTCGTTTGTGGTGAATTGAAGAACGGTTCATTCTTGCATGAAGCACCCAGTTTTCAAATTGGGCATTTTTATTTACAGGCGACCTTGAATTCAGGCTTAAATGATCGAGGTGGTCGGAAGGTTTTGACAGACGGCATGCGGGGAAGGGACTACGAGAATGACTAGAAAATCGTTTGAGTGCAACTATGACAATCGGATTGCGGAATATTACGATATAAATTTGATTCCGCCAGAGGACAGCGGGGCTACGGTGATCGGCGGCGGCTACGAGCATTGCGGGGAGAAGTATAGGGTCGAGCGCAATGACTTCAAATTCTATGTGATTGAATACATAGAGGCTGGGGAAGGGACGTTAATGCTGCACGAAAAAGAACAGCCGTTGCATGCTGGAACTATTTTTTTCTACGGGCCGCGCATCCCTCATAAAATCATTTCCAATCCGGACAACCCTCTTATTAAGCACTATGTAGTTTTTGCTGGCCACAAGTTGGTTGACCTAGTCAAGTCACTCCGGATATCAAAAGCTCCGCTGCATGTCACGCATCCCTATCGCGTCGACAACATGTTTAGGAACTTGTTGTGGATGGGCGGTAACGAGGGGTGTCATCGACACGAGATTTGTCTTCTGCAATTAAAGCAGATCGTTCTGTACGTCGATGAGTCGGCTGTTTTGCAGAAGGTATCGCGCTCTCCTGCGTGGCAAAAATATTTGCGGGTTCGCGAGTATGTCGAACAGAACTACGCTGACATATGGCGCCTTGAGCAGATTGCGCAAAACTGCCATCTCGACAAAACATATCTGTGCCGGCTTTTTAAACAATATGGGGAGGAGTCGCCGAACAAGTTGCTTGTCCGTCTAAAAATGAGGAGGGCTGCGGACATGATGCTATCCAACCCGACCATGTTGATTAAGCAGGTCGCGGATGCCGTCGGCTTTCCCGATCCATACCATTTTTCCCGAGTCTTTAAGCGCACCTTCGGGGTTAGTCCCGAGATCTATGAAAAAACGGTGCGGCCATCTGATTAGGTTTCTCTCTCAAAGACTGAGGAATAGTGGCCTCGGTTTTAACCTTCCTTTTATGGCGCCACACGCTGAACCAACTTAACCCGCGGCCTAAAATTGCAGGGCCGCTTTTTTTCTTGTCAGTGCAATATCGTCCATCAAGAGATCAATATCAGCCATTTCTAATATGAAGGTTATATGATCTATTAATTACCGATCGGGGTGGTGTTCAGTATGCATTCCTGAGGCAGGGCAGATGAGAAGTGAACGCGAGGTAAGTTGGTAAATATAATTCATGATAAGGAGAAGTATGAATAAAAGAATGAAAGGTGAAGCATGGTTGCGGGCGACCGCTCTGGTGTTCGTTGCAAACGCTGTAAGTTGTTTTGGCGCGGTGCTGGTTTCGGATAATCTCGACTTGGGAGAACGTAGACTCAATGCGCAACTTTACAATACGCCGATACAGTACAGCTCGATTGAGAGCGCCACCAACTGGTTGAGAGCGGCGGACTATCGCTATATTAATTACCGAGAAATCGACGGGGAAACGGTGGCGGCGAGCGGTAAATTCCCATATGCACAGATCGAAGCCGGGGTTGACTATACCAGTTTAACCTCTCGGGTCGTTCGTTTTTCCGTGGATGTAAAGTTCAACAATGCGAACCAGTCCCTTATGAATTCGAATGACGTCTCCTGCGCCATTTTGTATTGGGGTAATCAGTTTAAGGGGATACCGATTCAGACGGCCAGCGGCGATGATGTTGCGACCGACGGCTTCCGCCTGCGGCTTGATCCGTACAAAGGCATGATGCAGATGAGGTCCTACGCGAACAACGCGGTTTTGAGTACAAACAGTTTCATGGTCGGGTACGACCGGACGAACGATTGGTTTCGCATGTCCTTTGAATATGACAAGACGGTAAGCGAGTTGACGTGGAGCGTTGTGAACCTTGAAACGTCGACCGCAGTGTCCAACTCTTGCACCGTAACTGCGGCCGATCTGCCGGATCCCGCAAACATGACCCGAACCGGCTTCTATGTCGGCAAGCTAACCAGTGCCAACTATGTAGAGGGCACGACTCCGGTGACCATGTTCGACAACTTTTCGGTTGAAGATTACGGAGAGATACTTCTTGGCTATGACTTGTGGGCGGATGATCATTCCGTGGGCGAAATGGGTGAAGACCCCGACGAAGACAATGTGGACAACCTAGAGGAGTATGCGTTCGGGGGCAACCCGAGCGACCCGGACGACATGGGCACCGCTTTTTTTGGCACCTCCTCGTTGGGCGGTACGAACTATTACAACGTCATACATCTCATGCTCATTGACACCAATGAGGTTGAATACATCGTCGAAGTCAATGATGACCTCGTTAGCGGCAGTTGGACAAATTCCGGCAGCGTGATGAGTAGTGGTGCGTATGATGAGAGCTACGACCTGGTCACCAACGCCATTCCGATGGATGCTGAACAGGGATTCATCCGCTTGCGGGTCAATCAAAAATAATGTTCTTGTGTCCGGAGGTCAGGAACCGGGTCTCCGGACAGATGAAATGGAATATTTTATTGCGTAGGCTTGGGTTTAATGCCCCGTTGATTGCAACGTATTGAAATTTGAACAAATTAGATGCCCCGCAGCTTGCTGCGGGGAGTTTTATTTATGGAGTGAATGTACTTGAAGGCGGAGCCGCGCTGGTTTGGAGCGATCAGAAATGACTCATCTATTATGCGATGGGATATTAGTTCCTTCCATTCTCACTTCTATCCATTTTGCGTTCCTTAGCGAGCCACCCTTAATCCGCTCCGACGGAGCAGGTTTAACCAGCGAATTTATAAAACCTACGAATCTTTTTTCGGCATCCCATTCGTAGATTTCATTCATTCGTTGGTAAACCTATTAAACTGCGGTTCTGCTGCGCAGCCGCGTTAGAGGAGTGACCATGATTAAATTTGGTTTTATGGAAAATCGTTTTGCGAGGGTGGTCGGTGCGTTGATGCTATGCTCATGGTGTCAGGCGAATGTCAGTTCCGACAGTCGGACCCTTTTTGTTTCTCCCAATGGGGACGATAATAATACCGGCTCAAAGTCCGAACCATTGGCGAGTTTGACCGGAGCGCGGAACCGTATCCGTACCGCGAAACAGAGCGGCGCATGGTCTGAGTCGCTTACTGTACAATTTGCCGATGGCGTCTATGAGATTACAGAGCCGGTGATTTTCGGCCCTGAAGACAGCGGTACGGCGGAGGCTCCCGTCATTTACCGGGCGGAACATTCCGGTAAAGCGATGATTAGCGGCGGCATCCATGTTGCCGGCTGGCGGGAAAAAGAGCCGGGCGTTTGGGCGGCATCCATGGGGAATGGACGGGAGTTTTACCAGCTTTTTATTAACGGCGAACGGCGGCAAAGAGCCCGCACGCCGAACAGGGGTTATTTGAAGAGCTTTGGGCCCGCGCGTCCGGTGGCAAACTTTGGCGCATTGGACAGAAAGGATCTGAGATATAATAAAGAATTTCGCTATCGCGATGGAGATTTTCAGAACTGGCCGGATCTCGCCGATGCACTTGTGGTTTCCTACCACTCGTGGCTTGTTTCGGTGCACTGGATTGACCGCATCGATCCCTCTCAGGGCATTGTATATATGCGCAATCCTGCCGGCTGGCCGTTTGGTAAATGGGACAACCAGCAGGAGCGTTACTCTATCGAAAACGTCAAGGCGGCCTTCGATGCACCTGGAGAGTGGTATCTCGACAAGGCGGCGGGTGAGTTGCTTTACCGCCCCCTGCCGGGAGAGGCCATGGCTAACGCGGAAGTCATTGTTCCGGTCGCTCAGCGCCTGCTCGAGCTAGAGGATGTCGAACATCTTGCATTCGAGGGGCTGTCGTTCCGTTACAGCGATTGGCGCTTGGATAAGGATCGGTACCGCAATCAGCAGGCTTTTCCGAAAGTGGACAGCACTCCCATTTTTGGGCGCAAGCTGCGGAACACCCGGTTCGAGAATTGCGAGATCGCTCTGGCGGGTGCACATGCCATGGTTTTGCGCGCAGGCTGCCAATACAATATTGTTCGCCAATGCCATATTCACGATATGGCTGGCGGCGGTGTTTATATCGGTGCCTCCGGCTTTGTCCCGGACGGAACTCCCGATGCGATGCTGTCGTACAGCAACACGGTGGACAACTGCTTTATTCATCATTTGAATCACACATTTCACGGTGCAGTCGGAATTTTTATCGGCATGGCATCCGGGAGCCGGATCACCCATAATGATATTTCCGAATTCGACTATACCGGAATTTCTGTTGGCTGGACCTGGCGGAGAGAAGGAAATACGTATCATCATGACAATCTGATCGAAAATAATCACGTGCATCATCTGATGCAGGGGGTTCTTTCGGATGGAGGAGGAATTTATACGGCCGGTTACTATCAGAAAGGAACCGTGATCCGCGGGAATGTGGTTCATGATGTGTATCATCATCCGACTCATTGCAACTCAAAAGGAATTTACCTCGACGGCTGCAGTTCGGACATCCTTGTTGAAAACAATCTCTGTTACAACATCAGCAGCTTTGGTATCCAAGCCAAAGGGGAGCGGAATATCGTCCGCAACAATATTTTTGCCTTTTGCGGTGAAACTGGGATTTCGCGGGTTAAAGCCACAAAGGACTCTGTTCCGCTGGATCAATACAAGACCAACGTGTTTGAGCATAACATTGTTTATCTTTCGCACGATCTGATGACGCAGGGGCTCCTGATGACACCCCTCTCCGCCTTTGACAGCAATTTATATTGGAACTCTACCGCTTCGGGGGACGTTCGTTTTTTCCCGCAGATGTCAGAGCGGAGCAAGGATAACCGGAGTTTCTCGTTTAAGGAATTGCAGGCGACCGGACAGGATGTTCACTCTCTGGTTGCCGATCCAGGGTTTGTGAATCCGGATCGGCGTGACTTCCGCCTAAAAGTCGGTTCTGCGGCGCTGGTATCCGGTTTTATTCCTCATGATTTTTCTGAGGCAGGACTGTATGGAGGAAGTGCATGGACCTCGCTGCCGGCACAGCTGACGTATCGTCCCATTGAAACCATTGATCCGGAATGGCAGGAATTCCATTATGATTTTGAGGATCATTATACAGGGATGAATCCGATGACCTGCTGGATGCCGGCGGAGAAAGGCGATTGTACGGTCCGGATCAGTGATGCGCGTGCGGCGTCTGGGTCAAAGAGTGTTCTCTTTCAGGATGGTGCTGACGCTCCGTCTTATTTTCCCATGATGACGATTGCAAACCCCTATACTGCCGGGCGATACCGGTTGTCGATGCAGATTTGGAACGATCCCGCATCTCCGGCGCTGATCAGCGTGCAAACACGTTCGCATATGGGGGCGGGCTATTTGATTGGTGCAGATATTGGGATCCAGGCGAATGGAGCATTGGTCGCCTGCGGGAAGAAACTCTGCACGGTGCCATTCGGCGAGTGGGTATTGCTGGAATTGACATTCGGCGGCGGTGCAGGCAACGCCGCAACATACAATGTCGCAGTAATTCTGCCCGATGCATCACGCAATGAATACAACGACCTGCCGGTCAAAGACGGCGCATTTGAAAAGTTAGGCTGGGTCGGGATCATTGCGAACGGCCGACAGGGACGTTTTTATTTGGATGACTTGCAACTGAATGAGGTGCGGTAATGAAAAATATTTCATTAAAATCTAAGACGCTTTCTGTGGCGGTCACAGCAGACCGGTCGGCACAGCGGTCATTCATCTGTATGCGGAAAAATCCGGGGTGTTTGGCCGATGACTGTGAAATTGTTCTCGGCAAGGTCGCAGATAATCAGGCGACGTCTACGGCTCACGACTGGATGCTTGAAGAACGTTGCGCCCTATGGAATCAGCAATTGATTCGTCGCGTGGGAGAGGCTCGCGAGGGAGCTTGGGCGGTGAATGTCGAACAAGCCGGGCTGTATCGGATTTCTTTAGGTCGCTGACCGCCCGGGGCTAACCATCCGATTGTGCAGCCGATGGTTTGGTGCTCGGAAGTTATTATGCCATCAGTGAGCATCATTGAGCTTATTGGGCTATAGATAGCCTTCAGTTATCTTTCAGAAGGAAAATGTATGAAAGAAGAGGAGCGACGAATATGAGTAAAGTCATTACAGACCACAACTGGCGGGCCGAGTGTATTGTGCCTAGAAGAAAAGGGCCGTATATGAATTCGGTGTTAATGTTGGCGTTTTTGTTCGGACTTTCAGGTATACTGGCCGTAAGTGCCACAGTGCTTCTTTCCGATAATTTCGATACCTCGACAACCTTGTATGTTTCCCCCTCCGGAGATAATGCCAATTCCGGGGTTTCCTGGCTGCTCCCGCTGCAAACTCTTGAGGAAGCGAAGACGAGGGTGCGCAGTTTAAATGCGTTTATGGCAAGCGATATCGTTGTCCTCTTGGCTGGAGGGCGTTATGAGCAATCTGTTCCGCTTGTGTTTAGTGAGCAGGACAGCGGAGCAAACGGATATAATGTTATCTGGAAGAATAAAGACGGCGAATGTCCGGTGATTTCCGGCGGTGTGTTGAAGAATATGTCGTTTTCTCCATGGAAGGATAGCATTTATCTCAGCAATGAATCTTTTATCTTTCCCTACAGGGATTTATGGATCAATGGGGAACGTTGCAGTCTCGCGCGTCTCGAAAACACCAATCCGGTTCGATCGGGCGCGTATTTCGTTGATACGGATAACTTGTATATCCGGTTTGATCCTCAATACGAGCATCATATCCAAGTTCCGAAAAGTGAATGGGTGGACATTGATTTTTCTAAACCAGAACTTCCTGAAATTCAGGTGCTGGATAAATGGATGTCTCATATTGTTCATGTTTCTGGTGTGAAAACAAACGGCGACTATGTCTACTTGGAGCTGGCAGAACCAGATCGATCCAATATGGCGGACAGGAACCCGCTTTCTGTGAAAGACGCGTTTATTACGCTTGACCTTGGCTCCGTCAAAACAATTAACCAGACTCAAATTGCCTGGTTCTATGGGGCTTCTCGCGATAGTTACTACGACCTGTTGGTATCAACCAACGGGTCGGTCTGGAGTTTTGTGAAAAGCAACGTGGTGCGAACCGTTCGTAGTAACAGTTTGCTGGATATTAATAGCGGAACTTATCAGGCCCGGTACGTCAGATATGTTCTCAAGGGAACATCGATCAATCCTTGGGATTATATTTCCGAGATCCAGCTTTTCAGTGACGGAATTCCTGTTTCGGTGGGATCGTCAACGTTCACTCGCGGAACATATGTTAACGCCTCCGCTGGAGCGGTTACAGATGGAAGCCTGAATACATACTGGAAGGCAGATGTTCCGGACTTCAACGCGTTTAAGGGATCTTTCTGGTTACAAAACCATCGTGCGTACCTAGACCAGGGCGGGGAGTTCATCCGTGCAGCATGGAACGGCGGCGCCTTTTTATATGTGCCTCGTGAGGGCGAAACTCCATCTTCATTACCGGTTGTGGCAGGAAGAATCCCGACCATTGTTGCGATTAAGGGGGGCTCGGCTCCCGTTCGAAATCTTGTTTTTGAAGGCATCCATTTTGCCGACACCACTTATAGCGATATAGATAATAATGGTTTTGTCGATATGCAGGCGGGGACGTTTTATACCGGGAACAACGAGACGGCGACCGTCCCGGCTGCAATCGACGTAGACAACGCCGAGGCGGTTGAATTTTACCGGTGCAGCTTCTACCGGCTGGGAGGAGCGGCGATAAATTTTTCCAAGAAGGTATGCCGTTCCGTTATCGAAGGCTGTGCCTTCGTAGATATAGGAGATGGGGCTGTCTCTATTTATTCCGAGGGACGGAGGCCAATGTTCTACACGAATATTGGGAACAGTTGTGATTTGAATAAGATCAGCATGAATTATTTCAGAGATATTGGACGGCAGATGTACGGTGCTGTGGCGATATGGGGCGTCGGTGGCCGTTCCAATACGGTGTCGCACAACAGCATCTCAAATGTCAATTATTCAGCGGTCAGCTGGGGTTGGGGTTGGGGGTTGGATGATGATGCCCCGGTAGAGGATAATCGTATTGAATATAACCGCATCGAGCGGGCACTGGCGATGCTTTCCGATGGTGGCGGAATTTATACTACAGGCAATCAAATGGATGTGAGTGCCGGATCCTGTCTTTTCGAAAATTATATCAATGGGTTTCAGCGCTATGCATATGCCAACAGTAATTATACCGTTGCCGGAATCTATTTTGATAAGGGGAGTCAGAATATTCTGGCGGAAAACAACGTGATAGCGAATGTTCCAACGGAAATGTATGAAAATGTATATGGGCTCCTAACCGATAACGGTATTGTCTATGATAGGACGTCGTATGATGCAGGGGTGGTTGCCAGAAGCGGCCTTGTTGGTACATATACAAATATTCCTGACACCTATGCACTTGCCCGTCCCGCTCAGCAAGAGAAGCGTAATGTATCACTGGGGTCGATTCTGTATTCCAGTTCAGAGAACAGTGAGGCAACTCGTGCGGAAAGGGCCGTCGATCTGGATATAAATACGATTTGGGCCTCTGGTTCCGGAGATTCTTCGCCATGTTATACAGTTGATCTTCTGAAGACCTATCCCCTTAGCCGTATCGAAATCATCGGCCGGCAGAATGAGGATCAGCCCGATTCCCGGAAAAATTTTGTTGTTGAGGCCAGTAATGACAATGTGAGCTGGAGTGTAATAGCACTTCAAGACGCCACGCCGTACGCCTTTCAGACCACTTGGTGCGCGGATATTATGCCCGTCAGCCGCTGGAGATATGTCCGGGTGCGCAAGACAGACGGACAGCATTTTAATTTTTCAGAGTTCAAAATTTTGATGAGTGACTACTGAGCCGAATACAGCGAGCATTCTGGTGTGAAATGTCTGCTGCGCTGCAGTTCATGGTTAGGACAGAGAGTGAAAATAATAAATAATTGGGTCGTGATGTTTCTGGCGTCATCGGTGTTCGGCTGATGAGCCTGACTGTCGAAAGGGGCAGCGTGTCAGAGTACGCTTTGAGTAGTTCCTTTCTGAAAGAACAAACGGGGTGAATCCCCCGGATATTTTAAAGAAGTACAGGAATAGAAATGCATTCATTATTTGCAGTTTCCATCAGGCTGTCAGGGGCGATGGCCGATTCCGGAAGCTGAACAATAACCGTAGTATGATTCAGGAGAAGGGAAAAGAATGAGTGAAAGACATATAATCGGACTTGGTATTTTGTTGGCAATCTTGGTTGGGCCCGCTTCCGGGGACGGGGACCCCTGGCGCAATACGGCGCTGGACCAGGACGCGCGGGTGGCCGATCTGCTCGGTCGGATGACTATCGAAGAGAAGGTTAAAATTTGTTACGGGGCATTTATTTCCGGCGGGGTGCCACGCTTGGGGATTCAGCCGTTGATACTGGCCGACGGGCCGGTGGGCATCCGTTTGTTGCGCGACCCCAAAATATTTACTTCGACGCATGGGAAATGGCAGAATACGGGCGATGGTGAAGTGGTGACGGTCGGAGCCGATACGATCGAACGAACAACGGCGCTGCCCGGTACTTTGGCGCTGGCCGCCTGCTGGGATCGGGGACTTGCAGAAGAATATGCCGCTGTAATGGGACGCGAAATGCGCGCGCTTGGAAAGCATGTGCTGTTGGCTCCCGGCATTAACATGATGCGCGATCCGCGAGGCGGGCGGAACTATGAATATCTTGGTGAGGATCCTTATCTTACGGCAGAAATGGCCGTCGGATATGTGCGCGGGTTGCAACGTTATGGCGTCGGGGCGAACCTCAAACATTTTGTGGCGAACGAGTGCGAAACCTATCGGCACTACACCTCCGCAAAAATGGACGAGCGCGTACTGCGCGAAATCTACGCCTACCCGTTCGAGCAGGCGATTCGTCGTGCCGGTGCGTGGAGCCTGATGACCGGCAATAATCTATATGCCGGAACGCACGTTGCCGAAAATCATGATCTGTTGACGACGTTGCTGCGCGACAAGGTGGGATTCGATGGAGTTATTCTCACGGACTGGCGATCGGCTTATCGGGCGGAAGCTTCGGTGCGAGCCGGTTTGGATATGACGACCGGGTTCTGCAAATACGCTTATGGTGAAGGCAACCTGCTGAAGCTGGTGAAAGATGGGACGATTGCGGAAGAGAATCTCGATCGGATGGCCGGTCATGTGCTGCGGCTTTATCTGCGGGTTGGTCTGCTGGGCGATGCGTTGCCTGCGGGCGGAGTAGATACGGCGGAAAATAAAGCGGTAGCTCGGAAGGTGGCGCGTCAAAGTATTGTGTTGCTCAAGAATGATCGTACGCTTCTTCCGGTTCTAGATATGAAAACGGCACTCCTTTGCGGGCCGGCGGCCGACAAGGTGATCATGGGCACGGGATCCGGCCGGGTGAATAAAGGCGTTGGCAACGTGAGCATCAAGGAGGCGTTTGTGGCCCGGTTGGGGGCGGAGGCAGTGACCTGCCGTGAATCCGTAGAGAATGTGACGGATGATGATCTGCGCGCGGGACTTGTGGTTTATTGTGCGAAGGATGGCGTCGGCGGGGAAGGTGCCGATCTTTCGAGTACGCAGTTGCCCGGAGCACAGGCGGATGAAATTCGGGCATTGGCGGCGCGCTCCGATCAGCTGGTGGTTCTGCTGCAGTGCGGTACCAGCGTGGATACGACGGGTTGGGACGAGGTGGTGGATGCGTTTGCCGTTGTTTGGAACGGCGGCCAGGCGTTTGGGTACGCGGTGGTTGATGCGCTTACCGGTGACGGCGATTTTGTCGGCCGTTTGCCCTGCGTATTCGGGAATTCGGTAGAGGATTGGCCGGTTGCAGGGGCGGGCGTGGAATGGCCAGCAAAGCGTATTCTTGTTGGTGAGCTTCCTGCCAAAAACTATGGTTCCGACCGGCCGCAGGTTCATGGGTTTGATGCAGAATATAAAGAAGGGCTGTTATGTGGTCATCGATGGTTTATTGAAAAGGGCATTGCTCAGCGCTATCCCTTCGGCTTCGGACTCAGCAGGACAACATTTGAGCTGCAAGAGGGCATGGTTGAACCGGTCGAAGATGGATGGTCGGTGAATGTTGCGGTAAAAAATACCGGCAAGATTTCCGGCATGTGTACGGTACAGCTCTATGCGGAAGATTTAATTTGCAGCGTGGAGCAGCCTCCACGGGAATTGCGCGGCTTTACTCAAGTTCAGGTCGAGCCGGGACAGACGTCCGTTGCGTTTATTAATCTGCGGCGGAATGATCTTTGCTTCTATGACATCTCTCGGAATGCCTGGAAGCTGGAGGCGGGCAAATTTGTTCTCCACGTTGGGACCTCCAGCGAAAATCTTCCCTTAGGGCTGGAGGTGGATGTTGTAAAAGATCAGTGGTTTGCTGCGCCCTGATGCTCTGGTGCTTTGTGCATATAGGCAAGTCACGATTGTAATGCTGTAATAACCGGCGATATTGGGTTCTACGTAAATTTTTATGGTGAGGCTGGCGGTTTCGGATACCTCAGTCCCGTGCATCGGAAAGTCATCAGCAACGAATGTAGGAAAAACAACTAATCCAATCGCCCGGAAGATTCGGTGCTTTTCCTCCTGCGTTAAACCGATGCGTGAAACTCCTGCATCAACTCCCGGCGTTCTTCATCCGTATAAGAAGCACGCCCCAACCCATTATTTTCATTCGTATCCATGCCCGATAAATTATCAGGCTTTGGCTGGCTTGCCTATGGGGTCGGGGAAGAGGCGCATACCTTTGCATGACCATATTGCGTATGTATTTTGCGTAAAGACATATAGTCACTCAGCGGATCAAATGCTTTGCTATCAAAGTTAAGTGGGTGCTATGGCAAATGCAATCAACACAATCTATGAACCGGAGTGCGGAACAGGGAAATATATTCTGACTCCGCCGGAACCGCTGTTCCCTCGCATCAACGGGGCGTCGGTGTTTGGTGTACGAATGGGTTCGCCCTTCCTCTATACCATTCCTGCCACAGGGGAGCGCCCTCTCCATTTTTCGGCCGAGGGATTGCCGGAGGGCCTGCAACTTAATGCGGCGTCCGGCATCATCAGCGGCGCCATCGCCGACCGTTCCCATCGCGAGCATCCGGTTGTGCTGCGCGCGAAGAATGCGCACGGTGAAGCCGAAAAAAAATTCACTGTCGTGGTGGGCGGCACGATTTGCCTGACGCCCCCGATGGGGTGGAACTCCTGGAACTGCTGGAAGGTGCTCGTGGATCAGGATAAGGTGCTCGCTTCCGCCCGTGCCATGGTGGACAAGGGATTGATCAACCACGGCTGGTCCTACGTCAACATCGACGACGCATGGCAGGGACGGCGCGGTGGAAAATACAATGCCATCCAGCCCGACCCCTCCGCCTTTTCTGATATCGGGAAGGTGTGCGATGAAATTCACGCGATGGGTTTGAAAACAGGGATCTATTCCTCTCCCTGGATCACAACCTATGCCGGGCGCATCGGAGGCTCCAGCGACGACTCGAACGGCCAGTGGAATGCAGCAGTCATGGCTCCCGCAAAAATGCCTGAGAAAAAAGCATTTCAGCGCGTTGGGGCATATGTCTTTGACGAAAACGACGCGGCGCAATGGGCGGAATGGGGCATTGATTATTTAAAGTATGACTGGAAACCCAACGATCCGGAGAGCACGCTGCGAATGGCGGACGCTCTTAAAAGCTGCGGGCGCGACATTGTTTATTCGCTGTCCAATACGGCGCCGCTGGAGCATGCCGAACTTTACGGCCGGGAAGTCAACTGCTGGCGAACGGCCGGTGACCTTAAGGACCGGTGGGACCAGAAAGGCCCCCATCTGAACTTGCGCGAGCAATGGGAGTTGCACCGCACCTGGATCGAAGAAGGCGTCCGCGGCGGCCCCGGACATTTCCCCGATGCCGACATGCTCGTGGTAGGCGATGTGAGCACTAGCCACGAGGGAGAACTCGCGCCAACCAATCTGACCGCAGACGAGCAATACGCCCACATCTCCCTTTGGATCCTCTGGGCGTGCCCGCTGCTGATCGGCTGCCCAATCGATACGCTGGACGCATTCACGCTTAACCTACTGACCAATGCCGAAGTGCTGGACGTGCATCAGGATGCCGTCGCCGTGTCCGGAAAATCGGTCCGCGCCGCCGATGGCAACGAGATCATCGTCAAAGACCTCGCCGACGGAGGAAAGGCCGTTGGGCTGTTTAATCTCAATGCCGAACCCGCCGTTGTTGAGCTGAACTGGAAAGGGGCCGGCCTGCGGGGTCCGAAAACCATCCGCGACCTTTGGCGCCAGAAAGATGTCGGTGTTTTCGAGAACACCTTTGCCACCCGCGTTCAGCCCAACGGCGTCGTCCTTATCCGCGCAACCTAGAGCAGGCAGCAAAAAAAATATCATAGGACATATTTCACACCCGCTCGCTTCGCTTACTGAAGACACAACGCCACCAAGGTGTTTTCTCTGTGGCTTTGTGACTTCGTGTGAGAATTCGCCGCAACGTCCGTCCGGCGTTCCCATTGGCAAATGCTCTGGAGTAGGTCACGTTTGAGATGCCATAGATAGTAATGCCTGAACTTAGAGCGTAGCCCGTAGATCCGGCAACCACAGCCGGATCCACGCTGCTTCGCAGCTGAGCTCTGGCTCTACCGCCCCCTCAACCGTTAAATGCTCTAGCCCGCGGTTTGCCCCATATGCTGCCGCGCATTTGGTCTGAGGCGCCTCGCATTTGAATCTAGGTAAGAAAGGGCTTGCCCGCAGCGGGATTAAAATCTACTTTTTCCGCTCTTTCGCAATGGCAGCCTTCGCGCTGCCGGTCCGCGATAACGGAGGAATGGCTGAGTGGTTGAAGGCGCGCGATTCGAAATCGTGTGGGCAGCAATGTCTCGGGAGTTCGAATCTCCCTTCCTCCGCCATTTTTCGCTTTACCGCGCAGGCTGGCGTACTTACCGATCGAATTTGTCGTGTGGCGGGGCGACCCCTGTGTCGTCCTGACGGGCATGCCGTTTGCGGTCTTTGGACGCTTGGCGAATGTTTTGAAAGAAGTCCTGCATAACGGCTTTGCAGTCGTCTTCCATCAAGCCGGTTTCGATTTCGACGGCGTGGTTGAGGTCGGCGGTGTTGAGGATCTGGAATTTGGAGATGGCGCCGCCTCGGACAGGGTCGGTCATGCCCCAGACGACTTTTTGAATGCGGGCGAGGACGAGCGCGCCGGCGCACATGGGACAGGGCTCTTTGGTGACGTACATCACCGCGCCGTTGAGACGCCAGTTGCCGACGGCCTGGGCGGCCTGGGTGATGGCGAGGATTTCGGCGTGGGCGGTGGGGTCGTTGAGCGTTTCGGTTTGGTTGTGCGCTTTGCCGAGCACTTCGCCGTCGCGAACGATGACAGCACCGCAGGGCACCTCGCCTTCGGCGGCGGCGGCCTCGGCCTCGCGCAGCGCCATTCGCATGAATAGGATATCGGGGGAAAAGTTATCCATATTGGAAAAATCCTAAGTTCTAATTTCTAAACTCCAAACAAGCTCCTTGTCACAATCGTCGTCCCGGGGGTGCTTCATTGAGTTGGCCCCAGCACTTCGCATGGGTTACCATGCTTGCACAGGCGTGGCAAAGAGCGGTTGACCGCGAAATTCCCCCCTCCGCTTAAATGCGTGTGGGAGGAGCGGTAATGTTGTGATGAGTCAAGGCGGGGCCGTGCGTCTGCCTATGCCGATTTCTTTTCGGGCTCGATGATCGTTAAGCCTTCAAGCGGATGCAGGCCGTGCTCGACCATGTCGCGTGTGATGGTGCAGTGGGTGACGTCGTCGCGCATCGGGATTTCGTACATTACGTCGAGCATGAGATGTTCGATGATCGCACGCAGCCCGCGGGCGCCGGTCTTGCGCTTGATGGCCATGCTGGCCAGCGACTTGAGGGCGTCCGGTTTGAATTCGAGTTCGACGCCGTCCATGGCGAGCAGCTTTTTGTACTGTTTGACCATGGCGTTTTTCGGCTCGGTCAGGATATGCACAAGCTCTTCTTCGGTCAGTTCCTGAAGCATCGTAACCACCGGAAGGCGGCCGATGAATTCGGGGATCAGACCAAAGCCCAAGAGGTCTTCGGACTCTACGTTCATGGTGACGAAGTTGGGGGAGAGCTCCTGATCTGTCTTTTCTGTTGTGCCGAAGCCGATCGATTTTTTGTCGACGCGTCTCTTGATGATGTCTTCGATGCCGACAAATGCGCCACCGCAGATAAAGAGAATGTCGGAGGTGTCGATTTCCAGGTATTCCTGCTGTGGGTGCTTGCGTCCGCCCTTCGGGGGAACGCGGGCGACGGTGCCTTCGATGATTTTCAGCAACGCCTGCTGCACGCCTTCGCCGGAAACGTCGCGGGTGAGTGAAGCGTTGTCGGTGCGACGGCCGATTTTGTCGATTTCGTCAATGTAGATGATGCCGCGCTGGGCGCGCTCTACGTCGTAGTCGGCGGCCTGCAGCAGCTGCAGCAAAATGTTTTCCACGTCTTCGCCCACATAGCCGGCCTCGGTGACCGTGGTGGCGTCGGTGATGGCATACGGAACGTTCAGGGAACGCGCGAGCGTTTTGGCCAGCAGGGTTTTGCCGCTGCCGGTGGGGCCGATGAGCAGGACGTTGCTCTTGTCGATTTCAACGCCGTCTTCGTCGAGTTTTGCAAACATTCGTTTGTAGTGGTTGTGCACAGCCACGGCGAGCACCTTTTTAGCCATGTCTTGGCCTATGACATACTCGTCGAGCTTCATCTTTACCTCGTGGGGGGCAAGCATGCCGATTTCCTGCGAGGAGGTCGGCTCCTCCGGATGGTCGTCTGTCTGGTGTCCAAGCAGGGCGTCGCACAGGCCCACGCATTCATCGCAAATGAATACGCCGGGGCCGGCAATCAGTCGCTTGACTTCTTTCTCGCTCTTTCCGCAGAAGGAGCATTCGGGTGCACTGTGCTTATCCGCCATGGGGGAATCCTTTGGATTGGGGGAGGGGTGGAAGGG